>NZ_LGRA01000008.1:613861-613997 GCF_003116095.1 Azospirillum sp. TSO35-2
CGTCGCGTCGGAGGTCAAGAGCCTCGCCAACCAGACCGCCAAGGCGACCGAGGACATCTCCGGTCAGATCACCGCGATGCAGGCGGTGACGCAGGAGGCGGTGGACGCCATCCGGTCGATCGCCGGCACCATCCGC
>NZ_LGRA01000008.1:614007-652306 GCF_003116095.1 Azospirillum sp. TSO35-2
TCGACGTCGTCCAGCACCGGCGCCAGCCAGCGCAGCGGCGCGGCCAGGGCGGCGATGATGCGGATGTGGCCCAGCCCGTCATACTCCACCTCGCGCACGTGGCCGCCCACGCCGCGGACCTTTGCCGTCAGGTTGCGGGTGTTGCGCGGCAGCACGGTGTCGTCGGCGGTGCCGGTGGCGAGCAGCATCGGCGGGGTGCCGCCGCTCCCATGGCCGCTCACATGGTTGATCGGCTGGCTGTCGGGGCGGCGCTCCACCGGCCCGAACAGATCCTTCAGCATCTCGCTCTGCAACGGCAGGAAGTCGTAGGGGCCGGCCAGCCCGATCGCGGCGCGCAGGTCGCGGGCGGGGTCGAGCCCCTGTTCGGCCAGCCAGCGCCGGTCGACCGCCAGCATCAGCGCGTTGTAGGCGCCGGCCGAATGGCCCATCACCGCGACCGGGCCGATCGGGCCGCCGTGGTCCGGCCCGTGCCGACGCACCCAGGCGACGGCCGCGGCGGAATCGCGCAGGAAATCGGGGTAGCGCACCTGCGGGTACAGCCGGTAGTCCGGGATCGCCACGGTGTAGCCGCGCGAGGTCAGCGCCTGGGCGACGAAACGGTACTGCCCCTTGTCTCCGGACTCCCAGTTTCCGCCGTAGAAGAACACCACGGTCGGGGCGCCGGGCGCCGGGTGGTCGGGCCGATAGAGGTCGAGCCGCAGCCGCGGGTCCGCCCCGAAGGGCAGGTCGGCGGTCACGCTGTAGCCGGACCGCGGCGTCAGCGCGTCGACCAGTTCCGGGCCCGTACAGGCACCGAGTCCGGCGAGAAGCGGGGCGAGGAGGAGGGAAGGGGACGCCGGCAGGCGTTTCAGGGCGCGTCTCAGCATGGCCCGACAGGACATAGGCCGCGTCCGGTGGGCGGAAAGGGCCACCGCTTCGGTCAGGATCGCGCGGGCGACATCCGGCTTTGCAGGCGGGCGGGGGCGCCGTCCTCCTCCTCGCGGGAGGGTTTGCGGAAGGTGCTGAGTTCGGCGATGCGGTTGACCGACAGGCCGTTCAGCCGGCAGCCGACGACCTCGACGACCTCGAAGCCGGCCTTGCGCGGGTAGCGGGCGGCCACCCGTTCCTGGGCCTCCCGTTCGCCGTCGGCGATCAGCAGATAGCGGCGGATCCCCGACCAGCCGCGATAGCCGCGCTGTTCCGCGAAACTGGCGCCGGACGGGTTGAAGCGCACCGCCACCTCCCAGAAACGGCCGGGCCGCGGCTCGTTGCGGTCGAACACGTAATAGCGGTTGAGCGGCGCGTCCTTCTTCTGCTCCAGCTCCTGGATGGCGGCCTGCAAATCGATTTCCGCCTTCTGCACGCGCTTTTCCATTTCGGCGGAATTGTGCGCCAGCTGGGCGTAATCGGACGCGACGTCGGCGACTTCCCTGGTCACGTCGTCCACCTTGTCCTTCAGCTTGGACATGGCGATCCGCGTCACCACCAGTTGCCGGCGCCAATAGCGGTTGGACAGGACGGTCAGCACCATCAGGCCGAGCGCGAAGTACAGCATCATCCCGGTCATGCGGCACCCATCATGCTGCGGACGCCTCGCTCTCGGGATCGGGAGCCAGCGCCAGCGGCACCACCGGCGAGCAGATCAGGCCGTTGCGTTGGGAAAAGCTGGTCCGCACCATGCCGTGCGCCATGTCGGTCGACGGGGCGAGAATGTGGGCGACGTTGCGGTATTCCCAGATCTGGCGGGAGAACACGATGTCCTTGCGGTCCAGCTCGTTGAAATTGGGGCCGATGGCCAATTGCGCCCAATAGACGTCGCCGTTCGCGTCGGCGTCGCCCAGTTCGTGGACCAGCTCGATCTTGGAGTAATCGAGTGCCTTCACCTCGGTCAGGGCCTTCTGTCGGCGGCCGTTGTATTCGGTCAGCCGGGCCTGCAGGGTGATCAAATCGACGCGCTTGCGTTCGGTCTTCTGCCGCCATTCGGCCAGCGCGGCGCGCTTCTTGTCATACTGGCGCTGGTTCATCGCCTCGCGCGCCTTCTCGGCGCTGACGCGCCCAACGTCGACGACGATGGACAACCCAAGCGCGGCGGCGCTGGCAATCAGAAGCAGCATCCCCAGCAGTTCGGCGGAAATGACCATTCGCACTCCCCTCGCGGCACCGGTGCCATGAGGCCATGGTGCGGCGGCCGCGACTGGGCTGTGATGCCCCCGCTTCAACCCGCTGCACGGCACGCGATCATACCATCGCGCTTCATTCCAGAGTTGTCATTTTTCCACGAATAGGGGCAAACCCTGCCTTTTTGGGATGGCTATGACGGAGCGGACAGTAAGCGCCGCTCCGTCATAGAATTTTTAGAATATCCAGTCCGAAGGTCCGGTGTTTCTTGCTCCGTGGCCACCGCCTGTGGGGCCTACGCCTTGCTGCCGCCATCGGCATCCGCGGGGACGAAGGCCATGGCGACCCCATTCATGCAATAGCGCTTGCCGGTCGGCCGTGGACCGTCGTCGAAGACATGGCCGAGATGGCCGTTGCAGCGCGCGCAATGGACCTCGGTGCGCGGGTAGGCCAGCTTGTGGTCGGTGGAGGTCGCCACCGCTCCCGGCAGCGGTTCCCAGAAGCTGGGCCAGCCGGAACCACTCTCGTACTTGGTGTCGCTGGCGTAGAGCGGCTGGCCGCAGCCGGCGCACAGATAGGTCCCGGCGCGCTTTTCGTCGTTGAGCGGGCTGGAACCCGGATACTCGGTCGCGTGCTGGCGCAGCACGCGGTACTGGCTGGGCGACAGGTCCTGCTTCCACTCGCCCTCGGTCTTGTCCGATTCGGTCATGCCGCCGGCCTCCCCTGCTGATCGTCGGTGTCGAGAGCGATTATATTGTTCGGCACCGCCCGCCGCCCAAGGGGAGGCGGCACGGCCTCACGCGGCTGTGATCCTATGCCCCGTCATGCCGGCGTAGGCCGGAGCGCAGAAAGCCGCTGCGACAAAAGATTCTTGCGGAATCGCCGAAACGGATGGGGGTCATGCCTTCCGGAATCGATTCCGTTTCGGTAACATCCGGCGATCGAACAGTCCGGCTGGAATCCGGCCGGGCGGTTGCGTGAGACAACAGCCGTTCGCACCCCTGCCGTCCTGGCCCCTCCGCTGTCTGGCACAACGGGATCGACGCGTCGCATGATGGATGAGCGCTACCTTCGGGCGGTTCGCGACGCGCTGGTCCGGCACCAGCAATGGCTGCTGCGTGACCCGCTGGGGCAAGGGCGCCGCGCCAACCTCAGCTTCTACGATCTGACCGGGCTGGGCCTCACCCGCATCAACCTGTCCGGCGCCAAGCTGACCGGGGCCTGCCTGACGCGGGCGCGGCTGGTCGGGACGGTCCTGTCCAAGGCGGACCTCTACGGCGCCAACCTGTCCAACGCCGACCTGACCGGCGCCCAGTTGCAGGGAGCGGACCTGCGCGGCGCCCGGGTCGACGGCGCCCGGCTGCAGAACGCCAACCTGCAGGGCGCCGACCTGCGCCGCGGCATGATGATGGACGCCGGCGAACTGCGTGCTGCCGGCAACGCCGACGGCACCACCACCTTCGTCGGCTGCGCGCTGACGCAGGCGGTGCTGACCGATTGCCGGATGGCGCAGTGCGATTTTTCCGGCAGCGACCTGTCGGGCGCCGACCTCAGCGGCAGCGATCTCAGCGGCGCCATCCTGATCGGGACCGACCTGACCGGGGCCAGCATGCGCAAGGCGACGCTGGACGGCGTCCTGATGTGCGGCGCCCGGCTGAACGAGGAATTGCGGGCGGCGCTGGAGCGGCGGGGCGTCGATGTCGACGGCACCGGGCTGACCACCACCGCGGCGCGGATGTCCGAACTGATCTCCGCCCACCAGATTTGGGTCGACAAGGGCGGCAAGGGCGGCGAGCGCATCCAGCTTCAGCGGACCGACCTGCGCGGCTACAACTTCGCCAACCAGCTGATGTGCGGCGCCGTGATGCGCTTCTGCGGCCTGCGCGGTGCCGACTTCTCCGGCGCCAAGCTGATGATGGCGGATCTGTCCTACAGCGACCTGCGCGACGCCGACTTCACCAGCGCCGACCTGTCCGGCTGCAACCTGGAGGGCGCCAATCTGGCCGGGGCCAAGCTGTGGCGGGCGAAGCTGCGCAAGGTCGACCTCAGCGGCGACGGCAGCCGGCTGTGGCCAACCAGCTTCGCCAAGGCCCGGCTGAATGGCGCTGACCTGCGCGACGCCAGTCTGGCCGGCGTGGTGCTGCGCGGCACCGACCTGACGGCGATCAAGACCAGCTTCGCCACCCTGAAGGGTGCCGACCTGTCCGCCGCCCGCGGCTGGCAGGCGTGCGAGGCGACGGCCTGACCGGGGCGGTGAACGGCGGCCCCCTCAACTGCCATCGGTGACCGGGATCCGGCCGGCGATGATGCCGCGGCGGGCCGCCTCCGCCGCCTCCAGCATCGCCGGGGTCAGCAGGTCGCGGTTGTTCTCGTCGACCGCATAGTCCATCCCGCCGTCCGCCAGACCCAGCGCCACCGTGCCGGCGGTCCAGGCGCCGCGTCGCGCCGTCTGCAGGGTCGATTCCACCGCCAGATCCACCCGCTTCAGCATCGAGGTCAGGATGGTGCCGGGGTAGAGGTAGTTCTGGTTGCTGTCGACACCGATGGCGAGCCGTCCGCTGTCGCGCGCCGTGGCGAAGATGCCGAAGTTCGACACGCCCGCCCCGGCGAACACCACGTCGGCGCCGCGCTGGAACTGGGCGCGCGCCACCTCGCTGCCGGCGGTGGGATCGTTGAACGCGGCCGGCGTGGTGCCGACGAAGTTGACCAGCACGCGCACGTCGCCGCGGACGTGACGGGCGCCCTGCTCGAACCCGGCGGCGAACTTGCGGATCAGCGGGATGTCGAGCGCGCCGATGAAGCCGATGGTCCCGGTTTTGGAGGACAGTCCCGCCAGCACCCCGACCAGGAACGACCCTTCCTGCTCCTTGAAGGTGACGGAGCGGATGTTCGGCCCTTCCGCCACCGCGTCGATCAGGGTGAAGCGCACCGCCGGGTTGGCGGGCGCCAGCCGGGACAGGGCGGTGGCGTAGTAGAAGCCGATAGCGACCACATCCGTCACCCCGCGCCGCAGCAGCGCCGCGACGCCCTGGTCGAACTGCACCGGGCTGGTCGGCAGGAATTCCAGGTAGGGCAGGCCGGTGGCGGCCTTGAAGCGCTCCATCCCAGCGAAGGCGCCTTCGTTGAAGCTCTTGTCGAACTTCTGGCCCGCCGCATAGACCAGCCCCGGCTGGATCGCCACCACGTCCGGAGTGGTTCCCGGCGTGGCTGCCCATCCGGGCGGGGCGGCGGGCAGGGTGGCCAGCGCGACGCCGGAGGCGCCGAACAGGAGGAGCGACCGGCGGGTGTGATGCGGCATGGCGCGGCCTTCGGCTGGGTTGATCCCGGTGACCCACCCGTCAATTTTAGCCATGTTTTTCCGGATGGAACCAGAGCTTTGTTGCGCCGCGTCGAAGGCCGCGCCGGTCCTGCCCGACGGTCGGGTCCGCCATCCGAATTCCAAACTGATATATCGCGCACCGATCAAGGCTGCCATGCCGAGACAGGACTTTCCCGGCGCCGGGAGAGCCCTCAGCTTAGAGGCTGCGGACTCCGTCCGGTCTTTCCCCCTCCCATCCTTCCGGATCTGCCGATGCTCGCGCGCCTTGCCGCCGTCCGTTCCCGTTTGCCCGCCGAGAGTCCCTTCTTCATCGCGGCGCTCGGCGTGCTGATGTCGTTCGGGCCGATGGGCACCGACATGTATCTGCCCGGCATGCCGTCGATCGGCCGTGACCTGCACGCGCTGCAGGACCAGGTGCAGTGGACGCTGTCGGCCTTCTTCCTTGGGTTTGGGGTGGGGCAACTGCTGTGGGGGGCGCTGAGCGACCGCTTCGGCCGCCGGTTGCCGGTGGCGACCGGCATCCTGCTCTACGCCATCGGTTGCGTCGGCTGCTCGCTGGCCGCCGACATCTCGCATCTGGCGGCTTGGCGCTTCGTCCAGGCGGTCGGCGCCTGCGCCGGTCCGGTGCTGGTCCGCGCCATGATCCGCGACGTGTTCGAACGCGACCGCGCCGCCAGCGTCCTGTCGATGATGATGCTGGTGATGGGCGCCGCCCCGATCATCGCGCCGCTGATCGGCGGCCAGATCCTGGTGTGGGCGAACTGGCGCTGGATCTTCTGGGCCCAGGCCGCCTTCGGCGCCGTGGCGCTGCTGGCGCTCGCCACCCTGCCGGAAACCCATCCCCAGTCCAAGCGCACCAGCCTGCGGCCGATGGTGCTGTTCGAGTCCTACCGCACGCTGCTGACCAACCGCCGCTACCTCGGCTATGCGGTGGGGTCGTCCTTCATCTATGCCGGGATGTTCGCCTTCATCTCCGGCTCGCCCTTCGTCTACATCGAACTGTTCGGGGTGCGGCCGGAGAATTACGGCTTCCTGTTCGGCATCAACATCGTCGGCATGATGATCGTCAGCACGATCAACAGCCGGGCGGTGATGCGCTTCGGCTCCGACGTCATGCTGCGGACCGGCGTCTTCCTGTCGGCGGCGAGCGGCGTGCTGCTGGTCGCCGCCGTCGTCGGTGGTTGGGGCGGGCTGTGGGAACTGGTCGGCTGCCTGTTCCTGTTCATGGCCCTGACCGGCTTCTGCTTCGCCAACTCGATGGCCGGGGCGCTGCAATCCTTCCCGCGGATGGCCGGCACCGCCTCGGCCCTGGCCGGGATGATGCAGTTCAGCATCGGTGCGGTGTCGGGCTGGGTGGTCGGGCTGCTGGCCGACGGCACGGCGAAGCCGATGGCGCTGGTGATCGGCGGCTCGGCGCTGGTCAGTCTGGCGCTGAACCTGTGGCTGGTCCGCCCGATCCGCCGGCCGCTGCCGGCTCCGGCGGAATAACACAGCGCATCAATGTTGTTTCGAGAGGCGCGCCTTGCCGGCGATGTGAATTGAGTTTTCCAGCCGCGCGCTCTACGCTGCCCGGCAAAACGGAGACCCGTCCATGCCGCCGACCGACCGTACCACCATGAATCGCCGCCATCTGCTGACGACCGCCGCCACCCTTGGCGCCGCGGCGGCCGCCTTGTCCCTGCCGCTGCCGGCCCACGCCGCGGCGACCCTGCGCGTCGGCTACATCCCGATCATCCCGATGACCCAGCTCTATGTGCTGATGGGCGAGGGCTGGGCGAAGGAGGCCGGGCTGACCTTGCAGACCACCAGCTTCCAGTCGGGGCCGGCGATGATCCAGGGGCTGGCGTCGGGCACGCTGGACGTCGCCTATGTCGGGATCGGCCCGGCGATGATCGCCCGCTCCAAGGGGGTCAAGCTGAAGGTGGTCGCGGCCAACGTCATCGATCAGGTGGCGCTGATCGGCCGCGGTCCGCTGTCCAAGGCGATGGCCGCGGCCGCCAGCCCGGCGGAAGGGTTCAAGGCGTTCCGTGCCGCCCACGGCCGCCCGGCCAAGATCGGCTCGCTGCCGGCGGGATCGGTGCCGGACACCGTGCTGCGCTACTGGATGCTGGAGATCGCCCACATCGCCGCCGACGACATCGAGATCGTCGGCATGGGCGAGCAGCCGTTGCAGCAGGCGTTGCTGTCGGGTGCCGTCGATGGCTCGTCGATCCTGGAGCCGACGCTGACCCTGGTGCAGTCCCGCCTGCCGGACGCCACGATCGTCGCCAAGGCCGGCACCATGTTCCCCAGGCAGCCGGGCGCCGTGCTGGTGGTGACGGAGGAGGCGATCGCCCGCGACCGCGCCGCCATCGCCGAGCTGGTCAAGCTGCACATCCGGGCCACCGCCTTCGCCACCGCCAACCGTGACCGCACGGCGGAGCTGGTGACCGCGGCGATCGGCAAGGGGCTGGTCGAGCAGGACGTGATGCGCGCGGCGCTGTCCTCCGACGCGACGACGCTGGTCGACGACCCGCGGGTGGTCCTGGAGTCGACCAAGCAGATGCAGGCGTTCCAGCAGCGGCTGGGCCAGATCACCGACCCGGTGGACGTCGACGCGCTGTTCGATTTTTCCTTCCACGACGCGGCCACGGGGAAGTGAGCCATGACGACGCCGTCCACCACACCCCTGCGGCTGGTCATCCACGCCCCGACCGCCGCCGCGCTGGAGCGGGCGCGGAACAACGCCCGCAACCTGCTGAAGGCGCGGCCCGACGCAGCGGTGCGGATCGTCGTCAACGCCGGTGCGGTGGCGGCGGCGCTCGACACGCCGGACGCCGAGACCGACCGGTTGCTGCGCGTCTGCGGCAACACGCTGGCCAAGACCGGCCGCAGCGCCGATGGCCTGACGGTGGTCGCCGCCGGTGTCCTCGACATCGCCGAGGCGCAGGCGGAAGGCTGGAGCTACATGCGGGCCTGACGGCCCAGCGGCGGTTGCGCCGTCAGCCGACGCCCCAGCCGCCGGTGTCGGGAAAGGGAACCGGCGGCGGTGGTACCCGGGCGGTCCCCTGGGCGGCGGCGACCACGCCGCGCGGCAGGGCCGGGGCGTCGGCCGGGGTCGGGCGCAGCCGGGTCGGCTTCACCCACCAGCGCGGTTCGGCGGCGGCGATGACGTTGGCCGCGGCCTCTGCCTCCGCCGCGGTGGCGTAGAGGCCGAAGGCGGTGGCGCCGCTGCCCGACAGGCGGGACAACAGGCAGCCGGCGCTGCGCTCCAGCGCCGTCAACACGTTGGCGATCACCGGGGCGACCGTCAGCGCCGGGGCGGTCAGGTCGTTGGTCCGCTCGCGCAGCAGGGCGGCGAGATCGGCGGCGTCGGCCGGCCGGCGATCGAAGCGGGCCGGGGCGGAGAATCCGGCGCCGGATCCCGCCCGCGCCTTGAACACCGCCGGGGTCGGCACCGGCACGCCGGGGTTGGCCAGCACGGCGTGGGTGTCCGGCAAGGCCGGCGCCTCGTCCAGCACATCGCCGATGCCACCGAAGAAGCAGCTTCGCCCGGCGACGCAGACCGGCACGTCGGCGCCCAGCCCGGCCGCCACCGCGAACAGCGCCGGGTCGTCGGGCGGCAGTCCCCACAACCGCGCCAGCGCCCGCAGGCAGGCCGCCGCGTCGGCCGATCCGCCGCCGATGCCGGACGCCACCGGCAGCGCCTTGGTCAGCGCGATCATCACATCGGCCTCGCGCCCAAGCCGGACGGCCAGCGCGTGGGCGGCGCGGATCACCAGGTTGGTCGCCGGGCTTTCCCCCATCAGCGCCGGGCCGAAGGGGCCGGCGATGGCCAGCCGCGGTCCGGCCGGCGGTAGGTCGGTCCCCCGCAGCGCCACCCGCGCGGCGCCCGGCGCCAGGGTCAGCGTGTCGCCGATCTCGGCGAAGGCGACGAGGCTGTCCAGCGTGTGGTAGCCGTCCGCCCGGCGGCCGGTGACGTGCAGGTAGAGGTTCAGCTTGGCCGGGGCGGCCTCGACGATGGGGGTGCCGGTCATGGGAGCATCCGGTGCTGGCGCAATGGCCTTGTGTCGCACCGATCCCGCACTGCGGCAAGGGCGATGCGCGGCGCGGACGCGGTCCCTGCGGGAAGGCCGCCCGATCGTCCGGCCCGGCAAGGGAAAGAATAGTCCGCTGCGTCAATCTTTCAACCCTGCGTCCACATTCGTTGCGTGTAGTATCGGGATGGGACGGACGACACGTCGGATATTCGCCGGGATGCAGGTCCGGCGGCACAGGTCCGGAGCCGCCCCCCGCGCCCACCGTCGCGCGGGCCATAATCAGGGGAGAAGCGCCTTGGACATCAGCGCCACCATCGCACAGGACATCTGCGATTCCATCGGCCGCGAGCTGGACGCCGTCGTCTCGTTGATCGGCAAGGGCGGCAGCGTCGTCGCCTCCACCGCGCGGGAGCGCATCGGCACCACCCACCCGGTCGCCGCCGACATCATGGCCCGCCGCCTGGACGAGCGCGCCGTGACCCGCGAGGAGGCCGCGAAGTCCAACGGCACCATGCGCGAAGGCTACGCCATCGCCATCGACCTGGAGGGCGACCGGGTGGCTGCGCTCGCCATCGCCGGCCCGGCCGACCAGACCCGCCGCCATGCCCGGATCGCCCGCCACTGGGTGCTGTCGACCCTGCGTACGGACTCGGCGGAGACGCAGCGCAACGCCATGCTGCACGACCTGTCCGTCCGGCTGGAGCGCGAGATCGGCGGCCTTGCCGCCGACATGACCGACGCCGGGCGCAAGCTGGAAACCGCGGTCGCCGCCGTCCGCACCGCCGGGGCCAACGGGCTGCGCCAGACCGCCGACGCCGCCGGGGCGGCCCGCGCCGTCGACGGGTCGGTCGGCGCCATCGCCGGCATGCTCGACCGGCTGGCCTCGACCTCCGACCAGATCTCGGGCGACACCAGCAAGGCGCGGGAGATCAGCTTGGCCGCCGCCTCGGACAGCGACCGCGCCACGACGGTGATGAACTCGCTGCGCTCGGCGGCGGAGCAGATCGCCAGCGTGGTGAAGCTGATCAACGCCATCGCCAGCCAGACCAACCTGCTGGCGCTGAACGCCACCATCGAGGCGGCCCGGGCGGGCGAGGCCGGCCGCGGCTTCGCCGTCGTCGCCAACGAGGTGAAGGCGCTGTCGCGCCAGACCGCCGACGCGACCAAGCAGATCGCCGATCAGGTCGCCAACCTGCAGAAGGAAACCGCGGCGGTGGACGAGGCGCTGGGCCGCATCCACTCCACCATCGGCTCGATCCAGGCGATCAACGGCACGGTTGCCGCCGCCATCGACGAACAGGCGACCCTGACGGCCGAGGTGGCGCGGTCGCTCGACCGCTCGCGCCAGGACGCCATGGAGGCGGAGCAGCGGATCGGCGATGCCGAACAGACGCTGAGCGGGGTGACGCGGACGCTGGACGAGCTGTCGACGCTGAGCCAGACCATCGCGACGCGGGCCGGCAGCCTGGGCGGCCGGGTGGCGGACACGCTGCGTCAGGCCCGCGGGTAGGGCCTCGGATAGGGCTCGGTGTCCGGGTCGCCGCCGGTTCGGATGCTGCCGGTCCGCGCGGCCGGCGCCGCACCGCCCGGCAGCGGCACGATCAGCCGGCGCTTGGTCGGCTGCTGCACCGCCCGGCGCGCCACGCCGGCGAAGATCTGCTTCGACGCCTCGATCATCGTCACGCCGGCAAAGGCCTTGAACCAGCGCCCGCCGACCTCTTCCCAGGCGGGCGCCGTCTTCTGCAGCACCTGCGAGCGCAGCGGCGGCATGAACAGGGCGTGGCGGGTGCGTTCCGGCACGAACATGGTGTCGCGCAGGACCTGCTTCAGTTGCGAGGCGGAATAGGGAAAGCCGTGGCCGAAGGGCGTCCAGTCGGCGCGCGCCCACAGGCCGCGGCGGTTCGGCACCACCGCCAGCACCCGGCCCCCGCCGGCCAGCACCCGCCAGATCTCGCGCATCATCGGGCGCAGTTGCTCGGTGCCCTCCAGCCCATGGACCAGCAGCACGCGGTCGATGGTGTTGTCGCCGAAGGGCAGGTCGGCCTCGTCGCCCAGCGCCACCATGCCCGGCCCCTCCGCCGGCCAGAAGCTGACGCCCTGGCTGGCCGGCATCACCGCCGCCACCCGGTCGGCCTCGCCCATGAAGGGGCGCAGATACGGCGTGGTGTAGCCGATGCCCAGCACGATCTGGTTGCGGACGTCCGGCCAGATGGTGCGGATGCGCCGACGGATCATCCGCTGGGCGGTCTGGCCCAATCCGGACTCGTAGAACTCCCTCAGATCGACGATATCGGTGTACATGGTATCCCAGCGTAACACGGTTTTCGTATCGCAACAGCAGGGGAGTCCGCTGCCGTGGAGGTCATTCTCGTTCCGGCGTTCGCCGACAACTATATCTATGTGCTGCGCGATGCGGCGTCCGGCAAGGTCGGCGTGGTCGATCCCGGCGACGCCGCGCCGGTGCTGGCCGAGTTGGAACGGCGCGGCTGGGCGCTGACCCACATCTTCCTGACCCACCACCACGACGACCACATCGGCGGGGTGGCCGCGCTGAAGGCGCGGCACCGCCCGACGGTCATCGGCGCGCGGGCCGACGCCCATCGCATCCCCGACCTGGACGTGGCGCTCGGCGACGGCGACCGCACCGTGTTCGGCGGGCAGACGGTCCGGGTGATGGCGATGCCCGGCCACACCAGCGGCCACATCGCCTTCTGGTTCCAGGAGGCCGAATCGCTGTTCTGCGGCGACACCCTGTTCGCGCTGGGCTGCGGCCGCCTGTTCGAAGGCACGCCGGCGCAGATGTGGGAGTCGCTGCAATCCTTGCGCGCGCTGACCGACGCCACGCGGGTCTATTGCGGCCATGAATACACGCTGTCCAACGCCCGCTTCGCCGTGACCGTCGACCCCGGCAACGGCGCCCTGCAGGAGCGGGTCGAGGAGGTGGTGGCGCTGCGCGAGCGTGGCCAGCCGACCATCCCCTCCACCATCGGGGTGGAGCGGCGCACCAACCCCTTCCTGCGCGCCGATGATCCGGGCGTTCAGGCGGCGGTCGGGCTGGAGGGGGCGCCGCCGGTCGAGGTGTTCGCCGAGCTCCGCCGGCGCAAGGACCATTTCCGCGGGTGAGGGCTGCCGGCGCCGCGCCTGGACCGGCCGTCCGCCGCCGGTCTAGGCTCGACGCGAACGAAACCATGACTGGAGAGGGACGCCGATGCTGACGTTGCGCTGGAGCCCCACCTCGCCCTACGTGCGCAAGGTGATGATGGTGGTGATCGAACGCGGTCTGGAGGCGCGGGTGCAGCGCGTCGCCACCGACCCGTGGTCGGCCGACACCGACCTGCCCAAGGACAACCCGCTGGGCAAGGTGCCGGCCCTGACGCTGGAGGATGGGACCACCCTGTTCGACAGCCCGGTCATCGCCGAATATCTCGATGGGCTCGGAGCTGCTGGGGCGCCGCTGTTCCCGCCGGCCGGCCCGGCGCGCTGGACCGCGCTGCGCTTCCAGGCCATCGCCGACGGCATCTGCGACGCCGCCATCCTGCGCCGGCTGGAGTCGATGCGCCCCGACGGCGAGAAGTCGGCCAACTGGATGGAGCGCCAGCGCAAGGCCGTCGCCCGCTCGCTCGACCTGCTGGAAACCGACGCCGCCAAGCTGGAGGGTGGGGTCAGCATCGGCACGCTGGCGGTGCTGGCGGCGCTGAGCTACCTCGACTTCCGGTTCGGGCATGAGGATTGGCGCGAGGGGCGCCCGACGCTCGCCGCCTGGTTCGCCACGGCGTCCGACCGCGACAGCCTGCGGAAGACGGCGCCGCCGGTCTGATGCCGGCCGGCCGTCGCGGCGGCGCTGGTTTCGCCTCCGCAACGGCCGTTCGCCGGTTCCCTCGATTGTCCGTCGCGAAAACTTCATCGAACCATCACGGAAACATCCAAACAGAGGGGCTACCCATGGCGGCGGCCGGTGCGCTGGATTGAGCGCGCCGGTTCGGGACAACCTCCAGCCACGGGTGGGCCATATGGCAGCGCGCATCGACCGGCGCCGGCGCTCCGGCATCAAGGCGAAAATGCTGATCGCCTTCGGCGCCGTCGCCGCCTTGCCCTGCATCGCGGCGGTCGTCGGCTGGATGTCCTACGGCGCCGTCAAGGACCATGTCGCCGACATCACCCAGACCCAGGTGCCGGTGCTGAGCGCCGCGCACGGCCTCGCCACCACCACGGCGCGGGCGCTGGCGCTGGGGCCGCTGATCGACGCCGCCTCCTCCGACGACGATCTCGCCCGCCTGCGTGGCGAGGTCGAGGCGCAGCGCCGCGCGCTGGAGGACCAGCTCGCCCGGCTGGCCCGCGGCCACGCCGAAGGCGACCGCATCGCCGAGCTGACCGCCACCGCCCGCTCGCTGCTGGGCAACATCGACGCGCTGGCCGCCGCCACCGGCCGCCGCCTGCAGCTCCAGGACCGGCGCAGCGCCCGGCTGGCGGAGCTGAGCGAGGCGCACGCCCGCCTGCTGGCGGCGCTGAAGCCGGACATGCAGCGCTCCCGCGAGCAACTGGCGCAGGCGATCGACGCGATGGTGGAGGCGACCTCGCAATCCTCCGCGGTGATCGGCGGCGAGCTGGGCCAGACGGTGATTCCGCTGTTCCAACTGCGCGGCGCCACCGCGGCGCTGACCAAGTCGCTGCTGATCGGCGCCTTCGAGACCGACCGGTCGAAGGTGATGTCGCTGTCGACCGACTTCGACTCCGCGGCGTCGGACGTGCAGGGCGCCCTGCGCCCGCTGGCGAAGAGCGAGGCGGCGGCGCCGGTCGTCGCGGCGATCAACGGGCTGTCCGCCTACGGCGACGGCGACCGCAACGTCTACATGCGGCGCGTCCGCCAGCTCGACCCCGCGACCCCGGCGGCGGACGCCCGCCAACTGTCCGAGGCGCTGGCGGCCAGCGTCGATGACATCGTCCGCCTGGACGGCGACGCCAACACCCGCATGCTGCCGCTGATGCTGAACTCGCGCAGCCGCATCGCCGAGGCCGGCAACGCCATCGAGGCGCGCATGCACGAGCTGTCGACCAGTGTGGTTCCCGCCGCCCAGCACCGCTACACCGTGCTGAGCGGCCTGCTGGCCGACGCCAACCTGCTGGCCGGCAAGCTGGCCGAGGCGGGCAACGCCGACAGCGCCGCCCGGCTGGCCGCCGCCCGCCGCACCCTGGATCCGCTGGCGGCGGCGATCGGCCAGACCGTGCGGGCCTCCGGCGGTGATCTCGGCGACACGGTGCGCGGCCTGTCGGACCGTCTGCTCGCCATCGGCTTCGGTGACGACGGCATCCTGACGCTGCGCCAGGGCGAACTGGCCGCTTATGGCGAGAACGCCGGGCTGATCGACGGCAACCGCCGCACCGGCTCCGCCCTGACCGCGATGGTCGACGGGCTGGTGCAGTCGGCGGAACAGGCCACCGCCGACGGCGCCACCGCCGCCCACGACGCGCTGGAGCGCACCAACGACATCCAGATCCTGCTCGCCACCGCCGGCGTGCTGCTCGCCGGGCTGATCGTCTCGCTCTATGTCGGGCGCCGCGTCGTCGGCCGGATGGAGGCGCTGGCCGCCGCCATGCGCCGGGTGGCCGGCGGCGACCTGACGGTGGAGCTGAAGGCCGACGGCAACGACGAGATCACCGACATGGCCGCGGCGCTCGACGTCTTCATCGCCAACGCCCGCGCGATGGACCTGGCGCATGAGAAGGTGGAGGAGGAACGGCGCAACGCCGCCTCGGCCCGTCGCACCAGCATGCTGGAGATCGCCGACCAGTTCGAGCGCAACGTGCTGAGCAGCGTGGAGACGCTGGCCGACGCCGCCCGGGTGATGGCGGCGCGTGCCCGCTCGCTGACCGACATCGCCGCCAACGCCAACGAACGCGCCGAAGCGGCGATGGAGCTGTCGGGCGAGATGGCCGCCGGCATCCAGCAGGTGGCGACCGCCGCGTCAGAGATCTCGCAGTCCATCGCCGAGATCAGCCGACGCACCGGCGAGTCCGCCCGCATCATCGGCGACACCGCGGTCGGGGCGGAGCAGGTCAAGGCCACGGTCGCCGACTTGTCGGCCACCGCCGGCGAGATCGGCACCGTCGTCGGCCTGATCGACGAGATCGCCGGGCAAACCAACCTGCTGGCCCTGAACGCCACCATCGAGGCGGCGCGGGCAGGGGAGGCCGGCAAGGGCTTCGCCGTGGTCGCCGGCGAGGTGAAGCAGCTTGCCAGCCAGACCGCGCAGGCGACGGCCGAGATCGCCCGCCAGATCGCGGCGACGCAGACCGCCAGCCGCCAGACCGCCGAGGTGGTCGCGACCATGGCGAACAGCGTCCAGCGCATCGAATCCAACGCGTCGGCCATCGCCACGGCGGTGGAGGAACAGGCGACCATCACGTCAAGCATCGTCGACAGCTCGCACCGGGTGGCGGTCGGCACGCAGGCGGCGTCGGACCATGTCGCCGGCCTGTCGGCCGCCGCAGCCACGGTGCGCGCCCAGGCCGGCGACGTGCTGCAGGTCGCCGAAAGCCTGTCGCACGAGGCGACCAGCCTCGGCTCCGCCGTGCATCTGTTTCTTCAGGAAATCCGCGCCGCGCGCTGAACCGGAACATCCGCGCCGCGCGTCCGCGCCGCCGGGTGGGGGAACGGGTCGGTTTCATAAAACTGACACGCAAACAAAACAAACCCGTCACCCGTCGCGGCTATGGTCACCGCGACGAAGAAGGCGGGGTACACCGCCCGGCCGATGCCGGGCGCGCATTGGAACCCAACGACAACGTCCAAACCTATCGGGAGTTTTGCCGTGAAAACCACGACTTCGGCGTTTGCTCGCTGCGCCGCCTTCGGTGCCCTGGCCGTCCTGTCCGTCTCGGTCGCCTCGGTGTCGGTCGCCGCGGCCGCCGACATCTCCGGCGCCGGCGCCACCTTCCCCTATCCGATCTACGCCAAGTGGGCCGACGCCTACAAGAAGGAGACCGGCATCGGTCTCAACTACCAGTCGATCGGTTCGGGCGGCGGCATCAAGCAGATCAAGGCCAAGACGGTCACCTTCGGCGCGTCGGACATGCCGCTGAAGCCGGAAGAGCTGGAGCAGGCCGGCCTGATCCAATTCCCGATGATCATGGGCGGCGTCGTCCCGGTGGTGAACCTGAAGGGGATCAAGGCCGGCGAAGTCCAGCTCAGCGGCACGGTCCTCGCCAACATCTACATGGGCGAGGTCACCAAGTGGAATGACCCGCAGATCAAGGCGCTGAACCCGAACGTCAACCTGCCGGCCACCGCCATCGCGCCGGTCTACCGTTCGGACGGGTCGGGCACCAACTTCCTGTTCACCGACTACCTGTCGAAGACCAGCCCGAAGTTCCAGACCCAGATCGGCGCCAACACCTCGGTCCAGTGGCCGGCCGGCATCGGCGCCAAGGGCAACGAGGGCGTGGCCAACATGGTCAAGCAGACCGAAGGCTCGATCGGCTACGTCGAATACGCCTACGCCAAGCAGAACAACATCACCCACCTCGACCTTCAGAACAAGGACGGCAAGACCGTCGCGCCGAAGATCGAGGCGTTCCAGGCCGCCGCGGCCAACGCCGACTGGGCCAACAGCAAGGGCTACTACGTCCTGCTGACCGACGAGCCGGGCGCCGCCAGCTGGCCGATCACCGGCGCCAGCTTCATCCTGATGTACAAGGCTCCGCAGGATGCCGCCGCCTCGGCCGAAGCGCTGAAGTTCTTCTCCTGGGCGTACAAGGACGGCGCCAAGATGGCGACCGATCTGGACTATGTGCCGATGCCGGCCAACGTCGTCGAGATGGTCCAGAAGACCTGGAGCCAGACCATCCAGGCCGACGGCAAGCCGGTTTGGACCGCGTCCGCCAAGTAAAGCGGCCACCAGGACCACGGGCAACCGACCCCCGGGCGCCATGGTGCCCGGGGTCCTGATCCGCCGGAGGGGGGAGGGAATATCCCTTCCCCCTTCCGCACGCCTCACGGAGCGGCCATGACCGAGATTGCGCTAGCCTTGACCGACCAAGCCTCCACCGCCCGCCGGGCCCGCAACCAGCGCCTGCAGGATGCCGTCTTCCGCAACGCCACCCTGGCCTTCGCCCTGCTCGTTCTGCTGATCCTGGGCGGCGTCACGGTGTCGCTGATCGACGGGGCGCTGCCGGCGCTGCGCACCTTCGGCTTCGGCTTCGTCACCGCCGAAGTCTGGAACCCGGTGTCGGAGAATTTCGGGGCGCTCGCGCCCATCTACGGTACGCTCGTCACCTCGATCATCGCGATGGCGGTCGGCATTCCGGTCAGCTTCGGCATCGCCCTGTTCATCACCGAGATGTGCCCCGCCTGGCTGAAGCGCCCGCTCGGCGTCGCGATCGAGCTGCTCGCCGGCATTCCCAGCATCATCTACGGCATCTGGGGCCTGTTCGTCTTCGCCCCCTTCATGCAGTCGACGATCCAGCCCTTCCTGATCGCCACGCTGGGCCAGATCCCCGGCATCGGCAACCTGTTTATGGGCCCGCCCTACGGCATCGGCGTGCTGACCGCCGGGCTGATCCTGGGCATCATGGTGCTGCCCTTCATCACCTCGATCACCCGCGACGTCTTCGAGACGGTGCCGCCGATGGTGCGCGAATCGGCCTACGGCCTGGGCGCCACCACCTGGGAGGTGGTGTGGAACGTCGTGCTGCCCTACACCCGCACCGGCGTGGTCGGCGGCGTCATGCTGGGGCTGGGCCGCGCGCTGGGCGAGACGATGGCGGTGACCTTCGTCATCGGCAACGCGCACCGCATCAGCTCCTCGATCATGGCGCCGGGCACGACGATCTCGGCCTCCATCGCCAACGAATTCACCGAAGCGGTCGGCGACGTCTACACCTCGTCGCTGGTGGCGCTGGGGCTGATCCTGTTCGTGATCACCTTCGCCGTGCTGTCGATCGCCAAGCTGATGCTGCTGCGCCTGCAGCGCAAGGCCGGAGTCTGAGGCTCATGAGCATCTCCAATTCCGCCACCCTGTCCATGCCGGTCGGCGGCCTGTACCACCGCCGGCGCATCGTCAACAAGGTGGCCCTGTCGCTGGCGCTGGGCGCCGCCGGTTTCGGCCTGTTCTGGCTGGTCGCCATCCTGTGGACGCTGCTCTACAACGGGCTGTCGGCCATCAACCTCCCCCTGTTCACCGAGAACACGCCGCCGCCGGGCGGCGAGGGCGGGCTGCTGAACGCGATCTTCGGCAGTGTCATCATGACCACCGTCGCCACCCTGGTCGGCACGCCGATCGGCATCATGGCCGGCACCTACCTGGCCGAGTTCGGCCGCAACGGCAAGCTGGCCGAGGTGGTGCGCTTCATCAACGACGTGCTGCTCAGCGCGCCGTCGATCATGATCGGCCTGTTCGTCTATGAACTGATGGTCGTCCGCATGGGCCATTTCTCGGCCTGGGCCGGCGCCATCGCGCTGGCGGTCATCGTCATCCCGGTCGTCGTCCGCACGACCGAGGACATGCTGAAGCTGGTGCCCAACAGCCTGCGCGAAGCCGCGGCGGCGCTGGGCGCGCCGCAGTGGAAGATGATCACCATGGTGGCCTACCGCGCCGCCCGCAACGGCATGATCACCGGCGTCCTGCTGGCCATCGCCCGCATCAGCGGCGAGACGGCGCCGCTGCTGTTCACCGCCCTGAACAACCAGTTCTGGAGCGCGGACATGAACGCGCCGATGGCCAACCTGCCGGTCGTCATCTTCCAGTACGCGATGTCGCCCTATGAAGACTGGCGGCAGCTGGCCTGGGGCGGCGCGCTGCTGATCACGGTGACCATCCTGCTCCTCAACATCGGCGCCCGGCTGCTGGCCGGTCTCGGCACGACCAGAAAGTAACCATGGACATGACCCACATGGACGCCAACAGCCCCGCGGACAGCAGCCGCCAGATGCCGCCCCACGCCTTCAGCGGTCCGTCCGGCCATCACGCCTCGGTCGGTCCGTCGCACGACCGGCCGATCGCCGGCGCCGGGCTGCCCGAGAAGATCAGTGTGCGCAACCTGGACTTCTTCTATGACGGCTACCGGGCACTGAAGAGCGTCACGCTGCCGCTGTACGACCGCCATGTCACCGCCTTCATCGGCCCGTCGGGCTGCGGCAAGTCGACCCTGCTGCGCATCCTGAACCGGATGTACGACCTCTACCCCAAGCAGGTCGCCACCGGCGAGGTGCTGCTGGACGGCGTCAACATCCTGTCGCCCAAGCAGGACCTGAACCTGCTGCGCGCCCGCGTCGGCATGGTGTTCCAGAAGCCGACGCCGTTCCCGATGTCGATCTACGACAACATCGCCTTCGGCGTCCGGCTGTATGAAAAGCTGTCGCGCGCCGACATGGACGAGCGGGTGGAGTTCTCGCTCCGCCGTGCCGCGCTGTGGGACGAGGTGAAGGACAAGCTGCGCCAGAACGGCATGAGCCTGTCCGGCGGCCAGCAGCAGCGCCTGTGCATCGCCCGCGCTATCGCGGTCAAGCCGTCGGTCCTGCTGCTGGACGAGCCGACCTCGGCGCTCGACCCGATCTCCACCGCCAAGTGCGAGGAGCTGATCGACGAGCTGCGTTCCGACTACTGCATCGCCATCGTGACCCACAACATGCAGCAGGCGGCCCGCATCTCCAACTTCACCGCCTTCATGTATCTGGGCGAGCTGATCGAATTCGGGAACACCGAAGAGATCTTCACCAACCCGGCCAAGGAAAAGACCTCCGAATACATCACCGGCCGCTTCGGCTGAGCGGCCGCCGGCCTTCTTCGTTGCGGAGAGGGCCGGCCCCCTGATCCGGTGGGCATCCGGGTTGGAGGAGGTCCAGCTTGGACTGGGCAGCGACATGGTCTCTCGGGCGCTGAGCGGCGGCATGGGAGTTTCACGGGCGCATTGTGGAATCGGCACCCTGCTGATCGACCTGGCCCCGGCCCTGGCCCGGCGGTTTGGTCGCCCTGGCCTGTCCATCGCCGCTGGAGCCTGCGGCGCGTTCGTCGCTTGGGCGATTCTCTGGGGCTTCGCCCAGGCCGGATTCCTCCGGCGAGGCCCAACGGTCTGGGTTTTCCCGGTCGTCATCGGCGCCCTTTTCGGCGCGCGGAGCGGCTGGAACGCCTGGCGCTGCCGCTTCGGCGATTGAAGGCGCCCCGAGCGGGCCAGCCGTCGAAACGCAAGCCCATTGGGCGATGCGCGCTTTTTGATGAGCGTTGCGGTGCCGACGCCATACCCTCCACCAACAATTTCCATAATCCCCCTTATGTGTCTTTGACCGATTGCATCCGATATCGGAAATAATTCGCTTCTCGTTCGCCGACATTTCCCCTATGATCCGGCCCTCTCCGCGACCCTGCTTCGGCCCGTCCTGATCGGCCGACGTCGCGCGCCGGCCCGGGCCGGACCATTTTTTAAACCCGCTTTCGATGTCCAAGGTCTTCCCATGTCTCCCGTTCTTCGCCCGCGCACGGCCACCATGGCCTTCATCCTCGTCACCGCCGCGCTCGACATCGTCGCGATGGGCATCGTGATTCCGGTGCTGCCGGCCTTGATCGAGGGGTTTGTCGCCGCCGATGCGCAGGCCGGCACCATCAACGGCGCGTTGATCGCGCTGTGGGCGCTGATGCAGTTCTTTTCGTCGCCGGTCATCGGGTCGCTGTCGGACCGGTTCGGCCGGCGGCCGGTCATCCTGTTGTCGGCCCTCGGGCTGGCGGCCGACTATGTGCTGATGGCGCTGGCGCCCAGCCTGTGGTGGCTGGTGGTCGGGCGGGCGGTCGCCGGCGTGACCTCCTCCAGCTTCACCACCGTCTTCGCCTACATGGCCGACGTGACCCCGGCCGACCAGCGGGCGCGGGCCTACGGCCTGATCGGCGCCGCGTTCAGCGCCGGCTTCATCGCCGGCCCGCTGCTGGGCGGCGTGCTGGGCGAGCTGTCGCCGCGGGCCCCCTTCTGGGCCGCGGCGGCGCTGAGTGGCCTCGCCTTCCTCTACGGCCTGTTCGTGCTGCCGGAATCGCTGGCGCCGGAGCATCGCATGGCCTTCTCCTGGCGGCGGGCCAACCCGTTCGGGGCGTTGCGCCTGCTGCGCTCGCACCCGGAGCTGTCGGGGCTGTCGCTGGTCAATTTCCTGCTGCATTTCTCCCACCAGGTCTTCCCCGCCGTCTTCGTGCTCTACGCCGCGCACCGGTACGGCTGGAGCGCCTGGGACGTCGGCCTGCTGCTGGCGACGGTCGGCGCGCTCGACCTCGTCATGCAGGGGGTGTTGGTGCCGCGGGTGGTCAAGCGGCTGGGCGACCGCAGCACGATGATCATCGGCCTGTTCGGCGGAGCCTTCGGCATCGCCTGCATGGGGCTGGCGCCGACCGGCCTGTACTTCGCCCTGGCCATCCTGCCCAACGCCCTGTGGGGACTGGCGATGCCGACCATCCAGTCGCTGATGACGCAGCGGGTGTCCCAGTCGGAGCAGGGCCAGTTGCAGGGCGCCAACATGAGCGTCGCCAGCGTCGCCGGCATCCTGTCGCCGGTGTTCTTCGGTGCGGTCTACTCCGCCTCGGCCGGGTCGGACCCGCTGCTGCCGCATCCGGGGTCGGCCTTCCTGATCGCGGCGCTGGTGCTGCTGGCCGGAGCGCTGATCGGCTGGGCGGTGGCGCGGCGGAACGGGCGCGCGGCGGGGGCGGACGGTCTGGCGACCTGAGGGGGGCTTGCATCGCCGCAACCCGGCCCCACATCCCTGCGCAACCCCGCCCCCGCAATACCCCATCGCTCCGCTGCACTATCAGCGGTGGGAATTTGCGGGCGAACGCGCTAAGACTGTCGGCTTCCACCCGCACCGTTTCACACGATTTGGAGAACGCGATGCTCGCGGCCCCCAACCTGTTCGCCCACCGCCCCGACCGGAGCGTGCGCCCCAAGGCGGCGCCGTTCCTGCCGATGTCGCGTGCGGAGATGGACCGGCTGGGCTGGGACCAGTGCGATGTCATCGTCGTCACCGGCGACGCCTACATCGACCATCCCAGCTTTGGCATGGCGATCATCGGGCGGCTGCTGGAATCGCAGGGGCTGCGGGTCGGCATCATCGCCCAGCCGGACTGGAGCAGCGCCGACGCCTTCAAGGTGCTGGGCAAGCCGCGCCTGTTCTGGGGCGTCACCGGCGGCAACATGGATTCGATGGTCAACCACTACACGGCCGACCGTCGCCTGCGCCACAACGACAGCTACACCCCGAACGACGAGGGCGGCAAGCGGCCCGACCGCGCCGTCATCGTCTATTCCCAGCGCTGCCGCGAAGCCTTCAAGGACGTCCCCATCGTGCTGGGCGGCATCGAGGCCAGCTTGCGCCGCATCGCCCAGTACGACCATTGGAGCGAGAAGATCCGCCGGTCCGTCCTGGTCGACGCCAAGGCCGACCTGCTGGTCTACGGCAACGCCGAGCGCGCGATCATCGAGATCGCGCAGCGGGCGCTGGCCGGTGAATCGCCCAAGGCGATGATCGACATCCGCGGCACCGCGGTGATGCGCTCCGCCATTCCCGACGGCTGGACAGTGGTCGACAGCAGCTCGATCGACGAGCCGTCGGCCGTGGTGTCGCCGCGCGCCGCCGGCGCCGACCGCATGGCGGTGCGCCTGCCCAGCTACGAGCAGGTGTCGGCCGACAAGGTGCTCTACGCCCACGCCAGCCGCGTGCTGCACCAGGAGAGCAACCCCGGCAACGCCCGTGCGCTGGTCCAGCGCCACGGCGACCGCGACGTCTGGCTGAACCCGCCGCCGATCCCGCTGGAAACGCCGGAGATGGACGGCGTCTATGACCTGCCCTACGCCCGCGCGCCCCACCCGTCCTACGGCGACGCGCGGATTCCGGCGTGGGAGATGATCCGGTTCTCGGTCAACATCATGCGCGGCTGCTTTGGCGGCTGTTCCTTCTGCTCGATCACCGAGCATGAGGGCCGCGTCATCCAAAGCCGCTCCGAAGGCTCGATCCTGCGCGAGATCGAGCTGATCCGCGACAAGACCAAGGGCTTCACCGGCACCATCTCGGACATGGGCGGGCCGACCGCCAACATGTACCGCCTCGCCTGCAAGGACAAGGAGACGGAGTCGGTCTGCCGCCGGCCGTCCTGCGTCTTCCCCGACATCTGCAAGAACCTGAACACCGACCATTCCTCGCTGGTCCAGCTCTACCGCAAGGCGCGGGCGGTGCCGGGGGTGAAGAAGATCCACATCGCGTCGGGCCTGCGCTACGACCTCGCCGTCCGCAACCCGGAGTATGTGAAGGAGCTGGTGACCCACCATGTCGGCGGCTATCTGAAGATCGCGCCGGAGCACACCGAGCCGGGGCCGCTCGCCAAGATGATGAAGCCCGGCATGGGCGCCTACGACGACTTCAAGCGGATGTTCGACAAGGCGGCCAAGGAGGCCGGCAAGAAGCTCTACCTGATCCCCTACTTCATCGCCGCCCACCCCGGCACCACGGACGAGGACATGATGAACCTCGCCCTGTGGCTGAAGCGGAACGGCTTCAAGGCCGACCAGGTGCAGACCTTCCTGCCCTCGCCGATGTCGCTGGCGACCGCCATGTATCACAGCGAGCGCAACCCGCTGCGCCCGGTCCGCCGCGTCGGGTCGGAGGAGGTGTCGTCGGCCAAGGGTCTGAAGCAGCGCCGCCTGCACAAGGCTTTCCTGCGCTACCACGATCCGGAGAACTGGCCGATCCTGCGCGAGGCGCTGAAGCGCATGGGCCGCGACGACCTGATCGGCCCGGGTGAACACCAGCTGATCCCGGCGTGGCAGCCGGTGGGCGCCACCGCCAAGCCGCGGGAGAAGGGGCCGAAGGGCAAGACCTTCATGACCCAGCAGGCCGGCCAGGGCCGGCGGATGGTGCCGCCGCCCGCCGGAAAGCCGGGGCGGCGGGCCGGCTGACCCCTCCCCTCTCCCAAAGGTCAGGCTGGACAGGGCGGCGCCCGGCCGTATCTCGTTGCTGCGCCGGAAGACCGGCGCGACACGGCATGCGAGGCTTCGACCGATGGCACAGAACGCAACCGACACACCCGTGTGGTTCATCACCGGCTGCTCGACCGGCTTCGGCCGTGAACTGGCGCGGCTGGTGCTGGAGCGGGGCTGGCGCGTCGCCGCGACCGCCCGCAACCCGCGGACGCTCGATGACCTGCTGGCCGGGCATGGCGAGCGCGGACGGGCCATCGCGCTCGACGTGACCGATCCGGCGCAGGTCACCCGCGCGGTCCGCGAGGCGGAAGAGGCCTTCGGGCGGCTCGACGTGGTGGTGAACAACGCCGGCTACGGCTATCTGTCCGCCATCGAAGAGGGCGAGGATGCCGAGATCCGCGCCATGTTCGACACCAATCTCTTCGGTCTGGCCGCGGTGACGCGGGCGGTGCTGCCGGGCATGCGGGCGCGCCGTCGCGGGCACATCGTCAACATCTCGTCGCAGGGCGGGATGATCGGCTTTCCCGGGTCGGGCTACTACGCCGCCACCAAGTTCGCGGTCGAAGGGTTGTCGGAATCGCTGTCCAAGGAGGTCGCGCCGCTCGGCATCCGCGTGCTGATCGTGGAGCCGGGACCGTTCCGCACCGACTGGGCCGGCCGGTCGCTCAAGCAGTCCGCCACCTGGATCGACGATTACGAGCAGACCTCCGGCGCACGGCGCAAGCAGGTTTCCGGCTACAGCGGCAAGCAGCCCGGCGACCCGGTGCGGGCGGCGGAGGCGATCATCAAGGCCGTCGGCGCCGAAAACCCGCCGCTGCGCCTGATCCTCGGCCGGCCGGCGCTGGAGGCCGTGCGCGGCAAGCTGCGCTCCGTGCTCGACGAGATCGACGCCTGGGAAACCACGACGCTGAGCGCGGATTTCCCGGACGCAGGGTGAGAGCGGTCAGACGAACAGTTTCATCGTCTTTCAGACGAACAACTCCATCGTCTGCGGGATGTTGCGCGGTTCCTCGCCGGCCAGGATGGCGCGGGCGACGTCGACGGCGGCCAGCAGGCCGCTCTGGGTGAAGGGCTTGGGCAGGCAACCGATGCCGGGAACCGACCCGCCCTTCTTCAGTTCGTCGCGGTAGGAGGTGATGAACAGGCAGGGCACGCCCAGCCCGGTCAGACGCCGCGCGGCGTCGACGCCGTTGGACCCCTGGCCGAGATGCACGTCGACCAGCGCCAGGTCGGGCTTGTCGGCCTCGGCCAGGGCGACCGCCTCGGCGGTGGTGGCGGCCGGACCGGTGACGGTGTGGCCGACCGTCTCCAGATAGAGCTGCTGCTCCAGCGCGATCAGAACCTCGTCTTCCACCAGCAGGATCTTCATCCTCCGTACTCCACGGCCGGAGACGGTTCGAGAAGCGGCACCTCGTCGGGCACCGCCAGTTCGATCCGAAAGGTGGTTCCCTGCGGCGCCGTGTCGATGTCGACCGTCGCCCGGATCTGGCCGGCCAGGCTGGAGATCAACCGCATCCCCAGGCTGCGGCTCTTGCGAAGGTCGAAGTTGGCCGGCAGCCCCGGTCCGCGGTCGGCAACGGTGAGGGCCAACCGCTCGCCCTCGTTGAGGAAGGTCACCGTCACCTGGGCCGGCGCGTTGCCCCGGTGCTTGACCGCGTTGGTGATCAGTTCGTTGGCGATCAGGCCCAGCGGGGCGGCGTGGTCGATCGGCAGGTCGACGACGTCGGACCGCACCACGATGTCGCACATGCTGTCGCCACCCGAGGCGCGGGCCAGATCGTCGCACAGCTCCCGCAGGTAGGTGCCGAACTCGATGGTCTGGAACTGGTCGGCCTGATAGAGCCGGTTGTGGACGCGGGCGATCGCCTCGATCCGGCTGCGGGCGTCCTGGAAATGCACGCGCACCGCTTCGTCGGGCAGGCTGAGCGTCTGCAGGGTCAGCAGGCTGGACACCAGTTGCAGGCTGTTCTTGACCCTGTGGTTGACCTCGCGCAGCAGGGTCGATTTCTGCCCGACCAGCTTGCGCAGCGCCGCTTCCATCGACTTGATCTCGGTGACGTCGATGTGCATCAGCACGGTGCCGCCGAACGGACCGGCCGGCATCGGCGCCGCCAGGCAGCGGAACCAGTGCTGGTTGGTGGTGACATACTCCGCCGACACCGGCGGGCCGCCCTGGTTCAGCAGGGTGCGCAGGCTGTCCATCACCGCGTCCGCCTGGGGATCGGCGGCCTCCCCCCGGCCGCAATGGTCCAGGTAGTTGTCACCGACGATGCAGCCCTGGCCGAGGAAGATGTTCTCCGACCCGGCCTCCGCCCAGGCGCGGTTGACCGACACGATGCGGCCGGAACGGTCGAGCACGGCGATGAAGGCCGGCAGCGCGTCCAGCGTCGCCTTGGTCTGCTCGGCGAGTTGGCGCATGGCGAGCGCGCTGGCCCGCAGTTCCTCGCGGGTGCGCCGGCGTTCGGTGATGTCGCGCAGGATGCCGGTGATGAAGCTGCGGCCTTCCGATTCCCAGCGCGCCATCGACAGTTCCAGGTCGATGGTGCTGCCGTCGCGCCGGCGGCCGGTCAGCTCCACCGGCTGGGCCACGGTGTCGAAACCGCCGCCGGTCCCGTTTCCCAGCCCGCCGTTTCCCAAGCCGCTGTGCTCCGCCATGCCGAGCCAGTCGGGGGCGTCGTCGTTCAGCAGGGCGCGGACGTTCTGGCCGATCAGTTCGTCCGGGCGGTAGTCGAACTGGCGGGCCGCCGCGCCGTTCATCCACTGCACCATGCCGCGGGTGTCGGTGGTGACGATGGCGTCGGGCGCCGTGTCGACGATGGCCCGGTAGCGCGCGTCGCGCTGTTCGCGCAGCACGCGTTCGCGGTTCACCGCCGCGGTGACGTCGGTCACCTGGATCAGGCAGCGCGCGTCGCCGGCCGGCGGCAGCGGCCGGATCACCACATTGTGGACCATCCGCCGGCCGTCCGGCAGGTGCAGCGGAAACAGCATCGGGTTCAGCGTGTGCGACAACACCCCCGGCGCCCCGGTCGCCAGCGTGTCGCGCACCGCGCTGTGCAGCCGCGATTCACGAAGGTTGGGCAGCGCGTCGAACAGGTCGTGGCCCAGGATGTCGCGCGCGGCCAGGGTCGACGCCTGTTCCATCCAGCCGTTCCAGTAGAGGACGCGGCAATGGCGGTCCAGCAGTAGGATGCCGGCGTCCAGTGCCCCCAGCACGTCCAACGCCCAGGTCGGCTGTTCAGGCAGAGTGGGTGCCATGGGGCGTTCCGGCGGATGTGGATTCGGACGCGATGCCTTCGATGAAGGCATGGATCAGTTGCTTCAGCGATTCCAGCGACGAAACCCCCATGAGCAAGGCGATGTAGCCACGAATGCTGCGGCTGCGGATCGTAAAGTCGATGTAGAGGAATAGCACCAGCTCATCGGAATTTCCGCCCTTATCCTTCAGGATATTGGCGCCGTCGCCGCGCAGCACCGCCGGCAGCGAGATGGTCAGCCGGTCCTTCAGCGCGTTGGCGACGATGACGAGGCAGCCGTTGAGGATGATGTTGCCGATCTCCGCCAGGGCGTCCTGTTCCAGATCGACGATCTCCGCCAGGGTCAGGTCGCCGCCCAGCACCGCGCGCGCCAGTTCCAGGCTGTTGGCCTCCGGAAAGATCAGCATGGCGCGGCCGTCGAACGACCCCCGGAACTGCTGCTCCACCGCGACCAGCCCGGTGCGTTCGCGCGCGGTCAGGAACGACGCCGCCTCGTGCCGGCTGACGATGTCGACGGTCGGAACCGAAAGCAGCACCTGGTCGTTAACCATACGGCTGAGGTGGGTGGCGGCGCGGCCGACCCCCATGTTCACCAACTCGGTCAGCGCGTCGCGCTCCAGGTCGGTCAGTTCCACCATCGCTCGGCGCCTACTCTCGTTTTCATGGTCGGCTCAACAACCGGCGCCGCCGGGCGGTCGCATCCCGAATGTGGCCCATCGACCCGCAAAAGTGCACCCCCGTCAATGTCATATGTTAACGATTGGACGCCATAGCCGATATAGCCGCCCCTGCCCCACAATGGTCAGCCCCGCGATCCGTCGGTTCACACCCTATGGTCGGAACGCTCCGGAAACCGTTGGGAAGCTTGACGGACGTCGCCGCCGCCGCGCACCGGGTCCCCCCGTGCCGAAGGGACTTGTCCAGTGGGGGATGGCGACGCCACATACGGTCCTGCGCCCGTTCGACGCGGACGCTCTGTCTGGAGACGTCGATGACCCCCGAGGAACGCACACTCTTGTCCGACCTGTTCCGCCGCCTGCGCGAGGTGGAATCCCAGCCGCGCGACGCCGAGGCGGAGGATTTCATCCGGCGGTCGGTGCAGGATCAGCCGCTGTCCGCCTATTACATGGCGCAGACGGTCCTGGTGCAGCAGCAGGCGCTGACCGCCGCGCAGACCCGGATCGAGGAGATGGAACGGCAACTGCGCGAGGCGCGCGACCGGCCGGCCCAACCGGCGTCGGGCGGCAGCTTCCTGTCGAGCGCGCTGGGGCTTGGCCGCAGCCCCTGGGGGCGGAGCGACCCGTCCCCGTCCACCCCCTCCCCGTCCGGCCCGCCGCCGGCCGCCGCCCAACCGGCCACCCGCAGCCCCTGGGGCCCGCCGCCGTCCAACCCCGGCCAACCCGGCTCCGGCTACGCGCCGACCGCCGCCTATCCGCAGCCCTACTCGCCGCCGGGCTTCCCGCAGGCGGGCATGGCGCCGCGCGGCGGCGGCTTCTTCGCCGGGGCGGCGCAGACCGCGGCCGGCGTGGCCGGCGGCATGCTGGCGGCGAGCGCGATCTCCTCGCTGCTCCACCACTCGCCCGGCCCCTTCGGCGAGGCGATGGCCCAGACGCCGCTGCACGAGACGCCGGTCAACGAGACGATCATCAACAACAACTATTACGGCGACGACCACGCCCCGCCCGCCGACGCCGGTCCGCAGGACGGCGGCGGCTACGGCCAGGACGCGCCGCCGGCCGACGACGCGTCGACCGACGATGTGTCCTATGACGACACATCCGGCGACGACAGCGGCGGCGGGGACGATTCCTGGATCTGATGGCGCCGCGGCGCGGGGGCTGCCGTCAGCCCTCGTCGCTGTAGCGCCGGGCGATGTCGCGGAACTCGTCCTCCAGGGCGGTGAAGGCGGCGACCACGGCGGGGTCGAAATGGCTGCCGCTGCCCTCGCGGATGATCGCCGCCGCCTTCTCGTGCGGGAAGGGCGCCTTGTAGCAGCGCCGGCTGATCAGCGCGTCGTAGACGTCGGCCACCGCCATCAGCCGCGCCGACAGCGGGATCGCCTCGCCGGCCAGCCCCTGCGGATAGCCGGTGCCGTCCCAGCGCTCGTGATGGCCGTGGGCGATCTCCCGCGCGATGCGCAGGAACGAGCTTTCGCCGGCGCGCTCTTCCGCCGGCAGGGCGCCGACCTGCCCCTCCGCCGCGAAGATGGCGTCGTGCCCCAGGGCGGCGTGGGTCTTCATGACGTGGAATTCGTCGTCGCTCAGCTTGTCCGGCTTCAGCAGGATCGAGTCCGGGATGCCGACCTTGCCGACATCGTGCAGCGGCGCCGACTTGTAGAGCAGTTCGATGGTCTCCTCGTCGAGCCGGTCGGCGTAGCGCGGGTCGCGGCTGAGGTGCAGCGACAGGGCGAGCACGTAGTTCTGGGTCCGCCGGATGTGGTTGCCGGTTTCGTTGTCGCGCGTCTCGGCCAGCGACGCCATGGCGCGGATGGTGGCGTCCTGGGCGCGCAGCAGGTCGCGCGTCCGCTCCGCCACCCGGTCCTCCAGCAGGCGGTTCTGGTCGGCGAGCGCGCGGCGGGCGTCGCGCAGCGCGACGTGGGTGCGCACCCGCGCCAGCACCACCGGCGGCGAGATCGGCTTGGTGATGTAGTCGACCGCCCCGACCTCGAACCCGCGGGTTTCATCGTGCACCTGCCCCATGGCGGTGATGAAGATCACCGGCAGGTCGCGGGTGCGCGGGTCGTCCTTCAGGCGTCGGCACACCTCCACCCCGTCCATCCCCGGCATCATCACGTCGAGCAGGATCAGGTCGGGCAGCGGATCGCCGGCCAGCCGGGCGAGCGCCTGCGGACCGTCCTTGGCGACGATCAGCCCGTAGCTGTCGCGCAGCAGGTCGGCCATCACCTTCAGGTTGATGGGCTCGTCGTCGACCACCAGGATCCGCGGCTTCTCGCCGGCCGGTTGGGGGTTGCTCATCGTCCGGAATCCCTCCAGTCCAGCAGCGTGTCGCTCAGGGCGCCCAGGGCCGCCGCCGCGTCGTCGAAATCGAAGGCGCCGGCGTGGCGGCTCACCCGCTCGGCGGCGGCCGCCGCCGGGGTGGTGGCCAGCAGGCGGGCGAGCGCGTCGGCCACGTCGCCGCCCTCCGGGTCACCGGCGGCGAGCAGCCCGGCCAGACGGTCGGCGAGGGCCAGCGCAACCCGCAGGCTGTCCGGCGGGCAGGCGGGCGCGGGGCCGGGCGCCGCGGTCGCCGGGGCGGCGCTCGGCAGGGTATCGGCGGCCGGGGCGCGGGCCAGCGTGCCGATGCCGTCCACCACCACGGCGAGCGCATCGGCCAACCGCTCCAACACCCCGGCTGGCACCGCGGGCGGATCGGCCATGGCCCCCTGCTCCACCAGCCCGGCCAGCACCGAGAGATCCATGGCGCCGATGGTGGCGGCGGTGCCCTTCAGCGTGTGGGACAGCCGCAGCGCATCCTTCCAACGTCCCTCCTGCACCGCCGCCTCCAGCCGCGCCGCCTCTCCGACATGGGTGGCGGCGAAATCGGTCAGGATGCGGCGCAGCAGCGCCAGGTTGCCGTTCACGTTGCGCTGCGCCACCCGCAGATCGAGGCTCGGCAGGCTGTCGGGCAGCGCCGGGGCGGGCATCACCGACGCCGTCACCGCCGATCCGGCGGCGGACGGCGCACCGCCGGCCAGCCCGCGCACCGGCCTCAACCAGCGGGCGAGCGCCGCGTAGAGCGCCTCCGGGTCGATCGGCTTGGAGACATGGTCGTTCATGCCGGCTTCCAGGCAGCGCTCGCGGTCGCCGGCCATGGCGTGGGCGGTCATGGCCACGATCGGCAGGGTCACCAGCTCCAGCTCCCGCCGGATCAGCCGCGTCGTCTCGTACCCGTCCAGCCCCGGCATCTGCACGTCCATCAGCACCAGATCGAAGGTGACCTCGCGCAGGCACTGCAAGGCTTCCTCGCCGCTGGCGACCACCATCGCCTCGATGCCGACCAGCTCCAGCAGCCCGCAGGCGACCTGCTGGTTGACCAGATTGTCCTCCACCAGCAGCACGCTGCGCCCGACCAGGGCCGACAGTTCGGTCGATTGGGCGGCGTCGTGGGCCCGCCGGGCCGGTGCCGTCGCCGACGGCGCCGCCCGGCCGAGCGCCACCATCACCGAATCGAGCATCGCCGACGGCGTCACCGGCTTTTCCACGACGCCGGCGACCCCGCCGCCCGCCACCACGCGATCCAGCGCCCGGTCCAGCGCGCCCTGAACCCCGTCGGCGCCGTAGGCGGTGGTCATGATGACCGGCGGATGGGGGCCGGGCAGCGCCCGCAGCCGGCACAGCGTCTCCACCCCATCCAGGTCCGGCATGCGCCAGTCCAGCACCACCAGATCCACCGGCGGCAGGACGCCGGCGTGGGCGTCCTCCAACCGGCGCAGCGCCGACCAGCCGTCGCCGACCGATTCGACGGCCAAGCCGAAGCGTTCCAGCATGTCGGTCAGGATGGAGCGGACGGCGTCGCTGTCGTCGACCACCAGCACCCGGCGGTCCATCAGGTCGGAGGGGAGCCGGTCGTCCCCGGTGTCGCCGGCCGCCACCCGGCAGCGGAGCGAGAAGCGGAAGATGCTGCCCTCCCCCGGCCGGCTTTCGACCGCCACGCTGCCGCCCATCAGCTCCACCAGCTGGCGGCAGATCGCCAGCCCCAGCCCGGTGCCGCCGAACCGCCGGGTGGTGGAGCTGTCGCCCTGGCTGAACGGGCGGAACAGCGCCGTCACCTGATCGGCCGACATGCCGATGCCGGTGTCGCAGACCGCCACCTCCAGCCGGTATTCGTCGCCGGTGCCGACCCGCCCGTCGACGGTCACCACCACCTCGCCGCGCTCGGTGAACTTCACGGCGTTGGAAACGAGGTTGAGGATCACCTGCCCGACCCGCAGCGGATCGCCGACCAGCGTGCCGGGCACCCCGCCGTGCAGATCCAGGATCAGCTCCAGCCCCTTTTCCCGCACCTTGGGCAGGACGACGGTCGCCACCTCCTGCAGCACGTCGCCGATGTGGAAGGGGATCGCCTCGATCGTCAGCTTCCCGGCCTCGACCTTCGAGAAGTCGAGGATGTCGTTGATGATGCCGAGCAGGCTGCGCGAGGACGCGTGAATTTTGTCCAGATAGTCGCGCTGGCGCGGCGTCAGCTCCGTCTTCATCATCAGGTGGCTCAGGCCGATCACCGCGTTCATCGGCGTGCGGATCTCGTGGCTCATGTTGGCGAGGAAGTCGCTCTTCTGCCGGTTGGCGCGGTCGGCGTCCTCCTTGGCGCGGGCCAGCTCGTCCTCGGTCCGCTTGCGGTCGGTGACGTCCTTGTGGATGCCGGTGATGCGGGTGGGCGCGCCCGTCGCGTCGCGGTCCGTCACCTTGCCGGCCGACAGGATCCAGACCCAGGCGCCCGACGCGTGGCGCATGCGGAACTCGACCTCGTAGACCGGGGCGCGGCCGTCGATGTGCTCCGCCAGCCGGGCCAGCACCCGGTCCTTGTCGTCCGGGTGCATCAGCCCGAGCCACGCCGTGCCGCAAGGGGCGATGTCGCCCGGCCGGTAGCCCAGCATGCCCAGCCAGTGGTCGGAGAAATAGGCGCGGTCGGACACCGGGTTCCAGTCCCACAGCCCGGTGGTGGAGGCATCCAGCGCCACGGTCAGCCGCTCCTCGCTCTCCTGCAGGGCGGTCAGCATGCTCTGGCGCTCGGTGATGTCCTGGAACACGTTGACCGAGCCGACGATGCGGCCGTCCTCGCGCAGCGGCACCGCGGTGATGGCGATCGGGAAGATGGTGCCGTTGCGCCGGACGAAATGGTCGGTGTCGGACCGGTAGGTCTCGCCCCGCCGGACGCTGGCCAGCACCGGGCAATCCTCCTTGGCGACCGGGAGCCCTTCGCCGTTCCGGTGGTGGACGGCGTCGTGCAGGGTGATGCCGCGCATCTCCTCCAGCGACCAGCCGAGCAGCCGTTCCGCCTCCGGGTTCAGGAAGGTGCAGAAGCCGTTGCGGTCGAGCGAGAAGACGCCCTCGCCCATGCTGTCGGTGATGCTCTGCAGGAAGCGGCGGCTGTCCTCCAGCTCCGCCTCCATCCGCTTGCGCTGGCTGATGTCGGTGCGGATGGCGATGTACTGGTGCGGCTGCCCGTCGGTGCCCAGCAGCGGGACGATGGTCGCCGACACCCAATAGAGTTCGCCGGCCCTGGTCCGGTTGCAGATCTCGCCGTGCCAGACCTGGCCGTCCATCAGGGTGTGCCACATCTCGGCGAAGAAGGCGGCGGGGTGGTGGCCGGAGTTGACCACCCGATGCGAGCGCCCCAGCAGATCCTCCCGCTCGAACCCGCTGATCTGGCAGAACTTGTCGTTGGCGTAGGTGATGATGCCACGGTGGTCGGTGATGCTGACGATGGCGTGCTGGTCGAGCGCGAATTTCTGCCGTTCCAGCGCGCGCTGGGCCGCCGAGCGTTCCTCCACCAACATGGCCATCAGGTGGCTCAGCCGCTCCAGACCATCGCCGGCGCTGACGTCGGCGACGTCCGGCAGCTCCGGGCGGCCATCCGCCCGCAACAGGCTGTTGGCGACGCCGCGCAACCGGCGGATCGCGTGTGCCTGGGCCCCCGCCTCGCGCCGCAGCCGTTCGTTGGCGTCCGCCAGCTCCTCCGAACTGAGCTGAAGGCTGCGCGCCCGCAGCGTCAGGTCGCGGTCGGACTGCTCGTAGCTCTGCGAGATGCGGCCGAACAGCGCCGGCAGGCCGTCCAGCGCCCGCACCGCCTCCGGCGACAGCCCGTCGCGGCCGGCGAGCGTCTTCAACTCGTCGAACAGCGCTGTGACCGCTTCCGATCCCTGCAGACCGAGAACGCGCTTGAACTGGCTTTGCAGCAGACGGTGCATGGGGGTCAGCGTTCCGTCAGCAGGGCGACCGTCATCGTCTGGTTGTGCAGCCGGCAATCGACCAGATCGCGCATCGGCCCGATCTCGCCGTAGGAGTAGAAGCCGGTCAGCACCACGCCGGGCCCCAGCCGGTCGGCCACCGCCTGCACCTCCTCCTCCACCCGGTCGCCCATCACCAGCTTGCGGCCGACGCAGCTGACCAGCAGCGCAAGCGACTGCGGTTCGGCCCCGCCATCCGCAGGATGTCCCGCCGCGCCATGGTCGGCTGCGGCGATGGCGCCGGCCTGTTCGGCGCCGTCGACCAGCCCGTCGGTGCTGGCGTGCATCAGCCGCAGGTAGAAGCCCTCCTCCACCGTGCCGGCGAGGATCAGGCCGCCTGCCGCCTCGTCGATGCCCAGGATCGTGCGGATCAGCCCGACGGAGTCATGGTTGCCGTTCAGCAGCTCGAACGGGAACAGCAGGCCCGAGGCCGGCAGGTCGCGGGCGTAGTCGCCGAGATAACGCTTGTAGACGTTCAGTGCCGGCTCGCCGTCCAGCTCCAGCAGCCGGTTGCCGACCGACCGGGTCACCTTGCGCGCCGGGCCGAACGGCTCCCAGCCGCCGACCGAACCGAGGCCGAAGCGCAGGCCGGCTCCGCGCAGCCCGACCGCCACCGCGCGCCCTTCCGACACCCCCGACGGTCCCAGCACCAGCGTGCGGGTGAAGGCGCCGCCGTCACCGGCCAACCCGCCCGACACCGGAATGCCCGCCGGCAGGCACGACACCAGCCCGTCGATCAGCGCGCTGCCGTTGACCGCGACGCCGCGGGCGAACAGCAGGACGCCCGACAGGTCCGGCAGCGCGGCGAGCGCCCGCCCAAGCGCCTCGCCCGCCGGTTGCGACTCGTCGGCGGAGCCGATGTCCGCCTCCGCCACGGCGATCGTGGCCCGCGTGAAGCGGATGGCGGTCACCGTGCAGGACTCGTCGAGCACGCCGTCCCCGACGATCTCGCCCGCGGTGCTGCACCCGGCCAGGACCGCACCGGGGAATGCGGCGGCCAGCCCGTCGGCGAAACCCGGCTGGTCGAACCGGGCGACCGACCCGAACACCAGGACCAGCTGGGCGCCTTCGGTCGTCGCGTCCGGCGGCATTGCGTCCGATGGAAAGGACACCGCCACCGAAGGCGCAAACACCGTCTGCCGGACCCGCATGCATCCCCCCATCGCCGAACCGGCTGCACGCAGCCGCTGGCCGGAAGACTAGCACGGCGGTGGAACGAGGCGGAGCGGTTATCACCTTTGGGGGCGTCCAATGGTCATAATGACGCATAGGAAAATCCGGCGGCCGGCCACTCCACCAAAAAGGTCTATGAGCCCTCTCGCACGGAAAGGAGGGTTTCGCCGTAAGGATCTGTCAACCACACTGCGGTATGGTTGGTGGGGCCATCAGTGGAACAGCGCACGTAAAATCGCGGTTCCGCCGGGCCTCAGAACGAAACACACGGGTGGAAAGCCCGGGCATTCAGCACACTGCCGGGAGGAACTGCGTACCATGACGATCGACCAGGGCCACAACTCCACTGCGCCGGGTCAGCCGGCCGAGCAACGCCGCCACCGCATGGGTGTGGGGGGCAAGCTGCTGCTGGCCTTCACCGGGATGGCCGGCATGACGGTGGCCGCCAGCGTGGTCGGGCTGATCTCCTTCTCGGCGGTGGAAGCGCCGCTGACGCGGATCGTCGGCACCGGCCTGCCGGAGATGGAGCTGGCCAAGCGCCTGTCGGGCGAAAGCAGCAGCATCGCCGCCGCCGCGCCCGCGCTGGCCGCCGTCGAAAGCCAGGGCGACCGCCAGCAGGTCTACGGCGACATCATGGGCCGCGGCAAGGCGCTGGACGAGCTGGTAAAGGAGCTGGGCACCCGCCGGCCCTCCGACCCGCAGATCGGCGAGATCCGCAGCAAGACGCAGGGCCTGATCGCCACGCTGGAGAAGGAAAACGCCGCGGTCGGCCACCGCCTGTCGGTGCGCGACACGCGCGAGGCGATGCTGGCCGGTCTGGCCAAGGGCTACGACGCGTTCCTCGCCAATCTGGCGCCGTTGACCGACCGGGCCGGCGCCACCCTGCGCAGCAAGGGCGAGACCCTGGATTCCAGCACCGAACGCGATATGGACGCGCTGGGCGATTCCGTGCGCTCGCTGATCACCATGTACGAGGTGCGCGGCGACCTGGGCTTGGCGTCCGAGGCGCTGACCCGCGCCGGCAGCGCCGAGACCTCCTTCGCCGTCACCCAGCACCAGCAGACCTATCTGGAATCCGCCGCCCGTCTGGTCAGCGCCACCGCACAGGTCGGCACCCGCCTGGGCCAGGAGGCATCGGACGGGCTGGACGCCTTCTTCCAGTTGGGCGACGGCGCCGACGGCGTCTTCGACCTGCGCCGCAAGGCGCTGGAGGCCCCGGCCGGGAGCGACGCGCGCGACGCGCTGCGCCAGAAGATTACCGCACGGCTGACCGACGCGGCCAAGCGCCAAGCCACCCTGCTGGAGCAGATGGAATCGCCGCTGATGCGGCTGAAGGCCGAGATCAAGCTGTCCAGCGTCAACGTGCGCTCGCAGACCCGCGATTCGATGCAGGATCTGCTGGGCGACGGGCTGGCCCGCTTCCGCACCTATCTGGAGCTGTCGACCTACGGGGCCGCCACCGTCGGTGCGCTGAACGAAGCGGCCCTGGCCCCGACCCCCGACCGGCTGAAGACGCTGGAAACCCGCTACGCCGCCGCCGCCCAGGCGATGGACGACCGGTTGAAGACGCTGATGAAGAGCGGCGACGACGGCCTGCCGAAGCTGGTCAAGAGCGCCGAGATGCTGGCGACCTTCGGCAAGGGCGACAACAGCCTGTTCAAGCTGCGGCGCTCCGAATTGGAGGCGGTTGGCGAGAACGAGAAGATCCTGGCCGAAAACCGGCAGATCGCCCAGCAGTTCGCCGGCATGATCGACGGACAGATCGCCACGATGAAGGCGGAGGCTGATGCCGCCGCCGCCGGTGCCACCGACGCGCTGTCGGCCGGCCGCATGATGCTGGTCCTGTTCGCCGCCGCCAGCCTGGTCGGTGCGGCGGCGCTGGCTTGGTTCGTCGTCGGGCGCCACATCGTCGCCCGGCTCAGCCTGCTGTCCGACGCCATGCGCGCCATCGCCGCCGGCAACCTGAACACCGCCATCCCGGCCGCCGGCACCGACGAGATCGGCGACATGACCCGCGCCCTGATCGTCTTCCGCGACACCGCCAACGCCGCCAACGAGGCCAACGCCCGCGCCGAATCGGAACGCGGCCGTGCCGCCAACGAACGCCGCCGCGCCATGGTCGAGATGGCCGAGAGTTTCGAAAGCAGCGTGCGCGGTGTCCTCGACCGCGTTTCCCGCGCCGCGGGCGAGATGCAGGACATGGCCCAGCGGATGAGCCGCAACGCCGAAACCACCACCGGGGAAGCGGCGACCGCCGCCAGCACCTCGCAGCAGGCCGAAGGCAGCGTCAAGGCGGTGGCCGCCGCGACGGAAGAGCTGTCGGCCTCGATCCAGGAGATCGGCAGCCAGGTCCACGCCTCCAGCCGCATTGCCCGCAAGGCCGCCGACGACGCCGAGCGCACCGACCGCACGGTGGAGGGGTTGTCGCAGACCGCCAACAAGATCGGCGAGGTGGTGCAGCTCATCAACGACATCGCCAGCCAGACCAACCTGCTGGCGCTGAACGCCACCATCGAGGCGGCGCGCGCCGGCGAGGCCGGCAAGGGCTTCG
>NZ_LGRA01000008.1:652316-652602 GCF_003116095.1 Azospirillum sp. TSO35-2
GAGCAGGATGGTGTCCAGACCGGCACCGCCGATCAGCGTTTCCACCGCGACGGTCACCAGCGTGCTGCCGCCCGACCCGAGCATCACCACGTCCAGGCCGGCACCGCCCAGCAGCGTCTCAATTTGGGACACCACCAGCGTGTTGCCGGCGTTGCCCAGCAGGATGGCGTCGATCCCGGTGCCGCCGGTGATCGTCTCGAACAGCGACACCGTTGCCGTGTTGCCGGTGTCGCCCAGCAGCAGCAGGTCGGTGCCGGCGCTGCCGGTCAGCGTCTCGATGCCGCGC
>NZ_LGRA01000008.1:652612-731263 GCF_003116095.1 Azospirillum sp. TSO35-2
ACATCCACCGCCGTGGCGGTCAGCGTGTGCCCGCCGCTGCCCAGGGTGGTGCTGATGATGCTCCAGCTTCCGCTGCCGTTCGCCGTGCCGCTGCCGACGGCGATGGTGCCGTCATACAGGGTGACGACGCTGCTGGCTTCCGCCGTGCCGGTGACCGTGGGCGCAACGACGTTGGTGATGCCGTCGCTGCCGCTCGCCCCGCTGTCGGAGCCCGAGGCCAACGCCAAGCCGGTCGGCGCCACGATCGTGCTGTCGATGGTGACGGTCAACGCCGTCGACGAGGTGGCCGTGTTGCCCGCCGTGCTCACGGCGGTTGCGGTCAGCGTGTGTGCGCCCTCGCTCAGCGTGCCGACAATCGACCAGGAACCGTTCGACGCGGCCGTGCCCGACGCCAGGACCGTTCCCCCTTCATACAGGGTGACGGTGCTGTCGGCCTCGGCCACGCCAGTCAGGGTCGGGGCCGTGACGTTGGTGATGCCGTCGCCGACGGTCCCCCCGTCGGAAGCGGCGTCGAGGAAGGGACCGGTCAGGGAGCTCTGGGTCAGCGTGATGCTGTCGCCGGACACAGAGAAATTGCCGGGAGTGTAGAGGCCGTCCAGCGTGATGATGCGGGTGGCGGCACCGGTGCCGGTGCCCGTGTTGATGTAGAGGGTGGTGGTGCCTCCGGAGGAGGAGAGCTGAATGGAACCCGCGGCAACGGCGCTTCCGGCACCGTTGGTGACCGGCCCGGTCAAGGTCGTGCCCTTGACGCGGATCACGTCTTCCTTGGCGAATCCGACGAGCGCGGTGGTCCCTTGGACACTGGAATCGAAGGCGAACACGTCGCTCCCGGCACCGCCGATCAGCGTTTCGATGCCGGATGCGAGGATCGTGTTGCCGGTGGTGCTCAGCGTGACGACGTCCACGCCGGCCCCTCCGACCAGCGTTTCGAGTCCCGACGCGGCAATCGTGTTGCCGCCGCCGCCCAGCGTCACGGCATCCGTGCCGACAGCGCCGATCACCGTTTCAAAGCCGATGGCCAGCATCGTGTTGCCGGCGCTGCCCAGCGTGACGACATCGAGGCCGGCGCTGCCGGTCAGCGTTTCCAGCGCCGATGCCAGGACCGTGTTCCCGCCCGACGACAGCGCCACCACGTCGATGCCGGCGCTGCCGATCAGGGTTTCGATCCCGCTGACCACGAGGCTGTTGCCCGCCGTTCCGGCGAGCGTGAGCGCATCGGCGGCGGAACTGCCGAACACCGTCTCGATGGCGCTGATCCGCAGCGTTCCGCCCGCAGCGCCGATCAGCAGCACGTCGGTGCCGCTGTCGCCGCTCACCGCCTCCAGACTGGACACCGACACGGTGTTGCCCGCCGCCCCCTGGAGAGCGATCACGTCGCTGCCGGCGGCGCCAATCAGCGTTTCGAAGCCGACCGCCAGCATGGTGTTGCCGGCGCTGCCCAGCATGACGACGTCCGTGCCGGTGCCGCCGAACAGCGTCTCGAGCCACGACGCGAACACGCTGTTGGAGGATTCGGTCAGGATGACGACGTCCGTGCCGACGCCAAGCCCCTGGATCGTCTCGATCAGCGACAGCGAGGTGTTCCCACCCGTCATCAGGCCGATCTGATCGACGCCCGCGCCGCCCGTCAGCGTCTCGATCCCGCCGACGGCGACGGTAACTCCGCTGATGGACGTCAGCACGTCGGTGCCGATGCCGCCGACGATCGTCTCCAGGCCGCTCACCAGCATCGTCGTGCCGATGCTGCCCAACATGATCAGGTCGTTCCCCACATCGCCGACGAGGGTTTCGATCCCCGTCACCGTCATGGTCTCACCGGCGCCGAGGGTCAGCGCCCCCCCCAAGACCGCCATCGCCTTGTTCGAACCGTCGCCCATCAGGAAGATCAGGTCATCGGAGGCCGAACTGCCGATCAGCGTCTCGACCCCGCTGATGTAGGTCGATTGCCGGCGGAGCGTCGTGGTGTAGGTGCCGCTGGCGAGATTGATGTACGGGGCATCGCCGAGAGTGATGACGTCGTTTCCGGTGCTGCCCCACAGATGTTCAACCACATGAGCAGTGATCGTGGACCCGTTGGGATCCAGGATTTTCCAGTAATCGGAAGACCCGTAAAATCCCGTAGTCGTCAACCAATAATGGTCGCCCATGATCTCCTCGACCCCCAGGACGCCCTGGAGATCGGATGAGCCGTTGCTGTTGGAACCGACACCACCGGGGTACTGCGCCCGATTCGACTTGATGACGAAATCATGCCCGTCGGTCCCCACCACGGTGTCGAAGAAGGACGTGGCGATCGTATAGCCGGGGCCGTCCAAATAGAGGATGTCGGTCTGGTAGGCGCCGATGATGGTTTCCACATTGGAAACCCGCACCGTGGCTCCGACCTGGACCGTCCCCGACGGCAGGAAGAGGGACATGAGCCGGAAGGTGTCCTGCCCGCTGCTTCCGAGGATCGTCTCGATGTTGGCGAACCCGCCCCCCGCCGTGGCTCCATTCGTGAACAGTGGTGAAAAAGAGGGGTCCAGAGCCTGGAGGACATCAACGCCGGTGCTGCCGTAGATCGTATTGACCCCGATCAGCGCGGTTGTGCTGCCAGTCTGTCCAACCGTGTAATCGATGAAGTAGACATCTTGTGCATTAGAGCCAAGGATTGTCTCGATGCTGGTGATGTGCGCTGTGGTTGCGACACCCGAGCTGAATTTGATGCTGCCGACATCCTTGGTCACATCAATGACGTCGTTGCCGCTCGATCCGAAGATCGTGTCGACGGCACCGATGGCCATGGTGTTCCCGGAACTGCCCAGCATATAGAGGACGTCCCGGTTATCAAACAGCAGACCAAGAACCGCCTCGACGCCGGTCACGCCGGTGTTGAGCGGGCTGGGGCCGCCATAGGAATTGATGATGTCCAGGCCGCTGTTGCCGATCACCGTATCGATGAGCGACACGACCATCGTCGTGCCCTTGGTCGAACCGATCTGCGCGACATCGACGCCTGAACCGCCGAGCAGCGTGGAGATGTCCTGAACCGAGATCGTGCTGCTGGCATCGGCCAGGGAGATCACCTCCGTTCCGGCGCCGCCGATGATCGTTTCGACGAGCGACACCCGCAAGCTGCTGCCGGTGGTGTAGAGGGTGCCGGAAGGGACGGCGCCCGTGTAGAGGGTGTTGCTGCTGAGAGTGCCGGCAACAATGCCGTTGCCGATGTAGACGACGTCCTTCGCCGTGCTGCCGATAATGGTGTCGATCCAGTCCACCAGGATCGTGTTGCCGCCGGTCCCCACCAGAATGATGTCTTCGACGATAGCCTTCGTGGTGCCGGTCAGCGTCTCGATCAGCGACACCGCCATCGTCGTCCCGACGGTGCCGTTGCGGATCAGGTCCAGGCCGGAACCGCCGACGAGCGTCTCCAGCGACTGCACCAGGGTGGTGTTGCCGCCGCTGCTGAAGGTGATGACGTCGCTGCCGGTGCTGCCGAGGAGCGTCTCGAGCGCCCGCACGGTGGTGGTGTTGCCGCTGTTGCCGAGGGTGACGACGTCCACCGTCGTGCTGCCGATGATGGTGCTCGGCGACGTCGTCGTGGTGAGCGTTCCTGAAGCGGTAACGGTTCCAGCCATAATATCCTCGCACGCGGCAGATCGAGAGGTTCGGTGAAGACGACGACGGCAGGCCTGGGCAAGCGGGGCCTAACCGGGGACGAGGCTATCGGACGAGCGACATGGCAGGTTCTCTGACATACAGAAGCATGGATAGGACGCCGCAGCAGGTTTGGCTAAGCCAATGCCGGCTTCGATAGTGACTGGGCACGGATGGGAAATCATTGCTTGAGAAGAAGAATGCAGAGCGTCTTATGAAAAGAAATATCGAGAAGCCGCGCACATCCACAGCGGCGCCTGATCGTATGGCTCTGCTTACTGGCAGGAAATTATACTGTTGTCTCGCCATGCCAATCCTCGGATCGATTCTCTTTTCTTATTCGGATTAAATCAACGCGGCCGATTTCCGCATAGGTTGCGTCACATTACGAAAGTAGTACTCCAAATGATACGGGCATATTAGCGTGGAAACAATCAACGAATTCCCTCGGGAATCCCCTACCCAATGTGGCTTTTGGTCACTTTTGGCGGCCGGTCACTCCACCGGCCCTGACGCATCGGCGCACGCGGTGTAGAGTGGGTTGGGCTGCTCCAACTTTGTCTGCGATGGCCAGCTTCCGGAGATCCTATGCGCGACACGCGGATCCGACCGCCCGCCCACCCGGCGACATCCTCCGTGCGGCGCTCGCTCGCCGACGCGCCTGCAAACGCAGAGGCGTTGCGCCTGTTGTGCGCGCTGCGTTGCGATGCCGGTGCGCTGGAGGACGCCCTGGTTTTCCTGCGACGCGCTATGGCGGTCGGTCCGGCAAGCGACGATGCTCACCACCGTGACGCGACCGCGCGCCTCCACAACGCCGGCGTGGCGCTGTTGCGCCATGACGAGCCCATGCGCGCCGCGGGGATCTTCAAGGCGCTGGTCGCGCTGGTGCCCGATCAGGAACCGTCGCGCCAAGCCTATCAGGCCGCGCTGACCCGGATTCATGCCCAGGCCTTCGGGTGCGTCGCCAGCGGCCAGCCGCGCGACGCCTTGCGCCGCTACGCCGCGCTTCTGGCGATAGCACCGGCGGCGCCCTCCATCCGCCAGGGGTTCGCCGGCCTCACGGCGCGCATTCTGGCCGACATCCCGCAGTTCGTCCAAAAGCGCGGCATGGCCGAGGCGCGGCGGCTCGTCGAAGCCGTGCTGGAGATCGAGCCGGCGCACGGCCGCGCCCTTATGTCGGAGGCCGCGCTGGTTCTCCAGGCCGACCGGGTCGGCGGCTGGACGCGGGCCCTGCGGCTGGCCCGCCGGGTCGCGGTGCTCGACCCGCAGAACAACGCCCTGATCCAACAACTGCGGCACTGGTGCCTGGAGGCGGCCGAATGCGCGCTCGCCCGCATCGGCGAGGGCGACCACGGCGCCGCCGCCGCCATTCTCGACGCCATCATCGTCGCCACGCCCGACCGGCATGCCGCCGCGCACCTCCAGGCCCTGCGCGCCGATGCCCGGACCGGCGCCGGATCGGCGAACACCGCGGTGGAGGTGCTGCGCTGGCTCGCCGCCCGCCACCGCGAGGGGGAACGCTACCGGGACGCCACCGACTGCCTGGAGCGCGCCCGCCAGCTGTCGCCGGACGTGGCCATCCTGGCGGAGCTGGCCGACGCGCTGAGACACCGCACCGTGCAGGACGCGACGGCCGCCGCCTGGACCTACGCCCAGCTCGTCATCCAGGGGCGACCGGCGCCGGCCGGCCCGGCGGAGCCGTTCCACACGCTGTCACGCTGCGCCGAAGCGCTGATCGCCAGCGAGAACATCGACCACGCGGCCCGCACCCGCTGCTGGGCGACCCTGCTCGGCGCCCGCGCCCTGGTGGGCTACACCGAAGCGTTCGGGCAGAACCCGCTGAACCCGCCGGCGGCGCCCAATCCCTTCCTGGTCCCCGCCGCGCCGCGCCAGACCCAGGGCCGGCGTCGGGTCTTCGACGGCTTCACCTTCTTCGACGAGGTCGAGTTGCTGGAGATCCGGTTGCACGAACTGCACCCGGTGGTGGAGGCGTTCATCGTGGTCGAGGCCACCCACACCCACACCGGCGCCCCCAAGCCGCTGGTGTTCCAGCAGTGCCGGGAGCGGTTCGCCGCCTACGCCGACCGGATCGTCCATGTCGTCACCGACCTGGGCGCCGGTTCGGGGGAGCCGGCGTTTGCGTGGCAGCGCGAAGCACGCCAGCGCGAGGCCATCCTGGGCGGCCTGACCGGGTGCCGCGACGACGACCTGATCATCGTGTCCGATCTGGACGAAATCCTGCGCCGCAGCGTCGTCGAACGGCTGCGCGAGGGCGAGGCGGCGGTGGATGGCGTGCTGCGGCCGGAACTGGAGCTGTTCTTCCACCGCCTCAACCGCCGCGCCCGGCGGACCTGGCTCGGGGCCGCCGTCGCGCCCTACCGCATCGTCCGCCGCCTCGGCACCAACCTGATGCGCTACCTGGCCAAACAGCAGGTCGGCCATGTGATCCCGGACGCCGGCTGGCATTTCACCTGGATGGGCGGGGCCACCCGTGTCCTCGCCAAGGCCGAGGCCTACGCCCACGAGGAAAACCGCACCGGCATGGTCCTTGCGCTCACCCGGGACGGCACCTTGCCGCATGGCGCTCCGGGGGTGGGCGAGCCGTGCGACATCGTCCCGGTCGACGACCGCTTCCCCGCCCTGGTCCGCGCCGAGGCCGACCGCCTGCGCGCCATGGGCTGGATCGCCTGAGCCGCCGCCTCCCCCGCGGTCAGCGGACGGCGACGTCCCCGTCCACCGGGATGGCGACGAGGGCCCTGTGGTGGGCGTGGATGCTGTCGATGATGCCCTGCCCGCGCTCCAGCAGGTAGCGTCGCAACTGCGCGTGCACCGGCAGCAGCGGCAGGCTGCGCCGGTGGGCGATGTACCAGGAGCGCATCAGCGGCAGCCCCTCCACGTTCAACTCCCGCAGCAGCCCCAGCGCCAGTTCCAGACCGATGGTGTGGCGGGACAGCAGCGCCACGCCGATGCCGGCCATCACCGCCTGCTTGATCGTCTCGTTGCTGCTGGACGTCATGACGACGCGCGGCGTCAAGCCCCCGGCCTGGAAGAACCCGTCCATCAGCGCCCGCGTGCCGGCGCCTTCCTCGCGGGTGATGAAGTCGCTGCCGGCGAGATCCGGCAGGCGCAGCCCGGTCGCGCCGGCCAGCGGGTGGGTGGGGGCGCAGATGATGACGCTGGGATGGCGGGCGAAGGGCTCGGCCAGCACCTCCGCGTCGTCCAGCGGGCGGCCCATGATGGCGAGGTCGACCTCGCCCTTCGCCACCATCGCGTTGACCTCGCGCCGGTTGCCGTCCCGCAGGTGGATGGACACGCCCGGCCGTTCCGCCTGGAAGCGGGACACCATGTGCGGCGCGATGAATTTGGCCGTGCTGACCAGACCGATGGTGACGTTGCCGCCGGTGACATCCTTCAGCGCCTGCATCCGCCGGTCCGCGTCGTCGAGCGCCTTGAGGATGACCGCCGCGTGCTCCTGCAGGTCGTGCCCGGCCTGCGTCAGGACGACGCCCCGCCCCACCCGCTCGAACAGCGGAAAGCCGCAATGGCCCTCCACCTGCCGGATCTGGAAGGACACCGCGCCCGGCGTCAGGCCGAACTGCTCGGCCACCCGGGCGAAGGAGAGCGTCCGGGCGGCGGCGGCAAAGATCTGAAGCTGCCGCAGCGTGGCGTGCTGGATGGTCATCGGCCGCACCTGTCACGAGGAATCCCTATCCATAACCTGCTGTATATTTGAATTTTCCTCAACAGTTTATGCGGCTAGCGTTTTCACCGGAAACGAACCAACCGGCACCGGCGAGGTGAAGACGATGAATTACGTATCCGCACCCCCCTCCACTGAGCTTCAAACGGCCGATCTCAAGCCGGGCGACCTGAAGGCCCGCTACAAGCCCGGCGTCCTGAAGTACCGGCAGATGGGCTATTGGGAGCCCGACTACGAGCCGAAGGACACCGACGTGCTCGCCCTGTTCCGCATCACGCCGCAAGACGGCGTCGATCCGGAGGAGGCCGCCGCGGCGGTCGCCGGCGAAAGCTCCACCGCCACCTGGACCGTGGTGTGGACCGACCGGCTGACCGACTTCGAACGCTACCGGGCGAAGGCCTACCGCGTCGACCCGGTGCCCGGCACCCCCGGCCAGTATTTCGCCTACATCGCCTACGAACTGGACCTGTTCGAGGAAGGCTCCATCGCCAACCTCACCGCGTCGATCATCGGCAACGTCTTCGGTTTCAAGCCGCTGAAGGGGCTGCGGCTGGAGGACATGCGGATCCCCGTCGCCTACCTGAAGACCTTCCAGGGGCCGGCCACCGGCATCGTGGTGGAGCGCGAACGGCTGAACAGCTTCGGGCGGCCGCTGCTGGGCGCCACCATGAAGCCCAAGCTGGGCCTGTCCGGCCGCAACTACGGCCGCGTGGTCTACGAGGCGCTGAAGGGCGGGCTGGACTTCACCAAGGACGACGAGAACATCAACTCCCAGCCCTTCATGCATTGGCGCGACCGCTACCTCTACTGCATGGAGGGGGTGAACCGCGCCATCGCCGAGACCGGCGAGATCAAGGGCACCTACCTGAACGTCACCGCCGCCACCATGGAGGACATGTACGAGCGGGCGGAGTTCGCCAAGGAACTCGGCAGCGTCGTCATCATGATCGATCTGGTCATCGGCTACACCGCCATCCAGTCGATGGCGAAATGGGCACGCCGCAACGACATGATCCTGCACCTGCACCGGGCCGGCCATTCCACCTACACCCGGCAGAAGAGCCACGGCGTGTCGTTCCGGGTGATCGCCAAGTGGATGCGCATGGCCGGCGTCGACCACATCCACGCCGGCACCGTGGTCGGCAAGCTGGAAGGCGACCCCAACGTCATCCGCGGCATCTACGACACCTGCCGCGAGACGCATGTCCCGCAGAACCTGCAGCACGGCATCTTCTTCGACCAGCCCTGGGCGGGGCTGAAGCGGCTGATGCCGGTGGCGTCGGGCGGCATCCACGCCGGCCAGATGCACCAGCTCCTGACCTATCTGGGCGAGGACGTCGTCCTCCAGTTCGGCGGCGGCACCATCGGCCATCCCGACGGCATCCAGGCCGGGGCGACCGCCAACCGCGTGGCGCTGGAAGTGATGGTCAAGGCGCGCAACGAGGGCCGCGACATCTGGAACGAGGGGCCGGAGATCCTGCGCGACGCCGCGCGCTGGTGCGCGCCGCTGCGGGCGGCGCTCGACACCTGGAAGGACGTCACCTTCGACTACGCCTCGACCGACAGCGTCGACTACGTCCCCACCCCCACTGCGGCGATGTGAGAAGGAGAGCACCCGATGCATGCGACCCCGATGAAGCTGACACAGGGCCAGTTCTCCTTCCTGCCCGACCTGACCGACGAGGAGATCACCAAGCAGGTGCAATACGCCCTCGACCAGGGCTGGGCCGTGGCGGTGGAGTTCACTGACGACCCGCACCCGCGCAACAGCTATTGGACGATGTGGGGCAACCCCATGTTCGACCTGCGCGACGCCAAGGGCGTGATGATGGAGATCGACGCCTGCCGCAAGGCCAACCCAGACCTCTATGTGAAGGTCCTCGCCTTCGACAGTTCGCAGGGGTTCGAGACGGTGCGGATGTCGTTCCTGATCAACCGCCCGGCGGTGGAGCCCGGCTTCGAACTGGTGCGGTCGGAGGGGCCGGGGCGGCGCATCGACTACACCGTGCGCAGCTACGCCACCGCCCTGCCGCCCGGCCGGCGCTATGGCGGGGAGGCGGGCCATGGAGCGTGAGCAGCGCGAGGCCGGGGATGAGGGCGGCTGTCTGCTTGCCCCGTCCATCCTCTCCGCCGACTTCGCCCGCCTGGGCGAGGAGGTGGAGCGGGTGGTGGAGGCCGGCTGCGAGGTCATCCACATCGACGTGATGGACAACCATTACGTTCCCAACCTGACCATCGGCCCGCTGGTCTGCGCGGCGATCCGGCCGCGGACGCGCGCCACGCTCGACGTCCATCTGATGGTGCGGCCGGTCGACGCGCTGATCCCCCTGTTCGCCAAGGCCGGCGCCGACATCATCAGCTTCCACCCCGAGGCGTCGGACCATGTCGACCGCAGCCTCGCCCTGATCCGCGAGCAGGGATGCCGCGCCGGGCTGGCGCTGAACCCGGCGACGCCGCTGGATCACCTCGACCACGTGATGGACCGGCTGGACCTGATCGTCGTGATGTCGGTCAACCCCGGCTTCGGCGGCCAGTCCTTCATCCCCTCGGCGCTCGACAAGATCGCCGAGATCCGCCGCCGCATCGACCGTCATCGGGAGCGCACCGGCCGCACCATCCGGCTGGAGGTGGACGGCGGCATCAAGCCCGGCAACATCCGCGCGGTCGCCGATGCCGGCGCCGATGTCTTCGTCGCCGGCTCCGCCATCTTCGGCGCCCCCGATGCCGACGGCGGCTACCGCGATGTCGTCGGCCGGATGCGCGCGGCCCTGGCCGCGACGGCGGAAACGGCGACGGCAACGCCGGAATGGAGGGCGGCATGAGCGACGTCACCGACACCCTCGACCGGCCGGCCGACGACGCTTCGGTGGATTTGGACGCGCTCTACCGCGACTCCGGCATCGCCGAGATGCTGGCCGGCATGGACCGCGAATTGGTCGGGCTGACGCCGGTGAAGACCCGCGTCCGCGAGATCGCCGCCCTGCTGCTGGTGGAACGCGCACGCCGTACCCTGGGCCTGCGGGCGGAGCCGCCGTCGCTGCACATGTGCTTCACCGGCAATCCCGGCACCGGCAAGACCACCATGGCGCGGCGCATGGCGGCGCTCCTCCACGGGCTGGGCTACATCCGGCGCGACCATGTCGTCAGCGTCACCCGCGACGATCTGGTCGGCCAGTACATCGGCCACACCGCGCCCAAGACGAAGGAGGTGCTGAAGCGCGCCATGGGCGGCGTGCTGTTCATCGACGAGGCCTATTACCTCTACCGGCCGGAGAACGAGCGCGACTACGGCCAGGAGGCGATCGAGATCCTGTTGCAGGTGATGGAGGACAACCGGGACGACCTCGTCGTGATCCTGGCCGGCTACCGCGACCGCATGGACGTGTTCTTCAAGTCCAACCCCGGCATGGCGTCGCGCATCGCCCACCATGTGGACTTCCCGGATTACCAGTCGGACGAGCTGCTGGAGATCGCCCGGCTGATGGTGGCGGGGATGCAGTACCGCCTTGCCCCGGAGGCCGAGCGGGCGATGGGCGACTACATCACCCAGCGCATGGCCCAGCCGCGCTTCGCCAACGCCCGCTCCATCCGCAACGCGCTCGACCGCGCCCGCCTGCGCCAGGCCAACCGTCTGTTCGAGGCGCGCGGGACCGCCATCGGCACCCGCGAGCTGCTGACCATCACCGAGGAGGACATCCGCAAGAGCCGCGTCTTCACCCAGTAGTTCCGCGAGACGCGGATCCACAAAAGGCAGACTGGCAAAAAGCCGGCCGCACAACAACGAGAGAGGGGGACCGCTATGCCACACCGTCGCACGACCTTCAGCAAATTCATCATCGAGGACCAGCGCCGCCACGGCGGCCCCGACACCGACCTGACGGCCTTGCTCAACGACGTCCAGACCGCGTGCAAGTTCATCGCCAGCGCGGTCGCCCGCGGCGCGCTGAAGCCGCCCGCCGGCCAGCCCGCCGCCCCGGTCCCCACCCCCGGCGTCAACGTCCACGGCGAGGTTCAGAAGCCGCTGGACCTGATCGCCAACGACATCATGCTGCGCACCTGCGAATACGGCGGCAAGCTCTGCGGCATGGCGTCGGAGGAGATGGAGGAGCCCTATCGCATCCCCCAGGAGTATCCGCGCGGCCGTTACCTGCTGACCTTCGACCCGCTGGACGGCTCGTCGAACGTCGACGTCAACCTGACGGTGGGCACCATCTTCTCCATCCTCAAGGCGCCCGACGGCGTCGAGGAGCCGGAGGTGGAGCATTTCCTCCAGCCCGGCACGCAGCAGGTGGCGGCGGGCTTCGCCCTCTACGGACCGACGGACATGATCATCGCGACCCTCGGCAAGGGCGTGCACGGCTTCACGCTCGACCGCGAGATCGGCGCCTACACCCTGACCCACCCCGACATGCGCATTCCCGACCGGGTCTGCGAGTTCGCCATCAACAGCTCCAACGAACGCTTCTGGGAACCGCCGGTGCGCCTCTACGTCGAGGAGTGCATCAAGGGCAGCTCCGGCCCGCGCGAGGCGGATTTCAACATGCGCTGGATCGCCTCGCTGGTGGCAGAGGTCTACCGCATCCTGATCCGCGGCGGCGTCTTCCTCTACCCGCGCGACGCCCGTCCCTCGCACAAGCCGGGCCGGCTGCGCCTGCTCTACGAGGCGAACCCGGTCGCCATGCTGGTGGAGCAGGCGGGCGGCGCGGCCAGCACCGGGCGCGAGCGCATCCTCGACATCCAGCCGCAGAGCCTGCACCAGCGGGTGCCGGTGATCCTGGGATCCAAGACGGAGGTGGAGCGGCTGGCCGCCTACCACGCGGCCTACGACCGCGGCGAGGATTTGAGATTCCACGCCCCGCTGTTCGGCACCCGCTCGCTGTTCCTGACGCCCGAATCCGCCACCCTGGCCTGAGGAGGGCCGTCCCATGTCAGCCCGGCATCCGATCATCGTCGTCACCGGCTCCTCGGGAGCGGGAACGACCACCGTCACCCGCACCTTCCAGCAGATTTTCCGCCGCGAGGGCATCAGCGCCGCCATCGTCGAAGGCGACAGCTTCCACCGCTACGACCGCAAGGAGATGCGCGCCAAGGTCCAGGAGGCGCAGGAGAGCCGCCACTCCACCTTCAGCCATTTCGGCCCCGACGCGAACCTGTTCGAGGAGCTGGAGGACCTGTTCCGCAGCTATGGCGAAACCGGCAGCGGCCGCAGCCGCAAATACCTGCACGACGAGAAGGAGGCCGAGCCCTACGGCCAGGAGCCCGGCACCTTCACCCCCTGGGAAACCATCGAGCCGGACACCGACCTGCTGTTCTACGAGGGCCTGCACGGCTGCGTGCGCACCGACACCGTCGACATCGCCCGCCACGCCGACCTGAAGATCGGCGTCGTGCCGATCGTGAACCTGGAGTGGATCCAGAAGATCCACCGCGACCGCAACCTGCGCGGCTATTCGGAGGAGGCGATCGTCGACACCATCCTGCGCCGCATGCCGGACTACGTGAAGTACATCTGCCCGCAGTTCAGCAGCACCGACGTCAATTTCCAGCGCGTGCCGACGGTGGACACCAGCAATCCCTTCATCGCCCGCGACATCCCGACCTCGGACGAGAGCATGCTGGTCATCCGCTTCACCCGGCCGAAGGGGATCGACTTCCCCTATCTGCTGTCGATGCTGAAGGACAGCTTCATGACGCGCCCCAACACCATCGTCTGCCCGGGCGACAAGATGGCGCTCGCCATGCAGCTGATCTTCACGCCGATGATCTGGCAACTCGCCGACCGCAAGAAGAAGGCGTTCTGAGGGACGCCCGAACACCAACACCGGGGAGGACACCAACCATGACCGCGAGCATGATCGCGACCGTCGAGGTCCGCGAACAGGACCCCCTTGCCGTGCCGCCGGCCGACCTGATCTCCAGGCACGGCCCCGAACGCCGCATGCTGGCGAACGCGCTGCGCGTGCTGGCCATCGACGCGGTGGAGGCCGCGAACTCCGGACACCCCGGCATGCCGATGGGCATGGCCGACATCGCGGAGGCGCTGTGGCGGCACCATCTGCGCCACAACCCGGCCGACCCGCTGTGGCCCGACCGCGACCGCTTCGTGCTGTCGAACGGGCATGGTTCCATGCTGCTCTACGCCCTGCTCCACCTGACCGGCTACGACCTTCCCATGGATGAGTTGCGGCGGTTCCGGCAGTTGGGCTCCCGCACGCCGGGGCATCCCGAATACGGCGTCACGCCGGGGGTGGAAACCACCACCGGGCCGCTGGGCCAGGGCATCGCCAACGCCGTCGGCATGGCGCTGGCGGAACGGCTGCTGGCGACCGAGTTCAACCGGCCGGGACACCGGATCGTCGACCACCGCACCTTCTGCTTCGTCGGCGACGGCTGCCTGATGGAGGGGATCAGCCACGAGGCCTGCTCGCTGGCCGGCTCGCTCGGGCTGGAAAAGCTGGTGGTGTTCTACGACGACAACGGCATCTCGATCGACGGCCCGGTCTCCGGCTGGTTCACCGACGACACGCCGCAGCGGTTCGAGGCCTATGGCTGGCGGGTGATCCGCGACGTCGACGGCCATGCCCCGCAAGCCCTGGACGCCGCCATCGCGCAAGCGTTGCAACCCGGCGGCAAGCCGACCCTGGTCTGCTGCAAGACGGTGATCGGCTATGGCTCCCCCAGCCGGGCCGGGACGCACGAGGTACACGGCGCGCCGCTCGGCGCCACCGAGGCCGCGGCGGCCAAGGCCACGCTCGGCTGGACGGCGCCGCCGTTCGAGGTGCCGGACGACGTGCGCGCCGCCTGGGACGCCCGCGGCCGCGGTGCCACGGCCCAGGCCGACTGGCAGGCCCGCTTCGACCGCTACGCCGACGCCCACCCGCAGGCCGCGGCCGAGTTCCGCCGGCGGATGCGCGACGACCTGCCGGACGGCTTCGCCCAGGCGGCCGACGCCTGGATCGCCGGGGTGGCGGAGCGGACCGACGCCATCGCCACGCGCAAGGCGTCGCAGCAGTCGATCCAGGCGCTGGCGGCCCTGCTGCCGGAGATGCTCGGCGGCTCGGCGGACCTCACCGGCTCCAACCTCACCGACTGGCCGGGCTGCGGCGAGCGCCACCGCCATTACGGCGTGCGCGAGTTCGGCATGACCGCGCTGATGAACGGGATGGCGCTGCACGGCGGCTTCCTGCCCTTCGGCGGCACCTTCCTGGTCTTTTCCGACTACGCCCGCAACGGTTTGCGCCTGTCCGCCCTGATGGGCCTGCGGGTGGTCTACGTCTTCACCCACGACAGCATCGGCCTGGGCGAGGACGGCCCCACCCACCAGCCGGTCGAGCACGCCGCCAGCCTGCGGCTGATGCCCAACCTCGACGTCTGGCGCCCGTGCGACGCGCTGGAAACCGCGGTCGCCTGGCGCGCCGCGGTCGAGCGGGCCGACGGCCCGACCGCCCTGCTGCTGTCGCGCCAGAGCCTGCCGGCGTTGGCGGACAGCGACCGGGCGCACGCCGCCGCCCGCGGCGGCTATCCGCTGGCGGATGCGGATGGACCCGACGTCGTGCTGATCGCCACCGGGTCGGAGGTCGCCATCGCGATGGAGGCCCGGCGGCTGCTCGCCGGACGCGGGATCGGCGCCCGCGTGGTGTCGATGCCCTGCTGCGAGGCCTTCGACCGGCAGGACCCGGCATGGCGCAGGGCGGTGCTGCCCGACGATGTGCCCCGGCTGGCGGTGGAGGCCGGAGCGACCGGGCTGTGGCACCGCTACACCGGGCTGACCGGCGCCGTCGTCGGCCTCGACCGTTACGGCGAGTCGGCGCCCGCCGGCGACCTCTACCGCCATTTCGGCATCACCGCCGAGGCGGTGGCGGAGCGCGCGCAGGCGCTTTGCATCCCCCGTTCCTCCCTGTCCTGATCCGGAGGCGTTCCGATGGCCCTGATCTCCCTTCGCCAGCTCCTCGACCACGCCGCCGAGCACGACTACGGCGTGCCGGCCTTCAACATCAACAACATGGAACAGATCCAGGCGATCATGCAGGCGGCGGACGACTGCGCCAGCCCGGTGATCCTCCAGGCCTCCGCCGGGGCGCGCAAATACGCCGGCGAGCCGTTCCTGCGCCATCTGGTGCAGGCGGCGGTAGAGATGTGGCCGCACATCCCGGTCTGCCTGCACCAGGACCACGGCGCCAGCCCGACCGTCTGCCAGCAGGCCATCCGCTCCGGCTTCACCAGCGTGATGATGGACGGCTCGCTGCTGGAGGACATGAAGACGCCCGCCACCTACGACTACAACGTCCAGGTCACCCGGCGGGTGGTCGAGCAGGCCCACGCCGTCGGCGTGTCGGTGGAGGGAGAGCTGGGCTGCCTCGGCTCGCTGGAAACCGGCCGGGCGGGCGAGGAGGACGGCTCCGGCGCCGCCGGCACCCTGTCGCGCGACCAGCTGCTGACCGATCCGGAACAGGCGGCCGATTTCGTGCGGCAGACCGGGGTGGACGCGCTCGCCATCGCCATCGGCACCAGCCATGGCGCCTACAAGTTCACCCGGCGGCCGACCGGCGACGTGCTCGCCATCGACCGCATCCGCGCCATCCACGAGCGCATCCCCGACACCCATCTGGTGATGCACGGCTCGTCCTGCGTGCCGCAGGAGTGGCTGGAGATCATCCGCGCCCACGGCGGCAGCATCCGGGAAACCTACGGCGTGCCGGTCGCCGAGATCCAGGAGGGCATCCGCAACGGGGTGCGCAAGGTCAACATCGACACCGACATCCGCCTCGCCATGAGCGGCAGCCTGCGCCGCGTGATGATGACGCGGGCCGAGGAGTTCGACCCGCGCAAGTTCCTGGCCGAAGCGACCAAGGCCGCCCGCGAGCTCTGCCGCGACCGCTTCGAGGCGTTCGGATCGGCCGGCCAGGCGGAGCGCATCACCCCGCTGCCGCTGGAGCGCATGGCGGCGCGCGCCGCCGCCATCGACTTCGCCGCGATCGAACGGCGGTCCCCGGTGCCGCCAGTGGTTCTGGCACCGGCCTGATGGTGGGGGATGCCATGCCGGCGCCGGTGATCTTCGACCTGGACGGCACGCTGATCGACAGCGCGCCCGACCTCGGCCTCGCCCTCAACCGCCTGCTCGGCGAGTGGGGGCGGCGGGCGGTGACGGACGCCATGGTCCGCAGCTTCATCGGCGACGGCGCCCCCCGGCTGGTGGCGCGCGGCTTCGCCGCCACCGGGGGGGCCCTGCCGGCGGCGGAGAGCGGGGCGGCGCTGGCGCGCTTCCTCGACCTCTACGCCGCCCTGCCCGCCGATCCGGCCTGCGTCTATCCGGGCGTGCCGGAGACGCTGGATCGGCTGGCCGGCGCCGGCCACCCCATCGGCCTGTGCACCAACAAACCGCTGGCGATCACCCGCACCCTGTTGGCCGACCTCGGGCTGCTGCCGGTCTTCGGCGCCATCGTCGGCGGCGACAGCCTGCCCCAGCGCAAGCCGGCGCCGGAGCCGCTGCTGGCGGTTCTCGCGGCGCTTGGACGACCGCCCGCCGGAGCGGCGATGGTGGGCGACGGTCCCAACGACGTGGCCGCCGCCCGCGCCGCCGGGCTGTTGTCGATCGCCGTGTCCTACGGCTACCCGCAAGGCGACCCGGCCGACCTGCCCGCCGACCGCGTGATCGACCGCTTCACCGACCTGCCGGGCGCGCTGGAGGCGCTGGTTCAGAGCAGAATCTCGGCGTCCCAGGGATCGTAGGGCACCAGCGCGCCGCGGTCGCGGTCCGGGCGCACGAACCGCCGGGCGGTCCGGTTCAGCAGGCTGGCCGCGAAGGAAAAGGTGCTGTTGGAGATCGCCACCACGTCGGCGACGCACAGCGCGTGGAAATCGGTGAAGAACTCGGCGCCGGCCAGCGGCTCGCCGAGATCGGGCGCGAGGATCGGGGCGAACGGGGCGAAGGCGCCGGCCAGCTCCGGCGCGTCGGTCGCCAGATAGAGGACGGGCGCGTCCAGCTCGGGCCACAGCCGTTCCAGCCATTCCCGGTACCACGCCTCCGGCGCGATCCAGAACCGCCCCCAGCCATAGTCACCGCGCCGCAGATGCAGCGCGACGACCGTCCGTCCCCGCGCCCGCAAACGGTGCTCGATCGCGGCGGCCCGCGGCCACAGATGCCGGCCAGGGACGAAGAGCGCGCGGAACTCCGCCCGGTGGGGCGCCAGCGGGGCGGTGTGGCGGCAGAAATAGCCGGTGACGTCGCACTCCGCCCGGACCGGCGCCGCGTCCGACAGCGCGGCGAAGAAGTCATGGTCCTCTTCCGAGACACGGGGAAGGGGCGTGCCGGGCAGCGGGTCGTCGCAATCGTACAGATACCGCCCCACCCAGTCCGGCACCTCCAGATCCAGGTCGTGGCGGGCGGCGTAGAGGTGCAGGACACCGTATTGCAGCAGCTGGTTGCCGAACCGGCCGTTGCACCCCAGCTCCGTCGCGGCAAGGCGCCGGCCGGGACGACCGGCCGCGGGACGCGGCGGCGGCGCGCGCCAGCTCTGCCGCAGGTGCAGGGTGGCGCGCCGGGTGAACGCCTCGCCGAAGCCGGGGTGGCAGCGCACCGCGCGCTCATACGCGGTGAGCGCCTCGGCGGTCCGGCCTTCAGCCTCGGCCGCGGCGCCGAGCACCAGGTGAACGTCGTAACGCTCCGGGATCAGCGCCGCCGCCCGCCGGCCGTGGCGGATGACACCCTCCCACCGGCCGCAGTCCCGCAGCGCCAGAGCCAATTCCGCCCCGATCTCGGCCATGGCGGGCGAGTCCGCCGGCTCCAGCCGGGCCGCCCGGTCGAGGAGCCGGCAGGCCGCCGCCGCCCGGCCGGTCCGCCGCGCCACCCGGCCGAGTTGAAACAGCGCATAGCCGCGCGCCGGTTCCAGCGCCAGGGCGAGCCGCAAGCTCGCCTCGGCCGGCGGCCAGCGACCGGCGTCGAACAGCACGTTGCCCAGGTTGACGTGGGCGGATGCCACGTCCGGCAGCAGGCGCGCTAATCGCCGGAACGCCGCGACCGACGCCGCCGGTCCCTGCGCGGCGTGGATCGCCATGGCGAGCGCGCTCCACCCCTCGACGCTGCCGGGGGCGAGCGCCAGCGCCGCGCGCAGCGCCGTGGCGGCCCGGTCGGGCTGGCCGTCATGGGCGCAGAGCCGGCCGAGATCCAGAACGACCCGGCCGAGGTCGGGCGCCAGCGCCGCGGCACGGGCGAACAGCGCGATGGCGGGACCGAGCGCCCCACGCCGCAGCGCGACGTGACCGAGGCCGAGCGGACCCGCCGGCTCCCCGGGGCAGAGCGCGGCGAAGCGGCGGAACAGCGCCGCGGCGACGTCGATCCGGCCGCTTCCGAGCGTCCGGTGCGCGTCGGCCAGGACATTCACCGGGTTTGGGGCCACCCCCTGCCCCGCCATCACAGCTCGATCATCCGCCCGCCCCGGTCGGGGAGAATCGGCGGGCCGTCCCAGCGCAGCCCGCGCTTGGCCTCCAGGGCGTAGAGCCGGCGGCGGATCAGAAGCTCCGCCGCCATGTGGACGGGTTCCGGCGGCGCCCCCTGGCCGGGCGGGCGGCCGGTCAGCATGTCCGCCTTCAGCCGGTCGAGGACATTCCCGTCGCGAAGCGTGTAGCACACCGTCGGTTCGGCGGTCTTCGCCCCGGCGAACAGGCTTTGCAGGGCTCGGCTGTAGGCGACGTCCTCCGGTCCGGCGGGATTGAACGGCTCCTCGTCGGGGAAGCCGCCGATCAGGTCGTGGCAGGCGCGGCGCACCGCCAGATTGCAGGGGTAGGTCGCTTCGGAGGCCGCGCGCCAGACCGGGGTGATGTCGCGGTCGATGCGGTCGAAGCGGATGCCGGTGCGCACGAAGCCGATGTCCGGATGGCGGTCGAGCGCCGTCGCCGTCACCCAGAGATGGCGGTCGAGGAACCAGTCGTCGGCGTCGAGGAACCACAGATACGGCCCCATCGCCAAGGACGCCCCGAGATTGCGCGACCGCCCCGCCCCGCCGTTGCGGCTGTTGGCGATCAGCGACAGGCTGTGGTCGGGATGGGCCCGCGACCATTCCCGGACCACCTCGACGGTGCCGTCCGGCGAGTGGTCGTCGACCACGCAGAGATGGACGCGGGCGTGCCGGTTGCCGCTGGCCTGCCGGTAACAGCGCACCGCGGCGTCCACGCTGTCGAGGGCACGCCCGATGCAATCCTCCACGCGATAGGCCGGGATCACCACGGTGCCGACGACGTCATGATCCTCGCGCCGCCGCTCCAGCGCGCGCAGGGCGCGCTCCAGCCCGGCCTCCGGCACCGGGGCGGCACCGGCCAAGCCGGACGCCTGGGCGAGCAACGCTCCGGCCTCGGCGTCGGCGCCCTGGATGAAGCGGGCCAGCGCCAGGATGCGCAGCAGGGCACGGTGCGGCGGCAGAGCCGCCACCAGCCGGGCGAGCGCCGCGCCGGCCTGATCGACCGCCCCGTTCTCCAGTTGGACCGAGAGCCGCTGCGCGGTCACCGACAGCATGACCTCGCGCAGCCGTTCGAAGGCGGCATCGCCGGTGGACAGACGGGCGACCCTGGGCAGCCAGCGGACGGAGCCACCGTCCTGCGCCTCGGCCAATGCGATCAGCAGCACCACCCCCGGGTCGTCCGGGGTCAGGCACAGCAGTCCGGCATAGCCGCGCATCGCCTCGGCAAGGCGCCCCTGCCGATGGGCGTCGATCGCCCGGCGAAGGGCGGCCTGGGCACCGGCCTGGGCACCGGTTGGAGCGTCTGGCATCACGCGGGAACTCGACGGGTCGGAAAAGCGGCGCAAGGGGCGCGCGGCGCCACTCTACAGCAGGAGGCCCACCGATGGGACCATCTTGCGGCCGCGCCCGTCCCGGCTAGGATGGCGGGACGCCAACCGGTGGCACCCCGACGACGGAAAGCCCATGCCCGCCCTCCCCGACGACCCGGCGACGGCCCCCCAGCAAAGCCCGGAGTTCCTGGCCGGCCTGCTCGCCTCGCAAAAGGGCGACCGGACGGCGGCCTTCGCGGCGTTCGCCCGGGCGGCCGCGCGTTTCCCGGCGCATGGCCCGATCCACGGCAACCTGGGCACCCTGGCGGGCCAGCTTGGGCACGGTGCCCTGGCCGCGCGCTGCTTCCGCCGCGGACTGGCGGTCGACCCCGGCCATGCCGAACTCTGGTCCAATTTCGGCAGCCAACTCCGCCGAACCCACCGCGACGTCGAGGCGGTCGCGGCGCTCAAGCGCGCGTTGTGTCTGGCGCCCCGCCACGCCAACGCCCTGTGCAACCTCGGCGCCATCCTGTTCGAGGCCGGCCACAGCGCCAGGGCGGAGGCCTGTTTCCGTCAGGCGCTGGCGCTGGCCCCCCATCTGGCGGAGGCGGCCAAGAATCTCGGCTTCGCGCTGCTGCGCCGGGGCGAGCTGCGCGCCGGGTTCGGCTGGTACGAGCAGCGGCATGCGGTCGCGCCGCTGCCGCCGCCCGCGCTCGACACCCCCGTTCCCCGCTGGCAGGGCGGGTCGCTGGACGGCCTCTCCCTGCTGGCGGTCGCCGAGCAGGGCGAAGGCGACACCATCCAGTTCGTCCGCTACGCCAAGCTGGTGGAACGCGGCGGCGGTGCGCTGACCCTGCTCTGCTCGCCGGCGCTGAAGCGCCTGATGACGCGCGCCGAGGGGGTGCGCCGGGTGGCGCTGGAGGGGGAACGGGTGGCGGGGGTCGACGCCTGGGTCCCCCTGCTGAGCCTGCCGCACCTGCTGGGCACCGACCGCGGCAGCGTGCCCGGCGGCATCCCCTATCTGCACCCCGCGCCGGAGGATGCGGCGGCGTGGCGCGCGCGGCTGTCCGGCGCCGCCGGCCTCAAGGTCGGGCTGGTGTGGGCCGGCAACCCCGCCTTCGACGGCGATCATCGGCGGTCGCCGCGCTTTGCCGCCGTCGCGCCGCTGCTCGACCTGCCGGGCGTGCACATGGTCTGCCTGCAGGTGGGGGACGGGCGGCGGGACCTCGTGGGGCGTGGGTTGGCCGGGAACGCCACCGACCTCGGTGCCGAGATCCACGACTTCGCCGACACGGCGGCGATCATGGCCGGCCTCGACCTGGTCATCACCTCCTGCACGGCGCCGGCGCATCTAGCCGGCGCGCTGGGACGGCCGGTCTGGATCATGCTGCCGTTCGCCGCCGACTGGCGCTGGATGGAAGGACGGACGGACAGCCCCTGGTACCCGACGGCAAGGCTGTTCCGCCAGCCGGCCCCGGGGGACTGGACCAGCGTCGTCGCCGCCCTGTCCGCCGAGCTGCAGGCGGTCGTCGCCGGCCGCCGCCCGCTGGATGGGCTGGTGTGATCCGGGCCGCCGGCGGGTTTCGATTAGCAAAAGGTTAAGCCTGGGCACGCTAGTCTTTGCGTCCTGGCCGATGGCCGTCGTTTGGGTTTGCCTGGGAACACACCGCTTTGAACGCGAGCAGCGAGACGCCGGGGACCGGTCACGCGCAGCCGGGATGGCCCGCCAGCCCCCCCACCGGCAGCCTTCTCAAGAGCGGCATCACCTCCCACCGCGGCGGTCGCCTGACCGAGGCGGCCGGGATCTATCACGCGTTGCTCGCCCTCGAACCGGCCCACGCCGACGGCTGGCACCTGCTGGGCCTGACCGAGCTGCAATCGCAGCGGGAAGCCGGCGCGCGGGCGCTGTTCGACCGGGCGTTGCAGGTGACGCGCGACCGCGCCGAATACCACAACAGCGTCGGCGAGGGGCTGCGCACGCAGGGCGACATGGCGGCGGCGGCGGCCAGCTACCGCCGGGCGGTGGCGTTGCGCCCGGACTACGCCGAGCCGGTCATCAACCTCGCCCGCGCCCTGCAACTCCTCGGGCAGCCGGACCAAGCGCACACCAGCGGCCGCCGCGCCATCCTCCTGGCGCCGGAGCGGATCGAGAGTGCGCTCAACCTTGCCCACGCCCTGCTCGACCTCGGCCGTTTCACCGAGGCGCAAGCGCTCTACCGCCGGGTGCTGGTGCTTCAGCCCGACCATGCGGAAGCCATCAGCCACCTGAGCCGGGTTGCGCGCGGGTCCGGCGACGCCGGCACGGTCGAGACCACCCTGCGCCGCGCTATGCGCATGGAGCCGCTCAACATCGATCACCCCCAGGCGCTGGGCGACCTCCACATCCAGCGGCAGGATCTCGCCACGGCGGAGCTGTTCTACCGGCGCGTCATCGCGCTGAAGCCCGAGCATCCGGAGGCTTTGAACGGGCTGGGCAGCGCCTGTCTGATGCAGAAGCGGTTCGCGGCGGCGAAGCCGCTCTACCGCCGGGCCATGCTGCTGCGGCCCGATTATCCAAGCCCTCACAACAATCTGGCCAACGCGCTGTGGGAACTGGGGGACGCCGCCGCCGCCCGCGCCCGCTACCGCCAGGCGATCGCGCTGAAGCCGGATCACCCCGACGCCTACGCCAATCTCGGCCACGCGATCCGCACCCGCGCCACGCGGATGGCCGACTATGACGAGGCCGAGACCGAGTGCCGACGCGCCCTGCGCCTTGCGCCGGGCAACGTCGCGGCCGGCAACAATCTCGGCATCGTGCACCTGTCCCGCAACGAACTCGACGCGGCGCAGCGCTGCTTTCGTCAGGTCCTGGCCCGCAGCGCCGAGAATGCGGACGCCCACTTCAACCTGTCGCTGACTCTGCTGAAGGCCGGCGCCCTGGCGGAGGGCTGGGAGCAGTACGAGTGGCGGTGGCGCACCGGCCAGCTTCCGCTGCCGAGCCTGTCCCGCCCGCGCTGGCAGGGGGAGCCGCTGGACGGCCGGACCATCCTGGTCTACGCCGAGCAGGGTCACGGCGACACCCTGCATTTCGTGCGCTACGCGCCGATGCTTGCCCAGCGCGGGGCGCGGGTGATGCTGGTCGCCCAGCCGGGGCTGGTCCGTCTCTTGGAGCGCATGCCCGGCATCGCGTCGGTGCACGCCATCAACGACCCGGTCGCGGATTTCGACATCCACACCCCGCTGCTGAGCCTGCCGGGCGCCTTCGGCACGACGCTGGAGACGATCCCGGCGGACACTCCGTACCTTGCCGCCGACCCGGCCGACGTGGAAACGTGGCAGCGGCGGAATCCGGTCCATGGCGGGATCCGCATCGGTCTGGTGTGGGCGGGCGATCCGCGGCCCCACATGCTCCACGCCAACGCGACGGATCAGCGACGCAGCATGACGCTGGCGCGGCTGGCCCCCCTGGCCGCGGTGCCCGGCGCCGTCTTCTTCAGCCTGCAGAAGGGGGCGGCGGGCGAGCAGGCGCGCAGGCCGCCGCCGGGCATGGCGGTGGTCGACCTGATGGACGCGGTGAACGACTTCGCCGACACCGCGGCGCTGATCGCCACCCTGGACCTCGTCATCTGCGTCGACACCTCGGTGGCGCATCTGGCGGGCGCGCTGGGCAAGCCGGTGTGGGTGCTGTCGCGTTTCGACGGGTGCTGGCGCTGGCTGACCGGACGCCAGACCACCCCCTGGTACCCGACCATGCGCCTGTTCCACCAGACCGAGCCGGGCGATTGGGCCCCGGTGGTGGAGCAGGTCGCCGACGCGCTCCGGGTCTTTGTCGACGAACGTCTCGCGGCGCTGCGCTGACAAGCCCCTTGCGGTCCGGCCACAGGACCGGTGGCGCCATTTCGCGCTTGCACGAAACGTAATGATATAACATTACTTATGCGGTTCCTCCGTCCTCAGAGGCCGCATGCACAGCCTTCCCACCCTTTCCGTCCGCGCACGCCCCCGCTCGCCGCTGGCCGCCTCCGCCCTGGCGCGGGTCGCCGTCGCCGCCCTGCTGTGCGTCGGCCTGTGGCTGACCGTGGCCTGGGCGCTGGATTGGGGGGCCGTGGATTGACCCCGGCATTCCCCGATGCAGCGGCGGAGACGCTGGTCCGCCTGACCGACCTGACGCTGGGCTACCGGCGGCATCCGGCGGTCCATCACCTGTCCGGCGGCTTCCGCGACGGCTCGCTCACCGCGGTGGTCGGCCCGAACGGCGCCGGCAAGAGCACGCTGCTGAAGGCGGTCGTCGGCGCCCTGGCGCCGTTCGGCGGGCGGGTGACCCTGCATGGCCTCGGCGCCGGCGACATCGCCTACCTGCCGCAGCAGGCCGAGGTGGAGCGCGATTTCCCCATCGACGTGCTCGACACCGTGCTGCTCGGCCACTGGCGCCGGGTCGGCCTGTTCCGCGCCGTCGGCCGCGCCCTGACCCGGCAGGCGGAGGAGGCGCTGGCGGCGGTCGGCCTGTCCGGTTTCGAGCGGCGCCCGATCGCCGCCCTGTCGGCCGGCCAGTTCCAGCGCGTGCTGTTCGCCCGCATGCTGGTGCAGGACGCCCGCCTGATCCTGCTCGACGAGCCCTTCACCGCCATCGACGCGCGGACCACCGCCGACCTGCTCGACGTCGTGCGGCGCTGGCATGGCGAGCGGCGCACCGTGGTCGCCGTGCTGCACGACCTGGAGCAGGTCCGCGCCCATTTCCCCGACACGCTGTTGCTGGCGCGCGAGCCGATCGCCTGGGGCCGCACCGCCGACACGCTGACCGCCGCCAACCTCGACCGCGCCCGCGCGATGGCCGAGGCGTGGGACGACAGCGCCGCCCCCTGCCGGAGGGCCGCGTCATGACCGCCTTCGACGCGCTTGCCGGTCCCTTCCTGGAGTTCGCCTTCATGCGCCGGGCGCTGGCCGCCTGTCTGGCCCTGTCGCTGGGCTGCGGCCCGGTGGGGGTGCTGCTGGTGCTGCGGCGGATGAGCCTGATGGGCGACGCCATGTCCCACGCCGTGCTGCCCGGCGCCGCCATCGGCTTCCTGGCCGCCGGCCTGTCCCTGTGGGCGATGAGCATCGGCGGCTTTCTCGCCGGGCTGGCGGTGGCGCTGCTCGCCGGGCTGGTGTCGCGGGTCACGACCCTGCGCGAGGATGCCAGCTTCGCCGCCTTCTACCTGATCTCGCTGGCCGGCGGGGTGCTGATCGTGTCGCTGCGCGGCAGCAACGTCGACCTGATGCATGTGCTGTTCGGCACCATCCTGGCGGTGGACGACGGCGGCCTGCTGCTGGTCGCCGGCATCGCGACCGTCACGCTGCTGACGCTGGCGCTGCTCTACCGCCCGCTGGTGGTGGAGTGCTTCGACCCCGGTTTCCTGCGCGCGGTCGGCGGGTCGGCTCGCGGCGGGTCGGCCGGCGGCGGGCTGGGCAGCCGGCTGGGCGCGGCCTGCCACCTGATCTTCCTGGTGCTGGTGGTCCTCAACCTCGTCGGCGGCTTCCAGGCGCTCGGCACGCTGATGGCGGTCGGGCTGATGATGCTGCCGGCGGCCTCCGCGCGCTTCTGGGCGGAGCGGGTCGCCACCCTGGCGCTGACCGCGATGACCATCGCCTTCGCCTCGGGCGTCGGCGGGCTGCTGCTGTCCTTCCACCTCAACCTGCCGTCGGGACCGGCGATCGTGCTGGTCGCCGGAACCGTCCACCTGCTGTCGCTCGCCCTCGGGCCGGTCGGCAGCCTGCGGACGCGCTGGTTCCCCGGCCGGCACCTGACCGCCTGACCAACAGCGTTTTCCCAAGGAGACCCACCCATGAAACGCAGATTCGCCGCCGCGCTGGCGGCGGCGCTGGCGCTCGTCGCGCTGCCGGCCCTGGCCGAGCCGGTGACGGTGGTCGCCACCTTCACCATCCTCGGCGACATGGTCCGCCAGATCGGCGGCGACGAGGTCGCGGTGACCACCCTGGTCGGCCCCGATGGCGATGCCCACGTCTACGAACCGACCCCGGCCGACGCCCGCGCGCTGGGTGCCGCCAAGCTCGTCGTCGTCAACGGGCTGGGGATGGAGGGCTGGATCGACCGTCTGGTCAAGGCGTCGGGCTACAAGGGGCCGGTCACCGTCACCAGCGCCGGCATCACGCCGATCGCCGGCGAGGAGGAGCATGGCGGCCACGACCCGCACGCCTGGCAATCGGTCGCCAACGCCAAACTCTACGCCGACAACATCCTGAAGGGCCTCATCGCCGTCGATCCGGCCAAGGCCGATGCCCTGCGCGCCAACCACGCCGCCTACCGGGCCAAGCTCGACGCGGTGGAGGCCGAGATCAAGGCGGCGCTGGCGCCGATCCCGCGCAAGGACCGCAAGATCGTCACCTCGCACGACGCCTTCGGCTATTACGGCAAGGCCTACGGCGTGACCTTCCTGGCCCCGGTCGGCCTGTCCACCGACGCCGAGGCCTCGGCCGGCGACATCGCCAGGATGATCCGCCAGATCAAGAAGGAGAAGATCAAGGCGGTCTTCGTCGAAACCATCGCCGATCCACGCCTGCTGGAGCAGATCACCCGCGAAACCGGCGCCCGCATCGGCGGCCGGGTCTATTCCGACGCGCTGTCGGCGGCGGGCGGGCCGGCGTCGACCTACATCGGCATGATGCGCCACAACCTGGCCCAGTTCACCAAGGCGCTGGCCCCGGCCTCCTGAACCCCGCGCCGGGCGGGAGGTCCCCCCTCCCGCCCGGCGATCCGGTTCATTGCAGGACGCGGGGCGAGGGCGGGCCGTACATCTCCCGGACCAGACCTTCGAGCAGGCGCCCCATGCGCGCCCGCCCATGCAGAGCGGTCAGCCGGTCCACCGCTTCGATCATCATGGCCCAGGCGATGACGCTTTCCGGGATGTCCGGCTGGCTCCACAGGCCGCGCACCAGGGCCAAGGCATTTACAAACGCGGCGGAATCGCCCGCGTCATTGACGTCGCTGTCGTCGATGCTCATCAATCGCCCCGGTGCCTCGTCCCTAATGTGTAACGGTATAACATATCTTTCTTGCCGTATGCACCCGTCTTGCGGCCTCCAATGCTATGTTATAACGTTCTTCATCGCTTCGAAGGTCGGACCATCAACCATCACGGGGCAGAGGACGGGACATGGATACGGAGATGCGACCGGCGGGCTTGCGGCGCCGGGATGTGCTGTACGGTCTCGCCGCGGCCGGGGTCTGTCTGGCGGCGGGCACGACGGCGCAGGCCTTCACCGCGCAATCCTCGTCGGATTACGGCGCCATGCTGGACAATGCCTGCGGCGCGTCGCTCGACCACAAGCGCCAGATCGCGACGATCGAGCGGACGCTCGGCATGCCGCTGTCCGACGACCGTCTGGTCAAGCTGCTGCAACGGACGACCTGCCCGGCCTGCGGCTGCCCGCTGATGCCGCCGGGGACCGCCTCCGCCGCCTTCTGACGGCGCTGCCTACACCAACGGCCGCCGCCGCCAGAATCCGGCGTCGGGCCAGCGGTCTTCCCGGCCGTAGAGATGCTGGCGCAGGCGCAGGTAGTCGGTGAAGCGCGCGAAGACACCGTCCTGGTAGGCCAGCAGCGGCGCCTCCCCGGCACCGCCGAGCGTCTCCGCCACCGCCTGCCCGGCGGCGGCGCCGTCGGTCAGCGCCTTGATGATGCCCTGCGCGGTGATCGGGTCGTAGCTGGACGCGGCGTCGCCGACCGCCAGCCAGCCCGGCCCGGCGACCCGGCTCAGGATCGCGGAAGGGGCGGCGACGGTCCGCAGGACCGGCGGTCGGGCCGGCGTGCCGGCGCGGTCGAGCAGGGCCGCGACATGGCGGGTGGCCCGCAGGGCGGCGGTCCAGGCGGCGGGATCGGTCAGGCCACGCTCCGCCACCTCCTGCCGGTCGGTCGACAGCGCCACGATCAGCCGGTCCTGCGGCAGCTTGGCGGCGTACCACCAGCCGGCCTCCGCCCCCTCCAGCAGGGTCTGGGCGGCGATGGCGCCGGGGCGCTCCAGGTCGAGAAGCGCGTAGACGACGGTCAGGCAATCGACCTCGTTGCGGGCGACCCCCAGCCGCCGGGCCGCACCGGCTGCCACCCCGCTGGCGTCGACCAGGACATCGGCCCGCAAAGTGCGTTCGTCACCCGCCGCCGGGGCCAGCGTCAGGGCGAAGCCACCGCCCGTCCGCGGCTCCACGCCGGCAAGCCGCAGGTCGCGCCGCAGCGGCACGCCCATGGCCTGCGTCCGCTCCGCCACCATGCCGTCGAAGCGGGCGCGGTCGAGGTGCCAGCCGTGCCCGTGCGGGTCGAACAGGAAGTCGTTGTGGCCCAGCTCCGCCTTGCCCCAACTGGCGGCGCTGCCGGGACAGGGCTCGTGCCCCTGGGCGGTGAACGCCTCCCACAGCCCGAGCTGGCGGAGCAGCAGCCCGGTGGCGGGAGGCACGGTTTCCCCGACCCGGAAGGCGGGGGTGTGCCCCGCCTCCACGATCACGGCGTCGCGCACGCCGCGCTGCGCCAGGGCGATGGCCGTGGCGCAGCCGGCGACGCCGCCGCCGATGATGGCGACGGCCACCCGGTCCGGAACCGGCATCGCCGCGATCAGGTGGCCGGGGCGACGGGCGCCGCCGGGACGTTGGCGGTCGGCCAGGGCTGCACCAGCGGCCCATCCTCGGTGAACAGGCTCTGCACCTCCAGGAACAGGTCGGGACCGTAGGACGGCTTGTCGCCGCTGGCGATCTGGGTGCCCTGGATGACGAAGCCCACCCGGTGCCAGTTCTTCACATAGTCGCTGTAGGACTGGTAGCGGCCGGCGTTGGCGGGATAGTCGGTCGCCGTCCCGTCGCCGCGCACCGAGAAGGTCTGGCCGCCCAGGGTCCAGGTGCCGGCGTCCGCGTCGTAGCGGCACAGCCGGGCCGGATGGACCTGCACCGGCCGCTCCGCCGGCCAGGACCAGAACAGCGTGTTGTTCGGGTAGCTGGTCGGCGTGCCGTCGGGGTTGGTGCCGCCGGTCGGCAGGTTGGGGTTGGGGTCGGGCAGATGCACGGCGCACGAGTTGTAGTCGGTGTGCCAGGGCACCGACATGAACTTCGACACGTCGCCCGGCTCCACCATCGCGTCGCGCTGCGGGGTGTAGCCGGCGGTCAGGAAGGGCCGGTCGGCCACCGCCGTGGCGTAGTCCAGCGGCTTGGCGTTGATGCGGAACGGGCCGCAGCCCGACGTCCGCCAGTCGGTGGCGTAGAGGTGGGTGTCGCGCACCGGGAAGGACACCTCGATGCCCGGGCTGTAGCGTCCGCCCAGGCAGTTGGCCAGCGAGACGTAGTCGAGCCGCTCGCCGGGACCCAGCGCCGGGCCGGGGCCGGGCTGGTAGGCCTTGGCGTGCCACTGCGTCAGGAAGAAATACTGGGTCTGGCTGACCGTCAGGAAGCTCTTCTGCATGTCGCCGAGCGACAGCGGCATCAGCGGCGAACCGGTCTGGATTTCCTCCGCGCTGCCGTTGGGGTTGCGGATCAGCCGGGTCAGGTCGGGGATCTTCATGGTGGGATCGTCGGTCGGCTTGATCGACCCGATCATCGTGTGCGCCTTGATGGCGCCCTGCGGCAGGTTGGTGTTCCAGCGCTGCAGCATCGCCGCGTGGAAGATCGGCAGCACGTCGTCGCTGAAGGACGGCCGGTAGCCGGTGTTGAAGCCGCCGCCGTCATACAGCGCGGGCAGCAGGTTCAGCGACCGCACCCAGACGTCGAACACGTCGTCCCAGGCCGACACCACGTTGCGGGTCTGCGGGGCGTAGCCGGGATCGCCGGTGACGACCCAGGCGCCATGCACCGCCAGCCGGCTGTAGGCTCCGGTCGCCTCGTCGCGCAGCACCAGCACCGCGTCGACCGGCCCGTCGGAGGTGTCGTCGAACCACAGCCCGTTCTCGGTCGCCTCGTTCAGCGGCGGCGGGTTGCCGTCGGTGAGGACGCCGGCCGTCTTGCCGAAGCCGCCGGCGACGATCAGCCGGCCGGTCTCCGGTTCAACCACGACGTCGCCCAGGCTGTCGAGGGGGCCGAGCGGTTCGTACAGCGCGTGATGGTCGGCGGGGAAGCTCTTGGGGTAGGCCGGGACCGGGACGATCTCGCCGTTCGCGTCGGCGCAGGTCGCCGGCGTCGCGGCGTCGAAGGCGACCGGCGCGCCGGCCATCCGGGCGGCCGAAACCGCCCGCGGTCCCGGATCGATCACCAGTTCGGTCCGGCGGGTCGGGTCGTTCAGGTCGTTGGGCGTGTTGCTGTAGTTCTGGTTGCGGATTGCCGGCAGGGCCGGCGGGGTGTAGCCGTCCAGCCCAAAATCGTTGATCGCGTAGTTGTTCAGCTTCTTGTTGGCGAGATGGACCGTCCAGACGATGTCGACCACCCTCTTGCCGTCGACCATGCTGTTCAGCGTGACCTCGGTCCCCTGGCCGTTGGGGTAGGCGGCGGCGCTGTCGGCCGGGTACTGGTAGATGCGGAAACGGGCCGCCTGCCGCTTGACCTTCTGGTCGGCGTCGCGGAAGTCGGCGTCGGTGATGCCGGTGTCCTCCGTCCCCGCCTTGATCGGCAGGCCGCCCATCAGCCCGTCGCTGCCGACCGGCTCACCGGCCGCCGTCTCCGGCGCCAGATAATATTCGGGGCTGTTGCCGACGCGCGCGATGCCCACCGCCGGATGAACGCGGAAAATGCTGCTGCTCATGACTGTCTCTCCCCAAGAATCCCGATTGCCTGGAATGCCGGCTGACCGTCCCGGTCACTTCTGTTGAAGGCGGAAATACAGGTTGTTGAAGATGTGGCTGATGTTGGCGTCCTTGCCGGGCAGCGGGTTCTGGGACGGGTCGGCGGGGAAGCGCTGCAGGGTGTGGTGGCAGCTGAAGCAGCTGTCCATCGTGCTCTGCGACTGGGTGAAGGTCTCGATCACGCTGTTGGACAGGTGGGTGGAACCGGTGATGACGACGCCGCAGCGCAGCGATCCCGGCTGGAAGTTGCAGTTGGGCTGAAGCGGTTCGCCGCCCCCGTCGCTCTTGTTGGTGTTGAACCAGGTCGAGCCCAGCTCGAAATAGTTCTTCCACACGCCCGCGTCCTGCGACTGGACCGAGGCGTTCAGCGACTTGATGTTGTCGGCGTTGGCCTGCTTGTCGGGGCCGCTGCCGTAGGGGTAGAGGCGGCAGACCTGGGTGACCGGCGACATCCGCTGGGTCGCCTCGTCCAACGTCTGGGTGGGCGAGCCGGCCGGGTTCACGTTGCAGTCCTTGAACGGGGTCTTGGCCTTGTAGAAGGTCCAGTTCCGCTCGGACACCACGTCGGCCGGCTGCACGCCGGACAGGTTGGCGACGTCGGGGGCGTTGTCGTTGTGCTCGAACGACGCCCAGATCATTTCGGCATGGTTGGCGACGGTGCCGGCGATGTGGAAGCCGACCAGCGCCACCGTCACCTCTTCCGTCCGCGACGGGTCGATGACGAACTTGCCGTCCTTCTTGACCAGCGGGTTGATCTTGGCCTTGCGGCTGTAGAAGCCCGCCGGGTTGTCACCGGCGCCGACGATCTTCCAGGCCGCCTTCAGCGACAGGGTGCCGGGCGGGAACGGCGTGTTGGGATCGAGCGCCAGGATGTTGGCGGCGCTGGTCAGGTTGTTCCTGGCGAAGAAGCCGCTGAACACATCGTTGATGTACATCGAGTAATAGACGATGCGACCATTCTGGTCGACCAGGATGCCGTCCGGCCCGGCCTGCAGATACTCGTTGATCGCCTTGCTGTCGGTCAGCTTCAGCCCCGGCAGCAGCGCTCCCGGCGTGACCCCGGTGGAGGCGGTCGGCGTCAGGCTTTCCGGACCGGGAAAGGTCTCGAACCGCAGGAGGCCGGTCTTGGCATCCGGCTCCATCAGCCAGAGGAACATCTGCCAGGACCACAGATGGAAGTCGCAGTTGCTGGCATCCGGCTTGAAGGCCATCGGGTCGGGCATCGTCACCGGCTGGGAGAACCATTCCTTCGGTGCGACGCAGCCGTCCGCCAGCGCCGGCGTGGCGCTGAGCGCGCACAATGCGACGGCGGCGGCCCCCACCGTCCTGGCAATCGCGGCGGCGGCTCTCCTGACCATGGCTGTCATGCAATTCTCCTAAAGAGGGATGTGGTTTCAATCGTCATCCGTGGGTCGGGATTTGTGGCCGCTGGATGTTATGAATGCGTGTGCGACGAACAGTATTATCAACCGTCCTAAATTTCAACTTATATGCCTTTTCCCCGATGACCCATGGCACGGGGCGGTCATCACACGCCACCATGATGCCGTTGTATAATTGCATTTTCCGCATTGATCTCAACCAAGATAATCCGCGCGGCTGACCCGTAGGCCGACTCGGCGGGCGCGTGTGGGCGTCGCACCGACGCGGACAGCGATCACAAGCCAGCGCCGCCACCCGGCCCCTTCAAGCGGCCGAGTGGCGACGAGCGGGAGCAGCCCGGAAAATTTTCGATGCGGTCCGAATAGGGCGCCGACCTCGGGTGTTCTCCGCGCGCTTTCCCATCCCAAGCCGCCAGGAAACCGCTCATGACCACCCGCAACGCCCTGTTCGTCTCGCTGCTCGCCGCCAACCTCGGCGCCGGGCTGCTGTGCTCCGCCCCGGCCTTCGCGCTCGGCAGCGACAGCGACACCACCCCGACCTGCAAGGCCGGCGAGGTCTATGACAAGAAGACCAAGACCTGTGTGAAGCAGAGCAGCGCCAACCTCAGCGACGCCGACCTCGCCGCCTACGCCTACTCGCTGGCGAAGGCCGACCGTCATCAGGAGGCGTTGGCCGTCCTCGACACGGTGAAGAACCAGAACGACCCGGTGGTCCTGAACTACCGCGGCTACGCCACCCGCAAGCTGGGCCGGACCGACGAGGGCATTTCCTACTACCTGCGCTCCGTCGCCGCCGATCCTTCCTACGCCAAGGTCCGCGAATATCTGGGCGAAGCCTATGTCATCAAGGGCCGCCTCGACCTCGCCCGTGAACAGCTGGCCGCCATCCAGGCGATCTGCGGCACCGGTTGCGAGGAGTATCAGGACCTGAAGGAGGCCATCGGCGCCCCCGCCAAGGGCTGAATAGACGGCCGACGGGGCCGGCACGCCGCGGCGCGTCGGCCCTGCCCTCACCCTTGGGGAAGACGGAACATGGCTATCCTCCAGGATGCCGGTCCGGCGTATGGTTGGTCACGGCCGGCGGCGCGCGCGGCCGGCCGGGCACCGGTCACGGGAGGCGGCACCATCGCCAGCGAAGCAGAGGTCAGGCAAGGGCTGTCCGCCAATCTGGCGCGTCTCTGGCGCTATGGGCTGGTCCTGTCGCGCCAGCGCGACGTGGCCGACGATTTGGTGCAGCAGACCTGCCTGCGGGCGCTGGAACGGCACGCGCAGTTCAAGCCGGGCTCGCGGCTCGACAACTGGCTGTTCGCCATCCTGAATTCGATCTGGCTGAACGAGGTCCGCTCCCGGCGTGTCCGCCTCGGCCAGGGATTCGTGGAGGCCGAGACGATCCTGGAGATCGACGGCGCGCAGGCGGCCGAGTCCCGTGTGATGGCGAACCAGCTGTTGCGGCGGGTCAACGACCTGCCGGAGGCGCAGCGCACCGCCGTGTTCCTGGCCTATGTCGAGGAACTGTCCTATCGCGAGGTCGCGACGATCCTCGACATCCCGATCGGGACGGTGATGAGCCGGCTGGCCGCCGCCCGGGCCAAGCTTGCACAGGCGACGGCCGAAGGAGTGGCACGATGACCGACGACACCCCGACACCAACCGCACAGCCGTCGGATGAGGAACTGACCGCCTTCATCGACGGCCAACTGGGCCCGGAGGACGAGGCCCGCCTGATCGCGCGGATGGAGCACGACCCGACGGTTGCCGAACGGGTCGAGTTCCTGTCCCGCGCCAGCCTGCCCTACCGCGACGCCTTCCAGCCCCTGCTCGACACCGCGCCGGAGGCCGCGTTGCAGCGCATGCTGGCCGGCATCGCCCCGCCATCGGTGCAAGAGCCGCCGCGGGCCCTGCCGCGCCGCCGTCTGTTCGGCGCGTTGGCGGCCTCGCTGGCGGTCGGCGTGGTCGGCGACCGGCTGTGGCTCGCCCTGCGCGACCGCGAGGGGGATGACGACGAGGAACGCCGCTGGCGGACGGTGGTCGCGCAGTACATGGCGCTCTACACGCCCGCGACCCTGGAGGGCACGGCACCGGACCATGACCAGCAGACGGCCCAACTGTCCGTGCTCAACCACCAGCTCGGCCTGTCCCTGACACCGGAGGCGGTGGCCATCGCCGGGGCTGAGTTCCGGCGCGCCCAGATCCTGGCCTATGATGGACAGCCATTGGCCCAGATCGCCTATCTCGACCCGCGGACCGGGCCGCTGGCGCTGTGCATCCTGCGCCGGCCCGGTGCCCCGGCCGGTGTGGCGCAGGAGGAACGGCAAGGCCTGAGGATCGCCTTCTGGTCGGGCCGCGACCATGCCGCCCTGCTGATCGGCTCCACACCGGCGCGGCAGCTTTCGGCACTGGCGGACAGCGTGCAGCAGCGCGTCCGGATCTGAGCGGCGCCGCCGGCAGGCCCGGCGGAGCGTCAGGCGATGTGCTTCTGGTCGTCGCCGTCGTCCTTCAGGCCGGCCTTGAAGGACTTGATGCCCTTGGCAAAATCGCCCATCACGCTCGGCAGCTTGCCGGCGCCGAACAGCAGCAGGACGATCAGCAGAACGACGGTCCAATGCAACAGGCTGAAGCTTCCCATGACGATGTCCCAAACTTTCGATCAGAGAGTGACGAGGATCAGGCCGGCAGCCGCAGGACGCGGCCGTCGCGGTGGGTGAAACGGGCGGTGACGCCCGGATAGGCGGCGAGGATGCCCGGCACCCGGTCCTCCGGCACCACCGACAGGGCAGTGGACAGGGCGTCGGCGGTGGTGGCGTCGGCGGCCTCGACCGTCACCGCCAACCACTGCGCGGCGCAGGCGCCGCTTGCCGGGTCGAACAGGTGGGTGAAGCGGCCGGCCGGATCGAATTGGGTGCCGTAGCCGCCGGAGGTCGCCAGCGCGCGGTCCGCCAACCCCACCGTTTCCGCCGTGCGCTCGGGCGCAGTCGGATCGGTCAGCCCGACCGTCCAGGGCCGGCCCGACGGATGATGGCCGAGCGCGCGCAGCTCGCCCATGTCGACCAGCACGCGCCCCATCCCCTCCGCCTTCAGCCGCTCGGCCACCCGGTCGGTGATGTAGCCTTGGGCGATGCCGTTGAGCGTCACCGCCATGCCGCGCCGGGCGAAACCGATGCGCTCGGGGTCGACCCGCAGCGCCCGGACATCGACCAACTCGCGCGCCGCCCGCACCGCGGCGGCCGGAGGACCGGCGGGATCGGCGCCGGGCCGGTCGAAATGCCCGGCGTAGAGCTGCCACAGCGGCTGCACCGTCGGGTCGAAGGCGCCGCCGGTGGCGTGGGCGACCGCCACCGTCTCGGCCAGCAGGCGCACCAGATCGGTCGGTGGCCCGTCGAGCGCACCGTCGCGGTTGAGCCGGCGGAGGGCGCTGTCGGCCTGGTACAGGCTGAACACCCGCTCCAGCCGCGCCACCTCCTCCAGGCTGAGCGCGATCAGGCGGTCGGCCTCGGCCGGGTCGGGATGGGCGATGGTCAGACTGGCGTCCGCCCCCAGCGCCACGCCGCGCCACGTGCGAAGCGGCACGCCATCCGCCCGCAGGGCGGCGGGCAGCAGCGACAGTCCGGCGGCCGCGGCGCCGATGGCGAGAAAACGACGGCGGGAGAAGGGCGCGATCATCAGTGGACTCCCTGGCCATGCCCGTCATGGCCCGACGGTGGCGGCTCCTCGGCCAGCGCTGCGGAGGCCGGCGGCGTCAGGATCTGGTCCTCATGCACGTCGGCGAAGCGCACCACCGTTCCGCCGTTCACCGCGGCGAAGCCCCGCGCCGCCGCTTCCTCGGCGAAGGGGAAGGGCTCCGCGTCGCCCATGCCACCACGCTGGCGGCTGCCCAGCACGTACCAGGCCCGCCGCGCCTCCACCCAGGCCGACAGGTTGGGCGACGCCGGGTCGGCGGCCTTGCCCATGTCGGTGACGTAGATGGCGCGGATGTCCTTCGGCTCTTCCGGCAGCATGGTGAAGGCGAAGGTGTCGCGCACCGACGACAGCCAGATCGGCCGTGCCTCGCCCGCCACCAGGATTTGCCCCTTCGGGCCGGGATGGTCGGCGAGGACCATGCCGCAATAGTGACCGACCGCGTCGGCGGTCAGCGCGACGGGCGGCGGCGGGGCGACCTCCGCCCGCTCCTGCTTGCAGGCGGACAGCGGCAGCAGCAGGGCAGTGGCGAGCAGCGCCGCGCGGGTGACGATGAGGGTTCGCATCAGATCTGCTTCCTCGAAAAGAGGGCGGTGGCGAGCGCCAGCGGGGCCGCCACCCAGGCGGCCAGCACGGCCAGCAGCAGCGGGACCGAGACGTTGGCGTGGGCCGCCAGCCCGGCGGTTCCGGCGAAGGCGCTGACGCTCTTGAAGCCGGTCAGGTTGAACAGGCGGTAGGCGTCGGCCGGGTTGGCGAGCAGCAGCCAGTTCAGCGCCTCGACGCCGATGCCGCTGCCGCCGCCGGCGACCAGCATGCCGAGCAGCGCCATGTCGTAGAGCAGCACGAAGCCCAGCCAGATCGCCACCGCGATGCCCGCCGCCGTGCCGCGGTCGCGCACCAGGGTGGAGGCGAGGTAGCCGAGCGCGGTGAAGGCCGCGCCCAGCAGCACGCTCGACCCGATCATCGAGGCGAAGGCGCGCCAGCTTTCCTCCGCGATCGGCGTCCCGCCGCTCGCCAGCGCCACGCCGGCGGCGCCATAGCCGACCACGGTCGCCAGCGCGATCACCGCGGCGTGGCCCAGGAACTTGCCGAACAGCACCTGCCAGCGCGCCACCGGGTAGGACAGCAGCAGGGTCATGGTGCCGCGGTCGATCTCCCCCACCACCGCGTCGAAGGACAGCAGCAGGGCGATCAGCGGCAGCAGGAAGATGGTCAGGCTCGACAGGCTGACGATGGTGACCTCCACCGGGCCGACGCCGACCGTGCCGGTCGGGGCCGCCCCCAGGAAGCTCAGCGTCAGGGCGAGCGCCGCCATCAGCAGGGTGGTGGCGACGACCCAGCGGTTGCGGACGGCCTCGCGCACCTCCTTGGAGGCGATGATGAGCAGCGTGTTCATTCCGCAGCCTCCCGGCGCAGGAAGTGGGCGTACATCTCGTCCAGGCTGGGCTGGACGATCTCGATGTCGTCGACGGCGGGGCCGTCGCAGGCGATGCGGCGGACCAGATCGACCTTGTCGTCGTTGGCGCAGGCCAGCTCGACCACGCCACCGGCCAGGCGGGTCAGCGCCGCGCCCTCGCCGACGCGACGGGCGAGGTCGGCGATGTCGTCGGTCGGCAGGGTCAGGCGGATGCGCACCGGCAGCCGGGCGAGGCTGCGCAGGGTGGCGAGCGACCCGTCGGCGACCTTGCGGCCGCGGTTCATCACCACGACGCGGTCGGCCTGCCCCTCCAGCTCGGTCAGGGCATGGCTGCACAGCAGCACCGTGGTGCCGGCGTCGCGCAGGGCGGCGACGATGGCGTAGAAGCTCTGGCGCAGCGCCGGGTCGAGGCCGGTGGTCGGCTCGTCGAGGAACAGCACCTTCGGGCCGCCGAGCAGCGCCTGGGCCAGGGCCAGACGCTGGCGCATGCCCTTGGAGTAGGTGCCGACGCGGCGCTTGACGGCGGCGGGCTCCAGCCCGACCCGCTCGAACAGGGCGTCGTTGTCGCGGCGTGGCGCGCCCTTCAGCCGGGCGTAGAAGTCCAGCGTCTCGCGCCCGGTCATGTTGGGATGGAAGGCGACGTTCTCGGGCAGGAAGCCGACCTGCCGGCGGATGTGCGAGGCGGCGGCGCTGGACGGATCGCCGCCCAGCAGGCGGATGCGGCCGGAGGTCGGCGTGGTCAATCCCAGCATCAGCTTGATCAGCGAGCTTTTGCCGGCGCCGTTGTGGCCGACCATCGCCACGCATTCGCCCGGCGCCATCGTCAGGTCGACTCCGCGCACCGCCTCGGTCTCGCCGTAGCGTTTGGTCACGTTTTCAACGCGGATGGTGGCCTCGGTCATGGCTGTGTCCTTTCGGCCGTCCGGATGCCCGCCGCCACAGGCGGCGGGGTCATCAGGGGGGCGCTGTCGATCACGCCGCCGGGATGCAGCGACGGAAATTGCTTCTGGGCCCAGCGGATCACCTGGACGCCGGGGCTGTTCATCAGCAGCTTGGCCGCCGGGTACGCCCACATCACGCGGTCGACCACGTCATTGGGCCGGTAGGGTTCGTCGGCGACGCCGTCGCCGTTCAGGTCGAAGGCGGCGTTGTCCGACCAGTAGTTGCCGCGCCCGTTCTCCGACCAGTCGAGGAAGCGGGTGCCGACATACTTGACCTGGGTGCGGTTGCCGATGAAGGCGTTGCCGGTCAGGCTGTTGCGCTCCGACCCGGCGGTGAAGTGCACGCCGATCTCGCAGCCCTCGAACCGGTTGCCGGTGAAGCGGTTCTTGTTGGCGTTGTAGATGAAGACGCATTTCCAGGTGCCGCTGCGCAGCCGGTCGCCAACCGATTCGCTGTCGCGCGGGATGTCGGCGTCGACGACGGTCTCCGCCGCCTCGCCCTCGCCGGTCGCGAAGCGGCCCTCGATCACGTTGCCTTCGATGCGCGAGCCGTTGGCGTTGTTCAGCATCAGCCCATGCTCGCGGTCGGCCCGGGAGCGGTTGTTGCGGATCACCAGATTGTGGGACGACATCACCGCGTAGCCGACGGTGTTGCCGATCGAGACGTTGTCGGTCAGCTCGGAGTCGTTCGTGTACATGTAATGGACGGCGAACCGAACATGCTCGAACCGGTTGCCGGAGAAGACGTTCTTGCGGGACGAGGTGGTGAACAGCCCATCGCGCCCCTCGCGCACGCTGTTGTCGAGCACGCGGGTCCCCGGCGCGTTCCACAGCTGGATGCCGTTGCCGCGCTCCGACACGCGCAGGTCGGTGCGGCCGACGATGTCGTTGCGGCGGACCAGGCTGTCGGCGGCGCCCCAGACATAGACGCCGATCAAATTGTCGCGCAGCCGGTTGTCCTCGACCGTCGCACCGCGCGCCTCCTTGCCCAGGAAGATCCCGGCGTTCTGGTCGATCAGGCTGAGGCCGGAGTTGCGGATCTCAAGGCCTCGCACCGTGACGTCCGGGGCAAGCACGGTCAGGGTGCTGGCCTCGCCGCGGCCGTCGATCACCGCCCCCGGTTCCCCGGTCAGGGTGACCGGGGTGCGGACCGTCAGCGGACCGGGATGGACGCCGGCGGCCAGCACCAGCGTGTCCCCCGGCGCCGCCGCGTCCAGCGCCGCCGCCAGCCCGCCGGGCGCCACCGTCACCGTGGCGGCAGCCAGCGGACCGGACGCCAGGGCGAGGGCGGTGGCAAGGACTGTCGCGGTGGGGAAACGCATGGCGGGACCTTTGGTTGAGAGTTCCCCCTCACCCCGACCCTCTCCCCAGGGGGAGAGGGGGGGTTAGGGGAGATGGACTCAGGTGGACGACGGCTCGACGATCATGCGGCCGGCCATCTCCATGTGCAGCGCGTGGCAGAACCACTGGCAATAGTACCAGTGCACGCCCGGCCGGTCAGCGGTGAAGGTCACCGACGCGGTGGCCTGCGGTCCGACTTCCATGCAGATGCCGTGGTTGGTGACGCTGAAGCCATGGGTCAGGTCGTCGATGTCATCCATGTTGGTCGCATAGATGGTGACCTCGTCGCCCTGCTTGACCGTGAAGTCCTCCAGGCCGAAGGTCGGCGCGCGCAGCCACATGTAGACGCGCACCTTCTTGCCGTCGCGGATGACCTTGGCGTCCTCCTCCAGCGAGACACCGTCCTTCTTCGCCTGCTGCCGGGCCTCTTCCCACATCGGGTCGTTGCGGTCGTAGACCGACTTCGGGTTCACCTTGGACCGGTGGACGATCAGCGTGTCGTGCGGCTCGGCGAAGGTGGGGCCGTCATGCACCAGCTTCATCACGTCGCCGGAGATGTCGATCAGCTGGTCGTTCTCCGGCTTCAGCGGGCCGACGTTGAGGAAGCGGTCCTTGGAGAACTTGTTCAGCGAGATCAGCCACTTGCCGTCGGCTTCCTTGGTCTCGCCCATCGAGGTGTGGTTGTGGCCGGGCTGGTAGTGGACGTCCAGCTTCTGGACGATCGGGTCGACCTTCTCGCCCTTGAACGCCCGGCGGGCCTTGTCGATGTTCCACTTCACCAGCTGGCTGTCGAGGAACAGCGTGGTGTAGGCGTTGCCGCGGCCGTCATAGGCGGTGTGCAACGGGCCGAGGCCGAGCTGCGGCTCGGCGACGACGACGTCGCGCGGCTTGATCTTGTCGTCGAACAGGTCGTCCAGCAGGCGCACGTCGAACACGGTGACGGTCGGCGACAGCTTGCCGTTCACGGTGACGTGGATGCCGTCGGGAGCGGCGTTGATGCCGTGCGGGTTGGCGGGCACCGGGATGTAGCGGGTGTAGGCGCTGCCGTGACGGCCGTCGACCACCGGCACACCGTTCACCACCTCGACCTTGCCGGCCTTCACCGCCTCTTCGATGCGCTTCAGGTTGAAGACGACGATCCAGTCCTGCTCGGCGCTGGTCATCTCCGCCGCGGTGACGCCCTCTTCGGAGTCGTAGCAGGTGGAGAAGGCGTATTTGCCCTGATAGTCGGCGTCGGTGTTGTCCAGGTTGCCGTCGACCCAGACCTGCCAAGCGATCTTCATCGTGTCGCCGTCGACCGCGGTGAAGTGCGACTTGTACTTCTTCGGGTTGGTCAGGTCGCGGCCGTCGTTGGGGGTCGGCACGCGCTGTTCGCCGTTGGCGAAGACGTAGCCGGTGCGCGGGTAGCGCTGCGGGCGCAGACCGTGGATGGCGGCGGCGTTCGGGATCTCGATGATCGTGTCGGTCTTCATGATGTCGCAGCGGATGCGCGCGACGCGGGTGTTGGCCTTGTCGTTGATGAAGATGTAACGGCCGTCATAGGTGCCGTCGGTGAAGGACATGTGCGGGTGGTGGGCGTCGCCGTTCAGGTAGATGCCACCGCGCGACGCCAGGAACTTCTTGGTTTCCGGCAGCATGTGCTCGGTCAGGATCTTCCGGCTCTCGTTGGTCAGACCCCAACCGGTGGCGGAGCAGCGGTTGAACACCGGAATACGCATCAGCTCGCGCATCGACGGCAGGCCCAGGATGCGGACCTCGCCGGAATGCCCGCCGGAATGGAAGGCGTAATACTCGTCGAGGTCGCCGGGCTTCACCTCGGTGCTCTGGTTGCCGGGCTGCGAGGTTGCAGCCTGGGCGGTAGCGGCGCCGAACAGCGCGTTTCCGGCGATCCCGCCAGCCGCACCGCCACCGACGGTCCCGGCGAGACCGGCAAGCGCCGCCGCCTTGGCCGTACCACCCAGAAGCGCACGGCGGTTGACGCCCTCCGGATTCATCTCGTTCGACATGCTCTGCTCCTTCGATGACCCCCGTTCAGGGGGCTTACAGGGACCCACGGCGACGGGGGTCCGGTGATGGGGGGAAGACGGTGGCGGTCAGGATCCGTGCGGCCGGAGGCTCAGCGTGCCGGTGACCGGATCGGCGGTCGCCGTGGCGGCGCGGGGCTTGGCTTCGGCAGCGGGGGCGGCGGTGGCGCCGGCCTCGCGGCGTTCGCGCTTCAGCCGCTTCTGGATCACGACCGGGCATTTCTGATCGTGGTGGTAGAGCACCTGGCAATGCAGGCACTGGATGCATTCGTTGGGATTGATCGCCCCGTCGGGGTGGATCGCCTGCACCGGGCATTCGTTGGCGCAGCGCCGGCACGGGTTGCCGCATTCCTTGTAGCGCAGCAGCCAGTCGAACATCCGCATCCGGCCGGGGATCGCCAGCGCCGCCCCCAGCGGGCAGAGGTAGCGGCAGAAGAAGCGCTCGATGAACAGCCCGGCGGCCAGCAGCGCCACCGCGAACAGCACGAACCACCAGTCGCGGACGAAATGCAGGATGATGGCGGTCTTGAACGGCTCGATCTCCGCCGCCTTCTCGGCCGTCGCCAGCGAATAGAGCGACAGGCCGAACAGCAGCAAGAAGATCATGTACTTGATCGGCCACAGCCGCTGGTGCAGGCCGAACGGCACCGTGATCTGGCGGATGCCGAGCTTCTTCGCCACCTTCGAGGCCAGCTCCTGCAGGGCGCCGAACGGGCACAGCCAGCCGCAGAAGGCGCCGCGTCCCCAGAACAGCAGCGACGCCGCCACCGAGAACCACAGGATGAACACCAGCGGGTCCATCAGGAAATAGTCCCAGCGGAAGTCGGTGCGCAGCGCGTTGGCGAAGGTCAGGACGTTGACGACCGACAGCTGCGCCGTCGCCCACCAGCCGAGCCACAGCGTCGTGAACAGCAGGAAGCCCAGCCGCACCCGCTCGTAGAGCTTCGGCCGCCGCACCAGCTGGTCCTGGAAGAAGAAGATCCCGGTCAGCAGCAGCAGGGCGGTGGACAGTACGGCGATGTCGACCAGCCGGTTCTGCCAGATGCGCTGCCACAGCGGGGTCTCGCCCGTCTCGGCCGGCTCCACCGGGTCGGCGGCGACCGTTGCGGAAGCCGGGGCGGCGGTCTGGCTCGCGGTGGGCGCCGGGGCGGCGACGCGCTCGATCTTCAGGAACTTGTCGGGCGGCTGGTAGCCGAGGTCGAAGGTGACGAACACCTTGTCGAGCGCGGCAATGGCCCGCTGCACCAGCAGTTGCAGGCGCCACGGCTCGGCCGGGTCGAACTCCGCGTTGTCCGGCAGGACGAACAGGCCCACTTCCGGGAAATCCGGCGCGCCGGCGGCGGCGACGCCACCCATCCGCTTGTGCATCTTGTCGCGGAAGCGGACCGAGGACTCGTGCTGCACCAGTTCGATGCGGTCGAAGATGCCGCCACGGACATAGCCCGAGCCCTTGAAGGAATAGCGCCCCTGCCCGGCGACCAGGACGGCCTGCTGCCCCGGCTTCAGCCGCGCGGCCAGCGTCTCGTACTCGGCGTCGCCCAGCAGCGAGCGGCCGATGGTCGGGATCGTCACCAGCGCGGCGTAGAGGTCGATGAAGGTGTCGTCGGGATTGCCGGGCTCGGCGCGGGCGATCGCCTCAGCCTTGCCGGTGCGTTCGAAGGCGGCGTTGACCTCGCCGACCGTCAGCGTCAGGCGGCGGACGGAGCCGTCGCCGATCAGGGTCGCCCAGTCCTCCACGCCGGTCTTCGACAGGTTGATGCTCTTGCTCACCGTCGGCGCGGCCTCAGCGGCGGCGCTGCTGCCCAGCGCCTGCATCACCTTCTTGCCGGAACGGATGATCGAGTCGCCGATGACCATCACCGTCACCGTCGCGCCCGACACGATGTCGACCGGCGGGCTGGCGGCGCTCTGCGAGGCCAGCTCCAGCACGTTCTTGCCGACGTAGCCGTTGATGAAGCCGTTGATCCGGGCGGGCGGAATGCCGATCAGGACGATCGGCTCATGGTGGTCCATCAGCTTGGCGCCAGCCACCACGCCGTCCGGCTTCAGCCCGACCAGCACATCGATGGGGCGGCCCGAATAGCCGGTGGTGTTGACGAAATCCGAGGTCAGGTAGGCGTGGCCCAGCAGGGCGTCACCCTTGTAGACCGGCACCACCGGAGCGGTCGGTGGAACGGCGCCGAAGCGGTCGGCACCGGGAACCAGATCAGCCGGCTGAACTGCAGACAGATATTGCTGCAGCTTGGTACTGCCGCCCGCCGCCTCCGCCCCGGCCGCGCCGGCGAGCAGAAGAACAACGGCCAGCGTGACCGAGCGTACCCATCCATGAAAGCGTCCTGGCATCACCGCTGCGTCCCCGCATCCGACCTTGACGTCGATGCCGGGATGAAAGCGCGTCGCGGCCGGGAGCGTCTTGATCTCGATCAAGCCGAGTGGAGTCGATAGCGGATTATTATCCGTGCACGATAAAAAAGCCTCTGCTCCAAAGACCTTGCCAAAAACGACCCGACGCGGGTCGGTCATCTCAAACACGCCGGAAGGGGATCGGTCATGCCGCTGCTGACGCACGAACCATTGCACCCGGTCACCACCGCGGACGAGCTTCTCGGCATCGCCCTGGCGCTGGAGGAGGAGGCGGTGCGCCGCTACACCCAGTTGGCCGCCCTGATGGACCGGCGGGGCGAAACCGGTGTCGCCGCCACCTTCCGCGCGCTGATCCTGGAAGAGGAAGGCCACGCGGTGGCCGTGCGGCACTGGGGAGCGTCGCTCGGCCTGCCGGAGGCCGACCCCAGCCGCTTCGTCTGGCGCCTGCCGCCGGACATCGCCGCCTCGTGGGACGAGCTGACCGACCGGACCAGCCTGTCACCCTATCAGGCGCTGTCACTGGCCGTGCTGAACGAGCAGCGGGCCTTCGCCTTCTACAGCTACATCGCCGCCCACGCCGAGGCCGAGCCGGTCCGCCGCAACGCCGAGTCGCTGGCCGGGGAGGAGTTGCGCCACGCCGCCCTGCTGCGGCGCGAGCGCCGCGCCGCCTTCCGCCGGGAGCGCGGTCACGGTGCCGGCCAGCCCGAGCGGGTGACCAGCGTGGAGGATCTGCAACGGGTGACCGACGCCCTGCTGTCGGCCGCGGCGGCGGAGCTGGCCGGCCTCGCGGCGCGCCTGCGGGCGCTGGGCGATGCCGACGGCGCCGCCCTGACCGACCGGATCGCCGAGGCCGCGCAATGGGCGGTGACACCATCCGCCGCCATCACGCCCGCCCCAAGCCCGGCAGGCTCCATCCCGGCCGGCCACTCCAGCGCCACCGACGCGCTGCGGGCCGCGCTGGCGGTGACGGAGCGGGTGGCGGAACGCTTCTCCGACATCGCCGCGCAGGCCGACGACGAGGCGGTGCTGACCGAGGCGCTGCGCCTTCAGGAACTGGTGGTCGGCCACCTCGCCCTGCTGGCCGAACGGCTGCACGGCCGGAGCTGACGGCGTTCCCCGCCGTCAGTCCTCGGCCAGATTGGTGTAAATCTGCTCCAGCGTGGCGTTCAGCTTGGAGATTTGCGTCTCGGTCAATCCCTCGAAGCTGCGGGTGAACAGCTTTTCGGTGGCCTCCTGGATGCGCTGGACCATGTCGTGGCCGGCCGGGGTGATCGTCACCTCGGTCACGCGGCCGTCCTCGGCGTGGGTGCTGGTGTCGACCAGCCCCTCCGCCTTCATGCGGTAGACGATGCGCGTCATCGTCGACAGCTTGACGATGGCGTGGGTCGAGATCTCCGAAATGCTCGATTTGCCGTGGGTCTTCAGGATGAACAGGACACGCCAGCTGGGAATGTCGGTGCCGACCCGCTTCAGCGCCTTTTCCATGTGCTGCAGATAGACGCCCTGGACGCGGGCGAGCCAGTAGAAGGGAAACTCCTCGTACCGGAACTCTTCGCTGGAGGGGATGTAGCGACGCAGCTTCTTCGCGATGGCCATGGTGCGCGTGTGTCCGTGTGCGGTCCGCAAGAGCAGGGCACCGTCCTCCGCCCCACCGCCAGGGTGGCCAGGGCGGGCGATGCGATCCCGGACCGCACTTGTAGCAACCCTACGGTTGTTTGCCAAACGGCTTGGGCTCACCAGCCGGGGCCGCGCGCCGCGCGCATCTTGCGCACCATGGCGCTGAAGAACTTTTCGGCGAAGCCGTCGTCGCGGATCAGCATCGCCGTCAGGTCGGCGCATCTGGTCCGCACCTCGTCCGACAGCGGGGTGTCCTCGCCGCGCATGGAATCGGCCAGGCACTGGATTTCCGCCGCGCGCTGCACCGTCCACAGCAGGAAGACCGTCTTGGCGATGCTGGCCTCGCCGACCGCGATGCCGTGGTTGCGCAGCACCAGGATGTGCTTGTCGCCCAGGCTTTCCAGCATGCGCGGCTTCTCGTCGGCGAACAGGGTGATGCCTTCGAAGGCGTGATAGCCGACCCGGCCGAACAGCTGCGCCCCGTAGAAGTCGTTGTGCGAGAAGGCGCCCTTCTTCTGGACGATGGCCGACACCTGGGTGGTGTGGGTGTGGATGACGCAATGGATGTCGTCGCGCGCCTCGTGGATGGCGCTGTGCAGGGCGAAACCGGCGGGGTTGGCGTCGTAGGGCGACGGCTCCAGCTTTTCGCCGGTCAGCCCGACCTTCAGCAGGTTGGCCGGCGTCACCTCGGTGTAGTTCAGCCCGAAGGGGTTGACGAGGTAATGGTGCGCCGGCCCCGGCAGGCGGGCCGAGATGTGGTTGAAGATGGTCTCCGTCCAGCCGAGGTAATCGACCAGATGGTAGCAATCGGCCAGCTGGCAGCGCAGCGCCCATTCCTCGTCGCTGCACCAGTCGGGCTGCCCGTCACGGAGCTGAGCCCGATCGGGCTGGGTGACGCGGGCGGCGGACATCGCGGTCATGCTCATCGGGCACCTGTCTCCTGGATTGGTTGGCCGGCCGCCTGCGCGCTCTTGAAACGGGCGAGGCTGGCGATGGTCTTGGTCAGCGGCATCGGCAGGTTGTGAAGCTCGGCCAGCTCGATCACCGCGTCGCAGATCGACGACAGCTCCAGCGGCAGGCCCTTTTCGAAATCCTGGAGCATGGAGGTCTTCACCGCCCCCATCCCCGCCCCCATCGCCAGGAAGGCGGCGGGATCCAGCTCGACCCGCGCGCCGTGCGCCGCGGCGGTCAGCAGCGCCTCGTCCAGCAGTTGGCGGGCGATGTGCGACAGCTCGGCCGCGCCGTAGATGTCGCGCAGGGTGGCCCCGGCGACGACCGACAGCGGGTTGGAGGTGAGGTTGGCGATCACCTTGGTCCACAGCGGGTCGCGCAGCCGGTCGCTGACCTGGGTGGCGATGCCGCAGCGGCCCAGCGCCGCGCCCAGCCGCTCGGCGCGGGCGGTGCGGTCGTGGGTGATCTCGCCGATGATCATGCGCAGCGGGTTGGCGGTGTGCGCCACGCCGGGGGCCAGCCGCTCCGCCGTGATGAAGGCAACGGCGCCGATCACCCGGTCGAGCGGCAGCAGCGCCTTCAACCGGCCGTCGGGGTCGACCGCCTGGACGGTCCGGCCGCCGTTGCGCCCGCCCACCCCCTCGAAATACCACCAGGGGATGCCGTTGACGATGGGGACGACCAGGGTGTCCGGCCCGATCATGCCGCCGGCCGCGGTGGCGAGCGGCGCCAGATCCTGGGCCTTGGCGCAGAGAAACACCACGTCGCGTTCACCCAGCTCCCCCGGCCCGCCGGCCTCGACCCGGACCTCGTGGGTGCCGTCGAGGTCGGTCAGCCGCAGCCCGTTCCGGCGAATGACGTCGAGCGTGCCCCCGCGCGCCAGCACCCCCACGGCGTGGCCGCTCAGCGCCAGCCGCACCGCCAGGGTGGTGCCGATGGCGCCCGCACCGGCGATGCCGATGCGCCAGGAGGGGTCGGTCATGACGCCAACATCTCCTGATGCTTGCCGCCCATGCCGAGATAGGCGGCAACCACCCGGGGATCGTGGGCGAGCGTGGAGGCCGGCCCCTCCATCGCCACCTTGCCGAGTTCCAGCACATAGGCGTAGTCGGCGACGCGCAACGCTGCGCGGGCGTTCTGTTCGACCAGCAGGATCGACACGCCGGCACGCCGCAGCTCGGCGATGATGCGGAACACTTCGCGGACGATCAGCGGGGCCAGCCCCAGGCTGGGCTCGTCGAGCAGCAGCAGCTTCGGCCGCGCCATCAGCGCGCGGGCAAGCGCCAGCATCTGCCGCTCGCCGCCCGACAGCGTCGCGGCGGTCTGGGCGCGGCGCTCCTTCAGGCGGGGGAACAGGGCGTACATCTCCTCCAGCGCCGCATCCTGCTCGCGCCGGGGCCTGGCGTGGAAGCGGAAGCCGCCCAGGCGCAGATTGTCCTCGACGCTCATGGTGGCGAACAGGGCGCGGGTCTCCGGCACCAGCCCCATCCCGCGGCCGATCATGTCGGCGATGGCGGGCGAGCGTTCCTCGACCCCGGCGAAGCGGATGGTCCCGCGCGACGGCAGGATGCCGGCGATGGCCGACAGCAGCGTCGTCTTGCCCGCCCCGTTGGGGCCGATCACGGTGACGATCCTGCCCTGGTCCACCCGGATGGCGGCGTTGCTCAGTGCCTCGATCTTGCCGTAGGACACGCAGAGATCGCGGACTTCCAGCAACGGCGCGGCACCGGCGGTGATGGTGGCGTTCCCGCTCATTCGACGCCTCCCAGATAGGCCTCAAGGACGGCCGGGTTGGTTTGGATGGTTTCGGGCAGGCCCTCGGCGATGCGCTGGCCGAACTCCATGACGAAGACGCGGTCGACCAGCCCCATGACGAAGTCCATGTCATGCTCGACCAGCAGGATCGCCATGCCCTCGTCCCGCAGGGTTTCCAGCAGGGTGGCGAGCGCCTGCTTTTCCAGATGGCGCAGCCCGGCGGCCGGCTCGTCCAGCAGCAACAGGCAGGGGTCCGAACACAGCGCGCGGGCGATCTCCAGGATGCGCTGCTGGCCGAGCGCCAGACTGCCCGCCTCGACGTGCAGCAGGTCGCCCAAGCCCACCCGGATCAGCTGCCGCCGGGCCTCCGCCAGCAGGCGGGCCTCCTCGTCGCGGTCGAGCCGCAGGGCGGCGGCCACCACCCCCTTGGTCCCGCGCCGATGGGCGCCGATGGCGACATTCTCCAGCACGGTCATGGTCGGCAGCAGCTTCACGTGCTGGAAGGTCCGGCTGAGGCCGGCGCCGGCCATGTCGCGGGCGGTCAGCCCGTTGATTGCGTGGCCGCGGAAGCGGATCTCGCCGGAGGTCGGCGTGTCGACGCGGGAAAGCTGGTTGAACAGCGTGCTCTTGCCCGCCCCGTTGGGGCCGATCACCCCGAGGATTTCGCCGGCCTTCACGGTGAAGCTGATGTTGTTGTTGGCCGTCAGGCCGCCGAACTTGCGGGTGACGCGCTGGACCTCCAGCACCAGCTCGCCCGGTTTGGGCAGGGTGCGGCGGGGCAGCGGGTCGGCCGCGGCCGGCACCGCCGGGGCGTTCCGGCGGCGGTGCGAGCCGAGGCGGCCGGCCAGCCAGCCGGCGATGCCGCCCGGCGCCCACTGCATCAGCGCGACGATCAGCAGGCCGAAGACGATGCTTTCGAAATTGCCGGTGCGGCCCAGCAGATGCGGCAGCCAGTCCTGCAAGCCCTGCTTCAGGACGGTGACCGCGGTGGCGCCGATCACCGCGCCCCAGACATGGCCGACGCCGCCGATCAGCGCCATGAACATGAAGTCGATGCCGGCCTGCAGGCTGAAGGGCGCCGGGCTGACGAAGCGCTGGGTGTAGGCGTAGAGCCAGCCGGCGACCGAAGCGAAGGCCGCGGCGACCAGAAAGGCGGTCATCTTGGCACGGAAGCTGTTCACCCCCATCGATTCCGACATGCGCTGGCCGCCGCGCAGCGCGCGGATGGCGCGGCCCTCGCGGGAATCCAGCAGGTTCAGCGTCACCAGCACGGCGACCAGCAGCACCGCCCAGATCAGGTAGAACAGCCCTTCGGCGCGGTCCAGGGCGATGCCGAACAGCGACAGCGCCGGCATGCCCGACAGGCCGGTGTGGCCGCCCAAGAACTCCAGATTGCCGAACAGGTAGGACAGCGACAGCCCCCAGGCGATGGTGCCGAGCGGCAGGTAATGGCCCGACAGCCGCAGCGTCAGCGCCCCCAGCAGCGCGGCGACCGCCAGCGTCAGCGCCAGCCCGACCAGCAGCCCGCTCCACGGCGACCCGCCGAGCCAGGCCAGCACCGGCGGCAGATCGACGCCGACGGCGAAATAGGCGGTGGTGTAGGCGCCGATGCCGACGAAGGCGGCCTGCCCGAAGCTGGTCATCCCGCCGACCCCGGTCAGCAGGATCAGCCCGAGCGTCGCCAGCGAGAAGATGCCGATGTTGTTGGCCAGCGTGATCTGGTAGGTCGGCAGCACCAGCGGCAGCGCCGCCAGGACCGGAACCAGCGCCAGGAGGATGCGCGCGGTGTTGGACAGCTTGGCCATGGTCATTCCTCGTCCTCCGCGCCTTTGTGGGACACCGACCGCCAGAGCAGGACGGGAAGGATCAGCGTGAAGACGATCACCTCCTTGTAGCTGCTGGCCCAGAAGGTGGAGAAGGATTCGGCCTGCCCGATGAACAGCGCGCCCAGCGCCGCCAGCGGGTAGCTCGCCAGCCCGCCGATGATGGCGCCGACGAAGCCCTTCAGGCTGATGATGAAGCCGGAGTCGAAGTAGATGGTGGTGATCGGCGCGATCAGGATGCCCGACAGGCTGCCGATCAGCGCGGCGAGCGCGAAGCTGGCCTTGCCCGCCAATTCCGGCGAGATGCCGACCAGCTCCGCCCCCAGCCGGTTGACCGCCGCCGCCCGCAACGCCTTGCCGTACAGGCTCTTGCCGAAGAACAGGTAGAGCGCCACGATCAGCAGCAGCGACACCGCGACCACCCACAGCGTCTGGCTGTTCAGCATCACGCTGCCGAGCTGGAGGCCGCTGTCGGAAAAGGGCTCCGTCCGCGCGCCCTCCGGCCCGAACATCAGCAGCCCGACGCCGACCAGCACGACGTGCACGGCGATCGACACGATCAGCAGCACCAGGGAATGGGCGCCGGCGATCGGCTGGTAGAAGACACGGTAGAGCGTCAGCCCCAGCGGCACGATCAGCGCCACCGTCAGCGCCGCCTGCGCCGCCGCGCCGATGCCGTCCAGCGGCAGCAGGGTCGTCGCCGCGGCCAGCACCGCCGCATAGACCGGCATGACCAGCGCCCGCGCCGCGAAACGCCGCCGCCCGCCGGGCCGGTAGGCCGCGTAGAGGTCCATCACGACCCCGCCCAGCGCCAGTGCCAGCAGCAGCCAGCCCAGCCGCACCGGCGTTCCTCCCTGCATCGCCGCCATGGTCAGCGCGGCGAAGGACACGAATTCGCCCTGCGGGATCAGCAGGATGCGGGTCACGGTGAAGACCAGCAGGATGGACAGGGCCAGCAGCGCGTAGATGGCGCCGTTGGTCAGGCCGTCCTGTCCCAGCAGCATGACGATCTGAAGGTTCATTCCCGGTCTCCGTGCGCCGCGCCGGGGGCGGCGGGGCCGCTCCGGCATGGCCGGGATGGGGCGGGCACGGTGGCCCGCCGCCAAAGGTGAGAGGATGTCATGGTCGGAACGATGCCCCGGCGGCGGTAGGGATGGGGTCGGCGGTTCGGCCCGGCGCTTACTTCACCAGCGCCCACTTGCCGCCGGACACGGTGATCAGCTCGCGCCCGCGCTCGTCGAAGCCGCTGTGGTCGGCGGCGGTCAGGTTGTAGACGCCCTGGGTCGCCGGCAGCTCCTTCACCTGCTCCAGCGCGTCGCGCAGGGCGGAGCGGAAGGCGGGCGACCCGGGTTCGCCGCCCTTCAGCGCGACCGGGATGGCGCGCTCCAGCAGCAGGCCGGCGTCGAAGACGTTGGCGCCGAAGGTGGCGGGCTTGGAGCCGTTCAGCTTTTCGTAGGCCGCCACATAGTCGGTCGCCGCCTTCTTGGACGGGTGGCTGTCGCTGACCTGATCGAGCACCAGCATCAGGCTGGCGGCCAGGATGGTACCCTCGACCTTCTTGCCGCCCAGCTTCAGGAAGTCGGGCAGCGCCGCGCCGTGGGTCTGGTAGATCTTGCCGCGATAGCCCTGGTCGTACAGCGTTATCTGCGGCAGCACCGAGGAGCTGCCCGGCGCCGCGATCAGCACCGCGTCCGGCGCCGCCGACAGGATCTTCAGCCCCTGCGCGGTCAGCGAGGTGTCCTGGCGCTGGAACCGCTCGCTGCCGACCAGCTTGATGTTCCTCTTGGCCGCGCCCTCGCCGAACACCTTCAGCCAGTTGTCGCCGTAGGGATCGGCGGTGCCGATGAAGCCGACGGTCTTGATGCCGGTCTTCGCCATGTGGTCGATCAGCGCCGCGGCGATCAGGTCGTCGTTCTGGGTGGTCTTGAACACCCATTTCTTCTGCTCGGTCATCGGCAGCACGACGGCGGCGGTGCCGACCGGGGCCAGCATGGGCACGCCGGCCTCGGCGACGAACTGGATCACGCCCATCGCGTTGGGCGAGCCCGACGGCCCGATGATGGCGTCGACCTTGTCCTCGGTGATCAGCTTCTTGAAGGCCGACACGGTCGCCGTCGGATCGCTGCCGTCGTCGAGGGGGATGTATTGGATGGTCTGTCCGGCGACGCTGGTGGGCAGCAGCGGCACGCTGTTCTTCTGGGGAATGCCGACCAGCGCGATCGGACCGGTCGAGGAGGAGACCACGCCGATCTTCACCTGGGCCAGCGCCTGGGTCGAGGCGCCACCGGCCATGAAGGCGCCGAGAAGCAGCGAGACCGCAAGATTCTTTGCAAACACGACAACCTCCGTGGGAATGGGCTGGTCACGGGATTCCAAGGGGGAATCCCAAGCAAGGCCGAACGACGTTCCGCCGAAATCAAGCAAGCCCCAAGCCAGTCGAAACCCCGCACCGGATCGGCAAACGGCGGCAGCCGCCGGGATTGCGCACGGATTGGGGAAGCACGACGGCATTTCATGGCGACCGGGGCATCGGACCTCCGCGAGGGGCTGGTCTTGCGCATCCCGGCATGGCGGATGAACCGCAACGATCCTGGCCGGGTAACGCAGCGTCCTTGTCGCCCATTAAGCCAGAACTCCTTGAAGGTGCAATCAATTTCTCGAGGCTTTTTGCCCATTTTTTGATGCCATCCTGCCCGTCTATTGAGCGTTTCAAGCGATGTTGCAGCAGCGAACAGCTTCCACAACTTTCTTGCTGCAGCGCGCAAGATGTCGGAAAAGCCTTTGATTTGCTTGAACCTATGTGTCTGAAACCGCTGCTTTGGACCCGGCGCCGTTCGTGTTGCAGCGCAGAAAACCCTGCCCTCATTTTCAGCATTTCGCGCAAAAATTATTTTGCCGAACTCAATTGACTATTCACGTATTTTGCCGCTAGGTTTTTAGCGTCTCATCCACCCGCCACACGCTTCCGACGCCGCCCGCCCATCGCTGGACGCGTCGCTTGCGATGGTTGTCCGGCACGGCCGGAATAAGGGGTTGCCATGACCATCTTCGTGCAAAATCTGGACATCGCCGGCGTCGGCGGACAGCGCGGGCCGGCTGGTGCCGTGCCGGCCTCCGTCACGCCGGCTCACGTCATGCCGACCGTCGCGATCAAGGACACCATCGACATCGCCGGCTGCCCCACCCGCGCCGGCAGCCGAGCCCTGGCCGACACCGCCCCCGCCGGGGAGCATGCGGAGGTCGTGGCGGCCCTGCTGGCCAAGGGCTGGCGCATCGTCGGCAAGACGACGATGCACGAGCTGGCCTTCGGCACCACCGGCATCAACCAATGGGCCGGCACCCCGACCAACCCGCATTTCCCCGCCTTCGTGCCGGGCGGCTCGTCGAGCGGGTCCGCCGCCGCCGTCGCCGCCGGGCTGGCCGACGCGGCGCTGGGCACCGACACCGGTGGTTCGGTGCGGATTCCCGCCGCCTGCTGCGGCGTCTTCGGGCTGAAACCCAGCTTCGGCCGGGTCAGCCGCAAGGGCGTGCTGCCGGGGCGGACGACGCTGGACTGCGTCGGCCCCTTCGCCGCGACGATGGAGCGTCTGGTCGCCTGCATGGCCGCCATCGACCCCGGCTTCGGCACCCTGCCGGACCCGTCCGGCCTGACCATCGGCCTGGTCGCGGTGGACGCCGATCCGGCGATCGCCGCCGCGGTGCGCCGGGCGGTGGAGGCCTGCGGCCTGCCGGTGCGCGCGGTCCGGCTGACCGGCATGGCGGCGGCCTACGACGCCGGGCTGTCGGTCATCAACGCCGAAACCTGGGCGGCCTGTGGGTCGCTGGTTGCCGGCGGGCTGGTGGGTCCGGACGTGGCGCAACGGCTGCTCGCCGCCTCGCGTACCACCCAGGATGCGCTGGACGCCGCCGAAGCCGTGCGCACGTCCTTCACCGCCGAGGTCGACGCCCTGCTGGAAACGACGCCGATCCTGGCGCTGCCGACCATGGCCGGCCCGCCGCCGCAAATCGACAACGCCGCCGACACCAGCCGGCTGGTCGGCATGACCACGCTGGTGCGGCCCTTCAACCTGTCCGGGCACCCGGCCATCGCCATTCCGCTGCCCGCCATCGACGGCGCCCCGGTCAGCCTGCAGCTCGTCGCCGCCAAGGGCGCGGACGAGCGGCTGTGCGCGGTGGCGGCGCTGGTGGCGGCCTCCCTTCCGGCGACGGCGGTCGCCTCATGAATCCGGTCGCAACGGAGATCCTCATGCACCAGTCACCACCCATCGACGATGCCCTGCTGCGCGACCTGCTGGCCGAGATCCGCAGCCGCCGCGCCGAATTCGAGGCGCAGCAGTTCATCTCCCAGGACATCGTCGAGCGGTTCCGCACGCTCGGCGTCTACCGGGCGCTGGTGGCCCGCCGTTTCGGTGGCGACGAACGCTCCCCGGCGGAGTTCTGCCGGCTGGTGGAAACCATCGCCCAGGCCGACGGCTCGGCGGGCTGGGTCTCCAGCTTCGGCATCGGCGCGGTCTACCTGTCGGCCCTGCCGGTCGACACGCTGCACCAGCTTTATGAACGGTCGCCCGACGTCGTCTTCGCCGGCGGCATCTTCCCGCCGCGCCCGGCGCAGGTCGTCGATGGCGGGTTGAAGGTGAACGGGCGCTGGAGCTGGGCCAGCGGTTGCATGGGCGCCGACGTGGTCGGCGTCGGCGTGGCGCCGAAGGACGGCGACACGGTCGGCCTGCCGCGGATGGCGGTGATGCCGCGCGCCGCCGCCCGCGTCGAACGCAACTGGGACGTCGTCGGCCTGCTCGGCACCGGCAGCCATGATCTGGTCGTCGAGGATGTCATCGTCCCCGAGTCCTGGACCTTCGTGCGCGGCGGCAAGTCGGCGCTGGACGAGCCGCTCTACCGCTACCCGACGCTGGCCTTCGCCGCCCAGGTGCTGAGCGTGGTCGGGCTGGGCATTGCGCGGGCCGCGCTGGACGAGGTCGAGACGATGGGCGGGCGCCAGTCCGTCACCGGCGCCCCCAAGCTGGGCGACCGTGTCGCCGCGCAGCTGGACATCGCCAAGGCCGAGGCCGACCTGCGCTCCGCCCGCTCGTGGTTCTACGAGGCGATCGACACCGTCTGGCAGGTCCTGCTGTCCGGCGGCGAGCCGGCGCCGCATCAGGTCAGCCTGCTGCGCCTGTCCTCCACCCACGCGACCCGCGTGTCGGCCGAGGTGACGCGCCGGGCCCAGATGCTGACCGGCATGACCGGCGTCTATGAAAGCAGTCCGCTCGCCCGCCAGGTGCGCGACGCGCAGATGATCACCCAGCACGCCTTCATGGGCGACGTCACCTACCAGAACGCCGGGGCCATGCTGTTCGGCCTGTCGCCGCAACCCGGCTACCTCTGACCCCCTCTCACCGGAGTGTCCACGATGACCGACAAGAAGCCCCTGCGCACCCTGTTCTGCATCGGCGTCAACCAGAACTTCTTCGACGCCACCGCCGAGGAGGCCAAGCAGGTCTGGGCCGCCTTTTCCAGCATGATGAACGGCATCGGCGCCCTGCCCGGCGTGCGGGTGCTGGGCAACATGGACGACGACCAGATCATGGTCGGCCCGTCGACCAACTGGCCCTGGACGACCTACGTGCTGGCCGACGTGCCCGACATCGAGACGGTGACCGCCGCCTGCAACCTGTTCCGCGCCACCCCGGTCGGCGACGGCACCTACAAGCTGTGGAAATACTGCCGTGTCGAGGCCCGTGTCGGCCGCGAGCTGGTGATCCCGCAGCAATAACCCCCGACACAACCGCCGCCGACGGACGCCGACCATGACCGACACCCCTGCCGACATCGCCGACCTGAGGGCCCGCCTGTCCCGCCTGGAGGCGGAGGCGGCGATCCGCGCCTGCATGAACCGCTACATGGCGCTGTGCGACGCGCTGAGCCCGGCGACGCCGCTCGACGAGCTGGCCGGCCTGTTCACCGAGGACGCCGTCTGGGAGGGCATCGGCGACAAATACCGCCGGACCTTCGGACGCATCGTCGGCCGTCCGGCGCTGCGGGCGATGTTCGCCCGATACATGGTCGAGCCGTCGCACTTCGCGCTGAACGTCCATTTCCTGACCTCGGAGCTGATCCAGCCCGCCTCGCCGGTCTTCGCGACGGGGTGTTGGATCATGCTGCAGACCTCCACCTTCGCGGCCGGGGCGTCGCATCTGAACGCCGCCCGGCTGACGGTCGATTTCCGCGCCGCGGACGGGGCGTGGCGGATGAGCCATTTCCGCACCGAGAACCTGTTCAGCCGCCCCGTCGATGCCTGGAACCGCCCCGATCCGGTTCCGGTGCCCGAATAGGCGTCCCCCGGCCGCCCCCCGAACGACAGAAAGACCAGCCCCATGACCACCGCTTCGCAAGCCCCCGGCGCCCGCGACCTGTCCGATCTGGTGCGGGCCGACCGGGTCCACACCTCGCTCTACACCGACCCCGCCATCTTCGATGAGGAGATGGACCGCATCTTCAACAACTGCTGGGTCTGGGTCGCCCATGCCAGCGAGGTGAAGGAGCCGGGCGACTTCAAATCCACCTATGTCGGCCGCCAGCCGGTGGTGGTGGTGCGCGACCGCAAGCAGAAGATCCACGTCCTGCTGAACCGCTGCCGCCACCGCGCCGCCACCGTGTGCGAGGAGAAGAAGGGCCGGACCAACAGCTTCGTCTGCCCCTATCACGGCTGGAGCTACGGCCTCGACGGCTCGCTGCGCGGCGTGCCGCACCCCGAGAGCTACGGCCAGTGCCTCGACAAGGGCGAATTCCCGCTGAAGAGCCTGCGCGTCGAGGAATATGCCGGGATGGTCTTCGCCACCTTCAAGCAGGACCAGGAGCCGCTGGCCGATTGGCTCGGCCCGGCGAAGAAATGGATGGACCTGTTCATGAAGCAGGGCGGCGGCTTCCCGATCAAGGTCGCCGGCGAGCATCGCTTCCGCTTTCCCGGCAACTGGAAGATCCAGTTGGAGAACACGACCGACGGCTATCACTTCCCGGTCATCCACAAGTCGTTCCTGTCGACGGTCGACAAGCAGACCGAACAGATGCTGGACTTCGTCAACGGCCCCGGCTTCGTCGAGGATCTCGGCAACGGCCACAGCGTCATGGTGATGATCCCCGACCTGATCGATCTGGAGGCCAACCTCGACGCCCCCATCCCCGCCCGCTTCGAGGAGCTGGCCGAGGAGCTGCGCGCCGACTACCCCGAGGATCAGGTGCGCCGCATCGTGCGCGCGGTCGGCGGTTCGGGCTTCAACCTGAACCTGTTCCCCAACATCGCCTGCTCGATGGCTTTCTTCCGCGTGCTGCGCCCGGTGTCGGTCGACGAGACCGAGATCCACCACGCCGTCATCACCATGGACGGCGGCCCCGCCGCCGGCAACCGCGCCCGCCTGCGCCTGCACGAACATTTCCAGGGCCCGCTCGGCTTCGGCACCCCCGATGACTCGGAAGCCTGGGAGCGGGTGCAGAAGGGCGCCCACGCCGGCACCGACCTGTGGATCCTGCTGAACCGCGGCCTGCCCGGCGAGCGCGTCACCCCCGACGGCCGGGTCAGCGACGTCAGCGCCGAAACCGGCATGCGCGCCGCCTACCAGCAATGGAAAAAGCTGATGTGCGCGACCACCGCCGTGCCGTCCAGCGCCGCCGTGCCGTCCGTCACCACCGCCTGACCTCCGGAGACACCCCCGATCATGAACACCCAACTGCTTGCCGAGGTCAGCGCCTTCCTGTGGCGGGAGGCCGACCTGCTGGACCATTGCGACTACGACAACTGGCTCGCCCAGTGGCGCGAGGACGGTCTGTACATCGTGCCGATCGACCCCGACGCCACCGACTTCGCCGACCGGCTCAACTACGCCCACGACGACCACGCGATGCGGGTCAAGCGGGTCGCCCGACTGGTCGGCGGCGATTCCGTCTCCACCCAGCCGGTGTCGCGCACCGTCCGCAGCCTGTCGCGCTTCCACATCCTGGCCGACGACGGGCAGACCGTCACCGTGCGCGCCGCGCAGTTCCTGCGCGAGTTCCGCAAGGAAACCCTGCGCGACTACACCGCCGACGTCACCTACACGCTGGCGCGCGACGGCAGCGGCGAAGGCGGCTTCAAGCTGATCGCCAAGATCGTCCGGCTGATCAACTCGACCGACGCGCTGCACTGCATCGGCTACATTCTGTAAGGAGCCCTTCCGATGAAGCAGGTCGCTCTCGTCACCGGCGCCGCACAGGGGTTGGGCGCCGTCATCGCCCAACGCCTGCACGCGGCGGGCTACCGCGTGGCCGTCACCGACATCACCGAGGCGTCGGCGGCCGAGACCGCCGGGCAGCTCGACCCGACCGGCGGGACGGTGATGGCGCTGGCGCTCGACGTCACCCGCAAGGCGGATTTCCAAGCCGCGCTGGACGCCGTCACAACCCGCTGGGGCGGCCTGCACGTCGTGGTCAACAACGCGGCGATGACGCCGATGACCCCGGTCATGCAGATCACCCCGGAGGAGTTCGACACCGTCCTCCAGGTCAACCTGCGCGGCACCTTCCTCGGCTGCCAGGTGTTCGGCGCCCATCTGGCGGCGGCGGGCTATGGCCGGATCATCAATGTGGCGTCGCTCGCCGGGCAGAATGGCGGCACGGCGTCGGGCGCGCACTACGCCTCCTCCAAGGCCGGGATCCTGACGCTGACCAAGATCTTCGCCCGCGAGCTGGCGGCGGCGGGCGTCACCGTCAACGCGGTCGCCCCCGGTCCGATGGATCTGCCGTCGGTGCGCGCCGCGGTGCCGCCGGACCGGCTGAACACCCTGATCGGCATGATCCCGGTGAAGACGCTGGGCAACCCCGGCTTCGTCGCCGACGTCGTCGTGCAGATGGCCTCGCCCGACGCCGGCTTCGCCACCGGCGCCGCCTGGGACATCAACGGCGGCATCTTCATGCGCTGACCCGACCAGGGACGGCGGGACCAACCGAGGCAGAAGGCAGCGTGGGCATGTCCGAGGAAAGCTTGACACTGATGGTCGTCCGGCGGCGCGAGCAGGGCAACGGCGTCGCCGTGCTCGACCTCGCGCGGCGGGACGGCGGCGACCTGCCGGCGTTCGAGGCCGGCGCCCACATCGACCTGCATCTGGGCGCCGATCTGGTGCGGCAATATTCGCTGTGCGGCGACCCGGCCGACCGCCGGGTCTACCGGCTCGGCATCCTGCGCGATCCCAACTCGCGCGGCGGCTCCGTCGCCGTTCACGACCGGCTGCGGGAGGGGACGGAGGTCATCGCCGGCGCGCCGCGCAACCTGTTCCCGCTGGCCGGGGACGCCGCCCACTCCATCCTGATCGGCGGCGGCATCGGCATCACCCCGATGATCGCCATGGCCCACGCCCTGCACCACCAGGGCCGCAGCTTCGCCCTGCATTACTGCGTGCGCAGCCGCGACGCCTGCGCCTTCCTCGACGAGCTGGCCGAGGCGCCGTTCCGCGACCGCGTGGCGCTCCACACCGACGACGGCCCGGCCGGCCAGCGGCTCGACCTCGACGCGCTGTTCGGCAGCGCCGTCGCCGGAACCCACGTCTATGTCTGCGGCCCGACCGGCTTCATGGAGTGGGTGATCGCCGGGGCGGAGCGGCTCGGCGTCCCCGCCGGGCGGATCCACCGCGAGTATTTCCAGGCGATCACCGACACCGGTGGCACCGCCTTCGAGGTGGTCGCCAAGCGCAGCGGCAAGACCGTCCAGGTCGCCGCCGGCCAGACCATCGTCGAGGCGCTGGCCGGCGTCGGCATCAAGGTGAAGATGTCCTGCGAACAGGGCGTCTGCGGCACCTGCCTGTGCAATGTGCTGGACGGCACCCCCGACCACCGCGACGTCTATCTGACCGACGAGGAGAAGGCCGACAACGACCAGATCCTGCTGTGCTGCTCGCGCGCGAAGAGCGCGACGCTCGTCCTCGACCTCTGAGCCCGGAAGGATCCCCCCATGGTTGACGTCTCTGGCTTCCGCAACGGCATGGCGATGCTGACCGGCGCGGTGAATGTGGTGACCACCGACGGCCCCGGCGGGTTGGCCGGCTTCACCGCCACGGCGGTGTGCAGCGTGACCGACCAGCCGCCGACCCTGCTGGTCTGCCTGAACCAGTCGTCGCGCGTCCATGACGCCTTCGCCGCCAACCGGGTGCTGTGCGTCAACCCGCTGAGCGCCGGGCAACAGGTCCTGTCGGAGGTGTTCTCCGACCGCAACCTGACCGCGGAGGAGCGCTTCGCGCGGGCCGACTGGTCGCCGCTGCGCACCGGCAGCCCGGCGCTGGCCGGATCGCTGGTGAATTTCGACTGCCGCATCAGCGACATCCACAGCGTCGGCACCCACAGCGTCCTCTATTGCGAGGTGGTGGAGGTGCGGATCAACGGCACCGCGGAGGGCGCGGCCGCCGGGCTGGTCTATTTCAACCGCGCCTACCACCAACTGAGCGAACACTCCCGCGCCCTGCGCTGACCCCCTGCCCCCACACCGGATCCCGATGCCATGGACGCCATCCGCATCATCAAGGACGAGCATTTCGCCATCGCCGCGGTGCTCCACGCCCTGCGTTTCCAGATCCGCGCGGTCAAGGACGGGGCGCCGCCCGACTTCGTGCTGCTGCACGCCATCCTCGACTACATCGTCTCCTACCCGGACCGCTGGCACCACCCGAAGGAGGACAAGTTCCTGTTCGCCGCCGTGCGCCGCCGCTCGGCCGAGGCCGACGCCCTGATCGGCAAGCTGGAACGCGAGCACGCGCTGGGCTACCCGATGATCGAGACGCTGAAGCGCCAGCTGGTCTGCTACGAGGCCGGCGACCCCGGCGCCCGCGAGGCGTTCTTCGCCACCGCCGAAAGCTACGCCACCTTCGAATACGCCCATCTCCAGACCGAGGAGGAACAGCTGCTGCCCCTGGCCGAACGGCTGCTGACCGCCGAGGACTGGGCCGCCATCGACGCCGCCTTCCAGGAGAACGACAACCCGCTGTTCGGCATCAAGCCCAAGGACGAGGCGGAGCGGCTGTACCAGCGCATCCTCGCCCTCGCCCCGGCCCCCATCGGCTACGCCCCGGCCGGCCGCTGACCGGGGAGGCGCCCCGGAGATGCTGGAGCCGGGGTCGGTGGAACCCATGGAACAGAGTGAAACAGTTTTGGCGCGATGTTCCATTGTTGCATCCGCGCGACCCGGCGCGGCGGCACCATGACGGCGGGGCGGTGGCGAGCGGGGCAGGATCGGCGGGCGGCGACCGTGGGCATGGCGACGTCCTGGCAGGCGTTCAGCGACGGCTATAAGCAATTATTCCTATAGTCGGCTGGCCTGTCCACCTGAAATCCCTCAGCCGGCACGGCATCGGCGGTCGCCCGCGCCGTCAGCGCGCCTTCGGCAGCGGGGCGGCGTAGCCGCCGGTCTTGCCGGTGCGCAGGCCGAGCGCCGCCAGCGATTCCACCAGCTTCACCGCGGCGGTGACGCCGTCGACCACCGGGACGCCCATCTCGGCGGTCAGCGACCGCGCGAGGTCGGCCATGCCGGCGCAGCCCAAGACGATGCTTTCGGCGCCATCCTCCTCGATCGCGCGGCGGATGCCGGCCCGCACGCGGTCGACGGCGCCGGAGGCCGGATCCTCCAGCGCCAGCACCGGCACCCCGGCGGCGTGGATCCGGCAGCGGCCGGCCATGCCGTAGCGCTGCGCCAGCCGCTCCAGCGCCGGGACCGAGCGGGCGAGCGTCGTCACCACGGCGAAGCGGCCGCCGAGCAGGCTGGCGGTCTGCATCGCCGCCTCGCAGATGCCGATCACCGGGGCGGTGGCGACGCTGCGCGCGGCGTCCAGCCCGACATCGTCGAAGCAGGCGATCACCGTGCCGGCGATGGTGCCGTCGCGCTCGTGCCGTTCGATCTCGGCCAGCAGGCCGGGGACGGCCAGCGCCTCGTCATAATAGCCCTCGATGCTGGCCGGGCCGGACGGCGGGTTGACGGCGACGATCTCGCTGCCGGGAGCGGCGACGGTGCGCGCGGCGGCGCCGATCCGTGCCGTCATCGACGCGGTGGTGTTGGGGTTGACGACCAGGATGCGCATGGTTTGGACTTCCTCAGCCCGCCGCGGCGGCGCGGCGCAGGCGGTGACGACGCAACGCGATCAGGCCGAGCAGGAACAGCCCGATCACCGTGAAGGAAAACACCGTCGTCAGCGACCCCAGCGCGTAGAGCACCGGCGTCGTGACGTTGGTGGTCATGCCGTAGATCTCCAGCGGCAGCGTGTTGAAGGAGCCGGCGGTCATCAGCGTCCGCGCAAACTCGTCGTAGGACAGGGTGAAGCCGAACAGGCCGACGCCGATCAGGCTGGGCAGCAGGATCGGCAGCACGACATGCCGCACCGTCTGCCACGGGCTGGCGCCGAGGTCGCGCGCCGCCTCCTCGTAGGCCGGGTTGAAGCGGTTGAAGATGGCGAAGACGATCAGCAGGCCGAAGGGCAGCGTCCAGGTCAGATGGGCGCCGAGCGCCGAGCCGTACCAGGTCGGCTCCAGCCCGAGGATGTTGAACAGCAAGCCGATGCCCAGGCTGACCAGGATCGACGGCACGATCAAACTCGCAACGGCGAGATAGAACAGCGCGCCGCTGCCGGTGAAGCGGCGGCGGAAGGCGAAGCCGGCCAGCACCGAGAACAGCACCGTCAGCACCATCACCATCAGCCCGAGCGCGATCGAGCGGCGGAAGGAGCCGCCGAAGTCGCCCACCGCCTGCTGTTCGAACAGGTTGTGGAACCAGTGCAGCGAGACGCCGTTCATCGGGAAGGTCAGCCCACCCTCCGGCCCCTGGAAGGACAGCACCAGGATGGTGGCGGTCGGGCCGTAGAGGAACAGCACGAACAGCGCGAAGAAGGCGGCCAGCAGGTAGAAGGACAGGCCGCGGCGGGTGGTGTTCATGGCCTACAGCTCCTTGCGGATGTCGACGACGCGCAGCATCGCCACCACCATGATCAGGACGACGGCCAGCAGCACCACGGCGTTGGCGGCGGCGGCCGGGTATTGCAGCAGCGAGATCTCGTTGGCGATCATCAGGCCGATCGAGGCGCTCTGCCCGCCGCTCATCAGCCGCACGGTGATGAAGTCGCCCATCACCAGCGTGACGACGAAGATGGAGCCGATGGCGATGCCCGGCTTGGACAGCGGCAGGATGACGTTCGTGATGATCTGCGCCGCGCTGGCGCCGCCGTCGCGCGCCGCCTCGACCAGCGCCCGGTCGATGCGCATCATCGAATTGAAGATCGGCACCACCATGAACAGCGCGTAGAGGTGGACGAAGGCCAGCACCACCGCAAAGTCGGAGAACAGCAGGAACTCCAGCGGCTGGTCGATGATTCCGGCCGAGATCAGCCCGGAGTTCAGCAGGCCGTTGCGCCCGAGGAACGGAATCCACGAGATCATGCGGATGATGTTGGAGGTCCAGAACGGGATGGTGCAGACCAGGAACAGCACCATCTGCCAGGTGGTCGACCGCACGTGGAAGGCCAGGAAATAGGCCACGGTGAAGCCGATCCCCAGCGTGATCGCCCAGGTCAGCGCCGCGAACTTCAGCGTGTTCAGGTAGGTCTTCCAGGTGACCGGCGAGGTCAGCAGCTCGACATAGTTGGTCAGCACGAAGTCCGGGTAGAGGCGCACGCTGTCGTAATCCCAGAAGCTGACCGCGACGATGGTCAGGATCGGGACCAGCAGGAACAGCAGCAGCGCGACGGTCAGCGGCGCCGCCTGGAGATAGGGGGCGACCAGCGGCAGCAGGCGGACACGCCTCGCCCGGCCGGCGGCGGCCGTGGCGGACGGTCGGGGCGTTTCGGCGGTCAGGGTCATCGGCGTGGTCCTGCTTGTTAAGAAAGAGGCGATCATTGCCCTCTCCCGCCCCGGGAGAGGGAGGGGACCCACGAAGTGGGGAGGGTGAGGGGTGATCCGAGCATGGATTTCTGATCCTTGCCTCACCCCTCACCCTTCCCATGCTTCGCATGGGCCCCTTCCCTCTCCCGGGACGGGAGAGGGAGCTTCGATTAAGCCGCGATGAACTCGTTCCACTTGCGGACCATGTAGCGGTCCTCGTCCATCACCGCGTTCCAGCAGGCGACGCGGCCCATCCGCTCTTCGAAGGAGCCGCCGTCGCGCACCGCGCCGGCCTTTTCCATCACCTTGCCTTCGGGGCTGAGGATGTCGGTCTTGGCCGGCTTGCCTTCCATCCAGAACGCCCATTCGTCCGGCGTCATGTGCTGCTTGGCGGTGTCGAGCACCGCCGAGTAATAGCCCTGGCGGTTCAGATAGGCGCCGACCCAGCCCGACAGGTACCAGTTGATGTATTCATAGGCGGCGTCCAGCTCCAGCCCGCTCAGATGCTTGGCGATGCCGAGGCCGCCGCCCCAGGCGCGGTAGCCTTCCTTCAGCGGCTGGTAGACGCACGGGATGCCCTTGGCCCGCACGGCGGCGACGGCCGGCGACCACATCGACTGGATGATGACCTCGCCCGACGACATCAGGTTGACGCTCTCGTCGAAGGTCTTCCAGAAGGCGCGGAACTGGCCGGACTTCTTGGCGTCGGTCATGATCTTGAGGGTCTTGTCGATCTCCTCCTTGGTCATGTTGCCCTTGTCGCCGTACTTGACCTCGCCCATCGCCTCGCAGACCATGGCGGCGTCCATGATGCCGATCGACGGGATGTTCAGCAGCGACGCCTTGCCCTTGAAGGCGGGGTCGAGCAGGTCCTTCCAGCTGGAGATCGGCCGGCCGACCAGATCGGGGCGGATGCCCAGCGTGTCGGCGTTGTAGATGGTCGGGATCAGCGTCATCCACTGGGTCGGCGCCTTGGCGAACTTGAGGCTGTCCTTGCCCTCGACGAAGCCCACGGTGTGGGGGGCGGTGCCCTGGGCGATGGCGCTGTCCGGCGTCAGCTTGCCGTTGACGAAGATCGGGACGATCTTGTCGAAGTTCTTGATCTTGCTCACGTCCATCGGCTGCATGACGCCGGCCGGGAAGATCTTCTTGCCGATCCAGTATTCGATGTCGGCGATGTCGTAGGACTTGGGCTGGGTCACCGCGCGCTGGGTCACCGCGTCGGAATCGAGCGCGGTCATCTGCAGCGTGAAGCCCAGATCCTCCTTCACCTTGTCGGCGACGGCGTTCAGGTTCGACACGCCGGTGCCGAACTGGCGCAGCGTGACGTTCTTGATGTTCTGCGCCCAGATGGTCGGGAAGCCGGTGATCGCACCGGAGCCGACGGCGGCGCCGGCCACGGCGGCGGTGCCCTTCAGCAGGGTGCGGCGGCTGACGCCATGGGACGGGTTCGAGCCGGAACGGGTGTCGGTCATCGGTGAGCCTCCAGTCTGTTCGTCGGGTTGTTTTTTGAAGCGCGTTTTTGGGAAAGGGGTCAGGACGCCAGCGGATGGATGTCCCGCTGGCTCCAGCCGGCGCGCACGCGGTCGCCGACGGCGACGGGCGCGTCGAAATAGCGGGCCTCGTCGAGCACGACGGCGAACTCGTCGGCGCCGGCGACGTCGAGGCTGAGATGGACGGAGGCGCCGTGATACTCCAGCGCCCGCACCGTGCCCTCCACCTGGATCTCGGTGGGAAGCTCGGCATCGCCCAGCAGGATGCGGTCGGTGCGCACGGCACAATCGCCGTTGCCGCCGATCACGCTGCCGTCGATGACGTTGTGGCCGCCGATGAAGCGGGCGACGAAGGCGGTGCGCGGCCGGTTGAACAGCTCGCGCGGCGGACCGGCCTGCTCGATGCGGCCCTGGTTCATCACCACGGCGAGGTCGGCCAGCGCCATCGCCTCGGTCTGGCTGTGGGTGACGTGGATGAAGGTGATGCCGATGTCGCGGTGCAGCCGCTTCAGCTCCTCCCGCATCCGCACCCGCAGGAACGGGTCGAGCGCCGACAGCGGTTCGTCCAGCAGCAGCACGCCCGGCTGGGTGATCAGCGCGCGGGCCAGCGCCACCCGCTGCTGCTGCCCGCCCGACAGTTGCGCCGGCAGCCGGGCGGCGTATTTGCCCATGTCGACCAGCTCCAGCATCGCCTGGGCCCGGCGCCGCCGCTCGTCCTTGGCGACGCCCTTCATCTTCAGGCTGAAGGCGACGTTGTCGGTGCAGTCCAGGTGGGGGAACAGGGCGTAGCTCTGGAACATCATGGCGGTGCCGCGCTTGGCCGGTGGATCGTCGTTCACCACGCTGTCGCCGATCAGCAGGTCGCCGTCGGTGATGTCCTCATGCCCGGCGATCATCCGCAGGGTGGAGGTCTTGCCGCAGCCGCTCGGCCCGAGCAGGCAGCAGTAGGAGCCGGCGGCGATGCGCAGGTCGATGCCGTCCACCGCCACGGTCGTGCCGTAGGCCTTGCGCAGCTTCACCAGCTCGACGGTCGATCCCGCAGTCATCGCCCTCTCCCACATTGTGCACAATCTGGCTGGTCCGTTGTGACCGGTTTGCCAGTCTGCACACCGCGTGCCAGCGGAATCGCGGCGGTTTTGGGTCGGTCTGCCGTACACGAATGCGGCAGTTGACCGGCAAATCGGCGGATTGCCGCCTTCTTGTGCAACAGGGCAAGCGGATGCGACCGGGGCCCCCGGCGCCGATTGCGGTTCCCAGGCTGGCGTGGTTTGTGCACAATCTTCGGTATCGATTGACCAACCCGCCCCCGATCCTTCAACCCCCGACACCGCCCCCGATGACCATCGCCGCACCCGCCAAGCCCGCCCGCCGCGCCCCCCGCAGCCGCAGCAGCGCCGAAACCCGCATCGTCCGCAGCATCGGCGAGGCGATCGCCGACCGCCGCCTGCCGCCGGGCACCAAGCTGACCGAGGAAAGCCTCGCCGAGATCTTCGGCGTCAGCCGCGAGCGGGTGCGCAAGGTCCTGCTGCTGCTGGCGCAGCGGCGGGTGGTGACGCTGATCCCCAACCGCGGCGCCTTCGTCGCCAAGCCGACGGCGCGCGAGGCGCGCGAGGTGTTCGAGGCCCGACGGGTGATCGAGCGGTCGATCATGGAGCGGCTGGAGGGAATGCCGCGCCCGCTGCCGGCCGAGATGCTGGCGCGGCTGCGCGACCATGAGACGCTGGAGGACGCGGCGGAGCAGGCCGCCGACCGCAAGGCGATGATCCGGCTGTCCGGCCAGTTCCACCTGCTGCTGGCCGAGTTCGCCGGCAACGCCACGCTGGCCGGCATCCTCGCCGACCTGATCGACCGCTCCGGCCTCGCCATCGCCGCCTTCGAACGCCAGTCGTCGCACACCTGTTCGGCCGAGGATCACCGCCGCCTGATCGCCGCGCTGGCCGGCAACGCGCCGGGCGAGGCGGCGGCGCTGATGATCGCCCATCTCGACGCGGTCGAACGGCAACTCGATCTCGACACCAAGCCGGAGACGCGGATCGACCTGAAGGCGATCTTCGCCGACGAACCGGCCTGACGCCCCGATGACGCCGATGGAAACGTTTCCATTCTTCATGAAACCGTTTTCCTGACGTCACGCGATTGCAACGCACCGCCGCCACTCTGCGTCCGCCGGAAGCGCCGGCGCAGCGGAGACGGTCGGGGGCATGGTGCGGACAGCGACGAAAGTGACGACGATCCGCGACGTGGCGGCCGAGGCCGGCGTGTCGATCGCCACGGTGTCGCGGGTCCTGAACGGCAGCGGCCGCGCCACGCCGGAGACGACCGAGAAGGTCCGCGCCGCGGCGACCGCCCTGGCCTTCCGCCCCAGCACCATCAGCCGCAGCCTGAAGGCGGCGCGCACCCGCACCGTCGGCGTGCTGATCCCGTCGCTGTCCAACCCGGTCTTCGCCGAGAGCGTCGCCGGCGTCCAGGACGCGGCGGCCGAGGCCGGCTACAGCGTCCTCATCACCTCCACCGAATACGACCCCGGACGCGAGGCGCGGGCGATCGAGAGCCTGCTGGCCAACCGGGTGGAAGGGCTGGTGCTGACCGTCGCCGACGCCGACCGCAGCGGGGCGCTCGACACGCTGGACGAGGTCCGCCTGCCCTATGTCCTGGCCTACAACCAGCCGGAACGGGCGACGCGCGCGCATGTGTCGGTCGACAACGTCGCGGCGGCGCGGGCGGTGGTCGAGCGGATGGCGGCGCTGGGCCATCGCCGCATCGGCATGGTCGCCGGCCAGTTCCGCCATTCCGACCGCTCGCGCCGGCGCCACGCCGGCTGGCTGGCGGCGCTGGCCGACGCCGGCCTCGCCCCCGGCCCGGTGGTGGAGGTCGATTTCAACGATCTGCGGCTGGCCCACCGACTCGCCCCCCATCTCGACGGGGCGGAGCGGCCGACCGCGCTGTTCGCCTCCAACGACCTGCTGGCGCTCGCCACCATCCGGGCGGTGCGCGACCTCGGCCTGTCGGTGCCGCGGGACATGTCGGTCTGCGGCTTCGACGGGATCGAGGTCGGCACGCTGATGTCGCCCAGCCTCGCCACGCTGGTGCAGCCGGCCCGCGCCATGGGCCGCACCGCCTTCAACCGCCTGCGCGCCGCCATCGCCCGCGAGCCGCAGGGACACGCCGTCATGCTGCCCTTCACCCTGCGCCCGGGCGAATCGCTCGGACCCGCGCCGCCCGACATCCACCCAGCCAACCCCGCAAACGTGCCTCTCGACCGGAGACATCCGTCATCATGATCAAGCCGTTCCTGCTCGGCGCCGCCGCGCTCGCCACCCTGTTCGCCTCCGCCATCGCGCCCGCCGCGGCGGCGGAGCCGACCGCCATCTGCTACAACTGCCCGCCGGAATGGGCCGACTGGGCGTCGCAGCTGGCGGCGATCAAGGCCGACCTCGGCATCGCCGTGCCGTTCGACAACAAGAACTCCGGCCAGTCGCTCGCCGCGATGATCGCGGAGAAGGACAAGCCGGTGGCCGACGTCGTCTATCTCGGCGGGCCGGTCGGCATCCAGGCCAAGGCGGCGGGCGTCGTCACCCCCTACAAGCCGGCGGCCTGGGCCGAGATCCCCGACGGCATGAAGGACGCCGACGGCAACTGGTTCGCGATCCACAGCGGCACGCTGGGCTTCTTCGTCAACACCGAGGCGCTGGGCGGCAAGCCGGTGCCGCAGAGCTGGGCCGACCTGCTGAAGCCCGACTATGCCGGCATGGTCGGCTATCTCGACCCGACCAGCGCCGCCGTCGGCTATGTCGGCGCGGTGGCGGTCAACCAGGCGCTGGGCGGCGATTACGGCAGCTTCGACAAGGCGATGGGCTGGTTCAAGGACCTCCAGAAGAACCAGCCCATCGTGCCGAAGCAGACCTCCTACGCCCGCGTGCTGTCGGGCGAGATCCCGGTGCTGATCGATTACGACTTCAACGCCTACCGCGCCAAATACACCGACAAGGCGCCGGTCGCCTTCGTCATCCCCCGGGAAGGCACCGTGTCGGTCCCCTACGTGATGGCGCTGGCCAAGAACGGCCCGAACCCGGAGAACGGCCGCAAGGTGCTGGACTATGTCCTGTCCGACAAGGGCCAGACGCTGTGGGCCAACGCCTTCATGCGCCCGGTGCGGGCCGAGGCGATGACGCCGGAGACCGCGGCCAAGTTCCTGCCGGCCGCCGACTACGCCCGCGCCAAGCCGGTCGACCTCGCCCGCATGGCCGAGGCGCAGAAGGGCTTCATGGACCGCTATCAGGCGGAGGTGAAGTGAGCGCCTGCGTCCAGCACGGCCCCGGCGACCTCCCACGGTCCGCGGCATCGCCGCGGGCCGGCCGGCGCCGGATGGGGGAGCCCTTGCGTCTGGCCGCCCTGCTGGCGCCGGCCGCCATCCTGTTCGCCGCCTTCTTCCTGCTGCCGCTGGTCCGCCTGATCGCCATCGGCGCCGGCGGGCCGCAGGGCTGGGCCGCCTACCTCACCACGCTGGCCGATCCCGGCCATCTCGACAGCCTCGCCTCGACGCTGGCGCTGTCGGCGGGGGTGACGGCGGTGACGCTGGCGGTGTCGACCGTCGCCGGGCTGTTCCTGGTGCGCCACCGCTTCCCCGGCCACGCCCTGCTGGTGGCGCTGCTGACCTTCCCGCTGGCCTTTCCCGGCGTGGTGATCGGCTTCATGGTCATCATGCTGGCGGGACGCCAGGGGTTGATCGGCACCGTCACCCAGGCGCTGACCGGCGGCAAGCTGGTCTTCGCCTATTCGATGGCCGGGCTGTTCCTGGGCTACGTCTATTTCTCGATCCCCCGCGTCATCCTGACGGTGATGGCGGCGGCGGAGAAGCTCGACCCGCGGCTGGAGGAGGCGGCACGCTCGCTCGGCGCCTCGCCCTGGCGGGTGGTGGCCGACGTGATCCTGCCGGCGCTGAAACCGGCGCTGATCTCGGCCGGCGCGCTGTGCTTCGCCACGTCGATGGGGGCCTTCGGCACCGCCTTCACCCTCGCCACCCGGATCAACGTGCTGCCGATGACGATCTACACCGAATTCACGCTCCAGGCGAACATCGCCGCGGCGGCGGCGCTCAGCGTCCTGCTCGGCCTCATCACCTGGGCGGCGCTGGCGGTGGCGCGCAGCGTCGCCGGCACCTCCGTCGCGGCGGCGGGGTGACGGCGATGACGAGTCTCACGCACCGCCGCGGCTGGGGCTTCTGGCTGCAACTGGGCTTCACCCTGCTGGTCTGCGCCCTGCTGACCGTGCCGATGGCGATGTCGATGCTGGCCGGGCTGACCGCCAACTATTTCGTCGGGCTGAAGAGCGGCCTGACCCTGCACTGGGTGGAGGAGGTGTGGCGGGTCTACGCCGGCACCATCCTGCTGTCGCTGCAGATCGCCGTCGCCTGCCTCGCCGTCACGCTGGTCGTGGGCGTGCCGGCGGCCTACGCGCTGGCGCGGCGCCCCGGCCGGCTTGCCCGTCTGGTCGAGGAGCTGCTGATGATGCCGGTGGCGATCCCCGGCCTCGCCACCGCGCTGGCGCTGATCGTGACCTACGGCGCCGTCGGCGACCTGCGCAGCAGTTGGCTGTTCATCCTGGTCGGCCATGTCCTGTTCACCCTGCCCTTCATGGTCCGTGCCGTGCTGGCGGTGATGCTGTCGGTCGACCTGACGACGCTGGAGGAGGGGGCGGCCAGCCTCGGCGCCGGCTTCATCCGCCGCTTCCGCACCATCGTGCTGCCCAACGCCCGCTCCGGCATCCTCGCCGGGTCGCTGATGGTGCTGACCCTGTCGGTCGGCGAGTTCAACCTGACCTGGCTGCTGCACACGCCGCTGACCAAGACGCTGCCGGTCGGGCTGGCCGACAGCTACGCCTCGCTGCGGATCGAGATCGGCAGCGCCTACACCCTCGTCTTCTTCCTGATGATCGTGCCCAGCCTGATCCTGTTGCAGGGACTGGCGCGGCATGGCCGTCCGTCCGCTTGAGAGCGCCCGCATGACCGACCGCTTCCACCTCGACGCCGTGCCGATCCGCCTGGACGGCTGCGGCAAGACCTTCCCCGGCGGCGCCCGCGCGCTGGAGCCGCTGGACCTGACGATCCGCGGCGGCGAGACCATCGTCTTCCTGGGGCCGTCCGGCTGCGGCAAGACCACCACCCTGCGCATCATCGCCGGGCTGGAGAGCCCCGACCCCGGCGGCCGCGTGCTGTTCGGCGACGAGGACGTGACCGACCTGCCGATCGAGCGGCGCAACGTCGGCATGGTGTTCCAGAGCTACGCCCTGTTCCCCAACATGACGGTGGCGGAGAATGTCGCCTACGGCCTGAAGGTCCGCCGCGTCGGCCGGGCCGAGCGGGGCCGGCGGGTCGAGGAGATGCTGGACCTGATGCATCTCGGCGAGTTCGCCGGGCGGCGGATCGACCAGTTGTCCGGCGGGCAGCGGCAGCGGGTGGCGCTGGCCCGCGCCCTGGTGGTGCGGCCGCGCGTGCTGCTGCTGGACGAGCCGCTGACCGCGCTCGACGCCAAGCTGCGCGACAGCCTGCGGCTGGAGATCGACCGGCTGCTGCGCGAGCTGGGCATCACCGCGGTCTACGTCACCCACGACCAGGGCGAGGCGATGGCGCTGGGCGACCGCATCGTCGTGATGGCCAAGGGCCGCGTCGCCCAGGTCGGAACCCCGCGCGAGATCTATTACCAGCCGGCCGACGGCTTCGTCGCCGACTTCATCGGCACGATGAACCGGGTCGGCGGCACGGTGCGGGACGGCGTGCTGCGCATCGGCCGCGGCAGCCTGCCCTGGTCCGGGCCGGACGGGCCGGTCGAGCTGCTGACCCGGCCGGAGGACATCGCGCTGGCGTCGGGCGAGGCCGACGCCCATCTCGACGGCCGCATCGCCGCCGCGGTGTTCCTGGGCGACCGCACCCGTCTGGTGGTGGAACCGGCGGACGGCCCGCCGCTGACGGTCGACACCGCGGGGCGCAGCGACCTCGGCCGCGGCGACCGGGTGTCGCTGCGCGTCGATCCGGCGCGGCTGCTGGCGGTTCCCTGAATTTCGCCGTCGCCGACACGGCCCCCACCCCAAGGCTCCCCATGATCATCGTCCAGATCACCGACACCCACATCAAGCCGCCCGGCCGCCTCGCCTACCAGCGGGTCGACACCGCCCCCTTCCTGGAGCGCGCCGTCGCCGCCATCGCCGCGCTGGTGCCGCGGCCGGACGTGGTGCTGGCGACCGGCGACCTCGTCGATGCCGGGCATGCGGAGGAGTATGAGCGGCTGCTCGACCTGCTGCGCCCGCTGGACCTGCCGCTCTTCGCCGTTCCCGGCAACCACGACGAACGCGCCGGGCTTTCGAACGCCTTCCCCGCCCTGGCGGCGCGGGTCGGCAGCAGCCGCTTCTTCCAGTACACGGTGGAGGACTGGCCGGTCCGCCTGATCGCCATGGACAGCGTGCTGCCCGGCTCCGGCGCCGGGGAGCTGTGCGCGGAGCGGTTGGCCTGGCTCGACGCCCGTCTGTCGGAACAGCCCGAGCGCCCGACCATCGTCTTCCAGCACCACCCGCCCTTCGCCACCGGCATCGGCCACATGGACCGGCTGGGCCTGACCGGTGCCGCCGATCAGGCCGCGGTGATCCGCCGCCATCCGCAGGTGGAGCGCGTGCTGTGCGGCCATCTGCACCGGCCGATCCAGGTCCGCTGGGCCGGGACCATCGCGTCGACCGCGCCGTCGACCGCGCATCAGGTGGCGCTCGACCTGCGCGACGAGGCGCCGTCGGCCTTCGTGATGGAGCCGCCGGGCTACCAGATCCACGCCTGGCGCGCCGACACCGGCGTGGTCAGCCACACCGCGATGATCGGCGACTATGACGGCCCCTACCCCTTCTTCAAGGACGGCCGGCTGATCGACTGACCCGGTCCTGGGCCCTGCTCAGCCGCCGGTGGCGGACAGGTCGTCGGACAGGGTGTCGTCGAACAGGCCGGCGTGGCCGCTGCGGATGCGGGCGTCCAGGGCGATGGTCTCCGGCAGCAGCCGTGTCGCGAAGACGCGGGCGAGGCCGATGCGCGCGTCCAGGAAGGCCGGGTCGTAGCCGTCCGGCCGCTTGGCCGCCGCGGTCGCCATCAACGCCCACATCCAACCATAGGCCACCAGCGCCAGCAGCCGCAGCGCGTCGGTTGCCGCCGCCGCCGGGGCGAGCGGGCTGTCCGCCGCCGCCAGCCACACCACCACGCCGCGCAGACGCGCCGCCGCCTCCCGCAGCGGCGCGGCGAGGTCGTGGGTCGCCGGCTCGGCCTCCAGCCCGGCCACGGCGTCGTCGAGCGCGGCGAACAGGCGGGCGATCGGCCGGCCGCCGTGCAGGGCCAGCTTGCGCTGCACGAGGTCGAGCGCCTGGACGCCGTTGGTCCCCTCGTAGATCTGCGTCGCGCGGACGTCGCGGACCAGCTGCTCCACCCCGTTGTCGCGGATGTAGCCGTGACCGCCCATGACCTGCTGCGCCAGCACCGCCGCCTCGAAGCCGAAATCGGTGCCGGCCGCCTTGACCACCGGGGTCAGCAGGGCGGCCCAGTCCTCCGCCTCCGTCGCCACCGCGGGGTCGGCGGAGGACTGGGCACGGTCGAGCCACAGGGCGGTCCAGGCGGCGAGCGCCCGGCCGGCGTCGGTCAGGGCGCGGGCGGTCAGCACCATCCGCCGCACGTCCGGGTGATGCAGGATGGGGTCGGCCGGCCGATCCGGGCGATGCGGCCCATCCGGGGCGCGGCCCTGTTCGCGGTCCTGGGCGTAGGCCAGGGCGGATTGCGCCGCGCGCTCCCCCACGCCGATGCCCTGGATGCCGACGAACAGCCGTTCGTGGTTCATCATGGTGAACATGGCGGGCAGGCCGCGGTGCGGCGGCCCCACCATCCAGCCGACCGCCCCGTCGTAGGACACCACGCAGGTGGGCGAGGCGTGCAGGCCCATCTTGCGTTCCAGCGACAGCACCGACCAGCCGTTGCGGTTGCCGTCGGCCAGCCGCTTCGGCACCAGGAACAGACTGACGCCGCGCGTCCCGGCCGGCGCGTCGGGCAGCCGCGCCAGCACCAGATGGACGAGGTTGTCCGTCAGGTCGTGGTCGGCGGACGAGATGAACATCTTCTGCCCGATGATCCGATAGGCCCCCTCCCCCGCCGGCTCCGCGCGGGTGCGCAGCAGGCCGAGGTCGGTGCCGGCCTGCGGCTCGGTCAGGGCCATGGCGCCGGTCCAGTCGCCGGCGATCATCGGCGGCAGGCAGAGATCCTTCAGCGCGGCGTCGGCGTGGGCGGCGATGGCGCGGATGGCGCCCTGGGTCAGTCCCGGCGTGATGCTGAAGGCGAGGTTGGCGGCGCACACCATCTCCGTCACCAGCGTGTCCAGCACCGCCGGCATGCCCTGCCCGCCATAGGCCGGGTCGCCGCTCAGCCCGTTCCAGCCGCCGTCGCGCCACCGCCGCCACGCCGCGCGGAAGCCGTCCGGCATGCGGACGCCGTCGGCCGCCAGCCGCGCCCCCTGTTCGTCGCCCGACCGGTCGAGCGGCAGCAGCACGTCGACCGCCAGACGCCCGGCCTCGGTCAGCACGGCGTCGAACAGGTCGGCGCCCGCATCCTCCCACCCGGCGGCAGCCAGCGCGTCGGGGGCCTTCAGCACCTCGTGGACCAGGAAGCGGAGGGCCTGGAGCGGCGGTTGGTAGCGGCTCATGACGCGGTGTCGGCGTAGGTGCGGCGCAGCTCGCGCTTCAGGAGCTTGCCGGCGGTGTTGCGCGGCAGCTGGTCGACGAAGAACACCCGTTTCGGCAGCTTGAAGGACGCCAGATGATGGCGGCAATGGGCGATCAGGCCATCGGCGTCGGCGCTCTGCCCGCTGCGCAGGACGACGAAGGCGGTCACCGCCTCGATCCATTTCGGGTCGGGCAGCGCCACCACCGCGACCTCGGCGACGGCCGGGTGGGTGTAGAGCGCCTCCTCCACCTCGCGGCTGGCGACCACCACGCCGCCGGTGTTGATGACGTCCTTGATGCGGTCGACGACGTAGAGGTAGCCGGCCTCGTCGAGATAGCCGACGTCACCGGAATGGAACCAGCCACCCTCGAACGCCTCCGCGGTTTCGCGCTCCTTGCCCCAATAGCCGACCATCAGCTGGGGGGAGCGGTGGACGATCTCGCCATGCTGGCCCGGCGGCTGGTCGTTCATGTCGGCGTCGACCACGCGGGTCTCGACGTTCAGGATCGGCCGGCCGGCCGAGGCGGGGCGCTCCTCGTGCTCCTCCGGCGCCAGCACGGTGGCGAGCGGGCCGATCTCGCTCTGGCCGTAGCAGTTGAAGGGCTTGGCGTTGGGCAGGCGCTGCCGCAGTTCCTGCAGCACCGGCACCGGCATGATCGACGCGCCGTAATAGAGCTTTTCCAGCGAGCCCAGGTCGTGGGCGTCGAAATCGGGGTGGCGCAGCAGCCCGACCCACACCGTCGGCGGCGCGAAGAAGGAGGTGATGCGGTGCGCCGCGATCAGCTCCAGGCACAGCGTGGGCGCCGGCGCCTGGATCAGCAGCGTGGTGGCGCCGACCATCAGCTGCGGCATCAGGAAGACGTGCATCTGGGCGGAGTGGTAGAGCGGCAGCGCCGCCAGCGCCCGGTCGTTGCCGTCCAGCCGGCAGTCGTGGATGGCGCTCTCATACTCGGCCAGCAGGCTGCCGTGCGTCATCATCGCGCCCTTGGGTGCCGCCGTGGTGCCGGAGGTGTAGAGCAGTTGCACCACCGTGTCGGCGCCGACCAGCACGTCGATGTCGGCCGGCGCCCCGGCGTCCAGCGCCACGGCCAGGATGTCCAGCGGCCCCTCGCCCGCCGCCCCGTCGCCCGCCGCCCCCTCGCCCACTGCCAGCGTCCCGGTCCAGTCGACCCGCGCCGCCTCGCCGGCATCGGCCAGCACGCCGGCCAGTTCGGGGTCGTGCAGCACCATCCGGGCGCCCGACTGGGTCAGGATGTAGGCCAGCTCCTCCCCGGTCAGGGCGTAGTTGATCGGCACATGGATCAAGCCGCCGACCGCGCAGCCCAGCCACGCCACGACATAGGCGTCGGAGTTGCGCCCGAAGGCGGCGACCCGGTCGCCCGGTCGCAGGCCGAGGTCGTGGAACCGGCGGGCGACGCGGCGGGCGGCGGCGTGCAGCGCGGTGAAGCTCCACGCCCGGTCCCCGTAGCGCAGGGCGATGCGGTCGCCGTGGCGCCGCGCCGCCCGCGCCAGCGCCCCGCCGATGCTGGTGCCGCGCGCCGCGGCGATGGCGTTGTGTGCAACGTCCATAGGCATGCGTGTCCTCCCGGTGTTGGGCGCGGGGCGCTGACGGTCCCCCGGCCTCTTTGTTTACTCGTTGGACTCTATGTTACTTGAAAGTATGGACGGAAACAAGTTTGCTGGACGGACTGACGATCCATCGCCCTGGACATGGGCGCTGCCGCGTGGGAAAGCGATGGGAATGACCGAAGGGAGCCAGCGCCGCATGTCGGACTCGCCGTGGAAGACCACCACAGACCGCCGGGCCGAACGGGAGGAAAAGCGCATCGCCGTGCTGCGCACCGCGGCGCAGGCGTTCAACGAGCTTGGCTATCACGCCACCTCGCTGGACGACATCGCGCGGCGGCTGAACGTGACCAAGCCGACGATCTACTATTACGTGAAGAACAAGGAGGAAATCCTGTTCGAGTGCGTGCGGATCGGGCTGGAGCTGCTCGACAACGCCTCGTCCGAGGTGATCGGCCATGGCGGCAGCGCCTATGACGAGCTGGTGGCGGTGATGACCACCTATGTCGGCATCGTCACCATGGATTTCGGCATGTGCGTGATCCGCGTCGGCGAGGAACCGCTGACGGAGGAGAGCCGCCGCACCCTGCGCGGCCTGAAACGCCGCATCGACCTGAAATTCCGCAGCCTGATCGAGCGCGGCATCGCAGAGGGCACCATCGCCCCCTGCGATCCCAAGATCGCCGCCTTCACACTGTCCGGCGCGCTGAGCTGGGTCGCCCGCTGGTACCGCCCCGACGGCGGACTGGACCCGACGGAGATCGCCGGCCAGTCCATCGCCCTGCTGCTGAACGGCCTGCGCCCACGCCTGGATTAGAGGTTCTTGAGCGCATAACAAACCGGCGCAGAGTGGTTGAGAGGGGCATGGCCGCACCTCTTGTCTCCAATGCCCTATGGGCATTGATTGAGCCTTTGCTCCCGCCGGTCAACTGCTCACCAGGCTAGGGTCGGGTGGTGAGCAGTTACATCTTCACCGCCTTCCATCTCATCGCCGCCAGTCTCATCTTCTGGCGATTCGTCCAGAGATGATTCTGTTAGGCACTCTAATTGATCGTGGTCATAACCTCATGGATTTGCATTTCTGATCATTGCCACAACTTCGCTAATCCTGTTCCTCAGATCGAGCTTGGTCAGATCAGCAGGAAGTCTGCACACCTCCTTAGCAATCGCTACCTTATCCACCTCTTTGTAGATATTGACAGCGGGGACCCCGCCCCCTTTACCGCCCGCCTTCTTTTCCGCTGGAGTTCTTTCGAAATGCAAAATATGTTCATAATCACCCACAGCACATGCCTTAACGTACATACTATTGTATTGCTGCTGGATAATCTTGTGAACAACACTGTGATCGACGTAATTCTCGATTTCTCTTCCTTTGGTCACCCAAGCAACACCTCCAGATCGAGACATCTCTTCAGCGATGCGCTTCTTTGTATCATTGATCTTATCTGATTTGTTTTTCTTATCGCTATCGATGACTATGGAAATATTTTGGTTGAGTGAACGAAGTGCAATGAATTCATCAACTTCTTCAGAATCTGCGCTTAGATGGCTGAGCAACCTCCCGCCATAAAACATTATTGAATAATGCAGCCCCTCAATTAGATCGCTTGCTACTGAATTAATCCAGTGGCGGATATATATTCTATCAGATGGCCCCTCAACCCAAATCACAGCATTAGATTGCATTATGTCAGATGCTTTGTAACCAAGATCTGCGCATAGAGATAGCCTATCTCTTCTTAATACTGCCTTAGTAATAGTGGTTGATGATCCATCATTTTTTACATGAAAAATCGTAGCTATATGACAGACACAGGTGCTGGCGCAGCAATGCTTTAGAAACAATGGCTTAGCGCTAAAACGCC
>NZ_LGRA01000008.1:731273-796828 GCF_003116095.1 Azospirillum sp. TSO35-2
GTCGCCGACTACGGCCTCGTCGCCGACCTGTTCAAGGCCCTGCCGGAGTTGCAGCAGGCGCTGTGAGCACCAGTTCCCCCTCTTCCGTCCAGACATGAGGTCCCGCCATGACCGCCGCCGCGATCCCCTACGTTCCGCCGTTGAAAGAGATCCGCTTCATCCTCGACCATCTCGCGGGCATGGCCGACGTCGCCGCCCTGCCGGGCTTCGAGGACGCGAGCCCCGACATGGTGGACAGCATCCTGGGCGAGGCGGCGAAGATCGCCGAGAATGTCCTCGCCCCGCTGAACGGCGTCGGTGACGTCCAGGGTGCCAAGCTCGGCGCCGACGGCGTCGCCCGCACGGCGGAGGGGTGGGGTGCGGCGTGGCAGGCGCTGGTGGAGGGCGGCTGGAACGGGCTGCCCTTCGACCCGGCGCGCGGCGGCATGGGCCTGCCCAACCTGCTGAACACCGCGGTGCAGGAGATGTGGCATTCCGCCAACATGGCCTTCGCGCTGTGCCCGATGCTGACGCAGGGCGCGGTCAACGCCATGCAGCTCTACGCCACCGACGCGCTGAAGGACATCTACCTGCCGCGGATGATCTCGGGCGAGTGGACCGGCACCATGAACATCACCGAGCCGCAGGCCGGCTCGGACCTCGCCGCCATCCGGTCGCGGGCGGTGCCGGAAGGCGACCATTACCGCGTCACCGGCCAGAAGATCTTCATCACCTACGGCGACCATGACCTGACGGAGAACATCGTCCATCTGGTGCTGGCCCGCCTGCCCGACGCGCCTCCGGGCGTGAAGGGGATCAGCCTGTTCGTCGTGCCGAAGTTCCTGGTGAACGCCGACGGCAGCGTCGGCGCCCGCAACCAGGTCAAGTGCGTCTCGCTGGAGCACAAGCTGGGCATCCACGGCAGCCCGACCGCCGTGCTGTCCTTCGGCGACGAGGGCGGGGCGACCGGCTGGCTGGTCGGCGAGGCCAACCGCGGCCTGGAATACATGTTCACCATGATGAACCACGCCCGGCTGTCGGTGGCGATGCAGGGCCTGTCGATCGCCGAGCGCGCCTACCAGCAGGCGCTGGCCTACGCCCGCGACCGCGTGCAGGGCAAGCCGCTGGGCTGGGCCGAGGGCGCGTCGAAGGGCATCGTCAACCACCCCGACGTCCGCCGCCTGCTGATGGGCATGAAGAGCCGGATCGAGGCGATGCGCGGCCTGCTCTACACCGCCGCGGCGGCGGTGGACGTGGCGCACCACCACGCCGACGAGGGCGCCCGCGCCCAGGCCGGGCTGCTGGTCGACCTGCTGACGCCGATCGCCAAGGGCTGGTGCACCGAAACCGGCCTGCAACTGGCGTCGGACGGCGTGCAGGTCCATGGCGGCATGGGCTTCATCGAGGAGACCGGCGCCGCCCAGCATCTGCGCGACGCCCGCATCACCACGATCTACGAGGGCACCACCGCCATCCAGGCCAACGACCTCGTCAACCGCAAGATCCTGCGCGACGGCGGCCGGGCGGCGAACGGGCTGCTCGACGAGATCGCCGCGCTCGGCCGCGAGCTGGGCGGTGCCTCGGACGAGGCGCTGCGCGTCACCGGCGTGGCGCTGGCCGACGCGGCGCAGGCGGCGAAGGACGCGGTGGCGTGGCTGCTGACGGCGGGGGCGCAGGATGTGCGGCTGCCGGCCGCCGCCTCGGCCACGTTGCTGGAGCTGATGGGCGTGGTCGCCGGCGGCTGGCAGCTCGCCCGCGCCGCCAAGGTGGCGACGGCCCAGCTGGCGGAGGGCGATCCCGACAGTGTCTTCCTGTCGGCCAAGCCGCTGACCGCCCGCTTCTACGCCGAGCATGTGCTGCCGCGCGCGGCGGCGCTGCGCACCACCGTGGTCAGCGGCTCCGCGAGCGTGATGGCGCTGAGCGAGGAGCAGCTGTTCGGCGCGGCGTGACCTTGGAGCGGGCGGGCGCCGGGCCGGTGGATGCGGGGAGGGGGACCTCGCGCCACTGCCCCGGCGCCAGCCCCTCCAGCGTCCAGTCGCCGATCGACCAGCGGATCAGCCGCAGCGTCGGGAAGCCGACCGCGGCGGTCATGCGGCGGACCTGACGGTTGCGGCCTTCGCGCAGGGTCAGGGCGATCCAGCTGGTCGGGATGGCGGCGCGGTGGCGCACCGGCGGGTCGCGCGGCCACAGCGCCGCCGGCTCGTCCATCCGCCGCACCTCGGCTGGCAGGGTGGGGCCGTCCTTCAGCGTCACGCCGCGGCGGAGCGCCTCCAGCGCCGCGTCGGTCGGCACGCCCTCCACCTGCACCCAATAGGTCTTGGGCATCTTGTTCTTCGGCGCGGCGATGCGGGCGATCAGGCCGCCGTCGTCGCTCAGCGCCAGCAGCCCCTCGCTGTCGCGGTCGAGCCGGCCGGCGGCGTAGACCCCCTTCGCCGGGACATGGTCGGCCAGGGTCGGCCGCCCCTGGTCGTCGGTGAATTGCGGCAGCACGCCGTAGGGTTTGTTCAGCAGGATCAGGCGCGGCACGGGTTCGCTCTGTTGCGGAGATCGGGAAAGGCGCTATCGTTCGCACCCCAACACAGCATCTGGATAGCAGGGGTTCGGCCGTGACGCTTCTGTTCTGTTCCTCCAGCGACAACGCCGACGTCTGGCGCGCGGAGATCACCAAGCACCTTCCCGACCTGGAGATGCGCGTCTGGCCCGACATCGGCGATGTGGCCGACATCGACATGGCGCTGGTGTGGAAGCCGCCGGCCGGGCTGCTGGCGAGCCTGCCCAACCTGCGCCTGATCGTCTCGCTCGGCGCCGGGGTGGAGCCGCTGCTGGAGGACCCGACCCTGCCCGAGGTGCCGCTGGTCCGCATGGTGTCGGAGGGGCTGACGGTCGACATGGCCGGCTACGTCGCCCTGCAGGTGCTGCGCTGGCACCGGCTGGTCGACGAGTATGGCGCGCTGCAGGCGGCGTCGCGCTGGCAGCCGCTGGACCACCGCCCGGCGTCGGACGTGACGGTCGGCGTCCTGGGCTTGGGCGAGCTGGGCGCCGCCTCGGCCCGCACCCTGCGGACGATGGACTACCGCCTGCTGGGCTGGAGCCGCAGCCCGAAGAGCGTCGAGGGCGTGGAGAGCTTTTCCGGCGCCGACGGGCTGGCGGCGATGCTGCCGCGCTGCGACCTGCTGGTCTGCCTGCTGCCGCTGACCGCCGAGACGCGCGGCATCCTGAACGCCGAGCTGTTCGCCGCCCTGCCGGCCGGCGCCGTGGTGGTCAACGCCGCGCGCGGCGGCCATCTGGTCGAAGCCGACCTGCTGGCGGCGCTGGACCGCGGTCATCTGCGCGGCGCCAGCCTGGATGTCTTCGGCACCGAGCCGCTGCCGGCCGACCATCCCTTCTGGCGCCATCCGAAGATCCGCATCACGCCGCACGTCGCGGCGATCACCCACCCCTCGCGCTCCGCCGTGCAGGTGGCCGACGCCATCACGGCGTTTCGCAGCGGCCGGCCGCTGGCGAATCTGGTGGACCGCCGCCGCGGCTATTGAGCGGATCAGGGCGAGGCGGCGAGCGCTGCGACGCGCTCCGCCGCGTCGGCCGTGCCGTCCGCGGGCGGGGCGTTCTGCAACTGCGACTCCAGCCGGGCCTTGGCGGCGGCGGCCAGCGCCTCGTCGGCCTCGACCTGGGTCATGTCCTCCGCGGTGACGGCGCCGGCGGCGATCACCAGTTCGGCGAAGTCGGACAGGTGGACGCTGCCCTTCACCGTGCGCTGGACCAGGACGTTGCGCTTGTCGTCGGTGTCGCGCTTGCGCTTGACGAAGCCCAGCACCGACAGCCGGTCGAGCGCGCGGGTGACCGCCGGCTTGGAGATGTTCAACAGGGATGCCAGGCCGCGCACGGTGTGCGGCGGGTCGGTCAGATAGACCTGGAGCAGGATCGCCAGTTGGCGCGCCGACAGGTCGGGCCCGTCCTGGCGGACGCTGGCGACCAGGGCGGTGCGCCACAACCCAAGCGCCTTGAGGTTCCGTGCCATGCCTCCCCCCAGAAAGCCGCGTCCGGTTCCGCAACCGGAACACGCGCAGCGAAGTGTCGCCTACCCCGGCGGTGCAGGCAAGCCTTTCGGGGGAGCCGGAACCCGATCGCCGCTCCCCGTCCGATTCACCCTCATTTCGCCGCCCGCTTCAGCACCGTCGCCTTGCCGTAGCCGGACACCAGCGCGTTGCCGCCGGCCAGCGGGATCGCGGTGACGCTACCGCCGGTCGCCGAAACCAGGCTGACCGCCTGTTTCGCCGCGCCCGGGGCCGGGGTGACGCCCAGCGCCTTGACCTGCTTGGCGTCGATCTCGACCCCCTCGCCCTGTTCGGCCACGTCGTAGCCGGTGCAGTCGGTGCCGACGCAGACGTTCGCCGCGTCGATCCGCGCCGTGCCCGACGGGGCGGCGAAGGGCGTGTCGTCGGCGCCGCCGCTCCAGCTCCACGACCCGCGCAGCCAGTCGGGCAGGCGGGTGTCCTTCTGCAGTTCCATGTTGTCGGTGATCAGGCCGACGCTGCCGCTCAGGCCCTGGGCCGCCACCGCCTCGGCGATCCGCCGCGCGTCGGCGGTGGCGATGCCGTAGCGGGTGGCGAGCAGCGGCGTCCAGGCCGCCACCGCGGCGTCGACGGCGGCGCGGAAGCGGCTGCCCCAGCCGGCATCGATCCAGCGCGGGTTGCGCCAGCCGGCGGCGTCGGTCACCAGCGGTGCAAGCTCCGGCGCGTCGCCGACGAACAGCCGCGGGTCGACCGCCGACTTCAGCCGGTCGACGTTCAACTGCCGGAAGGTGGCGGAACGGATGGTGCCGGTGCGGGCCGACGCCGCCTCCAGCATCGGCGCCAGCAGCGCGTCCACCGCCTTCCACGCCGGCGCGTCGAGCAGCGCGCCGTCATCCTTGCAGGTCGGGTATTGGCCGAAATTGTCGCGGTTGCTGCCGTACAGCGGCTCCATCGCCTTCCAGGCCGGCTTGCCACGCCGCTCCATCACCGAGCAGGGCCACGCCATCTCGACCTCGTCGCTGACGACGCGCAGCGCGGTCAGGAAGCCATCGTCGGTGCTGGTGTCGAGCCCTTGCGCCGTTTCGCGGGCGAAGGAATCATCGATGCCCTCCACCGCCTCGCGCAGCAGCGTGTTGGCCTTGGCCGGGTCCGGCGACGGGCCGAAACGCAGCAGATAGGCCGTCCACCCCTTGCCCAGCCCGCCGCGCAACTCGGCCAGCCGCCGCCCGGCGCCGGCCGGATCGCCGGCGATGCCGTCGACGATCCCGGCGACCGTTGCCACCGCCGCCGGCACCGCCTCGCCCAACGCCTTGCGCCGCGCGTCCAGCACCGGCCCGAGGCAAGCGCCGGGGGAGGCCGCCGTCGCGCAACCGTTGCGCTGGGCGATCCACGCCTTCTGCTCGCTCCGCAGCCGCTCCTTGTCGGCGGTGCCGGACAGGCCTTGCAGCGTCTTGTAGACGTCGGCGATCTCCTGGTCAGCGTCGGCCAGCTTGGAATCGGCGCAGATCGCCTTTTCCACCGGCGTCGCCGCCGCCTTGCAGTCGAAGGACGGCGACGCCTGGGCGCTCGCGCCGCCAAGCACCGACCAGACCAGCAGCGCCCAAACCGGCACCGCACCGGCTCGCGCCGCCCGTCCATGCAGCGGCTGGGCCACGCGGATCGACCTGTCCATCATCTCTCCCCAGGATTGTGACGGGGTGAAGATACGGAATCCGATGCCGCCTGTCCCCGTCGGTCTGCACCCTGCCGAGGCATCTCCCGTGGAACGTTTGAAACCGGGTGAAACATCTTTCGGGCGATGTTGCACCGTTCCATTCACGGGAATCGCTGTGGTGGTGCCGCGGGAACGGGGAGAGCGGCGGGACGGGTGGTGACCCAGGGCATGGCGCGGTCCTTCAGCCATTCATGCGTGGGCGATTGTACGCATTTATCCCTTCCGGGGGCGTCCTATCGACGAAAACGACCTGGGTGATGGCCCGGTGATCCCGCGTCCGCAAACCGGTCGGAACGTCCGCCGATCGCCGACCGGGGCACCCCCAACCGATTGGCCGCCGCCCCGGACGGGCCCGCCGGATGTTCCATTGACCGCCCATGTCATAAAATCGCAACACTGACGATGCTCGATTCGCAGGCATTGGATTATTCATGGACGCTTTGGTGCATCTCGATCAGGCCTTGCTGCTGTCACTCAATCAGCTTGCCGGCAAGAGTGTTGCGCTCGACGTGGCGGTCCGTGGCATCGCCAACCTCTACATCATCAAGATCGGCCCGTTCTGTGCGGCGCTCTGGTGGTTGTGGTTCCGCAAGGAAGGGACGGGTGACGCCGGTCCGACCGGCAGCCGCCGCCTCGTCGTCGATGCGGTCATCGGTGCGGCGCTGGCCGTGCTGCTGTCCATGGTGATCCAGGCGCTCATGCCGGAGCGGCCACGCCCGCTGCACGACCTGAGCGTCCCCTTCGTCCCGCCGCTGGGCCAGAGCCGCGAGGCGCTGAAGAACTGGAGTTCCTTCCCCAGCGACAACGCCGCCATCGCCTTCGCCCTGGCGGCCAGCTTCTTCCGGCCGTCCCGTCTGGCGGGCGTCCTGGCCTGCCTGTGGGCGGCCGTCGTCGTCTGCCTGCCGCGGGTCTATCTCGGCCTGCATTATCCCGGCGACGTGACCGCCGGCGCCCTGATCGGCATCGCCAGCGCCGTCATCGCCGCGCGGCTGGTGCCGACGACCGGCGTCTACCGGCTGGTCTGGTGGCTCGAAGACCGTTACCGGCCGTGGTTCTACAGCGGGGTGTTCTTGATGACCTATGAAATGGTGGTGCTGTTCGAGGATGTCCGCCGCGCCGCCGGCGGCGCCGCCAAGGTCCTGCGCGGCCTGGGCCACGGGCCCTGAGGTGGGAGGCCACGGCGAGAGCGGCGAGGCATCAGCCGGCGCGCCGGAGCGTCACCGCGGTCGCGGTGATCCGGAAGCCGCCGCCGTCCAAGGACTCCACCGCGTCGCCGCTGTCCAGGCGGTAGGATTTCCCTTCGGGCACCCAGCCGGCCGGGCCGGCGAAGGTCATCATCTGGATGAAGCGGGTGACCTCGACGACGACATGGACGTTTCCGTCCTCGGCTCTCGCATCGAACCGCCCTGTTTCCAGTTCCTGACGCAACGGCATCCGCGTGCTCCCTTGGTGCGATCCGGCTGTTCGTTCCGGCCATACGATCCGGCCCCGGGGCGATCCGGCCTTGGGGCGATCCTGCCCCACTGTCACGCGCCTGTCATCGGCGAGGCGTAGACAGGGGGGCCATTCCCGCCCCCAACGGAGACGACAGAGATGAAGGCGTTCCTCGCCACCCTCGCCGCCACCCTCACTGCGGTGCTGACGCTGACGTCCGCTCCGGCCGTCCAGGCGGCCGATCCGGCGAACGCCGCTCCGGTCGGCGGCAAGCTGGTGCTCTACACCTCCCAGCTCGAAGCCGACGCCCGCCAGACGGTGGAGGCGTTCAAGGCCAAGAACCCCGGTGTCGAGGTCGACTGGATCCGCAACGGCACCACCGAGCTGATGAACAAGCTGCGGGCGGAGTTCGCCGCCGGCGCGCCGCAGCCCGACCTGCTGCTGATCGCCGACGCGGTGACGATGGAAGCGTTGAAGGCCGACAAGCGGCTGATGCCCTATGCCGACGCCCCGGTCGCCGGCTACCGGCCGGGCACGCACGACCCGCAGGGCTATTGGTTCGGCACCAAGCTGATCACCACCGGCATCGTCTACAACACCGCCGCGCCGATGAAGCCCGAGAGCTGGCTCGACCTGCTGAAGCCGGAGGCCAAGGGCAGCGTCGTGATGCCGAGCCCGCTCTATTCCGGCGCCGCGGCGATCCACATGGCGGCGATCAAGACGCAGCCGGCGCTGGGCATGGCCTATTACGAGGCGCTGAAACGCAACGGCGCCACCGCGGCCAAGGGCAACGGCGGCATCCTGAAGGACGTTGCCGGCGGCGCCAAGCTGTACGGCATGGTGGTGGATTACCTGCCGATCCGCGAGCAGCAGAAGGGCGCCCCCGTCGCCTTCGTCTTCCCCAAGGAAGGCGTCAGCGCGGTCGGCGAGCCGGTGGCGATCCTCGGCACCGCCAAGAACCCGACGGCGGCCAAGGCCTTCATCGCCTTCCTGCTGAGCCGCGAGGGGCAGGAACTGGCGTCGAAGCAGGGCTTCCTGCCGGCGCTGCCCGGCGTGGCCCCGCCGGCCGGCTTCCCCGATCCGGCCGGCATCACCCTGCTGCCCTACGACCCGGCCAAGGCGCTGGCCGACGACGAGGCCGACAAGCGGGCCTTCGCCGACCTGTTCGGCGGCTGATGCGGGAGCCGGGGATGGTGGCGCTGACCGACCGCGACCGGCAAGGCGCCGATCCGCTGCGGCGCCGGAACCGGTTCGGCCGGCCGGTTGGCGGAGGGGTTGGCGGAGGGATCGGCGGAAGGGTTGGCCGGGGCTGGCCGATCCTGCTCGGGCTTCTGGTCGTGCTGCCGGTGCTGCGCCTGCTGTGGGAGGCCGGCGATCCGGCGATCCTGACCCGGGCGCTGGCGGCGCCGGCGACCTGGCGGGCCGCGGGCAACAGCGTCGCCATCGCCGCCGGCGCGACGCTGGTCGCCGCCTTGCTCGGCGGACCCTTCGCCCTGCTGATCGGGCTGACCGGGCTGCGCGGCCGGACGGCGATGAGCTTCGCCCTGATCCTCCCGCTGATGATCCCGCCGCAGATCGTGGCGATGGCCTGGACCCATCTGGCCGGGTCGGGCAGCCCGCTGCTGGCGCCGCTCGGCCTCGCCCCGCGGGTCGGCACGCCGAACCCGGTCCAGTCCGCCGCCGGCATGGTGCTGGTGATGGGGATCGAGCATGCGCCGCTGGTCTTCCTCGCCCTGCGCGCGGCGCTGCGGGCGGTGCCCGGCGCCATGATGGAGGCGGCGCGGGCGTCGGGCGCCGGGCCCTGGCTGGCGGTCCGGCAGGTGCTGCTGCCGCTGTGCCTGCCCGGCTTCATCGCCGGCCTCGCCATGGCCTTCGTCGCGGCGCTGGGCAATTTCGGCGTGCCGGCCCTGCTGGGCGTGCCGGCCGGGATCCCGACGCTGCCGACGCTGATCTACCGCCGCCTTGCCGGCTTCGGCCCGTCCGCCCTGCCCGAGGTGGCGGTGCTGGCCGCGCTGGTCGGCGTCATCGCCTGCCTGGGCATCGTCGCCCAGACCCTCCTGCAGGCGCGGATCGGCGCCCGGCTGCCCGGCGGTGCCCGTCCGCTGGCGCCGCTGCCGCTCGGGCGGGCGCGCCGGCCGGTGGAGGCGCTGGCCTGGACCGTCCTGCTGCTGGTGGTGGCGGCGCCGCTGGCGGCGTTGCTGGCGACCAGCCTGGTCCGGGTCTATGGCCTGCCGCTCGGCGCCGGCACCCTGACGCTGGGGCATTACGCCGAGGTGCTGGCGCTCGACCAGGTCGGCCGGGCCTTCGCCAACTCGGTGCTGCTGTCGGGGACTGCGGCGGTGGCGCTCGGCCTGCTGGCGGTGCCGCTGGCCCACGCCATGGCCCGGCCCGGCGGCGCCGGCCGCGTCGCCCGCGCCATCGGCGTGCTGGTCGAACTGCCGCACGCCGTGCCGGGCGTCGTGCTGGGCATCGGCTGCATCCTGCTGTTCCTGAAGCCGCTGCCGGGGCTGGGCCTCAGCCTGTACGGCACCTTGTGGATCATCCTCGCCGCCTATCTGGCGCGCTTCCTGCCGCTGGCCCTGCGGCCGGTGCAGGCCGCCTGCGCCGCGCTCGACCCGACGCTGGAGGAGGCCGCCCGCGCCACCGGCGCCGGCGCGATCCGCCGCCTGCTGACCGTCGTCGCGCCGCTGGTCGCCCCGGCCGCGGCGGCCGGTGGCCTGCTGGTGTTCCTGACCGCCTTCAACGAGCTGACGGTGTCGATCCTGCTGTGGTCGCAGGGGCGCGAGACGCTGGGCGTCGTCGTCTACGCGCTGGAGGAGGGCGGCAGCCCGACCCTGGCGGCCGCGCTGGGCGTCGTCGCCATCCTGGTCGTGCTGGCGGCGATGCTGGCGGCCGGCGCGCTCGGCCGCCGCCTGCCGCCCGGCGTGGTGCCCTGGCGCGGCTGAACGGGGCGCCGGGTGGTCGGGATGGCGCTGCTCAGGATGGCGGTGGCGCTTCGACGCTGCCGCAGTTCCGCCGGTGGGCAAGCAGGCAGTCCTCGGTCTTCGACTGTTGCGCCAGCGCGCCCATCAGCCAATAGCCGAGCCCCAGCACGATCAGGACGGCGACGACGGCGCCGATGTTGGCGGCGTTGCGGGCGCGCTCGTCGTCGGGGGAGGGGGCGGGCGAGGGGTGGTCGTTCATCCCCGTCCCGGCTTCCGCTTGGTCCGGCCGCCGGCGGCCTCGCCCTCCTTGCGCTGGATGAACAGCCGCCCGGCCTGCATCGCCGCGACCCGGCTGATGTAGCGGCCGCAGTCGAAGCGCTGGCCGTCGAACAGCACCGTGAGGGTGAAATGTTCAGGGCCGACCGCGTCGACCAGAATCGAGGATGGGGCGGGCTTCACAGGGGCGGTTCCTTGGGGTGCAGCGGGTCGTGCCGATGCGCAGTCTGGCCGCGCTTCCCCCGGCTTGTCCATCCTCGGCCGTCGGCGGGCAACGGGGGCCGGGCCGCGGCGAAGCGCCATCCCCATAAAAAACCGCCGCTAACCCGATGGATCAGCGGCGAGTTGAACGGGAGGGCGTCACGTCTGGGAGGTTCCCCCCAGAACCGAGGGGCCGCCGGTGCCGCGCGTTCGCTTGGCCGATCGCCTATCCGACATCCTCGTCGTGGGCGACCGCGGCGTCCGTGCACCAAAGCGCCAGCCGTCCCAGCCCGGCCGCCCGCCGCAGGTTCGACAGGATGTCGGCGGCGAGATCCTCCTCGCCGGCAAAGGCGCCGCGCGCGGCCCCGCCGTCCTGGGCCAGCAGCGCCGCCGCCGCCCGGCTCAGCGTTTCCGCCGCGTCCGGCCGCCGCTCCAGCACGAGGCGCAACGTGTCCATGGTGATCTCGCCGACCAGTGTCTCGGTCCGGCAGCGCACCGTCTCGCCGTGCGCGGCGCCCAGCAGCAGCGCCCCCATCCCCACCAAGCGCCCCGGCCCGAGCGGGGCGGCGGCCGCACCGGCACCGCGCCCGCGCGCCGCCTCGGCGGTCAGCAGCCCCTCGATCACGATGTGGAAGGCGACGGCGGTCTCCCCCGCCTGCGCCAGCGTCAGGCCGGCGGGCAGGCGGCGCAGGCGGATCGCCCCGGCCAACACCGCGCGGTCGGCGGCGTCCAGCGCGCTCAGCGGCGCCGTGGTGCCGAGCAGCCGCGCCAGCCCGTCGGCATCGACCGCCCGCCACACCCCCGTTTCCGGGTCGCCGGCGCTGTGCTCCTCCTTGGGCCAGGCCGGGCGCAGGCCGGCGCGGTCGAGATGGCGCAGCACATGCGCCAGCACGATGCTGCGCGCGCGGTAGCGTTTTTCGACCGGCGGGTTGAAATACACGCCATACTCCACCCCGTTCAGGGTGATGGCGCGGATCCCGACGCCGGGCGGCGGCGCCGTGGGGGGTGCGAAGGCCAGCGATGCCTCGATCACCGCCGCCTCCAGGATGCGCAGAACCCGGTCGGTCGGCACTCGGGCGTCCAGGACCAACGACACCATGAATTCCAGCCAGGGCTCCGGCATCGAATGGTTGGTGATGGTGGAGGCGGCGATGCGGCTGTTCGGCACGATCACCAGATTGCCCATGTCGTCCTTCAACCGGGTGCTGCGCCAGCTGATCTCGACGATGCGGCCTTGCAGCGTCTCGTCGCCCGCCTTGTGCAGCCGCACATGGTCACCGATCTTCACCGGCCGGTCGAGGTTCAGCGCCAGCCCGGTGAAGATGTCGAGCAGCAGTTCGCGCAGCGCCATGCCGAGCACGACGCCGGCCACGCCGGACGCCGCCCACAGCACCGTCAAATCCTGCTTGAAGACGAAGCCGGCGATCGCCCCGAAGGCGAGCAGGAAGATCAGCAGCCCCGACAACTGGCTGAGCAGGCGCGGCACCGGCGCGCCCATCGCCCCGGCGACCAGCCCGTCGAGCAGAACATACTGCACCAGCCGTTGCAGCAGGGTCGCCATTGACAGGATCAGCCCGACGCTGAGCGCATAGCCCAGCACCCGCCAGCCGCTTTCCAGCGCCTCGACGCCGGCCATCTGGTAGGCGTTGCCCTCCAGATACAGGGCGCCGCCCAGCAGCAGGCAACCGGCCAGCGGCAGCAGCAGCCTGTTCAGGTGGGTGACGATCTTCGACGCGGCCATCCGCCGTTCCTCCCGGTCAGGCCAGCCGGAAGCGGCCGACCTGGTCGCGCGCCCGGTGGATCATGCGGGCCAGCTCCTCCATCGTCGCGCTGATCTCCTCGGCGGCGGCGGCGTTGCCTTCGCTGCCGGCGCGCAGTTCGGACAGGCGGCGGACCAGCTCCTGCACCGCGACGGTCTGCTGCGCCATGGCGGCGGAGATCGCCTGCACGGCGCCGCCGCTGTCGCGCGCCGCCTCGGCGATGCGCTCGATCGACCCGCGGGCCTCCCCGGCGGTCGCCACCCCCTCGCGCACGGTCGCCCCCGATTCGGCGACGATGACTTCGATGTCGCGCACCGCCAGCGCCGCGTCCTCGGCCAACCGGCCGATCTGCTGGGCGACGATGCCGAATCCCAGCCCCTGCTCCCCGGCGCGGGCGGCCTCGATGCCGGCGTTCAGCGACAGGATGTGCGTCTTGTCGGCGATGCGGGTGATGGTGCCGGCGATGCGCTCGATCCGGTCATGGGCGGTGGCGATGCGCTCCACCGCGCCGGACAGATGGGCCAGCTTGACCCGCCCCTCTTCCGCCAGTCCGGCGGTGGCGGTCGCAAGGTCGCGGCCGCGGCCGGCGTTGGCGGCGATCTCCCCGACCGATTGCGCGGTCTGGCTGACGGCGCCCGCCACCGCGGTCAGGCTGACCAGCTGGCGGTCGGATTCCTCGGCGACCTGCCGCGCGGCGGCCGAGGTTTCGGTCACGGCGGCGGCGATCTGCTCGGTGTCGTCGGCGACGCTGCCGATCAGGACGCGCAGCCGCTCCTGCGCGCGGTTCACGTTGCCCTTCAGCACCGCGAAATCGCCCTGGTAGGACCCGGCGACGGCGCCCGTCAGGTCGCCCTCGGCCATCCGCCCGGCGACCGTCGCCAGCTCGCCCAGCAGGCTGACCAGCGCGTCGAGGCTGCGGTTCATGTTGGCCTTCAGCGCCCGCAGATCACCCTCGTAAGTGCCGGTCATGCGGCCCTGGAGGTCGCCGGCCGACAGAAGTTGCATGACCGACACCACCTCGAACAGCGGTTTGGTCAGGGTTTCGATCAGTTCGTTCAGACCGCCGACCAGCGTGGCGTATTCGCCCTGGTGCCGCCCGCGCTCGGCCCGCGCCGACAGGGTGCCGGACTGGGCGGCGTCCACCAGCGTGCCGACGTCGCCGGTCAGCCCCTTGACCGAGCCGATGGTCGCCGCGGTCGCGCGGGCCATCTGGCCGATGTCGTCGACGCGGTCGGTCAGGGCGACCTCGACCGAGAGATCGCCGGCGCCGACCTTGTGCAGGGTTCCGGTCAGCCCGGCCAGCGGCCGCGAGATCATCGTCTCGACCAGCCACATGCAGAACAGCGCGAAGGCGATGGCCGCCGTCAGCCCGGCGATGATGACGGTCTGCCCGCGCGACGCGACCGTGGTCGCCGCCTTGCTCGTCTTCTCGCTGTCGGCCTGGGCCAGCTGCACCAGCGCGACCAGATCGTCGCTGAAATCGTCGAACAGCCGGCCGGATTCCTTGATCATGCCGACGGCATCGAGGTTTTCGTTCCTTGCCGATCGTTCCAACATCCGGTCGCTGCTCGTGAGATAGGCGGCGTAATCGCGGGAGAAATTCGCGTAACGCTCCCGCTCATCCGGAGTATCGACCAGCGGTTCATAGCGCGCCCGCCACACCGCGACCTCGTTCCGCAGCTTGGCGAGGTCGGCCTCAAGCCGCTTCATCTCGGCCGGATCGGTGCTGAGGATGTGGCGCAGCTCGTCGGCGCGGTAGTTGCTGGTCGCGGTGTTGATGGTGTTGGTCGCCACCACGCTGGGCAGGACGTCACCGGCGATGTGGCCGATGTCACGGCTGACCATGCTCAACGCCGTCAACGCCACCGCTCCGAACAGGGCGAACAAGACGATCATCAGCAGGAAGGCAAGGCGCAGTTTCGTCTTGATGGTCATGGCGAGGCAGTCACCGACAGGTTCGATCCGGTTGCAGGAAAGGCGCTCCGGGCAAGACGTTCCGGGCAAGGCGCTTCGGCCGAAGCAGCATGGCCCGCCGCCCATCCCCGCCAAGCCGCCGCCAGCGCCCGCTTCGGCGCCCATGCTACACGCTTCCCGCCCGGTTGAGTCAAAGTGTCGATGTTCGCCCGGAACACCCAGCGCGCCGCCGGACCATCCCAGCGCGCCGCGTCGAACAGCAGGGCGGCGGCCGGCGGCAGCGCCTTCAGGCTCCGCCAGTCGGACGCCCCCACGTCCAGCAGCCGCGCGCGATCGGCGTGAAGACGGCGGCGCATGCCGGCCAGCCGCACCCTGACCCCGCCGCCCGCCGCGCCGCCATCCTCGACCTCACCAACCAGGGCCAGGGGCAGGGCCACCGCATGGCCGGCGATCTCCAGCACGAGGACCTCCGGCCGGCCGCCGCGCGCCGCGTGGCTGAACAACGGCGCGCCGGGCAGCGGGCCACCCGGCTGCAGGCGGTCGTCGGCGCAGGCCGCCCAGCCGAACAGCGGGCCGGGATCGACCACCCGCAGCGAGGCGCCCTCGGCCCGGCGCCACCAGAGCGAGCGGCTGCCATCCGAATGCCGCACCGCCGCCAGCCGGTCGAGCGGGCAGCGTTCGACGCTCAGCGCGTTATCGACCAGCAGCGCCGCACGATCGCCAGCGTCGCCCCGGAGAATCAGCGCGTGGGGCGCCGTCCCGGTCCCGTCGGGCGACAGAAAGCGCGCGGCGTACAGCTCCTCGTCCAGATGGATCAGGGAATCCGGCGATCCGGGCATCGCGTCGATCCGGACGGGCCGCCCGATGCGGTCCAGCCGGTCGATCCGCAAGGCGACCTCCGTCGCACCGTGGCGGGCATGCAGCAGCGGGAGCGCCGTGGCCGCCCGGCGCGGCGGCCGGCCCCCCGCAGCCACCGCGACGGCGGCTCCGGCCCAGGGCAGCAGCCCGGCGATATCCAGCTCCGGCGCGTCGGGGCGTCCGGCCATGCGGGCCTCGTCCACCCGCAGCGCAAGCTCGCCCACCGCGGTGGCGACGACCACCAGGACCCGTCCGGCGCCGGCCGTCCGGCCCAGCGCGCGGGCTGTGTCGACCACGGTGAGCGGACAGCCTTCGATGGCGGCCACGCCCTCGACCGGCGGTTCGGCCAGCGGCAGCGCCGTCACCGACCCCATCTCGGCGATGCCGCGCACCGCGTCCATCGGCAGGGACCATGCCTCCCCCGCCACCGTCAGCCGCAGCGTGGCCGCGGAGACGCCGGCCGCCTGCGACCGGGGCGGAGGATCAAGCAACACCACGTCGGACTGCACCGGCCCACCCCAAGGTTAGAGAACCGCCACCTGGGTGGACAGTGGCACCGGCATGGTTAGACAACCGTAAAGACGGTTCCGACGGCACGCCGCCTCATGCCATGCGGGCGAGGGCAAAATCCCGCCTTCAGGACCGTCGTCAGATGCCTTTCCCGGGGAGCCGATCCCGGTTCATGCGGCCGGTCGAGGTCCAGACGTCCAGACCCTGCCTTGAGCGCCCCCGCGCCGCGTCCTGCAGGTCGAGCAGCACCGTCGACCGGCTCCACCGCATGACGTGGAGCGGCAGCCGTCCGATGCCCGCCCGCCGGTAGAGCACCGCGGTCGGGTGCTTCCGCCAGCGTGCTTCGTGATACCGTACCGCTTCCGGCTCCTGCGGGATCATCGCAACAGGCATGCGCCAGGTTTGCGTTATTGCGCCTACATCCCCGATCACGCCGAAACCCGCCGCCAGCGCACCCTGAACGCGGTCCAGTGCCGCCGCTGCGGGGCGTTGTGGTGCGCGCTGCCGATGTGCGGCGGTGCCGCTGAAGCGCTGCGGTTCCGCCGCTGCCGGTTGCTGGGGGCAAGCTTCCCGGCGCAACGGGAGCCGGGACTCGCGCCGGTTTGAGCCGAGGGGACCGGCATCAGGCGGCCTGGGGCTGCGGCGCGACGTCGGGATGTTCAAGGAGGCCATCAAGGACCCGTCCCGTTGGCGAGCGGCGTCCTGATCAACAGGTGGATGAGCGCCCGCTCGTGCAGGGGCTGCCGGCAGCGCTGGGGAGGGCCAGCCCACCAAGCGGAGCGATCTTGAGACCCTGGTGAGACCCCAGGCTCTGCCCACATAAAAAAAACCGCCGCTAACCCGATGGATTAGCGGCGAGTTGAACAGGGAGGCTTCACGTCTGGGAGACGCTGGGTCCGAGGACCCAACCCCGGAGGGGAGACCTCCGGGACGAAACATCGAATGCTGCGTCGCAACATCCAATGATGAGAATTTGACCATTCTCCTGCCAACTTTCCAGGCACAAATGTATAAATCTACCATGCAAGACACGCATGGCTTCAAAAGACGCTTAGGAAACTAACAAAAATGCCCAAAACAAACCGCGCCGCTGCCAATGGATGGAGCGGTGCGGTTTGTTTTGGGCGATTGTCTTGTGGAAAGACGGTGTCGCGGCCGTCTTAGAACGGGGTTTCTGCCACTTTTTTGACCAGGAAATCGCGGAAGACCGCGATTCGCTTGGAATGGCGCAATTCTTCGGCATACACGAAGTAGGCGTCGACCTTCGGACCGTCGACGTCGGGCAGGATGCGGGTCACATCCTTGGAGAAGCTGTCGACCAGGAAGTCGGGCAGCGCACCGATGCCCAGCCCGCTCTCCACCGCGCGGTAGATGGCGTAGACGCTGTTCACCTGCAGGATCGGCTTCCGGTTCGGCGACGGGTCGCCCATCTCCATGATCCAGTTGACGTTGGGGATCGGCGCCCGCACGTCCGGCGGGTAGGTGATCAGGTCGTGGCTGTCCAGCTCCGCCAGGGTCTTGGGCGTCCCCTTCTTCTTCAGGTAGCTCTGGCTGGCGTAGAGGTGGAAGCGGATCGACATCAGGTGCCGCTGGATCAGGTCCGGCTGGCGCGGCGTGTTCATGCGGATGGCGATGTCCGCCTCACGCATCGCCAGGTCCAGCTCGTCGTCGTCGATCAGCAGCGTCAGCTGGATGTCGGGGTAGATCGACATGAACTCGTTGATGCGGGGCGTCAGCCAGGTCGAGCCGAAGGCGACCGTCGTCGTCACCCGCAGCGGCCCCTTGGGATGCTCCCGGCTTTCGGTCAGCATCGCCTCGGTCATCGACAGCTTGGCGAAGACGTCGCGGGCGGTGCGGTGCAGAAGCTCGCCCTGCTCCGTCAGGATCAGACCGCGGGCGTGGCGGTGGAACAGGGGAACGCCCAGGCTCTCTTCAAGCGCGCTGATCTGGCGGCTGACCGCCGACTGGCTGAGGTTCAACGTCTCGCCGGCGTGCGTGAAGCTGCCGGCTTCGGCCACCGCGTGGAAAACCCGAAGCTTGTCCCAATCCATCATGCTGTCCCGCCCCGGAACGCATTGGCCCGGAGCCTCCCGTTTTTCTTGAGGACGGCGCATGGCCGCCATGCATGTTTATAGCGGGAACGCGCCCGGAACGCACGCTCTACCGAGAGCGATTCGCACGAAAATTAATCATGATCACCGGAATTATTCTCATCCGAATGGTCAGCTATCTCGGGATATCCGTGCAATGGACGGGGATGTTGCCGATGCTCGGAAACGGCTCGTCGCCGCTTTTGCTAATCCGCGGCGTCGGTCAGGGCGGCGGCCCGGTGGGCGTGGTCCTGCGCCGGGGTCGGCCCCGCGGTCCCGATCGCGTGGGGATGGTGGCCGCTGATCTCCGCGCCGGCGTCGGCGGGCAGGCGCAGGAAGAACAGGCTGGACAGGCAGGCCATCAGCCCGACCGTCAGGAAGGCCGGCACGAAGGAGCCCGGGGTCAGGGCACCGCCGGTCCATTGCACGGTCAGGTGCAGCGCGGTGGCGCCCACCGCGACGCCCAGGCTCAGCGACAACTGCTGCATCACGCTGGCCAGCGTGTTGGCGCGGCTGGTCATCGGCTGCGGCACCTCGGCGTAGCTCAGCGTGTTCATGCCGGTGAACTGGAGCGAGCGGAAGAAGCCGCCCAGCAGCAGCGCGCCCAGGATCAGCAGATGCGGCGTGTCCGGGCGGAAGGCGGCGTAGCTGGCGAGCACGACGCCGCTGACCAGCGCGTTGACCGACAGCACCCGGCGGAACCCGGCCCAGCGCAGGATCGGCCCGGCCAGCGCCTTCATGGTCAGCGCGCCCGCCGCCCCGGCGAAGGTCAGGGCGCCCGACTCGAAGGCGGTCAGGCCGAAGCCGATCTGCAGCATCACCGGCATCAGGAAGGGAACGGCGCCGATGCCGATGCGGAACAGCGTGCCGCCCAGGACCGAGGCGCGGTAGGTCGGCAGCCGGAACAGCGACGGATCCAGCACCGGCCGCGCCACCCGGCGGGCGTGGTGGAGATAGGCGACCGTCGCCACCAGCGCCACCGCCAGCAGGGTGGCCACGGCGGTGGCCGGCAGCAGGTCGCGCCCGACATTCTCGAAGCCGAACATGAAGGCGGCGAGCGCCACGGCGCTCCACAGGAAGCCGCGGGCGTCGAAGGGGTCGCGCTGCTCCTCCTTCAGGTTGGGGATCAGGCTGAGGACCAAGCCGATGCCGACCAGCCCGATCGGCACGTTGATGAAGAAGATCCAGCGCCACGAGGCGTAGGTGGTGATGGCGCCGCCGACCAGCGGCCCCAGCGCCGGCCCGATCAGCGCCGGCAGGGTCATCCGCGCCATGGCGCCGACCAGCTGGTCCTTGGGCACGGTGCGCAGCAGGATCAGCCGGCCGACCGGCACCATCATCGCCCCGCCGATGCCCTGGACGATGCGGGCGGCCAGCAGCTCGACCAGCCCGTTGGACAGGCCGCAGGCGATGGAGCCCAGCGTGAAGACGCCGATGGCGCTGGCGAAGACGGTGCGCGCCCCGAAGCGGTCGGCCGCCCAGCCGCTGACCGGCAGGAACACCGCCAGCGCCAGCATGTAGGAGGTCATCGCCAAGCTGAGCCGCAACGGATCCTCGCCCAGCGAATGGGCGATGCCCGGCAACGCGGTGGCGATCACCGTCGAGTCCAGATTCTCCATGAACAGGGCGCAGGCGATGATCAGCGGGGTGACGCGCGACATGACGGACCGTCAGGCAGGAAGCGGAACGCTACGAATGTGAGGCGTTCCGCCGCGTTGACCATCGCGGATGCGAAAGCCCAGCCATGCGTGGGTTGGGAAACCTGTTGTTTCTTGAAAGGTTCGGGGTGGGCGGGCAAGATTTACACGGATGTCACGGATTTAGACACGGATTGCACGGATGTTGTTTGGCAAAGCTGTGCCGGCCAAGGAACAGCCGCTTGGGCAAGCCATAGAAAAAAATCCGTTAAATCCGTGTATAAATCCGTGACATCCGTGGAAATCTTGTGAACCCCCACAGCACCACCCCGAGGATCAGCGCCCCGTGAACACCGGTTTCCGCTTGGCCAGGAACGCGCGGTAGCCCTCGCGGAAGTCTTCGGTGCCGAAGCAGCGGTAGCATTCGGCGATTTCCGCGTCGCTCAGCGGCGCCGGATCGGCCAGACGGTGGACGGTGCGCTTGTGCAGCGTCGCGGCCAGCGGCGCGCCGGCGGCGATGCGCTGGCAGGTCGCGGCGATCTCGGCCTCGAAGCCCTCGTCGGGGACGATCCGGTGGACCAACCGCTTGTCCTTGGCCTCCGCCGCGCTGAAGACGCGGCCTTCCAGCAGGATCTCCAGCGCCGCCGGGCCGCCGGCGACGTCGGCGACCAGCTTCAGCTCCGACGGCCCCATCGAGATGCCGAGCCGGCTGACCGGCACGCCGAAGCGGCTGCTCTCCGAGCAGACCCGGAGGTCGCAGGCCAGCGCCACCGCCAGCCCGATGCCGCAGCACGGCCCGTCGATCGCCGCCAGCACCGGGTGGCGCAGGGCGCGCAAGCCATCCAGCCCCTCGTCCATCAACTCGCCGTAGTCGGCGCCCTGTTCGGGGCTGTTGCGCTCGCTCTCGAACTCCGAGATGTCGGCGCCGGGGGAGAAGGCGCGGGCGCCGCTGGCGCCGGGGCCGCCGCGCAGCACGACGACGCGGACGGCGCCGTCGGCCTCCAGCGTCGCCAGATGGCCGATCAGGGCGTGCCACATCGGCTTGTCGAAGGCGTTCAGCTTGTCCGGGTTGGACAGGGTCAGGGTCGCGACCACACCATCGCGCCCGAGAGTGATGGTGCCGGCCATGCCGCAGTCTCCATCCGTTGCCGTATGGAGGGGACCATAAGGCAAGGCGGGGGCGGCGCGCGACGGCCTTTCCACGGGGCCGGAGAAAAATGGCGATGGGGCGAATTTTCCCCTTGCGGCGGAGGCCGCGTTTCCGTACAAAGCCGCTCCCGGACGACGGGAGCGCGGGCGTAGCTCAGGGGTAGAGCACAACCTTGCCAAGGTTGGGGTCGAGGGTTCGAATCCCTTCGCCCGCTCCAGTTTCTGGGGCGAGAGAGTAAGAGTTCTGAGGTCCTGTAGCTCAGCGGGAGAGCACTACGTTGACATCGTAGGGGTCACTGGTTCAATCCCAGTCGGGACCACCATTCTGAAGGCCAGCAACTCATTGAAGTTGCTGGCCTTCGCCAATTCTGGGCTATCCCTTGCCATCGACGCGACCGCGCGGCTGACGCGAAATGGCCTCTTCGTTGGTGTCGGCGCCCACTGAACCGCACCGATCTTCCGGGAGGCTTGTTGGTTTGGTGAGATCGTCGCCAACCTGGGAGCCGTCACGCCGCACGGCGGAAGGGGCGCCGGGTGTATGGCTCCGCGGCGGCGTGATCCGCGGCGAACGTCCCAGTCAGCACCGCGGTGCGGACCTTCAGCATCCGGTGAGCGCCATGCGCCGGTGCGGCAGGCGCTGGACCGTGCTTTCGATCGTCGTTGTAGCAATGGGCTCGCCCCGGTGTCGGGCGGCGGCGCAGTCGATGATCAGGTCGGCTTGGCCCGCCAACATAGGTTCCAGGGCGCGCGGCCGCGTCGCCATCGTCCGGACCGGCGGGCCGTCGGCGGCCTTCAGGCCGGCGTCGAGGCCAGCCGGGGTGTCGCCAATCAAGCCCAGCGCCCGTTCGGTCTGACCGTGCCAGAGCCGCCAGCGGGTGCGGGAGACGGCGTCGGCCGGCTCCGCCGTGGTGCGGCCAGTCGGACACGCCGTACCATCCTCCCCCCAGGTTTGCGACGGTCTCCCGATTGACAGGACGTCCTTGCTCCAAGCCGATCTTACAACTTGATGGCGATGCTCTTCGTTTTGGAATAGGAAAGCATGCCCTCGATGCCTTTTTCCCTGCCGAAGCCCGAGAGCTTGTTGCCGCCGAATGGCAGCTCGATGCCGCCGGCAAAATACTCGTTGATGAAGATCTGCCCGGCGTCGATGTCGCGAGCCAGCTTCAGCGCGTTGGCGATGTTGCTTGTGTAGACGCCCGCAACCAAGCCGTACCGGCAGTCGTTCGCCAGCGCCAAGGCGTGCGCGGCGTCTTCGGCGATCTGGACGGTCAGGACAGGTCCGAAAATCTCCTCGCGCACCAGATCGTCGGTCGCCGCCGCGTCGTCGATGATGGTCGGCTTGTAGAACCAGCCCTTTCCGGATTCGGGATCGCAGGTGGTCTCGCCGCCGGTCAGCACCGTCACGCCGCGTTTGCGCGCGGCGTCGACGAAGCCGGACACCTTCTGCAGGTGGGCCTTGGAGTTGAGCGGGCCGAAATCCGGATCGCGGAGCCCGTGCCCGATGCGAAACGCTTCCGCTCGTTTGACGAGCTCCGCGACAAAATCATCGTGGATGGAGCGCTCGATCACCAGACGCGACCCGGCCGAACAGATCTGGCCGGCGTTTTCGAAGATCGCGCCGAGAACGCCGGTGATGGCCGCTTCGCGATCGCAATCGGCCAGCACGATGACGGGCGACTTGCCGCCAAGTTCAAGAACCAGCCTCGTCACATGATCGGCGGCCGAGCGCATCACGGACTGGCCGGTGGCGACCGAGCCGGTGAAGGTGATCTGGTCGATGCCCGGATGCGCCACCAGCGGCGCGCCCGTCGCGGCCCCCGTGCCGGTGACGACATTGCAGACGCCATTCGGCAGGCCGGCACGACTCAGCAGCTCGGCGAGCAGCAGGGCGGTGAAGGGAGTCTGCTCGGCGGGTTTGGCGACCACGGCGCAGCCGGCGGCGAGCGCCGGTGCGATGCTGCGCGCCGCCGTCGAGATCGGAAAATTCCACGGAATGATCTGGGCGGAAACCCCCATCGGTTCGTGAAGGCTGAAGCCGAGATAGCCCCGCGCCAGCGGAAAGCTGTCGCCTTGGAGCTTGTCGGTGGCGCCGGCGTAATATTCGAAGGCGCGGGCGGCCCCCCTGACGTCACCGCGCGCCTCGGACAGAGGTTTGCCGCTGTCGAGCGATTCGATGACCGCGAACCGCTCCCCCTCCTCGCGCAGCAGCGCCGCGGCGCGGAAGAGAATGCGGCCGCGCTCGGCCGGCGCCACATCGCGCCACACGCCGGAAAAAGCCCGGCGGGCGCTGTCGACGGCCTCGTCGACGTCATCCGCCGTGCCGTTGGTGAAGCTGGCGAAGGCCTCGGCCCGGCCGGGATCGTAGCTTTCCATCATCCGGGCGTCGGACGCGCGGCGAAAGCGACCGTCGATGAAATGGCCGTCGGGCAGCGCTTCCGGATTTTTTCCGGCGATAATCTCGTCGATCGTCATGGGCCTGTCCTCAGCCTTCCAGTTCACTGGCCTGATAGCGCGATTTCGCCAACCATTCGGGGCTGATGTCGACACCCCAGCCCGGCGCGTCGGACACCGTCACCTTGCCGTCCTCGACCTTGTACGGGTCGTTCACGAACAGCCCCTCCTGCCAGGGGTAGTAGTCCTGCCCCTCGATCGAGAATTCGAGATACTTGCCGGGACGGGCGATGGCGCGCAGGTAGTGCATGGTGAACAGCGTCACCATGGACAGATTCGCGCTGTGCGGCGTGACCGGCAGGCCGGCCGCCTCGGCCATCCGGGCCACCCGGAGGCTGCGCGACAGGCCGCCGAGATAGCAGATGTCGGGCTGCAGCACGTCGACGACCCGATCCCTTATCATCAGCCGCCAGTTCTCCAACATGCAGTCCTGCTCGCCGCCGGTCACATCGATGTCGAGCGCCTCGGTGACCTCCCGCGTCTGTTCGAACTCCCAGTAGGGGCAGGGTTCCTCGTAGTGGGAAATTCCGTTGTCCTGGAGAAACCGGCCGACCTCGATGGCTTTCGCCGGCGAATAGCAGGAGTTGGCGTCGACCAACAGCGACGCCTCGGCGCCCAGCGCGCCCGCGATCATCGGAACGATCGCGTCGGTGCGCCCCGGCCATTCGTCGGTGTCGTGGCCGACCTCGGCGCCGATGCGAAACTTGAAGGCATCGAAGCCGAACTCGTTCCTCAGCCGCAAGAACCGCTCCTTCTCATCCTCCGGCGTGATGTCGCGCTTCATCGAGGATGCATACGCCCGCAGCGGGCCGGGCGTGCCGCCGATCAGGCTGCATACCGGCTTTCCCGCCCGCTTTCCGGCCATGTCCCAGAGCGCGGTGTCGATGCCGCCCATGGCCCGGCGAAGATAGGCGCCGGGAAACTTGTGCTCCTTGTCCCGCACCCGGTCGAGCATCGCGTCGATGTCCGCGCAGTCCGTCCCCAGCGCATGGGGCGCCACCTGGCGGTGAAGAACGGTGGCCGTTATGTCGGCGCAGTAAGGCGCGACCTGCCCCCAGCCGACGGCGCCATCTTCCGCGGTCGCACGAACAAAGCATACGAACTCGCTGGCGAAGGTTTCGATTTTCTTGAGTTTCATAATGTCCGGAATGCTCTGGCGGAAGGGTGAGACGGACTTGCGTCTGCAGCGACCTTAGCGCAATGATTGGTGCGGAAGGGATATCCATTCCCGAACTTGTTCCAGACCAATTTCCGGCACCGAGGACGCGACCGATGAAAAACGCCGCAGGCGCCCTGCTGTCGTCGATCCATCTGGACCGCACCGCCCGCAAGGGGGTCAGCGTCCAGCTCTACATGGCGTTGCGCGACATCATCCTGTCCGGAGGGTTGCGCGCGGGGGAGCGGCTCCCGGCGACGCGCATCCTGGCGCACGAACTCGGCGTGTCCCGCACCACGGTGATCGATGCCATCGAGCGGCTGACGATCGATGGCATGCTGGTCTCGCGCGTCGGTGCCGGCACCTATGTCAGCGACGTGCTCGACGCCCAGCGCCCCGCCCATGCACCGGCCGGTCCGGTGCCCAACCAACGCAAGCCGCGCCTTTCCTATACGATCACCCATGCCGCCGCCGCCTATGCGCAGCGCACCTGGCTGCCGCACGAGCCGCGCGCCTTCATAACGGCTCTGCCGGCGCTCGACGCCTTCCCCATGGCGCAATGGGCACGGCTGTCCGCCCGACACCTGCGCGGCACGCGCAGCGCCGTGATGGGGTATGGCGAACCCAAGGGGCTGCGCGCCCTGCGCTGCGCCATCGCGACCCATCTCAGCGCGCTGAAGGGCATCCGATGCCACGAGGAGCAGATTTTCATCACCTGCGGCGCCCAGCACGGCTTCGCCCTGATCGCCCATACGCTGCTCAACCCGGGCGATCGGATCTGGATGGAAAATCCCGGCGCCTCCGGGGCGCGCAACGCCTTTCTCTCCGAAGGCGCCGAACTGGTGCCCGTCGACGTGGACGAGGAAGGCATGATCGTGCGCGACGGCCTTGCCAAGTCGCCCCATTTCCGGCTGGCCTTCGTAACGCCGACCCACCAGCAACCACTCGGCCATGTCATGTCGCTGGCCCGCCGGTTCGAGTTGCTGCGCGCGGTGGAGGAGGCCCAGGGACTGGTGATCGAAGACGATTACGACGGCGAATTCTACTTTGAAAACGCGCCGCAGCCGGCGCTTTACACCACGGACACGTCAGGACGGGTGCTGTATGTCGGCACCTTTTCAAAGTCGCTGTTTCCCTCTCTGCGGCTCGGGTTCATTCTGGTTCCGGAGCGCATGGTCGCGGCTTTCGACCAGACCTTTGCGGCATGGGTGAGCGGCCCCCCCACGGTGACCCAGGCGATCGTTGCCGACTTCATGGACGAGGGGCATTTCGCAACGCACATCCGGCTGATGCGCCGGCTCTACAAGGCGCGGTACGATGCCTTGAAGGAGGCGGCGGCCACGCTGCCGGACTCGGTGCGCCTGCAAAGCACCCAAAGCGGATTCCACGCCGTGGCGTACCTGTCGCCGCACATCGACGCGCAGCAGGTCGCCGACCAAGCGGCCCAGAAGGGGGTCATCCTCGCCCCTCTTTCCCGTTACTGCCTTGCTCCCATCGCGCAGAATGGACTGGTCTTCGGCTTCGGCTGCACGCCGCCGGAGGAGCTGCGCAAGGGGATCCAGATTGTTCGGGATCTGCCGGCGCTGCGCTGAACCTCGCCGTGAAATTGGTCTGGGCAGTTTATCAGATTGGATATAACTGGCCGTCCAATTTTCCCTTATTGTTTGGTGCAAGAACAAGACAATCCGCCACAGCACCGCACAAGTGCCGGGCACGAACAGGACGGTGGCATGCGCGACGTGGAATTCAGCACAACCCCTTATTGGAACACCCATCTGGGACCCGCGCCGGCAACGCTTCCGGCTCCGGAGAGCCGCGCGGATCTGGTGGTGGTCGGTTCCGGCTACACCGGCCTCAACGCCGCTCTGGTGGCGGCGCGCGGCGGCCGCTCCGTCCTGGTGCTCGAGGCGGAGGAACCCGGCTTCGGTTGCAGCACGCGGAATGGCGGCCAGATCAGCACCAGCGTCAAGCCGTCGCTGGCAAAACTGTCGGCCCGCTTCGGCGAGAGGAAGGCCAGGGCGATCCGTCAGGCCGGTGCCGATGCCCTGCGATGGTTCGGCGATTTCGTGGAGTCGGAGGGGTTCGACTGCAACTTCGAGCGCAAGGGCCGCTTTCACGCCGCGCACACGCCGCAGCATTACGAGACCCTCGTGCGCGAGGCGGAGGTGCTTGCCCGGGAGGAAGGCATCGAAAGCTTTGCCGTTCCGCGCTCCGAACAGCACAAGGAGCTTGGCAGCGACGCCTATCACGGCGGCGTCGTCTACACGAAGCACTGCGCCATACATCCCGCCAAGTACCACCGCGCCCTGATGGTGCGTGCCCTCGAGGCCGGCGTGAAGATCGCCGGCCATTGCCGGGTCACCGGTGTCGAACGGGTCGGCCGTGAGTTTCACGTCAAAACCGAAAAAGGCCCGGTCCGGGCACGCGACGTCCTGATCGCGACCAACGGCTACACCGGCTCCACCGTGCCATGGCTCCAGCGCCGCGTCATCCCGATCGGCAGCTACATCATCGCAACGGAGGAGTTGCCGGAAGACACCATCGACCGGCTCTTCCCGACCGGGCGCATCGCCAGCGACACCTGCAAGGTCCTCTATTACTATCGCGCCAGCCCCGACCGGCGGCGCGTGCTCTTCGGCGGCCGTGTTTCCGCGGCGGAGGTCGACCCGGCAACGAGCGCGCCGCGGCTGCGCACCGCCATGTGCCGCATCTTTCCGGAGCTGTCCGGTGCTGCCATCAGCCACGCCTGGTCGGGGTTGGTTGCCTATTCGTTCGACGAGTTGGCGCACACCGGTCGCCATGACGGACTTCATTACGCGCTCGGCTATTGCGGTTCCGGCGTGTCGATGGCGAGTTATCTCGGCATGAGGGCTGGACAGACGATCCTCGGGCTCATCGAAGGGCGGACGGCGTTCGACGACATTCCGCATCCGACCCGCCCCTTTTACAACGGCAAGCCGTGGTTCCTGCCGGCGGCCGTCGCCTACTACCGGTTCAAGGACAACCGCGATTGGGCAAAAAGCCGGCTTTCCACGCCGGCCAATTCCGACTGAGCCGGACAACGCGACAACAAAACAACATACCGCCTCCAAAGGTATGATTTCTTACGGAGAGGGACGATGATCAAGACGACGGCCTGGACATTGGTTGCGGTGGCGCTCTTTTCCTCCACGGCAATGGCGCAGCAGAAGGCTCTGACGGTCGCTTCATGGGGCGGCTCTTATCAGGCCGCGCAAAGCAAGGCGCTGTTCGAGCCCGCCGCGAAAAATCTGGGCATCGCTCTCAAGCAGGAAACCTATGGGGGCATGTCCGATGTCCGCCTGCAGGTCAACTCCGGCAAGGTGACGTTCGACATCGTCGCCAGCGGCTCCGGATCGGCCGCGCGCGCGGGTGACGAAGGGTTGCTCGAGCCGCTCGACTACAGCGTGATCGACGTCTCGCACTTCTATCCGAACATGACGTCGAAATACTGCGTCGGTGGCGATGTCTTTTCCAATGTTTTTGCCTGGAACACCGCCAAATACGGCACGAACGAACCGCGGAGCTGGGCTGACTTCTGGGACGTCAAGACGTTCCCGGGAACCCGCGCCTACCGCGGCGGCAGCGTCGCCGGTGCGCTGGAGCCGGCGCTGATGGCTGACGGCGTGCCGCCCGACAAGGTTTACGAGGTGCTGGATTCCAAGGAGGGAATTCAGCGCGCCATCGACAAGATCCGGCAACTGAAGCCCCATATCCGCGTGTTCTGGACCTCCGGCGCCCAGCACGCGCAGTTGATGAAGGATGGCGAGGTCGACATGACGACCGGCTGGAGCGGCCGCTTCGACAACGCCAGGGCGGATGGCGCGAAGGTCGCCTACAGCTTCAACCAGGCGCTTCTCGATTACGACTGCTTCGCCATTCCCAAGGGCGCGCCGCACAAGGCTGAGGCGATGCGGTTCCTGGCCGAGATTTCCAAACCCGAATACCAGGACGATCTGCCGAAATACATCACGTACGGTCCGACCAACAAACTGGCGTACGAAACCGGCGTGATCACCAAGGAGGTTGCCGCCGGGCTCCCGTCCTCGCCGGACAACGCCGCCAGACAGCTGTCGCTCTCACTCGCCTGGTACTCCAAGTGGGAGACTTACGCGACCGAGAAGTATCAGGAAATGCAGACCGAGTAATCGCAGCGAAGGCGGCGGCCGAGAGCGGGCAGGACTGAGCGGGCAGGGCTCCCGGGACGGTGCCGGTCGGTATGGAGTGCGCCCTCCCGAAGAGTCCGCCGCAGCGGGGTGTCTTGCCCTCCCGGCCAAACAGCAGCGGTCCGGCAGTAATGGCTTGAAGAGCCAGTTGTTACAGGAGCAATAACTTGACGGCGCGACAAACCGAAGCCTTGCCCATCAGAGTCAGCCACGTAACGAAGACCTATGGCAGCGTGCACGCGCTCGACGACGTTTCACTGGACGTCGTCAGCGGAGAGTTTCTGACCCTTCTGGGTCCGTCCGGCTCGGGCAAGACGACGCTTCTGATGGTGTTGGCAGGTTTTACCCGGCCGGATCGGGGCAGCCTGAAATTCGGCGATCGCGAGGTGATCCGAACCCCGCCGCATCTTCGCGACGTCGGCATGACCTTCCAGAACTATGCCTTGTTTCCCCACATGACCGTGGCGGGCAATGTCGCCTACCCGCTGCGTCTGCGCAACGTCCCGAAAGCGGAGATCACCGAACGGGTCGAGCGGGCTTTGGAAACCGTTCAACTCGGCGGCTATGGGAGCCGGCGCATCGGGCAGCTTTCCGGCGGCCAACGCCAGCGGGTGGCGCTGGCGCGCTCCATCGTGTTCGAGCCGCGCATCCTGCTGATGGACGAGCCGCTGTCCGCCCTCGACAAGAAGCTGCGCGACCAGATGCAGATCGAACTCCGGCATCTGCATGACAAGCTCGGCATGACCACCGTGTATGTGACCCACGACCAGCGCGAAGCGCTGACCATGTCCGACCGGATCGCCGTGGTCAATCATGGCAGGATCATGCAACTCGCGACGCCGCGAGAGCTGTATGATCGGCCGGCCAATCGGTTCGTCGCCGATTTCATCGGCGATTCCACCTTTCTTCCGGTGCGGCGGAGCGGTCGCGGCGTCGCCTTCGGCGATATGGCGCTGACGATCAACGGTCCGGTGCCCGAGGCCGACAACCTGCTGCTGATGATCCGCCCGGAACGCGTGACGCTGGTGCGGGACGGACAGAGCGTGGCGCCGGAGAGCAACCAATTTGCCGCCACGGTGCGGGAGGTCGTCTACCAGGGCGACAGCTACCTGTTGCAGTCCGAACTGGTCGACGGAACCCTGCTGACCATGCGCGGAGCCGTCCGGGGGGCAAACCTTTCCGCCATGCCGACGATCGGCGACAGGGTCACACTCAACCTTGCTCCCGACGATGCCGCGGTGATCGACGGAAGCGGGTGCTGACCATGGCCGGAACAGCGATCGCCGAACTCAACGCCGACGGTCTGAGGCGGGATGCCCGGATCGAGCGACTCAAGCTTTTTGGCCTCAGCTCTCCGGCCTTGCTGCTGGTGCTGGTCATTCTGGTGCTTCCGGTCGGATGGCTTTTTTATCTGTCCTTCGTCGGAGCCGACGGCGGCTTCTCGCTTGAAAACTACGCCCGCATGATCGAGCAGAAATCATACGAGCGCATCTTCACCACAACCTTCGAGGTCAGCCTGCTGACGACGGGGCTTGCGATTCTGATCGGATATCCGTTCGCCTATTTCCTGTCGCAGTTGCCCGGCCGCCTCGCGAACCTCTTCATGATCGCCGTGCTGCTGCCCTTCTGGACGTCGCTGCTGGTGCGCACCTATGCCTGGCTGGTGCTGCTGCAGAGGGAGGGACTGATCAACAAATCTGCGATGGCCTTCGGCCTGTGGGACGAGCCGGTCAGGATGGTCCACGATATGACGGGCACCCTGGTCGGCATGGTCCACATCATGCTGCCCTTCCTCATCCTGCCGGTCTACGGTGCGATGAAATCGATCGACGTCGATCTGGTGAAGGCCGCCGCCAATCTCGGTGCATCGCCCACCCGCGCCTTCTGGACCGTCTTCTGTCCGCTGACCTTGCCGGGGCTGTTCGCCGGCGCCCTGATGGTGTTCATCCTGTGCCTGGGCTTCTTCGTCACCCCCGCCGTGCTTGGCGGCGGCAAGGTCATCATGGTGTCGATGAAGATCGTGTCCAACATCCAGCTTTTCGTGAATTGGGGAGCCGCCAGCGCGCTCGGCGTCGTGCTGCTGGCGCTGACCGTCGCCATCCTGTGGATTGCGTCACGTTTTCTCAACCTCACCCAGATCGCGGGGAGCGGCCACTGATGCTGAACTGGTTCCAATCGCCCGCAACGGAAACACAGGTGACCCATGGCGGCCGACTCTGGCTCTACGCCCTGGCCGCTCTCGTCATTCTGTTCCTGGTGATCCCGACCTTCATCGTGATCCCGATGTCCTTTTCCGACAGCCAGTATCTGGAATTTCCGCCCACGCGCTGGTCCTTGCGTTGGTATGAGCACTATGTCGACTCGCCGGACTGGATGCTGGCAACGCGCACCTCGCTCAAGGTCGCGGTGCTCACCATGGTGGTCGCAACGCCGCTCGGCGTGCTGGCCGCCTACGCACTGCACACCGCGAAGGTCGCGTTCGTCCGGCTGGCCTTCGTGCTGCTCATCACGCCGATGATGGTGCCCCTGGTCCTGGTCGCCATCGGCGCCTTCTACGTCTATGTCAAACTCGACCTGCTCTACACCGTCACGGGACTGGTGTTTGCCCACACCGTGCTGGCCCTCCCCCTGGTGGTGATCGTCGTCGGCTCCGCCTTCAAGTCCTTCGACATGGCGCAGGAGGATGCCGCGCGTTCGCTCGGCGCGCCGCGCTGGAAGGCGTTCCTCACGGTGACCCTTCCGCAGGTTCGCTTCGCGGTCGTGACCGCGGCGCTTCTGTCATTCCTGACCTCGTTCGACGAGGTGGTCGTCGCAATGTTCGTCTCGGGCGGCGACAACCCGACGCTCACGCGCAACATGTTCAATGCGCTGAGAGACCAGATCGACCCGACCATTGCCGCCATATCGACGATCATGATCGTCATCACCGTCGTCGTGATGACGCTCGCCCAGATTTTCGGCGCCCGCAGCAAATAATCGACATACGCGTTCCGGAGTAATGGAAGCATGACCAGCCTGGAAGTTTTCGCGGGGCTTTCCGCACTCCCGCTCGGCGTTTTCGCGCCCAAACCGACGGCCCTTCAGGAGGGGCAGCAGGAAGCGTCGACCCTGCTCTGGACGTCCCCGGATGGCCGAACGAAGATCGGCCTGTGGGAATGCACCGCGGGCCGCTTTACCGCCGACCGCAAGAACGCCGGCGAGTACTGCCACATCCTCTCGGGCCGCGCGTCGGTGCGCAACGCGGACGGCAGCGGTGAGCGCGACCTTGCCGCCGGCGACCTGCTGGTCCTGCCGCAAGGGTGGACGGGAGAATGGACCATCCATGAGCCGGTCCGGAAGCTCTTCCTGATCGATGCACGCTAGGGCGACCGAACGATGGCGGAGTATGATTTCATCGTCGTGGGCGCGGGTTCGGCCGGCTGCGTGCTGGCGAGCCGGCTTTCCGAAAGCGGCCGGTTTTCCGTGCTTCTGGTGGAGGCCGGCGGGAGCGACCGGTCGTTCTGGCTGATGATGCCGATCGGCTATGGGAAGGCATTTTACGACAAACGCTGCAACTGGATGTACATGACCGAGCCCGACCAGGGGCTGAACGGTCGGCAATCCTACTGGCCGCGCGGCAAGGCTCTTGGCGGCTCCAGCGCAATCAACGCCATGATCTTCGTGCGCGGCCATTCGTCCGACTTCGATGGCTGGGCGGCGATGGGCAACCCCGGCTGGGGTTGGGATGAGGTGCTGCCCTATTTCAAGAAACTGGAAAGCAATGATCGCGGCGCGGACAGCCTGCGCGGTGCCGATGGCCCGGTGCGCATCGAAAGCAAGGAGAACGATGTCCATCCGCTTTGCCAGAGCTTCCTGAAGGCCGGCGCCGAACTGGGGATGCGGAAGAATACCGATTTCAACGGGCCGGAGTTGGACGGTTTCGGCGTCTATCAGATCACGACCAAGGACGGCATGCGGATGTCGGCCGCGCGGGCCTATCTCCGGCCGGCACGGGGGCGTGCGAACCTGCGCGTGGAGACCGGGGCGTTCACCCAGACGATCCTGTTCGATGGCAAACGGGCCACCGGGATCCGTTACCGGCAGAATGGGAACGAGCACACGGCGCGGGCGCGGCGCGAGGTCATCCTGTCGGCGGGGGCCATCAATTCACCGCAACTGCTGCAGCTTTCCGGTGTCGGGCCGGGCGCCCTGCTGCAAACGCTGGGCATCCCGGTGGTCGCGGCGCTGGAGGGTGTCGGTCGTCATCTGCAGGACCATCTGTGCATCGACTATCTGTTCCGCTCCCGTGTGCCGACCCTCAACAACCAGCTTTCCCCGTTCATGGGTCGACTGCGCTACGGCCTGCAATATCTGCTCAGCCGAACCGGCCCGTTGTCGCTTGGCATCAACCACGCCGGCGGCTTCGTGCACACCGCGCCGGGTCTTGCTGCGCCGAACATGCAGCTGTTCTTCTCGCCGATGAGCTACACCAAGGCGCCCCCCGGCAAACGCCCGCTGATGCGGCCCGACCCCTTTCCCGGCTTTGCGCTTGCCGCCCAGCCGACGCGGCCGACCAGCCGCGGACATCTCGCGCTCCGCTCGCCCGATGCTTCCGCTTCCCCCGCCATCCACCCGAACTATCTTTCGACAGAGTTCGACCAGCAGGAAATGATCGTGGCTTCCAGGCTCGTTCGCAGGATCGCGGCAACGCCGGCGCTCTCGGCCGTCATCGCCGAGGAGTTGGCACCCGGGCCGTCGGTGACCTCCGACGAGGCCATGCTTGACGATTGCCGGGCGCGTGCGGGCACCGTCTATCACCCGGTCAGCACCTGTCGGATGGGGCCGGATCCGGCAGAGGATGTCGTCGACGCTGCCCTCAGGGTCCACGGCATCACCAACCTGCGGGTTGCGGATGCCTCGATATTCCCCACGTTGACGACTGGAAACACCAACGCCGCTGCCATCATGGTCGGTGAAAAGGCTTCCGATTTGATCCTGTCGGCTCATCGCTGACCGGAATGACCGCGCCGGTGATGCGGCATTGCCACGTCAACCCGAACGGAGGCAAGGAGAGGGGATAGCGGCCACCCAGCGACACCTGCTGCGCCGCTTGGCGGGCTCACCCAGGCGGTCGGCTGGTGCGAATTCTCAGCGCGGTTGTTGGGACAACGGCTTTGCCGGTGTTCCACGCCGGTCACGGTGGTCATCGATTTGGGCATGCCGGTCACCCGCAAGGCCGCCTGATCACCACGGGCCGCCGGTGGTCTCCGCCCTCGCGGCGATTTGTGCGCCAACGTTCATCAGAACCCGAAGAAGCGCTCCCCAGCCGCGCCAGTTCTCCAACGCGGCCGGGGGCCTGCCGGATTACTTCACCAGCGGGCAGCCGCCCTTGTCGATGGGGCGGTAGGCCTCGTTGCCCGGGATGGTGGTCAGCACCTTGTAATAGTCCCACGGCCCCTTGGATTCGGCCGGGCTCTTCACCTGCATCAGGTACATGTCGTGGACCATGCGGCCGTCGGCGCGCAGCGTGCCGCCCTTGGCGAAGGCGTCGTTCACCGGCGTCTCGCGCATCTTCACCATCACCGCCTTGGCCTCGTCGGTGCCGGCGGCCTCGATGGCCTTCAGGTAATGGCGCACGGCGGAATAGCTGCCGGTCTGGATCATGCTGGGCATCTTGCCGGTCCTGGCTATATAGGCCTTGGCGAAGGCGCGGGCATCGTCGTCGCGGTCGGCGTTCCAGCCATCCATCAGCACCAGCCCCTGCGCCGCCTTGAGACCCAGGGAATGCACGTCGGTGGGGAACATCAGCAGGCTCGCCAAGGTCTGCCCGCCCTGCGGAAGGCCGAACTCCTGCGCCTGCTTGATCGAGTTGGCGGTGTCGCCGCCGGCATTGGCGAGCGCGATGACCTTCGCCCCCGACCCCTGCGCCTGCAGCAGGTAGGAGGAGAAGTCGGCGGTGTTCAGCGGGTGGCGGACGGAGCCGGTGACCTTGGCGCCGTTGGCCTTCAGCACCTCGGTCAGCGACTGCTCCAGCGCATGGCCGAAGGCGTAGTCCACGGTCAGGAAGTACCAGCTGTCGCCCAGGATCTTCGCGCCCGCCTTGCCCATGCCCTGCGCCAGCGCATAGGTGTCGTAGGTCCAGTGAGCCGTGGTCGGCGAACAGGCCTCCCCGGTCAGCTGTGCGGCACCGCCGCCGGAAATCAGGAAGACGCGGTTCTTGCGCTTGGTGATTTCCTGGACCGCCAGCGCGACGGACGACGTGGGGACGTCGACGATGACGTCCACCTGCTCGGTGTCGATCCACTTGTTCACCAGCGACGCGCCGATGTCCGCCTTGTTCTGGTGGTCGGCGAAGATCACCTCGACCGGCTTGCCGGCGACCTTGCCGCCCATCTCCTCCACCGCCATGCGCACCGCCTCGACCGAGCCCATACCGGTCGGGTCGGCATAGACGCCGGTCATGTCGTTCAGGACGGCGATCTTGACCTTGCCGTCGGAGATTTGGGCGTGGGCGGCTCCGGCGATCAGTGCTGCGGAGCAGGCGGCCGCGGCCAGAATCCAGCGTTTCATGGATGTTTCCTCCCTGTTTGATTGGTTTTTCGGACGATCAGAAGGCGACGTTGTCGCCACCCTTGGTCTGCAGCATCGCGCGCGCCTCCTCCGGCGTGGCGATCTCCAGGCTCAACTCTTCGAGGATGCGGCGGATCTTGGCGACCTGTTCGGCGTTGGAGGTCGCCAGCTTGCCGCGTCCGGCATAGAGGCTGTCCTCCAGCCCGACCCGGACGTTGCCGCCGAGGATGGCGCTCAGCGTGACGAAGGACATCTGGTGGCGTCCGGCGGCCAGCACCGACAGGTAATAGTCGTTGCCGAACAGCCGGTCGGCCGTGGCCTTCATGTGCATCAGGTTTTCCGGATCCGGGCCGATGCCGCCGAGGATTCCGAAGATGCATTGCGTGAAGAAGGGCGGCTTGACGATGCCGCGGTCGGCGAAATGCGCCAGCGTGTAGAGATGGCCGACGTCGTAGCACTCGAACTCGAACCGGGTGCCGACATCGCCCAGCTCGCGCATGCCGCGCTCGATCTGCGCGAAGGTGTTGGACAGGATGAAGTCGGTGGTCGATTCCAGATAGGGCTTCTCCCAATCGTGCTTGAAGCTGTCGAACTTCGCCGCGGCGCCGGAGATGTTGAAGTTCATCGATCCCATGTTCATCGACGCGACTTCCGGCTGCGCCCGCTTGGCCGCGGCCAGCCGCTCGTCCAGCGTCATGCCCAGGCCGCCGCCGGTGGTGATGTTCAGGATGGCCGCGGTCTGCTGCTTGATGCGCGGCAGGAATTCCATGAACAGGTCCGGCGAGGGCGAGGGCTTGCCCGTCTCCGGATCGCGGGCGTGCAGGTGGAGCATCGCCGCACCGGCCTCCGCCGCCGCCACGGCGTCGCGGGCGATCTCGTCAGGCGTGACCGGCAGGTGGGGCGACATGGTCGGCGTGTGGATCGAACCGGTCACCGCGCAGGTGATGATGACCTTGTCGGTACGTTTCATGGCTGTCTCCTCCCTTGTTTTCCGTGATGTCGAGGCCGGTCAGCGGCCGGTGCGCAGCGTCCGGCGTTCCTGCTGCAGGGTTTCGATCAGCGCCATGAGCAGTTGGTCGCGCTCCTGCGCCAGATCGGCCTGGGACCGGCCGTGCAGCGCATCCCGCATGCCGGCGGCCAGCTGGTCGCGCACCTGCGGCGTCAGTGCCGGGGTGCCGAGATCCCGCCACCAGTCTTCCATCGCCGGGCCAATATGGTCGAGGAAGTGGGACATGCCGCCCTCACCGCCGGCGAGGTTGAAGATCATGTTCGGCCCCATGATCGCCCAGCGCAGGCCGGGCCCCTCCGCGATGGCGGTGTCCACATCCTCCACGCTGGCCAGCCCGGTGGCGACCGCATGCACCGCCTCGCGCCAGAGCGCCGCCTGGAGGCGGTTGGCGAGATGGCCGGGTACCTCGCGGTTCAAGCGGATCGGGCGTTTGCCGACCGCGCGGTAGAAGGCCATCAGCCATTCGATCGTGCCGGCCGTCGTGTCCCGGCCGCCGACCACCTCGACCAGCGGGATCAGGTGCGGCGGGTTGAAGGGGTGGCCGACGGCGAAGCGTCCCGGCACGCGGCATCCCCGCTGCAGCTCGCTCATGATCAGGCCGGAGGTGCTGGAGGCCACGATCACGCCGTCGTCCAGCACCTCTTCCAGCATGGCGTAGAGCGCGCGCTTGACCTCATCGCGCTCCGGCGCGTTTTCCTGGACGAAGCGGGCACCGCGCGCCGCATCGCACGGGTCGGTGTGGAAGCTCCATTTCTCCGGATCGGCGCCGGGGGCGAGGCCCAGCCGTTCCAGCGCCGGCCAGGATTTGGCGATCAGGCCGCGCACCACGGCTTCCGCGGCGGGATTGGGGTCGCTGATGGCGACGCTCATCCCCCTGGACAGAAACAGCGCCGCCCAACTGGCGCCGATGGTGCCGGCGCCGATCACGGCGACGCGCCCGACCGCGTCGGGATGGGGTGCGCCCGGCCCCTGAAGGTCCGATCGGACCCCGGCTGAATTGGCCGTTGGATTGGTTGTCATGGTCCTCCCCGGATGTTCTGGTTTTGCCCAGGCCGTCGATCTGCAGATCGATGCACTGGGCGGCGATGTCGTGGGCGCTGGGGCCGCCGTTCGGCTGGTACCAGCGGGCGATTCAGCTCAGCGCACCCGCCACGGTGAATTCCCCTCCGCTTCCGTCCGTCGTGCCGACAGCCGCAGCGGCCATGGCGGATTGATCGCCGCACACACTGTTGACCAGCACATCAATCTGCCTCATCCTACTCACGAGTAATATGCATTCCAACAAGTATGTTTGCCGGCGCAAGCATAAGGGAGGATGAACGCATGGAGGCCATCGCCTTGGCCCGGACCGACAGCATCGGCGCAACGCTGGCCCGCAGCGCCCGGCGCAATGGCGCGCTTTCACCGGCGGCGTCCTGGTCGCCGATGTCCGCCAGCATCCGGCCCATTTCAAGGTGCCCGAGCGGATCGAGCTCCTCGACATCCTGCGCCGCGACACCGCCGGCAAGCCGCTGAAACGCGAACTGCGCAAGTCCTATCCTACAGCGCCCGAGCCCCGTTGGCCGTACTCAAGGATCAAATGCGATGAACCATGCCTTCGCCGCGGGCCGCACCCGCTTGCCCGCCACTCGTCCGGAGCGCGCGTGATGGAAAGAGCCGTCCGCAAGGTCGCGGTGATCGGCGCCGGATCCATGGGATCGGGCATCGCCGCGCAGTTCGCCAACGGCGGCGTGCCGGTTCTGCTGCTCGACGTCGCCGGCCCCGGCGAAGACCGTGCCGCCCCGGCCCGTGCCGGCCTGGAACGGCAGCTGAAGGCGCAGGGCTTCATGGCCCCGTCCGCCGCGACGCTGGTCGAGGTCGGCTGCATCGAGGACGATCTGGCCGCCGTCGCCAACGCCGACTGGATCGTCGAAGCGGTGGTCGAGGATCCGGCGGTGAAGCGCCGGCTGTTCGCCCGGCTGGATGCGCTGCGCAAGCCCGGGGCGGCGGTGTCCTCCAACACCTCGACCATCCCGCTGGCGCAGCTGACGGACGGGGCGTCGGAGGCGTTCCGCCGCGACTTCGTCATCACCCATTTCTTCAACCCGCCGCGCCACATGCGGCTGATGGAACTGGTCACCGGCCCCGACACCGCGCCGGAGACCGCGGCCCTGGTCCGCGATGCTGCGGAGACGGTGCTGGGCAAGACCGTGGTGGACTGCCGCGACACGCCGGCCTTCATCGCCAACCGGCTGGGCTGCCACTGGATGTCGGTCGCCGCCATCGAGGCGTTGCGCCACGGTCTGACGGTGGAGCAGGCGGATGCGGTGGCCGGTGCGCCGTTCGGCGTGCCGCGTACGGGCATCTTCGGGCTGCTGGATCTCGTCGGCATCGATCTGGTGCCGCTGGTGTGGGGCAGCCTGCTGGGCGCCCTGCCCGGCGGGGATGCCCACCACCGCCACGATTTGACCGCCGAGCCGCTGATCCGCCGCCTGATCGCTGAGGGGCGGATCGGGCGCAAGGCCAAGGGCGGCTTCTACCGCCTCGCCCCCGGCAGCAAGGCGCGCGAGGCGCTGGATCTCGCCACCGGGGAGTATCGTCCGCAGGCCGACGCCGCGGCCAACCGCGATCTGGCGGCGCTGATCCGGCAGGAGGATGCGGCTGGGCGCTACGCCTGGGCGGTGCTGTCCAACAGCATCGCCTACACCGCCGCCGTGGCGGGGGAGATCGCCGACGACGTGGCGGCCATCGACACCGCCATGCGGCTTGGCTATGGCTGGGCCGAGGGGCCGTTCGCGCTGGCCGACCGGGTCGGCTGCGCCGCCATCGCCGACCGGCTGGCGGCGGAGGGGCGCGACGTGCCGCCCCTGCTCGCCGCCGCCGCCGCGCAGGGCGGCTTCTACCGCCGCACCGACACGGGGCGGGAGACCCGAACCACCGCCGGCGCCTGGACGCCCGCCCGCCGGCCGCAGGGCGTGCTCGATCTGGCCGAAGTGAAGGAGCACGGGCCGCGCTTCGCCGGCAACGGGTCGGCATCGGTCTGGGATCTGGGCGACGGCGTCGCCTGCCTGGAGTTCCACACCAAGATGAACGCCATCGACCACGGCATCCTCGCCATGGTCGCGGAGGCGGCGGAACGGGTGCCGGCGGAGTTCCGCGCCCTCGTCCTCTACAACGACAACCCGCGCGCCTTCTCCGCCGGGGCCAACCTCGGCTATTTCGTCGAGCGGCTGGAGGCGGAGGATTTCACCGCCCTGGAACGCTTTGTAGCGGACGGGCAAGCGGCCTTCCGCGCGCTGAAGCACGCCGCCATCCCGGTGGTCGGCGCGCCGGCCGGGCTGGCGGTCGGCGGCGGCTGCGAGGTGCTGCTGCATTGCGACGCCATCCAGGCCCATGCCGAGACCTACATCGGGCTGGTCGAGCTGAAGGTCGGCATCGTTCCGGGCTGGCGCGGCACGGCGGAATTGCTGCTGCGCTGGGGCCGCAGGACCGACCGGCCCGCCGGCCCGATGGGAGCGGCACAGGCCGCCTTCGAGACCATCGCCGGCGCGCGCATCACCGGTTCGGCGCTGGAGGCGCGGACGCTCGGCTATCTGCGGCCGGAGGACGGCATTACCATGGGCCGCGACCGGCTGCTGGGCGACGCCAAGGCAAATGCGATTGCGCTGGCCGAGGGCTACCGCGCGCCCGGCGTCGGCGTCGTCGTCCTGCCCGGTCTGGCGGAGCGGGAGAATTTGCGGGCAATCGTCCAGGGCTGGCGGCAGGGCGGGCGGGCCAGCCCCCATGACGAACTGGTCGCGGACTGGCTGGCCGGCGTGTGCTGCGGCGGACCCGAGGCCGGCCCGCAGACCCCCATAGACGAAGACGCGCTCGCCGCGCTTGAGCGGGAGGCCCTGTCCGCCTTGGTCCGGGAACCGGCGACCCGCGCCCGCATCCGACACATGCTGGACGTAGGCAAGCCCCTGCGCAACTGAGGAGCAGAACCATGGCCGCGTACCAGCCGCCGCTTCAGTCCATGCGCTTCCTCGTGCATGAGCCGCTCCATGCTCCCGCCGTGCTGGCGGAGGGGGGATGGTCGGGCGTGGGCGAGGTGGTCGCTTGAATCCCGTTGCGTCACGTGTCACATTTAAAGTGACACGTGACGGAGAATGCCATGCCCGCGGTCGGATCCGACGCTGGACGGGGGGAGGCGGGAACCTATCAGCGGGTCACCGACCTGCTCGGTGGTCCGCGGGTGTTCAAGCGCCCGGTGGTGACGCAATTGGATGCCCACAACGCCATCAAGACGGGCTTGCCGGGCGGCGCGCTGTACCATCTCGTGACCCACCTGCGGGTCCTCAAGCCGGCGAGCATCGAGTCCGCCGTGGGTATGAGCGTGCGCACCTACCAGCGTCGCAAGGGAGCGCCGGACAAGCCGCTCAGCCCTGAGCAGGGTGGCCGGACCTGGAAGCTGGCCGAGATTTTGGCCCGGGCCTCCGAGGTCTTCGGCTCGCAGGAGGAGGCCGAGCAGTGGCTGGAGCGTCCGGCCATCGGGCTGGACAACAACCGTCCGCTGGACCTGCTGGACACCCCCGCCGGGGTCGAGATGGTCGAGGATTACCTGGGGCGGATGGCTTCCGGGGTTTACACGTGACACCCTTGCCGGCGGCGCTGGGCGGCACCGAGCTGGTCGCGTGGCGCCTCGACCCGGAGCCCTTCCGCACGACTTGGGACAGCGGCGAAGGGGCCTACCGCTTCGGCGGCCGCTGGAACAGCAAAGGGGTTCGCGCCGTCTACTGCTCTCTCGACCCGGCGACCGCGATCCTCGAGGTCGCGGTGCACAAGGGCTTCACGGCGCTGGACACCGTGCCGCACGCGCTGACGGCGCTGACCATCACCGACCCCGCCGCCGTCCATGTCGTCACTTCGGCCGACGTGCCCAACCCCAACTGGCTCCGTCCCGGCATCCCCAGCTTTGGGCAGCAGCAGTTCGGCGATGCTGTGCTGAACGCGCACAAGTTTGTCCTCATCCCGAGCGCCGTGTCCCCGCACAGCTGGAATCTTCTGTTCGTCGCGTCTCTGGCGGCCGGGTCCTACACACGGCGCTCCCAGGAGCGGTTTGCGCTGGACACGCGGTTGCACCCGCCGCCCGCCTGACGAAGACGCGTCCACCGTTCGCCTCCAGCATCGCGGTGCGCGTATGACGCCCTGGTCAGCCCGTCAACGACAGGGCCGGCCGTTTTTTCAGCAGCCTGCTAGAGCAGGAGTTTGCAACAGAGCCATAACACGATGCCGTTTGGGATTTGCCTACACGGAGCAGCCCAACTACATTCCTCGCTGATGCTCACCAAAGGGGGAATGAACATGCGCGAAGGCCGAATCATGCGGCTCCCTCCAAAAGAGCGAATTCTTGATGCTGCAGAAGACCTATTCTTCAACTTGGGCATCCGGCGTGTAACGGTCGAGGACGTTGCCACCAAAGCCGAAACGACCAAAGCCGCGGTCTATCGGCATTTTGGCTCCAAGGAAAACCTAATCGCAGAATGGATCCGGATTGTGACGGCGCAATACGCCGCCATTCTGGATAACCTTGAGAAGACCTACCCGGGAGATCCCCGCGCCCAGTTGTATGGTTGGGCCAAGCACATCGCTGATACTCTGGCAACGACGTCGCATCGAGGATGCCCATTCATCAACTCGATCGCGGAACTGCCCGACCCGAATGATCCCGTTCGTTTGCTGATTGAAGCCCATAAGAAGAGGCAGGCGCAGCGGGTGGCGATGCTTTGTGAAGGGGCGGGCATTCCAGACCCGGAGGCTGCCGCGGTGGAGATCAGCTTCATGCTCGAGGGTGCGCAAATCAGCACTCAGAACAACAGTATCCCGAATGCCGGCAAGCATGTGATGAGGATCATTTCTGAAATCCTTGATCGGGCCGAGCGCGGCAAAAAGAAGGGCCCGCTTAAGGTGCTGGCAAAACAAGCCGGGTGATTTTCCACATCCCGCCAGAATTTGCGCTGTCAGGTTAAGCGCAACCATTGTTCCACCGCCGCTCACGCTCCCCCATATTGTGCCGCGTCCTCGCGGCCGGGGCCACACCGCCTTGAGCGGGTATAAAGCGATCATGCGAGCAAGTGCACGACGCTTAGAACCTTGTATGGACGGCCCCCCTGGCGCAAGAGGGAAATCCGATCCGACTGGCCGAGAGGATGCATCCGGTGTTGTCAGGTTGGCTGTAGGCGATCCAGAAGATCGGGCGACGTCGAAGCCCAACTTCGACGCCGCCAGATGGTGGTCAACCTGGTGGCCGGATGAGCCGATCAGTTGCCCGCCCAGACCGCGGGTTGGCGTTCAATCCACGGCACCGCCGCTTCAAGCTGGCTGGCCAAGCGGAACAGCAGATCCTCGCGTCCAAATCCGGCTACGAACTGGGACCCGACTGGCAGGCCACTATCGATGTCTGTGAACAACGGCATGGACATCGCAGGCAAGCCTGCGACATTGGCAAGTGCAGTGAACGGGGAGCGGCGGAACACGTGGTCGACCCACTGCAGTCCGTCGAGCGTCTCCTGTCCCTCGTTGTATTCGCCGATCGCCGGCGGCAGGTCAGGAACGGTTGGGGTCAGCAGAACATCATATCGCGTAAAGAACTGTCCGACCTGCCGTGTGACGGTGTTGCGAACGTTCAGTGCCCCGAGAAAATCAAGACCGCTCACCCTTCGGCCCGACGCGTAAACCGCCAGTGTAGCCGGTTCGAGGATCGAGGGATCGATGGCGCGGCCGGAGATCGACGCGATGAACTCCATCCAGGCCGCTGTGTTGGCGGTCCAAAACTGCGCGTTGGCGTGTACGAAGCCGTCCCAGCTCACCCCGATGTCGAGGGTCACATCGTCGACATGGTGCCCCAGGCTTTCACAAAGTCGTGCCGTCCGGCTGGTCGCCGCGGCGACGCCGTCCGCAGTCCTGCTGCCGTTGAGGGGATGAAGCAGGAAGCCAATCTTCAGCCTGCCGGGATCACGCCCCACTTCGGACAAGTACGGCCGCTCCGGTGGAGTGATGTAATAGGGTTCGCCGATGTCACCCCCGTGAACCGCGTCCAACAGCGCGGCGCTGTCGCGGACCGTGCGGCTGATCGCGAACTGAACCACGAGTCCGCTCCATACCTCGTCCACCGCAGGGCCGTTCGTTACTCGGCCACGTGTCGGCTTCATACCGAAGGCGCCGACGCTTGCAGCCGGCACACGGATCGAGCCGCCACCGTCGGTGGCGTGGGCCACTGGCACCATGCCCGAGGCAACAGCCGCCCCGGCTCCGCCGCTTGAACCGCCCGCGCTGCGGCCGGGATCCCAGGGGTTGCGGGTGGGGCCGGTAGCGACAGGCTCGGTGGTCGTGCTGATCGCAAATTCCGGCGTCGACGTCCGACCGATCGTCACCAGACCGGCGTCACGGAATCGGCTCATTAGCGATGAATCGGATGGCGCGACAATGCCTTCGGCCAACCGGCTGCCCAGTTCGTTGCGCCGCCCCTCCATACCAACCGCCAGATCTTTTATCAGAAACGGCACGCCGAAGAACGGCGGAGTCTGGGTGCCGCCACGCGGTGTCTCGTCGCTCCAACTCTCGACCACCGCGTTCACGGTCGGGTTGACCAGCTCGATGGCCTGGAGCGCGGCCGCCGACACCTCCGCGGCGCTCACCTCCTTGTTCGCGATGAGAGCCGCAAGCCCCAGTGCGTCATGCCTCGTGTAATCCGACAGATTCATTGGATGCTCCTCCACTTCCCCTCGCACAGGGCCAGGGCGCGTGATGCCGAACGGCAATGGCCGGCTTCAGACGGTATCTTCCAGATACTATTGAGTGTCGTTCGATACCGATTGGTATCTTACGGTACCAGTCGGTATCGATGTCAAGGGGGGTTCTGATTGCACGTATGGAAAACTGTCTGCAAAAGGCCCGGAGCGCATCGCTTTGCATCACACGCCGCCGGCGTCGGAGGTCGACGACCACCCGCCCCCTCACTTTCCCTGCCAGGATTTCAGCGGGTGTTGTCCAGTTGCTGGCGGAGCGTGGAATTGCGGGCAGCAGACCTGCGTTCGCCTCTCAGGTCAGCGGACCTGAGCCGCGCCGGTGGCCTCGCGGCATGTGGTGAAGGCCCGCGTACGGGCGCAACGTCGCCTCACGGACCGGCCGCTGTCCACACGCGTCCATAGTACGGCGGCACGGTCAGTGTGACCTCGCCGAGCGGCGGTACGGCGGCGAGGCCGAGGCTGCCGCCATGGAGTTCCTCGACGTAGTCGCCCCCGACCGGGAACCAGAAGGGAACTGTCCGCTCGGTGTCGCTCGTGTTGACCGCGACTAGGCTGTAGCTCGCGCCGCTGTAGCGCGCGAACAGCAGCAACCCGTGCCGCTGATAACGGTCCCAATCGTTAAAGAAGAAGTAGTCACCTTGCCGGATGTGGGATCGGTTCTTCCGGATCTGGAGGAGCTTCCGGACCAGTCGCACGAGCCCCTGTCCGGCGGCGTCGTAGAAGTAATCCCAACGCAGGGGGCGGAGCAGCCCGACGCGCCCTGCGCCAAAGGGAGGAAGGAAATAGTTCTCTCCGAACTCCTGCCCTTGCCAGAGCATGGGAACGCCCTTTCCCATCAGCAGCGCGATCAGGTAGGGCTGGACCATGTACCATCTGTCGCGGTCTCCCTCGGCAAAGAGGGGATTCTGTGCCTCGTCCGGGTTCGAAATGCCGAAATTGCACACGAAGCGCTCGTGATCATGGTTCTCCGTGTACTGCAGCGCGGTCTTCTGGATCACGTCTCCGTTGGCGCTCTCGCTCTTTGTGTAGCCGAACAGGCCCAGCGACATGCCCAGGTCGAAGAGCCGGCCACGCTCCCCTCGCGCAACCCTTCCCGCCGCGTCGTAGGTGGCGTTTTGCCAAGTGCAGTTCGAGTAGCTCTCGCGCAGCACGCCCTGCGGCGCCTCGAGCTGTTCCGCGCACTGGATGAGCCTGATCGGTGCCCCCGCGCCGCCGTCGAATCGGGTCCAATACCGCTCCCCGGCCGCGGCCTTGCCCTTCGCCAGCTGGTAGGTGGCGTGGACGTGGTTTGCGTAGCCCACCCCCAGCGGACCGTCCCAGAAGTTCGGGACGCAGTCGTAGCGGAAGCCGTCGACGTGGTAGACGTCCAGCCAGTGGTGGTCCGCGCTGTGGAAATAGTCGCGCGTTAGCTGGCGACGGAAATCCGTGCTCCTACCCGAGTTGCTGAAGAGGTCTTGGGCGAACGGCCCCATGAACGGGTTCTCGTCGTAGCGCAGCCGCGTGTAGACGTCGTAATAGGGGAAATCGGTGCCCGTGTGGCCGTAGACGACGTCCACGATGACCGCGATGCCATTCTGGTGGGCCATGTCGACCAGCGCTTGGAAGTCCGAGCGCTTGCCCATGCGCTCGTCCACACCGAAGTAGCCGATCGGCAGGTATCCCCAGTCCACCGACGCGCCCACGTTCGAGAGCGGCATGACCTCAATGGCGTTGACGCCAAGGTCGCGCAGGTACGCCATGAGCCGCCGCGCGCGGTCGAGGTCGCCGCCCAGCTCGGCGATGTTGACCTCGTAGAGCACCAGATCCTGGAGCGGTGGCGTCTTCCAGGTCGCCTCCGTGGCGCTCCACGCGTAGGGCGTGTAGCCGAGCGTGAAGGCGGAGAGCTTGCCGACACCGAACTCCCGGGCGAAGGGATCGACGACCCAGTCGAGACGGCCCACGTTCGGGCTGTCGACGACGTAGCGGTAGGCGTAGCGGCCTGACTTTCCCCAGGCGGATTCTGGGGGCGCGGGTGTACCGGCAATCGGGACGGTCGCCGACCAGTAGTCGCCGTGGGGGGCGACAACGCTGTGGGTGAGCCTGAACTCTCGCGGGGGGAACGCCTGGACGTACTGGTCGTCCTCGTGGATGATTTTCACGCTGACCGCGTTGCCGTCCGAGGCGGAAACCCAGGGCAGCCAGAGGCCGAAGGTCACCGTTCCGGCACTCTCGATGGCGCCGAGCGTGTCCATGGGGAGCAGATTGCTTAGGACCATCGGATCAATGCTCCTTTTCCCGGGCGCGGCTGGGCGGGCCTCGCCTTTGCCGTCGAACTTGAAAAACAGTCGATTTCGGCCCATTGGCCACATAGCTGTGCAACATGGCCAAAGTCGCTCGGCGCCCGACCCGGCGGCCTCGAACTTTTGAGAGACCGTCGCAAATCTGGGGGGAGAATGGTACCGCGCATCCGGATGGCAGCGGTCGGGGGCCGCGATGACGTGGCGGGTCGTGGTTGAGGTGACGGGCGGGGATGGTGCGGTGACGCGGCAGGTGATCTCCGAGGGTGAGCGCACCGAAGCCGGTCAGGCGGCGACGCTCGGGCTAAGCTTGATTGAGGGCAAGGCGACCCTGTCCGGCCTGCAGCGCGTCCTGGTCACGGCTCGGGTCGACGCGCACGGTCGCCGCGGATCACGCCGCCGAGCCATACGCCTGCCGCCCCTTCCGTCCTGTGGCGTGAAGGCCCCCAGGTTTGCGACGGTCTCATGGCGGCTTTAGCGCGTATTTTCGTCTGCCACTACGGAGTGACCCCCACTCGACCCCCGAGTGCGACGGAGGGTATGCTCTCTGGCACAAGCGAGGCAATCCGCCACATGCCGGCCGGAAAAATTACTTAGGATCCTATCTATTAAAATGTGACTATCATACTAGTATATCAATTGCACAGCATCGCCTTGATGTCCTGTCCTGTCCTGCCCGCTACCGTGCCGCCATATGGCAGCCACTTGAGCAACGAACGCCGCTCGGCCGGCTGGCAGGGATCCATTGCGGAGGTTCGCATGCCCAACGGGTTGAATGAAGTCGTCACGCGCAAGAAGACCAAGTTCGTCTACAAGATCCTGATCGCCGCCTCGCTTCTCATGATGGCTGGCGTCGGCGGCTTGTCCGCGCTGAGCGTGTCAATTGCCGAGAAGACGCTCCTGCAGGGGGTCGAGACGCAGACGCGCCTGATCGGTGACTCCGCCGCGCTGGGAATCGCAAACTGGCTGGATGGCCGCCAGCGCCTGCTCGAAAACCTGGCGCAGACCCTCGAGGTTGCGGGCGTGACCGAAGGCGTCGACCGCCTGCTGCAAACGAAGGCGCTCACTGACAGCTTCGTGCCCGTCTATTTCGGCAGGAACGACGGCGTCTTCATTCGGCAACCCGCCACGACGCTTCCGGAGGGCTACGATCCCCGCAAGCGGGGATGGTACGAAAGCGCCGCCACGGAAAAGCGGACCGTGATCACCAAGCCTTACATCAGCGCCTCGACCAAGGCGCTGACGATCACCATCGCACGTCCGGTCGCCGGCAAGGACGGCATCGCCGGGGTCGCCGGTGGCGATCTCGAGTTGACGCGCATCAACGAGTTCCTCTCCGGCTTGTCCCTGGATGGCAAGGGCTTTGCCTTCCTTGTGGACGCGGAGGGCACCGTCCTCGTCCATCCCGACCAGAACCGGGTGATGAAGAAGCTGGCCGACAACGTCGATCCCGCGCGCTTCGCCGCCAACGGTGCCCCCGTCGAGCGCGGCGACGGCACGATGACCAGCTTCTTCCCTATCAAGGGGCTGTCGTCGGTCACCTGGTACGTCGGCATCAGCATGGACCGGGCGAAGCTCATGGAGCCGATCGACGGCTTCCGGACGCTCCTGGCCGTCATTTCCGTCGGCATGGTGGTCTTGCTGGTCCTGGCGCTGGGCGGGCTGATCTACCGCCTCGTAGCGCGGCCGATCATGCGGATCACGCACGCCATGCGCTGCTTGGCCGCCGGTGACGTCGAAACCGAGATCCCCGCGCGGGAGCGCACGGACGAGATCGGCGAGATGGCGGAGGCGCTGGGCATCTTCCGGCAGAGTCTGGTGGACAACAAGACCTTCGAGGCGGAACAGGCCGCCCTCAAGGCACGCGCCGAGGAGGAGAAGGGTAAGGCCATGCGCCAGTTGGCCGACAGCTTCGAGCAGACCGTCGGCGGGGTCATTGGCGCTGTCACCAGACGGGCCGAGAGCATGGAGGTCCGAGCGCAGGAGATGGCCCGCGCCGCCAGCCAGACCGGCCAGCTTGCCAGCAACGCCGCCGCTGCGACCGAGCAGACCTCGGCCAACGTGCAGACCGTCGCCGCGGCATCCGAGGAGCTTTCCAGCTCCATCGCGGAGATCAGCCGGCAAGTCGGCCACTCGTCGCAGATCGCCGGAGAGGCGATGAGCCTGGCCGGCCGGGCCAACGAGAAGGTCGTGGGCTTGGCCACCGCGGTCGAGCGGATCGGGGCGGTGGTCGAGCTGATCAACTCCATCGCCAGTCAGACGAACCTCTTGGCCCTGAACGCCACCATCGAAGCCGCCCGCGCGGGTGAAGCCGGGAAGGGCTTCGCCGTCGTCGCCTCCGAGGTGAAGACGCTGGCGACGCAGACGGCCAAGGCGACCGACGACATCGCGGCGCAGGTCGCCACCATTCAGGCGGCGACGGGGGAGGCTGTCCAGGAGATCAAGGACGTCGCTCGCGTCATCACCCGCATCAATGAGGTTGCCACCTCCATTTCCTCGGCCGTCGAGCAGCAGGGCGCCGCCACGCGCGAGATCAGCCGCAACGTGCAACAAGCGGCCCAGGGAACTCAGGAGACCTCGCGCAGCATCGTCGGCGTCAACGATGCAGCCGGCGGCAGCGGCAAGGTGTCCTTCGAAGTGCTGGAGGGCATTCGCGAACTGGCCCTCCAGGCCAACACGCTCAACGATGAGGTGGGGCGGTTCCTGACACGCGTGCGCGCCAGCTAACCGCCATTGTCCAACAGGGTGGCGGGCGATCTGGTGACCGAGCGGAGATGATCGACGTGGGATTGCGTAACCGCACGTCGTCGACGGGAGCCGAGCCGCAGAGGAACAGAAAACCCAGGTAAGCTGGCGCTGGATGCTGAACATCGGCATGAGAGACGACATGGTGGGAGAACGTTCCAACCAGCTTTGAGGCGCTGGAGATTCGATCGTGCTCCGGGTTAGCCCCTGCCTTGGGCGTGTGAATCGGCGCGCGCCCTTTATGCCGGTCGACTCTGCGCGGAAGCCTCCTCCAGGAGCCAGTCCCGAAAGGCCGCCAATCTCGGCAGGCTGGTGCATTCAGCTCGATAGACGACGTAGTAGGCCAGCACCGAGGCGAAGTCGATGTCCGGAAAAAGCCGGACCAGCCGGCCGGCGGCGAGATCGTCGCGCGCCATGACGCTGCGGGCGAGCGCGATGCCCTGGCCCTCGATTGCCGCCTGCAGGACGGCTGCGGAGTTGTTGATCTTCATGCCGCGGGTGGTCGCCGCCTCCGCCATGCCGGCTTTGCGGAGCCAGGCGTCCCAGGTTGGAAAGCCTGTGTGAGCGTCCATCGACAGGTCATGGATGAGGGTTTCCAGCGCCAGGTCGCCCGGATTGCGCAGCCGTCCGGGCTGGCGCAGCAGCGCGGGCGAACACACCGGGTAGACCTCCTCGTCCATCAATTTCTCCGCAACCAGCCCTGGCCAGTTGCCGGCGCCATAGCGCACGCCGATGTCGATCCGCTGGGCAACGAAATCCACCGGCTTGAGGCTGGTCTCCAGCCGGACGTCGGTATCCGGCCATGCGGCCTGGAAGCGATCGATGCGCGGCAGCAGCCATTTCGCGGCGAAAGCGGGACTGACCGTCACGGTCAGCACACCGCTGGTCGCCCTTTCCTTGAGCCGCTCCAGCCCCAGGGTCAGCCTGTCGAATCCCGCCCGGATGTCCGGCAAGGCACGTTCGGCGGTCTCGGTGGGGATGAGCCGGGCGCGCCCGCTGGTGCTGCGGTGGAACAGCGGAGTGCCCAGCCAGTCCTCCAGCGTGCGGACAAGCTGCCCCACGGCGGCCGGCGTGACGTTGAGTTCGGCCGCGGCAGCGGAAAAGCTCTGGTGACGGGCACTGGCTTCGAATGCGCGCAAGGCGTTGAGGTGAACCGGGGACTTCATATCGATAAAGTTTTTCTTCTAGTGCGCGGCATTTTATCTCGTTTGCGGCTTGGGGGAAAGCTCGGAAGAATGGCGCTCATACACGGTGCGTCGGCCGAATCTCGATGGTCCGGCGCCGCCTCACTCCATCGACAAGGTAAGGCCATGAATAGCTTTTCTTCCAAGGTTGCCATCGTGACCGGTGGCGGGTCCGGCATCGGCAAGGAGGTCGCCGCCCGTCTGGTACAGGCCGGCGCCAGCGTGGTCATCGGCGGCCGTGACGAGGCCAAGCTGAAGAAGGCCGCCGCGGATATCGACCCCACCGGGGCGAAGGTGCGCATCCATGCCGGCGACATCGCCCGGCCGGCCACGGCGGCGGCGCTGGTCGAATTGGCGACCCGGGCCTTCGGCGGCGTCGACATCCTCGTCAACAATGCCGGTGTCTTCCGTCCCAAGGCATTCCTTGAGGTTGACGAGGCCGAGTATGGCTGGTTCCTCGACACCATCCTCAAGGGCAAGTTCTTCATGGCGCAGGCTGCCGCCAAGGCGATGCAGCAACGCAGCGGCGGTGCCATTGTGCAAACCGGATCGTTGTGGGCCTTGCAGGCCATCGGCGCCACCCCGTCGGCCGCCTATTCGGCCGCCAACGCCGGTGTCCACGCGCTCACCCGCAACCTCGCCATCGAGCTGGCGCCCCTGAACATCCGCATCAACACCGTGGCGCCGGCCGTGGTCGAGACACCGGTCTACAACACCTTCATGACGGACGAGCAGGTCAAGGACACCCTGCCGACCTTCAACGCCTTCCACCCGCTGGGGCGCAACGGCCAGCCGGCCGACGTCGCCGAAGCGATCCTGTTCCTGGCCTCGCCGAACGCGTCGTGGATCACCGGCACCGTGCTGCCGGTCGACGGCGGCGTCATGGCCGGCCGTCAGGCCTGAACCCGTCTCTTTCTCCCATAGGAGCATCGCCATGGTCTATCTGCAGATCACCCTGAAGATCGCCGAAGCGAACCGGGCCGCAGCCGCCAAGGTCTATCAGACCTACAAGGCTCCGTTCCTCGACACCATCGCCGGCGCCACGTCGAAGGCGTTGCTGGTCCGCGACGAGGACGTGCAGGTCCTGCATGGCTTCGACAGCGCGGCCAATGCCGCCGCCTACCTCGAGAGCGAGCTGTTCAGCGCCGATGTCTACGGCTCCCTCCAGCCGCTGCTCGAGGACGTCCCGGACGTGCGCATCTATCAGGTGGCGTAAGGCAGGTGGCGTAAGGCTCTCCACCGCCGGGGTGTAAAGGACGAATGGAGTGGTTCTTCCGCATTTTGCGTAATGCCGGTGGCGCCGGACCCCAGGGATGGGCACATGAGGTGAACATCGCAGCGGATTCAATTCACCGTGACAAAGCGCCTCCTCCCCAGGAGCCCCAACGGTTTCTGCGTCGAGCATGTTCTGCCGGAGCCGGACCGCATCACCATCTTCGTCCGCCCTCGGCACCCGTCAGCCCCCTGCCCGCGTTGCCACGCGCTTTCGTCGCGCGTGCACAGCCGCTGTATGTGCTGGGGGTGGACGAGTGGGCGTATGGGGCGTCGTCATAGCGACCCCATACCCTGCCCGGTGCCGGTGCTCCAAGGTCAACTTGACGGCGCCCGATCATGACCTGTCGGCCGGATTGCGCTCGTCCTGGTGACCGAACCACCCAGTCGATGGCCTCTGCCTGCTCACCCTCCGGACTTGGCGCGGGAGCCGACAGACCCTGCTGAGGCAGGGGCGGCTGCGACCTCCGCCAACTGGCGGCGCAGCCAAATATGGCCGGGATCGGCGTGGTTGCGCGGGTGCCAGGCGGCATACAAAGAAAATCCCCGCGCGTCGAACGGCAGGTCAAACATATCAAGCCAGTCGGTGAGACGGCTGACGAAGCGGCAGGGCAGGGTGCTGACATAGTCGGTGGTCCGCACCATCATTGCAGCCTGGAAGCACTGCGGCACCGTCATCACCACCCGGCGCCGCCGGCCGATCGCCTCCAACTGCTCGTCCATATAGCCATAGCGGTCGCCGGCCGGCGACACCAGCACATGGTCGAGTGCGCAATAAACCTCGAGGTCGAGAGGGGCGGTGCCACGCGGATGTCCCTTGCGCTGCACCACCTTGTAGTTCTCCTCCACCAACAGCCGCGCTTTCATCGTCGGCGGAACCGCCCGGTTGGAGCCGATCTGAATGTCCAATTCACCGCTTTCCAATTGCGACAAGATCTGCGCGACGCTCGGTGTGCGGAAGGACAGGTGGATGCCGGGACCGGCGGTACCGCTCAACCGCTCCACCAGACCGCAACCGAACAGCACCATCGCGTTGTCGCTGGCGGCGATGGTGAATACCCGCTCCGCCGTCATCGGATCGAAGGTGGAGGGGCGGGTAATTGTCACCTCCAGCGCCTTCAGGGCGGTGTGCAGGGGCGCTTGCAGGTCCAACGCACGGGCGGTGGCGATCATGCCGCGGCCGGTGCCGGCCGGCACCAGCAGCGGATCCCCGAACAGGGCCCGCAGCCGCGCCAGTTGTGCCGACAGGGCCGACTGGCTGATGCCAAGCTTGTGTGCGGCGCGGGTGACGTTCAGTTCCCCCAGCAGGGTGTCGAGCGAGACCAGCAGATTGAGGTCAATGCCTTTCAAATCGGTCATGAGTGATCCATTACAGATATACGTCGGATATCAGGAATCGATTTCATTTATACCATGGATACGGCTAGTCACGGGGATGTTTTGTCGCTCACAGGAGATCGCCATGACTGTCCACTCGTCGCCGGCCCGCTCCGCCGCCCTCGCGCTTCGACTGCTCAGCCTTGCCTATTTCTGGATGGGGACCGGCGCGCTGGCGGTGGTGGGGGCGCTGCCGGTCATGGCCGGATCGCTGGGCCTGAGCGAGGGGGCGGTGGCCTTCCTGGTCTCGGCCTATTCGATCACCTTTGCGGTGGGCGCGCCGATCTTGCAGGTGATGGTCGGGCATCTGCCGCGTCGGACCCTGCTTCTGTGCGGGCTGTCGGTGATGGCGGTCAGCGCGGTGGGAACCGGACTGGCGCCCAACTATCCGGTTCTGCTGGCGATGCGGGTGCTGGCGGCCCTGGGGGCTGCCGCGGTGGGGCCGGTGGCCTCAGCAATGGGCTCCGGTTTGGTACCGCCGAGCGACCAGGGCAGGGCGTTGGCGGTGGTGTTCAGCGGCATGACTGTTGCGCTGGTAATCGGGGTGCCGCTCTCCGCTTGGGGTGCGGCGGTGGCCGGCTGGCGGGTGCTGTTCGTCGCGATCGGAGTCTTGACCGCGTCTGCCGCCCTGCTGATCGGACTGCGCATCGCCGACCGCGTGTCGGGGCAGAGGGTGCGGCTCGGCCATTTGCTGGACGCTCTGCGCAGCCCGGCGATCGTCGGCGGGCTTGCGGTGATGGTGCTGGAAATGGCCGGGCTGTTCGCCACCTACACCCTGATCGCGCCGATCCTGCACGACCAGTACGGCGCCGATGCCGGGACCGTCTCGCTGGCACTGCTCGTCTACGGCGTGGCAGGGGTCGGCGGCAACCTGGTCGCCCGCCGGCTGGGCGACCGCTGGGCTGCCGAAACGCTGATCGCCGCCTCGCTCCTGGTGATGGCCGGGGCCTTCCTGGCGATGCGCCTGCTGCCCGGCCACATCGCGGCGGCGCTGGTGGTTCTGGTCGCCTGGGCGCTGGCCAGCGACGTCTTCATGCCGTCGCAGCAGCGGCGCATGGTCGAATTGGCGCCCGGTCTGCGCGGGCTGGTGCTGGCGCTGAATGCGTCGTGCATCTATGTCGGGATGGCGGCGGGCTCCTTCGTCGCCGGCAGCACCTCCTCGCTGTTCGGGCTGGAGGCGCTGCCCTATGCCTCGGTCCTGCTGATCCTCCTCGGGCTGGGGGCACTCGGCCGATCGCGCGGCGCGATGAAGAGGGAAGACGCCGCGGCGGAGGACGCTGGTGTATAAACCGCCGAAGTTGACCGGTGCCAGGGTGTGAAACAGCGCGCGGCTGGAACCCTGTAATGTCCATTATCAGCAACGCCTTTCCGTGCCGATCGGCGTCAGAACCCCACGCCGATCGGCAGATCGCGCAGGCTCAGCTTGAGCCGGAGCCGGTTCAGCACCGAGCCGGTGCGCTCGTCGAAACCGCGCCCACACTCCCGGCAGCGGAAGCGGCGGTAGCCGTGGGCCGTCCAATCCGAACGCTCCGTCGTCGCGGTCGAAGAGCCGTGTGGACAGTGCATCGATCACCTCCGGAACCGAGGTGATCCTCTACGCCAGCCCCGCGCTGTCAAACACGCTGGCGCAAAGGCTGACAGAACCGCCAGGGCCACCTCCGGGGCAAGCGATCCACCGCCCTCTCCCCGTGGTCACCCGCGGCGGCCTCCCATCCGAGCCTGCCAATCCTGGCTGTAGATCGGTCCATGGCTGGCAAGCGGTGCAGTCCGGCCGGTTTCCAGATCGAGCACCGGCATGTCCGCGATCAGGGCGGCTCGATCCACTCCCCCCACATAAGACAGGCTCCCGTCCTCCGCCCGGGATTCCCGGAAAAGAGAGGGGCGTGCGCTCCGATCCCCGATCGACAGATGGGAGGTAAGCTCGGCACGGACGAAAAAGGCATTGTGGCCGGCCCCATTGCTGCCGACCAGCGCATAGCCCTTGCGTGCTGCCGCCTGCTCCAGCGCCCGGATCGAGGCGCCGAAATAAAGCCAGGAGGGGTGGGCGATGGAGCGTTGGAACGCGGGATCGTATGGGATCGTCAATGCATGCACGTCACCCAGGACCGCATTGTATTCGCATATCACGATGTCCGGGCGAACCACGTCGACAGCATCGAAGACCCAATAGTCATTGCCGTCGATATCGATGCTCAGCAGACCGATTTCGCCGCCATGGCCGCCGCGTGACAGCAGGTCGTTCACGTTTTCTTTCGTTATGAAAGCCGACTCTGCGGCCAGATCGTGTTTCCAATAAATCTCGTCGTTCCTGATCGTCTCGATATGCGTCACATTCGCATCAAGGACGAGTCCTCGCCAGTTCCGGTTGCGCATCAGATAGCGCGTGTTGCTCTCCGTATAGTCCTGAACGCCGAACTCGATGAAGCTCTCGGAGCGGACCGGAAGGTTCTGGATCAGCCATTCGATGATGCCATCCTCGCCGGTCTGCGAGAACACCGTGAACTCGACGTCGGACAGGTGGGGAATGCTCTTGCGCATGCGCAAGGACTCGCCCAGAGCGCGGGCGGTCAGAAGAAGCTGACGCTCTGCCGAACGCTGCTGCTGACGAAAATGGTCCCAGGCCAGGGCACGTCCGGCACGGAAAAGAGGAACCATCTCCTCCAGTTGAACAGACATCGGCGGTGTCCTTTCTGCGTGTCGTGGCGGATGCGGGTCAGGCGCGAAGATAATCGCAATTGCGGCACAAAGGATTGGAGACGCGGTTGTCCAGGAATTCCCGGCGCAGCGACCGCATCGGCGCGCCGTTCCAGATCTCCTTCAACGACTGCTGCGCCACATTGCCCAGGACATAACGCTTGTCATAGTCGTAGCAGCAGGGCACGACGTCGCCGTCCCAGGTGACGGTCAGCCGGCTCCATGGGAAGCGGCAGGTGACATGGTCCTGCTGCGGCGGCCGGTTGCCGGCAAGGACGTTCACGTCCGGCGCATTGCCGTCCCAGGTGACGAACTCCTTGGCAAAGAAGGCGTCGACGCCTTCCAGGTTCGACCAATAGTCCCGCTTCCGGGCGATGCTGTCCCCGTTCAGGCCGAAATCGATCATCGAGACGATGACCTGGACCTTGGATTTGAAGGACTTCTTCAGCTCCAGGAAATCGAGGAGGTTGCGGACCGAGGCGTCGTACGCGCCCGCAACGCCACGAATGCGCTCGAACGACGCATCGTCATGACCATCGATCGACAGATAGAGCTTGGCAGGGCGGGCGCGCAGCAGCGCCAACGCCGTCGGCCGTTTCAGCATCAGCGGGTTCAGCGAAAGGGCGGTGAACACGCCGCGCGCCGAGGCGTAGGCGACGAAGCGGTCGAAATCGGGATGAACAAGGCTTTCGCCGAAATGATGCAGCCAGCAATCCGCCTGCGCTGCCTGTTTCGGGTTCTCCCGGACATAGTCGTCGATCACCTGGCGGAACAGGCCGAAGTCCATCAGCCCCTGCGGGCGCGTCATGTTGCCGGTGCGCGCGCACATGACGCATCTGAAGGGACAGCGGTTGGTCAGCTCGATGTTGAAGACCGAGAAAGGCGTGTCGAGAACCGTCGGGTCGGCCGGCGTCTCGGCAATCGGGGGGCGGAGTGTATCCATCGTCAAGTCGGCACGCCAACGCCGGCAACGCCGGGCGGGGCGTCGAACCCGACGGCGGCGAGCAGCGGAACCAGCGCCTGCCCGAGCGGTCCCAGCAGCCGCAGCGTGGCGGCGACCCATTGGGCCTCGTCCTTCACCGCCGCGCCCACCAAACGGCGGGCTTCCTCCGCGGCGTCCAGCTCCAACAGCGCCCGCGCCCGCCCGAGGCGGGGCAAGGCAAGGCAGGCGAAGTCCCCGCGCTCGCCGTTGAAATCCTCCAACGCCGCCTGCGGCCGGTTCCAGGCAAGCCTGAGCATGCCGCGGAACACGCGCCCTCTGGCTGTATCGGGATCCTCCAGCCGGCCCCTGTCGAACGCTCGGGCGGCGGCACCGAGGTCTCCGGCACGGATTTGCACCAGCCCCCGGATCATGAGCGCCCAGCCCATATCGGGATTCTTCATGCGGACGGCGTCGCAGGCGGCCATCGCCTCGCGGAGCCGGCCGTCCAGCAGCAATGTCTGTGCGATCATCAGGCCGGCCCACCATCGCAGATCGTGCCCGCTCTCCCAAACGCGCCGGTAGGCCGCCAATGCGGCTTCGGTTTCGAAGCGCAGTCGGTGATATTGGCCAAGCACATACCAGGACGGCATCCGGTCCGGCGCCAGGATGATCGCGGCCGCCAGCTCCCGTCTCGCTTCGTCCTGCCGGTTCAGCAGAAGCAGGGAAAAGCCCCGCTGATGGTGAAGGCCATAGCGGTCCCGCGCGTAGGGCGCCGCAAGGTTGCACCAGCGCAATGCCTCGTCATGACGGTCGCGGAGTTGACCGGCCAGTTCGATGATGAGGTCGGGCAGACGAGCGGCGGCGGTGTGCGGGCTGGCGGCAAGCGCATGAGCGACGAGAGCGAGCGCATCGTCGCTCATTCCGCCGTTCCTGGCGGCCTCCGCCTCATCGACCAGCGCCCGCGCCACGGCATCCGGGTCGCCGCCATGCGCCAGGACGGATCGCGCACGCTCCAGGTCGCCGGCCTCCCGCAACAGGCGGTTCAGGCGCAGCACGGATGCGTAACGCCCCGGATCCACCGCGACCGCAAGCTCGAACGCCTTCACGGCGGCACAGCGGTCTCCCGAAGCCTCAAGCGCCAGACCTATCTGGTGATAGTAATGGGATTGGGTGGAGCGGCGGATCTCCTCCCGCCAGTCCCTGACGGCGATCCGGTCGAATTCCCTCTCCTCCTCAGCGAAGGCATTCGGGAATGACGATGCCGGTCGGATCATCCGCGTCCTCGTCCCCCGCCGCCGCAACATTAGACACCGAATGCTGATCAGTATAACAATTCTAATACATCAAAGCAATTATCCTGCCCAATCAAAGTGTCGGAAACCACAACTGGCGGCGTTTTTCATGCTGAGAATTCAGAAACGTGAGGTTGTAGGCGTGCGAGCCATCATGGGAGCTGAACCACGACTCTGCAAACCCGGAGGGTGTTGCGTATCCGGCCTTTCTGATCTTGCCGGTGACGGGGTGGGTTGCGGGGTGGGTTGGGGTGCGATGCGGGGAGACGTCGATCCATGCGGGACTTGATCAGTCTTTCGGCCTTCCCGAAGTCGGGAGTCACCTATCTCGGGTTCCTGATGTTTCACTGCCTGTTCGGCGACGCGGCCGCGATCGGCGACCTCGAAAAGAAATACGTGATCGACATTCACGCATGGCCGGCGATGCCGTTCGCCGTGCCGGAGGGGCCCCGGATCGTCAAGTCGCATTTCCCGTTCGGACCGGACCGACCCTGCGTCGGGCGGACGGCCAAGGCGGTGTATCTTATCCGTCACCCCGTCGACGTCATGATGTCGGCATGGGATTACCGCCGGTTCCTGAACCCCGACGACGGGGAAGGCGGCCCGGCCGATGGCCCTGCGTTCCGTCAATTCGTCCATGGCTGGCTGACGACCGGCGGGGCGGAGTTCGAGGTCGCCGGCCCCTGGCTCCAGCATGTCCGCTCCTGGCTGGACCAGCGCGAGATCCCGGTGCATCTCGTCACCTACGCCGATCTGGTCGATCACCCCGACCGCGAACTGGCGGCCATCCTGCGCTTCCTCGACCTGCCGGTTCCGGTGGACCGGCAGGCAATGGCGGTGGAACGCAGCAGGATGGCGGCGATGGCCGCGCTGGAGGCGGAGGAGGTCCGCAACCGGCGTGACGGCGTTTTCTACCGGCCGGAACTCGCGCGCAGCTATGAAGGCCGTCGCCGCTTCATCAACAAAGGCCATCGCGACTGCTATGCCACCCTGCTGACCGATGAGGAGCGGGCGTTGGCCGACCGGACCTTCGGTGCCGAGCTGTCGGCCTACTTCCCCGGCAGCGCCGGTGCGTCGGCGCGCTGACCGGCGTCACGGCAGGGCTCGTGCGATGCCGATCACGGTCCATGTGGTCTCGTCCGGCTCGCGGCCGATGTCCGGGAAGGCGCGGAGCGCCTCCAGCCGGAAGCCGCAGGCGGCAAGCGCCAGGTCGAGTTCCCGGTCGAAGAAGAAGCGCATGGCATGCGTCTCCCGATCCTCGCCGACAACCCGGTCCCCCGCGAGCCTGAGCACATGGAAATCGATCCGACAAATCTGGGCACGGATGTCGAGTTCCGACCGCGTGGTTCTGAAAATCCGCTCGTCCGCATGGGAAATCGACCGCACCCGATCTCCCGGCCGCTGGGCGAGGACGGCGGGGCCGTACCAGATGTCGAAAAGAAAAAGGCCGGACAGCGGCAGATGGCGGCGGACCGAGGCCAGGGTGGCCAGCAGCGCGTCGTCGTCATGCTGGTAGCCAAGCACGGCGAACATCATGATCGCGGCGTCAAAGACCCGGCCGAGGCGAAGCGTCCGGACATCGGCCTCGATGAAGTCGGGCGCGGCAACCGCCGCTGCGGCCATCCCCGCCGACTTCTCGCGGGCGCGGGCGAGCATGGCCGGGGAACGGTCCACCCCCGTCACACGCAGCCCACGCGCCGCCAACGGCAGGGCGTGCCCGCCGGTCCCGCATCCAAGGTCCAGGACGCTCGCGACGGGGCTGTCCGCATGCATGGCGAGCAGATGCGCGATCAGGTCGCTTTCACCCCCGTAATCCTTTTCGCCATACAGCGCGTCATAGACCGCGGCGTAGGCCGGTCCGAAAATCCCGCTCATGCCAGCACCCTCCGCACCGCATCGGCGGCCAGTTCCAGCTCGGCGTCGGACAGGGCGAGGCCGGACGGCAGGTACAACGCCCGCCGCGCCAGCCGTTCCGCCACCGGATGGCGCTCCCCCCGGAACAGGCCGCGCTCCAGCAGGGCGGGCTGTTCATGCATGCCGAGGAAGAAGGGGCGACTGTCCACCCCCAGGTCGCGCAGGCGGACCGCGCATTCGGCCGCGTCGAACGGCACATCGTCGTCCAGCACGATCCCGTACATCCAGTACACGCTGCGCGCCCAGGGCCGCTCGACCGGAAGCGCGAGCGGCAATCCGGCCAGCCGCACGCCATACTGCGCGGCGATGCGACGCTTGCGGGCGATATGGTCCCCGATGCGCTCGACCTGGGCCAGACCGACGGCGGCCTGGAGATTGGTCAGTCGGACATTGACTCCCAGCTCGGTGTGAAGGAAGCGCCGGTCGCGGCGGAAACACAGGTTCCGCAGCGAGCGCAGCCGGTCGGCGAGGATCGCATCGTCGGTGGTGACCATGCCGCCTTCGCCGGTGGTGACGATCTTGTTGGCGTAGAAGCTGAAGCAGCCGAGCGTCCCCAGCCCGCCGCAGCGGCGTCCGCGGTATTCGGCGCCGTGCGCCTCGGCGGCGTCCTCGACGATGTGCAGCCCGTGCCGCTCCGCCAGCTCCCACAGGGGGGCCATGTCGCAGGGATGGCCGAAGAGATGCACCGGCATGATGGCGCGCGTGCGCGGCGTGATCTTCGCCGCGACCTGATCGGGGTCGAGGCACCAGGTTTCAGCGTCGCTGTCGACCAGGACGGGAACGCAGCCGGCCTCGAGGATCGCCACCGCGCAGGAGATGATCGTGCAGCTCGGCAGGATGACCTCCGACCCGGGTTCCAGATCGAGCGCGCGCATGGCGAGCTGGAGGGCGGCGGTGCCGTTCGACACGGCCACGCCATGCGCCGTGCCGCAATGCTCCGCCCAGCGGCGCTCGAATTCCGCGATGAACCTCCCTTCCGAAGAGATCCAGCCGGTCTCGACGGCTTCGCGGACGTACTCCAGTTCCTTGCCGTCCAGCAACGGCTCGCTCACGACGATCACGGAGGCCCTCCTTTCCACCGGCCGGCGGTGCTCACTGTCCGTTGCGGTCCGGGGCACGATCCGGGGCCATCACGATCCGCTCGGGTTCGGCGCCGTCGAAGCAGCTCTTGTCGGCGGCACCGGCGAAGGGCCCCTGCTTGACCTCGACCATCTCGACCTCCTCGATCACCTGGAAACCGTGCCCGCCCGACGCGAGAAGGATGACGTCGCCGGCCTGCAGAAGCCGGCTGTGCAGATAGGTCCGGCCGCCGTCGTAGAAGTCGACCCGCAGAATCCCGCGCCGGATCAGCAGGACCTCCTGGGTGTAATCGACCTCCCGATGCACCGGGTTGTGAAGATGCGGCGCGATCGTTTTTCCCGCGGGGTGGCGCATGAACGCCAGCTGCTGCGAAAAGCTGGACGGCGTGAAGAAGGTGATGCCGGGCTCGCGGAATTCCGCACGGACGATGATCGCCAGGGTGCGGCCGTCATGGTCGATGGTCTCGATCATAACGATGGCATCCGGGATGGGACGGGGCGGCGGGACAGCAGCATGCCGATGAACGACACCTCGCTGCCGTCGTCCAGCCCGTGCCGTCCGTCGAATCCGTCGGTCCAGCGCATGACGGTGCCGTGCGTGGCGTCGATGATGCGACGCCAACGCTCCTCGGAAAAACACCAGTGCGGCACCGACACCCCGGCCTGGAGAAGCCCCAGATCCTGCACCGTGCAAAGGTCGGCGGTTGCAGGCGCCGCCGCCTGCCGGACGGGAAAGCGGTTCATCACCATGTGGCGGTGCGGCCGGCGCGCCAGCCGGGCGAAGGCCGCTTCCGGATCGGCCAGATATTGCAGCACGCCCGAGACCAGGATCAGGTCGTGCTCCCGGTCCTCCAGCGCGTCCAGCGAGTCATGGAAGCGCAAGCCGTCGCCGGCGAACCGTTCATTGCCGGCCTGGGCCAGGGCCGGGGTTTCCACCACGTCCCAGTCCAGCCGAACGGCCTCCCCCAGGATGGCGGACAGCACGGCATGCCCGTTTCCCAGCCCGCCGCCGAAGTCGCAGACGCTCAGCCGGCCGTCGAAGCCTCCCCCGCGCATCGCTCCGGACAGAAGCGCCGCGGCAAGCTGCTGGAACAGGGGCGTGAGAACCCCGTCCCAACGGAAGGCCGACCGCGCCTCCACCAGCCTCGCCACCACCCGCGGGTCGTCGTAGGTCTGGGTCCCCGGCTGGGCGGCGGCATGGTCGCTGTAAAGGCCGCTGAACAGGCCCATCACCCCGCTCCCCCGCCGCCTTGCGGCCATGCGATCGGGTAGGCGGGGGTGCGGCGGGTGCGGACACGGTCCACCGCCTCGTCCAGGACGCTTCGCAGCAGCGCCAGGAAATCCTCATGCCGGTAGCCGGCGAGGCGGCGGGCGCCGTTGGCGGCCAGCGTTTCCGCCAGGGCGTCGTCGTGCCAGAGCGTGCGCATGGCGCCGGCCAGGGACTCCGCGTCACGCGGGTCGATGTAGAGGGCGCCGTCGTCGAGCTGGCCGCGGATGCTGGGCAGGTCCGTGACGATGACCGGCCGGCCGAAGGTCCAGGCTTCCAGCGGCGGCATGTTGGTGGGACCGAAGAAGGTCGGCATGACCAGCCCGGCCGACAGCGTATAGAGCGCCGGCATGTCGCGGTCGGGCACGAAGCCGAGATAGTGGATGCGGTCGCGCACCCCCAGCTTGTCCGCCAGGGCCATCACATCGATGAAGGTCCGCGCCCGCCATTTCTCCGTGTAGCTTCCGGCGAACACGACCCTGATGGCCTCGTCCCCATCATCGGCAAGACGGGCGAGCGCCTCCACGATCAGGCGGTGGTTCTTGTGCATCCAGAACTGCGCCGGATAGAAATAATAGCGGTTCGGCAGTCCGTAACGCCTCCGGACCCTGGCCATGTCCGTCTCCGTCGGCGGACGGGACCGGCGGACCGGTGGAAAGAAGGGCAGCACCCGGATGCGGTCGCCGTCGATCAGGTCGCCGTAGAAGCGAAGCACGTCCTGCCGTCCCGCCTCCGAATCGACCAGGACCAGAGTGGCGTAGCGGCAGATCGTCCGGTAGGCTTGCTCCCGCAGGGCGGCGATGCCGTCGGCGCTGACCTCGGGGAATTCCGGCTGGAGGCGGTGCTGCAGGTCATGGATCGGCACGATGAAGGGGACCAGCGCCTCCGGTCCGATCAGCGACGGGTGGAGGGTGAGCAGAAGGTCGATGTCCTCCTCGCGCAGGGCTTGTCCCATGGCGGTGTTCAGCACGATCTCGTCCGGCGGGGGCGGCGGGCGACCGCCCTCGCCATCGGTGGACAGGTAGGATTCGGGCGGTCCCTGCTGGATGTCCAGATCGCCCAGCGGCAGGATCGGCATCCGGCCATAGTGGAGACGGCGGGACTGCAGGATCCCGCGCAGGCTTTCGCCTGCGGGATTGACGCAGACCAGATCGTAGGGAACATGCGGGGTCAGGTCCGACAGGGCGTCCAGCAGCGACGCCTCGTACTGGAAGCCGCCTCCTGCCGATGCGGGAAATCCTCTGTAGACACCGACGCGCATGGTCGCACTCCCCTTCAGGCCGGATGCACGGATGCGTCCCGCAGCCTCTGTGACGCCTCCGACCGGATATGCCGCACGATGAATGGATAGGCGTTGTAGGGATCGGCGATGCCGACCCGCAGCAGGCGCTTGGCGATCTCCGAGACATATTGGCTGGAGATGATGACCGTCGCATCGCGGAGCGCGTCGGCGACGGCCTCCGGTGTCGTCACGGTCAGGTCCCACGCCTTGCCCTTGCGCATCCCGTCCAGAAAGCCGGCCAGCGACAGGTTTTCCCATTTGCCGAGCGCCATCTGCAGGATGCGCCCGCCGCGCGACGCGCCGTAGAGATAGATGGGCCGGTCGCCGGGAAGGGCCGCGAAGTCCGAATCCCGGCACAGGCGCGGCAAGCGCGCGGCGAATTTCGGATCGAAGTCGAAGTAGCAGGTCACCTGCTCCGGGAGCGGCGGCGGTCCGACCGTGGTGGCGGATGGGACGGGCATAAAGGCGGTCAGGCGGCAAAGCCGCTCCTGCTCTTCGGCCAGCCCGGCATCCGCCCGGTCGGCAGCGCGCATGGTGAGCAGGCCGCTGCACCCCAAGGGCGCCTGCGCCGCGACCCGATGGGCCAGGAAGGCGGCCGCCGCGCCGCCAAGCTCCGGATCGCGGCGCAGCATGGCTTTCAGGCGCTCCCGCCGCACCAGAAGGCTTGCCGGATGCAGGGTGGCCGCGGTGGATGCGGGGTTGGTGGCGTCGACGGCGTCGAAGCCGATGGCGGTCGGCCGCAGCTCCGCCTGGTAAAGCTCCACCATCTCTTCCGGCAGCATCGGCTGGAGTGCCCCGCCATGGACGCCGTCCACGCCGAGGTTCTCCGCCGCGGCCAGCAGCGCCGCGACGTGGTTGGGAAAGGGCCGCGCCCCGGGAGGCAGGATGCCGACCCACTCGGCCTCCGTGGCCCGCAGCCCGGCCCACAGGCGGGACCCCGACGACAGTGCGTCGGCCGTCGGCAAGACGCGCAGGGAGGCAAGCCGGCGGACAAGCCTGTCCGGCACGGTCTCCCCCATGCCGTCGGGCAGGACGAGCACCACGCCAACGGGGCCGGCCGTCTGCCCGGCCACCGCTTCCAGCCGCTGGAGGGCGTCGTCCCAGCCGCCCTCATCCACCGGCAGCACCAGATCGACGGGAACCGGCGGCGCGCCGCTGCGAACAGGCGTCAGGCCAAGCCTCGGCCGGGCGTCCGCGACGAGGTCGGGGAGGGGATCGAACAGCACCTCGAGGCTGAATTTCTCCAGGAAGACCGCCTGCGCGTCCCGCGCCATCGCCCGTCCGCGCGCCGGGTTGGCCCGCGCCCAGGCGACATGGGTAAGGATCTGCTCGGCCGTCTCCAACTCGCCGGCGGTCGTGTCGACATAAAGGACGCTGTCGCCAAAGGCATCCATGATGAAGGGATGGTGGCCGGCGATGGTCAGCGCCCCGGCCGCCGACAGTTCGAAGATGCGCATGTTCGGAATGCCGGCTTCGACATGCGGCTGCAGATGCAGGCATAGCCCCATCCCGCAGGCATTGGCACGCTCGATCACCGAATGCCCGTCAAAGGGCAATTCGCCGGTGAAGGCATCGGCCAGATACTCCCACCGGTCGCGGCGGCCGTGCAGCGCCAGCACGCCGGCCTGCGCCAGCATGCTCAGCATCAGAGGAAAGCGCCTGCCGTCCCAGTTGGAGCCGATGTAGAACAGCCGACTGTCCGGACCCAGCTTCGGCTCCAGCGCCAGTGCGGGAGAGCTGGGATACATCGGGGCGGTCAGCAGCGGGCGCGCGGTCGGCCAGAACAGGTCGGCCATCCGCTGCCGCATCCCCTCGTTGACGGTGAGCCAGCCGTCATAGGACCGTTCGTTCTGGGCGAAGAACCGGTGCGAAGCGTGGAGCTGCGGCGGGTTCCAGTCGCACGCCATGGTCAGGTGCCCGGTCAGCTTCGGTGTGACCTGCGGATGCAGCGACACGACCAGGTCGGGGTTGAAGGCGTCGATCTCCGCCGCGCGGCGGACGATAACGGCCTCCCAGCCCTTGGTGTCCAGGGCGGACAGCATGCGCAAGGACAATTCGCGTTCGGCCCACTCGGCCTCTTTGGCGAAAGGTTCGAACAGCGCGACGCGCAGCCCGCCGTTCGGGTGCATGCCCGTCACCGCAGGCCCCTTGCGCCGTCCACAAACGGAATCGTGACTGAATGCATCGGTCGCATGAACGGGGTGCGCTCTCAAGCTCTTGGGCCAGATCGGCAGCCGGGGCAACTGCGGGTGTACAAACATGCTCAGCATGGGATGTTAACAAAATCTGAATATACGAACAGTCTTCCCTGGGCTTCAGCGTGAGGGTGGAATCCATCGCGGGGCAGCGGTGATCAGGCGATCTTGCGGGAGACGGCCACGGCGAGCTTCGGCGCAGGCAGAATTCGATCGCGCTGGCTGCGTCCGATCAGAGCCTTGTGCCTGGACCTCGCCACCTCACCGAGAGATCACCGACCGTGGTGGACCGCCCGTTGCCGGCCCAGCCGGCCATCCTCCGCGACAATCTGGATTGGCGGTCGCGCGCGGCGGGATGATCCCCTCGTTGGCCTTGTACGGCATCGGGTGCGCGGCGACAGCGGAACCTGCGACGAAAAACGACGGGCTGGGGAAAAAAGCGCTTGCGCGGTTTTTCCGGCCGGCCTATACACCGCCTCCCG
>NZ_LGRA01000008.1:796838-844572 GCF_003116095.1 Azospirillum sp. TSO35-2
GCGGCAGCTTGGGGATGCGCAGGTCGATGGCGCCGGCGCGCGTTTCCCAGGTCCGCTCGCGGTAACCGTTGCGTTTGGTCAACCGCTCGTCACTGCGCTCGCCATAGCCGGCGCCGCACAGGCTCTCGACCTCCAACTCCATCAGGCGCTGGGCGGCGAAGCCGACCATCTCGCGCAAGAAGTCGGCGTCAGCACTCTTCCCAATCAGCTCCTGAAGAGCGATCCTATCCTCGGTCATCGTGGTCTCCGTTACAGTTGATGGTCGTCAAGCAACCTCAACTTAGCCGAAGAACACGGTGACCGCCTGCTCCCGAACGGCTGGCCCGCCTGCGCCAGCTATGGGGGAGCGCTCCGGCGGGCCAGCCTCACGTCTCAGACACCACCCGGCGGGACACGGCCCTCCCGTCGGTACTATCGCTTCCAACAGGGAGGACCCCTTCACATCATCGCTGACTCAGTATTAGAGGCGCACAGCATGTTTCCGCACTCTGAGCACAAGGCGTTGCTCATGAAATCCACGAAACTCAATCACATCCTCCGCTGATGCCAACAGAATTTCAAACCGTGCCGATCCGCTATTTACATCAACACTCGCATGAGGGCGGCCATCCAAATAAACGTCAATGCGATCTATTCCTTGTGTCGTACACAGCCCAACAAACCGCTTCTCTGCCCATTGTTCCTTTATTTTAATCGCATATCGAGGCAGTTTGGACAAAATTTGAACTGCGTGGCTTATCAAATCCTGATTGTGACTGATGACGTCACCCCGCGTCATTTGGTGGATCTCGTCAGGTACAACGCCGAAATTCTCCAGTAGCATTCCCGCATTGGTGCCGCCGCGGATTGCACGGCGGATCGCAACGCTGATATCAACACCATTCGCCAGCCTTGATGGACGATAGCTTCCTTCCGGCATAATGTGTGCCAGCATGCTGAGAGACCAGCCATTTGCACCGCCGGCTCCTGTCGCGTCGTCCGTCCCGAGAACCACTCCGACGCCGTGGTCCTGAAAGCTTGCCGCGAACACATCTGCCGCGCTGTAGCATAACCCATTCACAATAAGCACAATGGGACCAAAATACTTCTGCTCTACGTTGCTCAGCGTCTCCTGCGGTGTAATCGGGTGCCCGACGGAATGCGTAGCGCCAGTTTCGATCGCACGTAGGATGGACTCGCGCCAAGGCGTGAGGTCGCTAGCGATCGCTTGGCTTACGCTGGGATCGGAGCACAGAATCAACGTTGCAGGCGAATTCAGGAACTGAAATTGCATGGGCAAAATCGGCTTCGCCGTCAATGACTGAAGCGACATTTCGGCAGAGATAATGTTTCCGCCCGCGTTATCTCGCAAATCTATAATCAATCCATTCTGCGGAAGCCGCGTGAGCAAAGATGCGAACTCGCTGAAGAAGAGTTCCGGCGCAGCTGCGAATGATCGAACACGCAGATATCCGTAATAAACGTTATCACTATACACTCGCCGCGCGCTGAATATCTGCGGCAACGCGCACGGAAGGTCTTCTTTGTTTGCCGCCGCAGCATTGGCGGTATCTGCAACCAAACGCTCTGCCATGACGACGTTCGGAGCAAAAAGATTTTTTCTTACGCGGTGAACAGCCTGCAATTGCTCGTCAATGCCAAACGCAGCCTCAATTTTCTGCTTAGCGCTCAATCCGGCAGGTACCCCGCCGACACGCCAGTCAAATTGGCGCTCCTTTTCCTCACCGGCACTCGTTCTGAACCGGACCACTACCCAGTGTTCATCTGGCGGCGGTAAAGCCAATACAGGTCTGATTGTCAGATAAATTTCGCCGCGGGCCCGCCGAGCGGCATCGTTGCTGCCCCCTGTGCGTTCGGCAAGCGCTCCAATCACCGCCTTCACCGGGGCACCGTTGAGGTACAAGACCTCCACACCTGGCACAAATGCGTCGTCGCACGCCGTCTCCAACACATTCGACGCGACGTAATGTCGCACACCGTTCTCAAAGAAGGATTCAACCAGGAAGGGAAGGAATACAGCAATTCCTTGCTCGGCAAAAGACAGTTTATAGATGGTATGAAGATCTCGCAAACTACGGAATATACCCAATAGTTGCCGGTTAAACACATGCATCGGCTTGATCTGATGTTCCGTTGCAACGTATTGACGCAGGAGTCGCAGTTGCTGAAGTACATCTATACCGAATGCCGCCCTCTTCTGTGCCATATGGACATAGAAGTTCTCCAGAATGTCGATGGCTTGGTCAATAATATCCGTCCGCGCCGATACACTCAACTCATTGCACTCCCAGGAGTAACTCCTGAGAGGGACGGCGTCGGACAGCGTAAGGACGTCACTGCCTGTCGTGCTCATTGGTGTCACTCCGCGAAGAATCAGCGCCATCGCGGTCTTTGCCTATCGCCACAGCATAGATCGTCGAATGACCGATGCCGTCCAACCCCAAATAATTATCAATGTCGTGATCATAAAAGCCACCTATGTTCAAGCACCCCAACCCCATACTGACAGAACATAGGTTGATATTCTGAGCAACGTGGCCGGCCTCGATCATTGCGAACCGATAGCCACGTGCCCCATACTTGAATACGGTTCTTTCGAAGATTGCCGTTATAAACACCAGCACGGAAGCGCGATCCGGCAAGTCCGACTGCACAAAGCACTGCCGGAGGGCCGCCGTCTGATCGCCCGGGCGCAGCAGGCTCAGCGTATTGTTCTTTGCGTTGAAGTGGTAAAGCCCAGACAAGTCTTCTACATCCCCCGCATAAAGATAGAGTTCGAGCGGGTACAACGCGCCACCGGACGGAACGGTGCGGAACGATCGAGGATACGCGGAGCTGTCGTTTATCCTTGTTATTCCGTATCCCAGGCGAAGAATGGCGGCCACTTGATCCAACCGCATTAACGTACGCGCCAAGGAGCGCGCCGATTTCCGCATAGTCATCAGAGCGTCCACACCTTGATCAATAGCCCCGTGATGCTCGGGAAGCGGGAACGTCGCATACCCTTCGTACGGAAGGCTTTCATACATTGAAGCCATTTTGGATAGTATGACGGGCTCGGAAGGAAAATTGAGGTACCGTGTCACCTTTGAGTTCTCATGATAGAGTTCCCAAACGTCAGCCTCATCCGACAACTGCGTACCTTCCCATGTGGCGTCCATACGGGATTTCCTTTCAAGGGAACGGATGGGGAGACGGATTGTCTTTAGCAGCGGAAAACCGAGGGCGAAGCCCCATTGCGTCAGGTACTTCTGTCAGGCGACGCCCTCCACAGACGCGCCAGCGGTGCCCCATCGCAAGCGGGTGAAGCCCAGGGATCACTGCCCTCACGACGCGAAGCTCTAGCGGCCGAACATCGTCGCTGGTGACATCCACGAGGAACGTGCGGTATCCGCTCGCCGCGATCTTGCCTGCCAGCGCCACGAGATTTGCTTGAGGAGTTTCGGCAAGAAAACAAGGAAGTTCATCAAACTCCTTGCGCAGCCCTGACGAGAACACAAAATCGGCCTCATGGGCATGCTTGTGATCGCACCAGTAATTGAGGTGGCTCAGTTGATCCACCACGTTGACATGCCCTTCGATGGCGGGCAGGCGCGGATAGCGGGTGGCAATTTGCGACATATAGCGCCTAGTGTGCTCGAGCTCTTCAAGGCTCTTGCGGACGGCCACTTCAGGGTCAGGATGCGCCGCGGCGGAAAACGTCAATGGCGGTGCCCCCGATATTGGATTCCGCAGGACGGACAGAACGGCGGGGATGCCGATATCCGTGGTGATGTCGAATAAGTAGACCCGTTGGCCGCCGAAGCGTTCGAAGCGCAATACGATGTCGTAGTTGGTTTCGCTCAAGCTCTCTGGAATAATCTGCGGTGGGCTGATCCCAAGCTGCCAAAACAGGGTAAAAGCATCTCTTTCCACTACTTCGCAAATTGCCGAGACCGCTGCACGCTCGAATGAGGTATGGCAGGCCAATCCGGTGGAAATCGGCTGCAGGATGGGTGTATCGCCCGACCCGACATAGTAGGTATACGGAAGATAAACGGCGCATGCGGGAATGTAGGCCGTGCGGCCCGTTGCGACGTCGCACGAAGGTGTCCACCGAACCCGGCTGTGCGAGGTGAACGGCTTGTATTCGAAATTTGGGCTGTTGTATTGCCAGTCGGCATACAGCGCGAAAGTCCCCGGGGCGACAAACGGAAAGTCCGCATCGGCAGCCGCAATCAGCGGAAAATCCTCAAGATCATAGACGGCAGAGCAGTATCGTTCGATGGCTTCTCCCACCGCTTTGGCCAAGGCGGAGCCGCGCTCGGTCGCGACGCCACCACTGATCCGGAAATTCTTTTGCTGGGTAAAAGCTTGCACGCTGCAGGTCTGCGCCGCGAAGTGGAAAAAATCTGGCGAGCCGGGTTCGCGGGGGATTTCACGGACCATGCTGATGATGCCGTACCGGTTGTCCAACATCTGCGGCAAGACGTCAGATAGAATGCGGTATTCGACTTCACGCGTCATTAGGCATATGTCCCGGAATGAAGGCGTCGGACATAGTGTTGGGCAGGCTGTGGCGCATCAGTGGACTACAAACGCGGCACCGCGGCACCTTCAACACCGCTCTGCTCCTTACGCTGGCCGACAAGAGGTTAACTTCGAGCGCACGGCCAACCCTCGGGCGTAGGAAGCCGCCAAAGAACAGCGTCAATTCTATGGCCGCTACGTCGGCGACCACACCGGCCATGGCTGGATGATATCCGAACACCGGCTTGGTAGCATTGGAACCGTACTCCCAAGCGCGCGTGTCTTCAACATTGGGTAGATTGGAGTTCTCACGCCCTCGGGCACACTCGTAGCACGCAGTCCGATGCGGCACCACAAGGGGGCCCACTGTTCCGATGAGGTCGTGGAGGACCACAGGAAGGAACGGTATGCCGCGCACGACACACTCTTTGTTCCAGTCCCGGACTGCCATCATGGCTCCGTTATCGCTCGTGGCGACTACGCACGCCGGCGCCGACTCTTCTCCATTCAAGATGTCAGCTGCTCGTTGGCTACCGTGGAACTCCGGCCCGGTCGCAGGAGCCTCGTTCTGAAGACCGCCATGTTCGACGACGCAAATGTTGCCAAACCCTGCCTCCGTCAGCGTGTTGATAAGCCGGCGGCTGATCGGGTTTGCGCCGGCAACCATCAGCCGAACCTGACCGAGAATAGTTCGAGCTGCAATTCCAAGTGTTCCAAAATTCCACAAAAAAATACCATTTATATCGTCGGCCCCGAGCGCATTGATTTCGGCGGCTGGCATAAGTATGTTTCTCTTACATAGGTAAATGATCAGCTCCACGGCGCTTTCACGCTCTGAAGGCGGTGTGCTCTCGATGACGGAGCTCGGACTATGGGGCTCGGAGAACTTCTCAAGAAGAGTGGCGACCGTGCTCCGGATATTTGATCCGGCGATCTTTATCTCAGTGCACCCGCGCTTTAGCAAAACGCCATCAGAAACGTCCAGCAACTGCACAGTCAGAGCTTTGTAGGGAATCGTCGGAAGGCCATGCATTACCAGCCTCGCTGTGAATTTGGCGTGTGTTGTTGCTTTAGGGAGTGCGAGAACAGCTTTTGCAAGCCGCGATATTCCCGCATGAAGTCCTCCCTTGGTAGCGCCGTCGGAGTCACTGGGTTCTGCAGATCGAACAGGTCCCAGCGGGGGCGCCCTGCTTTCGTTCGCTCGGTTACATGATCAAACGACATGCCGCTGCCAGGGAGGGGCGTCAGTATGGTAAACGACGGATAGTCAATACGTCTTCTCTCTATAAATCTTTCCAAACGCTGGAAATCGGATCGGGTGAATTGCGGATCTACAATGAATTGAGAGAAAACCTTTATTCCGAGCGCGCCCGCCAAGCCCAATGCGTCATCTATCTGGGCAACGGAGAGGCTCTTGGAGAACCCCCCCAATCCTTCGTCCGTGACCGCTTCGAATCCTATGAACAGCCGCTCGAGCCCTATCCTTCGCCATGCTGCGATGGCGTCCTTGTTGCGCAAGAGCGTGTCGGCGCGACAGTAAGCGAAATAATTCTTTCTGATGCCAGCCGCCTCAATTATGCGCGCCAAGGCGAGCATCCTCCGCTCATTGATAAAGGCCTCATCATCAACGAGAAAAACAAAATCCTCATCGATCTCCTCCAACTCTTCAACTACGCGATCGATGGCTCTGCGATGATACCGGCCGTCCATCATGCGCCACAGAGAACAGAAGGAACACCGGTAGGGGCACCCCACAGATGTGCGCAGCAGCGCGATGGGCCTCATCCAATCGATAAAGTACTCCGATCGATCCTTTCTGCAGACCGACCGGTTAGGGCGTGGCAAGGACTCGACGTCAAAATACCCCGGTGCCCCACCGAAGACATGACCGGTGCTGGATCGCAGCCATGTGCCGGGGACCGGGGCGTTCGGTCGTCCATTCAGTATATTCTCGGTGATGGCGGTGAGCGGCTTTACACCTTCACCGCACACTACGTAATCGATGGCAGAATCGAAGAAGTCATCAGGTGATAACGTTGCGTGGTGGCCGCCGACCACCGTCGCGCATCCAGGAAGTTCTTCGCGAACTGTTCGGCATATTTCAAGCATTCGCGGCACGTGCATTGAATACCCAGTTACACCGACGATATGCGGCCTCCACTCAGAAACTGTGCTTGTCAGTTCAGAGCCATGCAAACGGAGATCAAGAAGCTTCACCTCATGTCCCGCCTCATCCATGGCGGCGGCAAGGTATTCGAGCGCAAGTGGCTCAGCAATTGCGCCCAGATCTCCCCATCCAATGATGTCACGGCCGTTGTCCGGCCATATCAGGAGTACGCGCACACCCTTTCCTCCGGCGTAGCGCAGGATCAACCCGCATTATCATAAGAATTACCGACAGCTAAACAATACGCACCGGCTCGGTATCTGCGGCAGCGCAACAGCTGCAACATGGCGTGCAGGTGCAACAGGAGACGTCGCCGGCCGCAGCCATTTGCTGTGCCTGAAACTCTGACATAACTGTTTCGATCGACTTTATGTCTTTGAGCGTCAGGTTGTGCAGAGCCGGCATATCCTTCTTGGCTGAGAGGGCAAGCAGATCGCCCTTTGTGAGTTGCTTGGCGGCGGGCGTAAGGCGGTTGATCTGGTCTTGCGACAAACCAAGCTGGTCGATGGGAGTACTGTTTGGCTTCGTCATGCGCTCCTCCACGATTCTGTAGCACTTATCTAGGAGAAAGTCGGTCGCACGTTGTTAGATGCCGAAGGCGCCGCAGCGCCTGGACAACAGCACAACAATAGGCTCAGCACCACCTGCGCGGTGCCAAATCACTCTTGCGAGACCGCAGCTTGATGCCGGAAGCCGCAAAAGCAGCACTTATAATCATCGCAAATTTTCAGCCGCTCGTCAAGTGGGATGGCTGATACATTAGCAATGGCCAACAAGTTGCCCATTGCATACTGTGGTATGCAACGTGGGTTTGGAGATATTACTGAGGTTTCGAGGGAATTTTTTAAGGTTTATCCAGCGAGCCATGGCGGTGAAGTTTATTGGAGTCGCGGGGCGGTCACGCGGCGATGTGTGGTCCTGACCCAGAAATCGGTTCTCCCGCACTTTGCGTGGATCAGGCAGCGAGGAGGACGCGACGGCGCAGCAGATCGAAGCTGTCGCGTCCGTACATCTGACGCTTGATCAGCTTCAGCTTTTTGACCTTGTATCTTGCCAAAGCGCCTGAATGTGCTGCGATCAGGCGCACCGGCTGCCTTCATGAGGGCAGCCGGTGCGGGCGGGATCCCGTTTGACCTTTGGTGCCGGAGGGTCACGTCCCTGAACGTGGTGTAGGAGCTGTGGGGAACCGGCCCGCCGAAGCGCCTCCAGAGCTGGCGTAGGCGGGCCGGTTCCCTACAGCGGGGCGGTCATCGTGGATCTTCGGTAGAGTCTGGTCACCACACCTCAACCCGACCAAAGAGTGACCACGATGACCGACGAGATGATGGCGCTTCGCGCGCTGCTGGAGAAGAGCCCTGATGCCGACGTGCTGCGCGAGATGATCGGCTTTGCGGCCGAGCGGCTGATGGAATTGGAGGTGCAGGGCCTGACCGGTGCCGCGCACGGCGAACGCTCCGCGGAGCGGCTGGTCCAGCGCAACGGCTACCGCGAGCGGGACTGGGAGACCCGTGCCGGCACGGTCGAGTTGCGCATCCCCAAGCTGCGAAAGGGCAGCTATTTCCCCGGCTTCCTGGAACCACGCCGGATGGCCGAGAAGGCGCTGACCGCCGTGATCCAGGAAGCCTACGTCCACGGGATCTCGACACGCTCGGTGGACGACCTGGTCAAGGCGCTCGGCATGAGCGGCATCTCGAAGAGCCAGGTCAGCCGGTTGTGCGAAGAGATCGACGAGCGGGTGAGCACTTTCCTGGGGCGCCCCATCGAAGGCGATTGGCCCTACCTGTGGATCGACGCCACCTACGTGAAGGTCCGCCAGAACGGGCGCATCGTCTCGGTCGCGATCACCATCGCCGTAGCGGTGAACACCGATGGCCGGCGCGAGGTGCTGGGCATGGACATCGGCGCCTCGGAAACCGAGACCTTCTGGATCGAGTTCCTGCGCAAGCTGAAGCGCCGTGGGCTGGCCGGGGTGAAGCTGGTGATCTCGGATGCCCACGAGGGCATCAAAGCCGCCGTGTCCAAGGTGTTCCGCGCCACATGGCAGCGCTGTCGGGTCCACTTCATGCGCAACGCGCTGGCGCATGCCGGCCGGAGCGGCCGGCGCGTGGTGTCGGCCATCATCGCCACCGCGTTTGCCCAGGATGACGCCGGCGCCGCCAAGGCGCAGTGGCGCCAAGTCGCTGATCAGGTCCGCCCCAAGTTGCCGAAGCTGGCCGCCCTGCTCGATGAAGCGGAAGAGGACGTGCTGGCCTTCATGACCTTTCCCAAAGAGCACCGGGCGAAGATCCACAGCACGAACCCACTGGAGCGGCTGAACGGCGAGATCAAGCGGCGCACCGAGGTGGTCGGCATCTTCCCAAACGAGGCGGCGATCACCCGGCTGATCGGCGCCATTCTGCTCGAGCAGAATGATGAATGGGCCGTGCAGCGGGCGCGCTACATGACCCTGGAAACCATCGCCCCGCTGCGCGATGATCTCGCCCTCACGTTGCCTGCTGCGGCCGCGTGAACGTCCCGGCCAGACGCGCCGGAGACCACGAGAGCACCCCAGCTCCTACACCACGTCTCGGGACACGACCGTCGCTGCTTGGGCCGAAATGAGCCCGCATCAGCAAGGACGGGGCCATGCACCATGCAAAGCGTAGCGCAGTTCGCCGCCTATGTCGGCATAGATGTCAGTGCCCACCAGCTGGACGTTCACGTCCTGCCGACGCGGACCTCCTTTCGCCTGCCCAACACCCGATCCGGGATCTGGGACCTGATCAGCCGCTTGGCCGAGATGGACGAGGTGCTGTTCGTCCTCGAGGTAGCCATACAGGGTGGAGACCGGCGGGTATTCGCGCGGCAGCATGCGCCATTGGCCTCCGGCGCGCAGTGTATAGAGGATGACGTTGAAGACGGCGCGCATGTCGGTGGAGCGCTGCCGCCCACCGGGCCCGGCCAGCGGGATCATCGGCTGGATCAGGGCCCATTGCTCATCCGGCAGATCGGTCGGGTACAGGCTGGGCATCGCACGCTCTTCTCGTTATGAGAGGCGCGTAGATACGCCCCACCCTCCGAGACTGTCCCGCCCTTGAATATTGGGATTTGCTGCGTAATAAACTTTCAAAGCGTGCTCTAAGGGGGGGGCGGAGTTCGCCCGCTACCGAAATTTGGATTCCTGAGGGCTCCCGTGGCCGCTCCACCATCCGGACCCCTCGGGGCCGGAAATCGCCCGGTCCCACGCAAGGAAACTCTTCGCGACCCGTTTCAGACGCTGGAATTCCGGTCGGCTGTCGTCGATGTCAGGCCCGAGGCACCGCACGCAGAGTTCCGGCAGCAGGCGCGCCCGGTCGGCGAAGGACACGAGGGCGCCGATCCAGTCCTCGGGGTTGCTTTCCACCATGCCCCACAGGTGCTGCGGCAGGAACTCACGTGGGACAATGGTCATGGAACTGCAAAGATCTTCCAGCAGGAAACGGATCTCATGCCGATACGGCAAATGAGCCTTTCGACGCACCGAATCTCTCACCGACGGGTGGCCGTACAATGCTTCGATGAGCGCGGCGCGCAGAGGACGGTGGAACTCGATAGTCGTTCCGCGCAACAGCAGCACCGCACCGGCTACAAAATTGGGGTGCTTTGGTCGGAGCGCGAGTGCCGGCCTTATGGTCCGCAGTTCTCGCAGGGCACGGCCGACCTCGGCATAGGGAGCTCCATTCAGCCGGCGGAGCATGTCCTCGGCATATGAGAACTTCGTATGATCGAGATCCGCCAAGCCTGCGGCGTCCTGCCGCAACCTGTTCCACCAATCGGCCTGTGCCACCGTCAAGGCTTCCAGGTTGGGCCGCCAGTAGATCGCATCACCGAACCGGAGCGCGCGCACCAGATAGAGCCGCGTGTGCGCTTCGACCGCACCCTTCCCCCTGATCCACGAATCAGGCGCGGTGTGGACTCCATGGAAGGCCTCCGCTACCGCGATAAGGCTGGGAAAAACGCCGGGGCTTATGCCTCGGCAAAGCCACCGCAGCACATCGATGTGGTATGGGGAAAGCCTCTCCTCCGACAAGAGCCGCAACCGCGTGATCCAGTAGAGCCGGGACAGAAGCCGGCCACTCAGCCGGCCTACCGGCGGGGAGACTTCCTGAAGCTGCTCCATGACCAAGTCCGCATGGGCTTCACCGGTCCACCACTCCGCGGTGTCGGCCAGCGCTTGCAGGACAAAGGTCGGCGGAACGCCGAAGGGCCGTGTCGGGCGGGAACGGTACAGTTCCAAGGCGGGCCAGGCGTCTCCGCGTTTGACGAGCTTTGCGCCCTGTCCGTCCTCCTCGTCCAGCCCCTCAAGGTAAATCCTCCACTCGTTGTCGGATAGAACGTCCTCTGGCGCTCCTATGGTCGCCGTAAGCGGCTCCGACTGGTCCCGAATCCGCTCGGGAAGATCCTCGATCCACCGGCCGAGCAGGGGGAGGAGGGCGCTCTGCTCCGCCGACAGGGTCTGCACGTCCCCGCGCAGGATCCGGTGGTACAGGGCGAGGGCGCGGTCCAGAGAGGTGCGCCGGCGCTGGTGCCAGGCGATGGCGCGGTCCCGCACCGCGGCGCGCAGGGCATCGTGTTCGGGCGCCGCCTCCAGCATGCGCAGGATCAGCGCGCGCAGCTCCGGGTGGAAGGTGAAGGAGGTCTTGGACGGCGCCGGCACCACCAGCCACGCCGTGCGCAGCAGCGCGTCGAACACCTTGCGCGGCAGGTCGGGGCGCGGGAGGTCGTGGGGCGGCGTCGCCTCGCGCTTGCCGGCGTGGTCCGCCGCCGGAACGACGACGTCGCGCACAAGGCGCAGGTTCACCTCGGGGAGCAGGATGGCGGCCAGGGCGTAGGGCCGGGCGACCGGATTCGGCAGATGCGCGATGACCCGTTGCGTCAGATAGCGCGCGGCGGTCGCGCGGTCGATGCGCCCCTGCGCGTGGGCCTTGCGGATCTCCTCCAGCTCGCCCGGCGCTTCGGTGAACAGCGTGGCGGCGATGCGTAGCACCAGCGGATTGCCGGGAAGGGCGCGCGCGGCCACCCGCGCCAGTTCCTTGTCCCGCACGCCCGCGTCCATCAGCAGCCGGAGCGCGTCGTCCTCCGGCAGGTCGCCCAGCGCGATCGGATCGCCGACGCGGTGCCCGTCGTTCCGCAGCATCTCGCCGACGTCCCGCACGCCCGCCATCCCCGGCGCGTCGCGGGAGGCGAGCACGACCCGAAGGTCCGGGACTCCCGCCGTTTCCACCAGGGACTCCAGCCAGCCGATCAGGTCTAGGATGACGGCGTGGCCGCGGACCGACACGACTTCCAGGGTGTCGAGGACGAGCGCCAGCGGGCGCCCGGCCGGGAGGATCGGGGCGCTCGCCGTCTCCGGGGCGAGGGCGTTGTAGACGAGCGAGTTCCGCGCGGGCGCGTCGCTGGAGACCACGGATTCCAGCGCCTCCGACCGGCCGCTCTCCCGCTGGGCCACGAAGGACCGCCGCACGTCGGGTCTGCGGGATGATCCCGGCCGCCCGGAGGCCGCCTTCAGGTCTTCGCGCAGGCCCTGGCGGGACGACACCAGCCGCTCGGCCAGGGCACGGCATGCTGGGGCCGCTTGGGGCGCGGCGATTGCAATCTGCTCCAGCAGCGCGAGGTCGAGCGACACATGGTCGGCCGGGTCCAGGTCCGGCCGGTCGAAGTCCAGATGCGCCAGCACCGGGGCGCCGGGCGTGTCGGACACCCGGCGCTCCGCCTCCGCCAGCACGGTCGACTTGCCCGAGCCTCCGACCCCGTGGATCTGGAGCGCGGCGATGGAGCGCGTCGGCCGGTACGGTTCCGTCAGGAAGGCGGTCAGGCGCGTCACCGCGTCCTCGCGGCCCACGAAGCCGGCGGACAGGAGGCGCTCGATCTCCGCCGCGCGGGCGGTGCCGGAAATCCGGGCGGCGACGCGGTCCCGGATCCCGTCCGCGCCGCCGATCCGGCTGCCGATCACGCCGGCGACCGCGTGGAGGGCCTGCAATTCCTCCACGGAAAGCCGCCCCAGGTCCTGGCCGCCGGGGCCGAACAGCCCGCGCAGGGCGCCGCGGACGGGGTCGTGCGCGTCGCCCTCCCACCGCTGCGTCGCCAGCTCCTTCAGGATGTCCTCCTTCGAAGCCCCGGCGAGGACGCGGCGGCGGGCGCCCGGACCGAGAAACCACTGGCCGGGCCGCTGGGCGAAGGAGGTCTCGATCTCCGACGCCAGCGCGTTCAGCGCCAAGACCCGGAGCGGGTCCGGCGTGTCGTCGTCGATCAGGCGGCGGGGGTTGACCCACCCCCGCAAGGCCAACCGGAACCGCACGGTGTCGGCAAGGCGCGCCTCCGGCGAACGCTCGTCGGGAGGCGGGGACGCCTGCGGCAGGTCGGCCGCCGCCAGCGTCCCCATGGCCGCCGCGATCGCCGCGCCGATCTGCCGTCCGGATCGGTTGGACATCATCGCCTCATCCCCCGTTCTGGCCGCCGGCGGACCCGGAATCCACGTCCGTCAGCACCTGATGGTAGATCGTCAACGCCGCCAGCACCGCTTCGGCCGTCTGAAGCGCGGGCACCGCGTTGCGCAGGCCCGGCCCGGCCTTCCAGTCCTTCAGCCATCGCTCGCGCAGCACGCCCGGCCGGGGAGCGGTCAGCCCACGCTCCTTGTAGATCCCCTGTATGAAACGGATCAGTTCCTCCTCACCGGCGGCCGGCATGTCGAACTCTTCCGTCGCGGGCAGCGGGTCGGGAGCGGCCTGGAGGCGGGCGTCGAGCTGCGTGAGCCCCTGTTCGCCGAGCGCGATGACCAGGATGCGGACCCACGGTTCCGCGGCGAGCTGGCCGATCAGCTCCAGCCAGGGCTTGACGTCCGCCGCCTCCGCTCCGTCCGGGCCGAAGTCGAAGGCGACGAAGAGCGGCGGTCCCTCGGCGGTCCGCTCCAGTCCGCCATGGCGCCGCAGCGTGGCGATGATCGTGCCCGCGTCGGCGTAGCGCACCGCCGCCGGATCGGTGCGCAGCAGCGTGTCGCCGTCCCGCGCCTGTCCCAGCTTGGCCAGCGCCTCCGACCAGGACAGCATGGTGGTAAGCGTCGAGGTGACGCGGACCAGATCGCGCTCCGGCTGGTCGAGCTTGGCCCCGACGATGCGCGCCGCGAAGGACTTGCCGGTGCCGGGCTCGCCGGTCACGTAGGCGATGCGGTGGTTCGGCCCCGCCTTCGCGCGGTCGATCCAGGCTTCCAGCTCCTTGCGCTCGAACCAGGGATGCTCGGTCCCGAGGTCGGCCCCGGCGCCCGGAACCGCACCGAGCGCGGCGCCGACCCGCGCCTCCCAATCCTTCTGATGGTCCGGCCCGGCGAGGCGCAGCCCGACCTTGTACCAGTCGTCGATCAGGCCGGGCTCGTTCATCACCAGCCCCGGCGACCGGGGTTTCGAGAGCAGGGGGTCGGCTTGCGACTTGCGCTGAAGGTCGCGGATGGCGGCGAGGCTCACCGCGCGGTTGACGGCCGCCAGCGGCTGGCCGTTCCCGTCGCGCAGGGAGGCGCCGGAGCCATTGATGGTGGGGAAGCCCCCTTCGTGCAGGGCCACCGGTTTGCCGCGCGCGCCGATGCAGCAGCCCCCCGACATGCCCGCGACGGTGTTCGTCCGGTAGAAGATGCGGCCGGCGGGGGTGTCGATGTCATGCACGGTGTCGCCGTCGAACTTCGGCGCGTTGCTGCCGAGAGGATAGCCGATCACGAAGCACTTGCGGTCCCTTTCGGCCCATTCGGCGTTAGTGATGTCCAGCGGCGGGATGTCGCTGACCTGGCGGGCAAGCCGGACGAGCGCGTAGTCGAGCTTTCCGGCGGCCGCCGCGCCGAGGGTCCGCAGCAGCGTGTTCGGCGGGTCTCCATGGGGCAGCGAACAGTCGATCAGCCCATTGGGGTGGGGTGCGATCTGGATTTCCCTCGGCACGCGCTTGGACTTGGGGAACAGGAAGACGAGGTCCTCCTTCAGCTTCCGGGCGAAGCACGATTTTGCCGCGCCCGGCGGCGTTTCCTCGCCGCACACGACGTGCGCGCTGGTCAGCACGAGGTCGGCGCCGACGAGGAACGCCGTGCCGATCACGGCGCCGTCGAGCATCACACAGGCGCTGGCCTCGCATGCGGCCTCCAGCCCGTAGATTACGGAGGCGTCGAGAAGGCCCGCGTCCCGGTTGATCATGAGCTGCATGACGCCCGCCGCCTGCCAGAGCTTGGCGATCTCCTCGACCTCGGCCTCGGGCCGCTTGTTCAGGCGCTCCATCTCAACGATGGCGATGGACAGCTCGTGCAGGAAGCCGAACCGCTCCGCCTCGCGGCAGGCTTCCAGAATCAGCTGCCGTTCGAGCGGAATTTCGGACGGCTGGGTTTCCGCCTTGAGAGCCACATCGGCTTCGAGCTGCGGGCAGCTGCGGGCGGCGGTGCCCCGCCGCTCACGGTTGTAGGAATAGCGCAGCCCCTCCCACGGCAGCCGGGTCCAGGCGGCAAGCCGCTCGGCATTGCCGGCAACGCCATCGACATGCTTGGTGCCATCCATGTGCCGCCCGGACTCCCTGATTTCCGGCTCTAGGGGATGGGAACGCCGATCGCCCGCAGCGCCTCGGCCGCCGCGGCGAGCGATATGGCGTTGTTCTTCTTTTCGGTCTCCCCGGAGAAGTGCAGGGCGAATGCGGGCGACGCGCCGTCCTTCCAGGCGATCACGAAGGACCCGGACGCCCCGCCGAAGGTGGTCGCGTCGTGGCTGATGGCGATGCCCAGGGTGTCGCGCGGGTCGTCGCCGAGCTGCTGCGTGAAGCGGCCCGGCGCCAACCGCTTGTACCCGAACAGGTTGCCGAACAGGGTCGCGGTGACGAAGGACCAGTCGACCGTACCGGACGTTCCCGTGCTCTTGGGCGGCGGCCCAGGGTAGCCGATGGTGCACAGGGTCGGCGAACCGCCGGTGATGAAGTTGGGGTTGGCGCTGAGCGGAATGGCCATCGTCGGCATGGCGCTGGTGGCGTTCACCGGCTCGATCCTCAGGACGGCCGCGTCGAGGCTGCCGAAGCCCCGGCCGTAGCCTTCGGGCAGGATCACCTCGACCACGTTGAAGCGGTTGCGGTTGAGTTTGCCCGACTCGCCCTCGAAATCGATCTCGAGGCCGCCGTGCACGGTGAGCCTGTTGCCCTGCACCGTCATGGGCACGCCGAACTTGCGCCGGGCGTCGTCCACCACATGGTAGTTGGTGAGCATCAGCCCCTTCCCGGCGTCGACGAGGCACGCCGTGCCGATGAAGCGCGACGCGTGCCCGCCCTCCGGCTGCACGCGGCCGATGGCCTTTGCGATGGGCTGGAGCCCGTAGCGGAAGGTGGCGATGTCGTCCGCCCAGATGCCGAGGAAGGGATGAGACGCCGGCGCCAGCCCGTCGCGCAGAAGGAAGCTGGGGCGGGAGCCGTCGGCGATGATCACCGCCTCCAGGGCTCCGATGTCCTCGCGGGACATCGCGTGGTCCGGCACGCCGGGGTCGGCGAGCTTCGCCAGCGCGCTTTCGCCGTGCCGCATCAGCGTCCCCAGCGCCGCGCGGAAGGCGTCGGGATCGCCCATTTCGTCTGGGGGCATCGCCTTGACCACCTGGTCGATCCGGTGGAGGACGTCCTGCGGGTCGGGCAGCGGCGCGTCCGGGCCGACCGACTCCTCCATGGCCTGGGCGCTTTCGGAGATCCCGTCCTGCAACGCCGCGTGGCGCGCCGCGAGGATGCGGCGCTGGCGGTCGAGCTGCTGGAGCCGGCCCGACGGCTGGGACCCCGCGCTTTCGGGCGGGCTGTGGACGGCGGGCGGTTCCCTGTCCAGCGTGGACAGCAGGCCGGACGGCAGCTCCCGCCGCGCGGCGGCCGACAGCAGCGGAACCGCCGTGCCGCCGGTGCTCTCCAGGCCGGACTCCAGGGGCGCCGCCGGGGCGCCCTTGCGGCGCGTCTTGAGGATGGCGAGGCTCAGCTCCGCCCCGAAGCGGTTCCAGTCCACCGGCGCCCGCAGCGCCGGCGTTCCGACGGACTCCAGCACGAGGTCGCGCACGGAACGGCCGGGGGGCGGCGCCACGCCGGTGGCGAGCGGCCCCTCCGTGTCCCGCCCGGTGTCCAGGTCTGCCTTCAGCAGGGCGAGGGCGTCCACCACGCCGGCCCCCATCTCAAGCGGCTCCCACTCCTTCGGCCGGCGCGCTGTGGCCTTCAGGAGGCGGCGGAACAGGGACTGCACGGTCTCCCCGCGCGCGCGCGCCGCCGCGATCACGTTGGCGCGCCCGTGATAGGCCAGCCAGCACGCCGCGGCGCCGGCGACCAGCGCGACGGCGAAGCTGGTGCCCTGCCCCTGGCCGGAATCGCCGGTCCTGGCCGAGGCGCGGTAGACGTTCTGCGCCGGGGCCGAGACGTCCACGTCGGGGCCTCGGCAGCTGCCGGGCCAGGGCTTGTCGTCGGCGTTCGTGCCGCCGATCGCGATGCAGTCGTCGAAGCGAGCGGGCCACACGACGAAGCCGACGCAGTTCCCGGCCGCCGCCAGGACGATGACGTCCGCCGCCACGGCGCGCTCCAGCGCACGGCGCAAGGCCGGGGAATAGATGCCCCCCAGCGACATGGTGATGACGTGCGCCCCCTGGTCCACCGCGCGGTCGATCGCCTGGGCCACCTTGGCTTGCGACAGGCGCACGACGCTCTCAATCGCGCGGATCGGCATGTGGAGCGCCGCCGGGGCGGAGCCGACGACGACCCCGGTTTCCGGGCTGACGAGCACGCTGGCCGTGCCGGTGCCGTGGCCGGGGTTGCCGCCCCCGGACATGGGGTCGGTGGGGTCGCGCGGCTCCTCGCCGTCCATGACGTTGAAGCCCCGCGCCGTGTGCGCCGGGTCCAGTTCGGGATGGGCGACGATCCCGGTGTCCGGCTGGGCGACGATGATCCCGGCGCCCTTCGAGGGACGGCCGGCCTTCTCGGCGAAGGCCCAGGCCTCGCGCACGTTGAGGATACCCAGGGCCCAGTCGCCCTTGTCCTTCAGCCGGTCCTCGGGTTCGACCCAGCAGCCGGGCAGCAGGGTCTCCACCGACTCTTCGATGGTCTCGTCAGGGGCCGGATCGGTGCCGTGCACCGGCATCACCGCATGGGGAAGATCCGCCTCGACCACGGGGAGCCGGAGGGCGGCCTCCAAGGCATGGGCCGCCTCGAAGGCTTGCGCCGGCCCGATGAAGCGCCGCCCGGGGAAGACGAGCGCCAGTTCGCGCGGGGACAGGACGGAGACCGGCTCGACCGTGCCGCCCAGGGACGCGAACGCCGTGGAGAGCGCGGACCTCATCGCCGCAAGATCCTGGTTGGCCGGGACCACGAAGACGAAGCGCGCCGGAATGTCGACGGCCGCGTCCGCAACGATCGCGATCCTGACGGCGGCCACGCTGTCCATGAGCGAAATGGGTTGGGCGGCTGGCATTCGACGAACTCCTAGCGTGATGGAATTGCGGCGGGCGAGTGTCAGAGATCGGGAAGCGTCTCGATGTACGACGAGGTGAAGGCGCTCACCTTGGCGGCGATGGCATCCCGCGTGGCGCGGAGCCTTCCCAACTCCACCGAGACGGTGCCGGACTTGTGCCTGAAGTGGACACTGTTGGTCGCGAATTTGAAGAACAGCACCTGCGTGAGGTCCGATTGGGCCTCCAACACGAAGGCGAGGAGCGCGATGGTCACCGTGCTGCCGTCCGACTCGGCCCAAGCGACTTGGAAGCGCGCCGCCCGCGTGAACATCGACTCTCTGTTGAAGAGCGTCATCCAGGGCTGGTTCGCTGAGGCGTTGCGCAACGCTTGCAGCGTCGTCATTACGACGGCGAGCGCCGCGGCACCGGGGCCGAGAACCGTAGTCGCAATCTCGATAATGGCTTGATGCGCCTCGAAGCTGGTGCTGCTCGTCCGGTACTCCCCGAACCCCTGGTTCTGCGTGACCTAGCCGAGGCCGCCGAGCACCTCGAAGTAATGCTGGTACCACTGGTGGATGTCGTCCGCAGCCTGGCTGCGCTTCTTGGCGACGAGCTGGGCGATCAGCAGCGCGTTCGCGATGGCCTCGCGGTCTTCCGCCGCAACGCCCCGCGCGAAGGAGACGATGTTGCTGCCCACCACCGCCGCCTCATCCTTTCCCGCGTCGAATGCAGGAGCCTGGGGCTCGAGCGCCGATTCCAGGGCAAGGTCAAATTCGGTGTCCGGCGGTTCCGGTAGCGAGAGCGACTCGACGAACGCGATGCTCCGGCGGCGGTCGGCTTCACCGTTGGCATCGAACGCTCCGGTAGACGCTGAAGTCATAGATTTTCCCATGGACTTTACCCGCATGCTGGAAGTTGGGATCGCAGCGCCAGCATATTTTGTGCGGTTCTATAATTTTCGCAACGGTTTTGATTGGCTTGGCACCACACGGCAATTAGAAGAAGTGTGGTTGACGATGCATACGGAAGTATGTGAGAGCAATTTGGCCCACACTCCCGCCCCCTGGGCTCGGCAGGATTGGCGTTTAGTGGCACCCTCAAACACTACTTTGGCAGTTTTGACCTGAGACCGGAAAATTCCTCCGGGGAAAGGTAGAGTCCGTCATCGAGAGGAGACGGACGGATGAGACGCAGCCGATTCAGCGAGGAGCAGATCATTGGCATCCTGAAGGAGCAGGAGGCTGGTCAGAAGACGGCGGACGTGTGCCGCCGGCATGGGATCAGCGAGGCGACCTTCTACACCTGGAAGGCCAAGTACGGCGGGCTGGAGGTTTCCGAGGCGCGGCGGCTTAAGGCGCTCGAGGACGAGAACACGCGGCTGAAGAAGCTGCTGGCCGAGGCCATGCTGGACAACGCCATCCTGAAGGACGTCGCCGCAAAAAAATGGTGACGCCCGCGGCTATGCGGAATGCTGTTGCCCATGCCCGTGCCAGCCACGGCGTGAGCGAGCGGCGGGCGTGCCTTGTACTGGGAGCGGATCGCTCGACCGTGCGCTACCGCTCCCGGCGCCCGAACGATGCTGCTGTCCGTGAGCGGCTACGCGAGTTGTCGCGCCAACGGCGGCGCTTCGGTTATCGGCGGCTGCATCTGCTGCTGGCCCGCGAAGGCCATGCCATGAACCAGAAGAAGCTGCGCCGGCTCTACAGAGAGGAGAAACTCCAGGTGCGTCGGCGCGGTGGACGCAAGCGCGCCCTGGGCACGCGGGCGCCGCTGGTGCTGCCGCAAGGGCCGAACCAACGCTGGTCGCTGGACTTCGTCGCTGACGGCTTCAGCGACGGGCGGCGCTTCCGGATCCTGGCGGTGGTGGATGACTTCACGCGCGAGTGCCTGGCGCTGGTGGCCGACACCTCGCTGTCTGGCGCCCGCGTCGCCCGTGAACTCGACACCCTGATCGCCCGACGCGGCAAGCCGCGGCTGGTGGTCAGCGACAACGGGACCGAGTTGACCAGCATGGCCATCCTGCGTTGGAGCCAGGAGCACCGGGTGGAGTGGCACTACATCGCCCCCGGCAAGCCGATGCAGAACGGCTTCGTGGAGAGCTTCAACGGGCGACTGCGGGATGAATGCCTGAACGAGACGCTGTTTGCGTCGCTGTCTCACGCCCGGGCCGTCCTGGCCATCTGGAGGGAAGACTACAACCACATCCGGCCGCACTCCGGTCTCGGCGGCGCCACGCCCGCCGAGGTCGCCGCGGCCGCAACGCAAGCTGGGTTGGGGCATGCCCCAGCCCAGCTTGCCATCACTGCCCACTTCGGGCATCACAACTCACAGAGACTCTGCCAATGACCGGAGGAAACTTCGGTCTCAGGTCAGCAGTCACCATTTCAATTCCTGGAGCCCGACTTTGTCGGTGTCTGGCACCGCCGAGAAGATCGCCAGGGAACTGCCGGCGGAGAGCTGGATGCGCTTGTCGGCGGGCAACGGCACCAAGGGGCCACGGCTTTACGACTGGGCCTACCTGGAACTGGCCGATCTCGATCCTGAGATGGTTGGAGCACCGCCCGGTCTGGGCCTCTGGACGCGCGGGCTGCTGGTGCGGTGACGCCCCATTGATTGGGAACTGGCCTTCTTCACAACCTGGTGCCGGCACGGGACCCCAGTGGGCACACTGGTCCGCGTCGAGGGGCAACGCTGGTCCATTGAAGATGCTTTCGAAACGGCGAAGACCGAGCTGGGGCTGGATCACAACGAGACCCGAAGTTGGCACGGCTGGCACCGGCACGTTTCGCTGGTCATGCTCGCCTTCGCCCTGCTGGCCGTGGTCCGGCACAAGGCCGATACCCTTGCAAAGCCCCCAAAAACGATGAGGAAAGTTCCTCGCCTATGGTCCGTTGGTCGATGCAGGAGATCCGTCGTGTTGCCGACCGCCTGACCCAACGGCGGATCGAGCCCGCCGACGTCATCGCATGGTCAACTTGGAGGCGATGCCATCAAGCGCTCGCCTGCCAAGCCCACCGTAAAAAAGCGCAACTGTAATGCTAGGTCCTGTTCTCAAAGCTTGTGACGGTTTGTCCCTGCGCTGTTGAAGAGGGATGGCGCGATCAGAATTGAGCGATGAGCAGCTTCAGCATCTGCTGGCGCTGTTGCCGCCGGAATGCCCGAAGACGGGCCGACCGGCGCGGGACCTGGAGCGCACGGTGCGGGCAATCTTATGGGTGAACCGCACCGGTTCTCCCTGGCGCGACCTTCCGGCCGAGTTTGGCCCCTGGCAGACGGCGGCGAACCGCTTCTACCGCTGGCGGAAGGCCGGAGTATGGGAACGCGTGCTGGAACTGGTCCAGGCCGAGGCGGATGAGGCCGGCAAGCTGGACTGGAGCCTGCGTCAGGTCGACAGCACGGTCGTGCGTGCCTACCAGCACGCCGCCGGCGCAAAAGGGGGCAACTGACCCAGGCGCTCGGCCGCTCGAGCGGCGGCTTCTCGACCAAGTTCCACCTGCACGCTGACCGCCACGGCCAGCGGCACCGCCAACTTGTTGGTAGCCGGGCGGAGCGATTGCGCGAAGGGCGAACCGCCCCTGGGCGGCGGGCTGGCGTAAACTCGGCTCGGGCGAAGGCGCCCAGATCGTCTATCCCGACGAGCGCGGCAACCCCGTGGACACCGGCTCCGGCGTGATCGTGCATCTCTCGGACGACGCGATAGAGCAGGGCGGCCACGCCGAGGGCGATGTGCTGACCGGCATCGAGAATGTCGCCGGCTCGGCCCACGGCGACCGGCTGACCGACGGCGACGGCGCCAACGCGCTGCGGGGTGGGGCGGACGCCGACACGATCCCGGGCGGCGCCGGCCTCGACACCGCCAGCTAGGAGGGCTCCGGCACCGGCGTGCGGGTGAACCTCTCAGACGACGCGGCGGAGCAGGGCAGCGACGCCGAAGGCGACATCATCGAGAGCGTGGAGATCCTCGTCGGCTCAGCCCACGGCGACGAGTTGCGGGGCGGGTCCGCCGCGGAAACGCTAGCCGGCGGGGCCGGCGGCGACCTCGTGGACGGCGGGGCCGGCGACGACGCGCTGAAGGGCGGCGCGGGGGCCGACACGCTCGTCGGCAGTTCGGGCGAGGACGCGGCCGTGTACAAGGGATCGGCGGCGGGCGTGTCGGTCGATCTCGCCACAGGGGGGCGGGCGGTGCCGCCGAGGGCGTCCGGCTGTCCGGAATCGAGAACCTCGCCGGTTCGCGCTTCGACGACACACTGACCGGCGACGCGGAGGGCAACCGGATCGCGGGTGGGGCCGCCGAAGACACGCTCGCCGGCGGTGACGGCATCGACACGGCGTCCTACGGCGCCTCCATGGACAGGGGGACGGTCGATCTCGACGCCGGCCGGGGGACGGGCGGCGACACCGAAGGCGACCGCCTCGCCAACATCGAGAACGTCGAGGGCTCGGGCCACGCCGACACGCTCACCGGCGCTGATGCGGCCAACCGCCTGGGCGGCGGGGCGGGCAACGACACGCTGACGGGCGGCGAGGGCGACGATCTGCTAGCCGGCGACGAAGGCGGTGACCGCATCTCCGGCGGGGCGGGCGTGGACACCCTCACCTATGAGACCTCGTGCGAGGGCGGGCGCGTCGTACTGTCCAACGGCGAGGCGGAGCGCGGCTGCGACGCCCAGGGCGACGTGATCGAAGACGTGGAGATCTTCGTCGGTTCCACCCAGAGCGACGAGATCCGCGGCGATCCGGGCGCCGACACACTCACCGGTGGGGCCGGCAACGACATTCTGGATGGCAGCGCGGGCGACGATCTTCTGGCCGGGGGTGCCGGCGGCGACACCATCGTCGGTGGTCTGGGCACCGCCCCCGTCAGTTATGCCGGTTCCGGGGAGCGCGTGCGCGTCGTTCTCGACGACGGTCGGGCCGAGGCGGGCGGCGATGCCGACGGCGACTGGCTGGAAGGCGTTGAGGTTGTCATCGGCTCGGCCCAGGGCAACGAGATCTGCGGCAGCATGGGGGCAAAAACCATCGACGGCGGAGCACCGTCAAGTTGGTGTTGAACGGATTGCGGGAGCGGGCGAAGGCGCGATATGGAGCGGCATGACGACACCCGTTGACCGCCGCTATACTGGTTACGGCTCTGTTACAAAGTTGGCCGGCACGCGTCGGAATGGCTGGAGGTTGGATGGAGCCAAGCCGTGTCGGACTTCAAGGGACGCCACTTTGAGGGTGAGATCGTGCTGTGGGCGGTGCGCTGGTATTGCCGGTACGGCATCAGCTATCGCGACCTTGAGCAGATGATGGCCGAGCGCGGCGTATCGGTCGATCACTCGACCATTTACCGCTGGGGGCAGAAGTACGCGCCGGAGATCGAGAAGCGGCTACGCTGGCAGTGGCGCTGCCCACGGTCAACCAGTTGGCGGGTCGACGAGACCTATGTGAAGGTCGGTGGCAAGTGGGCCTACCTGTACCGAGCCGTCGACAAGCATGGCAACACCATCGACTTCTACCTCTCTCCCACGCGCAACACCGCCGCCGCCAAGCGCTTCCTGTCCAAGGCGCTGAACGGCTTGAAGGAGTGGGAGACACCGACGGTCATCAACACCGACAAGGCGCCAACTTATGGGCCGGCCTTGGCGGAACTGAAGACCGAGGGCAAGTGTCCCGAGGAGACCGAGCACCGGCAGGTCAAATATCTGAACAACGTGGTGGAGGCCGACCATGGCAAGCTGAAGCAGTTGATCAGTCCGGTGCGAGGCTTCAAGACCCTGAAGACGGCCTACGCGACGATCAAGGGATTTGAGGTGATACGGGCGCTCCGCAAAGGCCAAGCGTCCAGCTTCAATATCACCCGCGACATGCGGGGCGAGGCGCGCCTCGTCGAACGCGCCTTCAACGTTGGATCCGGCGCGCTCGCCGAGGCCGTGCAGTTCATCACCCAGCAGTTCCGAGCGCCAGGACGCATAGCGTCGGCGGTGATGCCCGTGACCATCATCTCGCGATCGCCGGCAAAATTTGCAACAGAGCCGTGGTGAGAGTTATGACGCAACCTGCCGGGTAGCCCAGTCCGGCCCACGCTTCTCGAAGAAGGCGGAGACCCCTTCTCTCGCCTCGGCCGAGCTCCTGACGTCGGCAATTGTCTTTGCCGTCAGGCCGACCAGCCTGTCGTCTAAGGGTTTCCCGTCGACCTCAGCGATGAGGTGCTTGGTCCGCGCCAGGGCCTGGGGTCCGCCCGCGCGCAGGTGCGCCAGCAGGTTCGCTATCGAGCTGTCGAGATTTTCGGGTGGGCAGAGGACGTGCACCAAGCCCTGACGGAAGGCCTCGCTCGCGCCGAAGCGTTCGGACGTCAGCATGTATCGCTGGGCGGCCCGGACCCCGAACGCGCGCAGGACATAGGGGGAGATGGTTGCCGGAACCAGCCCGAGCCGGACTTCTGACAGGCAGAACTCCGCGGTCTCGGCCGCAACGACCAGATCGCAGGCGGCGACGAGGCCAAGACCGCCAGCATAGGCGTGTCCATGGACCCGCGCCACGACCGGTTTGGGCAATTCGGCCAATGTGCGCAACATGGTCGCCAAGCGCAGTGCGTCGGCTTCATTCTCAGTATCGCTGAACTGCGCCATGCGGCGCATCCAGTTGAGATCGGCTCCGGCGCAGAAGGCTGGTCCACGCCCACCCAATATGACGGTGCGGACCTCGTCGCCCTCGCTCAACCTCAACAGCGCGGCGGTCAGCTCCTCGATCATCACCTCGTCCAGGGCGTTGCGGGTTTCCGGGCGGTTCAGCCAGACCCAGGCGTCGCCGCCCTGAATTTTGACTTCAATGGTTCGCGGTTTCATGGGGGCCTTACCTGATTGGGGCTGAGATCATCCGGCCGCGCAAGTGCCGACCGAGCCGCCGAGGATTTCCTCGTTGTGCTCCCCCAGACCGGGAGCGGGTCTGCCGATGCGTCCCGGCGTGCGGGAGAAGCGCACGGGGATGCCGATGTTGCGGATTTTCCCTTCGGTCGGGTGCGAGACTTCTTCGAAAAAGCCGATTGCCTTGAGATGCGGATCGTGCAGCAGGTCGTCGGGCGACAGCACGCGCGCGACCGGGATATCGGCGTCAGCCAGCAGGTCCAGCCAAGCGTCGGTGGTCTTCTGCGCGACTAGATCGGCCATGATCTTGTACAACTCACCGATCCGGGTACTGCGCAGGGCGGGATCGAGGACGCGGGGATCCTCCGCCACTTCGGCCTGCCCGGCCACCGTGAAGAAGCGCTGCCACTGCGCGGTGGTATAAGGCATCAAGGCGATGTAGCCGTCCTGCGTCCGGTACGGCTTACGGTACGGCGAAAGCAGCCGTTCGTAGCCCATGCTGCTTTGAGTCGGATGGAAGGTCGCTCCTGCGAAGTGCTCGATCAGGTTAAAGGACACCATGGTCTCGAACATGGGGACCTCAATGGCCTGCCCCAGTCCGGATTTTTCCCGTTCATAAAGTGCCATCGCGATGGCATAGACGACCGCCAGCGCCGTCGTCTTGTCGGCCATGATGGTGTTGACGTAGGAGGGGCCGTCGTCGCCGTTGCGTCCCTGAAGATCGGCCATGCCGCTCATGGCTTGGATGATGTCGTCGAAGGCGGGGCGTCCGGCATAGGGGCCGCTTTCTGAGAAGCCGTAGGCGCCGCAATGGATGAGGCGGGGATTGACGGCGCTCAGCGTCTGGTAATCTAGGCCAGCCCGGCGGATGGATTGCGGGCGGACATTGTAGATGAAGACGTCGGACGTCAGGATGAGCTCGCGGACAGCCCTCAAGTCGGCCGGATCCTTCAGGTCGACAGCAATGCTGCGCTTGTTGCGGTTGAGGTTCAGGAAGGCCGCCCCCATCCTGGGATGGCGAGACGGAGCGGCATGTCTGAAGATATCGCCCTCGTGCGATTCGACCTTGATGACGTCTGCCCCCATGTCACCGAGCAGCTGCGTCGCGTAGGGGCCCATGGCTACGGTCGTCAGGTCGATGACTCGGACACCGGAAAGCGGACCGGACATGGTTGTGCATCCTTTTGATTGAATCATCTTGCGAATACGTGCCGCATTGCGGACCGGCGGACCGGCGACCGGTCAGCTTGCGATCAACGCTCCGCTCTCCGCCGGTGGTGCGTCACCGGCTACCCGCCACCGCCTGTTTGACGGCGGCCAGGGCGGCGCTCCCGGCTTTGCCGCGCTGGTCGAGCGAGGCGGCCCAATCGCTGCCGGCGCGGTCGAATATCGCTGCGATCTCCTTCTGATCGGCGGGCCCGAAGCCGATGGCCCGGCTCCCTTCATTGTCGAGCTTCGCGTAGAGCTTCCCTTCCACCGCTTCGAAGCTCTTGCAGGCTGATTTGGAAATGTCGGCGGAGACCTTGGTCAGCGCGGTCCTGACAGGTTCCGGCAGCTTCTTCCACTTCTCGGCACCGATCGAATAAGTCAGCGCCACCGTGCCGAAGTTGATCTGGCTGGTGCCGCTTTTGAGAAGCCCGGTGATGCCGTAGGATTCGACGCTCATATACGGAAGCAAAGCCCCGTCGATGGTGCCGCGCGACAGGCTCTCATAAATCTCCGGCGGCGCCATGCGAACCGGGATCATTCCCAGCCCCTTGATCATGAAATCCATCGGTCCTCCAGCCGAACGGATCTTGAGGCCCGACAGATCCTTCAGCGACGCGATCTTCCGGTCGGTGCCCAGGACGATTTGGTAGGGCGGTAGAAGGAAGGTGACGAGCGGGATCACTTTGTTGGCGGCGAATTCGCTGGTTTCCAGGTAACCGCCGTCATGGGTCAGGGTGTAGAGGGCGGCCATGCCCTGGCAGTAGTCGGTGAAGATTCCCGGCAGCTCGATCCCGGCCGACAGCGGCATCTTGTCGGAAGCATACGCCGGCACGACGTAGCCGATATCGATCACGCCCGCCTGGGTCAGGGAGAGCATGTCGCGCGCCTTGCCAACCTGTTCGCCAGGGAAATGCTCGATCCTGACCTGACCGCCCGTTTCCTTCTTCACCGCTTCGATGAACGGGGCGGTTATGACCTGATGGATGATATGCCCGCTGGGCAGACTGTCCGCCAGCCGCAACGTAATGTCAGCCTGTGCGGTCAGCGACATCATACCGGCAGCGAGTCCCGCGGCCAACCCTATCGAAAACCTGTATGAACGCATGGGTGCCTCCCTGATTTCTTGAATGATCGTTTAACGGACAACTTTGGAAGGATCCTCGCCGTATGGCGGTGAGTAGATCACCAGCAGTTTCACCGGCTTGTCGCCGATCGCAGTGAAGCTGTGTGGAATATCGGGCGGGAAATAGCAGCAATCCCCGGGGCCGAGCTCCCGCGACTGGCCGCCCACCTCGGCGACGGCGCGGCCCTCCAGCAGGTAACAGACCTGCTCAATGCCAGGATGGGCATGGGGAGACGCCCCCTGCTGCGGATTGATGACGCCAAGCAGCACCTCGACATTGTGGGCGCCGACGGTTTCCGACGAGATCAGGCAGCGGTTGACGGTACCCGAATGATTCGCCGGATGATAGGCCGTCACGTCTTCGGGACGAATGAAGTAGGACCTGACCACGGTGTACCTCCTCGATCAGCGCATCAGCGACGGCAGCCAGAGAATGGTCTGGGGGAACAGCAGGAAGACGGCGATGGCCAGGAAGTGCGCCACGATGTGAGGTATCGTACCCCGGAACACCTCCCCCACCGGGCGGTTGGCGTAGCGCGACACCACGTAGCAGTTCAGTCCGATCGGTGGGGTAATCATGCCGACTTCGGCGATCACGATCTTGATCACGCCGAACCAGATCGGGTCGAAGCCCAGCTTCACGATCATCGGGACCACGACGGGAACGGTCAGAACCAGAATGGCGATCTGGTCCATGAACGCGCCCAGGACGATGTACATGGAAAGCAAGACGACCATAATCACCCAGCGCGAGGTCGGCAGCTCGGCCACCCAAGTCACCAAGTCCTGCGTCACGTGGGTCAGGGTGAAGAAATAGCCGAACAACTGGGCGCCCAGCAGGATCATCGCGATCATGCAAGTCCCCTGGGCGGCACGCCGGGCGGCCTGCCGGACATTGGTCCAGCTGCAGCGCCGACGCCAGATCACGATGCCAAGCGCACCGGTCGCCCCCAGCGCCGACGCTTCAGTCGGCGTGGCGATGCCACTGTAGATCACTCCGGTCACCATGATCATCAGCAGCAGCATTGGTCCCACGCCCCGCAGCAGGCGCAGCCGATCCAGCAATGAGACGCGTGGGCTGCAGGGCGCCTCCTTTGGATAAAGGACGGCAAGGACCCAGACCGTGGCCATGATGGTGAAGGTGACGATGATTCCCGGAATAATTCCGCCGACCAGGAGCTTCCCAACGGATACGTCGGCGAGGAGACCGTAGACCACGAGCGCGACAGATGGCGGGATCAGCATCGCCAGAGTTCCGGACACCGCCACCACGCCGGCCGCCATCCTGGGATCGTACCCCTGCTTGACCATGGCCGGCAGGCTGGTTGCCGACAGGGTCGCCGCCGACGCAGTGCTGGTACCGCAGATGGCGCCGAAGCCGGCACCCGACAGCGCGGTCGCCATGCCCAGACCGCCCCGTACATGGCCGATCCAGGCAGCGGTCACCGTGAACAGGTCGTCGGCGATGCCGCTCAACAGCACCAGCTCGGCCATCAGCAAGAACATCGGAATGGTGATTAGTTCATAGCTGCTGACGGTGCTGAGCGGCGAGGTTTGCAGCACGCTTAGCATCACGTCAAGGTTGCCAACCGCCACTAGGCCGACGGCGCCAGCAACGCCCATGGAGAACCCGACAGGGACGCCAATGGCCAGAAGCAGGAACAGAAGGATGATGATCGAAACGGCAATCATGGCTGCTCACTCCGTACCGGCATGGCCGCCGAGCGGGATAACCGCAGCGTAGTCGCGACCGGTGGCCAAGCTGGCGATCTGGCTGACTAGGCGCAGGACCAGACGCAGGGCCAGAAGCCCGGCGCCCACTGGCACCAGGGCCGAGGCGATCCAGGTCGGCCAAGCGATCAGTCCGGAGAGCGCATCGTGGTTGAGGAAGCTGTCAATGGCACGATCGGCACCGACTTTCGCCATCGCCGCGAAGAACGGGATGCTGACAAGGCAGGTCAGGGTCTCTGCAAGTCGTCGTCCCGTCGGCGCCAGCCTCTGCAGCAGCAGATCGACACCGACATGCCCGTGATCGGCGTGGGTTCCCGAAAGTGAGAGGAAGAAGACGCCAGCCATGAGATAGAGGCTGATGACGTCAAAGGCCCATTCGATTGGACTGTGGAATAAATAGCGCAGGACGACGTCAGCCGTTACAATTACCATGATTGACAGAATCAGGAGAGTGGCGATCGTACCAAGCAGGTTTTCAGCGCGGACCAGGGTCCGCTCCATTAGAGTCATGGACGTTTACCTCCGGAAAATTTCTGGCGGGCAAATTCTGATTGTCGACAGCTCTGTGTTACCCGTTACGAAAGCCGCGCGCAGGTTTTCGCTTTCGACCCGGCCGGCGGGGGCGCCGGCATTTCCGGATCGTGGCTGCTCGTTGGTCTGATTCTGATGGACTGGAAATTGTGGGTCCAATATATAATCATTAGATCTTAATATGATTCGTGTATCACAATGTTGTCTGGACGTGTGCTCCGCCAGTTCGTTGCCGTCGCCGAGGAATTGCATTTCGGTCGGGCCGCTGCACGCCTCAACATGGCACAGCCTCCACTCAGCCAAGCCATCAAGCAGTTGGAAATTCTGGTGGGGGTTCAACTGCTGCAACGGACGAAGCGCTTCGTCCGCCTGACCCCGGCCGGCAGCGTGCTTCTCGAGCACGCGCGGGACATGCTGGCGCAGGAAGCGCGCGCGATTGAATCAGCAAGACTGGCCGCGCAGGGACTGATCGGTCGCATCTCCATAGGGTTCGTCGGCTCAGTCGCCTATGCCCTCCTGCCGCGCCTGCTGCAGGATTTCCGCTCGCGGTTCCCGAACATCCAAGTCGACCTGCGGGAGGCCACCTCGAAGGAACAGGTGGAAAGTCTGCTATCGCGGAAGATCGATGTTGGCATCGTGCGGCTCCCGCTGCCCAATGTGGCCAATCTGCAGGTCAGGGTGATCGAACGGGAGCGGTTCATTGCAGTATTGCCCGCTTTTCACCACCTTGCGGCCGCAGACTCCGTCATTCTGGCGGATCTTGCAGAGGAATCGTTCATGATCTTCCCGGCCGACCGCATCGCCAGCCTGCACAGCAAGTTCCTGTTCGCATGTCATGAGGCGGGCTTCACCCCACGCATCACCCTGGAAGCATGGCAGATGCCCAGCATGGTCAGTCTGGTAGCGGCCGGCTTCGGCACCGTGCTGCTTCCGTCCCAGGTCCGCAGTCTAGGTCATCCCGGCGTGGTCTATAAGGACATCAACGACGCCTCAACCAACCTGGATCTTGAGATCGCAGTGGTATGGCGGGACGACAACATGTCGGCCGGCGTCCATTCATTCCTGTCCGTCGCTGATCCCGCCGCCCGCTGAAAGACGCTAATCGTCTCAGAAGCGACATAGGTCATATTGGAAAGCGCCGCTTTACCCGAGCTAGTGTGTCCGCCTGCCCCAAGGGTGTCGGATTCGAGTTCGTACACCGGCGTTCCAACAAAAATTCGCCAGACCGGAGACAGTGAATTGGCCGAAAGAGTAAGGCTTGTGGAAGTCGGTCCGCGCGACGGCTTGCAGAACGAAGCGCGGGTGCTTCCCTCCAGCTTGAAACTAGAGCTCATACGTCGCCTGGGCGAGGCTGGATTGACGACGATTGAGGCAACGGCGTTCGTATCCCCCGCATGGGTGCCGCAGATGGCCGACCACGCTGAGGTGATACGGGGGCTCCGGCGCATCCCCGGAGTCGCCTATCCGGTCCTTGTCCCGAACATGCAGGGCTTCGAACGCGCCATGGCGGCCGGGGTCCGTGAAATCGCCGTGTTCGCCGCAGCGTCCGAGAGCTTTTCCCAACGCAACATCAATTGCTCGATTGATGACTCATTCGGCCGGTTCCGGCCCATTTTCCAGGCGGCCCGGGAACGTGGGATTCCGGTCCGCGGATATGTATCCTGTGCCATCCATTGTCCTTATGAAGGAGTTATCGCGCCCGATGCGGTGGCCGCCGTGGCCGGCCGCCTGTTCGAAGCCGGCTGCGCGGAGATTTCACTGGGCGACACCATTGGTACTGGGACTCCCGCCCAGGTTCAGGCCATGCTTTCGGCAGTTTCGCGCACCGTGCCGCTCGAATCACTGGCCGGGCATTTCCATGATACGTATGGCATGGCGGTTGCGAACGTCCATACAGCTTATCAGTTCGGCGTGAGAACGTTCGACGCGTCCGTCGCTGGGCTCGGAGGATGTCCCTATGCCAGTGGGGCATCAGGGAACGTGGCGACCGAGGATTTGGTCTACTTGTTTAACGGGATGGAGATCGAAACGGGTGTCGACTTGGAGAGGCTTGTCGCCGTGTCGGTCTGGATATCGCGTGAATTCGGCCGGTCTCCCGCGTCGCGAGTCACCCAAGCGGTCGGGGTCGTGCCCCCTGATGTGGCATAGGTACGGCTGTGGGGAACTGGCCCGCCGTAGCGCCCCCGCTTGGCTGGCGGAGGCGGGCCGGTTATCCACAGCGGGCGCTCATCATGGCTCTTCGGTAAAGTCTGTTCACCACAACACAAACCTCCACCGAGGGTGACCACGATGACCGACGAGATGATGGCGCTTCGCGCGACGCTTAAGAAAGGGCGCGGATGCCGATGTTCTGCGTGAGATGATCGGCTTGCCGTCGAGCGTTTGATGGAATTGGAGGTCCAAGGGCTGACCGGCGCCGGCCATGGCGAACGGTCGTCCGAGCGACTGGTCCAGCGCAACGGCTACCGTGACCGCGACTGGGGAGCCCCCCGCCGGCACTGTCGAGTTGCGCATTCCCAAGCTGTTAATTGTTTCAGAAGCGGGGCCCCTATCAGAAACAATGTCACCCTTTGTAAATGAATGAATTTTAGTCACCAAGGTGGGGTCCCGGTTGGCGCAGATCGGGACCCCACCTCAGTAGAGTTTTTCTCAACCACTTCAGGTGATTGTGGTGCGTTGGTTTGGGGTCTCGGTTGGGGTTCTTCCGTGCTTTCGGTGCTGAGACGGACGGCTCGTAGCTGTTGGTGCACATGTGAAGCGGGGAGATTCACATGATGCAGATCTCGGATTGCGCCCTGCCGCTGGTGCCGGCCGGCCTTCATCACCCCGGAGATCATGATCAGCCAACGCCCGGCGGAGGTGGCGGACCGGGCGGTGCCGGGGCACTGGGTGGGGGATCTCATCATCGGTTTGGGCGGATCGGCGATCGGTGCATTGGTGGAGCGGACGACGCGCTTCACGATGCTGCTCCATCTTCCTCCAATGCCGGGGCATGCGAGCGGCCCGCGGGTCAAGAATGGACCGGCGCCTGCCGGCCATGGTGCCGAAACCGTCCGCGACGTCATTGCACGCACCATCGCAACCTTGCCCGCACAGCTCCGCCGGTCGCTGACCTGGGATCAGGGGGCGGAGATGGCCCAACACGCTCATATCCGGATTGACACTAGGCTTTGCGTCTACTTCTGCGATCCGCCCAGTCCGTGGCAGCGCGGCACGAACGAGAATACCAACGGCCGGCTACGCCGTACTTCCCTAAGGGAACCGACCTCACCGTGCATAACGCCGATACCCTGGCGGCCGTTGGCCTCGCCCTGAACACAAGGCCCCGCAAAACCCTCGACTGGAAAACCCCGGCCGAGGCGCTGGACGAACTGCTCCAATCCATTGATAAGGGAGGGCACGAAGAGGCTGTTGCGACGACCGCTTGAATCCGCCCAATACGCCACTGGGGATTACCGCAAAGCTCTGATGAACAACAGTATCGTGCAATCGATGAGCCGCAAAGGCAACTGCTGGGATAACGCCCCGTTGGAGAGCTTCTTCGGAAATTTGAAAGCGGAACTCGTCCATGGCGCCCGATATGCAACGCGCGACGCCACTCGCAGGGACCTGTTCGCCTACATCGCAGGGTATTACAATCGCCAGAGACTGCACTCGGCTCTCGGCTACATCACCCCGGACCAGACCGAGATTCGAGCCGCTTAACCCGGTGTCCCTTCTGCCGGGCGAAGGTCACCGCCAACCTCACCGTTTCGCTGGGCGGCAACCGGGGCAACGCCGTCGTCACCTTCCAGCAGGGGGTGACCATCACCCTGTCGCCGAAAGGCGGGGGCAAGGGCTTCGACCTGTTCCTGACCGGCACCATCATCGACGACAGCACCCTCTACGGCCTGACGGGCGCCTATCTCGGGGCCTTCCGCTGCTGATGCGGGACGACCGCCATCGGACCACGGGCCGGAAACGGCGCGTCAGCGGTCTTCGGCGTCCCGGACCCTCGCCGCCACGCGGCCCAGCGCTTCGGCCAGGGCTTCCAGCACCTCCGGCGTTACGCGTTCGTCCTGGCGCGCCAGTTCGACCAGCCGGTCTTCCGCCTGATCGATCGCGCCGAGCGGGTCATCGGTCGACAGGCAGCGTTCGACGATGAGCTGTTCGAGCAGAAGTTCCAGGGCGGCGACACGGGCGGTGATGCTCTCGGTCATTCGAAACGGTCCTCGTGCGACGCGGGCCTTGTCCGGCGCCTGGGTTTGTGGTGGCTTGGGTTCGTGGTGGTCGATGCCTGTCCGGCCGTCATCAAAGCGCAGGGCCGGCGCGAACGCCACGCAAATCGCCAACCGGAGGAGTCCGCATGACCGTCCGTTCCGTCGCCGCGTGTCTCCTGCTGGCGCTGCTGCCGGTGGCGGACGCCGCCGGGGCGGAGGAGATTCTGCGCACCGAGCGCACCGATCCCGGCCATCGCCGCCCGCCCTTCCACGCCTACGAGCCGCCGCCGGCCCCGCACGAGCCGCGCCTGCGCCGCACCGAAAGCCGGGCGGTCTACAGCCTGCCGAAGGGGCTGGACGGGCTGGCGATCCTCGACCGCACGCTGTCGCACCTGTGCCAGCGCGGCGCCTTCCTCCAGAAGATCGACGGCCTCTATTGGGCGGCGACGCCGGACCGCCACTACGGCGTCGCCTTTTCCGGCGGCGCCAACCTGATCGACCCGCAGAACCGGCGCCAGTCGGGCAAGGTCTATTTTTTCCGCGACCAGGACAGCCGGTGCCAGGTCTGGATCGGCGACCAGGCGAGGCTGACGCCGCACTACATCGGCGGGTAGGCATCGGCATCTGTTGGCGCCAAGGCTGGGCTGGACTATCGTGGCGCCACCGTCGAAGCCCGAACCGGATGCGCATGGCCACGATCACCGAAGCGCTCACCATCGCCCTCGATCTGCACGGGGCGGGCCGGCTCGACGAGGCGGCCGTGCTGTATGGCCGTATCCTGGATGCCGATCCCGACAACGCCCAGGCGCTCTATCTCGCCGGGACGCTGCTGTGCCAGCAGGGCCGCTTCGGCGAGGCGCTCGGCCGGCTTGGTCGTTCGCTGGAGTTGGCGCCCGGGCTGGGCGGTGCCCACCTGAACGTCGCGAAGATCCATGCCCAGCGGGGCGATTGGGCCGCCGCCGCCGCGCCGGCCCGCCGGGCGGCGGTGCTGGCGCCGGACGATGCGGCGGCCTGGGACCTGCTCGGCACGGCGGAGCGGCAGGTGGGTCGATCGGACGCCGCCATCGCCGCCTTGACCCGCGCCCACCGGCTGGCACCCGGCCAGCCCGCTGTCGCCGGAAAGCTGGGCCTGCTGCTGGAGGAGCGTGGCCGCCGGCATCTGGCCGGGCAACGGAACGCCGACGCGCTGGCCGACCTGTTGGGCGCCGCGGCCTTGCGGCCGTTCGAGATCGACCTTGGCTTCGCGCTGGCCGGGGCGCTTGCCGGCCTGGGCCGTGGCGACGAGGCCGCGGCGCTGTATGAGCGCCTGCTCGCCCTCGGTCCGTCCGAGTCCAAGGTCCTGCACATGCTCGGCGTCGTCCGTCTGGTGGCCGGCCGGCGGGACGAGGGGCTGCGCGGCCTGACCCGCGCCGCCGTCCTCGCTCCGCAGGATCCGGAGCCGTGCGAGGCGTTGACCTCCGCGTTGCAGGACCAGGACCGGGCGGCGGCGCTCCACTGGTCGACCCGCGCGCTGGCCGCCAAGCTGGCGCAAGCCCCGGCGGTCCCGACGGAATCCGTCCCGGCGCTCCCGGCGGCCGGCCGCAGTCTCGACGTCGTCAGCTTCAGCCTGTGGGGCCGGCTTGAGGCCTATTGCGCCGGTGCGCTGGAGAACGCCCGTCAGGTTCCGGCCCGGCTGCCGGGCTGGCGCTGCCGCTTCTACCACGACGACACGGTGCCGCCGCACATCCTGGCCGAACTGGCGGCGCTGGGGGCGGAGCTGGTGGCGATGCCGGCCGAGACGACGGCGCGGCAGGGCATGTTCTGGCGGTTCCTGCCGTCCGACGATCCGGCGGTCCGCCGTTTCCTGGTCCGTGACTGCGATTCCCGCCTGACGGCGCGGGAGGTGGCGGCGATCGGCGACTGGGTGGCCTCCGGGCTGCCGTTCAGCGTCATGCGCGACCATCTCATGCATCTGGAGCCGATGATGGGCGGCATGTGGGGCGGCACGGCCGGCGTCCTGCCGCCGATCGGGCCGGCGATGGACCGCTTCACCGCCGAGCGCTCCAGCCGCTGGAACGACCAGCATTTCCTCGCCGAATGGGTGTGGCCGCGCATCGCCGCGCGGGTGCTGGTGCATGACGGGCTGCATGACGGGCTGGGCGTGCCGTTCCCCGACGCGGGTCCCGGCGGAGACGTGCTGCCGGACGAAGGCCATGTCGGCGCCAAGCTGTTCCATCTGGTGCGCCTGCCCCCGCTGCCGGAACCGGCCGGCCCCGACGACCGGGCGGCGGGGCCGGGACGGCACGGCCGTCTGGTCCATCCCGCGTCGGCAATGCAGGTCGGGCGGTCGCTGGACCGGCTGGGCGAGTGGCTGGAGCTTGAGGCCGCCCTGGGCGCCGGGCATCTCGCGCCGGGTGACGTCGCGATCGACCTTGCGGCCGGCATCGGCGCCCACGCCCTGGCTTTTGCCCATGCCGTCGGGCCGCAGGGGCAGGTGCTGGCGGTCGAGCCGTCGCCGGGGCTGTCCGTCTGCCTCGCCGCCACGCTCGCCTGCAACGCGGATGCCCCGGTCCGGTTCTGCGCCACGCCGGCCGAGGCGTTCGCCGCGGTGCCCGACGGCCGGCGGCAGCGCCTGATCCGGGCCAGCCTGGACCAGGACGGCGCGGCCTTCGCCCCGCCGGTGGCCGAGGCCGTCGCGCGCCATCGCCCGGTCCTCTATCTGCGGATCGAGCGGGACGGGGCGGAAACCCTCGCGTTCGATGCCCTGCGCGGGCTGGGCTACCGGCTGTGGTGGCACATCGCGCCGGTGTTCAACCCTGGCAACCGGCTGGGCTGCACCGCCAGCCCGTTTCCCGGGCTGGTGACCGTCAACGCGCTGGCGCTGCCGCCGGGCCCGGACCAGCCGCCGCCGGCCCTGGTCGCGGTGGACGCGGCATCGTGGCGTGAGGCGTCCTGGCGTCTCACCTGCGACGGCCGCTGAGCCATGGCGAGCGTGGGCGAGGCGCTGCTGGCGGCGCTGGATCATCTGGAGGCCGGGCGCTGGCACGAGGCGGAGACCCTGTGCGGCCGCATCCTGGCGGTGGCGCCGGAGCAGGCCGACGCCTGGCGCATCGCCGGGCTGGCCGCGGCGCAGGACGGGCGCATGGCCGAGGCGCGCGACCGGCTGGCCGCCGCCGTCCGCCATGCGCCGGAGCGCGTCGACCTGCGGCTGAACCACCTCGCCGCCCTGGCCGCGCTGGGGGTCCCGCAGGCCGCGGCGCTGCGGCATGTGCTGGCGTTGGACCCGGCGTTCGAGGCCGGCTGGCAGGCCCTGACCGAGGCGCTGGCGCGCGAGCAGGGCATCGCCGCCGCGGTGGGCGCCTGGAGGGCGCGGGCCGGTTTGCGGCCGGAGCGGTCGGCGCTGCGCTGCAACCTGGGCGCCGCCCTGCAGGAGGCCGGGCGGCTGGCCGAGGCGGTGGCGGCCTATGACGCCGCCCTGCGGCTCGATCCGGGGTTGAGCGAGGCGCATGTCAACCGGGGCAACGCGCTGCGCGACCAGGGCGACCGGCCGGCGGCCGAGCGCGCCTACCGCGCGGCGCTTGCCGCCAATCCGGCGGCGACGGCGGCGGCGCGTGGCCTCGGCCGTTTGCGGCTGGCGTCCGACCCGCTGGCGGCGGCGCGCGCCCTTCGCATCGCCGCGCGGCTGGCCGACGGCCGGACCGCCGCCGACTGGAGCGACGTCGCCGCCGCCCTGACGTTGGCCGGTCGGCCGGCCGAGGCGCTGGCGGTGCTGGACGCCGCCGCGCCGGACGAGGATCGAACGCCGCTGCCGGCCGGCGGGCACAATGTCCGGGCGCTGGCCCTGCGCGCCCTGGGGCGGGGCGGGGAGGGCGACGCCGCGCTGCGCCGGGCGCTTGCCACCGACCCGGCGTTGGCGGAGGGGTGGGTGAACCGGGCGCAGGGCCTGATCGACCAGGGCCGGCCGGGCTTGGCCGCCGTCGCCGCGCGCCGGGCGCTGCGGCTGCGGCCGGCCTATCCGGCGGCGCTGGGGGTGCTGGCGCAGTCCCGCCACGACTCCGGCCGGCCGGAGGAGGCGGTGGCGCTGATGCGCCGGGCGATGGCGGTGGAGCCGCAGCTCGACCGCACGCTGCACGGCAACGCCCTGCTGTACCGCCAGAGCGACCCGGACGCCGGCCCCGCCGCGCTGCTGGCCGAGCATCGCCGGTGGGAGCGGCTGCACGCGCCGCGCTCCGCCGTCCGGCTGCCGCCCGGACCGGAGCGTGGCGAGGTCCTGCGCATCGGCTATCTGTCGGCCGATGTCTGCGCCCATTCGGTGGCGAGCTTCTTTGAGCCGTTGCTGGCCGCGCATGACCGCCGGGCGGTGCGCGTCACCGTCTATGCGGCGGTGCGCCGGCCCGACGCCGTCACCGAGCGGCTGCGCGGACTGGCCGACGACTGGCGCGACGTGGCGGCGCTGGACGACGCCGCGCTGGCCGCGCTGGTCCGCGCCGACCGCATCGACGCGCTGATCGAGCTGGGCGGCCACACCGGCAACAGCCGTCTGGCGGCGCTGGCCGACGCGCCGGCCCCGGTGCGGCTGACCGCGCTGGGCTATCCCGGCACCAGCGGGCTGGCGCTGGAAGGCCGGCTGACCGACCCGATCATCGAGCCGCCGGCGGCGCAGGCCTGGAGTTCCGAACCGCTGGTCCCGCTGCCGGACGGCTTCCTGTGCTACCGCCCGCCGGACGCCGCCCCGGAACCGCGCCGGGTCCGCGACGACGGCCCGATCCTCTTCGGCTCCTTCAACGTGCTGGGCAAGCTGACGCCGGCGGTGCTGGCGCTGTGGGCGGAGATCCTGGCCGCGCTGCCCGACTCGCGGCTGATGCTGAAGAGCCGCGGGCTGGGCGACCCGGCGGTGGTGGACGAGCTGCGGGCCCGCTTCGCCGGCCACGGCATCGCCGCCGACCGGCTGGATCTCGTCGGCTGGAGCGCCAGCCGGGCGGCGCATCTGGCGCTGTACGACCGCATCGACATCGCGCTCGACCCCTTTCCCTACAACGGCACCACCACGACCTGCGAGGCGCTGTGGATGGGCGTCCCGGTGGTGACCCTGGCCGGCGAGCGCCACGCCGGCCGGGTCGGCATGGCGCTGCTGACCCGCGCCGGCCTGCCCGACCTGATCGCCCCCGACCCCGCCGCCTACCGCCGCATCGCCCTGACCCTGGCCGCCGACCCCGGGCGCCGTGCCGCCCTGCGCACGGAGCTGCGCCCGCGTCTGCGCACCGGCCCGCTGGGCAACGCCGCCGCCCTGGCCACGGCGGTCGAGGACGCCTGCCGCCGGCTGCTCCGCGAACGGGCCGCGGCGGAGGCGCCGCCGACCGCGGGATAGCACCCGGGGAGCGGTGGCCCCTGTTCCACACGCGCCCCGATCCGCCCGCTGAACCGCCGGCTGTGGAACGTTTGAAACACGGTGAAACAGTTTTCCGGGATCTGTTCACCTGTTCCATCCGGCGTCCATCCCGTCAGCCGGTCCTGGCGATCGGAGCGGATGGGGTGAGCGGGCGGAACGGATGGGCGCGGACGGGAGAGCATGACCGGTCTTCGGACGTTGATGGGCCTATAGTCCTATCACTCGCCGGCCGGGTGGGGCAAACGCGACGGGCAAACTCCCAATGTGTGCGAAGCGCTTTGCGGGTTATGGTCCGCATGGCGTCCGTCCGCTTCGTCCCAAAATGGGAGCAAGGACAAACCTCCCGGAGAGGAAGAACGCTGACTGCCGGTCTGCCGAGTGGTGCTGGCTGTGCAGCGGATCGTCACTGGCATTGAGAGCACACTTGCGTTGCTTTCCTCTGCTTTGCGACACTTTCAAGCGTCCGCTTCTGACCCAAAGCGGACCTTTGCTCGCGACCGCAAAGCGCCAGAAGCAGACCATGGCCTATGAGTACTTTGTGCCAGGAAGTAGTGCAATGTTCCAGTATGCCTAAATTCTTCCTATTTCAGTGCTTGTCAAGAATAGCGTACGCCCGGTCCCTGATTTCCTGCTCGTTATCACGCGTCAGCGCGCTGGCATGGATTCGGATGCGATCGCAATCTAGATACTGATCAGTTAGCAGTGTCATTGCACTATAGCGCACACTCCCACGTTCGCTCAATAGTAGCTTCTCAGCAGAAGAAAGCTCTATGGGATTGAGGGGAATCCCTTCTCTTAGAACCTTACTGAGAACATAACTGGACAATTCACCCTTCCCAATTTCGCTGAGGAATTGCAAACGCTCACCAGCAGGTTGCTGCAGTCGCTTAGCGAGTGTCACTGCGCCAAAATCGCGTATCTCAGAGCGCGGGTCGGCCAAGTAGCCTTTGATCTCTTGATATAGCGCTGGACGAATTTTATGCAGCGCTTCAATGATCTTGGCGCGCGGACTGGTGGGTATAACTCCACCCTTGGTCGGATAAGGTTCTTCGTGAACCACCCAATGCGCATGTGCTTGTTCGAGCAAGGGCACGAGTTGCGGTAGTGCCGACCCGGCCATGTCAGCTAGCAGGGTTGCCGTGGCGGTGGCGGTGTTAACGTCTGTTGCGAATAACCCAGCATAGACCGCCGTTTCAAGCTCTGGGGACCAAGCTGGATTTAAAGTCCTCAGCAGATCGAACAAATGCCTGCACCCTGGCACCAGCGGCTTGGCCAGGCGATCAAGCACCAGCGCCAGAGCGCAATTGCGATCAAGCTCAGCGGCCAGCCCGCAGGCTGCCCATAATGTCAGCGCTTTGCCCGTGTCGAGCAGACGGCGGGCGGTGTCTTCCAGCGCCTTTGGATCAAGCATAGCCAGCAACAGATTTGTGGCTGCCCATTTGATCCATTCTGATGGGTGCGCGACCGCAGCCTCAATCAGCCCGGCGTCAAGCCCGAGCGCTTTCGCACGCTTCCAGTCAACCGGTGGCGGATCAACTTGAGTGGTGATCTTGAAGAGAAAGCTGTCCTCATTAGCTGCTGCTTCGGTGTCCAGATAGCGCTTGGCATATACGGCCTCCTCACGCAGCTTGTCTCGATCAAGTCCGCTGACGGCGATCAAGCCGCGCAGCACCGCCCGTGTTGCGTCGCGATCATACGGCCGGGTCCAAACCCAAACATCGCTCACGGGAATATTATTTAATTGGCTGGCCTCAATGAAAGCACTCATGTGTAAAAGAACGCGCGGTCTCTGATCATCGCAGGGGGCTGGTGCCGTGTCTAAATCGAGTGCATCGAAGATCGCGTTGTACTTGAATTTTCTAGCTTCGAAATATCTCCGATCGTCGAAAAGTGAGCGCCCGGACCATTCCGGACCGTGGACTGGATAGTGCCGCCCTTTGCGGCGTACCAACTCGGTCACTTTTGTGCGGAATTTCAGGCTGCCAAGATTGTCGTGGTTAAGGATCTCTGGGAGAAGTGAGTCTCCCACTTCCGCAGGGGCACGATCAATGATTTCGCCGCAGGCATCGAACACAAGGGATTCTGCAATGTGGCGACCAGCATCGCCCGCCAGCATCATGCCGCCGCTAAGCGATTGGCGAAAGCCCGGCTCCAAGGTTTCAACGCTCTCGCGTAGTGTCGCGATCAACTCGTCGAGGTCATAGTGTTCGGGGCCGGCGGCAACTGAGCAAGCCCAGGCGATGAGGCGGGTCCATGGATTTTCAGAGCCAAGGTGACGGGCAGCGGTCGGGCCTACTTCATCGGGAAAGCGCTTCGCGGCCGTGACGAGTGGCATGCCGATGTTGAACGCTTGCTGGCGCCGGTTGCCGGTGATGATCGCGAACGACTGATCAATGATCTTGCCACGCAACTCTGGATTCGGAGGCGGGGTTGCTTCAGCCATCAGCTCAGCCGCCAAAACCATTCGTTTAGCATCGGTCGCTTCGTCTGATCTTATAAGCAATTGGCTGACGATTACATCGGCCATGCCCATCAAGCCGGTTAAGCGTATGACCTCGTTCCAGGCCGGCGCGTCGAGCGTGCTTGTCACTGCTTGGGCTTGGTCTATGGGCGAAAGTGCCCGCTGGTAGCGCGCCGCTGCAAATTCTCCAAAACTCTTGTGGATAAATGCGAGTGTTTGTCGCTCCCCCAAGCCAACGCGTTCGATCATGCCCACATCCTGCCAGTAGCGCAGATAGCGCTCAGCGTCGGCCGCCGCGGCAAAGGGTCTGGCGCCGGTATCGTTGGCGAGGTCATCGGCGCACCGTTTAAGCGTGTTCCAGATGGAGTCGAGTGGTTGTCCAGTGATATGCCACCCAAGGATGTCGAGGAAGCGGCGCAACAGTGTGGCAGGGGCTGGCGGTTCTGGGATGCGCATGTTCGGGGCTTCATCAATTAATTCAAAGATTTGCTCAAACAGACGCTCACGCGTTGTACCGAGGTTCTTGCCGCGAACTATGATTGCCACACTCAAGCCAAGCAGCAGTGGCGTGCGGCCAACAATTGTCGCCGGGATCTTGTCATGGAATTCGCGTTGACAGATGTCCCAGGCGTTCACGTGAAGCTCAGAGTCAAGCGGAGCAATTGCCTCAATCAACCCAGCAGCATTCGCGCACACTGCCAACGTGTCGAGTGCGGGAAGGTCATAATGTCGCCATTCCCTGAAGTGTGCAGCACGGTAGCCAATCGGCCGAGTCGTGACCAGAATGCGACTGTCCGGGTGACCAGCAGCAAAGCAGGCAACCCCCTCTGCAACCTCCTCCTGAAGCCTGCCGCACTCGTCGAGGCCATCGCATAACAAGGTCCAATTTGGGAATCTGGCATTCTGTGCGTCGGCGACGGTGATGCCACTCCCGCCGAGGCCAAGGTGGAACACCGCCTCCTCGAAGGTGGCGCCATCCCGCATGCGAGCAGCTACTGCGGACAACCGGACGCGGAGCAGTGGGATGTTATCCTCGCTGTAACGCCGGGCGATGCGTTTGAGCAAAGTAGTCTTGCCCATACCGGGACCCGCGACCAGCACCGTCTTAGTGACGAACCGTCCGAGAGTCTCAGGGTCAACTGATCGCGCATCGCGTGGCGCTGAGCGCGTCTCCCAACTCTGATAACGATGCAGCGCATCTTCTAGGCTGGCGGCGTCGACTTCGGGCTCGTCGCGAACGGTGGCTGTTAGCGGAATCCAAGCGTCGTTAATGCTGAGCGGAGTGTTGATGCCGAAGATGGTGAAGGTTGCGTGCGTTGTCAGCGTCCAGTGCGAAAGCTTAGCCAGCAGAAGAGCCGGCGCAGAGCCGGTCGACGTGGAAAGCATGATCTGTTCTGCTACGAGAAGGCGTAACACTGCCGCAACGTCACGTCGCCCGCGGTGCTCGATCAGCTTTGCGGCATCCGTATAAAGCGCGTTCCAAGCGCCGCCGATCTGCGTTTCATCCGCACAGAGATGCGCGAGTTCAGCCCGCGCAGCGAGTACTGCTGCCTGATCCACTGCTAGTGCAGGCACCGTTTGGATGCGTAATCGTGCACAGGCATCTTGTGCATTGATACAGGCTGCAGCCAATTTATCTAGAAATTCGACGGCGATACTGGAGAGGTCATCGGTACGACCGTCACCGATCCTCACGATATCTACTGCCAAAGAATGAGTTATGGTCCTGCTGCTGGTCGGCGATACAAGCAAAACACCGAAATCTGCGGCTCCCCTTGACACCGCGGCGGAGATCTTAAGTAACGCCTCCCATAGTTCGAGACCCTTTTGCAATCCCTTTTTGGCTTGGACTTCAACGGTTCGCGTATCCTTGAGAAGCAGGCGGATATCGTCTCCCGCACCGCCGGTTTCGGCGTCGACGGCTATCGGCGTGTCGTCAACAAGACCGTTCAGCCACAGCAGTGGTCGGCCGCGCGCCATGTAAACGTTGGCGATGGCTGTCGTCGCTGCCTGAAAGTTCATGCCGCCGCCTGTTGCTGCGCCCCCCGCTTGGCGGCGCTTGCTACGCCCCCCTGCATCCCCCTGCATTTCTTTTATCCTTCTCCTACACTCGTACCGGGTGCAAACCGAAGGATAGAGTCGCATTTCAAGATCGTCGAGAGTCACTATGGCTGCCACCATGAGACGACCGCAATTGGCGCAAACCCGCCACCCCCACACACCGCAAAGCTGCCGCATTTGCCCCCGAATCTCAGCGAAAACAAGACCGGAGGGTACGAATGCGGGTGGTGGTTGCGGGGTGTGTCGTGTCGGTCGGGATCGCGCTGTCCGGGTGTTCGGCGACCGGTCCGGCGCCGCTGAACGTCGGCAGTCTGAACGGCAATTACGCCGCGGAGATGGAGGGCGAGATGCGCGGGCCGGCGGGGGAGCGGTGTTTCGTCTTCACCTGGGACCGGCCGCTGACGGCGGAGCTGGTCGTGCGGTTGCGGTCGGCGTCGTGCGAATCGCGGGAGCATCCCAACTGGATGACCTCCACCGAACTCTCCCGCACGGTGGTGCCGGTGGCCCAGAGCGCATTGAAGGAGAGCGGGTTGACGGCGGGGGTGCGCTGATCGGCCCCCTCGCATCGGGCGGCGGCGGTCCTATATAGGGGGCGGTTCTCGGCCAGGGGTAACGACCGTCCGTGCGCATTCCCACTCTCGACAGCCTGTATGACGCCGGAAGCCGGCTTCTGCTGGAAAGCAATGTCCGTCTGGGCGTCACCGGGCTGCGGCGGGCCGGCAAGACCGTCTTCGTCACGGCGCTGGTCGACAACCTGCTGAAGGCCGGGCGGCTGCCCTTCCTCGACGTCGTGTCCTCCGGCCGGTTCCAGGCGGCGCGGTTGCAACCGCAGCCCGACCCCGACGTGCCGCGCTTCGACCTGGAAGGCCACCTCGCCGCCCTGACCGGCCCGGCACCCCATTGGCCGGAGCCGACGCGCGGCATCGGCCAGTTGCGGGTGTCGCTGCGCTACCGGCCGGACTCGGCGCTGAAACGCGCAGTGCAGCCGGTGGCGACGCTGAACCTCGACATCGTCGATTACCCCGGCGAATGGCTGCTCGACCTGCCGCTGCTGCGCCAGAGCTTCGCGGAGTGGAGCGCGCTGACGCTCGACCTCGCCGGACGGCCGCCGCGCGACAAACTGTCGGCCTCCTGGCGCGGCTGGCTCGCCACCATCGATCCGAACGCGTCGGCGGAGGAGGAGACGGCGCGGCGCGGGGCGGCGCTCTACACCGACTATCTCCACGCCTGCCGCCGCGCCGACACGCTGCTCAGCCTGATCCAGCCCGGCCGTTTTGTCGAGCCGGGCGACATGAAGGACGCGCCGCTGCTGACCTTCTGCCCGCTGCACGGCGGCGGGGGCGCGGGGGGACGGGGGCGCGGCAGCCTGTGGGCGCTGATGGAGGAGCGGTACGAGGCGTACAAGACGAACGTCGTCCGCCGCTTCTTCGCCGAGCATTTCGCCCGGCTCGACCGCCAGATCGTGCTGATCGACGTGCTGGGCGCGCTGAACGCCGGGCCGGCCGGCATGGCCGACATGAAACGCGCCCTGGAGCTGAGCCTGGAGCCGTTCCGCCACGGCGCGTCGGGCTGGCTCGACTGGCTGTTCGGCAGCAAGATCGACCGCGTGCTGTTCGCCGCGACCAAGGCCGACCACATCGCCGCGCACCAGCACGCGCAGTTGCGCGGCCTGCTCGACCGGCTGGTCGCCGACGCGCGCAACGGCATCCGCTTCGAAGGGGCGGCGGTGGAGACCATGGCCATCGCCGCGCTGAAATGCACCGAGAGCGTGGTGACCGAGCATGAGGGCCGGCAACTGCGCTGCGTCCGCGGCGTGCCGGTCGGGCGCGACCGGCCGACCGTGCTGTTCCCCGGCGAGATCCCCGGCGACGCCGAGGCGTTCCCGCCCGGCCGCGACCGCCCCTACAACTTCCTGCCCTTCCGCCCGCCCGACGATCTGGGGCGCGACCCGCGCGGCCTGCCGCACATCCGCGTCGATCAGGCGCTGCAGTTCCTGCTGGGGGATCATCTGCAGTGAGCGGGCGCCACGATCAATCTTCCGCCGGCGGCTGGGTGCCGCCGATGGAACTCGACCCCGAGCGGGCGGCCCCGCTGCCGGCGGAGGAGGAGGCGGCGCTGCTGTCCGGGTCGGGCGACGCCGCCGACCTGCTGCCGGTGCCGGCGACGCCGGTGCGGCGGACGCGCCGGCTGGGGCGCTGGCTGGCCGGGGCGGTGGCGGCGCTGGTGCTGGTGGCGCTGGGCTTCGACACCGCCGATTTGCTGGCGCGCGCCTTTGCCACCAGTCTGGCGCTCGGGCTGCTGGTGGCGCTGCTGGCGGCGACCGCCGGGGTGGCGGCGCTGGCGATGCTGGTCAACGAGCTGCTGTCGCTGCGCCGCCTGCGCCGGATCGAGGAGCTGCGGGTGGAGGCCGGGCGGCTGGAGCTGGCACCGCCGGACGGCCGGGCCGACCGCTTCGCCGGGTCGCTGGTGGCGCTGTACGCCGACCGGCCGGAGCTGGCGCCGGCGCTCGCCAGCGTCCGCGACCATGTGACCGACGCCCATGACGAGCATGAGGTGGTGCGGCTGCTCGACCGCGAGGTGCTGGCGCCGCTCGACCGCGCCGCCTACCAGCGGGTGCTGCGCGCCGCGCGCGACACCGCGGTGGCGACGGCGCTGAGCCCGGCGGCGGTGCTGGACCTCGCGGTGGTGCTGTGGCGCAATTTGAAGCTGGTGCGGGAGATCGCGGCGCTGTACGGCGCCCGGCCGGGCTATGTCGGATCGCTGCGGCTGCTGCGCCGGATGCTCGCCAACATCGCGGTGGCCGGGGTGGCGGAGAGCGCCCACCATGTCGCGGTGGAGGCGCTGGGCGGCTCGCTCGCCGCGGCGATCTCGACCCGGATGGGGCAGGGGGTGATCAACGGCCTGCTGACCGCGCGGGTCGGGCTGACTGCCATGCACCTGTGCCGCCCCATCGCCTTCGGCCCCGACAACCGCCCCAGCCTGAACCGCATCCGCAAGGAGCTGCTGTCGCTGCCCAAGCAGGTGCTGTAGGGCCGGGGCGGCCGGTGTCGTCAGGCCCATTTCCTCAGGCGAGGTCGAAGACCAGCACCTCGGCCTCGTCGGCGCGGTCGAGCGTCACCGCCTCCTCGTCGCTCAGCGCGGCACCGTCGCCCTCCTTCAGCAGCTGGCCGTTGACGTGGACCTGACCGCGGGCGACCTGAACCCAGGCGTGGCGGCCGGGGCGCAGGGCCAGACGGGCGCTCTCGTCCCCCTCCAGCAGGGCGGCGTAGAGGTCGACGTCCTGGTGGATGGTGACACTGCCCTCCCGCCCGTCGCGCGACCCGACCAGCTTCAGCGTGCCCCGCTTCTCCGCGGCGGGGAAATCGGCCTGCTCGTAGCCGGGGGCGAGGCCGTGGGCTTCCGGCAGGATCCAGATCTGCAGGAAATGCACCGGGTCCTTGTCCGACGCGTTGTACTCGCTGTGGCGGATGCCGCGGCCGGCGCTCATGCGCTGCACCTCGCCGGGACGGATGATCGAACCGGTGCCGATGCTGTCCTTGTGCTCCAGCGCGCCCTTCAGCACGTAGGAGATGATCTCCATGTTGGCGTGGCCGTGGGTGGGGAAGCCGGCGCCGGGGATCACGCGGTCCTCGTTGATGACACGTAGCGCGCGGAAGCCCATGTGGTTCGGGTCCATGTAGTGGCCGAACGAGAAGCTGTGGTGGCTGTTCAGCCAGCCCATGTCGGCGACGCCGCGCTCGTCACGATGGCGAATGGTGATCATGGTGGAACCCTCCGGTGTCGTTGGGGTGTCGTGTCGTTGTCTGAGGGAGAATGTGGCACAGATTCGCTGGGGAACAATCAAAGGGCTTTGCACATGATTGTTCCCCACGATGCGACAATGTCGGGGATGGCCGGGGAGGGTGGCCGGCCGTCGCCGTCACGACAATCGGCCGCGCCGCTTCCGGTTGTCTCCGTCCCGCAGCGGTGTATAAGGGGGGCCGAGCGCGGCCTTGCGACCCTTCGCGCGCCCGGCCGGGCGTCGTCCAGCGAAGGCGAGCGGACGCCGTTGGATCGTCACGAAGGAACGCCCCGATGCCCGCCCCCACGCCCGCCCCCACC
>NZ_LGRA01000008.1:844582-845010 GCF_003116095.1 Azospirillum sp. TSO35-2
AGCCGGTCCGGCGGCGATCAGGGCGCCGACGATGATGACCGACGACACCGCGTTGGTGACCGCCATCAGCGGCGAATGCAGCGCCGGGGTGACGCGCCAGACGACGTAGTAGCCGACGAAGCAGGCGAGCACGAGCACCGTCAGGCCGGTGACGAAGAAGTTGCCGTGACCGCCGGCGGCCTCGGCCACCGGTTGGGCCGTCTGCGCGACCTGGGCGGCCAAGGCATCGACTTGGTGGGTCAAATTCGCCAGCGTCTCGCGGAACGCGGCGAGGTTGCTTGCGGGATCCGGGTGTTCCATGGGATCCGCCTCCTCAAGCGGGTTGCGCTTCGCGGGCGTCCGCGAAGGCCGGATGCACGACGGCGCCGTCGCGGGTCAGCGCGATGGCCTTGACGATCTCGTCATCCCAATTGAGCGTGATGCCGGTG
>NZ_LGRA01000008.1:845020-861454 GCF_003116095.1 Azospirillum sp. TSO35-2
ACCCCGTGTGAACTTTTTTCGGAGGAGGGCCGACCGGCGGCCTTGAGCCCGGCTTGGCCACAATCGTTGAATCGTCTGACCTTCTGACCATAGAGTTGTTCGAAACCAGCAGCGAGCGGCCATGCCCGTCGAGTTCGAAAGCGTCGTCACCACCAGCGCGGCCAAGCAGATCGCCGACAGCCTGCGCACCGCCATCATGGACGGGCGTTTGAAGGTGGATGAGCGGCTGCCGACCGAAGAGGAGTTGGCGCAGCGCTTCAAGGTGTCCCGCCCCACCGTGCGCGAGGCGTTGAAGCGGTTGGCGGCCCAGCACCTGATCCGGTCGCGGCGCGGCCCGACCGGCGGCAACTTCGTCGCCAGCCCGACGCCGGAGGACGCGGCGCGGTCGCTGGCCAACGCCACCACGCTGATGGTCGCGGTCGGCGACATCCAATTGGACGACATGGCGACCGCCCGGCTGGAACTGGAAGGCGTCTGCTGCCGGCTGGCCGCCGCCCGCGACGACGGGGCGCTGGCGGCCGCGTTCGCGGTCATGCAGGACGAGTTGGGGCGCCAACGCGACACCGCCCTGACCGATGAAGAGTTCTGCGCGTCGGATGTGCGCTTTCACCGGGCGCTGGTGGATGCGGCCGGCAACGCCCTGCTGTCCTTCCTGATGCACGCGGTGGTCGAGGCGCTGCAGCCGGTCAGCAACATGATCATCTACCGGGTGCGCGAGCGCGAGGCCATCGTCGGCTTCCACGCCCGCCTGCTCGACGCGGTCACGGCGCACGACGCCGAGGCGGGGGTGGTGGCGCTGGGCGATCTGGTCGCCTACACCCGCGACCGCACCCGCGAGGCGCTCGACCGCCGGGCCAAACGCAACGGCTCCGGCGGCAACGGATCAGGCCGCGAGGGATCAGACGCGACCGGCTGAGAGCGGGGATCCGTCGCCGTCACTTCTCCGGGGTCGGCAGCAGCCCGACCACGCCGTTGCCGATCGTGTGCCCCTGGCGCGTCAGCCACAGGAAGGCGGGTGTCGCCACCGCTCCAACGGTGCAGCCGCCGGCCATGGTGGCGACGACGACCGGAACCGCCACGGCGGTGCCCGTGGCCCCCACCCCGGCCCCCGCCGCGATCAGGGCCACGCCACCGGCCGCGATCGTCGCGGCGCCGACGCCGACGGCGACGAGCATGCAGCCCATGCCCACCGCCTCGCCATCGGTCATCGGCTCCAAAGCCAGCGGCGGAGTCTCGGCCCGGGCGATCGATGCGGCGCCGGCGATCATCGCCCCGACACCGATCAGCGCCAGCACGGCCACAGCGCTCGACCGGCGCCGGTGGGGGCGCTCATCGGGTCGGCGGGACAGGCACTCGGCAGCGTCGGCACTCCACATCATCGGTTCCGCTTTGTCGAAAAGCCCCAGGGAGCCGAAGAATGCCACAGCTTGGCGGTGCCGCCACGCATCATTTACCACGCCGCGGCAAAGGCCGTCCTCTCAGCCGATCGCCCGCAGATGGCGGACCGGCCGGCCGGGAGACATCGCCTCGGCCGACGCCGCGATGCCGTGGGCGTCGATGCCGTGATGACGGTGGAGGTCGGCGATGGTGCCGGTCTGGCCGAAATGCTCCACCCCCAGTGCCCGGGTGCGGTGACCGGCGACCGAGCCGAGCCAGCCCAGCGTCGCCGGATGGCCGTCGACCACGGTGACCAGCGCGCAATGCGGCGGCAGCCCGTCCAGCAGCCGTTCGATGTGACCACGGGCGTGGCCGAGCCCGCGCTCCCGCGCCCGTTGCGCGGCGCTCCAGCCGGCGTGCAGCCGGTCGGCGGAGGTCACCGCCAGCAGGCCGACGTCGCGCCGGTCCTCCCCCAGCATGCCGACGGCGGCGATCGCTTCGGGGGCGACGGCGCCGGTGTAGGCGATCACCACCTGGGCGTTGGGGCCCGGCCGGCGCAGCCAGTAGGCGCCGTCGACGATGTCGCGCTCCAACGCCTCGTCCATCGTCCGGGTCGGCTGCTCCAGCACGCGGGAGGACAGGCGCAGATAGACGGCGCCGCCGGTCTCGTCGCGCAGCCAGTTGCGCTCGTCCGGGATGCCCTCGCCGTCGCGCTGCATGTAGTCGAAGGCCCAGCGCATCACCACCGCCAGCTCGTCGGCGAAGGCCGGCTCGAAATAGGCCAGCCCGTCCTGGGCCATGCCGACCAGCGGCGTGGCGATCGACTGGTGCGCCCCACCCTCCGGCGCCAGGGTCACGCCGGACGGTGTCGCCACCAGCAGGAAGCGGGCGTCCTGGTAGCAGGCGTAGTTCAACTGGTCGGCGCCGCGCATGATGAAGGGGTCGTAGACGGTGCCGATCGGCAGCAGCCGCTCGCCGAACAGGCTGTGCGACAGGCCCAGCGCCGACAGCAGGATGAACAGGTTGGATTCGGCGATGCCCAGCTCCAGGTGCTGCCCCTTCGGCGAGAATTCCCAAGAGTAGGTCGAGGGAATGCGCTCCTTCTTGAACAGGTCGGCCATCTCGCTCTTGGCGAACAGGCCGCGCCGGTTCACCCAGGCGCCCAGGTTGGTGGAGACCGTCACGTCGGGGGCGGTGGTGACGATCCGCTCGGCGAGGCCGGAGCGCTCGCGCCCGATCTCGTTCAGGATCAGGCCGAAGGCGGCCTGGGTCGACAGGATCTTCTGCGCCGGCACCGCCAGGGCGGCGGGCACCGCGACGGCCGGGGCGCCATAGCGGCGGCGGCCCTTCTGCGCGAAGGGCACGCGGGCCAGGAAAGATTCCAGCGTGGCGGCCGGCAGGCCGGCGCCCTCGAAGCGGTCCCACTCATGGCCGGGGCGGACGGCGTTGGCGGCGCGGAAGCCCTCCATCTGCTCGCGGGTCAGCAGGCCGGAGTGGTTGTCCTTGTGCCCGGCCAACGGCAGGCCGAAGCCCTTGACGGTGTAGGCGATGAAGCAGACCGGCCGGTCGTGGCGGCGCGCCTGCTCGAACGCCTCCAGCAGCGACGGCAGGTCGTGGCCGCCGAGGTTGCCCATCAGCCGGGCCAGCTCCGCGTCGCTACGGCGCTCGATCAGGCGGGTGACGTCGCCCTGGTCGCCCAGATCGTCCATCAGGCGGCGGCGCCACGCCGCGCCGCCCTGATAGGTCAGCGCCGAATAGAGCTGGTTCGGGCAATGGTCGATCCAGTGGCGCAGCCGCTCGCCGCCCGGCTCACCGAAGGCGTCCTGCATCAGGCGGCCGTATTTCAGGATCACCACGTCCCAGCCGAAGGCGCGGAAGATGTTCTCCAGCCGCTCCCACAGCCCCTCGCGGATCACCGCGTCCAGGCTCTGGCGGTTGTAGTCGACGATCCACCAAGTGTTGCGCAGCCCGTGCTTCCAGCCCTCCTGCAACGCCTCGAAGATGTTTCCCTCGTCCATCTCGGCGTCGCCGACCAGCGAGACCATGCGGCCCTCGGCCAGGCCGGGCGCCCAGCCCTTGGCCTTCAGATAGTCCTGCACCAGCGAGGCGAACAGCGTCTGCGCCACCCCCAGCCCGACCGAGCCGGTGGAGAAGTCGACGTCGTCGACGTCCTTGGTCCGCGACGGGTAGGACTGGGCGCCCTTGAAGCCGCGGAACGTCTCCAGCTTCTCCCGCGTCTGGTTGCCCAGCAGATACTGGATGGCGTGGAAGATCGGGCTGGCGTGCGGCTTGACCGCCACCCGGTCCTCCGGCCGCAGCGCCGCGAAATACAGCGCCGTCATGATGGTGGCCAGCGAAGCGGAGGAGGCCTGATGACCGCCGATCTTCAGCCCGTCCGCATTCGGGCGGACATGGTTGGCGTTGTGGATGGTCCAGGAGGCGAGCCAGAGGACCTTGCGCTCCAGCTCGGCCAGGCAGGCGAGGTCGTCGGCGGAGATCGTGGTCGCGGTCATGGCGGGCTTCCCGGATCAGCGGTTATGGTACAGGAAACTTATCATTTGTGTCCCGGCAGGTGCTTGCAAAGTGGCGCTGGTCGCGCGTCCGTTTTAGAATCGGCTGCCAATCCAAAAGAGAAAGCGGCAGCCGATGCCAAAGCACGCCCTCGACCGCATCGACCGCAGGATCCTCGCCGCCTTGCAGGAGGACGGGCGCCTGCCCAACAACGAGCTGGCGGAGCGGGTCGGCCTGTCGCCCTCGCCCTGCCTGCGGCGGGTCAAGGCGCTGGAGGAGGCCGGGGTGATCGGCCGCTATGTGGCGCTGGTCGACCCGGCCTCGGTCGACCTGCCGGTGAACATCTTCGTCAGCGTCAGCCTGGAACGGCAGGTCGAGGCGCGGCTCGACGGCTTCGAGGCCGCGGTGATGGCGCGGCCGGAGGTGCTGGAATGCTACCTGATGACTGGCGACGCCGACTACCTGCTGCGGGTGGTGGTGCCCGACCTCGCCAGCTACGAGCGTTTCCTGAAGGAGCATCTGACCCGCATCCCCGGCGTCGCCAACATCCGGTCGAGCTTCGCGCTGAAGCAGGTGCGCTACCGCACGGCGCTGCCGCTGGAGCATCTGGCGGGATGACGGGCTGGTCATATCAACGGCATTCGCTGGCTCGCCGGCGCGGGCATGAGCCCGCGGGGCCGCCGTTGCGGCCCTCCAGCGACACCGGTCAATGACCCGTGCCGCTGGCATCACCCCCGTGCCGGGGCCGGCTTCGCACGTTCCGCTCCTCGGCCCAGCGTCGGCACCAGCAGCGCGGCGACCAGACACAGCGCGCCGGCGATGAAGAAGGCCGGCAGGTAGCTCTGCAACGCCGTGCGCGACAGGCCGGCGCCGAAGGCGGCGGTGGCGGCGCCGATCTGGTGGCCGGCGAAGACCCAGCCGAAGACCAGGTTGGCGCGCTCCCGCCCGAAGCGCTCGGCGGTCAGCCGGACGGTCGGCGGCACGGTGGCGATCCAGTCCAGCCCGTAGAACATCGCGAAGACCGACAGCCCGTAAACGGTGAAGTCCGAATAGGGCAGATACAGCAGCGACAGCCCGCGCAAGGCATAATACCAGAACAGCAGCCAGCGGTTGTCGTAGCGGTCGGACAGCCAGCCGGAACCGACGGTGCCGACGAAGTCGAACACCCCCATCAGCGCCAGCAGGCCGGCGGCCCGCACCTCCGGCACGCCGAAATCGACGCAGAGCGGTACCAGGTGGGTCTGGATCAGGCCGTTGGTGCTGGCCCCGCAGATGAAGAAGGTGGCGAACAGAACCCAGAAGGTCCGGGTGGCCGAGGCGTCGCGCAGCGCCCCCATGGCCGCCGCCAGGACGGAGCCGGTCGGCCGCGGGGCGGGCGGCGTGCCCGCCGGCTCGCCGAAGGCGGTCAGGCCGAGGTCGGCCGGGCGGTCCCGCATCAGCGCCAGCATCGCCAGCGCCGCCACCCCGAGCAACCCGCAGAGCAGGCCGAGCGCGCTGCGCCAGCCATAAGCCTCGGTCAGCAGCGACAGCAGCGGCATGAACACCAGCTGCCCGGTGGCGGAGCTGGCGGTCAGCAGCCCGACCACCAGCCCGCGGCGGGCGGAGAACCAGCGGGTGGCGACGGTGGCGCCCAGCACCATCGCGGTCAGGCCGGTGCCGAAGCCGACGACGAAGCCCCACAGCAGGATCAGTTGCCACACCTCGCGCATCGCCAGCGAGACCAGCAGTCCGCCGCTGACCAGCGACAAGGACGCCAGCACCATGCGGCGGACGCCGAAGCGGTTGATCATCGCCGCGGCGAACGGCCCCATCAGGCCGAACAGCAGCAGGCGGATCGCCATCGCGGTGGAGATGTCGGCGGTGTCCCAGCCGAATTCGCGCTGCAGCGGCAGCAGCAGCACGCCGGGGGCACCGACCGCGCCGGCCGAGATCAGCATCGACAGGAAGGTGACGGCGACGACGACCCATCCGTAATGGATGTTCCGCCGCGCCAGGACGGTCGCGAGGGGGGTGGACAGCATGGCGATGACGGCTCCGGAATCGCGAGAGAACGGCCTTGGCCCATCGTCACCGGGCGGTGACGCCGCCGTCGATGTTGATGGACTGGCCGGTGACGAAGGCCGCGGCGTCGGAGCAGAGCCAGAGCACCGCCGCCGCGACCTCCTCCGGACGGCCGACGCGGCCGACGGGGTGGAGCGGCCCCAGCGCCGCCGCGACCTGGTCGGCGCCGCCGAACGAGGCCGCGGACATCGGCGTCTGGATGATCGCCGGGCAGACGGCGTTGACGCGCACGCCCCGTGCCGCGACCTCGATCGCGGCGGTGCGGGTCAGCCCCTCCACCGCCGCCTTGCTGGCGGAATAGGCGCCGTTGCCGGCCATGCCGATCTGCCCGAGCACCGACCCGGTGTTGACGATGGAACCGCCGCCCTGGCGCAGCATGATCGCCAGTTCATGCTTCAGGCACAGCCAGACACCCTTCACGTTGACCGTCAGGATGCGGTCGAACTCCGCCTCCGTCAGGTCGGTGACCGGAGCGGCGCTGTGGATGCCGGCGTTGTTGAAGGCGGCGTCGAGCCGGCCGTGGTCGCGCTCGATCCGTTCGAACAGGGCGGCGACCTCGGCCGCGTCGGTGACGTCGGCGGCGACGAAGCGGGCACGGCCGCCGAGCCGTTCGGCCAGTTCCACCGTCTCCAGCCCCTCCGCCTCGCGCCGGCCGGTGACGATCACCTCCGCCCCCGCCCCGGCGAAGGCCAGCGCCGCGGCCCGCCCGATGCCCGAGGTGCCGCCGGTGACCAGCGCCACCCGCCCGTTCATGTCCGTCGAAATGCTCATGCCCCGTCTCCTGATGCGCGGTTCCGCGCCTGCCCGTGTCCGGCGCCCATCGCCGGCGGACCGGCGCCTTTATGATGACGATCATCATGAATGGGCGTTTTCATGACGTCCATCATAAATATTCCCGCCGGCGGAAAGCGCAGGCGAGGCTGCCATGCGCGGAATGGACAACCTGACGCTGTCCAAGAAAAACGGCGGCGCCGAGCCACGCCGGACCGGGCCGACGGAAAGTCTCGCCACCCCGCGCCGTCATCTCCGCATTTGAATCAACAAGCGGCTATTCCGTCTCACGGTCCCGCCCAAGGCCGATCGACCGGCTTGTGGTGATGCCGACACACGCGAAAGCCGTTCGTCACCCTTGCGCACGCATACCCTTGACCGAAAGTTCGGATCGGATCATGTAAGCGTTACCCGCTCGACCATGCATCCACATGCGTACCGGACGGTGAGTCCACCACTTTCTTTTGGTCGGTGCAGATCGTGCTCTTGCGGCGTTTGGACGGACCAGGACTTGCCCTCTCCCATCGGTACGGGTCCGGTTTAATGAACCGGCAAGAGTCCGTTAACCAAGAAACCCTAAAACATGTGTGCGGCATCCAGCCGCTTTCAGCCGACCGCCGGGACCGAGTGACGATCGGATCCGTTTGGCGCCATCGCGCTGATCCCCTTTGGAAGGCTGATACAGCGTGACACTGCTGAACGTGCGGGCAGAAGGCCCGATCGACGTCTCCCCGGCCGGTCAATCCTCGATTTCCGCCCCCTGGATCGCCACCGCGACGGCGCCGACGCTGAGCGGCGTCGTCGATCCGTCGCTGCTGCGCGACGAGCTGCTGTCCGACATCCCGCAGGCCACCGCCGCGGCGCATCCGGACCGCACGGCGATCGTCTATGAGGGCCGCCGTGTCAGCTATGCCGATCTGGACGCGCGGGCCAACCGGGTGGCCCGCGGCCTGCGGGCGCGCGGCATCGGGCCGGGCTGCTTCGTCGGGCTGTGGATGGCGCGGTCGCTCGACCTGCATGTGGCGCTGCTCGGCATCCTGAAGGCCGGCGCCGCCTACCTGCCCTTCGACGCCGACGCCCCGGCGGAGCGCGTCGCGATCAGCCTCGCCGACTGCGCCGCCCCGGCCATCCTGGTCGATCTGGTGACGGGGTCCAAGGCCGCGGCGCTGCCGGCGGCCGGCGCCACGGTGCAGACCCTGCGCATCGGCGACGTGCTGGGCGACGACGACCGGCCGCTGGACCTGCGCGCCGACGGGGTGACGCCGGACAGCCCGGCCTACGCCATCTACACCTCGGGCTCGACCGGCAAGCCCAAGGGCATCGTCATCAGCCACCGCAACATCTGCCACTACCTGCGCGCCGCCAACAGCGTCTACGGCATCACCGCCGACGACGTGGCGTTCCAGGGCGCCTCGGTGGCCTTCGACCTGTCGCTGGAGGAGATCTTCGTCCCCTATCTGGCCGGCGCCACCCTGTGGGTCGCCAGCCGCCAGGTGCTGGACGAGGCCGACCGGCTGGCCGACGTGCTGAACGACGCCGGCGTCACCGTGCTCGACACCGTGCCGACGCTGCTGGCGATGCTGCCGAAGGACGTGCCGTCGCTGCGCGTCGTCATCCTGGGCGGCGAGGCCTGCCCGCCGGCGGTCGCGTCGCGCTGGTGCCGCCCCGGCCGCCGCCTGTTCAACAGCTACGGCCCGACCGAGGCGACCGTCGTCGCCACGGTGGCCGAGGTGCAGCCCGACACCCCCGTCACCATCGGCCGCCCGATCCCCAACTACACCTGCTACGTCGTCGACGACGCGCTGGCCCCGGTGCCCGCCGGCACCCAGGGCGAGCTGCTGATCGGCGGCCCCGGCGTGGCCCAGGGCTATCTCGGCCGGCCGGAGCTGACGGCGGAGAAGTTCATCGCCAACCCGTTCCGCGCCGACCAGCAGGACCCGGTGCTCTACCGCTCCGGCGACGCGGTCAGCCTGGACGCCGACGGCAACCTGCGCTTCCACGGCCGCATCGACGATCAGGTCAAGATCCGCGGCTTCCGCCTGGAGCTGGGCGAGATCGAGGCCAAGCTGACCGACCTGCCCGGCGTCGCCCAGGCCACCGTCGTGCTGCGCAACGACAACGGGCTCGACCGCCTGGTCGCCTTCGTGGTGGCGCAGCCGGACGCCGTGCTGGACAAGACCGTGCTGCGCGACGCGCTGCGCGCCCAACTGCCGGCCTACATGGTGCCCTCGCATTACGAGCGGGTGGAGGCGCTGCCGCGCCTGACCTCCGGCAAGGCCGACCGCAAGACCCTGCAGGCGATGGTCCTGACCGAGGATGCCGGCGCCGGCGAGCAGGAGGAGCCCTGCGGCCCGACTGAAGCGGCGCTGCTCGACGCCGCCCGCCGCGTCTTCCCCGGCCAGTCGATCCCGCTGGAGGCGGACTTCTTCCTCGACCTCGGCGGCCATTCGCTGCTGGCGGCGCGCTTCGTGTCGGCCGTGCGCGAGACCGCCGGGCTGGCGACGCTGACGCTGCAGGACGTCTACGCCGCCCGCACCCTGCGGGCGATGGCCGAACGGCTCGACGCCAAGGCGCCGTCGGGCCGCGGGGCCAAGCCGGCCGACCTGTCCTTCGATCCGCCGCCGCTGCACCGCCGCCTGCTGTGCGGTCTGGCGCAGGCCGCGGCGCTGCCGGTCATCCTGGCGCTGATGACCGTCCAGTGGCTCGGCGTCTTCGTCAGCTACATGCTGCTGTCCGGCGAGGACGCGACGCTGCTGGGCGAGATCGGCACGCTGTTCGGCGTCTACGTCATCATCAACATGGCGACGCTGGTCATCGCCATCGCCGCCAAGTGGCTGATCATCGGCCGGACCAAGCCCGGCCGCTACCCGCTGTGGGGCACCTACTATTACCGCTGGTGGCTGGCGCAGCGCTTCATCAGCCTCGTGCACCTGAAGTGGCTGCAGGGTTCGCCGATCATGCGGCTGTTCCTGCGGGCGCTGGGCGCCCGGGTCGGCGCCGACGCCATGATCGGCGAGATCGAGTCCGGCGCGCTGGACCTGGTGTCGATCGGCCGCGGCGCCTCGATCGGCGGCAAGGTCAAGCTGGCCAACGCCGAGGTCATCGGCAACGAGCTGGTGATCGGCACCATCGAAATCGGCGACGACGCCTACATCGGCACCTCCTGCGTGATCGGGCACGACACCGTGGTCGCGCCGGGCACCGAGATGGCCGACCTGACCGCGCTCGCCGCCGGCATGCGCACCGGCGCCTACGAGTCCTGGGACGGCTCCCCCGCCCGCAAGGTCGGCGAGGTCGACCGTGCGGCGCTGCCCGAGGCGCCCCGCGCCGGCATCGTCACCCGCGCGTCCCAGGCGCTGATCTACCTGGTCGCCCTGATCGGCCTGCCGCCGGTGGCGCTGATCCCGATCTTCCCGGCCTTCTACCTGTTCGACAAGTTCGACGCCTGGATGGGCGGGGTGTTCAAGGTCAACTACCTCTACTATGTCCCGGCCATTGCGTGGCCGACCGCCATGGCCCTGGTCGGCATCACCGTGCTGCTGATCGCCGCCATGCGCTGGATCGTCCTGCCGAAGGTGGAGGCCGGTTCCTACTCGGTCCACAGCTGGTTCTACGTCCGCAAATGGATCATCGCGCTGGCGACCGAGGTGATGCTGGAGACGCTCAGCTCGCTCTACGCCACCGTCTACATGCGGGCGTGGTACCGGCTGATGGGCGCGAAGATCGGCCGCGACGCCGAGATCTCGACCAACCTCGCCGGCCGCTACGACCTGGTGGAGATCGGCGAGAAGTGCTTCATCGCCGACGAGGTGGTGCTGGGCGACGAGGACATCCGCCGCGGCTGGATGCACCTGCAGCCGGTGCGGACCGAGGCCCGCGTGTTCGTCGGCAACGACGCCGTCGTGCCGCCGGGCGCCGACATCCCGACCGGCGTGCTGATCGGCATCAAGTCCAAGCCGCCGACCAACGCGGAGATGCAGCCGTCCGACACTTGGTTCGGCAGCCCGCCGATGAAGCTGCCGGTGCGCCAGAAGTTCGACAACGTGTCGGCCAACTGGACGTTCGAGCCGTCGCGCGCCCGCCGTCTCGGCCGCGCGGTGTTCGAGGCGTTCAGCCTGTCGATGCCGTCGATGCTGTTCATCACCTTCGGCACCTTCGCGGTCGAGATGTTCGCCCCGGCGATCCTCGACGGCCGCTGGGGCGCCTTCGCCTGGCAGTTCCTGGCGGTCAGCGTCGCCATCCCCTCCGCCATGGTCCTGATGGTGGCGCTGGTGAAGTGGCTGCTGATGGGCCGCTACGCCCCGACCATGAAGCCGATGTGGTCCTGGTGGGCGATGCGGACGGAGGCGGTGGCGGTGCTGTACTGGGGGCTGGCCGGCAAGGTGCTGCTCGACCATCTGCGCGGCACGCCGATGCTGCCCTGGGTGCTGCGCCTGTTCGGCACCAAGTTCGGCAAGGGCGTCTACATGGACACCACCGACATCACCGAGTTCGACTGCGTGTCGGTCGGCGACTATTCGGCCATCAACGCGCTGTCGGCCCTGCAGACCCACCTGTACGAGGACCGCGTGATGAAGGTCGGCCGGGTGAAGGTCGGTTCCGGCGTCACCGTCGGGGCCGGGGCGACCGTGCTGTACGACACCCATGTCGGCGACTTCGCCCGCCTGGGCCCGCTGACCCTGGTGATGAAGGGCGAGGAGATCCCCGCCCACAGCGAATGGACCGGCGCCCCCGCCGAACCGGTGACCCAGGCCCACACGGCCGAGGTCGGCCGGGTGAAGGCCGCGGCGTAACACCCTCCGCGCCTCCCCCTGGGTGAATGACCCGGGGGGAGTGCGGCCGATCGGCGCCAACTTGGGTGCCGCGTAACGTTTCCAGTTCGTCGACACTGTCTCAGCGTCATCCGCGTGACGACGCTACGGCATGCACACATCTCCAGGCATAGATCACTCACGGGAGAGAAGGGACTTTTCGTCATCCCCGCGAAGGCGGGGACCCAGACTTCCCAATGCGATCCCTCTCGGGAAAGCCTGGATTCCCGCCTTCGCGGGAATGACGGCCGATACAGTGATGCACGATGACGGGAGTGTTCGGCTTCGAGAGGCTACACCCCAAAGTCAACGCCTACGGGGGAGTGCCGCCCTCCCCGCCCTATTCCACCCGCGGCACGCCGACCGCGAACACCGTGCCCCGCCCTTCCACCGAGCGGACCATCACCGGGTGGCCCAGCAGCCGCGCCAGCCGCTCGACGATGGCGAGGCCGAGGCCGATGCCTTCGCTGCGGTCGCGGTCGGGACGGTCGAGCTGCACGAACTCCTCGAAGATGCGGCGGCGGTCGGGTTCGGCGATGCCGCGGCCGGTGTCGTACACCTCGATCCACAGACGGTCGCCGCGGGTCCGGCAGCCGACCAGCACGCCGCCGGCTTCGGTGTAGCGGATGGCGTTGGCGATCAGGTTGCGGACGATGCGCTCCAGCAGCGCCGGGTCGCTGCGCACCACCGCGTTGGTCGGGACCGCGCGCAGCCGCAGGCCCTTGGCCTCCGCCTGGGCCCCGAATTCGGCCTCCAGCTGGTCGAGCAGCGGCGCCAGCGGGACCTCGGTCGGTTTCGGCGTCACCACCCCCGATTCCAGTTTGGAGATGTCGAGGATCGCGTTCAGCAGGTCGCGCATCGACCGCTGCGCCGCCTTCAGGTCGGTCAGCAGCGCCGCCGTCTTGCTGGTGTTCTGGGGCTGGCGCTCCAGCATGCCGGTGAACATGCCGATGGCCTGCAGCGGCTGTTGCAGGTCGTGGCTGGCGTGGGCGAGGAAGCGCGACTTGGCGCGGTGCGCCTGCTCCGCCGCGGTCTTGGCGGTGTGCAGTTCGGCCGTGCGCTCGCGCACCTGCTGCTCCAGCGTGGCGTTGGCCCGCTCGATCGCCTCGGCCATGCGCAGGATTTCGGTAAACTGGTCGCGCACCTGCCGGGTCATCGGCCGGAAGATCACCACCGCCTCGATGCCCAGGATCAGCAGCGTCACCAGCAGGGCGGCCAACCCCAGCCGGTGCAGGGACTGGAACCCCGCCTCGCCCTCCTCCTGGTACAGGGCGACCATCCGTTCCAACTGGTCGAGCAGGGGACCGAGCGCCCGGGCGGTCACCTGATCGGCCACCGTCGGGTCGGGCGGCTGGCCGGCGGCGGCGGTCGCCACCATCTGGCGCAGCGCCGCGATGTGCTCGCTCACCAGCGCCCCGAGCGGATCGCCGTCGCTGGCGAACAGGTCCTTCGGCGGCGGCCCCAGCGGCACCCCTTCCGCCGGCCCCGCCTGACCGTTCAGCCGGCGGTGCGCCAACTCGAACATATCGGTGGCCTCGCCCAGCCGGCGGGCGAGATCGACGCGCGCCGCCGGATCGACCTCGTGCTTGAGCTGTTCGACCAGCAGCGCCGTGCGCTGCGACAGCATGCGCTGCCGGCCGGAGACGTTCACCACCTCCAGCATGCGTTCGTGCTGGCCGATCACCCGCTCGGTCATGACGAAGCCGGCGAGCGTGCCCAGGGCGATCAGCGTCAGCGCCAGGGCGTAGCGCGCGGTCATCCAGCGGGCCGTGGTCGTACCGATCGGTATCATGTGCCCTCTCGACCTCCGCCCGCCGCGGCCGGTCCCGCCGTCATGCGGGAGCATGCCGCGACGCGAAGGCTATGGCGTTTCGGTAAAGCCGCAGGCGGCCAGCCCCGCCCGCATGTGCGCCGGCACCGGCGCCACCGCGCCGACGGGGTCGCGCTTCGGGTAGAGCGGCAGCGAAATGGCGCGGGAGTGCAGGTGCAGCGGCTTGCCCTCCGGCCCGCCATATTGCGGGTCGCCGACCAGCGGGCAGCCGATCGAGGCGCAATGGACGCGGATCTGGTGGGTGCGGCCGGTGTGCGGCGTCAGCTCCAGCCAGGTCAGCCCGCCGCCCTGCCCGCGCACGACGTAATCGGTCACCGCCGTCTGGCCCTCCGGCGAGCCGACAATGCGCCAGCCGCCGGTCTTGTTCGACACCTTGGCCAGCGGCAGCTCGATGCGGCCGGATGGCTGCGGCGGGGTGCCGGCGACCACCGCCCAATAGGTCTTGTCGACCTTGCCGTCCTGGAACAGGATGCCGATCTTGCGCAGCGCCTTGGCGTGCCGCCCCAGGATCAGGCAGCCCGAGGTGTCGCGGTCGAGCCGGTGGGCGAGCGACGGCGGCTTGGGAAAGCCGAAGCGCAGCGCGTCGAAATACCGCTCCAGGTTCGGCCCGCCGGCCGGACCGGCATGGACCGGCAGACCGGCCGGCTTGTCGATGATCAGCATCAGCCCGTCGCGGTACAGGATGCGCTCTTGGAGTTGGGCGGGTGTCACGGGCGGCTCATCCCCAGGCACGGGAAATCAGAAGGTCGATGGCGGCGACGATGCGGTCGCTGTCGTCGGCAAGGGAGCAGACCCGCTCGCCAAGCTGTTCGGCCGGAACCGACGCGAGCTGGAGCGGGTTCAGGAGGACATCGCGCCTCTCGACGACGAACGTCGGGGTGAGTGACGGCTCTGCGGTCTGCACCGCGTCGGCCGCCAGCAGCGGAACGACGACCCGGCGTTTCGACGCGTCGAACCGTTGGGACTGAACGACCACCAGATAGGGAGTGCCGGAGCGGGTTGCGCCCCGGTTGCGATGAACATCGAATTGGGCCATCAGAGGTGATCGAGATGCTCGTCCGCGAACGAGCCGTGCGTGTCGTCGAACGCGTTCAAGGCGGCGATCGTGGCGTCCAGACGGCGCTCGCGCTCCGCCTGCGCCACGTCGGCGGCCAGCAACTTCTCGACCCGTTCCGACAGGGTGCCGGGAAGGGATTTCGCGCGCTGGAGAATGTCCTCGTCCAGGGACAAGGTGACGTCACGCTTCGGGGCACGCCTGTCGTACACGCCATCCATTGGGAAACCCTCCTGCCGACGCACTGAAGATAGGCGCGCCCGGTGCCGTCCGGCAAGCGCACAAACAAAGCGGGCGCGGAACCTCTTGCAAGGCGCCGCGCCCCCTCGCATCCCGTCCGCCCCGATCAGGCGAGCTTCAACTCCTTGAAGAAGTCGTTGCCCTTGTCGTCGACGATGATGAAGGCCGGGAAGTCCTCGACCTCGATGCGCCAGATCGCTTCCATGCCGAGTTCGGGATACTCGACGCACTCCACCTTCTTGATGCAGTCCTGGGCCAGACGGGCGGCGGCGCCGCCGATCGAACCGAGGTAGAAGCCGCCATGCTGCTTGCAGGCCGCCGTCACTTCCGCGCTGCGGTTGCCCTTGGCCAGCATGACCATGGAGCCGCCCGCCGCCTGGAACTGGTCGACGAAGCTGTCCATCCGGCCCGCCGTCGTCGGCCCGAAGGAGCCCGAGGCGTAGCCTTCCGGTGTCTTGGCCGGGCCGGCGTAATAGATCGGGTGGTTCTTGAAATACTCCGGCAGCGGCTCGCCGGCGTCGAGCCGGGCGCGCAGCTTGGCGTGGGCGAGGTCGCGGGCGACGATCAGCGGGCCGGTCAGCGACAGGCGGGTGCGGATCGGGTACTGGCTCAGCGTCGCGCGGATCCGATCCATCGGCTGGTTCAGGTCGATGCGGACGACGTCGCCCGACAGATGCTCGTCACCGATCTCCGGCAGATACTGGGCCGGGTCGGTCTCCAGCTGCTCCAGGAAGATGCCGTCCTTGGTGATCTTGCCCACCGCCTGGCGATCGGCCGAGCAGGAGACGCCGACGCCGATCGGCATCGACGCGCCGTGGCGCGGCAGGCGGATGACGCGGACGTCGTGGCAGAAATACTTGCCGCCGAACTGGGCGCCGATGCCCATGTTCTGGGTCAGCTTGTGGACCTCCGCCTCCATCGCCAGATCGCGGAAGGCATGCGCGTCCTCGCCGCCCTCAGTCGGCAGGTTGTCGAGGTAGCGGGCCGAGGCCAGCTTCACCGTCTTCAGGTTCTGCTCCGCCGACAGGCCGCCGATGACGATGGCCAGATGGTAGGGCGGGCAGGCCGAGGTGCCGAGATAGCGGATCTTGTCTTCCAGGAACTTCAGCAGCCGGTCGGGCGCCAGCACCGACGGCGTGGCCTGATGCAGGAAGGTCTTGTTGGCCGACCCGCCGCCCTTGGCCATGAACAGGAACTTGTAATAGTCCTCGCCCTCGGAATAGATGTCGATCTGGGCCGGCAGGTTGTTGCGGGTGTTCTTCTCCTCATACATGGAGATCGGCGCCAGCTGGCTGTAGCGCAGGTTGCGCTTCAGATAGGCGTCGCGCGCACCCTCCGACAGGGCCTGCTCGTCGCCGCCCTTGGTCCAGACGCGGCGGCCCTTCTTGCCCATGATGATGGCGGTGCCGGTGTCCTGGCACATCGGCAGGGTGCCGGCGGCGGCGATGTTGGCGTTCTTCAGCAGGTCGAGCGCCACGAACTTGTCGTTCGCCGAGGCTTCCTCGTCGTCCAGGATCTTGGCGAGCTGGGCGAGGTGGCCGGGGCGCAGCAGGTGGTTGATGTCGGCAAAGGCCGCCTCGGCCAGCAGACGCAGACCTTCCGGCTCGACCTTCAGGACCTGTTCGCCGTCGAACTCGACGACGGAGACATGGTCGGAGGTCAGCTTGCGGTAGGTCGTGTCGTCCTTGGCGAGCGGAAACAGGCCGGCGGTGGGGGCGGGCGTGGGGGCGGGCATCGGGGCGTTCCTTCGTGACGATCCAACGGCGTCCGCTCGCCTT
>NZ_LGRA01000008.1:861464-874165 GCF_003116095.1 Azospirillum sp. TSO35-2
TCGGCGGTATAAGGTGCGGTTTTCAGAATGCAGTGAGCCGGTTTGCGATGATGAAGATGGCTGCCGCGGTGAGCAGAGCGAGGATGATATGGCCCAATCGATCCTGTCGTCGATCCAGGCGTTTGTTTGCCAGCAGCCAAGCGCAGCCATGCTCGACGATGCATCGGACCTTGCCGAGCCCCGAGCCGTGGGGCTCGCCGATCTTACGGATGTGCGGCTGAACCCTGTCGCGTAAACAGAGCCAGCAATTGTCAGCGCTGTCGTAGCCTGCGTCGGCGTAGAGCGTGCCGATGGCCGTGCAGACGACCTCGGCCAAGCGTAGCACGTCAGGGAAGAGCTTGGTATCATGCACGTTGGCGGGCGAAGGGAGGACCGCCAGCGGCAGGCCGTCGGTCGAGACGACCACGTTACCGCTCAGATATTTGCCGCAGGCATGCTTTCATGGAAACGGTAGACACGCCCATTGCGGTTCAGCTGTTCTAGGTATGTCATCGCTTGGTCGGCCGACAGGCCAAAGGAGTCGACGAGCGTCAAGTAGATATGCGCATATTCGTTGCGCAGGCTGGTCGAGAATATGCCGGTGTCGTCGCTACCCACGCACACGGTTGGCACCACCGTATCGGGAAGGGACGGGCGCTGCGCAACACCAAGCCAGCGAAACAGGTGGTGCTGTTTGTAAGAGTCATAATAACTGATCCGCACATTGCTGGTTGGCAAGGTTTCGATGATCACGTTGCGGCTGTTCAGCAGCGAAATCGCATCCATCTGCAGAGCATGAAGTGCACGCTCATCATAGTCCGATATGCGCACTTCGATGATTTCAGCCCCGCGCCGACACGTTTCAAGAAGATGCCTTTCTTGGAAAAGGCGAAATGCCTGCGGCGCGCGAACGAAGGCTTCCTTCAGAGCAGTTATCTCGGCGCGACGACCACGGCTCAGAGTGGCGCGGCATAGCCGATCAAATGCAGCAGGCGCCTGTTGCGCCATCTTTGCAGCATCATCAACCTCGCCCCGGGTAATGAGAGTGACCTCCGGCATCGTCGCGAGTCGGGCATCGAGCTTGCGCATGCGCCACTCCTCGACAAGCAGCGGTATGGGCACGTGGCGGCGATAGATGCGTAGCTGTAATTCGCCGATCAGTGCCTCAAGCCGCAGAGCTGCCTCTATATGAGCGGCCGATTTTGACAACCTATGGTAGGCAAAGACTGCATCATCAAGCGCGTCTTCAACCTTCAGCATCAAACGAGGGCCGATCTCTTCCAACCACAAGGCGGGATCAATCCCAAGGGCTGTGGCGTGGCCGACACGGTCTCCATTGCGCAGGTCAAGGAATTCAACCGCCTCAACTACCGCGCGTATGCCTGATACAAGATGGCGAAAGTCTTCGCCCGCATGGTAGGAGGCATGTGGAAGCCGTGCCCGGCGTACCATACGAAAGAGCGGAGCAAACGTCTCGGGCGGAGCGTGCAACTCGTTGGCAGCGGCATCAATGCCGGTAATGAAGTGACGCGCAGCCGGCGAGCGCTGCATCAGACCGAGAAAGGCATGTCCACGCGTCTCCAGATCCGTTCGCAGTTCCTGATGCCGACAGGCATGTGACCAACGCCGAACTTTATCGAGCGGCTTATCCTCCTTCTTAATGAAATGCGCTACCAAGCCCAACTTCATCCTTGGGATCCGGCCATGGCTGCAGGAACAGGAGCCGCCGGTCAGGCATGCCGGCACGATGCTGGCCATCGCGCGGAAAAGTTTGGCGCGCCCGCAGCCGCGGTAGTCGAGATAGCCGCGCACGATGCTTTCTAGCAGGTCAGCGTTCTTGCCAACTGTCTCCTTGGGTGAAAACCGTCCTTCCAGATGGTCGTGGTCGCCGTCGTTACTGACCCCAAGTTGGCGGAACCGTGCGGCATAATGCGCCTCCACCGGTTCTCGAGCGCCGGCCAAGGTGTATTTTTGGAACTGATCAAATCCAAACTCGTCAACCTGTTGTACGGTCAGGCGAGCAATCAAGGTGAGAGTCAGAAAATTGAAATATAGCCCAAGAGCAATGTCCTCGGCATCATCCGCGGGAAGCTGCTCCAGCGCGTCGAAACAGTGCCACAGCCATAGCGCCTCTTTGTGGAGGGGTGTGACGCCGGCCAGTTCGTTCTCAGAGTAAAGCCCCTCCACCGGATGGCAGGCTATGCTAAAGCCTGGCGGCGGAATCAGTGTGGTGGTCAAGCAGGCGTTGAGCGTCTCCGAGTTGGATGACCAGTCCGTCAATTCGTTGTCCGGCCGAAGCCCTTCCACCCGATGACGGGCACGGTGGTAGCTACGTGAGGAGGTCAGCGCTTCCGTCCGGCCACCTTCGAACTGCACCTTGGCGAGTGATCGCCCGAGCAGCCGGCGGGTGATGCTCCAGCGCACATTGCGGGCGACGGCTAGCCGGTAATGGATCTCCGCTGCATCCAGCCCGAGATCAATCTGGTCGTAGAGTTCTTTGACCATATGAGCGGAAGCGAAGGCCTTTTCCAACTCGTCGCGATACACTTCGGGGCGCTGGACAGCATCGATCCATACAATATCAAGTTCGGTTGAGCCTGTGAGGTGCATATGCATCTCGTTGAGACCATCGCGCCGAATTAACTCCTCAGGCCCAGGCAGCACGGGTGAGAGCAACGCCGAATAAAGCAGACTGGCTTCAAGTTCCCGGCGTCGTGCGGCAACGGTGGAACGGGCACTTTCCGGCAGATGGCGTCGCAGCCAATGCACAGCCACGGCCAAGGGGGAGAAGAACGGCAGGCCATGTTGCCAATGCTCGAACTCCTGCAACTTGACTGCGGCACGGCCGCGGGTCCATTCCAAATGATGGTCGCCGATGCCCCCCAAGGTCACGTTAATCAGGTCAACAAAGTTCCGGGCTTTGCCGACGCGGTGCTCCAAATAGCCTTTATAGAAGTGGTCCGGCCGGCGATGGTCGGATTGCCGCTCCATAACGAAGACGCGCCGCTTGATGTCGTCGACGTCCGGCTTGCGCCCCGCCAGCATCTGGCGAAGCGCAGCGGGATCCGCGAACACACGCCGGTAGATGAGGTTTCCCATCAGTCACTTCGTCCCTTCGGTTCAGCCTTTGCTCCCATCTTCCGGCGGCTTCCCATCCTCTAGCGGCGTCCCATCCTCTGGCGGCGCCGTATCCTCCGACGGTGTGTTTGCCGGGCGTTTAGAACGGCTAGCTTTAGACGGCACCGTAGGCTGTGACAGTACGGCACCAGGCAGTGAGCGAAGCCCCTGCTCCGGCTTGCCGTTCGGGTTCTGATCCGAAATTGGGATTGAGTTTATAAGCACAGACAGGCAAGACTCCTTTGAATCACCATCCGGCATCTTATATTTAGCGATGAAAAGCTTGCCAGGATCGCCCAATCCGGTCTGATGCTCCGGCTTTTTCAGATATCCAAGCACCTCTATGTACTTTTTATAAACAACCTCCTCTATGCTGCCGTCATCCTTGGGAAGAAGGAAGAACCCCCAGAGCGGGCAGGAAAAAATGAGCTTGAACAGCCGGTCCTCCGGCGTTTCGGCGGATGCTTTTGCGGTGCCACCGGCAGCAGTGGCACCTTCCCGCGAATCGATTTGTTGAGGCTGAGGAGGTGCTTCAGCAACCGAATCCTTAGTTTCGTCCGTTGTACCTGCCCCCGAGCGTGCTTTCTCGTCAGCCGCGAACTGCTCGAGGAACGCATTAAATACCGCTGAACTAGTGACTGGATTGTTGCGGAAGGCCTTCTCGAGAGCCCCCCCCTTGGTGCGGCGTAGCTCAACACCGGCCGCATGCAAAAATGCTACAGTATAGCGGTGTAGGATGAGTCCAAGATAACGCGTCTCCAAATGCCTCTGATGTTTCTGATCAATGCTCTTGCAAGCGGAAACAAAGCGCGCCCAAATGCGATCGAGCGCGAGGGGCGATACGGAAACCTCGAATGTTTTGTGCTCAATCAACCAAGCTGCCAAAGCCGAGACCAAATATTCATCCACGCCGGAGCGTCGGTCCTCACCAACACTTTGATCCTCGTTGATGAAACTCTCCTCGTCCTCTCCGCCATCCGCCGGCACCGGATAGCTGGACTCATCCGTCGCCTCCAGAAGAATCGCACGCACATGGCTTTTGACTTCCTCAAGTCCACTCCCAAAGGCTGACCTCGGTTGCATCAGGTCGGCTATCACTGCAATTAGGCGCGTAAAGGAAATGGCACCGTTGGCAAAACCTTGGCCACTTAGAACCGTATAGGAGCACAGGGCGAGGACATCGCGAGCTGGCGATTCGCTGATACTATCAGACAAGCTTTCAACTGAGTTGAAAAAATTGCGCAAGTACTTTACGTTATTTTCACCCTTCTTGATGGCGCTATACGTGACAGCCTGGAAGCTCCTGATAGGTTTGGCAAGATCCTTTATCCGCTCATCCCAAAGTGTCGACACCCACTCAGGATTGAACATTGCAAATCTCTCAGCGGCCTTGGCACTGGGTTGCTTTGGATAGCGAACACCATAGAGTTCTAACAGAGGCGCGTTGTAATTCCGGATTCTACCAGCTAACACCGGCAGGGCCAGCATGTTAACGCGGCGGAGCAGGTTGCGGCCGTTTCCCACCATCGACCAGGCGCCAATGCGGGCGACGGTGTGAAGACAGCTTTCCTGGATGGTCAGATTGGCGTGCCCAACTAGTTCCTGGCCATTGCTGGACTGCCCCATGTCGACGATGTCGCGGATCTGAGCGATCTTCAACATGTATTCAAACATTGCCCCTGGATCTCGGCGGAACCCGTCCAAGACGGACGCACTGACCGCCAATACGGACAGATTGACTTCTCCGTCAGCAAACTCCGGAGACAAGCGCGGCAACGTCTTCCAGTCATTTCTTTCGCTAAACCAGTTGATCAGGGTCAGCAACAGGCGGCGCGGCTCTCTTTCCTGGGTGTCATCGGGCCGAAGCCCAAGCTTGAACATTGCCGTCCATGCGACATGACGCAAGGCATCGATCGCCTGCGAACGCGCCTCCGGGTTGGGCGGGGAGGCGCTTCCGGTGCTGGCAATCACCTCTCTGCCGCCGCGCAATGCCTGAATTGTGGTGCGCAGTGCTTGGCGCAGGAAGACCGAGCGGAAATTTTGTACGTCGCTCGCGGCACGGTAACCGAACATTTCAGCCGCATAGGTGGTGAAGCTGTCTAGTAGTGGTCTATTCTCTTTGTTATCAACCTGGAAAGTCACTTCTTTGCCAAGGTCGACATGATCTGCCAGAGGACGCAGTTCGATACGGTTTTCAGTGGGCAGAACCTTGGTCAGATACTGCTCCTGCAGCTGGTCTATCATGGCCGACATCCCCGGCATTAGGGACTGCCGGTCATCCTTCATCTTTTCGTGCAGCCATTGTTCCGGTTTGAGAAGCGGTTCGCCGATCTGCTCCCACTGCTGGCGGCGCACGAGGAAGGAGAACAAATTCATGTCCCCGGACAGGAGAATGCGCAGTTGCGGAGTGGTTAGATATTTACGGATTGCCTCCAGCACCGGCCAGCCCCGTTCGAACCGGGTGTCGATGTCGTCGATGGCCAAGACGAAGGCGTCCTTTTGCAGGACATCCAGCGCCGACTCAACGAACTCTTTGAAATGACGCGCGAAATCGGCCGCCGCGCTGGCATTCTCGATCCCCTGATCAAGGATGAAATCGGGATCCATCCAGTCTTTGCCAAAGACTTCCACCCCGATGCCATCCAACAGCCCCAGGCCTCGGGCGATTAGCCGTAGTTGCTGCTCACAAGCCTTAATCTTTTGGCTTCTGGCATCCGCTTCCCTTGCCGCCAACCAGATGCGATCGAGAAGCAAGACCATAATATGCTGCTTGGATTCGATTAGAGTCGGATCGATAATGCCGAGGCTGAACAGGCGGGGGGGCTTACTTGGGCCGCTCGCCGAATTGTCTTTCCAGTCATTCGACTCGATGGCGCCAAGGACGCTCAAAAGAAATGTGGTTTTTCCACTGCCGCGCGGAGCCGTGATAGTAATAACATCGTGGCGCCGGCTCGGATCGATCTGCAGCCTAGCCAGATTTCTCTTGCCATCATCCCTCGCCTCACCTCTGAGCGGGGTCGTGCCAAGCAAAGTGAATACTTTGTTGAACGCATCTTCGTGAATGCGATATTCAACGCCGAGGATATTCTCCTGCAGCCGCAGATCGATGACCGGCATGCTTCCTCCAATTCCCGAACCCTACCTCAGGCTATAGCACCTTCGAATAGGTTTGAGACCTCTGAATTGCGTGCCACATAGACCTTTCCCGATCTGGTCGGCGTTTCTGTCCCGTCCACATCGAAAGAATGCGATGCAAGAAACAATCGGCGCGGCTCGGTTGAGTAGGAGATCATCGCGCTGCTTAGCTTAGGGTCCAGACTCATAACCAGTAGGCGACGGTTGCGGCGATGTGGACGGCCGCCATGAAGTTGGTAGCGGAGCGGTCATAGCGGGTGGCGATGCGCCGGAAGTCCTTGAGGCGTCCGAACATACGCTCGATGACGTTGCGGTTCCGTTAGAGGTAGGGTGAGAAGCAGTTTTTCCAGCGCTTGTTGGCGCGTGGCGGGATGTTGGGCGCGGCCCCGGCCTCTTCGATCTTCCGGCGAACAGCGGCGCTGTCGTATCCCTTGTCGCCGTGCAGGAGGTCGGTGGCAGGCATCCGGTCGAGCAGACGGTCGGCGGCGGTGCAGTCGGCAACCTGACCGCCGGTCAGCAGGAAGGCGAGCGGCCGCCCACGCGGATCGCTCAAGGCATGGATTTTGGTGGTTCGTCCGCCACGGGACCGTCCGATGGCCTGGGCGCGCTCCCCCCTTTGCCGCCGCTTGCCGATCGATGGGCGCGCACGGCCGTGGAGTCGATCATTACCTGGGCCGGTGGGCCACCCGCCGCGGCCAAGGCATGGAAGATGTCCTCCCACACGCCCTTCGCCGCCCAGCGGACGAAGCGGTTGTAGAGCGTCTTGCGCGGACCGTAGACCGGTGGAGCATCCGCCCAGCGCCCGCCCGACTTCAGCACATGGACGATTCCGCTGATCACACGGTGATCGTCCACGCGCGGCTTGCCTCGGGTGTCGCGAGGAAGGTGCGGCTCAAGCCGCCCAAATTGCTCCACAGTCAACCAGAACTGACCGTCGCTCATCGCAAAGCCCCTTTCCAGGGCGTTGAATCACAACGGCTCCCTGACGAAAAGGCTCTTTATGGGTCCGGACCCTAGCGTCACAAGGAGATCATCATGTCCTGCACCACCTATCCGCTCTGCCAGATCGACGCCACTACGTTGGCCGGTATCGTCGGTACCGCGAACTTGGCCGTCGACATGATCGCGATCGACACCGACGTGGTCACCGTCAACTGGCCCCAGCCCATTTACCACCACACCCGTGAGGCGATCGCCTGCCTCGCTCTCACGGCGCTGGACCCGGACGCCGCCCGCCTGCGCTTCCCAACCAACGACTTCAATCTTGGATGGCTGATCGACAAGGTCACGTGTCTTGATGTCCGAGAGCAGAAGGTGGTTGCCGACATGGCCGGCATCGCTGGGCCGAACGGACTCCGGGATACCATGCGACCGATCTTCAGCGCCGGGGTACGCTCAGTCATCGAGGCACATCACCTCGACGCGCTGTGGCGCCGCACCGGACCGGCCAGATGCCATCTCGACCTGCGCCCGATTGATCCAGACCGCTATGAAGGCGAGTTGCTCAAGCTGGACACGATCGGACGCATCAGCGGCCTGATGCTGTTCGGCCTGTACAACGCCACCATGATGCGCGTGATCGCTAAGCGGCAACTGCGCTTCGGCGCGGTGGAGGCGTTGGTGTCTCTGCAGGCGCAGGAACAGTCCGGCTGGACCGACACCATGACGCTGTTGTCGCACTATCCCGGCTGGTGAGGGGGAGTGAACACGTCAGCGACCGGACTTTTCAACATCGTCAACATCTTTATTTCCTTCGTGCCTTCCTCTGAGGCGAACGCGGAGGCCATGAGGAGCACGGGCGCGGCACACTGCCCTGCAGCCGATCGGGATGGTTTCCAATCCGCCATCGCAGGAGCGTTCGATGCCCGTGTCCCTCCGCAAGACCGCCCCACCCGTTCCCGCCTCCGCCGAGCCGTCGGAACCGGACCAGCGCCTCCAGCGCGTCGAAGAGACCTTGCTGGACCTGGTGCGCCTGATCGCCCGCACCGAAGCCCGCCGCTTCCTGCGCTCCTCCCGCGGCATCACCGACCTCCGGCTGCTGCTGCTGATCGCCCTGATCTGCCTGACCATCATGATCGGCATCGTCGCCGCGATGCCCTCCTGACCTCCTTCCCTTCGCTCCGGAAAGGATACACCTTCATGAGACGCAAGCCGAACTCCGGCCGGGCCAACGGCACCGTCGGTGACCGGGTAGTCATCTACGCCCGCTACTCCGATCAAAAGCAGGACCCATCCTCCATCCAGGCCCAGTTGGCACTCTGCCAGGATTTCGCCGCTTCCAAGGGATGGGAGGTGGCCGGTGAGTTCACCGACGCAATGATCAGTGGCGCGACTAAAGCGCGGGATGGCTATCAGGCGATGCTGCGCGTCGTCGATGCTGGCGAGGCGGACATCGTCTTCGCCGAGGCACTCGACCGCCTGACCCGCGATCCGGAGGAGAGCCATGCCCTCTTCAAACGGCTCAAGCACCGGGGCGTCCGTCTCGTCACCCTGGCCGAGGGTGAGGTCAGCAACATCCACGTCGCCGTCAGCGGCATCTCCAACGCCCTCTACCTGGAGGCGGTCGCCTTCAAGACGCGGCGCTCAATCCTCGACAAGGTCCGCAAGGGTGAGATCATCACCGGCCTCGCCTATGGTTACCGGGTGGTCAAGGTCCATGCCGAAGACGGCACACTGGTCGACCGGCACTGGGAGATCGTCGAGGAACAGGCGGCGGTGGTCCGCGAGATCTTCACCGCTTTCGCCGGCGGGCACAGCCCCAAACAGATTGCCCGCGACCTCAACACCCGCAGTGTTCCTGGCCCCCGGGGTGGCATCTGGCGCGACACCACCACCATCCGCGGCCATTATGAGCGGGCAAGCGGCATCCTGCGCAACGCGCTCTACGCCGGCGTGCTGGTGTTCAACCGCCAGAGCTTCAGCCGCAACCCGGCCGACGATGCCAAGCGCGTCGCCAGCCTCAATGACGAGTCCGATTGGGTGCGCGTGCCCTGGCCGGAACTGGCCATCCTCCCGCAGGCTCTGTGGGACCGGGTCCAGCAGCGGCTGCAGGACATCCGGAACGGCGCAGTATCCAGCGCCATTCGCGACGTGCGTCCGTGGGAGCACCGCCGCCAGCATCTGCTCACCGGCCTCGCGGTCTGCGCCGGCTGCGGCATGTCGCTCAGCAACGCCGGCCGTGATTATCTCGCCTGCAACACCGCCAAGCTCTCGCCGACCTCTTGCGCCAATCAGGGCAGCCTCCGACGGAGTGTGCTGGAGGACACGGTGCTGAACGCCCTGCGCGATCGGCTGATGCAGGACGACATGGTGGCGCCCTTCGTCGCCGCCTTCCGGGAGGCGGTTCGGACGGATGGGCAGGAACAGACCGCTGAACAGCGGCAGATGGAAGCCGATTTGAGGAAGGTGCGCCAGGACCTGGATGGGCTGGATGCCACCGCCCGCCAGGGTCGGCTGACCGAGCGCCTGCACCGGTTGATGGTCGGGTTGGAGGCGAAGGCCGAATCGCTGGAAGCGGCGCTGGCCTCCCCTCCCCCGCCGCAGGTGGTCCTGCCCGACAATTTGGCGGCCCTCTACCGGGAGCGGATCGCCGAGCTGGCCGCGACACTGGAGGACCCGGACCACCGGATTGAAGCGCGCGACCGCCTGCGCTTGCTGATCGAGCGGGTTGTGGTGCGTTTCAGCGCTGCCGATACCCGCGGCATCGAGTTCGAGTTGGAGGGCGACTTGGTGGCGTTGCTCAGCCTTGGGCTGGGCGCAAACGCAGCGAAGGCCGGCGCTGCGGGAGCGGCCGGCCTTCGCGAACCGGGGCGTTCAGTGTCGGTGGTTGCGGGGGCAGGATTTGAACCTGCGGCCTTCAGGTTATGAGTTCGTTTTCAGGCCCCTGCGCGCGCGTTTCCGGCAGCACCCCATGGCATCCGATTCAAGCATAATACCTTGTTTCCATTGAAATTTTATTGAAGCCAATCTACGCTACTGCTTCATCGGAAACGCTCTCAATTCTTCTCAGGTGATTCCGATTTGATTCCGGAGATGCCGGCGCTCGTGGGGGTACTCTATGGTCAAGATCACGAAACGGTCCGTCGATGCCGCCGTCCCCGGCGAGCAGGAATTCTTCCTCTGGGACGAGGAACTGAAGGGTTTCGGATTGCGCGTCTATCCTTCCGGCCGGAAGATGTATCTGGCCCAATTCCGGGCCGGCGGCCGTCTGCGCCGCGTCAACATTGGCCCCCATGGCGTCCTGACGCCTGACGTCGCCCGGACCGAGGCCATGAAGCACCTGTCCGATGTCCGGCGCGGCGGCGATCCAGCATCCGAACGCGACCGGCGCAAGGCATCCCCTACCATGAAGGAATTCGGCAAGCGCTTCATGGAGGACTATGTCGCCTCCCACTGCAAGCCGACGACCCGGGCCGAATACAAGCGCTCCATCGAGCTGTTCATCAATCCCAAGATCGGCACCCACCGGATCATCGACGTCAGCCGTGCCGACGTAGTCGAACTCCACCAATCCCTGAAAGCGACCCCCTATCAGGCCAACCGCACCCTGGGCGTCCTCTCCGTCATGTTCACCGTTGCCCACACCTGGGGCGTGCGGACCGATGGCGTCAATCCGTGCTGGAAGGTGAAGCGCTACAAGGAGGTCAAGCGCGAACGCTATCTCACGCCGGACGAACTCGCCTCCCTCGGCAAGGTGCTGCGCGAATCCACTTCCGAACCGGAAGCGGTCAATTGCATCCGCCTCCTCCTTCTGACGGGCTGCCGCCTCAGCGAGATCCAGAAGCTCAAATGGGAGCACGTCGATCTCAACACTGGCATGCTCCGGCTGCCGGATTCCAAGACCGGGGCGAAGCTGGTGACGATTGGGAAGGCCGCCATCACGGTGTTCAAGGGCCTCACCAAGGTGAAGGACAATCCCTATGTCATCACCGGCCAAGTCGAAGGGCAGCACCTGACCGATATGCAACGCCCTTGGCGCCGGTTGCGCAAGCGCGCCGGGTTGGATGACGTGCGCATCCACGATCTGCGGCATTCCTTCGCCTCCGACGCGCTACAACTCGGCGAGGATCTACCGATGATCGGTCGTCTTTTGGGGCACACCCAGGTCCAGACCACCGCCCGCTATGCTCACCTCAAGACCGATCCCATCAAGGCCGCTGCCGACAAAGTGGCGGAAGCCATTGCGATCGCCCTCACCCGCCCACCCAGGAACGACGATGCATCAAATGCGGCAGCCGGAGTCCAAGCCGACCAGCTAATTGAAAACGCCCACCCCCACCAAGAACATACTAGCATTTCTTAGTTTTGCTGTATCTTTAGAACTCAGTTCTGCGCTACATTTACAGAGATTTATTAATAAGAACTCTATTATCCGCGCATTAGATTTCAGCATTTCCATTCAATGGACGCTTTCTATTAGCCCCGTCGCCCCAAGATCAAATCTAAAGAAATGGAAGGCAGTCCAAATAACATCGCAGATCGTGGGACTATCTCCAAGGACAAGTCAGAAACTCAGAGAGTTGGAGCCGTTACCAAGCGCGTGGCTTCAATGAAGCGTCGAGCCGGCACTGTCAAACCAGCAGTTGAACACGCCGCAACGATGCGAACGGCTAACCGTGGCACCAGTGGCCGCGCGACAACGCCACCCGGCAGCATGAGAATATTCGAAACTGGTTGCACTGCAATCCCAAGACCGGCCGATACCAACGCTAGCCGAACTTCCAAATTGGACAATGGCGTGGTCACGCGCAACTCAAGGCCAAGCGCATGTCCAGCAGCGAGGAGCAAAGCGTCTGCGGAACCCGCATAATCAGGTGATTCAATAACAATAATATATTTCGACAAATGGCGGATATCAACAACTTCTTCAGCAGATAAGGGATGGCCTTCCGGCAACACAACATGAATATCTTCTGTCCACAACGATTCAGCATAGAAATTCCCAGTGACCGACTCCATCGGCAACAACGCAATGTCCAAAATCTCGCTGCCAAGCATCGCGAGCAAATTCGACGGGGAACCAGAGCTCACGACTACATCACAACTAAATTTTTTTATTAATAATTCCAAAGATTTTGACAAATAATTTGTAGCGGCATCTCTGCTGACACCAAGCCGCACAGGCGCATCACTCCCACTTGCAACAATTCGAGCAACATGTGTAGCTCGCTCAAGAACATGGGTAACATATCTGGTCTCGCTGAGAAACACAGCGCCAGCTGGTGTAAGGGTGCTACCTGAAGAATTGCGCACTACCAGCTGCGCCCCTACATCCACTTCCAGCGCCCTGATGGATTGGCTGAGCGCTGGTTGCCGAAGGCCGAGCTGCTTTGCAGCTCGATGAAAACTTCCAGCTTCAGCTAGCGTTGCCAAATGATGCAGATGACGCAATTCCATTGCAAACGTAGCTATATGACAGACACAGGTTTGAAAGCGGATTGTTGACTACACACCCCCATATGTAGTGGGTA
>NZ_LGRA01000008.1:874175-911179 GCF_003116095.1 Azospirillum sp. TSO35-2
CCGGCGGCAGCCGCCAGTCCAGCGGCGGCTCCGATCCCGGCACCGGCCGGTAGCGGTCGAGCACCGCCAGCCCCGTCAGCACCGCCAGCGCCAGCGCCACCACCAGCAGCCGGCGGTCGACGCCGGCCATCACGCCCTGTTCATCCTCCATCGCGGCCATCGGGCGCCCTCCCTTCGCGTTCGGCCTTGTTTGCCGGGACCAGCGTGAACGATGCGGCGTATCGTCGCAATGCGGCTTTGCCACAGCCTGCCTTCGGCTGGAACGAAGGCTGACTGCATCGTCGCACCGTGCGTGCAGAAAGCCATCCACGCAGAAAGCGATTGCTTCCTTGGATGACTGGCTGCGCGAGGTGGAGGCCAGCGCGTTGGTCACCAAAGCCGGTCAGACCGCGGCGATCTCCTGCCAAGCCGCGTAGGCGGCAAGCACCGTCGCCATCTGCGCGGTGTGGCCCTGAATGAAGGCATCGCCGTAGATGGTCTCGTCCGGGTATTCGGTGATCATCGTCACCGGCACCGTGCTGCGCTCATCCAGCGACGACAGGCAGGGGAAGCCGTTGATGACACGGAACCCGGTTTCGCCGGCATGGGTTTCATAGAGCGTAATCTGCTCGGCGTTGCGGGCCGCCAGCCCCGGGATCGTGCCGAGATGCGCCGTCACCCGGTCGAGCAGCCGCTCCGCCGCGGTCTCCCAGCCCGCATGGTGGCGCATCACCAGGAAGAATCCCTTGGGCAAGGTCCACATGGCGAAGTTGCGCGGCACATAGCCGGACAGCGGCCGGGTCCACTCGTGCGAGGGGTAGCCGTGCAGGTTCAGGTGGAGACGGGCGCCGCTCCGCCGTTCCGCCTCCAGGCGGATGGCCTTTTCGTTCAGATCGGCGCCGGCCTCCGCCGGGTTGCGGTATTCGAGATCGTCGCCGAGCGCCGTGTAGCGCGCCGCGTGGTGCATGTGGCGCGGGTTGTCGGCCCGCAGCCGGTGATGCAGGGCGTAGCCGTCCGGGTTCTCCAGGGGCGAAACGGTGAAGTGCGCCCCCGGACGCTGCGCCAGCCGGCTGGCGGCACGCAGGGCGCCCACCACGCCGGTCGTCTCGTTCGCGTGCTGGCCGCCGCTGATCATCACCGGGGCGTCGCTGCCCCGCACATGGCGGGCGAGCACCCGGCGCCCGCTGCGCGTATCCGCCTCGAACGGCTCGCCGCCGATCCGTTCCAGCGCGGCACGGATCGCCGCCTCCCCGATCGGAGCGGAGGCACGGTCCAGCGGCTCCTCGCAGCCGGGAATGGCGCTGCGCGACAGCGGGCGCAGCTCCACCCGCACCCGAACCGGACCGTCGCTCCGCACGATGTCCGGTGCGATCTGGCCCGGCTTCAGCCCCCGGTCGCCGAGCGGCCGGCCCGACCTGCGCTGGAACACCTCCAGCAGCGAGAAGTAGAAGTCCTCGTGCAGCGCCTCGCGCAGGCTGACCACCTCGTCGGCGAAGCCCAGCGGCTCGTCCGCCGCCGGAAAGTCGACGCGGATGCTCAGCTCTTCGAAATAGGGTTCCCCGCCGGTCCAGGGATGGCCGGCCACGGCGGTCATGGCGGTCTCGAACAGCCGCTCGTACTCGGTCTCCAGCCGTTCGCCGTCCCCGCCCGGCTCCAGGCACAGCCAGCCGGTCGGCGACACGCTGGTTTCTCCCGCCATGTCGGTGTGGACACGGTTGGGCGCGGCCACCCGGTGCTCCTCCCGCCGGCCATCCTTGAAGGTCAGCGTCACGTCGTAATGGAACGCCCCGTCCGCCCGCGGGTGGAACGCGACCTCCGCCCCGTCGAGCAGGGCGCCCAGCGGATAGGCTTCCAGCAGGAAGCGGTTCGCCGGAGCCTGCGGGTGGACCGGATAGGCGACGGTCACGGCCGTCAGGTCGCGCCGTTCGACCTCCTCCAGGAAGAAATGCAGCAGGGGCTTGTAGGCGCTGCGGAGGCGGGCGGACACGCCGCGCTCCTTGAGGCGCCGTTCGCAGGCCCGGCGGCTGCGCGCGTCGTCGAAGGTCCAGGCCTCCACCAGATGGCCGCTCCGCGAGCCGCCGCTCAGCCGGGTGCACAGCCGGTCGAGCGTCCGCTCGAACGCGGCTTCGAACAGGACGGTCATCGAGACGTTCTCCCGGTGGGGTCGAGGCTGTCGCGCAGCCAGTCGCCGAGCAGGCTCAGGCCCAGCACGGTCAGCAGGATGATGGTGTTGGTCAGGCTGCCGCCGAGGATCGTGATGAAGGTGATCGCCAGCAGGATGAAGGGCAGCGCCAGTTGCACGTCGGCGAACCGCATCACCACGACGTCGCAGACGCCGCGGTAATAGCCGGAGATCAGGCCCATCACCACCCCGATCACCACCGCCCCGGCGACCGAGACGATGCCGACCAGTAAGCCGCCGAACTGCAGGCCGAAATAGGTGATCAGCGGGATGGCGCAGTTGCGCAGCGCGTGCTTGTATAGGACCTTGCCCTCGCTCAGCCCCTTGGCGCGCGCCACCATGACATACTGCGACTGCAAGGTGTCCAGCATGGCGCTGCGCACCAGCCGCACGTTGGTCGCGGTCAGAGCGCGGAGCCTTGGTGTCCTTGCTGTCAAGGGGTTGAGGGTTCCCGCATCGGTCATATCCGTCAACGCCTTATTTTGGATCGATGCGATAAACCGGGCTTGCCATTCCGCTCCCGCCGGCGCCCGCCGGCCCTTGGACCGCGCCGATGGCGTCGGCGCTTCACCTTGCCCCGCGCCGAAGCCGGGTCAGACGGCAACCGTCTCCAGCAGCCGCGCGCGATCGGCACGCGACGCTGCGTCGCCATGAAGCGTGATGCACCCCCGCTCCACCGCGTAAAAGCGGTCGGCGACCTCCAGCGCGCGGTGGATGTTCTGTTCCACCAGCAGGATGGTCAAGCCGGCCCGCTTCAACTCCGTGATGATCCCGAAGATCTCGTCGACGATCATCGGCGCCAGCCCCTCCGTCGGCTCGTCGATCAGCAGCAGCGTGGCGGTGCCCACCATCACGCGGGCCATCGCCAGCATCTGCTGCTCGCCACCGGACAAGGTGGTGCCGAGTTGCCGCCGCCGCTCGGCCAGCCGGGGGAAGCGGTCGAACGCCCGTCCGATCGCCCGCTCGTTCTCCTGCCGGGCCCGGCCGGGACATTGGCGCAGTCCCAGCCGCAGGTTCTCCTCGACGCTGAGGCCGGGGAAGATGCGGCGATCCTCCGGCACCAGCCCGAGACCGAGACGGGCGATCTGATCGGGCGTCCGCCCGGCCAGATCGACGCCGCCGAAGCGGATCGTGCCGCCACTGGCCGGCACCCAGCCGGCGATGGCCTTCAGGATGGTGGTCTTGCCGACGCCGTTGCGGCCGAACAGCCCGACCACCTCCCCCGGCCCGGCCTGCAGGGACACGCCTTGCAGGACATGGCTGAGGCCGTAATGCGCGTGCAAATTCTCGATGGAAAGCATGGCGTCACCCGTGTCCGAAGTAAGCGGCCTGTACGGCGGGATCGGCGCGCACCATGGCGGGCGGCCCCTCGGCGATCTTCCGGCCCTGGGCCATCACGACGACATGGTCCGACAGGCTCATCACCAGACCGATGTCATGCTCGATCAGCAGCACGGTCAACTCGCCGGCCAGCGAGCGGATCAGCGCGCCGGTGTCCGCCGTGTCGCCGTGGCTCATGCCCTGGGTCGGCTCGTCCAGCAGCAGCACCCGCGGTTCGGCGGCCAGCGCCACCGCGATCTCCAGCCGCCGCTGCTCGCCGTGCGACAGGTTGCCGGCAAGCTCGCGCGCCTTGGCCGACAGGCCGAAGCGGTCCAGCAGCGCCTCCGCCTTGGCCAGTGCCCGGCGGCTGTGGCTGACCGGACGCAACGTGTTCCAGGGCCGCTCCAGCACCTGCGCCGCGATCCGCAGGTTTTCCAGGACCGGCAGCTCGAAGAACAGGTTGGTGATCTGGAACGAGCGGGCGAGCCCGGCGGCGAGCAGCCGGTCGGGCGACCGGCCGGTGACGTCGGCGCCGTCCAGGGTCACCCGGCCGCCGGTCGGGCGGATGGCGCCGCTGATCAGGTTGAACAGCGTGCTCTTGCCCGCCCCATTGGGGCCGATGACCGAGGTGATCCGTCCCGCGGCGGCATCGAAGCCGACGCCGGCCACCGCCTGGAGCCCGCCGAAATTCACCGACAGGCCGCGCACGCCGAGCGCGCAGGCGCCGCCGGCCGTTGCCGTCTTGAAGGCGGATGCCGTCATGATGCCCCCCTCTCCGGCCCGGATGCCGCGCCGCGGCGGATCAACCGGGGCAGCAGCGCGCCGACCAGCCCCTTGCGCAGGAAGATGACGGACAGCATGAAGATGACCCCCACGACGATCAGGTGATGCTCGGTCCAGGACCCGACGACCGACCGCAGGGCGGTCAGCAGCAGGCTGCCCACCACCGGCCCGACCAGCGTGCCGACGCCGCCGACGATGACGGTGATGACGGCGTTGCCGGAGGTCTCGAAGAACATCAGCTCGGGCGAGACGAAGCCGCGCAGCATCGGGTAGAGCGCCCCCGCCAACGCCGCGACGCAGGCCGCCAGGACATAGACCGCCAGCTTGTAGCGCCAGGCGTTGAAGCCCAGGAACGGCACGCGCCTCTCGTTGGCGCGGATGGCGGCCAGCGTCCGGCCGAACGGCGCGTCCATCAGGTAGGCCAGCCCGGCGTAGGCCGCGGCGGTCAGGGCCAGCACCAGCAGGAAGAAGGACAGCGGGTCGGCGGTGTCGAGGCTGAACGGCCCAAAGCCAATCTGGATCTGCGGGACGCCGATCAACCCGTCCGACGCCCCCAGCGCGCGGGTGTTGTAGACGGTCTTGGCTGCGACCTGGGCCAGCCCGAAGGTGATGAGCGCGAAATAGACGCCCTTCACCCGGTTGGCGATGACGCCGCCGACCAGCCCCGCGACGCCGCCCGCCAGCAGGGCCGCCGCCATCGCCAGCCAGAAGCTGGGGGCGACGTCGCGCAGGACGAGCGCCGAGACATAGGCGCCCAGCCCGAAATACAGCGCCTGCCCCAGCGACAGCAGCCCGGTGTAGCCCAGCAGCAGGTCGACGCTCATCGCCAGCCCGGCGAAGATCAGCGCCTCGGTCGCCAGACGCAGGTAGAAGCCGTTGTCGGTCGCCCAGGCGACGGCGGCGAAGCCCAGCGCCGCCGCCAGGAAGCCCAGCGCCAGCCAATGGACCGGGGCCAGCCGGGCCGCCGGTCCGGCAGGGCCGGGGGCGGGTTCGGACAGGGTGCGCAGGGTGGCCTCAGGCATGTCCCAGCCTCCCGAACAGGCCCTGCGGCCGGACCATCAGCACCAGCACCATGATCCCGAACACCAGCGGGTCCGACCAGACCGGCGAGATGCAGAGGCTGGACAGCGCCTGCACCTGGGTCAGCAGCAGGCCGGCGACCACCGCCCCCTGGATCGACCCCATGCCGCCGACGATCACCACGGTGAAGGCCATCAGGATGAAATCGCGCCCCATCGTCGGAAACACCGAGTAGATCGGCGCCAGCAGCACGCCGGACAGGCCGGCCAGCGCCACGCCGAAGGCGAAGGTGCCGGCATAGACCCGGCGCACCGGCACCCCCAGCGACGAGGCCATGTCCTTGTCGAAGGCGGCCGCCCGCACCATCGCGCCCAGCCCGGTGCGGAAGACCACCAGCCAGACCGCGGCGATCAGCGCGAGGCCGAAGCCGATCAGGAACAGGCGGTAGTTCGGCAGGAACATGCCGAGGATTTCGGTGCCGCCCTCGATCGGGTTGTCGGGGCGCTGGGTGTTGGGGCCGTAGACCAGCTTCAGCAGATCTTCCAGGATCATCCCCAGCCCGAAGGTCAGCAGCAGGGTCAGGATGTGGCGGTCGCGGCTGTGGAAGACCCACTCGATCAGCCAGCGTTCGGCCAACCAGCCGATCGGCAGCATCAGCAGCGGCACCAGCACCAGCAGCGCCCAGAAGCCGACCCCCAGCCCGGCCAGGGTCAGCGCCAGGAAGGCCCCCGCGGCGTAGAACTCGCCATGGGCCATGTTGATGACGTCCAGCAGCCCGAAGATGATGGTCAGGCCCAGCGCCATCAGAACGACGGCAACCCCGAGCGACAGACCGTTCAGCGCCTGCGGCGCCAGGACGAATTGCAGATAGTCGATGAGATCGGCCATGGCGTCGGCTCCTTGGCTGCCGTCCTCAGAAGCGGGTGCACTGGTCCGGCCCGATGGCCGCGTCGCCCGGAACCGTGCCGACGACGTCGAAGCGGTTGTTGCCGCCGTCGGCCGTGATGCGCACGGCGTACATGTCCTGGATCGCCTGATGGTCGCCGGCCCGCATGGTCTTGGTCCCCTGCGGCGTCGTCCAGCTCAGCCCTTCCATCGCCTTGCGCAACGCTTCGGTGTCGGTGCCGCCGGCCTTCTCGACCGCCGCCTTGAAGAAGCCGATCAGGCCGTAGCTGTCGGCGCCGTAGAGGTCGGGGGCGGTGTCGTAGGCCTTGCGGAAGGCCGTGATGAAGGCCTGGTTCTCGGGCGTGCCGAGTTCCGCCGAATAGCCGACGCCGGTGACGAAGCCATCGGCCGCCTTGCCGATGGCGCCGATGTTCTGGGCGGTGACGGTGCCGGACGCGCCGACGATGGTCAGGTTGCGCAGCAGCCCGTATTCGTTCATCTGCGTCAGCAGCCGGACCGTGTCGTTGCCGGCGGTGGAGGTGTAGAGCACGCTGGGCCGCGCAGCGCGGAGCTGGCCGAAATACTGCGAATAGTCCTTGCTGCCGAGCGGCGCGAACACCTCGCCCGTCGATTGCGCGCCGGTCTTCTCCGCCGCCTCCTTGAAGGCGGCGACGGTGGACCGTCCCATCTCGTAGTCGGGGCCGAGATAATAGACCTTGGCCTTCGGCTTGTCCTTGGCCAGCCATTGCGCCAGCGCCGCCGACTGCTGCCCCGCCCGCGCGTTCACCCGGAAGACGTTCGGCGAGCATTTGTCGGTGGTGATGGCGTCGGAAAAGGACACGGTGGTGGCGATCAGCCGGCCGTTGCGCTCTGCCAACTGGCCGACCGCCAGGGTGGAGCCGGAATTGACGGTGCCGGTCAGGAAATCGACCTTGTTGACCTGGAACAGCTTCTCCGCCTTCTGGGTGGCGACGGCGGGGTTGGCCTCCTCGTCCTCGAACAGCAGTTCGACCGGGCGGCCCAGGATGCCGCCGGCGGCGTTGACCTCCTTCGTCGCCAGCTCCAGCCCCCAGCGGACCTGTTGGCCGATCGGCGCGTAGGTGCCCGACAGCGGCGTCACCACCCCGATGCGGATCGGCTCGGCGGCGGACGCGCCGCCGGCGAGCCCGAGCAGGACGAGCGCGGCGGTGCCGAGAAGCGTGGTCTTGGTCATGATTTTTGGTTCCTCCCTGTGTTGCCCGTGCTTGGAGGCGTCGGTCAGACGCCCTTGAAGACCGGCTTGCGCTTCTCGGTGAAGGAGGCGACGCCCTCCTTGAAATCCTCCGATCCGCGCAGGCGGCCGTAGGCCTGCCCCTCGATCTCGATGGCGCCGTTCACCGACACGTTGTTGCCGCTGTTCAGCACGCCCTTGATGGTGCGCTGGGCCAGCGGCGAGAAGCCGCGCAGCTCGTCGACCAGGGCGGCGACCGCCGATTCCAGCTCGGCGTCGGCCACGCAGTCGGTGACGAAGCCCCACTCGGCGGCCTGACGGCCAGGGATGCGCTTGGCCCGCATCACCATGTCCTTGGTCCGGCAGATGCCGATCATGTGCAGCAGGCGGGCCGACCCGCCGGAGCCGGGGATCATGCCGATGCGCATCTCCGGCAGGGCGAACTGCGCGGTTTCCGAGGCGATGCGGAAATCGCAGGCCAGCGACAGCTCGAAGCCGACGCCGAAGCAATAGCCGCGGACCTGGGCGATCACCGGCTTGCGGCAGCGTTCCGGGGCGGCGATGTTGACCGCCAGCTCCGACACATGCTCCGCCGACATCTCCATGAAGCCGGTGATCTTGCCGCCGGACGAGAAGTTCTCGCCCTCGGCGCGCAAGACGATCACCCGCACCTTCGGATCGCGGTCGAGCGCGGCGAACACGGCGGCGAACTGGTCGCGCTGGAGCATGCTGACGATGTTGAAGGGCGGGCGGTGCAGCACGACGTCGGCGCGCTCCGTGGCCTCGTCGATCTCCACGCGGAAACCGTCGAGGTCGGCGAGCAGGCGGTCGGTGCTGTCGAAGCGGTAGGGGGTCACGGTCGGAAACTCCATGAATAGGGACTGGGTTCAGGAGACGGTCGGGCTGTGTTCGGCCGGGCTGTGTTCCAGCGCGAAGTCGCCGGCCTGGAGCTTGCGGCGCAGGATCTTGCCGACCGGCGATTTCGGGATTTCGTCGAGGAAGACGTACTCGCGCGGGCGCTTGAAGTTGGCGAGGCCGGAGGTCCGGCAATGCTCGTCCAGATCCGCCGCCTCGACGCCGCGGACGCGCTTGACGAAGGCGACGACCCGTTGGCCCCAGCGTTCGTCGGGCCGGCCGGCGACCGCGACCTCCAGCACGCCGTCGTGCAGCGACAGCACGCTTTCGATCTCCACCGGCGAGACGTTCTCGCCGCCGGTGATGATCATGTCGTCGACCCGGCCGGTGACGAACAGGTCGCCGTCGGCGTCGAGGAAGCCGATGTCGCCGGTGAAGTACCAGCCGGCGTGCAGCGCCTTGGCGTCGGCGTCCGGCCGCTTCCAGTAGCCCTCGAAGGACTCGTCGCCGGACAGGTCGGCGACGATCTGCCCCTCCTCCCCGGCGGCGGCCATGTCCTGCGGATCGACGCTGCCGAGGCGGACGACGCGGATGCGCTGGTTCAGCGCCGCCTTGCCGGCCGATCCCGGCTTGGCCGGCGCGTTCTGGTCGATGGTAAAGGTGTAGATCTCCGACGAGCCGTAATGGTTGACGAACAGCTCGGGCCGGAAGGCGGCGTCCAGCCGCTTCAGCAGGCCGTCGGTCATCGACGCCCCGGCGAAGCCCAGCTTGCGCACCGACGACACGTCGGTCCGCGCGAAACCCGGGTCGGCCAGCAGGTCGTGGTACAGCGTCGGCACCAGGTAGAGGCAGCTCAGCCGCTCCGCCGCGACCAGTTCCAGCGCGCGGCCGGTGTCGAAGCGCGGCAGGCAGGCGAAGCAGCCGTCGACCAGCGCCATCGCCAGCAGCGAGCGCACCCCCATCGTGTGGTAGAGCGGCATGACCCCCAGCGTGCGCTCGCCCCGGCGGTAGCAGTTCTGGGCGACATGGGCGACGGCGGCGGCCCGCTCCGTCCGATGGCGGCGCGGCACGCCCTTGGGCTTGCCGGTGGTGCCGGAGGTGTAGAGGAACAGCGAGACATGCTCCGCCGTGGCGCGCGGCTGCGCCGGGGCCGGGTCGTTGTCCAGCAGATCGGCAAAGCGGCGTTCACCCCCATCCACCGGATCGCCGACCAAAATGCGGGGCAGCGCCTGCGCCGCGGCGGACTCCCGGACCGCGTCGGCCGACACGTCCTGATAGAACAGGGCGCGCACCTCGGCGTCGGGCAGGCAGTAATCCAGTTCGTCCGCCTTCACCCGCCAGTTCAGCGGCACGACGGCGATGCCGGCAAGCTGGCAGGCCCAGTGGATGGTCGCCATCTCCCACCGGTTCTGCAACGCGGTGGCGATGCGGTCGCCGGGACGCAAGGCCAGCCGGTCGAAGGCGCCGACCAGCCGGCGGATGCGCTCCAGCCATTGCGCGTAGGTCAGCCGCAGGTCGCCGTCGACGATGGCGACCGCGCCGGGGCTGCGCTCCGCGCTGGCCAGGATGCTGCGGCCGAGGTCAAACATGACCGCCCTCCGCCGGCCCGCGCGCGGGGACTCCACCGGCCTGACCGGTCACGTCCATCACGGCGCGGACGATGCCGGCATAGCCGGTGCAGCGGCAAAGATGGCCGCTCAGCATGTCGCGTAGCTCCTCTTCGGTGGGTTTGGGGTTGCGGCCCAGGTAATCGGTCAGCGACATCAGGATGCCGGCCGTGCAGAAACCGCATTGCAGGGCGTGATGCCGGCGGAACGCCTCCTGAAGCGCGGTCATGCGCCCCTGGTTGGCCGCCGCCAGCCCTTCGACGGTGTCGATCCGCCGGCCATCGGCCTGGACCGCCAGGGTCAGGCAGGCGCGGACCGCCACGCCGTCGAGGCGGACGGTGCAGGCGCCGCAGACGCCGTGTTCGCAGCCGACGCGGGTGCCGTGGGCGCCCAGCTCGTGGCGCAGGAAATCGCTCAGCAGCAGGCGCGGGTGGGCGTGGCCGGTGCGCGGCGTGCCGTTCAGGACGACGGAGACGGCATGGCGCGTCTCCGCCGCCAAAACGGGCGTCGTCGGCGGACGGGATGTCAGCGGCGGCATGACAAGGCCTCCTCAAGGACGGTGCGGCCGATCCGGCGGACGAGGTCGCGGCGGTAGCGCGCGGTGGCGTGCTGGTCGTCGTCGCCGCCGAGATCCCAGGCGAAGGCGTTCAGCGCGTCGTCGAGATCCGGCGGCAGCCCGCCGGCGGTAAGCGGCCAGGACCGCAGGGTCGGCCGGTCGGCCACCCCGCCGACGGCGAGGCTGGCGCGCTCCCCATCCACCGTGGCGGCGCAGGCGGTGATGGCGAAGTCGCCGTGCCGCATCGACACCTCGCGGAAGGCATGGCCGCTGCCCGGCCGCGCCAGCGGGAAGCGCACGGATTCGACGATCTCGTCCGCCGCCTTCACCGTGGTCAGCGGACCCAGGAAGAAATCGGCGGCGGGCACCGTGCGGCGGCGCTTCGCGTTGCGCAGCACCACCTCGCCGCCGCTGGCAACCAGGCAGAGCGGCGTCTCGGCGCTGGGATCGGCGTGGGCGACGGAGCCGCACAGCGTGCCGCGGTTGCGGGTCTGCACATGGCCGACCCACGGCAGGGCGGCGGCCAGCAGCGGCACCTCGCGCGCCAGGGTCGGGCGGGCCAGCACCTCGGCCTGGGTGACGGCGGCGCCGACGGTCAGCCAGCCATCCTCGGCGCGCAGGCTGCGCAGTTCCTCCAGCCGGCCGAGGTCGATCAGCAGGCGCGGCTGGACCAGCCGCATGTTCAGCATCGGCATCAGCGACTGGCCGCCGGCGATCACGCGGGCGTCGTCGCCCCCGGCCGCCAGCGCCGCCAGCGCGTCGGCGACCGTCGCCGGCCGCAGATAGTCGAAGGACGCGGGTTTCATCGGGTGAGCCCCAGAAGACGCAGCAGGCGGACCAGGAGCGACGGAGGCCGGGCGGAGGCCGCGGGGCCGCCGGCCCGCGCCACCAGCTTTTCGAAGAACTGCCCGATCAGCAGGCGGGACGCGCTGTCGAGCATCCGGCCGCCGACCGCGGCGACCTTGCCGCCGACCGACGCGCCGTAGCGGTAGGTGACGCGGGTGCCGGTCGCCGTGGGTTCCAGCGTGACATGCCCGGTGCCGCTGCCCGACCCCAGCGCGCTGGTGCCGCTGCCGGTCAGGGTCAGCGCGTTGGGCGGGTCGAGGTCGGACAGCGCCACCTCCGCGGTGTAGCGGCCGCGCACCGGGCCGATGCCGACCACCACCTCCGCCCGGTAGGCGTTGGGACCGACCAGCTCCAGCGCCTCGCAGCCGGGCAGCAGCGCCGCCAGCTCCTTGGGATCGAGCAGGATGGCCCAGACCTGTTCGGGCGTCGCCGGCACCTCGCGGCTGCCCTCGCCGGTCAGGCCGCGCCCGCCCGGCACGGCGGCCGGCATCGGGGACGCGGAGGCGCCGGTTGCGGGCGCCGGGCGCGGCGGTTCCGGCGGATGGATCAGCGCCGCCAGCTTGGCCGGGGTGAGCGGCAAGGAGGGCGGCAACGGCGGCAACCCGCCCACCGCCACGCCGGACAGCGCGTCCGCCACCGCGTTGGCGAGGCAGACCGGAGTGCTCATGCAGTTCCCCTCTCCCACCCCCTTGGCGCCGAGCGGCGTCACCGGCGACGGGCTTTCGCGGTGGAGGATGACGGGCACCGGCACCTCGCAGGCGGTCGGCACCAGATAGTCGGCGAAGGTGCCGGACAGGAACCGGCCGTCGTCGCCATAGGCGTATTCCTCGAACAGGGCGGTGCCGACGGCGTGGGCGAAGCCGCCGAGGATCTGGCCCTCGACCAGCAGCGGGTTCAGCAGCCGGCCGGCGTCGTGCATGGTGACGTAGCGGTCGATCCGCGGCGCCCCCGTCGTCCGGTCGATCTCCACCCCGCAGAAGTCAAAGATGAAGCCGTAGCAGGCGGAGCTGTTGATGTGGTCGGCGTCGGTCGGTGCCTTCAGCGGCTCCGGCGTCCAGAAGGCGGTTTCGCGCAACGCCGCCTCCTGCCCGTCCGGCAGCGTGCCGGGCGCCCAGTGGCCGGCGGCGGCGACGCGGGAGAAGGACAAGCCGTTGTCCGGGTTGGCGTCGGAAAAGACCCGGCCGCCGGCGAAGCGCACATCCGCCGCCCGGCAGTTCAGCAAACCGGCGACCAGCGCCGCCATCCGGCCGCGCAGCCGGGTCGCCGCCACCTGGGCCGCCCCCGCCACCGCCCCGGCGAAGCGGCTGGAATAGTTGCCCGACGCGATCGACCAGGCGTCCTTGCCGGTGTCGAGGTCGGTGTTGACGCGGATGTCCTCGAACCGCAGGCCGAAGACGTCGGCCACCACCTGGGCCAGCACGGTGCGATGCCCCTGCCCCTGCGGCGCCGACGCCACCGTCACCGACACGCCGCCGGTGGGATCGACCGCGACGCTGGCGGTCGCCTGGGCGCCGTTCTTCGGCCCGGCCTTGCGCCGCTCCTCGGCGGTCAGGACGGTGGTGATGTAGCCCATGTTGGAGATCGACGGCTCCACCACCGCGGCATAGCCGATGCCATAGAGCCGCCCCTCGGCACGCAGCGCGTCGCGCCGTGCCTTCAGCGCCTCCAGCCCGCCGTCGCGCACCGCCTGCTCCAGCGTCGCCCGGTAATCGCCGCTGTCGAGCGTCCCGCCCGACGCGGTGCGGTAGGGCATCGCCTCGGCCGCCACCAGATTGCGGCGGATGACGTCGAGCGGATCCAGCCCAAGCTCCGCCGCCACCCGGTTCATCAGCCGCTCCAGCCCGTAATAGAGCTGCCCGCCGCCGAAGCCGCGGTTGAGGCCGGTCGGCGTCTTGTTGGTGACGACGATGCGGTTGGTCACCGCCAGATGGGCAATGTCGTAGGCGCCGGTCAGGTTGCCGTGGTTGCGGTAGAGCGACGCCGGTTCCGGTGCCCGCAGATAGGCGCCGCAATCCTCGGTCTGCTCCATGCGCAGCGCCAGCACCCGGCCGTCCGGCTCCACCGCCGCCTCGATGCGCATGCGGCGCGCGGTGGCGGAGGTGGCGGCCATCAGATGCTCCAGCCGGTCCTCCACCCACTTGACCGGCCGCCCGGCGACGCGGGCGCACAGCCCCATCAGCACGACATAGGGGAACACCGCCTGCTTGTTGCCGAAGCTGCCGCCGGAATGGGGCGGCGTCTTCAGCCGCAGCCGCGACCCCGGCACGTTCAGCGCGCGCGCCATCACCGGATGGACGGCGAAGGGGCCGGAGAAGTTCGACAGCACCTCATAGGCGTCCTCGGCCGCGTCGTAGTCGGCGAGGACGACGAAGCATTCCATCGGCGTGCAGGAGTTGCGGGGATACTCGACCTCGATCGACACGGTGCGGGTGGCGCGGGCGAAGGCGGCCTCGGGATCGCCGTAGCGGAAGCTGCGGCTGTTGACGAGGTTGGACCCCACCGCCGGGTGCAGCGGCTCCGACCCCTCCGCCAGCGCCCCTTCTCCCAAAGCCTGGGCAATCGAGGTCACCGGCGGCAGCGGCCGATAGCGCACCTCGATGCGGTCGAGCGCATCCTCCGCCTGATAGCGGCTGTCGGCCAGCACCACCGCCACCGGTTCGCCGACATGGCGCACGCGGTCGATAGCGAGGCACCAATGCTCCATCGGCGCGCGCACGCCGACCAGGAACGCGCTGGCGTGGCGCTTGGCGTCGGCCCCGGTCACCACGGCGGCGACGCCGGGAACCGCCAGGGCGGCGGCGAAGTCGATATCCAGCAGTTCGGCATGGGCGTGCGGCGAACGCAAGATCGCCGCATGCAGGGTGCCGGGCTTCACCGGCAGATCGTCGGCATAGCGGGCGACGCCGGTCAGCAGCGCCGCATCCTCGACCCGCGGCATCGCGCGGCCGACCAGAGGCGCCGCCAACGGCGCCGGATCGCCTTTAACTTCAACGGTCTGCGTGGCCGTCATCGTCATCCTCCCGTTACCGGGGAAGACTAGACCGTTCGCCACGCAAAGCTTTTACCGTGGAGTGTCGCGATTTACCCTAGCGTCTCATTTTCACGCATGTCCAATTTCCGGCCGCTCCCCGCCCGGCCGGTCCACCAGATTGACGACCCGCCGGTATTCGGTGGGCGTCACCCCCTGGTGGTTGCGGAAGAAGCGGCTGAAATGGCTGGGCGCCGAAAAGCCGAGCCGGCCGGACACGTCGGTCGCGCTCTCCAGCCCGGTGGCCATGGCGGCGATGGCCGCCTCCATCCGCAGCACGTTGAAATAGAGCGCCGGGGTGATCGTCATCGTCTGCTGGAACAGCCGGAACATATGGGCGCGCGACAGGCCGGCGGCGGCGGCGACGCGGCCGGCGTCGAATTCCTCGCCCAAGGACCCCTTCATGAAACGGATGGCCTGACGGATGCGGAAGTCGCCGGCCGCCGGTGCGGCGTAACGCGTTCCGCCCAGCGTCCGCCATTCGGAAAAGCGGTCGATGATGGCGATCATCAGGTCGAACAGCGCCTCTTCCATCCGCTCGCCCGACGGATCGTCGTACAGCAGTTCCGCCGCCATGCGATCGGCCAGCCGGCGGATGTGCGGCGTCAGCTCGCCGCAGGACTGCGCGAAGAATCCGGGGTTGCCGCTGGCGTTGAGTTCCCGCTGCATGGCGCCGAGCCAGCGCGGCTCGATGTACAGCGCCAGGATGACGGTGCGCGGGGCGCCCGGCTGATGGGCGTAGGAATGGGCCTCCCAGCTGTTGACCAGCACCGCGGTGTCATCGCGCAGCGGATAAAGCTGCTCCCCCACCGCGAAGCGGGTGTCGGCGCCGGACGCCTTGATCAGCACATGGCAATGGGGATGCGCGTGATGGATCAGCGCGTTGTCCATGTCCAGCAGGGCGACGCGGCCGAAGCTTCCCTGATGGATGCGCATCGCTTTCGACATCGCTTCCGGTCCCTTCCCACGCGCCAGCAGCAATTGGCTGCCGGGGCGATCTTCGACTGTTTGCTTTACAAGCTAATCGTCAAGGCGGGCCTTTGCCAGATCCATCGGACAAGAACCGTCGGACACACGACGGTCGGCACCTCGGGTCTCCCTCCAACATCGCGTTGCCTCGGTTTGCAGCGTGGCGCCGCTCGGGCGGACGCAACGCAGCCCGCCAACATTCCGCCGAAGAGACAATTTGTAAGCAAAGCGTCTTGCGGCGAAATGTACGAACTGGTACGTTTGTTGTTAACAACGAACCTCGCCGCTGCCGAAAGGGCTCCCATGCCGTCCAGCGTCTTCACCTTCAGGAAGTCGATCGCCACCGTTTCGCTCAGCGGCACCCTGCCGGAGAAGCTTGAGGCCGCGGCGGCCATCGGCTTCGACGGGGTCGAGATTTTTGAGAACGACCTGCTGACCTTCGACGGCTCGCCCGCCGATGTCCGCCGCATCGCCGAGGGATTGGGGCTGGAGATCGTCCTGTTCCAACCCTTCCGCGATTTCGAGGCGATGCCCGACCCGATCCGCGCCCGCAACCTGGACCGGGCGGAGCGCAAGTTCGACGTCATGCAGGCGCTGGGCACCGATCTGGTGCTGGTCTGCTCCAACGTGCAGCCGCACGCCATCGACGACCCGGCCCGCGCCGCCACCGACTTGGCCGAGATGGCGGACCGGGCACAGCGCCGGGGCCTGCGCGTCGGCTATGAGGCGCTGGCCTGGGGGCGCCACGTCAACCGCTGGCGCCAGGCCTGGGACATCGTGCAGCGCGCCGACCACCCGGCGCTGGGGTTGATCGTCGACAGCTTCCACACGCTGGCGCTGGACGACGACCCCTCGGGCATCGCCGATCTGCCGGGGGAGAAGATCTTCTTCGTCCAGTTGGCGGACGCGCCGAAGCTGTCGATGGACGTGCTGTCGTGGAGCCGCCATTTCCGCAATTTCCCGGGCCAGGGGCAGTTGCCGGTGACGGAGTTCCTGACCGCGGTGCTGGCGTCCGGCTACAGCGGACCGCTGTCGCTGGAGATCTTCAACGACGAGTTCCGCGCCGCGCCGGCCCGGATGACCGCGCTCGACGGGCTGCGCTCCCTCATCCACATCGAGGCGGAAGCCGGCCATGGCCCCGGCCTGCCGGCGGCTCCGGTCTGCCATGGGGTGGAGTTCCTGGAATTCGCCGTCGACGCCACGGCGCGCGACCGGCTGGCCGCGCTGCTCGGCTCACTGGGCTTCCGCCACGCCGGGCGCCACCGCTCCAAGGCGGTCGACCTCTACCGCCAGGGCGGCGTCAATCTGGTGCTGAACAGCGAAGAGGATTCCGCGGCGTCGGAGCATTTCCAGATGCACGGTCCCTCGGTCTGCGCAATGGCCTTCAAGGTCGACGACGCGGCCCGCGCCATCGCCCGCGCCGAGGCGCTGCGTTGCGTGCTGTGGCGCGAGCGGGTCGGCGACGGCGAACGCCACATCCCGGCGGTGCGCGCGCCGGACGGCACGCTGATCTGTCTGGTCGACGACAAGGACGCCCACCGCAGCATCTGGGAGGACGACTTCCACCTGTTCGCGGACGACGGCGCGGCGGAAGGCCCCCTGGCCCTGACCGGCATCGACCACATCGCCCAGGCCCTGCCCTTCGGCCGGATGGACAGCTTCGTGCTGTTCTACCGCACGGTGTTCGGCTTCGTGCCGGAAACGCTGTGGGAGCTGCCCGACCCCTATGGCCTGATCCGCAGCCGGGCGTTGGTCAGCCCGGACGCGGAGGCCGGGCGCGGCGTGCGCCTGCCGCTGAACATCTCGGAAAGCCGGCGCACCGCCACCGGCCGCTTCGTCAGCGCAACATCGGGGGCCGGCGTCCACCATGTCGCCTTTGCCGCCCCCGATGCGGCGGCGCTGGTCGAGGAGCGTCTGGCCACCGGCGCGCCCTTCCTGCCGATCCCGGCAAACTACTACGACGACCTCGCGGTCAAGCACCCGCTGGACGACGCGGCGCTGGAGGCGCTGAAGCGGTGCGAACTGCTCTACGACCGCGACGGCCAAGGGGACGGGGGCGGCGAGTTCCTGCATGCCTACACCGACAGCTTCGCCGACCGCTTCTTCTTCGAAGTGGTGGAGCGCCGCGGCCACTACCGGCAGTTCGGCGCGGTCAACGCCGCGGTGCGCATGGCCGTGCAGGCCCAACTGCGCGAGGGCGCCACGCCCGAGCTGTATCTCGACTGAAAATGTACGATCCAGTGCGTTTGTTTGGAGACGCCATCATGAACCGCCCTATCCTGGTCCTGAACGGACCGAACCTGAACCTGCTGGGCAAGCGCGAGCCGCACATCTACGGCCACGAAACCCTGGCCGATGTCGAGGCCGACTGCCGCCGCACCGGCGAGACGCTGGGCCTTGCCGTCGAGATCCGCCAGTCGAACGCCGAACATGCGCTGATCGACTGGATCCATGAGGCGCGCGAGACGGTCGCCGGGCTGGTCATCAACCCGGCCGGCCTGAGCCACACCTCGGTGTCGCTGATGGACGCGCTGTCGGCCTGCGCCTTCCCCATCCTGGAGGTCCACATCTCCAACATCCACCGGCGCGAGGAATTCCGCCATTTCTCCTACGTGTCGCGGGTGGCGGCCGGGGTGATCTGCGGCTTCGGTACCCAGGGCTACACGCTGGCCCTGCACCGCATGGCCCGCCTGCTGGAGACGACCGCAGCATGAACGCCCTCGCCCGCACCGACACGTCCCGCACCGCCATGTCCAGCGCCGCCGCCCCGTCCATCCTCGTCGGGCTGATCGGCGCCGGCATCCAGGCGTCGCGCACCCCGGCGATGCACGAACGCGAGGCCGACGCGCTGGGGCTGCGCTGCATCTACCGGCTGATCGACCTCGACCGGCTCGGGCTCGGCATCGACGCGCTGCCGGAGCTGCTGTCGGGGGCCGAGCGCCTGGGCTACACCGGCCTGAACGTCACCTACCCGTGCAAGCAGGCGATCATCCCGCTGCTCGACGAGCTGTCCGACGACGCCCGCGCCATCGGCGCGGTGAACACCGTCGTCCTGGCGAACGGCAAGCGGGTCGGCCACAACACCGATTGCTCCGGCTTCGCCGAGGGCTTCCGCCGCGGCCTCGGACCCGTGCCGATGGACCGCGTGGTGCTGCTGGGCGCCGGCGGGGCCGGGGCCGCGGTCGGTCACGCCGCCTTCCATCTCGGTACTGGCCGGCTGGACATCTTCGACGCCGACCCGGCGCGCGCCGCCACGCTGGCCGACCAGCTCAACGCCCGCTTCGGCGCCGGCCGTGCGGCGGCCATCGACACGCTCGGCCCCGCCATGGCCGCCGCGGACGGGCTGATCCACGCCACGCCGACCGGCATGGCGAAGTTCCCCGGCCTGCCGTTGCCGGCGGAACTGCTGCACGAACGGCTCTGGGTGGCGGAGATCGTCTATTTCCCGCTGGAGACCGAGCTGCTGCGTGCCGCGCGCGCCCGCGGCTGCCGGACAGCCGACGGCGGCGGCATGGCGGTGTTCCAGGCGGTGGACGCCTTCCGCCTGTTCACCGGAGTTTCCCCCGATGCCGAACGCATTCACGCCCATTTCGCGTCGATGACCCCTGTCTGATACTGGGCCGTCTGATACTGAACGCCACCGTTAGAGACGCCACACAAGAGGCTGGCCCCGCAGAGGCCGGCCCGGGGAGGACCGCATGACAAGGCTGGTCGGGGCTTATTTCACCCTTCTGAAGGTTCTGATGGCGCTCTGCCTCGCCGGCATGGTCGTGCTGGTGTTCGGCAACGTCGTCCTGCGCTATGGCTTCAACAGCGGCATCACGGTGTCGGAGGAGCTGTCGCGGCTGTTCTTCGTCTGGATGTGCTTCCTCGGCGCCACGCTGGCGCTGCACGAACGCGCCCATCTGGGCTTCGACGCGCTGGTGGTGCGGCTGCCACGGGCCGGCAAGACGGTCTGCGCCGCGCTCAGCTACGGGATCATGCTGTACATCACGTGGCTGGTGCTCCAGGGCAGTTGGGCGCAGACGCTGATCAACCTCGGCACCCAGGCTCCGGCCACCGGCCTGTCGATGGGCTGGCTCTATGGCTCCGGCGTCGTCTTCGGCCTGTCGACCGGTGTCATCCTGCTGGTCGAGCTGTACCGCGTGCTGACCGGCCGGGCCACCGACGCCGACCTCGTCATGGTCGCCGAGAGCGAGGATCTGCCGGAAGACGCGGCGCATGACGGTCACACCGGCGGCCATCGCTCGCTGTCGGCCCACGCCGCCAACCCCCACATCGCCAGCCCCCACACCGCCCGCCGCTGAGGAGCCCCGGTCATGCCCATCACCATTTTCCTGGGCTCCCTGCTGGGGGCCATGGCCATCGGGATGCCGATCGCCTACGCGCTGCTGCTGTGCGGCGTGGCGCTGATGGTCCATCTCGACCTGTTCGACGCCCAGATCATCGCGCAGAACCTGATCAACGGCGCCGACAGCTTCCCGCTGATGGCGGTGCCCTTCTTCATGCTGGCCGGCGAGGTGATGAACACCGGCGGCCTGGCCAAGCGCATCGTCAATCTGGCGATGGCGCTGGTCGGCCATCTCAAGGGCGGGCTGGGCTTCGTCGCCATCCTCGCCGCCACGGTGATGGCCAGCCTGTCCGGCTCCGCCGTCGCCGACGCCGCGGCGCTGGCCACCTTGCTGGTGCCGATGATGGTCGCCGCCGGGCACGACCGCTCGCGCTCCGCCGGGCTGATCTCGGCCAGCGCCATCATCGCGCCGATCATCCCGCCGTCGATCGGCTTCGTCATCTACGGCGTCGCCGGCAACGTGTCGGTTACCAAGCTGTTCCTGGCCGGCATCTTCCCCGGCGTCCTGCTGGCGGCCGGGCTGTGCGGCGCCTGGTGGTACGTGTCACGCCGCGAGACGCTGGTGCCGCCGCCGCGCCGGTCGGGCCGCGAGGTGCTGGCCATCCTGCGTGAGGGCGTGTGGGCGCTGATGCTGCCGGTGATCATCATCGTCGGCCTGAAGCTCGGCGTCTTTACCCCGACCGAGGCGGCGGTGGTGGCCGCGGTCTACTCGCTGTTCGTCGCCGTCGTGGTCTACCGCGAGATGAGCGTCGCCGACATCTACCCGGCCCTGGTCGGCGCGGCGAAGACGACCAGCGTCGTCATGTTCCTGGTGGCGGCGGCGCTGGTGACGTCCTGGCTGATCACGGTGGCCGACCTGCCGGGCATGGTGACCTCGCTGCTGACACCGTTGATGGGCAGCCCGACTCTGCTGCTGCTGGCGATGATGGCGCTGGTGGTGGCGATCGGCACCTCGATGGACATGACGCCAACCATCCTGATCCTGACGCCGATCTTCGTGCCGGTGTGCAAGGCGGCGGGCATCGACCCGGTCTATTTCGGCGTGCTGTTCATCATCAACTGCGCGATCGGCCTGATCACCCCGCCGGTCGGCACCGTGCTGAACGTCGTCTGCGGCGTCTCCAAGGTGAAGATGGAGGAGGTGGTGCGCGGTGTCTGGCCCTTCATGCTGGTGCAGCTTGTCGTCCTGCTTCTGCTGACCCTGTTCCCGTCGCTGGTGATGGTGCCGGCCGCGTGGTTCAGCCACTGAACGCCTTGTCCAAAACGAAGAGTTCAATGCCCGCCCAGGGCAACAAACGGAGGAAACCATGACGTCGCGCGTGAAATCCCTGCTGGCCGGCCTGATCCTGCCCGGTCTCATCCTCGCCGCCGGCAGCGCCGCCGCCGCGGAGTTCAAGGACCGGTCGGTCAAGTTCGCCTTCCAGAACGTCAAGGAGCACCCGCAGGGCCAGGGCGCCCAGAAGTTCGCCGACATCGTCGAGGCCAAGAGCGGCGGCAAGATCAAGGTCAAGCTGTTCCCCGGCGGCACGCTGGGCGGCGACGTGCAGACCGTCTCGGCGCTGCAGGGCGGCATCGTCGAGATGTCGGTGATGAACGCCGGCATCCTGGTGTCCCAGGCCAAGGAGTTCGCGCTGGTCGACCTGCCCTTCCTGTTCAACAACGCCGCGGAGGCCGACACCCTGCTCGACGGCCCGGTCGGCGAGCAGCTGATGGCCAAGCTGCCGGAAAAGGGGCTGGTGGGCTTGGGCTTCTGGGACCTGGGCTTCCGCAACCTGACCAACAACCGGCGCCCGGTGAAGACCGCCGCCGACATTGCCGGCCTGAAGATCCGCGTGATCCAGACGCCGATCTACATCGACATCTTCAAGGCGCTGGGCGCCAACCCGGTGCCGCTGGCCTTCCCGGAACTCTACACCGCGCTGGAGACCGGCACCGTCGACGGCCAGGAGAACCCGGCCAAGACCATCGAGCTGACCAAGTTCAACGAAGTCCAGAAATACATGACGCTGACGCGGCACATCTACAACCCGCAGTCGCTGATCGTCTCGAAGAAGTTCTGGGACACCCTGAACGCCGACGAGAAGGCGCTGTTCCAGAGCGCCGCCGCCGAGGCGACCGTCTTCCAGCGCCAGTTGTCGCGTGGGCAGGAGGCCGAAGCGCTCGCCTCGCTGAAGGCCAAGGGCATGGTCATCGACGAGCTGCCGGCCGACGAGCTGGCCAAGGTCCGCGAGAAGGTCAAGCCGGTGGTCGACAAGTACAAGACCGAGATCGGCGACGCCCTGGTCAGCCAGACCTACGCGACGCTGGAGAAGAAGCGCGCCTCCAACTGACCCGCGATCGGGGCGGAACGGCCACGGCGGCCTTGCGGTTTCCCGCAGGGCCGGCGTGGCCGATTCTCCGGCGCCCATTCCGCCATTGAGCTTTTGGTCCGGTTCGTTCATTACCACCGGCGGGGGCGCCAGCGCGCCGCAAGAGCATGGAAGACGGCATGACCGCGGACGCGACCGAAACGGGCCGGAAACCCACGCGAACCTCCGGCCCGAAGCCGAGCCGCAAGAACGATCCCGAAGGCACCCGCCAGGACATCCTGGAGGTGGCGACCGAGGAGTTCGCCTCGCTGGGCTTCAGCGGCGGCCGGGTCGACGCCATCGCCGCGCGCACCCGCACCACCAAGCGCATGATCTATTATTACTTCGGCGGCAAGGAGGAGCTGTACCTTGCCGTCCTGGAGAAGGTCTACGGCGACATCCGCGCCATCGAGAACAAGTTGAACCTCCAGGATCTCGATCCGGAGGCGGCGATCCGCGCCCTGACCGACTTCACCTTCGACTACCAGGAGCAGCACGAGGACTTCATTCGGTTGGTGAGCATCGAGAACATCCACCGTGCCGAGCACATGAAGCAGTCGAAGGCGATCCGCAACCTGAACGTCACCGTCATCGACACCATCGCCCGCATCCTGGAACGCGGCCGGGCGGACGGCGTGTTCAAGGCCGACGTCCAGCCGATCGACCTGCATTTGATGATCAGCGCCTTCTGCTTCTTCCGGGTGTCGAACCGCCACACCTTCAACCTGATTTTCCACCAGGACCTGACCGCCGACGACACCCGCGCCCGCCACAAGCGGATGATCGCCGACGCCATCGTCAGCCTGCTGAAGGCGGAACCGGCCTCTTGGAGCGGAACGATGAATGGGCCGCCCGGCGGGTCCGCTGCATGACGCCGGAAGCCATCGCTCCACCCGGCGATGATCCCCTCGCCGGCCTGCCCGCCGTGGCCGCCCCAACCATCCCGGCCAGACCCGCCGGAAACCAAAAATGAGCGACCCGGCTCCTGCACCATGCCCAGGGACACGATCGCCTCACCTGCTTGGTGAACGCCGCGATCACAGACCGAAAATGGCCGGCCACCAGCCAATGCCGACCAGCAGACTGCCGACCAGTCCAGGCAGAAGCGGGAGACTGCGTTTGATGGCGGGAACGCCCTGCCGCTCCAAGATGCGCCAGCCCAACAACACGCTCCAGACGATCCCCATGACGAAGAAGCCGCCGCGAATGGCATGCACGCCGAAGTCTCCGAAAGGCCAGGAGCGCAGCGGTGTCAGCAATTCTGCACCGAGGCCAATGAACAGCGAGATCAAGGCAACTGGAGAGTATTGATAGCCCAACTCGGTAAAGCACCGACCGAAGGAGCCCTTGGCACCGGCCCGGCGGGCCAGCTTGGCGGTCAGGGCGGTGATCGCTCCCAGGATCACCGTCAACACCAGCATGCAGCCCAGCATAAAGCTGACGATCGTGAAGAAGTCGAGCCACAGGAAGGTCTCGCCGCGCTCGGGATGGACGACCATCAGCCAGGACGGACCGATCCCGGTCAGCCAGTCCCAGCCATGGTCGATTGCCCATTCGCCCAAGGCTTGGCGCATGTCCTGGTACAGGGGCAACACCAGCCACAGGAAGCCGCCGAGTGCCACGCCGGTGTCGAGGAAGAGGAACCATGCCTCGGCTTTGTTTGCATGGTGCTCGCGGATCGTTTCGACCTCCTTGCCCGGATGATGGAGTTCGAGCTTCACCCCTCCTGCGGCGGCGGGATTAACGCAGCGGAAACAGGCGATGCAGTGGCGGGATTCGGTCTTGCGGGCGGTATCGATCATCGTCGGGCAGACACCGCGTTCGGTGTACTCTCCGTTGCCGGGCAGGCGCCGGCGCGGGGTGAACTGCACGGCGCCGAGGCGCGAGTACAAGCCCAGCACCCGTCCGATAGGACACAAATGGCGGCACCACACCCGCTTGCCGCGCCCATAGACCAGCCCGGTCAGAATCGCCAGCACCATGGTGAAGCCAAAGAGCCCCGCCGCCGTTTCCGGGTGATCCCGCACACCGAGTGTCTGACCGAGCAGCGTCGTCACGATGAAGCTGATGGCCGGCGTCCCTTCCCAACGGATCCAGGCGGGAATGGCACGTTGCAGACCAAAACGATTGGCGAATTCGGACGCCGCGCCCATGGGGCAGAGCACCCCGCACCACAGCCGCCCGACAATGATGACCGACAGGAACACCAGGGGGAACCAGATGCCCCAGAGCAGATATTTGAGCGCCAGCCGTGGATCGCTCCACGCGGTCGCTTCCGGGCCCGGTTCGGGCAACAGCGCCGGCAAGGCGACGACGATCAGGAACACGAGGAGCATCGCCGCCTGAAGCCACTTCACGTGGCGGCGATGCGCGACGAAGAGAGATTCGATCACCTGCACCAGACGGGGACGTCCGTCCGGTGCCGGGGCCGCATCCTTCCGGGCACTGCCGGAGATGCCAATTTCCAAGCTCATGGTTGGCGTCTTCGTTGACATGGACTGGGAACATGCCGGGGCGGCGGACCGCCCGGAGGAGGTCCGTCAGGCGGTGGACGTTCTGCTTGACGGCCGCCGGGGGTAGAGCAGGCAGAGAACCGCCGCCCAATAGGCCGCGTAAGCGATCAATTCCATCAGGTTGGGCTGCGCCCGGTATCCGGTCAGCGCGGAGATGAAGCCTCCGCCGGCGCCACCGTCCGGGATGACCCGGGAGGTGTTCCACAATCCACGCGAAAGCTTGGGCAGGATGCCCAGATCGATCAGGCCGTCGATGCCGGTCATCAACAGCGCGGCCGCCAGGAACATCAGCATCACCTCGGTGATGCTGAAAAACAGCCGCCAGGGCATCCGCTTGCCGGCCAGACGCAGCAGCCCATAAGTCAGCATCGTCATGCCAACCCCAACCAGGGCAGCAACGACGCCGCTGGCCAGCGAGCCGCCCGCACCGGCCGACAGCATGCCGTAAAGAAAAATCACCATCTCGCTGCCCTCGCGGGCCACCGCGATGAGGGCGAGAACAAACACGCCCCACAATTTCCGCCGTTCCACCGCCGCATCCAAGGCGGTCTCCAGGTTTCGTTTCATGGTGCGGGCGTGGCGGTGCATCCACACCAACATCTGGATGATGAGGGCGGCGGCGATGAGCACGGTGACCGTTTGATAGACCTGCTGCGCATCGTCCGAAAGCACGTCGCCCAAGCCGGTGAGCGCAACGGCGAGGAGCGACGCGACGGCGAGACCGGCGGCCACACCGCTCCAGAGAAAGCCGCGTGGACGTCGCGGATCGGCGACCTGGGCCACCAGCCAGGAATCGAGAATGCTGATGACCAGCAGCGCCTCCACGCTTTCCCGCCATACGACAAAGGCGATTGCGCCAAGTTGTGCATTCATCCCTTCAGTCCTCCCGCGCCGACGTTACTTGGCGACCAAAACCGCCGGAGGCGCTTCCGGGTGGAAATCGTCGAAGAATGGATATTCCCCGGGATCCAGGCCTTTGATGACCATGAAGGACTCCGATTCCGGGGCCAGCACCTTCTCCTTGCGCAAAGGCAGACTCTCGAATTCCGCCGGAGTCCTACCCTTGTTGACCAGCCTCAGCTCGAAGCGCGTGTCGGCAGGCACCTCCAGGCGTTGTGGGCTCATCGTTCCATCGTTGAATTCGATGATGAATGAGGGATCGTCGCCAGCCAGCGTCGGCGACGCCGCAGCGCTCAAGGCGAGGGCCGTGGCGAGTGCCAGACATGGGCGCAAAGCCCATGTCCGCACGATGTGCCGCTTAGTAGCCACCCTTCTTGCCCGTTCCGGTGTAGACGAAATCATTGGATACGGTGAACGGTTCGAACCACGGCTTGACGCCGGTTTCCTTGTCCACGTGACGTCCAAAATGGTTGCCGTGGGAGGCGGTCGGCGGGGAGATATGGAAAATGGCCGTGTATTTGCCAGGACCGGCCAGCTTCACGTTCTCGCCGTAATGCGGGCCATCGTTGGCGACCATCGGCATGAAGTCGCCCTTTGCGACGGTCTGGCCATCCTTGGTCACTTCATAGCTGATGACGAGGTAGGGAACCCAGTCACCCTTGGCGAAACCATTGACATTGCTCTTGGTCGCCTTGATGTCCGCCTCCATGTGGACGTCGGCGTCCTTGGCCGGGGTCATCATGCCCGCGGGCTCCATCTCGATCGGCTGCAGGTAAACCGCGGCGATTTCCATGCCCGCTTTCTCCTGAGGCTTGCCGATCGGGTATTCCTTGGCGACGGCTGCCGAAGACAAAGCGAGGGCGAGCGCGGCAACGGCCACGCCGGTGAAAGTGTGCATTTTGCAGGTACCTAGTTGCGAATGACTTGCATTATCAATTGAAGACCCAACGGCTCTCACCGTCAACCGGATCTTTCCCCGGACAAAAGCAGGCCATCGAAGATCCGGCCGTTATGGCGCAAAACGCTACGTTATGTCGCAGCTCCGGCTCGGACGGATCAGCATTTCATCCCCATGGGAGTGATGCTGTTGCAAAATCTCCTTCGCAGCGGCCGATGAACGCTGGTGTGGTTAAAGCTGGCTGCACAGGCGGTAGGCGTCGAGGATCGAGGCATGCAGATCGCGGCTGGCCACGGCATCGCCGATGCGATGCAGGGCGAAACGGCCCGGCTGCAAATCCTGGGGCTGCCCCGCCAGCAGGCGGTCGATGTCGGTGATCCCGTCATTCAGGGATGCGGCGCGCAGGTCCTGGAACAGTTCGTCCATCGGCAGCGTGCCGTGTTCGACCGCGACCTGGGCGGTGACGATCACGCGCTCCTGATCCGTCATTTCGTTGCGCAGGAGGGCGGCAAGGCGGTTGCCCTCGCGGCGCACCCGGATCAGGCGGTGATCGACCAGGGGCGTGATGCCCTGCTGGTACAGCCTTTTGCGGAAGCTGGAGGTGTCCTGATACGGCATCTCGACCGCTGCGGCGGCATCGGGCGTGACGAAGGTCACGGTCTTTCCCGCCGCCGCCAGCTTCAGCGCGCAGGACGGCGCGGCCTGCCGGCCGGTGCCGTCATAGATCAGCACATCATCCTGCGCCGGAACCTGGCCGGACAGCAGGTCCCAGACATTGGCGCAATGCTCGCCACCGTCCAGCCAGTCCAGGTCAGGGACGCCGCCGGTGGCGACGATGACGATGTCCGGGTCTTCGGTGGTGATCTCGGCGGGTCCGGCATAGACATTCAGGCGAATGTCCACCGACAGCCGCTCAAGTTCGCCCCGGCGCCACTCGGTAATGCCCAGAAGATCCCGCCGCCCTTCGGCGCTGGCTGCGATCAGGACCTGCCCGCCCAGCCTGCTTCCCGCCTCGAACAGGGTGACGCGATGGCCGCGTTCGGCCAGCACGCGGGCGGCCTCCATCCCGGCAGGGCCGCCGCCGACCACCACCGCGCGGCGCGGCGTATCGGCGGGCGTGATCTCGTGGCTCAGCGTGGTTTCGCGGGTTGTGACTGGATTGTGGACGCAATGCGCCTTGCGATACAGGCAATAGGATGCCCCGACGCAGGGCCGGATGCGATCCTCCTCGCCGCGCTGGATCTTCGCGACCAGATGCGGGTCCGCGATGTGCGCCCGCGTCATGCCGACCAGATCGGCGATGCCTTCGCGCAGGACATGCCGCGCCGTCGCCACGTCCCGGATGCCCGCAGCATGCATGACGGGCAGCCCAACCTCGGCACGGAAGCGCCACACCTCGGTCAGGAATGGCGCGCTGGGTTGGAACATGCCGGGCATGTTGTGTTCCGTCAGCAGCCGATCGCTGTCCATTCGGCCATAGATGCAGTTGAAAAAGTCGATATGCCCTTCACGCTGCAACATGTGAGCGATTTCAAGGCTTTCGTCCATGTGCAGACCGTCCTCGCCCCCCTCGTCGATGACGTATCGGATGCCGATGACGAAATCCGGACCGACGGCCTTGCGCATCGCCTCATGCACCATCAGCACGAAGCGGGCGCGATTCCCGGTCGAGCCGCCGAAGGCGTCGGTGCGCAGATTGGTGCGGGGCGACAGGAACTGGCCCATCAGATGCCCGCCGGTCAGCGTTTCCACCCCATCCAGCCCGGCCTGCTGGCAGCGCCGTGCAGCGGCGGCGTAATCGGCGATGACACGGTCGATATCGGCGCGGTCCATTTCCTTGGGAAAGCTGCGGGTCCGCGTCTCGCGCACGCGCGACGGCGCAATCGCGGGCAACCAGCCACTGCCAAGCGCGGTCGCCCGCCGCCCCAGATGCGACACTTGGCACATGATTGCGGCGCCATGGCCGTGGATGCGCTGCGCCATCGCGCCAAGATGCGGCAGGATGGCGTCGCTCGACAGATTGAGCTGCCCGCCACCCCAGCTTGAATCGCGCGAGGTCATGGCGGAGCCGCCGATCATCGTCATGGCGATGCCGCCCTTGGCCTTCTCCTCATGGTAACGCTGGTAGCGCTCGGTCGGCATACCGCCTTCATCCAGCATCGAGGCATGGCTGGTGCTGATGATGCGGTTGCGCAGCAGCAGCCCGCCCAGCCGGAACGGCGAAAGCAGCGGATCGGAGGTCAGGGCGCTGGGCTGGGCCGCGATGTGCATGTCCGGGGGGTCTCCTTGGCGTGCCCAGGCGGGCATTGGCCAAGGATGAGCCGGCGGCGCGCGGGCAGGAAGCTTGATAAAACCTGCAAGGGGTATACGCTGAGCGTATGACCCTGCGCAGCGTCGCCCCCCTTGCCCGGACCCTGTTCATCTTCGAGGCCGCCGCCCGGACGGGCAGCTTTTCAGCCGCGGCGCGGGAATTCAACGTGACCCAGCCGTCCGTCAGCCGCAGCGTCGGACAGCTTGAGGATCGGCTGGGCGTGCGGCTGTTCCAGCGCACCCCCACCGGCGTCACTCTGACCCCCGAGGGTGACGAGATTTTCGCCGTCCTGCGCGACAGTCTCGAGGCGATCGATCGCACGGTCGATGCCGTGCGTCAGCGCGTGGCGAAAACGCGGGTCACCCTGTCCTTTTCCAGTTCCTTTGCCACGCATTGGCTGGTGCCACGGCTGCGCGCCTTCAAGGTGGCTTTCCCGAATGTCGAATTGCGGCTGGATTTGGTGCAGGGGATGCTGGGCCAGCCCCCGTCTGACGTGGACATCGCTACCCGCGTTGTCGAGGCCGATGACCCGCGCTATCACATCTGGCCCTTTGCGCCGGAAATCATCATGCCGGTCTGCAGCCCCGCCTATCTGGCCGAGCGAGGCCCCTTGGATGCAGATCCGCACCGCCACGTCTTCTTGAACCTGAACGACGAACACAAGGCGCATTGGAACCGGCTTCTGAACCCGCGCGAGCGTCTGGAGGGTATCGGGACGTGGGACCTGTTCTCGGATTACTCGGTCGCGCTGCAGGCCGCCCAGAATGGCGAGGGAATCGCGCTTGGTTGGGTCAGTGTGGTGTCCCGCGCACTCTGCGAGGGGCTTCTGGTTCGCGCCTGCGCCAGCGAAATATGCACCGGGCGCTGGCATTCGCTCATCGCGCCGAAAACCCGTCCGCTGCAACCGGTGGTGCCGGCGATCTGCGAATGGCTGGTCGCCGTGATGCGCGATGATCTGAAGCGGATCAATGTCGAACCCGCTCTATAACCATAAAACCTTGGTCGGCAACTCGGCCTCCTCGCAGGCTGGATGTCGGAACCGGTCGCGGCGCTCCCGGACCTGATCATGGTCGGCTGGCCGGCGGTAGAGCCGGCCGCCAGCCCGCCAACTGGTTTCGATGCCGACGGGGCCTTTTCCTCCTCTGGTCCGGGGGGTTTCTCACGTCGCCTCACACATCCTGCTCTCCCCCACCGGCCACGACGGTCGCGAAAAAGCCGGCGTCGTCGAACATTTGGAGCAGGCGGGAGCCGGCCTGCGAAAGTTTGCGTCCGTCGCGCACGATCAGGCAGGCCCGGCTCGTCTCCAGGACGGTGTTTGCTATGGGACGGGCGATCAGGTGCCCGGCGGCCAGTTCGGGGGCGACCGCATGGGCGGACAGGAAGGTCACGCCAAGCCCTGCCAAGGCGAACCGTTTCAACGGCGCCACCGTGTTCGCGACGAAGCAGGGGCGCAGTTCGATCCCCTCCAGATCGGCAGCGGTTTGGAGGAGTGTCCGCAGCCCGGTTCCGGGAGCGGCGAGAGCGCAGGCAAAGGAGGCGACGGACGACAGCGGGAGGGGAGCCCGCAGGCCGGCGGCGGCATGATCCGGGGCCATGACGGCGTGGACCGGCTGCGGCCGCTGGCGGATGACGCGCACCGCCGCGCTCGCCGGTGGCGAAAAGGCCAGGCCGAATTGGCAATGGTCCTCGGCGACGGCCCGGACGGCATCGCTCGCCCCTCCGACCTCGACCGTCACGTCCACCCCCGGATGCCGGCGACAGAAGGCGAGCAGAACGCCCTCCATGAAGGCGTCGACCAGACCGTCGCCGACCATAACGTGCAGGCGCCCGCGTCCCAGCCCTTCCAACTCCGTCAGCCGCACGCGCAACGCGTCGTCACCGGCGTTGCGCTCCCGGCAATAGGCCAGGACGAGGTCGGCGGCCTCTGTCGGGACCACTCCGCGGCCGCGCCGCTCCAACAAAGGAACGCCGAGGTCCGCCTCCAGGCTGGCGATCTGCCGGCTGATGACGGAAGGTTCGACGTTGCACACCTCCGCAGCCCCCCGGATCGATCCGGTGCGGAGAACCGCCATGAAATAGAAGAGTTGCTTGCTGCTCGGGCCGAGAGGCATGGGGATGAGGGCGGTGTTGGCAGGGATCGTTGATCTGTTCGCAACGGATTGTCGGATTTTCCGTCATTGTAAGCAACATCAGCCTCACGGATTCTCGACAGACAGAACAAAAATCAGCCAGTGGAGGCCCGTTTGGAAAACGCGACACGATTGCCCGGCCTGCCGGGGCCGGACCGTGCCATGGCGGAACAGGACGCCGTCTTCCGCAGGATCGGCTGGCGGATCCTGCCGATCCTCATCCTGTCCTATGGGTTGGCTTATCTCGACCGGGTCAACATCAGCTTCGCAAAGCTGCAGATGCAAAGCGACCTCGGCTTCTCGAACGCGGCGTATGGCTTTGGCGCCGGCATCTTCTTCCTCGGCTACGTGCTGCTCGAGGTGCCCAGCAATCTGCTGCTGGTCCGCATCGGGGCGCGTCGCACCCTGAGCCGCATTATGGTCCTCTGGGGCCTCGCGTCGGCGGCCATGGTGTTCGTCCGCGACGAGCAGGCGTTCTACGCCCTGCGCTTCCTGCTCGGGGTGTTCGAGGCGGGCTTCGGGCCGGGCATGCTGTATTACCTCACCCTCTGGTACGGGCCGCGGCGGCGTGGACAGGTCATGGCGAGCGTCCTGCTCGCCGGTCCGGTGGCCGGCATCGTCGGTGGCCCGCTGGCCACCGCCATCATGACCGCATCCGATGGGGGGTTGGGTCTGGCCGGATGGCAATGGCTTTTCCTCGCCGAAGGGCTGCCCAGCGTCCTTGTCGGCCTCGTCCTTTTCTTCCATCTCAGCGACGGACCGGACAAGGCGCCTTGGCTGAGCGCGCGGGAACGGGCGCTGATCATGGCCGAGATGGCGCCGGACGCCGTCGCGCACCACCCTCACCGGTTCGTGGAGGCCCTCCGCACCCCGCGGATCTACGGGCTCGCCCTGTCCTACCTGTGCATGATCGCCGGCCTGTATGCTGTGAGCTTCTGGCTTCCGACCCTGCTGCGTACGGGCGGCGTTGCCGACACGATGACGGTCGGCTTCCTGTCCGCAGTCCCCTATGTGGTCGCGGTGGTGGCCATGGTGCTCGCCGGACGGCAGTCCGACCGCAACGGCGAGCGCTACGGCTACAGCGTCGGGGCTTGCCTGATCGCCGCGGCGGCCTTGGCGGTCACCGGCGGCACGCTCGGCAACCTTCCGGTTTCGCTTGCCGCCCTGACGGTGGCGACGGCGGCGACCTACGTCGCCTACACGGTGTTCTGGACCATTCCGGCCGAGCTTCTGCGCGGCACGGCGGCTGCCGGCGGCATCGCCCTGATCAACAGCATCGGCCTGCTCGGCGGATTCCTCAGCCCGACCGTCATCGGTGCGGTCCGCGACGCCACGGGATCGCTCCAGGGCGGGCTGGACGCCATCGCGGCCGGTCTCGCCTTCGGCGGCCTTCTGCTGCTGGCTCTGCGCCGGAGGAGCAGGCCGATCCTCGATGTTTCCATGTCCACCGCCGGGAGGGCCGGCGAATGAGCGGCAAACGCGTCTTTTCGGGATCGCTGGCGACCGAGACCAACACCTTCGGGCCGATGCCGACCGGCGTCTCGAGTTTTCACGAACGGGCCTTCTTCCCGGCCAATCAGCATCCCGACGGCATGCAGATGCACAGCGGGCCGTTGTGGGCCGCGCGCCGGGCGGGGGAACGGCATGGCTGGACGCTGATCGAAGGGCTGGTCGCCGCCGCCGTGCCGAACGGGTTGGTGACCCGATCCGCCTATGAGAGCCTGCGTGATGCGCTGCTTGCCGACCTGCAGGCCGCGCTTCCCGTGGACATCGTGCTGTTCGGCCTGCACGGCGCGATGGCGGCCGACGGCTACGACGACTGCGAGGGCGATCTTCTGGCCCGTGCCCGTGCCCTGGCCGGCCCGGATGCGGTGATCGGGGCGACGCTTGATCCGCACACGCACCTCAGCGAGGCGATGGTGGCCAATGCCGACCTCCTGATCTGCTGGAAGGAGTATCCCCACACCGACATCGCCGAGCGTGCGGTGGAGCTGGTGGATCTCTGCGCCGCGCTTTCCGACCACCGGCTGCGATTGCGCGCGGCCGTCGCCGACACCGGCATGATCGGCCTGCTCCACACCACCCGCGAGCCGGCCCGCGGTTTCGTCGACCGCGTGAAGACGCTGGAGGGGCGGGATGGCATCGTCTCCATCTCCATCGTCCACGGCTTCTCATGGGGGGACACGCCGGACATGGGAACGAAGCTGCTGGTCTACAGCGACGCCGCCCAGGACCCTGACGGCAGCCGGGCCGACACCCTCGCGAAACGGCTTGCCGGAGAGCTGTTCGCCCTGCGCGAGTCCCTGGCCGAGCCGTTGCCCGGAATCGATCAAGCCCTCGATTCGGCGCTCGCCACCCCTGGAACGGTGGTCCTCGGCGACGGCAGCGACAACGCCGGCGGCGGCGCTCCGGGCGATGCCACCTTCATCCTTCGACGCATCCTCCAGCGCGGCATCACCGACGCCTGCCTGGGGCCGCTTTGGGATCCCGGGGCGGTGCGGATCGCCATGGACGCCGGTGAGGGGGCCCGCCTGCCCCTTCGTGTCGGCGGCAAGGTCGGCCCGCTGTCCGGCGACCCCGTCGATGCCGTCTGGGAGGTCAGGGCCTGCCGGCCGCAAATGGTGATGACCGGCCTTGCTGGCACGCCGGCCAAGCTCGGCGATTGCGTGCTGGTCGCCAGCCAGGGGGTCGAGGTCGTGCTGACCAGCTTCCGATGCCAAGCCTTCGGCCTCGACCTGTTCACGCAGCTCGGCTGCGACCCGTCCCGGCGCAAGCTCGTCGTCGTGAAGTCATCCCAGCACTTCCGCGCCGCCTACGCGCCGATCGCCGCCCGCATCATCATGGTCGAAGCACCCGGCGCCGTCCCCGCCGATATCACCGGCCTGCCCTTCCGGAAGATCAAGCGCCCGAAATGGCCCTTCGATCCGGTGCAGGCGGAGGGCCGGCGATGAAGGCCGATGTCCTGGTGCTGGGCGCGGGGGCCGTCGGGACCGCGGTCGCCCTGCATCTGCAGACGCGCGGGCGGCAGGTGGCACTTGTCGACCGCCGGGGAGCCGCGGGACGCGAGGCGTCCTTCGGCAACGCAGGTCTGATCCAACGCGAGGCCATCTACCCCTACGCCTTTCCGCGCCGCCTCCGGACCCTGCTGCGCTACGCGACGAACCGTACGACCGACGTCCATTACCACCCGGGCGCCCTCCGGGCGCTCGCCCCGTTCCTCGCCCGCTACTGGCACCACTCCCACCCGGTGCGGCATGATCGGGCGGCCCGTGCCTACGCCACCTTGATCGAGCATTGCCTGGATGAGACCCGCGGGCTGGCCGAGGTTGCGGGAGTCGCCGATCTCCTGCGCCCGACCGGCTGGCTCAAGCTGTTCCGGACGGCGCGCCAGCAGGATGCCGAATTGCGGCAGGCCGCCGCCTTGACCAGCAGGTTCGGGGTGGTCGCCGACCGCCTCGACGCTCCCGGCCTGCGGGCGTTGGAGCCGGACCTCGACCCGGGGCTTCTGGGTGCGCTGCACTACAGGGAACCGCTGGCTGTGGTGGATCCCGGCCGTCTTGTCGACGCCCAGCGGGCTGCGGTCGAACGGCTGGGCGGGCGGTTCCTGACGGGCAACGGCCTGACCTTGCGGACGGTTCCGGGAGGATGGTCGGTCGAGTCCAGGGTGGGCCCCGTCCAGGCCCCGGCGGTCGTGCTCGCGCTGGGGGCATGGTCGGGCGTGGTCGCCGGCACGCTCGGATACCGCCTGCCGCTTGGCGTCAAGCGGGGCTACCACATGCACTACGAACCGTCGGGCGACGCCACCCTCGGCCGTCCGGTCCTGGACGCGGCGCATGGCTATGTGTTGGCTCCGATGGAACGTGGCATCCGCCTGACCACCGGCGCGGAGTTCGCCAACGCCGACGCGCGCCGCACCCCTGTCCAGCTTGACCGGGCCGAGCCGCTGGCCCGCGGCCTTTTCCCTCTGGGCGCCAGGCGGGATCCGGAGCCCTGGATGGGTCTGCGCCCCTGCATGCCCGACATGCTTCCCGTCATCGGTCCTGCCCCGCAGCATCCGCGACTTTGGTTCGCCTTCGGCCATGGCCACCAGGGCCTCACCCTCGCCGCCGTGACCGGTCGGATGATTGCGGAGATGATCTGTGGTGAAGACCCCTTCGTCGATGCGTTTCCCTTTCGCGCCGACCGGCCGTCGCTCGCCTGAGACGCGGCCGCGCATGATCGGAACGCGGTGGTCTCCGGCCCTCGTCCTCTCCACGCAACAGACACCGCCAGGTTGGTGACGCCGTGCTCCTTGGCGAGGTGATAGGCGGCACCCCCGCTGTTCAACCTGCTGACAGCATCCGAAAGCGCCGAGGCGTTGGACAGAATGGATGCGTCAGTCTAATGTCACCTGTGCGACGGTGCGTCCGCCGGAGGCCAGATGACGAACAGCATCGGAACAAACACCGTCAGGACGAACGCCATCAGGGCCGGTCGGTCCCCGGACCGCTCCGCGGCACCGCGCCTGTCCGTCGGATTCATCCTCGCCCACCGTTTCACGCTGTGCGCCTTCGCCAACTTCGTCGACGTGCTGAGGCTCGCCGCCGACGAGGGCGACCGCAGCCGCCCGATCCTCTGCGACTGGGCCGTGCTGTCGGACCTGATGCGGCCGGTGGCGTCGAGCTGCGGGATGCTGGTCCAGCCGACCGAGCGGCTCGGCGATCCGACAAAGTTCGACTACATCGTCGTGGTCGGCGGGCTGATCGACGAGATCGCCAACCTCAGTCCCGACTACCTTCGCTACCTGCGTCAGGCGGCGGCATCGAACATCCCCCTGGTCGGCGTCTGCACCGGCGCCTTTATCTTGCAGCGTGCGGGGTTGATGGACGGATACCGCTGCTGCATCAGCTGGTTCCATCATGCCGATTTCCTGGAGCAGTTCGACGGCATAACGCCGGTGTCCGATCAGATCTTCATCGTGGACCGCGACCGGCTGACATGCTCGGGCGGGACCAGTTCGGCCCATCTCGCCGCCCATCTCATCGAAAAGCATGTCGGCCGCGCCCAGGCCCGCAAGAGCCTGCACATCATGATCATCGACGACGCGTTGCGCGGGGAGAAACCGCAGCCCGGCATCCCGCTCGACTTCACCACGAACGACGAGGTGGTGAAGAAGGCGCTGCTGCTGATGCAGCAGAACATCGACGTGCCGTTGTCGGTGGCGGAGATGGCCCGCCGCCTCGGTGCCGCCCGGCGCCAGATGGAGCGTCATTTCCAGAACGCGCTGGGCATGACGCCGACCCAGGCCTACAAGATCATGCGCCTGGAACATGCCGAATTCCTGCTGCGCAACACCGAGCAGTCGGTGACGGAGATCGCCGCCACCGTCGGTTTCTGCGATTCATCGCACTTCGTCCGTGCCTTCAAGGAGCGGCGCGGCATGACGCCGTCCGTTTTCCGGAAGGCCTGACGGCCTGTTCCCAAGCAGTCAACCAATCAGGCAACTCATCGACGAAGGCGCCACCCAGGCGGTCCGCCGGGCCTTCGCGGCGGGTGGTCTCTTGCGGGCGCCGCCATGCCGTGCGCCCCGGACCGTGTCAGGTCGATCTGGACGCTGGGCACCGCCCGGCCGTTGAAGATGTCCGGCTTCCTGACGCTGACCGCCACCCGCTGCACGCGGGGATCGGCAAAGCACAGATCGGCGATCTCCAGCGCCAGCGTCTCAAGAAGGCAGATGTGGCGGCCGCGGGTGGCGTCCTCGATCCGGTCCAGCAGGCCGTCATAGGACACCACCTCGGTCAGGCGGTCGCCCGTCGCCGTCAAATCCTGGTTGACCGTCATCTCCAGATCGATCCGCACCCGCTGCGGCCGATCCCTCTCATGCTCATAGGCGCCGATGCTCAGGACAAGGAAGATCTCGTCCAGCCGGATGCGGTAACAGGGCATGGCGGGTTCGTCATAGTCATCGCCAGCCACCAGAACTTGCATACCGTGCGACATCGGCGATTTTCCCCAAGGCTGACACTCTGGCCCCAAAGGCGGGCCTTCCCATCGGATGGCGGGATCACGGAGCGATGCCTGCCGCCATTTTTTAGTACGCGCCCCGGACCGTCGTCTTGAACGGTCCGGCCGGGCGTCTTGCATGAATCCGCCACGCCCCGGTTTGAACGGCCCGCGATTTGAACGGCGGCCGGCCCTGTGCGATAGTCAAAGCCGCTGGACGTCCATATCATCGCCACCGCGCAGGGTTGGGAACGGCTTCTGATGACGTCACGATTCTATCGGCTGCCCTCCCTGACCGCGCTGGCGACCTTCGAAGCGTCGGCCCGCCACCG
>NZ_LGRA01000008.1:911189-911267 GCF_003116095.1 Azospirillum sp. TSO35-2
ATCATGGACAAGTTCATACCGTGTTGTGAGAAGGGATGCGCAGGCGGCGGTTGTTGGTAACCGTTGCGGCCTTTGGGT
>NZ_LGRA01000008.1:911277-911470 GCF_003116095.1 Azospirillum sp. TSO35-2
CGGCGGCGTCCTGACCGGCCAGACGCTGGCGGAGGGGTGGAAGCCGGTGTCGAACGTGCTGGCCTATTCGCTGCTGCTGGGTCTGGGCGACCGGTTCCTGGCCTGGGGGCTGTTCGGCGAACGGCTGCTGGCGCCCTGGGGCTTCCTCGTCCACACCGCCGTCATCGCCCTGATCACCCTCACCGCCCACCGC
>NZ_LGRA01000008.1:911480-911678 GCF_003116095.1 Azospirillum sp. TSO35-2
CTACTCAAAACCGTCATCGGGCGCAAGCGCTTTTCCCAGGGAAAACACGAGAAAAAACACGAGACCCGCGGACACCGTCCAGAAACGACAAAGGCCACCCGGAGGTGGCCTTGCGTGTCGCACAGTGTGTTGTTTGGAGGATGGCGCGCCCGAAGAGATTCGAACTCCTGACCCTCAGATTCGTAGTCTGATGCTCTA
>NZ_LGRA01000008.1:911688-991728 GCF_003116095.1 Azospirillum sp. TSO35-2
TCCCCCTTTTAAAAACTCCCCCGCCATTGGCGCATCGCCTCCTTGACCTTGCCGCCGAAAGGCCGCAAGAAACGCGCGCGTTTTCACAGTTGTGAAGTCGCAGGCGCGGGTTCGTTTCGGGAGGATGTCACCATGGCCGGCAACAGCTTCGGCACGCTTTTCCGCTTCACCACCTGGGGCGAGAGCCACGGCCCGGCCATCGGCGTCGTGGTGGACGGCTGCCCGTCGCTGCTCGACCTGACCGAAGCGGACATCCAGCCCTGGATGGACAAGCGCCGGCCGGGCCAGTCGCGCTACACCACCCAGCGCCAGGAACCCGATCAGGTGAAGATCCTGTCCGGCGTGTTCGAGGGCAAGACGACCGGCACGCCGATCTCGCTGCTGATCGAGAACACCGACCAGCGCTCCAAGGACTACAGCGACATCGCGGCCAAGTTCCGGCCGGGCCACGCCGACTACACCTACTGGCAGAAATACGGCATCCGCGATTATCGCGGCGGCGGCCGCTCCTCGGCGCGGGAAACCGCCTGCCGCGTCGCCGCCGGCGCGGTGGCGCGCAAGGCGCTGGGCGCCGCCATCCAGGTGCGCGGCGCGCTGGTGCAGATCGGCCCGCACAAAATCGACCGCAGCCGCTGGGACTGGGCGGAGATCGACAACAACCCCTTCTTCTGCCCCGACCCGGTGATGGCGGCGCAGTGGGCCGAGTATCTCGACGGCATCCGCAAGAGCGGCTCGTCGGTCGGCGCGGTGGTGGAGGTCGTGGCCTCCGGCGTGCCGGTCGGCCTCGGCGACCCGCTCTACGACAAGCTGGACAGCGATCTTGCCCGCGCGATGATGACGATCAACGCGGTGAAGGGCGTGGAGATCGGCAACGGCTTCGCCGCCGCCGAGCTGACCGGGGAGACCAACGCCGACGAGATGCGCATGGGCGCCGACGGCCGGCCGCAGTTCCTGTCCAACCAGGCCGGCGGCATCCTGGGCGGCATTTCCACCGGGCAGGACGTCGTCGTCCGCTTCGCGGTGAAGCCGACCAGCTCCATCCTGACGCCGCGCCAGACGGTGGATACCGCCGGCAACGACACCGACATCCTGACCAAGGGCCGCCACGACCCCTGCGTCGGCATCCGCGCCGTGCCGGTCGGCGAAGCGATGATGGCCTGCGTGCTGGCCGACCACCTGCTGCGCCGGCGGGCCGAACGGCGGGAGTGAAGGGGCGGCAGTCCCGGATGCCCCCTCCCCATCCCTCCCCCGCCTTCGGCGGTGGAGGGGGTAGGACACTCGTCAGCGCAAAGCTCCGCAAAGGAACGGCGGAGTTCCCTCTCCCTCCGCTCTCGCGCCAGCTACGCTGGCGCTGCCGCGTCAGACGGACCTTCGGTCCGCTGAGAGCGGGGGAGGGTTAGGGAGGGGCGGGCGCCGCAGCAATTGCACGTTACCCGGCAATCGCCCGCGTCACCGCCTCGCGGTCCAGCCCTGTCTCGCCGATCACCACCAGACGGCTGCGGCGGTCCTCGCCGGGCTTCCACAGGCGGTCGTAGTGGGTCTGCACCCGGGCGCCGACGCCCTGCACCAGCAGGCGCATCGGCTTGCCGGGCACGTCGACGAAACCCTTCAGCCGCAGCACGCCGTGCAGGGCGGCGACCCGTTCCAGCGTCGCCGCCAGGGTGGCGGGGTCGGGCTGGGGCGGCAGATCCACGATGAAGCTGGTGAAGTCATCGTGGTCGTGGCCCTCTTCCCCGTCATGGTGGCTGGGCCGGTTGGCGAGGTCGTCCTCCACCGCGGCGCCGACGCCGAGCAGCACCAGCGGATCCACCGCGCCGTGGGACGCGCGCACCAGCTTGGCGTCGCGGTGGACCACCTCGTTGAGGGCGCCGCGGATCAGATCCTCGACGCGGGCGAGGTCGGACGCCGCCACCAGATCGGTCTTGTTGAGGATGATCAGGTCGGCGCAGAGGATCTGGTCCTCGAACACCTCTTCGATCGGCGTTTCGTGGTCGACCGTGCCGGCGGCGTCGCGCTGGGCGGCCAGCGCCGCCGGATCGGGGGCGAAACGACCCTCCGCCGCCGCGGCGGCGTCGACCACGGCGATGACGCCGTCGACCGTGACCCGGGACTTGATCGCCGGCCAGTGGAAGGCCTGGATCAACGGCTTGGGCAGGGCGAGGCCGCTGGTTTCGATGATGATGTGTTCCGGCGGTTCCGACCGGTCCAGCAGCTTTTCGATGGCCGGGACGAAATCGTCGGCGACGGTGCAGCACAGGCAGCCGTTGGCCAGCTCGATCACGTCGTCTTCGGTGCAGGTCGGGTTGCCGCAGGCGCGCAGGATGTCGCCGTCGATGCCGACGTCGCCGAACTCGTTGATGATCAGCGCCAGCCGGCGGCCGTCGGCCTTTTCCAGCAGGCTGCGGATCAGCGTGGTCTTGCCGGCGCCGAGGAAGCCGGTGATGACGGTGGCCGGAACCTTGCCGGCGGCCGTCTTCAGGGATGCGGACATGGGTCTTCCTCTCCTTAGCGCGAGCCGGCCTGGGGCGCCACGGTCGATTGCCGCTCGGCAGCCGTACCGGCCGTGGTCCCGACGAGGAGGCCGCTCATCAACCAGCCGCACACCGCGCCCAGCACCGCCCAGAACAGGGCGGCGGCGCCGAGCGACGAGGTGACGAAATGGGCCGCCAACTCCGGCGGGACGGCGCCGTCGATGGTTTCCGGGTGGGGGGCGCCGACCAGATGGGGCAGGGCGGCGACGACGACCCCGGCGGCCACGGCCAGCCGGTGACGGGCGAAGGCCATGGCCAGCAGCCCGCCGCCGGCGCACAGCGCCGCCGCCAGCCACCACATCTGCCGCGCCTCCAGCGCCGCGCCGGCCATGCCCGGCAGCTCCGGCGGCAGGCCGAAGGCGGGGGCGAGCGCGAAGGCGACGAAGCCGCCGGCACCCCAGACCAGGCCGCGACGGGCGTCGACCGGCCGGCCGACCAGCAGCATGACGCCGCCGACCAGCAGGGCGTAGCCGACCCCGGCCAGCAGGTTGGCGACGATGGTCAGCCCGACCCGCTCCATCGCCTCGCCGGTGGTGACCGGCACGCCGTCGCCGACGTTGCGCACGGGGGCGTGCTGGTGACCGTCCGCGCTGGGCGGCTGGGCCAGCACCTCGTATTTTTCGGCTTCCAGGATCAGCGGGACGGTGGTCGCCTGCTGAACGACGGACGCGGCCGTGCCGGAAAGCACGCCCGCGACCAAGGCGGCTGTGAACAGCCGCCGAACCAGATCCATGGTCCTGCGCTTAGTGGCAGGGGAACGCGAAGGAGTGGCGGGCATCGTGCGCCGCGTCGTGGATCTGCTGCGGCTGGGCGAAGCCGACGCCGTACAGCAGGAAGCTGCCGAACAGGATCGCGGCAAAGGCGGCGGCCGCGGTCTGGGCGGCGCTGCGGGTCGCGGAACCGGCGGCGGTGTTGATGGCGGGCGTGGTCTGGATCGACTGGGTCGTCATCGTGATCTCCTTCTCCCGCCTCACCCGGCGGGTCGGAAAAGGGTGAACGGTCCGTCGGCAGGTTTCCTGGCTCGCGGGTCGCCGCTCCGCCGTCCGCCTTCCCGGTCCGGGGACCAGTGGCATGATGGACGCAAAGCTCGCCGCACACAGTTGCGGGGGCAGCCGCGGCATGAGGCCCGGCAAGCCGAACCCGAACCGCATTCCCTATTATCCCCGCCGCCCAAGGGGCGGACGGGGCACCGTCGGTCCGCCACCATCGCAGTGCGTCCGGTGTTTGGCAAGCGCAATAAGGCGTTCGCTAAACAGATGATCTTGCATACAGACTCTTTGGATGCTGTCATGTTTGCCGGACAGAGTGTCCGGGATTCCGACACTTTCTGGCGCAAGGGCCTGACGGGCGGCGCGGCGTGGAGGCGCCGCGGCGGCAGGAAACAAAGGAATCACCGCCTCGGTCGTAACAATCCGCACCGTGGCACGCTTCGTGCGTACCATCGTCGGCAAAACGTCCTGCCGCGCCGCGGACCGAAACCATAAGGACGAACCGGCCGCAACGGGCCAAGGGGAGGAGACTTCGCGACCGATGACCGCCGCACCCAACGACATCATCCTGGAAGCGCGCAACCTGACGAAGGAGTTCAAAGGCTTCGTCGCGGTGAAGGAGGTGAACCTGCAAGTGCGGCGGGGCACCATCCACGCGCTGATCGGCCCGAACGGCGCCGGCAAGAGCACGGTGTTCAACCTGCTGACCAAGTTCCTGACGCCGACCCGCGGCCAGATCCTCTACAAGGGCCGTGACATCACCCGGACCAAGCCGGCCGACATCGCGCTGATGGGGCTGGTGCGGTCCTTCCAGATCTCGGCGGTCTTCCCGCATCTCAGCGTGCTGGAGAATGTCCGCGTCGCGCTGCAACGGCCGCTCGGCACCAGCTTCCACTTCTGGAAGTCCGAATCGACGCTCTACGACCTGCACGACCGGGCGCAGGAGCTGATCGAGGCGGTGAACCTGACCCCCTGGGCCAACCACACCGCCGCCGAGCTGCCCTACGGCCGCAAGCGCGCGCTGGAGATCGCCACCACCCTGGCGCTCGACCCGGAGGTGATGCTGCTCGACGAGCCGCTGGCCGGGATGGGCCACGAGGACATCGAGGGCACCGCGGCGCTGATCAAGCGGGTCGCCGCCGACCGCACCGTGCTGATGGTGGAGCACAATTTGTCGGTCGTCGCCCATCTGTCGGACACCATCACCGTGCTGCGCCGCGGCGAGATCCTGGCGGAGGGGCCGTACGAGGTCGTGTCGAAGAACGCGCAGGTGATGGAAGCTTACATGGGGACCGGACATGCCTGACGGCGCGATCACGAAAACCGCCATGCTGGAGATCGCTGACCTCCACGCCTTCTACGGCGAGAGCCACGTCCTGCACGGCGTCAGCCTGGAGGTGCGGCAGGGCGAGGTGGTGACGCTGCTGGGCCGCAACGGCGCCGGCAAGACCACGACCATGCGCTCGATCATGGGGATCGTGTCCAAGCGCAGCGGCTCCATCCGCTTCCAGGGCACCGAGCTGGTCGGCATGGCCCAGCACAGGATCCCCCGCCTCGGCATCGGCTATGTGCCGGAGGAGCGCGGCATCTTCTCCAGCCTCAGCGTCGACGAGAACCTGACGCTGCCGCCGGTGGTGAAGGACGGCGGCATGACGGTCCAGCAGATCTACGACCTGTTCCCCAACCTGAAGGGCCGCGGCTCGACGCAAGGCACCCGCCTGTCGGGCGGCGAGCAGCAGATGCTGGCGATCGCCCGCATCCTGCGCACCGGCGCCAACCTGATCCTGCTGGACGAGCCGACCGAGGGGCTGGCCCCGGTCATCATCGAGCAGATCGGCGTCGCGGTGCGGGCGCTGAAGGCGCGCGGCTTCACCATCGTGCTGGTGGAGCAGAACTTCCGCTTCGCCGCCACCATCGCCGACCGCCATTACGTGATGGAGGAGGGGCATGTGGTGGACATGATCCCGAACGACCAGCTCGACGCCAACATGGACAAGCTCCACACCTATCTCGGCGTCTGAGCGGAGTTTTCCCAAACCATCGCAACGCAACCGCCGCTCCGCCCCCCTCCTGTTGGAAATATTGGGGCCGGGGCGGCGGCACGCCCGGCCTTTGCCCGGCCGGATCCCCAAAGCCGCATCCCCAAACCAAGAACCAACGCACAAGATCACGAGGGAGAGACCCGTCCATGCGCAGCCTTCTTCTTGCCGGCACCGCCCTGCTGACGCTCGCCGCCGCCGCCGCTCCGGCCGCCGCCCAGGTGTCGGACAACGTCGTCCGCATCGGCGTGCTGAACGACCGCTCCGGCATCTACGCCGACCTGGCCGGTGAAGGCTCGGCCATCGCCGCGCGGATGGCGGCGGAGGAGTTCGGCAACAAGGTCGCTGGCGCCGCGGTCGAGATCGTCGTCGCCGACCACCAGAACAAGGCCGACATCGCCGCCTCGAAGGCGCGCGAGTGGGTGGACACCGGCGGCGTCGACGTGATTGCCGACGTGCCGAACTCCGCCGCGGCGCTCGCGGTGCAGGGCATCGCACGGGACAAGAAGCGCATCTTCCTGATGTCCGGTCCGGGCGCCACGGCGTTGAGCGGCGCCCAGTGCAGCCCCTACGGCTTCCAGTGGACCTACGACAACTACGCCATGGCCGCCGGCACCGGCCGCGCGCTGTACGAGCAGGGCAAGAAGAAGTGGTTCTTCGTCACCGCCGACTACGCCTTCGGCCAGTCGCTGGAGGAGGAGACCACCAAGATGGTCAAGTCGCTGGGCGGCACCATCGCCGGGGCGGTCCGGCATCCGCTCGGCACCTCCGACTTCTCCTCCTTCCTGCTGCAGGCGCAGGGGTCGGGCGCCGACGTGATCGGGCTGGCCAACGCCGGCGGCGACACCGTCAACGCCGTCAAGCAGGCGGCGGAGTTCGGCATCACCCAGTCGGGCCAGAGCCTGGCCGGCCTCTTGATGTTCATCACCGACGTGAACGCGCTGGGCCTGCCATCGGCGCAGGGGCTGATGCTGACCACCGGCTTCTACTGGGACATGGACGACCAGACCCGCGACTGGTCGAAGAAGTTTGAGGCCAAGGCCGGCAAGAAGCCGACCATGGTGCAGGCCGGCGTCTATTCGGCGGTGAAGCATTACCTGAAGGCGGTCGAGGCGGCGAAGACCGACGACGCCGACAAGGTTGTCGCCAAGATGCGCGAGTTGCCGGTGGAGGACATGTTCGCCAAGAAGGGCAAGATCGCCGCCAACGGCCGCATGTTCCACGACATGTATCTGGCCCAGGTCAAGACCCCGGCCGAGTCGAAGGGGGCCTGGGACTATTACAAGATCGTCAAGACCATCCCGGCCGACACCGCGTTCATGGACCCCAAGCAGAGCGGCTGTCCGCTGGTGAAGTGAGGGGCGCGCGCATTGCCATTGCCCCCTCCCTAACCCTCCCCCGCTAACGCGGGAGGGATGGGGAGGGGGCCTGCGACGCAACAACCAAAACAACAACCAACACCAACACACCGGGAGAGACGCGGACATGTTCAACCTGCTGGGGGTGCCGCCCCAAGTGCTGTTCGGCCAGCTGCTGCTCGGCCTGATCAACGGATCCTTCTACGCGCTGCTCAGCCTGGGGCTGGCGGTGATCTTCGGCATGTTGAACGTCATCAACTTCGCCCATGGCGCGCTCTACATGGTCGGGGCCTTCGTGGCGTGGCTGCTGCTGACCTATCTCGGGCTCGGCTACTGGTGGGCGCTGCTGGTGGCGCCGACGGTGGTCGGGCTGGTCGGCATCGCGCTGGAAAAGACGATGCTGTCGCGGCTGTACAAGCTCGACCACCTCTATGGGCTGCTGCTGACCTTCGGGCTGGCGTTGATCTTCGAGGGCGCCTTCCGCCACCAGTACGGCGTGTCGGGCCAGCCCTACCCGATCCCCGACGCGCTGAAGGGCGGGCAGAATCTGGGCTTCATGTTCCTGCCCAACTACCGCGGCTGGGTCGTCGTCGCCTCGCTGGTCATCTGCTTCGGGACGTGGTTCGCCATCGAGCGGACCAAGCTCGGCGCCTACCTGCGCGCGGCGACGGAGAACCCGACGCTGGTCCAGGCCTTCGGCATCAACGTGCCGGTGATGGTGTCGCTGACCTACGGCTTCGGCGTGGCGCTGGCCGGGCTGGCCGGGGTGCTGGCGGCGCCGATCTACCAGGTGTCGCCGCTGATGGGCACCAACCTGATCATCATCGTCTTCGCCGTGGTGGTGATCGGCGGCATGGGCTCCATCCTGGGCGCCATCGTCACCGGGCTGGGGCTGGGCATGCTGGAGGGGCTGACCAAGGTCTTCTACCCGGAGGCGTCCAACATCGTCGTGTTCGTCGTGATGGCGATCGTTCTTCTCATCAAGCCCGCGGGCCTCTTCGGACGGGAGCGCTGAGCCATGACCGCCAAAACCCACCTTCTGGGCAGCCGGCCCGCCGCGCTGACGGTGCGCGGCACCGCCACCGGCACCGCGCTGCTGTTCGGCGTCGGGCTGGCCGCCGCCGTCGCGGCGCCCTTCCTGCTGTACCCCGTCTTCCTGATGAAGGTGCTGTGCTTCGCGCTGTTCGCCTGCGCCTTCAACCTGCTGATCGGCTTTGCCGGGCTGCTGAGCTTCGGCCACGCCGCCTTCTTCGGCTCGGCCGCCTACATCGCCGCCCACGCGGTGAAGGAATGGGGCTGGGCGCCGGAGTTCGGGCTGCTGGCCGCCACCGGTGGCGCCGCCTTGCTGGGGCTGGTCTTCGGGCTGGTCGCCATCCGCCGCCAGGGCATCTATTTCGCCATGATCACGCTGGCGCTGAGCCAGATGGTGTTCTTCCTGGCCCTGCAACTCCCCTTCACCCATGGCGAGGACGGCATCCAGGGCGTGCCGCGCGGCCTGCTGTTCGGGCTGTTCGATCTCGGCCAGCCGCTGACCATGTACTACACCGTGCTGGCGATCTTCATCGCCGGCTTCGCCATCATCTGGCGCACCGTGCACTCGCCGTTCGGGCAGGTGCTGAAGGCGATCCGCGAGAACGAGCCGCGGGCGATCTCGCTCGGCTACCGCACCGACCGCTACAAGCTGCTGGCCTTCGTGCTGTCCGCAAGCCTCGCCGGGCTGGCCGGTGGGACCAAGGCGCTCGTCTTCCAGCTCGCCAGCCTGACCGACGTGACGTGGCAGATGTCGGGCGAGGTGGTGCTGATGACGCTGCTGGGTGGCATGGGCACGCTGTTCGGCCCCGTGGTCGGTGCCGGGCTGGTGGTGACGCTGGAAAGCTACCTTGCCTCCACCAGCCTGCCGGTGCCGGTCGTCATCGGCTTCATCTTCGTCGTCTGCGTCCTGCTGTTCCGCCGCGGCATCGTCGGCGAGCTGCTCGCCCGCCTGCCGGGCCGGAGCCGCTGAGTCCGAGCCGCCGAGTCCCGTCTCCATCCAAAACTCCCCCAGGGGGGACCGCGAGGTCCCCCTCTTTTTCCCGTCTCAAATCGGGGGCGTGTATCGGGCAGCCGATGGGTCCTATAGCGTAAGTTGTATGATCCGGGGCCGGCTCGCCAAAGCGAAAAAACGCGGGCCGGCGGCCAGAACGCCAAGACAACGCCGTGAACCGGAGGCGGAAACAACCCGCCCGTCCCGGCGATCCTGCGCGCCTTCCCTTTAATCCGACGGATGGGCTACTATGTTGACCTCTGATATTGTTGGCAAAATGCGCTGCGTTGCAGCAGGCCTCGATGCCGGGACAGCAAGACTCGGTCCTGTTTGGGAGGGTGACGTGGGCGACACCGTCGATTTCGAAGCGCTGCGCCAACGCGCCGTGCACTCCCTCTTCGAACATCTGGAGTCCATGTGCGTCGGCGCCGTCGCGGTCGACCACAACGCCCGCATCGCCTGGATGGACGACAAGTACAAGGCGCTGCTGGGTGTCCCCGGCGACCCGCGCGGCCGGCCGGTCGAGGACGTCATCCCCAACAGCCAACTGCGCCGGGTGATCGACAGCGGCCAGCCCCAGCCGCTCGACATCATGGAGTTCGGCGACCGCTCCTTCGTCGTGACGCGGATGCCGCTGTTCGGCACCGACGGGTCGATCATCGGCGCCATCGGCTTCGTGCTGTTCGACCGCGCCGAATATCTCCGCCCGCTGGTCCGCAAATACGAGAAGATGCAGGAGGAGCTGGCCCGCACCCAGCAGGAGCTGGCGCACGAGCGCCGGGCCAAATACTCCTTCTCGCAGTTCCTGGGCGCCAGCGAATCGATCCGCGAGATCAAGCGGCTGGGCCGCCGCGCCGCGCAGATGGACAGCACCGTCCTGCTGCTGGGCGAAACCGGCACGGGCAAGGAACTGCTGGCCCAGGCCATCCACGCCGCCAGCCCGCGGGCGTCCCGGCCCTTCGTCGGCGTCAACGTCGCCGCCATCCCGGAAACCCTGCTGGAGGCGGAGTTCTTCGGCGTCGCCCCCGGCGCCTTCACCGGCGCCGACCGCCGCCACCGCGAGGGCAAGTTCCAGCTCGCCAACGGCGGCACCCTGTTCCTGGACGAGATCGGCGACATGCCGCTGCCGCTGCAGGCCAAGCTGCTGCGCGTGCTGCAGGAGCGCGAGATCGAGCCGCTCGGCTCCAACAAGGTGGTGCGGGTCGATGTCCGCATCATCGCGGCGACCAGCCGCGACCTGCACGCGCTGGTGAAGGAGAAGCAGTTCCGCGCCGACCTCTATTACCGGCTGAACGTGGTGCCGATCACCCTGCCGCCGCTGCGCGACCGGCCGGAGGACATCGAGAGCATCGCCGACCGCATCCTGGAACAGCTGGCGATCCAGCAGGGCACGCCACCGCGCGAACTGCTGGAATCGGCGGTGCAGGTGCTGCGCGACTACGACTGGCCCGGCAATGTGCGCGAGCTGTACAACACGCTGGAACGGGTGGTGGCGCTGACCGACGCGCCGATCCTGACCGCGCCGCACATCCGCAGCGTCCTGCCCGGCCAGCATCCGGCCGGCGCCTCCGCCCTGCCGTTTGGTTCCCTGCCGCTGGCGGCGGGAGCGCGGCCGTTGCAGGAGGTGCTGCACGCCGCCGAACGCCACGCCATCGCCGCCGCGCTGGAGGAGGCCAACGGTGTCAAGGCCCGCGCGGCGAAGCTGCTGGGCATCTCGCGCGCGTCGCTGTACGAACGGATGATGACGTTGGGGCTGGGGGCCACGCCGTAGTGCTCCACCCATGGTAAATTCCGCATCACGGAACGGCGTTTCATTGACGCCCGCCGCCGCCGCTGGCAGGATCGCCCGATGGCTCCATCCCGGGCCGATGGTGGGAGTGACGTGTCATGCGCAGGCGGGAAGAGGCTCTGGTCGCCGACGATCCGATGGCGGACGAGGAGAAGGACCCCCGCTTCGTCACCGCGCTGGCCCGCGGGCTGGAGCTGCTGCGCGCCTTCCGCCGCAACGAATCGATGCTGGGCAACCTGGAACTGGCGCAGCGCACCGGCCTGCCCAAGCCGACGGTGTCGCGGCTGACCTACACGCTGGCCAAGCTGGGCTACCTTGCCTACGACCAGGGCACCGGCAAGTACCGGCTCGGCACCTCGGTGCTGGCGCTGGGCTATGCCAGCCTGTCGGGGATGGGCATCCGCCAGGTGGCGCGGCCGCTGATGCAGGATCTGGCCGACCAGACCGGGCTGGCGGTGGCGCTGGGCGGGCGCGACCGGCTGAGCATGATCTATCTGGAATGCTGCAAGGGCACCGGCCCGATCACGCTGTCGCTCGACGTCGGCTCCCACATCAAGCTGTCGACCACCGGCATGGGCCGCGCCTACCTCGCCGCCCTGCCGGAGGCGGAGCGCGCGCCCTTGATGGCCAAGCTGGAGGAGCATGAGGGCGACCGCTGGCCCGCCATCCAGGACGGCATCCTGCAGGCGATCGAGGATTACCGGACGCGCGGCTTCTGCCGCTCCATCGGCGCCTGGAAGTCGGAGGTGCACGCCATCGGCGTCCCCTTCGTGCCGCGCGACGGCTCGCAGGTGCTGGCCTTCAACTGCGGCGGCCCGGCCTTCCTGGTCGACCTGAAGCGGCTGGAGGAGGAGTTCGCCCCCCGTCTGGTCGCCATGGTCCGGCGGATCGACGCGACGCTGTTCAACGGGTGAGAATGGCGCGACTCCATCATCGACCCGCCGGCCCAGCGCTGCCAGGAATGGGAGCGGTATGTCCGGGAGGCCTTTCCACACAACGTCCGGAATCATCATGAAGCCGCTGCACATCGAGACGCCCCTGATCGAATCCCGCCCGCTCTCCGCCGCTGCGGAGCGCGCTGTGTGGCTGAAAATGGAAGCGTTGCAGCCGCCCGGGTCCTTCAAACTGCGCGGCATCGGGCGTGCCTGCCAGGAATACGCGCGGGCCGGGGCCGCCCGCTTCATCTCCTCGTCAGGGGGCAACGCCGGCATCGCGGTGGCTTACGCCGGCCGTCAACTTGGCCGGCCGGTGACGGTCGTGGTGCCCGAAACGACGTCCGATCACGCGAAGGCGCTGCTCCGCCAGGAAGCGGCCGAAGTGATCGTGCACGGCCCTTCCTGGCAGGAGGCCAACGCGCACGCCCAGTCGCTGATGGGCGAGGGTGACGCGTTCCTGCATCCCTTCGACAATGAATTGTTGTGGGACGGCCACGCCACCATGATCGACGAGGTCGCGCGGACCGGCTGGCGGCCCGACGCGGTCGTGGTGTCGGTCGGCGGCGGCGGGCTGATGTGTGGCGTGGTCGAGGGGCTGCGCCGCAATGGCTGGGCGGATGTGCCGGTGGTCGCCGTCGAGACGCACGGAGCCGACTCGCTGGCGCAGTCCATCGCAGCGGGGCACCGTGTGGAACTGCCGGGGATCACCAGCGTCGCCACCTCGCTCGGCGCCCGTCAGGTCTGCGCGCGGGCCTTCGAGTTCGCCGCGGCGCATCCCGTGGTCAGCGTCGTGGTTTCGGACGGCGAGGCCGTTCAGGCCTGCCTGGGCTTTCTGGACGACCATCGTGTGCTGGTCGAGCCGGCTTGCGGCGCCTCGCTGGCGTTGGCGTACCGGCGGCATGCCGCCTTGCAGCCCTTCGAGAAGGTGCTGGTGATCGTCTGTGGCGGAGCGACCGCGACCGTCGAGACGCTGCAGGCTTGGTCGTCGCAATTCGGGGGATAGCCGGCCGCTCAATCCTCCCCTGCCATTGGGGGCGGGAACCGCCCACCGCGGCAGGCCGTTTTCATGACACGGGTCATGGCGACCGGTGGCGGAGGGCGGAGCGGCATGGATGGCGGTTTGACGGACTGGCTGGTGCAGGTGATGCACCACCTCCACTACATCGGGATTTTCCTGCTGGTGGCGCTGGCGCGGGTGTTCCCGCCGCTGCCGGCCGAGTCGGTGATCCCGCTGGCCGGGATCGGGGCGGCGACCGGCGAGTTCACGCTGGTCGGCGTGGCGCTGGCCGGCGGGTTGGGCTCGCTGGCCGGGCAACTGGTGTGGTTCCTGCCCAGCCGGCTGATGAGCCGCGAGCGGCTGGAAGCGTTCCTGAAGCGATACGGGCCCTGGCTGACCATCGACCCGAAGAAGGTCCGGCGCAGCACCGACTGGTTCGCCAAGCGCGGCGGGCTGGCCGTGCTGTTCTCGCAGCCGGTGCCGGGGGTGCGCACCCTGATCTCGATCCCGGCCGGGGCGTGCAAGATGTCGATCCTGAACTACTCGCTGGCCTCGGGGATCGGGTCGGTGCTGTGGACGCTGCTGCTCGCCTGGACCGGCTACATGCTGTCGACCTGGCCGTTCGCCCACCGGCTGGTGGGGTACGTCACCGTCGGGCTGCTGGTGGTGCTGGTCGGGCTGTATCTGTGGCGGCTGGCCACCAACCTGCACCTGCTGCGCAAGGGCCGGGCGGCGGCGGCCCCGGTGTCGTCGACATCCGGCGGCTGTTAGGTCCCTGCCGCCATGGCGGCGATGCCGGTGGCGGCCATGCCCAGCGCCCACAGGCCGAAGGCGCCCAGCGCCACGCCGGTGCAGTGGTTCAGCATGGTCAGGCCGCGGTCGGAGATGCGGTGGCGCACCGCCGCCACGCCGGTGGACAGCGTGAACCACCACAGCGACGAGCCGATGAAGACCCCCAGCACCAGCGTCGACGCCTCCAGCCGGTCCAGCGTGCCGCCCAGGCCGAAGCCGGCGAAGATGGCGATGAAGGCCATGATGGTGGCCGGGTTGGTCAGGGTCAGCGACAGGCCGGTCATGAAGCCGGTGAACCACGACTTGCTGTCGGGGGCCGCCGCCGCCTCGCGCTCCTCGGCGTCGGGCTGCTGGCGGAAGGTGCGGACCGCCACCACCAGCAGGAAGATGCCGCCGATCAACTGGAAGGCGATCTCGTGCCCGCGCAGGAAGCTGAGCGCGGCCGACACGCCGAAGGCGGCGATGGCGCCGTAGATGGTGTCGGCGACGGCGGCGCCGAACCCGGTGAAGAAGCCCATCAGCGGGCCGTGCTGAAGCGTGCGGCGGATGCACAGCAGACCGATCGGTCCGACGGGTGCGGCGATGGCGAATCCCAGAACGATTCCCTGCAAGAGCACCCAGACTTCGTCCACCGAGCGTCGCCCCCCGAAGCTGTTTTCATGGTCCCGGCGTCGATTGACCGCACCGGTGTACCGGCCGGGGTCATAAACGTCCCCGTCCCTGTCGTCAACCGGGGCCGCCACGAATTGCTGCACCGGGGCGGACGCTTTCCCTGTTGTGTGGAATGATGGCGCGGTTATCCTTTGGGTCAAGTTTCCGCATTCGGGAGTGGGTGGGACATGAAGACGCGTATTCTTGCCGCCATGGTGGCGATGACGGCGCTCTGCGCACAGGCGCGGGCGGAGGACTTCGCGCCGGCCGTGGTGTTCGACCAGGGCGGCAAGTTCGACAAGTCCTTCAACGAAGCGGCCTACCACGGCGCCGAGCGGTTCAAGACCGAGACCGGCATCGCCTACCGCGAGTTCGAGATCACCAACGAGGGCCAGCGCGAGCAGGCGATGCGCACGCTGGTGCGCCGCGGCGCCTCGGTGATCGTCGCCGTCGGCTTCTCGCAGACCGCGGCGGTCGACAAGGTCGCCAAGGAATCGCCCAAGACCAAGTTCTGCCTGATCGACGACAAGCTGGACGCCCCCAACGTCCAGTCCGTGACCTTCAAGGAGGAGGAGGGCTCCTTCCTGACCGGCATGGCGGCGGCGCTGGCGTCGAAGACCGGCAAGGTCGGCTTCATCGGCGGCATGGACATCCCGCTGATCCGCAACTTCCTGACCGGCTACGAGCAGGGCGTGAAGCACGTCGCGGCGAACGACGAGGTGTTCGTCAACATGACCGGCACCACGCCGGCCGCCTGGAACGACCCCGGCCGCGGGGCGGAGCTGGCCAAGAGCCAGTTCTCCCGCGGCGCCGACGTGGTCTTCGCCGCGGCGGGCGCCACCGGCCTGGGCGTGCTGCAGGCGGCGGCCGACGCCGGCAAGCTGGCGATCGGCGTCGACAGCAACCAGAACCACGTCCATCCCGGCAAGGTCCTGACCTCGATGGTCAAGCGGGTCGACGTGGTGGTCTACGACTGCATGAAGTCGGCCAAGGACGGCAGCTGGAAGCCCGGCCACCGGGTCGTCGGCCTGAAGGAGGATGGCGTCGGCTACGCGCTGGACGACAACAACCGCAAGCTGATCACCCCGGAGATGGAAGCGAAGCTGGAAGAGGCGAAGAAGCAGATCATCGCCGGGTCGCTGACGGTGAAGCCCTACCAGCCGTAAGCGGGTCCTTGATGACGCAGGCAAACGCGCCGGCCGCTCCGGAGCCGATCGCCCTGGAAACGGTGGCGATCAACAAGTGGTTCGGCGCCAACCACGCCAACCGCGACGTGTCGCTGGCGATTCCCGCCGGGACCATCCACGGCGTGATCGGCGAGAACGGCGCCGGCAAGTCGACGATCATGAGCATCGTCTACGGCTATCTGCGCGCCGACGGTGGCGAGATCCGGGTGAACGGCCGGCCGGCCGCCATCCGCTCGCCGCGCGACGCGCTGGCCGCCGGCATCGGCATGGTCCACCAGCACTTCATGCTGGTCGAGCCGTTCAGCGTGCTGGAGAACGTGCTGCTGGGGGCGGAGGGCGGCGTCACCCTGTCGGCCGGCCTCGCCCACGCCCGGGCGGAGCTGACGCGGCTGGCCCGCGACTATGGGCTGGAGGTCGACCTCGACCGCCCGGTCGGCGAGCTGCCGGTCGGCGCCCAGCAGCGGGTGGAAATCCTGAAGGCGCTGTACCGCGGCGCCGACATCCTGATCCTCGACGAGCCGACCGGCGTGCTGACCCCGCAGGAGGCCGACCACCTGTTCCGCATCCTGCGGGCGCTGCGCCAGCAGGGCAAGACGGTGGTCATCATCACCCACAAGCTCCGCGAGATCATGGAGCTGACCGACAACGTCACGGTGATGCGGCGCGGGCAGGTGGTGGCCAACGTCGCCACCCGCGACACCAGCCGCGAGCGGCTGGCCGAGCTGATGGTCGGCCGCAAGGTGCTGCTGCGGGTCGACAAGACCCCGGCCCGGCCGGGCGCCGAGGTGCTGCGGGTGGAGGGGCTGACCGTTCGCGACCCGTCGGGGGTGGAGCGGGTGAAGGGCGTCGCCCTGTCGGTGCGGGCCGGCGAGATCGTCGGCATCGCCGGCGTGTCCGGCAACGGCCAGTCGGAACTGCTGGAGGCGCTGGCCGGCATGCGCCCCATCGCCGGCGGCTCCGTCCGCCTGCGCGGGGAGGAGTTGTCCGGCCGCCCCGACCGCTTCAACGCCCGGGCGCTGCGCCGGCTCGGCGTCGGCCATGTGCCGGAGGACCGGCAGAAGGTCGGGCTGGTCACCAGCTTCTCGGCGGAGGAATGCTCGATGCTGGGGTTCCAGGACGATCCGGCCTGGAACGGCGGCGTGCTGCTCGACCGTGGCGCGATCGCCGCCAACTGCGCCCGCCAGATGGAGGATTACGACACCCGCCCGCGCGACGGCTCGCTGGCGGCGGCCAACTTCTCCGGCGGCAACCAGCAGAAGATCGTGCTGGCCCGCGAGATCGAGCGCAATCCCGACCTGCTGCTGGTCGGCCAACCGACCCGCGGCGTCGACATCGGCGCCATCGAGTTCATCCACCGCCGTCTGGTGGCGCTGCGCGACCAGGGCAAGGCGATCCTGCTGGTGTCGGTCGAGCTGGACGAGATCCGCGCCCTGTCCGACCGCATCCTCGTCATGTTCGACGGCCACATCGTCGGCGAGGTGATGCCGGATCAGGCCGACGAGAAGACGCTGGGGCTGATGATGGCGGGGTGTGGGTGAGGGGGGATGCGGCGGCGAAGTTAGACCCCCACCTAACCTCCCCCGCTGGGCGGGGGAGGGACTGCCGCCGCTCTCCCGCATCGATACCGATCTCCTCCCCCGCCCAGCGGGGGAGGATTAAGGTGGGGGTCTAACGCCGCAAGGAGCTGACCCCACCTCCCTCACTTCGCAAACAGCTGCGACAGGTCCGCGAACGCCTTGAATTCCAGCGCGTTGCCGGCCGGGTCGAGGAAGAACATGGTCGACTGCTCGCCGACCTGCCCCTTGAAGCGGGTGTAGGGCTCGATCACGAACGTCACCCCGGCGGCCTTCAGCTTCGCGGCCAGCGCGTCCCAGTCGGCGGGCTGGAGCACCACGCCGAAATGCGGCACCGGCACGTCGTGGCCGTCCACCGGGTTGTGGTGGGCCGGGGCGGCGGCCGGGTCGCGCGGCTTCAGGTGGGCGACGATCTGGTGGCCGAACAGGTCGAAGTCGATCCACTCGTCGCTGCTCCGCCCCTCCGGGCAGCCCAGGACGGTGCCGTAGAAATGGCGGGCGGCGGCCAGATCGTCGACCGGAAAGGCGATGTGGAAGGGCGTGAGGGTCGTCATGGGATCGCGGCCTTTCGAAACCGTTTGGCGGTTGGCTGTCGGTGTCCCCAGCAGACCGCATCCCGGCAGGCTTGACAAACGAGTTCTCGGGCGGGTTTTTATGAGTTCAACTCATGATTCGGTTCCGCCCATGCCCGACCGCGTCCTGCCGTCGCTCAACGCCGTCCGCAGCTTCGTCGCGGTGGCCCGCCATCTCAGCTTCACCCGGGCGGCCGACGAGCTGTCGGTGACGCAGGGCGCGGTCAGCCGCATGATGCAGACCCTGCAGGCCGACCTGGGCGTCGAGCTGATCCGCCGGGTCGGCCGGGGGATCGAGCTGACGCCGACCGGCGCCGCCTTCTACACCGAGGCGTCGGCGGCGCTCGACCGCATCGCGGCGGCAGCCCGGGCGGCCCGCGCGCAGGACGGCGGGGTGCTGCGGGTCAGCGCGCTGCCGACGCTGACGCAGCGCTGGCTGATCCCGCGGCTGAAGGGCTTCCAGGCCGAGAATCCCGACATCCAGGTCGAGGTCAGCATCGGCGAGCACCGCGTCGATTTTGCCAAGGAGCGGATCGACATCGCCATCCGCTACGGCGTCGATGAGTGGCCGGGGGCCGAGATGGTGACGCTGATGCCGGAGACGATGGGCGTCTTCTGCGCGCCGTCGCTGCTGGAGCAGGGGCCGCCGCTGCGCCGGCCCGCCGATCTGGCGCAGCACCGGCTGCTGCAGCACACCACCCGGCCGGATTCCTGGCGCGGCTACCTCGCCGCCTTCGGCCTGACCCTGCCGGAGGCGGCGCTGTCGCTCGCCTTCGAGCATTTCTTCATGATCATCGAGGCGGCGTCGGCCGGCATGGGCGTCGCGTTGCTGCCGATCTTCCTGGTGCGGGAGGATGTGGCGTCGGGCCGGCTGGTCCAGCCGATGCCCGAGACGCTGCGCCCGCGCGGCCGCTACCTGATCGCCCACGCGCCGGGGGCGGAACGGGCGCGCCGGGTGCACCGCTTCAAGGACTGGCTGCTGGCCGAGGTGGAGTAGGGGCGCGCTCGCGCCGGCCGCCGGCGGGCAGGGTGGCCGGCGTTACGCCGGGTCCGTCTTCTCCCAGGCCGGCGTCTCCAGCCGCAGGCCGTGGTTGCCGCGGTAGGCCGCGACCTCCGGCGACGACCAGCCCGCCAGCAAGGCCGGGTCGAGCCGGTAGACCTCGACGCCGAGTGGCCGGCAGACCTCCAGCGGGTCGCGGGCGTCCGGCCCCCACATGTGCAGGCTGAGGTCGCCGCCGGGGCAGGTCGACAGGGCGCAGAGCAGGTCGATCTCGGCGAAGAACTCCAGGAAATCGCCCTTCTGGGCCGGGCAGGCCTTCATGAAATACTGGTCCTCGGCGTTCAGCCCGGTGACCTGGAAGACGTTCAGCACGTCGTGCACGTCGAACTCGGTCAGGCCATAGGGGGCGACGGCGCGGGTCAGGTTGGAATGGCAGTGGTGGTGGAAATCCTCCCCCGTCAGCATCCGGTTGACGTAGGGGTCGCAGCGGGTGCCCAGCAGGTCGTGGACCCGGCCGCCATGCTCGTCGATGCCGTAGTTCGCCAGCGTGTCGTGGGTGATGGTCGCCAGCGGCCGCAGATAGGGCAGGGTCGACCACAGCCGGTCGAAATTGCTGACATGCGCCTGCTGGAGCTGCCGGGTGCGCGAGGCCCAGAAGCGTTCGCGCGGGTTGTGGCGGTTCCAGATGTTGAGGTCGGCGACCTGCGGCCCCTCGATGGTGACGATGCGGAAGACATGGCCGGCCGGCACCGTCCAGGCCCGGCCGGAGCGGATCGGCACGACGAATTGGTCGACCAGTTCCCGTCCCTCGGTCTGCGCCCCGACGCGCCCGTAGAAGGCGCGGTCGACGTCGAGCGCCGATCCCTTGGTGGCTTGGTAGGCGGCGGGGTAGCTGGGCATGGCGGGCTCCGGGATGGAGATGGGGGCAGGGGGCCGGGTCAGGCCGGCCGCCGACGATGGTGATGCCGATGATGGCGATGTTGGTCCACCGCGCGCAACAGCTCTTCGCGCACCCGCTCCACCACGCCGTCCCAGTCGCCGGGCCGGGCCTGCCGGAACAGGCGCAGCGTCGGGTACCAGGGGCTGTCGTCGCGGTCGAGCAGCCAGCGCCAGCAGCCGCTGAAGCGCGACAGCACCCACACCGGCGTGCCCAGCGCCCCGGCGAGATGGACGACCGAGGTGTCGACCCCGATCACGAGGTCGAGCCGGCGGACGATGGCGGCGGTGTCGGCGTAATCCTCCACCGCGCCCATCGGGTCGAGGATCGCCGCGCCGTCCGGTAGCCCGTCCAGTTGCCGCGCCGCCGGCCCCTTCTGCAGGCTGACCCAGCGCACGCCCCAGCCCACACCCCAGCCCACACTGTTGAGCGCCAGCAGCGGGGCGAGCCGGTCCAGCCGCACGCTGCGGCGGGCGTCCATCCCGGCGAGGTTGGCCTTGCCCAGCTTCGGATCGCCGGCCCACACCAGCCCCACCGTCAGCCGGTCCGACGGCGGCACGACCCCGGCCCAGCGCGCCGTCGCCTCGGGCGGCGGCGACAGGTCGGGGGTGGGCGGGATGCGGTCCAGCGTCACGCCCAGCCGGTGCATCAGCGACATCAGCGGGATGCGGTAATCATAGGCGCCGTCGTCGGGGGCCGCGGTGACGACCGCGTCGATGGCGGCCATGCCGGACAGCAGCCGGACCAGCGGCGCGCGGCACTGCAGGATGATCCGGGCGCCCAGCGCCTTCACCAGCGGCAGCAGCCGGACGAACTGGAGGGTGTCGCCGAAGCCCTGCTCCTCGCAGACCAGCAGGGTCCGGCCGGTCAGGTCCTGGCCGGTCCACTCCCGCCGGTCCGGATCGGCCGGCCGGAAGCCCAGTTCCGGCAGGTGCCGGCGTGCTTCGTAGTGACGCCAGCCATTGGCGAAATCGCCGTGCTGGAGCAGTGCCTCGGCCAGATTGTAGCGCGTGCTGGCGGCCGTGGGGTTGAGGTCCACCGACCGCGCCAGCGCCCGATAGGCTTGGGCATGGTCGCCCAAATCCTGGAACGCGTGCCCGAGCGCCATGTAGGCGGTGTACAGGCCGGGGGCCAGCGCGATGGCACGGCGGCAGGCGTCGAGCGCCGCGACGGGATGGTCGGATTCCTGGAGGATGGCGCCGATGGTGGCGTAGGCTTCGGCCAGATCGGGGCGGCGGATCACCGCCTCGACGCAGGAGGCGACGGCGTCGTCCAGCCGGCCGAGCCGCCGCAGCACCGCCCCGCGGTTGGCGTAGGCCGCCGGCGCCAGCGCGCCGCACCCTCCGCTGCCGAGCAGCCGGTCGTAGACCGCCAGCGCCTGAGTCCATTCTCCCGAGCGGTGGAGGCGCAAGGCCGCCGCGAAGGCCGCCGTCGGCTCCGGCGCGGTCATTTCCGCGCCGCGCGCCAGTCGTTCAGGATGTGGGGCGGGATGCTGCCATGGTCGGCGATCATGTTGGCGTCGTCGGCCGACAGGCCGATGCTGACCAGACGGTTGATCACCTGCCACCGCCGGATCCTGTTCCCCTCGAACTGGTCGAGGGCGTCCTTGATGACCTGGATCTTCGACGTCCAGGGAATTGCGTGCGCTTTGGACATTCCACCCTCCCGGGAGACCGGCCGCCATGGCGGACGCAGGAGCGCGTCGCCGACCGTCTCAGCGGTGGTTCCACGGGGAAGGGCTGGATTCCTGGCGCGCTTTCCGCCACGCGCGGCCACACGAAAAACCGCCGCCTCGTTGCCGAGGGGCGGTTTCCAGCGCTGGGCGCGGTTGTCGATGTTTAAGCGGCGGCGGCCAGGACGCGGGTCTGGCGGGCGACCTTTTCGAAGGCGCGCTCTTCGATCTGGCGGATGCGCTCGCGGCTGACGCCGTAGCGGACCGACAGGTCTTCCAGGGTCAGCGGGCTGTCCGACAGGCGGCGGCAGGTCAGGATGTCGCGCTCGCGATCGTTCAGCACGCCGAGCGCCTCGTGCAGCAGGGCGCTGCGCTGGCGGGCCTCGCCGCGTTCGACCAGCGTGTCCTCGACCGAGGGACGCTCGTCGGCCAGCAGATCCTGCCATTCCGCCGAGTCGCCGTCCGCCGCGATCGGCGCGTTCAGCGAGGCCATCGGCGCCGACAGGCGGCGGTTCATCGCGACGACGTCGTCCTCCGGCACCGACAGGTCGGTGGCGATGGTGGTGACGCTGTCGGGGTGCAGGTCGCCGTTGCCGTACTCGCCCAGCTTCCGCTTCAGGCGGCCCAGGCTGAAGAACAGCTTCTTCTGCGCGGCGGTGGTGCCGATCTTCACGAGGCTCCACGACCGCAGGATGTAGTCCTGGATCGACGCCTTGATCCACCACATCGCGTAGGTGGACAGGCGGAAGCCGCGTTCCGGCTCGAATTTCTTGACGGCGGTCATCAGGCCCAGGTTGCCCTCGGCGATCAGGTCGGACAGCGGCAGGCCGTAGCCGCGGTAGCCGCCGGCGATCTTGACGACCAGACGAAGGTGGCTGGTGACCAGCTTGTGCGCCGCATCGACGTCGCCATGCTCCGACCAGGCCTTGGCCAGCATATACTCGTCCTCGGCCGCCAGGACCGGGTAACGGTGCGTGTCGGTGATGTAGCGCGACAGGGTTTCGCCGGAATCGGGCGAACGGAGGGCAATGGCGGTGCTCATGTCACATCCTCATGTGAAGCGATATGACGGGTTCGAAGCCCCCAGACGGCGAGCTTCGGCCTCTCCGAACGGAGCAGGCGTCCATATAGTACAAAATCGGTGCTGAAAGTCAAGCGTTGCGCTCGGGTATGGCACGGCCGGAGCCCGCGATTGACCTCTCTCAGTGCGCGCGGGGCGGGGCTGTGGCAAGACGGGCGGGTCGTCGGGAAACGCAGCGTCGGACAGGGACCCGCATTCCATGAAGATTGCCGTTGGTACCAAGGATTTCAAGACCATAGCCACCCATGGCGGCCGCACCCGCCGCTTCCTGGTCTATGAGGCGGAGGCCGGCAGCGACCCGGTCGAGACCGGCCGGATCGAACTGGCGGAGGAGGAGGTCCTGCACCTCTGCGGCGACGGCCGGCCCCACCCGATCGACTCGGTGGGGGCGGTGATCACCGGCTCGTCGGGGGTGGGATTCGTCGCCCACATGAGGCGTCGCGGGATCGAGCCGGTGACGACGCTGGAAACCGACCCGGTCCGGGCGATCCGCGGCTGGTTCGCCGGCACGCTGGCGCCGGCGCCCGAACCGCCGCACCCGCATGACCATCACGACCACGCGGACGGCCATCACCACTGAGTCGGGCGCGCGGGGGCTTCAGACCGGGAAGCTGACGCTGGCGGTGGTTCCGGCGGCGTCGCTGTCGGTGGACAGGGTGTCGCCGAGCTGACCGGCCAGCGCCTCCGCCAGCATCAGCCCGTCTTCCGCCGTGGTGTCGAACCCGGCGGGCAGGGCGCGGCCGTTGTCCTCCACCGTCAGGCGGGCACGGCCGCTGTCGCCCTGCTGGCGCACCGTCACGCGGATCCAGCCGTCGTCGGGGAAGGCGTGGTGCAGGCTGTTGGTCACCAGCTCCGCGATGATGAGGCCGAGCGGCATCGCCTCGTACAGGCCGATCTGGATCGCGTCGGAGTCCACCGTCACCGGCACGCGGGACAGCGCGCCCGGCGTGCCCTCGCGCACCGCCTCGGACAGGGCGGAGACGTAGCGGCCGAGGTCGACGTGGGTGCCGGTGCCGCTCTCGTGCAGTTGGCGGTAGAGGATGGCCAGCGCCTCGATCCGCAGCATGGTCTGCTCGTAGGCGGCGCGGGCGTCGGGGTCGCGGATGCGGCCGGCCTGGAGCTTCAGCAGGCTGATGACCAGCTGCAGGCTGTTCTTGGCGCGGTGCTGCAATTCCCGCAGCTCGGCTTCCAGTTCCTGGATGCGCGCTGTCAGCCGGTCGCCCAGGGAAGCCCCGGGGGACGCTTCCGGGGAGCCTCCCGCCGGCGTCGCGGCGTCGCCCGGCTGATCCGGAGGGCAATGGGCGGGCTGCGACCGTGGAAGCATAGGCATGGGAGCGGACCCGGCTGAATCATAGTGGGAAAGCATCGTCGAAAACTTCTGTCAATCTAAGCACATGTTCGCCCGACCCCACCGGTTCTGAGGGAGTAATCCGCCGCGCCTACCCGAGTAGGCCGAGCCCCCCGGGCCAGGACGCGACGGATGAGCCTTCGATCACGAAAGAAAGGTTGTGTCCGTCGGGTGCCACCGCAAGAGTGGCGGCATGATGACGCGCAAGACCATTCTGTCGGTTTTCCTTTTGCTGGCCCTGTCCGGCGGCTGCGCCGCGGTGGTCGGTGCCGGCGGCGGGCCGGGCCATCCGCAAATTGTCACGGCCGCCCCGGTGCCGCTGGACCGCGACCGGCCGGGCAAGGCGGCGGTTGGTCCGCTGCGCTTCCTCGGTGCGCTCGACATCGCGGGCGGCGACGCGGTCGGCGGGCTGTCCGGCCTGTGGGTGGCGCCGGCCGGCGACCGGTTCGTCGCGATCGGCGACACCGGGCTGGTCGTCGACGGCCGGCTGGACCACGATGGCGGCCAGGATCCGGGCGGGCGGCTGATCGGCGTCCACGACGTCCAGGCCCGCCCGCTGGCCGTCGAGGAGGGCGTCTCCCACCGCAAACGCCGCACCGACGCCGAGGATCTGACCCGGCTGCCCGACGGCGGCTGGCTGGTGACGCTGGAGCGCGACCACCGCATCCTGCGCTATCCGCCCGGCGGGAATGGTGGAGACGATGGCCCGCAGGGCAGGCCGAGCGCCATCCCGCTGCCGCCCGGCGTGGCCGAGGATGCGCCGGAGAATGGCGGGCTGGAGACGCTGACCCGCCTGTCCGACGGCCGCCTGCTGACGATCGAGGAGGGGGCGGACGATGGCCGGCAGGAGCGGCGTGCCTGGGTCACCCGCGACGGCATCCCCGGCGACGGCGTGCCGCGGTCGGCGGCGGATTGGCAGGGCTTCACCTACCGGGCGGCGCCGCGCTACCGCCCGACCGCCGCCGCCCCGCTGCCCGACGGCGGGGCGCTGGTGCTGGAACGCGAGGTGTCGCTGCTGGGCGGCTGGTCGTCGCGCATCGTCCGCCTGACCCGGCACCAGTTGCGGGCCGGCGCCGTCGTCGATGGCGAGGAGTTGGGCCGGCTCGAGTCGCCGCTGCTGAACGACAATTTCGAAGGCATGGCGACCCGGCCCGGGCGGGAGGGCGAGACGCTGGTCTATCTGGTGTCCGACAACAATTTCAGCAGCCTCCAGCGCACCTATCTGGCGCTGTTCGCCCTGCCGGGCCCGGCGCCGTAACGATCCCGATGCCGGCGCTTGCGGGTGCCGGTTGCGACCAAAGTCGCGGGCGATCCGCTTCGGCGAGCGTTTGACAGCGCGGCTGCGCTGCGGCTAGCTACCGGCTCGATCATCGGCAAGGCGAACAGTATCGGGGGAAACGATCGTGATGGCGACCGACAAGGCAGCACCGCTGCAAGCGCCCCATCCCGTGGTGCCGGGCCTTGCGCGGGCGGCGCTGCTCACCGTTCTGGCCATGCTGGCCTTCGCCGCCAACTCCATCCTGTGCCGGCTGGCCCTGACCCAGACCGCCATCGACCCGGCCAGCTTCACCCTGGTCCGCATCGCCTCCGGCGCGGCGAGCCTGTGGCTGATCGCCCGCGCCACCGGGCGGGGCGGCTCCCAAGGCGGCTCCTGGACGGCGGCGGCGGCGCTGCTGGCCTACGCCGCGGCCTTTTCCTTCGCCTACCTCTCGATGCCGGCCGGCACCGGGGCGCTGCTGCTGTTCGGCGCGGTGCAGGCCACCATGATCCTGGTCGGGCTGTACCGCGGCGAGCGGATGGCCGTCGCGCAGTGGGCCGGGCTGGCGTTGGCGCTGGCCGGACTGGCGCTGCTGCTGGCGCCCGGCGTGTCGGCGCCCGATCCGCTGGGAGCGCTGCTGATGGTGGTGGCCGGGGCGTCCTGGGGCGTCTATTCGCTGCTGGGGCGGACCAGCCGCGATCCCATCGCCACCACCGCCGGCAATTTCCTGCGCGCCCTGCCGATCGCGGCGGTGCCGGCCCTGCTGACGGCGCTGCTGTCGACCGGCGGTGCCCGGCTGGACGGGCAGGGGGTGCTGTACGCCGTGCTGTCGGGGGCCGTGGCCTCCGGCGTCGGCTATTCGATCTGGTACGCGGCGCTGCCCGCCCTGAACGCCGCCCGCGCCGCCTCGGTCCAGTTGAGCGTCCCGGTCATCACCGCCGTTGCGGCGGTGCTGGCGCTGGGCGAGCGCATCACGCTGGGATTGGTGATCGCGTCGGCCGCCGTGCTGGGCGGCATTGCCCTGGTCATCGCCGGGCGTCGGCGTCGGGTCTGACGCCGGTCCCCAGTGGTCTTCACGCGGAAGCGGTTTCCCGCCGATTGTCGCCAGTCCCGACCCTAGCCCCCTGGGCGGCGGCCTCCTCGATTCGGGTGCGCAGGCGGGAGGCCGGGAACAGCACGGTGGCGGTGGTGCCGCGCCCCGGCACGCTGCTCAGGGCGAAGCGGCCGTCCTGCATCTCCACCAGCGACTTGACCAGCGGCAGCCCCAGCCCGGTGCCGGCATGGCGGCGGGTGTGCGAGTTGTCGACCTGATGGAACGGCTCCATCACCTGACTCAGCTCGGTGGGCGGGATGCCGATCCCGGTGTCGATGACCCGCAGGCGCAGGTCGCGCGCCGAGCGGTCGACGGTGACGACGATCCGTCCGCCCGGCGGGGTGAATTTCACCGCGTTCGACAGCAGGTTCAGCAGGATCTGGCGCACCGCGCGGGCGTCGGCGAACAGGATGGGCAGCGGTTCGGCCAGCGACTCGGTCAGCGTCAGCCCCTTTTCCATCGCCTGCGGCTCCATCTGGCGCAGGCTCTCGCCGATCAGCTCCTCGATCGCCAGGATCTCCTGGTGCAGCACGTATTTGCCCGACTCGATCTTGGTGGTGTCGAGGATGTCGTTGATCAGGCTCAGCAGATGCTGGCCGGAGCGGCGGATGTCGGCGATGTACTCCGTCTGTTTGGGCAGCATGGCGCCGAAGATGCCGCTCTCCAGCGCCTCCGCGAAGCCGATCACCGCGTTCAGCGGCGTGCGCAGCTCGTGGCTCATGTTGGCGAGGAACTGGGTCTTGGCCCGGTTGGCGGCGTCGGACACCTGCTTGGCGGCGATCAGCTCCGCCTCGATCCGGTGGCGGGCGGCGATGTCCTGGATCAGCCGCTGCTGGCTGTCGCGCAGCGCCCGCTCGCTGCCCTGCAGGTCGGCCAGCGCGCGCTCGCGCCGCTCCGCCTCGCGCAGCAGCGCCAGCGTCATCAGCCCCAGCACCAGCGTTCCGGCGAGGTCGGCCGCCGCGGCGGTCATCGCCTTCGTCCACCAGGGCTCCAGCACAGAGTCGCGCGACGACGACACCGTCACCACCAGCGGCATCTCGGCCGAGGCGCGGAAGCTGAAGATCCGGCGCGGCCCGTCGCCGTTGGCATCCACCGTGTCGGTCCCGGCCTGCGCGCCCTTCAGCAGGCTGGTGAACAGCGGCAGCAGGCGGGCGGAGCGGCCGATGAAGGAGTCGTGGTCGGGGAAGCGCGCCATCACCGGCCCGTCGGCGTGGTACAGCGTCACCACCGCGTCGTCGCGCAGCGTCAGCGTCTGGTAGAAGCCGCGGAAGGCGGTCGGCTCCATCACCGCGACCACCACCCCGGCAAAGCGGCCCGCCGGCGTGTCGAGTCGCCGGCTCATGCTGAAGAACCAACTGCCGGAGGTGCGGCCGCGCACGGGAATCCCGACATGGACGCCGGCGGGGCCGCCGGACGCCAGCCCATCGCGGTGGGCCATCAGATAGTCGCGGTCGGACAGGTCGACGTCGGCCGGGGCCAGGGTCTCGGTGTCGTGGATCAGCCGGCCGTCGGCCGACACCACCAGGATGGCGCGGATCAGCGGCGACAGCGCGGCCTGCCGGCGCAGCAGTGCGTGGACGTCGGCGTCGCCGCGTTCCCAGGTGTCGGCGCGGACCGACAGCACCTCCGACACCCCGGCGAGGATCTTCGACACGCCGGCGAAGCTGTCGGTGGCGTGGCGTTCCAGGACCAGCGCCATCGCCCGGCTTTCGTCGCTTGTCTTGGCGATCAGCTCGTCGCGGTCGTGCAGCAGGCCGTAGCCGATCATGGCGTTCAAGCCAAGGATCAACGCCACCCCGAAAGCGCCCATTCCCCCTTTGAGACGCGAGATCACCCGAAGGCCTGCCATGTCCGGTCGCGGATCCTATGATCCTATACCGGGCGGCGGCCGTCGTGAAGTCGCCTTTTCGTGGAAGAGCTGGCGATCCTGTTCGCCTTAAAGGCGGACGGCGGGTGTCGAGAACCGCTCCGCGGTGGAGTGGCCGATGGCGTTCAGCGCCATGGCCGCCCCCAACGCGATCACCGCGGCGGCGGCGAAGCCCAGCATCATGGCCTTCATTTCGTCACTCTCCCTGTCAAGCACGCGCTGTTGTCCGGAGCGCATCAAAGCAAAGCGGCGGCCGGCGCGCAATCCGGCTCTCCCGCCAACGCCCGCCGCATCGCCGTCCCCAGGTGGGGCCGGATCACAGTTCGTCCGGGTCGACGAGGTCCAGGGTGATGACGTCGGAATCGATCAGCACCTTGCCGGCGTGCTCGAAATTCACCGTGATGCGGTTGCGGATGGCCGACTGGACCTGGCCCAGCCCCCAGTCCGGTTGCGTCGGGTGGCGCACCCAGGCGCCCGGCACCAGCGAATCGTCCATGTCCGTACCCCGTCCATCACGCTGTTTCACATAGGAAATGCGACCGCCTGTGCGGCGGCGGCCCGAAGGTGTAGAATTCGTCCTTATACGCCGTGCGGCGGCGTGCCGTCGCCCCCGCCGTTGCTGTTGTTGCGCCGTCCCCTGTCTGGTCCTGTCTGGAGAGCGTCTCGTGACCGAGTCCACCCCCATCGCCGTCGACCTCCGCGTCCTGGAACTGCTGGCGTCCAAGCTGTGCCATGATCTGGTCAGCCCGGTCGGCGCCATCCGCAACGGCCTCGAACTGATCGAGGAGATGCAGGACGACGAGGATGCCGGCGGTGGTCCGGCCATCGGCGGCTTCCTGGGCGAGGCGGTGAAGCTGATCGACCATTCCTCCGGCCAGGCCGACCGCCGGCTGCGGGTGTTCCGCCTCGCCTACGGGGTGGCCGGGCGCGACCAGAAGGGCTTTGGCGACGCCCGTGCCGCGGCGGCCGGCTGGGTCGAGGGCGGGCGCACCCGGCTCGACTGGCCGGAGCGGGTGCCGAACGACATGATGGCCCAGCGGCGCGGCGTGGTGAAGCTGCTGCTGAACCTCGTCCTCCTGGCGGACGAGGCGCTGACCCATGGCGGCCTCGTCTCCGTCGCCGCCGAGGGCGGGGAGGACAAGGGCCGGGTGACGGTGACCGCCGCCGGCCGGCCCGGCAACCTCAGCGCCGACGCGGCGGCGGCGCTGGCCGGCACGGTGCCGGCCGGCGGGCTGACGCCCCGCACCATCCACGCCTACCTCACCGGCCGGCTCGCCGAGAGCGACGGCTACCGCATCCTGGTGTCCCCGGAAAGCACCGAGCGGCTGGTCTTCAGCGCGGAGTGGTGAGGGCTCAACTCACAACTGCTTGAAGATCCGCGGCTCCACGACGATCTGCTCGACCCCGCCGGTCGTCTGGTGGGCGGTGGTGCGCAGCGTCACCGCCAGATTGTGGCGCGCGGCCTCCGCCAGCGCGGCGTTGAGGCGTTCCACGGCCTCGCGGATGGACTGGGCGAGTTCGGCGTCGGTCATCGTTCCTCCTGTGACAACGGAACCCCCGGTCCTGCGCTAGGGTGTTCGCGCGAATACCCTATCGGAAGAGGTAAGGTTCTCTTAATCAGTGTTTGACAGGCTCCGCCCTTACCTGGACTGGAGCGCAACCGGCGGCACACAACGCTGCCCGTTCGAGCCGCAGGCCGGCGCGGACCATAAACATTGGGCCTGGGGAATGCGACATGGATGATCTGCTTTCCGAATTTCTGACGGAAACAAACGAAAACCTCTCGGTGCTCGACGTCGAGTTGGTGCGGTTGGAGCAGAACCCCAACAACCCGGAACTGCTCTCGAACATCTTCCGACTCGTCCACACCATCAAGGGCACCTGCGGCTTTCTCGGCCTGCCGCGCCTGGAAAAGGTGGCGCACGCGTCCGAGAACGTGCTCGGCAAGTTCCGTGACGGCGAACTGACGATCAACCCGGAAGCGGTCTCGCTGATCCTTCAGGCGCTCGACACCATCAAGAGCCTGCTGGCCGTCCTGGAAGCGACGGAGGCTGAGCCCCCGGGCGACGACCTGCCGCTGATCGAGCGGCTGAACCTGTGCGCCGAAGGCAAGCTGGGCGGACCCGCCCCGGCCGCCGCCGCGCCGCCGCCGCCGGCCACCGCCCCGGCGGTCGCCGCCGCCGACTCCCGGCCGGCCACGCTGGACGAGTTGGAAGCGCTGTGGAACTCCATCCCCGGCCCCAACGACCCGCCGGCCGCCCCCGCCGTCCCGGCGAGCACCGCCGTGGTCGCCCGCGCCCCCGAACCGGTGGAAGAGCCGGCGCCGTCGCAGGATCTCGTCGTTCCCGACGCCGAACCGGCCGCCGCCAAGGTGCCGGCCGCGGTCGCGCAGGCCGCCTCCGGCGGCAACGCCGGTGGCGCCGACGCGGGGGCCGAGGCCGCGACCAAGGAATCGGCGGTCGCCGCCCAGACCATCCGGGTCAACGTCGACCTGCTCGAAAATCTGATGACCATGGTGTCGGAGCTGGTGCTGACCCGCAACCAGCTGCTCCAGATCCTGCGGTCGCAGAAGGAGAGCGAGTTCGCCGCCCCGCTGCAGCGCCTGAACCATGTGACGTCGGAGCTGCAGGAAGGCGTCATGAAGACGCGCATGCAGCCGATCGGCAACGCCTGGGCCAAGCTGCCGCGCCTGGTGCGCGATCTGGCGCACGAACTCAACAAGAAGATCGACCTCCAGATGCTCGGCGCCGACACCGAGCTGGACCGCCAGGTGCTGGAGCTGATCAAGGACCCGCTGACCCACATGGTGCGCAACAGCGCCGACCATGGGTTGGAAATCCCGGCCGAACGCCTGAAGGCCGGCAAGTCGGAGACGGGCCGCGTCACCCTGAACGCCTATCACGAAGGCGGTCACATCATCATCGAGATCCAGGACGACGGTAAGGGCCTGGCGATCGACAAGATCAAGCAGAAGGCGATCCAGAACGGGATGGCGTCGGAGATCGAGCTGGCCTCGATGACCGACCAGCAGATCATCCAGTTCATCATGAAGCCGGGCTTCTCGACCGCGGCGAAGGTAACCAACGTGTCGGGCCGCGGCGTCGGCATGGACGTGGTCAAGACCAACATCGAGAAGATCGGCGGCACGATCGAGATCAAGTCGGCCCAGGGCAAGGGCTCGACCTTCGTCATCAAGATCCCGCTGACGCTGGCCATCGTCTCGGCCCTGATCGTCGAATGCGCCGGCGAGCGTTTCGCCATCCCGCAGATCAGCGTGGTTGAGCTGGTGCGCGCCGCCGCCGACAGCGAGCACACGATCGAACGGCTGAAGGGCACCCCGGTCCTGCGCCTGCGCAACCGTCTGCTGCCGCTGGTGTCGCTGCAGGAGCTGCTGCGGCTGGACGACCGCGAAGGCGTGGCGAAGACCGAGGACGAGACCTTCATCGTCGTCACCCAGGTCGGCACCTACACCTTCGGCATCATGGTCGACCGCGTGTTCGACACCGAGGAAATCGTGGTGAAGCCGGTGGCGCCGATCCTGCGCCACATCGAGATGTTCTCGGGCAACACCATCCTGGGCGACGGGTCGGTCATCATGATCCTGGACCCCAACGGCATCGCGTCGGCCACCGGCGAGATGGCGATGGGCGAGGCCGCCGGCAAGGAGGCCGCCGCGGTCCAGACCCAGCGCAAGGAAGACAAGATGGCGCTGCTGCTGTTCCGCGCCGGCGACACGTCGCCCAAGGCGGTGCCGCTGTCGCTGGTCGCCCGCCTGGAGGATGTCGATCTCGCCACGGTAGAGCTGTCGAACGGCCTGCCGATGGTCCAGTACCGCGGCAAGCTGATGCCGCTGGTGCCGATCGACCCGAACTTCTCGCTGGGCAAGGAGGGCCGCCAGCCGGTCCTGGTCTTCGCCGACGGCGACCGTTCGATGGGCCTGATCGTCGAGGAGATCGTCGACATCGTCGAAGAGAAGCTGAACGTCCAGCTCGCCGCGGAGCGTCCCGGCCTGATGGGCTCGGCCATCATCGCCGGCAAGGCGACCGAGGTGATCGACGCCGGCTTCTTCCTCACCCAGGCCTACAAGGACTGGTTCGGCTCCGCCAGCACCGAGGCGTTCGACGAGGAGAAGCTGCAGCGCGTGCTGCTGGTCGACGACAGCCCGTTCTTCCGCAACCTGCTGACGCCGCTGCTGTCGGTCGCCGGTTACGACGTGACGGCGGTGGAGAACGCCAACGACGCGATGGCGCTGTGCGAGGCGGGCGAGGACTTCGACGTCATCGTCTCCGACATCGAGATGCCGGGCATGAGCGGCTTCGACTTCGCCGAGGCGGTGCGCCACGGCAGCCGTTGGCAGCGTGTGCCGATGGTGGCGCTGTCCAGCCACGCCAGCGCCCGCGACCTCGACCGCGGCCGCATCGCCGGCTTCAACGACTATGTCGCCAAGTTCGACCGTGACGCGCTGCTCTTCGCGCTGCAGCAGACGCTGACCGAACAGAAAGGTGCCGCATGAGCAACGCCACGCTGCCGTCCACCGTCCGGAAGTCGAGGGGCGACGATCTCGTCGTCTCGGGCAACCAGGACTTTGTGACCATGACGATCGCCGACCAGATGTTCGGCATCCCGGTCCTTCAGGTGCAGGACGTGCTGGGCCATCAGCGGATCACCCGCATCCCGCTGGCCCCGCCGGAGGTCGCCGGATCGTTGAACCTGCGCGGCCGCATCGTCACCGCCATCGACGTCCGCCTTCGGCTCGGCCTGACCGGCCGGCCGAAGGACAAGCCGGGCATGTCGATCGTCGTCGACCTGCGCGGCGAGTTGTACAGCCTGATGGTCGATTCGGTCGGCGAGGTGCTGAGCCTGACCAAGGAGGACTTCGAGCGCAACCCAGCGACGCTGGATCCGCGCTGGCGTGAGGTCTCGACCGGAATTTATAGGCTGAACGGCCAGTTGATGGTTGTGCTGGACGTGCCTCGTCTGCTCAACTTCACAACCATCGAGACGGCCTGACCGACGGCGGCGGCAACCGCTGCCGCCGGACGGCCCTGCCGGACGAACAGATGACCGAGGCCCTGCCGCAATGAAATCCTGCCTGGTGGTCGACGACAGCCGCGTGGTCCGCAAGGTCGCGCGCAAGATTCTGGAGGAGCTGAACTTCGCCTGTTCGGAGGCGGAGGATGGCAAGCAGGCGATGGAAGCCTGCGCGGCACAGATGCCGGACGCGATCCTGCTGGACTGGAACATGCCGGTGATGAACGGCATCGAATTCCTGCGCCGGTTGCGCAAGATGAGTGGCGGCGAGACGCCCAAGGTCGTGTTCTGCACCACCGAAAACGACCTCGCCCACATTCAGGAGGCGCTGTCGGCCGGGGCCAACGAGTACATCATGAAGCCCTTCGACAGCGACATCATCCAGACCAAGTTCGCGCAGGTCGGACTGCTGTGACGGCGGTCGCGCGCCGGCCGGGGATCATCGCCCCGGCCTTCGGCGCAGACGATGATGCATCGAACCCGTCGAGTTGAAAGGCGATTTGCCGTTATGTCGGACAGTTTTGGCAGAGGCTCCCTCACCGCCGCGCGACCGGCCAACCCGGATCCCGTCCGGGTCATGGTGGTGGACGACTCCGCCGTCATCCGTGGTCTGCTGACCCGTGCGCTGGAGGGCGATCCCGACATCCGCGTCGTCACGTCGGTCGGCGACGGCCAGATGGCGGTCAACTCGTTGCAGCGCAACTCGATCGACGTGATCGTGCTGGACATCGAGATGCCGGTGATGGACGGCCTGACCGCCATCCCGAAGCTGCTGGCGGTGGCGCCGCAGGTGAAGATCATCATGGCCTCGACGCTGACGCTGCGCGGGGCCGACGTCTCCATCCGCTGCCTGTCCGCCGGCGCGGCCGATTACATCCCCAAGCCGACCTCCACCCGCGAGATCGGCGGGGCGGAGGACTTCAAGCGCGAGCTGGTGGCGAAGGTGAAGGCGCTGGGCGCCGCCGCCCGCCGCGCCGGGTCGCGCTCGCGCGGGGAAATCCGCCCGCTGACGCCGTCCGCCGCGCCGTCGCTGTTCAAGCGCGAGGTCGGGCCGATCGTCACCCGTCCGGCCGCCGCCGGCGTCCCGGTGAAGCCGGACGTCATCGCCATCGGCAGCTCCACCGGCGGTCCGCAGGCGCTGTTCGAGGTGCTGTCGCACCTGAAGGGCATCAGCCAGCCGATCCTGATCACCCAGCACATGCCGGCGACCTTCACCACCATCCTGGCCGAGCACATCAGCCGCCAGTGCGGGATCGACGCGCGCGAGGCCAAGGACGGCGAGCCGGTGGTGCAGAACCGCTGCTACATCGCGCCCGGCGACTTCCACATGCTGGTGGCGCAACGCGCCGGGGTCAACGTGATCGCGCTGAGCAAGGATCCGCCGGAGAATTTCTGCCGCCCGGCGGTCGATCCGATGATGCGGTCGATCCTCAAGGCGTTCGGCGGCCGCAAGATCCTCTCCTGCATCCTGACCGGGATGGGCCAGGACGGGCTGAAGGGCTGCACCGAGGTGGTCAACGGCGGCGGCACGCTGATCGCCCAGGACGAGGCGTCCAGCGTCGTCTGGGGCATGCCGGGCGCGGTGGCGCAGGCCGGCATCTGCAACGTCATCCTGCCGCTCAAGGAAATCGGTCCCCACATCCGCAAGCTCGCGTCGAGGGCAGCATGAGAGTCGAAGATTTCGACATGTTCTCCACGCTGCTCAAGCAGCGTTCCGGCTTGGTCCTGACCCGCGACAAGGCCTACCTGCTCGAATCCCGGCTGATGCCGGTGGCGCGCAAGTGGAACATGAAGGGGCTGGAGGAACTGGCGACCACCGTCCGCACCCGCAAGGACGAGGCGCTGCTCCGTGACATCACGGAGGCGATGACGACCAACGAGTCGTCCTTCTTCCGCGACCAGAAGCCCTTCGACCAGTTTCGCCAGCTCGTGCTGCCGCGCCTGATGGAGGCGCGGGCGGCCAAGCGGTCCTTGCGCATCTGGTCGGCCGCCTGCTCGTCGGGGCAGGAAGCCTATTCGCTGTCGATGATCCTGAACGACGAGGCGGCGAAGCTGGCCGGCTGGCGCATCGAGATCGTCGGCACCGACATCTCGGCCGAAATGGTGGAGCGCGCCAAGTCCGGCGTGTACACCCAGTTCGAGGTGCAGCGCGGCCTGCCGATCACCATGCTGGTGAAGCACTTCAAGCAGAATGGCGACAAGTGGCAGATCAGCCAGCAACTGCGCCAGATGGCGTCGTTCCGTGAATGGAACCTGCTGGGCGACCTGTCGGCCCTGGGGCAGTTCGACATCGTCTTCTGCCGCAACGTGCTGATCTATTTCGACCAGCCGACCAAGGCGAAGGTGCTGGAATCGATCGCCCGCCAGATGCCGCAGGATGGCGTGCTCTATCTGGGCGGGGCGGAAACCGTGCTGGGCATCACCGACAAGTTCAAGCCGGTGGAAGGGCAGCGCGGTCTGTACAGTCTGGGCGGTTTTTCCGCCGCCGGCGCCAAGGTGGCGTGAGGCGGCCTGATGAAGGCGGCGGTCAGGCGCCGCCCCTTCATCAACATCGGTCAGGCAGGCAAGGCAGACAGAGTGTAACCGGACAAAGCGGGTGTCACCGGTTCGACGTCAGACGTCCGACGGCGTGATCGACTTGATCGGGCCGCGCGGGTTGCCGGACATCTCGGCGATCTTGCGGTCCTGCGCTTCGATGAAGGCGCGCACCGAATTCTCGCGGTCGTACTGGTCGATGTCGACGGTCGGCACCTTGCGGTTCGAGGTGCGCGCGCCATCCTGGTAGAGGATGTCGAACAAGGCATAGCCATTGTCCACGGGCTGTTTCTTTTGACGGGCCATGGTGTTTTTCTCCGTGATCGGGACGGTTGGGGCGGCCGGGAAGGCCGCCCGGTCAACCGTTGTCGCTGCGGGTCAGCGTGTCGTCCGGAGGCGTGCCGGTGGCATTGCCTTCGGTCTCGCCATCCTCGTCGTCCGCCGCGCCACCCAGTTCGCTGGTCTGGTCGTCGTCGCTGAGCCCTGCGGCGCGGCGGGCGGCGACCTCTTCGTCGCGGCGCTGCTTCTTTTCCTGCTTCTTCTGCTCTTTGGCGCGGTTGCGCTCGGCGCGCTGCTGGTTGTAGTTCGGCTTGAAGGCCATCAGCGTCTCCTTCGGGTCATCACCCTTTGGTCGGGAAGCACGGAAAAAGGGCATCGGTTTCCCGATGCCCTTTCCTCAGGACAGACTGACGACGGTTCAGACCGCCTTCAGGTTTTCCGCCGAGGTCTTGCCGCGCTTGGGATCGCGCTGCTCCTCATAGGAAATCTTCTGGCCATCAACCAGGCTGCGGAGCCCGGCGCGTTCCACCGCAGAGATGTGAACGAACACATCCGGGCCGCCGTTGTCCGGCTGAATGAAACCGAAGCCCTTGGTGCTGTTGAACCATTTGACGGTGCCGACGGGCATCTCTGTCTCCCATAACACAAAGGGCGCCGCACCACCGGTGCGGCGCATCAGACTGGGTGTGGGATTGGCTGCACTCAGGTCGCGCGCGAAAGCGAGAACGCTTGGCGCGGGAACAAGGGCGAAGCAGGGGCGGCGTGGCCCCGCAGTCCGAAGCAGAATGACCTTCTCAAGATGGGCGCGACGGCCCCCTCTTTCAAGGTGAAAGAAGGGGCAGGGCAAAAGAAGGGGCAAGGAACGGCGGCCGGCCGATCAGCCCGCGGCCTGTTGCTGCAGCCGCGGCGGCGGTGCGGCGCTTTCGACGATGTCCTCCTGCGGATCGCGCAAGACATAGCCGCGGCCCCACACCGTCTCGATGTAGTTGTCGCCCTGGGTGGCGGCGGCCAGCTTTTTGCGCAGTTTGCAGACAAAAACGTCGATGATTTTCAGTTCCGGCTCGTCCATGCCGCCGTAGAGGTGGTTCAGGAACATCTCCTTGGTCAGCGTCGTGCCCTTGCGCAGGCTCAACAACTCCAGGATGCCGTATTCCTTGCCGGTCAGGTGCAGCGGCGACTGGTCGACCTCCACCGTGCGGGTGTCGAGGTTGACGGTCAGGCGGCCGGTGCGGATGATGCTGTCGGAATGGCCCTTGGACCGGCGGACGATCGCCTGGATGCGGGCGATCAACTCCCGCTTGTCGAACGGCTTGGTCAGATAGTCGTCGGCGCCGAAGCCCAGACCCTTGATCTTGTTGTCCATCTCGGTCAGGCCCGAGAGAATCAGGATCGGGGTGGTTACACGCGCTGCGCGCAGGCGCCGCAACACCTCATACCCGTCGATGTCCGGCAGCATCAGGTCGAGAATAATGATGTCGTAGTCATAGAGCTTGCCGATTTCCAGCCCGTCTTCACCCAGGTCGGTAGAATCGACGATGAATCCTTCCGTATTCAGCATCAACTCGATGCTTTTGGCGACGGAGGAGTCGTCTTCAACCAGCAAAACCCTCATGGCGATATCCCGACGTTTGATGGCGCGCTTTCGCTACCCGACCCCGGAACGGTTCCCGGTCCTTCATGACCGATTTCCCCCATCCCGTTTACACAAATTAACAGACGATTCAGCTTAACGCCAGTGCCAAGCGCTTACACAACGTTAATCCTTCCATCGGAAGATGCGATGATGGTGGTTAACGGGGTGTCCGTCCACTGCCTTACCACTTAATGGGAGCTGCGTCCCGTCTTTGGGATGCATGCACTGCATCGATGCCGCTCGACATCAATCACCTGATCCGCGAGATCGACGACATTCCCGATTGCAGCCGCTTCGGCCGCGTTACCGCGGTGTCCGGGTTGATGGTCGAGGTCGGCGGCATCGAGAAGGAGCTGTCGGTCGGCGGCCGCTGCATCGTCGAGACGCGCGACCGCCGCGCCGTGCCGTGCGAGGTGGTGGGTTTCCGCCAGGGCCGGGCGCTGGCGATGCCGTTCGGCGCGCTGGACGGGGTGGGGCTGGGCTGCCGCGCGCTGGTGGCGGGCGACCAGCCGTCGATCTTCCCGACCGACGCCTGGCTGGGCCGCGTGGTGAACGCGCTGGGCGAGCCGGTGGACGGCAAGGGGCCGCTGCCCAAGGGACCGCGCGGCACGCCGATCCGCAACAACCCGCCCAACGCCCACGCCCGCGCCCGGGTCGGCCAGAAGCTCGACCTCGGCATCCGCGCCATCAACGCCTTCCTGACCTGCTGCCTGGGGCAGCGCATGGGCATCTTCGCCGGGTCGGGCGTCGGCAAATCCTCGGTCATGTCGATGCTGGCGCGCTTCTCCGCCGCCGAGATCGCGGTGATCGGCCTGATCGGCGAGCGCGGCCGCGAGCTGCAGGAGTTCATCACCGAGGATCTGGGCGAGGAGGGCCTGGCCCGCAGCATCGTCGTCTGCGCCACGTCGGACGAGGCGCCGCTGATGCGCCGGCAGGCCGCCTACATGACGCTGGCGGTGGCCGAGCATTTCCGCGACCAGGGCCGCAACGTGCTGTGCATGATGGACAGCGTCACCCGCTTCGCCATGGCCCAGCGCGAGATCGGCCTGTCGGCCGGCGAGCCGCCGACGACCAAGGGCTACCCGCCGACCGTCTTCGCCGAGCTGCCGCGCCTGCTGGAGCGCGCCGGGCCGGGTCTGGTCGGCTCGGGCTCGATCACCGGCCTGTTCACCGTGCTGGTGGAGGGCGACGACCACAACGAGCCGATCGCCGACGCGGTGCGCGGCATCCTGGACGGCCACATCGTGCTGGAACGCCAGATCGGCGAGCGTGGGCGCTACCCCGCCATCAACATCCTGCGCAGCGTGTCGCGCACCATGCCCGGTTGCAACACCGCCAACGAGAACGAACTGGTCGGCTACGCCCGGCGCCTGATGTCGGCCTACGACAACATGGCGGAGATGATCCGGCTGGGCGCCTACCGCCGCGGCTCCGACCCGCAGGTCGACGAGGCGATCCATTACCAGCCGGCGCTGGAGGCTTTTTTGAAGCAGGGCAAGCGCGAGTCCACCGATCTTGAGACGAGCTATGCCATGCTGGCTGAAATCTTTGGGGTGCAGTGGCCGCAATGAGCCTGAAGACGATCATCCGCCTGCAAAAGCTGCAACTGGACGAGAAGCGTCGCGTCCTGGCGGAACTCCACACGCTGGCCGACCGGCTGCGGGCGGAGATCGAGAAGGTCAAGCAGGACGTCCTGCACGAGCAGGAAACCGTCCGCGACGATTTCTCCGTCTCCTTCACCTACTCCAACTTCGCCCAGGCGGCGCTGGAGCGCGGGCGGAAGCTCGGCGAATCGCTGGGACAGGTCGAGGCGCAGATCAACATCGCCACCGACGAGATGGCCGAATCCTTCCAGGAGCTGAAGCGCTTCGAACTGGCGGAAGAGGAGCGTCTGAAGCGTGAGCGCGACAAGCAGAAGCGCAAGGACGCCAACATGCTGGACGAAACCGCGCTGGTCGGCTTCCGCCGCCGGCAGGCGGAGGAGGAGGCGACGGGGGGATAACGTATCGTCCCAATCCGTCAGCCGCGTCCTGTACAGAAAAAAGGCCGGCGGCCTCAGCCCGAGACCGCCGGCTTTCCTTTACCCGACCCTCACTCGGCCGCTTCCATCGCCGCCGGGCGCGATTCCTCGACCGGGACGGTGCGGATCAGGTGGTCGAAGGCCGACAGGGCGGCCTTGGCGCCTTCGCCCATGGCGATGACGATCTGCTTGTAGGGCACCGTCGTCGCGTCGCCGGCGGCGAAGACGCCGGGGATGGAGGTCTGGCCGCGGGCATCGACCTCGATCTCGCCGCGCGGGGCCAGCGCCACCGTGCCCTTCAGCCATTCGGTGTTGGGCACCAGGCCGATCTGCACGAAGATGCCTTCCAGATCCACCCGCTTCAGCTCGCCGCTGTTGCGGTCCTTGTAGGACAGGCCGACCACCTTGGCGCCGTCGCCATGGACCTCGGTCGTCTGGCCCGAGGTGATGACGGTGACGTTGGGCAGGCTGTGCAGCTTGCGCTGGAGCACCGCGTCGGCGCGGAGCTGGCTGTCGAACTCGATCAGGGTGACGTGGGCCACCAGACCGGCGAGGTCGATCGCCGCCTCGACGCCGGAGTTGCCGCCGCCGATCACCGCGACGCGCTTGCCCTTGAACAGCGGACCGTCGCAGTGCGGGCAGTAGGCGACGCCCTTGTTGCGGTATTCCGCCTCCCCGGGGACGTTCATCGAGCGCCAGCGGGCGCCGGTCGACAGCACCACGGTGCGCGACTTCAGCGAGGCGCCGCTCGCCAGCTTCACCTCGATCAGCCCGCCGGCCTGCGCCGGCGGCACCAGCGCCGTGGCGGTCTGCAGGTTCATGATGTCGACGTCATAGTCCTTGACGTGCTGCTCCAGCGCCGCCGCCAGCTTCGGCCCTTCGGTGTGCGAGACCGAGATGAAGTTCTCGATCGCCATGGTGTCGAGCACCTGGCCGCCGAACCGCTCGGCCGCCACGCCGGTGCGGATGCCCTTGCGGGCGGCGTAGATCGCCGCGGCGGCGCCGGCCGGACCGCCGCCGATCACCAGCACCTCGAACGGCGCCTTGGTCTTGATCGCCTCGGCGGCGCGGGCGACGGCGCCGCTGTCCAGCTTGGCGACGATCTGCTCGAGCCCCATGCGGCCCTGGGCGAAGGGCTCGCCGTTCAGGAAGACGGTCGGCACCGCCATCACCTGCCGCTGCTCGACCTCCTGCTGGAACAGGGCGCCGTCGATGGCGACGTGCTTGATCCGCGGGTTCAGCGCGCTCATCAGGTTCAGCGCCTGCACCACGTCGGGGCAGTTCTGGCAGGACAGCGAGAAATAGGTCTCGAAGCGGAAGTCGCCGTCCAGATCCTTGATCTGCGCGATCAGCTCGGCCGCTTCCTTCGACGGGTGGCCGCCGACCTGCAGCAGCGCCAGGACCAGCGAATTGAACTCATGGCCCATCGGCAGGCCGGCGAAGCGCACGCCGATGTCGGTGCCGACGCGGTTGATCGCGAAGGAGGGCCGGCGGGCGTCGTGGCCGTCGCGGACCAGGGTGATCTTGTCCGACAGCGACGCGATGTCTTCCAGCAGGCCCAGCATCTCCTGCGACTTCGGCTGATCGTTCAGCGAGGCGACCAGTTCGATCGGCTGCGTGATCCGCTCAAGGTAGCCCTTCAACTGGGTCTTGAGAGTGGCGTCCAGCATGGCTTTGGTTCCCAAGTTCTGTTTCCGGAGCGAACCGGGGGGCGCGGTGCGGCGGTTCGGGCGGGATAAAGGGGTGCGACGGGCGCAATGAGGCTTCCGGACAACGGCGTCCGGTTTTGAAACAGCGGAGATTTCAGAAAATCATCGTCCTCCCCGCGCAGGCGGGGATCCAGAATCGGCAAGGGGGGTGCGACGATAACGCACGTCTGGATCCCCGCCTTCGCGGGAAAGGGGCGAGAGCCCGGCAACGGGGGCGCTCGCAACAGGCAGGTCCGACGCCGGGCTGCGGCGGACGGGGTGGGGGCCGGCCGTGACCGGCCCCCGATCCCAAAGAACCTAAGGCCAAACCTTAGATCTTGAGATCCTTAGATCTTGCCGACCAGGTCGAGCGACGGGGCGAGGGTCTTCTCGCCTTCCTGCCACTTGGCCGGGCAGACCTCGCCCGGGTGGGCGGCAACATACTGCACGGCCTTGATCTTGCGCAGCAGCTCCTTGGCGTCGCGGCCAACGCCGCCGGCGCTGATCTCGACGATCTGGATCTTGCCGGCCGGGTCGACGACGAAGGTGCCGCGGTCGGCGAGGCCGACCTCTTCGATCAGGACCTCGAAGTTGCGGCTGATGGCGAGCGTCGGGTCACCGATCATGGTGTACTCGATCTTGCCGATCGCCGGCGAGGTGTCGTGCCACGCCTTGTGGCAGAAATGGGTGTCGGTGGAGACGCTGTAGATCTCGACGCCCAGCTTCTGGAATTCACCGTAGTTCTCGGCCAGATCCTCAAGCTCCGTCGGGCAGACGAAGGTGAAGTCGGCCGGGTAGAAGAACACAACCGACCACTTGCCCTTCAGGTCGGCGTCGGTCACGTCGATGAACTTGCCGTTCTTGAAAGCGGTCGCCTTGAAGGGCTTAATTTCAGAGTTGATCAAGGACATTATGTTCTCCGATGGGGTGCTATGTTTGAAAGGCGCCTTGCCCCCGGCGTCCGGCCGGATCGGGATTGGAGCAGCGGGGGCGGGCGGCATTCCTTGGTTCGGTTGACCCGTGGAGGAATACGGGAAATCTGTAATCATGAAAAGCAGAAAAAACCAATCGCATTGATCGAAAAAAACGATTACAGTGGGTGCCATGAAGCCATTGCCCACCCTGCGCCAGCTCCGCTACCTCGTCGCCGTCGTCGACCGCTGCCATTTCGGGCAGGCGGCGGAGGCCTGCCTCGTCAGCCAGTCCACCCTCAGCGCCGGCATCCAGGAGCTTGAGGATCTGCTGGGCGCCACCCTGCTGGAGCGGACCCGGCGGTCGGTGCTGCCCACCCCGCTCGGCCGCGAGATCGCCGACCGTGCCCGCGACCTGCTGAAGGGGGCGGAGGAGCTGGTGGACATCACCCGGTCCGCCGCCGACCCGATGTCCGGCGCGCTGCATCTCGGCGTGATCCCGACCATCGGCCCCTTCCTGATCCCCCGCGTGATGCCGGCCCTGCGCGAGGCTTTCCCGCGCCTGCGGCTGTATCTGCGCGAGGACCAGTCGGCGCGGCTGCTCGACCAGCTCAACGCCGGCAAGCTGGACGCGGTGCTGCTGGCGCTGCCCTATCCGATCGGCGACCTGGAAACCCAGGACATCGGCGAGGACCATTTCTCCTTCGTCTGCCCGACCGGCCACCGGCTGAGCGGCGCCGATTCGGGGCAGACGGTGCCGGCGGAAGACCTGCTGCTGCTGGAGGACGGCCACTGCCTGCGCGACCACGCGATGGCCGCCTGCGCGCTGGACGGCGCCCCCCACAACACGACGTTCCAGGGCACCAGCCTGCACACGCTGGTGCAGATGGTGGCGAACGGGCTGGGGGTGACGCTGCTGCCGCAGATGGCGGTCGATTCGGGGATCCTGCGCGGGCTCGACCTGGCGGTGCGGCCGCTCGACAGCAGCCGGCCCTTCCGCCGCATCGCGCTGGCGTGGCGCCGGACGTCGGGACGCAAGGACACCTTCCAGCGCCTGGCGGCGGCCCTGAAAGAGGTGGTGACGCAGAAGGAGGGTTGAGCGGGCGTCCGGCCGGGCGCATCCGGCCGGGTGGCGGCCCGCCGGTCAAAGAATCGCTTGGTCCCGCCCGCCCGAAGTGGTTTAAACGGAGCGGTTTTTCGCCTTCCAACTCCGCCTTTCCACCCCGTTTCCGGGACCAGACCGTCATGAGCGACACCGCCCCCCTGTTCGACCGCGTGGCCATCGTCGGCATCGGTCTGATCGGCTCCTCCCTGGCGCGGGCGCTGACGGAGTATGGGATCGCCCGCCGCGTCGTCTGCGCCGACCGCAGCGAGGCGGCCTGCGCCAAGGCGATGGAGCTGGGCATCGTCGCGCAGGCCACCACCGATCTGGCCGCGGCGCTGGACGGCGCCGAGCTGGTGGTGCTGGCGACCCCGGTCGGCAGCTTCGCCGCGGTGGGGGAGAGCATCGGCCCGCTGCTGAAGCCGGGCACCATCGTCACCGACGTCGGCTCGGTCAAGCAGGCCACCCTGCGCGACATCGGGCCGCACCTGCCCGACGGCGTCCACCTGATCCCCGGCCACCCGGTGGCGGGCACCGAGCATTCGGGGCCGGAGGCCGGCTTCGCCACCCTGTTCCAGGGCCGCTGGTGCATCCTGACCCCGCCGGCCGGCGCCGACCGCGCCGCGCTGGACAAGGTGACCGAGCTGTGGCGCCGCGTCGGCTCGGCGGTGGAGATCATGGAGGCCAACCACCATGACCGGGTGCTGGCCATCACCTCGCACCTGCCGCACCTGATCGCCTACACCATCGTCGGCACCGCGGCCGACCTGGAGGAGGACACCAAGTCCGAGGTCATCAAGTTCTCGGCCAGCGGTTTCCGCGACTTCACCCGCATCGCCGCCAGCGACCCGGTGATGTGGCGCGACATCTTCCTGAACAACCGCGAGGCCGTGCTGGAGATCCTCCAGCGCTTCACCGAGGATCTGTCGGCGTTGCAGCGCGCCATCCGCTGGGGCGAGGGCGAGCAGTTGCAGGACCACTTCACCAAGACCCGCGCCATCCGCCGCGGCATCATCGACGCCAAGCAGGCTTGATGGCGGGTGGCGCCTGCGCGGCGCCTCTCCGCGGCCAAGCGTCTTCCGGACACGAAAAAGCCCCCGCTCCGATGGAGCGGGGGCTTTTTCACATCACAACGACCGATGAGCGATCAGGCCATTTCGATGCGCTGCGCCTCGGGGCCCTTGGCGCCCTGGCGGATGGTCACGCGGACCTGCGCACCGTCGTCCAGACCGCTGATGCCGGACCGCTCCAGCGCGCGGATGTGGACGAAGATGTCCTTGCCGCCGGTCGACGGGGCGATGAAGCCGAAGCCCTTCGACACGTTGAACCACTTCACCGTGCCGTCCACCGTCTCGCCGTCGCCGCTGTCGGCATCGTCGTAGCCGCCGCCGTAACCGCCGCGGCTGCTGTTGCCGTAGCTGTTGCCGCCGCCGTAGCTGCCGCCGTCATTGCCCCACGAATCGCGGTCGCGCTGGGGACGCGGGCGGCTCGGGGCGGCGGTCGTGGTGTCGACCGAGTGGATGGTGGCGACCTGCGGGCCCTTCGGGCCGCGCGACAGGTCACAAACGATGGTGGCGCCTTCGGGCAGGCTGTCGTGTCCGCAGAACTGCAGAACCGTGGAGTGCAGGAAGGCATCCGGCGAACCGTCTTCGGGCGTGACGAAGCCGAAGCCCTTGGTGGCGTTGAACCACTTGACGGTGGCGCGGATGTCGCGCTGGGTGATTTCAGGAGCGCGGAAGGAAGAGGAAGAGCGCTGCGGACGGTCGAACATCAGTATCGTCTCATCTGTCGTGTCAAGCCCGGTCCCGGCAAACCGAAAAAGGGCGGCCCGGAACAGGGCGACCGAAGGATGATCGGTTCCGACTCATAATTCAATCGCCATCACGCGATTCCGGCGGCCGGGCACGACAAAAACGCCACCGCCACGCGCCGGGCGGGCATCGTGGCGTGGAATTCGCCGAAATTGTGCAGGTGCAGCGTGACGAGGCCGGGCCGACTCGAGGCTTTTGCTCTGGCCGGGACTCCGGCCCGGACCGGAATTACGCCGCGGCGCCGTGGCACTTCTTGTACTTCTTGCCGCTGCCGCAGGGGCAGGGGTCGTTGCGGCCGACCTTCGGGCCGCTGCGCGGGCGGGCGCCCAGCACGCCGTCGACGTAGTACCAGCGGCCGTCCTCGTGGGCGAAGCGGCTGGTCTCGTGGTGGGTCATCGGCTTGCCGTTCATGCTGAAACGGGCGACGAACTCGACGATGCCCTCGCTGTCGCCGGGCTGGCCCGCCTCGGTCGAGCGGATCTCGACACCGGTCCACACGCTGTTGTTGGCCCAGGCCTCGACCTCCTCCCGGTTGAAGTCGGAGCGGGTGCTGGGCAGCAGCGTGTCGTGCAGATAGTCGATGTTGTGGGTGGCGAAGGCCGAATAGCGCGACCGCATCAGCGCCTCCGCCGTCGGGGCGGGCATGCCGGCCAGATAGGGGCCGCAGCAGGCGTCCAGCGGCTTGCCGGACCGGCAGGGGCATTCGGCGGCGTGCTGGGTCGTGGTGGCGGCGGTGTCTGCGGTCATGGCCCGTCTCGTTCGTGGCGTGAATCGGCCCAGTCGGTCCGGTCCGGATCAATCCTGCCAGGATCGACCGGGCCGGGCGGCTGCGGGGCGCATCCATAGCGCAGCCCCGCGTCGCTTCTCAAGAGTCTGATTGGCAGAGGCGGGCGGGCGCCCGTCCGCCGGCCCCTTGCGCGCGGACTCCGCCGCCGCTATCAAGCGGCCACGTCCCCATGACTTCGTCCGAGTCCGCCGATGCCCCGCAAAGCCGCCGCGCCCCGGGCGCGCCCCGATCTGTCGCTGGAGGCCGGCTTCGGCCCCGGCCGCCGTGTCTGCGGCATCGACGAGGTCGGGCGCGGGCCGCTCTGCGGGCCGGTGGTCGCCGCCGCGGTGGTGCTGCCGCCGGGCGGGCTGCCGCCGGAGATCGCCGCCCGGATCGACGACAGCAAGGCGGTCACCCGCCGCCTGCGCGAGGAGATCGAGCCGGCGATCCGCGCCCACGCCCTGGCCTTTGCCATCGCCGAGGCGTCGGCCGAGGAGATCGACGACCTGAACATCCACAAGGCGACGCTGCTGGCGATGAAGCGCGCTTTCCTGGCGCTGCCCGGCGCCCCGCCCGACGCGGCGCTGGTCGACGGCCGGTTCACCCCCGACATCGGCTGCGAGGCGGTGGCGGTGGTGAAGGGCGACAGCCGCAGCCAGTCCATCGCCGCCGCCTCTATTCTCGCCAAAGTGGCGCGTGACAGCGAGATGTTGCGGTTGTCGGCCGAGTATCCACACTATGGCTGGGACCGCAACGCCGGCTATCCGACGCCGGAGCATCTGGACGCGCTGGCCCGCCACGGTGTCACGCCGCACCACCGAGTCAGTTTTGCACCAGTGAAACGCCAAAAGGCGCTAGGCGGCTGACCCTTCGTCACTTGCCGAAGAAAGCTGTTGACGGCGACTCGGCCGCGACTCATTGTCCGGCCGAGTCCCAGTTCTTTGCCGGTCGCACAATGCTCCCTGAAAACCGTATCCTGATCGGCGATTGCATCGCTCTTATGAACGACCTGCCGGCCGCGTCGGTCGATCTCGTCTTCGCCGATCCGCCCTACAACTTGCAGTTGGGCGGAGAACTTCTGCGGCCGAACCACACCCGCGTCGCCGGGGTGGATGACGAGTGGGACAAGTTCGACGATTTCGAGACCTACGACCGCTTCACCCGCGACTGGATGACGGCGGCCCGCCGCATCCTGAAGCCGGAAGGCTCGCTGTGGGTGATCGGCAGCTACCACAACATCTTCCGCGTCGGCGCCACCCTGCAGAATCTGGGCTTCTGGATTCTGAACGACATCGTCTGGCGCAAGACCAACCCGATGCCGAACTTCCGCGGCACCCGCTTCGCCAACGCCCACGAGACGATGATCTGGGCCGCCCGCGACAAGGACGCGCGCTATCGCTTCAATTACGAGGCGATGAAGAACCTCAACGAGGATCTTCAGATGCGCAGCGACTGGCTGCTGCCGATCTGCAGCGGCGGCGAACGGCTGCGCGACGAGGACGGCAAGAAGACCCACCCGACGCAGAAGCCGGAATCGCTGCTGTACCGCGTGATCCTGTCGTCGTCGCGGCCGGGCGACGTGGTGCTCGACCCCTTCTTCGGCACCGGCACCACCGGCGCGGTCGCCAAGCGGCTGGGCCGCAAGTGGATCGGGCTGGAGCGCGACGACAGCTACGTCAAGGCGGCGCAGGCCCGCATCGACGCGGTGGAGGAGGCGCCGGAGGCGGCGATCCTCGACACCCCGCCCAAGCGCAGCGCGCCGCGCATCCCCTTCGGCTGGGTGGTGGAACGCGGGCTGCTGCGCCCCGGCTCGACCCTGTTCGACCAGCGCCGCCGCGTCGCCGCCCGGGTGCGCGCCGACGGCACGCTGATCGGCTCCGGCCCGCGCGGCGACCATCGCGGCTCGATCCACCAGGTGGGCGCGGCGATGGCCGGGCTGCCGGCCTGCAACGGCTGGACCTTCTGGCATTACGAGGAGGGCGAGGAGCTGCGCCCGATCGACATCCTGCGCGAGCGCATCCGCTCGGAGATGCACTGAGTCCACCTCTGCCCTGTCCGACGGGCATAGGGGCGGTGGCTTGGCAGCGGTGGCACCGGCGTGTTAGGGCTGTCGCCCATGAACAAGCTCTTCGCCACCGTCACCGCCCCGGTGCCGCGCTCGGCCCCGGCGGTGCTGTCCACCCGTTGCTTCGTGCGTGATCTGGTGATGGACGCGCTGATCGGCGTCTACGCCCATGAGCGTCTGAAGCCCCAGCGCATCCGCCTGAACCTCGACCTGGAGGTGATCGCCCCCGGCGTCACCGGCGAGGACATGGCGACCGTCGTCAAGGGCGTGGTCACGCAAGGCCACGTCACGCTGGTGGAAACGCTGGCGGAGCGCATCGCCGAGCGTTGCCTCGCCGACGCGCGGGTGACGCAGGCCAAGGTGCGGGTCGAGAAGCTGGACGTCTTCCCCGACGCCGCCAGCGTCGGCGTCGAGATCGAACGCGCCCGCGCCTGACCCTTTCCCGTTCACAAAGCCCCCCTTACAGCCGAGGAAGCCGCCCCCCGTGTCGTCGCTCGCCGTCCTGACCGCCGAACAGACCGCCGCCCGGCTTCCCTTCGCCGCCCTGTGCGACGCGGTGGCCGCCGCCGCCCGCGACTACGCCGCCGGGCGCATCACCAGCCCGGAACGGCAGGTGCTGCCGCTGCCGAACGGCGGCGTGCTGCTGTCGATGCCGGCGACCGCGCCGGACATCGCCATCCACAAGCTGGTGAACGTCAACCCGCAGAACGGCGCGCAGGGGTTGCCGACGATCCATGGCGTGGTCAGCGTTTTCGACGCGCCGACCGGCGTGCCGCGGCTGATCCTCGACGGCCCGACCGTCACCGCGCGGCGCACCGCCGCGGTGTCGATGCTGGCGATCCGCACGCTCGCCCCCGCCGCGCCGCGCCACGTCGCGCTGCTCGGCGCCGGCAAGCAGTCGTCCGGCCATGTCGAGGCGCTGGCGGCGCTCTACCCCGGCATCCGCGTCGACGTCCACAGCCGCAGCCTGGACAGCGCGGCGGCGTTCTGCGCCGGGCACCAGGGGCAGGGCGTGGAACTGCGGCCGGCGAGCGGCGCCGTCGATCCGGCGGCCGCGGTGGTGATCGCGCTGACCACCAGCCTCGCCCCGATCTATGACGAGACGCCGCGGCCGGACCGCCTGCTGGTCGGCGTCGGCGCCTTCAAGCCGGAAATGGCGGAGTTCGGCCCGACCGCCGTGCATGGCAGCGAGCTGTTCGTCGACGACCCGGCCGGCGCCCACCACGAGGCCGGCGACCTGATCCAGGCCGGCGTGGACTGGAGCGTGGTGCGCTCGCTGGTCGAGGCGCTGGACGGCGGCGCCACCGCCGGCCGCCCGCGCCTGTTCAAGAGCGTCGGCTGCGCCGCCTGGGACCTCGCCGCCGCCCGCTGCGCGCTGGCGCAGGGCTGAGCGACGCCCCTCTCCCGGACGGGGAGGGGCGCCTGCCGTTCAGCAGTCGAAGAACACCGTCTCCTGGTCGCCTTGCAGGTGGATGTCGAAGCGGTAGACCGCGCCGCCCGGCACGTCGGCGCGCTGGGCGATCAGCGTGCCGCGGCGGTCGTCCGGGACGCTGGACAGCACCGGATCCGCGGCGTTGGCCGCCGCCTCGTCGGAGAAGTGCAGGCGGGTGAAGGCGTGGCTCAGCATGCCGCGGGCGAACACCGTCACCGCGATGTGCGGGGCCTGACCGTCGCCGTGGCCGCCCGGCTTCACCGTGTCGAAGAAATAGTAACCGGCGTCGTTGGTGCCGCAGCGGCCGAAGCCGGCCGCGCCGGGGGCGTGCTTGCCGTCGGCGCCGGCCTGCCAGATCTCGACCACGCAATCGCGGATCGGCGCCCCTTCGCCGTCATAGACGACGCCTTCGACGCGGATGTGCTCGCCCGGCGTCTCGTGGGTGGCGAGCCGGTTGGTCGCCAGCGGGCGGCGGCCGTAGAGTTCCGGGGTCCAGGCGTAGGCGAAATACGGACCGACGGTCTGGGACGGGGTCTGCTTCAAGGTCTGCGTCATGGCGATCAACGCTCCATCGGCGTGGCGAGGCGTCCGCGCAGGACGATGTCGAATTCATAGCCGAGCGCCCACACCGGCTCGGTCACGTCGATCGAGAAGCGGGAGATCAGCAGCTCGCGCGCGCCCTCCGGCACGCCGTTGTAGATCGGGTCGAGCGGCAGCAGCGGGTCGCCCGGGAAATACATCTGGGTGACCAGCCGGGTCAGGAAGGACGGCCCGAACAGCGAGAAATGGATGTGCGCCGGGCGCCACGCGTTGTGGTGGTTGCCCCAGGGATAGGCGCCGGGCTTGATCGTGGTGAAGCGGTAGCGGCCTTCCGCGTCGGTGATGCAGCGGCCGGCGCCGAAGAAGTTCGGGTCGAGCGGCGCGTCGTGCTGGTCCCAGCGGTGGACGTAGCGGCCGCAGGCGTTGGCCTGCCAGATCTCCAGCAGCGTGTGCGGCACCGGCCGGCCGCTCTCGTCCAGCACGCGGCCGGTGACGATGATGCGCTCGCCGACCGGCTCGCCGTTGACGCGGCCGTTCTTGGTCAGGTCGCTGTCCAGCGCGTCGACGCTGTCATGGCCGAACACCGGGCCGGTGCGGACCGACAGGCACTGCTTCATCGGGATCAGCGGCTTGCGCGGCGAGCGCAGGACCGTCGACTTGTAGAGCGGCGACAGGTAGGGCGGGTGCTGCGCCCAGTCGCGGGGCCCGAAATCGGCCTCCGCCTCGCGAACGACACTGTCCATCTCGGGACGCCTCCTTGGGGGAATGGGTGGTGAGTCCAGCCTTGAACGGCCTGTTGAAACCATTATGGACCCATGGTCCATTTCCGTGAAACGCAAAGACTGGACCGCGATGGTTCACTCTGCGGATGGTCAGTCGCGCTGACGCTGGCCCGGTCGACCGTGGCGGTGGTCCGTCAGCGCACGGTCGATGAAGTGCCCGGCCGATCCAATGTAGCGCAGCGGGTCGAACAGCCGGTCGAGGCCATCGCCGCCCAGCGCCTGCATCACCTCGGCGTCCTCGGCCAGCACGTCGCGCAGCGGACGGGCGGCCTCGGCGGCGCGGCGGCTGGCGTCGGCGACGCGGGCATGGGCGGCCATGCGGCCCATGCGCTCGCCCAGCGCCATGGTGACGGCTTCGGCCAGGATCAGGCCGCGGGTCAGGTCGAGGTTGGCGCGCATCCGCTCGGCGTCCACCGTCAGGCCGGCGATGGTTTCGCGGGCGTGGCGCGCGGCGCCGGCGACGATGCGGGCGAGGTCGGGCAGCGCCTGCCATTCGGCGTGCCAGCCGCCGAGGCCGCGTTCATGCTCCTGCACCTGGGCGGCGAGCAGCCCGCCGACCAGCGCCGGGGCGCGCACCGCCGCCGACAGCAGCACGGCGCAGGACACCGGGTTGCGCTTGTGCGGCATGGTGGAGGAGCCGCCGCGGCCGGGGCCGCTGGGCTCGAACGCCTCGGCGACCTCCATCTGCATCATCAGCGAAATGTCGCGCCCCAGCGTGCCGAGCGTGCCGGCGAGGATGCCCAGCGCGGCGGCCAGCTCGGTGATGCGGTCGCGGCTGGCGTGCCAGGGCAGGGCGGGCAGCGGCAAATCCAGCTCCGCCGCCAGCGCCTCGGCCACCCGCGGCCCGGCGTCGCCCAGCGCCGCCAGCGTGCCGGCGGCCCCACCGAACTGCAAGGCCAGCCGGGCGCGCGCCGCCGCCAGACGCTGGCGGTCGCGGCCCAGCGCGTCGAGCCAGCCGGCCGCCTTCAGCCCGAAGGTCGTCGGCAGGGCGTGCTGCAACCAGGTGCGGGCGACCATCGGCGTGGCGCGGTGGCGGTCGGCGAGGGCGGCCAGCCCGTCGGCGAGGCCCGCCAGATCGGCGTCCAGCCCGTCGATGAAGCGGCGCAGTTGCAGCACCAGCCCGCTGTCCATCGCGTCCTGGCTGGTGGCGCCCCAATGGACGAAGCGCGAGGCTTCCTCGTCGGCGTCCTTCACGCTGCGGGTCAGGTGCTTGACCAGCGGGATGGCGGTGTTGCCGGCCAGCGCCGCCTCCGCCCCCAGTGCGTCGAGGTCGTAGAGATCCGCCCGGCAGGCCGCCGCGATCGCCGGAACCGCGCGGGACGGGATGACGCCGACCGCCGCCTCCGCCCGCGCCAGCGCCGCCTCGAAATCCAGCATGCCCTGCAGGCGCGCCGTCGGGGTGAACGCCGCGGCCGCCACGTCGGAGCCGAAGAGCGGGTCGAGCAGCGGGTCGGCGTGGCGGATCTCGCTCATCGGTCAGCCCTTTGCGCTGTTGGCCGCGTCTTCGGCGTCCATCTCGTCATAGACGCCGCGGGCCAGCGCGACGGCGTGGTTGGCGGCGGGGATGCCGGCGTAGACGGCGGCCTGGAGCAGGATCTCCTTCACCTCGTCGCGGGTGACGCCGGTGTTGCGGGTGGCGCGGATGTGCAGCTTCAGCTCGCCGTCCTTGCCCAGCGCCGCCAGCATGGCGATGGTCAGCATGCTGCGGGTGCGGATGTCCAGCCCCGGCCGGGTCCAGATGTTGCCCCAGGCGGTCTTGGTGATGAACTCCTGGAAATCGGCGTCGAACGCGGTGGCACGCTCCAGCGAGCGGTCGACATGGGCGTCGCCCAGCACCGACCGGCGCACCGCCATGCCGCGGTCGTAGAGGTCCTTGTCCAGCATCTCGGTGCCCAGCATCTCGGTCATGGCAGATCCTTCAGGAAACCGTCGATCAGGGCGGCCAGCTCCGCCGGCTTCTCGACGCCGGGGATGTGGGCGGCGCCCGGCAGCACGGCAAGGCGGGCGCCGGGGATGCCGTCGGCCAGTTCGCGGGCCAGGGCCGGCGGGGTCGCCACGTCCTCCTCGCCGACGATCACCAGGGTCGGGGCGGCGATGCCGGCGTTGGCGGCGCGCAGGTCGGCGTCGCGGATCGCCATGGAGCAGCCGATGTAGCCATCCTCGGTCGTCCGCCCGACCATGGCGACATAGCCGCGGATCTGGTCGGGCCGCTCGGCACGGAACCGCTCGGTGAACCAGCGCGCCATGACGCCGTCGGCGATGGCGGCCATGCCGCGGGCGCGGATCGCCGCGATGCGGTCGGCCCAGATCGACGGCGGACCGATCACCCCGGCGGTGTCGCACAGGATCAGGCCATGGAGGCGCTGCGGCGCCGTGACGGCGAGGCGCTGCGCCATCATGCCGCCGATCGACAGGCCGCAGACATGGGCCCGCGCGATGCCGAGCGCGTCGAGCAGCGCCACGGCGTCGCCGGCCAGCGTGTCCATGCTGTAGCCGGCCTCCTCCGTCACCGGGGTGACCTCGGTCAGGCCATGGCCGCGCATGTCGTAGCGCAGGACGCGGTAGCGCTGGGACAGGTGCGGGACGACGGCGTCCCAGATCTGGAAGCTGGTGCCGATGGAGTTGGCGAACAGCAGCACCGGCGCGCCGGCGGGGCCGGTCAGGTCGTAATGGACGGTGATGCCGGCGGCTTCGATGAAGGGCATGGGATTCTTCCGCCTTTGGTGGTTGTGACGGTGGCGTGTCGGCTGACGGTGCCCCGTCCCCGACCCTCCCCCGCTTCGCGGGAGAGGGAGTTGAGTGCAAGGGCGGCGGAGTTCCCTCTCCCACCAAAGGTGGGGGAGGGTTAGGGAGGGGGCATTCGGAATGCCCGGGTCAGGCTACACCCGCTCGATCATCACCGCGATGCCCTGGCCGACGCCGATGCACATGGTGCACAGCGCCGTCCGGCCGCCGGACTGCTCAAGCTGGTAAAGCGCGGTGGTCGCCAGCCGGGCGCCGCTCATGCCCAGCGGGTGGCCGAGCGCGATGCCGCCGCCGTTCGGGTTCACATGCGCCGCGTCGTCGGGCAGGCCCAGCTCGCGCAGCACCGCCAGCGCCTGGGCGGCGAAGGCCTCGTTCAGCTCGACCAGGTCGATGGCGCCGATGGTCAGGCCCAGCCGCTCCAGCAGCTTGCGGGTGGCGGGTGCCGGGCCGATGCCCATGACGCGCGGCGGCACGCCGGCGGTGGCGCCGCCGACGATGCGGGCGCGCGGGGTCAGGCCGAAACGCTTGACCGCCGCCTCCGACGCCACCAGCAGCGCCGCGGCGCCGTCGTTGACGCCGGACGCGTTGCCGGCGGTCACCGTGCCGCCGGGGCGGACCACCGGCTTCAGCGCCGACAGCGCCTCCAGCGTCGTGGCGCGCGGGTGCTCGTCGGTGGTGACCACCGTCTCGCCCTTGCGGCCCTTGATGGTGACCGGGACGATCTCGCGGGCCAGGCTGCCGTCGGCGATGGCGCGCGCGGCGCGCTGCTGGCTGCGCAGCGCGAAGGCGTCCTGGTCGGCGCGGCTGATGTTCCAGTCGTCGGCGACGTTCTCCGCCGTCTCCGGCATCGAATCGACGCCGTAGCGCGCCTTCATCGCCGGGTTGACGAAGCGCCAGCCGATGGTGGTGTCGAAGATGTCGGCGGCGCGGGAGAAGGCGGTCTCCGCCTTGCCCATCACGAAGGGGGCGCGGCTCATGCTCTCGACGCCGCCGGCGATCATCAACTCGGCCTCGCCCGCCTTGATGGCGCGGGCGGCGGTGGCGAGCGCGTCGAGGCCGGAGCCGCAGAGCCGGTTCATCGTGGTGCCCGACACCGCGTCGGGCAAGCCGGCCAGCAGCGCCGCCATGCGGGCGACGTTGCGGTTGTCCTCGCCGGCCTGGTTGGCGCAGCCGTAGATGACGTCGTCGACGGCGGCCCAGTCGACCGACGGGTTGCGCTCCATCAGCGCCCGGATCGGCACGGCGCCGAGGTCGTCGGCGCGCACGGCGGACAGGGCGCCGGCGTAGCGGCCGATCGGGGTGCGGATGGCGTCGCAGATGTAGGCTTCACGCATGGTGTCTTACCCCTCTCCGCCGCCGGCGGACTGGCCGTGGGCGGCCGCGGTGCGGGCCTGGAGATCGCGCAGCGCCGCCAGCGCCGCGGCGTCCGGGATCGCGGTGGTCGTCAGGTTGGGCGAGACCTTCAGGTCCCAGCCGGTGGCCTCTTTGACCTGCTCCACCGTCACGCCGGGGTGGATGCTGGTCAGGGTCAGCTCGCGCGTCACCGGGTCGGGCGTCAGGATGCCGAGGTCGGTGATGACCGCGGTCGGGCCGCCGCCGGTGATCCCCGCCTTCTCGCGCGCGTCGCCGCCGTCGAGGAAGCCGGCCGAGGTGACGAAGGAGAGCTTGTCGACGAAGGCCTTCCGGCTCTGCTTCAGGACGATGAAGACCTCCTTGGCCTGGGCGGCGATCTCCGGCGCGCCGCCGGCGCCGGGCAGCCGGACCTTCGGCGCGTCGTAGGGGCCGATCACCGTCGTGTTGATGTTGGCGAAGCGGTCGACCTGCGCCGCCCCCAGGAAGCCGACGTCGATCCGCCCGCCCTGCAGCCAGTAGCGGAAGATCTCCGGCGTGCTGACCACGGTGTCGGCGGTCAGCGCCAAGTCGCCGTCGCCGATCGACAGCGGCAGCACCGTCGGCTTGGCGCCGATCGGACCGGATTCATAGATCAGCACCACGTCGGGCGCGTGGGTCAGCCGGGCGAGGTTGGCGGCGGTGGAGGGCAGGCCGATGCCGACGAAGCAGACCGTGCCGTCCTTCAGCAGGCGGCTGGCCGCCACCGTCATGATCTCGGTCGCGGTGAAATCGGGCGTTTCAGTGGCGGTATCGGGGGTGGTGGTCATCACACGGCCTCCTTCATGCTTTCGGCCAGCACGCGGCGGAAGCCGTCGAAATCGTCGGTGTCCAGCACATGGCGCTGCATCCAGTCGCGGAACGTCTCGCGCGAGCGGGCGACCGGGTCCCAGGCCTTGTAGAAGCGGTTGTCGCGCTCCGAATAGCCCTGGGCGTAGGACGGATAGGCGCCGCCGGGGACGGGACAGACGGCGGACAGCGCCCAGGTCGGCAGCACGCAGGCGTTGGTCGGCGCCTCCAGGTCGTCGACGACCTCCTCCACCGTGACGATGGAGCGCTTGGCGGCCAGCACCGCCTCCTTCTGGACGCCCAGGATGCCCCACAGCAGCACGTTGCCGCGGCGGTCGGCCTTCTGGGCGTGGATCACCGTCACGTCGGGGCGCACCGACGGGATCGCCGCCAGCTTTTCCCCGGTGAAGGGGCATTCGATGAAGCGGATGTTCGGGTTGACCTTCGGCAGGTCGGACCCGGTGTAGCCGCGCAGCAGCGCGAAGGGCAGGTTGGACGCGCCGGCGACATAGGCGTTGGCCATGCCGGCGTGGCTGTGCTCCTCGATGGCGAGTTTGTGCGGCCATTCTCCTTCGACCGCGTCGCGGAAGCGGTGCAGCGAGCCGACGCCGGGGTTGCCGCCCCAGGAGAAGATCAGCTTGTCGGCACAGCCCATGCCGATCAACTGGTCATAGATCAGGTCCGGCGTCATGCGGACCAGGGTCAGGCCGCGCCGGCCCTGGCGGATGATCTCGTGCCCGGCGGCGTGGGGAATGAGATGGGTGAACCCTTCCAGGGCGACCGTGTCACCATCGTGCACGAGGCTCGCCACCGCCTCGCGCAAGGGCGTGATCTGCGCCATATGACCTCCCGAATGTGCGAAGAGCGCACTGAAATCCTGCTTTGCGCACAGATTGAACGCGGGCCCAGCAAAGTGTCAAGGGCGAAAAAGCTCATGTTCGTTCGTTATTCGCCCATATTGCGGCGCAACATAAGGCGCAGGCAAGGATTTTGCCACGCCGACACCAATACATTTCTGCAAAATCAAAGTGATAGCGAGGGAGATGCCGGAAGGGCGAATATCGCCCTCAAAGACAAATATCGCACTTGACGGTTCGGTTATCCCTCAGTACGTTTGACGGAACACTGAACGACCGGGGCCGCAGTCCCGGCACGCCTTAACATCACATCGGGGAGGGACAATGACGAGGACTCTGCGCAACGCGCTGCTGGGTGCGGCGTTCGGTCTGGCGCTGACGGCCGGTTCGGCCGGTGCGGCGACCATCAAGGTCGGCGTCGTGGCGCCCTTCTCCGGCCCCTTCGCCCTGGTCGGCAAGACCTTCAAGGAGGCGATCGAGGTCTATCAGGCCGAACACGGCAAGACCGTCGGCAACGACACGGTCGAGTTCGTCTACAAGGACCTCGACCAAGCCAACCCGGCGCAAAGCAAGGCGCTGTCGCAGGAGCTGATCGTCAAGGAGAAGGTCGGCTACCTCGCCGGCTATTTCTTCACCCCCGACGCGCTGGCCGTCGCCCCGCTGATCGACGAGGCGAACATCCCCTGCGTGATCTTCAACGCCGCCACCTCGGCCATCACCGAGAAGTCGCCGCGCTACGTCCGCACCTCCTTCACCCTGTGGCAGAACACGGTGCCGCTGGCCGAATACATGGCCAAGCAGGGGATCAAGAAGGTGGTGACCGCGGTCAGCGACTACGGCCCCGGCATCGACGGCGAGACGGCGTTCAAGGCGACCTTCGAGAAGAACGGCGGCACGGTGGTCGACACCATCCGCATGCCGCTGAAGTCCAACGACTTCGCCCCCTTCATGCAGCGCATCAAGGACGCCGGCGCCGAGGCGATCTACGCCTTCCTGCCGGCTGGCCCGACCACGCTGGCCTTCGCCAAGTCCTTCAGCGACAACGGCCTGAAGGCCGCCGGCATCAAGTTCTTCGGCCCCGGCGACATCACCCAGGAACCGGACCTGCCGGCGCTGGGCGACGCGGCGCTGGGCATCACCACGACCTTCAACTACAGCCGCGTCCACGATTCGGCGATGAACAAGGCGTTCCTGGCCAAGCACAAGGAGATGTTCGGGTCGACCGACACCGTCACCTTCACTTCGGTCGGCGCCTATGACGGCGCGCACGTCATCTACCAGATGATCAAGAACACCGGCGGCAAGTCCGACGGCGCCAAGGCGGTGGAGTCGGTCAAGGGCATGAGCTGGGAAAGCCCGCGCGGGCCCCTGACCATCGACCCGAACAGCCGCCACGTCACCCAGACCATCTATCTGCGCACGGTGGAACCGGTCGACGGCAAGCTGGAGAATGTCGAGAAGGCCGCCTTCGCCAACCAGCCGGACTACGGCTACAAGGTCGGAAAATAGGGCAGCAACAGCCACCGCAACCAGGGCAGGCGGACGCGCATCATGGAAACCATCTTCGGGATCGCCGTGGACGGCATCGCCTACGGCATGATCCTCTTCATCATCTCCGTCGGCCTGTCGGTGACGCTGGGGCTGATGCGGGTGGTCAATCTGGCGCATGGCGCCTTCGCCATGGTCGGCGGCTATGTCGCCTCCTACGCGGCGCAGGCCGCCGGGCTGCCCTACGCGGCGGCCCTGGTGGTGGCGGTGGTGCTGACCGTGGTGGCGACGCTGCCGCTGGAGCGGCTGCTGTACCGCCGCATCTACGGCTCCGCCAACGAGCTGAACCAGGTGCTGCTGACCATCGGCCTGACTTTCGTCATCGTCGCCGGCGTCAACTACCTGTTCGGCCCGACGCTGAAGCGCATCCCGCTGCCCGACCTGCTGCTTGGCACCGTGTCGCTGGGGCCGAAGGCGATCCCGGCGCACCGCGCCTTCGTGATCGGCGCCGGCGCGCTGACGCTGCTCGGGCTGTGGTGGTTGCTGGAGCGCACCGACTTCGGCATCCGGCTGCGCGCGGCGGTCGACGATCCGGCGATGGCGGCGGCGCTGGGCATCCGCACCGAGCGTCTCTATCTGGCGACCTTCGCGCTCGGCACCGGGCTGGCGGCGCTGGGCGGCGTGCTGGGGGCGGAACTGCTGCCGCTGGAGCCCTATTACGCCATCCGCTACATCGTGCTGTTCCTGGCGGTGGTCGCCGTCGGCGGGGCGGGCAGCATCTTCGGCTCGGCGGCGGCGGCGCTGGCGCTGGGCATCGTCGACACGGCGGGCAAGTACCTGATCCCGAACTTCGGCGAGTTCTTCTTCTACGCCGCCCTCATCCTGATCCTGTTCCGCTGGCCGCACGGCTTCTTCAAGGGGAGGACGGCATGACCACCATGGCCGACCACAGCGCTCCCGAGACAACCACCCCCGGCAATACCCTCATGACGACCCGACGCGGCATCGACTGGATCGGCATTCCCGTGGTCGCCGCCGTCGGGCTGGCCGCCTATTGGCTGCTGCCGGACGATCTCGGCCTGCTGACCCGCATCCTGTCGTCGGCGCTGTTCGTGCTGTCGCTCGACCTCGTGCTCGGCTATGGCGGGATCGCGACGCTGGGGCAGGCGGCCATGTTCGGCGCCGGTGCCTACGCCGCCGGCATCGCCGCGGTCAACTGGGTCGCCGACCCCTTCGCCCTGCTGGCGGTCGGCGGCGTCGCCGGCGGGCTGGTGGCGCTGGCGACCGGCGCCCTGATCCTGCACGCCCGTGGCCTGACCCTGCTGATGCTGACCATCGCGGTGGCGCAGATCGTCCAGGAGGTCGCCAACAAGGCGCGCGACTGGACCGGCGGCAGCGACGGCCTGTCGGGCATCGAGCCGGCGCCGGTGCTGGGGATGTTCCGCTTCGACATGTATGGCCGCACCTCGTACCTGTTCGCGCTGGCGGTGCTGGTGGTGGCGCTGGTGGTGGCGCGGCGGATCGTGCGCTCGCCCTTCGGCCTCGCCTGCCGCGGCGTGAAGGAGGACCCGTTGCGGGTGTCGGCCATCGGCGGCTCGCCGAAGCTCTATCTGGTGGCGCTCTACGGCGTGGCCGGGGTGTTCGCCGGGGTGGCGGGCGGGCTGACCGCGGTGACCAGCGGCATCGTCGGGCTGGACAGCGTCGGCTTCTCCTGGTCGGCGGAGGCGCTGGTCATGCTGGTGCTGGGCGGCACCGGCCGGCTCTACGGCGCGGTGATCGGCACCGCCGCCTTCATGGGCATCCACCACATCCTGGCCGCCAGCGACCCGTTCCATTGGATGGCCTTCATCGGCCTGTTCCTGATCGGCATCGTCCTGTTCCTGCCGGGCGGCATCGCCTCGGGCGTGGAGCGGCTGGTGGGACTGGTTCGCGGCAAGGAGGATCGGGCATGACCACGCTGCTGGCGGTCGAGGGGCTGAGCAAGAATTTCGGCGGCCTCCAGGTGTCCTCGGACATCACGATGTCGCTGAAGGCGGGCGACCGTTGCGCCCTGATCGGGCCGAACGGCGCCGGCAAGACCACCTTCGTCAACCTCGTCACCGGGGTGATCCCGCCGAGTTCCGGCACCATCCGGCTCGACGGCCGCGACGTCACCCGGCTGTCGGCGGCGGAGCGGGTGCGGCTCGGCCTGATCCGCTCCTTCCAGGTGGCGCGGCTGTTCAAGTCGATGACGGTGCGCGAGCATCTGGAACTGGCGGTGCTGCAGCGCGACCGCCGCACCTTCCGCCTGTTCGCCAACGTCGCCAAGATCGCCGGCCTGGCCGACGAGGTGGCGGAACTGCTGGACATCATGGGGCTGACCGCCGTGGCGCACACCGCCGTCGGCTCGCTCGCCTACGGGCAACAGCGCTTGCTGGAGATCGCGCTGGCGCTCGCCATGAAGCCCAAGGTGCTGATCCTCGATGAACCGGCGGCCGGCGTGCCCCATTCGGAAAGCCAGCGCATCCTCGACGCCATCGACCGGCTGCCCAAGGATCTGGCGGTGCTGATGATCGAACACGACATGGATCTGGTCTTCCGCTTCGCCAGCACCATCGTCGTGCTGGCGCAGGGCCGGCTGCTGTGCAGCGGCACCGCCAAGGACATCGTCGCCGACCCGCGCGTGCGCGAGGTCTATCTGGGGAGCCGCGCCCATGCCCACTGAGTCTTCTGTCGGCTCCCTGGAGGTCGCCGAGCTTCGCGCCGGCTACGGCAAGACGCTGATCCTGGACGGCGTGTCCTTCGCCGTGCCGGCGGGCGGGCGGCTCGCCCTGCTCGGCCGCAACGGGGTGGGCAAGTCGACCACGCTGGCGACGCTGGTCGGCCAGACCACCCGCCATGGCGGCTCCATCCGGCTGGACGGGGTGGAGCTCGGCGGGCTGAGCAGTTCGGCGCGGGCGGCGGCCGGGCTCGGCTACGTCCCGCAGACCCGCGACGTCTTCAAGTCGCTGACGGTGGAGGAAAACCTCGTCACCGGGCTGAAGGGCCGCCCGCGTTCGGCGCTGGAGGAGGCGTACGCGCTGTTCCCCCGGCTGGGCGAGCGGCGGCGCAACGGCGGCGGCGAGCTGTCGGGCGGCGAGCAGCAGATGCTGTCGGTCGCCCGCGCCCTGCTCGGCAAGCCGACGGTGCTGCTGCTGGACGAACCGCTGGAGGGGCTGGCCCCGGTGATCTGCGACCTGCTGATGGACGCGCTGTCGAAGCTGGACATGACCATCGTCCTGGTCGAACAGCAGGTCGACCGCGCGCTGGACTTCGCCGACCGCGTCGTCTTCCTCGACCGCGGCCGCGTCGTCCACGCCGGCCCGGCGCATCAGGCCAAGGCCGACGCGGCGCTGCTGGAACGCCACCTCGGCGTGGCGCTGGCGGCGTAGGTGCATGGTCGCCCTCTCCCGGGGCGGGAGAGGGATCCGACGTTCACTGAAAGCTCGCCAAATGCCGGCGCAACCGCGCCAGGCTCCACACGAAGAACAGCGCGCCGATGCCGGCCGTCGCGGCAAAGCGCGGCCACACCACGTCGAAGCCGGCGCCGCGGAACAGGATCGCCTGGGCGAAGACGACGAAATGGGTGGAGGGCGAGAGCTGCATCGCCGTCTGCAGCCATTGCGGCTCGCTTTCCAGCGGGGTGAAGCCGCCCGACAGCATGTTCATCGGCAGCACGATCAGGATGAACAGCAGCCCGAGCTGCGGCATCGAGCGCGCCACCGTGCCCAGGAAGATGCCGAGCGCCGTCGCGAAGAACAGGTAGAGCGCGGTCCCGGCCAGGAACAGTGGCACCGATCCGGCCAGCGGCACCGACAGCAGACCGCGCAGCACGACGTAGAGCGCCACCACGGTCAGGACCAGGATGACGGCGCCGTTGGCCAGCACCTTGGCCGTCATGATCTCAGCCGGGCGGACCGGCATCACCAGCAGATGTTCCAGCGTGCCGTGCTCGCGCTCGCGGATCAGGGCGGCGCCGGCCAGCAGAACCGCCAGCATGGTGACGTTGCTGACCACCGCCATGGTGCCGGTGAACCATTTGGTGTCCAGCGCCTCGTTGTAGGCGACGCGGACCTGGAGCGAGACCGGGGCGGCGCTCCCGTCGGCCTCGTGGCGGACGAAGCGGCCGACCTCGTCGTCGACGATGCCCTGGATGGTGCCGGCGCCGATGCCGGCCTGCATCATCGCGGTGGCGTCGATCAGCAACTGCATCGTCGGGCTGCGGCCGGCCAGCACGTCGGCCTCGAAATCGGGCGGGACGTCGAGCACGAAGGTGTAGCGGGCCGAATCCATGGCGTGGTCGACCTCGGCGTGGCCGATCATCGCCGGGGTCTGGAACTCCGGCCCATGAAAGCTGGAGGCCAGCCGCTGCGACAGGGTCGAGCGGTCCTCGTCGACGATGGCGATGGCGGCGTTGCGCAGGTCGTGCGAAATGCCGGTGGCCTCGCTGTAGACCGACAGGGTGAAGGAATAGACGACGAAGCCCAGCATGAAGACGTCGCGCAGCAGGCTGATCCACTCCTTGCGCGCCAGGGTCAGGCTGTTGCGGACGAAGCGCGTCATGGCTCAGCGCTCCTGTTTCGGCAGGAAGGCGACGCCCAGCGCCAGCAGCACCGGCACGAAGGCGGCGATCGCCAGGATGAAGGGCACCAGCTCGGTGAAGCCCAGCCCCTTGGTGAAGGCGCCGACCGAGAGCTTGAGGAAATGGGTGGTCGGGAACAACGTGCCGATCAGCCACGCCCCGCCCTCCAGCGTCGACACCGGCTGGAGCATGCCGGAGAACTGCGTCGCCGGCATCATGGTCAGGATGGCGGTGCCGAACACCGCGGCGGTCTGGGTCGCGGTGAAGACCGAGATCAGCAGCCCCAGCGCCGTGGTGGCGCAGACATAGACCAGCCCGCCCAGCACCAGCCCGCCCAGGCTGCCCTTCACCGGCACGCCGAACAGCGTCACCGCCATCGCGATCATCAGCAGCAGGTTGAAGGCGGCCAGCGCCACATAGGGGATCTGCTTGCCCAGCAGGAACTCCAGCCGCGTCACCGGCGTGACGTACAGGTTGGTGATGGAGCCCAGCTCCTTCTCGCGCACCACGCCCAGCGCGGCCAGGATCGCCGGGATGAAGACCAGCATCAGGCCGATGGTGCTCGGCACCATGGCGTCCAGGCTGCGGAAGGCCTGGTTGTAGCGGTAGCGCATCTCCAGTTGCGCCGCGGCGGCGGGCAGGGTGACGCCGGCCGCCAATGCGGCGTCCTGGATGAAGCGCTGGTGGATGCCGGACAGGTAGCCCTGGATCGTCTCGGCGCGGAACGGCATGGCGCCGTCGATGCGCATCGCCACCTCCGGCACCCGGCCGCGGCGCAGGTCGCGGCCGAAACCCTCGGGGATCTCGATGGTCAGCGACGCCTTGCCCTGTTGCAGGCGCAGCGCCAGATCGTGGGCGTCGCCGGCCGGCGGGGTGGCGACGAAGCTGCGCGAGCCGTCGAACTGCTCGACATAGGCGCGGCTTTCCGGCGAGCGGTCATGGTCGAGCACCGCGAAGGCCAGGTTCTCGACGTCCATGGTGATGCCGAAGCCGAAGACCAGCATCAGCAGCACGGTGCCGAGCAGCGCCACCGTCAGCCGCACCGGGTCGCGCCGCAGTTCCAGCGTCTCGCGCCACGCGTAGGCGAGCAGCCGGCGGCTGGAGACGCCGCGGTGCGGGGAAGCCTTGCCGGCAGGAACCGCGTCGTTCCCAAAACGGCCGTCATTCCCGCGAAGGCGGGAATCCAACGGGGTCGGCGGCGCCTGTGCGGAGTTTTCCGGACCCCCGCCTTCGCGGAGATGACGGTCGCCCTCGGAAAGGACCATGACCGGCTCAGGCCGGGGCTCGGCGCTCTCCGCCCCCTCCGCCTGCCGCATGAAGCCGATGAAGGCGTCGTCCAGCGTGTCGGCGTTCTGCTGGCGGCGCAGCGCGTCGGGCGGGCCGGCGGCGATGACGCGGCCGGCGCTCATGAAGGCGACGCGGTCGCAGCGCGCCGCCTCGTTCATGAAGTGGGTGGAGATGAAGATCGTCACCCCCTGGTCGCGCGACAGGGCGATCAGGTCGCGCCAGAACTGGTCGCGCGCCACCGGGTCGACGCCCGAGGTCGGTTCGTCGAGGATCAGCAGCTCCGGCTCGTGCAGGATGGCGACCGCCAGCGACAGCCGCTGCCGCACGCCGAGCGGCAGCCGGTCGGCCACCGCGTCGATGTAGGTGTCGAGTCCGAACCGCTCGACCAGCCACGCCAGCCGCGGCCCGGGCGTCTTCAGGTCGAACAGCCGGGCGTGCAGCGCGAGGTTCTGGCGCACCGTCAGCTCGCCGTAGAGCGAGAAGGCCTGCGCCATGTAGCCGACGCGGCGGCGGCTTTCCAGGTCGTTGGCGTCGACCGGGGCGCCGAACAGCCGCGCCTCGCCGGCGCTGGCCGGCAGCAGGCCGGTCAGCATCTTCATCGTGGTGGTCTTGCCGCAGCCGTTGGACCCCAGGAAGCCGAAGATCTCGCCGCGCCCGATGCGGAAGCTGATGTCGGACACCGCGGTGAAGTCGCCGAAATGGCGGGTCAGGCCGCGCGCCTCGATGGCGGGGGCGGCGCCCTCGGGCTCCGGCGGGCGGGGCGGCACGACCAGCCTTTCGTGGCCGCGCCGGGCGTCGTCCGGCAGCAGGGCGATGAAGGCCTCCTCCAGATCCGCCACGCCGTGCCGCGCCTTCAGCGCCGCCGGGCTGTCGTGGGCGAGCAGCCGGCCGGCGTTCATCATCACCACCTGGTCGAACCGCTCCGCCTCGTCCATGTAGGAGGTGGCGACCAGCACCGTCATGCCGGGCCGGCCGGCGCGGATGCGGGCGATCAGCTCCCAGAACTGCCGGCGGGACAGCGGGTCGACGCCGGTCGTCGGCTCGTCGAGGATCAGCAGGTCGGGGTCGTGCAGCAGGGCGCAGCACAGCCCCAGCTTCTGCTTCATGCCGCCTGACAGCTTGCCGGCCGGCCGGTCGGGAAAGGGGGCCAGCCCGGTGGCGTCCAGCAGGTCGTCGATGCGGCGCCGGCGTTCCGCGGCGTCCAGCCCGAACAGCCGGCCGAAGAACTGCAGATTCTCCGCGACGCTGAGGTCGGCGTAGAGGTTGCGGCCCAGCCCCTGCGGCATGTAGGCGATCCGCGGCTGCAGCGCCGCCCGCCCGCGCCGGTCGCGCACATCGGTGCCGAGCACGCGGACGCTGCCGTCCTGCATCCGCTTCGCCGTGGCGATCAGGCCGAGCAGGGTGGACTTGCCGACGCCGTCCGGCCCGATGACGGCGACGCTGGCCCCGGCCGGGATGTCGAGCGCGACGTCGTCCAGCGCCAGCGTCCCGCCATAGCGATGCCGGACGCCGGACAGCGCGACGGCCGGGACGGCATCGCTGCCGGTGGCGGGTGTCACGATCCGGCTCCCGCCTCCGGCCGCGTCAACCGCGACTCCAGCCAGTCCGGCCACGCCGCCTTGTCGTCCAGTTTCACATAGGTCATGCCGGTCAGCCCGGTCTTCACCCGCTCGACGTAGCGGGTGACCAGCGCTTCGGGGACGCGGGCCTTGACGCGGAACATCATGCGGTCGCGTTCGGACTTGGTTTCCACCTGCTTGGGCGTGAACTGGGCGCGCGGCGCCACGAAGGTCACCGCCGCCGGGATCGCGGTGTCGGGCAGGGCGTCCAGCAGGATGCGCGCCTCGGCGCCCAGCGCCAGGGTGCCCGCCGTGTCGGTCGGCAGGAAGAAGGTCATGTAGACGTTCGACAGGTCGAGCAGCGTCGCCGCCTTGCCGCCGGCGGCCAGCACCTCGCCCGGTTCGGCCAGCCGGTACAGCACGCGGGCCCGGCGCGGCGCCTTCAGCACGCCGTCGCCGACTAGGTCGCGCAGCCGGTCGGTGTCGCCGGCCGCCGCGGCGATCGCCTCGTCGGCGCTTTCCAGGTGGCTCTTCGCCGCCTCCAGCGCGGCGTCGGCGGTGCGGCGGCTGTTGCGCGCCTGGTCGACGCGCTGTTCGCTGACATGGCCCTTGCCGAACAGGACCAGCGCCCGTTCCATTTCCTTGGCGGCGAAGTCGGCCTCGCTGGCGCGCTGGGCGACCAGCGACGCCGCTTCCTCCCGCGCGCGGCGGGACTGGCGCAGCAGCGCCTCGGACGAGCGGAGCTGCGCCTCCAGGTCGCGGGTGTCGAGCGTGGCGATGACGGCGCCGGCCTCCACCAGATCGCCTTCCTCGACCGGGATGGTCAGGATGCGGGCGGCGTATTTGGTGGCGATGTCGATCTCGTTCGCCTCGATCCGGCCGTTGCCGGAGGCGAACCCGGCGGGCAGGCGGTTCCCCTGCATCGCCCGCCAGCCATAGGCGGCCCCGGCGGCGAGCAGCGCCAGCAGGGCCACGGCGAAGAGGAGGCGTTTGATCGTCATGGCTGCGGTCCTTTCACCGCTTATCGTTGGAGGCATCGCCGCCGGGCGCCGTGTCCGCCGACGCCGTGTCGGCAGGCGCCCCAACGGCGGACGCGGTATTGGCCAGCGCCGCCATCACCCCGGCCAGGACGCGTTCGCGCGCCGGGTCGTCGGGGGCGGTGTCCAGCGTGCGGCGCAACGTCAGCAGCGCCTGGGCGTAGCGGTTGTGCCAGTCGCTGCCGGCGAGAGCCGCCGGGGCGAGGCGGGCGTGGCGTTCGGCCGGCGCCAGCGGACGCGACGCGGCGAGGTCGACGCGGTCGTCCAGGGCGGGCAGGGCGATGCGGTCCGCCGGCCAGCCGTCGGCGAGCAGCGCCTGCCGGATGGAGGCGCGGGCCTCCTCCTCGCCATGGACCAGGAACAGGCCGTGGTTGACCCCCTTGCGCGCCGCCACCCAGGCCAGCAGGGCCGAACGGTCGGCGTGGCCGGAATAGACGTCGAGCGAGCGGATCCGGGCCTTCACCTCGATCTCCTCGCCATGGATGCGGACGCGCGGCGTCCCCTGCTGCAGCAGCCGTCCGAGCGTGCCCGGCGCCTGGTAGCCGACCAGCAGCACGGTGTCCTGCGCCCGCCACAGCCGGTTCTTCAGGTGGTGGCGGATGCGGCCGGCGTCGCACATGCCGCTGGCCGCCATGATGATGGCGCCACCGGTCAGGCTGTTCAGCCGCTGGCTCTCCGCCACGCTGCGGACATGGTGGAGGTTGGCGCGGACGAAGGGGTCGCCGTCGGTTTCCAGATCGTCGAGATGGCGGCGGAACACCCCGGTCACCGCATCGGCCAGCGGGGAATCGAGGAAGACGTCCACCGTCGGCACCTGCCCGGTGTCGAACAGCCGGTCGAGGTCGTAGAGCAGCTCCTGCGTGCGCTCCACCGCGAAGACCGGGATGATCAGCGCGCCGCCGGCCGCCAGCGCCGCCATGACCTCGGCGCGCAGCACCGCCTGCCGTCCCGCCTCGTCCAGGTCGGTGCGGTCGCGGTCGCCGTAGGTGGTTTCCAGCACCATCCAGTCCGGCCGTTCCGGCGCGTTGGCGTCGGCGTGGAAGCTCTTGCCGCCGGGGCCGAGGTCGCCGGAGAACAGGATGCGGGTCGGCTCGCCGCGTCCGTCCATCGCCTCGACCTCGACGGAGGCGGAACCCAGGATGTGGCCGGCCTGCCAGAAGCGGGCGCGCAGGCCGGGAAGGATCTCGATCCAGCGGTCATACTCGACCCGCCGCAGCCGCCGCAGGCAGCGGATGGCGTCGTCCTGGCCGTAGATCGCCTGCACGGCGGCGCGGCCGCGCTGGCGGTTGCGGCGGTTCAGCCGCTCGACCTCCGTCTCCTGGATGTAGCCGCTGTCGGGCAGCATGTATTCCAGCAGGTCGACCGTGCCGCCGGTGGCGTAGACCCGGCCGCGGAACCCCAGCCGCGTCAGCTTGGGCAGCAGGCCGGAATGGTCGATGTGGGCATGGGTCAGCAGCACCGCCTTGATCGCCGCGGGATCGAAGGGGAAGGGGCGGTAGTTCAGCTCCTTGATCGTCTTGGTGCCCTGGAACATCCCGCAATCGATCAGGACGTCGCCCTCGGGGGTGGAGAGACGAAAGCAGGAGCCGGTCACCGTTCCGGCGGCACCGTGGAAGGTCAGCGACAGGGACATGGCTCAGCTCCTTGTTTTTCCCTCTCCCGCCCCGAGAGAGGGAGGGGCCCCACGACGTGGGGAGGGTGAGGGGTGAGGCAAGATTCCGGAACCGCAGGGATCCTCGCACCCCCCTCACCCTTCCCGCCCATGGCGGGCCCCTTCCCTCTCCCGGGGCGGGAGAGGGCGATTTCGATCATCACCTCACCACCACCCCGTTGTCCTCCGTGGCGTGGGCCTGGGCGAAGGTGAAGTCGGCGTTGGTGCCGGCGTGGATGCGGTAGAGCGGTTCGCCGCGCCGCACCGGGTCGCCGACCTTGCGCAGCAGGTCGATGCCCGCCCCCTTGTCGTTGGGCGCGCCGGCCAGCCGGGCGATGCGCGCCAGCCGGTAGCAGTCGAGCGCCGCGACCGTGCCGTCGGCCGGCGCCGGCACCTCCGCCACCAGCGTGCCGAGCGTCGCCACCGCGGGCGGCGGCCCCTGCATCGCGATGATCCGTTCCATCGCGGCCAGCGCCGCGCCGGAGTCCAGCAGCTCGCGCGCCCGGCGATGGCCGGCGCCGCCGCGCACCAGGGGGTCGAATTCCAGGATGCGGCCGGCCAGGAACAGCGCGCGTTCCTTCAGGTCGGCCGGGGCGGCGGGGTCGTTGCGCAGCACCGCCATGACGTCGCGCGCCTCCAGCACCGGGCCGATGCCGCGCCCGACCGGCTGGGAGCCGTCGGTGATCGCCACCTCCAGCGCGAGGCCGAGCTGGTCGCCGACATGCTCGAACAGCTTGCGCAGCCGCACCGCCTCGCCGGCCGTGCGGATCTTGGCGCTGGGGCCGACCGGGATGTCGATCAGCAGATGGGTGGAACCGGCCGCGACCTTCTTCGACAGGATCGAGGCGACCAGCTGTTCGCGGGTGTCGATCGCCAGCGGCCGCTCGACCGAGATCAGGATGTCGTCGGCCGGCGACAGCCGGACATGGCCGCCCCAGACCAGACAGCCCTTGGCCTCGCGCACCAGCGCCTGCATGCGCTCCACCGGCACGTCGACGTTGGCCAGCACCTCCATGGTGTCGGCGGTGCCGGCCGGCGAGGTGATGGCGCGCGACGAGGTCTTGGGGATCGGCAGGCCATGCGCGGCGACGATCGGCACGACGATCATCGAGGTGCGGTTGCCGGGGATGCCGCCGATGCAGTGCTTGTCGGCGATGGTGCCCAATGCGCCGCCGGGGCTGCCGCCAAGGCCGTCCCAGCGCAGCCGGGTGCCGACGGCGACCATGGCGCGGGTCAGGCCCAGCACCTCCGCCGTGGTCATGAAGCTGGCGCAGGCGATCAGGAAGGCGGCGATCTCGATCTTGGAATAGCGCTGGTCGGTGATGTCGCGGATGATCGCGGCCAGATCGGCCTCGCCCAGCGCGGCGCCGCCGACCTTGGCGCGCACCAGTTCGAAGCTTTCCGGCGGCGTCGGCGGCACCAGATGCACCGCGGTCCCCTCGGGCAGTCCCAGATGGCGGAAGGCCGGGCCGGACAGCCCGATCTCGTCGACGCCGAGGATGGCCGGGTCATCGACGATGTTCAGCACCGCCAGCAGCGAGCGGCCGTCGTTGCGCACCTCCACCCGGCCCAGCCCGAGGAAATCCTCGACATGGTAGCGGGTGCAGCGGCGGTTGAGGAAGGCGACGGTCTCCCGGACGGTGTCGATCGCCAGATGTCGCAGAGTCAGCATGCCGCCAGTCTACGCCGGCAACCTTCCGCCAGCGACGCCGAGCCTGCGCGGCAGCCATGCCGAGGCTCAAGCGCCGCGGTTGATCCGGATCATTGGCGGGGCGGACGGAGCGTGCTTCCGCTGTACGCTCATACCGGGTGCAGGATGTCTTGACTCCTGAGCCCGGTATCCGGCCGCGACGGCGGCTGCGGCCCGACAGGACCGAAGCCTGCGTGGCGCATGAACGCAGCGGTCAGGGGTTTCCTGACCGCGCATCACGTGCTTTCCCGCGCGATGAAGGTCAGGCCGAGGTCGAGGCGCCGCTGCGCCGGCTCGCGCCCCTCCATCAGGTCGAGCAGCATGGCGGCGGCGTGGCGGCCGATGCCGTAGCGCGGGGTCGCCACCGTGGTCAGCGTCGGCGTCGTCCAGGCCGAGGCGGGCAGGTCGTTGAAGCCGCCGATGGCGAGCTGGTCGGGCACGCGGATGCCGCGGCGCTGGCACTGGAACAGCGCGCCCTGCGCCAGATCGTCGTTGCAGAAGAACACGGCGTCGCAGTCGGTGTTCTCCGCCATCATCCGGTCGATCATCGCCGCGCCCAGATGGATGGAGGACGGGTCGGGCAGCCGCCACACCCGCTTTTCGTCGTAGAGTCCGGCCTCGGTCAGCGCGTTGCGGTAGCCGTCGAACCGCGCCATCGTCCGCGGGTCGAGCTGCACCGCGACGAAGCCGATGCGGCGGTAGCCGCGTTCCAGCAGATGGGTGGTCATCAGCCGCCCGCCCTCTTCCTGCGAGCAGCCGACGCTGAGGCTGTCGGGGTCGTCCAGCAGCTCCATCATGTGGACGGTCGGGCTGCGCAGGGCGGACAGGTAGGTCTGCGTCACCGCGGTGTGGTCGGTGCCGGTCAGCAGGATGCCGTCGGGCTGGAACTGCAGGTAGGTGCGGATCAGCCGCTCCTCCTCCAGCGGGGAATAGTGCGAGACGCCGATCAGCACCTGATAGCCGCGCGGCAGAAGCTGGTCGTGGATGCCGGCCATCGTCTCGACGAAGACCATGTTGGTCATCGACGGGATCAGCACCGCCACCGTCATCGACCGGGCCGAGGCGAGCGCGCTGGCCGCCTGGTTCGGCACGTAGCCCATCGACTGCGCGGTGTCGAGGATGCGCTGGCGCAGCTCGGGCGCCACCAGCTCCGGCCGCTTGAAGGCGCGCGATACGGTGATGGCGCTGATGCCCACCCGTTCGGCGACATCGGCCATGGTGGCGCGCCCGGTGCGCGAGGAGCGCGGCTTGCGCGTCTTGGCCGTCAGGGATGAGGCCCGGTCACCATCGCGCGTCGTCACTGGGTCCTGTCCTTCCATGCCGGCCGGGGCGGGGTGAGGTCCCGCGCCGGTGGGGTTGATTAACCTTGCGCACCGGAGGTTGCAAGAGGCCGTGCGCGCTGTCGCCGCGTTTGGCCTTCAGACGTTCCGCAGTGCAGCAATTGGATCTTCCAGCCGATCCTTCGCTCATCGCATTGTTCGTCCGCGACTCAAACAAAACTCTTTACGCGCGTCAAGGTTAGCGCTAACAGTATCGCCATCTCGCCTCGGCGTCATCCCCGCTTTCCGGTCCCTGGACCGCAGCAGCCCGAATGACCCAGTGATGATAGCGCTAACACGGAATTTTTACCACCCTCTGGTCTTCTAAGGTGCGGCGATCGTCGCGCGACGCCGTCGCGGCGGCCGCCGTGAACCGGGAATCGGGAAGCACACGGTCATGAACGGTCCCCCCCATGAGCCCCCGGCCTCGCCCTCCGCGCCGGGGCCGCTGATCGTCGTCGTGATGGGCGTGGCCGGCTGCGGCAAGTCCAGCGTCGGTCAGCGGCTGGCCGACGCGCAAGGCTGCGAATTCGTCGAGGGCGACGCCCACCACCCGCCGGACAATATCGCGAAGATGTCGGCCGGCATCCCGCTGACCGACGCCGACCGCGACGGCTGGCTCGGCCGGCTGGCCGGCTTCATCGCCGACGCCGACCGCGACCGGCGCGGGCTGGTGGTCGCCTGTTCGGCGCTGAAGCGCCGCTACCGCGACCGGCTGCGCGGCGATTGCCGCCGCGTGGTCTTCCTCCATCTTCATGGCGACAAGGCGCTGATCGCCTCGCGCATGGGGGCGCGGACCGCCCATTTCATGCCGACGGCGCTGATCGACAGCCAGTTCGCCGACCTGGAGCCGCCGGCGGCGGACGAGGCGGCGTTGTCGTACGAAGTGACGCTGACGGCCGACGCCATTGTCGCCGACGCCTGTGCCCGGCTGGCGGCCATTCGCGTTGATGGACAGAACGGACAACCGGCCGGCGGTGTGACCGCCGGGCCGAAGAATGGCGGCGTGGCCGTCGGGGAGGACGCATGAAACGCGTGGCGGATCTGCTGGAGCGGATCACCGAGTGGATCATGGCGCTGATGCTGGCGCTGATGGTCGGTCTGGTCTTCAGCAACGTCGTTCTGCGCTACATCTTCAACAGCGGCATCGTCGCGGCGGAAGAGCTGGCGCGGCTGATGTTCGTCTGGCTGGTGTTCCTGGGCGCCACCGTGGCGCTGCGCCACCAGCGCCATCTCGGGCTGGAGATCCTGCAAAGCCGGCTGCCGGTCAAGGTGCGCCGGGCCTGCGCGATGATCGCGCACCTGCTGATGCTGTACGCGCTGTGGCTGTTCGTGCAGGGAAGCTGGATCCAGCTTCTGATCGGGATGGAGACCTTCTCCACCGTCCTGCGCTTCCCCATGGCCTTCTACGCGGCGGCCGGCTTTTTCCCGGCCATCGTGATGGCGCTGACGGTGGCGGTCAACCTGTGGAAGATCGTCACCAACCAGCCCGACGCCCGCGTTCCCGGCGATCCCGACACGATGCTGGCCGATCCGCATGCGGTCGGTCCCGCCGTCAAGCCGCCGGCCGGCCAGACTGCCGGCAAGCCGGCCGTCGCCGAGCGCTGAGCCCAGACCAGAATTTCCAGCGGACGGAGACGCCGCCATGACGCTCACCATTTTCCTGGGCTCGCTGTTCGGCTTCATGCTGCTCGGCATGCCCATCGCCTTCGCGCTGATGCTGACCGGCGTCGCGCTGATGGTCCACCTCGACTTCTTCGACGCCCAGCTCGTCGCGCAGAACCTGCTGAGCGGCGCCGACAACTACCCGCTGATGGCGGTGCCCTTCTTCATCCTGGCCGGCGAGCTGATGAACGCCGGCGGCATCTCGCAGCGCATCATCAACCTGGCGGTCAGCCTGGTCGGCCACATCAAGGGCGGGCTCGGCTACGTCACCATCGGCGCGTCGGTGATGCTGGCCAGCCTGTCGGGCTCGGCCATCGCCGACACCGCCGCGCTGGCGACGCTGCTGATCCCGATGATGCGCGACCACGGCTATCCGGTGCCGCGGTCGGCCGGGCTGATCGCCTCGGGCGGCATCATCGCCCCGATCATCCCGCCCAGCATGCCCTTCATCATCTTCGGCGTGACCACCAACACCTCGATCAGCGCGCTGTTCATGGCCGGCATCGTCCCCGGCCTGCTGATGGGGATCGGGCTGGTCTGCGCCTGGATCTTCGTCGTCCGCGACATGACGGTGAAGCTGCAGCCCAAGGCCAGCGGGCGGGAGCGGCTGAAGGCGCTGGGCGACGGCGTCTGGGCGCTGGCCCTGCCGGTCATCATCATCGGCGGCCTGCGCGGCGGCATCTTCACGCCGACCGAGGCCGCGGTGGTCGCCGCCGTCTACTCGCTGGTCGTCGCGCTGTTCGTCTACCGTCAGGTCACGCTGGCGCAGATCGTGCCGCTGCTGGTCCAGGCGGCGCGCACCACCGCCACCGTGATGTTCCTGTGCGCCGCGGCGCTGGTGTCGTCCTACATGGTGACGCTGGCCGACCTGCCGCAGCAGATGACCGAGCTGCTGCACCCGCTGATGACGCATCCGAAGCTGCTGATGCTGGCGATCGCCGCGCTGCTGCTGGCCGTCGGCACGGTGATGGACCTGACGCCGACCATCCTGGTGCTGGGCCCGGTGCTGACGCCGCTGGCCATCGCCGCCGGCATCGACCCGGCCTATTTCGGCGTGATGTTCGTCCTGATCGGCACGCTGGGCCTGATCCATCCGCCGGTCTGCACGGTGCTGAACGTGGTGTGCGGCGTCGCCCGCATCTCGCTGGAAAGCGCCACCAAGGGCATCTGGCCGTTCCTGCTGACCTACATCGTCCTGCTGGGCCTGCTGATCGCCGTGCCGGAGATCATCACCGCCCCGTTGCACATGTTCCACTGACGCTTAAGACACTACCCAACGAAACGCCCAAAAAGGGGAGATCAACACCATGACGCTGTTCCGCAAACTGCTGCTCGCCACCGGCCTCGCCGCCGCCCTGCTGGCCCCCGTCGCCGCCTCCGCCCAGGACATCAAGCCGCGCATCATCCGCTTCGGCTACGGCCTGTCGGAGAGCAGCAACCAGGGCCGCGCCGTCAAGTTCCTCGCCGAGGAGCTGACCAAGCGCACCGGCGGCAAGTTCAAGATGAAGGGCTTCGGCGACGCCAGCCTGGGCAGCGACATCCAGATGCAGAACGCCCTGATCGGCGGCGCGCAGGAGATGATGGTCGGCTCCACCGCCACGCTGGTCGGCATCGTCAAGGACTTCGGCGTCTATGACCTGCCCTTCCTGTTCAACAACGAGAAGGAAGCCGACGCCGTCCTCGACGGCCCGTTCGGCCAGAAGCTGCTGAAGGCGCTGAACGACAAGGGGCTGGTCGGGCTGGTCTATTGGGAGAACGGCTTCCGCAACCTGACCAACAGCAAGCGCCCGATCACCAAGGTCGAGGACATGGGCGGCATCAAGCTGCGCGTGATGCAGAACCCGGTCTACATCGACATGTTCAACCGCTTCGGCGCCAACGCGGTGCCGCTGGCCTTCTCCGAGCTGTTCACCGCGCTGGAGACCGGCACGGTCGACGGCCAGGAGAACCCGGTGACGACCATCCAGTCGTCGAAGTTCTACGAGGTGCAGAAGTACCTGACCATCTCGCGCCACGTCTACAGCCCGTGGATCGTGCTGGCCAGCAAGCGCTGGTACGACGGCCTGTCGGCTGACGAGAAGACGATCCTGAACGAGGCCGCCGTCGCCTCGCGCGACTTCGAGCGCAAGGACAGCCGTGACGCGTCGGCGCAGAGCGTGGCCTACCTGAAGGAAAAGGGCATGCAGATCAACGAGCTGAGCCCGGCCGAGCTGGACCGCATGCGTGAGATGGTCAAGCCGGCCTTCGACAAGTACGCCGCCGACGGCGGTGCCGAGGTGCTGAAGGACATGCAGGCGGCGATCGCCACCGCCCGGAAGTAATCGCCGTTCCGCGGCCGTTCCGCGTGGTGAAGGGGTGGACCGGGATGACCGGTCCACCCCTTTTTCTTGTTCCATCGGACCGGCAGGCGGGCCACGGCCGCAAAGGCGACGGTTCGGGTTGGAGTAATGGAGGGAAACTTAATTTCTATGTAATCAATGCGTATGGCTCAAAAGTCTTGAATGAGTTTGCGAACCGTTTCGGTTCCCTTTTGTTACACCCGTAAAATTTGATCTTCTTTTTCTGGACGTGACCCCGGGCCTTGGGTGATGCTCATCCGTCGGGCGGATTATCGATGGGGTTCGCGATGTTCAGGACGCTGCCGTTGGTGACCAAGCTGGTGCTGGCGATCGGTTTGGTGCTGGTGATCGGATTGGGTGTCGGCACGGTCGTGATCTCGGCCAAGAGCGGGGCCGACACCGATGCGCTGTCCTTCCAGGCCGGGGAGGAGCTGGGCAAGTACCACGCCGCGACCGTGGAGCGCCGGCTGAACGACGCCATGGACATCACCGCCTGATGGGAACCACCCTGCTCAGCCTGAAGCGGAGCGGCGTGGTCGATCGCGGCGCGCTGAACGACTGGCTGAAAGCCCTGCTGGAGACCAACACCACCCTGATCGGCGCCTGGATCGGGATGGAGCCGAACGCGCTGGACGGCAAGGATGCCGCCTTCGCCAACAGCCCCGGCAGCGACGCCAGCGGCCGCTTCATTCCCTATTGGAACCGCGGCGGCGGCAAGGTCCAGCTGGAGGCGCTGGTCGGCTACGACGATCCCGGGCCCGACGGCCTCTATTACCAGCAGGCCAAGCGCACCGGCCGGGAGGTGATCGTCGAGCCCTACAGCTACGTCGTCGCCGGCCAGAACGTCCTGATGGTGTCGCTGGCGGTGCCGATCATCGAGAACGGCCGGTTCATCGGCGTCGCCGGCGTGGACATCGCCACCGACGCGATCTGGAACGAACTGAAGTCGGTCAAGCCCTTCGGCACGGGTTCGGTCTTCCTGATCTCCAACGGCGGCGCGTGGGCCGCCTACAGCAACCCCGATCACCTGGGCAAGCCGATCCTCCAGACCAACGACCGGCTGAAGGACGTGCTGCCCGCCATCCGCGACGGCAAGCCCTACGCCCACTTCTCGGTGTCGGCCAGCCTGAAGACCGAGGTGAAGCAATTGTTCAGGCCGGTCGCCATCGGCGGCACCGGCACGCCCTGGTCGATCCTGGTCAACCTGCCGATCAACCAGGTCGAACGGCCGAAGGAGGAATTGCGCGCCTTCATCGCCGTCGGCGCCGTGCTGTTGGCCGCCGGGCTGCTGCTGGCGCTTTGGCTGACCAGCCGCATGATCGTCGGCCAGCCGCTGCAGCGGATCATCGTCACCATCCAGGCGCTGACCGCCGGCAATCGCGCCGTCGAGGTGACCGACCGCGACCGCGCCGACGAGATCGGCGCCATCAACCAGGCGCTCCAACTGTTCAAGGAGAACGCCGGCCGCGTCGCCGAAATGGAGGAACAGCGCCGGCAGGACGAGCAGCGCTCCGCCGAGCAGCGCCGGCAGGAGCTTGGCCGGCTGGCCGACCGCTTCGAGGGCACGGTCGGTGATGTCGTCGCCAGCGTGACCGAACAGGCCGAACTGATCCGCACCGATTCGGAGGGCCTGTCGGCCATCGCCGAGCAGACCAACGCCCAGGCCGCCGCGGTGGCCGATGCCGCCGATCTGGCGAACGCCAACGTCCAGACCGTCGCCGCCGCGGCGGAGGAACTGGCCCATTCGATCGAAGAGATCAACCAGCGGATCGCCACTTCGTCCCGCATGGCCAACGAGGCGGTGGACGAGGTCGAAAAGACCAACGGCACCGTTGCCGGGCTGGCCCAGGCGGCACAGAAGATCGGCGACGTGGTCAACCTGATCCAGTCGATCGCCGGCCAGACCAACCTGCTGGCGCTGAACGCCACCATCGAGGCGGCGCGGGCCGGAGAGGCCGGCAAGGGCTTTGCGGTGGTCGCGTCGGAGGTGAAGAACCTCGCCAACCAGACCGCCAAGGCGACCGAGGAGATCGCCGCCCAGATCGCCGAGATGCAGGCGGTCAGCGGCAACGCCGTCGGCGCCATCCAGTCCATCGGCCGCACCATCCTGGGCATCAGCGAGACGGTCACCGCCGTCGCCGCCGCGGCCGAGCAGCAGGGGGCGGCCACGCGGGAGATCAGCCGCAACGTCCAGCAGGCGGCGACCGGCACCCGCGAGGTGTCGACCAACATCGGCGGCGTCACCCGCGCCGCCGGGGAAACCGGCAGCATGGCCGCCCAGGCCCGCGCCGCCTCCGACACGCTGTCGCACCAGTCGGCGCAACTGCGCCAGGAGGTCCAGCGCTTCGTCGCCACCATCCGCAGCGCCTGATGAGGAAAGCGGCGGTCGCCCGGCCCTACAGGCCGATGAACCCGTTGGGCGCGCCGTTCACGGCGGCGCCCTCCGCCGCGATGAAATGGGAGACGAAGGCGACGGTCTGAACCAGCAGGCGCGGGGCGAAGGGCTTGACGATGTAGCCCAGGCCCAGGCCGCGCGCCTGCGCCGGGTTCGGCGGGTTCCCGGTGGCGAACACGCAGGTGATGCCCATGGCTCCCAGCGCGCGGGCAACGTCCAGCCCGTTCGAGCCGTTGGCCAGCTTCATGTCGACGAACGCCATGTCGGGCGCTTGTTCCAGCGCCAGCGACACGGCGGATGTCAGGTCGTCCGCAATCCCCACCACCTCATGCCCCGCCATCTGGAGGGTCAATGCGATTCCCTCGGCGATCAGAACCTCATCCTCGATGATCAGTATCTTCATTGGGCTTCTTGTGGCTGAGGGCGCGTGCGTCGGCCGTTACGGTTGAATAGGCAGCTTTGGCTCGAAAGGAAAGCGCAGGATGAAGCGCGTGCCCGGCGACAAACGCTGGATTTCCAAATGTCCCTTCAGCTGCCTCGTCAGGTTGCGCACCGTGTTCAGGCCGAAGCCGCCCTCCGTGGTGCTCTCCATCCCCTGGGGAAGGCCGACCCCGTCGTCGGCGACGTCGATGCGGATTTCGTGCCCCACCACCCCGACGCCCAGGCGGACCGATCCGATCCCTCCGGCGGGAAAGGCGTGCTTGTAGCTGTTGGTCAGCAGTTCGTTGACGATCAGCGCCACCGGGACGGCGGTTTCGACCGGCGTCGGCAGCGGCGCGTCGACCGCCATGGTCACGGCCGGCTCCGCCACGGCGGTCGTCGGCATGGCGTTCTCGGCGACGCTCTTCAGCAGGTCCGCCAGTTCGACGGTGTTGTACGCGCAGCCTTCGCCGTACAGGCGGCGATGGACCTCGGCGATGGCGCTCACCCGGCTGCTGCTGACCAGCAGTTCATCCCGCACCTCCGGGTTCCGGTGCCGAAGCGCCTGGGTGCGCAGCAGATTGGACACGATCTGGAGCGAGTTCCTCACCCGGTGGTTCACCTCGTCCAGCAGCAGCGTGTTCTGCTGGAGGGCTGTGGCCAACGCCTCGCCCTCGGCCCGTTCGGCCTGGTAATCCTGTTCCAGCCGCCGGACGGTCGTGTAGGCGAGCCAACCGGTGACCACGGCGAAGGTCAGGCCATAGGCGATCATCAGGGCTTCGAGCAGGGTGGCGTGGCGGCTGCGCCGGGCGAGCAGCCCATCTTCTTCCGACCTCATGGTGGCGATCACCGACCGGATATCGGCCATCAGGCGTTCCCCGGTGCCTTCGCGGACGGCCGCCCGCGCGCGGTCGAGCCCCTGCGCGTCGACCTGCTGCAGTGTCGCGGCCATGACCGCCAGCTTGGCGTCGGTGAGCGAGCGCAACGCCTTGACCTTGTCCTGCTGGACCGGGTTGTCGGCCGTCAGGGTGCCAACCTGGTCCAGCAGGACACGACTGCCGTCCGTGCCTTCGGTGTAGAGATCGAGATAGTGGCTGTCGCCGGTCAGCAGATAGCCGCGTTGGCCGGACTCGGCGTTGGAGAGGTTCGATTGCAGCTCTTCGACCGTGGAGATCACCTTGTGCGTGTGGTCCACCCACTCGATGGCGCTGCGGTATTCCAGGAAGACGGCGATCAGCAGCAGGAAGCCTGCGAACAGGCCGGCAAACATCAACGCCGATAATCGCGCGGCGCGGCGGCGCACCTTCCGGCGCCTGAGGCTGGCATCCGTATTGACGGACATCGACCGCTCCCTGGCTTGTGCTGTTCATCGACACGGGTCTTGCCATAGCGCTGCCGACCGGTCGGGATCGGCCTCGGCGATTTGCAGGATGTATTTTTCCCGCAGAGGTAGCTTTGACCTGAGTCAAGAACACCCCATCCCGCAGGCGGTCACAGGGCAATGACATCCATATGGGCATCGACAGGGGTGCACCAACCGACTGTCTCGCGAATTGTGCCGGCGCGGCTGTTCCGTCAGCGGCGCAGCGGCATGGCGCGGCGGACCAAACGGCGGTCCATGTCGGCGCCGGCCACGGTCGGCTCGCCCTGGCTGCGCAGGACGAAGGCGAAGGTGTCCATCACCCGGTCCAGCACGATTTCCTGGTCGTCCGGCCGGCGGCTGACCGACACCACCGCGTAGCCGGCGGCGCGGGCGACCGCCGGGTCGCCGCGCAGGCCGCGCACGCCCCAGCCGGCCAGCGCGTCCTTGCAGCGGAACAGCTCGGCGGCGAAGCCCCCGGCCGACTGGGTGCGGCCGACGACATAGGCGGCGGCCACCGCCAGCGGGGCCAGCAGCCCGTCCCAGTCCAGGCAATCCTCGCGACCGACCCAGACGCCGCCGACCGAACAGGCGGCGGCGCCGATCGCCTCGCCAAGCCCGGCGCGGAAGGCGCGCAGCGACTCCACGGCGTCCGCCGCCGGCATCGGCTCCACCCGGCGTCCGTCCGGCATCAGCAGCAGCCGGCCCGCCCATTCGGCCGAGGGCGGAAGCTGTTCGGTCAGGCGCGCGAGCAGCGCCTCGCGGGCGGCGGCGAAGGGGACGACCTCGGACATCGGGGCCTGCGGCGATGGAGGACAGGGGAGGGCGAGAAAAAGCCCGAGCCGGCCCGAATTGTCAAGAGCAAGCCGGCGATCGGGCAACCAACGCTTGCGGTCGGGGCGGGTTGTCACAGGCCCAGGCGGCGGAAACCGCCGGATCGGGAGAAAATGCGCAGCGTTGCGTTTTTCCGCTTGCCAGGGTCCGCCAGCGGTTTTATAAGGCGGCCTCCGTTCCCGGTTAGCTCAGTTGGTAGAGCAGCGGACTGTTAATCCGCTTGTCGCTGGTTCGAGTCCAGCACCGGGAGCCAAAACGCGGGTGTAGCTCAGTTGGTTAGAGCGCCGGCCTGTCACGCCGGAGGCCGCGGGTTCAAGTCCCGTCACTC
>NZ_LGRA01000008.1:991738-992590 GCF_003116095.1 Azospirillum sp. TSO35-2
GAAGGCATCCTGGTCAACATCTTCGGCGGCATCATGCGCTGCGACGTGATCGCCGAGGGCGTCGTCGCCGCGGCGCGCGAAGTGCACCTGCACGTTCCGCTGGTGGTGCGCCTGGAAGGCACCAACGTCGATCTGGGCAAGAAGATCCTGGCCGAATCCGGCCTGCCGATCCTCTCGGCCGACAACCTCGCCGATGCCGCCGAAAAGGTGGTCAAGGCCGTGAAGGAGGCCGCGTGAAATGGCTGTTCTCGTCGATAAGAACACGAAGGTGATCTGCCAGGGCTTCACCGGAGCCCAGGGCACCTTCCACTCCGAGCAGGCCATCGCCTACGGCACCAAGATGGTCGGCGGCGTGACCCCGGGCAAGGGCGGCGCCAAGCACCTCGACCTGCCGATCTTCGACACCGTCTCCGAGGCGGTCGAGAAGACCGGTGCCAACGCGTCCGTCATCTACGTGCCGCCGCCGTTTGCGGCCGACGCGATCCTGGAGGCGATCGACGCCGGCATCCCGCTGGTCGTCTGCATCACCGAAGGCATCCCGGTGCTCGACATGGTCCGCGTCAAGCGCGCCCTCGACGGCTCGGCGACCCGCCTGATCGGCCCGAACTGCCCGGGCGTCATCACCCCGGACGAGTGCAAGATCGGCATCATGCCGGGCCACATCCACAAGCGTGGCAAGATCGGCATCGTCTCGCGCTCCGGCACGCTGACCTACGAGGCGGTCGCGCAGACCACGGCGGCCGGCCTGGGCCAGACCACCTGCATCGGCATCGGCGGCGACCCGGTCAACGGCACCAACTTCGTCGACAGCCTGGAGCTGTTCGTGAAGGACCCGGAGACCGAGGGCATCAT
>NZ_LGRA01000008.1:992600-1048303 GCF_003116095.1 Azospirillum sp. TSO35-2
ACCGTGGTCCGCGACGACCGCGCCGGCTTGGCCGACACGTTCGACAGCCTGCGCGGCGGGTTGGGTCCGGACGTGGTCTGGATGGTCGCCGACGGCGGCTCCACCGACGGGACGGCGGACTGGCTGGACGACCATGCGACGCGGCTGCGCTGGTGGCGCTCGGCCCCCGACTCGGGGCTCTACGACGCGATGAACCACGCGCTGGACGCCGCCCGCGCCGCCGGCTGCGGGCACGCGCTGTTCCTGAACGCCGGCGACCGGCTGGCGGCGGACGACACCGTCGCCATGCTGCTCGCCGCCCTCGACCGCCATCCCGATGCCGCCCTGTTGTACGGCGATGCGCTGGAGCGGCAGGGGGACGGACGTATCCTGTTGAAGCGCGCCCGGTCCCACCGCAGCGCGCCACTGGGCATGTTCACGCACCATCAGGCCATGATCTACCGCCTCGCCCCGCTGCAGGGCCTCCGCTACGACCTGAGGTTTCGGATCGCGGCGGACTATGACTTTACGCTGAAGGCACTTTCGCGCGGAAACGCGGCGAGGTTGCCGTTTCCGCTCTGCCTGTTCGCGCCCGGCGGCCTGTCGCAGCGCGACGCGGTGCGGGGGCGCCGGGAACAGGCGACGGTCCGGCGGCAGCTCCTGGGCCACGGCACGATTCGCGAGGCTTTGATCTCCAACACCCAGCGAGTCGCACTGGCGTTGCGCCTTCACTTCCCCACCGCTTACGCGAAATTACGTTTCCGACGCCCGGAAACTTAATGTCTTTCGCACAACCCCTCCTGCTTCCACCGAAACGGACCATTGATACGCACAAATGGTTGCATAGAATTTACTTTCTGAACTAAGCATTCTCGCGGCGCCTTCCCTCCGGCCTTTCCCTTCGAGGTATGACTTATGAGCGCGACCAAGACCAAACTCGCCCCCGCCCACACTCTGTCGCGCCGCGGCGAAGGACCGAACCCCATCGACATCCACGTCGGCGCCCGTCTGCGGCTCCGTCGCACCCTGCTGGGCCTGAGTCAGGAAAAGCTGGGCGAAGCGGTGGGGATCACCTTCCAGCAGCTCCAGAAGTACGAGCGCGGGTCCAACCGCATCAGCGCCAGCCGCCTGTTCAACCTGTCCCAGGTTCTGGGCGTGCCGGTCAGCTACTTCTTCGACGACATGCCGTCGCCGGATCAGATCACCGCCGAGTCGGCGGTCGAGTCCGCCAGCGAAACCGACGAGTTCGAATCGATGGCCCGGCGCGAGACGCTGGAGCTGGTGCGTGCCTACTACCGGATCGAGGATCCGGGCGTGCGCAAGCGCACCTTCGACCTGCTGAAGGCGCTGGGCGGCGACCGAATCGCGCTGGTCGAGGAATAAGCCCTCAAGTCCGGAGCCGGCGCCGGCCCGTTCGCACGGCTGTGCGCGGCGGCCCGCATCTTGAGCCCGACCTGCCAGTAGTAGAACGCGCGTCCCAACGCGTGGTCCAGCCCGACTGCGCCGTCGAGCAGGCCCAGGCGCAGGACGTAGGCGTGCAGGAAGGCCCACAGCGGGCGGCCCGGCAGGCGCTGAAACAGCCGTTTGAGCAGCCGCCGGTCCACCAGCCGCCCGCCGGCCGGTTCGCCGTCGATCAGCCGGTCCATCCGGCCGTCGGCGCGCAGGACCGCCTCCCAATCGGAATAGCGATTGTGGCGGTCGAACCAGGCCGCCGCCGGTTTGGCGTCGCCATGCTCCATCGGGTGGCGCAGCCGGCCGGTCGTGCCGTCGACCCGTGGCTGGTAATGCCCCTCCACCTCCCACATCGTCGCGACGTCGAGGTCGGGCAGGTCGGGAAAGCGGACGCGCCGGTGATCGACCAGCGCCAGCTTGCGGTTCCAGCAGCCGAAGCGCAGGGCCCGGCCGCGCAGCACCGGCCGGCCGTCGATCCAATAGGCGGCGTGGGTTGGCCCCGCCGCCATCAGCCGGGCGATCTCGTCGACCAGGGCGGGGGTCGGCCGCTCGTCGGCGTCGACGAACAGCACCCAATCACAGAGCCCCTCCGTCGTGGCGGGCAGATGGTCCAGGCACCATTGCTTCTTCTTCGGATAGCGGCCGTCCCACCGGAACGGCACCACCCGCGCCCCCAGGGACCGCGCGATCTCCGGCGTGCCGTCGTCGCTGCCGCTGTCGACCACGACGCGATCGGCGAAGCGGGTCAACGCCGGCAGGCAACGCGGCAGGTTGACCGCCTCGTTGCGGGTCATCACCACGACCGAAACGGGGATGGGCACGGGGATCACGCGACGCCCTCCCCCGCGCTCCGGCCGCGCGGACCGTCATGGCCGCCCCAACCGGCGGGTCGGACCGACAGCGCGAAGGACGCCGCCAGGAGCCCGGCCAACCCGGCCAGCGGCACCACCACCGCCGGGTTCGGCCAATCGGGCAGCGACGCGGCGGTCGGCGGCTGGATCAGGTCGGCGGCAAAGGGCAGATCGACCCCGATCATCATCGCCACCCGTTCCTGATCGAGCAGCAGTTCGCTCAACGCCTGCCGATGCTCGGCCGCCATGACGGCGGAAAGCCGCGTCTTGATGTGCGCGATCTGCGCGGCGCTGCGCCGGGCCGCTTCGGCCCGCAGATGGGCGTCGGTGGCCGCCGCGACCCGCCCCAGCAGGTCGAGCGCCGTCGCCCGGTCGGCGTGGCGCAGGGTGATCCGCCGCATCGGCCCCGACCGCAGCATGTCGACCACCAACCGGTCGCGCAGGGCGCGCGCCACCCGCTCGCCGTCCGGTTCGGTCCAGTCGCCCCGCCCGACCAGGGCCAGCAACGCCCGTTTCACCATCGCCGGCAGCCCGGGCGGCGGACGCCAGCGCCCGGCCTCCGCGTCCCAGCGGTCGGGGAACAGCGCGCGCAGGACGGCGGGGTCGCGCTGCAACGCCTCCGCCACCGGGCCGGCGCCGAACAGTTCCAGATAGCGGGCGTAGTCCGACAGCGATTCGTCGCCGGCGCCGGGCTCCGCCACCGACGAGGCCGTCTCGCGCCCGCTCAGCGTCGGCACCCGCGCGCCCATGGCGGCCGACCCGACCCGCGCCGTCGGGCCGACGATGATCGCCGCGCTGTAGCTCGGCGTCACCAGCCACAGCGCGGCGACGGCCAGCGCCAGCCCGCCAAACCCGCCGGCCAGCAGCCAGCGCCAGCCGCCGCGCAGGACACGAACCAGCGTGCGCAGGTCGCTCTCCCCGCCGGCCGGTGCGACGCGCAGGGTCATGGCACTGGGGGAAACGGCGCCGTCAGGCATGCGGCACCCGGCAAGCCGATGCAGAACAATCGGGCGCGGGGCACTCCGGTGCCGTGCGGCCCGGTGCAATCCATTCCCGGGCAGGCCGCGGACCGTGCCGCCGAACGAGCGACGGCACCAGCTGGGCGAAGGCCACCGCGGCCCGATCGGCGGTCCAGTCGGCGGCACGCTGCGCCGCCCGCTCACCCTCCCGCGCGCAACGGCCGGGGTCGGCGGCGTAGGCGCGGACCGCCTCGGCGATGGCCGCGCCGTCGAACGGATCGATCACCACACCGCAGCCCGCCACCCGCGCCGCGGCCTCGCTGCCGTCCGGGCCCAGGAACAGGCAGGGGCGACCGGCCGCCTGTACGCCGGACAGCTTGCTCGGCACCAGCATCCCCTCGGCGGCCGGGTCCATCGCCACCAGATGCAGATCGGGGGCGGACAGGCTTTCCGCCAGACGCTCGGACGGCTGCCAGGGCAGGCGCCGCAAGTTGCGCAAGCGGCGACGGGCGGCCTCCGCCTCCACCGCGGCGAAGCCGCGCCCGTCGCCGACCAGCAGAAACAGAACGCCGGGGTCGCTGTCCTGGAGGCGGGCGGCGGCGTCGAGCACGCCGTCCATCGGATGGGCAAGCCCGAGCGTGCCCGAATAGGCAACGATGAAGCGGCCGCCCTCCGTCCCCGTCTCCGCCGCCAGAGAGCGGCGGAAGCGGTTGTCGGCGTGGCGCACCGGCATGACCGCCGGATCGGGCCAGTTGGGCAGCACCGTCAGCCGGTCCGCCGGGACGCCCATGTCGGTCAGGCGGTCGCGCATGCAGCGGCCGATGGCGACGATCCCGTCATGGCGGCGCAGCGCCCGGCGCATCGCCCGGGCGGCCAGACCGCGCAACGCCTCCGGCACCCGCACCCCCAGCACCGGCAGCAGGTCGGGGTAGAGGTCGTGGCACCAGTGCAGGGCGGCGGCGCCATGGCGGGCCGCCAGCGTCGGCCCGGCGAGCGCCAGCAGCGGCGGATCGGTCATGGTGACGATCACGTCGTGGCGCGGCAGCCGGACCGCGCGCCAGACCAGCCGACCCAGCGACTCGAGATAGGCGCGGGCGTCCGGCCGCTCCCCTTCCGGAACGGCGCTGCCGGTCCGGTGCACGGTCACGCCCGCCGGGGCGTCCCGGTGCGTTCCATCGGCAATCCCATCCGCGACCACGGTCACTCGCCATCCCGCCGCGGCCAGCCGGCCGCCGAGGTCGGCGAGGCAACGCCCGGTGGCTCCGCGGTCCGGCGGAAACACCCGGTTGACGAACAGGATCGACGGGGCTGCGAGCGACACGGCGCACCAGAGCGTGAATTGCACGCGAAAGTATGATCAAGCCTCAGGAGCGCGACAACCCTTTCCTGCATTCCGACGCCAGAAGCAACAGCGACAAGACGACGCCGGTGTCGAGATACTTGAAGCTGGTGTGCAGCCCCAGCGCCATCAGCAGCGGCGGCACCACGGCGAAGGCCAGCGGCGGATCCAGGGCCAGCAGACGGCGCCAGGGCCGGACCAGCAGCGTGCCGAGATAGGCGACCAGCGCCAGCGTGCCGAGCAGCCCGGTCTTCAGCAGGCTGTAGCTGGCCAGCGTGTGGGTGTAGCCGACGCGCCAGCCACCAACCGCCGGGTTGGCGATACGAGCCCCCCAGCCGTCGCCGAGCAGCAGCGTCCAGGGCGAGGCGGTGACATGGTCGATGACCGCCACCGCCTCATCCCATCGGGCGTTGACGCCGGTCAGCCGGGTTTTTTCCGCCGCCTGCTGCCATGCGCCGACCAGCGCGTCGCCGGCCACCAGGGTGGCCAGCCCGAGACCGAGGGCGACCGGCACCGCCAGCCAGGGCCGCCGCCGCACCCACCACAGCGCCGTCATCGCCAGCGACAGCGCCGCCAGCCCCAGCGCCGTCCGGTGCACCGCGCCAGCCAGCGCACCAAGGCACAGCGCGCCGCCGACCGTGCAGAGCGGCACCCCGATCCAGCGCCCCAGCCACACCCAGCGGCCGGTCCCGCCGCCGGCGACCAGCGTGATGGCCAGCGCCGGCAGCGCCACCGCGGCGAACAGCACCGACGGCGCGTTCAGCAGATAGGCGTCGCCGTCGGCCATCGCCCGCGCACCAACGGCGCCGAACCCCCACCGCACCTGATCCCACCAGCGCACCGCCAGCAGCAACCCAGCCAGCGCCAGCCCAGCCGCCAGCCCGCGCACGCCGGACGGGCCGGCGCGGCGCAGCGCCGGCACCAGCAGCAACGGCAGGAACAGGTAGAGCAGCGGGACGACGTCGCGCAGAATCTCCACGCCATCGGCACCGACCGCCGCCCCGCGCAGCAGCGGCACCCACAGCAGCCACGCCAGCGCGGCAACGGCGACCGGTCGGTCGACCGCCTCCCCCTGCTCCGGCGATTCCGCGCGCAACGCGTGGCCGGTGATGACGGCCAGCGGCCAACGCCAACCGACCGCCAGCGCCAGCAGCGCGCCGATGGCGGCCTCCGCCCAGCCCAGCGCCGGCGGCGCCGGCACGCTGAAGCCGCCATAGAGCAAAAGCGCCAGCGGCGGCGCCCACACCGCGATCGCCGACGGGCGGCGGGATGGTTCGCCGGCCATCAGCATGGCGACGCACCGTCCGCCGCTCTGCTACGGCCCGGCGGCGAGCCGGTCAGGCCCAGCGCTGCTCGGCGCGGTCGAGGCGGTAGAACAGCCCCTCCTGCGGGTTCAGGCGCAGGGTGCCGGCGAGGGTCAGCGGCTCCTGCGTCGCGGCCAGCGGGATCTGGCTGTGGACGTGGATCATGCTCGACGGGCCGGGCTTCTGGCAGGCCGGGCAGCCCATCGGGTTGGCCGACAGGATGAAGCGGTTGTGCGACGCCCCGTCCGACAGCGGGATCATGAAGCCGCGAACCGTCACCGGCCGGCCGTCCAGCGCCGACACCCTGGTCGGAAATTCCGGGTCGCCGGCAAGGCCGCCCAGCCGCACGGCACCCAGGTCGCGCCACAGGGCGGTGGTGTCGTCCAGCGGCAGGTGGAACGGGCCGGCCGGATGGGTCGGCACCTCCGCCGCGCCGGCGGCCCAGACCGCCCAGCCGGCGACGGGGGCGAGCGCAAGCGGCAACAACAGCTGGCGCCGACCGGGCATGGTCGGGCCGAACCGGGTGGAGGTGGTCATGGTCGCTTCTCCCCTGCTGCGTTGTTCTCTCACCGGGGCTGCGAACAGGTGGCGCCGTGTGTTGCAGAACGCTTTCGGCCGGTCGCCGGGGGACAGCTTGATCCGGTGCGGGGCGCCGCCTTCTAGGGGGCGGTCGCCGATTGCGCGGAAGTCTCCGGCAAGGGGCGCCGATGGTCAACCGGCAAATCGGCGCGTTCGGATAACCCGACCGGCGCCGACGGACAGGTTCGTCGCCGGGCCGGTCACCGGATCGACGCACAACTGCAATCTGTTTGACGGGATGCCGCACGGCGCTCCATAGTCCAAACGCTGTCTGTGCCGCACCGCACACAGATCCGCGCCAGCCGTTCCGGTGACGAGACGAGCCATGGAATCCATACGCTTCCAGCCGGGCGAAACCCCGGTTCTGCTCAGCATTCCGCATGTCGGGACCATGATTCCGCCGGACATCGCCGCGACGATGACGGATGCGGGGCTGGCGCAGCCCGACGTCGACCGGCATCTGGACCGGTTGTATCATTTCGCTCCGGCGCTCGGAATCGGTTTCCTGACGTCGCTGTGTTCGCGCTACGTCGTCGACCTCAACCGCGATCCCGACGGCAACCGCTCCCACCCCGGCATCGACCCCACCGAGATCTGCCCGCTCACCACCTTCGACCACTCCCCGGTCTACCAGCCGGGGCGGGAACCCGACCAGGCCGAGATCGAACGGCGGGTCGGCGCCTATTGGCGGCCCTATCACGACCAGCTGGGCCGCGAGCTGCGGGCCCTGCGCGACCGGTTCGGCGTCGCCATCCTGTTCGACGCCCATTCGGTGCGCCGTCAGGTTCCGCGCTTCTTCGACGGCACGCTGCCCGACTTCAACCTGGGCACCGGCGACGGCCGCAGCGCCGCCCAGTCGCTGGTCGTCCGGCTGATGAACGTCCTGTCGGCGTCGGAACACTATTCGGCGGCGCTGAACGGCCGCCTGCGCGGCGGCTACATCATCCGAAGCTATGGCCACCCGGACGAGAACATCCACGCCATCCAGCTGGAGCTGACCCAGTCCACCTACATGGACGAGGACGCGCCCTACGGCTTCCGCCCCGACCGCGCCGCCGAAGTCCGCCCCTCGCTGGAGCGGCTGATGAGCGTGATCGTCGAATGGTCGTGGGAAAAAGCCAGCGGCCGGCGCCGGGCCGGGTATCTGTAAAAGCCCCCCTCGCAGAAAGAGAGGCCCCTCCCCGTTGCCGGGGAAGGGCCCGAAGAACGGCCTGATCGGGGATGGATCAGATCTGGCCGCGCTCGCTGGCCTGACGCATCAGGACATACTGGCGCATCATCTGGTTGCGGAAGCGGTAGCGCTCCAGCCCCGGCTCGATCACCGGAGCCAGCACGCCGCCATGGTCTTCGCGCACCAGCCGCTTCAGCAGGTCGAGCGTGGCGGCGCTGGGCGGCACGCCGTCCTCGCCCGCCAGATCGACCGGGTCGAAGGTGCCGTAGGCATCGGCCGGGCACAGCGCCGCGGCCAGCAGCGCGTCCTCCAGCTCGGTCCGGCGGTCGGCGGCCAGCGCGCGGGCATAGCTGTCGACGATGCCGCGTTCGGCCTCCTGCAGACAACGGGCAACGGCGTAGGCGAGGTCGGGGCGTTCCACCAGCTTGCTGCCCCGGCTGACCGCGCTGCGCGCCGCGTGCAACCCGAGAAGCTGGGCGTAGTACGGCAGACCACGCACGAACTCGGCGATGCGCCGCACCACGTCGGGCGCGAACTCGATCCCGGCGTTCTGGGCGCCGGCCTGGATCAGCCGGCCGATCTCCTGGTCGGTCATCAGCGGCAGATGCACCGGCACCAGCGAGCGCTGGATCGACGGGTGCTTGCCGAGCAGCTGGTCGAGATTCTCGGCGACGCCGACCACCAGCAGGGTCACCGGGATGGAGCTGTCGGTCAGGTTCTTGAACAGCTCCGCCAGCTTGTTGCGGAAATCCTCGTCGGTGACGCGGTCATACTCGTCGAGGATCAGCAGCACATGGGTGGCGTGGATGCCGGCCAGCACCTCGTTCAGCTCGGTGACACTGAAGGTGCCATCCGGCAGCAGCTCGTTGAAGCTGGCGAAGTTGCGCCGCGCCGCGAACGGGTTGTCGAGCGCCGAGCGGTAGTAGGTCGACGGGATCTTCTTCAGGAAATGGCGGAAGATCTCCTCGAAGCTCAGCTCGCCGCTGCAGGTCAGCTTCAGCGACAGGTAGCCGGCCTGCCCGGCGATCTTCTCGATGGCGTTGGCGACCGACGTCTTGCCGCGCCCACGGTCGCCGTAGAGGATGACGTGCGCCCGCTCCTCCTCGATGGCGGAGATGATGCGGCGCAGCGTGTCGTTCCGGCCGATGAACAGGCCGTTCAACTGCTGCTTCGGCCGCGTCGGCGTGAAGGCCTCGCGCAACAGCCCGTTCAGCTCCGGCGTCAGACCCTTCAGCATGGCCGGGGCGTTGCCGCCACCGACACCGGCACGATAGCCGCCGTTCACCGTCATGGTGAAGCGCGGCAGCTCGAACTCACCCTCGGCGTCGCGGCCACCGGGCTGCGGGAACATCAGGCCGCGGCGGTCGCCGGTGGCGTCGCCGTCGATGATGTCGGGCGGCGGCGGTGCCGCCGGACCACGCATCGCCTCGAACCCGCCGCGAGCGCCGTCGATCGGCCGCAGATGGGACCCCACCGGCCGGCCGAAGCCGGGCGCGTTGGGAAAGCCGGTGTTGGACGGAGCGGGGCCGGCCATGCCTGGGCCGGCCATGCCTGGACCGCCCTGAAGCGGCGCGTTGTAAGCCTGGTTGTTGTGCAGCGGCCCGCCATGCACGGGACCGCCATGAGCCGGCGCGGCGGCCAGACCATTGCCGGTGATGCCGCCGCCGAGGCCAACGCCTCCGGCCGCCGGCATCCGCTCGTCCGTTTCGGCGGCCGAGCGACGCTTTCGAAAGAAATTCCGCATCCGTCCCAATCCCCACGCGTTGTCGGCGTTCGCGGAACCGGACCCGTTTCGGCTTCTCGGGTGGGCCAGGGTCGGTTCCGCGTGTTCCCGATGTAAGCGCTGAGCCGGCCGGGGTGGCCTGGGATTTCGGATATCATACCGACGCGGCATCCCCCATCCGGGGATCTCTTCCGAAGGAGGCATCCCCCTCCGCCCGCCGGACCATCTCCGCATCGCCGGGCATCGCCCGCCCCTGGGCGGGTCAGCCCATCAGGATCGGGCCGACGGTCGCCCAGCCGTAGAGAACGGCCAGGAAGAATGCCAGGGTCATGCACTCGCGCAGGAAAGCCAGAACCGACATGCCAACCTCCATCGTTCGTGTCTTGTTCCAACATACCTAACAGAACGCATGGAGAACGGCAACGCCTACGTTCGTTATACGTTCTTCTTGTGGTCCCGCATGTTCTCCTCCGCGCACAGATCGCAAAGCTTGAACATCACATAATGTCGTGATGCGGCGTATGGGCACAGCCAGGGAAGCGGACCGGAAACAGCCGGTGGCGCGACGGCAACGCGTCGAGCGGACGGGTCAGACCGGGTCGGGGTCGTCGTAGCGGATCAGGTCGGTCCAGGCGCGTTCCAACCGCCGCAGCGTGCGGTAGGTGGTTTCGAAATCGGCGCCGTCGGTGTCGGAGCGCAACAGGCTGTCGGCGCGCATCGCCTCCAGCCGCTTCAGCGCCTCGCAGGTGGCCAGCCCCTGGTCGGACAGCCTCAGCCGGGCGGCCCGGCGGTCGCGCTGCGAGGCGGTGCGGTCGACATAGCCGGCCTCCACCAGATGCTTCAGATTGTAGGAGGCGTTGGAGCCGAGATAATAGCCGCGTTCCAGCAGGTCGCGGACCGACAACTCCTCGCCGCCGATGTGCAACAGCATCAGCGCCTGGGTCGGGCTGAGGTCGGTCACGCCGACTCGGGCCAGTTCCATCCGCAGCACGTCGAGGAAGCGCCGGGTGATGCTTTCCATGACGCGGCCAAGGTCGGTGTAGACCGCCGGGATCGCCACACTCTGCTGCATGCTCATCGTTCCTATCGCCCGTTCCTATCGCCGTCGGCCGGCCGCGGCGGCGCATGGCCGCGATGCGGACCGGCAGGACATGGGGGGAGCGGCGCCAACCCGGCGCCCTCCCCAATCCAATCCTTTAAGGCCTGTGACGATGAGCGGATTTTGAAACGAATTGGAGGGACAAACTTGAGACGCTAACCCTTTCGGTGTTTCTCGGAGACAGTCCAATGCGGTCGGGCGGCAAGCCGGAACGTTCCGGACCCGGTACTACAGCGTCCCGGCGAAGGCCCCGCCGTCCAGCAGCATGTTCTGCCCGGTCATGTAGCCGGCCTGCGCCGAGCACAGGAAGGCGCAGGCGGCACCGAACTCCTCCGGATCGCCGAACCGTCCGGACGGGTTGCCCTTGCGGCGCACCTCCAATTCCTCGTCGATGGTCCGGCCGGCGGCCTTGGCGCCGCCCTCCATCGTCATGCGCAGGCGGTCGGTCTCGAAGGGGCCGGGCAGCAGGTTGTTGATGGTGACGTTGTGCCTCACCGTCTGGCGCGACAGGCCGGCGACGAAACCGGTCAGCCCGGTCCGCGCCCCGTTCGACAGCCCCAGGATCGGGATCGGCGCCTTCACCGCGGCGGAGGTGATGTTGACGATGCGGCCGAACCGCCGGCCGATCATGCCGTCCACCGTCGCCTTGATCAGGAAGATCGGCGCCAGCATGTTGGCGTCCAGCGCGCGGATCCAGTCGTCGCGGTCCCAGTCGTGGAAGTCGCCCGGCGGCGGCCCGCCGGCGTTGTTGACCAGGATGTCGGGCTCCGGGCAGGCGGCGAGCGCCGCAGCCCGCCCCTCCTCCGTCGCGATGTCGCCGACCGCGGTGGTGACGGTCACGCCGGTGGCGGCGCGGATCTCCGCCGCGGTGGCCTCCAGCGCGTCGGCGCTGCGGGCGGTCAGCGTCACATGCACCCCTTCACGGGCCAGCGCAAAGGCGCAGGCGCGGCCCAGCCCCTTGCTGGCGCCGCAGACGATGGCGTGCCGGCCGGCGATTCCCAGATCCATGATTGTCCCTTTCCCTCCCTATGGTCAGCGGGTCGTTTTGCTGCCGGATCGTTGCAGGTCCGCAAGGACCTCGCGCGCCAGCGGCACCGTCACCCCACGATGCGCGGCGAGCGAGGCGTGGTCGAGCGCCGCCACCAGCCGGCGGGCGAAATCCAGCGAGCGCTCCATCCGCGCCAGCAGATAGGTGATGACCTCCAGCCCCGGCCGCAACTGGCGGTCGGCGAACAGCTTGACCAGCACCGCGGCGAGCAGCGCGTCGTCGGGCGGCCGCACCTCCACCGCCGGGGCGCCCTTGATGCGCGACCGCAGGTCGGCCAGCCGGGCCCGCCAGCGCGACGGCGCCTTGCGCGACAGCAGCAGCAGATGGCCGTTCTGCTCGCGGGCGAGGTTGTAGAGGTGGAACAGCGCCTCCTCCCGCGCCGGGTGACCGGCGACTCGGTCGGCCTCCTCGACCACCACGGCGTTGGCGGCGGCGAGCAGCCCCGGCAGGTCCGCCTTGTCGAGCGCGTCACCACCGGTGACCACGGCGCGGCTGCGGGCGCGCCAGACCTGGGCGAGGTGGGTCTTGCCGCAGCCGGCGGGACCATGGACGGTCAGCGCCGGGGCCGGCCAGGACGGCCAGCGGTCGAGCCACGCCACCGCGTCGGCGTTGCTGGGCGCCACGAGGAAATCCTCGCAGCCCATCGCCGTCCGGTGGCCGAGGTCGAGCGGTATCTGCGCCGGCAAGCTCATGCGGACACACCCATCAGCGTTCCGCGTCGATGCCGCGGTAGTACGGGCTTGAGAGATACTGGCGCAACGCGAAGCGGGTCAACACGCCGATCACCGCTGCCACCGGCACCGCCAGCAGCACACCGACGAAACCGAACAGGCTGCCGCCCGCCAGCAACGCGAACATCACCCACACCGCGTGCAGCCCGACCTTGTCGCCGACCAGCTTGGGCGTCAGGACGTTGCCTTCCATCGCCTGCCCGAACAGGAAGACGCCGATGACGATGGCGACCCGCCAGAACTCGTCGAACTGCAACAGGGCCAGCCCGGTGCTGGCGACAAAGCCGAACAGGCTGCCGACATAGGGAATGAAGGACAGAAGCCCGGCGACCAAGCCGATCACCAACCCAAAATCCAGCCCGGCCGCCGACAGCGCCAGGGCGTAGAACACGCCCAGCACGACGCAGACCGTCGCCTGCCCGCGCACGAAGCCGGACAGGGTGACGTTCACCTGCCGCGCCTGCTCGCGCACCGTCTCGACGTGCTGGCGCGGCAGCCAGCCGTCGACCTTCGCCACCATCACGTCCCAGTCGCGCATCATGTAGAAGGCGACGATCGGCGTGATGAACATCAGCGTCACGATGTCGAACAGCGCCAGACCACCCGACAGGATCCGCGTCACCACCCGGCCGACCAGCCCGGCCACCTCGCCGGCGTAGCTGCCGGCGGCGGCGCGCAGCCGCTCCACGTCGTCCGGTGGCAGCCGGTGGATCAGCCGGTCGAGCGCCGGGATCAGCCGCTCCTTCACCACCGTGGCGTAGCTCGGCAGAACCTCCAGCAGATGCGACACCTGCCCCTGCACCAGGGGCAGCAGCAGCAGCGACATCAGCACCAGCACCAGCAGGAAGGACAGCAGCACCAGCGTGGTGCCGAGCCAGCGCGGCAACCCCAGCGCCTCCAGCCGGTCGACCATCGGGTCGAGCAGATAGGCGATCGCCAGCCCGACCACGAAGGGCAGCAGCATGTCGGCCAGCAGCCACAGCGCCAGGATGAACAGCCCCAGCCCGATCAGCCAGAACCGCAGCTGCTTGGCCGACGTCACGAAACGCCACCCAGCCGGTTGAACAGCAGCGCCCCCCGCCGGGCGTAGGCGAGGCCGGAGGCCACCGTCGTCGCCGTGCAGGCGTAGACCAGCGCCTCCACCAGCTCCCAGCCGAACAGGTGGATCTGCGGCAGGCCCAGCGCCGGCGGCGCCAGCACCGCGGCGGCAAGCGCGATCTGCACCACCGTGTTCACCTTGCTGATGTAGAGCGGCTGCATCGCCAGCGTCTCCTTCAGGGTGAACAGCAGGATGACGCCGCCGATGATCATGATGTCGCGGAACACCACCATCATCGCCAGCCACAGCGGGATCGCGCCGACCCAGGCCAGCGCCACATAGACGCCGACGATCAGCGCCTTGTCGGCCAGCGGGTCGAGATAGCCGCCCAGCACGGTGCGCGCCCGGAACATCCGGGCGATGGCGCCGTCCAGCGCGTCGGACAGACCGGCGGCGACGAACAGGGCGAAGGCCCATTCCATGTTGCCGATCAGGATCATGTACATCGCCGCGGGAACCGCAACGATGCGCAGGAAGGTGATGATGTTGGGAACGCTCACGGCACGCTCTTGCCCGGCAGCGTTCCCAGATTGCGCGGCGCGGCGCCCATCACGCCGGTCGCCGGCGCGGTGGCCATCGGATCGGACGGCGCCAGGGCGCCCGGAGCGGTGCTGCCACCGCCGGGGGCCACGGCGCCCGTGGCCGAGGCGCCCGACCCGCGCGGCAGCAGCGTCAGTTGCCAGTCGGCACCGCCGGTCGCGGCGGCCACCGGCACCGGTGCGCCCGGATAGGCGCCCTGCAGCGGAGCCGACCCGCCGGCCCGCGTCAGGCCGAGGTCGTTGCGGCCCAGCGCCTGGGCCAGTTGGTCGGGCTCGCCGCGGTGGGTCAGGCTGACCAGCGCCTCGCTGCGGCTGATCGACAGCAGGGTGCTGCGCGACACGGCGTTGACGCCGGCCAGCCGCTTGCGCGTCTCGACCCAGTCGTTCACCGCGGTCAGCGGCACGCGGACCAGCGTCGTCTGCTCCGGCCCGGTCGGGGTGGTGTGCTCGCGCCGCCAGGAATCGTCGAGCTGGTTGCCGACCGCGGCGACGGCGCGGGTCAGCAGGTCGCCGGCGGTGCCACCGCCCTTCACCTGGACGGTCTGGCTGTCGCGCGTGCCGTCCAGCCCATAGCGGGTGACGTCCACCGTCAGGCCGCGCGCCGGATCGGCGCCGGCCGCCGGCAGCTCGGTGCGGGCGACGACGACGCCGCCGGCCTTGTAGCGCTGGGCCATGCGGGCGATGGCGTCGGCGTTGCCGCTCACCGCGTCGGCGGCGCCGATCGCCTGGGCGTCGGCCAGCTCGCCGTCCGGCACCACCAGCGGCACCAGCGAGGCGGCGGGCTGCCGCGCCTCCCACGCCTCGCGCCAGGGGGTGCGGTCCTCCCACAGGATGGTGCGGCCGTCGGTCATCGTCACCGGCAGCACGACGAAGGGACGGGCCGGCGGTTCCACATACTGCGCGGTGCCGCCACCCTGGCCCAGCGCGTCGCGCACGGCGTTGGGGCGGAAGCGCACGGTGATGGAGCCGACATAGCGGGTGGCCGACACCTTCTCGTCGTCGATCTCGAAGCCCTGGACCAGCCGCGCGACATCGTTGTCCGACAGGCGCGGCGGGTTGCCGCCACCGGGGACGAGACGCCGGTACAGCTCCGCCCACGCCTTGGCCTGCGCCTCGCGGATCGCCTGGTCGCGGACCGTCGTCGGGTTGGAGCCGTTGATGTCGACCGTCACGCCGGACACGGCGAACGCGTCGGCCGAGGACGGGGTGGCGGCGGAGGTGGCGGCGGCCGGCGGCGGGGAACCGGTCTGCGCGAACACCGGCCCGGCCGTCGAGACGGCGAGAACGGCGGACATGGCAGCAAGACCGGCGAGGAGCGGCGCGCGGCGGCGGTGGAGCATTGCAAAGCCTTCCGATTCGAGTATGTTCGGCCCGAGCCCAAGGCCCGGTATATAGCTCAGCCCAAGCGAGGATACCATCAGCACCCAGTCCTATAACATGTCCGACGCCTACAAGCAGGCCGGTGTGGACATCGACGCTGGCAACGCGCTTGTCGAAGCGATCAAGCCCCTTGCCCGTTCCACCGCGCGTTCCGGCTCCGACGCGGGCCTGGGCGGTTTCGGCGCGCTGTTCGATCTGCGCGCCGCCGGCTACCAGGATCCGCTTCTGGTCGCGACGACCGATGGCGTCGGCACCAAGCTGAAGGTGGCGATTCTCGCCAACCGGCACGACACGGTCGGCATCGACCTGGTGGCGATGTGCGTCAACGATCTGGTCGTCCAGGGCGCCGAGCCGTTGCTGTTCCTGGATTATTACGCCACCGGAAAGCTTGACGTCACCGCCGGCCGCGCCATTGTCGCCGGCATCGCCGAAGGCTGCCGTCAGGCCGGCTGCGCGCTGGTCGGCGGCGAGACCGCCGAGATGCCGGGCATGTATTCGGATGGCGACTACGATCTCGCCGGCTTCTCGGTCGGTGCGGTGGAACGCCAGCACGCCCTGACCGGCTCGACCGTCCAGGCCGGCGACGTGGTGCTCGGCCTCGCTTCGACCGGCGTGCATTCCAATGGCTATTCGCTGGTGCGCAAGCTGGTGGAGAAGTCCGGCCTCGGCTACGACTCCGCCTGCCCGTGGGACGCGTCAAAGACCCTGGGCGAGGCGCTGCTGACCCCCACCCGCATCTATGTGAAGAGCACGCTGGCGGCGGTGCGCGCCGGCACGGTGCGGGCGCTGGCCCACATCACCGGCGGTGGCCTGATCGAGAACATTCCGCGCGTCCTGCCGGACGGGCTGGGTGTCGCGCTCGACGCCGCGACCTGGACCCTGCCCCCGGTGTTCTCCTGGCTGATGAAGACCGGCGGCATCGCGCCCTACGAGATGGCCCGCACCTTCAACGTCGGCCTCGGCATGGTCGTGGTGGTTCCGGCCGACAAGGCCGACGAGGCGGCCCGGATCCTGCGCGAGGGTGGCGAGACGGTCTACACCGTCGGCACCGTCACCGCGCTGAAGGACGGCGACGCCCGCGTCACCGTGGCCGGCATGGACGCGGCCTGGGCGTCGTAAGGGACCGCGTAAAAAGGGTCGGGTGATGGGTAAGTTGAAGCTCGGCGTCCTGATTTCCGGACGCGGCAGCAATCTGCAGGCGTTGATCGACGCCTGCGCCGCGCCGGACTTCCCGGCCGAGATCGCGCTGGTGCTGTCGAACAAGGCCGACGCCTTCGGCCTGGAACGAGCCGCCAAGGCCGGGATTTCCACCGCGGTGGTCGGCCACCGCGACTTTCCCGGCGACAAGCCCGCCTTCGAAGCGGCGATGGACGCGACCTTGAGGGAGGCCGGTGTCGAGCTGGTCTGCCTCGCCGGCTTCATGCGCATCCTGTCGGAATGGTTCGTCGGGCGCTGGCAGGATCGGTTGATCAACATCCACCCGTCGCTGCTGCCCTCCTTCAAGGGGCTGGACACGCATGAGCGGGCGCTGGCCACCGGCGTCCGTTTCCACGGCTGCACCGTGCATTACGTGCGGCCGGCGATGGACGACGGCCCCATCGTCGCCCAGGCCGCCGTGCCGGTCCTGCCCGGCGACGACGCCCACCGGCTGTCCGAGCGCGTGCTCGAGTCGGAGCACCGGCTCTACCCCCACGCCGTCCGTTTGATCGCCGAGGGCCGCGCCCGTGTCGACGGCGACCGGGTGCGGATCGAGGGACCGGCGCCGGAACTGGCGTCCGTCATCAACCCACCGCTCTGAGCGCTCCGCGTCTCCGACTTGGTTGACGATTCCACTCGGAATCTGTTGCGTTTCTAGACGCCTGCGGCAAGATCGTCGGCAAAAGAAACAGTTGGAGGGCTTATCGATATGGCAGCCGTCGGTTCCAATCCGGTCAGCGAAGAGACCGTCCGCGCCCACATGGCGAACTGGATCGCCTTCACCAAATTCATGAAGCTCAGCATCACCGGCATCATCGCGGTGCTGGTGCTGCTGGCGGTGTTCACGCTGTAGGCGGCGTTTCGCGGCGCGTTGCCCCCTCCCCATCCCTCCCCCTCTTCAAGGGAGAGGGGACTGCCGCCGCTTTGACAATTTCGTGCCGCCGACAAGCGTCCTGCCCCCTCTCCCGCAACGCGGGGGAGGGATGGGAAGGGGGCACCCGTGGCCACAACTCCCCACACCCCAAAACAAAAAGCCCCTTCCCCGCTCCCGGCCGACCAAAGGTCGTCCGATCGCGAGAAAGGGGCTTCTTCACCTCATTCCCGGCGGGCTACCGTCACCCCGCCAGCATCTCCAACGCCTTCTGCAGCTTGTCGCGGGCCTGGTCGGCGGCCTCGCGGCGGTCGCGCTGCTCCTCGATCACCTCTTCCGGAGCCTTGGCGACGAACTGCTCGTTCGACAGCTTGGCGTCGATCTTCTTGATCTCGCCGGCCAGCTTGTCGATCTCCTTGGACAGGCGCGCCCGTTCCTTGTCGAGGTCGACGATGCCTTCCAGCGGCAGCACCAGCGTCGCTTCGTCCTGCACCGCCTGAAGCGCGCTCTTCGGCACCGGGCCGGACAGCGGTTCGGCGCTCGACAGCCGGGCCATGCGCAGGATCAGGTCGCGGTGGGTGTCGAGCCGCTTCAGGCTGGCCTCACCGGCGTCCTTCAGCTTCAGCGCGATCTGCGCCGCCGGCGGGACGTTCATCTCCGACCGCATGGAGCGGACCGAGGTGATCAGCCGCACCACCCAGTCCATCTCGTCACGCGCCGCCGGGTCGACGATGTCGGCGGCGAACTCCGGCCATTCCGCCGAGATCAGGCGGTTGGCGCGGGCCGGCGACAGCTGTTCCCACAGCTCTTCGGTGATGAAGGGCATCAGCGGGTGCAGGACGTGCAGGATCTGGTCAAGCACCCAGGCCGTGGTCGCCCGGGTCTCCGCCTTCGCCGCCTCGTCGGTGCCGGCCAGGATCGGCTTGGTGAACTCCATGTACCAGTCGCAGAAGGTGCCCCAGGTGAACTGGTAGGCCGCGCCGGCCGCCTCGTTGAACTTGTAGGCGTCGATCGCCTCGGCGACCTTCTTCGACGCGTCGGCCAGGGTGCCGACGATCCAGCGGTTGACCGTCTGGGTCAGGCCGACCGGCTGGTAGCCGGCAACCGGCTCGCAGCCGTTCATCTGGCAATAGCGGGCGGCGTTCCACAGCTTGGTCGCGAAGTTGCGGTAGCCCTCGACCCGGTTCACCGCCAGCTTGATGTCGCGGCCCTGCGCCGCCATCGCCGACAGGGTGAAGCGCAGCGCGTCGGTGCCGTACTGGTCGATGATCTCCAGCGGGTCGATGACGTTGCCCTTCGACTTCGACATCTTCTGGCCCTTCTCGTCGCGGACCAGGGCGTGGATGTAGACGGTGCGGAAGGGGACATCCTTCATGAAGTGCAGGCCCATCATCATCATCCGGGCGACCCAGAAGAAGATGATGTCGAAGCCGGTCACCAGCACGTCGGTCGGGTAATAGCGGTCCAGCTCCGGCGTCTGGTCGGGCCAGCCGAGCGTCGAGAACGGCCACAGCGCCGACGAGAACCAGGTGTCGAGCACGTCGGCGTCGCGCGTCAGCTCGACGTCCCGGCCGTAATGCGCCCGCGCGGCGGCCCGCGCCTCCTCCTCCGTCTCCTCGACGAAGAAGATGCCGTCCGGACCGTACCAGGCCGGAATCTGATGGCCCCACCAGATCTGGCGGCTGATGCACCAGGGCTGGATGTTGCGCATCCATTCGAAATAGGTGTTTTCCCACTGCTTGGGCACGAACACCGTCTTGCCGGTCTCGACCGCCTCGATCGCCGGCTTGGCGAGAGTCGCGGCGTCGACATACCACTGGTCGGTCAGCCACGGTTCGATGGCGACGCCGGAGCGGTCGCCGTGCGGCACCATGTGGGTGTGCGGCTCGATCTTCTCCAGAAGCTCCAGCGCCTCCAGCTCAGCCACGATCCGCTTGCGCGCCTCGTAGCGGTCGAGCCCGCGGTAAGCCTCGGGAACGTTGTCGTTCAGCCGGGCGTCGCGGTCCATGATGTTGATCTGCTCGAGCCCGCAGCGCTTGCCGACCTCGAAGTCGTTGAAGTCGTGGGCCGGCGTGATCTTCACCGCACCGGAGCCGGTCGCCGGATCGGCATACTCGTCGCCGACGATCGGGATCAGCCGGCCGACCAGCGGCAGCCGGACCATCTTGCCGATCAGGTCCTGGTAGCGCTCATCCTCCGGATGGACGGCCACGCCGGTGTCGCCCAGCATGGTTTCCGGACGGGTGGTGGCGACGGTGATGAAGCGCCCCTCCTCGCCATCGATCTGGTAGCGGAAGTGCCAGAGGTTGCCCTTGACCTCCTTCTGCTCGACCTCGAGGTCGGAAATGGCGGTGTGCAGCTTGGGGTCCCAGTTGACCAGCCGCTTGTCCTTGTAGATCAGCCCCTGGCGGTGCAGCTCGACGAACACCTTGCGAACGGCGCGGCTCAGCCCCTCGTCCATGGTGAAGCGCTCGCGCGGCCAGTCGGGCGAAGCCCCCAGGCGGCGGAGCTGGCGGGTGATGGTGCCGCCCGATTCGGCCTTCCACTCCCACACCTTGTCGATGAAGGCGTCACGGCCGAAGTCGTGGCGGGTCTTGCCTTCCTTCGCCAGATTGCGCTCCACCACCATCTGGGTGGCGATGCCGGCGTGGTCGGTGCCCGGCTGCCACAGCGCGTCGCGACCGCGCATGCGGTTGTAGCGGGTCAGCACGTCCTGGATGGTGAAGGTCAGCGCGTGGCCCATGTGCAGGCTGCCGGTGACGTTCGGCGGCGGCATCATGATGGTGTAGGGCTTGCCGTTCCCCTGCGGCTGGGCGGCGAACGCGCCCGAGTCTTCCCACAGGCGGTAGTGCTTCTCCTCGACCTCGGCGGGCCGGTACGTCTTTTCCAACATCACCAGAAACTTTCGCTAGAAACGTCTCGATCAGGCCTAGAAAGGGCGGGCTCAGAACAGCGGGCTTGGACAGGCGGAGTTAGAATTTCTGCGACCGCCGGATCATCCGGTCGATCTCCTGCTGCACGAGTCGCTCGACGACGGTCGGCAGATTCTCGTCCAGCCACTCCTTCAACAGCGGCTTCAGCAATTCGCGCACCACCTCTTCCACCGTGCGGATGCCGATGGGCATCGGGCCGATCGACAGGTCGTCGCCCAACTCGCGCGCCAGATGGGTCAGATGGTGCGACGCATCCTCCGCCGTCCGGCGGGAGATCAGCCCGATGTCCGGGTCAACCGTGCGGCGACGGGGCCGCGGCGGCGGCGGCGGTTCGTCGTCCTCGAAATCATCGAAGGCCGGCGTCGGCGGACGCCGGGCCGGACGCGGCGGCGGCGGCGGTTCGGGCTCCGGCTCGTCCCAGCGCGGCGGCGACGGAGGCTCCGGAAAGGCGGGCTCGTCCGGCCATGGCTCGGGCTCCGGCCGACCGAAGTCGGGCCGGTCGTCGACCGGTTCGTCCTCCACCATCTGGGTGAGTTCCAGCACGTCGTCGTCCTCGTCCTCCATCATCGGAGGCGGGGGTGGCGGCGGAGGCGGCGGAGGTGGGGGCGGTGGCGGCGGAGGTGGAGGCGGCGGTGAAGGCGCCTGAGTTTCCGACTTGGCGGGTTCGCCGTCCTCGGAAATGATCCGCCGGATGGAGGCGAGGATCTCCTCCATCGAAGGTTCTTGCTGGCCCTTATCGCTCATCGTGGCAACCCGAGACGTCAACCTGCCCCAAACCTAGGGCAGGACTGGCTAAAAAGCCACAATACAAAAACGGCCCGCTTGCGCGGGCCGTGTCGTTCATTCGGTCACCGAAGTTCCGAACCACTTGCCCCGCGTCTTGTCGTAATTCGCCTGCGGGTCGTAATACTGAACCGGAAGATTGAGCCGGTCGGCGGTCAATTGTCCGCTGGCCGCCAGCACATTGAAGGCCGCGACCATTTCGTCGTGCTGGGCGCGGACCAGGAACACACGGGCGTTCAACAGTTCCTGTTCCTGGTTCAGCACGTCGAGCACGGTGCGCGAGCCGACCTGCGCCTCCTGCCGGACGCCTTCCAGGGCGATCTGCGCCGCCTTGATCTGCGCCTTGTAGGACTCGATGCTGGCGCGGGCGGTCTGCAGGCTCTGCCAGGCGCTGATCGCCGATTCGGTCACCTGCCGACGGGATTCCTCGATCTGCAGGCGGGCCTGGTTGGCGGTCTGCTTGGCCTCGCGGACCAGGGCTTCCGGCTGGCCGGCCTGATAGAGCGGGATGGTCACCTGGGCGGTGACCTGCGCGCTGTCGGACCGGTTCAGGTCGATGCCCGACGACCGGCCGGGGTCGTAGGTGCGGGTGCCGGAGGCCGACAGGCTCACCGACGGCAGCAGGCGGCCATATTGCTGGTCCACCGCCTCGCGCTGCGCCGCCTCGGTGTAGGAGGCGGACAGGACGTTCGGGTTGTTGGCGCGCGCCAGCTCGACCAGTTCGTCGATCGTCTTCGGCAGCTTGAACGCCGGCTTCGGCGCCTTCAGCTCACCCGGCATGGCGCCGACCAGACGTTCGTAGGTCGCGCGCGACGCCTTCAGCTGCCCTTCGGCCGAAATCTTCGAGGCGATGGCGGCGGACAGGCGCGACTCGGACTGGCTGACGTCGGTGCGGGTGTACTCGCCGACGCGGAAGCGGTCGCGGGCGGCGTCGAGCTGACGGCGCAGCACCTGCTCGTTGTTGGTCTGGAGCTGCAGGATCGCCTGGTTCTGCACAATGTCCAGGTAGGCCTGGGCGGCAGCCAGCAGAACCGACTGTTCCGACGCGATCAGGGTGGCGCGCTGCGCCTCGATCAGCCGTTCGGCACGGCGGACCGCCGGAGCGACCGTCGCGTCGTAGATCGGCTGGGTGGCGGTGACGCCGAGCTGCTTGGGGTTCGACTCCGATCCGGTCGAACCGCCGTCATACTTGCTCTCGCCCATCGACCGCGAGATGCCGGCGGTGACGCGGGCCGTCGGGCGATAGCCGGACATGGCCTGCGGCACGCCTTCGTCCACCGCACGCAGGCGGGCACGCTGGGCGCCGATCGTCGGGTTGTTGGCGTAGGCCTGAGCCAGCGCCTGTTCGAGGGACTGCGCCCAGGCGACGCCGGACCCGCCACCCACGGTGACGGTCAGGGTCAAGGCCGTCGCCAGCCAGCGGCGCGCAAAACGGCTTCGCACGGTCATGTTCAGTAGACCTTCATGTTCGGGTCGATCAGGCGCGCCCAGGCATCCACGCCGCCATCCAGGTTGATGGCGCGGTCGAAACCCTTCGAGCGCAGCCACATGGTGACCTGCGCGCTGCGGCCACCGTGATGGCACACGACGACGATGTCGCGGTCCTTCGGCAGTTCGTCCACCCGGGCGGGAATCCCGCTCATCGGGACGTGGAGGCTGCCGTCGATGGCGCACAGCGCGAACTCCCACGGCTCGCGCACATCGAGGACGAGCGTGTCGTCGCCGGCCTTGCGGCGGCGGTCCAGTTCGTCGACCTCGATCTCAAACGGTGCGGCCATGGGTGTTCACTTTCGTGCAAGTGCGGCGACGACGGTAACGCAGAACCGCGCGAATGTGAACTGCACGGTTCAGTTCAAAGCACAAGAGACCGAAAAATGCTTAGAACACGAACGACGCCTTCTTTTCGAAGCCCGGCAGCGCGTGCGGCTGGGCCTCGAACAGGATTCGGCTCGACACGACTCCGCCGGAGCGCTGGAACAGGCGCACCTCGCCGACGCCGCGGTGGTCCTGGACGACGGCGACCAGACGGCCTTCTTCCGCGAGCTGCCCGGTCAACGCGGCCGGGACCTCCGGAACGGTACCTTCGATCACGATGACATCGTAAGGGGCGCCTTGGGCGTACCCCTCCGCCAGCGGACCGGTGACGAGCTTGGCGTTGGCGATGCCCTGCCCGGCCAGCGCGGTGCCGGCGGCGGCCGTCAGGTCGGCGTCGCAGTCCAGCCCGACCACCGAGGCGGCCAGACGGGCCAGCACCGCGGTGGAGTAGCCGCCGGCGGCGCCGACGTCGAGCACGCGGTCGGTGTCCTGCACCGACACGGCCTGGAGCATGCGGGCGAAGACCATCGGCTCCAGCAGGAAGCGGCCCTTGCCGATGGGGAGATCGTCGTCGACATAGGCGACGCCGCGCGCCGACTCCGGCACGAAGGCTTCCCGCGGAAGCTCCGACAGGACATCGACGAGACGATGGTCCGTCACCTTGTTCGGACGGATCTGTCCCTCGACCATGAAATAGCGTGCGGCGGCGAAATCGGTCATGGCGGTCGCTTATTTGATGTGTTGTGACGACACCGGCACCAAGCCGAACAGCGAACGGCTTCCTGCCATGGCGGTATATAGCCGCAAAGCCCCGGCGAACACAACGTCACAAGGCAGCGCAGCCGCGGCCTTCCCGCCGACGGACCGCGGGTCCCCGCGGGGGCCCCGACCGTCGCCGATCCCCTTGGACAAAAAAGCGTCACCATTCGCCTTGACCACCCGGTTCGGTGTCGTTATACCAGCGCTCCACACGACGGCGCACCGGCAACGGACGCGCCGGTGCCGATAGGATGGCGCGGTGGCAGAGTGGTGATGCAGCGGACTGCAAATCCGTGTACGTGGGTTCGATTCCCGCCCGTGCCTCCATCCTAACGAATCAGTCCGACCATACGACCAGCCCCGCTCCGGCGGGGCTTTTTGTTTGCCCGGCTCGGGCGCCCCTCCCAATCAGTGGCTTCCCGCGCCCATCGGGGTTCGGTCCCGGGCCTCATTGTAGCCTTGACCGTCTGGGCGGAAGGGGCAATGTCGGGGGTAGGCGGGTCGAGGTTGCAGCCTCGGCCCCGTGCCGAACATGCACCACCAGAAGCTGCGCTTTGAACGAACTCGGCTGCGGCATTCCCGCAAGCCGGCACGGGTTTCCCGTGCCGATTCCGCGGGCGACCCCGTCCAGCCCCACCCCTTCGCCCGGTTCGAAAAAAGAAGTGCGGATTTCTGTCGGAATGGGCTTGGCAGGGTCGATCGGTTCGGCTATACAGCCGCCCACGCCAACAACGGCGGCCGCCGAAAGGTCGGTCACCGATCCCGGTTAGCTCAGTTGGTAGAGCAGCGGACTGTTAATCCGCTTGTCGCTGGTTCGAGTCCAGCACCGGGAGCCAGATTGAAAAAGCCGGATGCCCAGCGCATCCGGCTTTTTCGTTTATGGCTTGTCTTGCCGCTTGACTGTGACTTAACGGCATCCGCATTCGGTTTACAGCCACCGGCTTAGATCCAAAAGTTGGCCACTAGGCCCAAAAGACGATCCTGACTTGCCGGAAGCGAAGTCCTCAGCACCGCGGCACAGGCGTAGACTTGATAACAATTCCGGGCCGTATTGTCGGCCGGGCGTCTCCAGCCGATGGAGGACCGCCGTGCTTCTACCGCTTCACTCCAACCCGTTCCGCCCGGCCCCGCTGATCGACGGCTCGGGCGGCCCGAACACCAGCCACCGGCCAATGCGGGCCAGCGACTGCGTGTCGGCCGTCCTGCTGTTCCTGGCCGCGGCCATGCTCGCCCTGCTGGTGCTCAGCGCCAACTGGCAGGATCTGGTGTCGGACGCCCGTCCGCCCGCCTACGAGAACACGCCGATGCTGGTCATTCCGCCCCACCCGCGCTGACGGGTCCGGCGGTCATCACATGGCGGTCATAGATGGCGGTCATTCGACCAGATCGTCGTAGATGCTGTCGGCCGGATCACCCGTGCCCGGGCTGGGCTGGCTGGCGACCCGTTTCCACTCGCCGCACCAGTCGGTGGACAGGGTGATGGGAAAGTCGCCCTCCGGACTGCGCGGGGTCACCACCGGCGGATAGCGCCGGCAGGTGCCCTTCGGCCCGCGCTGGCGGAGCCCCTGCCCCTCCCAGAAGCGGCAGGTGTAGCAGGTGTCGAGTCGCTTCATGGCGGACCGGTCTCCCTTCGGTTCCCGATCGCGCGAGCGCCGGGCCGCGTCAGGTGGCGGGCGGTTTGGCGGGTCTCAGCGTGTCGGCGCACGTGGCGTAATACGCCTTGATGTCCGCGTCCAGATCCCTGCGGCGGCGTCCGTCCGCCGACTCCTCCGGCGCGTCGGCCAAACGTTGGAACTCCTGGACGGCACGTTCCAGCTCGCGTTCGCTGGTGATGGGCATCGCATCGCCTTTCCTGCTGATGTCGCGGTGTGTCGCCAAGGACAACAGCAGCCGGCACCGGTATGTTTCCGCAATTCGGGCGGCGCAACCCGGCACGACGGGCGACGCGACGGGGCCATGCCGCAACGATGACGGCTTGATGCGCCGCGACTCGAGCCAATGTCATCAGGGTGTCACCCGAGTCGCGGCGGCCGGGGCTGCGCCCAACCCGGGTTCCCTTCGAACCTGCCTCGTGCGGGAGGGCGGCGTCATGCGGGTCGTCTCAACACCGGTCGGGCTGCGGGGTGCCGCCGGCATCCTGATTCTTCTGGCGGCGCTGATGCTGGCGCTCTCCGGCGCGCGGGCACCGGCGGCGGAACCCGAGCCCGGACCGTCGAAGGCTGAACCGCCGAGCAACGCCGCCCCCGCTGCCCCGGGCGGGCTCGATCCCGAGCGGGTGGTCCGCGCCGTCGTCGGCATCCGCGCCGTGGTGCCGCCCGACAGCCAGAGCGCGGCCACGCTGGGCACCGAGCGCAACGGCAGCGGCGTGGTGATCGACGGCTCCGGCCTGATCCTGACCATCGGCTACACGGTGATGGAGGCCTCGCAGATCGAGGTCACCGCCGCCGACGGCAAGAGCTGGCCGGCGACGATGATCGCCTACGACCCGGTCAGCGGGTTCGGGCTGCTGCGCGCCGGGCTGGGCTTCGCGGCGCCATGGCTGCGGCTGGGCGACTCGAACGCGGTGGCGGAGGGCGACACGCTGCTGGTGCTGAGCGGCGGCGAGAACCGCGGCGCGACCGCGGTGCACGTCGTCGGCAAGCGCGAGTTCGCCGGCTATTGGGAGTATCTGCTGGACGAGGCGCTGTTCACCTTCCCGCCGGTCCGCGCCTTCAACGGGGCGGCGCTGGTCAACCGCGACGGCCGTCTGGTCGGCGTCGGATCGCTGCTGGTGATGGAGGCGGTGCAGGGACGTGGCCTGCCCGGCAACATGTTCGTGCCTGTTTCGGCGCTGGAGCCGATCCTGGCCGACCTGCTGGCCTATGGCCGGCGGCAGGACCCGCCGCGCCCCTGGCTGGGCGTGACCCTGCGCGAGGAGATGGGGCGGCTGCTGGTGGAGAAGGTGTCGCCGCGCGGTCCCGCCGAGTCGGCCGGCATCAAGGCCGGCGACTGGATCGTCGGGGTGGGCGGGCAGCGCTTTTCCGGTCTGGCCGACTTCTACCGCAAGCTCTGGGGACTGGGGCCGGCCGGGACCGTGGTGCCGCTGGAGGTCATGCGCGGCGCCACGCTGACCCCGGTGCCGGTGCCGTCGGCCGACCGCGTGCGTTTCCTGCGGCTCAACCCGACTCTCTGAACGGATGGCGGCCGGTGGTGCTTGTGATGCGCGGACCGCCGTTGCACCCTGCTGGCGACAGACATCGCGGGACAAGCGGACCATGAACCATCCGGACATCGAGATTCTCGACAAGAAGACCGCCTACAAGGGGTTCCTGACGGTCGACGTCTACCGCCTGCGCCACAAGAAGTTCGACGGCACCTGGACCGACGTGCTGCCGCCGCGCGAGGTGTGCGATCGCGGACCGGCCGTCGGCGTGCTGCTGTACGACCCCGACCGCGAGGCGGTGGTGATGATCGAGCAGTTCCGCGTCGGCTCCGCCGCGGCCGGCGGCCCGGCCTGGATGACCGAAATCGTCGCCGGCATGGTCGGCGAGGGCGAGACTCCGGAACAGGTCGCCCGCCGCGAATCGATGGAGGAGGCCGGCTGCACCGTCCAGGAGATCGAGGAGATCTGCGACTATTACGTCAGCCCCGGCGCCTTCACCGAGGTGGTCACCGTCTTCTGCGGCCGCGTCGACAGCCGTGGCCTCGCCGCCACCGGCGGCCTGGAGGAGGAGCATGAGGATATTCGCATCCTGGTCCTGCCGACCGACGAGGTGATCCGCATGATGGACGAGAACCGGTTGCGGAATTCGGTCGCGATCATCGCCGTCGGCTGGCTGGCGCGCCATCGCGACACGCTGCGGAAACGCTGGCTGGGCGAGGGATGAGCGTTCAGATACGGCGCCCCTCCCCTCCAGCGGGAGAGGGCAGCGCCGGCCGCTCCACAAAAATAACACTAGTTCCTCGTTCAATGCAGCATTTCACACCGCCACCTTGAAACCGGTTCCGGCAACCCTGATAGTATCCACAACAATCCACATCAGACGTCAGGAGTACCCGTCTTGGACATCCGCAACGGCTTCATCGGCGCCATCGGCAACACGCCGCTGATCCGCCTGGAAGGCCCCTCGAGGGCGACGGGCTGCGACATCCTGGGCAAGGCGGAGTTCCTGAACCCCGGCGGGTCGGTGAAGGACCGCGCGGCGCTGGCGATCGTGCGCGACGCGGAACAGCGCGGCCAGCTTCGCCCCGGCGGCACCATCGTCGAGGGCACCGCCGGCAACACCGGCATCGGGCTGGCGCTGGTCGGCAACGCGCTGGGCTACCGCACCGTCATCGTCATGCCGGAGACGCAGAGCCAGGAAAAGAAGGACATGCTGCGGCTGATCGGCGCCGATCTGCGGCTGGTCCCGGCGGTCCCCTACTCCAACCCCGACAACTACGTCCGCTATTCCGGCCGGCTGGCCGAGGAGTTGGCGAAGACCGAGCCGAACGGCGTGGTCTGGGCCAACCAGTTCGACAACACCGCCAACCGCGAAGGCCACCGCCTGACCACCGGGCCGGAGATCTGGGAGCAGACCGGCGGGCGCGTCGACGCCTTCACCTGCGCGGTGGGCAGCGGCGGCACGCTGGCCGGCGTCGCCATGGCGCTGAAGGAGCGCAACCCGAAGGTCCGCATCACGCTGGCCGACCCGATGGGCGCCGCGCTGTTCAGCTACTACACCAGGGGTGAGCTGAAATCGGAAGGCAGCTCGATCACCGAGGGCATCGGCCAGGGCCGCATCACCGCCAACCTGGAGCAGGCGCCGATCGACGACGCGCTGCAGATCCCGGATGACGAGGCGCTGCCGATCATCTTCGACCTGATCAAGACGCAGGGGCTGGTGCTGGGCGGGTCGTCGGGCATCAACATCGCCGCGGCGATGCGGGTGGCGCGCGACCTCGGCCCCGGCCACACCGTCGTGACCATCCTGTGCGACGGGGGGCAGCGTTACCAATCGAAGCTCTTCAATCCCGACTTCCTCCGTGAGAAGAATCTCCCGGTGCCAGACTGGCTGGCCTGATTCTTCCCGAGGGGGTTCATGGACGCGCTTTTCCGCGAGGATTCCTACGCCCGCAGTTGCGTCGCCACCGTCACCGCGGTGGACGAGCGCGGCATCCGGCTCGACCGCACCATCTTCTACCCGACCGGCGGCGGTCAGCCGGGCGACAGCGGCGTGCTGCGCTTCGACGGGCTTGAGGTCCGCATCACCGACACGGTGAAGGGCGACGGCGGCCCCGACGACGTCGTCCATGTGCCGGCGGACGGGCAGGAGTTGCCCGCCCCCGGCACCGCGGTGGAGGCGGTCATCGACTGGGAGCGCCGCCACCGCCACATGCGCATGCACACGGCACTGCATCTGCTGTGCGCGGTGGTGCCGGGATCGGTCACCGGCGGCCAGATCGGGGCGGACAAGAGCCGGCTGGACTTCAACGTGCCGGCCGAAAGCCTGGACAAGGACGCCATCGCCGCCGCGGTCAACGCGCTGATCACCGCCGACACCCCGGTCGGCACCCGCTGGATCACCGACGACGAGATGGCGGCGACGCCGGAGCTGGTGCGCACCATGTCGGTGAAGCCGCCGACCGGATCGGGCCGCGTCCGCCTGCTGAACGTCGAAGGCGTCGATCTGCAGCCCTGCGGCGGCACCCATGTCGCCCGCACCGGCGAGATCGGCGGAATCGAGGTGACGAAGATCGAAAACAAGGGCAAGCAGAACCGGCGCGTCGTCATCGCGCTGAAGGACTGAACCGGCCCGAATAAAAGCGGAAGGACGCGCACCATGACCGACAGCACCGCCAGCGCCACCCTTGAGGGCCTGCCCGGCCCGGTGGTTTCCACCGAATGGCTGGCCCGCAATCTCGGCCGGCCGGGCCTGAGGATTCTCGACGGCTCCTGGCACATGCCGGCCCTCAAGCGCGACATCCGCGCGGAGTTCGCGGCAAACCACATTCCCGGCGCCCGCCTGTGCGACGTCGACGACGTGGCGGCGCCGGACACCCACCCGTTGCCGCACATGGCGCCCGACGAGGCGACCTTCGCCGCGAAGATCGGCGCGCTGGGCGTCGGCGACGGTGACACGGTGGTGGTCTATGACAGCGCCGGGCTGGCCACCGCCGCGGCGCGGGTGTGGTGGCTGTTCCGGCTGTTCGGCTTCGACCGGGTGGCGGTGCTGGACGGTGGACTGCCGAAATGGGTCGCCGAAGGGCGGCCGACCGAGTCGGGCGCGGTGCCGCCGGCCGAACCGGCGCGCTTCACCGCCCGCAAGCGGCCGGAGCTGATCCGCAGCGCCGATCAGGTGCTCGCCAACATCGATGGCAAGGCCGACCAGGTGACCGACGCCCGCGCCCAGCCGCGCTTCGAGGGCGCGGTGGCGGAACCCTGGCCCGGACGCCGCAGCGGCCGCATCCCCGGCAGCTTCAACCTGCCGCACAGCGACCTGATCGATCCCGAGGCCAAGACCCTGCTATCGCCGGACGTCATCACCGCCAGGGCGCGGGCCGCCGGGCTGGACCTCGACCGGCCGGTCGTCGCGTCCTGCGGCAGCGGCATCACCGCCTGCGTCCTCGCGCTCGGACTGGCGACCGCCGGCAAGACCGACGTGGCGATCTATGACGGCTCCTGGGCCGAATGGGGCCTGCGTCCGGATCTGCCACTGGAAACCGGGCCGCGGCAAGGATGAGCGGCGAATCCGGCGTTGGTGAGCCGGTTGCGGTCCGCCCCTGCACCGCGGCGGACGGCGACGCGGTGGTCGCGCTGTGGGCCGCCTGCGGTCTGGTGGTGCCGTGGAACGACCCGGCCGCCGACTTCGCGCTGGCGCTGTCGAAGCCGAACGCAACGGTGCTGGCCGCCGTCGCCGACGGCCGCATCGTCGCCAGCGTGATGGTCGGGCAAGAGGGCCACCGCGGCTGGATGTATTACGTCGCCGTCGATCCGGCGCGGCAGGGCCAGGGTCTGGGGCGCCGCATGGTGGCGGAGGCCGAAGCGTGGCTGACCGCCGCCGGCATGCCCAAGGTCCAGCTTCTGGTGCGCGATACCAACCAACGGGTGCTGGCCTTCTATGAACGGCTGGGCTATGCCACCTCGCCCGTCACGATGATGCAGAAATGGCTGAAGACCCCTCCTTCTCCTTGACCCGCCCCGCCCTGCCCGCGGCCAGCAAGCCCGGGCACCTGTCGGTGATCGTCACCTATCTGGAGATGACCGCCCCGCCCGCCCACGCGCCGCTCACCCGGCCGAAGGGCGATCTGGCGCTGGTGCGGGCCAACCCGCCGACCTGGTCCTTCTACCGCTACCTCTACGACACGGTGGGCGAGCCGTGGCTGTGGCACGAACGCCGCCGCCTGCCGCGCAAGGAGCTGGAGCGCAGCATCCTCGACCCGCTGGTCGAGGTGTGGGTGCTGCAGGTCGACGGCACCCCGGCCGGTTTCTTCGAACTGGACCGGCGGACCAGGGAAACCGACCTCGCCTATTTCGGGCTGATCCCGGACTTCATCGGGCACAAGCTCGGTCCCTGGCTGTTGGACAGCGCGATCCGGCGGGCCTGGGACGGCGGGGCGCGGAAGCTGGTGGTCAACACCTGCAGCTTCGATCACCCGAAGGCGCTGCCGCTGTACCAGAGCATGGGCTTCGTCCCGACGCGCCATGTCGTCCGCGAGATCCGCGACCCGCGCATCGGCGGCCCGCTGCCGCGCAGCGCCGGAACGCACATCCCGATCGTGGAGTGAGCGCCGGCGACGGGGCTTGGCTCCACCCTGCCCCTTGACGCCCTCCGCCACCGCTTCCCATCTACCGCGGACGCGCCGGAACCGTCCGCGGGCCGGCGCGTTCCTGCAAGGACCGCGGCCGGGGCGCCGTATCGCCGTGAGGACCACGAGGGTATGACACGAGGGTATGCCTTGGGCTGGATCATCCGAACGCTGTTTCTGTGCTTCGTCGTCGGCCTCGTGCTGTCGTTCCTGCGCATCGATCCGGCGGCCATTCTGACCAACAGCTGGCAGACGCTGCAGGACATCGCGACGCTGCTGATCGACGCCGGCCGCTGGGCCCTGCCCTACATCCTGATCGGTGCGGTGGTGGTGGTGCCGCTGTCGCTGATCGGACTGGTTCTGCGCTGGAACCGCTCCCGCACGCCGCCCGACCGGCTGTCCTGACGGTTTTTGGGCAAAAAAAACAGGAGGCACCGGAACCGGCGCCTCCTGGTGATCAGGGAGGGTTAGAGACAACGACTGGTTTAGGCCAATCCGGCCGCCCCCGCGTTGATTCAGGTCAACCCTGCGCATCGTCGCCGCCTTTTTCCCAAAAGAAAAAAGCCGGAGCGATCCATGGGAGCGCGCCGGCTTGAGTGATACAGGGAGGTTTAGAGACAAGAAGGACCTTATGCCAAAGCTCATAGGTCGTTCGTTGATCTGTATCAAATCCGGCGAAAATCCCTGGCAATTTCTCGCATGGGATCCCCGCCCCGCTGGTCAGCCGAGGATCTCGGCCATCGCGGCGACCAGTGCCTTGTTCTCCTCCTCGCGGCCGACGGTGATGCGCAGGCAGTCGGTCAGGCCATAGTCGGCGACCGGTTTCACCAGGATGCCGCGGTGGGCCAGATGGTCGACCACCGCCTGGATGCCCAGCGACGGGTCGGTCGGCACCCGCGCCAGCACGAAGTTGCAGACGCTGGGATAGACGCGCAGCCCCACCCGTTCCAACTCGCGCGACAGCCAGGGCAGCCATTGCGCGTTGTGGGCGTAGGTCGCCTCCTCGTGCCGGGCGTCGCTCAGCGCGGCGGCGGCGGTCAGTTGGGCCGGCAGCGAGACGTTGAAGGCACCGCGGATGGCGTTCACCGCCTCGATCACCGCCGTCGGGCCATAACCCCAGCCGACGCGCAGGCCGGCCAGCCCGTGCATCTTGGAAAAGGTGCGGATCATCAGCACGTTGTCGGAATTTTCGACGATCTCCGTCCCGTCGCTGTAGTCGGGCTGGCGGCAATAATCGGCGTAGGCGGAATCGAGCACCAGCAGCGTGTGGGACGGCAGGCCGGCGCGCAGGCGCTGCACGGCCTCGGTCGGGATGTAGGTGCCGGTCGGGTTGTTCGGGTTGGCGAGGAAGCAGATCCGGGTGTGCTCGCTGGCGCGGTCGAGCAGCGCCTCCACATCGACCACCATGTCGCGCTCCGCCGCGACGACGGCGGTGGCGCCGCTGGCGCGGATCGCCTTCAGGAAGCCGCGATAGCCGCGCTCGTGGCACAGCACCTCGTCGCCCGGCCCGGCGAAGGCCTGGGCGACCAGATGGATCAGTTCCTCCGACCCGGCGGTGCAGACGATGTGGTCGACGTCGATGGAATGGCGCCGGGCGATGGCGTGGCGCAGCGGATCCTGGTCCCAGTCGGGGTAATGATGGATCCGGCCGGCCGCCTCGCAATAGGCGTCGAGCGCCAGCGGGCTGGGGCCGAGCGGGTTGTGGGTGAGCGAGAGGTCGATCCAGCGGCGGCCGTCGCGCGGCGGGCGGGCGGGCCGGTACGGCTTGATCTGGCAAACGCTGGGACGGGGGCTGAGCAGGTCCATAACCTCGGTCTCCGTGGGCGATGCGGTCGACAGCACGTCACGGGACCGATTGAAGCGCAAACCGGCGCGCGACGCCACAGGACATTGCGCCGCGCACCGGTAGGCGAGGTCTTTTGTTTCCGAATGGCGGACCGGTCAGAACCGCCGGTCCCCCACATCGGTCAGTGGTTTAGAATTTGGCTGAGGAAGAGGCGCGTGCGGTCCGACTTCGGATTCGAGAAGAAGGCGTCGGGCGTGTCCTGCTCGACGATCTCGCCGCGGTCCATGAAGATGACACGGTCGGCCACCGACTTGGCAAAGCCCATCTCGTGCGTCACGCACAGCATGGTCATGCCGTCCTCGGCCAGCCCGATCATGACGTCCAGCACCTCCTTCACCATTTCCGGATCGAGGGCGGAGGTCGGCTCGTCGAACAGCATCACCTTCGGGCTCATGCACAGCGACCGCGCGATGGCGACGCGCTGCTGCTGGCCGCCCGACAACTGGCCGGGGTATTTGTGGGCCTGCTCGGCGATGCGCACCCGCTTCAGGTAATTCATCGCGATCTCTTCCGCCTCGGCCTTGGGCTTCTTGCGGACCCAGATCGGGGCGAGGGTGCAGTTCTCCAGCACCGTCAGGTGGGGGAACAGGTTGAAGTGCTGGAACACCATGCCGACCTCGCGCCGGACCAGCTCGATGTTCTTCAGGTTGTTGGTCAGCTCGATGCCATCGATGACGATGGTGCCCTTCTGGTGCTCCTCGAGCCGGTTGAGGCAGCGGATCATCGTCGATTTGCCGGAGCCCGACGGGCCGCAGATGACGATGCGCTCGCCCTTGTGGACGTTGAGGTTCACGTTCTTCAGGACGTGGAATTCGCCATACCACTTGTTCACACCGGTGCAGCGGATGATCTCCGCGCCGTCGGGGAAGTGCCGGGCCTGGGTGGCAGCCGAAGAAACGGCCTGGGACATGGATGATACTCCCTTGACGGCAGGTCTAGCGGCGATGGCCGCGGTTCAGGTCGCGTTCCAGCTTCTGGCTGTATTTCGACATGCTGAAGCAGAAGACCCAGTAGATCACGCCGATGAACAGGTAGGCCTCGCGGTAGAAGCCACGCCAGGACGGGTCGGACAGCGCCGCCTTCGCGGTGCCGAGCAGATCGTACAGGCCGATGATGATGACCAGCGAAGTGTCCTTGAAGAAGCTGATGAAGGTGTTCACCAGCGGCGGGATGGCGATGGCCAGCGCCTGCGGCAGGATGATCTTGCGCATCTTCTGCCAATAGGACAGGCCAAGGCCGTCCGCGGCCTCGTACTGCCCCTTGGGGATCGCCTGCAGGCCGCCACGGATCGCTTCGGCCATGTAGGCGGCGGCGAACATGATGAAGGCGATCTGGGCGCGCAGCAGCTTGTCCACCGACACGCCGTTCGGCAGGAACAGCGGCAGCATCACCGACGCCATGAACAGCAGGCTGATCAGCGGCACGCCGCGGATCAACTCGATGTAGGTGACGCACAGCACCTTGACCGCCGGCATGGTCGACCGCCGGCCGAGCGCCAGCAGGATCGCCGCCGGGAACGCCACGGCCAGGCCGACCACCGACAGGATGATGGTCAGCGGCAGGCCGCCCCACAGCGTGTTCTCGACATAGGTCAGGCCGAAGACGCCGCCCCACATCAGGATCGCCACCACCGCCAGCCCGACGGCCCACACCAGCCCGAGCCAGGGTTTCCAGAACCGGCGGTCGCAGCTCGCCACCAGCAGCGCGATGATCACGGCGATGGTCAGCAGCGGACGCCACTGCTGTTCCCATGGGAACATGCCGAACATGATGAAGCGGAGCTTCTCGCTGATGAAGCCCCAGCAGGCGCCGCCACCGCCCTGGCGGCAGACGGTCGAGGTGGCGTCGAAGCCGTAGGCCCGGAACACCAGCCAGTTGAGGAACGACGGGATCGCCGTCGCCAGCAGGGCCAGCACCAGCACGGTGAGGATGGCGTTGTACCAGCTGTTGAACAGGTTGTTCCGCAGCCACGCCAGCGGGCCGACGGTGTTGGCCGGCGGACGTTCGTCCGGCAGGCCGACGCTTTGGACGTTGTCGGTCATGGCCGTTACCGCTCCACCAGCGCGATGCGCTTGTTGTACCAGTTCATGAAGATCGAGATGCTGAGGCTGATGATCAGGTACGTCCCCATGATCATCGTCACGCCTTCGATCGCCTGGCCGGTCTGGTTCAGCGTCGTGTTGGCGATCGACACCAGATCCGGATAGCCGATGGCGAGCGCCAGCGAGCTGTTCTTCATCAGGTTCAGATACTGGCTGGTCAGCGGCGGCACGATCACCCGCAGCGCCTGCGGCAGGATCACCATCCGCAGGGTCGGCCCGCTGGGCAGGCCAAGCGCGCGCGCCGCCTCCGTCTGGCCCCAGTTGACCGCCGTGATGCCGCTGCGCACCACCTCGGCGATGAAGGCCGCGGTGTAGATGGTCAGGCCGGTCAGGATGGCGAAGAATTCCGGCGAGATCGCCGCGCCGCCGACGAAGTTGAAGCCGGCCAGTTTCGGCACGTCCAGCGCCATCGGCGCCCCGCTGAGCAACCAGGCCAGCAGCGGCAGGCCGATCAGCAGCCCCAGCGTGCTCCATCCCGTCGGGAAAGGCTGCCCGGTGCGCGCCTGGCGCGCCTTGGCCCAGCGCCGCAGGCCCCAGGTCAGCGCCAGCGCCAGCAGCAGGGCGATGCCCATCGCGGTCCAGGCGGGGTCGGGCGCCGGCACCGGAACGCGCAGGCCGCGCTGCGACAGGAACACGCCCGGAATCGGGTTCAACGCCTGGCGCACCGGCGGCAGGCCGTCCGACACCAGCGCGTACCAGAAGAACAGCTGGAGCAGCGGCGGGATGTTGCGGACGATCTCGACATAGGTCGAGGCCAGCTTGGCGACCAGCCAGTTGCTCGACAGCCGGGCGACGCCGACGATCGTGCCGATGATGGTGGCCAGAAGGATGCCGACCACCGACACCTTCAACGTGTTCAGCACGCCGACCAGGAAGGCGCGGCCGTAGGTGTCCCTCGGCGTGTAGTCGATCAGCGATTCGCCGATGCCGAAGGAAGCCTCACGCCCCAGGAAATCGTAGCCGGTCGCGATCGACCGCCGCGCGAGGTTGTCGAGCGTGTTGGAAATCAGGAACCAGCCGACCAGGACGACCGCGCCGACCACCAGGATCTGGTAGACGATGCCGCGGAACGTCGGGTCGCTGAGGGAAAACGATATGCCACCCGGCGGCGGAGCGCCTTGGGTGGTCCGGGTCTCGGTCGCCACGGACTACTCTCCCCCAAATGTCGCGCTCCGTGCGGTGCCCACGCGGTCCCGGACGTTCTTCCGGGCATTTCCCACACCGGCGGATGCGACATGTCTCCCAATGCGGCCTGATGCGCGGGTGCTTCGTCGACACCCTGCGCGGCCACTCGTCTCAATCGGAAGGCCGCCCTTGCTCCAACAGGAATGGGCGGCCTTCGACCGACAGGCTTACCGGAACGGCTGGGCGTACATCAGGCCGCCCTTGGTCCACAGCGCGTTCAGGCCGCGCTCCAGCTTCAGCGGGGTGCCCGGGCCGACGTTGCGGTCGAAGATTTCGGCGTAGTTGCCGACCTTCTTGACGACGTTGTAGGCCCACGCCTCGTCCAGGCCCAGCGCCTTGCCCAGGCCGGGCGAAACGCCGATGAAGCGCTGGATGTCGGGGTTCTTGGTGCTCTTGAACTCGTCGGCGTTCTTGGAGGTGATGCCGAACTCTTCCGCCTGGATGGTCGCGAAGACCGTCCACTTGACGATGTCGAACCACTGGTCGTCGCCATGGCGCACGGCCGGGGCCAGCGGCTCCTTGGAGATGACTTCCGGCAGGATGACGTGGTCGTCCGGAACCGGGGCGACACCGGCGCGGGTGCCGGCCAGACCGGACACGTCGGTGGTCAGCACGTCGCAGCGGCCGGCGAAGTAGGCCGCGTTCACCTCGTCGTTCGACTCGATGACGACCGGATTGTAGGTCATGTTGTTGGCGCGGAAGTAATCCGCAAGGTTCAGTTCGGTCGTGGTGCCGGACTGGACGCAGACGGTGGCGCCGTTCAGCTCCTTGGCGCTCTTCACGCCGAGCTTCTTCGGAACCATGAAGCCCTGGCCGTCGTAATAGGTGACCGGGGCGAAGTTCAGGCCGACCGAGGTGTCGCGGGTCAGCGTGGCGGTGGTGTTGCGCGACAGCAGGTCGACTTCGCCCGACTGGATGGCGGGGAAGCGCTGCTGGGCAGACAGCGGGGTGAACTTGACCTTGTTCGGGTCATTGAAGATGGCGACCGCCACGGCACGGCAGAAGTCGACGTCCAGTCCGGTCCAGTTGCCGGCGCTGTCCGGGTTGCCGAAGCCCGGCAGACCGGCGTTGACACCGCACTGCACGAAGCCGCGCTGCTTCACCGTGTCCAGCGTGGCAGCGCTGGCGGCGAAGCTGGCGGTAACGACCACGGCCGCCGCGGCGGCGGCCAGGAATCCGGATTTCATTATTTAAACTCCACCCTGTTCTTGCATTCTTCGCATTGGAGCGGTCTGACGACGCGCTTGGCTTTGCGCCAGCCACCCGACCCGTCTGGATCGCGAGGCAGCCATGCGCGTGTGACAAGAGTGCATCAACTTGATCCGCCTTGTCGAATCCTCTGTGCACCGCTGGTGTTACCAGAAGAACCGGCTGGCGGAAGGGTCATTTTGCGGAATCCGCGATGGCCGTCCGCCGCCGGGAGTGACAAGATGTTCGGCTCCGCCGCCGCTCGGTCGTTGCAGGGCCGAAACGGGGACCGCCGCTCCAGCCAAACGGACAGTCGATGAAGGACGTCACCCAGGACACGATTCTCGTTCACGCCGGCCGCGACCCGCGGAACAACCACGGCATCGTGAACCCGCCGGTCTACCATTGCTCGACAGTGCTGTTCCCGACGCTCGACGCGTTGGAGGAGAGCGACCGGAATTCGTTCGAGATCGTGAATTACGGCCGCGTCGGCACCCCGACCACCGCCGCCTTCGAAACCGCGGTCGCGGAACTGGAGGGCGGCTTCAAGGCGGTTAACACCGGCTCGGGCCTGTCGGCCATCGCCATCGCGCTGTCGGCCTTCACCAAGGCCGGCGACCATGTGCTGATCACCGACAGCGCCTATGGCCCGACCCGCCGATTCGCCAGGGAGACTCTGGCCGCCTACGGCGTGGAGGTCGAGTTCTTCGACCCCTGCATCGGCGCCGGCATCGCGTCGCTGCTGCGTCCCGACACCAGCGTGGTGTTCCTCGAATCGCCGGGCTCGCTGACCTTCGAGATCCAGGACGTGCCGGCCATCGCCGCGGCGGCCAGGACGGTCGGCGCCACGGTGCTGATGGACAACACCTGGGCGACCCCGCTGTTCTTCCGCCCGTTCGACCATGGCGTCGACGTGTCGATCCACGCCGCGACCAAATACATGGTCGGCCACGCCGACGCGATGCTGGGCGTCATCACCTGCCGCGACGAGGCGACCTGGAGCGTGGTGAAGAAGACCGCGGTCCGCTTCGGCGTCTGCGCCGGGCCGGACGACCTCTATCTCGGCCTGCGCGGCCTGCGCACCATGGCGGTGCGGCTGCGCCAGCACCAGGACAGCGCGCTGGCGCTGGCCGACTGGCTGGCGGCCCGGCCGGAGGTGACGCGCGTGCTGCACCCCGCCCGCCCCGACTTCCCCGGCCACGCCCTGTGGAAGCGCGACTTCACCGGGTCGAGCGGCCTGTTCTCCGTCATCGTCAACCCGGTGCCGCGCAAGGCGCTGGCGGCGATGCTGGACGGGATGGAGCTGTTCGGCATGGGCTATTCCTGGGGCGGCTTCGAAAGCCTGATCCTGCCGACGCGCCCGGCCGCGGTGCGGTCCGCCACCCGCTGGACCGATCCCGGCCAGGTGCTGCGCCTGCACGCCGGGCTGGAGCACCCCGACGACCTGATCCGCGACCTCGACGCCGGCTTCCGCCGGATGAACGCCGCGCTGTGAAACCCGAGAACGCCATAGGGCACCCAGGGAGACTTGCCATGACCGACCGGCCGACGGCACCGGACGCCGCTTTCGAGGAGGCGCTGGCCGCCATCCGCTTCAACGCCGACGGGCTGGTGCCGGCCATCGCCCAGGCCGACGGCAGCGGCGAGATCCTGATGATGGCCTGGATGAACCGCGACGCGGTGGTGGAGACGCTGACCACCGGCCGCGTCTGCTACTGGTCGCGGTCGCGCGGCGGGCTGTGGCGCAAGGGCGAAACCTCCGGCCAGGTGCAGCGGCTGAAGGACTTCCGCGTCGACTGCGATGGCGACACGCTGCTGCTGATCGTGGAGCAGGACGGCGTCGCCTGCCACACCGGACGGCGCAGCTGCTTCTACCGGGCGTGGCGCGACGGCCGGCTGGAGACGATCCAGGCGGTGGAGACCGACCCCGCCATCCTGTACGGCGGTCATGGTGGCGGACACGGTCACAGCCACGGCTGATGGCGTGGTGGACCGGTCGTTCGCGAGACGGACTGTTGATCCATGTCAACGCGGCGCCCGGCCGAACAGGATAGACATTCGGCTGTCTCTAACCCTCCCTGTATATGACTGCACCGGGCGTTCTCAGGAACGCCCGGTAATTTTTTGCGCCGACACCGCCGCGGCTCCGGGCTTCTTTCGGCCGATCCAGTCCGGCCGGTCGCCGGGTGATGGGCATAGCGCTCCCCGCAGGGCGGGTTGGCGTTTGGATGGCTCCCGTGCGCCGTTCCGCCGATGATGCGGTGCCCGGCTACCGCTCCGCAGTGCGCCTGTCACAAGAAGTGACCCATGATGGCCACAGATGATTCAAAACAAGAAATATAAACGGTCCGATATTTAACTAAGATATGAATATCTGTGTCATTTCCTCAAATCCCATTTGTATTGCTCCTTTTCCTCTTTCCGGGCGGCCCTGGCTCGTGGTTAACATCTGGTTAACGCGGATGAACACATCCGGTTGATGCACTGATGGAGAGACGCCATGCGCCAGTTCTGGGGGACTTCCACCAACGACGTCGTGATCGGCACCGCCTACGACGACCGCATGGACGGTCTGGACGGTGACGATCGGTTGGACGGCGGCGCCGGCAACGATCAGCTGTATGGCGAGCGTGGCAACGACTCGCTGATCGGCGGGCTCGGAAACGATCAATTCCACGGCGGCGACGGCAACGACTGGCTGGGCGACCCGTACGGCAACGAAGCCGGCGACGACAAGATGTGGGGCGACGCCGGCAGTGACCAGCTGTTCGGCGGGGCCGGCAACGACTGGCTCGACGGCGGGACCGGCGACGACATTCTCAAGGGCCAGCGCGGCAATGACACGATGATCGGTGGCGCCGGCAACGACATCCTGACCGACACCTACCGCGACGACGGCAGCGACCTGTTCCAGCCCGGGACCGGCAACGACACCATGGTCAGCTACACCGACGGGCAGGTCGACCGCTTCCTGATGGAGCAGGCGCCCGGCGGGTTCGGCCACGACGAAATCCATTACTTCGAAAAGGGCATCGATCAGATCACCTTCAGCGGCTATTCCGCGTTGGAGATGACGACGACCGTCAACGGGACGGCGACCACCTTCGCCTTCACCGACGGCTCGTCACTGACGGTGGATCAGATCGGACTGACCGCCGGGCACGACTACCTCTTCGCCTGAGGCCCCGCCACCCGGATGGGGGAGGCGTCGCCTCCGATCGGATGACTCCGTCGGCGCGCGGAAACCAAGGCCACGGTCACGCTGTTGCCGACGGAGACATCCGTGCACCCGTGCGCCAGCCAGAGAGGCCGAAACCGATGGATCACCGCCGCTCCCCCCTCCGACCGCTCGTGCCGCTGCTGGCGGCCGGGGCCGTGCTGACGCTCGCGGCCTGCTCCCATTACACGGAGATCGGCGGCGTGCCGGCGGCCGAAGTGGCGACGCAGCCACCGGTCGAACTGGTCGGGCTGACCGTGCAGCCGCCCGACGGCAGCCGCATCCTGGGCAATGTCAGCGATCTGGTGATCGGGCCGGGCAACCGGGTGGAGCAGGCGATCGTCACCTCCGGCGCCCCCATGTACCCGACCGAACACAGGGTGACGGTGAACAGCGCCAACCTGCGTTACGCAAAGGAACGGCAAGCGGTGATCCTGGTCGGGATGACGCCGGACCAGTTCACCGCCCTGCCGGTGGTTGCGGCCGACAACCGCATGCTGTCGCTGGGCAACGGCACCACCCTACCCGCCTCCGCCGCCAACGGCCCGGCGCCCACCAACTGGTCCGGCGCCACCCGACCGCGCTGAGCACGAACCGTCCGGACCGGAAACGCACCGCAAAGAAAAAGGGGGCCGGATGACCGGCCCCCTTCGTCTTGTCGGCACCGGGCTTGGCGCCGGGTGTTCCGGCGCCAAGCCCCACTCACTTGGCCTGGAACTGCTTCATGATATCGTCGCCCGGATTGTCCGCCGGCGGTGCGCCGAAGGGCGGAGCGACGTCCTGGTTCTCGAGCGCCGGAATTTCGATCTTCACCTTGTCCAGGTCGATCACCGGTCCCTTGTCGCGGCCGGCGTCGACCAGCTGCGGGAAGCCGATGACCAGCCCGACCATGATGATCTGGATGATCACGAAAGGCACCGCACCCCAATAGATCTGACCGGTGGTGATCCTGGCGATCGTCTTGCCGGTGACCTTGTCGAGGTAATCGATCTTGGGCGCCACCGACCGCAGGAAGAACAGAGCAAAACCGAAGGGCGGGTGCATAAAGCTGGTCTGCATGTTCACGCCCAGTAGCACGCCGAACCAGATCAGGTCGATGCCCAGCTTGTCCGCCACCGGACCCAACAGCGGCACGATGATGAAGGCCAGCTCGAAGAAGTCGAGGAAGAAGGCCAGGACGAAGACCAGGATGTTGCAGACGATCAGGAAGCCCAGCTCGCCGCCCGGCAGGCCGATCAGCAGATGTTCGACCCACAGGTCGCCGTTGACGGCGCGGAACACCAGGCCGAACACGGTCGAACCGATCAGGATGAACACGACGAAGGACGACAGCTTGGCGGTCGAATCCATCGCCTGCCGCATCAGCGACCAGCCGAGTTGCCGCTTGGCCAGCGCCAGCAGGATCGCGCCGGCGGCCCCCATGGCGCCGCCCTCCGTCGGGGTGGCGATGCCGAGGAAGATGGTGCCCAGCACCAGGAAGATCAGCACCAGCGGCGGCACCAGCGTGGTGGCGACGCGCAGCAGCAGCTTGGCGCCGCGCAGCGTGCGCGCCTCCGGCGGCAGGGCCGGCACCGCCGACGGGCGGATTATGCTGGTCAGCAGGATGAAGCCGGCGTAGAGGGCGGTCAGCACCAGACCGGGGATCAGGGCGCCGGCGTACATGTCGCCAACCGAACGGCCGAGCTGGTCAGCCAGCACGATCAGCACCAGCGACGGCGGGATGATCTGCGCCAACGTGCCGGACGCCGCGATGACGCCCGACGCGATGCTGCGGTCATAGCCGTAGCGCAGCATGATCGGCAGCGAGATCAGGCCCATCGAGATGACCGACGCCGCGACCACGCCGGTCGTTGCCGCCAGCAGCGCGCCGACGAAGATCACCGCATAGGCCAGACCGCCGCGGATCGGTCCGAACAGCTGCCCGATGGTGTCGAGCAGATCCTCGGCCATGCCGGATCGCTCCAGGATCAAGCCCATGAAGGTGAAGAACGGGATGGCGAGCAAGGTGTCGTTGCGCATGATGCCGAACACGCGTTCGGGCAGCGCCTGCATCAGCGCCGGGGTCAGCAGCCCAAGTTCGATGCCGATCAGGCCGAAGACCAAGCCGTTGGCCGCGAGGGCGAAAGCGACCGGGAAACCCAGGAGAAGGAACAGGACCAACGCGCCGAACATCAGCGGCGCCATATTGGCGGATACGAACTCGACCATCAGGGGGCTCCCGGTCCTTAGGAATGGCTGTGCATCTTCTCGCCCGGCTCGTCGCGATGGCCGGTGAGATAGGCGATGCGCTTGATCAGTTCCGACACACCTTGGGCGGTGAGCAGGAAGAAGCCGGCCGGGATCAGGAACTTTGCGGGCCAGCGGATCAGCCCGCCCGCGTCGCTCGACATCTCGTTGGTGTGGAAGCTGTCCATGAACATCGGCCAGGACAGCACCATGATGATGAGCGTCATCGGGAACATGAAGACGATGATGCCGAACACGTCCACCGCCGCCTGGACCTTCTTGGAAAAGCGGCCGAGGATGATGTCGATGCGGATGTGTTCGTTGCGCTGGAACGTGTACCCCGCACAGAGCAGGAACACCGCCGAGAACAGATACCATTGCAGTTCCAGCCAGGCGTTGGAACTGGTGTTCAGCGCGTAGCGGATGACCGCGTTGGCCGAGCTGACCACGACGGCGACGAGCACAAGCCAATAGACAAGTTTGCCGATGCCGTCGTTCACGGCATCGATCAACCCGCTTAGTCTGAGCAGGACTCTCAACGGAGCAACCTCCCTGTTGCTGGGGCGCGGCACCGCCGTCCCCTTTTGCTTTTGTTGCCGCCGCAGTGGGCGCAGCAAGGCGCAACCCTCTGCGGAAAGAGGGTATACCAAAAGATAGGATCGGGCGGGACTATTCCTTTCCCGCCTCCGACCGGCAAGGGCTACGTTGGAGCTACGTAGAATCACGTAGATGACCGGAGGTTGCACTCGCGGTCAGCGGTGGCTTCGGAACATGCGGGTTTCCCCGACGCACGGAAATACGAATTTTAGATGCAATTCCGTTCCCCTGACAGCCAATCAGACTACGGAGCATCGCAATGAACTGGCTCACCAACACGTCGGTCCGGACGAAGGCGGTTGCGTCCTTCGCCTGCGTTACGTTGCTGGTCGCAGCGCTTGGGGCTTTCGTGCTGATGCGCATGGCGGCAATCAACGAGGATGCGTTCGAGATTCGAAACAACTGGTTGCCGTCGGTGACGGCGGTCGCCAGCCTCTACACGTCTTTCGACTCCTTCCGCATCGTCGAAGGCGCGCACATCATCGCGCGCGGCGACGACGAGATGAAGGAGCAGGAGCGGAGAATGGCCGAAGCCACCCGATCCTTCGACGCAAACGCGAAGACGTACGAAGCCATGCTGACGCCGGGTTGGGAAACCGACACCTACCGGAAATTCACGGCCGCCTGGACCAATTACCTGACCGTCCACCAGAACGCGCTCATCCCGGCATCGCGCAAGAACGAAACGGACGCGGCCTCCCGCATCTACAACGGAGATTCGCGCACCGAATACGACAAGGCGAAGGCCCTCCTGCAGCAGCTGATCGATTTCAACACGCGGGAGGGGATGAAGGCTGCTGACCACGGCAACGAGGTCTACCAGTCGAGTTGGTACTGGCTGATCGGGGCGATGATGATCGTCTCCATCATCTGCGTCCTGGCCGGCTGGGTCATCGTCACCACCGTCGCCCGCCCCATCGGGACCATGACCGATGCCATGGGCCGCTTGGCCAACCGCGAGCTTACGGTCGTCGTTCCCGGCACCGGCCGCGGGGACGAGATCGGCGCGATGGCGCGAGCGGTCCAGGTCTTCAAGGACGGGCTGATCGAGGCCGACCGCCTCGCCAAGGCGGAGGCCGCCGAACAGCAGGTCAAGCTGCGCCGGACCGAGACGGTCGAACGGCTGCTGGCCGAGTTCGAGTCCTCGTCCGGCGCCGCGTTGCGCACGGTGGCCACGGCGGCGTCGGAGCTGGACGCCACGGCCCACAGCATGTCGGCGATGGCGCAGCAGACCAGCACCCAGGCGACCGTCGTCGCCTCGGCGGCCGAGCAGACCAGCGCCAACGTGCAGACCGTCGCCACCGCGACAGAGGAAATGGCCAGCTCGATCCGCGAGATCGGCAGCCAGGTGGCGCGGTCGGCCGACATCGCCGGCAAGGCGGTGACCGAAGCGGCCCAGACCAGCGATGCCGTGCGCAGCCTGGCGGACGCGGCGCAGAAGATCGGCGAGGTCGTCGGCCTGATCACCTCCATCGCCAGCCAGACCAACCTGCTGGCCCTGAACGCGACCATCGAGGCGGCGCGCGCCGGCGAAGCCGGCAAAGGCTTCGCCGTGGTGGCGTCGGAGGTCAAGAGCCTCGCCGGCCAGACCGCCAAGGCCACCGAGGAGATCGCCTCGCAGATCGGCACCATCCAGCAGACGACCCAGGGGGTGGTGACGGCCATCACCGGCATCGGCGGGACCATCGGCAACATCAACGACATCACCACCGCGATCGCCGCCGCCATCGAGGAGCAGGGGGCCGCGACCAACGAGATCTCCCGCAACGTCCAGCAGGCCGCCGCAGGAACTCAGGAGGTGACCGGCAGCATCATCCAGGTCACCCAGGCCGCCGGGGAAGCCGGCAGCGCCGCCGATCAGGTGCTGAACGCCGCCGGCGAACTGTCCAAGCAGGCCGAAATGATGCGCCAGGACGTCGAGACGTTCCTCAGCCGCATCAAGGTGGCCTGAGCAGGCGCGGCATCATCGCCCGCCCGCGGGGCGGCGCTCAGCCCTCGTCGGGCTCCGGCTCGATGACGGTGGGGCGCCAGCCCTCCTCGCCCAGGCATTCCAGCGGGTGGAAGCGGGCCTTGTAGGCCATCTTGCGGCTGTGGGCGATCCAATAGCCCAGATACACATAGGGCATGCCGTCCAGCCGTGCCCGCTCGATCAATCCCAGGATCATGAAGGTGCCCAGGCTGCGGCGGTCCTGGGCGGCGTCGTAGAAGCTGTAGACCGCCGAATAGCCGTCGGCCAGCCGGTCGGTCAGCATGCAGCCGACCAGCCGGCCCTGGTCGTCGCGCGCCTCCAGCAGGCTGGTGTCGGCCCGCCCCTCGTCGACCATGGCGGCGAAGTCGCCCATCGCCATGCGGGCCATGTCGGAATCGCCGTGGCGGGAGTTCTGGTAGAGCGCGAACAGCCGGTACTGCTCCGACGTGGCGTAGGCCGGGCGTTCGCTCAGCGTCACCCCTTCGTTCAGCTTCAGCACCCGCTTCTGCGAGCGCGTCGGCGTGAAGTCGGCGACCGGCACCCGCACCGGCACGCAGGCCTGGCAGTTGGGGCAGACCGGCCGGTAGATGATGTCGTGGCTGCGCCGGAAGCCGGCGCGCGACAGGGTGGAGTTCACCTCGGTCGCGTACGGACCGACCAGGCGGGTGAACAGTTTGCGTTCCACCCGGCCCGGCAGATAGGGGCAGGGCATCGGCCCCGACCGGAAGAACTGCTGCAAGGGCCGCTGCGGCGGCTGGATGACCGACATGCTGACCGACAACCGACGCAGGGAAAGGGAGTGGGAGGGGCGTCGCCACCCCTCCACGGTCGCTGAGCTTACTGCGACTGGCTCTGAACCGCCAGAGGCGGCTGAACGCCGAAGAAGGCCTGCGCGATCTCCATCGTGATGCCGCTCAGTTGCAACTGGATCCAGTCGAGGTACTCGTGCAGGCCGTCGCGCAGCACCGCGTCGATCGGGCGGGACAGCAGGGCGGCCAGCAACTCGTCCACCCGCTCCATCGCCGCCGCCCCGCCGCGCAGGTCATAGCGCGAGCGCAACCGCGTCAGCACGCCGTCGATCTGGCGGACGCACATCACCACCGACCGCGGGAACCCCTCGTTGAACAGCATGAAGCCGGCGACCGTCGTCGGCGACATGCCGCGCGGGTAGACCCGGCGGAAGGCGTGGTAGCCGGCGGTGCTGCGCAGCACCGTCGTCCACTGGCTGACGTCGAGCGTGGAACCGACGTCGAGCGGCGACGGCAGCAGCGTGTGATACTTGATGTCGAGCAGCCGCGTGGTCTGGTCGGCCCGCTCGATGTACTTGCCCAGCTGGTAGAAATACCAGCCCTGGTCGCGGTAGAAGGTGCCCTCGGTGATGCCGGTGTGGGCCTGGCACTCCTCCTTGATCCAGGTGCAGACCTTGGACAGGTTCTGCGCGGCGACGTCCTTGACCGACATCTCCAGCAGCTTGTTGTGGAACACGTTGATCTGCGTCCACATCTCGGTCGAGATCCAGGGGCGCAGCGTCCGCGCGTTCTCCCGCGCCATCCGCAGCATCGACAGCAGCGAGTTCCGGTTCTGCGGATCGAACATGTAGTAATGGATCACCGCATCCGACGTCGGACGGTCGTGGCGGCTGAAGAAATCCTTCTCGTCCGCGTTCAACTGGACGACGGAGAACCAGTTGGTGGCCCCGCGGGTGTCGCGCGCGAAGGTTTCATGGACATCCAGGATGCGGGCCATGTTCTCGGCCCGCTCCATGTAGCGGGCCATCCAGAAAATGCACTCGGCATAACGGGAAAGCAGGTTCATGCCGCACCACCTTCCAGAACCCAGGTGTCCTTCGAGCCGCCGCCCTGGGACGAATTGACGATCAGCGTGCCCTTCTTCAGCGCCACGCGCGACAGGCCGCCGGGCAGGACCCAGGTGCTCTTGCCGGTGATGGCGAAGGGGCGCAGATCGACGTGGCGCGGTTCGATGGCGTCGTCGCACACGGTCGGGCAGACCGACAGGTCGACGACCGGCTGGCTGATGTAGTTGGACGGATCGGCCAGCAGCTTGGCCCGGCAATCCTCCAGCTCGGCCTTGCTGGCGCGCGGGCCGATGGTGATGCCGTAGCCGCCGGCCTCGCCAACCGGCTTGACCACCAGTTCGTCCAGGTGGTCCAGCGTGTATTGCAGGGCGTCGGGCTCGCGGCAGATGCGGGTGTCGACGTTGGGGATGATCGGCTCCTGGTCCAGGTAGTACTTGATCATCCGCGGCACGTAGCAATAGACCGCCTTGTCGTCGGCAACGCCGGTGCCGATGGCGTTCGCCAGCGCGACGTTGCCCTTGCGGTAGGCCTCCAGGATGCCGGGCACGCCCAGCAGGCTGTCCGGGTTGAACGCCTTGGGATCGAGGAAGGCATCGTCCAGCCGGCGGTAGATCGAGTGCACCGGGGCCAGGCCGTTGGTCGTCTTCATGAAGACGCGGTCGTTGTCGACCACCAGGTCGCGCCCTTCCACCAGCGGCACGCCCATCTCGCGCGCCAGGAAGATGTGCTCGAAATAGGCCGAGTTGTAGGTGCCCGGCGACAGCAGGACCACCTGCGGGTCGTCCACCCCCTGCGGCGCGATCTCCATCATCGCGTCCAGCAGCTTGTGGCCGTAATTGTCGACCGGGCGGATGCCGATGTCCTGCAGCAGGTCGGGGAAGACCCGTTGCATCATGTGGCGGTTTTCCACCACGTAGGACACGCCCGACGGCACACGGCCGTTGTCCTCCAGCACCCGGAAGGTGCCGTGGCGGTCGCGCACCAGATCGGTGCCCATGATGTGGATGTAGGTGTTGAAGGGAACGTCCACCCCGATCATCTGCGGGCGGAAATTGTGGTTGCCCTCCACCAGGTCCCGCGGGATCACGCCATCCTTCAGGATCTTCTGATCGTGATAGATGTCGTGCAGGAACAGGTTCAGCGCCGTGACGCGCTGCGTGACACCCGCCTCCAGATGCGACCATTCCGGCGCGGAGATCACGCGCGGGATGACGTCGAACGGCAGGATGCGGTCGACGGCGTCCTTGTCGGAATAGACGATGAAGGTGATGCCGAGATTGTACAGCTCCCGTTCCGCATCCTGCGCGCGGCGGCGCAGTTCGTCGAAGTTGAGCGCGCCCAGTCGTCGCCGTATCAACGCCGTGTGTTCGGCCGGCAACGCCATGGACCCGAACAGTTCATCGAAGTACAGCCCGGGATCGTAGGATGACAAAAGGTCTGACGGTTTGCCCTCGGGTACGCTCACAAACACCCCCGCGCTTGGATCTGACCGGTCATCGCACGGCGGTCGGCATCGCCCCGGCCGTGTCGCTTTGTGCAGGAAGTATGACCCATCGTCGCGCGCTTTGAACAGAGGCAAACGCGCACTCCGTTGTGCGGTGCATCGACAACGCAAGAATTCGGACGTGGAGGCTTCAAGAAATTAGCGCTTAAGTGCCGGCCTTCGCCGGCCTTTATCGTGCTTTGGTAGCAGCGGGTGGCGCGCCGCCGCCGGATTGCCCGCCGGAAGCCGGCGCGGCCTGCGCCTCGCGCAGCAGAACCATGGTGATGCGCCGGTTGCGCGGGCTGTTGGGCTGGTCCGGCACCAGCGGGTCGCGGTCGGCCTTGCCGACGACGTCCTGGACCCGCGCCGGGTCGATGCCGCCGGCCAGCAACGCGCGCCGGGTGGCGTTGGCGCGCTCGGTCGACAGGTCCCAATTGTCGCGGCCGGCGCCCGCGGGGAAGGGCGTGCTGTCGGTGTGGCCGCTGATCGACAGCTTGTTGGGCAGCTTGGCCAGCGCCTTGGCGACCTGCTGCACCAGCTGGCGGGTCTGCGGGTACATCTGGCCGGACCCGCCGGGGAACATCGACACGCGGTCCTGGTCGACGATCTGGATGCGCAGGCCTTCCGGCGTCTGGTCGATCATCAGGTTCTGGGCCAGCGGCTCCAGCTCCGGCACCGACTGGATGGCCTGCCGGATCTCGGTGGCGGCCTGCTGGAACTGCCGCGCCTCGCGGGCGGCGCCCTGAAGGCTTTCCGTCGCCTCCTTCACCCGTTCGGCGAAGTCGGACAGCTTCTCGCCCGGCTTCTGCCCGGGGATGCCGAGCTGCTTGGCCAGCTCCTCCATCCGCTTCTGGAACTCGGCGCGGGTCTCGTTCGTCTTCTGGTCGGTAACCTCGCCGGCGCTGCCGTTGGCGGCGGCGTTGCTGCCGGACTTGCCCGGTCCGGTGCCCTGTCCGGGGCCGGAGGTCGACTCGGTGGGATCGTCGGCGTCCTCGCTCTGCTGCGACGAATAGCCGGGGGGGCCGGACACCGGCACGTCGGCCGACATCGGCGAGCTGGGGGAGATCTGCGCGCCCGGCACCGTGATGGTCTTGCCGCCCAGCATGCCGCCGGAGCCCGACTGTTCACGGCTGACCGACACCGGCGAGAAATAGTCGGCGATGCCCTTGCGCTGGTCCGAGGTGGTGACGTTGAGCAGCCACAGCAGCAGGAAGAAGGCCATCATCGCGGTCACGAAGTCGGCGTAGGCCACCTTCCACGCGCCGCCGTGATGGCCGCCGTGTCCGCCCTTCTTCTTCTTGATGATGATCGGCCGCTCGTTGGCGCCGGAATTCCCGCTCATGCCCTGGCCGTGGCGAAAGGTTCGCAGCCCGAAGGCCGATGTCCGCGACCGCGGGCCGCCGATGCACCCTGCCCCGGTTTCATTAATATCCGTTTAACGACGTTGCCGGGTGCCCCTCCCCAGGCGGTTGCGCCATCGCGCCCGGGATGCGGCCCCACGCCGCTGCGTCGGAGATGCGGCTTGCACCGCTGGGCCTGCTGGATTAATTCCCGGTGTCTCCTACCTTGAGTGTTCCGCCCTTCGTCAGTGTTCCGCTCCGGCCATCGCCCGGCCACCGCCACGGCCCACACCACAGGACGTCATGACCACCGACCAGCCGATCGACCCCCGCGCGTTCCGTTCCGCCCTCGGCTGCTTCGCCACCGGCATCGCCGTCATCACCACCATCGCGCCCGACGGGCTGCCGCTGGGGGTCACGGTGAACTCCTTCTCGTCGGTGTCGCTCGACCCGCCGCTGGTGCAGTTCTGCCTGGGCCGTGCCGCGATGTCGTTCGACGCCTTCCACGCGGCGCCGCAGTTCGCGGTCAACATCCTGGCCGCCGACCAGGAGGACCTGTCGAACCGCTTCTCGCGCCGCGACCTCCAGGAACGCTGGAGCGGGCTGGAGACCACGACCGGGCGCGGCGGCGTGCGGCTGCTGACCGGCTGCCTCGCCACGCTGGAGTGCGACCGCGAGCATCTGCTCGACGGCGGCGACCATGTCATCGTGCTGGGCCGCGTGCGCAACATCGCTTCCCGCGAGGACGGCGACCCGCTGCTGTATTTCCGCGGCCGCTACGCCCGGCTGGGCTGACGCGGCCCGCCTGCCCTACCCGCCTCTGCCCTACCCGGCCGCCCGGTGCAGGTCGCGGCCGGTCAGGTGGATGTTGGCGTCGGGATCCAGCGCGCGGTCCATGATGCGCTGTTCCACCGCGCGTTCGAACAGGGGGCGGTTCATGCAGACCTGCTGAACCGCCTCCTCCGGCTGCGGGGTGTGGCCGACGATGCCCTGCAAGGTGCGGCGGGTGACGAAGACGCGGCCGATGTATTCCCCGACCTGCACCGGAAACTCGACGGCGTCGGCTTCCTCGTTCCAGGTCGGATCGTCGGGGAACACGAATATCGGCATCACGTCCTCAGTCGGCAGAACTCACTTCAGGACATAGGTGATATCATAGCCGCTGCGTTTGAAGCGCGTCTTCAGCAGCGTGCCGTCGGCGGCGAACCACAGGTCGCGTTCCACGTCGCCGTCGATGCGGTGGTGGGTGGCCTCCACCGGCTTGCCGCCGGTCTCCACCGTCTCGGTCCCGACCTTGCGCACCGCCACCTTGTAGGGCGCGCCGTCGATCACCGACAGCAGTTGCGAGTGCTTCAGCACGTCCGGAGTCCACAGCGTCAGCGGCAGGGCGTTGGCCGCAACCTCCTGGGTCTTGCCGTCGACCGTCAGGCGGTAGCCGCCGGCGTCGCGGGCCATGTCCAGGCTGTGCGGCGTGCCGTCGTCGTCGGTGGTGGCGGTCATCCGGTCCAGCACCCCGCCCTTCCACAGCTCCTCCCGCTTGTGGTCGTAGCGGAAGTTGATGAACAGCACCTTCACCCGGGTCGTCGCGGTGACGGTGACCTTGGTCCGGTCGCCCTGGGGCTCCAGCCGCACCTGCTCGGTGCCGATCGGATCGTCGCCCATCAGGATCTGGTAGGTCAGGGTGCGGGCGCCGCCCTGCGCCGCGGCGGCGCCGGACAGGCCGAGCAGAACAGCCGCCGTCAGGGCAGCGGTGAGGGTGGCGCTCTTCGCGCGTGTCTTGGTCATGCGTTTTCTCCCGGTTGAAGTGGTCGGCGGCTCTTGCGGCCGCTCAGTCGTCCAGCAGCTGCGCCAGCTTCATCGCGACGCCCATCGAGCCCTCGACCTTCAGCTTGCCCATGGTGAAGGCCAGCATCGGGTTCAGCCGGCCGTCGATCAGCTTCGCCAGATTCTCCGGCGAAATGCGGATGGTGCAATCGCTGTCGGCGTCGTCGCGGGTGATGCTGATCGGGTTGGCGCGGGCATCGACCCGGATCACCTCGCCCTCCTTGTTCAGCAGGAACCGCACCGAGGCGTTGAGCGCGCGCAAGGTGGCGGCGCGGCTGCGCATCTCTTGCAGAATGTCGTCGACCATGAAAGCGGGCCTTCAGGATTGTTCGTAGGACTGGTCTTGACAGTAGGCTCGCATTACGTTTACGTCAACGTCATAACGAAAGCGTTTCCGACACCGACCGAACCGGCGATCCGGAACGCGCCACCGCCAAGGGGAGCGATACCGATGCCCGAGCCGCTGACGCAGCCAGCCCAATCGCCGTGCGGCCAGACCGACACGCCGCACCACCCCTGGCTGGCCCATTATCCCGAAGGGATCGCCTGGGATCAGGCCTTTCCGCCGAAGCCGCTGCACATGCTGTTCGAGGATGCGGCCCGGCGCTTCGCCGACCGTCCGTGCCTGGACTTCCTCGGCCGTCGCTACAGCTACGCCGAGGTGCTGGATCTGGTGAACCGCGCCGCCCGTGGCTTCCAGGATCTGGGGGTCGGTCCGGGCGTGCGGGTGGGCTTGTGCCTGCCCAACTCGCCGACCTACGTGGTGTCCTATTTCGCGGTGCTGAAGGCCGGCGGCACCGTCGTCAACTACAACCCGCTCTATGTCGAGCGCGAGCTTGAGCACCAGATCACCGATTCGCAGACCGAGATCATGGTGACGCTCGACCTCAAGCAGATCTACCCGCGGGTCGCGGCAATGCTCGGCCGCACGCCGCTGAAGCGCGTCGTCGTCTGCCGGATGCCGACCATCCTGCCCAAGGTGAAGGGCGCGCTGTTCCGCGTGCTGAAGCGCAGCGAGGTCGCCAGCGTGCCCCGCGATCACCAGCATGTCGATTTCGACAGCCTGCTGGCCAACGACGGCAGCCTGCGCCCGGTCCGCATCGACGGCCTGCGCGACATCGCGGTGCTGCAATACACCGGCGGCACCACCGGCGTGCCGAAGGGCGCGATGCTGACCCACCACAATCTGCTGTCCAACGCGCAGCAGGTGCAGGCCTGGTTCCCCGGCGTGGCGCTGGGCCAGGAGCGCGTGCTGGCGGTGCTGCCCTTCTTCCATGTCTTCGCCATGACCGTGGTGCTGAACATGGGGCTGGCCTGCGGCGCCGAGCTGATCATGCTGCCGCGCTTCGAGACCGAGCAGGTGCTTAAGACCATCGCCCGGCGCAAGCCGACGCTCGTCCCCGGCGTGCCCACCATGTACAAGGCGCTGCTGGGCCACCCGCAGGTCGCCCGCTACCCGATGACCTCGATCCGCTACTGCATCTCCGGCGGGGCGCCGCTGCCGATGGAGCTGAAGCGCCAGTTCGAGCAGGCGACCGGCTGCGTGCTGATCGAGGGCTACGGCCTGTCGGAGGCCTCGCCGGTCTGCGCCGCCAACCCGCTGACGGGCATGAACAAGGAGGGGTCGATCGGCCTGCCGCTGCCCGGCATCGCCATCGAGATCCGCGACCTGGAGGATCCCACCCGCAAGCTCGGCATCGGCGAGAAGGGGCAGGTGGCGATCTCCGGCCCCAACGTCATGGCCGGTTATTGGGGCCGGGCGGAAGAGAGCGACCGCACCGTGGTCGACGGCTTCCTGCTGACCGGCGACGTCGGCACGATGGACGAGGACGGCTACGTCTTCCTGCTCGACCGGCTGAAGGATCTCATCATCTGCAGCGGCTACAACGTGTACCCGCGCATGATCGAGGAAGCGATCTACCAGCACCCGGACGTCGTCGCCGCCTGCGTCATCGGCCTGCCCGACGATTACCGCGGCCAGACGCCGAAGGCGTTCGTGCAGCTGACGCCCGGCTCCGCCCTGACGGCCGAGGCGCTGCGCGACTTCCTGCGCGACAAGATCTCGCGCATCGAAATGCCGACCGCCATCGAGTTCCGCGAGGAACTGCCCAAGACCGCCGTCGGCAAGTTGTCGAAGAAGGAATTGATCGCGGAAGCCGCGCGCAACCAATCGAACGGAGGATGACCCGAAGTCACCACGTTGACCCGGACGTTAAGGGAAGCCTTATCACGCGACGGCACCTGTGCTACCAAACGGCAGGCGCATTGTGCTGAACGCGAACAAAAGGTCTTCCCTGGGATGGAACAGCTCTACACGGTCAACCAGCTTGCGGAGGAGCTGGGCATCACGCCGCGGGCTCTGCGCTTCTACGAGGTCAAGGGGCTGCTGGCGCCCAACCGCGTCGGCAACAACCGGGTCTACACCAAGCGCGACCGCGCCCGGCTGAAGCTGATCCTGCGCGGCAAGCGGCTGGGCTTCTCGCTGGCGGAGATCCGGGAGTATCTGGACCTCTACACCGTCAACGGCGGGCTGGAGCAGCAGAAGAACCTGCTGAAGCGGGTGCAGAAGCGGTTGAAGGACCTCGCCCAGCAGCGCGAAGACCTGGAAGCGACCGTGCAGGAACTGCGCGACATCGAAGTGCAGGTGACCAACAGCCTGGTCGAATTGAAAGCGGTCGAATTGAAAGCCGCCAAGGAGAGCTGACCGGACGATGCCACGGCACTCCGGTCGGCCGCGACGCCCGCGGATGGGCCGGAGGAGGATCGGAGCATGACGGGACAGCGACAACTGCACGCGACGGCCGGTGTCTGGGCCGGGGTCCGCCGGGACGGAGGACGGGCATGAACCTGATCTTCCGCCTGATCGCCGTCGCCCTCGCCGCCATCGTCGCGGCGTGGCGCGGCCGGCGGGCCGGCCTGCTCGACCCGGCGGCGTTGCGCTTCCGGGTCTGGCCGACCGACCTCGACATCAACCTGCACATGACCAACGCGCGCTATTTCAGCGTGATGGATCTGGGGCGGACGGATCTGATGATCCGCGTCGGGCTGGGGCCGGCGATCCTGCGCAACCGTTGGCAGCCGGTGCTGGGCGGCGCGACCATCCGCTACCGCCGCTCGCTGCGGCCGTTCCAGCGCTTCACCCTGGTCAGCCGGGTGCTGTGCTGGGACGAGAAATACATCTTCATCGAACACCGCATGGAAACCGCCGGCGGGTTGGCCGCGCTGGCCGTGGTCCAGGGCGCCTTCGTCGGCCGCGGCGGCGTCGTCAACCCCGGCGAGGTCCTCGCCACGCTGGGCCGGACCGACGCCTCGCCGCCGATGTCGGACGCCGTTGCCGCCCTGCGTGGGCAAAGCCTGTCCGTCGCCGCCTGATCGCACAAGAACACCATTCGAGAGGAGAAACGCCGTCATGAAGGTGCTGGTGCCCGTGAAGCGGGTCGTCGACTACAACGTGAAGATTCGCGTGAAGGCGGATGGCAGCGGCGTCGAGACCGCCAACGTGAAGATGAGCATGAACCCCTTCGACGAGATC
>NZ_LGRA01000008.1:1048313-1104478 GCF_003116095.1 Azospirillum sp. TSO35-2
GCGGCAGCAGGTAGCAGGCCTGGTTGACCGACAGGATGTTCGAATCGAGATCCACCGTCAGGCAGGCCGCCATCGCCACGGCCAAAGCCAGCAGGAAGCCGGCGGGCCGGTCCATCGCATGGGCGACGTCGAGCAACGCCACCACGGTGAAGATCAGGAACAGCGCCTGCAGATACCAGAAATGGGCATAGGGGAAGACGTAGATCCGCCACATCGACTCGGGAGCGTCGGTGCCGTGGGCCCCCGGCGCGTTGGTCTGCAACAGGTAGAAGATCGCCGACACCACCAGGAACGGAAAGCCCAGCCGCCGCAGCTTCTTGACGAAGAAGCTGTCCAGCCGGTCCGCCCGCGCCGGGTTCAGGGCGTAGACCAGACCGGAAATGAAGGTGAACAGCGGCATGCGGATCAGCTCGAAGCTGTCGGTGGCGTAGCGGTAGATGGAATCCGCCCCCACCTGCATGCCCGATCCCGGTATGCCGACGACGTGGTAGGCGACCAGCAGGATGCAGGCGAGCCCCCTCAGCTCCACGACATGGTACGGAAGCGTGGCTTTGCGCATGTTCAAGGTCTCCGACACGGCGCTTGTTGGCGTTGGCCGCCGGCCGGGCTCCCGGCAGCGGAAGCGCGGCCTTACGGCGGACGCTACATGGCACCTGCGGACGGCAATTGCACTTCGGGTAAATGCGCCGAAGATCATCCGTAGCGACACTCGGCGCCGCACTGGCGTTACCCTGCACAGCCCCGGCCGGCCCGCCGGGGCACTCCCGACCGGATTTTCCCACCCACCAAGTGGATTGTTCCGGCGCGGCGTGCCGGCTCCGGGATTTCCGCTTGCTACCACGGCCGGCCTGTGCATACTGCGCGCCTTCATAACTCCTTGCCGGCGGCCCGCCGTCGGCTAGGCCCGGGCGGCTGACCTGATCCATGAGGGAACGGGCGCAGCGCCGGACCATGAACAGCCATGGGGAGTGCAATGGCACTTTACGAGTGCGTGCTGATCGCGCGCCAGGACATTTCGGCCGCCCAGGCCGAGCAGCTCTCCGAGCAGTTCGCTCAGATCGTCCGCGACAATGGCGGCACGGTCGCCAAGAGCGAGTACTGGGGTCTGAAGACCCTCACGTACAAGATCAAGAAGAACCGCAAGGGTCACTACACCCTGTACAACATCGACGCGCCGGCCGCCGCCGTTGCCGAGATGGAGCGGAACATGAGCATCAGCGAAGACGTGCTGCGCTACATGACCGTGCGTGTCGACGCCCTCGACGCCAACCCGTCGGCGATGATGCAGAGCCGCAACGAGCGTGGTGATCGCGGCGAGCGTGGCGATCGCGGTCCGCGTCGCTTCGACGACCGTGGCCCGCGTCCGCCGCGCCGTCAGGAAAACACCGCCGCTGCCGAAGGGGAGTCCGTGTAAATGAGCGACAAGCAGACCACGGGCGCTCCGGCCCGCACCGGCGGCGCCCGCCGCCCGTTCTTCCGCCGCCGCAAGACCTGCCCGTTCTCGGGTGCGAACGCCCCGGCGATCGACTACAAGGACGTCAAGCTGCTGTCCCGCTTCATCTCCGAGCGTGGGAAGATCGTCCCGAGCCGCATCACCGCGGTCTCGACGAAGAAGCAGCGTGAACTGGCCCGCGCCATCAAGCGCGCCCGTTTCCTGGCCCTTCTCCCCTACGTGGTGAAGTAAGCCCGGCTGACGGCCGAAATGTGTTGGTGAAGGTCTGAAGGGGTTTCCATGGCCTGGGGTCCGGCCGTTCCGCTGGTGGTCGCCGTCGGCGGTGGTCTGGTCAGCGCGTTCTTCTACCTGTCCGTCATGTTCGGCGGGGTGGGCGCGCTGATCCTGGGTTACCTGGCGCCTTTGCCGCTGTTCCTCGTGGGGCTGTGGCTGGGGACGTCCCCGGTGGTGCTGGCCGGTCTGGCCGGCACGGTCGCGGTGATGCTGGGCACCTCCGGCAGCACGCTGGTGGCGCTGTCCTATCTGGTGACCGGGGCCGCCCCGGTCATCCTGGTGGTGCGGCAGTCGCTGCTGGCCCGGCCGGTCGAAAACGGCAAGGTCGGAAACGGCGGTGCCGCGGGTGCTGGAACCCTGGAATGGTATCCGCCCGGACGGGTCCTGATGGGCCTGACCGGGATGGGCGTGGCGGCGCTGCTCGCCGCGGTGATCCTGACGCTCGACCAGCCCGACGGGCTGGAAGGGCTGATGCGGCAGACCCTGGCCCGAGTCGTCGAGCCGGCGTTCCGCGCGCAGGGCCAACCGGCCCCGGATCCCGCGGAATTCTGGGTGGCGGCTGTCCTGCCGGGACTGGTGGCGGTGTCATGGCTGGTCATGACCATCGTCAACGCGGTGCTGGCGCAGGGGGCGCTGATGCGGTTCGGCCGCAACCGGCGCCCGCCGATGCGTCTGGCCGAACTGGAGTTGCCGGTGTGGCTGGTGCCGCTGTTCGCGGTGTCGGTGCTGGCGGCCTCGGTTGCTCCGGGACCCTTGGGGTTCCTGGCGGTCAATCTGGCGCTGATCCTGGCCGTGCCGTTCGCCTTCGCCGGGCTTTCGGTGGTGCATGTGGTGGCCAGCCGTCGATCGGCGCGCACGCTGATCCTCGTCGGCTTCTACATGATGCTGTTTCTCTTCGGGTGGCCGATCGTGCTTTTGATCGGCCTGGGCATGATCGAGCAATGGATCGGGCTGCGCCGCCGGTTTTCCCCCGCGGCCCCCGGTCAGGAGGACGAGTGATGGAAGTTATTCTGCTGGAGCGGGTCGAGAAACTCGGCCAGATGGGCCAGGTCGTCAATGTGCGTCCCGGCTTCGCCCGCAACTATCTGCTGCCGCAGAAGAAGGCCATGCGCGCCACCAAGGCGAACCTGTCCGTCTTCGAGAAGCAGAAGGCCCATCTGGAGGCCGTGAACCTGGAGCGCCGCAAGGACGCCGAGCAGGTCGCGACCAAGATGGACAACGTGTCGGTCATCGTGATCCGTCAGGCCGCCGAGACCGGCGTGCTCTACGGCTCCGTGACCACCCGCGACGTCGCCGACGCGCTGACCGCCGCCGGCTACACGACCGACCGCAAGCAGGTCCAGATCGACACCCCGATCAAGACCCTGGGTCTGTTCAAGCTGCGCGTCGTGCTGCACCCGGAAGTCGCGATCTCGGTGACGGTCAACGTCGCCCGTTCGCAGGAAGAAGCGGAACTGCAGGCCCAGCGCGGCGGCATGATCACCGCGGCCGACCTGCGTGACGCCGAAGAGGAAGAGACCTTCGTCGAAGAGACCGCGACCGAAGAGGAGGAGGGCTGATCGCCCTTCTCCGCCGCGACGGCCCGTAAAGGACCGTTGCGGCGAACGTCGCACCGCTCGTCCGGAAACCGCCCGCCCCACCCGGGGCCGGGCGGTTTTTCGCGTTTGCGGCCGGCGCTCCCGCTTCGGTTCCGATCGACCGCCCGCCATACGCCCGTAATGCCCGAATTGGGGAGCAGCACTGACCAATTGACAGATTGTCGCACCCTTTGTCGGGGGTCATCCTTGCACCGGCACCGCGGAAGGAGTTCGGCATGCTGCTGGTTCGTCTGCTTGCCGCCGCCATGGGCGACGGAACCCTTGATCTCGTCACCGCCGATGGACAGCACCATCGCATCGGATCCGGACCACCGACGGTAACGCTGCGCCTTCATGATCGCGCCGTGGAACGCGACCTGCTGATCAATCCCCGGCTCCGCTTCGGCGAGGCCTACATGGACGGCCGGCTGTCGGTGGAAGGCGGGACGATCTACGACCTGCTGGCTCTGCTGATGAGCGGCCGCGACGTTCAGGGGGCGCTCGGCCAGATCCGCGAAGCGCTGTCGCCGCTGCTGCGCCGCATCCAGCAATACAACCCGATGGTCCGCGCGCGCCGCAACGTCGAGCATCACTACGATCTGTCGCGCCGCTTCTATCAGCTCTTCCTCGACCGCGACATGCAGTATTCCTGCGCCTATTTCCCCGACCCGGCGATGTCGCTGGACGACGCGCAGGAGGCCAAGAAGCGCCACATCGCGGCCAAGCTGCTGCTGGTCCCCGGCATGCGGGTGCTCGACATCGGCTGCGGCTGGGGCGGCATGGCGCTGTATCTGGCGCGTCACACCGGCGCGCGGGTGACCGGCATCACCCTGTCGTCGGAACAGCTGGCGGTCGCCCGGCAGCGCGCGGAGGAAGCCGGGCTGTCCGACCGCGTCACCTTCGAACTGCGCGACTACCGCGAGTTCGCCGCCGCCAACCACGGTGCCTTCGACCGCATCGTCTCGGTGGGCATGTTCGAGCATGTCGGCGTGCCGCATTACCGCCATTTCTACGATGCGGTGCGCGACATGCTGAACGACGAGGGGGTGGCGCTGGTTCACGCGATCGGCCGACTCGACGGGCCGGGTTCGACCAACGCCTGGATTCGCAAATACATCTTCCCCGGCGGCTACTCCCCCGCCCTGTCGGAGGTGCTGCCGGTCATCGAACGGTCGGGGCTGCTGACCACCGACGTCGAGGTGCTGCGCCTGCATTACGCCGAGACGCTGCGCCATTGGCGGAGCCGCTTCAACGCCCGCCGCGACGAGGCCAGGGCGCTGTACGACGAACGCTTCTGCCGGATGTGGGAGTTCTATCTGGCCGGGGCGGAGCTGAGCTTCCGCCTGCAGGGGCACATGGTGTTCCAGGTCCAGGTCGCCCGCTCGCTGGGGGCGGTGCCGCTGACCCGCGACTACATGCTGAACGCGGAACGCGACCTTGCCGCCGTGTCGAAGCCCGCCAGCGACGCGCGACCGGCGCGGGCGCCGGAATCCGCGGCCTGAACCGGGGAAACCGGGCCTGGACGGGACGGAACGACGAACCGGTAATACCAATCGACCATCTAAACCGGGCGCGGGGCTGCGTTGCAACTGTTTTCCTGCGACATCGACGCCGCAGGCGCCGCCGCGCCTTCCTTTCCGCGACGGGGCAATGCTATATAACCGCGATTAATTTTCCGCCCGGGGTATCGGGGAGCCACCCATCCGGCATGCTCCCCGGCAACAAGCGCCCGCTGGACGGCGCGCCCGGCACCCAAGGAAACACAACGCCCTTACCCGTTCGGGGAGATCTCGCACCCATGACCAAGATCAAGGTAGCCAATCCGGTCGTCGAACTCGACGGCGACGAGATGACGCGCATCATCTGGCAGTTCATCAAAGACAAGCTGATCCTGCCCTACCTCGACATCGACCTGAAATACTACGACCTCGGCATCGAGAACCGCGACAAGACCGACGACAAGGTCACCGTCGAGTCGGCCAACGCCATCAAGCAGTATGGCGTCGGTGTGAAGTGCGCGACCATCACCCCGGACGAAGCGCGGGTGAAGGAGTTCAACCTCAAGAAGATGTGGAAGTCGCCGAACGGCACGATCCGCAACATCCTGGGCGGCACCGTCTTCCGCGAGCCGATCGTCTGCGAAAACGTTCCGCGCTACGTTCCGGGCTGGACCAAGCCGATCATCATCGGCCGTCACGCCTTCGGCGACCAGTACAAGGCCACCGACTTCGTCGTCCCCGGCCCGGGCAAGATGACGATCAAGTGGGAAGCGGCGGACGGCAGCCAGCAGATCGAGCATGAGGTGTTCGACTACCCGAGCGCCGGCGTGGCGATGGGCATGTACAACCTCGACGACTCGATCGAGGGCTTCGCCCATTCCAGCCTGATGTATGGCCTGGAGCGCGGCTACTCGGTCTATCTGTCGACGAAGAACACGATCCTGAAGGCCTATGACGGGCGCTTCAAGGACATCTTCCAGAAGATCTTCGACGAGAGCTACGCCGAGCAGTTCAAGGCGAAGGGCCTGGTCTACGAACACCGCCTGATCGACGACATGGTCGCGTCGGCCCTGAAGTGGGAAGGCGGTTTCGTCTGGGCCTGCAAGAACTACGACGGCGACGTGGAGTCGGACGTGGTGGCGCAGGGCTTCGGCTCGCTGGGCCTGATGACCTCGGTCCTGGTCACGCCGGACGGCAAGACGGTCGAGGCCGAGGCGGCGCACGGCACCGTGACCCGTCACTACCGCGAGCACCAGAAGGGCAAGGAGACGTCGACCAACCCGATCGCGTCGATCTACGCCTGGACGCAGGGCCTCGCCTACCGCGGCAAGTTCGACAACACGCCGGACGTGATCAAGTTCGCCCAGACGCTGGAACGCGTCTGCGTCGAGACGGTCGAGTCCGGTTACATGACCAAGGATCTCGCCATCCTGATCGGCCCGCAGCAGCCGTGGCTGACCACCAAGCAGTTCCTGGACAAGCTGTCGGACAATCTGGAAAAGAAGATGGCCGCCTGGTCGTAAGACCCGGAGGCACGTTTTCACGGGTGCGACGCCGCGTCCGGGTCAAACCGGCGCGCGGCTCAGCTAGGGTTCGGGCGGGGAGTTTCGGCTCCCCGCTTTTTTGTTGCCCGGCTCGTGGCACACCCTTGCGAGGAACGAACCCCATGCCAAACGACCTGTTCCGCGTCGCCGTCGTCGGCGCCGGAGAAACCGGAACGCCCCTGCTGCGCAAGCTGTTGGCCGCGCCGTTCGTGGAGCTGCTGGGGGTGGCCGACCTCGACGACGACGCGCCGGGCATGCGGCTGGCCCGCCACCGCGACATCATGACCACCACCGACTTCATGACGCTGGCCGCGCTGGGCGAAAAACTGGACGTGCTGATCGACGTCACCGGTGTGCCGGCGGTGCGCGAGGCGTTGCGCCGCGCCATGCAGGACAGCGGCAACCACCACACCGTCATCGTGCACGAGATGGTCGTGCAGTTGATGCTGTCGCTGCTGAATGGCGAGCTGGTGCGGCTGAAGCACGAGACGCAGGACTACTGACCCATCCCAAAGGGATTGCCCCCGGGGCGGATTGCCCCATGATGGTGTCGGGCGCCCGCCGTGGCGCCCGCCTTTCCCCGCCTTATCCCAGGAGCGGCCATCCGATGGATCTCGGGATTCTCGTCATCGCGGCCTTCGTGCTGGTCGTCGTCCTGGCGATCACCAGCGTCCGCATCGTCCCCCAGGGCTTCAACGTCATCGTCGAACGGCTGGGCCGCTATCAGGAAACCCTGAAGCCGGGCTTCAACGTCATCATCCCGGTCATCAGCTCGGTGCGGGCCCGGGTCGACATGCGCGAGACCGTGGTCGATGTGCCGGAACAGAGCGTCATCACCAAGGACAACGCGGCGGTGACCGCCGATGGCGTGCTGTATTTCCAGGTCGTCGACCCGATGAAGGCGACCTACGAGGTCAACGACCTGCAGCGGGCGATCCAGACGCTGGCGATGACCACCACCCGCACGGTGATGGGCTCGATGGACCTGGACGAGCTGCTGAGCCAGCGCGAGACGATCAACGCCAGCCTGCTGCGGGCGGTCGACGAGGCCACCTCCTCCTGGGGCGTGCGGGTGACGCGAATCGAACTGCGCGACATCACCCCGCCGGCCGACATCGTCCAGGCGATGGCCCGCCAGTTGAAGGCCGAGCGCGAGCGCCGCGCCGTGATCCTGGAGGCCGACGCCGAGAAGGAAAGCCAGATCCGCATCGCCCAGGGCCGGCTGGAAGCCGCCAAGCTGGAGGCTGAAGCCCGCGAGCGCCTCGCCGCCGCCGAGGCCAAGGCGACCCGCCTGGTGTCGGAGGCGGTGGCGCAGGGATCGAATCAGGCGCTCGGCTATTTCCTCGGCCAGAAATACATGGAGGCGTTGACCGCCTTCGCCACCTCGCCCAACCAGAAGACCATGATCCTGCCGGTCGAGATGTCGGGCATCGCCGGCGCGCTGGCCGGGCTGAGCGAGATCGTGCGTGACGCCACGCCGCCCCGCCCACCGACCGCGGCGGAGTTGCGCTCGCAGCCACCAGGGCCCTGGTCACGGCCGGCCAACACCGAGCCCGTGATGCCGCCGCCGACGGCGCAGGAGTAGACCGATGTCGCCGCTGCTGTGGGGGGCGCTTGGCGCCGGTCTGATTGCGGCCGAGCTGGTCATCCCCGGCATCTTCCTGATCTGGTTCGGCGGCGCCGCGCTGCTGACCGGGCTCGTCACCGCGCTGTCGGGCGACTGGGGGCTGGTCAACGAGGCCGGCTTCTTCACCATCGCCGCCGGCGCCGCGGTGTGTGCCGCCATCATCCGCGCACGATCGCGGCAGACCGCGGCCGGCGCTCAGGCGGCCGGCGACCGCGAGGCCAACCGCATCAACGACCGGGCCGGCCAACTGGCCGGCCGTCACGTCACGCTGAGCGAACCGATCGTCAACGGCCATGGCCGCCTGTTCATCGGTGACACGCTGTGGCCGGTCGAGGGGCCGGACCGCCCGGCCGGCACGGCGATGATCGTCGCCGGCCACCGTGGTCTGGTGCTGACGCTGCGCGACGCCACCCCGGCGGACACACCCGTGGACGGGCGAAAGGGGGCCTGACATCGGCCCCCTTCCCACTCACTCGTCGGCGTAGGGATTCTTGCCCTTGCGAAGCAGCAGGCGCAGCGGCACGCCGGGCAGGTCGAAGCTGTCGCGCAGGTGGGTGGTCAGATAGCGCTGGTAGCTTTCCGGCAGGTCCAGCGGCTTGTTCACGAACAGCGCGAAGGTCGGCGGGCGGCTTTTCACCTGGGTGACGTAGCGGATCTTCACCCGGCGGCCCTCGATCAGGGGCGGCGGGTGATGCTCCAGCACGCCTTCGATCCAGCGGTTCAGCTGGGCGGTCGGGATGCGGCGGGTCCACACGTTGTAGGTCGCCAGCACGGCGTCCAGCAGCGTGTCGAGCTTGTGCTGCTTGAGGGCGGAGATGGTGACGACCTGCACGCCCTTGATGTAACCCAGCGCGGCCTGGAGCTTGTCCTCCACCTGGCGCAGGGCCATGGCGCGATCCTCGACCGCGTCCCACTTGTTGACGGCGATGACCAGCGCCCGCCCTTCGGAGATCACCAGCCGGGCGATGGTCAGGTCCTGCTTGTCGAGGATGGCACCGGCATCGACCACCAGCACGACGACGTTGGCCATGCGGATGACGCGCAGGCTGTCGGCAACCGCCAGCTTCTCCACCTTCTCGTCGACGCGGGCACGGCGGCGCATGCCGGCGGTGTCGACCAGCTTGAAGCGGCGGCCGCGCCACTCCCAATCGACGGCGATGGCGTCGCGGGTCATGCCGGCCTCCGGGCCGGTCAGCACGCGTTCCTCGCCGAGGATGCTGTTCAACAGGGTCGATTTGCCGACGTTCGGCCGACCGACGATGGCGATCTGGATCGGCTTGCTGCGGTCTTCCTCCGGCTCCGGCTGGTCGCCGATCGGGAGCGCGGCGTTCTCACCGCTGTCCGCCTCCTCTTCGGGAGCGTCGTCCTCGTCGGGCGGGGCGTAGGGCAGCAGGGCTTCGACCAGATCGGCCATGCCCTCGCCATGCTCGGCCGACAGCGGGATCGGGTCTCCGAGGCCAAGCTCATAGGACTCGAACAGGCCGGGCTGGCCGGCCTTGCCCTCGGTCTTGTTGGCGACCAGCAGGACCGGCGTCTTGCTCTTGCGCAGCAGGGCGGCGAAGTGGCGGTCGAGCGGCGTGATGCCGGCGCGCGCGTCGATGATGAACAGGGCGACGTCGGCGCGTTCCAGCGCCTGTTCGGTCTGGCGGCGCATCCGCGCCTCCAGGCTGTCGTCGGTGACGTCCTCCAACCCGGCGGTGTCGACCACCGTGAAGGACAGCCCGCCCACGAAGCCGGGGGCGGAGCGCCAGTCACGGGTGACGCCCGGCGTATCGTCCACCAGGGCCAGCTTCTTGCCGGCCAGACGGTTGAACAGGGTCGATTTGCCGACATTCGGCCGACCGACGAGGACCACGGTGAACGACATGGGGCCAAAGGCCTTTCACAACAGACAGAAGAGAGAAACCGCGATCAGCGGAACGCGACCAGCGTTCCGTTGTCGCACAGGACATAAAGAGTGTTGTTGGCGACGACCGGCGGCAAGTAGGACCCGGCCGGAAGCGTGCGGGTGACCTCGATTCGGCCATCGGACGGCGACAGGCCCAGCAGCTTGCCGTTCGACCCGGCAACCCACAGCCGGTCGCCGGCCAGAACGGGGCCGGCCCAGACGATCGGGCCGGACTTGTCCTCCGGATCCTTGAAGCGGTCGAGCGGAGCCACCCAACGGACGCGGCCGGCCTGACGGGTGACCGCCACGACCTCCTGGTCGTTGGTGATGACGAACAGATGGTCGCCGGCCAGCCACGGCGTCTGGACGCCGCCGATTTCCGTCTCCCAGATGCGGTTGCCGATGCGCTCGTCGATGGCGACCATGCGGCCGGAATGACCGATGGCGTAGACGGCGCCGCGGTCGACCACCGGCAGGCCGCGGATGTCGGCCAGATTGCTCAGCGCACCGGTGCGACGCACCGCCGCCAGGCTCTCCTGCCAGGCGACGCGGCCGTTTTCCGGACGCAGCCCATACAGCTCGCCCGAGGAATAGGGCGCGACGACCAGCGTCGAGGTCGCCGCCGGGCTGGCGGCGCCGAGCAGGCCGGCGGTCTCCAGGATGCCCTGGTGCGACCACTGCACCGCCCCGTCATCGGCCGACAGCGCCTGCAACTGGTTGTCGAGCGTCACCACCAGGACACGGCCGCCCGACACCGTCGGGGCGCCGCGCACCGGGCCGGCGATGCGCTTGCGCCACAGGATCTTGCCGGTGGCGGGATCGAGCGCCAGCACCTCGGCGTAGCCGGTGGCGGCGTAGACCCGGCCGTCGGCGTAGGCGACGCCGCCGCCGGTGGCACCGCCGCGCTCGTTCTCCGGCCGGGTGTCGACGCGCCACAGCGACTGGCCGCTGCGCTCGTTCAGCGCCGACACATGCGAATCGGCGTCCATGGCGAAGATGCGGCCGTCGGCGATCACCGGCGTGCCCAGCAGCGCGCGCGAGCTGCTGGAGCCGGAACCGATGTCGGCGCGCCACGCGTCGTTCGGGTTGGCCGACAGGGCGAGGTTGCCCAGGGCATGGTCAGGCGTGCCGCCGGGCTGCGCCCAGGCGTTGTTGGCGACCGCCTGCGGCACGGTGACGGCGACGCCGGCCAGTTGGGCGTCCGGCTCCACCTTGCGCTCACGCGTCAGGACCGACACGCGCTTGCCCGGCAGGGGCGGATCGGGCGTCTTGCCGAACCAGCCGCCGATGGTGTCGCAGCCGCCGAGGAGGAGAGCCAGCAGCGACGCGGACAGAAGCGCGGTGCGGCGGATGTTGCGGGCCGTGGTGGCGGCCGTCGCCTGGATGGTGGTCATGGCCTTGGGTCAGCCCTTGCCGTAGAGGGAGGCGAGATCGGCGGCGCGGGTGCGCACACCGGCGGGCGCCTGCGAATCGTCCGCCAACTGCTTGTACAGCGTGCGGGCCTTGTCGGTGTCGCCGGCGCGGGCCGCCAGCATCGCCATCAGCTCGCGCGCCGTGAAGCGCCAGGGGCTGCCTTCGGCGGTCAGCGGCTGGAGCGTCGCGCTCAGCTGCGCCGCGTCGCCGCTGTCGGCCCGCTGCATCACCGCCAGCAGGGTGGCGAGGTCGCGGTAGGACGGGGCGACCGCGCCGTTGGCGGCGATGCGGTCATAGATCGTCGCGGCGTCGGCCGGCTTGCCTTCGCGGATCAGCAACGCCGCGGCGTTGAACTGGGCGATGGCGGCCAAGCTGGGGTCGGCCGATCCGGCGAAGGCAGCCAGCGCGTCGACGCCCTTTTCCGGCCCCTGCGCGGTCTGCGAGATGGCGGTGACCAGGGCGGCGGTCTGGTCGTAGCGCTTCTGCTGCTGCCAATGGCGCCAGTAGCTGTAGCCGCCGGTGCCGGCGACGACCAGCACCGCCGCGGCGATCATGGCGCCGCCGTACTTCTTGAACAGGTGCTCCGCGCGGTCCCGGCGCAGATCCTCGTCGACTTCGCGGAAAATATCGCTCATGGCGCTGCGGTGGCGTCCTTGCGGTGGCGGCTTCGCGCGTGGCCCGGATGGCGGCGCGGGTCGGTCTGGTCGTGCGGAGCGGCGCCGGCCGGCGGGCCGGACGGACGATTCCACAGGACCAAGAGGGGCGGATAGCATCGGCCCGCCCGCCGGGTCAAGAGCGAGGGCGCCGCAGCGGGCCCGCAGGCCCGACTTTCCGCGACTTTCCTTCCAGCCGGAGCCGGCTCCCGCCCATAAAAAGAGCCGCGGAGCGATGCCCCGCGGCCCAGTGTGCTGCCCCGGACGTGCCCCGGGCCCTCATCAACGATCGAACGAACGACGGTCAGGCGGACATCGCGGCGGCGGCGATGACGGCCTGGGTCCGGTTCTTCACGCCCAGCGACTTGAAGATCGCGGTGACGTGGATTTTCACGGTGCCTTCCGACAGGCCCAGCTCATAGGCGATCTGCTTGTTCGACTTGCCCAGCCGCAGGCATTCCAGCACTTCGCGCTGGCGCTGGGTCAGGCCATAGCCGGCGTTGCGGTCGGACACGTCCATGGTGCGGCGGCGCGGGGCGGCCTCCATGCTGGCGGTCAGCGCCCCCGGCGGCAGGTAGATGCCGCCCGAGAACACCAGGTTCAGGGCGCCCATCATCACCTTGACGCTGCTGGATTTCGGGATGTAGCCGGTCGCGCCGTGGTCGAGCGCGCCGCGGATGTCGCCCAGCGCTTCCGACGCGGAGATCACCACCACCGGAACGCCCGGCTGCAGCGCCTGGATCTCGCGCAGCCCGTCGAATCCGGGCCAGCCCGGCATGTGCAAGTCCATCAGCACGATGTCGAAGGTGCCGCCGACGCGGCACTGCTCCACCACCTCGTCGAAGGTCCCGGCCTCCACGAAGCTGGCTTCGCCCTGCAACTGCTCGAGCAACCGCCGCAGGCCTTCACGGAACAGCAGATGGTCGTCACCGATCAGAATTTTCATGGTCCCCGTCATCCTCGCTCGCCGGCCCGTCAGGGCTCCTGTCGATAGCTGCCCGGTCGCCCCCGCGGCACCCGGATCACCCCACGCACTTCGGTCCTGGTCTCAAGGCTGCGGCAGTGGTCGTCGATGGCCGATGGCCGGCGCTTGAATGGCCCCGGCCGTTGGTGGTGGTTGATGGTCTTTCATCCACATCGGCCTGACGTCCGTCTGCCGTTCTTGGCTCGTATTGGCTGTGTTGGGTACCTGATACCACGATCGGAAGAGCACCTGTATCCGGACAAGGGCCATAGGTCATTCGAGGCCGCAGCATTCAGGCGAAGCGCCTTTGGTCATGGGGCCGCCAAGCACTCCTTCCGACAAAAGTCATAGCGTCACCTGTGACGGAGAATTGAGTTATCCTGCCGGCTCATTGGAATCATTCGGAATGTGCCCTGTTGTTTCCGTCAGGGTTGGGATTTTCCTTGGAACATTGACTGCGGGACAGCGTTCGTGAAGCAGGACGCGGGGCTACCCCCGAATCGGCCGCGAAAGTGAGGACGCCGAACCCACCACCAAACCGATCGGGTGACTCTGAAGGATGCCTGTACCAACGCGCATTCCCGTGTGACCCGTCCAGCACACATCATCCCTTAGGTGTTACCGTTCCGAAACATGGAGCGACCAACAAGGAGACGACAAGCGATCTTGGCTGATCATCCATCGCCTGATTTACGCAGAGCGTCATTCATTTCTAAATCACCCAGTGCGATCAGGACTTTCCTCCCGGGAATTTCCTGCCGTGCAGAAATACTTGGATATCCGCTGAGGTTTTTCGACGACGTGCCTGGGCCAACCGGCCGGTTTCCTTCTCAACCCTTGATGCAGGCGGCGACGCCCCAAGCCGGGCCGGCCGTGGATGCCTCCTCCAGACAGAGCTGACCCATGCACACACACCATGAGTACGCCCATGAGAAAGCATCTCACCAGACCCGCAACGCGGTGACTCCCATGCATGTCTGCCTGATCCTCGACAACAACGCGCTCACCGAGACGGTGGTGCAGCAGCTCGACCGCGGCGGCCGGCACCGGGTGACGGTCCTGCACGACATCGGCGAGCTGACGCAGAGCGCGCTGACGCCGGATGCGATCCTGATCGGGCTCCAGCAATTCACCGCGCTGCGCGAAAACGAACCGATGGTCTATCTGAGATTGTCGCGCCGGTCGCGAATCGTCGTGGTCCTGTCCTCGCGCGAGTTGCTGGACGCTGCCCACATCCTGGCCTTCGCCGACGCCTGGGTGTTCGAGGATCTCAACGTCGACCGCATCAACGAACTGCTGGATCTGGGGCTGGAGGGGCATTGCCTGATGCCCAAGCAGTTCCTGTCCCGCCTGGGCGTCGACGAGATCCGGCTGACGCTGCTGCCGCGCCTGTCCGATCCGGAGTTCGAGACGCTGCGCCTGCTGGGCGAGGGCATGAACAACCGGACGATCGCCAACGCGCTGGACCTGTCGGAAGCGGTGATCAAGTCGATGGTCCGCAGCGTGCTGTCCAAGCTCCATTTCCGCAACCGGACGGAGGCCGGCGTCTTCGCCGCCCGCCAGCAGGGCGCGCTGGAGCAGGCCCGCGCCGGGGTGACGCCCCCCCACATGCTGGCGTCGCAGCAGCGCCGCGCCGGGGTCTGACACCCCAGCACCCCTTCGCGGCCGGCAAGGTTGCCCGGCGATCGATCGGCCAGCGGTTGGTTGGCCGGCGGCCGGCCAACCGGACGGCCGTCAGGCGGCGGCGATGCGTCGCCCCGCCATCGCCTCTTCGAAACGGTCGAAACGGGCTTCGAAGGCCTGCCGGTCGATCTCGGCCAGCCGGAAGCGGACGCGCACGACGCCATCCTCGCGGTTGATCGCCTCGAACGGCACGGCCATGCCCAGGCTGTCGAACAGCAACGTGCCGCGGTCGCCGACCGCCTCGGCCTCGCCAAGCGCCGCGCCGGCGCGGGAGATGTCGAGCAGGCGGACGGACAGCCGGCCGGCGGACCCGCCCGCCTGCCCATCGATCCTGCAGGGGGCTTCGACCCGATAGCGCGGCAGGTTGCGGCGGTCGACATCCTCGGTCGCCGTGCGCACGGCACGAACCAGCACATGCATCAACTCGTCGATGCTGGCGGCGACACCGGACGCCCCGGTCCGCAGGTCGGCCGCGCGCTGTTCGGTCACCACCGCCTCGCGCGACACCTCGTCGATGCGCGTCGACACGTCGGTGGCCGCCGCCGCGGTCTGGCCGACGTTGCGCGAGATTTCCTGCGTCGCCGACGCCTGCTGCTCCACCGCCGCGGCGACGGTGCCGGAGATGGCGTCGATCTCGCCAATGGTCTGGCTGACGTCGCGGACCTCCGCCACGCTGCGGGCGGTGACCGACTGGATCTCGGCGATCAGGCGCGAGATCTCCTCGGTCGAGCGCGAGGTCTGGTTGGCGAGGCCCTTCACCTCGTTGGCGACGACGGCGAATCCCTTCCCCGCCTCCCCTGCCCGCGCCGCCTCGATCGTGGCGTTGAGCGCCAGCAGGTTGGTCTGGGCGGCGATGCCCTGGATCAGTTCGGCGACGTCGCCGATGCGGCCGACGGCCGACGACAGCGACTCGATGGTGCTCTCGGTCCGGTTGCTGGCGGCGACCGCGGCGCGGGTGACGCTGGCGGCATGGCCAACCTGCGACCCGATCTCCTCGATCGAGGCGGACAGCTCCGCGGCGGCGGACGCAACGGCCTCCGCGTTGCTCAGCGCCTGGGCGGCGGCGGCGGCGACGTTCTGGGCGTTGGCGCCGACCAACCCGGCGGACCGGGCCATCGCCTCGGCGTTGCGGTCCATCTCCTGGGTGCGGACGGCCACGCGGTCGACCGCGCCGCGGCTTTCCTGCTCCACCGTGTCGGCCATCGACTGCAACGCCTTGCGCTTCAACGCCTCGCCGGCGATCCGCTGGTGCTCCTGCTCGGCGCGCAGCCGCTCGGCCTCCGCCATGCCGTCGCGGAACACCATGACCGACCGCGACATCGCCCCGATCTCGTCCAGCCGGCTGGCGCCGTCGATGGTGGTGCTCAGGTCGCCGGACGACAGGGCGGTCATCACCCGGTTCAACTGGCCGAGCGGGCGCAGCAGCCAGTGCGACACCAGATAGCCCGGCACCGCCAGCACCACCGCGCACAGCACCACCAGCATGGTGGCGAACCGCATGCTGTCGTCGAAGGTCTTGAACACCTCCGCCTTCTTGATGCCGACATAGAGGACGCCGACGGTGGTCCCCTTGGCGTCCTTGATCGGGTCGTAGGCGGCGTAATAGGGCTCGCCCAGGATGTCGACCATGCCGCGATAGGGGGTGCCCCGGCGCAGCACCGAATCATAGGCCGGCCCCTGCGCCAGGGTGGTGCCGACGGCGCGGGTGCCGTCGGCGTTCAGCACGTTGGTCGCGATGCGGCGGTCACCCAGGAAGACCGTCGCGGTGCCACCGGTGATGCGCTTGATCTTGTCGACCATCGCGGTGTCGCCGTTCAGCACCAGATCGTCCAGCCTCAGCGTGCCGTCCACCACCGCGAAGCGGCCGCCGCGCTCCTGCATCGAAGACCAGGCGATGTCCATGCTGAGCCGCTGCATTTCGATCGCCTGCCGTTCCAGGTCGCGGACGATGACCTGACCGATCGCGAACAGGATCGCCGTGCTGAGGATCAGCATGCCGAAGAGGTTCAACACCGTGACTTTCGTGGAAATAGAAAGTCGACCGATCAAGGAGCGCAGCGCGTCCATTGTTGCCATCCACCGGGAATATATGTTGCAAGTGCGAAGAGAAAGCGTCGCGCACTATGCCATTCCGGTTAAGACCACAATCGACTAAAATGCTATGAACCCCTGTGGCGGCTTGTCGCGCTAGTACGAACTATATACGGGTAAACCCTGGTTTTGGCTGCTGAATTCCGGCGGCGTCAGAACAGGCGCGCGCCATCGGGGACCGCCTGATCGGGCCCGACCAGCACAACCGCGCCGTCGGCATCCGGCAGGCCCAGGCATAGAACCTCGCTGGTGAAGGGGCCGATCCGCTTGGGCGGGAAGTTCACGACGGCCAAAACCTGCCGGCCAACCAGCGCGTCCACCGCGTAATGGCCGGTGATCTGGGCGGAGCTGCGTTTGGCCCCGATCTCGCCGCCGAAATCGATGGTCAGCTTGTAGGCGGGCTTGCGGGCTTCCGGAAACGGTTCCACCGCGCGGATGGTGCCGACGCGGATATCGACCTTGGCGAAATCGTCGTAACTGATGGTCATCTCGGGCCCTTCCAGGTTGCGGACGGGGCCCAGCCTAGCGTGGCTGCCGGGGTCGCGAAAAGGCCAAAGCCCAAACGCAAAAAGGGGCCGCCGACGGCGACCCCTTTCCGGATCTTGGCAAAGCCCTGCGAGAGGACCTTACTTCTGGACCTTGGCGATGGCGGCCTTGACCTCGTCCAGGCTGTCCGACACGCGCTTGGCCAGGATCTCGGCGGCCTCGGTGTTGGACTTGGCGACCAGCTCGCTCAGCTCGCGGATGTTGGACAGCGACTTCTCGAAGGCGGCCTTGACCAGATCGGCCTGCTTGGCGGCCTTCTCTTCCGGGGTGCCGGCGGAGATCACCTGGTTGACGTAGCTGCTCGCCTCTTCGGTGGCGTTGCGCAGCAGCTCGGCCTGGCGGCGCAGAACGGCCTGGAGGCCTTCAAAGGCCAGCTGGTTGGCGGCAGTCACAGCCTCGATGTTCTTGCGCTGGCTGGCGAGGATCGACTCCATGTCCAGGCCCGGCATCTTCAGATCGCCCATCAGCTTGGACGGATCGAATTCGAGGAAGGGGTTACCGCTCAACTTGGCCATGTTTCTCATCCCCGCATAAGCGTTAGGCATGTTGCGTCGCAACATTTCAGGTGCCGACTATGCATAGTGCTGAAAAGTTAGTCAACGCGATTTTTGCAGTGCAGCGTAACCTTGACGGGTTACTGCCAACCGTCAGGCCGGTTAAATGGTTGATGCCATGGAGTCTTGCTCCGGCCGTCGACCACGCCCGCTCCAGCGGCAGAACGTCGCGCCCCAGCGCTCCGCTCGCCGCAATCCATTGTCGAGCGCCGACATGGTGCGCGACAGGTCGGCGGTGTCGTCGTCGAGGAAGACACGCATGACCCGCGCGTGCACAGCGCCCAGCCCGGCGACCAAAGCCGCCCCACCCCGCTGGTCGGGATCGATCGAGGCGGCGCGCAGCATCCAGGCCATGGAACGGCCGAAGGCGCAGGTGAAGCCCAGCGCGGTGGCCGGCTCGCCCGGCAGGTCGCGCACCACCGCACGCAAGCCGTCGCGGAAGGGGCGCAGCGCATCGAAACGCCGCATCATCACGTCGAACAGCCGGTCGCGCGGCGGTTCGGTCAGGTCGACGGCCCCTTCGGCCGCCAGCACGGTGGCATCGGCGACCCGCGACACCGCGGCGAGCAGGTCGGCCCGCCCGCGATAGCGCTGGTGGAAGCGCGACAGCGGCACGCCCGCCGCGTGCGCGACCTCCAGCAGGCCGACACGGCGCCAGCCCTTCTCGGCAGCCAGCCGCATCGCCGCCGCCGCCACGCTGCGGTCGAGCGAGTCCGGATCGAACGGATCGGAGCGGAAGCCGGCGTCTTCGGAGGAGCCGGGGGAGGAACCGGGGGTAGGACCGGGCGACGGGCCTGGGGAAGTCCCGAAGGGCGTATCGGACATCGCACCACCTCAAGCGACGGAAAACCGCATCATAAGGTGGTGTGCGCGGGGACGAACGTCACCCGTCGCCACCGATCTTTAAAGGGGCAACCTTACGCCTTGCGCACACTCTCCACCCGGCCGCCGGTCATGCTGACCAGATCGGCGGGGGTCAGGCGGAACACGGCGTTGGGCGTGCCGGCCGCCGCCCAGATCGTCTCCAGCCGCATCAGATCGTCGTCGATCAGCACCAGCGGCGGCACCGCGTGACCGATCGGGGAGACGCCGCCGATGGCGTAACCGGTCGATTCGCGGACGAACTCGGGGTCGGCCCGCTCGATCTTCTCGCCGATCAGCCGGCCGACCGCCTTCTCGTCGACCCGGTTGGCGCCGCTGGCGATCACCAGCACCGGCTGGCCCGAGGTCTTGGCGCGGAAGATCAGCGACTTGGCGATCTGCGCCACCGTGCAGCCGACCGCCGCCGCCGCGTCGTCCGAGGTGCGGGTGCTGCCCTCATGTTCGACGACCCGGTGGCCGAGGCCGATCGAGTCCAGCAGGGTCTGGACGCGCTGGGCCGACGGGCTGAGCGGCTTGGTCATCGCGCCCTCAGCCGGCCAGTTCGCGCGACCGCCGGGCGGCGGCGGCGATGGCGGCGGTCATCACCGGCTGCAGCCCGTCGCCGGCCATCAGCACCTCCAGCGCCGCCTGGGTGGTGCCGTTGGGACTGGTCACCGCCTTGCGCAGCTCGGCGGCCTCCTGCGGGGAAGCGTCGAGCAGGGCGCCGGCGCCCGACACGGTGGCGCGGGCCAGCCGCATCGCCAGCTCGGCCGGCAGGCCTGCGGCCTCGCCGGCCTTGGCCATCGCCTCGACCAGGAAGAAGACATAGGCCGGGCCGCTGCCCGACAGCGCGGTAACCGGGTCCAGCAGCCCCTCGTCCTCGACCCAGGAGACGTCGCCGACCGCGCGCAGCAGCGTGTCGGACAGCGCCCGCTGGTCGGCGGTGACGCGGGCGTTGGCGACGGCGACGGTCATGCCGCGGCCGATGGCGGCCGGCGTGTTGGGCATGGAGCGGACGACGACCGCCCCCTCCCCCAGCACCCGCTCGAAATAGGCAATGGTCTTGCCGGCGGCGATCGACAGGAAGACGGTGCCAGGACGGACCAGCGCGCGATAACCGGGCAGCGCCTCGTCCATCACCTGCGGCTTGACCGCCAGCACGACCACGTCGGGCACGAAGCCGGCGGGCAGGTCGTCAGCACCGGTCGCGGCGGCCACCCGCGGGTTGCCGGCCAGCGACTCGGGCAGGCCCATGCGGTCGACCACCACGACGCGCGAGGCGGTGCCGGCGGCGAGCCAGCCGTCCAGCATGGCGCCGCCCATCTTGCCGCAGCCGATCAGCAGCAGCGACGCACCGGTTTGCACCGTCATCGCGGTCACGCCTCGCCCATGGTGTCGAGAATGGCGGCGGACACCGCCTCGGACGCGGTCTTGCCGCCCCAGATCACGAACTGGAAGGCCGGGTAGAAGCGCTCGCACTCCGACAAGGCGATCTCCACCAGATCCTCCAGCTGCTCCACCGCGGCGCCGCGGGCGCCGCGCAGCAGCATGGTCTGGCGGAACATCGGCGTGTGCTCCTCCGAGCAGACGTCGAAATGGCCCAGCCACATGCGGCCGTTCACCTCCGCCAGCAGTTCGGCGACGGCGGTGCGGCGGGCGGCCTGCACCTTCATGTCGAACTGGCAGGAGAACTGCATCGCGCTGACGTCGGGCTGCCAGACGAAATAGAGCCGGTAATCGCACCAGCGCCCGCCGATCTCGACGACCAGCTCGTCCTCGCTGGCGCGGTCGAAAGGCCATTCGTTGGCCGTGACGATCTCCTCGACGACGTCGAGCGGATTGTGGGAGGGAGTGGTGGTTTCGACGGCGACGGCCGACATATCAGCGTCCTCCTGTGAAGGCGCAATGGGCGGTACCGTTCACCCGGACACGGAACGCGCGTTCCGGGCCAATACCCCGAAGATGATGAAAGGGACGCGTCACGACCCGGTGTCCGAAGCCGGTTTGCCAAATCCGGCGCCCGTCTGCCCGGCGCCCGTCTGCCCGGCGATCGTCTGCCGGACGGGCGGCATACCGCGACGCCGCCGCGGCGGACGGTTTGCACCGGCGCGACGGCGGCTGAATGGACAGGCCGCGGCAGACGGAGCGGTGACGGCCGGCTGGGTCAGGACCCCGATCCGGCGCCGGCGTCCTTGGCCGGCTCCTCCACCGCCACCGGCAGACCGGGCTCCTCCACCGGGACCGGCGCACGGGCGGCGGTCAGCGGCGTGGCGGCGGTCAGCGACGCAACGGTGGCCTCCAGCGCGGCGAGCCGTTCGGCCATCGCCTCCTGGTCGGTGCGTGCCTTGGCGGCCATGGCAAGCACCGCCTCGTGCTCTTCGCGGCTGACCACGTCCATCCGCGATAGCACGCGTTCGAGCTGGGCGCGCAACTGGCCCTCGGCCTCTTCACGCAAGGACGAAAAGGCGCCGAGCGCGCCACCCGCCACACGGGCGAGATCGTCCAAAATCTTGTTGTCCACCTGCATCGGCTCTAACTTCCGGTTACCGTCCGTTCATTATGGCTGCCGGACGCCGGGACTTCAACGCCCTTGGCCGATTCTCCCCACACCGGCGCGTGCAGCCGTGGCATGCGGCGCACGGGCGGGCGGTCCGTCACGGCTTTGCCGGGGCCGGGTTCGCCGCCCCCGGGCTGGAACCCGATCCGAAGCGCTCCTTCAGCGCCTGGAGGTCCAGCGTCTGGTTCGGCGTGGCCCAGGGACCGGCGATGCGCAGGGTCAGCGGCGGCAGGTCGTTGTCGGCCTTCACCCGCAGCACCAGCCCCAGATCGACCCGTTCGTCGGGCAGGGACACGGTGCCGCTCAGGGTGCCGTCGGCCGGTCCGGTGGTCAGGCGGGCGTCGTCGGTGCGGATCACCCCCCGCTCGATCGTGAAGCGGGCGTCCAGCCGTTCCAGCTTGGTTTCACCACCCTGGAGGGCACCGGCGACCGCGCCCAGCACGTCCTGCGTCCGCTCCACCCCGGCCATGCGGTTGCGCAGCGCCGTCAGATCGACGCCGCGCAGCACCCCGCCGTCGGCCACCGCCCGGCCGCGGCCGCTCAGGCTGCGCAGCAGCGCCTCGCCCCGGCCGCTGGCGGACAGCGCGGCATCGATGTCGACGGTCCCACCACTCAGGCCCAGCCCGGTGGCGCCGGACAGCGCCGGCCCCAGCGCCGCCTTGATGACGGTGATGTCGGCGTCGAGCTTCGGCGCCTGCCCCGGCGCGGTCGCCAGCCGGCCGCTGAGACCGATCTGGCCGCCCTGCCATTCGCCGTCCAACTGCTCCAGCGTGGCGATGCCGTCGGCGAGCGTCGCCCGCAAGGCCGGCTGAACGATGCGCTGCCCGCCCAGCGTCAGCGAGGTGGAGGTCAGCGCCAGCCGCCCGTCCGCCCCGCGCAGCCAGCCGAGGTCGCCCAGCACGTCCTCGGCCGGGTCGGCCGCCGACGCGACGCCACCCGACGCGGCGTTCCGGCCGGCGCCGTCCCCCACCAGCGGGGCGGAGCGCAGCCGGTCGAGGTCGAGGTCACCGGTCTGGAGGTCGGCCTGGAAGGCCGGCCGCGCCGGCTTGCGGTCGAGCACCAGCTTGCCGCGCACCGGCACGCCGGCGACCAGCCCCTGGATGTTGCCGAGCGTCGGCGCCATGACGCTGCCGCCCAATTCGCCATAGAGGTCGAGCGGCCCCAGGGCACGGGCCAGCCCACGGTCGGTGAACAGGGCGGCGATCCGCCCCAGCTCCGGCTGGGTCGCCCGCAGCTTGAGGTCGGCGGTCGGGTTGCGGTCCAACCCCAGGATGGCGCCGCCGGCGTCCAGGGTGCCGCCGAGCAGGCCGGCCGACGCTTCCACCGCCATCCGCTCGCCGTCGCCGGCCAGCCGCGCCTTGGCCGTCACCGCCCCCAGCCGCTCCGGCGCCGGCAGGCCGGGCGGCCAGGAGACGGCGCGCGGCAGACCGCCCAGCGACTCGGCGTCCGCCGTCAGGGCAAGGTTGACCCCACGCAGCGGCGACAGGCTGGCGATCTGCCCGTCGATCCGCGCGCTGAGCCCGACCAGATCCTCCACCTTCGCCTCGCGCACCGTCAGGGCGCCGCCGGCGACGGTCGCGTCCAGGCGAAGCCCCTGGATCGGCAGGCCACCCACCGTCAACTGTCCGACCCGCAGGTCGAGGTTGGCGTCGGCAAGGCCGAGCAGGCGCTGGGGCAGCAGGTCGGCGGCGGCCGGCTGGGCCGTGGCCGGACGCGCCGTCGAAGCCGATGGCGATGACGGCTGCTCGGCCGGACCGGCGACCGGCAGGTAGCCGTCCAGGTTCAGGCGGTCGAGTTCGAGACGGGCGCCGAAGGCCGGACGCCCCCGGTCGACGTAGGCGACGGCGCCGGTCAGGCGGCTGCTGTCGACGCGGAAATCCAGGCCGGACATCTCGAACCGGTCGGCGTGCCCCTGCAGCCGGGCGGACAGCGAGGCGCGGCGCAGCCGGTCGGCCGGCACGCCGCGGATGTCCAGCTTCGCCCAGTCGAGCAGCGCCCGCAGATTGTCGGCGTTGGCCTCCATCCGCAGGTCGAGCGTCGGCTGGCCACCCGGGGTGGTCACCTCGCCCGCCGCGACGATGTCCGATCCGCCGGGCAGCAGCGCGCTGACCCGGTCGATGTTCAGCCGTCCGGCGGACAGGCTGGCCTCGATGCGGCCCTGGCGCACCACGCCGCCGTTGTAGGTCAGCCCGTCGACGGCGACGTCCAGCTTCGCCTCCATCCCCGCCGGCAACGCCAGCACGGCGGAGCGCAAGGCGGAGCCGGTCCCCGCCGCCGGTGCGGCCGGCGCCACCGCCGCGCCGCGCCCGCTGCCGGCCGGCGACGCGCCGCGCGACAGCCAGGAATCGAGGTCGAGGCGATTGATCGCCAGCGTCAGGTCGGTGCGCGGCGCCTCGCGCTTGGCCGGGTCACCCGACCGGAAGGTGGCGGAGCCGGTGGCGCGGGTGTCGCCCAACTGCGCTTCGAGGCTGGAGAAGGTGGCGAGGCTGGTCCCCGCCTCCACCGTCGCCCGCAAATTGTAGGGCTGGGCCAGCGCCGCCGGCATGCCGCTGTCCAGCAGCTTGGCGAAGTCGCTGCCCTCCGCCCGCAGGTCGCCCTGCGCCTTCAGCGCGGCGCCGCCGGTGAGGATGCCGGCGAAGCGCAGCGTGGCGTCGGTGTGCTGCATCGACAGGGTGGCGCGGACCGGCACCGCCGCCCCCTCGGTGAAGCGGCCGGCCGTCGCCTCGCCGTGCAGCGGCAGGCCGCGCAGGCTGAAATCCCCTTGGAACTGGAAGGGACCGGTCAGGCTGCCGGCGGCGATGCGGGCGGTCAGCCCCTCCACCGTCTCGACCCGGCCGTTGCGGTCGTCGCGGTAGATGACGGTGCCCTGGTCGATCAGCACCTGATCGAAGCTGACGGCCGACACCAGCCCCTCGGCGGCGGCCAGCCCGTCCTTTCCCTGGGCGGCGCCGGTCGCCAGATCCCAGTTGATGCGGCCGTCCTTCAGCACCTCGACCACGAAGGTCGGTTCGACCAGCGCGATGCTTTCCACCTGGATGCGGCCGCCCAGCAGCGGGCCGAGCGCCACGCGGGCGTCGAGCTTCTTCAGCCGGACCATGTCGGCCTCGGCGGCACCGGACGCGTTGGCCAGCCGGGCGTCGCGCACCGTCAGCGCCGGCGACGGCAGCAGCGTGAAGCCGACGTTGCCGCGCAGTTCCACCGTGCGGCCGGTCGCCGCCGATACCCGCTCGGCGATGGCGCCCTTGTAGGCGTTCCAGTCGATGAGGCTCGGCGCCGCAAGAAGGAGGCCGGCCAGCACCACCAGTCCGGCCAGAGCAGCGATCAGGATCTTCTTCACCGGGTGTCCGCCTTCTGTGCGATCGGCCTTGTCGTCGGCCGCGCCCCTTATTCCCACGTCGTTGCCATCGCCCGCGCCCGCCTCCGTCCCCCCTTGCAGGGCGGCGGGCGGCGCGGTCCTCCTTCGGTGCCAACCATCTTCCGGCCGAAGCCGTCCTTCGGTAAGCTAGCGCCGGCAGAAGAAACAAGCAATTTGGGCAATCCCACGGCCAAGTTACGGCCGACCCCAAATTTTTCCGTCGCGCCCGTCCGCCGAGCGGGGCCGGCGGCGCGCAAATCCGCCAGAACCGTCACCGGAGACCGTGCCATGGGCGACGTGGTCAACCTCAACCGCTTTCGCAAGAACCGCGACCGCGCCGACCGTGCCAAGGAGGCCGAGGCGAATCGGGTCCGATTCGGCCGGACCAAGGCGGAAAAGGACCGCGACCGGATGGAGGCCGAGCGGCGCGCTCAGACTTTGGAAGGAAAAAAGCTGGACGATCCGTCATAGCCGATTCGGCCGAGTCCGCGGCAAAGACCAAGCTGGGTGGTCAGAATAACCGCTCGCGGAATGTTACTATTGGGTACCCAAACAGTTCTCTATTGCGACTATCGGCCCGGCTGTGGGACAGTGCGCTCATGAGCGCCGTCAGGCGCGCGTCCACGCCTTGGGGGAGAGTCGTCATCATGGTCGACATGACGTCGTTTCGCGGACCGGCCCACCAGCCCGAACAGCAGGCCCACGCCTACCTCCCCCCGATCCGCGCGGTCGAGGTCGACCGGCCCTGGGTGTGGCTGTCGGCGGCGTGGCGGGACATGATGGCGGCGCCGCTGATCAGCTTCGGCTACGGCGCGCTGGCGGTGATCTCCAGCCTCGTCCTGGTGGTTGGGCTGGCGAGCTACGACATGGAGTATCTGCTGCTGCCGATGGCGGCGGGCTTCATGCTGATCGGCCCGCTGCTGGCCGTCGGTCTGTACGAGAGCAGCCGGTTGCTGGAGTTGGGCGAACGCCCGACCCTGGGCAAGGTCGTCGCTGCCTACCAGCGCAACGGCGTGCAGATCGCCGGGATCGGGCTGGTGCTGATGCTGGCGCTGCTGGCCTGGATCCGCGTCGCCTTCCTGATCTTCGCACTGTTCTTCTCCGGTTCGCCGCCGTCGCTGGACCAGCTGGTCGACCGCATCTTCTTCTCGGCCGAGACCATTCCCTTCCTGTTGACCGGCACGCTGTTCGGCGGGGTGATCGCCGCGGCGGTGTTCTCCATCGCGGTGGTGTCGGTCCCGATGCTGCTCGACCGCGACACCGACGTCTTCACCGCGATGGCGACCAGCGTCGCCGTGGTGCGTGAAAACATCCGGCCGATGATCGGCTGGGCCTTCCTGGTCGCCCTGTTCACCAGCGCCGGGATGGTCACCGGTTTCCTGGGGCTGGGGCTGGCGCTGCCGCTGATCGGCCACGCCTCCTGGCACTGCTACCGCGATCTGGTGGGCGGCAGCCGCTGACCGCACCGCCGGCGGTTCCTGGAACAAGGCCCTTTCCTCCGGCGGGGAAAGGGCCTTTTCCATTTTGACCGGTCTTCGCGCGCGGTCAGCCCTTCCGGAAGAAGGCCTCGGCCGCCGATTTCTGCGCCTCCTTGGCGGCGATGGCGGCGCGGGCGCGGTCGATCTCCGCCTCCAGCGAGGCGATGTAGGCCTGCAGTTCGGCCACGCCCAGCACGCCGAGATCCTTCGGCGCCGGCTTGGCCTTGCGCGGCTCCAGATCCTCGAAACGCTCGTCAATGCTCATCGTCCGGCCCCTCCCCTCTGCGGCCCGGCGCGGCGGTGCCGTTCGGGCGGCCGCCCCGGTCCTATGATCCCGTTCGCCTTGTCAGGCAGGTCCGACAAATCTACCTTTCGCCCCAATCGATTCCAACGATCGCGATTCCAACGCTCTCCAGAGGAAAACGCCATGGGCCTCGCCTTGCCGGACAGCATGCGCTGCGTCGAAATCAGCCAGCCGGGAGGGCCGGAGGTGCTGCGCCCGACCCGGCGTCCCGCCCCGGTGCCGGGACCGGGCGAGATCCTGGTGGAGGTCGCGGCGGCGGGCGTCAACCGCCCCGACACGCTCCAGCGCCAGGGCCGCTACGATCCGCCGCCGGGCGCCTCCGACCTGCCGGGGCTGGAGCTGTCCGGCACCGTGATCGCCATCGGCGAGGGGGTGGAAGGCTGGGCCAGCGGCGACCGGGTGTGCGCGCTGGTGGCCGGCGGCGGCTATGCCGAATATTGCGTCGTCCCGGCGGTGCAGGCACTGCCGGTGCCGGGGCCGCTGTCGATGGTCGAGGCCGCGGCGGTGCCGGAGACCTTCTTCACCGTCTGGACCAACGTGTTCGAGCGCGGCGCGCTGAAGCCCGGCGAGACCCTGCTGATCCATGGCGGGTCGAGCGGCATCGGCACGACGGCGATCCAGCTCGCCAAGGCGTTCGGTGCCACCGTCTTCACCACCGCCGGCAGCGACGACAAGTGCCGCGCCTGCGAGGAGCTGGGGGCCGACCGCGCCATCAACTACAAGACCGAGGATTTCGTCGCGGTGATCCGCGCGGCGACCGGCGGGCGCGGCGTCGACGTCGTGCTGGACATGGTCGGCGGCGACTACATCGCCCGCGACGTCGAGATCATGGCGCCGGACGGCCGCCACGTCTCCATCGCCTTCCTCCAGGGCGCCAAGGTGTCGCTGAACATGGCGCCGGTGATGACCAAGCGGCTGACCCTGACCGGATCGACCCTGCGCGCCCGCCCGGTGGCGGAAAAGGGCCGCATCGCCGCCGCGCTGCGCGAGAAGGTCTGGCCGCTGCTGGAGGCCGGCCGGATCAAGCCGCAGATCCACGCCACCTTCCCGCTGGAGCAGGCCGACGAGGCCCATCGCCTGATGGAAAGCAGCGCCCACATCGGCAAGATCGTGCTGACGGTCGGCCCCGAGGCCACCCAGGACGCCGCCTGAGCGGCGGCGACGACGCGGTTCGGACGAAATCCGAACCGCATTTCGCGCTTTTCTTCGCTGTCCCGGCGCCGTCACGCTTGCCTTGCGCAGGCAAGACGGGTTAGCAGAAGCGAGCGGGCGGCCGGGATACCCCGGTGCGCCTGCGCAAGCATGCTTACGCGGACCGGTTTTCGCCCTATATCGTGGTGACGGGAGTGGGGCGACGGATCCCGGCTCCGCCAGTCCGTCCAGCGCCGAACACTGGTTTGAAACAGTCGGCCGCACCATCCGCCAGCGGGTGCGGCTGGTATAAGAGTTGTCAGGAGGGATGATGGCACTGCCCTTGATGCCGAAAGCGACAGCCGTCTGGCTGGTCGAGAACACGTCCTTGTCCTTCGAGCAGATCGCCGCCTTCTGCGGGATGCACTCTCTGGAAGTCCAGGCCATCGCCGACGGCGAGGTCGCGGTCGGCATGGTCGGGCTGGACCCGATCGCCAACGGCCAGCTGACCAAGGCCGAGATCGAGCGGTGCGAGAAGAACCAGGATCTGCGCCTGAAGCTGCTGGTCGCCGACCTGCCGCAGGTGGCGTCGCGGTCCAAGGGCCCGCGCTACACCCCGATCACCAAGCGCGGCGACAAGCCCGACGCCATCGCCTGGCTGCTGAAGCACCATCCGGAGCTGTCGGACGCCCAGATCTGCCGCCTGATCGGCACGACCAAGCCGACGATCGCCGCCGTGCGCGACCGCACCCATTGGAACGTCGCCAACATCAAGCCGCGCGGCCCGGTCATGCTCGGCCTCTGCTCGCAGCGTGAGCTGGAGGAGGCGCTGGCGCTGGCGATCCGCCGCGGCGGCGTCCCCCGCCCGCCGGAAGAGGCCGAGAACCTCTATGGCGAGGACCAGGACGACGACAGCTATTCGTCCGAACGGGAAGACGCCCGCTGATCCGGGCTTCCCACCGCAACCACCCCTCTCCCCGCCGGGGAGAGGGTTAACAGCTTCGGACCGCCGCATCCCATGACCGACCCAGCCCCGACCACACCGCCCCGGCTCGTCGTCGGCATCAGCGGGGCATCGGGGGTGGTGTACGGCATCCGCATGCTGACGACGCTGCGGCGGATCGGGGTCGAATCGCATCTGGTGGTCAGCCGCTCGGCCGAGGTGACGCTCGCCCACGAGAGCAGCATGAAGGTGGCGGAGCTGCGGGCGCTGGCCGACGTCAGCTACGCCGCCGCCGACATCGGCGCGGCGATCTCCAGCGGCAGCTTCCGCACGCTGGGCATGGTCGTCGCCCCCTGCTCGGTCCGCACGATGAGCGAGATCGCCAGCGGCGTGACCTCCACCCTGCTGACCCGCGCCGCCGATGTCGCGCTGAAGGAGCGGCGCCGGCTGGTCCTGATGGTGCGGGAGACGCCGCTGCATCTGGGCCATCTGCGCACCATGACGGCGCTGGCCGAAATGGGCGCGGTGATCGCCCCGCCGGTCCCGGCCTTCTACGCCAAGCCGCAGAGCATCGACGAGCTGGTCGATCATTCCGTCGGCCGCGTGCTCGACCTGTTCGGGCTGGATTCCGGCACCCTGCGCCGCTGGGGCGAGCGTCCGGACGCCGACCGCGACCGCTGATCCGCATCGCCAAGCCGATCCTTGCCGCAATGCCGCAACAGGTGGCTTGGACTGCAAGGCCAATGCCGGTATACCACTGGCGACGTGTGTGATGCGGGACCGGCTTTCCGCCGGCCGGCAGGAACAGGGACAAGCCGATCATGCCCTTTACCAAGCAAAGCCAGCCGATCAGCCAGCTTCTGGCTGGAATCCGCGGGTTCCGCGCCCGCTATTACGAGCGCCGCCCCGACAGCATGCGACAACTGGTCACGGAAGGGCAGCATCCGGAGGTGCTGATGATCGGCTGCTCCGACAGCCGGGTCGACCCGGCGCTGCTGACCCAGTCCGAACCGGGCGAGCTGTTCGTGGTGCGCAACGTCGCGAATCTCGTGCCGCCCTACCAGCCCGACGGCGCCTATCACGGCACGTCGGCCGCGATCGAATACGCGGTGAAGGCCCTGAAGGTGTCGGAGGTGATCGTGCTGGGCCACGCCCAGTGCGGCGGCATCCGCGGCCTGATCCGGCTCCGCACCGGCGAGGCCACCGACGACGATTTCGTGTCGCCCTGGGTGTCGATCGTCAACGCCGCCCTCGACCCCTACATCAGCACCGAGGACACCGAGCAGGCCAAGGCCGACGTCGAGCGTCTGCAGAACTCCCCGGCGGTGATCGAGCGCGCCGCCGTGCGCGCGTCGGTCGACAACCTGATGACCTTCCCCTTCGTCCGCGAACGGGTGGAGGCCGGGACCCTGACCATTCACGGCTGGTGGTTCGACCTGGAAAACGGCGAGATGTGGGCGATCAACCCGACCACCCGGCTGTTCCAGCCGGTGGAGTGATCGTCCGGCCGGGCGACTCTTCCGAGGGGCAGGCACGGGCGCGGGAATTTACGGCGGCCTTTCTCTGTTGAGTGCGAAGGATCAACCCTCCTTCACTCAGAACAGGAAAGGAAACGCCATGAAGACCGCGCTTCGCCTTGCCATCCTGGTGGCCGCCCCGCTGGCGCTCGCCGCGTGCAACCAGACCAGCAGCAACAGCGGCGGCGGGCTGTTCGGCGGCAGTGGCGGCGGGCTGTTCGGGTCGGGTGGTTCCGATTCGCCCTACGCCCGCAACGGCCGCTGCGACGACCCGCGCTACAACACCTCCAACGGCGGCCGGGCCGAAGCCGGGACCGACGATTACGACTGCTCGCGCTACGGCAACGGCCTGAAGCGCTGAGCCAGTTCCGCCAGGGCGGCGGCCATCCGCCCGGCGACGCTCTGCCAGTCGCCGGGCGCCGGCTGCCGGAACAGCCGCGCGGTCGGGTACCAGGGACTGTCATCGCGGTCGAGCAGCCAGCGCCAATCCGGCGAGAAGGGCAGCGCGACCCACAGCGGCACGCCCAGCGCGCCGGCGAGGTGCGCCGGCCCGGTGCAGGACGACACCACCAGATCCAGGTTGCTCATGATCGCCGCGGTGTCGGCAAAGTCGGCGATCTCCGGCCCCAGATCGGTGAACGCGGCCGGCAAAGGGGTGGCCGCCAGATCGCCCCGCCCCGCCCCCATCTGCAGGCCGTAGAACCGGCAGCCCGGCACGTCGAACAGCGCGCGCAGGCCCGCCAGCCGGGGTGAGCGCAGGGCGTCGCCGGGAAAGCGCGGGTTGCCCGCCCACACCACGCCGACGCTAAGCCCCGATCCCGCCAGCCGGGCACGCCAGCGGTCGGCGCGCACCGGGTCGGCTCGCAGGTAGGGCACCGCCGCCGGCACCGCATCGACCACCGTGCCGAAGGCGCGCGGCAGGCTCATCAGCGGGCATTCCAGCTCGAACGGCGGCAACGGATCGCCGCGGGCGATGACCTGCGCCGCCCCTTCCACACCGGCGGCCAGCGGCAACAGCGGCCGCTGCACCTCCAGCACCACCTGCGCGCCCAGCCCGGCGACCAGCGGCACATAACGCAGGAACTGCAGCGTGTCGCCCAGCCCCTGTTCGGCGTAGAGCAGGATGCTGCGGCCGGCCAACGGCTCCCCCCGCCACGTCGGCTGGTCGAAGCGGCGCCAGGGCGGCTCGGCGCGATCATCGTGGCGGCGCCAGTCGAACTCCGGCCAGCCGTCGGCATAATCACCGGCCAGCAGCCGGGCAAAGCCGCGGTTCCAGTGCAGACCGGCATCCTGCGGCCGTTCGGCCAGCGCGCGGTCGAAATCGGCCAGCGCCGGCCGCGGCCGGGCCATGGCGACCAGCGCGGTCCCGCGCGCCGCCCACAGCGACGGACCGGGCCGCAGCCGCTCCGCCGCGGCGAAGGCGTCCAGCGCCTCCTCGAAGCGGCCAAGCTTGGCCAGCACCGCGCCCAGCACTTCGCACGCCTCGCCGTTGTTGCGGTCGATGGCCAGGGCGTCGCGGGCCGCCGCCTCGGACTCGGGCCAGCGTCGCTGGGCGGCCAGCGCCGCCGCCAGCGTCGCGTGCGCCGCCGCGGTGGACGCCGCGGCCCCCCGGCCAAGCCGCAGCGCCCGGCGGGCGCAACGCTCCGCCGCCGGCGCGTCGGCACGACCCAGCAACGCCCCGGCGCGGTTCGCCAGCGCGTCGGCGTGGGCGGGGACCAGCGCCAGCGCCCGCTCCGCCGCCGCCAGAGCCGGTTCCGCCCGCCCGAGCCGGCGCAGCGCCGCAGAGCGGCTGGCGTGGGCATCGGCCAGTTCGGGATTCAGCCGCAGCGCCCAGCCATAGAGCCGCACCGCCCGTTCCGCCTCGCCGGTCGACTGCTGCACGCCGGCCAGATTCGATAGGCCGCCGGCCCCGGCCGGCCGCAGCGCCACGGCACGGCGCAGCCGATGCCCGGCCTCCTCCAGCCGGCCGAGCTGGGCGGCGAGGACGCCCAACAGTTGCATGGAATCGGCGTGCTCGGGATCGGCGCCGAGGATGCGGCGGTACAGATCCTCCGCCTCCGCCACCCGGCCCGCCTGATGGTGGTCGAGCGCGATCTGCAGGGCCTGCGACAAAGTGACCATTCGGTGCCGTCTGGGGTTGGAGGGGCGGCGGGATGCGTCGGATCATGCCCCGGCACGACGGCACCGGTCCAGTGGACGACCGCTGCAATCGGTCGCAATCGGTCACAGGATCAGGATTTTCCCTGCATTGTCATGAGACTGACGCATCGCTATTCTCCGCGCCGATCACCAAGGAGCGGATTATGACCTCCCGCCCAATCACGGGCCTGCGCCGGTCCGGCCCCGTCCGGACGCTGGCCTTCGTTACGCTGGCCGCTGCCGCCGCCGGGATGTTCGCCGGGCCGGCCGCCGCCAACGAAGGCGCCAAATCGAACGGTTGCCCCTGGGCGCAGGACGTGACGCTTGAAATAAATGGCAAGACTCTTACCCTGAACCAGTCGGTTTTCACCACCGCAGGTTCGGAACCGGTCGAGATCGATCAGTTCAAGGTCTACCCGCTGGTCGACCAGCTCAAGCTGCGGATCGTCGGCCCCAAGGGGCGGGAATGGGAAGCGGCGCTGACCCGTCTGGTCAGCGGCAAGCGCTGCAGCGCCTTCTACGCCGGCAAGCCGGAGCTGGTGTCCAGCACCGTGCGGAATCCCGACGAGCTGATCCTGAACCGCTGAGCGGCTTCACCGGCGCAAGGCCGCCGCATCACAGCGCCGCGAGCAGCGCCTCCAACGCCGGGTCGCCGCCGGGCACCAGCAGCGCCATGTTGGCCGCCGCCAGCCCGTTGCTGCCGCCGTCGCGCGGCATCAGCCCGGCAGCGGCGAACAGGCGGTCCTGCTGGACACGCTCCGCCTCCAGTTCGGCGGCTTTCATCCGGCGGTAGAGAGTGTCGTCCTCCGCCTTGGCGCGGCGGCGGAGGGCACGCAACGGGCGCACCACCTCCTCCCGCCAGCCGGCGACCGCCCCGTCGATGCGCGCCAGCTCCGCGTCGGACAGGCGTGCGGCGCAGGCGATCCCCGCCCAGGCCGCGAACAGCAGGGTGTTCACGTCCACCCCGCGCCGGTCCTGCAGGGCAAGGCAGGCGGCCGGAACCCCCGGCCGCCCGTAGACGGCCAGGGAGAAGTCCCAGAACGGGTTGGCGCTCACGCCACCGTCCTCAGTCGCCGAAGCTGATGTTCAGGCCGCGGGCGGTCTTCACCAGCGCACCGTCCAGTTCGACGCAGGAGTAATGCTCGATCGCCTCGGTGATCGGCACGTCGATCACACCGCGGTTGTACCAGGCGACCATGCGGTTGAACTTGCCCTCGGCGATCAGGTCGACGGCGTGCACGCCGAAGGCCGAGGCGATCAGCCGGTCGCGCGGGCTGGGCATGCTGCCGCGCTGGACATGGCCCAGCACGGTGACGCGGGTTTCGGCCCCGGTGGCGTCGGCGATCTTGTCGCCGATGTAGTCGCCGATGCCGCCGTAGCGCCTCTCGCCGCCCTGCAGCAGCTTCTTGACCCCGGTGCCCTCCAGCGTCTTCACCGCCTCCGACACCACGACCAGGGCGAAGTTGCGGCCGCTGGCCCGCACGTCCTGGATCTTGGCGGCGATGCTTTCGATCGAATAGGGGATTTCCGGAATCAGGATGACGTCGGCGCCGCCGGCGATGCCGGCCGCCAGCGCGATGTGGCCGGCGTCGCGGCCCATCACCTCCAGCACCATGACGCGGTGGTGGCTGGCGGCGGTCGGCTGAAGCCGGTCCAGCGCCTCCACCGCCACGGCGACGGCGGTGTCGTAGCCGACCGACACCTCGGTCTTGCCCAGATCGTTGTCGATCGTCTTGGGCACGCCCACCATCGGGAAGCCGCCCTTCTGCGCCAGCTTGTGCAGGATGGCGAAGCTGCCGTCGCCGCCGATGCCGATCAGCGCGTCGAGCCCGAGTTCGCGGTAGCCGCCGATGATCTCGTCGGAGCGGTCCTTCACGGTGCCGTCGGGCATCGGATAGGCGAAGGGGTCACCGCGGTTGGTGGTGCCGAGGATGGTCCCGCCCTGACGCATCATGTGGCCGTCGACGGAGCCGAGGTCGAGCGTCTGGTACTGCACCGGCCGCTGGAGCAGGCCCTGCGTGCCTTCCTTGATGCCCAGCACCTGCCAGCCATAACCCGTCGCGCGGTGGACCACCGCGCGGATGACGGCGTTCAACCCGGCGCAATCGCCGCCGCTGGTCAGGATGCCGATACGCTTTCCGGCTTTTGTTGGGGCAGTCATTGAGGGGTTCCCGTCCCGTTCGCCTGTTTGTTGCACTGGGCTCCATGTTACCGGAACAGGCATTTCCCGCAATCATTGCCCGCAGCGGCAAAAGGGGTGAACGCACCCGTCGACGGGCCAGCCGGTTTCGCGCTGCCGCTTTGCCGGAAATCTGATATAGTCCCGCCCGCCCAACCAACGGGTCTCCCGCAAGAGCACCCCCGGACCACCGGGGCAACGGCCATTCCTAACGGGCGCGATGAACGAGCAAGAGACTTTGAAGGAAAAGCTGGCGAGCTTGCGCAGCGAGCACCGCGACCTGGACGACGTCATCGCCCGGCTCGTCGAGCGTGCGCCGTACGACCAGTTGCAGATGCAGCGCCTGAAAAAGCGCAAGCTGATGCTGAAGGACCAGATCATGGTCCTGGAAAGCCGCCTGCTGCCGGACATCATCGCGTAAGGGTGACGCCCGGGGCATGGCCGGGATGCGGCGCCGTGTCAGTCCTTCTTCGGCACCGTGAAGAACTGGATGCCCATCTGGAAGCTGCGGGCGATGTTTTCGGCCTTGCCGACCAGGAAGGCGGCGCCGTCCGGCGGGAACAGTTCCGCCGCGGTTTCGCGGAACAGGCCGAGCCAGCGTTCGAAATGCTGCGGTTCCAGGCCAAGCGCGATGTGGACCGGCATCGGACGCCCCTCGTAGCGCTGGGACATCAGCGCGATCGACGACCAGAAATCCATCATCTTGCGCAGATGCGGCTCCCAGTCGGTGATGGCGCGGCCGAAGATCGGCCCCAGAACCTCGTCCTTCATGATCTTGCCGTAGAAGCCGCGGACGAGCCTTTGGATCGACGCCTCGTCGATGCCGAGGGCCGCCATCCGTTCCTCCGCCATGGCGGCGCGGATGTCGCGGCGGTCGGCGTGCGGCGTGTCGCTGTGGGCGTTTTCGGTCATGCAACGGGTCCGGTGCTGGGAATGCTGCGTGTTCATATGGGTTCGCACCATAAGGCGGACCCATGTCCCACCGGAAGGGCCGCAATGTCGCAGACGCCCAAGCACGATGGCGGAGCGTTCGACGGCCGCGCCCCCGAGATTCGGAAGATCGCTGTGCCGGATGGCGGCGGCGCTGGACAGTTGCCCGACTCTTCCTATAATGCGCCGCTTTCCGGACCTTAAGGAAAGCGCGCGCCCGTGTCCGCAGACGTCAATCCCAACGCCTCCGCACCGACCGACGGCCCCCAGCCGCTGGTCGGCATCATCATGGGCAGCCAGTCGGACTGGACGACCATGAAGCACGCCGCCGACACGTTGACGGCGCTGGGCATCGCGCACGAGGTCCGCATCGTTTCCGCCCACCGCACGCCGCACCGGCTGGTCGATTACGCGACCACCGCCAGGGCCCGCGGGCTGAAGGTGGTGATCGCCGGGGCCGGCGGCGCCGCCCATCTGCCGGGCATGGCGGCGTCGATGACTCCGCTGCCGGTGTTCGGCGTGCCGGTCGAAAGCCACGCGCTGAAGGGCATGGACAGCCTGCTGTCGATCGTGCAGATGCCGGGCGGCGTCCCGGTCGGCACGCTCGCCATCGGCAAGGCCGGCGCGATCAACGCGGCGCTGCTCGCCGGCTCGGTCATCGCGCTGATGGACCCGGCGGTGGCCGAGGCGCTGGACGGCTGGCGCGCGCGCCAGACCGCCGCCGTCGCCGACGCGCCGGTCGATGATCCGGCCTGACCCTCCCCCGGCCTGACCCTCCAGAGAACGCGAAAGGGCGATTGCAGCGATCATGACCGGCACCCCCCTCCCCCGCCTCGCCCCCGGTTCCACCATCGGCATGCTGGGCGCCGGACAGCTCGGCCGGATGACGGCGCTGGCGGCGGCGCGGCTCGGCTACACGACGCATGTCTACGCCCCCGACGCGGCGGACAGCCCGGCCTCGCAGGTCAGCGCGGCGGCGACGGTCGCCGATTGGGACGACCTCGACGCGCTGGAGCGCTTCGCCCGCTCGGTCGACGTGGTGACGCTGGAGTGGGAGAATGTGCCGGTGGCGACGGTGGAGCATCTGCGCCGCTTCACCGCCGTGCACCCCGGCCCGAACGTCCTGTCGGTGGCGCAGGACCGCATCGCCGAGAAGAGCTTCGTCAACGCGCTGGGCATCGCGACGGCGCCCTGGCGCCCGGCCGGCAGCGCCGACGACGTCGCCCGCGCGGTGGCGGAGGTCGGGCCGCGCTGCGTCCTGAAATCGACCCGGCTCGGCTATGACGGCAAGGGCCAGGCCCGGCTGGACGGCGGCGACGGCGCGGCGGCGGCCTGGGCCGCCATCGGCGGCGGAAAGGCCGGCGTGGAGGGCATCGTCGAGGGCTTCGTCACCTTCGCCTGCGAGGTGTCGGTGATCGTCGCCCGCGGCGGCGACGGGGCGATGGTCGCCTATCCGGCGGTGGAGAACCGCCACAAGGACGGCATCCTCGACGTCACCATCGCCCCGGCCCGCGTCACCCCGGAGACGGCGGCGGAGGCCGACCGCGTCGCCCGCCGCATCGCGGAGGCGCTGGATCTGGTCGGCGTGCTGGCGGTGGAGATGTTCGTCACCCCGGACGGCGCCGTGCTGGTCAACGAAATGGCGCCGCGCCCGCACAATTCCGGCCACTGGACGATGGACGCCTGTGCCAGCGACCAGTTCGAGCAGTTGGTGCGCGCGGTGTGCGGCCTGCCGCTGGGCTCGGTCGAGCGGGTGGCGGACGCCGAGATGACCAACCTGATCGGCGACGACGTCCTGCGCTGGCCGGAGCTGCTGGCCGAGCCGGGCGCCCGCCTGCACCTGTATGGCAAGGCGGAGGCGCGGCCGGGCCGCAAGATGGGGCACGTCAACCGGCTGGTCCCGCGCCGCTGATCCCGGCGCGGACACAAGCGCTTCAGGACCCCGCAGCACAGGCCCCGCCAACCGAGTCGGCGGGGCCTTTTTCGTGTCTGCGGGCAAGGGGACACGTCAGTTCCCACCCGGGATAATCCCTATTGCAAAGTCGCGCGGACGGCGTGTCATGCCGCCGCCCGCTTCGCCGTGAAAGCGCGTCAAATTGCTGCGCTCGCCTATGACGGACGTCAGGGGTGGATCGCTTGCCTTTTAACCTGTGACAATTTTCGTTACTCTGTGCCGCAATCGACTGCGTAAACGATAAACTTTGTTGCAATTTGTAGCCAGATGACGATGCCCCTCCTGCAGGACAGCGCAACACGGACCGGCGCGGCCCCCGCCGCGGCTGAACAGCGCCGTCCGCAGTCCAGCCGTGATCGGGATCGTTTCGTTGGCTTCGCCTTCGCCGCCGCCGACCTGCTGATCGAAACCGACGGGCTGGGCCGCATCCTGTTTTCCGCCGGCGCCCGCTGCCGCCTGACCAAGGGCGACGTCGGCGGGCTGGTCGGCACCAACCTGATGGACGTGGTGGCGCCGGCCGACCGCAAATACGTCCATGTCCTGTTCGACCGCATCCGGGAAAAGGCGCGGATCAAGCCGGCCCGCGTGCTGTTCCAGGCTTTCGACGGCCAGAAGTTCCCGGCTCTGCTCGGCGGCTGCCGGCTGGACTCCTGCCCGGGATCGCTGTTCCTGACCGTGCTGCTGACCGGCCCGACGCGCGCGGCCATCGCCATGGGCGCCGCACCGCAGGGCGAACTGCTCGACCAGCACGGCTTCTCCAACCTTTTGGAAGAGCGGATCCTCGCCGCCCGCGAGAGGGGCCTGGAACAGGGGCTGACCCTGCTGCTGGTCGAAGGGTTGCAGGCGATGGTCGACGCGATGCCGGAGGGCGCGGCGGAGGAGGTGCGCGCCGGCATCGACGCCTACCTGCGCGGCATTTCCGCCGACGGCGACAGCGCCGGGCAACTGTCGGGCGACCGCTACGGCATCGTCCACGCCGCCGACATCGACGGGCGCGAGGTGCAGGGCCACATCGCCCAGATCATCGAGGCGGCGGGCGGCGCGCTGCCCGGCGGCATCCGGTCCTGGACGCTGGACATGGCCGACGACACGCTGGACGCCGCCGACGCGGCGCGCGCGCTGGTCTACACGGTGCAGGCCTTCGCCTCCGCCCAGGGCGGGGAGTTCACCATCTCCAGCCTGGAGGACGGCGCCAACCGGATGATGGCCGGCGCGGTGGAGCGGATCGGCCAGATGCGCGCCACCATCGACAACAAGGACTTCATCGTCGTCTACCAGCCGATCGTCGACATCGCCACCGGTGCCGTCCATCACCTGGAGGCGCTGACCCGCATCGACGGCAGTTCGCCGACCGACTTCATCACCTTCGCCGAGGATGTCGGGCTGATCTACGACTTCGACCTTCTGCTGACCCAGACGGTTCTGGAGACGCTGCAGGCCTTTCGCAAGGAACCGAAGCTGCCGGACGTCGCGATCAACCTGTCGGCCAAGACGCTGATGAGCCCGATCTTCCTCAAGCAGTTCCTGTCGGTGGTGGAGCCCTACGGCGGCCTGGCGCAGAAGCTGCTGGTCGAGGTGACGGAAACCGTGATCGTCACCGACATCGCCAAGCTGAACGACGTGCTGCAGAAGCTGCGGCAGGCCGGCTTCCGCATCTGCCTGGACGATGTCGGCGCCGGTTCGACCTCGTTCCAGTCGCTCTATGGCATCCAGGCCGACTACGCCAAGATCGACGGCGCCTTCGTGCGCGGCGCCGTGAACAGCCCGCGCGACATGGCGATGCTGCGGTCGATGGTCGACGTTTGCCGGCAACTGGGCCTGGAACTGATCGGCGAACAGGTGGAGGAACAGGTGCACGCCGACCTGCTGACCGACCTGAACGTGCCCCTGGCCCAGGGCTTCCTGTTCAGCCGGCCGTCCCGCGATTTCGGCTATTTCGCCAAGGACTGGTCGCGGGTGCGCAGCGGCGGCAAGGTGCTGCTGAAAGGCTGACGGCAGGCCCGCTCGTTCGGGATGCCGCGCTCGGCCGACGCGTGCCGGTTACGCCCGCGCTGGTGCGAAATCGCCCAAGCGCTGGACGGCGTGGACCTGTTCGAGGCGGCGGCGTGCGGCCTCAAGAAGTTCCCGGTTGCGGGCCAGCGCGTCGCGGCCCGGCCGGCCGTCGCGCAGCCGCATGCGGCGCAACAGGTCTTCGGCCTCGTCCAGCGATTCCATGATGGCCACTGCGGTATCGGCGTTCATCGTCGCCCTCACTCTTCCTGCGTTCCTGGACGGTCGTCGCGGTGCGTTGCACAACGATGACACTGAAACACCCCAGCTCGCGTCAGGGTAGAGGATATTCTGTCGCAGATCTCTTCTTTCGCGTGGTATTTTATTTGTTATTTACGTTCGCTTGAATCGTTTCTCTCCAACCAGTCGGTCTGAACGCGGATGACCTTCTCCGTGGCAGAAAATGCCTGCCGACGGGTAAGAACCACGATGACGGCGGTGGTGGCGAGCAGGAATGGAACCGGACCGATGATCCAGGCCAGTGCCGCCAGCGCGAAGTAATAGGAGCGCATGCCGCCGTTGAGCGCGGTGATCGCCAGGGTCAGCGCCTCGCTGATGGCGGCGGCGATGAACTTGCGGTCGTCACGGGCGACCGGCGGCATCGGCGCCGACCCGATCAGGGCGCAACAGTAATTGTACTGGCGCAGCGCCCAGGTGAACTTGAAGAAGCCGAAGGTGAAGATCACCACCATCAGCAGCATCTTGATCTCGAACAGCTGGCGCGTGGTCTTCACGGTGAAGGACAGGTTGGACACCAGCTCCTGCGCATGGTCCATCGCGCCGAACGAGCCGACGAGACCGGCCAGCACCAGCATGTTGGTGGAGGCGAAGAAGGTGCAGCTGTGCATGATGTGGCCGACCAACTGCGAATCGATGATGCGGTTGTCGCGCTCCAGCATCCGCTCGATCCAGTGACGGCGCACCACCTTCAGATGCTGGTTGACCATGCGGCGGCCGGTCAGCAGATGGTCCTGGATGACGGTGAAGCCGACCCAGCTGATCACGAACCAGGCGAAGGCGAAGAAGTCGAGCGAGGAGGCGTCGGGCGGCATGGTCGGGCGTTCGCAAACCAAGGGGGGAGCCGGCTGGCCCGCACCCGTGTACGCTGGCACGGGTCGGGTGTCCACCCGCCACGGATCGCGCCCAGCCCCCGCTCTTCACCCGCTCCCGCCGCCGTTCCCGCCGCTTCAGCCGTCCGACCCCGGCGGCCGGGCCTGCACCGCCTTCAGCACATGGACGCGGATGGCGCTGGACAGGTTGCCGGTGCGGGTCTGGTCGATCTCCTCGATCAGGGCGTTCACCGACAGGCCGCGCGCCTGGGCCACCGCCTTCAAGGCGTCCCAGAACTCCTCCTCCAGCGAGACGCTGGTCGGATGGCCGGCGATCAGCACCGAACGCTTCTTCATGATCACGCACGCACCCATGATAGGGACCGGGACCGCACCGCAACACCGGCACGGCCCCACCCTAACCCGGAGCTTAGCCGGGACCAACCATCCGTTCGGGGCGAACCCATTGATCGAATTGCTCATCCGTCAGGAGTCCAAGCGCCCGTCCGGCCTCCTTTAGGCTTGTCCCTTCCTTGTGGGCCTTCTTGGCGATCTTCGCGGCGTTGTCATAGCCGATGTGGGGGTTCAACGCGGTCACCAGCATCAGGCTGTCGGCCACCAGCCTGGCGATCCGCTCGCGGTTGGCCTCGATGCCGACGACGCAGTTGTCGGTGAAGCTGACCGCCGCGTCGGCCAGCAGGCGGATCGATTGCAGCACGTTGTAGGCGATCACCGGCTTGAACACGTTCAGCTCGAAATGGCCGGTGGCGCCGGCGACGGTCACGGTGGTGTGGTTGCCCATCACCTGGGCGCAGACCATCGTCATCGCCTCCGACTGGGTCGGGTTGACCTTGCCGGGCATGATCGAGGATCCCGGCTCGTTCTCCGGCAGCGACAGTTCGCCGATGCCCGACCGCGGGCCGGAGCCCAGCATGCGGATGTCGTTGGCGATCTTCATCAGCGACACCGCCAGCGTGTTCAGGTGGCCGTGGACGTCGACCAGCGAATCATGGGTCGCCAACGCCTCGAACTTGTTCTCCGCCGTGACGAAGGGCAGACCGGTGAAGGCCGCCACCTCCTCGGCGAAGGCCTCGGCGAAGCCCGGCTTGGCGTTCAGCCCGGTGCCGACCGCCGTGCCGCCCTGCGCCAGCCGGTAGAGCTGCGGCAGCGACCCGCGCAGCCGGCCGATGCCGTAGGACACCTGCGCCGCATAGCCCGAGAACTCCTGCCCCAGCGTCAGCGGCGTGGCGTCCTGCAGGTGGGTGCGGCCGATCTTGACGATGTCCTCGAAGGCCCCGGCCTTGGCGTCCAGCGCGGTGCGCAGACGCTCCAGCGCCGGGATCAGGCTGTGGACGATCTGGTCGGCGGCGGCGATGTGCATCGCGGTGGGGAAGCTGTCGTTGGACGACTGCCCCATGTTGACGTGGTCGTTGGGATGGATCGGCGTCTTCGACCCCATGGTGCCGCCCAGTTGCTCGATGGCGCGGTTGGCGATCACCTCGTTGGCGTTCATGTTCGACTGGGTGCCGGAGCCGGTCTGCCACACCACCAGCGGGAAATGGTCGGCCAGCCGGCCGTCGATCACCTCCTCCGCCGCGGTGATGATGGCGACGCCGTGCGTGGGGTCGAGCGCGCCCAGCTTCATGTTGGCGACGGCCGCCGCGCGTTTCTGGATGCCCAGGGCGCTGACCAGCGCGGGCGGCATGCGTTCGCCGCCGATGCGGAAATTCTGCAGGGAGCGCTGGGTCTGCGCGCCCCAATAACGGTCCGCGGGGACCTCGATGGGGCCGAAGCTGTCGGTTTCGGTGCGGACGCCGCTCATGGCTGGACCTTTCCTGATCGCCGCTTTTGATCTCGAAGGGGCGGGTTGCAATCGCTCCCGCCCAGCCTGATCTTTGGAGTGGACGGCCGAACGACAAGGGGAACAGCCAAGGTTCCCCGGCCGCCGCAGGGGCGACATCCGACGAAACCTTGCCGGCTCCCCTAATTTGTTCTTGTTGTGTTCCTTCTTCTTCCGTACGCTTTCTTGGAACGGCCCGATGTTGCCCTGGACGTGTCGCCCCGGAAATGGGGTCCGGGATTCGGGTTCGGAACGCCGCATCGCGACGGCGACCGTGACGATTGGGGGACTTCAACCATGAACGATCTCGCACCGGAACATATCCGCGCGTTCATCGCCCGGACCCGCGTCGCCGACATGAAAAGCCGCGGCTGGCGTGTCCTCGGTCCCGGCGAGGAAGGCTCCGTCCTGATGGAGGGCCCGATGGTCGCCAGCCGTGGCGCGCGGCTGGACCGGCCCGCCCCGGCCGTTCACGTCGGCGACCTGTTCGACGACCTCGTCGCCCGCGCGCTGGAGCGTGCCGACGGCCGCGACCGGCTCGACGCCAGCCGTCGCGCCGCCTGATCTCCGCGTTCCGCCGACAGCGCCCGCTCCCGGCGCGGGCTCTCCCGGAAGGGCGCGCCCGTGCCGGTGGCACCACCATTCGTCCATCCAACGGGTGGCGGGACTGCACCCTTTGGTAGACACTCCCTCCAATTCCCTCGGGCGCTCTGAGCAACCGGACATAGCGACAGGTGTTGAGAGTGGGCACAGCAGACGTCACCGTGTCCCACCTCACCCTATGCAGCAGGATTCAAGCCGCGATTTGAAGCGGAAGGGGTAACTCATCGGGATAGTCATAGACACTATGCCCAAAGATCGGAAGTACCCCTCAAGATACGACCTGCCGCATAGCTCCGTTAGGAAGTCGTTAACCGAGCCGATGGCTCTATTGAGACATCGGGAATGCTCAGGCCAAGGGAGAATTACATGATCGACGCCATCAACTCGAAGAAGATCACCGCATCGTCCGTGGCCCACATTGCACTTCTCAACGAGTTTATCCGGCTGACCGAGGACACGATCGTCGAGCAGGACGACGCCTTCGTCCGCGACAGCCTGGTCGATCTGCTGTCCAGCCTGCGTTCGGAGCGCGCCGACTATGCCGAGATGATCGGCACGACCGCCCTCAACCGCGCCGCCTGATCTCCCGCCCGGGTTCCCGCCGCCAGGCGTCGTCACCCCTCCACGGCCAGGGCCGCCAGCGCGTCGCCGCTCAGGCGATAGGGCAGCCATTCCTTCATCTGCCGGAAGCCGATCCGGTCGTAGAAGCCGCGCGCCGGGTTCCAGTCCAGCACGTTCAGGTCCACGCGGCGATACCCGCGTTCGACCGCCCGTTGGGCGACCGTGGCCAGCAGCCTGCGCCCGACGCCGTAGCGCCGCGCGTCCGGCGTGACGTAGAGGTCCTCGACGAACAGGCCCGGCCGCCCCTCCCAGGTCGAGAAGTTGCGGAAGGTCAGGGCGAAACCGACCGGCACGCCGTCCAGTTCGGCGATCAACGCCTCGAACACCGGCTGCTCTCCCCAGCCGTCGCGGCGGAAATCCTCCTCGGTCGCCTTGACCGCGTCGGCCTCGTTCTCGAACGCCGCCAGTTCGTGGACGAACCGCAGGATGGTTGGACAATCGGCCTCGACGGCGGGGCGGATGGTGACGGACGGCATCGGACAGCGGCTCTCCCTGGCCAGGATGGGAAACACAAGAACGACAAAGGGAGCGGACGATAGACCGCTCCCCCTGGTTCCGCATCAACTCGTTCCGTATGGCGCGTCCGGTGTGGCGCGTCCCGGCCGGCGTTCCGTTCAGTCGTCGCCGCCACCCTTCAGGTCCAGGATGCTGCGCAGTTCCTGCACCCGCCGCTCGGCGCTGTGTTCGGCCAGCACCCGCTTGCGCGCCCGGCGTCCCAAATCGGTCAGGTGGTCGCGCGGCAGCATCATCGCCGTGGTGACGTCGTCGGTCTGGGCGGCCACCAGGATCTCGCGGCCGGGCTCGAAGAAGTTCTCCAGCCCGTCCCACTGGTCGGCGACGATGGCGGAGCCGCAGGCGGCGGCGGCGAACAGCCGGTCCGACGGGCACCAGCCGATCCGCCGCTCGTCGTCGCGCGCCAGCGTCAGCGCCAGATTGGCCGAGGCCAGCACGTCGGCGTGCTGCGCCGGGTCGAGGTCGGGGAAGGTCAGGATGTTGGACGCCTTCGGCACGCCGTCCGGCAGGTCGGCGCCGACCAGAACGAAGCGCCGCCGGGTCAACCGCAACGCCGGATCGATGAAGAAGCGGTCCAGCCCCTCGCGGATGCCCTCGGGTCCGGCGACGATGCAGCAGAGGTCGCCCAGATACTCGCGCCGGAAATCGCCGGCCTTGTGCGCCTCCGGCACGATCCAGGGATAGAGCGGCGCCACCGCCGTCGCCCCGGCCTTGCCCCGGTAGCGTTCCAGCGCCGGCCCACCGCAGGAGGCCAGCACGATGTCGAAGCCGCCCAGCCCGTCGGCCGGCAGATGGGCCACCGTCTCCCCGGCCTCCAGCGCGGCCAGGGTGACCGGCGCCTCCGGATCGTAGAGCGCGTGGCGCACCGCCTTGGAGTTGCGGACGAGGTCGGCGGCGGCGCGGGCGTCCGGCCCATGCGCCACGACCAGCGCCACCCCGGCATCGTCGGCCTGGGCCGCAGCCTCGACCGCGACGGCGTCCCAATCCTGATAGGTCAGCACGTCGCCGCCGGGAATCGCCCAGGGCGCGTCGGACGCGGCGTCCGGCCCGGCGCGTTCCACCGCGACCACGCGATGGCCCCGGTTGGCCAGCGCCTGGATCAGCGCGCGCCAGCGCACATTGTGCCCGCCGTCGCGGCGGTACCCGGTGGTCAAGCCGAAGATCACGATTTTCATGGCGTCGACACCCTTGGCATTCCGTGGCAGAAGGCGGTCCCGGATCGAACCACCGCGATCGAGCCACCGCTGTCGAATCGATGGTGTGGAACTCGATGTTGTCGAACTGGCGTCGTCGGGCCGCTCTCCTCAGGTCATCACCGCGAACCGTCATCACCCGATCAACGCGGCCGGCGACGGCCGGGTTCCAGGTGAGGGTCCGGCGGCGGACGAGAGACGCCGAACGGCGCGTGAAACTGTCGGCATGACTTGAGATATGGACCGGTCCGCCGGCTGTGCAAGCGCGACGGCCGCCCAATCCCAGGGTTACCGATTTCGCGGTTGAGCGGCGCGGCCCGGCGCCCTAGGGTCACGCTCCGGCTTCCCCAGAGACCACGGTCGAGCGCATGCGATTCCCGCCCCGTCATTCCGCCCGCCTCCTTCTCGCCACGCTCCTCGTGGCCGGCTGCCAGAGCACCGGCGTCACCGCGCCGGTCGCCTCGACCGGTGTCCCGGCGACCCAGGCCGCCGCCCAAGGTGCGACCCAGGCGCCGCTGACCCCGGCGGTCGCCCAACCGGCCGTGCCCTTCCCGCAATGGCTGGCCGCGCTGCGCACCGAGGCGATGAGCCAGGGCATCCGCGCCCAGACCTTCGACCGCGCCTTCCAGCGCGTGCAACTGTCCGACCGCGTCGTCGAACTGGATTCCAGCCAACCCGAGTTCACCCGGCAAGTGTGGCAGTATTTGGACAGCGCCGTGAATGAAAAGCGTGTCCAGGCCGGCCGGGAGAAGATGCAGGAACACGCGGCGTTGCTGAATCGCATCACCCGCCGCACCGGCGTTCCGGCGGAGATCCTGACGGCCTTCTGGGGTGTCGAATCCGATTTCGGCAAATCGACCGGCAACTTCTCGGTGATCGACGCGCTGACCACGCTCGCCTACGAGGGGCGGCGCGCCAGCTATTTCCGGTCGGAACTGCTGGCGGCCCTGCGCATCCTCGATTCCGGCGACATCGCGCCCGAACGCATGACCGGGTCCTGGGCCGGCGCCATGGGGCAGACCCAGTTCATGCCGACCGTCTTCCTGAAGAACGCGGTGGACGAGGACGGCGACAGCCACCGCGACATCTGGAACAGCATGCCCGACGTCCTGGCCTCCACCGCCAAGTTCGTCCTGGCCAACGGCTGGAAACCCGGCGAGCCCTGGGGCCAGGAGGTGCGGCTGCCCGGCGGCTTCCCCTACGACCAGGCGGAGCTGACCATCGTCAAGCCGGTGTCGGAATGGCGGCGGATGGGCGTGGTCCCGGCCGGCGGGGCGGAGCTGACGGGCGATGCCCCGGCGGCGATCATCGTGCTCGCCGGGCACCAGGGGCCGGCCTTCCTGGTGCGCGAGAATTTCCGCGCGATCATGCGCTACAACCCGTCGACCAGCTACGCGCTGGCCGTCGCCCTGCTGGCCGACCGCATGGCCGGCCGCCCCGGCGTGCTGGGCAGTTGGCCGCGCCAGGAGCAGGCGCTGAGCAAGGACGAGCGGATCGACCTGCAGCAACGGCTGGCCGCCCTGGGGCTGGAGCCGGGCAGCGCCGACGGCATCGTCGGCGCCAACACCCGCAACGCGGTGCGCCGCTTCCAGGGCTCCATCGGCGAGATCCCCGACGGCTTCGCCACCAAGGGCCTGCTGGAGCGGCTGCGCCAGCGGTCGTGACGCGGTCGCTTCAGGCCGGAAACCTCAGGCCGTTTCGGACGGCGGCGCCACGGCGTAGCTGCTGAGGTCACCCTTGCGCCGCTCGTCCGCCGGCAGCCGCCCCTTGACCAGGAAGCTGACATTCTCGGCGACGTTGGTGGCGTGGTCGCCGATCCGCTCGATCGACTTGGCGGCGAACAGCAGGTGGGTGCAGCCGGTGATCTGCGCCGGCGCCTCCATCATGTAGGTCAGGAACTCGCGGAACAGGCTGGTGTAGGCGTCGTCGACCTCGCCGTCGCGGTCGCGGACGGCGGCCGCCAGATCGGCGTCCTGGGTGCTGTAGGCGCGGCGCATGTCGCCGATCATCTCCTGCACCGTGCGGCCCATCCGGATCAGCGACGACACCGGCGGCGCCACCGGCAGAGTCGCCAGGGTGACCGCGCGCTTCGCCACCGATCCGGCGAAATCGCCCATGCGCTCCAGGTTGGAGGCGATCTTCAGCGCCGCGATGATCTCGCGCAGATCCTTGGCCATCGGCTGGCGCAGGGCCAGCAGGCGGACGGTCATCGCCTCCACCTCGACCTCCAGCCGGTCGATCTCGGCGTCGCCCTTCAGCACCTCCGCCGCGACGTCGGCGTCGGGGCCGGCCAGCGACTCGAGCGCGTGGGCGAACTGCCGTTCGACCAGCTCGCCCATGCGGTCGACGGTCGCCCGCAGGGCGGCCAGTTCGGCGTCGAACGCCGCGACGGTGTGTCCAGCGGACATGATCGCAATCCTCTCATTCCCAAGGCGTTTTCCAGCCGCATCCGCAGATGGGGCCGGACGCGCGCCGCGCCAAGCGGTCGCCGGCACAGCCTTGCCTTAACCTTTGGCCCGGCCTTAACCTTTGGCCCAGCCTTAACCTTTGGCATAGAATATTTTCCGACACTGGTCTATCGATGGGGAGCGCAACCAGGCAGACCGGACCGGACCGATGACACCGCACGAATTGGTTGCCGTGCTGGAAAAGCACGAGCGCTGGCTGAAGAACAAGTCGGGCGGTTCGCGCGCCAACCTGACCATGTCCAACATGGAGGGGTCCAACCTGTCCGGGGTCAATCTGGCGCAGGCCAAGCTGTCCGGCGCCAACCTGTCCCACTGCGACCTGTCCAACGCCAACCTCAGCACCGCCGACCTGTTCGCGGCGCACCTGACCAAGGCCGACCTGTCCGGCTGCAACCTCTACCGCGCCGACCTGCGCGGCGCCCACATGCGCGGCGCCAAGATGAAGCGCGCCATCCTGAAAGAGGCCGACCTGCGCGGCGGCGCCCTGCTGTATGGCGGCCCCGGCGGCAAGGGCGGCGGCCGGGGGCTGGATTTCGTCCGTTCCGACCTGGCCGGCAGCGACTTCGACGACGCCTCGCTGACCAACGCCAACCTGTCGGGCGCCGACCTGACCGACGTGTCGATGAACGGCGCCGACTGCGAAGGCGCGCTGTTGACCGGCGCCACGCTGATGCGCGCCAGCATGAAAAGCTGCAACCTCGCCCGCGCCGACCTGCGCGGCAGCAACATGTCGGGCGTCAACCTGCAAGGGGCGGTTCTGCGCGACGCCAACCTGACCGGGGCGATGCTGGCCGGCGCCAACCTGCGCAACGCCGACCTGCAAGGCGCCAAGCTGGAGGGCGCCGATCTGGCCGGGGCCGACACCACCGGCGCCAACCTGGCCCGGTCGGCCGACAACTTCTCGGTCCAGATCCAGCAGGCGCTGCACAGCCACTACACCTGGATCAACACCAACGGGACGATGGGCGCCCGCGCCGACCTGACCGGCGCCGACCTGACCCACATCGACCTGTCCGGCGTGAACCTGTCCGGCGCCAACCTGAAGCGGGCCAACCTCAGCGGCGCCAAGATGCGCGAGTCGCTGCTGATCATGTGCGACATCTCCGAAGCGGTCCTGGCCGATGCCGACTTCACCGGGGCGATCCTCGACGGCGCCAACCTGCGCAGCGCCAACATGGACGGCGCGCGGCTGGACGGCGCCGGCATCGGCTGGGTCGACATCAAGGGACCGGACGGCCAGCCGACCGGCCGGCTGTGGGCGGCGAACCTGACCGGGGCGCGGCTGACCGGCAGTTCCTGCGTCCGCACCAACCTGCGCGGCGCCAATCTGGCCGGCTGCGACTTCAGCAACGCCAACCTGACCGGCGCGATCCTGAGCGACGCCAACATCCGCGACGCCCGTTTCACCGGCGCCAACCTGACCGGCGCCAGCCTGCCGCCGCCGCCCGATCCGGACGACGACTGAGCCTTCGGGACACCCGGCGGCGGTTCGCGCTGTCGCCATGCCCTTTGGTGAGCCCAACCATGGCGCCCGCCATTCCCATGCCGACGCGATCCCGGCTTACCCGTTTGGCTTCGTTCTGAAAAGGGCTTGATCCCCGCCTTCGCGGGGAGCGCATTGAGACGCCGGCAATCGGGGTTCGGCCGCTTGGGACCATGGGGCACCGACACCGGCACCATCCCCCGTCAACTCACGCTTCGTGCTCGCCCGCTTCCCTGGCGGCGGCCGACACGGCGTTCAGGTTCGCACCGACCCGCCGCAGCACGTCGAGAGTCAACGCCAACTCCGCCGGCGCGATGCCGTCGATGGCGAGGGCGGCGATCTCCGCCGCGCTGGGCATCATGGCGTCGCGCAACTCCCGCCCCTTGTCGGTCAGGAAGATGTTCATCTTGCGGCGGTCGTGGGTGTTGCGCACCCGCTGGACCAGCCCCTGGCTTTCCATCACGTTCACAGCGGTGACGGTCGTCGGCTCCATCATGCCGACGCGGTGGCTCAACTCGCGCTGGGTCAGCCCGTCCTCTTCCCACAGGGCGCGCAGGAAGAACCACTGCCCCATGCTGACGCCCGACCGCGCGATGCGCGTTTGAAGGGCGCGGGCGAAGGCGCGGTTCACCTCGCGGACGACGAACGATAACGCACCGTCGTCCGAACCGGCCGCACTCCCCGAATCACCGGGGTTTGCGGGCTCCCACCCCTTGACAGACCCCTCCATACCGACAATCTCTCTGCCGTCGTTCCCGTGCCCACAACCATCCCGTTCACCGACTCGGCCCCGCGAGGGGGCGTCACGACCAACGGGGACACCGCCACCTTGGCACGAGCGGGCATGGCTGCGTCAATCCAATCATAACGTGCTGCACGCAAAGCGCAAATCAAATGCGCAGGCTGCGCTGTCAGACATGCAATGATATGTCGCTGATCAGCATCAACGCCCAGGAAGCTAAAACAGAAGCGATCCGTAAAATCCCCCGATGCTCCGCAGCGCATTGGACCGATCTTTTTCAAGAGCGCCCGCAACCCCATATCCCGATATGAGAGGCCACATCAACACTGCAAAGACTGTGGCCTTTACTTGCCCGATACGTCTCAAATACGCATCAAAGCAGCGGCCGAATGTGAATATTTCGCTAAAAGTTTCGACAAACCGTTAAGGTTGCTTGTTTTCGCCGCGGCCTTTGGTCACACAACCCCCGATCACCTCAACGCAAACGCACGGACAAGAGGAGCCAGCGCCCGCCATGACCGCCGCCCCGCCCCGTATCGTCACCGTCGCCGCGACCCAGATGGCGTGCAGTTGGGATCGCGCCGCCAACGTCGACGGCGTCGAATCGCTGATTCGCGAAGCCGCCGGCAAGGGTGCCCGGATCATCCTGCCGCAGGAGCTGTTCGAGACGCCCTATTTCTGCAAGGACCAGAAGCAGTCGCTGTTCGACTTGGCCGCCCCGGCCGAGGGCCATCCGGTGATCGAGCGGATGAGCGCGCTGGCCCGCGAACTGTCGGTGGTGATCCCGGTCAGCTTCTTCGAGCGGGCGCGCAACGCCTATTACAACTCGATGGCGATGGTCGACGCCGACGGCAGCGTGCTGGGCGTCTATCGCAAGTCCCACATCCCCGATGGCCCGGGCTATCAGGAGAAGTACTATTTCAGCCCCGGCGACACCGGGATTCCGGTGTTCAAGACCCGCTACGCCACCGTCGGCTGCGCCATCTGCTGGGACCAGTGGTTCCCGGAAACCGCCCGCGTCATGGCGTTGAAGGGGGCCGAGATCCTGCTCTACCCCACCGCCATCGGGTCGGAGCCGCAGGATGCCTCGATCGACAGCCAGGGCCACTGGACGCGGGTGATGCAGGGCCACGCCGGCGCCAACCTGATGCCGCTGGTCGCCTCCAACCGGGTCGGAGTCGAGCAGGGGGACAGCTGCGCGCTGACCTTCTACGGTTCGTCCTTCATCGCCGGGCCGCAGGGCGAGATCGTGGCGCAGGCCGACCGCGAGAGCCGGGCCGTGCTGACCGCCAGCTTCGACCTCGACCGCATCGCCGCACAGCGCGCCTCCTGGGGCCTGTTCCGCGACCGCCGGCCGGAGCTGTACGGCGCCCTGCTGACCCTGGACGGCGAGACGACGCCGCGGCGCTGACGCGGGCGGCGGGGGCGCCCGACGCCCCCGCCCGTCCGTCACACCACCAGTCCGCTCCCGCGCTGGCCGTCGGACCGCCCCAGCGCCTGCGCCGCGCCATAGGCGGCGGTGGCGCTGGCGCGGACGGAGCTGCCGCCGGCACCCGGCCCGCCCCCTTGCTGGCGCTGCTCCGCCTGGGCTTGCAGCTTGGCGGCGTCGGCCTGGGCGGCGACGCGCACGTCCTGCGCCGAGGGATCGGCGGGGGCGAGGGCCGCGGCCTTGACCTGCTCCATCTTGGCGATGGTGGCCGCCGGCTCCCCCTCCGGGCTGATGTCGATCGGCACCTCGCCGGCGGTGGCGTAGTTCTTGCCGTCCGGGCCGCGGGTGTAGGTGAAGGAGGCACCGCCGGCGTTGCTGCCGCCGGCCGCCTGGTGCGCCGCCTCGTGCTGGCGGACGCTGGTGTCGGCCTGCTTGAGCTTCTGGACCTGCTGCTGCGCGGCGTCGGACAGCGTCACCGTGGTCGCGGACGAGGCTTTGCCCGAACCACCGCCGTCCGCCGCGGCGTCCTTGCCGGAGGGCGCGGTTTTGCCGTCCCCCCGCATGGTCGTTGTGCGGGGGGTGGCGTAGGTCCCGATGGACAGGCTGGATATGGAAACGTCGACAGCCACCGCCGGCGTCCTTCACGCGGCCGAACCTATCCGAAATTTAGGACGAATCGGCCGCTTCGGCAATGGCGCGGCGATCGGGTCACGCGTTCGTGAAGCCGGTCAGCACGTTCGCGACGTTGACGCCGAGATCGTCGACGGCATAGCCGCCCTCCATCACGAACAGCGTCGGCAGGCCGATGCCGGCGATGGCGGCGCCCATCCGCAGGAAATCCTCCGACAGCAGACGGAAGCGTGAAATCGGGTCGCCGCCGTAGGTGTCGGCGCCCAGCGACAGCACCAGTGCGTCCGGCGCAAACGCGCGGATGCGCCGGGCGGCGACGTCCAGCGCCGCGCCGTAGACCGCCCAGTCGGTGCCCCAGGGCAGCGTCAGGTTCAGGTTGGCGCCCTCGCCCGCCCCGGCCCCGGTTTCGTCGGCGTGGCCGCAGAAATAGGGGAATTCGTCGGCCGGGTCGGCGTGCAGCGACACGAACAGCACGTCGCCGCGCTCCCAGAAGATCTCCTGCGTGCCGTTGCCGTGGTGGTAGTCGACGTCGAGCACCGCCACCCGCGCCGCGCCGCCGTCGCGCAGCGACTGCGCCGCGACCGCCGCGTTGTTCAGGAAGCAATAGCCGCCGTAGAAGGCGTGGCCGGCGTGGTGTCCCGGCGGTCGGCACAGGGCGAAGGCGCCGCGGTCGCCGGCGCGCAGCCGGTCGGCCCCGGTCAGCGCGCAGTCGGCGGCGGCCGTCGCAGCGCGCCAGGTGCCGGCGGTGATCGGCGTGCCGGCGTCGAACGAGTAGTGGCCGAGCCGCCCGTCGATGGAGCGCGGCACCCGCCGCCGCGTCATGCCCGGCGCCACCCAGTTCAGCGGCAGGGCGTCGATGTCGGCGCTGTGCTCCGCCACCCACTCGTCCCAGGCGGTCTGGAGGAAGCCGAGATAGCCGGCGTCGTGGACCCGTTCCAGCGGCGCCAGACCGTGGCGGGTGGGTTCGACGATCGGGCCGACCCCGACCGCGTCGAGGCGGGCGCGGACGATGTCGGCGCGCGCCGGCTTCTCATAGCAGGGAACGAGTTGCCCATCGTTCAGTTCGGACCGGCCGGACTGGAGCCGATGCTCTTCGCTGTGGATGACGATCACGCCGGGTGTATCCTTGGCAAAGCCGCGCAATCGGGGCGGAAGCACCCCGTTGCGGCGGCAGGGTGCGGCGATGATAGCCCCGGCGCCGCAGCGGCGGATCCCGCCCTTTTGCATGGCGCCCCGGATGCAGGGCATTGCCTTTCGCCGAATCGCACGCAATAGTGTTCTTTGCTCACTGTTCGCGCCGTGCGGGTGGTGATTGGGGTTGTTTGACATCCGATGTTGTCTGCTGCGTGCAGGATATTCGCCCGTCTGGCGCCGGGGACGGCGCTGATGCTGTGGGCGTGCGCCGTGTTGGCCGCCGGGCCGACGCGCAGCGATCCTCCATTGCCGCAACCGTCGCCGCTCGAATCCGCCTTCTCCGCCCGTGCCGGCGAGCCGCTGCGCCAGTTCGGCTACGACCTGTTCGCCGCCACCGCCGAGCCGGGGACCGGCGACAACGTGGCGCCCGGCGCGATCCAGGGCGACTATGTGCTGAACACCGGCGACGCGCTCCTGGTGACGCTGCGCGGCCAGAAATCCTTCAGCAAGCGCTTTCCCATCGACCGCAACGGTCAACTGCTGGTCGACGACCTGCGCCCGGTGACCGCCGCCGGGCTGACGCTGGACGGGCTGCGGCGCGAGCTGGCGGCGGCCGTCGCCGCGACATGGCCCAACACCGACAGCTTCGCCTCGCTGGCGGAGGTGCGGCGGATCGGAGTGGTGGTCACCGGCGCGGTGCGCCGCCCCGGCCGGCAGGAGGTCAGCGCCTTCGCCACCGTGCTGGACGCGCTGTCCGCCGCCGGCGGGGTCGAGCGCACCGGCTCGTTGCGCGCCATCCGGCTGCTGCGGAGCGGGCCGGCGGCGGCCCCCACCGTCATTGATCTCTACGGGCTGCAGGTGGCGGGCAGCCAGGGCGCCGGCAACGCCGATCTGCCCCTGCGCGATGGCGACCGCCTGTTCGTGCCGCCTCTGGGGGCCACCGTCGGCGTCGCCGGACCGGTGAAGCGGCCGGGCATCTTCGAGCTGCCGCCGAACACCGGTCCCGGCGAAGGCCCGCTGTCGGCGGCGGAACTGCGCGACCTCGCCGGTGGTGCGCTGCGCCCCGGCCGGGCACGGCTGTTGCGGTTCGGCATCGGCCCGTCGGGCGAGGAGATGACGGAGGAGATCGCCGATCCGGACGCCCGCCGCTTCGGCGACGGCGACCTGCTGCTGTTGGCGCCGCAGCGCGAGGACCGCCGCAACGAGGTCCGGCTGGAGGGGCATGTCCTGCGCCCCGGCCCCCGCGCCCTGCCCCCGACGCGCACGCTGGCCGGGCTGGTCGCCCGCACCGATCTGCAGCCCACCCCCTACCTGCCCTTCGCCGCGCTGGAGACCACCGACCCGGGCAGTGGCGCGCGGCGGCTGCGGCCGGTCGATCTGTCGGCGGTGCTGAACGGGCGCGACCGCCGTCGGCTGGCGGAAGGCGACACCCTGTATGTGCTGGGGGCGGAGGATGTCGACTTCCTCACCGCCGAACCGGTGCTCGCCCTGCTGCGCAGCGCCCGGTCGCGCGACGGGCGGCCGTCGCCGGATGAGACCTGCGCCGGGCTGGTGGTGTTGGCCCGGACGCTGGCGGCGGAACCGGACGGGACGCTCGCCACCGGTCCGCAGGCCCGCGCCGCCGCCACGCTGACCGGTGCCCGCCGTGCCTGCCCGCCGCTGTTCGCCACAGTGCCCGACCTCCTGCCGCTCGCCCTGCGCCATTCGGTGTTGCGGCTGGCCGGCGTCCCGCGCCCCGGCTTCTACCCGGTGGCGGGCCGGGCCACGGATGGCCCCGCCGACCCCGATCCGGCGGCTGGGACTATCGTCGATTCGACCGTCGCCCAGTACGAACTGATCGGCCATGTCCGCCATCCCGGCACCCACCGGTTGACCGCCGGCGCCACGCTGCGCCAGGCGTTGGCCGGCGGCAAGGCGCTGAAGCGCGACGTCTACCCGCTGCTGGGCGTCCTCGAGCGATTCGACCGCCGGACCCTGACCCGGGCCTTCCTGCCCTTCTCGCCGCAGGAGGTCGCCGCCGGGCGGGCCGATCGCAGCCTTGCCGACGGCGATCGCATCCACCTGTTCGCGGTCGACGACATCCGCGCCCTGGTGCCGCCCGCCGACGGCGGCGCCAGGACGGCCGCGGCGAAGGGGACGACCAAGGCAGCACCCGACGCGGTCCCACCGGAATCCGAGGACGGCGACGACGCGAACCTGCTGTCGGCGCTGCTCGACCCGGCCATCGTCGCGCTGATCGGTGAGCGGACGGTGCAGGTGCGCGGCGCGGTGCGTGATCCCGGCGGGTACCCGGTCGCCGACCGGACGCCGCTGTCGTCGCTGATCGCCGCCGCCGGCGGATTGTCGGCCGACGCCGACCCGGCGGCGCTGGAGCTGACCCGCGCCACCGGCACCCGCAGCGGCATCGACCTCGGCCGGGAGCCGGGGCGCGGCGCGGAGGTCGGCGTCGGCCCCGGCGACGCGTTGCGTGTCAACCCGCGGCCACAGGCGCTGGAGGCCCGCGCCGTCGCCATCCAGGGTGCGGTGCGGCGGCCCGGCCGCTACGACATCGGCCGGGGCGAGACGCTGTCCTCGCTGATCGCGCGGGCCGGCGGCCTGCTGGACGACGCCTACCCCGCCGGCGCCGTTCTGACCCGCGAGAGCGAACGCCAGCGCGAACGGGAGCAGTTCCAGCGCCAAGCGCGCGAGCTGGAACGCACCCTGGCGCTGGAGGTCGAGAAGGGCGAACCGGTCAAGGCGGAAAACATCGCGCTGGCCCGCCAGCTCGCCGCCCAACTGCGCGGGGCGGAGCCGCTGGGCCGCGTGGTGGTGGAGGCCGACCCCGCCGTGCTGCGCGCCCGGCCGGAGCTGGACCCGCTGCTGGAGGCGGACGACCGCGTCGTGATCCCCAAACGGCCGCTGACCGTCGCGGTGTCCGGCGAGGTGTTGCACCCCACATCCGCCCAGTTCGTCAGCGGCAAGAGCGCCGACGACTATCTGAGCGAGGCCGGCGGGACGACGCGCGACGCCGACACCGGCCGCAGCTTCCTGGTCCTGCCGGACGGCCGGGCGCGACCGCTGTCGCTGTCGTCCTGGAACCATCGGGTGGAGACGATCCCGCCGGGCTCCATCCTGGTGGTGCCGCGCGATCCACGTCCCTTCGACGGGCTGGATGTGACCAAGGCGGTCGGCAACATCCTGAGCCAGTTGGCCATCACCGCCGCCTCGATCTCGGTGATCGCGCGATGACGCCGCCCCCCTCCCACCCCGACCACCCCGCCGGTCCGCTGGCGACCGCCCCCCTGCCCGGCCCGCGCCT
>NZ_LGRA01000008.1:1104488-1126242 GCF_003116095.1 Azospirillum sp. TSO35-2
CCGCACGGAGCACGCTGCTGTTGTTGCGGTTGACCATGGGGCGGATCGCTCGTGCCGAGGGCGGCAGCTCGCCGCGGGCCACCGAGGGATCGAGGATCGCCCACCCCAGAGCCGTCAGGTCAGAGTGCACGCTGGGCAAATCTGGTTCGTGTGCCCTGTTGTGGCTCCTGCCGCCGATGTGGTGCCGCTTTCGTCTGTGCTCTCGGACATGATCCGTCTCCCATCTTCTCAGGCGTGCCGATCGCGCGCGCGGAGAAGATGGGATTGCCCTGTTTTCACCGCGGAGACACGTTGGAAGCGGACGCTTCCGGAACTGACACTTCCAGAAGCATCCGCTTCTGGTATCATCTGCTTCCAGCATCATGAGGCTGCCGTCAGCGGAGGTGGTCGGCAGGCTGATCGCCTTCCAGACGTCGATGTCGCCCAGCGCCTTCACCGGCAGTGATGCGTTGTAGGCGAGCCCGCAGCCGGCCGACAGGCTGTTAAAGGTTCAATCCTCTAACGCCTTGAAGACCGCGTCCGCCGCGTCCTTGTAGAACTCAATGCTGATCCTGGTCCACAACTCGTCGGGAAGGTCGTTGAGCTGCTTGCGGGCGCTGACCGGCATCAGGAGCGTCTGTGCCTGACGGTCCACTGCCAATTCAGCTATGCGCACCGCGTTGGGAATGAGTTCGACCGACCCGCCGAGGTTCAGCGAGCCCACCACGATCGTTCCTCCGCGGCTGTTCCGACCCAGCAGCGAACCGCAAAGCGCGACCAGAACGGGAAGGCCCAGACCGGCTCCAGTCTTGTCGCTGTCCATCGCCCGCATCTGGATGGAGAATTCCTCCTCGCGCGGGTTGCGATCGCCGACCATCTCGCGGGAGCGGGCGTAGAGGTTCTGTTCGCCGACCCTGACGCTCTCCCGGAATGCTGGCGGCGTCGGCTGGTTCAGAATCTTCACGCCACTTCCAGGTCCACAGGTCACTTCAAGCCGATACAGGCCCGGCGCCGTCTCAGCCGAGGCGCCGACGGCCCAGACCTGACCCGGGGGCAGCGGATCGCTCTCGATGGCTTCGTCGCTATGGAGTTCGGGCGTAGAGACGAACTGTTCCACCCCATCGGCTCCCAGGGTATAGCTGAAGTGCGTGTTCCGGAATTCACTCTTGAACACACGCTTCTGCTGCTCCTTGACCCGCCGCCGCGCCTCGAGCGACAACCGGACCATCCACTCCAGATCCTCGTCGGGGATCGGCATCTCAGGGTCTGGGAAGAGCAGTTTGGCGACCCCGTTGAAGGTCTTGCGCATCGCCTCAATGTCGCGACCGCTCAGGGCCCCGCCGAGATGGACGCGCTCCAGCGCCTGAATGCGGTTGACGCCGCGTAGCCGGCTCCAGCATTCGCTGAGGAAGTCGCTGACCAGACCGAAATGATCGGTCAGGTGCTCGGCCGGGTTGAGCTTCGGGAAGTCCCAGCCGGGGACATAGGCGTGGAGGCGGTCCATGAAGGCCGTGTCATTGCGCATTTCCGGCGGCAGCGGACTCAGCAGGTGTCCGATCTTTTGCTGCTGCTCCAGGTCGACATCAAGATTGCCGACCATAACGATGCAGCCCTCCGCCCGGATATTCTCTTTCCCCCGACTGAACTGGCCAGAGGCCATGTAGCCCTTCATGATGTTGACGCCGTCCTTCTGGTCGAAGGACACACCGGCGACCTCGTCGAAGCAGACCACGTCATAGCGGCAGACCAAACCCCGTTCGCCGGACGAGTTGTTGACGAACATCTTGGCGACCGTGGCCTTGCCGCCGGAGATCAGGTGGGCATAGGGCGAAATCTGCTGGAATAGGTGGCTCTTGCCGGTACCGCGCGGGCCCAACTCCACAATGTTATAATTCGCCTCCACGAAGGGGGCCATGCGCAGCAGCATGACCTGCTTCGCCCGATCCGTGAGGGAGGATGGTTCGATGCCGACGGAGCGGATCAAGAAGTCCAGCCATTCATGGGTAGAGAACTTGGCGCGGCCGCGGGCGAGCACCTCCATCGCATCGGATTTGGAGAGCTGGATTGGGCGCAGCGCCTCGATCCCGAAGGGCCTGCCGGCCTTCTCCTGCGCAATGACGGCATCGTACGACAGAGTGACCTCAGCATAGAAGCCGTCGGTCAACATGCGTTCGTTCTCGCGCACGATGCTGTCATCGATGCGCACGTCACGTAGCGTCAGGCTGGGCAACTCAGCGATGTAGCAGTCGTTCTTGGTATCCAGGCGCGCTTTGACGATGTCGATGATCTTGACTGAGCCGCGGTCGCGCGCCTGAGCCTTGAACAACTCCTCCGTCCCGGTGCGGACCGTCCGGTCGCGGAGCTGCTTTTCGACGATCTCCAGACCTTCGGCGATCTCCTCCTCGTCCACGCTGGCGCAATAGCGGCCGAGAAGGAATTCGACGACGTAGGTCGGCACTGGGTATTGCCGGGCGTACCGGCGCACCAGATCCTTGCGCACGAGGAAGCCGTCGAAGGCGGCAGCGCCAAGCCGGTCCAGGCTGTCCATTTCCATGGTCATCATTCGTCTCCGACGGTCGTCATCTGCGCAGCGATCACATTGCCTTCCGTGTCCAGCACGACGACGAAGGCCGCCGTGCCCATGTTGCTGTCATCCTCGACCGCCAGGCTGGCCTCGCCGGTGTCTTTCAGCTCCTTGACGGATGCAGCGATGCTGGTGCCGGGATTGTTCCGCTTCTGGCGAAGGTCCACGGTCAGCCCCGGCGCGGAGGTCTCGACCTTGATCCGGACGCGCAGACCGCGCCAAGCCACCTGCTTGATGGTGGCCGAGATGGGTACGGCGCCACGGGAAACGGTCAGTTCGGGAATGACGCACTCCTGCGGGCTGATGCCGCCATGAGCGTATGCGGCATTGGCCAAATAGGATCCGATCCCCGGCGGCATGGCGATGCGGACATGAGGGTCCCAGTACCAGGGAAAGGTCATAGCACCCGGCGAGGCGCCGTCCTTCAAGGCGGCGCAGCGCGCCCATTTCGCCGAGGTGACGGACTTTGGCAGATCGACCTTCGGTAGACCGTCCGGCATGAGCAGCCAGCCATGGTCCGTGACGACGCGCACGCGGGGCCAGCCAACCGAAAGAAGGCTGTCGATCAGCGTGACCAGATCGGACAACTCGCCCTCGATTTGGCGGACGAGGCCGATTTCAAGCTTGTGCCCCAACTCGTCCAGCTTGCCGGTCTCGCACCATCCGACGTCGCCGGTGCCGGCCGGTCCCTGCGGATTCGCCGCCGAGACGATTACGGCGCCCTTCTGCTCCAGGGCCTGCCGCAGTTTCTGTACGCCTGCGGCCGTCGACGTTTCGGATAGGTGGGGACAGAAGTCTTCCGGTGCGCCGCCCGGCCCAATGATCTGCCCGACCGGCATGGCGACGGGTTTGGCCGTCGCCGTGACCGTCGGCAGCGGCGCGAAGCGATGCCCTGCGGTGCAGGGAAGTTGCAGGCCCTCCAACTGCTCCTTGAGCGCCATGGCGACGTCGTAACGGAGTCCGTCCACGAACAGGAAGCAGGTCCCGGCTTGGGGTGCAAACGGATGGACCAGCGCGGCTGCCGTCGTATCCGAGGTCCCCAGCAGATCCTGGAGGTGGCGGGCCGACTGATCCAGCCAGGGCAGGTACAGGGCCCGGATGACCCGACAGAGCAGCCCGGCGTGCGGCTTGTCCGCCATCGCCCTGGTCAGAGCCTCCAGCGCCGTGCGATCGCAGCGCCACCCGTCGGCGGCATAGGCGTCCGCCATCGCGGCGGCATTGGCACCGCCCAGGCCAGAGCGCGCCATCTGGGCCAGTTTGGCCAGCGGCTGCAAGGCGTTAGCCAGCGGGCTCTCGCCCAGTTCAGCCCACGGGGTATTGCGTCGGTCGGCGTGCTCCGCTTCCAGGGCGATGATCTTGTCGCAGGCGTCCTGATGCGGCAGGCCGATTGCGGTCTCCAGCCCGGCCCGCAGCTTGGTCTCGCCTTCTTCATTGAAGCGCGGGTTGCGGTCGCTTCCGGCGAACAGGTCCTTGTAGGACATGCGCAGGACCTTGGACAGCCCCGGATAGAGTTTGGGAGCGGCACAGAACCGCCGCCAGACGCCCGCCCACGCCTTCGACTGGTCACTGACCAGCTTGTCACCGGCCGCCGTCACGCCGTCCGCCTCCGGATCGAAGCCGTAGGTCTTGAGCCAGAGCTGGCGGATGGACTGCCATTTCCCGTCGTCGCAACGCTGGCGGAATGCCTCCGGTTCGCTCATCCAGCTCAGCAGATCACCAACCGGATCCTCCACGTCGAGCTTCAGCAGGATCTCCGCATCGATGCGGCGGCCGAGGAGCGAAACCACGGGTTCGATCGCCACCCTGGGCAGCATGCGCAGCAGCGCCTTGCGGGTGGCCTGATCGCTGGCGAGGTCGATCTCCAGCACGCCCTCGACGATTCCCTCGATGGTCCAGTCGCGGCCGTTCCGGTGATGCCAGATCTGGCCGCGGTAGCACAGCTCCACCAGCGGCTGATGGGCGGGCGGACAGTCCTCAGCCGAGCGCAGCACCGCACGCGCCACCCCCGGCAGGTACAGCACGGGGATGGCATCCGCCGGCAGGTCGAGATCGGGCAGCGTGCGGTCGACGACGCATTTCAGCCAGATCGCGGGCCCCATCTTGTGCTCCGGGTCATAGGGCCCCAGCGCATACAGGTGCGGCACCAGCTTGCGCAGCGGCTCAATGACGGGCCTCCACTGCCCGTCCGGGTCGGTCCAGAGGATGGCGGCCGGCGGCGCAACGCCGTCGGCCGTCTTCGCGGCATCGGCCAATCCGTACTGGATCGCGTCCAGCAGGGTCTTCGGCGCGGGGGCCGTCATTGGCGGGCTCCCTTGGCTTTGCTCGACATCGTTCGTGCGAAGAGGGTTCCGGTCGTCGCTGCGACAAACCCGGTCGACATCCGCCGCCGCAGGTCCCTCGCCCGCTTCATGTGGGTGGGGCGCGCCAGATACCTGCCCAAGCGGAACACGGGCCGACCGATCCGGAGCCGTCGCCCGACGTGCCGGCCGTCCACTTTCACTTGACCTCGACGACGACGGGCGCCGTGGGTTCGTGGGAGGATGACTGCTTGGCCGTGCCCTCCACCGTCGGCATCGCTGGATCCTTCGACGGTCTTTGATCGGGGGCCTGCGGCATGTCCAACGTCAGGTCGTTCCGAGGGCCGTTCTTTTTCTTGAACACCTCATAATCAGCCAGGATCTTGGCGTCACCCTCGCGGGCAAGATAATCGGACGCGCTGGCGTATTTGCTGTTGTCGAGATTCCCGAGTTCGCCGCCGCAGACGTTGTCAAGAATGACCTTACCGAGCCGGGCGCCGGCCTGGTCAAAGAAGCGACCTATCCGTTCGTTTGTTTCGGCATACAAAACATTGTATTGATGGTGATCCGCGAACAATGCCTCTTTGCCGCGGATTTTCTTCACTTTGCGCATGATCTGTATAGCCAGCACGGCCTGCGCGCCGTTGATGTCGTCCTTGAAAATCTTATTGTAGAGCCGACCGAAGAGATCCGCTTCATCCTTCTCCCCGGCGGCCTTCCCCCGCCAGACTTCAAGAACGGCGCGCGCCACTTCAGTCGCCGAGTACTCCTTGTCGGCCAAGGGCAAATGGCTCCGCTTGCGCCGGTAACCGAAGCCCAGGTCCTTGATCGATCGTTCAAGATGCTCCTGGCGGATGTCGTTCGCCTGCAAATCGGCAAGGTTCACGCTGGTTTGCCGATTGGTGGCATAGGTGATGCTGCGGACGAGTTGTTCATCGTCCTTGCCAATCTGATGCACCCGGATCAGTACATAGGCGTCGGGATCTTTTCCCGTTTCCGTCAAAACCTGCTTAACAACCTTGCACGTCTGGCCGCCATTGATGAGCTGCATGTTGGTCAGAGTGACCAATATGTTCTTCTTGACCGCCTTTGTGAACTTAATATCATCGCAAATGATCGTGAGCCCGTTGTTGTAGAAATAGAAGTTCTTTACCTCGTTGCTTTTCAGCGTCGCCGCGATGTTGCTGTTCACACTTCCGGTCTGGGTGCCCAGGAAGAAGCGTACGTTCCTGTCGAGGAGGTCGTCGCTAGATTCTTCCAGCATCTTCGCGACGTCGCAGAGCCGGGCGCGGCCGACCAAGGCCTGCCTCTCTCCGAATGTCTCGTGAAGGTATTTGCCAGTCAGCTGGAGACGACCGGTAACCGCGGGTTTGGGATTGAGGATCCGATGGATCTCTAATGGACCGATGTGTTCGAATTTGACGTCTTCGCCGAACTCGGCGTCGGCGTTGGCGATCTTGTCGTCTCCTGCCTTGCCCCATCGTCTCCCGTTGCTCGCGAGAACCACCCGAACCTCGGCGTCCGCACGCTTCAAATGGCTTCTGATTCTCTCGATCTTTTGCCCCAACTTGGCATTCGCCGTGTATCTGGCGTCATCGTTGAGAATGACGCCGATTGACCGGACCAAGTCGTCGATGACCGTCTCGCTGAAATTGGACTTGCCGTCGGTCCGCTTGTGAAGCTTCGTCTGCACGATCGTGATCGGAAGCACGTTGTCGCGCGGCTCCCTCCAGTGGATCGCGTCGATGCAGAGATCCTTGCCGCCATCGACGATAGCCTCCAGCGCGTCGGAGTCGTCGAGCCCCACGGCAAGCTTCGCCACAAGAAAGGTGAAGGCGGTGGTGCGGAGCCGCCCCTCGTCTTCCTCGCGCAGCTTTCCCGTGTCTAGGGGCTTCAGGCCGCGCAGCTCGATCAGCTCGGTCCGTTTGGCCTGGACGGTTTCCTGGATCAGCGTCTCCAGGTTCTGGGCCGCCGTGCCCATACCAGCCTTGTCCTCCGCCACACTCATTGCTCGGTTCCTTCCCGCATGCGCGCCGCGCACTTGGCGTCGTTGTTGTAATGAAGATCGTTCCAGCGCTGGCCGTCGGGCTCGTCACCCGTGCCGGCGAAATTCGCCGCTTTCTGGTCCCAGCCCCAGAACCACGGGTAATCGTCCTTTGGCCGCTCGGGCTCCTTCCCGCGGTCCTTGTCCCACTTGATGCGCGGGGTGACGCGCAGGATGCAGGCGGTGACGGACTTGGCGTCCAGGGGGCGGGCGGTCAGGAAGGGGCGGATGTTCATGCGCACCCCGTCATTGACGTCCGGCTCCCAGCCGATGGCCTGACGGTGCAGCGGCTTCCAGCGGACGAAGATGTCGTAGGGCGGCTCCCCCTCCAGGATGGCCTCCAGCCGGCCGCGCAGATGTTCCGCCGCGGCCAGCCGACCCTCCGCCCCTTCGGCCCCCGCCTTCACCTCCGTCCGGCAACGGTCGATCCATTCCCGCAGGTAGGTATAGACCAGCTTCTCCAGCGTCCGCCGGCCCTTGCCGCCGGGGGCCGCCAGCTTGTGATAGTTCACCAGGGCGTGGAAGCCGTCATGCTGCCGCCCGTCCCAGATGTGCCAGATGAAGGGGCGGTTCTGGAACAGCTCCACATGCCGCTTGAAGAAATGGTCGCGCAGATAGGCGTCGAGGTCGCGCACCTTGCCGTCGACGGCGGCGGACAGCAGGGCGGTCAGGCGCTGCGGCGTCCAGTCGGCGCCATAGGCGTTGGCCAGCAGGGCGGACAGGCGCTCCGCCGCCGCCGGTTCCCCCTTGACCGGGGATAGGCAGACGATGCCGTCGGCGTCGGCATGGGGCTCCAGCCCGTCCGGCTCGGTGATGGCCGGGCAGTCCATGAAGCTGCTGCCGGTCTGGCGCGGCCAGCGATAGCCCAGCAGCCGGGCCACCGCCACCTGCAACGGATCGTCCGAGCCGACAGGATGGCCGTTGAACAGCCACTGGGTCGGATCGTCGGAATGCGGCTTTGGAAGGCCGTCCGGGTACTTTTCCGCCGCGACCTTCTGCCAGCGGGCAAGGTCGAAGGGGATCTTTAGGAAAGACGCATTCGTCACTTTGACTGCTTGATCAACTCTCCGAACGTTTATCGGGAACTCTTCCGAAGAAAAAAGACACCACAAGGCGCTCAGATTTTCAGATTTCTTCGGCAGCACTGTGGCGGTGTTCATGCTGAAGAGCTTGCCCATGTACCGAGCAGCGGGCAAATCGCCCATTTGGTTTACTATAATTCCTTGGCTTCCCTGGGCCGAGAGGCCTTGTATTCGAGCCTGCGGGTTGCGCAAGAGTTCACCAGCTCCGCCCTCCCATCTAAGAATTTCTGAACAGCCACTTCCATCCAGCGCCAGCTTGCCAGTGCTCCCCTGGAAAAACTCCCATACATCTCCAGTATTCGGCTGCTCCCAAAAAAACTGCATATATCTTGGGTTGTCGCCGGTCGTTGTACCTTGAATGGAGTTTGCGAAATCTCCGAGAATACTCCCAGATATCTCTCCTCCGATAACTAAACGAGAATCGGGATTTCTCAATTGCGCAGTTTGCCCTAACTTCGTTACACCCGTGACTGGGAGGATAGCTGCTTTTTCACCAGGATCACGAGGTGGAGAAACGTCTATACCGACCATAATATGGTCATGCTCAGGGAAATATCTGGAGACAATAGTAAGTGCAGTGTTAGAAGCCCACCAATTCATTTCATTAAATGCAGCGGGACCTAAATTAACTGCGGCAATAAAAGAGAATGATTTCAAAAGATGTATCCTAAGTTCCGCATACGATGACAAAGAATACCAATTCTGCGGCGTGACTACACATATTGCTCCCGAAGCGCTTGCCAGATAAAACAGTCTTTCTACAAAAATGGTGGCAAGATCTGATTTAGAACGGCGGTAAAAATTATCTCCGAATCTCTTTATCTCATCGGATTGTTTTCCGCGCCCCAAATACGGCACGTTCGTCATCACCAGCACATACTGCTTCGCCAGCAGTTCCGCCGCCTTGGCGAGACCCTGGGCGGCGACGGCCATTTCAGCAACCTCGTCGCTGCCGTCAGCCAGCGCAAGGGTCAGGATCGGTTCCAGCAGGTCCCAGTCGGCGCCGAACAGGTCGCCGCCGGCCCGACGCGGGTCGATCAGGCTGCCCAGCACCGGTGCCTTCTCGAACAGATCGTACATGCGTTCCAACCCCGTGCGGATGCGGCTGTCCAGCTGCGCATTCAGCAGCGTCGCTTCCGCCCCCAGCAGGTCGACTTTGGCCTGCGGGTCGGCGGCCTGGACCGCCTTGTCCGCCAGCTTCAGGAATTCCTGCTTCGGCATGCCAATAGCGAGACCCGAGCAAGCGAGGTGCAGGGCCGGCAGCTTCACGTATTCACCGATCAGGCGCCAGGCGGCGAAGGCCAGATTGAATGCGGCGATCTGGGTACAGCGGTAATCGATCTCTAGCCCGTGCAGATTGTCCCGCAACACCGCCAGCACGGCGTCCTTGCGAGTCAACCTTTCTTCCGCCATGCGCAATGCCACCAGGATGGGCAGGGCGAAGACCAGGAAATGGCCGGACCCCATGCACGGGTCGAGGATGGTAATGCCCTTGGCATCTCCGGGCCAGCCGGGGAAGGTGCCGGCCGCCGGCCGCCAGCCGCTCTCGCCGCCATCCTCCCGCGCTTCCCGGACGAAGCGCAGATAGGTCCAGTCCACTCCTGGCAGGGCGCAGGCGGCGCGCAGCTCCGCCTCGTCCGCCGCCCCAGCGGCGAGCGCCGGGTTCGCCGCCAGAACCTTGCCGGCCCACCACGCTCCCAGCGTGTTGTGCAGCAGGAACAGGACCATATAGTCCTCGGTGAAGAGCTGGGTGACGGCCGGCAGTTCCTTCGCCCCGATCGGCTCGCCCGATTTGTTGACCCTGTCCTTCTCGTCGCCCTGCCAGAACTGGTAGACCCAGCCCAAGCTGTCGTCGGCCTGGAACACGGCGGGCGGCAGGGCCTTCAGCCGGTCCTCCAGCGCCGAGCGCGTCTCCGGCGGCAGGGGCAGGGCCAGCGCCGGATCCTCGGTCCGGAAGATTTCCGGCAGCATGTGCTGGGCATAGCCGGCGGCGAGGTCCAGCCAGTCCTTTCCCTGCTCCCGCGCCAGTTCCTGGACATCGGCAAGGGTGAGCGCCAGCCCGTCGTCGATCAGCAGGTCATTCTCCGCCAGGAAGCGGGCGAACAGCATGCGGTGCCAGTGCTCGTACGCCACCTCCGGCACAAGCCGGCCAATGTCCTGGCTGCCGTCGGCGTCGCGCTCGTCGCCCAGACGCTTGGCATGGGCGCGCAGCTTGGCGCGCAGCTTCTTATCCTGGTCGGTCAGGTAGCCGGGGCTGGCGGACAGATGCACCCCCAGACGTTCCAGCGCCTTGCGCGCCCCGACCTCCGCCAGCACCCGCGCCTCGCGGACCTTGGACTCCAGGTTGCGGCGAAGATCACGCGCCAGCGATACCATTGGACAGGCTCCCTTTCAGACGTTCTTCCGCTCGCATGCTTTTCGTCAGCTCACCATGACCGGGCCATCGCCGAGTGCCTCGGTGAGGGTCGCCCGCGCCTTCGCCAGCCACGCGTCGACCTCCTCCGGCGTCTTCAGCGTGGCGCGCTCCAGCGTGACCATGCGGACCTTAGGCTCCAGCAGCTTGGCCGCCTTCTCTAGCGCCCGCTGCACCCGGCCGGCGATCGCGTCGATTTCGGTGCGAGCCGTGGGCAGGGGCTTGCGGTCGAGATGCTGCAACAGCGTCTCGTCCGAGGACAGGTTGGGTTCCGCCGGCGCCGTCAGCCCAACGTCCGCAAGGATGGAGGCTTGCTGGTCAGCGGCGAGCCGGCCCCACAGGGCGTTGCCGCCGAGTTCCGCCTCTGTGGCCTGATGTGCCTTCAGGTGCTCGGCATGGAGTTTTCCGACTTCCTCCCGTAGGAGGGAGGCCAGGGCGGCCCGCACCGGCGTGACGTGGTCGGTTCCGTCCAGCAGCAGACGCTTGTCCCGGATCGTCTCCACCTGCTCCAGCGGGTTCTTGGCACCGTCCAGGCCGCGGGCGTGACCGGACAGGCGGTCCAGCACCGTCCAGGTCAGCAGGCGCTTGTCCTTCAGGTCCTTCAGCGCGGTCCATTTCTCGATCTTGACCGTGAAGTCCTCCGCCTTCGCGTAGATCGCGCTCAGCTGCTCGTTGCCGGCCAGGTGCTCGATGTCGGCGATGTCCTGGGTGTCCGGCGGCGCCAGCAGGGGGGCAGCGCCTCCAGCCTCTGCGCCGAGGCCCTTGAGCTTGGAGAGGAATTCCTTCGCATTTGCTCCAAGCTGTTCCGCCGCGTTGGGGACACCGAGCGCCTGATAGAGCTTTCGCAGAGCCAGCTTCTGCGTAGCGCTAAGGGTGAAGCCCTCCTTCCGGAAATCGGCCTTGGGGATGCGGTTCTGGTCGAGATGCTTCGGGGCGATCACCTCCCCATTCGCCACGGCCGTAACCACCCCGGCGCCGTGCAGGGCGATCAGAGCCGCATCGATGGCGTCCTTCGGCCAGCCGAGCGGCGGCGCCTGAAGCTCCTTGCGGATGTCCGCGCCGCTCCGGCCGGCGCCGATGGTGGCCAGCACCTGCTGGCAAACAGGGTGCGCTTCCAGCGCGCCGGCATGACCGACCACCTGGAACGGATTGTCGGCCCCCTCGCGCGCCCGCTTGATGACGGTTTCCCAATGGGCGCTGTCGGCTTCCTTGAAGCGGGGGAACAGGCGGACGAGCGACTCCTCGGCGGCCGCTTCGACTTGGTCGGCCACGGTCAGGCGCACCACCTCGTGGCCGCCACCCTGGTACAGCTTGGCCTGGCTGACGATCTCCTTCACCAAGGACTGGACAGCCTTGGTTACGATGCTCAATCGGCTGTCCATGCTGAGCTTCGCCTCCTCGCCCTCCGTGGTGGAGGGAATGCCCTTAGCATCCAGCGTGGCTTTTGCGGCGATCATGTCCCGAATGCCGTCCCTCAAGGCTTCCGGATGCGCCCGTGGGATGAAGACAAAGATGGTCGGGCTCTCGTTGCCGGCGGCGCGCGCGGCGTCCTGCACCTGCTTCTCCGTGCTCGTCCAGCCGTCGCGCATCCAGATGTGAATGACGCTGGTCTCGGCCGGCGGTGCCGTGTCGCCGCGGTGGACGGCGAACTTGCGCGCTTGCTTCGCGGCGCCCTGGAGCAGTTGCACGCCCTTGATGGCGCTCTCGAACTCCGACCCGATCAACTGTTCGCGGCGGAAATAGACGGTGGAGGTGTCTGCGGCGGCCCGGTTCTGCTGAGCCCGGAATTCCCGGTCCCATTCCGCGCCCTCTGGGGTCTGAAGCCGATACTCCTCGGCCACCGGCATCAGGTCACCCCGGTCAACCAGTTGCTTCAACGTCTCCTCGACACCCGCCCGGAGCCTGCCGTTGTCTGCGGTCAGGTCATCGACCAGCAGGTCGGCGATATGCTCCTTGGTCGAGCGGATGCCGGTGTCCATGCCGGCCTCGCGTTTCAGCCGGTTGATCAGGAACACCACGCCGCAGATGCGTGCGGCCAGATCGCCCACATCCTTCCGAACCTGGAGGATACGTTCGTTAATCTTGCGCTGCAGGATGCCGGTGTTTACTAGTTCCGGCGCGAGAGCCTCGTAGAGTTCGTCGGCCGGGATCAGGGTACCCAAGCTCCGCTCAGCCCTCTTATGCAGCGCGTCGTGGATGATGCGGAGCTGCGACCGCAGCTGACTTTGGGTGCCCCCGGCATCCAGCTGGCGAAAGCACTCCTCGAAAAAACGGCGGCGGACCGGCAGGATCGGGTAGTCATCCACGATGACGGCGCGGTCTTCCGGGCCCTCCTGAATGCGGGTGCCGCTCAGCTGGCGGGAGACTTCACCGGCATGGGTGTCCAGAATGCCTCGCACATCCGTCAGTGCGGCAGGCTTCTTCTGGAGCAGGACCTTCCGAGTGACGGTCTCTACATCGACGTCTGACAGAGGCACCCGGACCGTAAACCGGTCCATCAGACGCTGAAGGAAAGGCGTCGAGCTCAGCGCGCTCTGGCCGGCGCCAACGATCATGACGCGGCCCTTCATCTGCTTCGACACCGCCTCCGCAACTTCGGACACCCATACCGAGCGATCATGGACCGTGCCGATGTACTGCTGGACCTCGTCCAGGACCAGCAGGGTCAAGGGCATCTGGCCGTCGTGGCCGCGGAGCTTGAGAGCAGCCCGCGCGGCATCCAGGAATTCCGTCGTCGTGATGTCGGTGAGCTTCTGCGGAAACTGCTCGCGGAGCAGGAGCCGAACTTGGCTGGGACCGGCAGCCAAGTCCGGGATGGCCGACATCAGCGCGTTGGCAATCAGCGGGCTCACATAGAGGCTGTTGAGCTCGGCGTTGAAGTCCTTGCCGGCTGCCTTCACGGAATCTCGTACGTGGTCGAGCTTGCCTTGCTCTTCCAGCCAGAGGCAGAAGCGGGCAGGCGCATACTGCTCCGGTAGCCCGACAGCGCGCAGTATGACGGACAGGATGGTCAAGCGGACTGCATCCGTGCCCCCATTGGGCATGGCTCCGGCGGCGGCGAGCAGCCCGCCGGCCCGCTTGCCCTGAGTGTCCAGCTCCTTGAGAAGTTCCTTTACCTCCTCCGGCAGCCTGGGGACGAGGGCGCGTGCGGTGACGCCGTCAGGAAATGTCGTGTTCTGCCATAGGTGACAGAGCATCTTCAGAAGGTGCGATTTGCCGCTGCCGTAGAAGCCAGAAACCCAGGCCCCCGGAAGGCTGGTGCCGCCACCAAGGAAGGCACGGAGGATCTTGATCATTCCGTCGGCGTACTGGCCTTCGCAGATGAAGCTCTTCAGCTCCTCCCGCAACTCCAGCATGGCTTTCTCAGTGTCACGATCGTCAACCAAGCGGGCCTGACCGTTGTTTGCAAGACGCGCTTGGCCCGGATCACGCAGCAGAACATTCTTCAGCTTCATCATTGTGCCCCCCCTCCGTGCAGCGTGATCGGCACGGCCAAGTAGTTCCACCCATCCCGCGCGTCGAGCAGGCGGTACGTGTTGTCCTCATACTGCCCCGGGAAGAAGACCAGCAGCCGGCCCCGAATGTCCGGCTCAACCAGGGTCAGCACGCGCGAAAGGCGCGTAAACCCGAAGAGCGAGCCGGCGCCGACGACCGCAACGACCGTGTCTTCATCGACGGCGGGGTCGGTTAGCGCCGCTCGGATGCGATCCGCAACGAAGCCGGCGAACTCCGCATCCAGCTTCAATTGCAGGTCTTCCGGCATCTCGAAGTACGCGTCGCGGTACTCCTCACCCGCCATCCAAGCAGCGAAGCTGTCCGTGATGTCGACTGTCCGCCACGTCTTGTCGGCTTCAAGCGTAGCGATCTCGAAGTTCTTGAGGCGAGCCCTCAGAGCGCGCTCGGCTTCTTTTTCATATACAAGCATGACGATGCGCTGCGCGCCCGCGACGGTACGCTGCCACGGCAGTTTGATGTGGCGTTCGTAAACTTTTGAAAGATCTTCGATTCTCGCCATATCAGCGCTCCCAAAGGTTGCCGTCGAGGCGCGCGAAGTTGAGCGTCACCACCTGCTCGGCAATATCCATGTCAAGCAGCCGCAGGCGGCGCGCCTCACCTGCCAATTGAAGGGCATTCGGTTGCTCCAAGTCGAGCGCGCTGACCCATCCACTCTGGAAGGCTTCCGTGTCGCTGAAGCCTGCTTGGCAGGCGATCCACAGTGCAAAGGCCACGGTGATCGGTGTCGCGGTGACCTGCTGTCGCCGCTTGAAAGTGCGTCCGATCAGATGACCGGATTGCGTCCAAGAACTGGCTGTGTTGCGCAGCACTTTGTCGAGCACTGCTGCGCTTAGTCGATCACCGACGGCATTTAGCAAGGCCGACCGTACGGCACCCCGCTGCATGTCTTCGCCCGGCCTGAGCTGCAGTACGGTAGGCGCTGTTGTCAGCAAGAGCGGGTCCCGCGCCAGACCTGCCAGAAGGGCGAGGAGGGGCTGGCTGGTTTCATCCAAGCGCCACAGCCGCCGCATGATCCGGAACAGCGGGACCATGGGATCCAGGGCGTACAATTCTCCAAGTCGAGTGTAGCTCAATCGCCGTGTTGCGGTTGTCTGCTTACCGAGTCGATTGTCCTGGATGATCATCTCGGCATACTCGGCGCGATCAGACGGCTGCGGCTCAACCGATAGCAGGGCCGATAGCTCCGCAAGCATGATCGTGCGGCTTGTATGCGTGCCGCCCGCATGCGGCCGTAGCCCAACGCCCGACTTGAAGGGGCGTCCCGCCGGGAAGAAGCTGGTGAAAGAAACGGCAGCCATTGGGGTATCCGCGCTCGTGTGATACCACCATGATGTCATCGCTGAGAAAGCGCAACAGGGAAGCCGGCAAGTTTGCCGGCTTTGATGCGGGCTTACGACTTATACCAAGTCTCGCAGACCATGACCGATGAGCCCAATCGCGCAGCCCAATGGACATAATGGTCCAGGGCTGCTCGACGAGGGTGTTCCAGGCGAAGCAGCAGTGATCGAGGATGTCCTGGTAGGAGGCGAAGACCCGGTTGGAGATCCAGTTGTCGCGCATGTACTGCCAGATGTTCTCCACCGGGTTCAGCTCGGGTGACTTCGGCGGCAACGGCAGCAGGGTGATGTTGGCGGGGATCGGCAGCTTGGCCGAGGTGTGCCAGCCCGCCTGGTCGAGCAGCACGACGGCATGCGCGCCGGGGGCTACGGCGCGCGCGATCTCCTCCAGGTGCAGCGCCATCGCCTCGCTCGTGCAGCGCGGCAGCACCAGAGCCGCGCCCTTGCCCTGGGCCGGACAGATCGCGCCGAACAGATAGGCCGAGCGCGTGCGCTGATCGTGTGGCGCCGCCGGCCGGCTGCCGCGGCGTGCCCAGCGGCGAGTGATCTTGTTCTTCTGGCCGATGCGGGCCTCGTCCTGCCACCAGATCTCTATGGGCTTGCCGGCAGCCTCGTGCGCCGCGACCTGCGCCAGCAAGGTGGGGAAGTTTTTTTGAACGCCTCGGCGGCGTCGGGATCCTTGGCGTGGTGGCGGGGACGGGCCGAGAGCTTGCGCAAGCCCAGAGCGCGCAGTTCCCGGCTCAGCGTCTGCTTCGACACCGAGACGCGGAACTCCTCCCACAGCCAGTGCAGCAGATCGGCGATCCGCCAGCGTACCACCCCGTGCACCGCCGGGATCGGCCCCGCCTCGACAATCTGGCGCAGTGCCGTCCGGTGATGCTCCGCCAGACGCGGCTGCGGGCCTGGCGCCTTGCCGGTCAATAGGCCCGCCGGCCCTACATCATTGAAGCGTAGGACCCAGTCGCGCACCGTCTGCAAGCCGACCCCGCCGACCGCCGCCGCGACTGAGCGCGGCTCTCCCTCGTAGATCGCCGCCAGGGCGAGCAGCCGGCGGACTTGGCCGGGATCGTGAGAGGAACGGGCAAGCCGGCGCAAAGCGGCGGCATCGTAATCGCTGCGCAGCGGAACCGGAGCGGCCATGGCGGACCTCGTCGCTGTGGTCCCTCCGGTGAATCACACCATCCGGCTCAGTGGGAATCGCCGCATGAGTCGTACTCCGCAGGACTTGGTATAAGCCGATGTGCAGTTGCATCGGCGTGCCGGCGCAGATGCCCGCCGGCAACGAGGCCAACCCATGAAGCAACAGCACCCCCTGAACGTCCGGCCGGAGCTTCCACATTTCAGCAACGACACCGGCGCCCATCGAGATGCCCATCAGGACCAACCTGTCGGAAGAATCCGCAAGCGCAGTCCAGGCTCTCTCGCGAATGGTCTTCCAACCGATCTTTGCCTTTATGGCGAATCCCTCGTCGAGATCATCGGTTTTCGCGCCATCAAACAGATCCGGAAGAAGCACCTCGTGCCCAGCGTCACGCAATCGTGCCGCAGCCTCCATCTCGACCTCGCGCAGCCCCAGCACCGAATGGAACAAGGCAATGCTTGCCACGGTACGCCTCATACCGGATGGAAATCACGCATCGTGGGCACCGGGCTTTCTCATCGTGCTTCGTTCGGATGCTCATGCTCATCGCGCAAGAGGACCGGGTCGGCCGGCGCAACCATATGACTCATTCCCATGGAGGTCTTTCGGCTTCGTATCGGGATGCCCGCAAATGCCCCGATGACGCTCCTGTCACCGCGGCCCCAGGATGGAAAACACCCGAACTCCCACATTTCTTAGATAGGTTGCGCAAGGCTCTTGCTTCAAGCCCCCCGCCATTCACTACAAGACGGGTCACCGATCGAATCCATGAGGTGGCACGATGCAGGTGACCCAACATGACGTGATCATCGTCGGAGGCGGTCCAACCGGGTTGATGCTGGCCGGCGAATTAGCGCTCGCGGGAGTTGATGTCGCGATAGTCGAGCGGCGCGAGAACCAGGACCTTGAGGGGTCGCGCGCGAGCGGCCTTCATCCCCGCGCGATCGAACTGCTTGATCAGCGCGGCATAACGGACAAGTTCCTCCCTCAGGGAACGAAGCACCATTCGGTCGCCCTCGCTGGCATCATCCTCGATGCCAGCGATCGGGCGACCCGCCACACCTACACGCTCGGACTTTGGCAGGAGAAGATCGAGCGCGGGCTGGCCGACTGGGTCTCCGAACTGCCGGTGTCGTTCTATCGCGGGTGCGAAATGGCGACCTTCGCCGACGGCGAACAACGCGTGGACCTCCATCTGACGGACGGACGAAGGTTCCGCTCCAGCTATCTGGTCGGTTGCGACGGCGGCCGCAGCCTTGTCCGCAAGACGGCTGGCATCCGCTTTTCGGGAACCGAGGCGCGGGCGAGCTACCTCATTTTCGAGGCCGACATGGAGGATCAACCGCCGCTCGGCATCCGGTACGGGGAGCACGGCCTGTACGCCCTCGGACGGCTCGACGAGGGGCTGCGCGTGCGCGGCATAGTGACGGAGCAGCGGCTGGAGCGGGGGGGAAGACCCGGCGAGGAGGATCTCAGGGCGGCGCTCACAGCCGCCTACGGATCGGACCTGGGCATCCATCGGATCACCTGGATGTCGCGCTTCACGGATGCGGCGCGGCAGGCGGAGGCCTACCGGAAGGGCCGCGTCCTGCTCGCGGGAGATGCCGCGCACGTTCATTCTCCCGTTGGCGGGCAGGGGCTGAACGTCGGGCTGCAGGACGCCGTGAACCTCGGATGGAAGCTGGCCCAGGTGGTGAAGGGCATCTCGCCGGAAAGCCTGCTCGATACCTACCATGCGGAGCGGCACCCGGTCGGAGCCGCGCTGCTCGAGCTTACTCTGGCGCTGACCGCACTCAACCGCGGCGACGAACACACAACGGCGCTCCGGGCCTTCGTGGCGAAGGCGATGCAGATGGACGAGCCGAGGAGGTGGTATTCCGCCATGGTGTCCGGTCTCGACATCCGCTATGGCCCGGAAGGGGGGCACCCTCTGCTCGGCCGTCGCATGCCGGATCTGGACATCGTCACCGCCGAGGGGCCGACGCGGGTCTTCGCGCTCCTGCATGATGCGCGGCCGGTGCTGCTCGACTTCGGGAAAACGGGCTTCCCGGCCATCGACGCGTGGAAGGAGCGTGTCAAACTGGTCGATGCGGAATTTGAGGGTGTGTGCGAGCTTCCCGTCATCGGCATGGTCCGGACTCCGACCGCCCTCCTGATCCGACCGGATGGACATGTGGCATGGGTCGGAGAAGGAGGCACCGAAGGCCTCCTGACGGCCCTTGGAGACTGGTTCGGCAATTAGCGCGCATCGCGTGAATCCGGCTTCGATCTGAAGCGTGAAGCCGATCGCCGAACAAAGGGATGGAGCGTCGTGGATTTGGAACCAGGGTCCTTCTGGTGCTTGTCGAAGCGCCGGAAAACCCTGCGCTTCCGGTCTTCCGTGCAACCGGTTCACGGGGTGCCGCTTGATCCGGCTTCACTCTGAACGCACGAAATTCCATAGAGGCGCACGGCATCCATCCGCCGCGCCTGGCCAAAAAAAGCCGTGAGAGACAGCCCTGAACGTCGGCCGCATCCGCCGACATCCGGCGGTCGAGGTTGAGCAAGCATTTTCCAGCGAAGACGGGCAGGCGCACTCTGTCCGCTTGACACCATGCCAACCAGTTGGTACAAAAAAACCAACCAGTTGGTATGGTGAGTGGGTGATCGACATGCAGCCGGATTCAAAGGCCAGACTTCTCGACGCGGCGCTGAAGGTCGTGCGCACCAAGGGCTATACGGCAACGCGGATCGAGGATCTCTGCGCCGAGGCCGGCGTCACCAAGGGAAGCTTCTTCCATCACTTCAAGAGCAAGGACGACCTGATGCTTGCGGCTGTCGCCCATTGGGATGCGGTGACCGGCGGCCTGTTCGCACGGGCGCCCTACCATGATCTCGCAGACCCGCTGGATCGGCTGCTCGCTTACCTGGAGTTCCGCAAAGAGTTGCTTGCCGGGGACCTTCCCGATTTCACCTGTTTCGCCGGCATGATCATCCAAGAGGCCTATGAGACCCGCCCCGAGATCGTGGCCGCATGCGCCGGCAATATCGCCGGCCATGCGAGGACTCTCGAGGCCGACATCCGCGAAGCCATGCGGAAATATGATGTGAACGCCGATTGGAGTGCCGAAAGCCTTGCACTTCACACCCAAGCCGTTCTCCAGGGCGCCTTCGTCCTCGCCAAGGCCAAGGGTGGTGCGTCCATCGCCGCCGACAGCATCGACCATCTCCATCGCTACCTGACGCTTCTGTTCCGCTCGGACAGGGGCAAAAGAACCAACCCCGCACCGAAGGTGAACTGACATGCCCAACACCGTCCGCCTGCATCGCGTCGTCAATGCCAAGCCGGAGAAAGTTTACCGGGCATTCGTGGAGCCGGACGCCATTGCCAGCTGGCTGCCGCCCCACGGCTTCACGTGCACCGTACATGAACTGAATGCCGAGGTCGGCGGCAGGCACAGGATGTCGTTCCGCAATTTCACCACAGGCCACAGCCACTCCTTCGGGGGTGAATATCTTGAGCTCATCCCCAACGAGCGGCTCGTCTACACGGACAGGTTCGATGCCCCCAACCTGCCGGGCGAGATGAAAGTGACCGTGACCTTGAGGGCCGTGTCGGTCGGCACGGACATGACGATCGAGCAGGCGGGCGTGCCGGACGCGATCCCGCTGGAGGCCTGCTATCTCGGCTGGCAGGAAAGCCTGCGGAAATTCGCAAAACTGGTCGAACCCGAAATTAACATGTAGTGCGGCACCGATCGCCGCACGCAAGCGCGGAAGCAACCAAGCTAGGAGGAGCACTGGATATGCCCGATCTCGTAACCTGCCTGTGGTTCGACCATGGCCAAGCCGCCGAAGCGGCCAAGTTCTACGCCGCCACTTTTCCCGACAGCCGTGTCGATCGTGTGAACATGGCGCCCGGCAATTTCCGTGGTGGGCACGAAGGCGCCGAATTGACTGTCGAATTCACGGTGCTCGGCCGGCGGTTTGTGGGTCTGAACGGTGGACCGAATTTCACGGCGAACGAAGCGGTCAGCTTCATGGTCGTTACCGAAAGCCAGGAAGAAACCGATTGCTACTGGAATGCGATCGTCACCAGCGGCGGCACTGAGAGCGCTTGCGGTTGGTGCAAGGACCGGTGGGGTTTCTCCTGGCAGATCACGCCGAGGCGGCTGCTCGAGTTGACGACGGGTTCCGACGGCGTTGCGGCGAAACGCGCCTTCGACGCCATGATGACGATGCGCAAAATTGACATCGCTGCGCTTGAGGCGGCCGTCCGCGCCGGATCGCAGGCTTGAAACGTCCAGCCGGGAATGGAGCCGTGGAATGACCATCACGATCACCGCGTTCGAGCGGTCACCCGACGGCGGCAGGGGCTTGGCGCGCGACACGCGCGTCCGCTGGGCACTTGAAGAGGTGGGCCAACCCTATGAGGTTCGTCTTGTTTCCTTTGCTGCGATGAAGGAACTCGCGCATCTGGCGCTTCATCCTTTCGGGCAGATTCCAACCTTCGAGGATGGTGACTTCGCCCTGTTCGAGACGGGTGCGATCGTCTTCCATATCGCGGAACGCCATGCAGGCCTGTTGCCCGGTGATGCACAGGCGCGGGCGTGTGTCCTCATGTGGATGTTTGCCGCGCTCAACACGGTCGAGCCGCCGATCCTCGATCTGGTAACCACCAAGGTTCTGGAAAGCGATAAGCCCTGGAGCAAGGAGAGGCTCCCGCTGGTTGAGGAGCGGATTCGTGTCCGGCTGCAGCAACTGTCGGACCGCCTCGGCGATGCCGAGTGGCTCGACGGCGCATTCAGCGCGGGTGATCTGTTGATGGTGTCGGTGCTGCTGAGGCTGAAAGCGTCGGGTCTGCTCGGCGAGCATCCGAACCTCTCGGCCTATGTTGCCCGCGGCGAAGCCCGCCCCGCCTACAAGCGTGCTTTCGACGCCCAATTGGCAGTGTTCACCGCAAGCCAGTGACGGGCCGGATATTTGACGATCGGGTGCATGGGTCACCCCGCCGGCCCTTCACAGGTCGGGGGCGGCGAAGGAAGCGGCGGTTGCGAGGCGCTCAAATACTCATCGAAGGGCGCGTTCAGGCACTCGCCAAGCACGCGATCGACTGCGGCGAGACGGTCGATCACACGAAACCTTTTCCGCTGGATCCGGGCCTGTGCGCTGGAATTGGACAAGCGCCTGCTGCCACACCTTCACTTGATCACCCCACCCAAAGGGGCGCGATTGATGCGGTCATACCAGTGCATCAGCCAGGGTCACGGGGCGATTTGGCCGAAGGCGAAACTTGCGCTGGCGGTGAGGTGGTCCCCGTTTCCCGGACAGTTTGGCGGCTGGAATAAGCTTGGTTCAGGTTCGTGTCACGCCGCCAATCTG
>NZ_LGRA01000008.1:1126252-1131792 GCF_003116095.1 Azospirillum sp. TSO35-2
AATTCTCACATCGGCAAGTGCCTTACTCATGCAAACCCTCCCCGTTGACCCGGGAGCCGTTTGACGCTCCGGGCCTTTTTCAAGGCGTTCATCACTGGGTGAGACGGACGGCGGTCAGGGTCCGGGGCGGTTCGGCCGGCGCGTCACCGCAACCATCCCTTGACCTCCAGAATCCTCTGATCGCCCTCGCTGGTTCGGGCGTACTGCTTTCCGCAGTGGGTGACGTATTCCCGGACGAATCCCTGCTTGATCAACTCGTCCAGCATCGGCCGGACCACGGCCGGCTTCAGGCTGGTGGCCCTGGTGATGGTGAGCAGCGAGGCCGGCGGCATCATCGCCTCCGGACCGGGCATGGCCCGCAAGGTGTTGAGCATCGTCCAATTGACGGAAGTCGGAGAGATCACTGGCGCCTCCCTTCGAGCGTCGGAATCAGCAGCGCTGTCGCGGTTGCGAGCCGCGATGTCAGTCGGCAATCCGGATCGACGGTTCGGAGGCTAGGACCTCAAGCTATCTTGAGGTCAAGCGGAAATTCCGGGTCGTTTGACGGCGTGGTCAGAAATCCAGAAGGGCGTTGTCGATCACCTCCTTCATGACGAAGAAGGTCCGGGTCTGCCGCACGCCGGGCAGCGCGATCAGTTGTTCGCCGTGCAGCCGGTTGAAATCGGCGATGTCGCTGACCCGGATCTTCAGGAAGAAATCGAAATCCCCGGCGACGAGATGGCAATCGAGCACGAAGGGCAGCTTGCGGATCGCCTTCTCGAACTCAGCGAAGCTTTCCGGCGTCGAACGGTCGAGCTCGACGCCGACCATCACCAGGGTGCCGCGATCGACCTTGGCGGGCGCGATCTCCGCGCGGACCGAGCGGATGTAACCCTCTTCGAACAGCCGCTGGATGCGCCGGTGGCAGGTCGCCGGGCTGACATGGACCGCCTCGGCCACATCGGCGTTGGTCATCCGGCCATCCCTTTGAAGATGTTGGAGAATCCGGCGATCCACGGCGTCCAGCTCATAGGGCATGAAAGAAGCTTCCATTCATCAGCGGTTTTCAGCCAATTTATCTCACAAAATGCCGATGATGTGAGCCAAAACGGAAAACTGGCAGACCACTATGAGAGCACCTTTCAAATTCCCGGTGATACGGTCGCTCCACCCTCTCATTGGAGCACGCCATGCTGCGCCTCGATCGCTTCGAACGCTATCCGCTCACCTTCGGCCCGACCCCCATCGAGCATCTGCCGCGCCTGACCGCGGCCCTGGGTGGCACGGTCGAGATCTACGCCAAGCGCGACGACTGCAACTCGGGCCTCGCCATGGGCGGCAACAAGCTGCGCAAGCTTGAATACATCATCCCGGACGCCATCGCGTCGGGTGCCGACACGCTGGTGTCGATCGGCGGCGTGCAGTCCAACCACACCCGCATGGTGGCGGCGGCGGCGGCGAAGATCGGCATGAAGTGCGTCGTGGTGCAGGAGAGCTGGGTTCCGCACGAGGACGCCGTCTACGACCGCGTCGGCAACATCCTGCTGACCCGCCTGATGGGCGCCGACAGCCGGATCGTTCCGGACGGCTTCGACATCGGCATCCGCAAGAGCTGGGAAGAGGCGATCCAGTCGGTCAAGGACGTCGGCGGCAAGCCCTACGGCATCCCGGCCGGTGCCTCGGTGCACAAGTATGGCGGCCTCGGCTATGTCGGCTTTGCTGAAGAGGTCCGCAAGCAGGAGGCCGACCTCGGCTTCAAATTCGATTACATCGTCGTCTGCGTGGTGACCGGGTCGACCCAGGCCGGCATGATCGTCGGCTTCGCCGACGACGACCGCGCCGACCGCGTGATCGGCATCGACGCCTCCGGCACGCCCGAGCAGACCCGCGCCCAGGTGCGCCAGATCGTCGACAGCACGGCGGACCTGGTCGAACTCGGCCGCAAGGTCCGGGACGACGAGATCGTCATCCTCGAGGACTACGCCTACCCGGCCTATGGCGTGCCGAGCGCGGAAACCAACGATGCGATCCGTCTGGCCGCCCGCACCGAGGCGATGATCACCGACCCGGTCTATGAGGGCAAGTCGATGCAGGGCATGATCGACCTCGTGAAGAAAGGCTACTTCCCGGAAGGCTCGAAGGTGCTCTACGCCCATCTCGGCGGCGCTCCGGCGATCAACGGCTACAGCTACACCTACCGCAACGGCTGAGCCGCGGGCTTCCGGCGGCGGCCTGCGACGGGAAAGCCCCCGCCCGGAACACCGGGCGGGGGCTGCCGGCACGACCGCCTTGCGGAAGACGGCGTTCTCAGAAGTTGCTGGTCAGCGTCACCAGGACCGTCCGCGACGCGCCGGGGGTGATGTTGTTGTTGCTGTTGGCGGTGCTGTAGTACTTGCGGTCGAACAGGTTCTGCACGTTCAACTGCGCCCGGACGGTCTCGGTGACGTTGGCGTAGACCGCCGCGTCGAACCGTGTGAAGCCCGGCAGGGTCACGGTGTTGTCGGCACCCGCATAGACCTTGGCCTGATGGATCATGCCGATGCCGGCGCCGAACATGTCGGTGAACTGGTACTTGTTCCACAGCGAGGCGCTGTGACGAGGCACCAGCGGCACGGTGGCGCCGCTGGCGGCACTGCTGGTCGTGCTGGTGATCTCGGCATTCTGCAGCGCATAGCCGCCGGCGACCTGCCACTTGTCGGTGATGTTGCCGCTGACGCCCAGCTCGAAGCCGCGGGTGCGCTGGCTGCCGGTCTGCACGACGAGGCCCGGGTTGTTCGGGTCGGGCGCGGTGGTGTTGGTGCGGTCGAGCTGGAACAGCGCGGCGGTCAGCGAGAGGTTGGACAGGACGTCCCACTTGGCGCCGATTTCCCAGTTCTGGAACTTCTCCGGCTCCAGGTTCGCCGTGGTGGTGGTGAGCGAGGTGAACTGGTCACCCGAACCCGGCAGGTACGACACGCTGTAGCTGGCGTAGAGCGACAGCGGCTGCACCGGCTTGAACACCACGCCCAGGCGCGGCGACCACATGGTGTCCTGGCGGCTCAACGCGTCGCCGTTGCGCTTGTTCTTGAAATCGATGTCGAACCGCTCGAACCGCAGGCCGCCGATGATCTGCCACTGGTCGGTCAGTTCGATCTGGTCCTGGACATAGCCGGCCGCCGTCGTCACCGTGGCGGAGGAGTTGGCGTCGGTGGCGCTCTGGCGCCACGTCACCGGGCCGCGATAGGTCGGGTTGGCGAGCGACACCGTCAGCGCGGTGGCGTTGCCGAAATAGCCGGTGTTGCGGAACTGGTCGGTCTTCTGCCGGCCAAGCTCGACGCCGGTGACCAGCGTGTGCTTCACCGGTCCGGTGTTCAGCTTGACGATCGCGTCGGTCTGGTTGATCAGGTTGTCGCGCTCGATGGCGTGGTTGTAGGCGGACAGGCTGACCGTTGTGCCGGCCGCGTTCACCGCACCGGGGAAGACGTTCTGATAGAACTTGTCGTAATGGGCGTAGCGGAAGCGGTCACGGATGGTGATGGCGCTGGTGACCTCGTGTTCCAGCATCGCGTCGACCGCGTGCGATTCGACGGTGGAATAGCTGATGTCCGGGTTGCCGAAGAAGGTCGAGACGTCCGTGTTGACCGGCCCGCCGCGGTAGGAGGGGATGCCGCGGTCGGCGGTGCGGTCGTCCTTGAAATACTCGTAGCCCAGCTTGAGCTTGGTCTTGTCGCCGGGCGTGACGGTGACGGTGGGATTGATGCCGATCCGCTCCACATTCACGTCGTCGCGGTAGCTGTCCGAATTCTCGTACATGCCGTTCAGCCGGACGGCGACATCGGGGTTCAGCGCTTGCCCGACATCGCCCGTCACCCGGCGGGTGTTGAAGGAGCCGGCGCGCAGGCTGAACTCGCGGATGGGCTGGCCATCGGCCTCCTTCTGCACGCGGTTGATCACACCGCCGCCGCCGCCGCGACCGAAGACCATGGCGTTGGCGCCCTTCATCGCCTCGACGCGGTCGATGTTGTAGAGGTCGCGGTAATACATGACGTCGTCGCGCACCCCGTCCAGGAAGAAGCTGGCCGTGCTGCTGTTGCCGCGGATGGTCAACTGGTCGCGGTTGCCTTCACCCTGGCCGGCGGTGATGCCGGGGATGTAGCGCACCACGTCGGCCATGCTCTGCATCGCTTGGTCCTTGATCAGCGCCTCCGGCACGACCGTTATGGACTGCGGGACATCCTGCAACGGCGTGTCGGTCTTGGTGGCCGCCGTGCTGCGCTTGGCGACATAGCCCTGCACCGGTTCGGCCCGTTGCGCCGCGCCGGTCACCGTGACCGGCCCCAGCACCGTGGCCGAATCCTGCGCCCGTGCGGTGCCTGCGCCCCCCAGCGCCATCGCACCCGTCACCAGCGCCGCCGCCGTCACCATCGCCGTCGTGCAGGGCAGAACCGCCCGCCCCGCCTCGTTCACCGCCGTCCGCCGATCAACCCCCAACATGATCCCCCTCATCAATCGACCCTTCGTCTGGACGCTGCGAAAATGCGACTTATTCGCATATGCCGAGACGTGATACGAAAGATGGGAGAGGAAGGGCAAGAGTTTTTGCGAATGATTCCTATTATCTATCGGAGCGGCGACACATTGGATGGTGTTCCGTCGCGGCTTGGTCAGCGAATCCAGGGGAGACTGGTGGGTTTCTGTTGCAGCGCTCGCAGAGGCACCGCATCGCTATGCTTGATACGGCATAGCGTGGCGTTGCAAATCCTTGAGAGGGGCCGGGTCGAGCGTTGAAAACGCAAAAGCGGCGGAGGCAAGGCCTCGCGCCGCTGGTACCGGTCGATGGAGCCGCGCCGGTATCCGTCATACGTGGTCAGGACCCAAGGCATCCTGAACCCGGCATCAGCAGTCGCCCAACGACCGCTCGACCTCGGACACCAGGCGGTCGGCCAGCCGGATCGACTGGTGCAGGTCGGCGGGGCTCATTCCCAGGCCGGGATCCTCGATGACCGGAAAGCTTTCCGCCCGGTCGATGCCCACGCCCCTGGCGCAGACCAGGACTTCGTAGCTGCGGTTGTCTTCGTTGAACAGGCATTCGGTTTCGAAACCCCGGGCATCGGTTTCAGCCCACATGATCGCTTTGCTCATGGCGTTGGTCCTGACATGACGGTGAGAGAAAAGGGGAGGGGGAGCGGCATGGCGGGTCCCCCTCGACCGGTGTTGTTTGGCCCGTGGTCACTTCGTGAGGGCCGGTTCCTTGCGCGCGGCGGGCTTTGCCGCGGCCGGAGCGGAGTCCAGTGCCGACGGCTCGACATAAGCGCGTCCATAGTAGCTGTCGAGGAGGAGTTGCTTGATCTCGGCGACGAGGGGGAAGCGGGGGTTGGCGCCGGTGCACTGGTCGTCGAAGGCGGCCTCGGCCAGCTCGTCCAGCTTGGCCAGGAACGCCGCCTCCGGCACGCCGGCCGCCTGGATCGAGGTCGGGATGTCCAGCGTCCGCTTCAGCTCCTCCACCCAGCCGATCAGCTTCTCCACCCGCTCATGGTCGCGGCTGCCGCCCAGCTCCAGGTGACGCGCCACCTCGGCGTAGC
>NZ_LGRA01000008.1:1131802-1137717 GCF_003116095.1 Azospirillum sp. TSO35-2
ATCGCCGCCCTTCAGCAGATAACGCCCGGTCAGGTCGGCGGCGGTCAGGTCGTCGTGGCAGGACACGGTGTGCAGCGGCCGACCCAGCGTCGCCGCCATGTGGGCGACGAAGCGGGTCTTGCCGCAGCCGGTCGGCCCCTTCAGCAGCAGCGGCAACCGGTTGCGATGGGCATGGCCGAACAACGCGACCTCGTTCCGGGTCGGCGTGTAGAAGGGGATCCGGCCGTCGCCCGCCATCACTCGGCCGGCGCCACGGTGGGGTGGACCGGACGCCGCGCCTGGACGCGGGCCGGGCCGAACAGCCCGTAGACGAACATCAGCACCGAGAGGACGACGAAGGCGCCGGCGCCCAGCCGCATCCAGTAGAACAGGGCGAGCTGCTCCTGGACCTCCATGTAGGTGATGCCCATGACCCGCTGCAGGTGGATCTGCACGACGCCGGCGAAGGTCAGCGTGAAGGTCATGAAGGCCATCGCCGAGGTCATGATCCAGAAGCTCCACATGTTGAGCACCTGGTTGTAGGGCGCGAGGTTGCGCAGGTTGGGCATCGCGTAGGTGATCACCGCCAGGTTCAGCATCACATAGGCGCCGAAGAAGGCGAGATGCCCGTGCGCCGCGGTGACCTGGGTGCCGTGGCTGTAGTAGTTGACGAAGGACAGCGTGTGCATGAACCCCCACACGCCGGCACCGAAGAAGGCCATCACCGGCGTGCCGAGCGTCCACAGGAAGGCCGCCTTGTTCGGGTGGTCGCGCCGTCCCTTCCAGACCATGGTGAAGGAGAACAGCACCATGACGAAGAAGGGGGCGACCTCCAGCGTCGAGAACAGCGAGCCGATCCACTGCCAGTAGCTGGGCGCGCCGATCCAGTAATAATGGTGCCCGGTGCCGAGCAGCCCGGAGAACAGCGCCAGACCGACGATGGCGTACAGCCATTTCTCCACCACCTCGCGGTCGACGCCGGTCATCTTGATGACCAGGAAGGCGAGGACGGACGCCATGATCAGCTCCCACACGCCCTCGACCCACAGATGGACGACGTACCACCAGTACAGCTTGTCCACCGCGATGTTGCCGGGGTTGTAGAAGGCGAACAGGAAGAAGATGGCAAGGCCCCACAGCCCGAGCAGCAGGACGTTGGAGATCGCCGTCCGCCGCCCTTTGACCACCGTCAGGGTGACGTTGTAGAGAAAGATCAGCGCCGCGACGACGATGCCGATCTTCACCCACAACGGCTGCTCCAGGAACTCGCGGCCCTCGTGGATGCCCATCGTGTAGCCGAGGACGGCGCCCAGCGCCCCGATCATCAGGATCGCCAACTGGGCGTAGGCGAGCATCGGGCTGACGATCTCGCGCTCCGCCTCCTCCGGGATCAGGTAATAGGCGGAGCCGAAGAAGCCGAGCAGCAGCCAGACGATCAGCGCGTTGGTGTGGATCATGCGCAGGATGTTGAACGGCAGCGTCTCGGACAGGAAATTCGGCAGGACGTAGACCGTCCCGGCAAGCGTGCCGACCAGCACCTGCACGACGAACAGGACCATCGCGCAGACGAAATACCAGTAGGCGATGCGTTGTGTGGCGTACCTCATCCGTCCGCTCCCCCCATCAACCCGCGTTGTTCGGCGGCCAGCCCTGGGTCTTCACGCGGCTGGTCCATTCCAGGAAATCGACCAGATCGTTGAGATCCTGGTCGTTCAGATTGAACTGCGGCATCTGGCGGCGGCCAGCGACGCCGCTCGGCTGCGACTGCATCCAGGCCTTCAGCGCGTCGCGCGTCCCCTGCGGATCGTCGCGCCCGCCATAGCGGACCCAGACGTTCCCGAGTTCCGGCGCGAAGTAGGCGCCCTCGCCCAGCAGCGTGTGGCAGTTGATGCAGGAATTGCGCTCCCAGACATGCTTGCCACGCACCACGCTTTCAGTGAGCGTGGATTCGTCGGTGCTCGTAGTCCGCATGTAGTAGTGGGTGTGGGCCGTCAGGCCGACGAATGTCAGGAAAAAGAAAGCCGAGCCGCCGTAGAAGATGTTTCTTGCGGCCGACTTGGTGAATCGTTCAGCCATCGCCCTCCCCTTTCGGCGTGGAGTTCGTCCCGCATTGAACGCAGCCAATCGACCCTACACATCAACTCGATTGGTCGCAGGATGGGCAAAGGGCTGGAACCAAAGTGCGAATGGATAGGCTCTTTGGTACATGCGGGAGTTGCCGGTCAGCGTTCCGCCGGCCAGTGCGGCTCCAGCGGGCCGGCGTCTATGCACGCTCCGCCGCCTCCCGGCCGCGCAGGATGTCCATGAAGTGGTCCTGGATCAGGTTCGGGCAAAGCGCGGCGCGCCGGCCGACCTCCCACCGGCACGGCGGCGGCTTCCACGCGCTGTGGCGGATTCAGGCCCGCAGCCTGTCCGCCGCCGACGCCGTCTCCCCCCGCTGCCCCCCCGCCGCTGACCCCCGGGGTCCGGCGGTGGCCCTGGGGGCATGCGATGTAAGCCGGCAGACGCAACAGGACGGCACGCCGCGCGCCGCTGTTGAAGGCGACGGCTTGCCATATCGCAACCACCATCGCGGAAAGCCGGACGGGAGGCCGAATGAAAGCGTTGATTGCCGCAACCCTGTCCGCCGTGACGCTGGGCGCCGGGCTCGCCCTGCTGGCCCGGCGAGCGGAACGGCGTCCGGGCGGGCGGCCGGGCGTCACCGAGCTGGCGGCCGAAGCGGATGCCGTCGAACCGGATGCCGCCAAACTGGAAGCCGTCGATCGGGCGATGCGGGACGTCGTCGCCTACGCCGTGCTGCCGGTGGGCGCGCTCGCCGGGGTCGCCGACTGGGCCTGCCATCACGCCACCGACATCGAGCATAGGACCGGTCCGCAGGAATCCCTGTACCATCTGACCATGCTGGGCCAGGGCGCGGTTCCGGGATTGGCGCTGCTGTTCCTGGAGATCAACCCGCCGGTCCTGGCGCTGATGACGGCCGGCTTCGTGACGCATCAGGCGACGATGCTGCTGGACCTCCGCTATTCCGCGCCGCGCCGCGAGATCACGCCGGTGGAGCAGAGCATCCACACCCTGCAGACCCTGGTGCCGGGAATTCCCCTGGCCATGGCCCTGGCGCGGCATTGGGCCACGCCGGAGGACCGGCGCGAGGGCCGCGGGTTTCGCCTCCGCCGGGGCATCGCGCCCGGCCATGTCGCGATCGCCGCCGCGGCCAGCCTGCTCGACGGGCTGGTCTATTCGACCGAACTGCTGGCGGGTTTCCGGGGGGCCGCCGAGGTCCGGGACGGACGCCGGCCTTGAAACCGGTTGGGTTGCCTGGGCAGAGTGCCCGCGATGTTTCCGATCCGAAGGACAATGGCCGTGAGCACCCTGGGACGTACCGTCGCGTTGGCCCTGTCCGTCTTCATCTGGGTTTCCGGCCCATCCTGGGCAGGGGAGCGGCGGGTCGCGCTGGTGCTCGGCAACAGCGCCTATCAGCACGCGCCGCGCCTGCCGAACCCGGTCAACGACGCGAAGGCCATCGCCGATTCGCTGCGCGACGCCGGGTTCGATCTGATCGGCGGCGGCGCGCAGCTCGACCTCGACAAGGCCGGCACCGAACAGGCCATCCGCAGCTTCGGCGGCAAGCTGGCGGGGGCCGATGTCGGGCTGTTCTACTACGCCGGGCACGGCGTGCAGACCCGCGGCACCAACTATCTGCTGCCGGTGTCCGCCAACCTGACCAAGGAAGCCGACGTCCGCTACGAGCTGATCGACATCGCGATGGTTCTGGACGAGATGGCCCTGGCGGAAAGCCGCCTGAACATCGTCATCCTCGACGCCTGCCGCAACAACCCGTTCGGCGGGCGCGGCCTGCGGGCGGTGTCGCCGGGTCTGGCGCAGATGCAGGCGCCGGCCGGCACGATCATCGCCTACGCGACCCAGCCCGGCGCCGTGGCCGCCGACGGCAGCGGCGCGAACAGCCCCTACACCGAGGCGCTGTCGAAGGCCCTGCTGAAGCCCGGCGAGACGGTGTTCGATGTCTTCAACGACGTCGGCATCACCGTGAAGCGCAACACCGGCGGGGTCCAGCAGCCCTGGGTGTCCGCCTCGCCGATCGAGGGGCGCTTCTACTTCCTGGGCCCGACCACGGTGGTGACGTCAACACCGGCCGCCGCACCCGCCCCGGCCCCGGTCACGGCCGACAAGGAGGCGATGTTCTGGGACAGCATCAAGGGCAGTTCCAACCGCGGCCTGTTCGAAGCCTATCTGAAGCAGTTCCCGCAGGGCACCTTCACCCCCATCGCCGAAGCGAAGATCGCCGAACTGGGCGCGAAGGACGCGCCCGCCGCCACCGCGGCCGCCGCTCCCCTGGTCACTTCCGTGCCCGGTCCCTTGCCCACTCCGGCGGACCCGGTGCCGGCGCAGGTCGCCGCGCTGGCCGCCCCGCCGGTGCCGGCACCGCCGTCCCGGCCGGTCGATGTGAGCGCGATCCCCTATCTGAGCGCCAAGGCGCGCGATGCGCTGTCCTTCTACCCGGGCCTGCCGTCGCCCAAAGCCCTGGCGATCTCCGAAAAGGGCAACTACGCCTATTTCTCGAACAAATCCAACAGCCGCAGCGAGGACGACGTCAAGCGCAGCGCCCTGCAATACTGCCAGTTCCACGCCGAGGCACCCTGCACCCTCTACGCCGTCGACGACAGCGTCGTTCTGGATGGCGCCAAGGGCTTCGTGCCGATGCCGGTGGAGATCCTGGGCGAGGGCAAGTTCGACCCGGCGCGCGTGCCCTTCATCACCGACCGCGCGCGGCAGGTCGGCATGGTGAACTACCAGCGCAACCCCGGCCACAAGGCCGTCGCCCTGACCCTGACCGGGCGCTGGGCGACGGTGTGGGACATGGACAGCGCCGAGGAGGCCAGCGACGCCGCGGTGGAGAAGTGCGAGAAGGCGGCCGGCAAGCAGGAATGCATGATCTACGCCGTGGACGACACCATCGTCTTCGACGAGGAACGCTGACGCCGGTCGGCGTTCCCCATCGAAGACAATCCCGCCCCGGAGCGGTGTTTCCGGGCGGTCAGCCCAGAGACAGGTCGCCGGTGCCGAGCACCGTGCCGTTGTAGACGCCGAGCAGACGGACCTCGGAGGCGGCCACCTGGCCGTCGCCGTTGGTGTCGACCACCTGGTAGAGACCCGTGCTCGTGCCGTTGTTGGCCAGAACCAGGGTGCTCGCACCAGCCGACGAGTTGGTCAGCGTGCCCAGAGCCGTGCGGAAGTTGGCGAGGTTGGCATCCGTCAGGCTGCCGCTGACCGCCGAGGAGAGGCTCACCAGCTCGTTGCCGGCGATGTTCACCCCGTTGGTCGCCGCGGTCGCCGTGGTCAGAGCCGCGTCGCCGTTCTTGTCCGCCGTGGTCCGGGCCGTGCCGGTCAGCTGCACCTTGTCGGTGCCCGTCTGGAAGTTGGTCACCGAGATGAACCCGGTGTTGGCCCCCAGAGCGCTGATGTCGGTGAAGGACGAGTACACGACCGTGTCGGTCCCGCCACCCGACGCCAGGCTGAGGCTGTCGTTCGAACCGCCGAGGAAGCGGATCGACCCAGCCGTCACCGTCACCGCGTCGGTGCCGGTGCCACCGGTCACCGTCTCGACGTTGCTGACCGACATGGTCACACCGGTGTTGCCCAGGGTGATCACGTCGTTGCCGGTGCCGCCCGACAGCGTCTCGATGCCGCGCAGGAGGATCGTCGAGCCGCCGTCGCCGAGGCTGACCACATCGGTGGCCGCACCGCCGACCAGGATCTCGATCCCGCTCTCCGCCCGCATGGTCACGCCGGTGTCGCCCAGGAACACCAGGTCGCTGCCCGCACCACCGGTCATGGTGTCGATGCCGCGGGTGATGACGGTGTTGCCCGCCGCACCCAGGGTCACGACGTCCGAACCGGTGCCGCCGACCAGATACTCG
>NZ_LGRA01000008.1:1137727-1138274 GCF_003116095.1 Azospirillum sp. TSO35-2
TCACAAGGACGTCGAAGAGCTGCGCGACGAGGCCGAGGAAGACCCGGCGGAGATCGAGGCGGCCAAGCACAGCCTGAACTACGTCAAGCTCGACGGCAACATCGGCTGCATGGTCAACGGCGCCGGCCTGGCGATGGCCACGATGGACATCATCAAGCTGTACGGCGGCGAGCCGGCCAACTTCCTCGACGTCGGCGGCGGCGCCACCAAGGAGCGCGTCACCGCGGCCTTCAAGCTGATCCTGTCGGACAGCAACGTCCAGGGCATCCTGGTCAACATCTTCGGCGGCATCATGCGCTGCGACGTGATCGCCGAGGGCGTCGTCGCTGCGGCCCGCGAGGTCAAGCTGCATGTCCCGCTGGTCGTGCGCCTGGAGGGCACCAACGTCGCGCTCGGCAAGACCATCCTCGCCGACTCCGGCCTGCCCATCGTGTCCGCCGACAACCTCGACGATGCCGCCCGGAAGATCGTCGCCGCCGTGAAGGAGGCCGCGTGAAATGGCTGTTCTCGTCGATAAGAACACGAAGGTGATCTGCCAGGGCTTCAC
>NZ_LGRA01000008.1:1138284-1139449 GCF_003116095.1 Azospirillum sp. TSO35-2
CCCGCCGCTGCCCAGGGCAGAACTGGTGATCGACCACACGCCGCTGCCGTTCGCCGTGCCGCTGCCGACGACGCTGGTGCCGTCATACAGGGTGACGACACTGTTGGCTTCCGCCGTGCCGGTGACCGCGGGCGCAGCGACGTTGGTGATGCCGTCGCTGGCGCTCGCCCCGCTGTCGGAGCCTGAGGCCAAGGCCAAACCGGTCGGCGCCGTGGTGGTGCTGTCGATGGTGACAGTCAGCCCGGTCGACGCCGTGGAGCTGTTGCCGGCCACATCCACCGCACGGGCGGTCAGGGTGTGCCCACCGCTGCCCAGCGTGGCGCTGGTGATCGACCACACACCGCTGCCGTTCGCCGTGGCGCTGCCGACGACGCCGGTGCCGTCATACAGAGTGACGACGCTGTTGGCTTCCGCCGTGCCGGTGACCGTCGGGGCGGCGACGTTGGTGATGCGGTCGCTGCTGCTCGCCCCGCTGTCCGAGCCCGACGCCAGCGCCAAGCCGGTCGGCGCCGCGATCGTGCTGTCGATGGTGACGGTCAGTCCGCTCGACGCCGTGGAGCTGTTGCCGGCGACGTCCACCGCGGTGGCGGTCAGCGTGTGGCCGCCGCTGCCCAGGGTGGCGCTGGTGATCGACCACACGCCGCTGCCGTTCGTCGTGGCGCTGCCAACGGCGCTGATGCCGTCGTAGAGCGTGACGACGCTGTTGGCTTCCGCCGTGCCGGTGACCGTCGGGGCCACCACGTTGGTGAGGCGGTCGCTGGCGCTCGCCCCGCTGTCGGAGCCCGAGGCCAAGGCCAAACCGGTCGGCGCCACGATCGTGCTGTCGATGGTGACGGTCAGTCCGCTTGACGCCGTGGAGCTGTTGCCAGCCACATCCACCGCGGTGGCGGTCAGCGTGTGCCCGCCGCTGCCCAGCGTGGCGCTGGTGATCGACCACACGCCGCTGCCATCGGCGGTACCGCTGCCGACGACACCGGTACCGTCGTAGAGGGTGACGACGCTGTTGGCTTCCGCCGTGCCGGTGACCGTGGGCGCAACGACGTTGGTGATGCCATCGCTGGCGCTCGCCCCGCTGTCGGAGCCCGAGGCCAAGGCCAAGCCGGTCGGCGCCACGATCGTGCTGTCGATGGTGACGGTCAACGCCGTCGACGAGGTGGCCGTGTTG
>NZ_LGRA01000008.1:1139459-1139625 GCF_003116095.1 Azospirillum sp. TSO35-2
CACCGCGGTGCCCAGCGCCATTTCCACCAGCGAGCCCTTGGCGATGGCGCCGCGGACGCCGATGCCATAGGCCTCCGGCGAGTAGAAGGCGGCGAGCGCCACGAACACCGCGGCCAGACCGACCAGCGAGTGGAAGGCGGCGACGAGCTGCGGCAGCGCCGTCATC
>NZ_LGRA01000008.1:1139635-1139929 GCF_003116095.1 Azospirillum sp. TSO35-2
CGGCGGTGGCGCCGTCGTACAGGGTGACGACGCTGCTGGCCTCCGCCGTGCCGGTGATGGTCGGAACCACCATGTTGGTGATGCGGTCGCTCCCGCTCGACCCGCTGTCCGAACCCGACGCCAAGGCCAAACCGGTCGGCGCCGTGGTGGTGCTGTCGATGGTGACGGTCAGCCCAGTCGACGCCGTGGAGGTGTTGCCGGCGACGTCCACCGCGGTGGCGGTCAGCGTGTGCCCGCCGCTGCCCAGCGTGGAACTGGTGATCGACCACACGCCGCTGCCATCGGCGGTGCCGG
>NZ_LGRA01000008.1:1139939-1143480 GCF_003116095.1 Azospirillum sp. TSO35-2
GTCGACATTGCGGCGCCGGGTGCGCCCACCGGCCTGGCCCTGGCCTCGGGCTCGGACAGCGGGTCGAGCACCAGCGACCGCATCACCAACGTTGCCGCCCCGACCGTCACCGGCACGGCGGAGGCCAGCAGCGTCGTCACCTTGTATGACGGCACCACCGTTCTCGGCACCGGCACCGCCGACGGCAGTGGCGTGTGGTCGATCACCAGTTCCAGCCTGAGCGACGGCGCCCACACCCTGACCGCGCAGGCGGTGGACGTGGCCGGCAACAGCTCCACCGCCTCCGCCGGGCTGGCGATCACCATCGATTTGACCTCGGCCACGCCCGGCGGGCTGGCTCTGGTGTCCGGCTCGGACAGTGGGGCGAGCGACAGCGACCGGACCACCAAGGTCACCACCCCGACGGCCAGCGGCACCGCCGAGGCGAACAGCGCGGTGACGCTTTACGACGGCGTCACCGCCGTCGGCACGGTCACGGCGGATGCCGCGGGCCTGTGGTCGATCACCAGCCCCAGCCTGAGCGACGGCGCCCACACCCTGACCGCGCAGGCGGTGGACGTGGCCGGCAACACCTCCACGGCCTCCACGGCCTTGACCGTGACCGTCGATGCGACGGCGCCGACGGCGCCCCTCAACCTGACGCTCGACCCCGCGTCGGACAGCGACACGCTCCTGGACAACATCACGACGGTGCGGACGCCGCAGATCACCGGCACGGCCGAGCAGGACACCGTGCTGTCGCTCTTCGACGGCAGCAATCTGCTCGGCACCACGACCGTCGGCAGCAGCGGGACCTGGGCGATCACGTCGTCGGAACTGGGCGTCGGGCCGCACACGCTCACCGCCCGGGCCGTGGATCTGGCCGGCAACACCAGCACCGCGTCCGGCGATCTGGTCATCACCATCGGCAACCCGTTGCAGGGCGCTCCCTCCTCGCCGCTGCTGGACTCGGGATCCGACAGCGGCGCCCTGGGCGACCGCCTCACCAATGTGGCGACACCGACGCTCACCGGTACGGCCGAAGCGGGCAGCACGGTTTCGATCTACGACAGCGGCACGCTGGTCGGCTCCGCGGTCGCCGACACCCTGGGCGGGTGGTCGGTCACGACGACGACGTTGTCCAACAGCGTGCATAGCCTCTACGCCACCGCGGTGTTGGGCGGGACGCTCACCCTGGGTTCATCCTCCTCGCTGACGATCACCATCGACGCGTCGGTGCCCGACACCCCGTCGACCCCCACGCTGGCGGCGGCGTCCGACAGCGGCGTGGCGGGTGATGGGATCACGCGCGTCACCACGCCGACGCTGAGCGGTACGGCCCAGGCCAACGGCGTCGTCACGCTCTATGACGGAAGCACCGCGGTCGGCACGGTGACGGCGGATGCGGCCGGGTTGTGGTCGGTCGTGACCGGGACGCTGCCGGACGGCGCACACACCTTGACCGCGCGCACCACCAACGCGGCCGGCAGCACCAGCGTGGCGTCGTCGGCCCTGGTGCTGACCATCGACACCACCGCGACGACTCCGTCCGTGCCGGCCCTGGCGACCGCGTCCGACAGCGGATCGAGCGGCAGCGACCGCATCACCAACGTGGTGACGCCGACGTTGACGGGCACCGCGGAGGCCGGAAGCACGGTCCTGCTCTATGACGGCGGCGATCTGATCGGTCAGGCCACCGCCGACGGCGCCGGTGCGTGGACCGTCACCGCCTCGGCCCGAGGCGATGGCACTCACACCTTGACGGCCCAGGCCATCGACGTGGCCGGCAACACCTCCTCGGTCAGCACCGGCTTGGCGATCACCATCGATGTGACCGCACCGAACGCGCCGGACGGCTTGGCGCTGGCGTCGGGCTCCGACAGCGGGTCGAGCGACAGCGACCGCCTCACCAACGTGGTGGCTCCGACCGTCACCGGCACGGCGGAAGCCAGCAGCGTCGTCACGCTCTACGACGGCACCACCGTTCTCGGTACCGGCACCGCCGCTGGCAGCGGCGTGTGGTCGATCACCAGTTCCACGCTGGGCAGCGGCGGGCACACCCTGACCGCGACCGCGGTGGATGTGGCGGGCAACAGCTCCACCGCCTCCACCGGGCTGGCGATCACCATCGACACGACGGCGCCGAACGCGCCGGACGGCTTGGCGCTGGCGTCGGGCTCCGACAGCGGGTCGAGCGGCAGCGACCGCATCACCAACGTCACCGCCCCGACCATCACCGGCACGGCGGAGGCCAACAGCGTCGTCACGCTCTACGACGGCACCACCGTTCTTGGCACCGGCACGGCCAGCAGCCGGGGCGTGTGGTCGATCACCAGCGCCACCCTTGGCAGCGGCGAGCACACGCTGACCGCTGCGGCGGTCGACGTGGCAGGCAACAGCTCCACGGCGTCGAGCGGACTGACTGTCACCATCGACAGCACGAGCACGACGCCGGACGGCTTGGCGCTGGCCTCGGGCTCCGACAGCGGGTCGAACAGCAGCGACGGCATCACCAACGTCACCGCCCCGACCATCACCGGCACCGCGGAAGCCAACGCCGTTGTGACGTTGTACGATGGGGCGACCGCCGTCGGTACCGGCACCGCCGATGGCGGCGGGGCGTGGTCGATCACCAGCTCTGCCCTGGGCAGCGGCGGGCACACCCTGACTGCCACCGCGGTGGATGTGGCGGGCAACTGCTCCACGGCGTCGAGCGGACTGACCGTCACCATCGACAGCACGGTTGCGGCGCCGACGGGTTTGGCCTTGGCGTCGGGCTCGGACAGCGGATCGAGCGGGAGCGACCGCCTCACCAACGTGGTGGCTCCGACCATCACCGGCACGGCGGAGGCCAGCAGCGTCGTCACGCTCTACGACGGCGCCACCGCCGTCGGCACCGGCACCGCCGATGGCAGCGGCGTGTGGTCGATCGCCAGCTCCACCCTGGGCAGCGGCGGGCACACGCTGAGCGCCACCGCGGTGGACGTCGCCGGCAACACCTCCACGGCGTCGACGGCGTTGACCGTCACCATCGACAGCACCATCACGGCGCCGACCGGTTTGGCCTTGGCGTCGGGCTCGGACAGCGGGTCGAGCGGCAGCGACCGCATCACCAACATGGTGGTTCCGACCATCACCGGCACGGCGGAGGCCAGCAGCGTCGTCACCTTGTATGACGGCACCACCGTTCTCGGCACCGGCACGGCGAACGGCAGCGGCGTGTGGTCGGTCACCAGCGCGACCTTGGGCGAAGGCGGGCACACGCTGACCGCCGCGGCGGTGGACGTCGCCGGCAACAGCTCCACGGCATCGACCGGGCTGGCGATCACCATCGACACCACAGTCGCGGCGCCGACTGGTTTGGCCTTGGCGTCGGGCTCGGACAGCGGGTCGAGCACCAGCGACCGCATCACCAACGTCACCGCCCCGACCGTCACCGGCACGGCGGAGGCCAGCAGCGTCGTCACGCTCTACGACGGCACCACCGTTCTCGGCACCGGCACCGCCGATGGCAGCGGCGTGTGGTCGATCACCAGTTCCACGCTGGGCAGCGGCGGGCACA
>NZ_LGRA01000008.1:1143490-1143905 GCF_003116095.1 Azospirillum sp. TSO35-2
AGGAAGCCCCGAGGTGGTGCTGCGCGGCGCACTCCACCCCGGGGCGTCCAGAGAACCGGGCCTTACTTCGCCGTCACCAGCTTCTTGCTCACGACGCTCGGCTTCGCCGGGGCTGCGCCATCCGCCTCGGTCCGTTCGACATAAGCGCGGCCGTAATAGCTGTCGAGGAGGAGCTGCTTGATCTCGGCGACGAGGGGGAAGCGGGGGTTGGCGCCGGTGCACTGGTCGTCGAAGGCGGCCTCGGCCAGCTCATCCAGCTTGGCCAGGAACGCCGCCTCCGGCACGCCCGCGGCCTGGATCGAGGACGGGATGTCCAGCGTCCGCTTCAGCTCCTCCACCCAGGCGATCAGCTTCTCCACCCGCTCATGGTCGCGGCTGCCGCCCAGCTCCAGGTGACGCGCCACCTCGGCGTAGC
>NZ_LGRA01000008.1:1143915-1145491 GCF_003116095.1 Azospirillum sp. TSO35-2
GTGTTGTCGTCCTGGTCGACGTAGGCGCCCTGGAAGTAGGCGTCACCGCCCATCAGGATATCGAAGTGCGACTTGGACTGCGCCGAAGCGGTGCCGCAGCCGGCGGCGAGGGCAACGGCGGCGCAGCCGATGACGAGAGAGCGCTTCATGATTGGCCATCCTTATGGCGTGCGCCCCTCCGTTGGGGCGGCGGTTGTCTGTATAGACTTGACTTAAGCGCGCACCGTTCCTGCCGGCAAGTGTCAAACAGAGCACCAGTCGTTGAAGCGCAACACCGTGGCATGGAAAGCACGGGAACCCGGATCATGTTGCTTCGGATGCGAAGCAATCTGGTGCCAAATGACGGTGATCGGGTCGAATACAGGACGGCTTCAGGGCGAAAGTGGTAATCCAGTTGGCGGGAGCGTCGTAATGGGTGGGAAAGATCGAGCGACATCTTAACGTCGATACCAATCGCCGCCGGCTGTTCTTAGGCCGAACTCCACCAAAGGGCGAGTGGAGAGCCGGCGTCATTCCCATTCCTTGTCGATCGCAAGGGCAGGCGGGGATGGCTGGGGCGTGGCCGGGTTGGGGGGCCAGATGAGGCCGACCCGGAAGCCGGGCAAAAAAAAAGAGGCGGCGGATTTCTCCGCCGCCTTCATGTCTGCTGCCAGATACCAGTCGCTTAGAAAGCGAAGCGGGTGTCCCACAGAACGATGTTGGCGTCGTTGTTCACGCCGCCCGACTTGTTGTCGACGTAGCTGTACTCCAGACCGGTGGTCAGGCCCGGGGCAACGGCGTAGGTCACGCCGGCCTGGTAGATGTGGGCGCGGGCGTAATCGGCGGCGGTGGCGGCACCGGCACCGACATTGGCACCCTTGGCGTCGGTGTAGGTGGCGGCCAGGATGACCGGGCCGACGGTGTACTGGGCGCCGACCAGCCAAACCTGGTTGTCGTCAACACCGCGGTGGGTCTTGGCGTAGCCGCTGTCGCCGCTGAAGGCGTAGCTGCCGCCGATGGCGAAGGCGCCGTAGGTGACGGTCGCGCCGGCGTGGACCGACGACAGGTCTTCCAGGCCCGTGGCGGCCTTGGCGAACTGGTAGGCGGCGCTCGCCTCGATGCCGACGCCGCTGAAGGCGCCCTTATAGTAGGCCTGGACTTCGCCCATGTCCCGGTAAGCCGTGCTGTTCTTGCGACGGTTCACATCGGTGTTGCTGCTGCCGTAGGTCGGGGTGTAGGCGGCGGTCAGCTTGAAGCCGGCGAAGCTCGGGGTGCTGTAGACGATCTTGGTGCTGGCGTCGCCCGACTCGAGCGTGCGCAGCGAACCGGTCACGTACGGCAGCGAGGTCACGCCGTAGTAGTTGGCGTAGAAGCCGTCCGGGCTGCCCGAGATGCCGTCGACGTTCGGGCCGATGACGCCCGAGTCGTCCGACGGGCCGTTGGTCACGCCGGCCTGGACCGAACCGAAGGTGCCGTTCGCGAAGATGTAGGCGCGGTCGGCGTCGGTGGTGCGGACATTGCTGGCGCCGTTGGCGGCGCGCAGGCGCAGGCGGGCACCGTATTCCAGACCGTTGTCGGCCTTGGCGGTCGGGGTGAT
>NZ_LGRA01000008.1:1145501-1146041 GCF_003116095.1 Azospirillum sp. TSO35-2
ACTGGGCGGTCAGGCCCGTGTGGAGGGCGTCGGCGGTACCTGGAAGGATCTGACCGACAGCGTCAACATGATGGCGGCCAACCTGACCGGTCAGGTGCGCAACATCGCCGACGTGACGACCGCGGTGGCGACCGGTGACTTGTCGAAGAAGATCACCGTCGATGTGAAGGGTGAGATTCTCGAACTCAAATCCACCATCAACACCATGGTGGACCAGCTCAACAGCTTCGCTTCGGAGGTGACACGCGTTGCCCGCGAGGTGGGCTCGGAGGGCAAGCTGGGCGGTCAGGCGCGGGTGGAGGGCGTCGGCGGCACCTGGAAGGACTTGACCGACAGCGTGAACCTGATGGCGGCGAACCTGACGGGGCAGGTGCGCAACATCGCCGACGTGACGACCGCGGTGGCGAACGGCGACTTGTCGAAGAAGATCACCGTGCCGGTGAAGGGCGAGATCCTGGAGCTGAAGAACACCATCAACACCATGGTGGACCAGCTCAACAGCTTCGCTTCGGAGGTGACACGCGTTGCCCGCGAGGTGGG
>NZ_LGRA01000008.1:1146051-1146244 GCF_003116095.1 Azospirillum sp. TSO35-2
TGGCGGCGTCCTGACCGGCCAGACGCTGGCGGAGGGCTGGAAGCCGGTGTCGAACGTGCTGGCCTATTCGCTGCTGCTGGGTCTGGGCGACCGGTTCCTGGCCTGGGGCCTGTTCGGCGAGCGGCTGCTGGCGCCCTGGGGCTTCCTCGTCCACACCGCCGTCATCGCCCTGATCACCCTCACCGCCCACCGC
>NZ_LGRA01000008.1:1146254-1147058 GCF_003116095.1 Azospirillum sp. TSO35-2
ATCGACATCGCGGCGCCGGGGGCACCCTCCGGCCTGGCCCTGGCCTCGGGCTCCGACAGCGGGGCGAGCGCCAGCGACCGCATCACCAATGTGGTGGCCCCGACGGTCACCGGCACGGCGGAAGCCAACAGCGTCGTCACTCTGTATGACGGCACCAGCGTCGTTGGCAGCGGCACGGCGAACGGCAGCGGCGTGTGGTCGATCACCAGCGCCACCCTGGGCAGCGGCGGGCACACGCTGACCGCGACCGCGGTGGACGTGGCCGGCAACAGCTCCACCGCCTCCACCGCGCTGGCGGTCACCATCGACAGCACGATTGCGGCACCGACGGACCTGACGCTGGCGTCTGGGTCGGACAGCGGATCGAGCAGCGCCGACGGCATCACCAAGGTCACCGCTCCGACCGTTGCCGGCGTCGCCGAAGCCAATTCGGTCGTCACCCTCTACGACAACGGCACCGCCGTCGGCAGCGGCACGGCCACCGCCAACGGAAGCTGGAGCATCACCAGCGCCACGCTGGGCAATGGTGGGCACACCCTGACCGCCACCGCGGTGGATGTGGCCGGCAACAGCTCCACCGCCTCCACCGGGCTGGCGGTCACCATCGACAGCACGATCGTGGCGCCGACCGGTTTGGCCTTGGCGTCGGGCTCCGACAGCGGGGTGAGCGCCAGCGACCGCATCACCAACGTCGTTGCACCCACGGTCACCGGCACGGCGGAAGCCAACAGCGTCGTCACCCTGTATGACGGCACCAGCGTCGTCGGCAGCGGCACGGCGAACGGCAGCGGCGTGTGGTCGATC
>NZ_LGRA01000008.1:1147068-1147375 GCF_003116095.1 Azospirillum sp. TSO35-2
GCGAGCCCGCCAAGCGCAAGGCCGGCGTCAAGGTCGCCGACGTCGCAGCCCTGGTCGACAAGCTGAAGAACGAGGCGCGGGTGGTCTGAGGGGGCGCGCCTGCCCGCTGCCCCCACCCTGACCCTCCCCCGCTTCGCAGGGGAGGGAACTCCGCCGGACGCCGACAAGCATCCTGCTCCCTCCCCTGCGAGAGCGGGGGAGGGTCGGGGTGGGGGCACTCGCCAGCCGACACTCCCCACCCGCCAACCAAGGACCGCCCCCATGACCATCCTGATCCTCGCCGACCACGACAACGCCGGCCTCAAGC
>NZ_LGRA01000008.1:1147385-1150072 GCF_003116095.1 Azospirillum sp. TSO35-2
CACATGGCAGTCCGGGCAGGTCGCCCGCACGCCGGAGCGGTTGGTGAAGTGGATGGTTTGCTTCAGCTCTTCGTAGACGTTCGACTGCATCTCGTGGCAGCCGATGCAGAAGGCCTCGCGGTTGGTGGCCTCCAGGGCGGTGTTGAAGCCGCCCCAGAAGACGACGCCGGCGATGAAGCCGCCCAGCGTCAGGAAGCCCAGGCTGAAATGGACGCTGGGACGCGCGAAGACGCGCCACAGCGACAGCAGCGTGCCGCGGATCGTCATTTGAGGCTGCCTTCACCCTTGCCCGGCGCCGTGTGGCCCAGCACCGAGTCGAAGTCGCGGAAGCTGCTGCCGATGATCGGCTGGGCGTCGGTCTGCGGCACGTGGCACTGGGTGCAGAAGTAGCGGCGGGCCGACACGGTGCCCAGCGTCTGGCCGTCGCGGTCCTGGAAATGGGTGACCGAGATCATCGGCGCCTGCGACCCTTCGGTGTTCCGGCGGTCGTGGCAGGTCAGGCACTTGTTGATGTTCAGGTCGATCTGGTAGTCGCGGATGGCGTGCGGGATCAGCGGCGGCTGGTCGGCGTAGTTGCGGGCGCGCTTCTGGTCGTCGGTGATGTCGCGGTGAGTCGCCTCGGCCGGCTCGTCCAGCGTGATCGGGTGGCGGGTCGACGGGACGGTGGTCCCGCCGACGGTGCCGGTGCCGGAGAGGACGACCGACTTGGAGGCGGAGGTGTCGGCCGCCACCACGCCGGTGACCAGTGCTGGCGCGCCGGCGAGCAGGGCCAGCGCGGCGATCAGGAATCGGGTCTTCATGCCGGCTCTCCTCAGGCGTTCACGGCGGTGATCTTGACCGCGCATTTCTTGTAGTCGGTCTGCTTGCTGATCGGGTCGGTGGCGTCCAGCGTCACCTTGTTGATCAGCACGGTGTGGTCGAAGAAGGGCACGAAGACCAGCCCGCGCGGCGGCTTGTTGCGCCCGCGCGTCTCGACCCGCACCCGGACCTCGCCGCGCCGCGAGGTGACGCGCACCTCCTGCCCGCGCCGGACGTTCAACTGCTTGGCGTCGTCGGGATGCATGAACACCACGGCGTTGGGGAAGGCCTTGCGCAGTTCCGGCACGCGCAGCGTCATCGAACCGCTGTGCCAATGCTCGATCACGCGGCCGGTCGACAGCCAGAACGGGTAGTCGGCGTCGGGCATCTCCGCCGGCGGCTCGTAGGGCAGGGCGAAGACGTTCGCCTTGCCGTCCTTGTTGCCGTAGAAGCGCAGCCCCTCGCCGGCCTTCACGTAGGGGTCGGAGCCCTCGCGGTAGCGCCACTTGGTCTCCTTGCCGTCGACCACCGGCCAGCGCAGGCCGCGCTCCACGTGATACTGCTCGAAATCCGCCAGATCATGGCCGTGGCCGCGGCCGAAGGCGGCGTATTCCTCGAACAGGCCCTTCTGGACGTAGAAGCCCGCGGCCTTCGACTCGTGGTTCTCGTAGTTCGGGTCGAGGTCGGACAGCGGGAAGCGGTCGACCTGGCCGTTGCGGAACAGCACGTCGTACAGGCTCTTGCCGCGCAGCTCCGGCTTCTTGTTCAGCAGTTCCTCCGGCCACACCTCCTCGATCCGGAAGCGCTTGGCGAACTCCATCATCTGCCACAGGTCGGACTTGGCGCCGTCCGGCGCGTTGACCAGCTGGCGCCACAGCTGGGTGCGGCGTTCGGCGTTGCCGTAGCCGCCCTCCTTCTCCACCCACATGGCGGTGGGCAGGATCAGGTCGGCGGCCAGCGCGGTCACGGTGGGGTAGGGATCGGAGACGACGACGAAGTTTTCCGGGTTGCGATAGCCCGGGAAGGTCTCCTTCGCCGTGTTCGGGGCCGTCTGCATGTTGTTGTTGCACATGACCCAGTAGGCGTTGAGCTTGCCGTCCTTCAGCATGCGGTCCTGCTGGACGGCGTGGTAGCCGACCTTGTCGGGGATGGTCCCCTCCGGCAGCTTCCAGATCTCCTCGGCGTGGTGGCGGTGTTCCGGGTTGGTCACCACCATGTCGGCGGGCAGCCGGTGGGAGAAGGTGCCGACCTCGCGCGCCGTGCCGCAGGCCGACGGCTGGCCGGTCAGCGAGAAGGGACCGTTGCCGGGCTGGGAGATCTTACCGGTCAGCAGGTGGATGTTGTAGACGAGGTTGTTCGCCCACACGCCGCGGACATGCTGGTTGAAGCCCATGGTCCAGAAGGACACGACCTTCTTCGTCGGGTCGGCGTACAGCTCGGCCAGCGCCTCAAGCCGGTTCTTCGGCACGCCCGAGAGCTCGTGCGCCTTGTCCAGCGTGTAGGGCTCGACGAACTTGGCGAACTCGTCGAAGGTGATCGGGTCGGAGTCGTTGGCCGTGCCGGCGTTCTTCGCCTTGACCTCCAGCGGGTTGTCCGGACGCAGGCCGTAGCCGATGTCGTCGCGGCCGCGCTTGAAGTTGCAATGCTTCTCGACGAAGTCCTTGTTGACCCGGCCGGTCTTGATGATGTGGTTGGCGATGTAGTTCAGGATCGCCAGGTCGGAGCCGGGGGTGAAGACCAGCCCGATGTCGGCCAGGTCGAAGCTGCGGTGCTCGAAGGTCGACAGCACCGCCACCTTGCAGCCGGGGTGGCTGAGACGGCGGTCGGTGACGCGGGTCCACAGGATGGGGTGCATCTCCGCCATGTTGGAGCCCCAGAGGACGAAGGCG
>NZ_LGRA01000008.1:1150082-1150527 GCF_003116095.1 Azospirillum sp. TSO35-2
CAGCGTGATGTTCTTGCCCATCAGCTCGAACAGCGGCTTGACGGTGGCGAAGGCGGTGTCGGGGCCGCCGACCATGATGGTGAGCGAGGCGGCCTTGGCGCCGACCTCGCCGCCCGACACCGGGGCGTCGAGGTAGTCGCAGCCGAGGTCGTTGATGCGCTTGGCGAAGTCCTTGGTGGCGACCGGGGAGATGGACGACATGTCGACGACGATCTTGCCGGCGCCCAGCCCCTCGGCGACGCCGCCGGCGCTGAACAGGACCTTGTCGACGTCGGGGGTGTCGGGGACCATGATGAAGACGATCTCGGCCTGTTCCGCGACCTCCTTGCCGGAGGCGCAGACCACGGCGCCGCCGGCGGTCAGTGCGTCGGGCACCGCGCCGACGGTGTGGAGGTACAGCGTGTGGCCGGCCGCCTGCAGATGCCCCGCCATCGGCGTGCCCATG
>NZ_LGRA01000008.1:1150537-1150845 GCF_003116095.1 Azospirillum sp. TSO35-2
AAACTTTGCCTTCGCCATCGCTTTGGTCTTTCGTTCCCGACGTTCCGGACGCACACAATGGCCCGGCCGGGATCCGTCGTCCTGTGGCGCGCGCGGGTTGGAGCGGGTGAGGGGAATCGAACCCCCGTCGTAAGCTTGGAAGGCTTCTGCTCTACCATTGAGCTACACCCGCCGAGCCATCCCGCCGGCGCGACCGTCCGGGGCAAACGCGATCACGGACAAGCCGTGGAAAGTAGTGGTGGAAGGGGCTGGATTCGAACCAGCGTACGCTATCGCGGGCAGATTTACAGTCTGCTGCCTTTAACCAC
>NZ_LGRA01000008.1:1150855-1151048 GCF_003116095.1 Azospirillum sp. TSO35-2
GGCGTTGGAGACGATCCTGTGCGCGGCCGTCAGCTTGTCGTGGTTGACGCCGTAGACGACGGTGAGGTCCTCGTCGGTGGCCGGGGCGGAGATCAGCACCTTCTCGGCGCCGGCTTCCAGGTGCTTGGCGGCGTCGGCACGCTTGGTGAAGATGCCCGAGCATTCCATGGCGATCTGGACGCCCAGATCCTTC
>NZ_LGRA01000008.1:1151058-1151503 GCF_003116095.1 Azospirillum sp. TSO35-2
CCCCGACGCGCTGACCGCCGGCGGCGCCGTGGTCTGCGGCTCCGGCAAGGAGGTCGCGGAACAGGCCGAGATCGTCTTCGTCATGGTCCCCGACACCCCCGACGTCGACAAGGTGCTGTTCAGCGCCGGCGGCGTCGCCGAGGGGCTGGGCGCCGGCAAGATCGTCGTCGACATGTCCTCGATCTCCCCGGTCGCCACCAAGGACTTCGCCCGCCGCGTCAACGAGCTGGGCTGCGACTACCTCGACGCCCCGGTGTCGGGCGGCGAGGTCGGCGCCAAGGCCGCCTCGCTCACCATCATGGTCGGCGGCCCCGACACAGCCTTCGCCACCGTCAAGCCGCTGTTCGAGCTGATGGGCAAGAACATCACGCTCGTCGGCGGCAACGGCGACGGCCAGACCACCAAGGTCGCCAACCAGATCATCGTCGCCCTGACCATCGAGGCG
>NZ_LGRA01000008.1:1151513-1252700 GCF_003116095.1 Azospirillum sp. TSO35-2
GGCCCCGGCTTCGCCGAGCCGTTCAGCGGTCTCGCGGTGATGGCCCCCATCGCCGCCGATGTGGCCGACGCCGCGCTGATGGTCGAGGCGCTGCTCGGTCCCGACCCGCGCGACCCGGATTCCGCCGCCGTCGCCCCGGCCGAGGAGCGCCCGCCCGCCAGCCTGACCGTGGCGTTCAGCCTGCGCTGGGGCCTCGACGCGCCGGTGGACGGCGACGTGCGCGAGGCGGTGGAACGCGGTGTCGAGGCCCTGGAGCGGGCCGGTGCCCGCATCGTCCGCCGCGATCCCTGCTGGCCGGCGGGCGTCACCGAAACCGCGCTGATGCCGTTGCAGCACGCCGGCCTCGCCGCGCTGTACGGCGCCGCCTTCCGCCGCGACCCGGCGCTGTTCGATCCCGACATCGCCGCCCAGATCGAGCGCGGCCTGGCGCTGAGCGGGGCGGAGGTCGCCGCCGCGCAGATGCTGAGCGCCGACGTCGCCCGGGCCTTCGCCGGCTTCTTCAGCAACGCGGACCTGCTGATCGGCCCGACGACGCCCTGCGTCGCGTGGCCGCTGACCAAACTGGGGCCGGAGACCATCGGCGGCCAACCGGTGCCGCCGCGCGCCCACGCGGTGTTCACCCCGCTGATCAACCACGCCAAGGCGCCGGCGGTCAGCGTCCCCTGCGGGACCGGGCGCGACGGCCTGCCGGTCGGCGTGCAGATCGCCGGACCGCGCGGGCTGGACCGGCGGGTGTTGCGCTTCGCCGCCGTCGTCGAGCGGACGCTGGGCTCCCAAGGCCGGGGAGCGGACGCATGACCGACGCCGGGACCGACGCCACCCCCGCGCGCCGCCGCCGGGCGGCTCCACCGCCGCCGCTCGCCGACATGGCGACCGACCGGTTGCGCCACCTGATCGTCTATGGCGAACTGGCGCCGGCGACCCGGCTGATCGAACCGGAGCTGAGCGAGAAGCTCGGCATCTCGCGCACGCCGCTGCGCGAGGCGCTGAAGCTGCTGGCGGCGGAGGGGCTGGTGATGCTGCGCCCCAACCGCAACGCCATCGTCGCGCCGCTCGACCCCACCGAACTGACCCACCTGTTCGAGGCGGAGGGCTGCATCGAGAGCTTCGCCGCCCACGCCGCCGCCGAGCGGATGACCGCCGCCGACCTGCGCCGCCTGCACGGCTTCCAGACCCGGATCGAGGCGCTGCAGGGGGCCGGCGCGCTGGAGGAGTATTTCGCCATCAACCAGAAAATCCACCGGCTGATCGTCGCCGGCGCCAAGAACCCGGCGCTGGCCGAGGCGCACGACCGGCTGCTCGGCCGGCTGGCGCGGGCGCGCTACTTCGCGCTGGGCGCGCAGGGCCGCTGGAAGGAGTCGGTGCTGGAGCACCGCGAGATCCTGACCGCGCTGGAGGCCCGCGACGGCGCCACCGCGCAACGCCTGTTCGTCCAGCATGTCGGCCGCACCGGCGAGGTCGTCGCCGCCGCCTGCGCCTCCCCCCGCGCGGCGCGGGAGGAAGAGGGGTGATGCGATCCCTCACAGCCGCGCCGCCGCAGCCGCCCTAGGCCCCGTCATTCCCGCGCAGGCGGGGCGCCAGAACTTCCGAAGCAAAACCAATGGGTCAGCCTGGATCCCCGCCTGCGCGGGGATGACGGCCCCCCTGTGTCCGCCCCCCTGTGTCCGGCCCCCAAACCACCACCCTATCCCCACGGAACCCTCCCCATGACCAAACGCACCCTCCTGGGCATGCTCACCCCGTCCTCCAACACGGTGCTGGAGCCGGTGACGGCGGCCATGCTGTCCGGCCTGCCCGACGTCACCGCGCATTTCGGCCGCTTCCGCGTCACCGAGATCTCGCTGAGCCCGGCGGCGCTCGGCCAGTTCGACGACGCGCCCTTCCTCGACGCCGCCCGGCTGCTAGCCGACGCCCGGCTCGACGTGATCGGCTGGAACGGCACCTCGGCCGGCTGGCTCGGCTTCGACGCCGACGAGCGGCTGTGCGCGGCGATCCGGGACGAGACCGGCATCGCCGCCTGCACTTCGATGCTGGCGCTGAACGAGATCCTGGAGACCACCGGCCGCAAACGCATCGCGCTGGTCACCCCCTACCTGGACGAGGTGCAGGCGGCGATGGTCGCCAACTACCGCGCCGCCGGGTTCGACGTGGTGGCGGAGCAGCACCTCAACGACCGCGGCAACTTCTCCTTCTCCGAGGTGACGGAGGCGCAGATCGCCGCGATGTGCCGCGTGGTGGCCGCCGCCAAGCCCGACGCCATCGCCATCATCTGCACCAACATGCGCGGCGCCCCGGTCGCCGAGGCGATGGAGCGCGAGCTGGGCATCCCGATCTACGACACCATCAGCACCGTGGTGTGGAAGGCGCTGCGCCTGACCGGGGTGGACACCCGCCGGGTCGCCGGCTGGGGCAGCCTGTTCCGGGAACTCCACGGCTGACGCGAGAGGGGGGCATCGACATGGAAACGTTCGATCTGGTGATCCGCGGCGCCACCATCGCCACCGCCGCCGAGGTGTTCAAGGCCGACATCGGCGTGCGCGGCGGCCGGGTCGCCGCCCTGGCCGACCACCTGCCCGACGGCGAGCGGACCATCGACGCCACCGGCCTGCTGGCCCTGCCCGGCGGGGTGGATTCCCACTGCCATCTCGACCAGCCGACCGGCGACGGCACGGTGATGGCCGACGATTTCCTGACCGGCACCCGCGCGGCGGCCTTCGGCGGCACCACCACGGTGATCCCCTTCGCCTGCCAGCAGAAGGGCCGGTCGCTGCGCGACGCCGTCGACGACTACCACCGCCGCGCCGCCGGCAAGCCGGTGGTCGACTACGCCTTCCACCTGATCGTCAGCGACCCGACGCCGACGGTGCGCGGCCAGGAGCTGCCGGCGCTGATCCGCGACGGCTACACCTCGTTCAAGATCTACATGACCTACGACGACCTGAAGCTGAGCGACCGCGAGATCCTGGAGGTGCTCGACGTCGCCCGGTCCGAGGGCGCCATGGTGATGATGCACGCGGAGAACGCCGACTGCATCGCCTGGCTGACCGACAAGCTGGAGCGCGCCGGCCAGACCGCGCCCTTTTTCCACGGCCTGTCCCGCCCCCCGGTGGTGGAGCGCGAGGCGACGCACCGCGCCATCGCGCTGTCCGAGCTGGCCGACGTGCCGATCCTGATCGTCCATGTCTCCGGCGCCGAGGCGGTCGAGCAGATCCGCTGGGCGCAGGGCCGCGGCCTGCGGCTCTACGCCGAGACCTGCCCGCAATATCTGTTCCTCACCGCCGACGACCTGGGCGGTCCGCACGGGCCGCCGGGCTTCGAGGGCGCCAAATGCGTCTGCTCGCCGCCGCCGCGCGACGCGGCGAACCAGCGGGTGATCTGGGACGCGCTGGAAAACGGCGTGTTCCAGGTCTTCTCGTCCGACCACGCGCCGTTCCGCTACGACGACCCGCAGGGCAAGAAGGTGAGGGGCGAGGCCGCTTCCTTCCGCCATGTGCCCAACGGCATTCCCGGCATCGAGACGCGCCTGCCCCTGCTGTTCTCCGAAGGGGTGGTCCGGGGCCGCATCACCCTGCCCCGCTTCGTCGAGCTGACCGCCGCCGGCCCGGCGCGGATGTACGGGCTGCACCCGCGCAAGGGCACCATCGCGGTCGGGGCCGACGCCGACATCGTGCTGTGGGACCCGGAGCGCCGTGTCACCATCACCAATGCCGACCTGCACCACAACGTCGACTACACCCCCTACGAGGGCATGGCGGTGACCGGCTGGCCGGTGGTCACCCTGTCGCGCGGCGTGGTGGTGTGCGACCACGGCCGGCTGCTGGCGCCCGCCGGCCATGGCGAATTCCTGCGCTGCGCCTCGCCCGATCTGGCCCGCCCCAAGGGGGTGCGGCCACCGGCGCCGGCCTTCTGACGGCCGGGGTGACGGATCCCGGCGGGTCCCGTCGTCACGCGGCGGGACGGCGGAAGATGGCGGGCTGGTCGGCCATCGCCCGGGCGGCGTCGGCGAACGGACGCGCCTCGGCCGGCGTGGTCCGCGCCAGCCAGCGCGCGGTCCGCTCCAGCGCGGAACGGGCGCGGTCGGGATCCCGGGTGATCCGCCGCAGCCGCCGCAGCGCGGCGTCGAAGCGGCGGGCGGTTGCCGGCGGCAGGTCCGCGCCGCCGCGCAGTTCCTGCAGGCGCAGGATGGCGCGGCCGACCTGCAGCATGGCGAGGCTGCCGTCGATGGCGACCAGATCACGCTCGCCGGTCTTGTCCACCCAACGCACCAGCCGCAGCAGGCGGTGATAGAGCCGCACCCGCCAGACGCGCCAATGGGCCGGGGCGTCCGGCGCCGCGGCGATGCCCTCCAGCTCGTGCAGCATCATGCCGACCAGCGTGTCCATCCGCCGCCGCGCGTCGGCCGGATAGGCCAGCCGGAAGGCGGCGAGCGCCACCACCGGCGCCGCCACCACCGCCAGCACCGTCGCCGCCGAGGCGGCGACGCTGCCGGTCAGCGGGTAATGCGGCTGCAGGAGCAGCAGCATGACCATGTTGTAGTCGAAGCCGCTTGCCATGGTCCGCCGATGGGCGACCGCCAGCGCGCCGGCCAGGATGAAGGGCATGACCAGCAGGATCAGCCCCAGCTCGCCACCGGCCGCCGGCCAGACCAGCCAGCGGCAGGCCAGCGCCGCCAGCGCGCCGGCCGCCTGCCCCAGCAGGACGTGGCGCATGATCACCGCCGGGTTCTCGAAGGTCGAGAACAGCGAGATCATCACCGTGGTGCCGAGCAGGGTGAAGGCGCCGGCGCTCCAGCCCGACAGTTGCCAGGCGACCCCGACCAGCAGCACGGTGGCGGCGGCGCGGATCAGCGCCTCGCGCGCGCCCACCCAGTCGCGATGGAGCGGGGCGTGGAGAAGGTGTGGGGTGGCCGGCGGCATTGCCCCCCGGTCCGGCTCGGCGTCGCCGACGCCCAGCCGCGCGCTCAGGGCGGCCTCGATCCGCTGCAGGGTCTCGCGCAGGGCGGGTGCGTCGGCCGACCGCTCCACCGCCCGGCGCAGCGCCGCCACCCCGTCCGCAGCCGCGCCGCGGTCGAGCGCGTCGGCGGCCTGCCGCAGGGCGGCGCCGACGGCGGCACCGGCGGCCGGGTCGATCGCCTCCGCCTCCGAGCCGCGCAGCCACAGCAGGGCCGCCGTCTGGGCGATCAGCACGTCGCGCAGCGTGCGCGCCGACCGGCGGCTGCGCCGCGACCCGGCGCCGTGCGGGTCCAGCGCCTCCTCGATCGCCGCCATGTCGGACAGCAGGGCGTGCTGCTCGCGGGCGGCGACGCCGCCATCCCCGTGCAGCCGCGCCGCCAGATCGCGCAGGACGCGCCCGGTCAGCCGCCGCATGCGGCCGACGATCTCGTCCTCCGCCGCCTTCGGCGTCAGCAGCAGCCCGATCACCAGCGCGGTGAGCACGCCGACCAGCACCGTCAGGAAACGGTCGAGCCCCAGGGCCAGGATGCGGTCGGGGTGCGCCGTGTCGAGCAGGGCGACCATCGCCGCCGAATAGCCGGCGAGGATCGCGCCGTAGGAGACGAAACCGCGCAGCACGTTGCCCGCCCCGGCGCACAGCCCGAGCCAGACCGCGAGCCCGACGACCATCAGGATCGGCTGCCCCAGCGACACCAGCACCAGCAGCACCCCGACGACCACGCCCACAACGGTGCCGACGCCGCGGAACAGGCTCTTTTCCACCAGCATCCCGCGCGTCGGCTGGGCGGAGGCCCAGACCGTCATCGCCGACCATTGCGGATGCTCCAGCCCCAGCAGCCACGCCACCAGCAGGGCCAGGCAGGCGCCCAGCGCCGTGCGCAGGGCGAAGGGCAGCCGCGCCGCGTCGAAGCCCAGCCGGGACAGCGTCGCCACGGCGGTCACGCCGACCGCTCCCGCAGGGTGGAGAGCCGGTGGGCGATCCTGTCGAAGCCGTCCAGCATCGCCGCCAATTCGCCATCGTCGAGGTCGCGGAGCATGTCGGCCTCCGACCGCGCCAGCAGGCGGCGGATGTCCGCCACCGCCGCCCGCCCGGCCGGGGTCAGCAGGATCCGCTTGCTGCGGCGGTCGGCCCCGTCGGTGTGCCGCTCGACCAGCCCGCGTTCGACCAGCGCGTCCAGCAGGCGGACGAGGCTCGGCCCCTCGATGCCGACCAGCCCGGCCAGCTCCTTCTGGCTGATGCCGTCGCCGGACATTTCCAGATGGATCAGCGGCGTCCAGGTCGCGTCGGTCAAGCCGGCCGCCGCCAGTTGACGGTCGAGTTCGCGGCGCCAGCGCCGGGCCAGCGTGACGAGGTGAAATCCGAAACGGAGGCGGGGGTCGGTGGGATCCATTGCTAATTATTAGCATCCTAATTAGTAGGATCATACCGTTTCCGCGAACCTGTTCCGGAAGCCGACCCGGTTCACGGCACCAAGCCCGGGGGCGTGCCGCACGAGGCATCTGCCGGATGTCGCCTCGTTCAATCCCATGCGATAATCCGCGTGTCGCCAGAAGAGGGATTCATCAATGCCGCGGGAGAACGTCAATGACCTGCTGGCGTTCATAGCCGTCGCCCGGGAGCGGAGCTTCACCAGGGCGGCGGCCAAGTTCGGCCTGTCGCAGTCGGCCCTGAGCCACACCATCCGCCAGCTCGAAGCCCGGCTCGGGGTCCGCCTGCTCACCCGCACGACGCGGGCGGTGTCCCCGACCGAAGCCGGGGAACGGCTGCTCAACGGAATCGCGCCGCATTTCGCCGAGATCGAGGCCCAGCTCGACGCGCTGAGCGAGCTTCGCGACACGCCGGCCGGCAACATCCGCATCACGGCGTCCGATCATGCGATCCGGTACGTGCTCTGGCCCAAGCTGCGCCGGGTCCTGCCGAACTACCCGGACATCAAGGTCGAGCTGGTTCTCGACAACGGTCTGACCGACATCGTGACGGAACGCTGCGATGCCGGCGTGCGCATGGGCGAGCACCTCGCCAAGGACATGATTTCGGCCCGGGTCGGCCCGGACATCCGCTTTGCCGTGGTCGGCGCCCCGTCCTACTTCGAACGCAACCCGGAACCGTCGCACCCGCAGGACCTCGTCCACCACATCTGCATCAATCAACGCCTGCCCACCTATGGCGGCTTCTGGGCCTGGGAGTTCGAGGAGAACGGCCGCGAGATCAAGATCCGTGTCGACGGCCAACTCGCCTTCAACGACATCCACAGCGTTCTTGCGGCGGCGGTCGACGGCTTCGGTCTTGCCTATGTTCCCGAAGACGTCGTCCTGCCCGACCTAGCGCAAGGACGGCTGCGGCGCGTTCTGGAAGAATGGTCGCCCTATTGGGACGGTTACCACCTCTACTATCCAAGCCGGCGCCAGTCCTCGCCCGCCTTCGTCACGCTGGTCGACGCCCTGCGCCACCGCGCGTGACCGGTCTAGAGCGACGCTCCGCCGCAGACGAGGATCTGCTGGCCGGTGATGGCGGCGGCGGCGTCGGACAGCAGGAACGCGGCCAGCGCCGCCACCTCCTCCGGCTTGATGAAGCGGCCGATCGGGGGAAGCCTGGGCGGGACGCCGGTGCGGCCGGGGTCCTTCAGCATCGGGGTGTCGGTCGCGCCCGGCGCGACGACATTCACCGTGACGCCGCGCGGCGCCAGCTCGATCGCCCAGGACCGGGCAAGGCCGACCATGGCGGCCTTGGTCGCCGCGTATTGGCCTCGGCCGGCGGCGCCCTGGGCCGTGCGGCTGCCGATCAGGACGACGCGGCCGCCGCCGGCGCCGGATTCGGGCATCCGTGGGACGACATGCTCGACGAGCTGCGTCGCCGCCTCCACATGCAGGCGCCACATCGTCCTGGCGTCGCCGCCGGCCCCCTCGCCGAGCCGGCCGACGCGCATCACACCGGCGGCGTGGACCAGCGCATCGACGGGCGGCAGCCCGGCCAGGGCACCGGCGGTGGAGCCGGGGTCGAGCAGATCGGCGGGCCGGAACCGCAGTTGCGGGTGGCCGAGGGCCGGCGCCGACCGGCTCATCCCCTCCACCAGCCAGCCGTCCTCCAGCAACCGCCGGGCGACGGCGGCGCCGATGCCCGAGCTGACCCCGGTGACCAGCGCCCGGCGGCGCTGCGGTTCGGCGTTCATGACGGGGCCCCCAGATCAGCGCACAGCCAGGGCGATGCGGCCCAAGCCGGGGAAGTCGGCGACCGCGTGGCTGCCGGGCTGGATGAAGAGGGTGCCGGTGCAGGAGCCGGTGGTCACCGTATCGCCGGCGTGCAGGCCGCCGAACGGCCGGGCGCCGACGTTGGCCAGCCACGCCAGCAGGCGGATGGGGTCGCCGGCCTTGTTGCCGCCCACCACGTCGACCTTGCGCTCGCCGTCGATGTCGAGCGTCAGCGGCTGGCGGACCGGGTCGATGGCGCGCCAGTCCGCGGTGGCCGGGCCGACGATCAGCGCGCCATGGTTGCCCTGGTCCGCCAGCGCCGCGAACGGCCCCTGCGACCCGTAGGTGGCGAAGCGGGTGTCGCAGATCTCGAAGGCCGGATGGACGGAGCCGATGGCGTCCAGCACCTCCTCCCGCGTCCAGGGCGTGTCGCGGGCCGGCAGGTCGCTGTTCAGACGGTAGACGATCTCCGCCTCGATGCCGATGACGTGGAACATCGCCGCCGGCAGCTCCGCGACCTCGAAGAACAGGGTCTCGGCATGGATGGGGGCGCTGGACGGCTCGGCGTCCGGGGCGGAGGCGCCGACCTTCCAGGCGGTGACGGGACCGATGCGGCGGGCGACCTCGGTCTGGATGGCGTAGGCGTCGGCCTTGTCGGCCGGCCGCGCGGTGGCGGGCAGCGCATCGAGCGGGCAACGGTCACGGCGCGCGGCGAGCAGCGCGCCGGCGGCCTCGCGAACAGCCTCGGCGGTCATGGTCATGGTGCGGATCCCGGAAGGAAGAGGGGGCGGACGGGCGGGGACGCCGGGCGGCGACCCCATCGCCGGTCATCGCCGATTATCGCCGTTCAATGGCCGCCGCGCACCCAGTCGGGCGAGACGCGGCTGTGTTTGATGGCCTGCCGGAAATAGGTGAAGGCAACGTGCAGGTCGCCGTCCGCCGACTGGGTGACCGACGGGTAGGAGAATTCCCGGTTCAGGCTGTCCTTGGAGTTGTTGGTCATGCAATAGCCGTCGCCGACCTCCAGGTTCCGGCGCAGCGGCCAGGTCAGCCCGCCGTCCTCCGACAGGGCCAGCGTCAGCGGCGCGCGGGGGGCGCCCCAGAAGGCCTTGCGGGCGGGCGCCGGCGGCGGGGCCACGGCGGCGACCACGGCGGCGCCGCCGGCGGGAACATCGTCCTCGATCTCGTCATAGAGCGAGGCGCGCCGCCCGGTGGCGTCCTCCGCGCTCGACTGGTTGAAGACGATGGCGAGCCGGCCGTCGGCGAGCGCGGTCACCTGGATCGAGGAGTTGTTGTTGGGCAGCTCGGTCGGGACGGGGGCGCTCCAGCTCCGGCCGTTGTCGGTGGAGACGCTGCGGTAGACATGGTCGGCCCAGCGGCTGCGGTAGAAGGCGGCCAGCGTGCCGTCGCGCAGGGGAACGATGCTCATATGGACGCAGCCGACGCTGTCCGGCACCGGATGCTCGGTCCAGCTTCGGCCCTGGTCGGTGGAGATCCGCACGGCGCTGGTGTCGTTGTCGCCCACCCACTTCTCGCCCGGCGTGCCGTGGCAGAGGAAGGTCGGCAGCAGCCAGTCGCCGTTCGGCAGCACCACCACCGGCTGGCGGATGAAGACGCCGTCGCCGTCGCGGCCCTCGAACAGGGTGCGGATCGGCCCCCAGCTCCGCCCATGGTCGGCGGAGCTGCGGCAACGCACGAACGCGGTGTCCTGGTTGCCGGAGATCTGCGCGGTGTAGAACAGCCACAGCGTGCCGTCCGGCGCCGGGAACAGGACCGGGTTCTGTTCCGACCGGGTCGGGTCGTCCGACAGCTTCACCGGATCGGTCCAGCGGTCGCTTCCCCGGGCCAGCCGCGAGAAATAGATCGAGATGTCCGGAATGCCTTCCTGCGTGCCGCCGAACCAGACGCAGCCGAGATCGCCGTTGCCGAGCACGGCGATGTTGGCGGCGTGGTTCTGGACGCAAGGCGACGGCAGGTAGGCGTCGCGGCGCCCGGCATCCCCCTCGGCGGGCGCGATGCGCCCGCGGTCGGTGGTCGAAGGCAGGGATGAGCGTGTCGTCATCATATCGGTCACATGCAAACGGAGGACGAGGGACGAACGGAGAATGGCCGGCCGGTCAGCTTATGTCGGCTTGCGGCGGGGCCACGACCATGGCCGGGGCGCTGCGGCCGCGGATCAGACGCTCCACCGCCATCACCAGCATCGGGGTGAACAGGGCGACATACATGTTGTCGATGCCGTAGGGGTTGCCCATCACGTACCAGACGGTGGTGCTGACCGTGGCGCCCAGCAGGCCCAGCGTCGCGCCGAGGTTGCTGGCGAACAGCGGCAGGAAGAAGCCGATGACCGCGACGACCGTGATCGACAGGCGCAGCGCCCGGGTGAAGAAGGACAGCTTCAGGATTTCCGGCACGAAGAAGACGAAGATCAGCGGCAGGAAGCCGATGACCAGCGACAGGATGCGGGTGGTGCGGAACTCCTGCTCCGGCGTCGGCTTCTTCCACGGCACGTAGAAGTCGCGCACCATCAGCGAGGCGATGGCGAGCGCCACCGTGCTGACGCTGACGAAGACCGAGGCGACGAGCGAGGTGGTGACGATCGCGGCCATCAGCGGGTGCATGGCGTCGAGGAACACCGGCAGCGCGTACAGGCTCTTCATGTCCGGGTAGAGGTAATGCGCGGTCACGCCGATCAGCGCCAGCATGAGGCCCAGCGGCAGGCAGAAGATCGCGGCGTAGAAGGCGGAGCGCTGGGCCTCGCCGGCGCTGCGGTTGGACGAGATCGCCTGGATGACGAACTGGGTGGAGAAGATGGCGCCGACGGTGCCGATGACCCAGGCGAAGACGGTCGGCAGGCCGATGGTGCCGTCGATGGTGAAATAGTGGGGCGGCAGCTTCTCCACCATCGGGCCGATGCCGCCGCTGAGCGACAGCGCGGTGCCCAGCAGCAGCGCGATGCCGAGAAGCTTCATGCCGCTGTGCAGGATGGTGACGTAGGCGATGCCCTTCAGCCCGCCGAACACGTAGTAGAAGGTGCTGACCACCGCGATGATGACCATCGCCCAGGTCAGGTTCAGGTTCATGACGGTGGACAGGGCGGCGGCACCACTGATGTAGTTGCCGACATTCACCAGCAGCAGCGCGTACATCATGATGATCGACACCGTCCGCATGGTGGAGGTGCCGTAGTGCTTCGCGATGGCGGCCGAGATGGTGTATTCGCCGGAGCCGTAGATGCGCTTGGCGAAGAACAGGCCGAACAGCAGGAAGCCGATCGACGCCCCCAGCACCGACCAGGCCGACGCCATGCCGGAGTTGAAGGCCTCCTGCGCGGTGCCGACCGTCGACTTGGCGCCGATGAACTCCGACATCAGCAGGACGCCGACAACCGCCGCCGGCATCGACCGCGCGGCGTTCATGAACTCGCCGTTGTTGCGGCTGCGCAACCGCACCGTCAGCCAGGAGGTGAAGAGGATGTAGACGATGACGACGCCCAGGATGAGCGCACTTTCTCCACTGGTGAAGTGATTCATGGACGGGTCTCCCTAGCGGGCGGATGGGTCCGCCTTCCGTGTTGTTCGGGGGGTGGCGCCGGCCTGCGGCCGCGCCATGCGGTGCGGAACAGCGTCACACCGCTTCGGCGTAGCGCGCCGCGATCTCCTTGATCTGCCGGTCGACCTCCTCGGCGATCAGCACCGGGGCGCGGCTGAGGCCGACCTCCGGCATGGCGCTGCGCAGCGCGCGCTTGACCATCGCCGGCGGGAAGCCCAGCGCGTACAGCTCCTTGCGCAGCGTGCTGAACTGGGCCTGGTGCGCGTCGGCCGCCGCGGCGTCGCCGGCCACGAAGGCGGCGTGGATGCCATTGAGCGTGACCGGCGCGATGTTGCCCAGCCCGGAGATGCAGCCGGCGGCGCCGTTGCGCAGGCCGTGCAGCACCAGCGAGTCCGGCCCGACCAGCACGTCGAAATCGTCGCGCTCGCGCGCGATGGCGAGGAAGGCGTCCAGGCTCTCCTGCGAGCCGGCGCTGTCCTTGATGCCGATGATGTTCGGGTGGTCGGCCAGGATGCGGGCGGTCTGCGGTTCCAGCGTGTTCCCGGTGCGCGCCGGGATGTTGTAGAGGTAGAGCGGCACCGTCAGCGCGTCGGCGACGCGGCGGTAATGCGCGACCAGCTCGGCCTGCGAGCAGGCGATGAAGGACGGGGTGATGGCGGACACCGCCTTGACGCCCAGCCCCTGGACCGCCTTGCCCAGCGCGATGGTTTGGTGGGTGGAAATCTCGCCGACGTGGGCCAGCACCGGCACGCGGCCGGCCGCCGCCTCGACGCAGGTCTCCGCCACCGCCAGCTTCTCGTCGAAGGACAGGGCGTAGAACTCGCCGTTGGTGCCGGCGCAGAAGACGCCGTTGCCGGCGGTCGCCTGCCGCGTCACCTGACGTCGCAGCGCTGCGAATTCGACGCGCTCGTCGCCGTCGAAGGGGGTGACGATCGCGACGAAGGGGCCGCCGATCCTGCTACCGGTCTTGCTCATGGGCTTTGGCCTTTTTAACGAACGGGATGAGAGTCGCGCCGCGCCGTCAGGCGGCGGCGCGGTACATGCCCAATATGTCCTCGCGGCCGAGGTCGCGCGGGTTGTTGTCGAGCAGGCGGCGGATGGCGTGCGCCTCCTCCGCCATGCGGGCCAAGTCGGCCTCGGGCACGCCGAACTCGGACAGCCGCATCGTGCAGCCGAGCCCCAGGCACCAGCGGTAGGCCGCCTCGAACACCGCGGCCGGATCGCTGGAGGCCGGCAGTCCCAGCGCCTGCAGCACGGCGGCGGTCTTCTCCGGAACGGCCGGCGCGTTGAAGGCCAGGACATGCGGGAAGATCAGCGCGTTTGCCGCGCCATGCGGGATGTGGTGGCGGGTGCCCAGCGGGTAGGCGACGGCGTGGCCGGCCGCCGTGTTGACCGGACCCAGGCAGACGCCGCCGTAGAAGGACGCCAGCGACAGGCCGGCCCGCGCCTCGCGGTCGTTGCCGTCGGCGATGGCGCGCGGCAGGAAGCGCCCGACCAGCCGGATGCCTTCCAGGGCGTAGAGGTCGACCAGCGGATGGGCCTTGCGGTTGGTGTAGGCCTCGACGCAATGGGCCAGCGCGTCGACGCCGGTGGCGGCGGTGACGGCGGCCGGCACGCTGAGCGTCAGGTCGGGATCGACCACGGCGAGGTCGGCCAGCGTGTGGACGCTCTGCACCGCCAGCTTGCTCATCGTCGCCGGGTCGGTGACCAGCGCGCGGGTGCCGACCTCGCTGCCGGTGCCGGCGGTGGTCGGCACCTGGACCAGGGCGGCGCGCTTGGCCGCGACCTTTTCCGGCCCGACCACGTCGCGGATGGTCTGGCCGCTGCCGGGCAGGACGGCGGCCAGCTTGGCCAGATCCATGGCGCTGCCGCCGCCGAAGCCGATCACCAGCTGCGGCTCCACCCGTTCGGCAACGGCGAGCAGCGCCTCCAGGTTGGGGACGTCGGGCTCCGGCTTGATGTCGGCGAAGACGGTGACGGCGCCGTCCAGCGCCAGCCGGTCCACCCGCGCCGCGTTGAAGGCGTCGGCGACCACCAGGATGCGGGTGAAGCCGCGCTCGCGCGCCCAGCGCCCGGCCTCCGGCGCCGTCCCGGCACCGAAGACGACGCGGGGCGGGCGGAGCAGCTCGATGGGTGTGGTCAGGTCGATGGTGCTCATGGTCGGGATCCTCAGGCGGCCGCGCGGACGCGGGCGGCGGCGAGCTTTTCGGCGTAGTCGATCGCCTCGATCAGGCTCAGCTCGTTGGCGATGCCCTTGCCGGCGATGTCGAAGGCGGTGCCGTGGTCGACCGAGGTGCGGATGATCGGCAGGCCCAGCGTGATGTTGACCCCGCTCAGCGCGTCCCAGGTGCCGGTGTCGGGATTGACGTTGAAGCCCAGCAGCTTCACCGGGATGTGCCCCTGGTCGTGGTACATGGCGACCACCGCGTCGTACTGGCCGGCGCGCAGCTTGACGAAGATGGTGTCGCCCGGCACCGGCCCGACCACGTCCAGCCCATCGGCGACGCAGGCGGCGACCACCGGCTCGGTCACATCGATGTCCTGGCGGCCGAACAGCCCACCCTCGCCGGCGTGCGGATTCAGCGCGGCGATGGCGATGCGGCGGCGCGGCAGGCCGAGCCCGGCCAGCGTCTCGTCGGTGCGGTCGATGACGTAGCGCAGCCGCTCCGGCGTCAGCCGCTTCGGCACGTCCTCCAGCGCGATGTGGGTGGTGACGTGGCTGACCCGCATGTTGCCGTGGGCCAGCATCATGACGGAGCCGCGGGCGCCGGTCAGTTCGGCCAGCAGGTCGGTGTGCCCGGCGTAATGGTAGCCGGCCTTGTTCATCGCCTCCTTGTTCAGGGGCGCGGTGACGATGCCGTGGATGCGGCCGGCCTCGGCCAGCCGCACCGCGCGTTCCACCGCCAGATAGGCGAAGCGGCCGCCGTCGACCGACAGCACGCCGGGGCGGATCGGCTCGCCCTCCGGCCCCGCCTGCAGGCAGGCCAGCGCCGGCCACGCGCCCTCGACGTCGCTCACCTCGGGGAAGTCGAGGTCGGCGCCGAGCGCGGCGCGCGCCGCGTGGAGGGCCGGGTTGCTGCCGATGACCAGCAGGCGCAGCGTGCCGTCGGCCAGCCGGTCCTTCAGACGCGCGCAGGCCTTCACGATGATCTCCGGCCCGACGCCGGCCGGATCACCCATGGTGATGGCCAGATGCGGTGTCATGCTTGTTCTCCCTGATGATGCGGCGCGCCCAGGGCGAGCAGCCGGCACAGCAGCGCCGGGTCGCCGAACGCACCCGATTTCGAGACGACGCGGACACCGTCGAAGCGACCGCCGCGCAGGATGGAGCGGGGAACCCCCGGCCAGATCTGGCCGTCGAGGTCGAGCCGGTCGGCTCCCAGGGCCAGGCAGAGCCCGCGCAGCGTCTCGCCGCCGGCCACCAGCAGGGTGCCGGGCGGGTCGAGTTGACGAACCAGCCGGGCGAAGTCCCGCTCGATCCGCCGCGCCGCGTCGGCACGGGGCAGCCCGTCCGGCAGGGCGAGGGTGGCGAGCGCGACCCCGTCCCGGTCCAGCCCCTGGGCCAGCACCGCGGCGCTGGTGGCGCCGCCGTCGGGCAGCGCCAGCACACGCGGCGCGCAGGCGTCGAGCTGGGCGACCATCACCGGGTGGTTGGTCCCGAACAGCCCGAGGATCGGCCGCGGCAGCCGGACCGGGTCGGGCTCGCCGGCCGGGGCGCCGGCCTGCCGGGCCAGCGCCCCGGCAAGCCCGCTGCTGCCGCACCACAGGACGGGACCGTCGAGCGCGAGGCCGGCGGCGGCGATGGCGTCGAGGTCGGCGTCGGTCTCCGCGTCCCACAGGCTGACGCCGCCCGGAACGGCCTCGCCGGGCGCGCGGGGTTGGACGCGGAAGCCCTCCTGTTCCAGATCGGCGCGCAGGTCGCTGGCCGCCGCCATCCACCCCGGCTGATCCTTCCGGCGGGCAAGCTGGAGGCCACCGCGGGTGATGCGGCCCTGATAGGGGAAGGCGGGCGCCACGATGCAATGGACCGGGGCGACGGCGGACATCCAGGCGGCGATCTCAGCCCCGGCATGGCCGCGCAGCAGGCTGTCGAGCTTGGCGTAATGGAGCGTGCCGGGGCCGCGCGGCAGCCCGGCGGCGAGGGCCGCGACCCGGGTCCGCGCGTCGTCCCGCGACGCCTCGCGCGTGCCGCTGTCGAGGGCGATGGCGGCCGGCGAGGTCGCGGGCAGGCCGGACCAGCGAACGGGGATCGGGTTGGCGGCGGTGGCGAACTGGGCAGCGGTGTCGAGCGCGCCGGTCAGGTCGTCGGCGATCAGGCACAGGCGCAACGCCGCCGCCGCGGCGGTCACCCTCCCGGCGCCTTCCGGCGATCCGACATGCGGAACCATGCTGTCCATGGGTGGTCCCCATCCTGTGAGCGGCGGCCGTCGAAGGCGACGGACCGCGTCCGGGCGTTCCCGCCATCCTCGACGATGCCTCACCTGATCACAGCGCTGCGGAGATGTCAATATGTTGTAATCTTGTGCGCGACGGAATGGCGCAGATGAGGCCCGGTGACGTCTTTACATGTTTACAGATTTGTCGGCGACCATCCGCCGGAGAGCCAGGACGGCAGGGGCGAAGCGCGCACCGGCGGGACGGGATTCATGCAGGGCAGCAACGCGTCGTTCGCATCGTTTCCCGGTGGGCACCCGTCTACACTGGAGCAGACCGCACAGCCGAAGGGCACGCCGTTGAGCCAGGGCACCATCCACGACGGGATCTGGAACCGACCGATCACCGCCATCCTCGAAAGCCTGGGGTCGACCGCCGCCGGGCTGGGCCGCGCTGAGGTGGAGGCCCGCCAGCGGCGCTACGGCCTCAACCAGCCGCTGGCGCACCGGCGCCGGCCGTTGTGGCTGCAGTTCCTGGCCCGGTTCCTGAACCCGCTGGTGCTGATCCTGCTGTTCGCCAGCGGCCTGTCGGCGGCCACCGGCAACGTCACCAGCTTCGTCATCGTCATCGTGATGGTCGTGCTCAGCGTCACCCTGGACTTCGCCCAGGAGATGCGGGCCGAGAACGCCGTCGAGGCGTTGCGCCGCACCGTCGCCGTGCGCGTCCAGGTCCGCCGCGACGGCGTGGAGGTGTCGGAACCGGTCGACCAGCTGGTGCCGGGCGACGTGGTCCGCCTGGCCGCCGGCGACCTGGTGCCGGCCGACTGCCGCCTGCTCGAGGCGCGCAACCTGTTCGTCAACCAGGCCATGCTGACCGGCGAGCCCTACCCGACGGAAAAGCGCGTCGATCCGCCGGCCGTCCCGGCGCAAGACCCCGGCGAGGCGGTCGACACCGTCTTCATGGGCACCTCGGTGATCAGCGGCAGCGCCGTCGCCGTGGTTTGCCGGACCGGCGACGCCACCGCCTTCGGCCAGTTGAGCGGCAGCCTGCAGGCGACGCCGCCGCCCACCGCCTTCGAGCTGGGCATCCGCCAGTTCGGCTTCCTGATCCTGCGGCTGACCGTCTTCCTGGTGCTGTTCGTGCTGGCGGTGAACGTGCTGTTCCACCGGCCCTGGCTGGAATCGCTGATGTTCGCGCTGGCGCTGGCGGTCGGGCTGACGCCGGAACTGCTGCCGATGATCGTCACCGTCACGCTGGCGCGCGGGGCGACGCGGCTGGCGCAGCGCCGGGTCATCGTCAAGCGGCTGGCGGCGATGCACAACATCGGCGCGATGGACGTGCTGTGCACCGACAAGACCGGGACGCTGACCGAGGCGACCATCCGCATGGTCCGGCATCTGGATTTCCGCGGCGAGGAGAGCGAGCGCGTCTTCCGGCTGGCCTACCTGAACAGCCATTTCGAGAGCGGCATCAAAAGCCCGCTCGACGAGGCGATCATCGCCTTCCGCCGCCTGGACGTGACCGGCTGGCAGAAGATCGACGAGGTGCCGTTCGATTTCGAGCGGCGCCGCGTCTCCGTCCTCGTCACCGACGGTGCGGAGCGGCGGCTGGTGGTCAAGGGCGCGCCGGAGGACGTGCTGCGGCTGTCGACCCACTATGAGGCCGAGGGCGGCGTGGAACGGCCGCTCGATCCGGCGGCGCGGGCGGAGCTGGACGCCCTGTTCCAGAAGCTGGGGGAGGACGGCTTCCGGGTGCTGGCGATCGCGTCCAAGGCGATGGGGCCGGAGCACGTCTCCGCGGCGCTGGGGGATGAGAGCGAATTGGCCTTCGCCGGCTATGCCGTCTTCCTCGACCCGCCCAAGGCCAGCGCGCTGGCGGCGATCCACGCCCTGACCGGGGCCGGGGTGGCGGTGCGGATCCTGACCGGCGACAACGAGCGGGTGACCCGCCACGTCTGCGCCGAGCTTGGCCTGACCGTCACCGGCCTGATCACCGGCGATGACCTGCGGGCGATGAGCGAGGAGGCGCTGCGCGCCCGGCTGGCCAAGGTCAACGTGTTCTGCCGGGTGACGCCGCAGCAGAAGGAACGCGTGCTGATGGCCTACAAGCGGTCCGGCCGGGTGGTCGGCTTCCTCGGCGACGGGATCAACGACGCCTCGGCCATCCACGCCGCCGACGTCGGCATCTCGGTGGACAGCGCGGCCGACGTCGCCAAGGAGGCGGCGGGCCTCATCCTGCTCGACCACGACCTGTCGGTGGTGCACGACGCGGTGATGGAGGGGCGCCGCACGGTGCAGAACGTCACCAAATACATCCTGATGGGCAGCAGTTCGAACTTCGGCAACATGTTCAGCATGGCGGGGGCGTCGCTGTTCCTGCCCTTCCTGCCGATGCTGCCGACCCAGGTGCTGCTCAACAACCTGCTGTACGACATGTCGGAGGCCGGGGTTCCGCTGGACAACGTGGAGGCGGAGGCGCTGGCCAAGCCGGTGCGCTGGGATCTGCGGCTGATCCAGCGCTTCATGCTGGTTCTGGGGCCGGTCAGCTCGCTGTTCGACTTCCTGACCTTCTACGCCCTGCTCCACCTGTTCGACGCCGACGAGGCGCTGTTCCAGACCGGATGGTTCGTCGAGAGCCTGGCCACCCAGGTGCTGGTCATCTTCGTGATCCGCACCCGCCGCAGCCCGTGGCTCAGCCGCCCCAACCCGGTCCTGGCCGGGCTGACGCTGGGGGCCGCCGCCACCGGCGCGCTGCTGCCGCTGACGCCGCTGGCGTCCTTCTTCGGCTTCGTCGCCCTGCCGGTGTCCTTCTATCTGGCCCTGGCCGCGGCCGTCGCCGCCTATCTGGTCCTGGTGGAGATCATCAAGCGGGTGTTCTTCCGCCACCTCGCCGTGCGACACGGCGTACGGGGGCAGGCCATGCGGGGCGCCCGGCGATCCTGATCGGACAGTCAAGAAGAGTTGCCCTTTTTTCAACCACATGCCAGCATTCTGACCGGCCGGACGACCGCGACCGCGCGGTGGGCGGCGGTCCCGGTCGCTGGCATTCTCGTTGCATTCGGATGTGCGCCACGCACAGCTCCATGGATCGGGGTGACATTCCCCAGTATTCATGAGTATTCATGATCTTGAGCATTCATGGTCCTGGCGGGCCAGCCGCCTTGCGGCCAACGACACTCGGTGACGAAGGGGAATGACGATGGGGGCTCGGGGGATGGAGGTTCAGGGGATGAAGGTTTGGGCAGCGACCCGCCGTGCGGTGCTGTGCGGCGGCGCCGCGGCCGCCATCGCGGCGGTGGCGGGCGGATCCGCGCCGGCGCTGGCGCAGGAAAAGCTGAAGGTCGCCGGCATCTACACCGTGCCGATCGAGCAGCAGTGGGTCAGCCGCATCCATGTCGCGCTGAAGGCCGCCGCCGACCGTGGCGAGATCGAGTATGTCTGGGCCGAGTCGGTCGCCAACACCGATTACGAGCGCGTGATGCGCCAGTACGCCGAGGGTGGCCAGCAGCTGGTCTTCGGCGAGGTCTTCGGGGTGGAACGCGCCGCCCGCACCGTCGCCAAGGACTACCCGAAGACCGCCTTCGTCATGGGCTCCAGCTTCAAGCCGCAGGAGCCGAACTTCTCGGTCTTCGACAACTACATCCAGGAGCCGGCCTACCTGACCGGCATGATAGCCGGCGGCATGACCAAGTCGAACGTGATCGGCATGGTCGGCGGCTACCCGATCCCCGAGGTGAACCGCCTGATGAACGCCTTCATGGAGGGCGCGAAGGAGGTCAACCCGCAGGTCAAGTTCTCGGTCAGCTTCATCGGCTCCTGGTTTGACCCGCCGAAGGCCAAGGAAGCCGCCTTCGCCATGATCGACCGCGGTGCCGACGTGATGTACGCCGAGCGCTTCGGCGTGTCCGACGCCGCCAAGGAGCGCAAGGTGCTGGCGATCGGCAACGTCATCGACACCCAGCCGCAGTACCCGGACACCGTCGTCGCCAGCGCGCTGTGGCACATGGAGCCGTCGGTGCAGCGCGCCATCGCCGCGGTGAAGGCCGGCGGCTACAAGGCCGAGGATTACGGCCCCTTCAGCATGATGGCGAACAAGGGCTCCAGCCTGGCGCCCCTGGGCAGCTTCGAGGCGAAGGTCCCCGACGCCGTCAAGGCCAAGGTGGCGGAGCGCGAGCAGCAGATCCGCGACGGCAAGTTCACCGTGAAGGTCAACGACGCCGAGCCGAAGTCGACGATGTGACGCCCGGCGCATCCCCGATGTCATCGCCCACGACAGGCGGGCCGGAGGTCGTCCTCCGGCTCGCCGGCATTTCCAAGCGGTTCGGCCCGCTGCTGGCCAACGACGCCATCTCGCTGACGCTGCGCGCCGGCGAGGTGCTGGCGTTGCTGGGCGAGAACGGCGCCGGCAAGACCACCTTGATGAACATCCTGTTCGGCCATTACGTCGCCGACGAGGGGACCATCGAGGCGTTCGGCCGGCCCCTGCCGCCGGGGTCGCCCCGCGCGGCGCTGGCGGCCGGCATCGGCATGGTCCACCAGCATTTCACCCTGGCGGACAACCTGTCGGTGCTGGACAACATCGCGGTGGGGACGGAGTCGCTGTGGCGCCTGCGTTCCGACCGCGGCGGCGCCCGCCGCCGGCTGCTCGACCTGTCCCAGCGCTTCGGGCTGGCGGTGCGGCCGGACGCGCTGGTCGGCGACCTGTCGGTCGGCGAGCGCCAGCGGGTGGAGATCCTGAAGGCGCTCTACCGCGACGCCCGCATCCTGATCCTGGACGAGCCGACCGCGGTGCTGACCCCGCAGGAATCGGCCGGCCTGTTCGACACGCTGCGCCGGCTGACCGCCGACGGGCTCGCCGTCGTCTTCATCAGCCACAAGATGAACGAGGTCTTCGCCGCCAGCGACACCGTCGCCGTCCTGCGCGCCGGAAGGCTGGTCGCCACCCACCCCACCGCCTCCACCGACCGGGCGAAGCTGGCCGAGCTGATGGTCGGCCGCAGCGTCAAGCCGCCCGCCCCCGCCCCGCTCAGCCCGGGCGAGCCGGTGCTGGAGCTGGCGGGCGTCACCGTCGCCTCGGGCCACGCCCGGCCGCTGCTGGACGCGGTCGACCTGACGGTGCGGCGCCATCAGGTGATCGGCGTCGCCGGGGTGTCCGGCAACGGCCAGTCCGCGCTGGCCGAGCTGGTCAGCGGCCTGATCCGTCCCGATGCCGGGCAGGTGTCGCTGAAGGGCAGCGTGGTGCACCACGCCGACCCGGCCGACATGGTCCGGCGCGGCGTCGCCCGCATCCCGGAGGACCGCCACAGCGCCGGGCTGGTCGGCGCCATGGCGGTGTGGGAGAACCTGATCGCCGAGCGCTACCGCGACCCCGCCTTCTCCCGCTTCGGCGTGCTGCGGCGCGACGCCGCGCGCGCCCATGCCCGCCGGGTGATCGAGGAGTTCGACGTCCGCTGCCCCGGTCCCGACGCCCGCACGCAACTGCTGTCGGGCGGCAACATGCAGAAGCTGATCCTGGGCCGCACCCTGGCCTATGGGCCGGACCTGATCCTGGCGAGCCAGCCGACGCGCGGGCTCGACATCGGCGCCGTGTCCTACGTCCACAGCCGGCTGCTCGACGCCCGCGCCGCCGGGGCCGGCGTGCTGCTGATCTCCGAGGATCTGGACGAGATCCTGGCGCTGGCCGACTGCGTCACCGTCGCCTATCACGGCCGGCTGACGCCGCTGCTGCCGCATGACCGCGTGTCGGTCAGCCAGCTCGGCCTGCTGATGGCCGGGCATTGGGACATCCTGCGCGACATCCTGCCGGAGACCCCAAGGGAGAATGGCAATGCGGCTTGAACCGCGCACCGACACCCCGCTTGCCCTGCGGCTGTTGGCGCCGATCGGCGCCGTCGTCGCGGCGCTGGCGCTGTGCGCCCTGCTGGTCGCCTGGACCGGCGCGCCGGTGCTGCGCGCCTATGGCCTGCTGTTCGAGGGCGCCGTCGGCTCCCGCTTCGCCCTGACGGAGACGCTGACCCGCGCCACCCCGCTGATCCTGACCGGCCTCGCCGCCGCCGTCGCCTTCCGCGCCAAGCTGTGGAACATCGGGGCGGAGGGGCAGCTCTACATGGGGGCGCTGGCCGCCGTGGTGGTCGGCGGCGGCATGCTCGACCTGCCGGGCTGGGCGCTGGTCCCGCTGGTGATGATCGCCGGCATGGCGGCGGGCGGCGTCACGCTGCTGGGGCCCGCCGTGCTGAAGGTCCGCTTCGGCGTCGACGAGGTGGTGACCACCCTGCTGCTGAACTTCGTCGTGCTGCTGCTGGTGTCGATGCTGCTGGAAGGGGCCCTGAAGGACCCGATGGGCATGGGCTGGCCGCAGTCCGCCCCGGTGGCCGAGGCGGCGGAGCTGCCCAAGCTGGTGGCGCGCACCCGCCTGCACGCCGGGCTGGCCATCGCGCTCGGCCTGTCGGTGCTGCTGTGGCTGGTCGACACCCGGACCATCTGGGGCTACGAGAACCGCGCGGTCGGCGCCAACCCGCGCGCTGCCGCCTTCGCCGGCATGCCGGTGAACCGGATCATGCTGCGCACCGCCCTGCTGTCGGGTGGCCTCGCCGGGCTGGCCGGGGCGGCCGAGATCTGCGGGCTGAAGGGCTACCTGACGCTCGACCTGTCGCCCGGCTTCGGCTACAGCGGCATCGTCGTCGCCATGCTGGCGCAACTGCACCCGATCGGCGTGGTCGGTGCGGCGCTGTTCATCGCCGGCATCTTCGTCGGCGCCGACGCGATGAGCCGGGCCATGCCGGTGCCCAACTACATCGCCGACGTCCTGGTCGCCACCAGCCTGCTGTGCATGCTGGTCGCCGGGCTGCTGGCGCGCTACCGGCTGCGGCGGGGGTAAGGGGTCATGGATTTCCTGTCGATCATCCTCGACATCCTGCTGTCGGCCGCCTTCTGGACCGCGGTGCTGCGCATCGCCACCCCCTATGTGCTGGGCACCCTGGGCGAGCTGGTGTGCGAGCGCGCCGGCGTGCTGAACCTCGGCATCGAGGGCATCATGACGCTGGGCGCCATGGCCGGCTGGATGGCGGTCTATCAAGGGGCCGACCTGTGGACCGGCGTGCTGGTCGCCGCCGCCTGCGGCGCGCTGCTCGGCCTGCTGCACGCGGCGCTGACCGTGCCGCTCGGCCTGTCGCAGCATGTGACCGGCATCGGCGTGACCCTGCTGGGGACAAGCCTGTCCTACTTCGTCTACCGCCTGGTCCTGCCGCAGGCCAGCACGCCGCCGACCATCGTGCCGTTCCAGCCGCTCGACCTGCCCGGCGCCTTCGCCCAGACGCCGCTGACCTATCTGGCGCTCGCCCTGGTCGGCGTCGTCGCCTATGCGCTGTACCGCACGCCGGTCGGGCTGGCGGTGCGGATGGTCGGCGAGCATCCGGCGGCGGCCGAGGCGCAGGGGCTGAACGTCACCGCCATCCGCATCGGCGCGGTGATGGCGGGCAGCGCGCTGATGGGGCTGGCCGGTGCCTTCCTGACCCTGTCGGCCTTCAACGCCTTTTTCTTCAACATGGTGAACGGGCGCGGCTGGATCTGCATCGCGCTGGTGGTCTTCGCCTCCTGGCGGCCGGGCAAGGCGCTGCTGGGCGCCCTGCTGTTCGCGCTGTTCGACGCGCTGCAACTGCGGCTGCAGCAGGCGAGCGGCGGCGTCCTGCCCTACCAGCTGTTCCTGATGATGCCCTATCTGCTGAGCATCCTGGCGCTGGTCCTGGTCGCCCGCCGGGCGTCCTACCCGCGCGCCCTGATGATCCCGTACCGCAAAGGAGAACGCTGATGTTCGACCTGATCCTGCGCCGCGCCACCCTGCCGGATGGCCGCAGCGGCATCGACATCGGCATCCGGGATGGCCGCATCGCCGCGGTCGAACCCGGTCTGGCGGGCGAGGCGGCGGCGGAGATCGACGCCACCGGCCGGCTGGTCACCCCGCCCTTCGTCGATTCCCATTTCCACATGGACAGCACGCTCAGCTACGGCCTGCCGCGCGTGAACCAGAGCGGCACGCTGCTGGAGGGCATCGCGCTGTGGGGCGAGCTGAAACCGCAGCTGGTGCAGGACGCCATCGTCGAGCGGGCGCTGGCCTATTGCGACTGGGCGGTCGGGCGCGGCCTGCTGGCGGTGCGCAGCCATGTCGACGTCTGCGACCCGCGCCTGCTGGCGGTCGAAGCCCTGCTGGACGTCAAGAAACGCGTCGCGCCCTATCTGGACCTGCAGCTGGTCGCCTTCCCGCAGGATGGCGTCCTGCGGTCGCCGGGCACCGAGGAGCTGCTGGTCCGGGCGCTGGACATGGGCGTCGACGTGGTCGGCGGCATCCCGCATTTCGAACGCACGATGGCCGACGGCGCCGCCTCGGTCCGCCTGCTCTGCGAGATCGCGGCGCAGCGCGGGCTGCTGGTCGACATGCACTGCGACGAGAGCGACGACCCGCTGTCGCGCCATGTCGAGACGCTGGCCTGTGAGACGCAACGTCTGGGGCTGCACGGCCGGGTGACCGGCTCGCACCTGACCTCGATGCATTCGATGGACAATTACTATGTCTCCAAGCTGATCCCGCTGATGGCGGAGGCGCAGCTGGGGGTGATCGCCAACCCGCTGATCAACATCGTCCTCCAGGGCCGCCACGACACCTACCCCAAGCGCCGCGGCATGACCCGCGTGCCGGAGCTGATGGCCGCCGGCCTGACCGTCGCCTTCGGCCACGACTGCGTCATGGATCCCTGGTATCCGCTGGGCTCCGGCGACATGCTGGAGGTGGCGCACATGGGCCTGCATGTCGGCCAGATGACCGGACAGGACGGCATCAAGGCCGCCTTCGACGCCGTCACGGTCAACCCGGCCCGCCTGCTGCACCTGGAGGGCTATGGGCTGGAGCCCGGCTGCAACGCCGATCTGGTGGTCCTGCAGGCCAGCGGTCCGGTGGAGGCGATCCGCACCCGCGCCGCCCGCCTGTTCGTCCTGCGCCGCGGCCGGATCGTCAGCCGCTGCGAACCGGTGCAGGCCAGGCTCGACCTGCCGGGCCGGCCGGCGACGGTCGATTTCCTGCTGAACCGCGGATAAGTCGGACGACGGGAAGCCCGGCGCGGTTCAGCCGGGCCCGGGGGTGGCGGCCACCTCGGCGCGCGTCGAGCAGCCGGGCGGCAGGACATCGCCGACGGCAAAGCCGCCGCCAGCGCCCACCACCCCGACACCGTCGACACCCTTGCGCAGGATGCGGGTCGGCGGATCGACCCGTATCTCGATCATCGCCTTGTCGCCCGGTGCGTCGCCCGCGGTGATCAGCCTCTCCGCTGTGCCGACCGGCACCACGCACAACACCGCCAGCGCCCCGTCCCAGAGCGAGCGCACCGCACGGTTGAGCCGGCGCGGCGGCGGATGGCCGCGATCGACGCGGGCGCCGGCGCGCAGGGCGGCGCTCATGATGCCGCCGGGCGGCTCCGGCCGCTGCGCCGCCATGGCATCGTGGCGGCCGGATGCGGTTCCGTGGGGCCTGCCCCACCGGGCGATCCGCCAATCTCCACCACGTCCGTGGACACTGCCGCCACCTGCAGGACAGGCGACGCTGAAGCGCCGCTCAAGTCCGGCGCCGTCACGCGAATCATGCGACCTATGGACGCATACTCCGGAATGCCGGCCGTTTTGAACGGTAACAAATGACTGATCGCTCTCGCGTAGAGGGTTTTAGCGCGACTGGATGCTAAAATAGGTTTGACCTGAAAGCATACACTTTCTACTTTTGCAACTGCCAAGCGGTATAGGTGCTGCAACTCTTATGCAGGTTCAGCGGTTCACGGACGGAGGCTCGTTATGAGGGCGTTTTGGGGTGCGGTGATCGGCGCGGCGTTGCTGATGGCATCGGCCGGCGTGCAGGCGCAGGAAAAGCTTCGGGTCGGCCACGTGCTGCCGAAGGGTTCGCAGTTCAGTGAAGCCGTTCGCGTGATGAACGAGGAACTGCAGCGCCGGACGAACAACAAGTATGTGCTTGAGGAGCATCCGGCCAGCGTGCTGGGGTCCGGCCCGGCCATGCTGGACGCCGTGAAGCTTGGCACCATCGACATGGTGCTGTCGTCGTCGGGCGGGGCGCTGGCGCAGTTCAATCCCAACATGGGCATCCTCGACCTGATGCTGCTGTTCCGGGACGAGGCGCACGCGGATCTGGTCCTGGACGGCCCCATCGGCGCGGCCCTCCTCGACTCCTTCAAGGACACCGGCACGGTTGCGCTGGGTTGGGCCGAGAACGGCTTCCGGCAGCTCACCAACTCGCTGCGGCCGATCAAGACTCCGGCCGACCTGAAGGGCATGAAGATGCGCATCGCGGAGAGCGAGCTGTACAAGCAGGCTTTCCTGACGCTGGGGGCGGAGCCCTTCACCATGCCGTTCGCGCAGCTGTATCCCGCCCTGAAGAGCGGTCAGGCGGAAGCGGAGGAGAACCCGGTCACCACCATCGTCGGCTCGAAGCTGTACGAGGTGCAGAGCCACATCACGATCAGCAAGCACACCTATTCGCCGGGCGTCTTCCTGATCAACAAGGAGTTCTTCGACGAGCTGTCGCCCGAGCTGAAGACCGCCTTCATCGAAGCGGCCCGCGCCGGCGGCAAGGCCTCGCGCGAGTACGTGCGCAGCCGCGACCGCGAGGGCATGAACACCCTCAAGACGACGCCGATCACCATCACCACGGACTTCGATCGCGCAGCGTTCGAGACGGCTCTTGAACCCTTCTACAAGGAAGCCGCCAAGAAGTTCACGATGGAGAAGATCCTGGCGATCAAGAACGCCAAGTAACCGGCACGCCTTGGTACCGATGGCGGGGAATTCGCCGGGGTCGGACATCTCACCCCTCTGCGCTTTTCCCGCCTCCCTGACGCGATCTCGCGCCCAACGTCCAACCGACGTTTTTCACAACGGGTGTCCGCATGTTTCGTTTGGCCTCGCACATGAAGATCTCGCAGAAAATCTACGCAGGTTTCATGGCCTCGATCGCCTTGATCGTATTTCTGGGCGTTCAGTTTGTGAACAACGTCGACACCATCCGCGGCGAACTTGAACGGGTCATGGCCGTCGGTCACAACGCCATGAGCACGGCTCGCCTCGTCGAGATAAGCGAGCATATGGACCGGGCGGTCCTGAACTACATCGCGTCCCAATCCGAGGCCGAGCTCTACAGCGCGCGCAAGGAAGTGGATGTGTTCGTGCGCGCCATCGGCGAAACCGATGCCCTGACGGAATCGACGGCGGACCGGGCCAGCATCAGCGCCCTGCAGAAGGCCGCGGCCAACTACCGCGCCGCTTTCGATGACACCGTCGGAGCGGTCACCCGCCGCCGCGAGGGCGTCGGCCAGTCCTTCCTGGTCGGCGCCCAGTTGAACACCACCGCCGTCGCCCTGGTGGAGGGCACGCAGAACAGCGGGGAAGCGCCGGCGCTTCAGGCCGCGCTGCGCCTGCAGCAGGCGCTTCAGGCCACCCGCATGGCGGCCGCCCGCTATTTCACCACCTTCGATCCCAACGACGCCGATTCCGCCAAGGGCGAGCTGGCGCGCCTGCGCGACACGATCCAGGAAGCCAAGACGATCATCACGAACAAGCGCCTGCTGCGCTTCCTCGGCTCCATGGAGCCGCAGCTCGTCACCTTCACCAAGGGGCTGGAGGACGCCGTCGGCGGCAGCCAGACGCTGATCGAATCGCAGGTCCGGATCCGCGACATCCTGGCCGAGCTGGAACGCATCGTCCGCAGCATCGTCACCGCCTTCTCGGACATGCAGGCGCAGACCCAGTCGCGCGCCGCCGAGGCCCTCGACGCCAGCTGGCGCCAGGCCGTCGTCACGCCCGTCATCGCGGTGCTCGCCGGCATCATCTTCGCGCTGCTGATCGCCCGATCGATCGTCCGTCCGGTCCGCAGCATGACGACGGCCATGAGCGTGCTGGCCAAAGGCGACACCTCGATCGACATCCCGGCCACCGGGAACCGGGACGAGGTCGGCGACATGGCCCGAGCGGTCCAGGTGTTCAAGGAAAACGCCATCCACATGGAGCGGATGCGCAACGCGCAGGAGGAGCAGCGGCAGCGCAACGAGACGGAAAAGCGCGAGACCATGAACAACCTGGCCGAGAATTTCGAAGGCACGGTCATGGACGTGGTTCAGCTCGTCATCCGCGAGGCCGAGGCGGTGGAGACCAACGCCCGCCTGTTCGCCGACGTCGCCGAACAGACGGTCGAACTGGCCACCCAGGGCGCCTCCGCCACCGAAGAGGCGAGCATCAACGTCAAGATGGTGTCGGAGGCGGTGGAGGAGCTGTCCCGTTCCGTTGCCGCCATCAGCAATCAGGCGTCCCAGTCCACCGAGATCGCCCGCGACGCGGTCAACGAGGCGCGCAAGACCAACGGGGTCGTCTCGGCACTGGCCGAAGCGGCCGGCCGCATCGGCGATGTGGTCCACATGATCGAGAACATCGCCAAACAGACCAACCTGCTGGCGCTGAACGCGACGATCGAGGCCGCCCGCGCCGGCGAGTTCGGCAAGGGCTTCGCCGTGGTCGCCAACGAGGTGAAGGCGCTGGCCAACCAGACCACCGTCGCGACCGGCGAGATCAGCGTGCAGATCGACGCCATCCAGTCGACCACCTTCAGCGCCGTGAACGCCATCAAGCGGATCGGCGAAACCATCGACCGCATGGACAGCATCGCCATGAGCATCTCGGGGGCGGTGCAGCAGCAATTCCAGGCGACGACGGAAATCAGCGAGAACCTGCGTCAGGCGGCGTTGGGCACCACGGAAGTCGCCAGCTCCATCACCCATGTGCTCCACAAGGCGACGGATGCCGGCAGCTCCGCCGAATCGCTCCTGGAAAGCTCGGGAACGCTGAGCCACCAGACGTCGCTGCTGAAGGACGAAGTGAACTCCTTCACCGACCGCATCCGGGCGTCCTGACGCCGGCGAATGGCCGGGGTGCTGCCGAAGGCACCCCGCAATTTCCGCCGACGCGATCACCCCGCCAGGACCATCCGTCAAAAACGTCGCGGCGCCGGAACGGGATTTGTCCAGTTCCGGCGCCGTCGGCGTTCTTCCGTGAAAAGCCTTACTGGGGCGGCTTGATCGACAGCGGCGCCCCGACTTCGCCGGCGTAGACGGCAAGCAGCCGGACCGGTTTCTTCCCCTCGTTGGCCCCGTGGTGGAATTCCGCCGTCTCCACGAAGGCGTCGCCCTCCTTGTACACATGGACGGCGCCCGACACGCCCCGGATGGTCAGCTCGCCCGCCAGCATGTAGGTGACCAGCGGGATGGGATGGTTGTGGACGCCGGTGTCCACGCCCGGCGGGATTTCGGTGATGCGCACCGTCACCTGCGGCGTTCCCGTCGGATAGACGATCGGGACCCCGTTGCTGTGGGTCGTCGACTGCAGCAGGATCCAGGACTGGGGCGTCGGCGGGGGCTTGACCGCTTCGGTCGTCTCGGCCAGAGCCGACGATCCCGCCAGCAGGCCGGCGGCGAGCAAAAGGCCGCAAGGACGCAGCCGGCGGCGCAGGTCGGCTGCGTCGACGCTCTGCCGGTGTTTCATGAAAGTGACCATGGCGCGCTTCTCTCATCCGTGGGAGGAGGGTTGGACAGGGCGCTTCCGGCTCTGGAACTCAGGCCGGGTCCGCAGCGGTGCGACTCCCCTCGCGCATCGCCAGGGACATGAGGGCGCCCAGTGAAAGGGCGGCAAGAACCAGGGCGACACATCCGGGCCACCCTGCGGTCTTCCACAGAAGTCCGGGCGCGATGGCGCCGAGGCTGCCACCGAGGTAGAAGCAGCAGACGTAAAGACCGGCGGCCGCGCCTTTGTTCGTCGTCGCCACCCGGCCCACATAGCCGAGCGCCAGCGACTGGCACAGGAACACGCCGCCGAGGAAGATGCCGGTTCCCACGGCCACGGCCGCGAGGTGGGGCAGCAAAAGGAGCAGTTGCCCGACCATGCAGACGCCGAAGGCCACGCGATAGGCGTTGCCCGTCCCCAGGGCGTGCAGCAGCCGACTGTTGACGAGTGGAGCGGTGGCGCTGAGCGGATAGACCAGGAAGACGAGGCCGATCCCCGCCGCCGTCAGTTCAAAGGGCGGGGCCGCCAGATGAAACCCGAGGTAGGACAGGCATCCGGTCATCGAGAACAGCACGGTGCCGCCGCACAGGCTCACAGCCCGGATCCGGCCATCACGGAGATGCTCCCGCATGCCCCGAAGGTTGGACAGGATCGACCCGGTCTGGCGCGCGGTGTCCGGTGTCAGCCACAGCGCGACGAAGACCGCGCACAGCGCGGAAACCACGGCCAGGGCCGCGAAGCCGCTCTGCCAGCCGGCGAGATCCGCGAGCAGGCCGGAGACGAACCGCCCGGCGAACCCGCCGATGGCCGATCCGGTCACGAACATGCCCGTGACCGACGCGCCGCGCGCGCCGTCCCAGCGGGTGCCGATGTAGGCCACCGCGCCGGTGAACAGCGCCGGCAGCACGATGCCCTGGGCGAAGCGGACGGCGAGCAACTCGTCGAGGGTGCCGCACAGCGTCAGCAGAAGCGTCAGCGGCACCAGGGTGGAGATGGCCGCCAGCATGGAGCGCTTGCGGCCGAAACGGTCGGTCAGCGGCCCGGCCAACGGCGCCGACAGGGCGACGGCGAGCGTCGTCGCGCCGATCACCGCCCCGGTCTCCGCCGGGCTGGCCGAGAAGCTGCTGGCCAGCTGCGGCAGGACCGATTGGGGCGCGTAGAGGGGCAGGAACGCCGCGAACCCGAGGAGAAAGATCGCCGCCCGCTCCCGCGGCAGGATCGGGAGAGGGGGTGACCGGGTGGAAGACGCGGGTTCGGCCCGGTGGTCCTCCTTCGCCGCGCGCGCTTTTTCGGGTTGATGACCGTCCATGGGATCCGTGTCGCGCGATCAGTCGTTGACGTTCGGGTCGAACTCGACGCTCGACTTGTCGGATTCGGTGATCTGCGGAACGCCGAAGGTGATGGTCATGCCCTCGGGCCCGCGCAGCCGGATGATGGCGTTGATGCCCTCGGCGGCACCCCAGAACAGCTTGTGCTGGCGCACGCTCTCCTTGCGATCGATGACCGCCTCGATCAGGCACGGACCGGTGGCCGCCATCGCCTCCTCCAGCGCGCCGTTGAAACCGGCAAGGTCGTCGGCCCGCCAGGTCCGCCAGCCGGCGGCCTGGGCCGCGAGGCCGATGTTCAGCGTCGGGGGGGCGATGAAGTCCATGACCTCCGGCGTCTTCGCCATCGGCAGATATTCGAAGATGGCGCCGCCGCCGTTGTTCAGGACGACCAGCACGATGTTCAGATCGCCGGCGAGCTGCAGGCTGCCGACGTCGTGCGAGAAGGCCATGTCGCCGATGACCGACAGGGTCTTCATCGGGCGCTGCGCCGCCGCGATGCCGACCAGCGTGCCGATGGAGCCGTCGATGCCGTTCACGCCGCGGTTGGCGAAGAGACGCAGCCGGGCGTCGGTCCGGCCGGAGAAGCTGTCGGCGTCGCGGACGGCCATGGAGTTGCCGCAGAAGAACACCGCCCCATCGGGCGTCGCCTGGACCATCCGCCGCAGGATTGGCGCTTCCCAGAACATCGTGTCGAAGGCGGTGCGCGACAGGCCGTCGATGTAGGTGTCGCAGGCGACGAAGGACTGCACCCAGGCCGCCGGGGCGGGACGGAGGGCGCCGGACGCGACCAGCGCCTTGCACAGGGCTTCGGGGCTGGCGCGCACGATCTCGGTCATGCGCAGGATCGGGTCTTGCCACTTGGTGGTCGGGTCGACGCCGATGTAGTCGGTGCAGTTGATGTTCTGGAGGTAGGTCAGCACCGGCTTGGAGATCGGCGGACCGCCGAAGTTCATCACCCATTCCGGCTTGTGGGTGTCGGTGAAGCGCGTCGCCCTCAGGAAGGAATCGGCGCGCGCGATCACCGGAACGTCGCTCGGGGCGCCGAAACGCAGGTTGCTGAAGGGGTCGGCGATGATCGGCGCGCCGAGCCGGCGCGACAGCTCGTAGATGGCGGTCGGGAAGCCCGGCTCGTCGATCCCGCCGGCGCCGCAGACGATCACGCCGGGGCGTCCGGCCAGACTCCCGGCAAGCCGGCGGGCGTGGGCCTCGTTGACCGTGAGGGTCGGGGTGGTGACCGCCGGCGGCGTGGGAACCGGGCGCTTCCTGCGGATCTGCGCGACCAGCGGGTCGCGGAACGCCTGGTTGACATGCACCGGGCCCGGGGTGGCGCCCGTGGCCTGCTCGTAGATGCGGGAGACGAGCGGCGAGAGCGAGTCGATGCTTGCGTCGGGAAGCTGGATGTTGTGGGACGCCCGCACATGCTGGCCAAAGGCGCGGATCTGGTCGATCGCCTGCGCGGAACTCCGGTCCTGGTTCTCGGGGGCACGATCCGCGGTGATGATGATCAGCGGGATCATCCCGTAGTTGGCTTCCATGACGCTGGGATAGAACTGTCCCACCGCCGACCCGGATGTGCAGACCAGGATGGTCGGCTTTTGCGTCACGTTCGACAGGCCGAGGGCGAAAAAGCCGGCCGACCGTTCATCGATGACGACCGATACCTTCAGCTTTGGGTTGGCGCGGCAGGCAAGCGCCAGCGGCGCCATCTGCGCGCCCGGACACATCACGGCGTGCGTGCAGCCAGCCTCCACCAGGGAATCGATCAGGAAGGCCGACCAGGTGAAGTTCAGCTCCGCGTCGCCGGACACAATCCCGCGGAAGGTTGTGTTGTCGACCTCCGCCGGCACCGGGGCTGTGGGCGGCGGCGCTGACACAACTCCCTGCGCGGCCTGCGCCGCATCATCACTGGTGGAGCGCCCAACCAATTCAACTGTATTGCTCACCTCAGCCCCCATTTTGAACACCATAGCATGACATTGAGGCCACGCAAGTTCAGAATAGGTTAGTTCAGCTCGCTTCCGCAACTTCAATGGGAATACTCGATCTTCCAACAATTTGGGATAATTGCACTCCAGGTTGTGGATGATGAGCCGTTTCCAATCGTCGCGGCATGGCGCGCGCAGCTGGGGCGGTGGCGAGGCCGCGGTGACCGCGCCGGGTTCCCCGGATGCCGGTCCGAGGAGGGACACGCCGCCCGGGCAACGTCCTCGGGCCGGGCATCGCCGCCGCGCGCTCTCCCCGTCAGTCGCCGACCTCCAGACGGTTCGGCAGGCGCTTTTCGATGGCGAATTTCAGCAGGGCGGCGGCCCGGAAGACCCCATGGGCGAACTTGCCGTAGGGCATGGTCAGGAAGAACGCCATCACCGTCCCGAGATGGACGGCAAGCCAGACCGGCATCAGGCGCGTCTCCCGAAAGACCAGCAGCGCCAGCCCGGTGGCGGCAACCGCCAGCAACAGGGCGATGAAGCCGCGGTCCATGGCGTGCTGAGCGGGGTCGCCGTGCGCCGGATCGCGGCGCAGGTTCAGGTAAAGCAGCCCCGCCGGCCCGACCAGAAGCCCGACGCCGCCGAGCACGCCCAGAATCACGGGAAGGCTCGTCAGGGCGTAGGGGGCCTCCAGCGACAACAGGTAATGGTAAAGCGTCGCCACGCCGGTGGAGGCGAAGCACAGCAGGAAGCCGTAGGCGGTCAGGTGATGGCAGTACCGCCGCGCCAGGGTGAAGCGGTCGCTCTCCTCGTTGCAGCCCTCGCCATGGCCGCCACCGAGATAGCGCAGGGTCGCGGCGGCGGTGGCGGCCTCGGCGACGGCCGGCGCGCGAACACGGCCGATCATCGGGCGGTCGCGGGCGTCGGCCAGCGCCGCCGGCGACACCCGCGACCAGAAACGCGCCACTCCCATTCCCAGGGCGAACAGGGCAAACAGAAAGGCCGCGCCGAACAGGCCGGCGAGCAGGTTGTGCGGGAAGACGGCGTAGAACCGGCCGTCACCGCCGCCATAGGACAGGCCGCCGCCCACCGCCAGCGCAAGGAGCAGGAAGAGCGAAAGCCCGCCGGCCAACGCCAGCGCCGTCGTCAGTCCCGCCCGTTCGTACAGCCGGCCGAAGGCGGGCGGCCAGGCGTAGTCGCGGTAGGTCTGCACCCTCACCTCGGCCAGCGAACGCGGCACGTTCACGGCGAATTCGTGCGGCGGCGCGTATTGGCAGGCGTGGAGGCAGGCCCCGCAGTTGTGGCAGAGGTTGGCGAGGTGGTGGAGGTCGGCCTTGTTGAACTCCAGACGCCGGGTCATCGCCGGAAAGACGGCGCAGAACCCCTCGCAATAGCGGCAGGCGTTGCAAATCCGCAGGATGCGGGCGGCCTCGCTCTCGGCAGCGGTCGGGAGAGGGGCGGACGCCGCCGGCGCGGGTCGATCAGCGGGCTGCTGCAAAGGCGAACTCCTCTTCGAATGCCGGGTGGATGCGCCCAAGGGCGCGCGCCGCGGACGCTCCCGCGACCCGCCCGAACGCCGTTCCGATGCTCATGCCGATGCCGGCCGTGTAGCCCTGCCCCAGCACGTTGCCGGCCATCATTTCGCCGGCCACGAACAGGTTGCCGCTCGGCCGGCCGCCAAACCCGACCGCGGCGGTCACGTCGGTCTTCAGGCCGAGATAGGTGAAGGTGATTCCGGGCCGGAGCGGATAGGCGAAGAACGGCGGCGTGTCGATGGGCAGCGCCCAGTGGGTTTTTGCGGGCGTGAGACCCTCGGTGCGGCAATCGTCGAGCACGGTGTGATCGAACGTCCCCGGCCGGCAGGCCGCGTTGTAGGCGCCGAGCGTCCGGGTGAAGGCGGCGACGTCGAGGCCGATCTTTCCGGCGAGGTCGGCCAGCGTGTCGGCGCGGGTCCCGTCGAACACCGGCGGCATGAAGCGGCCGACCGCCTTGCGGTCGATGATCGACCATGCGGTCTGGCCGGGCTGGCCGGCGACCAGCCGTCCCCAGATCGCGTAGCGCTTGGGCCAGAAGTCCTCGCCCTCGTCGTAGAAGCGTTCGGCCTCCCGGTTGACGACGACCCCCAGCGAGACGCAGTCGATGCGGGTGCAGATCCCGCCGTCATACAACGGCGCGCGGGCGTCGATCGCCACGCAATGGGCCTGCGTCGGGTCGCCGACGGGGTCGGCGCCGGCCTCGAGCATGAATTTCAGGAGCGTGCCCTGGTTGAAGCGGGTGCCGCGGACGAGGAAGTTCTCGGCCGGCCATTCGCCGCGCTCGTTCTGTCCCCAGGCTTCGCGCTGCCAGGCGAGGTTGGATTCGAAGCCGCCGCAGGCCAGGACGCAACTGCGGGCGGCGATGCGCTCGCCGGACTCCGTGATCGCCGCCGCGAAGCGATCGCCGTCAAGCTCCAGCCGCGCCACCGGCGTGTCGTAGCGGATTGCGACGCCGAGCGCCGCCGCGCTGCGGTAGTAGGCGTTCACCAGCGCCTTGCCGCCCCCCATCATGAAGGCGTTGGTCCGCGCCACATGCAGCGCGCCGGACAGCGGCGGCTGGAAGCGCACCCCGTGCCGGCGCATCCAGGGCCGGCAGCGCGATGAATGCCGGATGACGAAACGGGCAAGCCCTTCGTCGGTCTTGCCGGCCGTCACCTTCTCGAGGTCGCGCCAGTATTCCTCCTCGCCGTAGGCCTCGACCAGCACGTCCTGGGGCTCATCGTGCATGCAGCGCAGGTTGCGCACATGCATGGAGTTGCCGCCGCGCCAGGCGCGCGGTGCCGCCTCCAGCAGCAGCACGGACGCCCCCGCCTCCCGCGCCGTCAGGGCGGCGCAGAGTGCGGCGTTGCCGCCGCCGATGACGAGAATGTCGGGTTCCGTGATCGTCGTCATGACCTTTTCCCTTGCCGTCATGCGCCGGCCGCCGCGCCGCGGCCGGCCAGCCAGCCGAACACCAGCGCCGGGCCCAGCGTAATTCCGGGCCCCGGATAGGCCCCCTCCATGACCGAGGCCATGTCGTTGCCGCAGGCCCAGAGGCCGGGGATCGGCGCGCCGTCGGTCCCGATCACCCGCGCCGCCGCGTCGGTGCGGATCCCGGCCGACATGCCGAGATCGGCCGGATGCACCGCCACCGCGTAGAAGGGCGCTGTCTCGATCGGCGCCACGCACGGGTTGGGTCGCCGGTCGGCGTCGCCGAGCGAGCGCTGGTAGACGTCGCCGCCGCGGCCGAACGCCGGGTCTTCGCCCCGCGCGGCGTCGCGGTTGAAGGTCGCGATGGTGTCGGCCAGCGCCGCTTCGGGAACGCCGATGCGTCGGGCGAGATCGGCGACGGTGGCCGCCCGCTTCAGATAGCCGCTGGCGACCTCGGGCTCGATCCGCCGGGTGAAGGGACGGATTTTCCCGAGCCCATAGCTCCACAAAAAGCGCGCGTCGCAGAGAAGCCAAGCCGGCACCGCGCGATCGGACATCTCCAGCTGTCGGCGCACGAAGGCGTGGTAGGAGACCGCTTCGTTGACGAACCGCCGCCCGTCCTGGCCGACCGCGATCAGCCCCGGCTTGGCCCGGTCGGTGACGGTGTGGGGAAAGACCGCCGCCGTTCCGCCGGGCCGGGTGAAGGTCGAGGCGGGCACCCAGAAGGCCCCGTCCGTCGTCGGCTCCGACAGGGCGGCGCCGACCTGCTCCGCCAACCGCGCGCCGCGCGGCGCCGCGCCGGGCGCCACGGTGGCCGTCAGCGCGCCGGCAGCGCCGGGGACGTAACGCCGCCGCAGCTCCGGATCGTGGGACAACCCGCCGGTCGCCAGGACGATCCCCTGCCGTGCGACGATCGCCCATCGCCCGCCGGCCGAGGACGCCCGGATCCGGGTGACGCGGCCCGTCCCGTCCTCGGCCAGCCCTTCGGCGGTGACGCCCGTGCGGATCGTCACCCCGAGGTCGAGCACCGACTTCAGCAGCCGGCCGACCAGCGCGTTGCCGAGATACAGCGTGGTCCCCCGCCGCGCGGTCATGCGCTCGACGCCATGGCGCAGCAGAAGCCGCGCCACATGCAGGGCCGAGCGGACCGAGCGGGTGGCGCGCCGCAGGTGCGGGATGTCCTGGCGGCTGATCATCATGCCGCCGAACAGCGTGAACTCCGGCAACGGGTCGCGGACCAGCGCGAAGGCACTCCCGAGCGTCCGCCCGTCGAAGACGACCGGTTCGAGCACCCGCCCGCCCGCCGTCGCCCCCGGCAGGTCGGGCTGGTAGTCGGGATAGGTCAGCACCGGCTTCAGCCGCACGGCGGTGTGCGTCTCCAGCCAGCGCAGGACGTCGTCGGCGTGGGTCAGGAACGCGTCGAGCCGCCGCCGGTCCGCCCCCGGCACGGTGTGGGCAAGGTAGGTCCGGGCCGCGTCGAGGCTGTCGGGCCGCCCGGCCTCCGCCATCTTGTGATTGGCGGGGAACCAGACCATGCCGCCGGAGATCGCCGTGGTGCCGCCGACGACCTCCCCCTGCTCGAGGAGCAGGACGGAGCGTCCCGCGGCCGCGGCGGCGCAGGCGGCGGTCAGCCCGCCGGCCCCGGCGCCCACGACAACGACGTCCCAGACCTCGTCCGCCAATGCCGGCGCCGATGTGGACGCCGGTGTGGACGCCGATGCCGGGGCGGCGTCGCTCATACCATCCCGCCGTTCGGCTGGACGATCTGGCCGTCGATCCACGACGCTTTCTCCGAGGCGAGGAAATGCACCACCTCGGCGATCTCCTCCGGCCGGCCGATCCGGCCGAGCGGGCTCATCGCCGCGCTGCGCTGCTTGGCCTCGTCGGTCTTGCCGGCGTTGAACAGGTCGGTGGACACCGGGCCGGGGGCGACGGCGTTGACGCGGATGCGCCGCCCGGCTAGCTCCTTGGACATCGAGCGCACCAGGCACTCCACCGCCGCCTTGGTCGCGGCGTAGGGGCCGACGCCGGGCACGGCGTGGCGGACCAGCGAGGTGGTGAGGGCGACAATGGCGCCACCGTCGGCAACCCGGCGCGCCGCCTCGGCCAGCACGTTGAAGGCGCCGACCACGTTGACCTCCATCAGCTGCCGGAAATGCTCCGGGTCGAAGGTGCCGACAGGGTTCGGCGGCACGTTGATGCCGGCGTTGGCGATCACCGCCTGCGGCGCGGCACCGAAGTCGGTGCGAACCTGCTCGAAGACGGCGGCGACCGCGGCGGCGTCGCGGACGTCGGCCTGATAGGCGCGGCCATGGGGGGACGGCTTGGGCGTGCCGGTGGTGGTGAAGCCGACGGTCCAGCCGTTGGCGGCGAAGAGTTCGACGCAGGCGGCGCCGATGCCGCGCGAGCCACCAAAGATAAGGACGACGGGGGAAGCGTTCGTCATGTCGTGAACCTCGACGGTCAGTGCAGGGCGTCGCGGCGCGGCGCGTGGCCGCATCGCGTGGTCGGAAGGGGCGTGGTCGGAAGGGGGCGTGGTCGGACCTCGGCAGCCCGGTCAGGACGGGCCGGCGCGGGTGGCGGCAACCGTCGCCGCGATGCCGCTCTGCAGGTCGTAGCCAGGGCGGTACCCAAGCTCGGCCGCGGCACGGCGGATGTCGAGCGCGCCCTTGGCCGCGCTGACGATCGGCGTGTCGCCCAGCCGGTGGACGGGGGCGCAGCCCACGGTGATCCGGGCGCCGGGAACCGCGCGGTTGACCGCCTCGGCGGTGTCGCGCAGGGTCGGTGCGACGCCGGTCGCGATGTTGTAGGCGTCGAAACGGTGGGTGTCCTTGTCGAGCGCGAGCAGCACCCCGGCGACCGTGTCGTCGATGTAGACCTGATCGACGGCGAAGTCGGCGCCGGTCGGTTCGTGGAAGGGTTCCCCGCGCAGCGCCGCCTCGATGAAGGTGCGCGGCATGCGCAGGCGCGGCAGATGCGGCCCGTAGACCCAGCAGGTCCGGACGTTGATGCAGTCGAGCCCGTGGTTGCGGGAATAGACGCGCCCGTAATGCTCGGCCGCGAGCTTGGTCAGGCCATAGACGCTGACCGGGCGCTGCGGATGGTCCTCGTCGATCAGCGGGGCCTGGAAGTCGCCGTAGGTTTCCTCCGTGCTGATGTGGACGACCCGCCTCACGCCCGTCAGGCGCATCGCCTCGAACAGGTTGACCGAGCCTTCGACGTTGACGCGCAGGGCGGCGAGCGGGATGTCCGCCGCCTGCGTGACGCCGACGATGGCCGCCGCGTGGATCACGGCGTCGGGCTGGTGCGTCTCGAACAGCCGCAGCACGCGGTGCCATTCGCCGAGGTCGGCCGCCTCGACGGCAAGCCGGGGGTCGCGGGCCGCGAGCGCGGCCATCGCCGGCGGGACCGCGAGGTCGAGGCCGACGACCGTGTCGCCGCGGGCGAGAAGGGCACGGACGATGGCGCCGCCGAGCCAGCCGCAGGCGCCGGTGACCAGGATTTTCCGGGGCATGTCGGGCCTCACCGGGGTTGCGGCTCTTCGTCGGTCGGCGGGCTGGTGATGACCAGGAACACCAGCGGCTCGTTGCCCGTGCAGTGGAACTCGTGCACCACGCCGGGCGGGATGAAGGTGACGTCGTCGGCGCGCACCAGCCGGCGCTCGCCGTCGACGATCAGCAGGCCCTGGCCGGAGAGCACGTGGTAGATCTGCTCCTGGACGGCGTGCACGTGGGATTCGACGTGGGCGCCGGGTTCGTAGGAGGAGATGCGGTGGTCGAAGAAGCGGCTGCCGACGGTCTGCGGCGTCACGATCGCCTTGGACAGGGCGCGGTTGAAGTGGCCGGGATACTGGGTCCACAGCAGCTCACCCAGGTTGCGGGTGGCGGCGTATCTGTTCTCCGCCGCGTCGGCGAAGGCATCGACAGGGGGCGAAACGAGGCTCATCGGTCAATCTCCTTGGGCGAAGCCGGGCAACCCGGCGAGCAGGTGCCGCTGATCGTGTTCGGCGACGAAACCCAGCCGCCGTTCGGCGTGGGTCAGGTCGTAGAGCGGGGCGAAGGGTTCCCGGGCGTAGACCTCCGGCGCGCGGACCACGACCGCGTCGCCGTGGAGCCGCCGGAGCCGGTCGAGCGTCGGTTCCGGCGACAGGGTCACCCGCGCCGACAGGTAGAAGGGTTCGAAGTCCCCCGGCGCCATCGAAAGGCCGAGGGCAAGGCGGAAGGCGCGGGCGACGTCACGCGGGTCGATGTGGTGGTGCAGCGGCCCGCCGCCGGCCGCCGACGGCCCGCCGGCCATCGGACCGCGGTAGGCGTCGGGATCCCGGGCGCGGGCGACGATCTCCGCCGCCATCTCCGGATAGGCCACGAAGACCGTCCGCAGCGCCACCGCCGACATCCCGCGCAGCGCCCAGGCGCGCACCATGCCCTCGCCCAGCACCTTGGACACCGCATAGGGGTCGGTGGCGAGCAGCGGGTGGTCGAGGTCGAGCGGCGCGTAGCGGGGCGGAAGCATCCGACCCTCGCGGACCGTGTAGCCGGCGACGGAATCGCTGGAGCAGAAGACCATGCGGCGCACGCCCGCCGCCTCCGCCGCCTCCAGCACGGTGTAGGTGCCGAGCAGGTTCACCCGCATGATGGCCTGCCCGTCGCCCGACCAGATGTTCGGCACGGCAGCGATGTGGCAGACGGCGTCGACGCCGGCCATCGCCGCGGCGACGAGCGCCGGGTCGGTGACGTCGCCGACCACCCATTCCGCAGGCTCCTCGCCGGCGCGGCGGTCGAGGCCGCGCACGGCATGGCCCTGGGCGGTGAGGTCGCGCACCACGTGGCGCCCGAGAAGACCGGCGGCGCCGGTCACCAGGATTCGGCTCATCGTCCTGCACTCCGGGTCCGTGCCGGGGCGTCGGTCGTCTGCACGATGCCGAGCAGCCGTTCCTGCAGCGCCTGGTCGGCGGCGAGGTCGGCGGCGCCGCCGCCGTAGGCGACACGGCCGTTGACCAGCACATAGGCGCGGTCGGCCATCGCCAGCACGCTTTCGGCGTGATGCTCGACGATCACCAGGCTGGCGCGCGTCGTCAGCTTGGCGACCGCGGCCCGCACCTCCTGCACCACGGCGGGGGCGAGGCCCTCGAACGGCTCATCCAGCAGGATCAGCCGGCTCGGCACCATCAGCGCGCGGGCGATGGCCACCATCTGCCGCTCGCCGCCCGACAGATGCTCGGCGCGCGACTTCAGCCGCTGCGCGACCCGGGGGAAGAGGTCGTAGATCTCCGCCAGCGACGCCCCACCCGGCCGCGCGGCGAGCTTCAGGTTTTCCATCACCGACAGGTTCGGGAACAGCCGCCGCCCTTCCGGCACCAGCGAGATGCCGAGGCGGTTGATCGCGTCGGGGCGCAGGCGGGTGATGTCGGTGCCGTCGAAGCGCACGCTGCCGGCGGTCGAGGGCAGGACGCCGGTGATGGTCCGCAGCGCCGTCGTCTTGCCGACCCCGTTGCGACCGAGAAGGGCGACCACCTCGCCCGCCCCGACGACGAGGTCGAGGCCGTCGAGCACGGTGCCGCCGCCATAGCCGGCGCGGACGCCCGCCAGCTCGAGGAGCGGCCGGTATTCGGCGTGCCGGGCCGCCGGTTGCGCCGGATCGGCGGTGCGGGGGAGCGCGGCGGGTGCGGCCGGAGCCGCGCCATGGGCGCTGCCGAGATAGGCGGACACCACCTCCGGATGGCCGGCGACGTCGCCGGGCTTGCCGTCGGCGATCAGCCGCCCCTGGTGCAGCACGGTGATGCGGTCGGACATGGCCAGGACGCGGTCGATGTCGTGCTCGATCAGGAAGACCGCGTGCGACTTGGCCAGGCGGACGATCAGATCGCCGACGATCTTGCGGTCCGATTCCGCCAGCCCGGCCAGCGGCTCGTCGAGCAGCAGAAGCCGGGCCCGCGTCGCCAGCGACACCGCGATTTCCAGCAGGCGCTTCTCGCCGTGCGACAGCGCCGAACAGATCTCGGCGGCGCGGTCGGCGAGGCCCACCGCGTCGAGCAGCGACCAGACGCGCAGGTTGGCGGCCTCGTCCGCGTGGGCGTCGCGCCACAGGCCGTACCAGCGCCGGTCCGCCGCCTGCACCGCGACGCGGACATTCTCGAAGGCGGTCAGGTTGGGGAAGACGCTGAGGATCTGGAACGACCGCGCCATCCCCAGCCGGGCCCGCTGGTGCGGGGCGAGGTGAACGATCGGGCGGCCGTCGAACGCGATGCTGCCGGCATCCGGGCGAAGCACGCCGGTCAGCAGGTTGAAGAAGGTCGTCTTGCCGGCGCCGTTGGGACCGATCAGGCTGTGCAGCCCGGTGCGCCCCACCTCCAGCGAGATGCCGCTCTGGGTGACGATGGAGCCGAAGCTCTTGGACAGGTCGCAAACCGTCAGGATCGGCCGCGAGGGGTCGCCCTGGTCCGCGGCGGCGGCCGGGCGGTAGGGCGGGATGCTGGCCGGCCGGTCCGGGATGCCCCAGCGCGTCAGCGTCCAGCGGTCGCGGCCGACGATGCGCTGGAAGATCCCCTGCACCCCTTCGTGGGAGAGGAGCGCGAAGGCGATGATGATCGGCGCGAAGAACAGCCACCAGTTCTCCGTCACCGCGCTGAGGCGGTCCTCCAGGACGATGAAGATCGTCGCGCCCCACAGCGGCCCGAGAAACTGGTGCACGCCGCCGAGCGCGGCCATCAGCACCGGGTCGCCGGCGTGCTGCCAGTTCAGGTTGTTGGCGTAGACGCCCTGGAGGAGCAGGCTCATCATGCCGCCCGCCACGCCGATGGCGCCGCCGGCGACGATCACCGCCACGAGCTTGGTGCGGTAGGTGTCGTAGCCGAGGCTCGCCACCCTCTGCTCGTTGTCGCGCAGCGCCTGCATGACGCGGCCGAGCGGCGCGTGGGCGATCCGCCACAGGATCCACATGACGCCGACGACGACCACCAGCGCGAAGCCGTGAAAGGCGTTCGCCGAGGGGAAGAGCGGACGCACGACGTTCTGCAGGCCGTTCTCGCCCCCCGTCACCGAGGTCCATTTGAAGGCGATCTCGAAGGCGATCTGCGAGCAGGCGAGCGTGAGGAGCGAGAAGTAGAGGCCGCGCCGCCGCAGGATCACCGCGCCGACCACCAGGGCGAGGGCAAGGGAGAAGACCGTCGCGATCATGACGGCGACGATCTCGTTGCCGCCGGACACCATGCCGCCGAGGATCGCAACCGCGTAGCTGGCGCTGCCGAAGAAGAAGGACGCACCGAACGGCACGAGGCCGAGATAGCCGATCAGGAAATTCACCCCGGCGCCGTACAGCGTGTAGATCGCGATCTGCGTGACGCGCTGGATCGGCATGCCGGTCAGAAGGGCGAGGCCCGAGGTGACGAGCAGCACCACCGCCAGGACGACGATCGGGTGGCTCCACGCGCGGGCGATCTTGGAGGAAAGGGTCGTCATTCGAAACGCTCCCAGCGCTCGCCGAACAGGCCGCGCGGACGCAGCAGCATGATCGCGAACATCAGCACGTACATTGAGGCCGCCGCCGCCTCGGGCTTGAACTGGATCGTCAGCGCGGTGACCACGCCGACCGCCAGCCCGGCGACCACGGCGCCGCGGAAGGAGCCGAGCCCGCCGACCGCCACCACCACGAAGGCGGGCATGACGGCGTTGGCCGACATCGACGGCGACACCGCCCACAGCGGCGCCGCCAGCACCCCGGCGATGGCGGCAAGGGCGCAGCCCAGGCCGAAGGCGGCGGTCAGGACGCGCGGCAGGTTGATGCCCAGCAGCTCGACCATCTCCGGATCCCGGCTGCCGGCGCGCAGGATGCGCCCGTAGGGTGTCCAGGCGAGGAAGGCCCACAGGCCGAGCAGCGTCGCCACCGTCGCCCCCAGCACGGCGACGCGGTATTTCGTGATCAGCAGCGGACCGAACTCGACGATGCCGGCGAAGACCGGCGGCGCGCTGAACGGCTTGCCGTCAGCCCCCCAGACGACGCGGATCACCGCCTCGATCAGCAGCGCCAGCGCGAAGGTCACGATCAGGCTGAGCAGCGGCTCCTTGCCGTAGAGGCGGCGAATGATCGCCACCTCCACCGCCATGCCCACCAAGCCGACCAGAGGCGGCGCGAAGACGACCGCGCTCCAGCCGAACCAATGGAACAACTGCCAGGCGAAATAGGCCCCCAAGGCGAAGAACGCGCCGTGCGCAAAGTTGATCACGCCCAGCAATCCGAAGGTGATCGACAGGCCGACGGCGATCACCACGTAGAGAAAACCAAGGACAAGTCCGTTTGCGACTTGCGACACCAGAATATCGGTCATGGCCGGGATCCACCTTCGGGAATGCGTGGGCCGAAAGGCGGGTCAGAGCGGCGGCATCGTGCAGCCGATCTGCTCCTTGGTGCCGAAGGCCTTTTCCGTATCGGCGGTCGTGTCGGACGTGTTCTTCAGGACGTCGAAATAGTCCCACTTGTCGGTGATGTCCTTCTTGACCTGAACGATGACGGCCGGCCGCACCATCTGGTGGTCCCAGGCGCGGAAATAGAAGGGGAAGGGGCCCTCGGTGTTCTTCCATGCCTCCAGCGCGGTGACGATGTCGCCGGCCTTGGCCGACTTGGCGGCTTCCATCGACTCCAGCAGGGCGCGCATCCCGATCCAGCCGGACCAGGTCTTGTCGGACGGCGGGTTGCCGTATTTCTTTTGGAAGTCGGCGGTCATCGCCTTCTCGGCGGCGGTGTTCTTCGGGTTGTTGTAGTACCAGGGCTTGATGAAGATGCCGGTCGAGGCCTGGGGGCCGACGTCCCAGAAATCGGTGTCCGTCACGGCGACGGCGGCATATGGGATCTTGCCCTTCATCCCCATCTCGTTCCACTGCTTGAGGAAATTCGAGAAGTCGCCGCCGACGAGGCCGCCGATCACCACGTCCGGCCGCGCCTGCCGGATCTTGAGGGCGTAGGACGAGTAATCGGCTGTGTTGACCGGCACCTCGTCGACGCCGACCTCTGTCCCGCCGATGACGGGAAGCTGCGCGCGCGCCGAACGCAGGATGTCCTGGCCGAACGCGTAGGACGGCGTGATGAAGTAAATCTTCTTGCCCAGGTTGGCGACGTAGGGCATCAGCCCGGCGATCTGCACCGGCACCGTCGCCTGGGTGCGGAAGGTGTAGCGGCTGCAATCCTTGCCGGTGATCTCGCTGGCCGCGGCGCCGGTCAGGATCAGCGGAATCTTTTCGCGGTTGGCGACGCTCATCATCGCCAGCGCCGACGAGGAGTAGTTGCCGCCGATGACGGCGACGACCTTGTTCTCGTCGATCAGCCGCTGCATGTTCTGCTGCGAGACCTGCGGGTTGGGCTCGTCGAGCCAGACCAGCTCGATCGGCCGGCCGAGCACCTTGCCGCCGGCCTGCTCCACCGCGAGCGCGCTGCCGCGCTGGAGATATTCGCCGATGGAGGCCCCCGGCCCCTGCTTGGAATAGATCAGGCCGATGCGGATCGGGCCGGTGTCCTGCGCGGTCGCGGCGGCTCCCCACCCGATGGTGGTCATCGCCGCGATGCCGGCCAGCAACCGCAGGGCACATCGTTTGTCAGGTTGGGTCCCATTCATGGCGTAATCCTCCGCTGTTTTTTGTCGTTGCAGTCGTTCGGCCCCCCAGCCGATGCCCTCAGTCGAGACGGTGCGGTTTGCCGAACGCCGGCTCCTTGAAGGGGATCGGCGGCAACGCCCAGGTCCCGGTCGAGGGCGGACGGACGTCGGCGTCCACATGCAGGTCGATCACGCAGGGGCGGCGGTTGCGGACCGCGGTTTCCACCGCGCCGCGCAGATCGCCGCTGCGGGTGACGGTGACGCCGTCGGCACCGCAGGCCCGCGCCCAGGCGGCGAAGTCGGGGTTGTAGCGCTCGCCGCCCGGCCCCTGGTTGCCCTTGTAGAAGGCGGTCCCGATCTCGCGGCCGTCGAAGAGCCCGTATTGGATGTCGCGGATCGCGCCCCAGGCGAAGTTGTTCCAGACGATCCACACGCAGGGCAAGTCGTATTCGACGGCGGTGGCGACGACGTGGGGCGCCATCATGAAGCCGCCGTCGCCGACCACCGCGACGCAGGGTCGTTCGGGGGCGGCGAGTTGCGCGCCCAGCACGCCGCAGACGCCGAAGCCCATCGACGAATAGCCCCAGCTGTTCAGCATGCTCTGCGCCCGCTGCGGCTTCCAGAACTGCATGAACCAGTTGTGATGGACGCCGGAATCGAGCGACAGGATCACGTCGTCGGGAAGCACGTCCTGCAGGGCGCCGACGACGTATTCCGGCCGGATCGGCGTGGTGACGGCCGAAAAGTTCGGGCGGACGAAGGCCTCCCATTCCGCCCGCCACCCGGCGATCTCGGCCCGCCATTCGGCGAAGGCTTCGGCGGTGACGTCGGTGCGCTGCGACAGCGCCGCGGCCAACTGGCCGGCGAAGGTCTTGGCGTCGGCGATGATGCCCAGGGTCGGCGGGTAGTTGCGGCCGAGTTCCGCCGGGTCGATGTCGACCTGGAGCAGCTTGGTGGCCGGGAAGTTCCAGGAATAGCCCGGGTTCCAGCTCGACGACGAGCGGTCGTCGAAACGGGTGCCGACGCAGATGACGAGATCGGCGAAGCGCCCGGCCTGGTTGGCCGGATAGGCGCCGTTGCGGCCGATGAAGCCGAGGGTCAGCGGATCGTCGGCGGGGACGAGGCCCATGCCGTTCGGCGAGGTGATGACCGGAATGCCCCAGCGGCGCTGCAGCGCGGTGATCTCCGGCCCGGCCTCCGACAGGGCGGTGCCATGCCCGATGAAGAACACGGGGCGCTTCGCCGCCGCGACCAGCGCGGCGGCGGCGGCGACGTCGGCCTCGTTGGCGCCCGGACGGTGGCCGCCGTGGCGATGCGACGCCGGCGGCAGCTCGACCTCCGCCTCCTCCTGGAACACGTTGTAGGGAATGTCGAGGTTCACCGGTCCCGGCCGCCCCGTCACCATGGTGTCGAAGGACTGGCGCAGCGCCAGCGGCAGCATGTCGACCCGGCTGGGCTGGAAGGACCGCTTGACGACCGGCCGCAGCACCTGGGCGAAATCCGCCTGGTTGTGGGCGTAGAGTTCCTGGAACGGGCCGCGGTTGGCCTGCGAGGTCGGCACATTCGCGGTGATCGCCAGGAAGGCCGAGGAATCCGACAGCGCCGTGACCAGCGGCATCACCATGTTGGCGGAGCCCGGCCCGGTGGAGGTCAAGGTGGCGACCGGGCTGTGCTTCACCCGGAAATAGGCGTCCGCCATATGGCCGGCGCACTGTTCGTGGCGCGGCGACACCAGCGTCACGCGGTCGCGCACGGCGTGCAGCGCGTCGAGAATGCCGACGTTGCCGTGCCCGCAGACGCCGAAGACGAACGGCACCTTCTGCTTCACCAGATATTCGGCGATGACCTCGCCGCCCTTCATCCGACTCATACCCTGCGCCTCCCGTGCTCCCGGCCGTCAGGCCTGGATGGTGACCATGCGTTCTTCGCTCATTTCCCGGATGGCGTAATGGGGACCCTCGCGCCCGAAACCGCTGTCCTTCGACCCGCCATAGGGCATGAGGTCGACCCGCGAACTGGGCGTGTCGTTGATGTGGACGCCACCGACCTGGAGTTCGCGCGCGGCGCGCAGCGCGCTGTCCAGGCGCCGGGTGAAGATGCCGGTGGCAAGGCCGTAGGGCGTGGCGTTGACGCGGTCGATGGCCTCGTCCAGCCGGTCGAAGGGAACGACGCACATGACCGGACCGAACACCTCCCGGCAGCCCAGCGGCGTGCGCGGGTCCACGTCGGCGAGCAGCGTGGGCGGCACCACCGCGCCGACCCGCGCGCCGCCGGCCAGCCGCCGGGCGCCCAGCCGGACCGCCTCCTCGATCCAGCTCTCGATGCGGCCGGCCGCCGCCTCGCTGATGACCGGGCCGACGGCCGTCGCCGCGTCGTTGGGATCGCCGTAGGGCAAGGCGGCGACCATCGCCGCCAGCCGCCGTTCGACCTCGTCGGCCAGGGGACGCTGCACCATGAGGACCTGGATGGAGGTGCAGACCTGCCCCGCCTTGCGATAGGCGGCGTTGATCACCTTGGGCAGCGCCACGTCGAGATCGGCGTCGTCGCACAGGATGCAGTGCGCGATGGACCCCAGCTCCATCTGGGTGCGGCGCAGGCCGGCGCCCTTCTGGATCAGGCGCCCGACCTCCGTGCTGCCGGTGAAGGCGTAGAAGCGGACGGCGGGTTCCTCGAGCAGCCAGCCGGCAACCTCGCCGTCGCCATGGAGCACCGTGATCATGGCCGGCGGCAGGCCCGCCTCGATCAGGCACTCGGCGATGATGGAGGCGCTCATCGGGGTGTGCAGCGACGGCTTCAGGATCACCGAATTGCCGGCGGCGAGCGCCGGCCCGACCTTGTGCGCCACCGTGTTCAGCGGCGCGTTGAAGGGCGTGATGGCGCACACGCTGCCCAGCGGGATCCGCAGCGTGAACCCCAGCCGCCCCTGCTGGCCGGCCGCCCCGTCGATCGGCACCATCTCGCCACCGAAGCGGCGGGCTTCCTCCGCCGACAGGCGGAAGGTCACGGAGCAGCGCTGGATCTCGCCCATCGCGTCGCGGCGGGTGAAGCCGGCCTCGCGCACCATGATCTCGACGAGGTCTTCGGCGCGGCCGTCGATCAGGTCGGCGGTCCGGTCGAGGATGAGTCCGCGCTCGTGCGGGCCGAGCGTGTCGGCGCGGAACGCGGCGTCGGCGGCAGCCACCGCCTGCGACACCTGGTCCCGCGAGGGCAGATGCGTCCGCAGGAAGGGCTGCAGGCGGTACTTGTCGGAAACGTCGACAGTGGTCGCTCCCTCGGTCCACGCGCCGCCGATCAAAAGCCGGCAGACGGGTGCGTCCTGAAGGGGTGAGCGGTGCGCGGCGTCCTGCGCCATTCCGAAAGCCTCCCTAGCGGCCCGTTTCTTCTGTCGTTCCTTCTGTATCGTCGAATTGACAGGGCGGAAAATATGGAATCACACTAAGCGCCATAAGGCCAGCCTATGGCCGTTCGCCCAAGGGAGGAGGGCATCATGGACCTGCGCCAGCTGCGCTATTTCGCCCAGATCGTTGAAAGCGGCAGCTTTTCAAAGGCTTCCCGCTGCCTCTTCATCGCCCAGCCGGCGCTGAGCCAGCAGATCGCCAAGCTGGAGGGCGAGGTCGGAAAACCTCTGCTGAACCGCTCGTCGAAGGGGATAACCCCGACGGAAAACGGGTTGGCGCTCTATCATCACGCCCGCTTCGTCCTGCGGCAGCTCGACCAGGCGCTGTCGATCGCCCGCCAGGAGGTCGGCGAAATCCAGGGCATGGTGTCGGTCGGACTGCCGGCCACCACCGTCCTCGCCATCGGCCTGCCGCTCATGAAGAGGATCCGCGAGAAATATCCGGGCATCCTTCTCAACGTCGTCGAGGGGATGAGCGGTCACATCGCCCATATGATGCGGCTTGGACAACTCGACATTGCGATCCTTTTCACCAACGATGTTTCGTCGCAATTGGAGTCGACGCCGCTGCTCGAGGAGGAACTGTTCGTCGTCTTCCCCGAATCCAGCGGCTATGCTTCGCCCGAGCGGACCGAGATCTCCGTCGCCGAGGTCGCACAGATCCCGCTGATCCTCCCGACGAACGCCCACGGCCTGCGCCGCCGGGTGGTGGCCGAGTTCGACAAGCGCAATCTCCGGCCGAACGTCGTCGCCGAGATCGACTCGCTGTCGCTGCTGATGAGCTGCGTTCGCGACGGCATCGGCGCGACCATCAAGCCGATGTCCGCTCTCCTTCTGGTCGGGAGCGACCGCGAACGCTGGCGCTCCCTAAGGATATCGGATGCAACCATCACCCGTAGAAACTATCTGTACTCGATATCACGGGATCTTATGTCTCCGGCGGCCCTTTCGGTGACGAACGAGATCAAGGACACCTGCCGGACTCTGGTCGCCGGCGGGAACTGGCTGGGCGTCCGGCCGATCGACGGCCCGGGAGCCGGGCTGTCCAGCGCAGCGTGACGCTGGGCACCCCGACGATCTGCAACGGCTTCCCGCACGGCATGGCGCTCCCCCACGCGGACACCATCGACGCCGACCTGCTGGCCGTCTTCAAGGCCCGACCGTGCCGCGATCCCCGCAGGGCCATGACCGGCGCTGCGGGGTCAACCTATACGCAGGTATGGATGGCGCGTCCTGCTCCGGTTGTTGAAATGGAACGCTCGCGACGGAGGTGGTTGACGAGAGGGGCCGCGGCTGGAGTGTGATGTTGTGCTGAGCGTTCCCACCATCTGTGTCGTCGACGAGGATGAAGGCATCCGGGAAAGCCTCGACAACTTCCTACGCTCCGTCGGCATGCGGGTCCGCACCTTCTCCACGGCGGAGGAATTCATCGCCTATGAGGGGGAGACCGGCTGCCTCATCACCGACCTGCACCTGAAGGGCATGGACGGGTTCAGCCTGCAGATGGTGCTGCTGCAGCGGGGCCGCAGCCACCCGGTGATCGTGATGACCGCCTTCGCGACACCGGCCGCCCGCAACCGCTCGCTGGCCCAGGGGGCCTGCGCCTTCGTGACCAAGCCGCTCGACCCGGAAAACCTGCTCCTCCTCATCGAAGACGCTCTCAAGAAGACCCAAGGGGACCGTGAACCATGACCGGCCAAGCCCAGCGCAGCGGCGCTTCCATCGGAAGGTACGATCGTGCCGGCGGGAGGTACGACCTCGCCGGTTTTGCCGCCGGGGAGCGGCCCGGCTACCATGGCTTGGCGGGCCAACCGCGGCGGCGGCACACGGATGTGGCGGAGGGACTCATGGCGAAGGAAACCGTGGCAGGCGAACCTGCCCTGGTCTGCATCATCGATGACGATGCCGACGTGCGCTGCGCGGTGGAAAGCCTGCTGCGCTCCGCCGATTACCGGGTGCTGGCCTTCGCGTCGCCGGAGGACTTCCTCGCCTGCGGCGACGTGGCCGGCGCCGCCTGCCTGATGCTGGACGTCTATCTGGACGGTGCCGACGGGTTGGCGGTGCAGCAGGCGCTGCATGACCGTTCCATCGCCGTGCCGGTGGTGCTGATGACCGGCCAGGGCGACATCCCGATGGCGGTGCGCGGCATGAAGGCGGGCGCGGTCGATTTCCTGGCCAAGCCCTTCACCGAAGAGGAGGTCCTGCAGGCGGTCGGCGAGGCGGTGGCGCTGGACGGCCGGCGCCGGTCCGAACGCGGCGAGGACGACGCGGTGCGCGCGCTCTACGCCAAGCTGACTCCGCGCGAACGCGACGTGATGGCGCTGGTCAGCGCCGGGCTGATGAACAAGCAGGTGGCGGCGAAGCTGGAGCTGAGCGAGGTCACGGTGAAGATCCACCGCGGCAACCTGATGCGCAAGATGCACGCCCAATCGCTGGCCGACCTCGTGCGGATGGCCGAAATCCTGGGTGTGCGCGAACGGACCGTCACCCGCTACAACGTCGCCGGCTGAGCCACCTCCACCACGGTCGGCGCCACCGGCAGCACGAAGGACACGGTGGCCCCATGCCGGCCGTTGGCCGCCGACCGTTGGCCGCCATGCTTCCCCACGATCGTCTTGCCGATCGACAGGCCCAGCCCCATCCCCTCGTCCCTGGTGGAGATGAAGGGCTCGAAAATCCGCGGCTGCACGTCGTCCGGGACGCCGGCGCCGCTTAATACCTAGGGATGGATACGAGACCGGCGGGCGGCGGGCAAGAATAGGCCCCAGCAGAATTCCCCACCTGAATTCCCCACGGAAACCGTCATGACCACACTCCACATCAACGGCCGCGCCTATCCGGTGGCGGTCGAGGACGACACGCCGCTGCTCTGGGTCCTTCGCGACACGCTGGGGCTGACCGGAACGAAATACGGCTGCGGCATCGCCCAGTGCGGCGCCTGCACCGTGATGATCGACGGCACCGCCACCCGCTCCTGCCAGGTGCCGGTGGCGAGCATCGGAACCGCCGACATCCGCACCATCGATTCCATCGAGGACGACCCCGTCGGCCGCAAGGTGGTGGAGGCCTGGGTCGCCACACAGGTGCCGCAATGCGGCTATTGCCAGTCCGGACAGGTGATGGCGGCGACCGCCCTGCTGAAGCGGACGCCCCACCCGACCGACGGCGACATCGCCGACGCGATGACCAACCTGTGCCGCTGCGGAACCTACAACCGCATCGCCGCCGCCATCCGCCAGGCCGCCGGCTGAGAGAGGGACGCACCGCATGGACCGCTTGCTCGCCGCCGCCCCGAACCGGGGCAAAGATCCGCTCGAACTCCAGATCGAGGCGCAGTCTGCCGTCGCGCTGATGAAGCCGGACGGCGTCTCCAACCTGTCGCGCCGCTCCTTCCTCGGCTTCGGCGCGAGCGCGCTGGTGCTGGGCGCCCTGCTGCCGGCGATGCCGGTCCGGGCGCAGACCGCCGCCGCGGTCAAGCCCGGCACGCGGGTTCCGGCCTTCCTGGTCATCGGCAAGGACAACGCCGTCACCCTGCTCAGCCCCTTCGTGGAGGGCGGCCAGGGCATCAACACCGGCCTTGCCCAGATCGTCGGGGAGGAGTTGGACGTCCACCCCAGCCGCTTCACCGTGGAGTGCGCGCCGCCGGGTCCCGATTACACCGTCATCAACGGGCTGCGGATGACCGGCGGCAGTCTCTCCACCCGGTCGAGCTACCCGCTGATGCGCCGGCTGGGCGCCACCGCCCGCGACATGATGATCCGTGCCGCCTCGGCAACGCTGAAGGTCACGCCGGAGAGCCTGACGACGGAGGACGGCTTCGTCATCCACGCCGCATCCGGCCGGCGGCTGTCCTATGGCGCGCTTGCCCCGACGGCCCTCGCCCTGCCGCCGCGCGACGACGTGGCGCTGCGTGACCCGGCCAGCTTCCGCTACATCCGCCAGCCGATGGCGCGGCTGGACGTGCGGGCGAAATCGACCGGCAAGGCCGTCTACGCCATCGACCAGAAACTCGACGGCATGCTCTACGCCGCGGTCCAGCACGCGCCGAACCAGGGCACCCTGGTGGAGGCCATCGGCAACGAGGCCGCGGTGGCGGCGATGCCCGGCGTCCATTCCGTCCACAGGCTGCCGGGCGCGGTGGCGGTCACCGCCGACAGCTGGTGGCGCGCCCGCAAGGCGGTGGACGCGCTGTCGGTGAGCTGGTCGGCGCCCGCGCGGTCGGGCCTCGACACGGTGGCCGCCGACTACGCATCGGACGGGATGCTGGCGGCGCTGAAATCCGCCACCGCGGCCGGGCTCCCGGCGGAGCGGGCGGGCGACGTCGCCGCCGCCTTCGCCCGTGCGGCCAAGGTGATCGAGGCGGACTATGACGCCCCCTATCTGATCCACGGGCAGTTGGAGCCGCCGTCCGCCATGGCGCGCTTCAACCCGGACGGCACGCTGGAGCTGTGGGCGCCCAACCAGATGCCGGAGCAGTTCCAGTCGGCGGCGGCCGAGACGGCCGGGCTGGCGCCGGACAAGGTCATCCTGCATTCGCCGATCCTGGGCGGCTTCTTCGGCCGGCATTTCCTCTATGGCAACGCCACCCCCTTTCTCCAGGCGATCCAGTTGGCGAAGGCCACCGGGCGGCCGGTGAAAACACTGTGGTCGCGCGAGGAGGAGTTCCGCATGGACGCCCTGCGCCCGCTCAGCTTCAGCCGGCTCCGCGCGGCCATCGGCGCGGACGGGCGCCCCACCGCGATCCAGGCGCGCACGGTGGGTGAAGGACCGCTCAGCCGCTGGTTCGGCGCGGTGTTCAAGGACCCGGTCGACCGCTCGGCGGTGGAGGGCGTCACGGGGAAGCCCTACGCCATCGCCAACCGCGCGATGGACTACATCAAGTTTCCCCATCCGGTGACCATCGCCTTCTGGCGCTCCGTCGGCCATTCGATGAACGATTTCTTCTATGAGGGGTTTCTGGACGAGATCGCCGACGCCGGCGGCCAGGACCCCTTCGCCCTGCGGATGGAGCTGCTGAAGGACAAGCCACGCCACCGCAAGCTGCTGGACACCGTGGCGGCGATGTCCGGCGGCTGGAAGCGCGGCCCCTACGAGGTGGACGGCGTGCGCCGCGCGCGCGGTGTCTCCATGGCCTCCCCCTTCGGGTCGGAAACGGCGACGATCGCCGAGGTGTCGGTCCAGGGTGGCGAGACGCAGGTCCACGCGGTCTGGGTCGCCTTCGATCCCGGCAGCATCGTCAACCCGGCGATCGTGAAGTCGCAGGTGGAATCCGCCGTGGCACTGGGCCTGTCGGCCACCCTGTTCGAAGAGCTGGTCTACAAGGACGGCGTCCGTCAGTCGCACAATTTCGACGACTACCCGATCCTGTCGCGCCGCTCCATGCCCACCGTGCATGTGGAGATCGTGGAGAGTGGCGCCCCGATGGGCGGCGTCGGCGAACCCGGCCTGCCCGGCGTCCCGCCCGCGGTGGTGAACGCCGTGGCGGCGCTGACCGGCCAGCGCATCCGCAGCCTTCCGTTGGCGAAGAGCAAGCTCGGGGTCTGAAGGCGAAGCCACCAGCGGCCGCGGAACCATGGCCGCCGGACGACAGCCCGGCGGCCTTCCTCGCGTCGCTCGCCGTCAGACCTGGATCGGGTTCTCGGCGAATCGGGTTCTCGGCGAGGTGGCTGCTGAAGCCGATGACCAGCGCACGCTCGTTCGGGCCGCCGCCCCCCTCCCGCCACGGGCGGTGGGCTGCCGCCGTCAGCGGTCGTCGGCGATGAGGTCGGCGACGGGCGCCGAACCGTCGATCCGGTGCTTGTGCCGCCACAGGCGGGGAGCCTCACCGGCAACGCGGCGGAAGATGCGTGAGAAGTGCGACTGATCGGAAAAGCCGCAGTCGAGCGCGATCTGGGACAATGGCGTGCTGGTGGTTTCCAGCAACTCCTTCGCCCGCTCGACGCGGCGACGGACGATGTAGGCATGCGGCGGGCAGCCGAAGCTCTCCTTGAAGGCCTGGCAGAAATACCCGCAGCTCAGCTTCACCGCCGCCGCCAGATCCCGGTTCCTGATGGTGTCGGCGAGATGGGCATCGATATGAGCGGTAACCCGCCGCACCTGCCAGACCGCCAGCCCGATTCTCCGGCCGGCATCGTCCGGCACCTCGACCGCCGGGCCCCGATCGCTGCCGACGCGTTGCAGCCGGGCCAGGGCCAGCGACAGGCAGTCCTCCACCGACTGCCGATCCGGCGCCAGCATGTCGCTGGCGACCCGCAGCAGCCAGTCGGCCGCCGCCGTCAGCCGGTCGCCGTCAGCCGACACCCACCCGACGGAGGCCGGAACCGGCAGCGCCGGGAGACGCCTCGGCGTTTCGGAAGCCGCCAAATCCATACCGATCTCCTGCTCCGGTCACCGTGACGGCGACAGTGCCGGAGGCTCCGGTGTGCGGGAACCCATACTCAGGTATCGATCGCCGGATGGGCCGGGTCGGGCGGACAGGCCGCCGAGGTCGTTGGGCAGGCGCCTGACCAGCGGCCTTGCGCCCCGACCAGGGGCGGATCACCTGGCACGCCAAACCCTTTGTCGGGGAGAAAGATAGTGGGGGGACATCGCCCGGGCCGGTGTCGAACGACCATTGTCCGATACCGACAATATCACCCAGTAATGCGACGTCAGTTCCCTCTTTGTATCAGTATCCGGTGATGATATTTCTCTTGGTGCTTTTGGGAATACGGCGGGATGAAATCGGATGTCGACCAAGCTGGACTTTCGCCGCCTCCGCTATTTCGTCGCCGTCTGTGAACTCGGCAGCTTTTCCAGGGCCAGCGAGTTTCTGAACGTGGCCCAATCGGCGCTCAGCCAGCATGTGGCGACGCTGGAGGAGGATTTGGGCGTACAGCTCCTGCTGCGTCAGCCGCGCGGCGTCAGCCGGACCGAGGCCGGCGACCGGCTGCATGCCCACGCACGAGGCGTGCTGCACGCGTTGGAGCAGGCGGAGTTGGACGTGCTGTCACTGTCGCGGGCGGTGGTGGGGCCGGTGATGGTCGGCTTCAATTACACCGCGATGGAGGCGATCGGCCTGCCCTTCATCCGGCGCGTGGCCGCCACCCTGACCGAGGTCAAGCTGCGCGTGATCGAAGCGCACAGCGAGATCATGCACCAGTGGATGCTGTCCGGTCAGGCCGACCTCGCCCTGACCCTGGTGCCGCCCAACGACGACCGGCTGGAGGCCGTCCCGCTGCTGGACGAGGAACTGGTCTGCCTCGGCACCCGCGCGATGATCGGCGAGGGCGGCCCCATCGATCTGGCCGACGTGCTGCGCCTGCCGCTGATCATGCCCGGCCGCACCGCCGTTCTGCAGGCGCTGGCCAGCGACGCCGAGGTGCGCAACGCCATCGCCGCCAAGGTCTATCTGGAGATCGAATCGGCCGTGCCGCTGAAACGGGCGGTCGGCGCCGGGCTGGGCGTGACGGTCCAGTCGGCCGCCCTGGCCGGTGACGAGATCGCCCGCGGCGAGCTGGTCGCGCGGCCGGTGGTGAACCCGTCGATGGGGCGCACCCTGTATCTGGTGTCCTCGCGCATGAAGACCGCCTCCCGCGCGGTGGTGGAGGCGCGGCGGCTGATGATCGACGTGGTGCGCGAGGCGCAGGCGAGCGGCCGCTGGCCCGGCCGGTTGCGCGACAGCTATCTCGAAACCAGATAGCTCGCTTCGCTTCTTTGTATTTTACGACCCTGCCTCCCCGTGCTGTTCTGTTTAGCGGACAAACAATCCGAAAGCCCGCAGTTGAACGGGCTCCGCTTCCGGCCCCAATCGCCCACCAATCGCCCAACCGGCCGGAACGCCGCAACGAACCACCATCGGGAGGTGCAGGACATGACGCCCACCAAGACGGCCAGCCACGCGAAGATCATGCTGGCGCTGTGCGCCGCCGCCTCGGCCACGGCGCTGATGGCGCTGCCGACGGGCGCGGAGGCCGCGACGCGGATGCGCTGCAGCCACCAGCTGCCGCCGGCCCACCACATCTCCAAGGTGATCGAACGCTGGGCGGCGGAGGTGAAGACGCTGTCGGACGGCGATCTCGACGTCCAGGTGTTCGGCGCCGACAGCCTGATCAAGGCCAACGACAACATCCTGGCCGTGGCCAAGGGCGACATCGAATGCGCCTTCTCGCTGAACTTCCAGTGGGGCAAGACCCTGCCGCTGATGAACGTCACCGTCGGCCCCTACACCATGTCCTCGATCGAGGCGTGGCGGAAATGGCCGACCTCCGAGGCGGCGGCCTTCCTTGAGGAACGCCTGCTGAAGAAGGGTGTGAAGAACGTGGTCTGGATGTTCCAGACCAACACCAGCGTCTTCACGTCCAAGGGCAAACCGCTGCTGAAGCCGGAGGATTTCAAGGGCCAGAAGATGCGCGGCATCGGCCCCGCCTTCGACCGCGGCCTGAAGGCGATGGGCGCCACGCCGGTCGCGATCCCCGGCAGCGAGGTCTATCAGGCGCTGGCCACCGGCATCATCGACTCCGCCATCACCGACGTCGCCGCCGCCTGGTCGCGCAAATATTACGAGGTGCAGGACCACATGACGGTGGTGCCGGTGCTGGCGGCCTATCTGCACGGCTACGTCAACCCCGGCTGGTACAACAAGCTGACCGACAAGGACAAGGCCGCCCTGAAGAAGGCCGGCGAGGATGCCGCCGGCTGGGCGCTGGAGGCCTCGCAGGAGGCGGCCGCCAGCGCCCCGGCGGAACTGGAGTCGAAGGGCGTCAAGGTCCACGTCGCGACCGCGGAGGAGAATGCCGCCTTCAAGGCCGCCATGGCTCCCGCCTTCGCCGAGGGCTTCGCCGACGAGACCGGCACCGACGGCCGCAAGCTGCTCGAACTCGTCCAGAAGCTCCAGTAGGGGAGGACCGGCCATGAGCAGCATGTCCACCCCGGACAGCGTCGCCACCATAAGCGGCAAGGGGGGAGCCTCCCACGGCGCCCTGCGCCTGCTGACCGCCACCGCATCGATCCTGTCGCGCATCGGCGGCGGGCTGAGCGTCCTGCTGATCGCCGTCGTCCTGGTTCTGACCACGGCCGGTGTCGTCGCCCGCTATGTCGTCGGCCACCCGCTGGAGGGCGTCGACGAGGCCTGCGGCTATCTGGTGGTCGCCCTGGTGATGGCGGGGGCCGCCGAGGCGCTGCGCACCGGCCACCACATCCGCATCGACCTGATCATGGGCTTCGTCGGTCCGCGCGGCCGGCGCTGGCTGGATGCCTGGGCCAACCTGGCGGTGCTGGTCGTCGCCGTCCTGCTGGTCCGCACCGGCTGGCACACCGCCGCCTTCTCCTACGATTTCGACGCCTTCTCGTCGGGCCAGCTGGAGCTGCCGCTGTGGATCCCGCAGGCGACGCTTCCCATTGGCGCCGCCCTGCTGGGGATCGTCGCCTTCGCCAAGCTGGTCGGCGCGCTGGCGGGGCAAGAGTCGGACGAGCGGACGGGAGGCCACTGATGACGTTCCTGATCCTGGGCCTGCTGCTGCTCCTGCTGTTCAGCGGCATGCCGATCTTCGCGGCCCTCGCCCTCACCTCGCTCGGCGTGCTGGCCCTGTTCGAGGGCAGCGTCGACAGCATGGCCGACGCGGTGTTCTCCAGCCTGAACAACCCGCTGCTCGCCACCATCCCGATGTTCGCCTTCATGGCGCACATCATGATCAAGGCCAAGGTGGTCGACGACCTCTACGAGATGTCGAACACGCTGGTCGGGCACATCAAGGGCGGGCTCAGCTTCGCCACCATCCTGTCCTGCACCATCTTCTCGACCATTTCCGGCTCTTCGGTGGCGACCGCGCTGACCATCGGGTCGATCTCCATCCCGCAGATGAAGCGCTACGGCTACCGCCAGCGCGACACCTACGGGCTGATCGCCGCCGGCGGCACGCTGGGCATCCTGATCCCGCCGTCGGGGCCGATGATCCTCTACGCCATCGTCACCGACGCCTCGATCGGCGCCCTGTTCCTGGCCGGGATCATTCCCGGGCTGCTGATGGCGGTGATCTTCGCCGGCTACAGCTGGCTGCAGGCCAAGCGGCAGGACAGCGTGCAGTCGCAGCCCTGGCCCGGCTTCCGCACCGTCGCCGCCGCCTTCCGCAAGTCGATCTGGGCGGTGATGATGCCGCCGCTGATCCTGGGCGGCATCTATCTCGGCGTCTTCACCGCCGGTGAGGCCGCGGCGGTCGGGGCGGTCTATGCGCTGGCGGTGGCGCTGCTGGTCTACCGCAACGTCTCCGTCGCCGATCTGCTGGACTGCGGCGTGCAGACGATGCGGACCAGCGTCATGCTGTTCATGATCATCGCCGCCGCCGGCATGTTCGGCCACGCCATCACCATCATCCGCCTGCCGGCCCAGATCATGGAGACGGTGGCGACGCTGGGCCTGTCGCAGAGCGGCTTCATCCTGGCGGTGATGGCCGCGATCTTCATCCTGGGCATGTTCCTGGAAACCATCGCCATCATCCTGATCACCACGCCGATCATCCTGCCGGTGATGACCGCGCTGGGCATCAACCCGATCTGGTACGGCGTGATGCTGATGATCAACCTGGAACTGGCGCTGATCACCCCGCCGGTCGGCATGAACCTGTTCGTCATCAAGGGCATCACCACCTCCTCGCTGGCCGAGGTGACGCGCGGCGCCCTGCCCTATGTGCTGCTGATGATGGCGGGCCTGTTCGTCATCTGGCTGTTCCCGTCGCTGTCGCTCTGGCTGCCGCAAGCCGCAGGCTTCGGAACGTGATCGCAGGCTTCGGAACGTGATCGCGGGCTTCGGCCGCTAGACAGCAGACCACACCGCATGTCCTTCAAAGCCTTCCACCGGGTGCGCCGTCCCTCGCGCACCCGAACGAGGACCCCTTGCCATGACGAAAGATCCCGTGACCATCGTCGAGGTCGGCCTGCGCGACGGGCTCCAGATCCTCGACCGCGTGATGCCCACCGCCGACAAGCTGCGCTGGCTGGAGGCCGAGCACCGCGCCGGCGTCAACCGGTTCGAGGCCGCCTCCTTCGTCCCGCCCAGGCTGCTGCCCCAGATGGCCGACGCGGCCGAGGTGGTGGCCGGTGCCCGCGCCCTGCCCGGCGTCATCATCCACACCCTGGCCCCCAACCTGAAGGGCGCCATGGCGGCGCTCGCCGCCGGCTCCGACGTGCTCGTCCTGCCCCTGTCGGCCAGCGAGGCGCACAGCCGCGCCAACATCCGCAAGACCCGCGAGGAGTCGGTGGAGGAGCTGGCCCGTGTCTGCCGCGCCCGTGACGAGCGTGCGAGGGAGGGCGGTTGCCAGACCCGCATCGACGCCGGCATCTCCACCGCCTTCGGCTGCACCATCCAGGGCGAGGTGCCGGAGGACGAGGTGGTCCGCCTCGCCGAAGCCTGCCTGGAGGCCGGGGCCGACCGCGTGGCGCTGGCCGACACCGTCGGCTATGCCGACCCGGCGCAGGTCCGCCGCCTCTACCGGCGGGTGAAGGAGATCGCCGGCGACCGCCTGCAAAGCGCCCATTTCCACGACACCCGCGGCCTTGGCCTCGCCAACTGCTTGGCGGTGCTGGACATCGGCATCCGCGAATTCGACGCCTCGCTCGGCGGGCTGGGCGGCTGCCCGCACGCCCCCGGCGCCAGCGGCAACGTCGCGACCGAGGATCTGGCCTTCATGCTGGAGGCGATGGGCTTCGACACCGGCATCGACCTGGATCGGCTGATCGAGGCGCAACGCCTGCTCGCCACCCTTCTTCCCGGCCAGACGCTGCACGGCAAGATCGCCGCCGCCGGCCTGCCCAAGCATTTCCACCGGAGTCCCGTCCATGCCTGACACCGACACCGCCCTTCCGCCCCCCGACCTCCCTCTTTCCGGCATCCGCGTCGTCGAATTCTCCCACATGGTGATGGGGCCGACCTGCGGCATGATCCTGGGCGACCTCGGCGCCGACGTCATCAAGGTGGAACCGGTCACCGGCGACAAGACCCGCGCCCTGCCGGGAGCCGCCGCCGGCTTCTTCCGCACCTTCAACCGCAACAAGAGGTCGCTGGCCGTCGACCTGAACAGCCCCGACGGGCTGGCCGCCGTGCACAAGCTGGTCGACACCGCCGACGTGGTGCTGGAGAATTTCCGCCCCGGCCTGATGGCGCGCTACGGCCTCGACTACGCCAGCCTCGCCGCGCGCAACCCGCGCATCATCAACCTGTCGCTGAAAGGCTTCCTGCCCGGCCCCTACGAGAAGCGCACCGCGCTGGACGAGGTGGTGCAGATGATGGCCGGCCTTGCCTACATGACCGGCCCCACCGGCCGGCCGCTGCGCGCCGGAAGCTCGGTCAACGACATCATGGGCGGCATGTTCGGGGTGATCGGCATCCTGGCGGCGCTGCGCACCCGCGACGCCACCGGCCGCGGCCAGGACATCCAGTCCGGCCTGTTCGAGACCTGCGTCCTGCTGTCGGCCCAGCACATGCAGCAGTTCGCCGTGACCGGCGAGGCCCCGCCCCCCTTCCCGGAACGCATCGCCGCCTTCAGCATCTACGACACCTTCGAGGTGAAGGACGGCGAGCAGATCTTTCTCGGCGTCGTCAGCGACGTCCAGTGGCGGACCTTCTGCACCGCCTTCGGTTTCGACGATCTGGCCGCCGACCCGCGGCTGGACGGCAACACCAAACGCTGCCTCGCCCGCGACTGGATGCTGCCGGAGATCCGCCGCCGCCTCGCCACCTTCAGCAAGGCCGGGATCGCCGAGCTGTTCGAGCGCAACGGCCTGCCCTACGCCCCGATCAACCGGCCGGAGGAGCTGTTCGACGATCCCCACCTGATCGAGAGCGGCGGCCTCGCCCCCATCACCACCGAAACGGGCGGGGAGACCCGCGTCCCGCTGCTGCCGCTGACGCTGGACGGCCGCCGGCTGGGGCCGCGCATGGCCTTGCCGCCGGTGGGGGCGCAGAGCGCAGCGCTGCTGGCCGAACTGGGCTACACTGGGCCCGACATCGACCGGCTGCTTGCCGCCGGGGTGGTGGCCGACCCGGCGGCCGAGGCCGAAGCGGAACGGCTCGCCTCCTGACCGGCGCGAAGCCCGGGCAGGACCAACAAGGACAACAACCGATGACCACCGAGAGCGCCGCCGAGACCGTCTTCGAAACCGGGGAAGCCCTGCTCGCCCGCCACCCCGGCGCCATCTTCCAGCCCTTCAAGGGAGTGTGGCCGCGCATCGCCGCCGACGCCTTCATCGCCCCCGGCGCCGTGGTGGTCGGCGATGTGGAGATCGGGGCGGAGGCCAGCGTCTGGTACGGCTGCGTCCTGCGCGGCGACGACCACAGCATCACGGTGGGGCCGCGCACCAACGTCCAGGACGGCACCATCATCCACGTCATGCTGAACGAGTACCCGACCGTGATCGGTGCCGACGTGGTGATCGGCCACGGTGTGCGGATGCATGGCTGCACGCTGGCGGACGGCTGCCTGATCGGCATCGGCTCCATCGTGCTGGACGGGGCCGTGGTGGAAAGCGGCGCCATGCTGGCCGCCGGCGCGGTGCTGCCGCCACGCAAGCGCGTCCCCGCCCGCCAGCTCTGGGTCGGCAGCCCGGCCAGGCATCTGCGCGATGTCACCGACGCCGAGGTGGCCTTCATCGCCTTCGACATCCGCCACTATGTCAGCCTCGCCCACAGCTACCGCGAGGCGGCCGGGGAGTGACGGAACCGCGCCGGGTTCCCCGGATGCCCCATCGCTTGAGAGTGTGGGGTCGTCACGACGACCCGGACATCGCCCGAACACACCGCTGACGTCCGGGCGGCGAACGGCGGCGATCGCATCGCAACCCCACGCGCAAGGGTTGGTTTCCCTACCGGCCAGCGCGATTGGGGGCGTCGTCCGGCGTCACACCGGCGGACGGTCGGCGCAGCCGGCCATGCGCTCGCGCCTTCCGCATCAAACGCCGCCTTGATCTTCCACCGATCATCCCCCATGATGATGCATCATACAGCATGAGCGTCGACGCCGGAGCAAAGGGTGGGTGATGGCCGAGTACGATCTGGCCCTTCTCGAGCACGACAATCTCGGCAGCACGATCTACCAGAGACTGTGCGAAGCCCTGATGAAGGGCGTGTTCAAGCCGGGCGATCGCCTCAAGATCCGCGACTTGGCGGAGCGCCTGGGGACGAGCGTCACGCCGGTGCGCGACGCCATCCTGCGCTTGGTGCAGGATCAGGCTCTGGTGCTACGGTCGCCCCGCGACATCCGCGTTCCGCGGCTGACCCGGGCCGTCTACCTGGAAATCCGCGACATCCGCGTCAACCTGGAAGGGTTGGCCGCCGAGCGTGCGGCTCGGAACGCCACGCCGGCCCGCATCCTGACCTTGGAAGCCATCCTGAAACGCAACGAAGAGGCCATCGCCGCCGGCGAGACCCCGCTTGCCACCGAACTCAACCAGATGTTCCATTTCGAACTTGCGACCATCGCGGACATGCCGGTGCTCCGCGATATTCTGCGACGGTTGTGGCTGCAAATGGGACCACTGATCGCCGACGTCTACGCCGACGCCGGGCGCACCATGATCGACCACCACTATCCGCTGATGGACGCCATCCGGCGTCGTGACGGCCCGGCCGCCGCTCACGCCATTCAACAGGATATTCTGCTGGCCAGCGGGCCAATTCTGGAGCGCATCGACATGGCAAACTCCCACTCCGTCGCCTTGTGACCCCCTGTTCCCACATTTCCCCTTCCGGGCCGCACCCTACGATGATGCATCAAACATTGAAATCCTCCAACGTCGGGACCACAGCGGCCACCGCACCGCCGGATGTGCTGACCACCGTCGCCCCGCCGATCTCGCGGGAGGACGCCGGCGCTGCGGCACTGCGTCACTTCGGCGTGGCGGGGACCGTGCGCGAACTGACCAGTGAGCGGGACCGCAATTTCCACATCGCCGGCCCCGACGGGCAGGGCTATGTGCTGAAATTCACCAATCCGGCGGAGCCGCAGATCGTCACCAGCTTCCAGACCGAGGCCATGCTGCACGTCGCCGCGCGCGACGCCACGCTGCCGGTGCCGCGCGTCATGCGGACGCTGGACGGGTCGCCCCAGGTCGAGGTCCAGGTCCACGACAGCACCATGGTGCTTCGGCTGTTGACCTATCTCGAGGGCACCCCGCTTCATGCCACCCCGGCGTCACCGGGGCAGATGCGGGCGCTGGGAACCACATTGGCCCGGCTGGATGTGGCGCTGGCCGATTTCGACCATCCCGGTGCGCAGCGGAACCTGTTGTGGGACATCACCCGCACCGCCTGCATCGGGGATCGGCTCGGCTATCTGGAGGATGAGACGCGCCGGCGGATGGTCGAGCGATTCGTCGCCCATTTCGCCGCCGACGTGGCCCCGCGGCTGCCCGCGCTGCGCCATCAGGTCATTCACAACGACCTCAATCCCCACAACGCGGTGGTCGATCCGGTCACGCATGACACCGTCACCGGCATCATCGATTTCGGCGACGCGCTGAAGGGGCCGCTGGTCAACGATCTGGCGACGGCCCTCGCCTACCATGTCGCCAGCGGCGAGACGCCCTTCGGCTCCATGGTCGAGATGACCCGCGCTTACCATGCCGTTCTTCCGCTGACACCGGATGAGGTCGAATTGCTGCCCGATCTGGTGGCGGCCCGGCTGGCTCTGACCATCGGCATCACGAGCTGGCGGGCGGCCGAATACCCCGAGAACCGCGACTACATCCTGCGGAATTCCGAACGTGCCTTCGCCGGCCTGGAACGGCTGACCGGCGGCGAGGCCGCCACCGTGCACGGTCTGCTCCATCTCGCCTGCCAGAAAGTGTGAACCGCCATGACCATGATCAACGCCTACACGCCCGACTCCGCCGCATCCCTGCCGGAGCGCGAGCGCGCCCTGATCGCCCGCCGCGAGACGCTGCTCGGCCCGGCCTACCGCCTGTTCTACACCGACCCGATCCATGTCGTGCGGGGGGAGGGCTCCTACCTCTATGACGCCGACGGCAACCGTTATCTGGACGCCTACAACAACGTCGCCTCGGTCGGGCACTCGCGGCCCGAGGTGGTGGAGGCGATGGCCAAGCAGGCGGCGGTGCTGAACACCCACACGCGCTACCTGACCGACGGCATTCTTGAATTCGCCGAGGCCTTCCTGGCGGAGTTTCCGCCGGAACTGTCGCACCTGATGATGACCTGCACCGGCAGCGAGGCCAACGACCTGGCCTTGCGGGTCGCCCGCGTCCACACCGGCGGGACGGGCGTCGTCATCGCCCACAACGCCTATCATGGCGTGACCTCGGCGCTTGCCGAGCTGTCGCCCTCGCTCGGATCGGCGGTGACGCTGGGGGACCATGTCCGCGTGGTGCCGGCTCCGGACAGCTACCGCATTCCCGAGGCCGAGGTGGGCGCCGCCTTCGCCCGGTCGGTGGAAGCGGCCATCGCCGACCTGAGGGAAAAGGGCATCAAGCCGGCGGCGCTGCTGGTCGACACCATCTTCTCCAGCAGCGGCGTTTTCACCGACCCGGCCGGCTTCCTCGCTCCGGCGGTCGAGGTGATGCGCAAGGCCGGCGGCCTCTTCATCGCCGACGAGGTGCAGCCCGGCTTCGGACGGCTCGGCACCCACATGTGGGGCTTCGCGCGCCACGCCCTGGTGCCCGACATCGTCACCGTCGGCAAGCCCATGGGCAATGGCCATCCCGTGGCCGGCGCCGTGTTCCGGCCGGCGGTGATCGAGCGGTTCGGCAAAAGCCAGCGTTACTTCAACACCTTCGGGGGCAACCCGGTGTCCTGTGCGGTGGCCCTGGCCGTGCTGCGGGTGATCAAGGCCGATCGCCTGCAGGAAAACGCCCTCACCGTGGGCACAGAACTCATCCAGGGCCTGCGGGGTCTGGCCGGCAAGCACGACCTGATCGGCGACGTGCGCGGCAGCGGTCTGTTTGTCGGCGTCGAACTGGTGCGCGACCGCGCTGACAAGTCGCCGGCCTCGGACGAGACCGCCCGCGTGGTCAACGCGATGCGCAAGCGCCGGGTCCTCATCAGCGCCACGGGGCAGGAGGGCCACATCCTGAAGATCCGTCCGCCGCTGGTGTTCTCGTCGGACGATGCGAAGCTGTTCCTCGCCACCCTGGACGAGGTGCTGGCGGCGCTGTAGCGCGTCGCCCTTGCGGTGCAGGCGGAGAAGGGGAGGAATTCGGCAAGGGCGCCGACGGCAATCAAAGCCCAGGCGCAATCGGCGGGATGAAAGACCGTCTCAACGCTGGGGGAGGATGGTAAGGCGCGACGTCGCGTCAGCGTGCGGAGTCGATCACGCGCAGGAAACGGTCAAGTGCCGGGTTGTGCGCGGCGTCGAGGCAGGCAAAGGCCAGCGGCAGACGGATCGACAGGTCGGCGAGTTCGACGAACCGGGCCAGTGCCGGCGGCCGCCCGCGGTTCGCGGCGTTCACGATGGCGGCGCCGATGCCGGCGGACACCAGGGACAGGATCGCCGCCTCGGTGGAAACCTCCTGCACCACATTCGGCGTCAGCCCGGCCTGCTGGCAGGCGCCGATGAGGCGGTCGTAATAGGCCGGGTAGGCGTGGCGCGGAAAGGTGATGAAGGGCCGGCCGGCGAGATCGCGGGCATGGACCGGGGTGTCGGCCGGAAGGTTCCAGGCCCTCGGCACCGCCAGCACCACGTCATGGTCCAGCAGCGGACGGACGTGCAGGCCCGCCGGCGCCGGTTCGAACAGATAGACGAACCCACCATCCAGCCGTCCGTCGACCAGCTCTTCCAGCTGTGCCGGCGTGCTGAGCGGCGCCAGCTCCACCCGGACGCCGGGCGCCTCGCGCTGGAAGCGGTTGAACAGCTCCGGCACCAGCCCGTCCCAACCGGCATTCTCGACGAAGCCGATGCGCAGTTGCCCCTCTTGCCCGGCGGCGACCAGACGGGCGGAGCGGCCGGCCGCTTCCAGCAGGGCCAGCACCTTGCGCGCCTCCGCCAGATACAGGGTTCCGGCAGCGGTCAGCCGCAGGCCGCGCGGGCCGCGGTCGAACAGCGCCGCCCCCAACTCCTCCTCCAACTGCTGGATCTGACGGGATATGGCGGGCTGGGTGATGTTGAGCCGCGTGGCCGCCAGCCGCACGCTCTCATGCTCGGCGACGGCGATGAAGTAGCGCAGATGGCGCAGTTCCATGGATCGGTGACCTCCGAAGGGTGTTCGCAGCCGGCCCAGCCCCAGCCATGACATGCCTCTCTCCGTTTGAGAAGCGACGGGTGTGATGCCTGCCGGGCATCGGCCGCTCCCCGCATCGGCATTGGACGGGCACCGCCCTCTGGCGCACCCTGGTCCGCGAATGCAGAAATCGTGGAATCGTCATGCTGACTTCTTCGACACCACACCTTCTGGGCGATGTCCGCATCACCCGCATCGACGAGTTCGCCAGCGACGCCTTCACCCCGGAGCGCCTGTTGCCCGACTGGGATCCGGCGGCGGTCCGCCGACACGCCAGCTGGCTGGTGCCCGGCAGCCTGAGCCCGGCGCAGGACCGTGTGGTGATCAGCGTCCACGCTTGGCTGGTCGAGGCCGGCGGTCGGCGTGTCCTGGTGGACACCGGTGCCGGCGCGGACAAGGACCGGCCGGGCAAGCCGCTGTTCCATCGGCGGAGCGATCCCTTTCTGGAACGGCTGCGGGCGGCCGGGGCCGAACCGGAGAGCATCGACACGGTTCTGCTGACCCACCTGCACACCGACCATGTCGGCTGGAACACCCGGCTGACCGACGATGGCTGGGTGCCCACCTTTCCCAACGCCCGCTATGTGATGCCGCGGGTGGAGCTGGAAACCATGATGGCTGCGGCACCGGACAGCGATCGCGCCGCCCTGTTCCGCGACAGCGTCGAGCCGGTGCTGGCCGCCGGCCTGGCCGATTTCGTCGGGCCGGACGGCGGCGAGGTCGGCGGCTTCCGCTTCCAGCCCACCCCGGGGCACAGCGCCGGCCATATGTGCATCGCGCTCGACTGCGGAGGCGGCACGGAGGCGCTCTTCACCGGCGATCTGATGCACCACCCGATCCAGATTTACCATCCCGACTGGAATTCGGTGTTCTGCGAAAGGCCGGACGAGGCGCGGCGGTCACGAACGAGGGTGCTGGACAGGGTGGCCGGCACGGACACGACGCTCTTCACCGCCCATTTTCCCGAAAGCTCGGCCGGACGGGTGAGCCGCGACGGCAGCGGTTTCGCGTGGCGGTTCCGGTGACGGCGCCGGGCGGCCCTGCCGTCCCGGCATGAACCGCGGGGGTCTGATGCGATCTTCGCCGCGATCGAGCGGATCGCCGGACCGGGGATCAACCCACCACCTTCCCGCTGTCGTCCTTGGCTGCTGGAACCCACCCGGCATCTTCGCCGTCACCGCCCCGGTTCCCGCGCAAGACGTCCAGGAACCGCTCCAGCACCAGATTCGGTTGGGCGCCCTTCTTCGTCACCACCTGGAACTCCAGGGCGTGATGGTAGGTGTCGGGCAGCAGCGCCCGCATCATGCCGCGCTCGACCCATTGCCGCGCGTAATGGATCGGCAGAAAGCCGACATAGCATCCGGTGAGGATCAGGAACGCCACCCCCTCGCGGTCGGTCGCGCTCGCGGTGTTGTTCAGCTCGTGGGGAAGCTGCGCCTGGGTCGGCGCCACGGCGTCGGCGACCTCGACCGCCTCCCGCGTCACCGCACCGTCGGGGCGGTCGAACAGCGGATGACCATCCCCGCAGTAGAGCAGGGATTCCTCCTGGTAGAGCGGAAGACTGGCCAACCCCGGCAGGCCCCGGCGGACCGGAACGACACCGACGTGCAACTGCCCGTCGAGCACGCCCCGCTCGATCTCGTTGGGCGGGATCATGCGGATGTTGACGCGGACCTCCGGCGCCAGCTGCTTGAGACTGCGCAGGGCGTGGGTCACCCGCATCTGCGGCATGGTGACGAGGTTGTCGGTGATGCCGATGTTCAGTTCGCCGCGCAGGCGGCCATGGACGGTGTTGATCTCGCTGCGGAAGCTCTCCGTGCTGGCCAGCAGACGCAGCGTCGCCTCATAGGCCAGATGCCCTTCATCGGTCAGCCGGAACCCCGCCCGTCCCCGCCGGCAGAGTGTGAGGCCAAGCCGCCGTTCAAGATCCGCCATATGCTGGCTGATCGCGGCGCGGCTGATGTTCAGTTCCACCTCCGCGGCGGAAAAGCCGCCGCATTCCACCACCGTCCGGAAAACACGCAACAGCCGGATGTCAGCATCGCTGATCGGGGCCAAGGGCCGGGCGGGCTTGCTCATGCTGGCACCATGGTGGTTGAAGGCGCGATAGTTAAGTGCAGACTTATGTGAAGTTCTTATAGTTTGGATTTAATCGCAACCACGAACCGTGCACACTCTCCATCGACAGCGCCCCTAACACATGCGGGAGAACAGCGGATGGCCCCCTTGGACAACGATCACGCCCAGTCGCTCGGCAAGGCCGCCGGACTGACGCGCGAGGAGCTTGACTCGCATTGGATGCCGTTCACCGGTAATCGTCAGTTCAAGAGCAACCCCCGCATGATCGTAAAGGCGGAGGGGACCTGGTATTGGGATGCCGAGGGCCGCAAGATCTATGACAGCCTGTCCGGTCTGTGGTGCAGCGGCGCCGGCCATTGCCGCCGCGAGATTTCGGAGGCGGTGGCCCGCCAGATCGCGGAGCTGGATTACAGCCCGGCCTTCCAGCATGGCCATCCGGCCGCCTTCAAGCTGGCGCACAAGCTGGCGTCGATGACCCCGGCCGGGCTCGACCATGTCTTCTTCGTCGGTTCGGGTTCCGAAGCGGCCGACACCTCGCTGAAGATGGCGCGGGCCTATTGGCGGATGAAGGGCCAGCCGACCAAGACCAAGCTGATCGGGCGGTCCAAGGGCTATCACGGCGTCAATTTCGGCGGCACCAGCCTGGGCGGCATCGGCGGCAACCGCAAGCTGTTCGGCACCGGCGTCGATGCCGACCACCTGCCCCACACCCTGCTGCCGCAGAACCAGTTCGTGAAGGGCATGCCGGAGGAAGGCGCTTATCTGGCCGACGCGCTGGAGGAGTTGGTGGCGCTGCACGACGCCTCCAACATCGCCGCCGTGATCGTCGAGCCGCTGGCCGGCTCGGCCGGCGTGCTGCCGCCGCCGAAGGGCTACCTGCAGCGGCTGCGCGAGATCTGCGACAAGCACTCCATCCTGCTGATCTTCGACGAGGTCATCACCGGCTTCGGCCGCATGGGCGCCCGCTTCGGCGCCGACGCCTTCGGCGTGGTCCCGGACATCATGAACGTCGCCAAGGGCCTGACCAACGGCGCGGTCCCGATGGGTGCCGTCGTGGCGAAGCGCGACATCTACCAGGCCTTCATGGACAATGGCGGGCCGGAATACATGGTGGAGTTCCCGCACGGCTACACCTACTCCGCCCACCCGGTCGCCTGCGCCGCCGGTCTGGCCGCGCTCGACATCTTCGAGCGGGAAAAGCTGTGGGAAAAGGCCGCGGCGCTGGCGCCGCACTTCGAAAACCTGATCCACGGGCTGAAGGGGCTGAAGAACGTCGCCGACATCCGCAACTATGGCCTGACGGGCGCCGTCACCATCGCGCCGCTTCCGGGCGAGCCGGCCCGCCGACCCTATGAGATCGGCGAGAAGTGCTGGAAGGCCGGCTACTACGTGCGCTTCGGCGGCGACACCCTCCAGTTCGGCCCGCATTTCCACAGCGAGCCGGCCGACCTCGACCGCTTGTTCAACGTCGTCGCCGACGCCATCCAGGCCACCGCCTGACAAGGGGCCGACCCGTAGGGTCCCCTGCCCTGCGCACCCTCGGTCGGCTCGGCCGCTCGTCCTCCACGAAACCGGAGGACGAGCGGCCGGACCGGGGCGCTTGATACCAACTCCCCAGGCCCAATTCTCCAGGAAAAGCCATCATGACCATCGTTGCCCACCTGATCGGCGGCAAGACTGACGCGCCCGCCGGCACCCGCACCGCCGACATCGTCAATCCCGCCACCGGTGACGTGGCAGGCCAGGTTGCCTTGGCGTCGCGTGCCACGGTGGAAGAGGCCATCGCCGCCGCCGAGGCCGCCTTCCCGGCCTGGCGTGCCACGCCGCCGGCCAAGCGCGCCCGCGTCATGTTCCGCTTCAAGCAGTTGCTGGAGGAGAATGCCGAGCGCATCTGCGCGCTGATCACCCGCGAACACGGCAAGGTCCTGGACGATGCCTTCGGCGAACTGACCCGCGGCATCGAGAATGTCGAATATGCCTGCGGCGTGCCGGAACTGCTGAAGGGCGAGTTCTCCAAGAATGTCGGCCCGGCCATCGACAGCTGGTCGGAATTCCAGCCGCTGGGCGTCGTCGCCGGCATCACGCCGTTCAATTTCCCGGCGATGGTGCCGCTGTGGATGTACCCGGTCGCCATCGCCTGCGGGAACACCTTCGTCCTGAAGCCGTCGGAGCGCGATCCCAGCTCCGCCCTGCTGATCGCCCAGCTGGCGCTGGAAGCCGGCCTGCCGCCGGGCGTGCTGAACGTCGTCAACGGCGACAAGGAGGCGGTCGACACCCTGCTGACCGACCCGCGGGTGCAGGGCGTCAGCTTTGTGGGCTCCACCCCGGTCGCCGAATACGTCTATGCCACCGGCAGCGCCCACGGCAAGCGGGTGCAGGCGCTGGGCGGCGCCAAGAACCACGCCATCGTCATGCCCGACGCCGACCTCGACAACGCGGTCAACGCGTTGATGGGGGCCGCCTACGGCTCCTGCGGCGAGCGCTGCATGGCGATCTCCGTCGTCGTCGCGGTGGGCGACGAGGTGGCCGACCGGCTGAAGGACAAGCTGTCGGTGGCGCTGCGCGACCTGAAGGTCGGCGCCGGCACCTCGGCCGGCTGCGAGATGGGGCCGCTGGTCACCCGGGCGCATTACGAGAAGGTGAAGGCCTATGTCGACCAGGGCGTCGCCCAGGGGGCGGAACTGGTGGTCGACGGCCGGGGTCTGGTCGTGCCGGGGCATGAGAACGGCAACTTCCTGGGCGGCTGCCTGTTCGACCGCGTCACGCCGGAGATGAGCATCTACCGGGAGGAGATCTTCGGCCCGGTGCTGTGCCTCGTCCGGGTCAAGTCGATGCAGGAGGGCATGGACCTGATCGACGCCCACGAATATGGCAACGGCACCTGCCTGTTCACCCGCGACGGCGAGGCCGCCCGCTATTTCGGCGACATGATCAAGGTCGGCATGGTCGGCATCAACGTGCCGTTGCCGGTGCCGGTCGCCTATCACAGCTTTGGCGGCTGGAAGCGGTCGCTGTTCGGTGACCTGTCGGCCTATGGCCCGGACGGCGTGCGCTTCTACACCCGCCGCAAGACCATCACCCAGCGCTGGCCGACCGGCGGGGTCCGCGAAGGCGCCCAGTTCGCCTTCCCGTCGATGAAGTAAGCATCTCTGCGGTCGCGACGCCGGTGCCGATGTGGGCGCCGGCGTCGTCTGCATTTTTCCCTGCCCGCGGGCAGGCGACCAGAACCACGAACCCGAATTCCGATCCATTCAGGAAGGATAGCCCGTTCCATGGCTCATCCGTCGATGGCGCACGCCGGTGCCACGCTGACGATCGACCTGGCCGCAATCCGCGACAACCATCGCCAGCTGAAGGAAATCGCCGGTGGAGCCGTCTGCGCGGCCGTCATCAAGGCCGACGCCTATGGTCTGGGGGCCAGCCGTGTCGCTCCGGCGCTGGAGGATGCGGGGTGCGACACGTTCTTCGTCGCCCATATCGGCGAGGCCATCGCACTGCGCCCCCATCTGAATCCAACCACGCGGGTCATCGTCCTTCACGGCCCGCCCCCTGGAACCGGGCCCGATTTCGTCGCGCACGACATCCGCCCGGTTCTGAGCAGCCGCGAGCAAATCCAGGCCTGGAGCCGTTTGGCCACCCGGCTCGGCCGACCGCTGGATGCCATGCTGCAGGTCGACACCGGCATGTCGCGCCTGGGTCTGGCACCGGATGACGTGATCGGGCTGGCCGATCAGCCGGGCATGCTCGACGGCATTCGGGTGTGTGGCGTGATGAGCCATCTCGCCTGCGCCGACGACCCGCAGCATCCGGCCAACGCCGAGCAGCACAGCCGCTTCGTCGAGGCGCTGCGCCTTCTTCCACCGGCTCCGGCCTGCCTGTCCGCGTCGTCGGGCATTTTCCTCGGAGCGGACTTCCACTTCGACATGGTCCGTCCCGGCGCCGCCCTGTATGGCATCGCACCCGTTCCCGGCAGGGCCAATCCGATGAGCCCGGTGGTGCGCCTCCAGGCACGGATCATCCAGACCCGGACGGTTCCGGCCGGGGCCGCCGTCGGCTACGGGTACACGCACAGGACGACCTCACCGCGCAGGATCGCCACGGTGTCCGTCGGCTACGCCGATGGATATCTGCGGGCGCTCAGCGGCACCGGCTGCGCGCACATCGGGGATGTCCGGCTGCCAGTCATCGGACGGGTGTCGATGGACACCATCACGCTGGACGCCAGCGACGTCGACGAGCATCACCTCCAGCCGGGGGCGTCCGTCGAACTCATCGGTCCCAAGACCTCGGTCGACGATGTCGCGCGATCCGCCGGAACCATCGGCTATGAAATACTGACGAGCATCGGCAACCGGTACCACCGGGTTTACGCGCACTGACGGCCAATTTCGCCGTCGAAGGCCGGATCAGCGGATGTGGCTGCCGCCGTTCACATCGAGCGTGGCCCCGTTCAGGGAACGCTGGGACGGCCGCAGCACGAAGGCAACGAGTTCCGCCACCTCCGACGGCTCGGCCATCTCGCGGATCGGAATGTCGGCGACCGCCGCGTCCTTGCCGAAGCGTTCGATGACGTCGTCGGCCATGGCGGTCCGCACCCAACCGGGCGCGATGGCGACGGCGGTGACGCCGTCGGCGCCGAAGCTGCGCGCGATCGATTTCGTCAGGTTCAGCAGAGCCGCCTTGCTGGCGCCGTAGGGCATGGCGTCGGCGGCATAGCCGCGCTGCCCGGCCCGGCTCGCCATGTTGACGATCCGGCCGCCGCCGGTCTCACGGAAATGGCCGATGGCGGCCCGACACAGGTCGGCGGCGGCGAACAGGTTGATCTGGAACTCGGACTTCCAGACCGCCTGCCAGCGGTCGAGATCGCTTTCAGGGCCGGCCTCCGTCCGGGTGCCGGCGTTGTTGACCAGGGCGTGGATCCGCCCGGCCGCGGCGGCGGCCCGCGTCCACAACGCGGTCGGGCCGTCCGCCGCAAGCAGGTCGGCCTGCACGACCCAGCCCTTGCCGCCGATGCGGTCGAGCAGGGCCTCTGCCTTGTCGCGGTCACGCCCGTAATGGATGACGGGATGCGCGCCCTCCGCCACCAGACGCTCGACGATGGCGGCACCGATGCCGCCGGACGCCCCCGTCACCAGGACATGCAGCCCGGCGAGGGGCAATGAATGAGGACCCATCTGGAAACTCCCGCTACCGGATCGCCCGTCGGGAGCCGACGCCCGACGGGCGGATGTCGTCGTTCTAGAGTTCAGCCGAGCAGATGCACCTGCGGCCCCCAGCTGTCGGACAGGGCGAAGCCGGCCGGGAAGGGGTCGGACGCGTCCATGCGCAGTTCCTCGCGGCCATAGACGTATCCCTGGCCGGTGACGCGCGGCAGCACCGCCTTGCGGTCGCCGACCGTCGTCTCCCCCACCGCTTCCACCAGGAACTCGCCGCCGATGATGGAGCGGGACCGCCGGCTGTCGCCCACCGTCACCAGACCACGGGCGTGCAGCGTCGCGAGGTTGGCGGAACTGCCGGTGCCGCAGGGAGAGCGGTCGACGCGCCCCGGCTTCAGCGTGGTGCAGGTCCGCACCGCGCCGTCGGGCTCCTGGCTGCGGAACATGACATAGGCGATCTCGTCCACGCCCTGCAGGGTCGGGTGCTGCACGCGGACGCTCTCGGCCAACAGCTCCTTCAACGCGATGCCGGCCTCCGCCAACTCGCGGGCCTGGCCCGGCGCAATCGTCAGGCCGGTCTGGTCCACATCGACGATGGCGTAATAGACGCCGCCGAAGGCGACATCGACCTTGATCGTGCCCCAGCGGGCGGTGCCGACCGGCCGGTCGAGCGCCTCGACGAAGGACGGAACATTGTCGAGGCTGACCGACAGGCAGCGGCCGTCCTGGCAGCGGGCGCGCACGGTGATCAGACCGGCCGGCGTGTCCAGCCGCACCCGTGTCTCGGGCTCCGTCATCGGCACACGGCCGCTTTCCAGCAGCGCCGTGACCACGCAGATGCAGTTGCTGCCCGACATCGGGTGGGCGCGGTCCGCCTGCAGCACGATGAAGCCGGCGTCGGCATCGGGCCGGGTCGGCGCCACCAGCAGGTTGGTCGACATGTGCACGGCGGCGCGCGGCTCGAAGGTGACGAAGCGGCGCAGGCTGTCGTCCACACTGTTGATGTGGTTCATCTTGTCGAGCATGGTGCGGCCGGGGATCTCCGGCGCGCCGTCGACGATCACCTTGCCGATCTCGCCCTGGCAATGAACCTGGACGAGCTTGAGCGAGCGTTCCCAGTTCATGATGGTGCCTCCCGTCACTTGATGTACCAGCCCCAGGGATTGTCGCTGACGAAGCGCGTGATCTGCTTGGTTTCCAGGTAATTCGCCAGACCCCAGCGGCCCAGCTCGCGGCCGATGCCCGATTGCTTGTAGCCGCCCCAGGGTGCCTCGGTGAAGGTCGGCTGGGAACAGTTGATCCAGACGATGCCGGCGCGCAGGGCCGCGGCGACACGCTCGGCGCGCGCGTCGTCGGCCGACATCACCGCCGCCGCCAGACCGAAGCGGCTGTCGTTGGCAAGCCGCACCGCCTCGGCCTCGTCGCTGAACCGGCGCACGGACAGCACCGGCCCGAAGAACTCCTCACGCCACGCCTCGCTGTCGAGCGGCGTGTCGAGCAGCACGGTCGGCTGAATGAAGTAACCGGCCTCGAACCCCTCGGCACGGCCACCGCCCGCCGCGACCGTGGCGCCCTGCTGGCGCGCGCGGTCGATCATCGCCAGCACCTTGTCGAACTGCCCCTTGGAGACCAGCGGCCCCAGCAGGGTTCCGTCCTCAAGCCCGTTGCCGATGCGGATGCGCCCGGTTTCCAGCACCAGCCGGTCGACCAGCCGGTCGTGGATGCCGTCCTGCACCAGCAGGCGCGAGGTGGCCGAGCAGACCTGCCCCTGGTTCCAGAAAATGCCGAACAGGATCCATTCCACCGCCTTCTCGACATCGGAATCGTCGAAGACGATGAAGGGCGACTTGCCGCCCAGCTCCAGACTGATGCGCTTGATGTCGCGGGCGGCGGCGGCCATGACCTTCGAGCCGGTGGGAACCGAACCGGTGAAGGCCAGCTTGTCGACGCCGGGATGGTCGCACAGCGGCTGCCCGGCGTCCGGGCCGGTGCCGGTCACGATGTTCAGCACCCCCGGCGGCAGCTCGATGCTCTGGGCGATGTCGCCCAGTTCCAGCGCCGTCAGCGGCGTCAGCTCCGACGGCTTCAGCACCACCGTGCAGCCGGCCGCCAGCGCCGGCGCCACCTTCCAGGCCGCCATCAGCAGCGGGTAGTTCCAGGGAATGATCGCCCCGGCCACGCCGATCGGCTCGCGCACCGCCTTGGAGGTGAAGCGCGCATCGGACAGGGCGATCGTCTCGACCGCGCCGTCCAGTTCCTCCGCCAGATCGGCGTAGAAGTCGAAGCAGCCGGCGGCGTCGGCGATGTCCCAGGCCGCTTCCGGCAGCGGCTTGCCGTTGTCCAGCACCTCCAGCCGCGCCAACTCGTCCTGGCGGTCGCGGATGGCGGCGGCGATCCGGCGCAGGTAGCCGGCGCGCTCGGCCCCGGACATACGGCGCCAGGGACCATGCTCGAAGGCGGTGTGGGCGGCGCTGACGGCGGCGTGGACGTCCTCGGCCGTGGCGGCCGCCACATGGTGGATGACCTCTTCGGTCGCCGGGTCGATGACCGGGAGGCGTCCGCCTCGGGCCGCCGGGGTCCATTGCCCGGCGATGAAAAGCTGGTCACGCATGTCGGTGTCTCCGATGTCGGTGTCTACGGGCGCCCGATATCCGGGCCGCCGTCCGTCGTTCAAAACCGGTTCACACGATAGGGCGTCATGTCGATGGGCGGCGGCGCACCGGTCACCAGATCGCCGATCAGGCGCGCCGTCGTCGCCGAATAGGTCAGGCCGAGATGCCCATGGCCGGTGGCGTAGAACAGGCCGGGCACCCGCGCCGACGGGCCGATGACCGGCACCGTGTCGGGAAGCGCCGGACGGTGACCCATCCATTCCGAGGCCCCGTCCGTCTTCAGGCCCGGCAGCGCCTCCCGCGCGCGCTTGACCAGCACGCGGGCGCGGCGGTAGTCGGGCGGCGCATCCAGCCCGGCCATCTCCACCGTCCCGCCGACCCGGATGCCGCCGGCGGTCGGCGTCACCATGAAGGCGCGCGCCGGCCAGATGATGGAATGGCGCATGGCGATGCCGGGATCGGCGATCTGGGTGTGATAGCCGCGCTCGGTCTCCAGCGGGATCGGCTCGCCCAGGCGGCGGGACAGCCGGCCGGTGAAGGCGCCGGCCGCCAGCACCACCCGGCCGGCGGCGATCCGCCGCCCATCCCGCAGGCGCAGCGCCCGGACCGCACCGTCGCCACCGTCCCGTTCGAACTCCGCCACCTCGCCGGTTTCGATCCGCCCGCCGGCGGCCAGGAAGCGGTCCACCAGCGTCAGCACCAGCCGGTACGGGTCGCGGACGGAACGGTTCTGCGGGAACAGCACCGCCCGGCCGATGCGGTCGCTGATCGCCGGTTCCAGCGCCCGCAGCTCGTCGCCGCTCAGCAGGCGATGGGGGAAGCCGAAGCGCTCCACCACCTCGATGTGCTCGCGGTCGGCGGCGAATTCCGTGTCGTCGGCATAGAGGCTGAGGCAGCCCTCCTCGCTCAGCACGTCCGCGGCGCCGGCCGCCGCCAGGAGCGGCAGCAGGTCCTCATAGACGCGGCCGCAGAGCACCGCCCCCGCCGCCTCCAGCGCCCGCACCCGCGACGGCCGGCTGGCCAGCACGAAGCGCAGGAACCAGGGAGTCAGCTTGCCCAGATAGCTCGGGCGCAGCCGCACCGGCCCTTCCGGGTCGAGGAGCCAGCGCGGCAGCTGCGCCCACATCGACGGGCGCGAGGCCGGCATGAACTCCGTCACGGCGATGCTCGCCATGTTGCCGTAGGAGGCGCCCCGGCCGGGAGAGTCCCGGTCGACCAGGACCACATCCTCCCCGCGGCGCCGCAGCTCGAAGGCGATGGCGGCGCCGATGATCCCGGCGCCCACCACGACGATCGGCTTCTGTTCCCCTGTGTCCGAAGCCATCGTCATCCTCAGCCCAGAACGGGTTCCATCGCCTTCTTGAACGCGGCCTTCTCCTCGTCGGTCAGCGGCAGGAGAGGCTGGCGGCCGACGCCGACCGGCGTGCCGGCCAGCTCGCAGCCATACTTGACCTTCTGGGCGAACTTGCCGCTTTCCAGGCTGGACATGGCGCCGTAGATCACCTGCATCTTGTCGCGCGCCGCCAGCCAGTCGCCGGCCTCGATGGTGTTCACCAGATCGACGCAGGCCCGCGCCATGCAGTTCGCCGGGCCGCAGATCCACGAGGTGGCGCCCCACAGGTAGAAGTCCAGCGTCTGGTCGTCCGACCCGTTGGTGACCTGATAGCGGTCGCCGAAACGGCTGCGGATGTCGATGGCGCGCAGCAGGTTGCCGCTCGATTCCTTGATGCCGATGACGCGCGGCTCGTCGGCGAAGGCTTCCAGCACCGCCATGCCGACCTCGACGCCGACCTTCGGCGGGTAGTTGTACAGCACGATCTCCACATCGACGGCGTCCAGCACCGAGCGGTAATGGGCGATCAGCTCGTCGGGCGCCGGGGTGGCGTAGAAGGGGGCGGACAGCAGCACCGTGCCGTAACCGGCGTCGCGGGCGCGCTTGGTGTGCTCGATCACTTCCCAGGTCGACCCGGCGTTGGTGCCGGCGATCAGCAGCTCGTCCTTGTTGGCGAACTCCGCGACGAATTGCAGGACCGACAGGCGCTCGTCGGCGGTCAGGGCGTTGTATTCGCCGGTCGAGCCGCAGGGGACCCAGCCCTTGACGCCGTCGTCGCGCAGCTTGGTCAGTAGCTTTTCGAAGCGATTGAAGTCGATCTTGCCCTGGTCGTTGAACGGGGTGACGAGGGCGGGCATGACGCCTTTGAGCTTCATGGGAAAATCACTCCTGGATGGGTTGTCGGATGGTCCGGACCGGTGTTGGTCCGGAGGGATGGCGTCAGGCGGACAGCTTCGCCAGGACCCGCGATTCGAACCGCGTCACGACACGGGTCAGCGGGAACGCGATGGCGAAGTAGATCAGGGCGACGACGGTCAGCACCTCGACCGGCCGTGCGGTGTTGTTGGAGATGTTCTGGCCGATGAACATCAGATCGGCCATGCCGACCGCCGACAGCAGCGCGCTTTCCTTGAACAGGCTGACGCAGTTGGACAGCAGAGTCGGCGCGGCGCGCAGCAGGGCCTGCGGCAGGACCACATGCACCACCTGCGTCGCGTGCGGCAGGCCCAGCGCCGTGCAGGCGTCGTATTGCTCGCGGCTGATCGACTTCAGGGAGGCGCGGAAGGTCTCGCTGGTGATGGCGCCCATATACAGGGTCAGCGCGATGATCCCGGCAACGATGTTGGGGATTTCCGTCCCGATGACCAGCGGCAGGCAGAAGAAGAACCAGAACAGCTGCACGATCACCGGCGTGCCGCGAAAAACCTCGACATAGGCACGGGCGGGAACCCGGACGAACGGGCTGTTGGCGCTGCGCGCCATTCCCACCAGGAAGCCGAGCAGGCTGCCCAGCACGACACAGATGACCGTCAGTTGCAGCGTGGTCCAAAGGCCGAGAAGCAGGGCTTCCTTGAACCGCAGCACGATGGCGAAATCGAAGGTCATGGACGGCCTCTCCTCAGCGGGAGGTGGGTTCGTAGCGGCGCGCGGCAAACTCGACGCACTGGGCGACCACGAACGAGATCACGAAATAGATCAGCGCCACGGCGGTGAAGGTTTCGATCGGGCGGTAGGTCTGGGTCGCCAACGACTTGCCCGCATACATCAGGTCCTGCACGGCGACGAGCGCCACCAGGGCACTCTGCTGGAAGGTGCCGATGCCATTGGTGACCAGCACCGGCAGCGACAGCCGCAGCGCGTTGGGCAGGATGATGTACAGCGTCCTCTGCACCGGGCCGAAGCCCAGCGCCACGCTGGCGTCCATCTGCTCGCGCGCCACCGACTGGATCGACGCGCGGTAGGCTTCGGCGTTGAAGGCGGTCAGGTTCAGCCCCAGCGCGACGATGCCCATGGTGATGGAGTCGATGTACACGTCGAACAGGATCGGCACGCAGTAGAAGAACCAGATGATCTGGACGATGGCGGGCGTGCAGCGGAAGAACTCGACGAACAGCATGCTGAGCACGCGGACCGGGAAGATGGAGCTGGTCGTCAGCAGCGCCACGCCGAACCCCAGGACCAGCCCCACCACATTGGCGGCGACCGTCAGCTCCAGCGTCACCAGCAGCCCGTCGATCAGGACGTCGGTGTTGGAGAGCACCGAATAGAAGTCGAACGCGTAGTCCATTCGATCACCCTTCCGTCAACGGATGTGGAAGACACGCTCGATGAACTCCCTGGTCCTCTCCTCCCGCGGCGAGCCCAGAACCTGCTCCGGCGGACCATCCTCGACGACGACGCCACCGGCACAGAAGATCACGCGCGAGGCGATGTTCTTCGCGAACCACATGTCGTGGGTCACGATCACCATCGGCATGTCCTGCTGGGCCAGTTGCAGGATGACCTGCTCGACCTCCGCCACCAGTTCCGGATCGAGCGCCGACGTCACCTCGTCGAACAGCATCAGCTTGGGGTCGAGCATCAGCGCGCGGGCGATGGCGACGCGCTGCTTCTGCCCGCCGGACAGGTGGTTCGGATAGGCCTCCGCCTTCGCCTCCAGCCCGAAGCGGGCCAGCAGGGCGCGGGCGCGGGCCGTCGCCGTCGCCTTGTTCTCACCATGCACCTTGCACGGCGCCAGGATCAGGTTGTTGAGGATGTTCAGGTGCGGGAACAGCGTGTAATGCTGGAAGACCATGCCAATCTGGCGCCGCACCACCGTGTCGATCGTCGTGCGGCGTCCCGCCGGGCTGGCCTCGATGTAGGGCTTGCCGGCGAACCGGATGCTCCCCTCGTCGATCTGCTCCAGCCCCATCAGCACCCGCAGCAGCGTGCTCTTGCCGCCACCGCTGGGGCCGATGACGACCACGCGCTCGCCCGGCTGCATATCGATGGACAGGCCTTTGAGCACGCGGATGTTCGGACCGTAGCCCTTGTGAAGGTTCCGGACCTGGACGAGGGGGGCGGCCGTCCCGGCAGCGGGTGCGCCCCGCTGCGTGCCGAGCCGGTCGTCGCTCTGAAGGAGAGGGGCTGGGGAGGATTGGGTCACGGCTTCGTCTCGCGATCTGCAGGAATTGCGTGGTTGCGGTGGGGAGCCGCACGCGATGCACGGCCCCGGCCCGCTCTCACTTGCCGGCCTTGATGACCTCGTCCACGGCCTTGCGGATCAGCTCCTCGACCTGTCCGGTGGCGACCTTTTCCTCCAGGAAGATGTTCACGACCTCGATGTCGGCATAGGACAGCTGGGCCGGCAGGCCGAAGGCGACCCCCTGCTTGGCCAGCGCCGGAACCGGATTCATCACGGCGGCCCAATCGGGATTCGACTGAAGGAACAGCTGGTTGCTGTCCGAAGCGTCAACCAGCAGGTCGGCGCGCTTGGACATCACGGCCATCCGCGTTTCGTCGTTTCCGGGCAGACGCAGCACCTGGGCCTGCTTCACCGCCGCGGAAATCGCCTTGTCCTGCGAGGTGCCGGACATGACGGCCAGCGTCACCCCCGGCTTGTCGATGTCGGCGATCGCTTTCGGCGCCTGCGGCAGCTTGGTGTTCTGCTTGTTGTAGGCCAGCGAGATCTCGTACTGCATGGCGGCGATCGAGAAATTCACCGCCATGGCCCGCACCGGGGTGCGGTTGAGCGCCAGCGCCATGTCCCATTTGCCGGCCTGAAGCCCGGCGACGAGGTTGTCCCAGGTGCTGTCGACGAACTTCGGCTTCACCTTGAGAACATCGGCGAACTGCCGGCAGAGGTCCGAGAAGAACCCCGAATATTCGCCGGTCGCCGGATCGCGCATCACATAGGGCGCCGCAACGGCGGCTCCACACCGCAAGGTGCCGGATTTCTGGACCTTCTGCCAGTAGCCCTCGACCGCCTGGGCATGGGCCGTGCCGGACATGGCGGCGCAGAAGGCCAGGACCGCGAAACCTTTGAGAGCAGGAGCAATCGCTTTCGACATCATCGCCAAATTCCTTTCATGCGCCGCATGACCCATGGATGGGTGAAACGGAATGGGTGATTCTGTGGGGGTGTTGTCGACAGCGTGCCGACATGAGGGACTATGAAGCCGATACGATCAGTGTGTCAAACAGAAAAAAACAACGTGTCGACACGACGACGCGCTGCCGATATGGTTGGGATGCCAACCAAGTTGCTGATGCACGCAAAGGGGCCGAGGATGACGTGGGATAGCGAGACCAAGCGCGTTAAGGGCAGCGGCTGGCGGAGCGTGTATGACGCCTTGAGAATGGACATTCTCACGCTGGCGCTTCGTCCGGGGGACCTGCTCGACGAGACCGCCTTGGCTGACCGGTTCGAGATGTCGCGATCTCCCATCCGCGAGGCGCTGATCCGGCTGGCCGGCGAGGAACTGGTCGTCACCCTCCCCAACCGCAGCACGATCGTGGCGCCGATCGAAATCGCCACCTTCCCGAAATATGTGGAGGCGCTGGACATCGCCCAACGCATGGTCACGCGTCTGGCCGCCGCACTGCGCACCGAGGATGACCTGGTGAACATCAAGGCGGCCCAGATGTCGTTCGAGAAGGCGGTGAAGTCCGGCGATCACCTGCTGATGTCCGAGATGAACCGCGACTTCCACATGAGCATCGCGGCCGCCGGCAAGAATCCGTATCTCGCATCCTTCTATGACCGTCTGCTCAACCAGGGCCGGCGCATGCTTCACATGCATTTCGACTTCATAGAACGGACCACCGACGCCTACCTGCTCACCGGCGACCATCACGCGATGATCGAAGCGATCCAAGCAAGGGACGTTGAACGGGCCGACGAACTGGCCCACGCGCACACGCGGCAATTCCGCGACAACTTCATCAATTTCATGAAAGAAAATTACGCCGACACGTTCATGATCAAGACCGGGGGATAGACGACGCTGCAGTGGCTTGCGCTGCGACTGTGCGGAGCCCTCGCATCACCCCCAGAATCCTGGTCGGGCGTGTTTGGCTCCTCCTGCGCGAGAAACCGATGTCGCTGCCGGTCTTTCCCGATCAAAACGCTATCGTTGACGCGTGTTGCGACGCCAGGAGCGCGCTCGTCACCGAAGCCGGCCGCGTCAAATCCCCCTGCTTCCCGCCCCGGCTCCAGAAGGTCATGTCATAGGGGAGTCGGTATCACGGGGTGGCGCGGACGGCCTTGCGGCGAACGATCTCCTCGGGCGAGGGAAGCAGCCGGCGCGCCGGCTCGGGCAGCGTGGCGGCGGACAGGCTTCCCTGTGGGCGGCCGACGACGAGGCGCCCGGCCATGCCCGCCTCCTCGTGCGGGATGCAGAAATAGTCGTACACGCCCGCCGTGGTGAGACTCAGTTCGAAGCTCTGCTCCGGCAGCAGGTAGTCGGAGTTCCACGGCGCCGCCCCCTCGGGAATGCGCAGCGGGTGACCGGCGTTCGCCGGATGGTAGGCGGTACTGGTGTGTGCGTTGCCCGGATCGATGTTGATCCATCGGATCGTCTGCCCCGGCTCGACCAGCACACCGATCGGATCGAACCACACCTTGGAACCGTCGGCGTTGCCGCGCATGCGGATCTCCACCACCGCGGCCGCCGGCGCGGCGGCCGGCAGCCCGATGAGTGCGAGGCCGGCTGCCCAGCCGCCGGCCCGCAGGAGGGTGCGTCGCGCCAGCATCACGGCTACTTCGCCACGCGCGCCTCGTCGGCCTTGGACACGTGCCAGAGGACGATGTGGTAATGCGGCTTTTCGACGCCCGGATGGCCGGCGTTGTAGTACATGTCGACGTGGTCGACGTTGCCGCCGGCGGCCTTCAGGTTGTCGAATGTCTTCTGCCCCTGGATGTCCTCGACCGGGATCATGTAGATGGTGCTGGCCAGCCGGCCATCGTGGTCGTAGGCAAGGAACGGGCCGGCCGGCAGCGTCTTGGGATCGACGTAGAGCGTGCCCATGCCCGGCAGGAAATCAGGCAGCTTCACCAGCTCGCTGACCTTCTTGTAGGCGCCGCCAGGCGGGGCCTTGTCCACGCTCTGCGCCTGGGCGGGAACGACGGCCAGCGCGAAGGCGCCGGCGATCAGGATGGTGCGGATCAGCATGGTGTCCTCCCTTGGGATGTGGTCCGAAGCCTCGGACCGGTTGTGGCCCGGCGTCCGTCACCCGGCGTCGGGCGGCGGGTCCGGTAGACCCAGGCGTTTGAGCACGTGAGCGACGATGCGCGCGCAGCGCTCGCCGGCGAACGGGAACACCCCGGCCAGGTCGGGCGAGAGCTGCCGCCGCAGGCTGTGGCCGAGCAGGCGGCGAGCCCGGTGCAGGCGCGTCTTCACGGTGTCCTGCGGGATGCCGAGGCAGGACGCGGTCTCCTCGACGCTCATCTGTTCGATCTCGCGGAGCGTGAAGACGACGCGGAACGGCTCTGGCAGCGCGTCGATGGCACGTTCGAGCAGACGCCGCACTTCGGCGCGGGAGGCATCCTCCTCGGGCGTCGTCGGCGCCTGCTGGGCGCCCGGGAAGGGGATCACCTGGGCACCCGGCGTCGTGCCGCCGGTGTCCTCCTCGTCCAATCCGGTCATGGTCCGTCTCTGCCGCAAGCGCCGCAGCGCCTCGTTGAGAACGATGCGGCCCAGCCACGTTGCCAGGCTGGACGACTCGCGGAACTGGTCGATGCGGGTAAAGGCCAGGACATACGCATCCTGCACCGCGTCCTCGGCGTCGGCAGGATCGCGCAGGACGCCGCGCGCCATGCGGAAGAGCCGCTGGTTGTGCCGCTGCATCAGCACGCGGAAGGCCCCCGCATCGCCCTGCCGGATGCGTCTGGTGAGATCGGCGTCGCAGGATGCCGCGCTCCGGCCCATCATGTTCGCCCACTCCATGCATCACTCCCTGTGTTCGAGGCTTTGATGCATGAGGTGGGGCCGGGGTTCCCGCGCAGACAGGGTGCCCCCTTCGTGGTAGGCAGCGGCAGCACCTGGCCCGGACTATCGGCGCCCCGGCTTTGGTGCGCAAATCGGTGTGGCGGCAGAGCCCACCGCGGGGCCGCGGTGATCAGGCGACCGGCAGCCCGTCGCCGCCAGCGCCGACGCCACCTCCAGGTTGGCGCTGCGCCGCGTCGTAAGCCGCCCAGTTCTCGACCCGGTGGCGGGCCTGAGGGCTCTTGTGACGGCGGCTCTCGTTCGCCTTGTGCGGCATCGGGGTCTCGACTTCGGCGGGGCCGCCGTCCTACCCCCCGGCATTGCTGCCATAGCCAATCTCCCGTCGATTTATGCGCCAAGGTCTTCATACTGGGGGGTACTTGACTGGATTTGCGTCGCCTCTCTGGCAATGACGATAAACCGTCATTGCCCTCCCGGCAGGGTGACGGACAACCAAGTCGATGGCATGGAACGAGAGATGAGCACGACACCCTCAGAGTCGGAGGCACAGGTCCGGGCGCAAGGCTACTGTCCGCTGTGCGTGTCCCGGTGCGGCATCGTTTCGGTGGTGGAGAATGGTCGGCTCGTCAGCGTGGAGGCCGACCGCAGCCATCCGACGGGCGGCGCGGTCTGCGTCAAGGGGCGAGCGGCACCGGAGCTGGTGTACGCGCCCGGGCGCCTGCGCACTCCCCTGCGCCGCACCGCTCCCAAAGGGGATCCTGACCCAGGCTGGCAACCGATTTCCTGGGACGAGGCGCTTGCGCTGACCGCGGCGAAACTCCAGGAGATCGCCGAGCGCCATGGGCCCGAGGCGGTGGTGTTCGGTGTCGCGACGCCCAGCGGCACGGCGGTCGCTGACGCCTTCTCCTGGATCCATCGCCTGGCGAATGCCTTCGGCAGCCCCAACGTCCTGTTCGCCACCGAGAACTGCAACTGGCACCGCGACTTCGGCGCCGCGTTGACCTTCGGCTCCGGCATCGGCATGCCGGATTTCGAGAACACCGGCTGTGTGGTGCTGTGGGGCGCCAATCCCGCCGCCACGTGGCCTGCCATGGCCAAGGCGGTTCTCGCAGCAACGCAGCGTGGGGCACGCCTGATCGTGGTCGATCCCCGCCAAGCAGGCCTTGCCGCCCGCGCCGACCAATGCCTTCAGCCGACCCCCGGCACCGACGGCCCGCTGGCCCTGGCGCTGGCCGGGGTGTTGCTGGAAGAAGGGTGGTACGACAGCGCGTTCGTGCGGCGGTGGACCAATGGCGCGCTGCTCGTGCGCGCCGATAACGGCCGGATGCTCACGAGGGACGACGTGGTGGAGGGCGGCGCACCGGACCAGTTCCTCGCTTGGCACGAGGGCGAGGGTCGGGCGGTCGTGCATGATCCCCAGGACGCCGAAGCACCCTGGGCGCTGATCGGCGACGTGACGGTGCCGACCTTGGCAGGTCCGGTTGCCTGTCGGCCCGCTTTTGACCTGGTGCGGGCGCTTTGCTCGTCCTGGACGCCGGAGCGGGCGGAAGAAGCAACCGGCGTGCCTGCATCGACCATCCGCGAGACGGCGCGCCTGCTCCATCAATCCCGCCCCGTGTCCTGGTACACCTGGACGGGCACGGGCCAGCACGCCGCGGCAACCCAGACGATGCGGGCGCTCGGGCTTCTGTTTGCCCTGGTCGGGCGCTGGGACGACCTTGGCGGCAACAGGCTGTTTGCCAAGCCCAAGGTGCGCGACGTTTCGGGGCGCGCGTTGCTGCCGGCGGCGCAACAGCGTAAGACGCTCGGTCTGAGCGAGCGTCCTCTGGGACCGCCCGGACGTGGTTGGGTCACCAGCCGTGATGTCGTCCGGGGCATCCTGGATGACACCCCCTATCCCGTGCGCGGCATGGTGTCGTTCGGCTCCAACCCATTGTTGACCAAGCCGCACATCCAGGGCCATGAGGAGGCGCTTGCCGCCCTGGACTTCTTCGTGCACGCCGACATGGTGATGACCCCTACGGCACGCTTCGCCGATATCGTGCTGCCGGTGGCCTCGCCCTGGGAGCGTGAGGGCATGCAGGCGGGCTTCCTGATCAGCCCGGAAGCCGAACGCCTGCTGCATCTGCGTCCCCGCGTGCTGGCTCCGCTTGCCGAGTGCCGATCCGACACCCGCATCGTCTTCGATCTCGCCAAGCGGCTGGGGTTGTCGGAGCACTTCTTCGGCGGCGATCCGGAGGCGGGCCTGGCTCATGCGCTCGCTGATACGGGTGTGTCGGCGGAACAACTCCGCGCCACGCCGGGCGGGGTCCAGGTTTCGCTGGAGACCGCCCTGAGGAAGTACGAGCAGACGGGCTTTGCCACGCCGACCGGACTCGTCGAGCTCTACTCGACGGCCTTGCTGAAGGTCGGCCAGGCGCCACTCCCGACCTTTGACGATGCTGCCGTGGACAACCATTTTCCTCTGGTGCTGACCACGGCCAAGTGGCCGCAGTTCTGCCACAGCCAGCACCGGCACCTGCCCTCCCTGCTCGAGCGCATGCCCGAACCGTTGGTGGAGATCCCGCCGACGGATGCGCAGGCGAATGGCATCGCGGACGGTGACGAGGTGGAAATTATCACGAAGCTTGGCCGTGTCCGCGCTCGCGCTCGCCTGAACAGCGGGCTGAAGGTCGGCGTGGTGTGCGCCCAGTACGGCTGGTCGCAGGAAAACCTCAACGCCGTGCTGACTGGAGAGACGTTTGATCCGGTCAGTGGATCGAACGCCTTGAAGTCTGGACGGTGCCGCATTCGCCGGTATCGCGATGAGGCTGATCAGGATGGTCGTGCCACAGCTTAATCATGCACGCCCCTGGGCAATCATCCCACATCACACGGACCGTCCCGCCCACGCCCCGCTGGTGGCGATCCGCCGTGCCGCCGTCTCGATCAGCTGGTATTTCACACTGCTGACGGTGGCTTCCCGGAACCAGTTGATCAGGTCGCCCCAGGGATCGACGATCTTGGCGAGGCCGGAGACGAACGCGACCACCGCACCGACGTCGATGCGTCCCTGCACCACGTACCAGCCGCCGATGCCGAGAATCACCGCGACGCCGAGGTGGTGCAGCAGGTTCATCAGGAAGTTCATCCCGAACTTCAGCGTGTAGATGCCCATGTTCAGCGCGAAAACGGTGTCGATGCGCGTGGGCTGGTCCAGGCTGTCGGCCACCGTGCTTCCGGTGCTGCCGATCATGTTGCTGCTGATCTGGCGCAGCGTCCTGATGCGCGTCGCCGCCCGCCGGTTGATCGCCCGCTGGATCAGCGGAACGATGATCATCTGCGGCAGGAAAACCAGCGCGCTGACCAACGCGAATTCCAGCCGCAGATGGGCGATGTAGACGAGCACGCTGACCAGGATGCCGGTCTGCAGCAAGGGTTCGGACAAACTGATGCCGACGAAGTTGCCGATCGGTTCCGCTTCCGACAGGACCAGCGCGATTTCCACGCCCTCCTCTTCCTGTGAACCGGGCCGGTGCGGAACGCAGCGGGCCAAGCCGAGGATGGTCATGCGCAGATGCCGCACCGCCCTTTCGCTGACCCAGCCACGGTAGAGGTTCAGGATGAACTTGAGCACACCTTCGAGGAGCGCGATGCCGAAATAGGCGACCGACAGCCAAACGATCGCGGACAGCGATCCCGACGAGATCGCATCATTGACGATGCGCCGCTGGATCTCGAGCGGCCAGATGCTCAAAAGGAAGACCATGACGGAAAGGACCGCCAGCCCGACCTGATGCTTGCCGCTGTGGCGCCAGACATAGCCGCCGATCGACGCCGGCAGCGGTCCATTGCCTTGTCCGCGCAGCGCAACTCCGGCGGCTGCCCGTTCTTCCATCATGCCGGCGCGCCTGACGCCGGCCGCCGCGGATGCCACCGGCCGGCGGTGGCGGCGCTGTCGAGACCGTTCTTCATGTCGCCCGTCTCCCTGTACGTTGCACCGCCACGCATCACTCGTAGCGCAGCGCTTCGATCGGCTGGAGGCGGGACGCCTTGCGGGCCGGGTAGAAGCCGAAGAAGACACCGACCACGGCGGCAAAGCCGACCGCCAGAAGGATCGCCGGCACGCTCAATTCCGTCTGCCAATGCGCCCAGCGCGCGATGGTGAAGGACACGGCGGCACCAACGGCGATCCCGATCAGCCCGCCCGTCAGCGACAGCGTCAGTGCTTCGATCAGGAACTGGCCCAGGATGTCGCGGCTGCGCGCTCCGACGGCAAGGCGCAGTCCGATTTCCCGGGTCCGCTCGGTCACGCTGACCAGCATGATGTTCATGATGCCGATTCCGCCCACCACCAGCGACACCGAGGCCACCGCCGCCAGCAGCAGCGTCAGCACGCGCGACGATGCCTCCTGTGCCTGGGCGACCTCCGACAGGTTGCGGATCCAGAAGTCATCGTCCTGTGCGGGCTGAAGACGGTGGCGCTGCCTCAGCAGGTCGTGGATCTGCGTCCCGGCGGCATGCATGTCGGCCCCCTCGCGCATCTTGACCAGGATGGCGCCCACCGCCCGCCGGCTCACCTCGTTGCCGCCCAGCACGCGGTTGCGCGCCGTGCTCAGAGGCATGACGACTGTGTCGTCCTGATCCTGCCCCTGCATGCTTTGGCCCTTGCGGTCGAGCACGCCGATCACGGTGAACGGCACCCTCCTGATGCGGATCAGTTGCCCGACCGGATCCGCGCCGCCGAACAGCGTGGCCGCCACCGTCTGGCCGAGCAGGGCCACCTTGGCCGCGCGGTCCTCTTCCGCCTGTTCGAAGGGTCTGCCCTGGACAACGCCCCAATCCCGCGCCGCCAGAAAGTCGGAGGTGGTGCCGATGATGACGGTCGACCAGTTGAGATTGCCGTAGATGATCTGGGCCGTGCCGCGTACGCCCGGCGACGCGACCAGAATCTCGGGGATTTCCCGTTGCAGGGCCTGGGCATCGTCGTCGCTCATCGTCATCTGGGTGCCGAAGCCCAGCCGCACGCCGCCGGAGGTGATCGCGCCGGACACCACGATGATGAGGTTGGAGCCGAGGCTGTCGATCTGCTGCGCGATGCGCGCTTCCGCGCCGGCGCCGACCGCGATCATGGTGATGACCGACGCCACCCCGATGATGATCCCCAGCATGGTCAGCACGCTGCGCATCAGGTTGAGGCGCAGCGCCGCCAGCGCGATGCGGATGGCGGACAGAGGGGTCATGTTGCGACCTCCATCGTCTGCAGGCCCGCCAGCATCTCCGAGGCCCTGCGGGGAGTTGCGACCGGCCGGTCGCCGATCAGCCGGCCGTCGCGGAAGCTCAGCGTGCGCTGGGCGAAGGCGGCGATGTCCGGCTCGTGGGTCACCAGCACGACCGTGATGCCGCGCGCGTTGAATTCCTGGAACAGCGCCATGACTTCGACGCTGGTGCGCGAGTCGAGTGCACCGGTCGGCTCGTCGGCGAGGATCAGCAGCGGGTCGTTGACCAGCGCGCGGGCGATGGCGACGCGCTGCTGCTGGCCGCCCGACAGTTGCGAGGGATGATGCCATGCCCGCCCGGCAAGGCCGACCTCGGTCAGGCGGGCCAGGGCGCGGCGCCGGCGCTCCTGAGCGGACACGCCCGCGTAGACGAGCGGCAGCTCCACATTTTCGACCGCGGGCGTGCGGGGCAGCAGGTTGAAGCCCTGGAACACGAAGCCGACCAGGCGGTTGCGCACCCCCGCCAGGTCGTCGGGAGCAAGGTGCGACACGTCGCGCCCGTCGAGGCGGTAGAGGCCGGCGCTGGGACTGTCGAGGCAGCCGAGCAGGTTCATGAAGGTGGACTTGCCCGATCCCGACGGTCCCATGACCGCCACGAACTCGCCGGCGGCGATGCGCACCGACACGTCGTCCAGGGCGAGCAGGGGCACGTCCCCCAATCGGTACTCCTTGCTCAGGTGTTCGGTCTCGATCAGCCAGTTGCCCATGGCCGGGCTCCCCGGTGGAAGGCGCGCCCGTCAGCGGCGCGGATGTCAGAGACGAGGTCCGCCGCCCATGGACGGCATCGTGCCGGAGGCCGCAGCCGGGGTGGTTTCGCCAAGGATGACCCGTTCGCCGGCAGACAGCCTGCCCTCGACGACCTCCACCACGGTCCCGTCGGACGTGCCGAGACGAAGAGGGCGGCGTTCCGGCTGGCCGGAAGCGCCGAGCACCCAGACCTCGCCCGCCTGTGGGGATGGCGGCGCATCCGGCGGGGTGGCCTTGGCCGGGCGGTAGCGCAGAGCGGCGTTGGGGACCAGCAGCACGTCGTCGCGATGCTTGACGACGATGCTGACGTTGGCGGTCAGGCCGGGCAGGAGCGCCAGATCGGGATTGGGCGCCGAGATGACCACGTCGTAGGTGACGACGTTCTGTACGACCTGGGGTGCCTTGCGGATCTGGAGCACCGCGCCGGTGAAGCCGCGGCCAGGGTAGGCATCCACAGCGAAGTGCACCTCCTGGCCGACGCGCACCGTCCCGACATCCGCCTCGTCCACGGATGCGTCCACCTGCATGGCCGCCAGATCCTGGGCGATGGTGAAGAGCACCGGCGCCTGCAGGCTGGCCGCAACGGTCTGGCCGCGATCGACGTTGCGCTGGATGACGGTGCCGTCCACCGGAGCGACGATGCGCGTATGATCCAGATTGATGCGCGCGCCGTGATAGGCCGCCTCCTTCTGCTGCACCAGGGCCGTCGCGCCCGCGAGGTTGGCCTGGGCGAGACTCAGCTGGGCCCCGGTGGACCGGACCATGGCCTGCTGGCTGACCTCCTGCGCGCTCAGCGCCTCGACATCGGCCTGGGCGGCGTCGCTGGCGGACTTGGCGCTGTCACGGTCCGAAGCCGACGCATTTCCCCGCTCGAAAAGCCGTTGGGTGCGGTCGAAACTGGTCCTGGCGTTGAACAGGAGCGCCTGCGATTTGCGCAGCTGGGCCTGGACGTTGGTCAGAGTCGCGCGCGCGGCCTCCAGGTCGGCGGCTGCGCGGGCGACGGTGGCCTGCTGGGTTTCGATGCCGGCCCGGGCGACGGCGAGGTCGCCCGCCGCCTGTGCCACCTGTGTTTCGAACAGCGCGGGATCGATGCGGGCGATGAGCTGGCCGGTCTTCACCTCCGTGTTGAAGTCGGCGACCAATTCGCTGATTTGTCCCGACACCTGCGATCCGACCTGCACGGTAACGACCGGATTGACGGTGCCGGACGCCGTGATCGATGCGGTGACCGCGCCGCGCGTCACCGGTCCGGTCCGATAGGCGGGAGCGGCGGTCTGGGTGCCCATGGTGTGATAGAGCAGCCCCGCCGCGCCCAACAGCGTGAGCAGGATCCCCAACAGCCAGCCCGAGTGCCGGAAGGCGCGCTGGGCTGGTGGGGCCGGGGTGGTCGAGCGTCCGTGGCTCGATCCGTGGTCGGTCAGCGGCAGAGTCATCGGCCGTCTCCGGAAGGACCGGTGCGACGGTCCACGCTATCGATCCAGGCTATCCGTCGGACGGTCCGCAGCATTGACGTGCATCAAGACCGGCTGCACTCGATTGGGGTAGTCCAAAAGGCGTGGCGCCGGGATGGCCCTGCACCGGTGGCGCAGCAACCACTTGCGCCGCTCGTCCGCCACCGCCATCCCCGCGACATGCCTCCTCCTGCTGCGTCAGGCCGACCTCTGCGTCCCTCGCACCTTGCCGGTTCACAAGTCGGGCGGCCCGGGCCGCTCGGTTGCGCTCCGCAGATCGCGTTTCAGGATTTTGCCGATGATCGACGTGGGCAGGGCGGATCGGAACTCGATCGTCGACGGCCGCTCGAAACGGGACAGGCGGGGAACAAGGAAGCTGTGCAGGTCCCCCGCCGACAGCCCGGCACCGGGCTTCACGACGACGAACGCCTTGACCGTTTGGCCGCGCACCGGATCGGGTTCGCCGATGACGGCGACATCGCTCACCGCCGGGTGTTCGCGGATCGCGGCTTCGACGACGCGCGGATACACGTGCTGCCCGCCGGCAATGATGAGATCCTTCAGCCGATCGACGATGTGGAGATAGCCATCCTCGTCAAGAAAGCCGATGTCGCCCGTGTGGAGGTGTCCGCCGGCCAGCGCCCTTGCGGTCGCTTCGTCGTCGCTCCAATAGCCGGCCATGAGTTGGGGACCCCTGACACACACTTCCCCGACCCGGCCGACCGGTAGCGGCGTCGTGCCGTCTTCCACGGACACGATCTCGACGATGGTGCCCGGCAGGGGCAGCCCGGCCGAACCCGGCTTGGTGGCGCCGTCGTAGGGGGTGCAGGTAACGACGGGTGAGGCCTCCGTCAGGCCGTACCCCTCGACCAGCCTGCTGCCGGTCATCGCCTGGAAGCGCTCCTGCAGCAGCGGCGGCAGGCTGTCGCCGCCCGAAATGCACAGCCGCAGCGACGACAGATCATGGCGGGCGGCGGTGGGGCAGTCGATGAGCGCCTGGAAAAGCCGGGGAACGCCGGTCATGATGGTCGGGCGCTTGCTCTGGATGGTGGCAAGAATCTCCCGCACGTCGATGCGCGGCAGCAACACCAGCTCGGCGCCGAGCGCGATGCCGAAGTTCATCACCGCGGTCATGCCGAAGACATGGAACAGCGGCAGAACCGCAAGGAGGCGCTCCTGTGCTACGGCGCTTCCGGTGAGCCAGTCCCGGCACTGGCAGGCATTCACGGAGAGACCGGCATGGGTGAGGACCGTCCCCTTGGGCAGTCCGGTGGTGCCGCCGGTATATTGGATGACGGCCGGGGCATGCTGCGGATCGATGCCGATCGGAACACAGCGGCCGTCGTTGGCGAGCAGACTGGAAAAGGAGAGATGGCGCCCGTCATCCGGAAAGTCGGCGATGTCCTCCCGGTGGAACAGCGGATACAGCCAGTTCTTCGGGAATGGCAGGCTTTCCGCCAGGGAGGCGACGATGATCCGACGCAGCCGGCCCGGCCATCCGACCGCCGACAGGGTGGTCTGGAACCTCGGCAGGTCGAGCGTGATCAGGATTTCGGCGGCGGAGTCGGCGATCTGCCGCTCAAGCTCCAGTTCGGCGTTCAGCGGGTTGGCGTTCACCACCGTCCCCCCGGCCTTGAGGATGGCATAGAAGGCGATGACGAAATAGGGACAGTTGGGCAGCAGAAGCATGACCCGTGTCCCCTCGCCGACGCCCAGCTCCTGCAGCCCCTTGGCGGTCCTTTCGACCCGATCGAGGGTTTCACCGAAGGAATGGCGCCGCCCGAGGAAATCCATGCAGGACCGGTCCCGGTGGGTCGCGGCCGCCTCCTCGAGCAGTTCAGGCAGGGGCCGCGCCGGCGGCGGGCGACGCCAATCCAATCCGGGAGGATAGCTGCGCTCCCAGGGGAAGGTGATCCCCTGCGCGCCTCCTGAGGCGTCGGCGATGGACCTGATCATCACGTCGGTTCCGATCACGGGTGTGCCGGACACAGTCTATCGGACCTGCCGGGATCGCCTCTTGATGCAGGTTAAAGCCGTTGCCCTGTCACCGTCTCCCGAAGGATGGATGATGCAGACCGGCGCGAAATCTCAATGCGTGCCGTGAATGCACAGCGCGGCTTTGGCAGAAGCCTTCGACTTCTTCGGCTTCACCGTGCGAAAGTATCGTGGCGTGATCCTGACGACTAACGTGGTCCCCGTTTCCCGGACAGTCGGATGAGCTTGGTTCGCCCAGGAAGAAGGACGGACCCGATGACGGGGAAACGGAAGCGGTATTCGGCAGAGTTCAAGGCGAAGGTGGCGCTGGAGGCGATCCGGGGCGAGCTTACGGTGTCGCAGTTGGTCGCCAAGCACGGCGTACACCAGACGCTGATCAACGCCTGGAAGAAGCAGGCGATGGAGGGGATGGCCGGGGTGTTTTCCGGCAAGGCTGAAGCGGCTGAAACCAGCCATCAGGGCGAGGTGGAGAAGCTGCACGCGATGATCGACCAGTTGGTCGTGGAGCGGGATTTTTTGCGCAAGGCCTCCGGTCGATGAGCATCGGTCGGAGGCGGGAGCTGGTCGAGGCGGATCATCCGCGGCTGTCGATCACGCGACAGTGCGAGCTGGTTTCGATCAGCCGGTCCAGCTACTACGGACCGGCCAAAGGCGAACCGGCCGAGAACCTGGAGCTGATGCGGCTGATCGACGGGCTGTTCCTGGAAACGCCCTGGTATGGCAGCCGGCAGATGACTCGGCATCTCTGCCGGCACGGCCATCAGGTCAACCGCAAGCGGGTTCGCCGCCTGATGGCGCGGATGGGGTTGCGGGCGGTCTATCAGCGCCCGAAGACGACGGTGCGGCACCCCGAGCACAAGATCTGGCCGTACCTGCTGCGCGACGTGACCATCGACCGACCCAATCAGGTCTGGTGCGCTGACATCACCTACATTCCGATGCGCCGAGGCTTCCTCTATCTGGTGGCGGTGATGGACTGGGCGACGCGCAAGGTTCTGAGCTGGCGTCTGTCGAACACCATGGACGTCGCGTTCTGCATCGAAGCCGTGGAGGAGGCGATGACACGCTACGGCCGACCGGACATCTTCAACACCGATCAGGGCAGCCAGTTCACCAGCCCACGTTTCACCGGCCTCTTGACCGCTGCTGGCATTCGGGTGTCGATGGACGGGCGCGGCCGGTGGATGGACAACGTCTTCATCGAACGGCTGTGGCGTTCGATGAAATACGAATGCGTCTACCTCCACGCCTTCGAAACGGGCAGCGAGGCCAGAGCCCGGATCGGCCACTGGATCGATTATTGCAACCACGAACGCCCACACTCGGCGCTCGGCGGCAGAACCCCGGCAGAGGCCTATGAGGGCACACTGGACCGGATCAGATTGGCGGCGTGACACGAACCTGAACCAAGCTTATTCCAGCCGCCAAACTGTCCGGGAAACGGGGACCATCTCAGAATGTATCTTTCGGTTGTCGGCTCTGCGCTCGCCTCGTTCGATTGGGCGTCACGACCGCGCACGTGAATGAGCCTCGGATTAAGCACTCTGTTTTCCGGCGGCGCGGGCTTCGAGGTGCGACCAGAACCGTTCGGCGGCGCTGGATTGACGGGATCGCGAGCGGTACAGGTGAATCTCGATCGGAATGTCCCAACCGCTGTCCCCGGCGCGCACCAACTCTCCCTTTTCAAGCGAATCCTCGATCAGGCTCCTCGGAGCCCACCCCATGCCCCGTCCGTCCAGAGCCATCGCCACCAACAGCTTGGCCAAGTGCGACGTGAATGCGGGCTTGAGCCAGGCTTTGGAAAGGAACGAGCCTTGCGCCGCCGCGACGATTCTCCCCATGCCGGACTCCGGCCTATAGGAAAGATTGGGGACGGGTGAGCCCGGACGGCCCGGAAGCGCAAACATCGGCTGGCCGCCGCCGTCCGGCAGAGGAGCGCTGATGGGCAACAGGACATCGTCCCCGACATGCACCGAACGAAATTGAGCGTCGTTGAGCTGGGCCTTGGCGGCGTCATGATGATGGCAGAGCAGGAACTGGACCTGTCCGGCGATCATCATGCGCTCGCAGGCCTCCATGTGGTTGGCGACCAGTTGGACGCTGACCTCGAAGGGCAAGGTCGCTTCGACACCGCGAAGCCACGCCGGAAAGAAGACCCATGACAGTGCGTTCGTTGACGCGAACCGCAGCAACTCGGATTCTCCCTGCGCCAGCTCGAGCGCTTCGGTGCGCCCCGCCGCGAGGCGGCGCACAATGTCCTCGGCCGTCGCCTGGAACGCCTCTCCGGATTTCGTAAGCTTGATCGAGTGGGTGGTGCGGTTGATCAGGGGCGTGCCAACCCATTCCTCCAGCGCCCGGATTCTACGGCTCAAGGCCGATTGCGTGATGTGGCGAACGTCGGCGGCGCGGGAGAAGCCGCCATGCTCCAACACCGCGAGAAAGTCCTCAAGCCATGCTATTTCCACCGACTGCCTCCCTTGATCCCGACGCGTTCCAACGAATTCTCGACGCGCCTTCGATTTTCACGCTCTGAACATCGACCGTCTGACCCGACCAAGCAATCCGCAACTCCCACCCTGCGGCGAACGGCAAGGCACGCTGGGTCGGCATAAATTTATTCGCAAACAGCATTGGGAAACTCCGACCCGCCCCATTCATAATAGCGCTACGAATTTCGCGCGTCTTGGAAGATTGGCGCATTGGGGATGAGTATGGACAATTCAAAAACACTGTACGACAAGATCATCGACGCCCACACCGTGCGTCAACTCGATGGAAGTGGACAGATTCTTCTGTATATCGACCGCACAATACTCAATGAATACACCAGCCCACAAGCGTTTTCCGGTCTTCGGGAGGCGGGGCGCAAGGTCTGGAACCCAGCGGCGGCGCTGATGGTCGTCGACCACGTCAATCCCACCGCTGCGCACCGCACACGGACGATGCCGGACGACGGAGCCGCTCGGCAGGTCGAGTATTTCGGTGAGAATGCGCGGGATTTCGGGATTGAGCTTTTCGACATCCTCGACGCCCGTCAAGGGATCGAGCACGTCGTCGCGCCCGAGCAGGGACTTGTCATGCCCGGCATGGTGGTCGCCGCCGGTGACAGCCACACGACCGCGTACGGCGCGCTGGGCGCGCTGGGCTTCGGCATCGGCACCTCCGACATCGAGCATTATCTGGCGACGCAGACTCTCGTGTATCGGCGTTTGAAGACGATGCGGATCTCCATCGACGGCCCGATGCCGTTGGGCGTCACCGCCAAGGACGTGGTGATGGAGGTGATCCGGCGCATCGGCGCGGACGGCGCGACCGGGTACGCAGTCGAGTTCGCCGGCGACACCATCGCCACCATGAGCGTCGAGGGCCGCATGACCATCTGCACGATGATCGTCGAGGCGGGCGCCCGCGGGGCGGTGATCGCCGCCGACCAGAAGGTGCTTGACTACATCGAGGGCCGCCCGCGAGCGCCGAAGGGCGACCTGTGGGCGCAGGCGCGCCGTGCATGGCTCGCGCTCAAGACCGATCCCGACGCCGTTTTCGACCGCGAGATCACGCTCCGCGCCGAAGAGGTGGCCCCGATGGTGACGTGGGGCACCAGCCCCGATCAAGCCGCCACCGTGAACGGGCGGGTGCCCGCCCTGGACGAGGAAACGGACCCGGTGCGCCGGCGCGCGATGACGCGTGCCCTCGGCTACATGGGCCTGGAGCCCGGCATGCCGCTGGAGGCTGTCGCCATCAGCCACGCCTTCATCGGCTCGTGCACCAACTCCCGCATTGAGGATCTGCGGGATGCCGCGCGCGTGCTGCGTGGGCGGCGGGTCGCCGACGGGGTCCGGGCGATGATCGTGCCCGGTTCTACCCAGGTGCGTCACCAGGCCGAAGCCGAGGGGCTGGACCGCATCTTCATCGAGGCCGGCTTCGAGTGGCGCCAGTCCGGCTGCTCCATGTGCCTGGCCATGAACGATGACATTCTGCAGCCCGGCGACCGCTGCGCGTCCAGCACCAACCGCAACTTCGAGGGACGTCAGGGGCCCGGGGCGCGCACGCACCTGATGAGCCCGGCCATGGTCGCCGCCGCCGCGGTCGCCGGGCACCTCGCCGACGTCCGTGATTTCGCCTAGGAGCGCCGCCTCATGCACCCCTTCACGCAGGTGAGCGGCCGCGCCGCCCCCTTCGCCGCCCCCAATGTCGACACCGACGTCATCATGCCCAAGCAGTTCCTCAAGGGCGTGGATCGCAAGGGTCTGGACCGCGGCGTATTCCACGCTTTGCGCTTCGATCCGTCGGGCCGTCCCAACGCCGACTTCATCCTCAACAAGGATGCCTGGACGGGCGCGCGCTTCCTGGTCGTCGGCCCGAACTTCGGCTGCGGCTCCAGCCGCGAGCACGCGGTGTGGGGGCTCTCGCAGCTCGGCATCCGCGCCCTCATCGGCACGAGCTTCGCCGGCATCTTCAACGACAATTGCCAGCGCAACGGCGTGCTCACGGTGACGCTGCCGCCGTCCGTGGTCGACGATCTCGTCGCGCGGGTCAGCCGACCCGACGGCAACCGGCTGACCATCGACCTGCCGGCGCAGACGATCAGGGTCGAGGCCGATGGCCTCGCGATCCCCTTCGCCATCGAGCCTCTGCGCAAGGACGCGCTGGTCCGCGGCCTCGATGCGGTCAGCACCACGTTGCAGCACGCCGACGACATCCGCGGCTTCGAAGCGCGCCATTACGCCGCCAATCCCTGGTTCCGCTGACGCGCTCGCGCGCCGTCACCCCGATCAATTCGCCAGCCGCCGGCCATTGCCGCGCCGGGCCCTGATTGTACGGGGCCCGGCGGGGCGCCGCCCCTGTCACCGCGCGACAGAGGAACAAAATGGAGGATAACGTGTCAGACGTGCAAATCGCCGCTTCGAAACTGGAGGGCGCGCCGCCGTGCGTGGGATGGCGCCGGGTGATGGCCTTCAAGGTTGGTCCCCTGCCTCTTCCCATCTACGCCGTGCTCAGCGCCGTGACCATCGCCGCGGCCTTCGCCGGGAAGCTGCCCAACGACATCATCGGCGGCCTCTCCGTCATGCTGTTGATGGGCTTTCTGCTGGGCGAACTGGGCAGCCGCCTGCCCATTCTGAAGCAGATCGGCGGCACCGCCATCCTCTGCCTGTTTGTCCCCGCCGCGCTGGTCGGGTACAAGGTGATGGATCCCGAGATGATGAAAGCGGTGACCACCACCTTCAAGGTCGCCAATTTCCAGTATTTCTACATCGCCTGCCTGGTCGCCGGCAGCATCCTCGGCATGCCGCACCGCGTGCTGGTGCAGGGCTTTCTCAGGATGTTCGTGCCGCTGCTGGGCGGCACCCTCACCGCCGTCACGGCCGGCATCCTGGTCGGCCTGCTCTTCGGCTACGACCCCCTGCACACGTTCTTCTTCATACTCATCCCGATCGTCGGCGGCGGACTGGCGGAAGGCGTGCTGCCGCTGTCGATCGGCTATTCCGAGATCATGCAGCGACCGCAGGGTGAACTGGTTGCGATGATGGTTCCGGCTGCCCTGATGGGCAACGTCGTCGCCATCATCAGCAGCGGCCTGCTCCACCGGCTTGGCCAGAAATACCCGCACCTCAGCGGCAACGGCGTGCTGGTCCGCTCCGGCGACGACCAGGAGCTGCTCGCGGAGAAGGGCGCCGACCGCCCGCTTGAGCTGCGGCTGATGGGCGCGGGCCTCCTGCTGTCCTGCGGCTTTTTCATCCTTGGCGCCCTCCTGGCCCCGGTCACCGGGATCCCGGGGCCGATCCTGATGATCATCTGCGCCGCGCTGCTCAAGCTCGCCAAAATCCTCCCGGCCGAGATGGAGGCGGGGGCCTACCAGATCAACAAGTTCATGTCGACGAACCTGACGTTCGGCATCCTCGTGGCCATGGGCATGCTGCTGGTGTCCTGGCCGCAACTGGTGTCGTCCTTCACGATCGGTTATTTCGCCATCTGCGGCGTCACGGTCATCGCCATGATCGCGTCGGGGTTCCTGATCGGCGCCCGGCTGAAGATGTTCCCGGTCGAATCCGCCATCGTCACGGCGTGCCACAGCGGGCTCGGCGGCACCGGCGACGTCGCCATCCTCTCCGCCTCGGACCGCATGGGCCTGATGCCCTTTGCCCAGATCTCCACCCGCATCGGCGGCGCGGCCATGATCGTCATCGCCACCCTGCTGGCCCGGCTCGTCTACGGCGGCTGAGATGGGCGCCCGCGGGCGCCCGCCGCATACGGCGGCGCCCTCGGCCTCCGGAACGCACGCCGCCGCGCCGCTTGGCCTGGCAGACCCGACAAGCCTCGATCCAATCAACCCAAGGAAGCCCCCATGTCCGGCGACCTCAAGACTCTTGCGTTGGACTATCACCGCTGCGGCAAGCCCGGAAAGCTCGCCATCGTGGCGACCAAGCCGATGATGACCCAGCGCGACCTGGCGCTGGCCTATTCGCCCGGCGTGGCCTTCGCCTGCCACGACATCGTCGCCGATCCGGCCCGTGCGGCCGAGGTGACGGCGCGCGGCAATCTGGTGGCGGTGATCTCCAACGGCACCGCCGTGCTCGGCCTCGGCGAC
>NZ_LGRA01000008.1:1252710-1262212 GCF_003116095.1 Azospirillum sp. TSO35-2
GCGTACCGGATCGCAACCGCCCCCGCCGCCCGCAACGCGCGGGCGCGGGCGTCGTCGGTGTCGGTGCCGGTGGCGAGCGCCACGGCCATGCGGCGGTTCTTGCGGGTCGTCGGCTTGCCGAACAGGCGGACATCGACGTCCTGCTCCGCCGTTCCCTCCGCCAGCGCCGCGGCCAGCCCCTCGATCCGGAAATCCTCCGCCTCGCGGTCGGCCAGGATGACGGCGGAGGCCGAGGGCGCGCGGCAGACGATGCGCGGGATCGGCAGGCCCAGGATGGCGCGGGCGTGCAGGTCGAATTCCGACAGGTTCTGCGACAGCAGCGTCACCATGCCGGTGTCGTGCGGCCGCGGCGACAGTTCGGAGAAGACGACCTCGTCGGCCGTCACGAAGAACTCGACGCCGAAGATGCCGTAGCCGCCGAGATTGTCGACCACCCGCGCCGCCATCGCCTTGGCGTCGTCCAGCATCCGCTGCGGCATAGCGACCGGCTGCCAGGATTCCTGGTAGTCGCCGCGCTCCTGCCGGTGGCCGATCGGCTCGCAGAAGAGGATGCCGTCGCGGGTGCGGACGGTCAGCAGGGTGATTTCATAGTCGAAGGCGACGAACTCCTCGACGATCACCTTCCGGCGGTCGCCGCGCATGTTGGCAACGGCGTAGGTCCAGGCCGCTTCAAGCTCGCCCGCGTCGCGGACCGTGCTCTGGCCCTTGCCGGACGACGACATCACCGGCTTGATCACGCAGGGGAAGCCGGTGTGTTCGGCGCCGGCCCGCACCTCCTCCAGGCTTTCGGCGTAGCGGTAGCGCGAGGTGCGCAACCCGAGTTCGGTCGCGGCGACCTCGCGGATGCGGTCGCGGTTCATCGTCATGGTGGCGGCGCGGGCCGACGGCACGACGGTCGTGCCGGCATCCTCGAACTCGTGCAGCACCTCGGTGCGGATCGCCTCCACCTCCGGCACGATGAAGTCCGGGCGGTGCTTGGCGATGGCGGCGCGCAGCGCGTCGGCGTCGAGCATGGAGAACACCTCCGCCGCGTCGGCGACCTGCATGGCCGGCGCGTCGGCGTAGCTGTCGCAGGCGACGACCTCGCAGCCCAGCCGCTTGGCCGATATGACGAACTCCTTGCCCAGTTCCCCGGAGCCCAGCAGCAGAATCTTGGCGGTGAACATCCACTCAACTCCCGTGACGGCGACAGCCGCCCGACCATACGGCCTCGCGCCGGCCGGGCCAAGGGCTTGGCAAGGCGGGACCGGGAGAAAAAAGCACCGGCAAGGCGGCGGAAAGCAACCACCAAATATTTCAAAAAGAAAATTTGAACGAGTCTGGATGAAAAGTCCGCCCAGACCGTTTATCATGAAAATAACCCGAAAGATGGTTCGAAATGGGGAGGTTGCTCATGGTCAGATCGGCTCTGGTCGCCACGGCGATGGCCGCGTCGCTTGCCGTGTCGGGCTGCGCTGGAAATGGCTCCGACGATATGGCCGGGGCGCTGCTGATCGGTGCGGCGGTGATCGGCTTGGGCGTGCTGGCGGCCAGCGGGTCGGATGACGGCGACGACGACCGGCCGGACTATCGGCATCGGCGGCACCATTCCGAACAGCGCAGCGGCTACGGCAACGAATGGGGCGGCCAGGGCGGCTACTATTCCAACAACAACCGGTATTCCGAGGACCGCTACGCCCGCAACGGGCAGTGCGACGATCCCCGTTACCGCACCTCCAACGGCGGCCGGGCCGCCGCCGGCAGCGACGAATGGGATTGCCGGCGCTTCGGCGATGGCCGGAAGTAAGCTTGCGGACGTAAGCGGGCCGGGACAGCCGCCCGCTACCGGTGGCGCCCTTCCAGGTTCTTGCGGACGATGGCGACGATGATCAGCAGGAAGGCCAGCAGGCGGAGCAGATAGATCCAGCTCTGCTCCTCCCGCTCCAGCCCGCTCAGCGCCACCAGCGTCTGGTTCAGCGCCAGCAGCGCGAAGGCCAGGGCGAAGGTCGCGAACAGCGCGTCGCGCGTCCGCCGCCAGAAGCGGAGAAAGAACAGCCCGGCGACCGCGTACAGCGCCGCGATGGCCCCGGTGATGAAGCTGTAGGTGGTGGGGGACATCAGTCGGCATCCCAGATGAAGCCGTACAGCAGCACCCCGATCCCGGCCAGGGCGGAGAGCTGGCGCAGCGGCAGCAGATCGACCTGCGTCGGCAGGACGACCACGTCGACGAACAGAAGCAGGTTGTTCAGCGCCAGCCCGACAAAGCACAGCGTGCTCCACAGCAGCAGGCGGCCGCGCGACCGCCGGTAGCTGCGCGCCAGCAGCGCCATGCACAGCAGGCTGGCGGCGAAGCACAGCAGATAGACCGCGGACTGTATCACCTCCATGCTGCGGCATCCCTGCCGGCGCAACTGCCCCGGACCGATCGTATCGGATTCTGTTGCCCAATCTCTGTCGCCATGAACGGCAACCCTCTCAATCGTTGAGACGGAAACGGAAGGAATCGGCGAAGACCTGCACCTTGTTGCCGGGCGCCGCGAAGATCTCCCGGATGACGGCGGACGGGCGCGTGGCGTAGGCCTGGGCGATCTCCTCCACCCAGTGGTCGAGCACCGGGGCGGCCGGCCGGTAGCGGTGGCTGCCGTCGGCCTCCGCCACCAGCAGCCCGGCACCGAGGAAACCGACCAGCGCCTCCTGCACCACGACCTCGCTGCCGCGCAGCTCGCGCACGAGGTCGGCGTTCGACCAGTTGCGGTCGGATTGGCGGCGCAGCAGCAGCAGCAGTTCCAGCGCCCACACCGACCGGATCGACCGGCGCAGCAGGGCGAGGGCATCGTCGGACAAAACCATGAACCAGAACCTGACCTGATATGCCTGATGGGCGGCGTGAAACGCCGCCGCCAACGGTCCCCGTCATCAGCCCCGCATCGACTCCACCGGGGCCAGAGGGGCATGAAGATCCAGCGCGCGCCGCAGGGCGCGGGCCAGATCGCCGTCGCGGTAGGGCTTGGCCAGCGTCTCCGCGCTGCCCACCGCCGCCCGCTGGGCCCCCTCCTGATCGGGGGCGCCGGCCACGTTGTCGGGAACCGCCGCCTCCGGGCCGTTGGCGTAGCCCGACGCGAAGACCACCCGCAGCGACGGATGGCGCCGCAGCCCCTCCCGCGCCAGCTCGCGGCCGTTCAGGCCACCCGGCATGACGATGTCGGTGAACAGCAGGTCGACCGGCTGCCGGTCCAGCACCGCCAGCGCCGCCTCCGCCCCGTCGGCCTCCAGCACCCGGTAGCCGAGCGCCGCAACCGCCTGGACCGCCACCGCCCGCACGTCGGCGTCGTCATCGACCACCAGCACGGTCTCGCCATGGCCGGCCAGCGCCACGTCGGCCCCCTCGTCGGATGGGCCGGCGCCGCGCGGCGGCTCCACCGCCGCACGCGGCAGGTAGAGGCGGAAGGTGGTGCCGGTGCCGGGCGCGCTGTCGATGCCGATCAGCCCGCCCGACTGCTTGACGAAGCCATGGATCATGGCAAGGCCGAGGCCGGTGCCCTTGCCCGCCTCCTTGGTGGTGAAGAAGGGCTCGAAGGCGCGGTCCAGCACCTCCGGCGGCATGCCGCAGCCGCTGTCGGACACCGACAGCAGGATGTAGTCGCCGGCCGGAACGCTCATGCCATGGGCGGTCTGCGGCGTGGCGAAGCGGGTGTTCTCGGTGCGGATGCGCAGCGTGCCGCCGCCGGACATGGCGTCGCGGGCGTTGATGACGAGGTTCAGCAGCGCCGATTCGGCCTGCGAACGGTCGACCGACGCGGTCCACAGCGGCTCCCCGCCGGCGGGCGGGGCGTCGATGGCGATGGTGATCGCACCGCCCAGCGTGCGGTCCATCAGCTCGCCCATGCCGGCGACCAGCGCGCCGAGATCGACCGGTTCGGGGTGAAGCTGCTGGCGCCGGGCGAAGGTCAGCAGCCGCCGCGTCATGTCCGAACAGCGCAGCGCCGCCTGCAACGCCATCTCGGCCCGCCGCGCCGCCTTGGGATCGTCGGCCAGACCGGGCACCAGCCGCTCCAGGCTGCCGATCACCACCATCAGCATGTTGTTGAAATCGTGGGCGATGCCCCCGGTCAACTGGCCGACCATCTCCATCTTCTGGGCGTGGGCGAGCTGATGCTGCGCCTGCCGGGTTTCGGTCACGTCCAGGATGGTGCCGAACAGCTCGCGCGCCACCCCATCCTCGTCGCGCACCACCACCGCCTGGTCCAGCAGGTGGCGTTCCGACCCGTCCGGGCAGCGCCAGCGGTATTCGACCGTCGACAGGCCGGTGGCGTGGATGGATTCCAACTGGCGCAGCACCCGCGCCCGGTCATCGGGGTGCAGCCCGGATTCCCAGAAATTGGCGTCCTCGATGAAGGCGCGGGCGGGATGGCCCAGCACCGCCTGCACCGTGTCGGACAGGTAGCGGAACGGGATGCCCGGCGTCAGGTCGGCGGTGTAGAGCACGATCGGCAACTGGCCCAGGATCAGCGCCTGCCGCTCCTCCGACCGGCGCAGCGCCTGTTCGGCCTGCCGCATCTCGCGCCGCACCCGCTCGTTCTCGTCCAGCAGGCGCTGCTTGGCTTCGGCCTCGCGCTTGATTTCCTCCGTCTTGCGGTAGAGGTCGACGAAGACCGCCACCTTGCATTTCAGGATGTGCGGGTCGACCGGCTTGAACATGTAGTCCACGGCGCCGGTGGCGTAGCCGCGGAAGATGTGCGTCTCGTCCTTGTTGATGGCGGTCAGGAAGATGATCGGGATGTGACGCGACCGTTCGCGCAGCCGGATCAGCTCCGCCGTCTCGTAGCCGTCCATGCCCGGCATGTGGACGTCGAGCAGGATCAGCGCGAAATCCTGGCGCAGCAGGTGCTTCAGCGCCTCCTCGCCCGACCGGGCGAGCACCAGCTGCGCCCCCAGATCCTCCAGCGTCTCGCGCACGGCGAACAGGTTCCGGTGGTCGTCGTCGACGATCAGGATGGCGACGTCGGCCTTGTCCGGCTGCGGATGCGATTCGGTCGTCATGGTCCCGTTGTCCCATCCGGCAAGTGCCCCACCCGGCGGTCGCAGGGAGGCCGGTGCGGCCGGCACCGGGAGGGCGGTGGGCGGCGGTACGGTCAGCGCGGCGCGGCCCGGCTGTCGGCCATGCGGGCGACCGGCCGCGCGGAGATCGCGGAGCTTGCGACGGGTCATGCCGGCACCCCCCCGCGCGGCTGTGGCCGGCCGCCTCTGGCCGTCCAGATCCGCAGCAGCGACAGCAGATGGTCGATGTCCACCGGCTTGGCGATGTAGTCGGTCGCCCCGGCCTCGATGCACTTCTCGCGGTCGCCCTTCATCGCCTTGGCGGTGACGGCGATCATCGGCAGGCTGCGGAAGTCGTCGATGGCGCGGATCGTGCGCATCGTCTCGTAACCGTCCATCTCCGGCATCATGATGTCGACCAGCACCACGTCGATGGCCGGGTCGGCCCGCAGCCGCTCGATCCCCTCGCGCCCGCTTTCGGCGTGCAGCACCTCGATGGCATGGGCCTCCATCACGCTGGCGAGCGAGAAGATGTTGCGGATGTCGTCGTCGATCACCAGCACCCGCTTGCCGGCCAGCGACGGGTCGTGCTGGCGCAGATCCAGGATGCTGCGCCGCTTGTCGTCGGGCAGGCGGTCGACGGCGCGGTGCAGGAACAGCGCCGTCTCGTCCAGCAGGCCGGCCGGCGAGCGCGCGCTCTTCAGGACCACGGTTTCGGCCAGCCGGCGCATGCGGGCCTCATCCTCCGGCGCCACGTCGTTGGAGATGTAGACCACCACCGGCACCCAGGCGAGGCCGTCGCGGGTGCGCAGCCACTCCACCAGTTCGAAGTCGGCCGCCGTCGGGCCGGACAGCGTCGGGTTGGACAGGTCCAGCACCATGCAGTCGAAGCGCTCGGCGCTCAGCGCCGCCATCGCCGCCTCGATCGAGGTGACGGTGTGGGTTTCGACGTCGCCGTTGCCGATCAGGGCGGCGACGGCGCCCGGCTGCGGGCTGTCCTTCTCCACCACCAGCAGCTTGCGGTGCGTCCGTTCCTTGAAGCTCTTCACCCGGTTCAGCGCGTCGAAGATCGCTTCGCGCTCCACCGGTTTTTCCGAATAGTCGAAGGCGCCCATCGCCAGACCGCGCCGCCGCTCGTCCTTGGCCGAGATGACGTGAACCGGGATGTGGCGGGTCTGCGGGTCACGCTTGAGCAGGTCGAGCAGCGCCCAGCCGTCCATGTCCGGCAACCCGATGTCGAGCAGGATGGCGTCCGGCCGGTATTTGCGCGTCAGCGGCAGCGCGGCGGTGCCGACCGACGACACCACGGTGCGGAACCCCTTCTCCCGCGCCAGATCGATCAGGATGGAGGCGAAGGTCGCGTCGTCCTCGACGATCAGCACCACCGGTTCGCCCGCGGCGATGCGGTCGCGGTCGTCGCCGGCGGGGTGCAGTTCCAGCAGCCCCAGCCCGTCCGGCGACCCGGCGGCAAGGATCGGCCGCGCGATCTCCGAGCGTTTGGTCAGGAGGTTGGCCGGCGCCACCGCGCCGCCCGCCGCCTGCGCCACCGGGGTGGCGGCCTCGGCGGCGGGGTCGTGGCTGCGCGGGACATAGAGGGTGAAGGCGCTGCCCTGGCCCACCGTGCTGGTCACGCGGATTTCGCCGCCCAGCAGGCGGGCGATTTCGCGGCTGATCGACAGGCCGAGGCCGGTGCCGCCGTATTTGCGGCTGGTGGTGCCGTCGGCCTGCTGGAACGCCTCGAAGATGATGCGCTGCTTGTCCTCAGGGATGCCGATGCCGGTGTCGAGCACGGTGAAGGCCAGCACCGACGACGCGGTGCCCAGCGTCGGGTGCGCGGCGCTCCAGCCTTCGGTGGCCGGGGCGACGCGGAAGGTGATGCCGCCGGCGTCGGTGAACTTGAAGGCGTTGGACAGCAGGTTGTTCAGCACCTGGGCCAGACGCTTCTCGTCGGTCTGGATGCTGGGGGGCAGCGCCTCGTCCATCTCGATGGTGAAGGACAGCCGCTTTTCCTGCGCCAACTGCGAGAAGGTGCGCTCGACATGGTTGCGCAGGTCGCCCAGCACCACCTCGCCGATCTCCAGCGTGACGGTGCCGGATTCGATCTTCGACAGGTCCAGGATGTCGTTGATCAGGCCGAGCAGGTCGGACCCGGCGGCGTGGATGGTGCGGGCGAATTCCACCTGACGGTCCGACAGGTTGGTGTCGGGGTTGTCGGCCAGCAGCTTGGACAGGATCAGCAGGCTGTTCAGCGGCGTGCGCAGCTCGTGGCTCATGTTGGCGAGGAACTGCGACTTGTACTTGGAGGTCAGCGCCAACTGCTCCGCCTTGTCCTCCAGCGCCGCCTTGGCCAGCACGACCTCGCGGTTCTTGCGCTCGACCTCGATGTTCTGCTGTTCGAGCTGTTCGGCCTTGTCTTCCAGGGCCTCGTTGGTGGTGGTCAGCTTTTCCTGCTGGGCCTTCAGCAGCTCTTCCGACTTGCGCAGCGAGGCGGCCTGCTGTTCCAGCCGCTCGTTGGTGGTCTTCAGCTCCTCCTGCTGGCTTTGCAGCTCGGTGGTCAGGCGCTGCGACTGCTTCAGCAGCCCCTCGGTGCGCATGTTGGCGGCGATGGTGTTCAGCACGATGCCGATGCTCTCGGTCAACTGCTCCAGGAAGCTCTGGTGCGTCTCGCTGAAGCGGCTGAAGCTCGCCAGCTCGATCACCGCCTTGACCTCGTCCTCGAACAGGACCGGCAGCACGATGATGTTCAACGGCGGCGCCTCGCCCAGGCCGGAGCTGATCGACACATAGTCGCGCGGCACGTTGGTGAGGAGGATGCGCTTCTTCTCGTAGGCGCACTGCCCGACCAGCCCTTCCTTCAGGCCGAAGCGGTTGGACAGGTTCTTGCGCTCCTTCAGCGCGTAGGAGGCGACCAGTTCCAGCAGCGCTTCGTCGCGGTCACGGGTGGCGACGTAGAAGACGCCATGCTGGGCGTTCACCAGCGGCGCGATCTCCGACAGGATCATGTTGGAGACGGTGACCAGATCGCGTTCGCCCTGCAGCATGCGGGTGAATTTGGCGAGGTTGGTCTTCAGCCAATCCTGTTCCGCGTTCTTCAGCGTCGTGTCGCGAAGATTGCGGATCATCTCGTTGATGTTGTCCTTCAGCGCCGCGACCTCGCCCATCGCCTCCACGGTGATGGAACGGGTCAGGTCGCCCTTGGTCACCGCGGTCGCCACCTCGGCGATGGCGCGCACCTGGGTGGTCAGGTTTGCCGCCAACTGGTTGACGTTCTCCGTCAAGTCCTTCCACAGGCCAGCGGCGCCGGGCACGCGGGCCTGACCGCCCAGCTTGCCTTCGATGCCCACCTCACGCGCCACGTTGGTGACCTGGTCGGCGAAGGTGGCCAGCGTGTCGATCATGCCGTTGATGGTGTTGGCCAGCGCCGCGATCTCGCCCTTGGCGTCCACCGCCAGCTTGCGCTTCAGGTCGCCGTCGGCGACCGCGGTGACGACGCTGGCGATGCCGCGCACCTGACCCGTCAGGTTGGCCGCCATCATGTTCACGTTGTCGGTCAGGTCCTTCCAGGTGCCGCCGACGCCCTCCACCTTCGCCTGACCGCCCAGCTTGCCTTCCGAACCCACCTCTCTCGCGACACGTGTCACTTCCGAGGCGAAGCTGTTGAGCTGGTCCACCATGGTGTTGATGGTGGATTTCAGCTCGAAGATCTCGCCCTTCACGTCGACGGTGATCTTCTTCGACAAATCGCCCTTGGCGACCGCGGTTGTCACTTCCGCGATGTTGCGGACCTGACCGGTCAGGTTGGCCGCCATCATGTTCACGTTGTCGGTCAGATCCTTCCACGTCCCGCCGACGCCGCGCACCTGCGCCTGTCCACCCAGCTTGCCCTCGATGCCGACCTCGCGCGCCACGCGGGCGACTTCCGAGGCGAAGCTGTTGAGCTGGTCCACCATGGTGTTGATGGTCGATTTCAGCTCCAGAATCTCACCCTTCACGTCGACGGTGATCTTCTTCGACAAGTCGCCATTCGCGACCGCGGTCGTCACCTCGGCGATGTTGCGGACCTGACCGGTCAGGTTGGTCGCCATCGCGTTCACGTTGTCGGTCAAATCCTTCCAGGTGCCGGCGACGCCCTTGACCTGCGCCTGACCGCCCAGCTTGCCCTCCGACCCCACCTCGCGCGCCACACGCGTCACTTCCGAGGCGAAGCTGTTGAGCTGGTCCACCATGGTGTTGATGGTGGATTTCAGCTCCAGAATCTCGCCCTTCACATCGACGGTGATCTTCTTCGACAAGTCGCCGTTCGCGACCGCGGTCGTCACCTCGGCGATGTTGCGGACCTGACCGGTCAGGTTGGTCGCCATCGCGTTCACGCTGTCGGTCAGATCCTTCCAGGTGCCGCCGACGCCCTTGACCTGCGCCTGACCGCCCAGCTTGCCCTCCGAGCCCACCTCGCGGGCAACGCGTGTCACCTCCGAAGCGAAGCTGT
>NZ_LGRA01000008.1:1262222-1296191 GCF_003116095.1 Azospirillum sp. TSO35-2
TCGCCCTGGCGCAAGGACAAGGGCGGTGCTTGCCGCCGCGCGCCTCCGATAGCCGGAGGCGCGCGGCGCCTCTCGCTCGATGCTCCCTGATTGAACGGTGGAGCCCGATCCGGATCAGCCCGGCAGGCAGCCTGTGCGGAGAACTGTAGCGCGCAGCAGGTTCGCCGAGCTGATTGTTTGGTAACAGCGCCTTTTCAGAGCTGTGCCGCCGTTACACAGGCGTTACAAACGGACTTCGCCCAGCAGCGCCTCGACCTCGGCGCGCGTGGGCATCGCGGGAATCGCCCCGCGGCGGGTGGTGGCCAGGGCGCCGGCCGCGTTGGCAAAGCGGCACAGCCCTTCCACCGGGGCGTCCGGTTCGGTCAGCAGGCCGGAGAGGAAGGCGGCCATGAAGGCGTCCCCCGCCCCGGTGGTGTCGACCGCCTGCACCGTGAAGCCGCCGACGCTGACCTGACCGTCGCGGGTCAGGCAGGTGGAACCCTTCGCCCCGTGGGTCACCACCAGCGCCCGCATGCGGTCGTGCCACAGCGCCCGCCCCGCCGCCGGGTCGTCGGAGCCGGTCAGGAAGGCCAGCTCCTCGTCGCTGAGCTTGACGACGCTGGAGCGGGCCACCCCTTCGGCGATGGCGGCGCGCGCCGCCCCGAGATCCGGCCACAAGGCGGGCCGCAGGTTGGCGTCGAACGACACCGTCAGGCCGTTGGCCGACGCCGTGTCCGCCGCCGCCCAGGTGGCGGCGCGCGAGGACTGGCCGATCAGGCCGACCGACCCGAAATGCAGCAGGCCGGCCGCCGCCACCGCGGCGTGGTCGATGTCGGCGGGCGCCAGCGTGCCCCACGGCTCGCCGTAGAACAGGAACTCGCGGTCGCCGTCCTCGGCCAGCGAGACGAAGGCCAGCGGCGTGCGGTTCGCCGGATCGCTGCGGACCAGCGCGGTGTCGACCCCGGCGTCGGCCAGGGTCTGCACCAGGAACCGCCCGAAGCCGTCGTCGCCCACCTTCGCGATCATTCCACTCGTCAGGCTGCCGCCCAGCCGGGCCAGCCCGACCGCGACGTTGGCCGGAGCCCCGCCGGGCGCCTTCTGGAAGGCCTCGGCGGTGCGCAGGTCGCGGCCGGTGACGGTCGGCACGAAGTCGATCAGCACTTCGCCCAGACAGAGCGCGTGGATGGCGGCGGACATGGAACGGGTTCCTTCCCTGCTTGGTCCTGCGGTAACGGCCGCGACGGCGGCCGCGCGGGCACAGGCCCGCGAAGCCAAGGTCCGCGGAGGCGGACCGCCCGGCGTTTGAGGGTAAGTTCCGACCGCAGGTCGTAACTTTTGAGAACAGTCTTACTTGGACGTCCAGCCCTTGTACTCGTTGACGTTCTTGCGGGTGATCAGGTCGGCCGGGATCAGGGTCACGGTCTGGGCCGGCGGCTTGCCCTGCAGGATCTGGTAGCCGACATCGACCGCCTTCTGCGCCATCGTGTAGGGGTCCTGGGCCGACGACGCCTCCACCAGGTTGCCGGGCTGCTTCAGCGCCGCCTCGATGTCCGGCGCGCCGTCGACCGAGGTGATGAACAGGTCGTTGCGGCCCAACTGCTTGGCGGCCAGATCGGCGCCGATCGCCTGCGGGTCGTTGATGGTGAAGACGGCGTCGATCTTGTCGAAGGCGGTCAGCAGGCCAATCATGACCTCCAGCCCGCCTTCGCGCGAGCCCTTGCCGTTCTGGTTGTCGGACAGCACCTTGATCCCGGCGCTCTTCGCCAGGGTCTGCTTGCAGCCGTTGACGCGGTCGATCACCGCCGACACCGGCGGGCCGTTCATGATGACGACGTTGCCCTTGCCGCCCAGCTTGTCGGCGATGTAGCCGCAGGCTTTCTCGCCGGCTTCGATGTTGTTGGTGGTCACCGTGGCGGCGGCGCCCTTGGCGGCGACGTCCACCGCGACGGCGACGATTCCGGCCGCCTTCAGCCGCGCCATGGCCGGGGCGATGGCTTCCGGATCGGCGGCGTTGACCAGCACCATGTCGACGCCCGACGCGATGAAGTTGTCGATCTGGGTCGACTGCTTGTTCAGGTCGTAGTCGGCCGACACCGCGGTGACCTTGACCTTGGCGCCACCCAGCTCCTTGGCCTTGGCCTCGGCGCCCTTGACGATCTGCACGAAGAACGGGTTGCCCAGGCTGCCGACCGTGACGCCGATCGAGGTCAGGTCCTTGGCGAGCGCCGGGGTGGCGGCGGCGATGAGGCCAGCAGTGGCGAGCAGCAGGGACGTCTTCTTGATCATGCGATTCCTCCAGGTTTGAACGGTTTGTTGTTGTGGCTCGTGAAGGACGGGTGACGGCCGCTCAGGTGCGGGCGCTGCCCTTGTTGCGGTACCGGTCGAGCGCGACCGCGCCGACGATCACCAGACCCTTGATGATGAGCTGCCAGATCTCGGTGACGTTCATCAGGATCAGGCCGTTCGACAGCACCGCGATGATCAGCGCGCCGACCAGGGTGCCGATGATGGTGCCGATGCCGCCGACGAAGCTGGTGCCGCCGAGGATCACCGCGGCGATGGCGTCGAGTTCATAGCCGGTGCCGAGCTGCGCCCCGTTGGCCGAGTAGGTGCGGGCCGCCGACATCACGCCGCCCAGCGCCGCCAGCACGCCCGAGGCGCAATAGGCGAACATCAGCACCGCCCACACCTTGATGCCCGACAGCCGCGCCGCGTCCGGGTTGCCGCCGACGCCGTAGATGCGCACGCCCAGCACCGTGCGGCGCAGGATGAACCAGCTGACCGCGACGACGGCCAGCGCGATCACCACCAGCCAGGGAATGCCGAACAGTTGGGCGTTGCCGATCCAGGCGAAGGGCAGCTCGGCGTTGAACACCGTGGTGTCGTTGCCCAGCAGGCGGGCGAGGCCGCGCACCGCGGTCATGGCGCCCAGCGTGACGATGAAGGGCGGCAGGCGGAAGAAGGCGACGAGGCTGCCGTTCAGCGCGCCCAGCGCCAGCCCGCTCAGCAGCGCCACCGGGATCGCCATCCAGGCCGCGCCGGTCAGCGACAGCGTCACCGCGGTCACCGCCGACACCGCCAGCACCGCGCCCACCGCCAGATCGATGCCGCCGGTCAGGATGACGAAGGTCATGCCGGCGCCGAGCACGATGTTGATCGCCGCCTGCTGGGCGACGATGGCGATGTTGCGGCCGGTTAGGAACTTGCCGGTCGCCAGATCGAAGGCGATGCAGATCAGCACCAGCACCGGCAGCATGCCGGCGACCTGCAGGGCGGTGCGCAGCCTTTGCCGCCGGGCAGCCGACAGGGCGACCGCGTCGGAAGCCGGCAGGCCGGGCGTGTTCAGGTTGGCGATCATCGCGGCGTATCCTTCCTTCCAATACCGGCCTTCCACTGCCGGCTTCGGCTTTTTTTCGTGTTTGCGCCGGACGGCGGAGCGTCAGAGCGTGACGCCGGTGGCCAGCGCCATGATGTTCTCCTGGGTGACGGGGCGGCCGCTGTCGCCGCCGACCTCGCCGGTGATGTGCCCTTCGCGCATCACCAGGACGCGGTCGCAGATGCCGATCAGCTCCGGCAGTTCGCTGGAGATCACCAGCACGCCGACGCCCTCGCGGGCCAGCCGGTCGATGGTGCGGTAGATCTCGGCCTTGGCGCCGATGTCGATGCCGCGCGTCGGCTCGTCCAGGATCAGCACGCGCGGACCGGCCTCCAGCCAGCGCGACAGCAGCACCTTCTGCTGGTTGCCGCCGGACAGGGCGCCGACGTTGGTCGACGGCCGGTCGACCCGGATGCCCAGCGCCTTGATCGCGTCGCCCGCCCGCGTCCGGCCGCGGCCGCGGTCGAGCAGCCCGCCCGCGCGGGCGTCGTCGCCGCAGACGAAGAAGTTGATGTTGTCCTGCACCGACATGTCGAGGAACAGGCCCTGGGCCTTGCGGTCCTCGGTCAGGTAGGCGAGGCCGGCGGCAAGGGCGGCCGCGGGGGTGGGCCGCGTCAACGTCGCCCCCCCGACGCGCACCGTGCCGCCGGCCAACGGGTCGGCGCCGTAGATCAGACGCGCCAACTCGGTGCGGCCGGCCCCGACGAGGCCGGCCAGCCCCAGAACCTCGCCCGCCCGCAGGGTCAGGCTGACGGGCTGCACCCGGCGTCCGCCGTCGGTCAGCCCCTCCACCTCCAGCACCGGGGCGCCGGGCGAGCGGAGATTCTGGTGGTCGTGCTTGTAGAAGCCGGCAAGGTCGCGGCCGACCATCATGCGGACCAGCCGGTCGGCGCTCAGCTCCTCGCGCTCCAGTGTGCCGACGTAGGAGCCGTCGCGCAGCACGGCGACGCGGTCGGCCAACGCGTAGATCTCGTCCATCCGGTGGCTGATGTAGATGATCGCCAGTCCCTCGCCGCGCAATTGGCGCATCAGGGCGAACAGCCGGTCGGTCTCGCGCGCCGACAGGGTGGTCGTCGGCTCGTCCATTACCAGCAGCTTGGAGCGGGTGTGCAGCGCGCGGGCGATCTCCACCATCTGCCGTTCGGCGATCGACAGGTCGCGCACCAGGGTTTCGGGGCCGAAGGTGGCGCCCAACCGCTGCAGCACGCCGCGGCAGTCCTCGCGCATGCCGGCCCGGTCGACCAGCCCGAAGCGCGACCGCTCGCGGCCGAAGAAGATGTTCTCCGCCACCGTCAGGTTGGGCAGCAGCGACAGTTCCTGGTAGATGATGGCGATGCCGTGGTCGCGCGCGTCCTGTGGACCGCCGACCGTCACCGGCTGGCCGTCGATCAGGATCTCGCCGCCCGGATCGGCCTGGTAGGCGCCCGACAGCACCTTCATCAGGGTGCTCTTGCCCGCCCCGTTCTCGCCCATCAACGCCAGGATCTCGCCCGAGCGCACGTCGAGACGCACGTCGTTCAGCGCCTTGGTGCCCGGAAAGGTCTTGGAAATGCCGCGCATTTCAAGAATCGGCGGACGCACGACCGGCGTCGGCACGAACATGGCGGTCGCACCCATGAGGGTTCCTCCGGTGGTTGGTTCGGGTCGCCGGGCTTGGTGCCGGCTTTTCTGCCCGGACGTCGCTGAGTGGACTCTGCTGATTGGACTCTACTGGTTGACCAGGATTTCCCGGCTCGGGCTGTAGTTGAGGTGCAGCGGCAGGATGGCCGCCCCCAGCGCCGCCGCGTGCCGGCCGATCTGGCCGAGCCGCAGCGGCGGCGGTCGTCGCGCCTCCGGCACCGCCTCGTCCAGATAACGGTTGAGCCGGGTTTCCAGGTCGCGGCGCACCGGCATCGGCAGGTCGGCGTCGATCACGATCGCCTCGACGTCCAGCAGGCAGGCGGCCGACAGCAGCGGCATCACCAGCGCGTTGGCCGCGTCGTCCAGCCACTCCGCCACCAGCGCCGGATGGAGCGGGATGGCCTGTTCCAGCTCGCTGCGCAGCGCGACCTCGACGCCGTTGGCGCGCAGATGGCGGATGAGCGAGTTGATCGACGCCCGCGTCAGCAGGATGTCGCAACTGTGGGTCGGGCGCGGGGCGGAGGCGAGGCGCGACGGCCCCACCGGCATCAGGCCGATGTCGCCGGCGTTGCCGGTGATGCCCCGGTAATACTGGCCGTTCATCACCAGGCCGCCGCCGATGGCGGAGCCGATGAACAGATAGACGAAATTCTCCAGCTCGCGGCCGCAGCCCTGGAACATCTCCGCCACCGCGGCGGCGGTGCCGTCGTTCTCGCGGAACACCGGCAGCCCGGTCGCCGCCCCGAGCTGGGCGGCGATGTCGACGTCGTTCCACACAGTGTAGGCGTCGAAGCGGATGTCCAGCTCCCGCCGCCAGCTTCCCATGTTGTAGGGCGCGGCGACGCCGATGCCGACCAGACGGTCGCGGCCGCCGGCCGGCAGGCCGCCCTGCATGTCGGCGATGTCGCCCAGCGCCAGCGCCAGCGATTCCTCCGGCATCGGGAAGTCGCGCTCGTGATGGCGGCGCTCCACGACATGGCCGCAGAAATCGACCAGCACGGTGTCGACCGAGCGGCGCCCGACCTTCACCCCGATCGAATAGGCCCCTTCCGGATTCAGCGACAGCAGCGTCGCCGGCTGGCCGCGCGCCCCCGACCGCTTGCCTTCGCTGCGGATCAGGCCGCGCTCCTCCAGCTCCTTGACGATGATGCCGGCGGTGTTGCTGGTCAGGCTGACGGTGCGCGACAGGTCGGCCTTGGACGCGGCGCCCAGGCGGCGCAGCGCGTTCAGGATCACCCGTTCGTTGAACAGACGCAGGTTGACCGAATTGCTGCCCTGGCCGTTTCCGGTCGTCTGGCCGCCCCCGATCGGACCGTTTGCGTATGCGACGTAGGACACCCGCCCCTCCCCTGGTCGCCGCCCCCTGACCTTGCCGATCATAAGCAGCGTCGTTGCGCATAATTTCCCATACGAACGATCCTCGGTCAATACATAATTCACGGTGATTTAAGCCATGGACGTTCACCAGGGCCGTCGGTATGGTAACGAAGCTTCAAAATGTGCCGCGATGCGGTCCGTTCGTTGCTTCTGGCGCGGAACGGCCGGCGGACCGACAACCGGGGGGACAACATGCTGAAAGGACTGAATCCGTTGCTGGGGCCGGATCTGCTGCGGATCCTGCGCGCCATGGGGCATGGCGACGAGATCGCGGTGGTCGACGCCAACTACCCGGCGGACACCGACGCCCGGCGGCTGGTCCGCATGGACGGGCACGACGCCCCGGCCATCGTCGACGCGATCCTGTCGGTGATGCCGCTGGATGACTTCGTCGAGCACGCCGCCTTCCGCCCCGGCATCGCCGGCCAGCCCGACCGGGTGGAGCCGGTGATGGCCGAACTGGCCGAGACCGTCGCCCGCTTCGAGCCGGCCATGACCCTGGTGCCGCTGCACGGCCCCGCCTTCTACGAACGGGTGAAGGGCGCCTACGCGCTGGTCGCGTCGGGGGAACGTCGCCTCTACGGCAACATCGTGCTGCGCAAGGGTGTGGTGCGCCCGGACTGACGGCAATCCGCCTTCGGTGCAGCCGCGACATTCCGGAATCGGTCCTGTTGGTCAGGGTCCGGCGACACCCGCCGCAGGACACGACAGACAGGAGAATCCGATGACCCGTGGTCTTGGAGGGCATTCCCCGGCCAACATCTCGCACCACTTGAAGGGGATCGATTTCCCCGCCGACAAGGCCGATGTGGCGCAGCACGCCAAGAAGCAGGGCGCCGACAAGGACATCCTCGACATCCTCGAAAAGATGCCGGACGGCCGTTACGAGAACATGGCAGACGTCATGAAGGGTGTCGGCAAGGTCGAGTGACCGCGTTCACCCGGCCAGCACTTCCGGCCAAAACTGCGGCTGGTTTGCCGCAGTGCGAAATAGAAAGCGGTCACGCTCGCGGCAAAGCCCACGCTTATGCTTGCCGGGTCTTCGACCGGACTCGATCACCATCCCATTCCACTATCCCCATGCGGCCGCAGCAAACGCTGCGGCCGTTTTTTGTCTCATTCATGCCACGGAAAAGGGGGCCATTCATAATTTCCTAACCAAAAGGGTTAGTACCCCGTTAAGCCTAACAGACCAGCCTGCGGAACAAGGCAGTACCCAAAAAGCGGAGTTCCAAAATGGCTACCACCAACACCGACGGCACGATCCAAGTCACGTTCGCGGTCAACGCCTGGGGCGCCGCCGCCGGCGGAAAATGGCCGCATTTCCAATTGCTTCTGGACGGTGCCAGCATCGGTGAGGCCACGGTCGCCTCGGCGACCCAGTCGCGTTACGTCTTCACGGCCAATGTGCCGGCGGACAAGGCCCACGCGCTGCAACTGGTCTATGACAACGACGACACGGTTAACGGCGTCGACCGCAACCTGTTCGTCAAGTCGTTCGAGATCGACGGCAAGACCGTCCTCGCCATCGACCCGTCGGTGAAGTACGACACCGGCAAGGTCGACGGGCTGAACGTCATCGCCGGGCAGACCGAGATGTACTGGCCGGGCGCGCTGAACGTCGCGCTGCCCGCCACGATGTTCCCGTCCACCCCGGCCGACACCGCGACCGAGGCCGCCGCCTCGATGACCACGACGATCAAGGTGAATGCCTACGGCATCAGCGCCGCCGGTCAGGCGCCGCACTTCAAGCTGCTGGTCGACGACCAGGTCGTCGGCGACGCCTGGGTCACCGCCACCTCCGCCACCAATTACACCTTCACGGCCAACGTCGACCCGAACGAGGCCCACAAGATCCAGATCTGGTACGACAACGACGCCACGGTGAACGGCGTCGACCGCAACCTGTTCGTCAAGTCGATCAACATCGACGGCCAGACCATCGCCTCGACCTCCGACATGGCCTCCTACGACAAGGGCCCGGTGGACGGCAAATACGTCGTCGCCGGCCAGGAGGGGCTCTATTGGGGTGGCGCCCTGACCTTCGGCGTGCCGGAGGAGTATTTCGGCGGCGCCTACGTGCCCCCGCCGCCGCCGGCCCCGAGTTCGGCGGTCGACATCGTCGTCAATGCCTACGGCGTCTCGGCCGGCGGCGTCGCGCCGCACTTCAAGCTGCTGGTCGACGGGCAGGTCATCGGCGACGGCAAGGCGACCACCAGCACCGCCGCCCCCTACAGCTTCAAGGCCAACGTCGATCCGACCAAGGCCCACGACGTGCAGATCGTCTACGACAACGACGCCACGGTGAACGGCGTCGACCGCAACCTGTTCGTCAAGTCGGTCGCCATCAACGGCCACACCGTCGCCGCCACCAGCAGCATCGTCACCTACGACAAGGGCGTCGTCGACGGCAAGGACGTGGTCGCGGGCCAGGAGGGGATGTACTGGGGCGGCGCGCTGAACATCAAGGCCGGCGCCGACCTGTTCGGCGCCGTCGGCACCACCCCCGACCCGGTTCCGACCGCGCCGACCAAGCCGGCCTTCTACGTCGCCACCAACGGCAAGGACACCTGGTCGGGCAAGCTGTCGGCGCCGAACGCCGACGGCACCGACGGTCCCTTCGCCAGCCTGGAGAAGGCGCAGGCCGCGATGCGGGCCAACACCGCCATCGACACCACCTATGTCCGCGAGGGCACCTATCACCTGACCAAGACGCTGGAACTGACCGCGCTCGACAACGGGCACCATTTCCAGAACTACCCCGGCGAGACGCCGGTGCTGAGCGGCGGCGAAGTGGTGAAGAGCTTCACCAGCGAGGGCAACGGCCTCTATTCGGCCAAGCTCGCCACCGCCAGCAACCTCGACCTGATCGTCGGCGACGCCCGCCAGCATCTGGCGGAAAAATACGCCTATGACAGCGCCGACCCCACCACCGGCTGGCACTTCGCCGACGCCGCCTCGACCGGGCCGAGCGGCTGGTCCATCCGCTCCCACGGCACCGAGGTGACCTCGTCCGACATCCAGCCGGGCACGCTGATCCAGGTGATGGACGCCGAACGGCTGGGCGACACGCTGACCAGCATCGCCGGCTTCAACGCCACCACCCACACCATCACGCTGAAGAACGGCGCCTCCCTGCCCTTCGCCGAGGGCACCACCTACAAGCTGCTGAACAACGCCTCCTACGTCGATCAGGCGGGCGAGTTCGCCTGGCGCTCGACGGATGGTGCGCTGCTGTACAAGGCCGCCAGCTCCGGCTTCGCCTCCACTGGCGTCGAGATCCCGCGGCTGGGCACGCTGGTCCGGCTGAACGGCGCCAGCGACGTCACCATCGACGGGCTGACCTTCAAGAACACCACCACCGGCGGCAACGCGCTGGAGCTGCTGAAGGCCAGCGGCAACCACATCAGCGACAACAGCTTCCTCAACGTCGGCACCGCGATCCACCTGGGATCGGCCTCGTCCAACAACCAGATCGCCCACAACACGCTGAACCATCTGGCGGAAAACGGCATCGAGATGGACGGCCGCAGCAACGGCAACAGCATCTACGCCAACAGCATCAGCAACATCGGCGAGGTGCACAAGGCGGTGGCCGGCATCATCGGCACCGGCGTCGACAACAACGTCATCTCCAACAACGACATCGACCACAGCGCCCGCTACGGCATCTCGTTCAAGGATTACGGCGGCACCACCAACACGGTGAACCACAACAACATCATCCAGTACAACAAGATCTCCTACACCGGGCAGGAGACCGCCGACGGCGGCGCCATCGAAATCCTGGGCCGGTCCAGCGTCGACACCGGCATGATCATCCAGGGCAACCGGATCGAGCACGCCAGCGGCCTCGCCACCAGCGACACCGACACCTGGCTGCACGGCCAGAAGGGCTTCGGCATCTATCTGGACGACATGGCCGGCGGGATCACGGTGAAGGACAACTTCATCAAGGATGCCGACTGGGCGTCGGTGCAGATCCATGGCGGCGACAACAACGTCGTCACCAACAACTTCGCCGAGATCGCCAACAACAAGGAAGACTTCATCCGCATCGAATGGCAGCCGGTGCACGGCACCGCCGGCGACCCCCACCACAACACCATCACCAAGAACGTGGTGGCGGGCACGCTGCCGCTCGACGACTACACCGAGCTGCTGAGCGCCAACGACTTCGTCATCGACAGCAACCTGGTCTACAACGTGCCGAAATACGGCGACCACGACGTCATCGGCAAGCCGATGTTCACCAACGCCTATTGGGGCGACTATTCGCTGCAGGCGACCTCGCCGGCCTTCGCGATGGGCATCCACGACCTGGCCTGGGCCAAGATGGGGGTGACCGGCACCGAAACGGTCGGGCTGGAGCACTTCTGGGACGGCGTCTGACGACACCGGATGACACGGCGCATCGGGGGTAAGCCCCCGGTGCGGCTGCCCGGAGATGGGCGGGGCCTGTTTTGCTCGATGCGGTCGAGCAGAGGAGGCTCCGCCCATGTCCGTTTCGAAAAGGTCCGCTTCAGCGACATCCGTGTCAGCAACGCCTCGACCCGCGGCGGAACCGGCGGGGACGGGACGGTGTCCGGCCCGGCTTGGCCTTGGCGCTGCAGCGCACCATATGCGGGCCGCGCGTCGGTCCGGACCGACCGGGCCGCGCAAGCTCCCAGGACTGGACGGACAGAGACCCTTTCTGATGAAGCCTTTGAAAGTTGCCGTCGGCATCGCGCTGTGGACGGTCTGCGTCGCGGTGTCGGCGCAGGGGCAGGACACCAAGCCGAAATTCGGCCCCGACGCGGTGCCGATCACCCGTTCCACCGACTATGTGCGCAGCGCCGCCGCTCCCGATTACTGGGCGCTCAGCCCCTATTACGTGCCGCAGACGACCGGGGCCTCCTGTTCGCTGGCCAGCGTGACGATGATGCTGAACGCGCTGCGCGGGCTGCCGGCCCTGGCCTCGGAACGGCTTTTGACCGCCAAGCAGGTGCTCGACCGGCTGGGCGACGACCATTGGCGCGAGGCGACCGCTGAAGAGGGCGATGGCGTGTCCTTCGGCGAGCTGGAAACCTACGTCCGCCGCAGCCTCCAGGCCTTCGGCATCGAGGCGGACATCGAAGTGTGGCGCCCGCGCGACGCCTCGCCCGCGACGCTGGCCGAGCTGCGCCGCATCCTCGCCTCGAACGAGCAGAGCGCCGACGACGTCATCCTGCTGGCCTTCGACCAGGGAACGCTGACCGGCGACGTCGGCGTCGGCCACATCGCCCCGCTCGGCGCCTATGACGCCGCGACGCGGCGGGCGCTGGTGATGGACCCCGACCGGTCCTGGTACGTCCCCTACTGGACCAGCGACGCCCGGCTGCTCGACGCGATGCTGAAGCCGGACCACGCCGACCCCGACGGCAGCGGCCTGATCCGCGTCCGCGCCCGCCGGGTGTCGGGGTAACGGTCTGCCGGGGGGACGAACCCTACTTCACCTCCTGGCTGGTCAGGTCGGACGGGTTCTGCGAGCGGGTCGGCTCGTCGGGCTGGTCGGGCTCGCTCGCCAGCGCGTTGGGGCGCGGCACCGGGGTGCCGTTCAGGTCGGGCGGCGCCCGGCGGACGGCGGCGAGCGCCTGCTGCAACTCGGCGCTCTGGGTGTCGCCCGACGAGGCGTCGTTGGGCGAGCGCGTGCCCTGGGGGGTGGGATGCGGTTCCTGGCTGCCGCGGACGGCCGGATCGTTGGCCGCCGCGTCGCCTTTCGACGCCCCTTGGGACGCATCCGAGGACGGGGCCGGGGCGGCGGTCTGGGCGGCGGTCTGGGCGTTGACCTGGACGGCGCCGCCGAAGCCCAGCAGGCTCGACAGGACCAGGGCGGCGGCGATGGTGCGCATGACGCGTCCTTCCTCCATTACGGGGTTTCTCCTCCATTACGGGGTTTCGATCGGGTGTGGGCGGACGGCGGGTTCGTTCCTTCTTGACCGGGGCGCGGGCACCAACGCTCCGCCGGCGCGTTGTATCGCGACGGAGCCGCGCTCCGGCCCGTCCGCACCCAGCCTTCCAGGAACGCCGCCGATGCCCACCGAGTTCCCCGCCGCCTCTCCCGTTCCCAGCCAACCTCCAGACCCGCCGGCCGACCGTGCCGAACGCCGCCGCGTCGGGGTGCTGGTCGAACGGCGGAGCATCGACAATCCGTGGATCGAGGCGCGCTGGCAGCCGGCGCTGCTGGTCCCGCCAATCCCCGGCCAGACCGACTGGAGCGTGGTGGCGGAAGGGCCGGGCTGGACCCGCTATTACGCCGGCAGCGCCGAGATCGCGCTGTTCCCGACCGAGACGGAGAACTACAAGCACAACCTCGACGGCGGCAGCCCCTGCGCCTACGTCATCCTGCGGCCGGGCGCTCCGGCGCCGGGGATGCGGCTGCTGTGCGTCACCGTCGATCCCGGCGAGATCGACACCCACGCCGAAGCGGGGGACGACGTGATCGAGCCGCTGCCGCTGCCGGCCCCGCTGGCGCTGTGGATCGACGGCTTCGTCGCCCGCCACCACGTCGAGCGCCCCTTCCACAAGCGCAAGCGCGACCGCGCCGACCCCGAGGCGCTGGCCCGCCGCCCGCCGGCCGGAGGAGAGCACCGTCATGACTGAGCATGCGAGCGGCGGCGACGACGAAGGCTTCCTCGGCCGCTGGTCGCGGATGAAGCGGGAGGCGAGGCCGGCGGCGCCACCCGCGGATCAGCCGGCACCGGCCGCGACCGCCCTGCCCGTTCCCGCACCCGCCCCCGCCCTGCCGGAGGGCGCGGAGCTGCCGGTGGCGGAGCGGTCGGCGCCGGAGCCGGCGTTGGAGCTGCCGCCGCTGGACAGCCTGGGCGCCGGCAGCGACTACACCGGCTTCCTGCGCAGCGAGGTGCCGGCCGAATTGCGGCGGCAGGCGCTGCGCAAGGCCTGGGTCAGCGACCCGGTCATCGCCGACTTCCGCGGCTTCGCCGACTATGACTGGGACCTCAACGCGCCGGGCTACGGCGCCTTGTGGCCGACCGACAACGTCGCCGCGCTGCTGGAAGCGATCTTCCCCAGCCCCGCGCCGGCGGACGGCGGACAGCCACCCGCCGACGAACCAACGGCCCCGCCGCCGGCCGCCGTCGCGGAGGTCGAGCCGGACAACGCCGCCCCGGAGAACGCCGCGGGCGAGGACGCCGCGGACGACGCCCTCAGCGAACCGCCCGGCGAGCTTCAGACGCAGCGGCCGCCGTCGACCTCCAGGCAGACGCCGGTCAGGAACGCCGCCTCGTCGGAGCAGAGGTAGAGCGCGGCGTTGGCGATGTCATCCGGGGTGGACAGCCGGCCGAGCGGGATGGTGGAGCGGAACTGCTCGCGCCGCTCCGGCGTGTCCTCGCCCATGAAGCGGTGGAGCATGCCGGTCTCGCCGGCGACCGGGGCGATGGCGCAGACCCGCACCTTGTCGGCCGCCAGCTCCGCCGCCATCGACTTGGTCAGGGTGATGACGGCGCCCTTGGAGCCGTTGTACCAGGTCAGGTTCGGCCGCGGCCGCAGGCCGGCGGTGGAGGCGATGTTCAGGATCACCCCGCCGCCCTGGGCGCGGAACACCGGCACGGCGTGGATGGCGCCGTGGTAGATCGACTTGACGTTGACGGCGAAGATGCGGTCGAAGGTCGCCTCGTCGACGTCCAGCATCGAGCCGAAGCGGTGGGTGTAGCCGGCGTTGTTGACCAGGATGTCGAGCCGGCCGAATTCGCCGATCGCCGCCGACACGATGGCCTCGTAATCCTCGCCCACCGACACGTCGGCGCGGACGGCCAGCGCGGTTTCGCCCAGGCTGTCGGCCACCCGGCCGGCCGCCGCCTCGTCCAGGTCGGCGACGATGACGCGGGCCCCTTCGGCGGCGAAGCGGCGCGCGATGCCCTCGCCGAAGCCCGACCCGCCGCCGGTGACGACGGCGACCTTGTCCAACAGACGCTGTGGATGTGACGGCAGCATAAGCGCTTCCCCCCGGCTGTGCGCGACCGTTGGGCCGGCGGGATCCTCAACAGGAATCCGGGGCCATCGGTCGCATCGTGAACACGGCGAAAGGGTATGATAGCGCGAAGCCGCCCGGTGGGGCAGCCGCCATAATCCGCAACATCCGAAAGGGGGAGGGAAAATGGCGCGAGTGACGGGACTTGAACCCGCGGCCTCCGGCGTGACAGGCCGGCGCTCTAACCAACTGAGCTACACCCGCGCAAGGGAGCGGGGTTATACGAAGCCGCTTTCCCGATGGCAAGACCCAATTTCACCGCCCCGTCGATTTTTTTGCCGGAGGCCGATCGCCCTCCAAGGAACAAGCGGGACTGCGGATCAAGCGGGACTGCGCTTGCCCCTGTTCCGGTCGGCGGGGTTCGGGTATGTCCAGACGTCCAAACCGAGCGGCAGGGAACGCGATGACCGAGCAAGACATTTTCGCGCTGAACCGGCATTGGCCCTACCGCCTGCATGTCCTGGCGACACTGGTCAGCCAGACGGTGGCGACGCTCTACGCCGACCGTTTCTCCATCACCATTCCGGAATGGCGCATCATCGCCGTGCTCGGCGGGCTGGACGAGGACGAGGCGCTGAGCGGCACCGCCATCTCCGCCCTGACCGCCATCGACCGCGTCCAGGTCAGCCGCGCCATGGCGCGGCTGCTCGACGCCGACCTGATCGTCCGCGGCACCGGACAGACCGACCGCCGCACCGCCCGCGTCAGCCTGACCCCGAAGGGCCGGACGGTCTACCAGCAGATCGTGCCGCTGGCCCGCGCCTTCGAGGCACAGTTGATGACCGCCCTCGCCCCGGCGGAGCGGGAGACGCTCGACCGGCTGGTGAGCCGCCTCCAGGCCCAGGCCGAGGCGATCGCCGCCCTGCCGAAGGAGGAGATCGCCGCCCTGATCGGCACCGACTGAAGGCCCCGGCCGGACGCCGCGCCTCAGCCTTCGAGCTGGCGCCACATCTCCTGGTCGCGCTCGGCGGTCCAGACGCGGGGGTCGGTGTGGCCGGTCGCCTCGTCATAGGCGCGGGTGACGTTGAAGGGCATGCAGTGGTCGAAGATCACCCAGTGGCCGAACGTCGGCTTCAGGGCGGCGTGGGTGTCCTTGTAGATGGTGCGCAGGTCGTGGCCGGCGGCAACCCCCTGCTTGACCCGCTCGAACAGCTCGCTGGTGAAGGCGCGGGTGCCGCGCAGCCCCTCCTGCACCTGCTCCGGCGTGGTCAGCGCGGCGCCGCGGCCGGGCACCAGCTTTTCCGGCTTCAGCGCGGCGATCGCGTCCAGCGTCGTCGGCCAGTGGGTGAAATAGGCGTCGCCGCAATAGGGCGTGGCGCCGTATTCGACCAGATCGCCGGAGAACAGGATCTTCTGCTGCGGCAGCCACACCACCGTGTCGCCCTTGCTGTGGCCGCGGCCGAGCTGGAGCAGCTGCACCTCCAGGCTGCCCAGCCACAGCGTCATGGCGCCCTTGAAGGTGATGGTCGGCCAGGTCAGGCCGGGGATGGTCTCGACGGCGCGGAACAGGCGGGGGAAGCGGCCGATCTCGCTCGCCATGTCGGCCTCGCCGCGTTCGACGATCAGGTCGCGGGTGTCCTCGCTGGCGAAGATCTGCTCCGGCGCGTAGCCCGAGGCGCCGAGCACCCGCACCGCGTGGTAGTGCGACAGCACGACATGGCGGATCGGCTTGTCGGTGACCTCGCGGATGCGGCGGATGACGTCCTGCGCCATCACCGGCGTCGCCTGGGTGTCGATCACCATCACCGCGTCGTCGCCGATGACGATGCCGGTGTTGGGGTCGCCTTCCGCCGTGTAGGCGTAGGCGTTGTCCGACAGCTTGTCGAAACTGACGGTCTTCTCGTCCAGATCGGCGTGCGAGGCGAACTTCTTGGACATGGGCAGGCTCCGGAAGACGGGGGTGGCGGGTTGGTGCGGCGTGGCGCCGCACCGCCCATTGTTGGACCGACCGTATCGTTTCATATGCAACTATGCAACGCGTTTGTTACGGTCGAACCACCCCCTGGACCGGCGGTCCCGGCTCAGTTGGCGAACTCGCCGATGTGGAGCCAAGCGGTGTGGCGCGGCGGCTGCTTGGTGACGCTCCACTCCTCGATCATCTCGTGGGCGACGTCCTTCATCCGCTGCATCATGTCGCCGGTGGCGGTCCAGGCGGCGACCTCCAGCCGGTGGCCGCTGGGGTCGAAGAAGTAGATCGACTTGAAGATGGCGTGGTCGGTCGGACCGATGACCGACAGGCCGGCCGCCTCCGCCCGGTCCTTGATCGCCAGCATGGTGTCGACGTCCTTGACCTGGAAGGCGATGTGCTGGGTCCATTCCGGGGTGTTGGGATCACGGCCCATCGGCGGCGAGTTCGGCAGTTCGAAGAAGGCCAGGATGTTGCCGTTCCCGGCGTCGAGGAACAGGTGCATGTAGGGGTCCGGCTCCTTGGTGGAGGGCACCTTGTCCTCGGCGATGGCGCCGATCAGGTCCATGTCGAGGACCGACTTGTAGAACTGCACCGTCTCCTTGGCGTCTTTGCAGCGGTAGGCGACGTGATGGATCTTCTCGACCAGCATGGCGTTCTGCTCCCCCGGTATCCCGTTGTCGGCGGGCGCCGGCCCGCCGGTGCGGATGGCCTTCGGCGGCGCCCCTCATCGCCTTCTTTTAGTTTCATATGAAACTACTGTCAACGTCAAAGCTTTGGGCCCGCGAACGTCGCCTCGCCCTTTTGCCTCTTGACCCAATCATATCTGTTATGTTTCATAACAATATGTTCACCCGTCAGTCCGCGCGACGCGGCAAAGAGGATCGGAGCACCTCATGGAAGACCTGTCTGCCGCCACCGACCTGCTGATCGGCGGCCGTGCCGTGCCGGCGACCGGCGGGCGGTGGTTCGAGCGGCACAACCCGATCACCGGCGCCGTGGCGACCCGCGCCGCCGCCGCCTCGCCGCTGGACGCGGCCGCGGCGGCCGACGCGGCGCAGGCCGCCTTCGCCGGCTGGTCGGACACCGGGCCGAACGCCCGCCGCGCGCTGCTGCTGAAGGCCGCCGACGCGCTGGCCGCCCGCGCCGACGCCTTCGTCGCCGCGATGGCCGGCGAGACCGGCGCGACGGAGGGCTGGGCCCGCTTCAACGTGATGCTCGCCGCCTCGATGATCCGCGAGGCGGCGGCGCTCACCACCCAGATCACCGGCGAGGTCATCCCGTCGGACAAGCCCGGTTGCCTCGCCCTGGCGGTGCGCCAGCCGGTCGGCGTCGTGCTGGGCGTCGCGCCATGGAACGCGCCGGTCATCCTCGGCGTGCGCGCCATCGCCACCGCCGTCGCCTGCGGCAACAGCGTGGTGCTGAAGGCGTCGGAGCTGTGCCCGCGCACCCACGCGCTGATCGGGCAGGCCTTCCAGGAGGCCGGCTTCCCCGACGGCGTCGTCAACGTCGTCACCAACGCGCCGGCCGACGCCGCCGGGATCGTCAACGCCCTGATCGACCATCCGGCGGTCGCCCGCATCAACTTCACCGGCTCCACCCGCGTCGGTCGGCTGATCGCCCAGCGCGCGGCGGCCCAGCTGAAGCCGGTGCTGCTGGAGCTGGGCGGCAAGGCGCCCTTCCTGGTGCTGGACGACGCCGACCTCGACGAGGCGGTGAAGGCCGCCGCCTTCGGCGCCTTCTTCAACCAGGGCCAGATCTGCATGTCGACCGAGCGGATCGTCGTCGACCACGCGGTGGCCGACGCCTTCGTCGCCAAGTTCGCCGCCAAGGGGGCGACGCTGGTGGCCGGCGACCCGCGGGAGGGGCGGACGCCGCTCGGCTCCGTCGTCGGCCCGGCCGCCGCCGCCGGCATCCAGGCGCTGATCGACGACGCGGTGGCCAAGGGCGCCGTGCTCCACCGCAACGGCGCGCCCGACGGCACGCTGCTGCCCGCCGCCATCCTCGACCATGTCACGCCCGAGATGCGGATCTACGCCGAGGAGTCCTTCGGCCCGGTCGTCACCATCGTCCGCGTCGACGGCGAGGAGCAGGCGATCGCCACCGCCAACGACACCGAATACGGCCTGTCGGCCGCCGTCTTCACCCGCGACACCGCGCGCGGCCTGCGGGTCGCCCGCCGCATCCGCTCCGGCATCTGCCACGTCAACGGTCCCACCGTCCATGACGAGGCGCAGATGCCCTTCGGCGGCGTCAAGGCCAGCGGCTATGGCCGTTTCGGCGGCAAGGCCGGCATCGACGCCTTCACCGAACTGCGCTGGATCACGATGGAAACCCAGCCCGGCCACTTCCCGATCTGATCCCGGCCACGCCACGACACACGCACGACGCACACCAAGGACGCCAAGCCCATGACGACGCAGAGCAAGCCGGCCACCGACGCCACCCCCGATGCCGATGTGGTCACCATCGAGTATGACAACGGCGTGGCCTGGGTCACGCTGAACCGGCCGGACAAGCGCAACGCGATGAACCCGGCGCTGAACGCCCGCATGCACGCGGTGCTGGACGAGCTGGAGGCCGACGACCGCTGCCAGGTGCTGGTGCTGACCGGCGCCGGCGAGTCCTTCTCCGCCGGCATGGACCTCAAGGAGTATTTCCGCGAGACCGAGGCCAAGGGCCACATCGCCGTCCGCCGCGCCCAGCGCGATTCCTACGGCTGGTGGCGCCGCCTGCGCTGGTTCGAAAAGCCGACGATCGCCATGGTGAATGGCTGGTGCTTCGGCGGCGCCTTCTCGCCGCTGTTCGCCTGCGACCTCGCCGTCGCCGCCGACGAGGCGCAGTTCGGCGTGTCGGAGATCAACTGGGGCATCATCCCCGGCGGCAACGTCACCAAGGTTCTGGCCGACCTGATGACCCAGCGCGAGGCGCTGTACTACATCATGACCGGCGAGACCTTCGACGGCCGCAAGGCGGCGGAGATGAAGCTGGTCAACCTCTCGGTCCCGCGCGAGCAGTTGCGCGCCCGGGTGCGGGCACTGGCCGACACCCTGCTGGAAAAGAACCCGCTGACGCTGAAGGCGGCCAAGGACGCCTTCAAGCGGGTGGTGGAGATGCCGTTCGACGCCGCCGAGGATTATCTGGTGGTGCGCCAGGAATCGCTGAACTTCCTCGACAAGACCGAAGGCCGCAAGCAGGGCATCAAGCAGTTCATCGACGACAAGACCTACCGCCCGGGGCTCGGCGCCTACAAGCGCGGCTGAACGCCGCCATCCGGCAAGCCGATACCGGCAAACCAATGAATTGGCTTGCCGTATTGCGTTCAAACGCCACGCAGGCTTTACCGCGCTCACGGGAGCGCGCCGCCGCCGTCGCGGCGGCCGGCGAGCGCTTGAAAAGACCGGTTCAAGCGCTCGCCGGTCCAAGACCGCTCCGGCCATCGGGCCGGAGCCAGGGGAGGGACGACACGAGATGGGCATGCCGCCACCAGGGCCGCCACTGGGTCCCCACAGCGCCTGGGAAGCACCGGACATCCTGGCCTACCACGCCGCGGTGCAGCCCCGGAACCCCGCCTGCGTCGATCTGGCGTCGGGCGAGCGCCTGACCTACGCCGAGCTGGACCGCCGCGTCGACCGCTGCGTCGCGTGGCTGCTCGGCCGGATCGGCGCCGAGCCGGGACAGCGCGTCGCCTGGCTCGGCCGCAACAGCATCGACGAGGTGATCGCCAGCCTCGCCTGCGGACGGGCCGGGGCGGTGTTCGTACCGCTGAACTGGCGGCTGACCGCGCCGGAGGTGGCGGCGCTGCTCGCCGATTCGACACCGTCCCTACTGGTCCACGACGCCGAGTTCGCACCGACGGTGAGCGGGCTGGCCACCGCGCCGGCCGGCCTCGCCATGGTGACGCGGGCGACCGCCCACGCCGAACAGGCCGCCACGACCGGGCCGGCGCCCCGGCTGGCGCCGCGCGACGCCAACGCGCCGTCGACGATCATCTACACCTCCGGCACCTCGGGCCAGCCCAAGGGGGCCATCCACACCGAACAGACCGCCTTCTTCACGGCCTTCAACTTCGCCCTGCTGAACCGGATCGACCACGCCAGCGTCTTCCTGTGCGACATGCCGCTGTTCCACGTCATCGGCATCCTGACGATCACCCGCTCGACCCTGCTGCAAGGCGGCGCCCTGCTGGTCTCGCCCGGCTTCGATCCGGAGCTGACGCTGGCCCGCCTGTCCGACCCCGGCCTCGGCGTCACCCATTACATGTGCGTGCCGCAGATGGCGCAAAGCCTGCGCCAGCGGCCGGAGTATGACCCGACCAGACTGTCGCGGCTGGTCTTCTTCGGCACCGGCGGCGCCCCCAACCCGCCGGCGCTGGTGCGCCGCTTCCTGGCGGAAGGGGTGCCGATGGCCGACGGCTATGGCAGCAGCGAGGGCGGCACCGTGCTCGGCATGCCGCTGGGCGATCCGGAGCGGATGGCGGACAAGGCCGGCTCGGCCGGGTTGCCGCCGGCCTCGGTCCGGCTGCGGCTGGTCGACGACCAGGGCAACGACGTGGCGGACGGCGAGGTCGGCGAGATCCTGGTGCGCGGCCCCAACGTCTCCCCCGGCTACTGGAACCGTCCGCCCTCCCCGGATGAGGGGCCGGCCGGCTGGTTCCGCACCGGCGACAGCGCGCGGCGCGACGCCGATGGCTTCTACGTCATCGTCGACCGCAAGAAGGACATGTTCATCTCCGGCGGCGAGAACGTCTATCCGGCCGAGATCGAGGCGGTCCTTCTGGAACTGGACGCGGTGGCCGAGGCCTGCGTGATCGGCATCCCCGACCGGCAATGGGGCGAGGTCGGCTGCGCCTATGTCGTGCCGCGCGCCGGATACCCGCTGACCGACCAGGACATCATCGACCACTGCCGCAGCCGCCTCGCCCGCTACAAGGCGCCCAAGCGCGTCATCGTCACCGACGCCCTGCCCCGCACCGCGTCCGGCAAGCTGCGCAAGAACGTCCTGCGCGAGCTGCACCGCAGCGAACAGGCCGAGTGATTCGGCCTCCGGTGATCAAGCCGACCATCCGCCGACCACAAGAAAAGCAAGAACGATGACCGTCCTACAGCGGGCCACACAGTGGAGAGAAACGTCATGCCCCCGGACCGCAGCGTCGACGTTCAGTCCTTCCTGAACGAGCATCCCTTTTCCCGGCACCAATGGACCATCGTCGTCCTGTGCCTCGGCGTCGTCCTGCTGGACGGCTTCGACACCGCCGCGATCGGCTACATCGCGCCGTCGCTGCTGACGGACTGGGGGCTGCAACGCCCCGCCCTCGCCCCGATCCTCAGCGCCGCCCTGTTCGGCCTCGTCGTCGGCTCCCTCACCGCCGGGCCGCTGAGCGACCGGGTCGGCCGCCGGCTGGTGCTGATCCTGGCGGTCGCGGCGATGGGCGTCGCCTGCCTCGCCTCGGCCTTTTCCGGCGACGTGACGACGCTGGTGGCCTGGCGCTTCGTCACCGGGATCGCGCTGGGGGCGGCGATGCCGACCGCCCTGACCCTGGTCAGCGAATATTGCCCCGACCGGCGGCGGGCGGTGACCACCAACCTGGTCTTCTGCGGCTTCCCGCTCGGCGCGGCGCTGGGCGGCTTCCTGGCGGCCTGGATCATCCCGGCCTTCGGCTGGCGCAGCGTGCTGCTGGTCGGCGGCACCGCCCCGCTGCTGCTGGCGGTGCTGCTGGTCCTGTGGCTGCCGGAATCGGTGCGCTATCTGGTGGCGCACAAGAAGCCGGTGGAGCGCATCCGCCGGGTCCTCCAGCCGATCGGCGCCGCCGCGGCCCACGCCACGCGCTTCGTCATGACCGAGACCACGGCCGGGCCGGCCGGCCGCGGCGCCATCCGGCTGGTGCTGTCGCGCCCCTTCATCGTCGGCACGCTGATGCTGTGGACCGCCTATTTCATGGGGCTGGTGATCTTCTACGCGATGATCAACTGGATGCCGGTGCTGTTCAAGGACGCCGGGATCGCCCCGTCCACCGCCGCCGTGATCGCCGCGCTGTTCCCGCTGGGCGGCATCGGGTCGCTGTTCTCCGGCGTGCTGATGGACCGCTTCAACGGCACCCGGATCGTCGCCGCCTGCTTCGCGCTGACCGCCATCGCCTTCGTCGCCATCGGCCAGATCGCCGGGCAGGTCGGGCTGCTGACGGTGGCGGTGCTGGTGACCGGCATCCTGATGAACACCGCCCAATCGTCGCTGGGTTCGCTGGCCGCCGCCTTCTACCCGACGCAGGGCCGCGCCACCGGCATCGCCTGGATGATGGGGCTCGGCCGCTTCGGCGGGATCGCCGGCTCCTTCCTGGTCGCGGAGCTGGCCAGCCGCCAGCTGTCCTTCGCCGACATCTTCCTGGCGCTGTCCCTGCCCGGCTTCGTCGGCGCCGCCGCCCTGCTGCTCAAGCAGGCCGTCCACGGCCGCAAACCGGCCGGTCTGGTGATCGCGCCGCGCGTCGCCGAGTAACCGTCACCGCCGGTGGATCAGCGCTCCGCCGCCGGCGGCTTGCCGCGCCCCTTGCCGCGCCCTTTACCGGGAGGGGCCTTGGCCGGCGGCAGGTCGGCGTCCTCCGCCTCCTCCGCCGCGGCCGGGTCGCCCCCGGCGATCATGCCGCCCAGCAATTGCAGCAACTGCTCCCGCCCGGCCTCGCCGATCGGTTCGCAGACCCGGCGCTCATGCTCCGCCCACAGCCGCTGAAGCTCGGTGAGGAGCGCCGCGCCCTTGGCCGTCAGGTGCAGGGCGTGGGAGCGGCGGTCGCCCGCCGCCAGCTTGCGCTTGACGAGGCCGCGATCCTCCAGGCTGTCGAGCAGCGGCACGAAGTTGGTCCGCTTGATGTTCAGCGCGTTGCTGACCTGCGACTGCTTCAGGCCGGGGTTCCGCCCGACGATGACCAGGACGGAGAACTGCGCCGGCCGCAGGTCGCGTTCGGCGAAGGTGCGGATGAAGTCGGCGAAGACGACCATCTGCGCCCGCTTCAGCAGAAACCCGACCGACTCCCCCAGCAGCCCAAGTTCGACGGCGTCCGCGATCTCCCCCGCCGCGTCGGCACCGGCAACGGACGCCGCCCCCCGGCGGCCGGTCGTGCGCTTCGGAACGGCATCTGTCATCGACAAGGAACTCTCACCACAAGGACCGCGAACGGGGCGTGCGGGAGCTTATCAGGCTGCACGCCAATGCGGAATCGGGTTCCCGCCGCGACGTGTGGTCACCACGGAGGGTTGGGACCGGCGCAGCGAACCAATGGGCTGGCGCCGGAACCCGATACCTTGCATCATACAGATGAAGCAGCGGAGGACGGTATGACCCACCTGCAACGGACCAACGCCATCAATGATAAGGTTCCTGCGCGGACGGTCCAGCCACTTGCCAGGGTTGACGAACACGATCATCGGCGCAAGGTCGTGACGGCCTGGAACGAGTTCGACGAGCGATACGGTCGATTTGCCGACGACTGGAACCATGACTTTACGCCGGATGGCGAACGTCGATCCTGACCGCTCTCCACCCCCCTCAGCCCTTCAGCACCCCCCGCCGTCCCAGCGAGCGCATCAGTTCGGTGATGCCGACGCTCCACGGCTCGCAGGCGTCGCTCGGCCGCATGCGGTTGACCAGCGCCCCCAGCTTGGGCGCGGCGATGGTGACGATGTCGCCCTCCTTGTGGGTGAAGCCGCCGCCGGGATGGTCGCGGTCCTGGGTGGGGGCGAACATGGTGCCGAGGAACAGGGCAAAGCCGTCGGGATATTGATGCACCGGGCCAACGGTCTGGGCCACCAGATCCTCCGGATCGCGGCTGATCCGGGAGATCGATGACAGGCCGGCCATCTGGAAGCCCTCCGGCCCTTCGACCGTCAAGGCGACGTCGGTGGTCCGCACGTCGTCGAGCGTGAAGGTCGCGTCGAAGAAGCGGATGAAGGGACCAATGGCGCAGGACGCGTTGTTGTCCTTCGCCTTCGACAGCAGCAGGGCCGACCGCCCCTCGAAATCGCGCAGATTGACGTCGTTGCCCAGCGTCGCCCCGGTGATGCGGCCGTCGGGGGCGACGATCAGCACCACCTCCGGCTCCGGGTTGTTCCAGGTCGATTTCGGGTGCAGCCCGGCGTCCATCAGCGTGCCGACCGCCGACAGGACCGGCGCCTTGGTGAAGACCTCCGCGTCCGGGCCGATGCCGACCTCCAGATACTGGCTCCAGGCGCCCTGGGCGATCAGCACCTGTTTCAGGTTCATAGCCGCCTCGGAACCGGGCTTCAGCGCCGCCAGATCGTCGCCGACCAGCCGGCGCACCTCGGCGCGGATCGCCTCGGCGGCGTCCGGGTTGCCGCGGGCGCGCTCCTCGATCACCCGCTCCAGCATCGACACCGCGAAGGTGACGCCCGCCGCCTTCAGCACCTGAAGGTCGGTCGGCGCCAGCAGCCACGGCGCGCCGCTGTCGCGGCCATCCGGCGGCGTGTTGGCCAGGATGTCGGCCAGCGCACCGACCCGCTCCCCCGCCACCGCGGCCAAGTCCACCGCCGGGTCCGGCCGGGCGGCCAGGTCGCTCATGGTCGGGAAGGCGGCGGTGACGTCGAACACGCCGTCGGCGCGCACGGCGACCACCGACGGGCCGATGCCCGGCCGCCAGACCCGCCCAGCCAGGGCGCCGGCACAGCCGTCGGTGGGGAGGGTGCGGGTCGCGTCGACGGGAAGCTGGGGCATGGCGGACTCCGGAGCGTGGGAAACGGGGGTGGTCATGACGGCTCGGCACCGAGTTCTGCGGCGATGACGCCCTTGCGCAGCAGGAAACAGCCATAGGGGCGCGGGTCGCCGACCTGCACGACGGCGAAGGACCGGCGGGCGGCGTCGTAGAAGGCGAAGCGCTCGATCCCCTGCAGCGGCAGCGAGCGGCCTTCGGCGCGGTCGATCTCGGCCTGCACCTCGCGCTGGACCACCGGCAGGGCCGCGGGATCGCCCACCACCTCCATCCGGCGCACCGGGTCGGGCACGAAGCCATCGAGCGGCAGCACGCTCAGGATGGCCCGCGCGGCGCGCTGCATCGTCACCCCCGGCAGCGTGATCAGCCGGCCGGACACGGTGGCGCGGGCGATGGCCTCCGACGGGTGATTGGCGTCGACCAGCGCCAGATCGTCGCCATGGCCCATGGCGGCCAGCACCCACAGCAGGTCGGGAAACAGAAGCGGATCGAGACCCTTCAGCATGGTTCTTGTCCTTCCAGGCTCTTGTTTGTGTGCAGGATCACAGAGGCACCGGCACGCCCGCCGCCAGCAGCCCCTGCCCTGTCAGGTCGGACCACAGCGCCGCCGGCACCACCGCCGCCATGGCGTCGAGGTTGCGCCGCACCTCCGCCGCCGTCACCGCCCCCAGCACGACCGACGACACCGCCGGATGCCCCAGCGCGAAGCGCAGCGCCGCGGTGGCGAGCGGCACGCCGTGGGCGCGGCAGACCGCCTCGATCCGCCCGACCCGCTCCAGGATATCGGCCGGGGCCGGGCCGTAATTGTACTTGGCGCCGGGGACCGCGCCGCTGGCGAGGATGCCGGAGTTGAAGACGCCGCCCAGCATCACGCCGATGCCCTTGGCCTGGGCCAGCGGCAGGAACGCGTCCAGCGCCGGCTGCTCCAGCAGGGAATAGCGCCCGGCCAGCAGCATGGCGTCGAAATCGCCGGCCTTGGCAAAGCGGACGCACATCTCCGCCTCGTTGACGCCGACACCGATGGCCTTGACCGTGCCGTCGGCGCGCAGCCGGTCGAGCGCCCGATAGGCCCCCTCCATCGCCTCGGCGAAGCGCGCCTCGATGCGCTCGGCGCCGTGGGTCCAGACATCGACGTCGTGGATCAGCAGAACATCGATGCGGTCGGTGCCCAGCCGCAGCAGCGACTGCTCCACCGAGCGCAGCGTGCCGTCATAGGAATAGTCGATCACCGCGCGGTGCGGGAAGCCGCCGGCATAGCCCGACCCGTCGCCGCGTCCCTGCCGCGGGTCCATCCAGCGCCCGACCTTGCTGCACAGCACGACGCCGTCGCGCCCGACCTGACGCAGGGCGGCGCCGCAGCGCGCCTCCGCCAGCCCATGGCCGTAGAGCGGCGAGGTGTCGAGCAGCGTGACGCCCGCCGACAGCGCGGCGACCGCGGCGCCCACCGCGGTGGCCTCGTCGAGACGGCCATAGAGGTCGCCCAGCGGCGCGGCGCCGAAGCCGATCTCCGATACGGCGATGCCGGTGCGGCCCAAAGGTCTGGTCGACAGCGTCATCACAGGCGAAGCCCGGTGTCGGGGTTGAACAGATGGGCCAGCGCCGGGTTGGGGGCGATCCGCACCACCTCGCCGGGGCGGGCGCCGGTGCGCTCGCGCAGGACCCAGGTCAGTTCGCGCTGGCGATCCTCGCGGCCGGCCCCGGCCCGGTTCGCATTGGTTCCAAGAGGGCGCAGGACCATCTGGGTTTCCGACCCGGTCGGCTCGACCACCACCACCTCGGCGGCCAGCCCCTCGTCGGCGAGGCGGAAATGCTCCGGCCGCACGCCATAGACGGCGGGGCGGCCGTCCGACGCCGCCGGCACCCGCCCGCCCAGCGGCAGGCGGTCGCCCGCCTCGGTGGTGAAGCCGTCGCCGCCGAGGATGCCGGGGATGAAGTTCATCGCCGGCGAGCCGATGAAGCCGGCAACGAACATGTTGGCCGGGTGGTCGTAGAGGTCGAGCGGCGCGCCGATCTGCTCGATGATGCCGTCATGCATCACCACGATCTTGTCGGCCATGGTCATGGCTTCGATCTGGTCGTGGGTGACGTAGACGGTGGTGGTCTTCAGCCGCTGGTGCATCTCCTTGATCTCGGTGCGCATCTGCACGCGCAGCTTGGCGTCGAGGTTGGACAGCGGCTCGTCGAACAGGAAGACCTTGGGGTCGCGGACGATGGCGCGCCCCATCGCCACCCGCTGGCGCTGGCCGCCGGAGAGCTGGCGCGGGAAGCGGCCCAGCAGCGGGCCGAGGCCGAGGATGCCGGCGGCGCGTTCCACCTTGGCGGCGATCTCGCTCTTGGCGGTGTTCTTCAGCCGCAGCGCGAAGCTCATGTTGTCGGCGATGGTCATGTGCGGGTAGAGCGCGTAGTTCTGGAACACCATCGCGATGTCGCGGTCCTTGGGCGGCACGTCGTTGACGACGCGGTCGTCGATGGCGACCACGCCGCCGCTGATCTCCTCCAGCCCGGCGATCATGCGCAGCAGGGTGGATTTGCCGCAGCCCGACGGGCCGACCAGGATGACGAACTCGCCGTCCTGGATGTCGATCGACACGCCCTTGATGATCTCGACCGTGCCGTAGGATTTGCGGACGTTCCGGATGCTGACGGAGGCCATGGGGTCGTCTCTTTCTTGAAAAGGATCAGCCGCCCTTGACGGCGCCGGCGGTCAGGCCGGCGACGATCTGGCGCTGGGCGGCGACGGTCAGGATCAGCACCGGCAGCGTCACCACCAGCGCGGCGGCGGCCAGCGGTCCCCAGCTCACCTGTTCGAAGGACAGCATGTTGTAGACGGCGACCGGCAGCGTCCGCGTCTCGCGGCTGGCCAGCACGATGCCGAAGACGAAGTTGTTCCACGAGAAGATCACCGACAGGATGAAGGCGACGACGATGCCGGGCTTGGCGATCGGCAGCGCCACCTTGGCGAAGATCTGCCAGCGCGTCGCCCCGTCGACCATCGCGGCCTCCTCCAGCTCCATCGGCGTCGTCTCGAAATAGCCGATCATGATCCAGATCACGATGGGCACGGTGACGACCAGATGGATGATGATCTGCGGCCACAGCGTGCCGAGCAACCCCATCCATTGGAACAGCAGGAACAGCGGGATCAGGAAGGACAGGCCGGGGGTCATGCGCGCGATCATAATGACCACCGCCGACTTGTGCGCCCGCATCCGCGCGATGCCGTAGCCGGCCGGCACCCCCACCACCAGCGCGAACAGCGTGGCGGCGCCGGTGACGATCACGCTGTTCCAGAAATAAAGCAGGAAGCTGTTGCCCTCGAAGATCGTCGTGTAGTTCTTCCAGGCGAAGCGTTCGGGGATCAGGATCGGCGGGTAGGCGCCGTTGTCGATCTCGAACTTCAGCGACAGCGACAGCATCCAGACGAAGAACAGCAGCGCCGGCGACACCAGCAGCAGGACGCAGACGGCCATGCCGATCTTGTCCAGGAGCGTTCTCAGCGGCCGGCTCATTTCCCGTCTCCCGAATTCCAGGCGCTGCGCTGGCGCAGATGGAGCAGGATCAGCGACAGCAGGATGATCAGCACGAAGAACACCACCGCGATGGCCGAGCCGTAGCCGATGTCGTAGTAGGTGAAGGCGACGCTGTAGAGATACAGGTTGATCGTCTCCGACGCCGTGCCCGGCCCGCCCTGGGTGATGGTGTAGAGGATGTCGAAGCTCTTCAGCGCGTCGATGCTGCGGATGATCACCGCCACCATCAGGAACGGCCCGATCATCGGCAAGGTCAAATAGCGGAAGCGCTGCCAGGCGTTGGCGCCGTCGATCTGCGCGCTCTCGTACGGTTCGGTCGGCAGCGACGCCAGACCGCCCAGCACGATCAGCATGACCAGCGGCGTCCATTGCCAGGTCTCCACCAGCACCAGCGACAGGATCACCGTGCTGGGGTGGTAGACCCATTGCAGCGGGCCGATGCCGACCTGCGACAGCAGGTAGTTCAGCACGCCGAGCTGCGGGTGGAACATCATCGTCCACACCAGCGCGATCGCCACCGGGGTGGCCATCATCGGCATGACGAAGATGCCGCGCAGCAGGCCGCGGGCCGGCAGCTTGGTGTTGAAGGCCAGCGCCGCCGCGGTGCCGAGCACCAGCGGCGCCGCGACCGACAGCGCGGTGTAGACCAGCGTGTGGCCCATCGCCTCCAGGAAGCGCAGGTCGGTCGCCAGGCGGATGTAGTTCTGCAGCCCGACGAAGCGCTGCTCCTCGCCGATGCGCCACTCCATCGCGCTCATCCACAGGGTGAAAACCCAGGGGAAGACGATGACCCCGACGACGACGATCAGCGCCGGCACGATGAAGGGCCAGTAGGAGGGCCGCAGCCGCTTCGTCCTGCCGACGGAAGCGGCGCCGGCCACGCGGTCCGAGGAGGTCAGGATGCTCACGTCTTCTCGCTGCGTTCGAGGACGGGCTTGAAGTCGGCGGTGGCCCGCTTCAGTTCGGCGGCGGGATCGCTGCCGGAGATCATGTTGGTCAGCGCCCCGCCCAGCACGTCGCGGAACTCGGTGACCGGGATGATGACCGGCAGGGCGAGGCGGCTGATCTTCGCCGATTCGACCGCGGCGTCCAGCCAGGCCGCCGGCATCTTCACGCCCTTGCGCACCTCCGGGTCCGACAGGACGGAGCTGCGGAACGGCACGCCGGCCCCGGCCTGCAGCAGGCGGGCGCTCATCAGCTTGCCGGTCGCCCACTGGCAGTAGAGATAGGCCGCCTCCTTGTTCTTCGACGCCGCGGTGACGCCGACGCCGTCGCCGGTGGTGGCGGCGGCGTGGGCCTTCGGCCCCTTGGGCATCAGGCCGTAGCCGACCTTGCCGACGACGCGCGACTTCTCCGGGTCCTCCAGCGGCGGGGCGAAGCCGATGCCGTCGAACCACATGCCGATGCGGCCCTGGAGGAAGGCCGACTGGCATTCCGCCCAGTTGAAGCCGGTGACGCCCGGCGGCGCCGACTTGGTCATCAGCGTCTGGTAGAGCTTGGCCGCCTCCACCGCGTCCGCCGTGTCGGTCAGCAGGTTGCGGTTGGCGTCGACGCTGTACTGGTCATAGCCCAGCAGCAGGCTGGTCCACACCGGCGTGTTGGCGTTCTTCATGCCGCGGGCGACGAAGCCGTAGGTCTGGCTCGCCGGGTCGGTCAGCGCCGCGGCGGCGGCCACCATCTCGTCGAAGGTCTTGGGGAAGGACAGGTTCTTCTTCGCGAACAGATCCTTGTTCCAATAGATGATCCAGTAATCCACCGAGAAGGGCAGCGCGCCGATCCCGCCCTCCGGGCTGCGGGCGAAGGTGATCCCGGCTTCCGAGAAATCGTTGAGAAGACCGGGCTCGGTCAGCGTCGGATCCTGGATGAACGGCGTCAGGTCGGCCAGCCACTTGCCCTTCTCGAACTGGCGCTTCTGCACGTGATAGCTGATGTGGACGACGTCGAAGCTCGGCCGGCCGGAGGTCAGCTCGATCACCGCCTTCTGGCGCTGCTGCTGCTCCGGCGTCTGTTCCGACACCACGGTGATGCCGGTCAGCTCCTCGAATTCCTTCTGGTACTTGGCCAGCGTCTCGCCGCGCGGGCTCTTGATCAGGTTGACCTCGATCTTGCTGCCGGCGTGCTTGCGCCAGTTGACCCCGCCGCTCTGGGCGAAGGCCGGCAGCCCCGGCAGGCCAAGGCCACCGCTCAGGCCCAGCGCACCGGCCGCGGCGCCCGACGCCAGAAGCCGGCGGCGCGACAAAGACAGTTCCTTCGACGTCGACATGCTTTCCTCCCCGTTATCGCCTGGGCCTTGTGTCGTCGGGACCCCGATTGCTGCGGACGCCCGGATTGGACCGGCACAGGACGGACACTGTGAGCAACGCCGATCCGCGCCGCCACCGATTTGATTGCTTGGTCAACGTATAATTCCTGCGCACCACCCTTGCAAACGAAAAACATCCTAGTAACATGTTAGTGGTAACGCGGCGGCCGTTCGGCCGATCATTCCACCGCCCCCTGGGAGAAACGCAAAGTGAATCAATCCACTGGCCGCTTCGGCCTGTCCTGCGCGCTGACCACCCCGTTCTTTGATGACGGCAGCGTGGATCTGGCCCGCCTGACCCGGCACGTCGCCTGGTGCCTCGCCAACGGCTGCGACTCGGTCACCCTGTTCGGCACCACGGGGGAAGGGCCGCTGCTCGGTCCGGTGGCGCGCGACCAGATGATCGGGGCGCTGAAGGGGGCCGGCATCGATTTCCGCAACCATGTGGTCGGCGGCGTCATCGCCGCGTCGCTGCACGAGGCGCTCACCCAGGCCAACCAACTGCTCGACGCCGACGCGCGGGCGCTGCTGGTCGCCCCGCCCTTCTACTTCAAGGGCGTGTCGGACGACGGGCTGTTCGCGTGGTTCTCCAGCTTCATCACCGCGCTGGGCGACCGGGCGCGCGACATCATCCTCTACCACATCCCGTCGGTCACCGCGGTGCCGCTGTCGATCGCGCTGATCGGCCGGCTGAAGGCCGCCTTCCCGCAGGCCATCGCCGGGGTCAAGGATTCCGCCGGCGACTGGGGCTACAGCCGGGAATTGCTCGCCGCCCACCGCCACGACCTCACCGTGCTGATCGGCGACGAGCGGGTGCTGGCCCGGGCGGTGCGCGACGGTGGCCAGGGCGCCATCTCCGGCATGGCCAATCTGGTGCCGGGCCGGATGCGGACGGTGGTCCACCAGGGCCGCGACGACGCCGCGCTGGTCGAGCTGGTCGACGCCGTGCTGAACCACCCGGTCACCCCGGCGGTGAAGGCCCTGGTGTCGCACACCACCGGCGACAGCGCGTGGTTGACGGTGAGGGCGCCTTTGCTGCCTATGTCGATGGCGGACGCCGCGACGCTCGGCCACCTCTTCGACCGGGTGTTCGCGGAGAAGGCCGCGTGATGGGGGCAGCGTGACGGGACACCCTACGGATGACGACCTCCGCCAAACATGACCGGGAACCGGTGAACCTGCGCAGCCGGGCCTACGAGAGCTTCACGCGCCGGCTGCTGGCGGACGAGATCCGCCCCGGGCAGTTCATCTCGCAGCGCGAGCTGGTCGAGCTGACCGAACTGCCGCTGGGGGCGATCCGCGAGCTGATCCCCCGGCTGGAGGCGGAAGGGCTGGTCAAGACCGTGCCGCAGCGCGGGATGCAGGTCGCCCACGTCGACCTCAACCTCATCCGCGACGCCTTCCAGTTCCGCCTGTTCCTGGAGCGGGAGGCGGTGGCGCTTTTCGCCCAGGAGGCGCCGGAGGCGACGATCCGCGCGCTGCTCGACGACCACGAGCGCATCATCGCCGCCTGCGCCGAGGCGGAGGCGGACGCGTCCGCCAGCGGCATCCAGCCCGCCCTGCTGAAGGAGGCGCAGGACATCGACTGGGCGCTGCACCTGACGATCATCGACGCGCTGGGCAACGCCATCATCTCCGACGCCTACCGGGTCAACCAGATCAAGATCCGGCTGATCAAGCAGTCGAAGACCAAGCTGAACACCACCGTGCTGGTCCCGACGATGCGCGAGCATCTGGCGATCATCCACGCCACCCAGGCCCGCGATCCCGACCGGGCCAAGGCCGCCATCAGCGCCCACATCCTCAGCGCCCGCGACCGCGCCATCGGCCTGCGCTAGCGCCGTGCCTCCTTCCGCTCGCGCACGACGGAGGCGAAGCAGGACCGCACCTGGTCGCGGTCGTGCGCCAGCTCGATCGGGCGCAGCGTGAACAGGACGCTCGCCATCGCTTGGTAGAACTGCATGTAGGACCAGTTCAGGCCGGCGCCCAGGACGGCGCCGGTGATGGGAACGGCCTGCAGCGCGACCTTCGGCACCACCGCGCTGGTGTAGCGGACGGCGACCCGGGTGATGACGTCGGCCAGCTCCATGGTGCCCATGCGGGCGGCCAGACCGACGGCGCCGACCCGGGTGGCGAAGAAGGCGAGATCGGCGTCGTCGTCCTCGTCGAGCGGGCCGCCATAGGCGAAGGCTTCCAGGCAGGTGGCCTGCACCCCGACATCGTCGAGGTTGGCGCCCTTCGACCGGGCGACGTCGGCGATCGACCGCAGGATGGTGACGGTGGTGACCGGCAGTTCCACCAGCACCGCCGGCAAGCCGAAGAAGCCGCTGACGCCGCCCGACACGGCGGCCAGCGCGCTGTACCAGCGGCTCGACGCCTCGCGCCCGCCGTCCTTGTCCATCCCGGCCAGCGCGGCCTGCTGCGCGTATTCCAGCGCGTCGCGGACCTTGAGCGTCACCTCCCGCCTGAATCCCTCCGGCAGCATGTCAAGCCCCTGCTCGATCGTGCCCCCCAGGGTCGACATCAGGGTCATCAGCGCGCCCTGCGCGGCGAGATACTCGTCCGCCGCCCGGACCAGGGTGTCGTACTCCTCGTCGGTCAGCAGGGCGCAGGCGTTGGTCTGGCGGGCAAGCAAGGCGCCTTCCGGCATCGCGGATCCTCCACGCGGGGCAGGGGTGTTGGACAACGACGCGATCCTACACCGGGTTCCGCCACAGCCAAGCCGGTCGCGGCGTTGCGGCGCCCGATCACCGCTCGGCCGGCGGTGCGGCGTCGGCGTCGCCCCGGCTGGCCAGCCAATGGCCGATCGGCTTCTGCGGGTCGTCGGACGCCTCGCTCCAGCCCGGCGGCACGCCGTGCATGTCGGGCAGCCGGTGGGCGATGCCCTTGTGGCAGTCGATGCAGGTGCGCTGGCCGCTGAACAGATACTGCTCGTGGACGCGCGCCGCCCGCGCGCCCTGCTTGGTGATGTCCATCGAATCGGCGCTGTGGCAGTTGCGGCATTCCAGCGAGTTGTTGGCCTTCAGCCGCGCCCATTCATGCTCCGCCAGTTCGCGGCGCATGGCGACGAACTTGTCGCGGGTGTTGATGGTGCCGAAGATCTTGCCCCAGACCTCCTTCGACGCCTGCATCTTGCGGGCGATCTTGTCGGTCCACTG
>NZ_LGRA01000008.1:1296201-1296445 GCF_003116095.1 Azospirillum sp. TSO35-2
GCTGGGCGGTCAGGCCCGTGTGGAGGGCGTCGGCGGCACCTGGAAGGATCTGACCGACAACGTGAACATGATGGCGGCCAACCTGACCGGTCAGGTCCGCAACATCGCCGACGTCACCACCGCGGTCGCCAAGGGCGACCTGTCGAAGAAGATCACCGTCGATGTGAAGGGTGAGATTCTGGAGCTGAAATCCACCATCAACACCATGGTGGACCAGTTGAACAGCTTCGCCTCGGAAGTGACG
>NZ_LGRA01000008.1:1296455-1296839 GCF_003116095.1 Azospirillum sp. TSO35-2
CGCGCGCGGGTGGGGGGAGAAGATCAGGCCGTTGCGGGTCTTCAGGGCGATCAACGCCTTGAAGATGGCGGTGGAGGTCGGGTTGGTGGTGGGGACGATGCCGCAGATCAGGCCGACCGGCTCGGCGATGGTGACGATGCCGGCGTCGCGGTCTTCCGACAGCACGCCGCAGGTCTTGTCGTCCTTGTACTTGTTGTAGATGTACTCGGCGGCGAAGTGGTTCTTGACGACCTTGTCCTCCATCACCCCCATGCCGGTCTCCGCCACCGCCAGCTTGGCCAGCGGGATGCGCGCGTCCGCCGCCGCCAGTGCCGCCTGCCGGAAGATCAGGTCGACCTTCTCCTGCGAAAACTCGGCGTACACACGCTGCGCCGCCTTCACACG
>NZ_LGRA01000018.1:0-121446 GCF_003116095.1 Azospirillum sp. TSO35-2
TCGGAGCTGAGCTTGAAGTGGTTGTACTCCGGCCCGATGCTGAAGCCGGGGGCGACGACGTACTTGGCGCCGACCGTGATCAATTCGAACTTGGTCCGGCCGCGCACCGTCAGGTCGCCGGCGTCCTTGGCGTTGAGGTAGCCGACGCCCAGCGTCGTCGGCCCGAAGGTGTATTGCGCGCCGGCGGTCCAGACGTCCTGCTTCTCACGGCTGACGATGCCGACGCTGCTGCCCGGCTTGGCGTAGCCGCTGTCGCCCGACCAGGCGTAGCTGCCGCCGACCTTCAGCCCGCCATAGGCCACCGTCAGGCCGGCGTGGGTCGAGGACAGGTCGTCGAAGGTCGCCGCCGACACGCTGGAGTCCTTCGCCTTGCCGCCCAGGTAGAACAGGCTGGCGTTGACCGTCACCCCGCCGAAGCTGTTGGCGTAGGTGCCGCCGACCTCGTAGACGTCGCGGTAGGCGCCGGTGCGGTTGGCCGAGGGCAGCGCCACCTTCAGCCGGTTGACGTCGGTGTTGCTGCTGTCCGACGACGGCTGATAGGAGGCGCCGAGCTTGAAGCCGGCGATCTCCGGCGTCCAGTAGGTGGCGCGGGTGGCGCTGTTGCCGGAGATCAGGGCGCGGATGTTGCCGATGGTGACCGGCGCGTTGGCGGCGCTGTTGCCGAGCCAGGACGGGAAGGAGCCGTCGACGCCGCCGGTGCCCCAGTCGGACGGCGCGATGATGCCGCTGTCGTCGGACGGCCCGTTCTCGACGCCGAGATGGAAGGTGCCGAAGCCGCCGTTGACGAAGAGGAAGGCGCGGTCGTTGGTCAGGGTGCGGACGTTGCCGGTGCCGTTCTCCGCCAGCAGGCGCAGGCGGGCGCCGTATTCCAGCCCGTTGTCGGCCTTGGCCTTCGGCGTGACCAGCAGGCGCAGGCGGTTGCGGAACTCGGTGGAGCGCAGGCCGCTGTCGCGGTCCTGGCTGACATAGCCGCCCTCGAAATAGGCGTCGCCCCCCAGGATGACGTCGAACTTCGACTGGGCGAAGGCCGGGGCCGAGACAAGCGTCACCGTGGCTGCTCCCAGCAGCAATGCGGTACGGACCATTGTGCATTTCCTCGCTGTTGTTTGGTTTGTTTTGGTTTTTGTGTCGAAGCGGGCGCAAAACCGCTCCTGTCCGTCAGGCCCGGCATCCAGCCGGTCCTGACGGTGCGCGCAGAACGTCAGCGCTCCAGGGCTGACGTGGTTGTTGTTGTCAATCCCGGCCGAGCACGCCGTCGACGCGGCGCCACAGCCCCAGCGGGTTGCCGTCGCGCAGGGCCTCCGGCAACAGCTCGGCCGGCAGGTCCTGGTAGCAGACCGGGCGCAGGAAACGCCGGATCGCCAGCGTGCCGACCGAGGTCGTGCGGCTGTCCGACGTCGCCGGGAACGGGCCGCCATGCACCATCGCGTGGCACACCTCCACCCCGGTCGGCCAGCCATTCGCCAGGATGCGGCCGGCCTTGCGCTCCAGCGTCGGGATCAACCCGCCCACCGCCGGAACGTCGGCCGTGTCCATCTGCAATGTCGCGGTCAGCTGGCCTTCCAGCCGTTCCGCCACCCGCCGCATCGTCGCCACGTCCGGGCAGCGGATCAGCAGCGACGCGGCGCCGAACACCTCCTCCTGCAACCCCTCGTCGGCCAGGAACGCCTCGGCCGTCGTGGTGAAGAAGGCCGCCTGGGCCTGGTTGGGGCCGGAGCAGGCGGTGCCGCGCGCCAGCGTCTCCACCGCCGCCGCGCCGGCCAGCTTGGCGACGCCGGCATCAAACGCCTGATGGATGCCCGGCGTCAGCATCGTCGCCGCGGCGCTGCCGCCGAGCGCCGCCACCGCCGCCGCGACGAAACGGTCGAGGTCCGGCCCGGCGACGCCCAGCAGGATGCCGGGGTTGGTGCAGAACTGCCCCGCCCCCATGGTCAGCGAGGCGACGAAGCCCTTGCCCAGCGCCTCGGCACGGGCGGCCAGCGCCGCCGGCATCAGGAAGACCGGGTTGATGCTGCTCATCTCGGCGTAGACCGGGATCGGCTCCGGCCGCTTGGCCGCCACCTCCATCAGCGCCAGCCCGCCGCGGCGCGAGCCGGTGAAGCCGACCGCCTTGATCCGCGGATCGGCGACCAGCGCCGTGCCGATGGCGATGCCGGCGCCGAACAGCAGCGAGAACACGCCCTCATGCAGGCCGCAGGCCGCCACCGCCGCCTGGATGGCGCGGCCGACCAGCTCCGAGGTGCCGGGGTGGGCGGGATGGCCCTTGACCACCACCGGGCAGCCGGCGGCGAAGGCCGAGGCGGTGTCGCCGCCGGCGACCGAGAAGGCGAGCGGGAAGTTCGACGCGCCGAACACCGCGACCGGCCCCAGCGCGATGTGGCGCTGGCGCAGGTCGGCGCGCGGCAGCGGCGCGCGGTCGGGCAGCGCCGGGTCGATGCGGGCCTCCAGCCAGCTTCCCTCGCGCACGACCTGGGCGAACAGGCGGAGCTGGCCGACGGTGCGGCCGCGCTCGCCCTCCAGCCGCGGGCGCGGCAGGCCGCTTTCGGCCATGGCGCGGGTGATCAGCTCGTCGCCGAGGTCGAGGATGTTCTGGGCGACCGCCTCCAGGAAAGCGGCGCGCTGCTCCAGGCCGCTGTCGCGGAAGGCGTCGAAGGCGTCCCAGGCCAAGGCACAGGCACGCTCGACCTCGGCCGCGCCGCCGCCGCCGAAGCCGGGCTCCAGCGTTTCGCCGGTGGCGGGGTTGATGGCGTGGAAATCGCCGTCGCCGCCGCGGTGGCTCTGCGCGCCGATCAGCATCTCGCCGGTGAGGGTCATCGGGTTATCCTTGAACGAAAGAAGGCAACCGTAAAGATAGACGCTTACCGCGCCCAGCGCAGCACCAGCGGATCGAGCCGCCGCGCCGCATCGAGCAACCCGGCGCGGGTGGCCGGATGCAGCGGAGTCATCGGGTGACGCACCGCGTCCGACGCAATGATCCCGCCCTCCCGCATCAGCACCTTGGCGGTGGCGATGCCGCCCTGGCGGTTCTCGACGTTGATCAGCGGCAGCCAGCGCCCGTAGGCCGCCACCGCCGCCTCACGGTCGCCAGCCAGATAGGGGTCCATGATCCGGCGGATGCCGTCGGGATAGCCGCCGCCGGTCATCGCCCCGGTGGCGCCGGCGTCGAGGTCGGCCAGCAGGGTGATCGCCTCCTCGCCGTCCCACGGCCCTTCGATGGCGTCGCCGCCCAGCTCGATCAGCGTGCGCAGCTTGGCGGCGGCCTGCGGCACCTCGATCTTGAAGTACGAGACGTTGGCGATCTCGCGCGCCATGCGGGCCAGCAGGTGGGCGGACAGCGCGGTGCCGCTGACCGGCGCGTCCTGGATCATGATCGGGATGTCGATGGCGTCGGACACCCGCTGGAAGAACTCGACGATGCCGGGCTCGGGCACGCGGATGGTGGCGCCGTGGTAGGGCGGCATCACCATCACCATGGCGGCGCCCAGCTCCTGGGCGCGGCGGCTGCGCTCGGCGCAGGCCCTGGTGCTGAAATGAGTGGTGGTGACGATGACCGGGACGCGCCCCGCGACATGGCTGAGGATGGTTTCCATCAGCACCGTGCGCTCGTCGTCGGTCAGCACGAACTGCTCGGAGAAGTTGGCGAGGATGCACAGGCCGGTCGAGCCGGCGTCGATCATGAAGTCGACGCAGCGCGTCTGGCCGGCGAGGTCCAGCTCCCCCGTCTCGGTGAAGATCGTCGGCACGACGGGGAAGACGCCGCGGTAGGGTCGGGTGGTCGCCGGCATGGCAATCACGTCCTTTTCGGGAAATGTGTCAGGAAGAACGCCCGAACCGCCCGCAGGGCAGGCCGCGGACGCCGGGCGCGCACTCGAAGATGGCCCCGGCCAGCGGCTCGTCGGGCCGGCCGTGGGCCGCGGTGGTGATGAACAACCGGTCCAGCTCCGGCCCGGCGAAGACGCAGGAGGTGACGCGGGACACCGGCAGCCGGATGACGCGGTCCAGCGACCCGTCGGGCCGGAAGCGGCTGACCCGCCCGCCGTCCCAATGGGCGATCCACAGCCCGCCCTCGGCGTCGCAGGTCATGCCGTCGGGGTAGCCGTCCGCCTCGGTGAAGCGGATGTGGACGCGCTTGCCGGCCAGCCCGCCATCGGCGCCGACGTCGAAGGCGTAGACCGTCCGCGCCGCGCTGTCGGTGTGGTACAGGGTGCGGCCGTCCGGCGACAGCGCCGGGCCGTTGGCAACGGTGTAGCCCGCGTCCACAAGGGCGACCGTGCCGTCCGGGTCGATCCGGTGCAGCGCGCCGGTGGGCGCCGCCTCCGCATCGTCCATGCTGCCGACCCACAGGCGGCCCTGCGCGTCGGCCTTGGCGTCGTTCAGCCGGTTGCCGGGCCGGTCGGGGTCGAGCCGCGCCAGCTCGCCGACGATCACCGGCTCCTCGCCGTCCAGGCGCAGCCGGACCACCCGGCGCGACCGCAGGCCGGCGATGAAGCCGTCGCCGTCGGCGCTCTCGACCAGCCAGCAGGCGGCGTCCGCCATCGCCCAGTCCCGGCGCGCGCCGTCGGCCAGCGACAGGCGGAGGATGCGGCCGCCCCGGATGTCGACGGCGTAGACCGCGCCTTGCCCTGGCGACCACAGCGGGCCTTCGCCCAGCAGCGCCCCGGCGGGCCACACGCAACGCGCTTCCTGCGGCATCCCGCTTCGCCTCCCCCTGCCCTTGGCCTTTGTTCCGCCCCCATCCGGCGATGCGGTGGGGCGGTTTTAAAATTTGTTGACTGCCCAAACGATAAGGGGCCTTTTGATAATCGTCCAATACGAAGATCGGTGTGGGCGATACCAAATATCGTATTGCCCCGACCACGCCCGACCGGAGGCCACGACCCGTGACATCCCAACGCTTTTCCGCCAACTGGTTCCAGCGGGTGCGCCTGAAGCTGCGCCACCTCCAACTGTTCGCGGCGCTGGACGAGCACCGCAACCTGCACCGCGCCGCCGCCAGCCTGAACATGTCGCAGCCCGCCGCCTCCAAGCTGCTGGGCGACCTGGAGGAGACGCTGGGCATCGAGCTGTTCGACCGCCATGGCCGCGGGGTCGAGCCGAACTGGTACGGCAGCCTGATGATCCGCCACGCCCGGATGATCCTCAGCGAACTGGAGGAGACGGGGGAGGAGTTGAACGCCCTGCTCGCCGGGCACAGCGGCCGGGTGGCGATCGGCACGGTGATGGCCCCGGCGGTGGAGCTGGTGGTGCCGGTGATCAGCGCCCTCACCCGCGAGCACCCCAACCTGAAGATCGCCGTCGCGGTGGAAACCAGCGACGTGCTGGCCGAACGGGTCCACCAGGGGGTGATGGATTTCGCCATCGGCCGGCTGCCGGGACGCTTCGACCCCTCCGCCTTCGATTACCAGGAGATCAACAGCGAGGAGCTGTGCTTCGTCTGCCGCGACACCCACCCGCTGCTGCGGCTGAACCGTCCGCTGACCACGGCCGACCTGGTGGACACCACCTGGATCCTCCAGCCGGTCGGCTCGCTGCTGCGCGACCGGGTCGAGGCGCTGTTCCGCGCCGAGGGGGTGCGGCCGCCGCAGCGGGTGATCGAGAGCGCCTCCCCCGTCATCTCGATGGCGATGGTGGCGGAAACCGATTCGGTGACCGTCTTCGCCCGCGCGCTGGCGCAGGTGTTCTCGCCCAGCGGCTGCTGCATGATCCTGCCCTTCCACAAGCGGTTCAGCGTCGAGCCCTATGGGATCTTCTGGCTGAAGGACCGTCCGCTGTCGCCCGGCGCGCACACCGTGCTGGCCGCGGTGCGGGCGGCGGCGGCACGCTCCCTGCGCCGCGCCGCGCCCGCCGCGCCATGCACCATCGCGCCACCGGACGCCGGGCCGGCCGATATCAAAATGCATATCGAAACGCCGAATAATCATATTTGACAGTTATGGCAAAACGGGGGATTGCTAGACACACAAACCATTGCCGCACGAGCCATCCGTGCTCGATGCAGCAGCGCCGGCGAACGGCATGTCACAGAACGGGGAGGAAACGGGTCCATGTCTTCTTTCAAGTCGAAGCTCGCCGGATTGGCCGTCGGCCTGCTGGCCGTCGCCGGCACCGCCGCCCCGGCCCTGGCGCAGACCAAGCCGACCATCGGCATTTCGATGCCGACCAAGTCGTCCGCCCGCTGGATCGACGACGGCAACAACATGGTCAAGTATTTCCAGGACAAGGGCTACAAGACCGACCTGCAATACGCCGAAGACGACATCCCCAACCAGCTCGCCCAGATCGAGAACATGGTCACCAAGAACGACAAGGTTCTGGTGATCGCCGCCATCGACGGGACGACGCTGACCGACGTGCTGCACAAGGCGGCTGAGCGCGGTGTGAAGATCATCGCCTATGACCGCCTGATCCGCGGGTCGGCCGACGTCGACTACTACGCCACCTTCGACAACTTCCAGGTCGGCGTCCTCCAGGCCTCCTACATCGAGAAGGCGCTGGGTCTGAAGGAGGGCAAGGGCCCCTTCAACATCGAGCTGTTCGGCGGCTCCCCCGACGACAACAACGCCTATTTCTTCTACAACGGCGCCATGTCGGTGCTGCAGCCCTACATCGACAGCGGCAAGCTGAAGGTCGGCAGCGGCCAGGTCGGCATGGACAAGGTGTCCACCCTGCGCTGGGACGGCGCCGTCGCCCAGGCCCGCATGGACAATCTGCTGAGCGCCTACTACTCCGGCAAGCGGGTCGACGCGGTGCTGTCGCCCTATGACGGCCTGAGCATCGGCATCATCTCGTCGCTGAAGGGCGTCGGCTACGGCTCGGCCTCGCTGCCGATGCCGGTGGTGACCGGGCAGGACGCCGAGGTGCCGTCGGTCAAGTCGATCCTGGCCGGGGAACAGCGCTCCACCGTGTTCAAGGACACCCGCGAACTGGCGAAGGTCACGGTCGGCATGGTCGACGACATGCTGAGCGGCCGCACCCCGCAGGTCAACGACACCAAGACCTACGACAACGGCAAGAAGGTCGTCCCGTCCTATCTGCTGAAGCCGGTCAGCGTCGACGCGTCGAACTGGAAGCAGGCCCTGGTGGACAGCGGCTACTACAAGGAAACCCAGATCAAGTGACCGGACGGCCGCGGCGGGTGGCGGCCTGCCCGCCGCCCGCCGCGGCACCGGAAAAACGGGACGATCGGGGTCATCGACATGAACACCATTCTTGAGATGCGCGGCATCACCAAGACGTTCCCCGGGGTCAAGGCCCTGGACAACGTCAACCTCTCGGTCCGGGAGGGGGAGATCCACGCGCTGATCGGCGAGAACGGCGCCGGCAAATCGACGCTGATGAAGGTGCTGAGCGGCGTCTACCCGCACGGCTCCTACGAGGGCGACATCCATTTCCGCGGGGCGCCGGTCGCCTTCCGCGGCATCGCCGACAGCGAGAAGCTGGGCATCATCATCATCCACCAGGAACTGGCCCTGGTGCCGCTGCTGTCGATCACCGAAAACCTGTTCCTCGGCAACGAGCGGGCGCGTGGCGGGGTCATCGACTGGACGGCGGCGACGATGCGGGCGCGCGACCTGCTGCGCACGGTCGGGCTGAGCGATTCGCCGGAAACCCTGATCACCGACATCGGCGTCGGCAAGCAGCAATTGGTCGAGATCGCCAAGGCGCTGTCGAAGGAGGTCAAGCTCCTGATCCTCGACGAGCCCACCGCCAGCCTGAACGAAAGCGACAGCGACGCGCTGCTGGCGCTGCTGCGGCGGTTCAAGGACCAGGGCATCTCCTCCATCCTGATCTCCCACAAGCTGAACGAGATCGCCAAGGTCGCCGACCGCGTCACCATCCTGCGCGACGGCACGACCGTGGAGACGCTGGACTGCCACGACGCCCCCATCAGCCAGGACCGCATCATCAAGGGCATGGTCGGCCGCGACCTCGCCGACCGCTACCCCCGGCGGGTCAGCACCCCCGGCGAGATCCTGCTGGAGGTCAAGGGCTGGAGCGCCGACCACCCGATCCACGCCGGCCGCCGCGTCGTCAAGGACATCGACCTGCACGTCCGCCGCGGCGAGGTCGTCGGCATCGCCGGGCTGATGGGCGCCGGCCGCACCGAATTCGCCATGAGCCTGTTCGGCCGTTCCTACGGCCGCAACGTCCGCGGCCAAGCCTTTCTGGCCGGGCGCGAGATCGACGTCTCCACCATCCGCCGCGCGATGGACAGCGGGCTGGCCTACGCCACCGAGGACCGCAAGCATTACGGCCTCGTGCTCGACAACGACATCCGCCACAACGTGACGCTGGCCAACCTGGACGGCGTCGCCAAGGCCGGGGTGATCCACCACGAGCGCGAGATCGAGGTCGCCAACGACTTCCGCCGCCGCCTGCGCATCCGCTGCTCCAGCGTGTTCCAGGAGACCGTCAACCTGTCCGGCGGCAACCAGCAGAAGGTCGTGCTGAGCAAATGGCTGTTCGCCGACCCGCAGGTGCTGATCCTGGACGAACCGACGCGCGGCATCGACGTCGGCGCCAAGTATGAAATCTACACCATCGTGAACCAGCTGGTGGCCGAAGGCCGCGGCGTCATCCTGATCTCGTCGGAGCTGCCGGAACTGCTCGGCGTCGCCGACCGCATCTATGTGATGAACGAGGGCGCCCTGGTCGCCGAGATGCCGGCGGCCGAGGCCAGCCAGGAAAAGATCATGCACGCCATCATGTCGTCAGGCAGCGCGGCGGGCGGCACGGCGACGGCCGCCGACGGAACGGGACCCCGGGAGTATCTGCAATGAGCGCCGAAATCAACCTGCCGGCCCAGCCGCGCGACGCCTCCATGGCGAAGTTCCTCAAGAGCCACATGCGCGATTACGGCATGCTGATCTCGCTGCTGGCGATCGTGGCGTTCTTCCAGTACGTCACCGACGGCACGCTGCTGCAGCCGCTGAACCTGACCAATCTGGTGCTGCAGAACAGCTACATCATCATCATGTCGCTGGGCATGCTGCTGGTGATCGTCGCCGGGCACATCGACCTGTCCGTCGGCTCCATCGTCGGCTTCATCGGCGCGCTCGCCGCCATCCTGATGGTGCAGTTCCACCTGCATTTCCTCCCCACCACCCTGATCTGCCTCGTCGCCGGCGGCATCATCGGCGCGGCGCAGGGCTATTGGGTCGCCTATTTCCGCATCCCGTCCTTCATCGTGACGCTGGCCGGCATGCTGGTGTTCCGCGGCCTCAGTCTGGCGCTGCTGGCCGGCCAGTCGGTCGGCCCCTTCCCGGTGGAGTTCCAGCTTCTCAGCTCCGGCTTCATTCCCGACGTCTTCGGGATGAGCGGCTTCCACCTGACGACGCTGCTGCTGTGCGTGGTGACGCCGGCGATCATGATCGGGATGAGCGTCGCCGCCCGCCTGCGCCGCCACCGCTTCGCCATCGAGCAGGAGCCGCTGCCGCTGTTCATTGCCAAGAGCGCCGGTCTGTTCGCCGTGATGGCCTACATCGGCTGGCTGCTGGCCTCCTACAAGGGACTGCCGAACGTCCTGATCATCATGTCGATCCTGATCGGCCTCTACGCCTTCGTCACCCGCGACACCACCATCGGCCGGCGCATCTACGCGCTGGGCGGCAACGAGAAGGCGGCCAAGCTGTCGGGCATCGATACCCGCCGGCTGTCCTTCTACACCTTCGTCAACATGGGCGTCCTGGCGGCGCTGGCCGGGCTGATCTTCGCCGCCCGCCTCAACACCGCCACGCCGAAGGCCGGCGTGTCGTTCGAGCTGGACGTGATCGCCGCCTGCTTCATCGGCGGCGCCTCGGCCTCGGGCGGCGTCGGCCGGGTGACGGGTGCGGTGATCGGCGCCTTCATCATGGGCGTGATGAACAACGGCATGTCGATCCTCGGCATCGGCATCGACTGGCAGCAGGTGATCAAGGGTCTGGTGCTGCTCGCCGCCGTCTGCTTCGACGTCTACAACAAGGGCAAGGCCTGACTCGGCCTTCACGCCGGTCGGACCCATTCCGGGACACCTGTCATGACGCTCCCCACCCTCGGGCTTGTCGGTCTGGGAAAGATCGCCCGCGACCAGCACATCCCGGCCATCGCCGCCACCGGCCTGTTCGATCTGGCCGCGGTGGTCAGCCCGGACGGCGCCGTTTACGAGGGCGTGCCGACCTTCCGCAGCCAGACCGAGATGCTGGACACCCTGCCCGACCTCGACGCGGTGGCGATCTGCACGCCGCCCGCCGTGCGGCACGGGCTGACGGCCGAGGCGCTGCGGGCCGGCCTGCACGTCCTGATCGAGAAGCCGCCGGCCGCCACCGTGTCGGAGCTTCAGCACCTGACGGAGAAGGCCGCGACGGTCCGGCGCACCCTGTTCACCGCCTGGCATTCCCAGTTCAACCCGGCGGTGGAGGAGACGCGGCGGCGGCTCGCCGAGGGCGGCGCCATCCGCAGCGTCGCCATCACCTGGAAGGAGGATGTGCGGCGCTGGCACCCCGGCCAGGACTGGATCTTCGCGGCGGGCGGCTTCGGCGTCTTCGACCCCGGCATCAACGCCCTGTCGATCCTGACCCGCATCCTGCCCGGCCCGGTCTTCGTCCGCGGCGCCGAGCTGCTGGTTCCCGCCAACCGCGACACCCCGATCGCCGCGATGCTGGAGATGCAGGCCGGCTACGCCGTGACCCACGGTTCGGCCGCCGGCGTCCCGATGACCGCCGACTTCGACTTCCGCCAGGAGGGCGAGCAGACCTGGGCCATCGCCATCGTCATGGCCGACGGCACCCGGCTGGACCTGACCCGCGGCGGCACCCGGCTGGCGATCGACGGGGTGCCGACGGCGGAGGAGCCGGACACCGAATACCAGCGCATCTACCGGCATTTCCACCGGCTGATCGCCGACGGGGCGTGCGACGTCGACGCCCGGCCGCTGCACCTGGTCGCCGACGCCTGCCTGGTCGGGCGCTGGCGGACCACCGACGCCTTCGACTGGTAAGCCCGTCACCCACCGCGCGTTCTGACACCACGAGCCTGCTGCCGGGCAAGGGAGGTCCAGCATGACCATCGCCATCGGAACACGGATCAGCCACCGCATCATGGCCGGCAGCGCCGGGATCCTGCTGTTCCTCGCCGCCGTCGCCGGTGTCGGCATCAACGCCCTGTCGGAGACGGAGACGGTGGTGCGGCGCAACGGCGCGCTGGCCGAACAGGTGGTCGATCTCGGGCGCATGCAGACCCTGATGCTGGACATGCGGCTGAAGACCGCCGCCTTCCTGCTGAACGGCCGCGACGACGATGCCGACGCCGTCGCCGCGCTGTCGGCGGAGGCCGACACCCTGGTCGGCCAACTGGCCGACGCCGCGACGATGAAGGACCGCATCGGCCAGTACCGCGACGCCTTCGCCCAGGTGCGCGAGGCGCATGGCCGGCGGACCGAGGCGGCGGCCGAGGTGGCGAAGTTCGGGTCGAAGCTCCAGACCATGCTCAGCACCATCCTGACCAACGCGCGCACCGGCGGCGATATCGAGGCGCTGCACCTCGCCGCCCAGGCGGCGATGCATGTGCAGGCCGCCCGCACCGTCGCGGCGCGCTTCCTCGGCGAGGGGTCGGCCGGCCTCGCCACCGCCACCCGCACCGAGCTGAAGACCGCCGCCACCACCGGCCAGACGATGGCCAAGGGCTTGGCCGACCCGTCGCTGCGCGGCCTGGTGTCCGCCTTCCTGAAGACGCTCGACGGCTACGCCGCCGGCTTCGACCGCCTGGTCGAGGCGACCGGGCAGCGCGACGCGCTGGTCGCCGACACCCTCGACCCGCTGGGCTCCGCCATCGGCGAGCAGGCGCGGACCCTGACCGACCGCGGCGTCGCCGACGAACAGCAGCTGCGCACCGACACCTCCGCCGACATCACCGGCTACCGCCGGGCGATGGTCGCGGCCTCGGCCGGCGGCATGATCCTCGGCCTGCTGGCGGCGCTGCTGATCGCCCGCAGCCTGTCCCGCCCGGTGGTGGCGATGACCGACGCCATGACCCGGCTGGCCGGCGGCGACCGCGGCGTGACGATCCCCGGCCTCGCCCGTCGCGACGAGATCGGCGGCATGGCCGGGGCGGTCCAGGTCTTCCAGGCCGGCCTGATCGAGGCCGACCGGATGGCCGCCGACAAGGCGGCCGAGCATGAGGCCAGCCGCCGCCGCGCCGAGCGGATCGACCGCCTGGCCCGCGACTTCGAACATATGGTCGACACCGCGCTGGGCCGCGTGGCGACCGCCGCCACCCAGTTGCAGTCGACCGCCCAGGGCATCCAGTCGACCACGGAACAGACCAGCCGGCTGGCCGACGACGCCGTCCGCACCTCCGGCGAGACCACCGGCAGCGTCGAGACGGTGGCCGCCGCCGCCGAGGAGCTGACCGTCTCCATCGCCGCCATCGGCCAGCACGTCGCCCACAGCACCGAGGTAACCGAACAGGCGGTGGCGATCGCCCGCGTCACCGACAGCACCGTGCGCAGCCTGACCGGCGTCGCCCGCCAGATCGGCGACGTGGTGCAGCTGATCGGCTCCATCGCCGGCCAGACCAACCTGCTGGCGCTGAACGCCACCATCGAGGCCGCCCGCGCCGGCGAGGCGGGCCGCGGCTTCGCCGTCGTCGCCTCGGAGGTCAAGAGCCTCGCCGCCCAGACCGCCAAGGCGACCGAGGAGATCGAAAGCCAGATCGCCGCCGTCCAGCGCGTCAGCAGCGACGCCGCCGCCGCGATCCTGGAGATCACCCAGGTGATCGGCGCGGTCAACGACGTCTCCACCACCATCGCCGCCGCCATCACCCAGCAACGGGCGGCGACGCAGGAAATCAGCGGCAGCATCCAGCGCGCCGCCCGCGGCACGCAGGACGTCCGCGACAACATCACCGGCGTCACCAACGCCTTCCTCGCCACCAACGACGCCTCCCGACAGGTCCGCACCGCCGCGGACGGCCTGTCCGGCGAGGCCGAAGACCTGCGCGGCTGCGTGTCCCGCTTCCTGGCGGACATGCGCGCGGCCTGACGCTCCCCCACTCCGGCGCCGGTCCCTCCCGGCCCGCCCCCTCACCCTCCTTGATCGGTGTTCGATATGCCCGAGACGACCCCCACCTCCCCCCTGCTCTCTTCCGGTCCGGGCCGGCGGCTGCGGTCGCGCGCGTGGTTCGACAACCCCGCCAATCCCGACATGACCGCGCTGTACCTGGAGCGCTACCTCAACTTCGGCCTGACCCGCGAGGAGCTGCAGTCGGGCGCGCCGATCATCGGCATCGCCCAGACCGGTTCCGACCTCAGCCCGTGCAACCGGCACCACATCGTGCTGGCCGAGCGGCTGCGCGAGGGCATCCGCACCGCCGGCGGCATCGCCATCGAGTTCCCGGTCCACCCGATCCAGGAGACCGGCAAGCGGCCGACCGCCTCGATCGACCGCAACCTCGCCTATCTCGGGCTGGTCGAGGTGCTGCACGGCTACCCGCTGGACGGCGTCGTGCTGACCATCGGCTGCGACAAGACCACGCCGGCCTGCCTGATGGCGGCGGCGACCGTCAACATCCCCGCCATCGCCCTGTCGGTCGGGCCGATGCTGAACGGCTGGTTCCGCGGCGAGCGCACCGGGTCGGGCACCATCGTCTGGAAGGCGCGCCAGATGATGGCGGCCGGCGAGATCGACTACCAGGGCTTCCTGGAGCTGGTGGCGTCGTCGGCGCCGTCGACCGGCTACTGCAACACCATGGGCACCGCCTCGACCATGAACTCGCTGGCGGAGGTGCTGGGCATGCAGCTCCCGGGCTCGGCCTCGATCCCGGCGCCCTACCGCGAGCGCCAGCAGGCCGCCTATGAAACCGGCAAGCGCATCGTCGAGCTGGTCCACCAGGACATCAAGCCGTCGGACATCCTGACCCCCGACGCCTTCCACAACGCCATCGTCGTCAACTCGGCGATCGGCGGCTCGACCAACGCGCCGATCCACATCAACGCCATCGCCAAGCACATCGGCGTGCCGCTGACGGTGGAGGACTGGCAGACCCACGGTCTGGACGTGCCGCTGCTGGTCAACCTGCAGCCGGCCGGCGAGTATCTCGGCGAGGACTTCCACCGCGCCGGCGGCGTCCCCGCCGTGGTGGCGCAGTTGATCGACAAGGGCCTGATCCGCGAGGACGCGCCCAACGTCAACGGCCGGACCATCGGCGAGAACTGCCGCAACCAGCCGATCATGGACAGCCGGGTGATCTACCCGTTCGACCAGCCGCTGAAGATCAACGCCGGCTTCGTCGTGCTGCGCGGCAACCTGTTCAACGCCGCCATCATGAAGACCAGCGTGATCTCCGACGAGTTCCGCGAGCGCTACCTGTCCAACCCCCAGGACCCCGAGGCGTTCGAGGCCAAGGTCGTCGTCTTCGACGGGCCGGAGGACTACCACCACCGCATCGACAACCCCGATCTGGGCATCGACGCCTACACCATCCTGGTCATCCGCGGCGCCGGGCCGATCGGCTATCCGGGAGCGGCGGAGGTGGTGAACATGCGGCCCCCCGCCGAGCTGATCAAGCAGGGCATCCATTCCCTGCCCTGCATCGGCGACGGCCGCCAGTCCGGCACCTCGGGCTCGCCCTCCATCCTCAACGCCGCGCCGGAAGCGGCGGCGGGCGGCGGGCTGGCCCTGCTGCGCACCGGCGACCGGGTGCGGATCGACCTGCGCCGCGGCAGCGCCGACATCCTGATCCCCGAGGCGGAGCTGGCCGACCGCCGCGCCGCGCTGAAGGCCGCCGGCGGCTACCCGGTCCCGCCGTCGCAGACGCCGTGGCAGGAGATCCAGCGCGGCCTCGTCGACCAGTTGGACGAGGGCATGGTGCTGAAGCCGGCCGTCAAGTACCAGCGCGTCGCCCAGACCATGGGGATCCCGCGCGACAACCACTGACGGGCAGCGGCCGCACCGGACGTCGCGGCCGGGCGCACCGGACCGCGACGGTTCCATTCTTCTGGACGACGCCGTGGTGGAGAGCGGGGCAATGCCGGCCCCGCCTCCGGTCCCCGCGGCCGCCAGCGGCGGGCGCGGGCCTGGGTTGTCCGGGTGATCGACGCGACGCCGCGCGACAAAGCTTGACGTCCGCCGGGCTTTCACCACATAAGATGTGGTCGAGGCCCTGTGGAGCAGCCGGTATTTCCAAAATCCAGCCGCATTCCGGGGTCGCGCCGGGTGACCGAGGCCAATGACGGCTCAGTCCCCGACCCTGTCGCACGACGGCTGCCGTGACCGGTTTCACACCGGATCATGGCGCTTCCGGCATGGTTTCCACCGAATTTTGTCCGCCATCTCCTCCGACCGGACGTCGAAGGCTGCCAGGATGTGTCCTCATCCCGGCGCCGCGCTCCGGTTCCCCGCAATTCCAATCCGCATCGACGAGCGATGCACGCCCGTCCGGCAGCGTTGAATGCCGGCCTTCGAGAAGAAAACGACACAGGTATGACGTTTGACAACAAGCGGCGCCGCAGGGCGCCGAACGACCGCGCTCGCACCAAGCGTTCGCAAAGCCCGCGTCCGCAGGACCAGCGCGCGAACGGCCACCGTTCGGGCGACCACCGCTCCGGCGACAACCGCCCGAGCGATCCCACCCACATCCCCCGCCCGGCCTTCGGCAGCGGCGGCGGCGGTCCCGCCGGCGGCCCCGTGCCGGGCAAGGACGAGATCCTGTTCCTGCCGCTGGGCGGCTGCTCGCGCATCGGCATGAACATGGCGCTGTACGGTCACGCCGGCAAATGGCTGATCGTCGACGCCGGCGTCGCCTTCATGGGCGACGAGGCGCCGGGCATCGACAGCCTGATGGCCGATCCGGTCTTCATCGAGGAGCGGATGCAGGACGTCGTCGGGCTGGTGGTGACCCACGCCCACGAGGATCACATCGGCGCGATCCACCATCTGTGGCCGCGCCTGCGCTGCCCGATCTACGCCAGCCCCTTCGCCTCGCACATCATCCGCGAGCGGCTGAAGGAGGTGGGCGCCCAGCGCGTCGCCCGCGTCCAGACCTTCGAGATCGGCGACACGCTGCAGCTCGGCCCCTTCCAGGTCGAGACCATCGCGGTGACCCACTCGATCCCGGAACCGATGTCGCTCGCCATCCGCACCGCGGCCGGCACGGTGATGCACACCGGCGACTGGAAGTTCGACCCCAACCCGCTGGTCGGCCGCAGCACCGATTTCGAGGCGCTGAAGCGCCTGGGTGACGAGGGGCTGCTCGCCATGATGTGCGACAGCACCAACGCCGACGTGCCCGGCTCCACCGGGTCGGAGGCCGACGCCCGCGCCGGCCTGATCGCCGCCTTCGCCGGCCGGCCGGGCGCCATCGCGGTGACCGGCTTCGCCTCGAACGTCGCCCGCATGACCGCCGTCGCCGAGGCCGCGGCCGCCAACGACCGCAAGGTGGTGCTGGTCGGCCGCTCCATGCTGCGCATGGAAAAGGCGGCGCAGGCCTGCGGCTTCATGGACCACATCCCGAACTTCATCGGGGTGCAGGAAGCCTCCTGGACGCCGCGCAGCAACCTCGTGTTCCTGTGCACCGGCAGCCAGGGCGAGGAGCGCGCGGCGCTGAGCCGGCTGGCCCGCGACGAGCACCGCGACCTGTGGCTGGAGCAGGGCGACACCGTCATCTTCTCCGCCCGCGCCATTCCCGGCAACGAGGAATCCCTGGCCGACGTGCAGGACCATCTGCGCAGCCTGGGGGTGGAGATCGTCACCCCGGCCGACGCGCCGGTCCACGTCTCCGGCCACCCCAAGCGGGACGATCTGGCGCGGATGTACGCGCTGGTCCGGCCGCGCTTCGCGGTTCCCGTGCACGGCACCATCGACCATCTGGAGGCCCACGCCCGGCTGGCCCGCAGCTGCGGCGTCGAACGGGCGATCATTCCGGAAGACGGCGACATCATCCGGATCGCCCGCGAAGGCACCGGCGTGGTCGGCCGCATCGAGCCGAGGCGCCTCGCCAACACCGGCCGCGACCTGATCGTCTGGCAGCCGCCGGCCGAAACGGATGTGGACATCGAGGCCGAGGCGGAGCAGCGGGCCAAGGTCCGGCGCATCGCCGCCTGATCCCCGCTCCCCGATCGGACGCAACGAAACGCCCCGCGCACTCCAGCGCGGGGCGTTTTTGCGTTCAGCGGGGCGCCGTCAAACGGCGGCGGTGACCACCACCTCGATCTTGATCTCCGGCTTGCCGAGGTCGGCGACGCCGATGGTGGCGCGGGCCGGCAGGTCGTTGCCGTCGAGCCAGGACAGCCACGCGTCGTTCATTTCGTCCTTCAGGCCCATGTCGGTGATGAAGAGCTGGGCCGACAGCAGCTTGGTCTTGTCGGAGCCGGCCAGCGCCAGCACCTGATCGAGCTTGGCGCAGATCTGCGTGACCTGACCGCCCATGCCGACGCCGACGTCGTCGGCGATGATGCCGCCGAGGAAGGCGATGCCGTTGTGCACGACGACGCGGTGCATGATCTTGGTCTTCTCGATGCGCTTGATCACGGAAACACTCTCCTGTTGGGGAAATGACGGCGGTTACGGGGTGATGGAGAAATCGACGTAGCGGGCGGCGATGCGCGCCAGCGTGCCGTCCTGCACGACCGACCGGATGGCGGTGTCGAACGCCTGCTTCAGCGCGGCGTCCTCCTGGCGCAGGCCGACGCCGATGCCGGGGCCGAACACGTCGGTGTCGACCACCGGCTGGCCGACCAGCTTGATCGACTTGGCGGCGTCGCCCTTGACCCAGTCCGACGCGGTGGCGCCGGTGGTGATGGCGGCGTCGATGCGGCCGGCCTTCAGATCGGCCAGCAGGTTGGACGCGGTGTCGTAGGTCTTCAGCGTCGCCGTGTCGCCCAGATGCTTCTCGACGTAGCGGGAATGGGTGGTGGAGGTCTGGGCGCCCACCGTCTTGCCGCGCAGGCTGGCCGGCGAACCGTCGATGGTCGAGGCGGCCGGCGCCACGAAATAGGCCGGCACCACCATGTAGGGGATGGAAAAGCCGATGGCCTTGGCCCGCTCCGGCGTGATGTTCATCGTTGCCATGATGGCGTCGTACTTCTTCGCCAGCAGCCCCGGGATGATGCCGTCCCAATCCTGCGCCACGACGGTGCAGGGCCGCTTCATCCGCTCGCACAGGGCGTTGGCGAGGTCGACCTCCAGCCCCGCCACCTTGCCGTCGGGCTGGGTGAAGTTGAAGGGCGGGTAGGCCCCCTCCGTGGCGATGCGGACCGGCTCCTGCGCCGCGGCGACACCGCAGGACGCAAGCAACAGAAGGGCGGCGACGCCCATCGACAGGCGCTTCATGGTGGACTCCGTGGTGACGGGGGATGATGCGGGTCAGCGCGCCGCGACGACGACGATCTCGACCAGGATCGACGGGTCGGCCAGCCGGGCCTCCACCGTGGCGCGGGCCGGCGGGTTGGCACGGTCGACCCAGGCGTCCCAGGCGGCGTTCATCTCGGGAAAGGTCGCGATGTCGGCCAGATAGACGGTGGCGGTCAGGATGCCGCTCTTGCTCGTCCCGGCTTCGGCCAACAGGGCGTCGATCTGGCGCAGCACGTCGCGGGTCTGCGCCTCCACGGTTGTGGAGCCGTCGTCGACGATCTGGCCGGCCAGATAGACCGTGTCCTTGTGGATGACCATGTCGCACAGCCGCGGGGTCGGGTGGAAACGCTGGATCGTCACGGGGGAATGCTCCGGGGATAAGGGGGTCAGGCGGCGATGGTGCCGGCGGCGCCGGCGAAACGGCCGATGCGGAAGGCGGCGATGGGCAGGTCGGTGGCGCCGCCGGTGATCAGGTCGGCGGTGATCCGCCCGACGATCGGGCCGAGCTGGAAGCCGTGCGCCGAAAAGCCGAAGGCGTGGTAGAGGCCGGGCTCGGTCCCGCTGGGGCCGATCACCGGGATCTGGTCGGGCATCCGCGCCTCGATCCCCGCCCAGGCGCGGACGATGGTGGCGCCGCGCATCGCCGGGAACAGGTCCCACACCGTGCGGGCGTTGACCGACACCTGCGCGAAGTCCAGCTCCGTCCGGTTCTCGTCCCGCACCGCCCGGCCCAGCAGCCCGCCGCCGATCAGCACGGTGCCGTTGGGGAACTGCTTGAAGGACAGGGTGCGGCCGGTCGCCCCCACCACCGGCTTGATGAAGGGCGGCACGCGGGCGGTGATCATCAGCATCGGCGCGATGACCTCCAGCGGCACCGGCTCCCCCACCTGCGCCGCTATGCGGTCGGCCCAGGCCCCGGCGCAGTTCACCACCACCGGCGCCTCGTGGCGGGCGCCGTCGGCGGTCTCCACGCTCCACAGCCCGCCCCGGCGGGCCAACCGGGTCACCGCTCCCCCCTCCTGGAAGCGCGCGCCCAGCGCGATGGCCTTGCAGCGGAAGGCGAAGGTGGTGCGGAAGGGGATCGCCGCGCCGTCGCCGCGCGACACCAGGGCGCCGACGCAGTGATCGGCGATGGCCGGCACCAGCGACCGCAGCTCGTCCCGGCCGACCACCTCCTCATGGCTGAAGCCGAGCGCCCGCAGCTCGGCGACGCGGGCGTGCAGCGTCGCCAGCTCCGCCTCCGTCTCCGCCACCTTGACCTGACCGTGACTCTCGAAGCCGCAATCGTCGTCGACCAGCTCGCCGATGCGGTGCCACAGCGCCATCGCGGCGACGGTCAGCGGCAGCTCCGCGACGTGGCGGCCGAGCTGGCGCACGCCGCCGGCGTTGACGCCGGAGGCGTGGCGGGCGACATGGTCCTTCTCCAGCACCAGCACCCGGACGCCGCGCATCGACAGATGCAGGGCGGCCGAGCAGCCGTGCAGACCGCCGCCGATGACGATCACATCAGGACGGGACGGGGTGCCGGTGCCAGTGGCGGTGGCGGTCATCGGGCGCCGCTCCTCAATGCTTCAGCACGGCGTCGATGTCGGCCTCGGTCTTCGGCAGGGCCGCCAGCTCGGCCAGCGTGATCGGCTTCACCGGCGGGCGCAGCCGGTAATAGCCGACCTCGGCCGGTGAGACGCCGCGCTCCGCCGCGATGACCTCCGTCACCGTCGGGCCGCAGAGCCGGCCCTGGCACGGCCCCATGCCGCAGCGCAGGAAGCTCTTGGCCTGGTTGGGGCCGCTGCAGCCGAGCCGCACCGCCTCGCGCACCGCGCCGGCGGTGATCTCCTCGCAGCGGCAGACGATGGTGTCGTCGGCCGGCACGCGGAACGGCTCCGCCGGGCGGTAGAGCGTGTCGAGGAAGGCGCGGCCGGTCAGCGCGCGGTCGAGCGCGGCGCGGAAGGGGGCCGCCGCCTCGTCGCGCTGCGTCCGGTCGATGCGGCCCAGCCGGTGCAGCGCGTCGAGCGCCGCCAGCCGCCCCGCCTCCTCCGCCGCGCGGGCGCCGCCGATGCCGGCACCGTCGCCGGCCAGCGCCACGCCCTCGACCGAGGTGGCGCCCCAATCGTCGGTGGTCGGCCGCCAGCAGCGCTGCACCTCGTCCCAGCGCTGGGCGCAGCCGGTGGCGTTGGCGAGATTCAGGTTGGGCACCACGCCCTGGTGCAGCAGCAGCGTGTCGGCCGGCAACCGCTGCTCAACGCCGTTTCGGCTGTAGGTGACGCTCTTCAGCACGCCATCCCCCTGCGCCCGCAGCCCGGTGACGTTGCCGATGACGGTCAGCTTGCGCCGCACCTCCAGCATCAGCTTCATGCCCTTGCCCAAATAGGGCGAACGCAGGAAGCCCGGCAGCAGCGGCAGCGCGGCGCGCCAGTTCTCCCGCGGCGTGGTGTCGAGGATCGCGTCGATCCGCGCGCCGGCCTGCAGATACTGCCAAGCCAGCAGCCACAGCAGCGGCCCACTGCCCGCCATCACCGTCGCCCCCGACGGCACGAGGCCGGAGGTCTTCAGCAGCACCTGCGCCGCCCCGGCGCCCAGCACGCCCGGCAGGGTCCAGCCGGGGATCGGGAACGGCCGCTCCAGCGCGCCGGTCGCCATGATGACGTGGCGCACCGTCAGCAGCGCCGCCACCCCGTTGCGCGACAGGCCGATCTGGATGCGGCGCGGACCGTCGGCACCGTCCTTGCGCGGCCCATCCTCCCGCGGCCGGGCGACGCTCCACACCACGCTGCCCGGCCAGTGGACGGCGCCGCTGTCGCGCAGCGGCCCCAGCAGCTCGGCGCCATGCCAATAGTCGGGACCCAGCACCTTGCGGTCGCGCACCGGCGTTTCGGTGACGGCGCGGTAGATCTGGCCGCCCGGCTCCGCCTGCTCGTCGAGCAGGACGACCGACGCCCCGCGCCCGGCGGCCAGCGCCGCCGCGGCCAGACCGGCCGGACCGGCGCCGATCACCGCGATGTCGAAGTCAAACCGTGTCGCTTGGCCGCTCATCGCTCCACCTCGCGCTTGCCGTCCTGGGTTTCGACCGCCATGCCGGGGGCGACGCGGACCTGGCAGCCCTGGCGGTTGCCGGTCCCGTCGATGGTCACCAGGCAGTCGAAGCAGACGCCCATCATGCAATAGGGGCCGCGCGGCGCGCCGCTGACCGGTGTGTTGCGGCAGGTGGTGACGCCGTTCGCCAGCAGGGCTGCGGCGACGCTGTCGCCGGCCCGGGCGCTGGCCGGACGGCCGTCGATGGTGAAGGGGATCGCGTCGCCCGCGACCTCAGGCAGCCTGCGGAACATGGAACCTCCGGGCGCTGAAAACCTTGAAACGGTCGCCGAGATCGCCGGCCGCGATCAGCGGCGCCAGCGTCAGCGCGTGGTTGGCGGCGAGCGTCACGCCGCTGTGGCAGGTGACGACGAAGGCGCCGGGTGCCGTCGCCGACTGTTCGTAGATCGGGAAGCCGTCGGGGGTCAGCACGCGCAGCGCCGCCCAGCTCCGCACCACGTTCAGCCGGCCCAGCAGCGGGAACATACGGATGGCCCGCGCGGCGATGGCCGACGACACGCCGGGCTGCAGCGTGGTGTCGAAGCCGGCCTCCTCGAAGCTGTCGCCGATCATCACCCCACCCTCGTCGGTCTGGCGGACATAGCCGGTGGGGTGGTGCAGGAAGGGCGCGGTCTTCTCGGTGACGATGATGTGGCCGCGCTGCGGCCGCACCGGGGCGGACAGCCCGACCATCGGCGCCAGCCGGGCGCTGTCGTGGCCGGCGGCGAGCACCACCTTGCCGGCGCCGATCTCGCCGCCCGCGGTCGCCAGCCGGAAGCCGCCGTCGCGCCGCTCGATCCGCTCCACCCGGTGGTTCGGGCGGTAGTCGACGCCCAGCAGGCCGATGCCGGTGTGCAGCGTCCGCAGCAGCCGCAGCGAGTTGCAATGGCCGTCCAGCGGGCAGTAGGTGCCGCCGACGACCTCCGGCCCGATGACGGGCAGCTCCCGGCGCAGCGTCTCGCGGTCCATCACCTCGTAGGGGTAGCGGATCATGTCGGGCTGGTTGTGCAGCCGCATCATGGCGTTGGCGCGGGCCTGCAAATCCTCCTCCGACAGCGCCGGCATGAAGCCGCCGGGCCGCCGGAAGGCGACGTCGATGCCGGTCTGGTCGCGCAGCAGCCCGGCGAAGCCGGCCCAGTCGTCGGAGGATTGCTTGGTCCAGCCGGCGTATTCCGGCATGCCCAGCCCCTTGCCCTGGACCCAGACCAGGGCGAAGTTGCCGCGCGACGGCCGCACGGCGATGTCGCCCTCGTCCAGCACCACGACCCTCTGCCCCGACCGGGCGAGGCCCCAGGCCAGCGCCGACCCGACCAGCCCGCCGCCCACAATGGCCACATCGTACTCTCCGCCCCGATTGGGCTGCGTCATCGTCTCCACTCCCGCCGCCGATGCCGCGCAAGGTTCCTTGCGCACCGGCAATTGTCGTGATCCGTGCATCGCCCGCGCCCGGCTCCCGCATCGGGCGCCGAATATTTGGGTTGGCACTGTTTTTTCTTGCCCGGACGGCCGATCAGGGCGGCGCCGCGCATGGATGGCTTGCGAACTGCGTGGTTTTCTTCTGCGGGACGCCGCAGGATGGTGCCCGGCGACGCACGGCCGCTCCTCGATCCTTGCGACAGCATCGGCAGCCAACCTATAACTGTCAAATCAGATCGAAGGGGTGTTTCATGTTCGAATGTTATGAAACGACCGGGCTGGCGACGGGGGCGGCATGATCAACCCGCGCCAGATCGAAGCCTTCCGCGCCGTGATGGTCACCGGCGGCATCACCTCGGCGGCGGAGTTGCTGAACATCTCGCAACCCGCGGTCAGCCGGCTGATCAGCGACCTGCAATACGCGCTGAAGCTGACGCTGTTCGAACGCCGCGGCCCGCGCGTCGCGCCGACCAGCGAGGCGATGTCGCTCTACCAGGTGGTCGACCGCGCCTTCGTCGGGCTGGAGCTGATCGAGCAGACGGCGCGCGACCTGACGGCACGGCGCAGCGGTACGCTGCGGGTGGCGGCGATGCCGGCGCTGGGCGTCGGCTTCCTGCCGCGCTACGTCGCGCGCTTCCTGGCGGAACGGCCGCGGGTCGACATCGCGCTGCGTGGCAGCACCTCGCCGATCATCCTCGACTGGGTGGCGACCGGCCAGTGCGAGCTGGGCTTCGCCCACACCCCGATCGACCACGCCGCCGTGCTGACGGAAAAGCTGCACGGACTGCCCGCGGTCGCCATCCTGCCGCCCGGCCACCCGCTGGCGGCCAAGGAGGTGCTGGAGCCGAAGGATTTCGAGGGCGAGAGCTTCATCTCCACCACGCCGCCGACGCTGCTGCGCTACCGCATCGACACCATCTTCGCCGACCACGACGTGTCGCGCGTGCTGCGGGTGGAAACCCAACTCACCATGAACGCCTGCGCCATGGTCGCCGCCGGCTACGGCGTGTCGATCGTCGACCCCTTCACCGCCCGGGACTATGTCCCGCATGGGCTGGTCGTCCGGCCGTTCGAACCGCGCATCGGCTTCGACATCGCCATCCTGCGCTCCGCCCAGGTCCCCCTGTCGATGATCGCCGAAGACTTCCTGGCCGGCTTCCTGGAGGAGGCGAAACGCTTCCGCGACGACCTTGGCGGCGCGCAAGACGGCGTGCAAGTCGTTCGGGGGACGGAATTATAACATTGCCGGATGAATGATGGCGGGAATTCGATTTGACGGTTATGTGACCACACCGCCACCCTTCGTCGGCGTCCTGAACGCGATGGTCCGACGAACCGGCCGGCGGACGTCACGTCCCACAGGCGGGTGGCAAGACGACGGGCAGTAACGCACTGATCCCTTCCAATGGAAACGGGCCCCATGACCTCAGGACCACCGAACAGGGATACAACGAGGAGAACGACGATGCGGTCCGTGATGTGCGGGTTGATGGCGACGGCGGCCTTGTGCTGCGGTCTGGCCCCGGTGCAGGCCCAAGCCCAGGAAAAGACGATCTACGTCGCGGCCTATGGCGGGTCGTTCGAGCAGACCATGCGCAAGGAGATCATCCCGGCCTTCGAGAAGGCGACCGGGGTGAAGGTGGAGTATGTCGCCGGCAACTCCACCGACAACCTCGCCAAGCTCCAGGCGCAGAAGGGCAACCAGCAGATCGACGTCGTCATCCTCGACGACGGGCCGATGTACCAGGCGGTGGCGCTGAACTTCTGCGGCGACCTCGCCAAGGCGCCGGTCTACGACCAGCTCTATGATCTGGCGAAGATGCCCTCGGGCAAGGCGATCAACTTCGGCGCGGTCGGCACCGGCATCGTCTACAACAAGGCGTATTTCGACGAGAACAAGATCCCGGCCCCGACCTCGTGGAAGGACATCGAGGATCCGCGCTTCAAGAAGAAGCTGGCGGTGCCGCCGATCAACAACAGCTACGGCCTGCACGCGCTGGTGATGATGGCACGGCTGAATGGTGGCGGCGAAACCAACATCGAGCCGGGCTTCAAGGAGTTCAAGGACAAGATCAACCCGAACGTCCTGGCCTACGAACCGTCGCCCGGCAAGATGACCGAGCTGTTCCAGAGCAACCAGGCGGTGATCGCCATTTGGGGGTCGGGCCGGGCCAAGGCGTTGGCCGACACCGGCTTCCCCGCCGCCTTCACCTACCCGAAGGAGGGCGGCGTCGTGCTCGGCTCCGCCGCCTGCCAGGTCGCCGGCAGCAAAAACGCGCCGGAGGCCCAGGCCTTCATCCAGCACATGCTGGGGGTGGAGGCGCAGACCTCGCTGGCGGTCAGCGCCGGCTTCGGTCCGGTCAACAAGACGGTGGAACTGCCGGCCGACAAGCAGGTCGGCATCCCCTACGGCCCCGAACAGGTCGGCAAGCTGCTGGTGGTGGACTGGAACACCATCAACGCGAACCGCGAAGTGTGGAACAAGCGCTGGACCCGCGAGATCGAGCGCTGATCCGGCGAGCCGCCGGGATCCGGCCCAATCGCCGGACCCCAGCGGCGCACGCCGCGGGACATGACGGCGGGATACGGCGACGGGAGATGACGGTATGACCTATCTGGTGCTCGACCAACTGACCAAGCGCTTCTCCAACTGGACGGCGGTCGACCGCGTCTCGCTGACGGTGGAGAAGGGTGAACTGATCTCGCTGCTGGGGCCGTCCGGCTGCGGCAAGACCACCACCCTCCAGATGATCGCCGGCTTCCTCGACGCCGACGGTGGGCGGGTGACGCTGGATGGCCAGGATCTGCTGGCCAAGAAGCCGAACGAGCGCGGGCTGGGCATCGTGTTCCAGAGCTACGCCCTGTTTCCGCACATGACCGCCGCCGAGAACGTCGCCTTCGGGCTGGAGATGCGCCGGATCAACCGCGCCGACCGCGACCGCATGGTCGCCGACGCGCTGAAGCTGGTCGGGCTGGAACAATACGGCGACCGCCACCCCCGCCGCATGTCGGGCGGCCAGCAGCAGCGCGTGGCGCTGGCGCGGGCGCTGGTGATCAAGCCCAGCCTGTTGCTGCTGGACGAGCCGCTGTCGAACCTGGACGCCAAGATGCGCGAGGAGATGCAGATCGAGCTGCGCCGCATCCAGCGCACCGTCGGCACCACCATGATCCTGGTCACCCACGACCAGTCGGAGGCGATGGCGCTGTCCGACCGCGTCGTGGTGATGAACAAGGGCCGCATCCAGCAGGTCGCCACCCCGCAGGAGGCCTACGACCGCCCCGCCAACGCCTTCGTCGCCAACTTCCTCGGCCGCACCAACCTGCTGCCCGGGCTGGTCGGCAACGGGCCGGCCGGCACGACCATCGTCGTCGCCGACAGCGTCTGGCCGGTGTCGCAGCCGCTGCCGTCCGGCCCGGGGGCGCTGGCGGTGCGGCCGGAGAAGGTCGGCTTCGTCGACGCCGGCGGCCTCAGCGGCACGGTGCGGACCCGCGTCTTCCAGGGCACGCAGTGGCTGTTCGAGGTCGAGACCGCCGCCGGCCGCATGACGGTGATCCGCCAGCATGACGGCTCCCCCCTGCCGGCCGAGGGCGGGCGGGTGATGGTCGGTTGGCGGGCCGAGGACATGGCGGTGATGCCAGCCGCCGAACCGGAGGCGTCGGCCTCCCGGGAGGCGGCATGACCATGGCGGCCTCCACCGACAGCCAAGTGGCTGACATCCCGCCATCCGCCGCCAACCCGGCCGCGCACGCACCTCCCCCCGCCAGCCGGCCGCACCGCCGGTCGTGGGCGCCCTATCTGCTGAGCGCGCCCGGCATCGCCCTGTTCGCGGTGCTGCTGCTGGTGCCGCTGGCGATGACCTTCCTGCTGTCGCTGAACAGCTTCAGCTTCTACGGCGGCATCGCCGACGTCTGGCAGTTCGACAACTACATCGACATCCTCACCGACAGCTATTTCCACGAGGTGTTCCTGCGCACCTTCCGCATCGCCGCGGTGGTCACCGTCCTCTGCGCCCTGTTCGGCGCGCCGGAGGCCTACATCCTGCGCCGCATGGACTCGCCGTGGCGCGGCCTGTGCCTGCTGATCGTGCTGGGGCCGCTGCTGATCTCGGTGGTGTCGCGCACGCTGGGCTGGGCGCTGCTGTTCGGCTCGACCGGCCTCGTCAACCAGGGGCTGATGGCGCTGGGGCTGATCGCGACGCCGATCGAGTTCATGTACACCGAGACCGGCGTCGTCATCGCGCTGACCCATGTGCTGGTGCCCTTCATGGTGCTGTCGGTCTGGGCCTCGCTGCAGCGGCTCGACCCGCAGGTGGAGAACGCCGCCCTGTCGCTGGGCGCCGGGCCGCTGACGGTGATGCGCCGGGTGGTGCTGCCGCAGATCGTGCCGGGCATCCTGTCGGGCTCCATCATCGTCTTCGCCCTGGCGGCCAGCGCCTTCGCCACCCCGGCGATCATCGGCGGGCGGCGGCTGAAGGTGGCGGCGACGCTGGCCTACGACGAGTTCCTCAACACGCTGAACTGGCCGTTGGGCGCCACCGTCGCGGTCCTGCTGCTGCTCGCCAACATCGTCATCATCGTTGGCTGCAACCGTCTGGTCGAACGTCGCTACAAACAGGTGTTCGAATGAACCGCAACGGCCCGCTCGCCCTGGTCTTCCACTGCCTGTTCCTGGGATTCCTGCTGGCGCCGATCCTGATCGTCTGCGCCGTCGCCTTCACCTCCGAAGGCTACCTGTCGCTGCCGACGCACGGGCTGTCGCTGCGCTGGTTCCGCGCCATCGGCGACAACCCGGAGTTCATCCGCGCCTTCAAGGACAGCCTGCTGCTGGGGGCGCTGTCCTCCACCCTGGCGATCCTGGTGGCGGTGCCGGCGGCGCTCGCCATCGCCCGCCACCAGTTCTTCGGGCGCGAGGCGATCCAGGCGCTGTTCCTGTCGCCGCTGATGGTGCCGCACATCGTGCTGGGCATCGCCTTCCTGCGCTTCTTCACCATGATCGGGCTGGGCGGCACCTTCGCCGGTCTGGTGCTGAGCCACGTCATCATCATCCTGCCCTTCGCCCTGCGGCTGATCCTGGCGGCCTCCACCGGCATGGACCGCGCGGTGGAGAACGCCGCCGCCTCGCTCGGCGCCTCCGCCTGGACCTGCTTCCGCCGGGTGACGCTCCCGCTGATCCTGCCCGGCGTGGCGAGCGGCTGGGTGCTGGCCTTCATCAACAGCTTCGACGAGGTGACGATGACCGTCTTCATCGCCTCGCCGGAGACCACGACCCTGCCGGTGCGCCTGTTCCTCTACATCCAGGACAACATCGACCCGCTGGTCGCCGCGGTGTCGGCGGTGCTGATCTTCCTGACCGTCGCCGCCATGCTGGTGCTCGACCGTGTCTATGGGCTGGAACGGCTGCTGGTCGGCAAGGGTCGCGATTGAGGACCAGGGGCTCGTGATGGAACATCGTCACGGGCTCCTGGCACGAGCGGTCGCGGGGCAATCGCACAGGGAGTTTGCACAAGCTGGGCATGGGATGTTAGGAATATATAGCTATACAACGCGCCGCAAGACCAGCTGAGAGGCTATCGCCATGCCCGCCGCGGCCACTTCCCTGCTCTCGCCGACTGCATGGGATGACCGCGCCGGTTCCAGCGGATGGAACAGTGGAACATCGCCGGAAAAACGTTTCATCCTGTTTCAAACGTTCCACAGACGCGCCGCGCCGGCCGCTCGCCTGACCGCACAAGGAAAAGCGCCGGGCCCCAGGGACCCGGCGCTCGTTCCGGTTCAGTCCCCCGCCGCCGGCTGCGGCAGGGTGCCGTGACCGGGCCGCCGACGAACGAACAGGCGGTAGACCGTGACGAAGAACACCGGCACGAACAGCACCGCCAGCACGGTGGCGGAGATCATGCCGCCCATCACGCCGACGCCGATGGCGTTCTGGCTTTCCGAGCCGGCGCCGGTGGAGATCGCCAGCGGCAGCACGCCGAGGATGAAGGCCATCGACGTCATGATGATCGGGCGCAGGCGCTGGCGGCAGGCCTCGATGGCGGCCTCCTTCAGCTCCATGCCCTGGTCGTACAGCGCCTTGGCGAACTCGACGATCAGGATGGCGTTCTTCGCCGACAGGCCGATGGTGGTCAGCAGGCCGACCTGGAAATAGACGTCGCTCGGCAGGCCGCGCAGCGTCGCCGCCAGCACCGCGCCGATGACGCCCAGCGGCACCACCAGGATGACCGACACCGGCACCGACCAGCTCTCATAGAGGGCCGCGAGGCACAGGAAGACGATGATCATCGACAGGGCGTAGAGCGCCGGCGCCTGCGAGCCGCTGAGCCGCTCCTCGTAGGACAGGCCGGTCCATTCGTAGCCGATGCCCTCCGGCAGCTTCGCCATCATCGCCTCCATCTCGGTCATCGCCTCGCCGGAGCTGATGCCGGGCGCGGCCGAACCCTGGATGTTGACGGACGAGGCGCCGTTGTAGCGCTCCAGCTTCGGCGACCCGAAGGTCCAATGCGCCATCGAGAAGGCGGAGAAGGGCACCATCTGGCCGCTGCCGTTGCGCACATACCAGCGGTCGATGTCGCTCGGCTGCATGCGGTAGGGCGCGTCGGCCTGGAGATAGACTTTCTTCACCCGGCCGTTGTCGATGAAGTCGTTGACGTAGGACGAGCCCCAGGCCGCCGACAGCGTCGTGTTGATGTCGCTGAGCGACAGGCCCAGCGCGCTGGCCTTCTCGCGGTCGATGTCCAGCCGGAACTGCGGCGTGTCCTCCAGCCCGTTCGGGCGGACGCCGACCAGCTTGGGGTTCTGCGCCGCCATACCCAGCAGCTGGTTGCGCGCCTGCATCAGCCGGTCGTGGCCCAGCCCGCCGCGGTCGACCAGCTGCAGGTCGAAGCCGGTGGCGTTGCCGAGGCCCGGCACCGACGGCGGCAGGAAGGAGAACACCACCGCGTCCTTCAGGCGCGACAGGGCGCCCATGGCCCGGTCGGCGATCGCCGGCGGCTTGCGTTCCGGCGCTCCGCGCTCGCTCCAGTCCTTCAGCCGGACGAAGGCCATGCCGGCGTTCTGGCCGCGGCCGGCGAAGTTGAAGCCGACGATGGAGAACAGGCCCTCGACGCTGTCCTTCTCCTGCTCCAGGAAATAGGCGGTGACGGTCTTGGCGGTTTCCGACGTGCGCTCGATACTGGCGTTCGGCGGCGCCGACCACAGCACGAACAATTGGCCGCGGTCCTCCGTCGGCAGGAAGGAGGACGGCATCTGCACGAACAGGTAGCCCAGGCCGCCCAGGATCAGGGCGTAGGCCAGGAAGAACCGGCCGAGCCGCGACACCGCCCCGCGCACGCCGCCGACATAGACCCGGCTGGTGGCGTCGAAGCCGCGGTTGAACAGGCGGAAGAAGCCGCGGCGCGGCGCGTGCCCATGGTCCGCCGACAAAGGCTTCAGGATGGTGGCGCACAGCGCCGGGGTCAGCACCAGGGCCACCAGCACCGACAGCGCCATCGCCGACACGATGGTCAACGAGAACTGGCGGTAGATGGCGCCGGCCGACCCGCCGAAGAAGGCCATCGGCACGAACACCGCCGACAGCACCAGCGCGATGCCGACCAGCGCGCCGGTGATCTGGTCCATCGACTTGCGCGTGGCGTCGCGCGGGTGCAGCCCCTCCTCGCTCATCACGCGCTCGACATTCTCGACCACGACGATGGCGTCGTCGACGAGCAGGCCGATCGCCAGCACCATGCCGAACATGGTCAGCACGTTGATGGAGAAGCCGAAGGCGGACAGCACGCCGAAGGTGCCCAGCAGCACCACCGGCACCGCGATGGTCGGGATCAGCGTCGCCCGGAAGTTCTGGAGGAACAGGTACATCACGACGAAGACGAGGACGATGGCCTCGAACAGCGTCTTGATGACCTCGTGGATCGACAGCTGGACGAAGGGTGTGGTGTCGTAGGGGTAGATCACCTCCAGCCCGGCGGGGAAGAACGCCTCCAGCTCGGCGACGCGCGCCTTGACCGCGGCGGCGGTGTCCAGCGCGTTGGCGCCGGTCGCCAGCTTGATGCCGACACCGGCCGCCGGCTTGCCGTTGTAGTTGGCGGAGATCTCGTAGGTTTCGGAGCCGATCTCGATCCGCGCGACGTCGCGCAGCCGCACCTGCGACCCGTCCGGATTCACCCGCAGCAGGATGCCGCCGAACTGTTCCGGCGTCTGCATGCGGGTCTGGGCGGTGATGGTGGCGTTGATCTGCTGGCCCGGCACCGCCGGCGCGCCGCCGAGCTGCCCGGCGGAGACCTGCGCGTTCTCGGTCTTGATCGCGCTGGTGACGTCGGTGGTGGTCAGGTTGTGGCTGTTCAGCGCGTCGGGGTCGAGCCAAATGCGCATGGCGTGCTGCGGCCCGAACACGGTGACGTCGCCGACGCCCTCCACCCGGCTGATGGTGTCCTGGAGGTTGGAGGTCACGTAGTCGGCGATGTCGCCCTGGCTGAGCCGCCCGTCGCCCGACACGAAGCCGACCACCATCAGGAAGTCGTTGCCGGCCTTCGACACCTGAAGGCCGCGCTGCTGGACCTCCTGCGGCAGCAGGGGGGTCGCCAGTTGCAGCTTGTTCTGCACCTGGACCTGGGCGATGTCGGGGTTGGCCTCCGGCTCGAAGGTCAGGGTGATGGTGACGTTGCCCGACGAATCGCTGCTGGAGGACATGTAGCGGAAATGGTCGAGCCCGGTCATCTTCTGCTCGATGACCTGGGTGACGGTGTCTTCCAGCGTCTTGGCCGACGCGCCGGGATAGCTGGCGGTGATCGACACCGTCGGCGGCGCGATCTTCGGGTACTGCTCGACGGGAAGCCGCAGGATCGCCAGGGCGCCGGCCATCATGATGACGATGGCGATGACCCAGGCGAAGACCGGACGGTCGATGAAGAACTTGGACATGGTTCGGGTATCCTGGATCAGCGCGCGGCCGGGGCCGCACGGTCCGAAGCGGCGCGTTCCGGCAGGGCGGCGACGGCGTTCGGGGCCGGGACCGGCTTCACCTCGGCGCCGGGCTTGACCTTCTGCAGGCCCTCGACCACCACCCGCTCACCGGGAGCGAGGCCGTCCGACACCAGCCAGCCGTTGTCGAGGGCGCGCTCGGTCTTGATCAGGCGCACCGTTGCCTTGTTGTCGGCGCCGACCACCCAGACCTGGGCGGTGCCGTCCGGGCCGCGGCTGACGGCGGCCTGCGGCACGACGATCGCCTTGTCGGCCACGCCCTGCTCGATCCGGGCGCGGACGAACAGGCCGGGCAGCAGGTCCTTGTTCGGGTTGGGGAAGACGGCCCGCAACTGGACGGAGCTGGTGCCCGGATCGACGGTGACGTCGGAGAATTGCAGTTCCCCCTTCGCCGGATAGGCGCCGTCCAGGCCGTTCAGGAACAGGGTGACCGGGATCTTGCCGGCTTCGGCCGGGCGGATGCGGCCACTCGCCATGTCCTCGCGCAGCTTCATCAGTTGGGAGGCGGTCTGCGTCACGTCGACGTAGATCGGGTCGAACTGCTGCACGGTCGCCAGCGCCGTCGACTGGTTGGCGGTGACGAGCGCGCCTTCGGTGACCGCCGACTTGCCGATGCGGCCGGAGATCGGCGCGAACACCTTGGTGTAGTCGAGGTTGATGCGGGCGAGGTTGTAGGCGGCCTTGGCCGAGGCGACCTGCGCCTCGTTCTGCTTCAGCGAGGCCTGGACGTCGTCGAAGTCCTGCTTGCTGACGACGCTGTTCTTGACGAGGTCGCCGTAGCGCGCCGCCTTGTTGCGGGCGGCCTGCAGGTTGGCCTCTGCCTTCTGGACGTCGGCCTGGGCGCTGGCCAGCGACGCCTCGTAGGTCGCCGGGTCGATCTGGTAGAGCTGGTCGCCGGCCTTGACGTCGCTGCCCTCGCGGAACAAGCGCTTCAGCACGATGCCGCTGACCTGCGGCCGGATTTCCGCGACGCGATAGGCGGCGGTGCGGCCCGGCAGTTCGGTCGTCACCGTCACCGGCTTCGGCTCGATGGTCACCACCGTCACCTCGGGCGGTCCGGCCGCCGGCCGGCCGGCGGCCTGTTTCTGCTGGTTGCAGCCGGCGAGCGCCACGATCAACGAGGCCGCCACGGCCAGTGGGATCAGTGTGTTGGGTCTGGACATCTCTTTCCTCGTCAAGGCCCGCGCGGTGGCGGCCCCGTCTCCCTGTTACGCCGGGCTTCAGACGGTCCGGCACATCCCCGTTGCTTAGTACTGTCTCATACAGTACACTGTACCAGACGATACATTCAGATCGCAGCGGCGCGCAAGGGGGTTCCTCACATGCCCGACACGGGGCTGGATCACAAAGCGGGTATGGGTCCTGCCGCTGCCGGACCGGACCGGTCGGAACCGGACCGGCTGGCGATCAGCGCCCGCGGCCAGACGCGCTGCCGCGCCCTGCTGGACGCCGCCGCGGCGCTGTTCGTGGAAAAAGGCTTCGCGGCCACCTCGCTCAGCGACGTGCTGCGGCAGGCCGGCGGCTCGCGCACCACGCTCTACACGCATTTCGGCGACAAGGGCGGCCTCTTCCGCGCCATGATGGAGGAGCATTGCGCCCGCGTGCTGGACGAGATGGTGCCCGACCGGACGGCCGACGAGACGGACGACCCGGAGGAGCGGTTGACCCGCATCGGCCTGCACATCGCCCGTTGGCTGATGGCGCCGGAAACGACCGCCATCCTGCGGACGCTCATTTCCGAGGGCGCGCGCATCCCCGACCTCGTGCAGACCTTCGTCCGCGTCGGGCCGGAACGGACGCGGGAGCGGATGGCCGGCTGCTTCCGCGATCTGGCCGCGGCGGGACACATCCGCATCGCCGATCCGGACATGGCCGCCCAGGCCTTCTGCGGCATGGTGACCGGCAACCTGCTGCTGGAGCGGCTGGTCCTGCCCGACCGACCGGTCGCGCCGGCTCCGGTCGAATCCTATGTCCGCGCCTGCGTCCGGCTGTTCCTGCGCGGCGCGGCGCCGCCATCCCCCACCCTTCCGAACCCCTGACGGCCGACCGGCCCGTTTCCATCGCAGATCATGAGGTGCTCCCGTGTTGCCCAAGGACATTGTCGTATTCATCGAGGCGGATGAGGAACGGGCCGGCCGTCTGGCCTACGCCGCGGCGCTGGCCCGGCTCTGGCGCGCGCATCTGATCGCCACCTTCGTCGTCAACCGGCTGGATCTCATCCCCAGCCACGGCTTCGCCCGCGGCAGCGGGGTGGAAGCCATGCTCCGCCTGCATCGCACCGCCACGCAGGAGGCGGCGGCCGACACGCGCCGCCTGTTCGACCATGTGGTGGCCGACGCCGGCATCACCGGCGAATGGCGCCTGTCCGACCACGAGTCCGGCGAGGCCCTGATGCTCCACGCCCGGCACGCCGGGCTCGCCATCGTCGGTCCGCCGTCCCGGCTGGGGCAACCGGCCCGGCGGCCGCAGATGCTGAGCCTGTCGGAGGACGTCATCTTCACCTCCGGGCGCCCCACCCTGCTGCTGCCGGCGGGCTGGCCGTCGCATCGCACCGGCCGCCGGATCATCGTCGGCTGGAACGGCAGCCGCGAGGCGACCACCGCCATCGCACTCGGCATGCCGTTCCTGACCGCCGCCGATGTGGTGCATCTGGTCGTGGTGCCGGAAGCACGGCCCAACGGCTGGCTGAGCGCCGACCCCGGCGCCGACATGGCGCGCCATCTGGCCCGCAACGGGGTTGAAGTGGTGCTGGAGCAATGCCCCGGCAAGGACGCCGGCACGGTGTTGCTGGAGCATGCGCGATCGATCGACGCCGATCTGCTGGTGATGGGCGCCTATGGCCGGCCCCGGATCAGCGAGTTCGTCTTCGGCGGCACCACCCGGACTGTCCTGGCCAAGGCGAACACGCCGATCCTGCTGTCGCGGTGAGGACGCGACCGCTGCGTCTTTTTCGCCCGGCGTGACGGCCGCCTGTTCGGCACCGGCGTTCTGCATTAGCGTGCGCGCAAAGGCGCGGCACCAGCATGAGACAACACCGGCCGCGGGCGCCGCCGCGGCCGGCAGGGAAACGCGACGATGATCAGCAGCAGCCACAAAGGCCTGTCCACTGGGGGCCTGTCCACCGGGGGCCTGCCCACTGGGGAGCAGCCCGCCAGGGACCAATCCACCGTCGGGCCGCGCGGGATGGCGCGCCGGCAGGCGATCCTGGAAGCCGCCCGGCGCCTGTTCATCGACAAGGGCTTCGAGAAGACCACGCTCAGCGACATCATCGCCCAGGCCGGCGGGTCCCGCGCCACGCTCTACGAGCATTTCGGCGACAAGGCCGGGCTGTTCCGCGCGATGATGGAGGAAAACAGCGCCCACATCCTGGCCGGGCTGGCCGCCGCCCAGGCCGACGACCGCGCCTCGCCCGAGGCCGGGCTGACCGCCTTCGCGCTGCATCTGGCGCACGCCCTGCTGAACGACAAGACGACCTCCATCGTCCGCATCCTGGTGGCCGAAGGCGGTCGTGTTCCCGACATCGCCGAAACCTTCTTCCGCATCGGCCCCGAAACCGCGGTGCAGCGGCTGGCGGAGTATCTGGAATGCCTGTCCGGCGCCGGAACCCTGCGCATCGACGACCCGGAGATCGCCGCCCGCGCCTTCCTGGGCATGGTGACCGGGAACCTGCTGCTCCGCCGCCTGGTCCTGCCGGAGAGCGCCCCGCCGATCGCCGAGATCGACCGCTACGTCCGGCAGGCGGTCGTCCTGTTCCTCAGCGGCGTCCGCCCGGGCGGCGCCGCAACGCCGTAGGATCACGGCACTTCGACCGCGGCGGCGCCGACCCCGCCCTTGCGGTCGGCCTTGGTCAGCGGCTCGGCGATGTCCTCCAGCCCCTTGCCCTCGGCGTCGACGCCGTAGACCAGGGCGACGAGGCCGCCGACCATCATCACGACCGAGCCGACCACATAGCCCCAGAACAGCGGGTCGCGCTCCGTCCCCTCCCCCACCAGCCAGCCGAACAGCAGCGGCCCGGTCGCGCCGACCACCTGGGCGATGGCGAAGAAGTAGGAGATCGCCTGCGCCCGCACCTCCAGCGGGAAGATCTCGCTGACGGTGAGGTAGGCCGACGACGCGCCGGCCGAGGCGAAGAAGAAGGACACGCACCAGAAGACGGTGTGGGTGTTCGCCGTCAGCACCCCCTGCCGGAACAGGAAGGCGGAGGCGAGCAGGACGATGCCCGACAGCAGGTAGGTGCCGAAGATCATGCGGCGCCGGCCGACCGTGTCGAACAGCGGGCCGAGCAGCAGCGGGCCGATCAGGTTGCCGGCGGCGAAGGGGAAGAAGTACAGCGCCGTCTGCGACGGATCGAGGTGGTAGAAGTTCTGCAGCACCAGCGCGTAGGTGAAGAAGATCGCGTTGTAGAGGAAGGATTGCGTGATCATCATCGTCACGCCCAGGAAGGTTCGCGACGGGTATTGCCGGAAGAAGACGTCCACCAACTGGGCGGGCGTCACCGAATCCTCCGGGATGATCGACATGGCGCGGCGGGGATCGACCGGCGACAGCGGTTTTCCCTGCGCCCGCACGCTGGCTTCGATCCCGTCGACGATGCGTTCCGCCTCGTCCTCCAGCCCGTGGGTCACCATCCAGCGCGGGCTTTCCGGGATGTGCCGGCGCAGCTGGATGATGACGAGGCCGAGCAGCGGGCCGATGAAGAAGGCCAGCCGCCAGCCGACATCCTCCGGCAGCAGCGCATGGTCGAGCAGGAAGACGCTGCCAACCGCGCCGATCATCGCGCCCGCCCAATAGGTGCCGTTGATGGCGATGTCGACCCGCCCCCGGTAGCGGGCGGGAATCAGCTCGTCGATGGCCGAGTTGATCGCCGCGTACTCGCCGCCGATGCCCATCCCGGCGACGAAGCGCCAGAGATAGAGGAACCACGGTGTCCAGGCCAGCCCCGCCACCCCCGACGCGACCAGATAGAGGGCCAGCGTGGTGATGAACAGTTTCTTCCGGCCCCAGCGGTCGGTCAGCCGGCCGAAGACCAGCGCGCCGACCACCTGCCCGATCAGATAGGCGGTGCCGGCGAAGCCGACCTCGGCGCTCGACATGCCCAGGCTGTCCTTGTAGCCGGAGGCGGAGATCAACTGGATTTCGATGCCGTCCAGGATCCAGCTGACCCCCAGCCCGGCCACCACCATCCAGTGGAAGCGGGCCCAGGGCAGGCGGTCCATCCGGGCCGGAACGAGGCTGCGGACCGCCTCGGCGCGTTGTGCGGCAGTCATGGCGGGCGGAACTCCTCGGCGATGCGCGGGGACGAAGCGGGTGCGGGGGGCCCCGCGTTCGTTCCAAAACGGTTGGAGGCGGGGAAAGGTTTCCCCCGGATGCCGGGTGATCGCGTTTGGCGGTGGGTGTGGAACAGCGTGGAACATCCCGCGGCCGGATGTTGCATCGACCGGCGGGCTCTCTACGGACGGCGGGAGAAGGGACCGGCGGCGCGGCGGTTCACCGGGCCGGCGGCGAGGGTGGCGACGGGATCCTGCGGGTTGAAGGTCCAGGGAAAGACGCCCTTCGGTCCCGCCGCCTCCGGCCGGGCGAGGATCGCGGCGATCACGGCCGGATCGGGCGGCGTGCGCTCGCGCAGCGCGCCGGGGAGGTCGTCGTCCAGTTCGGGGACGGTGATGGCGGGGGCGTCCCCGGGCGTCGGCCGGCGGCGGGGCTGGTCCGGCGCGGCGGGCGGTTTGGCGGGAGCGGGCCGGGTGGGAGCGGGCCGGGCGTCGAGGCCGGCGAACAGGCCGAGCCGCTCGGCCAGCCAGCGCACCGTCGTGGCATCGCCGGCGGACACCAGCCGTTCGATCTGTTCGGCCACCAGGGCGCGCAGCGAGGCGAGGCGCAGTTCGGCCTCGCGGTTCAGCGCCTCGCGTTCCCACCACACCCGGATGCGGAAATCCTTGGAGCCGTAATAGGCCCGCCACAACGTGGTGCGGCTGCACCCCATGGCGCGGGCGACCTGCAGGAAGCTGTTCCCGTGCGCCAGCATGCCGGCGGCCATGATCCATTGCTCCTCATGGAATTGCGAACCGGGGACCAGCGAGCCCTCCTGCGGGATCGGCGGCTCCTCCGCCCAGCGGGGGAAGTGGTCGCCGTTGAGAGCGTCGGCGGCGAGGGTACGGGCGTCGAGGGGCATGGCGCGGCTCCGCAAGCGGGTGGGTTTGCGGCGAGTTTATGGGAATTTGTTCCTTGACTGGGAGGGTTTGTGCAAAAGGTGGTCGTCCTGACCTTGGGGTGATTGCATTTGGCTCCCTCTCCCGCCTCTCGCACAAACTTCGTTTGTGCTGACGGCGTCAGGCGGATCGAAGATCCGCTGAGAGCCCCGGGAGAGGGACTGAAAAAGGCACCGCACGCCCAGCACCCACACAAGCAAACGGCCCCGCGGGATCAACCCGCGGGGCCGTTTCATCCGACACTCACCCGTCGCGCGTCAGCTGCGGCGGATCATGGTGACGCCGCCGACGGTCTTGTCGAGGAAGGCGATCATGGTTTCAGGCTTGGGACCGACCGACGACGAGGCGAAGGCCATCCACCAGCGGGCCATCGGCGTCGTCCAACCATAGCGGTCGGCGATGGTCTGCACATCCAAGGGCTGCACGCTCGGGATTCGTACGGAACTGGACGAGGTAACCTGAGGTTCGGCGCTGTGCATGGTTCCTCCCATCGGAGACGTTCGGTGTCCGCTTATGCGGTACCTTAACCCTCAACCGCTGAGAGTGGCAGAGTGGCTTTGGTGCTAACGGGTATTATACCTTTAGCTGCGACAGCGTGTCGCTCCCCCACGCCCTTTCAGACAGGCGGCAGCGGCAATCCGCAGGCCCAGCCGATCAGCGCCACCAGAGCGGCCCGGTTGGCCGGACGGAACAGCAGCGCCGTCCGCACCCACAACGGTGATACCTTCAGTTGCGCCGCAACCGCCTGGACTTCGGCAGGCGAAAGCCGCAGCGCGGGGGCATGGTCTTGAGCGTGGTCCCGGGTCATGATCGTCATCCGTCGATGCCACATACCAGCATTGCGGGAAAACAATCAGCCCAGCCGATCATCGCGGCGGCCTATGTGACAATTTTGGGAACGGCCGCCCTGCGGTCGCTATTTGGCCGCCAGCAACGCGCGCGGGGCGCGGTCGGCGCCGCTCGCCAGTGGGGTGCGGGGGTTCTCGATCCAGGCGGCGATGTCGTGACGGACGAGCTGGCCCTTCAGGTCGCGCAGCAGCATGTGGTAGCCGTCGGGATAGACGGCGACGATGTGGCGGCCGCCGGCCTCGAAGTCCTTCAGCGCGCGTTCGACCGGCCGGGGCGGCAGCACCTCCTCGTGCGCGCCGTAGAGCACCAGGGACGGCACCTGGAGACGCTGGCAGGCGTCGAGCGCCGATCCCATCAGGTCGGTCAGCCCCTCCAGCGCATCGACGCGGGAGCCCTTGATGACCAGCGGATCGCGGCCCAGCGCCCGCAGCATCTCGATGTTGTCGGAGGGGTGGATGTCGAGGTCGCGTGGCGGGTGCACCACCATGCCGGGCACCAGGTTGTAGGTGACCCACAGGGCGGCGCGCGGGAAGAAGCCCATCGCCTGCCGGCCCCAGACGGCGGGGGCGACCAGGATGGTGCCGTCGACCTTGGGCGGGTTGGGGCCGGTCATCGCGGTCAGCACCACCGCCCCGCCCATGCTCTCGCCCATCAGGTAGACCGGCAGGCCGGGGTGGCGCTGCCGCACCAGCTCCACCGCCGTGCGGGCGTCGGCAACCAGCGTCGCGGTGCCGGGCCACACGCCGGGTTCGCGGGAGGCGCCGAAACCGCGCTGGTCGTAGGCGTAGGTGGCGATGCCCTGCGCCGCGAAGTCGCGGCCGGCGCCGTCGAAGGCGTTGGAGTAGTCGTTGAAGCCGTGCAGCGCCACCACCACCGCCCGCGGCTTGCCGTCGGCCGGCAGCCACGCGCGCAACGGCAGCTCGAACCCGTCGGCGGCGACCAGGACGTGGTCGTTCAGCCTGGGCTGGACCACGGCCATCCCCATCGGTTGAAAATCCGCGGCGCAGCCGCCGAGCAACAGACCCAATCCCAGGACCGCCGAACGCCCGACAGCCGCCAGCCCGCTACGCCGCATGGACTACCCCTGTTTCGCCCCCTGAATCGTGGTGAGCACCACCCGTCAGTTGGAGGAATATATCCTCCAAATCCGATTCCTCGGTCGTGACATCGACGATCCCGATGCCGGACGCCGCCAGCGCCGACAGGATGGCGCCGGCGCGCTGCCGGCTCGGCTGGTAGCGGACGATCAGCCGCCGCGGCTCCGGCAACTCCACGGTGTAGCCGTCCAGCGTGGCCGGCGCCTCCGCCAGGTCGCGTTCCAGCGTCAGGCACAGCGCCTTGTTGTCGACCCGGCGCAGCAGCGTCGTCTTGGGCTCGCACGCCACCACCTCGCCATGGTTGATGATGGCGATGGTGTCGCACAGCTCCTCCGCCTCCTGGAGGTAGTGGGTGGTCAGCAGCACCGTGGTGCCCGACTTGTTCAGCAGGCGCACATACTCCCAGAGCTGGCGGCGCAGTTCGACGTCGACGCCGGCGGTCGGTTCGTCGAGGATCAGCACCGGCGGGGTGTGGACCATCGCCTTGGCGACCATCAGCCGGCGCTTCATGCCGCCCGACAGCGAGCGGGCGTGTGCGTCGGCCTTGTCGGACAGGCCGACCGCCGCCAGCAGCTCGTCCGTCCGCCGTTCGCGCTTGGGCACGCCGTAGAGGCCGGCCTGAAGCTCCAGCATCTCGCGCGGGGTGAAGAAGGGGTCCATGTTCAGCTCCTGCGGCACCACGCCGATCGAGGCGCGGGCGCGGCGCGGATGATCCGCCACCTCGTGGCCCCAGATGGTGGCGGTGCCGCCGGTCTTGTTCACCAGGCCGGCCAGGATGTTGATCATGGTCGATTTGCCGGCGCCGTTCGGCCCCAGCAGCCCGAACAGCGAGCCGCGCGGGATGACGAGGTCGATGCCCTTCAGCGCGTGTTTCGGCCCGGCCTTGCCGGTCGGCTGGTAGATCTTGGTCAGGCCGCGCAGCTCGACCGCGTTGGCCGGAAGCGAGACGGGCGAGGGGGTGTCGGTGGGCGCGGCCATGTGTTCGGAAATCCTGGTTGTCGCATTCGGTGAAAAAGCCCTCAGGTCCGTCGGATCCCCCGTTGATCCGCGGCGCGCGATCGGTATCATCCGGCCGCGCGCGGCACCCCATCGGGGACCCGGTCATGTGGGCGCGTCCACGATGGCGCGAACCGGCGCGCCTGTCAAAACAGAGGATGACTGCCATGCAGCCGACCGAGACGATCCTTGTTGAAACCTCGACCGTCGGGTGCGACGGCGGCGGCGGTGCCCTGGGCCATCCGCTGGTCTACCTGACGCTGGACCGCGAGGGCCAGGTCGAGTGCCCCTACTGCTCGCGCCTGTTCAAGCTGAAGGAAGGTGCCAAGGTCGCCCACGGGCACTGAGCCCGGCGGCGCCGGTCGCAAGCCCCCGCCGCACACCGGGCGGGGGTCCTGACGCGCCGTCCGGCTAGGTCCGCATGGCCAGCAGGACCAGCACGGCCAGCGCCAGCAGGGTGGACAGCGTCTTCCAGAACAGCAGCGGGTTGCGTTCTATCAGCGGCAGGCCGGCGCGGCCGGTGAACGCCTTGCGCGGGTGGCGCAGGTCGTAGAGGAACTCCGACAGTTCCTGATAGCGCTTGGCCGGGTCCGGGTGGACCGCCTTGCGCAGCACCCCGTCGAGCCAGACCGGGACGTCGCGATCGTCGGCCAGCGCCGGGCGGTAGATCAGCTTGTGCTGCCGCGCCCTGGTCGTCGCGTTGGCGGCCTGGGTGCCGTAGGGCAGGTGACCGGTCAGCATCTGGTAGGTGATGACCCCCAGCGCGTAGAGGTCGGAGGCCGGCGATCCGCCCTCGCCCAGGAAATACTCCGGCGCGGTGTACTGGACGGTGCCCAGGATGGTGTGGCGGTCGACCTCCGGCAGCGAGTCCAGGATGCCGGGCACCAGCGTCGAGCCGAAATCGATGATCTTCACCGTTCCGCTGCCGTCGATCATGACGTTGTCGGGCCGCAGGTCCTGGTGCAGCATCTCCATGCGGTGAAAGGCCTGCAGCCCCTTGCCGATCTGCTCGACGATGCCGCGCACGGTGGGCAGGTCGGGCCGGGGATGGTCGCGCATCCACTGGGTCAGGGTCTGGCCCTCGATATACTCGGTCACGACGTAGAGGTGCCGGCGCGGCCGGGTCTGCGGCGGCGGCTTCAGCACATGGGCGCTGCCGATGTGGGCGCCGCTGACCCGCCGGGCGATCCATTCCTCCAGCAGGAAGCGCCGCAGATAGGCGCGGTCGTCGCGCCGGTCGATCGACGGCACCTTCAGCACGACGGGAGCAAGGGCGTCGCCGTCCCTGGCCAGATATACGTGGCTGCGGCTGCTGGCGTGCAGCTCGCGCAGGATGGTGTAGCCGTCGAACACCGCCCGCGGTTCCAGCAGCGGCGGCAGCGGCAGTTCGGCCAGCCGGTGGAACAGGTCGTCGGCTTCGGCGTCCGGCACGCCGTCGATGCGCAGGATCTGGAGGGTGAGGTTGTCCGGGCTGCCACGCCGCAGCGCCTCCTCCACCACGAGTCGGGCTGCGCGGTCGAGGTCGTCGGCGTCGCGGCCGATCGTCGTGATTAAAAATTCGGCATCGACATGCTCGTAGACCCCATCGGTCGCCAGCAGGAAGACATCGCCCGGCTCGACCGCCAACTCGCGGTAGTCGATCTCCAGATGCGGACCAACGCCCATCGCCCGGCCGAGATAGCTGACCTCGCGCGAGACGACGACGCGGTGGTCGGTGGTCAACTGCTCCAGCGCGCGGCCGGCGATGCGGTAGATGCGGGAATCGCCGACGTGGAACAGGTGGGCGGTGGATGATTTCACCACCAGGGCGCTCAGCGTGCAGGCATAGCCGCGGTCCTGGTCGAAGCGGTACTCGCTGCGCCGGTTCTGCGCGTGCAGCCAGGAGTTCGTCGCTGTCAGCACCCGCTGGGCGGCGGTCTTCACCGACCAGGAGTCCGGGGTGCAGTAATAGTCGGTCAGGAAGCTCTTCACCGCGGATTCGCTGGCGATGTGGCTGACCGCGCTGGTGCTGATGCCGTCGGCCAGGGCGACGGCGATGCCCTTCAGTCCCAACAGCGGGGCGGTCGGGATCAGCGCGCCGTGGAAGTCCTGGTTGGAGTCCTTCCGGCCCTTGTCGGAGCATTGGCCGATGGAGATCCGCAACGCGCCCGCCATGGTGTCTCCGGTGAGGAAAACCCCGGCCGCCGGGGCCGGGGCGAGGAAGCAAGGGGGGGAGGAGGGGAAGCGTCCTTATTCGGCCGGCTGGAGGCCGGCGGCGTGCAGCCGGCGCTTCGGCGCGGTGCGGACGTGGGTGGCGTAGAGCGTCAGCCCGGTGAAGGCGAGGCCACCGACCAGGTTGCCGAGCACGGTCGGCAGCTCGTTCCAGATCATGTAGTCCATGATCGAGAAGTTGCCGCCCATCAGCATCGCCGACGGGAACAGGAACATGTTCACCACCGAATGCTCGAAGGTCATGCCGAAGAACAGCATGATCGGCATCCACATGGCGATCACCTTGCCGCTGACCGAAGTGGAGATCATGGCGCCGACGACGCCGGTCGAGACCATCCAGTTGCACAGCATGCCGCGCAGGAAGATGGTCAGCATGCCGGCCGCACCATACTGGGCGTAGCCGAGCGTCCGGTTCTCGCCGATGTGCGAGATCACCGTGCCGACCTTGTCCGGCGCGGTGGAGAAGCCGTAGGTGAAGACGACGGCCATCATCAGCGCGACGGTCAGCGCCCCCAGGAAGTTGCCGACGAAGACCAGGCCCCAGTTGCGCAGCACGCCGGCCACCGTCACGCCCGGACGCTTGTCGATCAGGGCGAGCGGCGACAGCACGAACACCCCGGTCAACAGGTCGAAGCCCAGAAGATAGAGCATGCAGAAGCCGACGGGAAACAGGATGGCGCCGATGATCGGGAAGCCGGTCTGGACGGTGACCGTGACCGCGAAGACGGCGGCGAGCGCCAGGATCGCCCCTGCCATGTAGGCCCGGATGACGGTGTCGCGGGTGGACATGAACACCTTGGATTCACCGGCGTCGACCATCTTGGTGACGAACTCGGAGGGCACCAGATACGACATGACAAGTCCCCTTTATCGTGTGCGGGAGCGGCAAGGGAGCGTCCGGTCCGGCCCACGCGCATCGGCAAAGGCGCCGCGGCGGGGGCGGGGACGGGAGCAGCGTTGCGTATGATGGGGGTGCGAGCCGGGTCTTTGGCGCCGCGGTGGTCAAGCCGCCGTTGGCTTGAACGCCGAACAGCACTGCACGGCGCGTGCCAACGACGGCGATTGCGGAAACGCCGGGTTTCCGCGGCGGACCGGCATCGTGGTTCGGCGGTTCACCCGGCTGTTGCTCAAACACTGTGCTGTTCTGAGCAAAAACTGGTCATTGTGCGCCGCAACGACGGCAGGCCGGTGATGGCGGCTGGCGCCGACCGGCGACCCATCTTTCAAAAAATCAACAACACACTCTAATATATATTTTTCTGTTCAAGGGCTTGGGAGGCCGTGCGCCGGCATCTTCGAAGCGTCGGGCGGTTTCGGTTGCAAATTTGTTATATTTTCCTTTTGGCCTATGCCAGACTGCCAGCGATGGTGCTTGACGCGCTTGATCGAACCGGCGTCTACTTTGCCGCATTGCGGAATGGTGGAAGTTCCACAATTGTTGTTTGAGTTGTAAACATATGTTGTTTCCAGGCGGGTCGGGCTTGGCGTCGGATGAGGCGCGCGGAATGAGTCACGAGACGGAAGAACAGTATCGAAGCATCTTTGAGAATGCCGTCGAAGGCATTTATCAAACGACGATCGACGGTCGATACCTGCGGGTCAATCCAGCTCTTGCCGACATCTACGGCTATGCTTCGCCTGACGACCTGATTGCCAATCTCACCGACATCGCCTGTCAGCTCTACGTCGACCCTGGCAAGCGCGAGGCCTTTGCCGACCTGATGGCCCGCCAGGACCGGGTCCACAGCTTCGAGGCGCGGGTCTTCCGCCGCGACGGCTCCATCATATGGATTTCGGAAAGCGCGCGCTGCGTCCGCGACGCCGCCGGCGCCATCCGCTATTACGAAGGCACCGTCCAGGACATCACCGAGCGCAAGCGGCACGAGGAGAAGATCCGGCTGCTCGCCACCGTGTTCGACAGCGTCGCCGACGGCATCCTGATCGTCGATCCCGAACTGACGGTGCAGGCGATCAACCCCGCCTACGAGATCATGACCGGCTTCCAGCGGGAGGAGCTGCTGCGCCATCCGCTGGTGCTGTTCGCCCCCGGCTCGCACGAGCGCACCTTCATCGACGAGATCTGGACCACGGCGCGGCACGCCGGCCGCTGGCAGGGCGAGGTCACCAGCTTCCGCCATTCCGGCGACGCCTTCGCCGCCGCACTGTCGGTGACGTCGGTGCGCGCCCCCGGCGGCGTGCTGGAGCATTACGTCCTCACCATCGCCGACATCAGCCAGCGCAAGTCGCAGGAACACCAGATCCGCTATCAGGCCAGCTTTGACCGGTTGACCGACCTGCCCAACCGCTGGCTGGTCTGCGAACGGCTGGAGGAGGCGATCGCCCGCGCCCAGCGCAACAAGAGCAAGGTCGCGGTCGCCTTCCTCGACCTCAACCGCTTCAAGCAGGTCAACGACACGCTGGGCCACCACGCCGGCGACGAGCTGCTGAAGCTGGTGGCGCGGCGCCTGCGCAACTGCACCCGGATGACCGACACCGTCGGCCGGCTGGGCGGCGACGAGTTCCTGATCGTGGCGCCCGATGCCGCCGACCGCTCCGCCGGGGCCCGGCTGGTCGAGAAGATCCTCTATTCGATGGACGAGCCCTTCGGCGTCCACAACCAGGAGCTTTTCTGCGGCGCGTCGATCGGGCTGGCCTTCTACCCCGACGACGGCGACAGCGCCGACCAGCTTCTGCGCAACGCCGACCTCGCCATGTACCACGCCAAGCGCAACCCGGAGCACAAGTACGTCTTCTACGACGGCGGCATGCGTGAACGGTCCGGCTTCACCCTGGGGCTGGAGAGCGACCTGCGCCGGGCCGGCGGCGGCGAGGAGTTCGAGCTGTATTTCCAGCCGAAGGTCGATCTGGCGGCCAACCGGGTGATCGGGGCGGAGGCGCTGATCCGCTGGCGCCACCCGATCCGCGGCATGGTCAGCCCGGCGGAGTTCATTCCGCTGGCGGAGGAAACCGGCCTGATCTGGGAAATCGGCGCCTGGACGCTGGTGGAGGCCTGCCGCCGCCTGTCCGGCTGGATCCAGCGCGGCGTCCCGATCCCGTCGGTGTCGGTCAACTTGTCGCCGCGCCAGTTCCAGGATGCCCGGCTGGTCGGCTTCGTGCGCAGCGTCGTGGAATCCGCCGACATCCCGCCCGAACGGCTGGAGCTGGAGCTGACCGAAGGCGCCATGATCGGCGACATCGAAAAAGCGGTGACCATCCTCAACGGGCTGAAGGACATCGGCGTTCGCCTGTCGATCGACGATTTCGGCACCGGTTATTCGTCGCTGGCCTATCTGAAGCGCTTTCCGATCGACACGCTGAAGATCGACCGCAGCTTCGTCCGCGACATCGTCAAATCCTCCACCGACCCGGCCATCGTCGGCACCATCGTCAACCTCGCCGAAAGCCTGGGCTTCGACACCATTGCCGAGGGGGTGGAAACGCAGGAGCAGGCCGACATGCTGCGCCTGCAGCGCTGCTCCCGCATCCAGGGCTTCCTGATCAGCCGGCCGCTGCCGGTCGACCTGTTCGAAGCCTTCATGCGCGACACCGTGGCCGTGGCCTGACGCCATGGCCGCCGGTGTCAGGGCCGCGGGGGCGAAGCCGGTCAACGCGCTGGTCCGCGGCCTGCGCGTGCTGGCGGTGGCGAACGAAATCCAGCGCCCCACCGTGGCCGAGCTGGTGCGCCGCTCGCGCCTGCCCAAGGCGACGGTGATCCGGCTGGTGCAGACCCTGGTCCATGAAGGCTATCTGGAGGATCTGGGCGAGGCGGAGGGCTATCAGGTCACCGCCAAGGTCCGCAACCTGTCCCGCGCGCTGGTGGAGCGCACGCCGATCGCCCAACTGGTGCAGCCGCCGCTGGACGAGCTGGCGGCGCGGGTGAAATGGCCGTCGGAGTTCTTCCTGGCCGAGGGCCGTTCCGTCGTCATCGAGGTGTCGAACCGCAGCGCGGCGCCGATCAAGCTGAACCTGTTCGAACACCGGCGCTTCCCGATGGTCGCCTCCGCCACCGGGCTGGCCTATCTGTCGGCCCTGCCGGAAGCCGAGGCGGAGCGCATCGTCCGCGAATCGGTCGCCGACGGAGCGGTCCCGGACTCGGTGGAAGCCACCCTGGCCCAGGTCGCGGCGGCGCGGGGGCGCGGCCACGCGCTGTGGGAATACCCGTCGCTGGCGCCCGGCCTGCGCATGGCCTCGATCCCCGTCCTGGTCGGCGGCCGCCCGGTGGGCGGGCTGTCGCTGGTCCATTTCCGCGATCTGGTGCCGGCGGACCTGCTGGACGGTTTCCTGCTGCCGGAAATGCGCGTGGTCGCCGCGCGAATCGGCGCCGTGCTGGACGACGGCTGGTTCTGAATGTCCCGTCGGGATCGCGTCCGGCAACGACTGGTCGGGACGGCTTCCCTGAAATTTCGATAGTGGTAGCGTTTCCTTTACGTTTAGACTGCAAACGTTAAGTGGACGCATCATCGTGCGCGTCACGACGACGGCCAGCCTGCTCCGCGACCGGCTTCCTCCGCCACCACCGATTCTGTGTCGAGGCTTCATGACATCGGACGTCGCACGGTTCCTCGGCTTTGCGTTCGCCAACGCCGATGTGCTGATCGAGGTGGATGCGCGGGGTGTCATCGGCTTTGCCGCCGGCGCGCTGCAGAACCTGTTGGGCACCACCGACGCCGAGTTGGTCGGCCAGCCGATCGACCGTGTGGTGGCGGTCGGCGACCGCGGGCTGGTGCGGCGGCTGCTGCGCACCGCCGGGTCCAACAGCCGGCTGGAGGCGCGGGCGGTCGCGCTGGCCGGCGGGGTGCAGGCCACCCTGTCGGGTTATCGGCTCGGCCGGTCCCCCAACGTGCAACTGACGCTGACCCGGGTCGAAGCCGCGGCGACGGGCGCAGCCCCACCGGCGCGCGACGCGGAAACCGGGCTGCTCGACGCCGATTCCTTCCAGGCGCAGCTCGGCGAGCGGTTCGGCGTCGATGTCGGCGCCGGGCCGCCCAAGCTGACGCTGCTCAAGATCGCCGATTTCGGCGAGGTGAAATCCCGCCTGGGGCCGGAGCTGACGTTGCGGCTGCTCGGCGAGGTCGGCGCGCTGCTGCGCGTCCACGCCGCGGACGACACGCTGGCGACCCGGCTGGGCGAGGACCGGTTCGGGCTGGTGCATGGCAACGACGTCGCCGGCTCCGCGCTCGCCGCGGAGATCGCGGTTGCCGGGGCCGGGCTGTCGCCCGACCGCCAGCCGCTGCAACTCGACAACCTGACGCTGGACATGGCGGCGCCGGGGCTGAGCCGCGAGGACGCCGGCCGGGTGCTGATGTTCACGGTCAAGAGCTTCGCCGAGGAGCAGCACAGCTTCGACATCGCCACCATGTCCGACGCGGTGAAGATCCTGGTCGACCAGACGGTCACCCGGGTGACCAGCCTGCGCTCCACCCTGACCGACGATCGCTTGAAGCTGCAGTTCCAGCCGATCGTGTCGCTGGCCACCCGCGGCCTGCACCATTACGAGGCGCTGGCCCGCTTCCCCAACGGCGCGCCGGGCCCGACCATCGCCTTCGCCGAGCAGATCGGCATGGTCCACGACGTCGACCTGCTGGTCTGCGAGAAGGCGCTGGAGGTCCTGGGCGCCGACAACAGCCTGCAGATCGCCGTCAACATGTCGGCGGCGTCGCTGGGCAGCGACATCTTCGTCGTCGCCTTCCAGCGGCTGGTCGGGCGCAACCCGGCGCTGCGGTCGCGGCTGCTGGTGGAGGTGACGGAATCGACCGGCCTCACCGACCTGCCGCGCGCCGCCCGCATCCTGGAGGATCTGCGCCGGGCCGGGCACCGCATCTGCCTGGATGACTTCGGCGCCGGCGCGGCCTCCTTCCCCTACATCCAGGCGCTGCCGGTCGATTTCGTGAAGATCGACGGCAGCTATGTGAAGCGGCTGGGCGGCAGCCCGCGCGACGACGCCATCCTGCGCGCCATGGTGGGCTTGTGTCGCGAGATCCGCGTGCAGGTCATCGCCGAGATGGTGGAAACCCCCGACCAGGCGGCGCAGTTGACCGCCTGGGGCTTCGAACTGGCCCAGGGCTACCATTTCGGCCGCCCCGCCGACCGGCCGGCCTACCAGTCGGCCGGCCTGTTCGCGCCGCCGGCCGCCAAGCGGTCGGGGCTGCAGGAAAGCTGGTCGTGAGCCGTCCGGGGATGCGGCCAAGGTCATAGGACGAAATCTTCGCCGGTCCCATGGAATGAAAGGGAAGGGGGCCGCGTTCATCCTGTCATGAGGGACGCGATTGGTTCCCGACACCAGGAGGACGCCGGAATGTCTGGCCGTTTTGGATTTGGTTTGAAAGCCGCTGTTCTGGGCGCTCTGGTTGCCGGTTCGATGCTGGGCGCCACCGTCGCCCCCGCCGCCGCCGATGATTGGGGCTGGCGCGGCGACCGCGGCCGCGAGTGGCGCGGCGGGCCGGATTGGGATCGCCGCGGCTGGGACGGCCCGCGCTGGGATGGTCCTCGCCACCATCATCACTGGCGCGAGCGCGACGTCTACTACGCGCCCGGCCCGGTCATCGTGGCGCCGCCGCAGCCGCGCGTGATCTATGCGCCGCCGCCCCCGGTGATCTACGCGCCGCCGCCCGTCGTCTACGCTCCGGCACCGGTGGTCCCGGGCTTCGGCCTCAGCGTCAACATCCGCTGATCCGGCCGGCTCCGGGCGCTTGGCGAAAAGGACGGCTTCCGGTGGGGCGCGACGCGCATTATGGTGCGCTCCGTTCTGAAGAAGCCGCCCCGCCCGGGGCGCAGGAGCCAGGGAGACGGTCTTTGCCGGTTTGGAGTGTGCGCGCCGCGGTCGCGGGAAGCCTTCTGTTCGGAGCCCTGTCCGCCCCCTGGCCGGCGCAGGCGGCGGAGCCGCGGCTGACCGCGGCGCTCGGCAACACGGTGCTGACGATGACCGACATCGGTCCGAAGCACACCCAGGTGGCGGTGAACGACGCCACCGTGTTCGAGGACCGCGAAAGCGAGACGCTGTCCTTCGTCGGCGCCTATCCGCTGAAGGACCGCTGGATCGCGCTGTTCCAGGCCGACACCGGCATCAAGGACTGCCCGACCCGTTTCCGCATCCTTGAGATCGGCGGCCCGAAGCCGGTGGTGTCCTTCCCGTTCGGCTCGTGCAGCGACGCCGCCGAGGTGACGATCGTCGACAACGCCATGACGGTGTCGATGCCGCTGCCGGCCGGCGGTGGCGAGGCCGCCTGGACCTTCCGCGACGGCCGCATCGCCCGCACGCGCTGACAGCGTTGCACCCCCGTCGCCAGCCCATCGATTGACGGGCGGCAGCACAGCTTTTAAGGTCCGGACCTCCGCACAATCCCGATTCCGGGTAGGAAGTCCGCCATGAAGCCCAGCCGCCGTCCGTCGAATCCGCTGTTTTCCTCCGGTCCCTGCGCCAAGCGTCCGGGCTGGTCGCTCGACGCGCTGGATGGCGCGCTGCTCGGCCGCTCCCACCGGTCGAAGCCGGGCAAGGCCAAGCTGCGGGAGGTCATCGACCTCACCCGCGCGGTGCTGGCCATTCCCGGCGACTATCGCATCGGCATCGTGCCGGCGTCGGACACCGGTGCGGTGGAGATGGCGTTGTGGTCGATGCTGGGCGCCCGCGGCGTCGACATGCTGGCCTGGGAAAGCTTTGGCAAGGAATGGGTGACCGACGTCGTCAAGCAGCTGAAGCTGCCGGACGTGCGCACGATGATCGCCCCCTATGGCGAGCTGCCCGATCTGTCGGCGGTCGATTTTTCCCGTGACGTGGTGTTCGCCTGGAACGGCACCACCGCCGGCGTGCGGGTGCCGAACGGCGACTGGATCCCGGACGACCGCACCGGCCTCAGCATCTGCGACGCGACCTCCGCCGCCTTCGCGATGGATCTGCCGTGGAGCAAGATCGACGTCGCCACCTGGTCCTGGCAGAAGGTTCTGGGCGGCGAGGCGGCGCATGGCATGCTGGTGCTGAGCCCGCGCGCGGTGGAGCGGCTGGAGAGCTTCCAGCCCGACCGGCCGCTGCCCAAGATTTTCCGCATGACCAAGAACGGCAAGCTGATCGAAGGCATCTTCGAAGGCGACACCATCAACACCCCGTCGATGCTGTGCGTCGAGGACGCCATCGACGGGCTGCGCTGGGCGCTGTCGCTGGGCGGCCTGACCCAGTTGATCCGCCGGTCGGAGCAGAATTTGCGCATCGTCGCCGAATGGGCGGAGGCCAGCCCCTGGGCCGGCTTCCTGGCGAGCGAGCCGGCCACCCGCTCCTGCACCGCGATCTGCCTGCGCTTCACCGATCCCGAGGTGACCGCCCTGACGGCGGAGGGGCAGGCTGCCTTCGCCAAGAAGCTGTCGGCCCTGCTGGAGACGGAGGAGGCCGCCTTCGACGCGGGGTCCTACCGCGACGCACCGCCGGGCCTGCGGCTGTGGGGCGGCGCCACCGTCGAGAACGAGGATATGGAAGCGGTGCTGCCCTGGCTCGACTGGGCCTTCGCCACCGTCAAGGCCGAGGTGATCGGCGGCAAGGCGGCGTGACGCCGTCCCGTCCGCAAACGGAGCGTCCTGAACGAAAGGGCCCCGGCGTGGCGATGGCTGCCGCGCCGGGGCCTTTTTTTGCCATGCAGCGCAAGCAACCGTTCGGGTGAGCAACATTTCTGCACCAGTGTGGCGGCTCCGACGCGCCGCGCGGGTCCGCGTGCTTGACCAAGGTTATCCACAGAACCGTGGACAAGGTGGTGGATAAGCCTGTTGAACCAGTGGAGCCGCCTGTCCGGAAACCGTCACACGCCGCGGCGGACCGATTCGGCGTTCGAGTCCCCGAAGGACGCCGCCGCATCCCCGGTTGAGGCAGCCCCCTATCCCGAAGATGGTCTGGCGTCGGCCCGGTTGTATCCCAACCCTATGGATGGTTTTGCGGCACCGCCGCAAACGTCCCGGCCCCGCGCGTTGGGCGTCTGTGGACCGGAACGACAGATGGGGGGATCATGGCGCATTATCTCATCACCGGCGGCTGCGGGTTCATCGGGTCGCATCTGGCCGACCGGCTGCTGGCCGATGGGCATCGGGTGACGATCCTCGACAACATGTCGAGCGGCCGGCTGGAGAACAAGCCGGCCGGGGCGGCGTTGGTGGTCGGCGACGTCGCCGATCCCGACGCCGTGCGCCACGCCATGGCCGGGGTGGACGGCGCGGGGGTGGACGGCGTCTTCCACCTCGCCGCGGTGGCGTCGGTGCAGAAATCGCGCGAGCTGTGGGCGGAAACCCACCGCACCAACCTGCTGGGCACCGTCACCGTGTTCGAGGCGGCGCGCGACGCGAAGCGCGGCGGGCCGGTGCCGGTGATCTACGCCTCCTCCGCCGCGATCTACGGCGACAACGCCGCCACCCCGCTGACGGAGGACGTGCCGCCCCGGCCGCTGTCGGCCTATGGCGTCGACAAGCTGGGCTGCGAGATGCACGCCCGCATCGCCTGGACGATCCAGGGGGTGCCGACGGTGGGGTTCCGCTTCTTCAACGTCTATGGGCCGCGCCAGGACCCGCAGTCGCCCTATTCCGGCGTGATCTCGATCTTCGCCCGCCGGGTGGCGCGCGGCGAGGATGTGGAGATCCACGGCGACGGCCGGCAGGTGCGCGACTTCGTCTTCGTCGGCGACGTGGTGCGCATCCTGGCGCTGGCGATGGAGCGCCGCTTTTGCGGGGCGGAGGTCTACAACCTTTGCACCGGCCGGGCGACCTCGCTGGTGATGCTGCTGGATGTGCTGCAGGAACTGTGCGGCAGTCAGGTCCGCCGCCGCCACACCGAGACGCGGGCCGGCGACATCCGGGTGTCGATCGGCGACCCGTCGCTGCTGCGGAAGACCTTCGACACCGGCTGCCAGGTCGGCCTGCTCCAGGGCCTCAGCGCCACGCTCACCGGCCGCATGCCCTGAAGCGGTGGTGGTGGACCGGGGAGCCGTCGGCGGGTATGACAGCGGCTGGTGCGCCCGTTGTTGGAGAAGCGGCATGATGGCCATCGTTTCCTCCTCTCCCCACTCCCAGCGGACCTTCGGTCCGCCTGCCGCGACAGCGCAAACGTCGTTTGCGCGAAAGCGGGCGGGGAGAGGGGATAAAGCCGGAGTGGGGTGAGATGGCCCGGCGAACCCTGCGGGTCCTCTTCCTGGTGCTGGCCATTCTCGCCGTGGTGGCGGTGGCGGAGCGTCTGCATGTGCTGCCGCCGGGGACGCTCGACCGGCTGTTCGGGCAGGAGGACGGCCATCGCCCGCGCGCCAGCCGCAAGCCGGCACCGGCCGAACCGGCACCGCCGGTGGTGGCGCGGGCCACCGACCGGATCGACTATGCCGCGGTGGCGCAGCAGCTCGATGGCATCCGGGTGGAGCCGGAGAAGCGCCGGGGTTACGAGCGGGAGGCGTGGCCGCATTGGCTGGCGCTCGACGGCGGCTGCCTGAACGCGCGCGAAAAGGTGCTGATCCGCGACTCGCAACGCCCGGCGACGCTGGACGCCAAGGGCTGCTCGGTCAAATCCGGCGACTGGCTCGATCCCTACACCGGGGAGCGGATCACCGACCCGACGATCGTCGACATCGACCATCGCGTGCCGCTGGAAGAGGCTTACGCCAGCGGCGGCTATGACTGGAGCCGGGAGAAGCGCGCCGCCTACGCCAATGACCTGACCGACCCGCTGACCCTGCTGGCGACCAGCCGCGAGGCCAACCGTGCGAAAGGCTCCAAGGGGCCGGAGGACTGGCTGCCGCCCAAGCGCGACGGCGTCTGCCTGTATGTTGCCAACTGGATCCAGGTGAAGGCGCGCTGGGCGCTGACCATGGATGAACGCGAGCGGGTCACCGTCGGCAACATCCTGAACGACTGCCGGGCGTCGGCGGCGAAGCGGCCGTGACCGATTCCCCGGTTGTTTTCCTGATGAAATAGCTGTTCATATATGGAGTGATCCGCCGAAGCGTATGAGGCCCAGCGTGAGCGATACCGATAGCGATCCCGCCGCCGATCCTGCGAATGATACACCCGACGGCGGCGACCGCGAACGGCGCTATTCGGCGCCGGCGCTGGAAAAGGGGTTGGACATCCTGGAGTTCCTGTCGGAACGGCGGGAGCCGCAGACGCTGCAGCAGATCGGCGACGGGGTCGGGCGCACCAAGGGCGAGATTTTCCGCATGGTGTCGGTGCTGGCCCAGCGCGGCTACATCGAGCGCAGCGAGGGCGACGACCGCTTCCAGGTGACCGACCGGCTGTTCCGGCTGGGCATGAACCGGCCGGTCAACCGCTCGCTGATCGAAATCGCGCTACCCTTCATGAACGCCTTCGCCGAATCGACCGGCTACGCCTGCCATCTAGCGGTGATGTCCGGGACGCAGATCGCGGTGGTGGCGCGGGTCGAGAGCACCAGCCACATCGGCTTCAGCGTGCGGATCGGCTACCGCCAGCCCCTGGTGCTGACCGGCTCCGGCCACTGCCTGATGGCGTTCATGAGCGCCCGGCGCCGCCACCGCCTGTATGAGGAGCTGCGCCGGGACGATCCGTGGGTCGACCTCGACACGCTGAACCGGACGCTGGACTCCATCCGCGGCGCCGGCCATGTCGCGCGGCCCAGCGGCATCACCGACGCGGTGGTCGATCTCTCCAGCCCGATCATCGACCGGCGCGAGGGCGGCGCGGTCGCCGCCCTGACCTGCCCCTATCTGCGCACCCGCCAGACCCCGCGCGAGCCGGAGGAGATCCTGACGGCGCTGGGCGAGGCAACCCGAAGGATCTCCGACATTCTGTCTCTGGAATGAAATGACGATTTACAGGCGGAACGTTGGTGTGTATATGAAATGAACGATCCGCAGCGCTGACCATCGGGTGGGCCCGCGGAAACCGGGCCGGCACAGCAGGGAGAACAAGGGGCATGGCCGCCAGACTGAAGGGCAAGACCGCCATCGTCACCGCCGCCGCCCAGGGCATGGGCCGGGCCGCCGCCCTGGCCTTCGCCGCCGAGGGTGCCCGCGTGGTGGCGACCGACATCAACGACGGCCTGCTGGCGGAAATCGCCGGGGTGGAGGGGATCACCACCCGCCGCCTCGACGTCTGCGACCCGGCCGCCATCACCGCCTTCGCGGCGGAGCAGCCGGCCCCGTCGGTGCTGTTCAACTGCGCCGGATACGTCCACGCCGGCAGCATCCTGGACTGCGACGAGGATGCCTTCGATTTCTCGGTCACGCTGAACGTCCGCTCGATGTACCGGATGATCCGGGCCTTCCTGCCGGGCATGCTGGAGGCCGGCGGCGGCTCGATCGTCAACATGGCGTCGGTCGCCTCGTCGATCATCGGCGCGCCCAACCGCTTCATCTACGGCACCACCAAGGCGGCCGTCGTCGGCATGACCAAGTCGGTGGCCGCCGATTACGTCACCCGCGGCGTCCGGGTGAACGCCATCTGCCCCGGCACGGTGGACAGCCCGTCGCTGCACGACCGCATGCGCGCGCTCGGCGACTATGACACCGCCCGCGCCGCCTTCATCGCCCGCCAGCCGATGGGCCGGCTGGGCACCGCGGAGGAGGTGGCGGCGCTGGCGGTCTATCTCGCCTCCGACGAGTCCTCCTTCATGACCGGGCAGGCCATCGCCATCGACGGCGGCTGGTCGAACACCTGACCGGCCGGGACAACGAACAACTCGGGAAACGCCTGATGAAACTTCTGCGCCATGGCCCGCGCGGGGCCGAAAAGCCGGGGCTGCTGGACGGGCAGGGCCGCATCCGCGACCTGTCGGGGCACGTCGACGACATCGCCGGCCGCTGGCTGCTGCCCGAGGGGCTGGCGGAAATCGCGGCGCTGCCGACCGACCGCCTGCCGCTGGTCGATCCGGCGACCCGGCTCGGCGCCTGCGTCGCCGGGACCGGCAAGTTCGTCTGCATCGGCCTGAACTACTCCGACCACGCGGCGGAAACCGGCGCCACCGTTCCGTCGGAACCGGTGATCTTCATGAAGGCAACCTCCGCCATCCAGGGGCCGGACGACCCGGTGGAGATCCCGCGCGGCTCGACCAAGACCGATTGGGAGGTCGAACTGGGCGTCGTCATCGGCAAGACCGCCAAATACGTGTCGGAGGCCGAGGCGCTGGACCATGTCGCCGGCTATTGCGTCGTCAACGACCTGTCGGAGCGTGAATTCCAGATCGAACGCCAGGGTCAGTGGACCAAGGGCAAGAGCTGCGACAGCTTCGGGCCGATCGGCCCCTGGCTGGTGACGAAGGACGAGGTGCCGGACCCGCAGGCCCTCGACATGTGGCTGGAGGTCAACGGCCACCGCTACCAGAACGGTTCGACCCGGACGATGGTCTATGGCGTCGCCCACGTCGTGTCCTACCTGTCGCGGTTCATGAGCCTGCATCCGGGCGACGTCATCTCCACCGGCACCCCGCCCGGCGTCGGGCTGGGCCTGAAGCCGCCGACCTATCTGAAGCCCGGCGACCGGATCGAGCTGGGAATCCAGGGACTCGGCCGCCAGCGGCAGGAGGTCCGGGCCGCGGAGTGACGCCGCCCGGCTGAACCGGCGGGCTGGCGTTCCGACGGCCCCGTTCCGGCCCTGATGATTTGTTTGACACGCGGTTTGCTAGACAAAGCAACCAGCCGGCGTCGCGCCGGATGGGGAGGTGCCATGCAGCAAGCGTCGCCCGACACGGCCGCCGGCCGTTCCCGTCATCCGCCGGACCAATTGTCAGCCGGGGCCGAACTGCTGCGGCTGGAGGGCATCACCAAGCGCTTTCCCGGCGTGCTGGCCCTGGACGGGGTCGGTTTCGACCTACGCCGCGGCGAGGTCCACGCCGTTTGCGGCGAGAATGGTGCCGGGAAATCGACGCTGATGAAGATCATCAGCGGCCAGTACCAGCCCGACGAGGGCACGATCCACTACAAGGGCGAGGCCCGGCGCTTCGCCTCCTCGCTCGACGCCGAACGGGCCGGCATCGCCATCATCCACCAGGAGTTGAACCTGGTGCCGCACCTGAGCGTGGCGGAGAACATCTTCCTGGCGCGCGAGCCGAAACGCGGCTGGTTCGTCGACCGGGCCGCCCTGCGGCGTCAGGCCCAGGCCTGCCTGGACCGTCTCGGCGTCGACATCCGCCCCGACGCCCCGGTGAAGGCGTTGTCGGTCGCCCAATGCCAGATGGTGGAGATCGCCAAGGCGCTGTCGCTGAACGCCGAGGTGGTCATCATGGACGAGCCGACCTCGTCCCTGACCGAATCCGAAACGGCGCTGCTGTTCCAGGTGATCGGCGACCTGAAGGCGCAGGGGGTGGGGATCGTCTACATCTCCCACCGGCTGGACGAGATGGCGCTGATCGTCGACCGGGTGACGGTGCTGCGCGACGGCCGCTTCGTCGACACCCGCCGCTTCGCCGACACCAGCGTCGACGCGATCGTCGCGCTGATGGTCGGGCGGTCGCTGGACGACAAGTTCCCCGAACGCACCTCCGTCCCCACCGCGGACGTGCTGCTGGAGGCCCGCGGGCTGACCCGCAAGGGCGTCTTCCACGACATCGGGTTCGAACTGCGGCGCGGCGAGATCCTGGGCTTCGCCGGGCTGATGGGCGCCGGCCGTACCGAGGTGGCCCGCGCCATCTTCGGCGCCGACCCGCTCGACGCCGGCCAGATCCGGCTGGGCGGCCGCGACATCGCGGTGAAGAGCCCGCGCGACGCCATCGGCCACGGCATCGCCTACCTGTCGGAGGACCGCAAGGGCCAGGGGTTGGCGGTCAAGATGTCGGTGATGCAGAACCTGACGCTCGCCAACATGGCGGCGGTGTCGAACCGCTTCGGCTTCATCGACCGCGCCGCCGAGGCGCAGGTGGCGTGGCGCTACATCAACCTGCTGTCGATCCGCACGCCGTCGCAGCACCAGGTCGCCCGCCTGCTGTCGGGCGGCAACCAGCAGAAGATCGTCATCGCCAAGTGGCTGTTCCGCCAGTCGCGCATCCTGTTCTTCGACGAGCCGACGCGCGGCATCGACGTCGGCGCCAAATTCGCGATCTACCAGCTTCTTGACCGGCTGGCCGCCGACGGGATCGGCGTCGTGCTGATCAGTTCGGAACTGCCGGAAATCCTCGGCCTGACCGATCGGGTCGCCGTGTTCCACGAAGGCCGCCTGACGGCGGTGCTGAACACCCGCGACACCAGTCAGGAAGAGATCATGCATTTCGCCTCGGGCCACGACCGCCCGCCGGCGCCGGGAGCCGCAACGCCATGAGCAACCCGACCACCTCCAAGGCCATCGCCGCACCGGGCGACAGCGCTCCCGGCCCTGCAACCGGCCCGTCCATTGCGCCCCGGTCCGCCGCGCCGCGCCTGCCGTCCGGCGACGCGTCGGTCGGCCGGGTGATGAACGACCGCCGCAAGGACCTGATCCAGAAATTCGCCGCCCTGGCCGGCCTGGTGGTGCTGATCACCGTCTTCGCCTCGACCAGCGATGCCTTCCTCAGCGTCGGCAACGGCATGACCATCGCGTTGCAGGTCACCTCGATCGCCTATCTCGGCATCGCGGCGACCTGCGTCATCATCACCGGCGGCATCGATTTGTCGGTCGGCTCGGTCCTGGCGCTGTCGGGCGTGGTGGCGGCGCTGGCGGTCAAGGCCGGGGTGCCGGTGCCGCTGGGCATGGGGCTGGGCATCCTGGTCGGGGCGTTCTGCGGCGTCCTCAACGGGCTCTGCGTCACCCGGCTGAAGCTGCCGCCCTTCATCGCGACGCTGGGCATGATGATGGTGGCGCGCGGCGTCGCCCTGCAGATCACCGGCGCCCGCGCCGTGTCGGGGCTGGGCGAGTCCTTCGGCGAGCTGGGCAACGGCGCGCTGTTCCGCATCGTGAACATCGGCGAGGACGGCTTCCCCGACGTGGTGTTCCCCGGCATCCCCTATCCGGTGGTGCTGATGGTGGTGATCGCCATCGCGGTGGCGATCATGCTGAGCCGCACCACGCTGGGCCGCCACATCTACGCCGTCGGCTCCAACGCCGAGGCGGCGCGGCTGTCCGGCGTCAACGTCGCCCGCGTCACCCTGTTCACCTACGTGCTGTCGGGCACGCTGGCCGGGCTGACCGGCTGCGTCCTGATGTCCCGCCTCGTCACCGCCCAGCCCAACGAGGGCGTGATGTACGAGCTGGACGCCATCGCCAGCGCGGTCATCGGCGGCACTTCGCTGATCGGCGGGGTGGGCACCATCTCCGGCACCGCCATCGGCGCCTTCGTGATCGGCATCCTGCGCAACGGGCTGAACATGAACGGCGTGTCGTCCTTCACCCAGCAGATCATCATCGGGCTGGTGATCCTTCTGACGGTGTGGATCGACCAGATCCGCAACCGGCGCTGAACCGTCCAAAAACAATCCAACAGGGAGTGAAACCATGAAGACGTTCGTCTCGGCCTGTCTGGTCTCCGTCATTGCGCTGGCCGCCGGTTCGGCGCTCGCCGACGACGGCAAGGAAATCGCGGTGGTGGTGAAGACGGTGAACTCCACCTTCTGGCAGAATGTGCAGAAGGGCGCGGCGGCGGCCCAGAAGGAGGCCGGCGGCTACAGCATGACCTTCCAGGGCCCGGCGTCGGAATCGGCCATCGCCGATCAGGTCAACATGGTGGAGAACGCCGTCAACCGGAAGGTGGCGGCCATCGTCCTGGCCCCAACCGACCCCGACGCGCTCGTCCCCGCCCTGAAGAAGGCGTGGGAGGCGAAGATCCCGGTGGTGCTGATCGACTCCCCGGTGTCGGAGGACGGCAAGCGCTATTACCAGTCCATCCTGTCGACCGACAACGTCAAGGCCGGCGAGCTGTGCGCCAAGGCGCTGATCGACAAGGTCGGCACCAGCGGCAAGATCGCCGTGATGTCCTACGTCGCCGGCGCCGGGTCGGAGATCGGCCGGGTCGGCGGCTTCACGAAGTACATCAAGGACCATTCCAAGCTGGAGATCGTCGGCCCGTATTACTCGCAGTCGCAGATGGCGACGGCGCTGAACCAGACCACCGACGTGCTGGCCGCCAACCCCGACCTGAAGGGCATCTTCGGTGCCAACGAGCCGACCGCCATCGGCATGGGCCGCGCGCTGGCGCAGAGCGGCAAGGCCGGCAAGGTCGTCGCCGTCGGCTTCGACGGCAACCAGGACCTCCAGGGCTTCGTCAAGGACGGCACCCTGGAGGCCATTGCCGTCCAGGGCTCCTACCAGATGGGCCATCTCGGGGTGCAGACCGCGGTGAAGCTGATCAAGCACGAGAAGGTGGAGAAGACGCTCGACACCGGCGTGGTGCTGGTCACCAAGAGCAACCTCGACAAGCCGGAAGCCCAGAACGTTCTCTATTGAAGACGTTCTGTACGGATCCGGCGAGCCGTCCCTGAGGCCGGCAGCACGTTACGGTGTCCGTATCATCCCGTACCGTCATTCCCGCGAAGGCGGGAATCCAGAGTTGTCCATTGGTTCCGCTGTGGAAACGTCTGGATCCCCGCCTTCGCGGGGATGACGGGTGGCGTGTTCTCCCGGTGGTCCTCCTTCACGCCGTTCTTTCCCGCTCCAGAGGCGACAGCATGATTCTGACCGATCGGCGTATCCTTCCCCGCTCCGGCCTGTCGCTCCCGGTGATCGGGCTCGGCTGCGCGCAGTTGGGCGGGCTCTACCGGCCGACCAGCCCGGCGGAGGCCGACGACCTCGTCGCCGCCGCCTGGGACGCCGGCATCCGCTGCTTCGACACCGCACCTTATTACGGCTATGGCCGGTCCGAACGCCGGCTGGGGGCGGCGCTGTGCGACCGGCCGCGCGACGCCTTCGTCCTGTCGACCAAGGTCGGCCGGCTGATCCGCCCCAACGCCGACGGCGCGCGGGTGGCGGGGGTGGACGCCGACGGCTGGGCCGATCCGCTGCCCTTCCACCCGGTCTACGACTATTCCCACGCCGGGATCCTGCGCTCGGTCGAGGATTCGCTCCAGCGGCTCGGGCTGGCCCGCATCGACATCCTCTATGTCCACGACATCGGCCGGGTCACCCATGGCGACGCGCAGGCACAGCACTGGAGCGCGCTGACCACCGGTGGCGGCTTCCGCGCGCTGGACGAACTGCGGCGGGGCGGGCTGGTCAAGGCGATCGGCCTCGGCGTCAACGAGTGGGAGGTGGCGCTCGACGCGATGGGCGAGATCGACCTCGACCTCACCATGCTGGCCGGCCGCTACACCCTGCTGGAGCAGACCAGCCTGTCGCCCTTCCTGGAGCGCTGCCGAAGCACCGGGACCATGGTCGCCGCCGCCGGCGTCTTCAATTCCGGCATCCTCGCCGGCAACGGCAAGTTCAACTACGCCGACGCTCCGCCGGACACCGTGGCGCGGGTGGAGGCTCTGGCGGCCGCCTGCCGCGCCTTCAACGTGGAACTGCCGGCCGCCGCGCTGCAATTCCCGCTGGCCCACCCGGCGGTGGCCTGCTGCGTCACCGGCGTGCGCAACCGGGCGCAACTGGCGACCAACCTCGCCTGGTTCCAGGCACCGATCCCCGCCGCCTTCTGGACGGCGCTGAAAGACCGCGGCCTGCTGGACGAGGCCGCCCCCGTTCCTGGAGACGCATGAACCATGCGGATCGACGCTCACCAGCATTTCTGGCGGATGGACAGCCGGGCCGGCCAGTGGCCGCCGCCGGAGCTTGCCGCCATCCACCGCGATTTCCTGCCGCCGGACCTGCTGCCGCTGATCGAGCGCGAGGGGGTGGACGGCACCATCCTGGTGCAGTCGCTGCCCAGCGAGGCCGACACCGACTTCCTGCTCGACATCGCCGGCCGGCATGGCTTCATCCGCGGCGTGGTCGGCTGGACCGACCTGACCGCCGCCGACGCGCCGCAGCGGGTCGCCGCGCTCGCCACCCACCGCAAGCTGAAGGGCCTGCGGCCGATGGTGCAGGACGAGGCCGCCGACTGGCTGGACAATCCGGCGCTCGACCCGGCGGCGCGGGCGATGGTGGCGGCCGGGCTGCGCTTCGACGCGCTGGTCCTGCCGCGGCACCTGCCGTCGCTGTGGCGCTTCGCCCGGCGGCATCCGGCGCTGCCCATCGTCATCGACCACGCCGCCAAGCCGGACATCGCCACCGGCGGCACCCCGAACTGGGCGGCGGACATGGCGGCGCTGGCCGAGCTGCCCAACGTCTGGTGCAAGCTGTCGGGCCTGCTGACCGAGGCCGGTGACCGCACCGGGATCGACGATATCCGCCCCTACACCGACCGGCTGATCGCCCTGTTCGGTACCGGACGGCTGATCTGGGGCAGCGACTGGCCGGTGCTGCGGCTGGCCGGCGACTATGCCGGCTGGCTGGAGATGTGCCGCCGGCTGGTCCCGCTCCCCGACCATCGGGCGGTGTTCGGCGGCAACGCCGCCGCCTTCTACGGGCTGACATGAGCCACAGGGGCGCCGACAGCGCCCGCAATTCCCCGAGGACACCGTCATGACGTCTTCCGTTCCGACTTTCCTCCTACTCCACCCGGCCGACACCGTCGCCGTCGCCACCCGTGAGGTCGCGGCCGGCAGCCCGGTGGAGGCCGGTGCCTTCGCCGGGACCGCCGCGGCGACGATCCCCAGCGGCCACAAGATGGCGCTCCGCGCCGTCGGGACCGGCGAGCCGGTGGTGAAGTACGGGCAGGTCATCGGCGTCGCCACGCGGGACATCGCGCCCGGCGACCATGTTCACGTCCACAACCTCGGCATGGGCGACGCCCGGCTGGAGCACGGCGTCTCCCGCATCGTCGAGGCGTCCGGCGCGGTGGAGGAGGCGCAGTTCCTCGGCATCCGCCGCCCGTCCGGCCAGGTCGCGACGCGCAACTACATCGGCGTGATCGCCAGCGTGAACTGCTCGGCCACCGTCTGCAAACGCATCGCCGACGCCTTTCAGGGTGCGGCGCTGGCCGACTATCCGAACGTCGACGGCGTCGTCGCCATCGTCCACGGCACCGGCTGCGGCATGAACGGCACGGGGGAGGGGATGGCAATCCTGCGCCGCACCCTGCGCGGCTACGCCGACCACGCCAACTTCGCCGGGCTGCTGCTGGTCGGGCTGGGCTGCGAGATGAACCAGATCGCTCCCCTGGCCCAGACGCTGGCGCCCCGCCCCGACGGGCTGATCGCCACCCTGACCATCCAGGACGAGGGCGGCACCCGCGAGACCATCGACCGCGGCGTCGCCCTGGTGCGGGCGATGCTGCCGATCGCCAACGACGTCCGGCGCGAGCCGGTGCCGGCCCGCCACCTGATGGTCGGGCTGCAATGCGGCGGGTCGGACGGCTATTCCGGCATCACCGCCAACCCGGTGCTGGGCGCGGCGGTCGACCTGCTGGCGGCCCAGGGCGGCACCGCGATTCTGTCGGAAACCCCGGAGATCTATGGCGCCGAGCATCTGCTGACCGCCCGCGCCGCCTCGCCCGCCGTCGCCGACAAGCTGATGGACCGCATCCGCTGGTGGGAGGACTACACCCGGATGCACAAGGGCGACATGAACAACAATCCGTCGCCCGGCAACAAGGCGGGCGGCATCACCACCATCCTGGAAAAGTCGCTGGGCGCGGTGGCGAAGGGCGGCGGCACCCGCCTGAACGCGGTCGTCGATTACGCCGAGCCGGTGACCGAGGCCGGGCTGGTGTTCATGGACACGCCGGGCTACGACCCGGTGTCGGCGACCGGCCAAGTGGCGGGCGGGGCGAACCTGATCGCCTTCACCACCGGCCGCGGCTCCACCTACGGCTGCAAGCCGACGCCGTCGCTGAAGATCGCCACCAACAGCGCCCTGTTCGCCCGCATGGGCGAGGACATGGACTTCAACGGCGGCGCCGTGCTGGACGGCGGAGTCAGCGTCGCGGAGGCCGGGGCCGCCCTGTTCCGCCTGATGCTGGAGACGGCGTCGGGCCGACGCAGCCGCAGCGAGGAGCATGGGCTGGGCGACAACGAGTTCGTGCCCTGGCAGATCGGCGCCGTGATGTGATGCCGGGTTCGGATGTCCTCCTGACCGTGTATGACCACCGCTGAGCCGGGCTCTTCCCGTCGGTCGGGATTTATGGTAAATATCCGGCCATGGTAGAGACCCGACGCACCGGCGACCGTTCGAACGAGCCGATCCGCCCCGACTCCGGTGGCGGGCGCGTCCCCGCCATTGGCGCGCGCGCCCGCGCCGAAGGCGTCGGCCAGCAGGGACGGCAGCGCATCCCCAGCCTGCGCGAACTGGCCGCCCTGGTGGTCAACGGTGTGCTGACCCTGCCGCGCAACTACCGCCGCGGCATGTTCCTCGACGTTCAGGTTTAGGCGCCTCAGGTTTCGGCGTTCGTGTAGGGCGCCACCTCCGGCCCGAACAGACGGTCCAACAGCACCGGCGGCAGTTCGTATTGCGGCAGGCACAGGCTGCTGCTGCGGGCGTGCAGCGTGTGCAGGCACAGCCCCTCCGCGTCCGGGAAGGCGCCGACGCGGAACCGCTCGCGCGCGGCCTTGATGAAGGGCGCGTCCTCGCAGGCGTTCACCGCCGGAAAGCGCACCGCCTCCCACACCGCCCGGCGGTAGGCGTAGGAAAAGCCGTAGCCGTCGAGGTTGTCGGGGGAGGGCGGGGCGTCCGGCGCCTCGACATAGGCGCAGGTCTGGCGACCCCAGCGGTGGTGCGAGCCGCCGCGGGCGGTGTCCCAATAGCCGAAGCGCCGGTGCACCGCGGTGTAGAGGAACCAGCCCGACAGCTTCACCACATCATGCCCCTGGTCCAGCCAGCCGAGCATCCGCTCGATGTAGGCCGGGGCGTAGAAGTCATCGTCGTCCATATGGACGATCACCGACCCGCGCGCGTGCTCCGCCAGGATGTTGCGCTTTTCGCCGATGGCGTAGCGGCTGGCCGAGTAGAAATACTTCAGCCGCGGGTTGGCCAGCGGCTTCAGATAGGCCGACGGGCGCGGGCTGTCGTCGAACACCAGCCATTCGATGTCCTGGACCGTCTGGGCCCGGATGCGGGCGTGCAGGCGTGGCAGGAAGTCCTCGCGCTGCCATGTCGGCGTGACGATGCTGACCAGCGGGGCGGGGGATGCGGTGGTCATGGTGGTTTCTTGCTCGCGCCTGTGGCCTGCGTGTAGACAGGCGGCATGATAGCACCGCCCGTGCTTCGGCGCAGGCTTCGGGGGCTGGTTGGAGAAGGGAACGACGCTCGTGGGATCGATCGACCGGATCTGGATCGTCTTCGCCGCGCTGAACGGCGCCGTCGCGGTCGGCACCGGGGCCTACGCCAGCCACGCGCTGGCCGCCCAGCCGCAGGCCCAGGAGTGGTTCCGCCTCGCCGGGCAGTATCAGATGGGGCACGCGCTGGCGCTGGTCGCCCTGGTGGCGCTGGCGCCGCGGCTGGGGGAGCGCGGCCGGACGGCGCTGCGGCTGGCCGGCTGGCTGTTCGTGGCGGGGATCCTGCTGTTCAGCGGCACGCTCTACGCGTTGGCCACCATCGGCCCGCTGCCGGTGCCGATGACCGCGCCGGCCGGCGGCTGGGCCTTCATGCTGGGCTGGATCGCCCTGGCCGTCTCGGCGGTGCGGGCACGCGGCTGAACCGGCGTTCGCGAGGCGGGACGTTCAGGCGCCGGTCGCAACCTGCAGCGGCGACTGCTCGCTGTCACGGGCATCGTCGTTGGTCGCGTGCTCCTCGCTGCCCGGCGTGCAGTACAGGCCGTGCAGGGTGGCCATGATCGTCTGCGCCTCGTGGCCGTTCAGCGAGTAATAGATGTTCTGGGCGCTGCGGCGGGTGCGGACCAGCTTGTCGCGGCGCAGGCGGGCCAGATGCTGGGACAGGGCCGACTGGCTGAGGCCGACCAGCTCCTCCATCTCGCCGACCGACCGCTCGCCCTGGCTCAGATGGCACAGGATGAGAAGGCGCCGTTCGTTGCACATCGCCTTCAGCAGCGCGCTGGCGCGTCGGGCGTTGGCCTGCAAATCCTCGATCTTCATCGCTTTCCCGTCGCCCTGTCCGTTCCGATTGGTCTTGTCGGCGCACCATTGTTGCGTGGCGCGGCAAAGAAATTGGTTTGTATGCTAGTATATTCGCAACACGCTCGCATTGTCCACATGCGGAAAACCGCAATGGGGAACCGGTCCGCTGCTTGGCGTCGCCCACAGCGTGAGCATGACCATTGCGGAACAATGGGGTTTTTCTCCAGCGGCGGCGTGAACGTGGTTGTGGAACGTCACGCCGGAGTTGTGGCGCGGCATGACCCCGTCCGTCAACCGGCAACCGTCCACCACCGCGATACCGACATCGGCGGGTGACAGGAAAATCCGGGTCGGCTAGCATCGGTTCCATGACCGATCATCCGTTGGACACCAAGGGCTTGCAATGCCCGCTGCCGGTGCTGCGCGCGCGTAAGGCGCTGAAGGCCCTCGCCGTCGGCGATACCCTGACCATCGAGGCGACCGATCCCGGCGCGCTGAAGGATTTTCCCGCCTTCTGCGAGGCGACCGGCAACCGCCTGCTGTCCTCCGAGGAGGCGGACGGCGTCCTGCGCTTCGTCATCGAACGGGTCGTCTAGGCTTTCTCCCGGCCGGCTCGCATCCGCCCTCCGGATGCCCGGATTCCGACCGGCTCCCAAAGGTGGAGTGTGACGAATCGTCCTGGATTCAGCCTGTACTTTCATTAGCGATGCAGGAAGAATGGTTTTCGGAAACGCTCTGAACGCCAACGATAACGACCGAAAAAAACCATGTTCACCACCCTGTTCACCCACCCGGCGTGCCTGGAGCACGACACGGGACTGGGGCATCCTGAATGCTCCGACCGCCTGCGCGCCGTGCTGGCCGCCCTGGAAACGGAAGAGTTCCACATGCTGGAACGGCAGGAGGCGCCGCGCGCCACGGTGGAACAACTCGCCCGCGCGCACCCGCAATCGCACATAGAGCGGGTGCTGGCGACCATCCCCGACGTGGAGCATGCGGGCATCGACGCCGACACCGTGGTGTCGCCCGGATCGGGGGAGGCGGCGCTGCGGGCCGCCGGGGCGGTGGTCGCCGCGGTCGACGCGGTGGCGACCGGCCAGTCGCGCAACGCCTTCTGCGCCGTGCGCCCCCCCGGCCACCACGCGGAACGGGAGAAGGCGATGGGCTTCTGCCTGTTCAACAACGCCGCCGTCGGCGCCTACCACGCGCGGGCGGCGCACGGGCTGCAGCGGGTGGCGGTGATGGATTTCGACGTCCATCACGGCAACGGCACCCAGGACATCTTCCAGCACGACCCCGACCTGCTCTATTGCTCGACCCACCAGTCGCCGCTCTATCCCGGCACCGGCGACGCCGGTGAGACGGGCGAGTACGGCAACTGCGTCAACGCGCCGCTGCCGGCGATGGCCGGATCGCCGGAGTTCCGGCACGCGATGACCCACATCATCCTGCCGGCGATCGATCATTTCAAACCGGACCTGCTGATCATCTCGGCCGGCTTCGACGCCCATTCGCGTGACCCGCTGGCCGGCCTGCACCTGATCGACGACGATTTCGTCTGGGCGACGCGCAAGCTGGGCGAGTTGGCCCGCACCCATTGCGGCGCGCGCATCGTCTCGGTGCTGGAGGGCGGGTACAACCTGCGGGCGCTGGCGTCGGCCAGCGCGGCCCATGTGCGCGAGCTGATGTATTGCTGAAGGGGCCACTCCCGACGGGGGGCGGGCCCTATCCGACCGCATAGGCCGCAAGGGCCGGGGCGTCGACCTGCCTCGGCCCTTGCGCCGGACGTGGGCGGGGCCTAACTTCGCGGGCTTGAGGTCTCATCCTATGGTTCTGCCCGACATGCCCCCTTCCTCCGCCGTGCCGTCTTCTTCTCCGATCCCGCCGGACATCGCCGCCCTGACCTTCGAGGACGCGCTCGCCGAACTGGAACGGATCGTCCGCCAGCTCGAGGAAGGCCGCGGCAAGCTCGACGACGCCATCGCGTCCTATGAACGCGGCACCGCGCTGAAGCGCCATTGCGAGTTGAAGCTGCGCGAGGCGCAGGCCAAGATCGATCGCATCACCGTGAGTGCCGACGGTTCGCTCGGCACCGAACCCGCCCGGATCGACTGACGTGCAGACCATATCCCAAACCGACCTGAAGACCGCCATGGCGGAGATCGCCCAGGCCGTCGAGATCAAGATCGGCGCCCTGCTGCCGACCACCGATCTGGCGGAAGCGCGGCTGTTCGACGCCATGCGCTATGGCTGCCTGAACGGCGGCAAGCGGCTGCGCCCCTTCCTGGTGATGCAGTCGGCGTCGCTGTTCGGGGTCAACCACGACTGCGCCATCCGCGTCGCCGCGGCGGTGGAGATGGTCCACAGCTATTCCCTGGTCCACGACGACCTGCCGGCGATGGACGACGGCGAGCTGCGGCGCGGCCGGCCGACCTGCCACCGCCAGTTCGACGAGGCGACCGCCATCCTGGCCGGCGACGGGCTGCTGACCTACGCCTTCGAGGTGCTGAGCGACAGCGAGACGCACGAGGATCCCAACATCCGCTGCCAGCTGGTCGCGGCGCTGGCCAAGGCGGCCGGCGGCCACGGCATGGTCGGCGGCCAGATGCTGGACCTGATCGCGGAGCACGAGACCTTCGACCTCGGCACCACCACCCGGCTGCAGCGGATGAAGACCGGCGAGATGATCGCCTTCTCCTGCGAGGCCGGCAGCATCCTGGGCAAGGCCAACCCGCCGCAGCGCCATGCGCTGCGCGCCTACGCCCATGACCTCGGCCTCGCCTTCCAGATCGTCGACGACCTGCTCGACGTCGAGGGCACGGCGGAGGAAACCGGAAAGACCGTCGGCCGCGACGCCCAGGCCGGCAAGGCGACCTTCGTCTCGATCCTCGGCCGCGAGCGCGCCCGCGCCCAGGCCGACATGCTGGCCCGCCAGGCGGCGGATCACTTGGACATTTTCGATGGTCGTGCCGATATGTTGAAGGCCGTCGCCGACTTCGTCGTCGCGCGCCGCGCCTGACTGGTGAGGATCCGCAAGACGTGACCGCCAACAAGACTCCGCTGCTCGACCTTTGTCCGACGCCAGCCAAGCTGCGGGCCCTGAAGCCCGAGCAGCTCCGCCAGTTCGCCGACGAGCTGCGCACCGAAACCGTGGCCGCCGTGTCGGTGACCGGCGGCCATCTCGGTGCGGGGCTGGGGGTGGTGGAACTGACGGTCGCCCTGCACTACGTGTTCGACACGCCCTATGACCGGCTGATCTGGGACGTCGGGCACCAGTGCTACCCGCACAAGATCCTGACCGGCCGGCGCGACCGCATCCGCACCCTGCGCATGGGCGGCGGCCTCAGCGGCTTCACCAAGCGGTCGGAGAGCGAATACGACCCGTTCGGCGCCGGCCACAGCTCCACCTCGATCTCCGCCGGGCTCGGCATGGCGGTGGCGAGCGGGCTGAAGGGCGAGCGCAAGAACGTCATCGCCGTGATCGGCGACGGCGCGATGAGCGCCGGCATGGCCTACGAGGCGATGAACAACGCCGCCTCGGCCAAGTCGCGGCTGATCGTGGTGCTCAACGACAACGACATGTCGATCGCCCCGCCGGTCGGCGCGATGAGCGCCTACCTGTCGCGGCTGATCTCGTCCAAGCCCTACCTGTCCTTGCGCCATCTGGCCAAGGAGATCGCCGACCAGCTGCCGCGCCCGCTGCGCAACGCCGCCCGCCGGGCGGAGGAATACGCCCGCGGCATGGTCACCGGCGGCACCCTGTTCGAGGAGCTGGGCTTCTACTACATCGGCCCGATCGACGGCCACAACCTGGACCATCTGCTGCCGGTGCTGCAGAACGTCCGCGACGCCGACGACGACAAGCCGGTGCTGATCCACGTCGTCACCAAGAAGGGCAAGGGCTACGGCCCGGCGGAGGAATCGGCCGACAAGCTGCACGCCGTCGCCAAGTTCGACGTGGTGACCGGCGCCCAGGCCAAGCCGAAATCCAACGCCCCGACCTACACCCGCGTCTTCGGCCAGTCCCTGATCCGGGAAGCGGAGGCCGATCCGACCATCGTCGGCATCACCGCCGCCATGCCGTCGGGCACCGGGCTGGACCTGTTCGGCCAGCGCTTCCCCGACCGCTGCTTCGACGTCGGCATCGCCGAACAGCACGCGGTGACCTTCGCCGCCGGCATGGCGACGGAGGGGTTCAAGCCGTTCTGCGCCATCTACTCCACCTTCCTCCAGCGTGCCTACGACCAGGTCGTCCACGACGTGGTGCTGCAACATCTGCCGGTGCGCTTCGCGCTGGACCGCGCCGGGCTGGTGGGGGCGGACGGGGCGACCCACGCCGGGTCGTTCGACACCGCCTATCTCGGCTGCCTGCCCGACATCGTGCTGATGGCCGCGGCGGACGAGCTGGAGCTGATGCACATGGTGGCGACCCAGGCCGCCATCGACGACCGCGCCTCGGCCCTGCGCTACCCGCGCGGCGAGGGGGTGGGGCTGGAGCTGCCCGACCGCGGCTCGGTCCTGCCGCTGGGCAAGGGACGGATCCTGCAGGAGGGCACCAAGGTCGCCATCCTCAGCTACGGCACCCGGCTGGGCGAGGCCCGCAAGGCGGCGGCCGAACTTGCGGCGCGCGGCCTGTCGACCACGCTGGCCGACGCCCGCTTCGCCAAGCCGCTGGACGAGGATCTGGTGCGCCGCCTCGCGCTCGGGCATGAGGTGCTGATCACCATCGAGGAGGGCTCGGTCGGCGGCTTCGGCAGCTTCGTTCTGCAGTTCCTGGCGACGGCGGGCCTGCTCGACGGCGGGCTGAAGATCCGGCCGATGGTGTTGCCGGACGTCTACCTCGACCATGATGCGCCGGCCAAGCAGTATGAGAAGGCCGGCCTGACCGCGCAGCACATCGTCCAGACCGCCTTGCAGGCCCTGGGCATCGGCAGCGCCGCCGCCCGCGCCTGAGTTCGGCCGACGCCCCTCCGGCGTCGGAACCCTCACGACCGTCATCGACCGGCCGCGCCCCCCAAGGGCGCGGCCGTTGCGCGTCCGGACGATCCGGTCTGTCGGCAATTCCCTGTTCGAACAACGGCTTGGCGCGCTTTGACGCACCCGACCGGAAATCGACACACCCCCGTAAATAAGTTCACATTTTATTAGACAACCCGGACGCAGCGTGAGCGTAGCAGGGTATGCATGGTGGAGGCGGCTGTGGATGAGACTGGTGCTGGCGGGACGGACGGGTCCGCGCGCGCGACCCCGGCATCCCGGATGAAGATCGGTGTGCGGCTGGCCCTGGCCTTCGGTGTCACGGTGCTCCTTGCCGTGGCGATGACGACGCTGAGCAACCTGTGGCTCAGCAACCGGCTGGTCGATCAGGCGGCGGACCGCCAGTTGCAGACCTTGCAGCAGTTCCTGGCCACCCGGCTGTCCAGCGAGGCGCAACGCGCCCTGACCCTGGCCGAGGGGCTGGCGGGCAACGTCGAGATTCAGGACGCCTTCGCGGCCGGCGACCGCGACCGGCTGGCCCGCATGCTGGTGCCCGGCTTCAAGGCGCTGAAGGAGCGGCAGGGCCTGACCCAGATGCAGTTCCACACGCCGGATTCGCGGTCCTTCCTGCGTGTCCACCGGCCGGAAAAGTTCGGCGACGACCTGTCCGCCATCCGCTTCACCGTTGTGGAGGTCAACAAGACCCACCAGCCGGTGGCCGGGCTGGAGAACGGGGTGGAGGGGCTCGGCATCCGTGGGGTGGTGCCGGTGCTGCGCAACGGCGTGGCGCTCGGCTCGTTCGAGGTCGGCCTGTCCTTCGGCAAGCCATTCTTCGAATCCTTCAAGGCCTCGACCGGCGCCGACGTCGCCTTCTACGTCCGCAAGGGGGAGGGGTTCGAGGTCTTCGCCTCCACCTTCGCCGAATCGTTGCCTTTCAGCGTTGCCGAACAGACCGCGGCCCTGGCCGCGCCGAGCGCGGCGCGGACGATGGTGCTGTCGGGGCGCGGTTCGGCCGTGGTCCTGATGCCGGTGCGCGACTACCGCGGCACCGCGTTCGGCGTCACCGCGCTTGCCCTCGACCGCAGCGCCTTCGATGCCGCCATCGACGAGGCCCATGTGCTGGCGCTTGCCATCGGCGTGCTGGCGCTGGTCCTGGGGCTCGCCATCGCGTGGCGGCTGGAGCGCGCCATCGCCCGACCGATCCAGGCGATGACCGGTTCGATGGCCGAACTTGCCGGCGGCAACACCGACGTCCGCATCGCCGGCACCGGACGCGGCGACGAGATCGGCGCCATGGCCGGGGCGTTGGAGGTGTTCCGCCGCGGCATGATCGAGGCGGAGCGGCTGCGTGCCGGCCAGGACCGCATGAAGCGGGCGGCGGATGAGGAGCGGCGGACGGCGATGCAGGCGCTGGCCGACCGGTTCGAGGCCGACGTCGGCCGGCTGATCGGCAGCCTGTCCTCCGCCGCGACCGAGATGGAGGCGACCGCCGGGTCGATGTCGGCGACGGCCGAGCACACCAACCGGCAGTCGGCGGTGGTGGCGACCGCGTCGCAGCAGGCGACCGGCAACGTCCAGACCGTCGCCGCCGCGACCGAGCAGCTGGCCGCCTCGATCAACGCCATTGGCGATCAGGCGACGCGGTCGCGCGACGTGTCCGGCAAGGCGGTGGTCGACGCCCGGCAGACCGACGCGGCGGTCCGCCAACTGGCGGACAGCGCCGGACGCATCGGGCAGGTCGTCACGCTGATCCAGGACATCGCCAGCCAGACCAATCTGCTGGCGTTGAACGCCACCATCGAGGCCGCAAGGGCGGGGGAGGCCGGCAAGGGCTTCGCCGTGGTGGCCGGCGAGGTGAAGACGCTGGCCAACCAGACGGCGCGGGCGACCGACGACATCCGCCGACAGATCGAGCAGATGCAGCAGGCGTCTTCCGGCGCGGTCGCCGCCATCGAGGACATCGGCGTGGTCATCGGGCAGGTCAGCGGCATCGCCGACGACATCGCCGCCGCGGTCGAGCAGCAGGGCGAGGCGACCCGCGAGATCGCCCGCAACGTCCAGCAGGCGGCCGTCGGCACGCGCGAGGTCACGGTCAACATCGCCGGGGTGCAGCAGGCCGCCGGCGAAACGGGGGCCGCCGCCACCCAGGTGCTGGGCGCCGCCCGCGACCTGTCCCGTCAGGCGGAGGCGCTGACCACCGAAGTGCGGAGCTTCCTGGCAGGGGTGCGCGCGGCCTGATGGGGCCCGCCGGACCCGCTTGGGACCGCCCGGTTCCGACCGGCCCGGCGCTTCCGGGCCGGCGGGGTGGACCGTCGCTCATGCGGGCCTGTACGATGGCGGGAACCGCCCGTCCGAAGGGCGTAATGCTATTTGTCTAGCAAAGTTTCGGGTTGTTGGGCTGGTGCGCATCGCGAGCCGCGCCGTACACTGCCCCTTGCTGAAAAGACGGTCGGAAGGCCACGGCGGGCAGCAAGGGGCGGCTACGAGGTCGGGAACGATGGCGCACACCATAGCGGCGATGGCGTATCGGAGCGCGGAGTTCGGCGCGGATCTGGCGGCCGATCTGGGGGCGGAGGCCGGTGGCGAGCGCGGTGCCGCGGGACCATTACCGACGACCACTCCGGACACCGGTGCCGGGTTCGCGTCCGGTGACCCGGCGATGCTGCGCAGCCTGCTCGACCAGACGCCGACGCCGACCGCGCTGGTGGAGGGGGGCGGCGACCTGTGCAGCTTCGCCAATGCCGCTTTTCGCGCGCTGGGCGTGGTGGTGGGGGCCGGGGTGGTCGAACGCTTCCCGGCTTTGCCGCCGACCCTGCTGGACGAGGCACGGCGCACCGGCCTGCCGCAGCGCAGCCGCGCCTCGGGTGACAGAGTGCCGGATGGCGAGCGTTTCTGGGATGTGCGCGTCACGCCGATGATGGGGGTGAACGGCGTCGTCCGCGGCCTGATCGTCACCGCCGAGGAAACCCCGGATTCGGCCGTGGAGCATGACCGGCGCCTGCGCGACGTCAGCCACCGGGTCAAGAACACCCTGCAACTCGTCTCCAGCCTGCTGACCCTGCAGACGCTGTCGTCCAAGGATCCGGAAGTCCGCCGCGCCTTGCAGAACGCCGGCAGCCGCATCGGCATCGTCACCCAGGCGCACCAACGCACCCACGCCGCGTTGCGTGCCGGCACCGTCGACATTGCCGGCCACCTGCGCGAGCTGTGTCTGGAGATGGAGGCGACGTTGCCCGGCGCCCACCGGATCCAGGTGACGGCGCAGCCGACCGACCTGCCGGTGGACGCGATCATCCCCTTCAGCCTGATCGTCGCCGAACTGGTGGTCAACGCCGCCAAGCACGCCTTTCCCTCCGGAGCGCCGGGGCTGATCGAGGTCAGGCTGGGCCGCAGCGACGCCGGCGCGATCCGCCTGGAAGTCGCCGACCAGGGCAGCGGCCTTCCGGCCGGGCTGGAGATCACCCGCGCGGCCACGCTGGGCCTGAAGGTGGTGCGCGCCTTCGTCGGGCAACTGCGCGGCACGCTGTCGGCCGCCTCCGGTCCCTTCGGCACCCGCGTCACCGTCGATCTGCCGGCCTGACCCGCATCGCCCGGCTTCGTGGCGCCCGATCGTTCGAAGGCTTGCCCTTCGCGCCGTTCCGCGTCAGGAATGCGGCCGTGAGGTCGAAGCGGGCGCGAAAGGACGGTCGGCATGGCGCGGGTGAGGGCGGACGTGGCGCTGGTGGAGCGCGGGCTGGCGGAAAGCCGCGCCAAGGCGCAGGCGCTGATCCTGGCCGGGCTGGTCTATTCCGACACCAAGAGGATCGACAAGGCCGGCGACCTGCTGGCGGCCGAGGCACCGCTGACGGTCAAGGGGCAGGACCACCCCTGGGTGTCGCGCGGCGGGCTGAAGCTGGTCAAGGGGCTGGACGTCTTCGCCATCGACCCGACCGGCCTGACCGCGCTGGATGTCGGCGCCTCCACCGGCGGCTTCACCGATGTCCTGCTGACCCGCGGCGCCGCCAAGGTCTACGCCGTCGATGTCGGGCACGGCCAGTTGGCGTGGAAGCTGCGCACCGATCCGCGCGTCGTCGTCCTGGAAAAGACCAACGCCCGCCACCTGACCACGGCCGAGATCCCCGATCCGGTCGATCTGGTGGTGTGCGACGCCAGCTTCATCGGGCTGGAGGTGGTTCTGCCGGCGGCGCTCTCGCTGGTCGTGCCGGGCGGGCGGCTGGTCGCGCTGATCAAGCCGCAGTTCGAGGTCGGCAAGGGCCGCGTCGGCAAGGGCGGCGTCGTGCGCGAGCCGGAGCTTCACCAGGAGGTCTGCGACCGCATCCGCGGCTGGCTGGACGGCTTGGCGGGTTGGCGTGTGCTGGACGTCACCGAAAGCCCGATCACCGGCCCGGAGGGCAACAAGGAGTTCCTGATCGGCGCGGTGAAGGACCGGGCTCTCCTCGGAATGGAACCGTAAACCGCTGCGAGAGCACCGATAATCCGCACCCGCCGGAACCCTGAATTCCGGAAGGGGCGGCGTGCCTCAGGCCCGAGCCCAGGATCGTGAATGCAAGCCCGCCAATTGGAAGTCTTTTGCACGCTGATGCGCTGTGGAACGGTGACGGGCGCGGCGGCGATGCTGAACATCTCGCAACCGGCGCTGAGCCAGATCCTGCTGCACGCCGAAGATCAGCTCGGGTTCAAACTGTTCGACCGGGTGCGCGGGCGGCTGGTGCCGACGCAGGAGGCCAACGAGCTGTATCCGGAGGCCGAGCGCATCTTTTCCGAACTCGGCGCGCTGCGCCGGCGCACGCTCGACATGCGCCATGGCCGCACCGGCCTCGTCCGTCTCGCCGCGTCGGCGCCGCCGTCCATGTCCATCGTGCCCAAGGCGCTGACCGCCTTCCGCGAGGCGCACCCCGACATCGTCGTGCGGTCGCTGGTCGCCCCGATCGCCAACATCATCGACATGCTGCGCAACGGCGACGTCCTGCTGGGGGTGGCGATGAACGACATGCCCCATCCCGACCTTCATGTCGAAACGGTGGGGCATGCCGAACTGGTCTGCCTTATGCCCGAGGGGCATCGGCTGGCCGGACAGGCCGAGGTCGGGTTCGCCGATCTGGCGGAGGAGACGTTGATTTCCTACCGCGTCGACACGCTGCCCGGCCGGCTCCTGGCCGGGGCGCTGGAGGCGGAGGGGGGCGTCTATGCCCCGGCGGTGGAGATCGATCTGTCGATCACCGCCCTCCCCTTCGTCCGGGAGGGGATCGGCGTGGCGGTCGTCGACGGGCTTTTGCCGTGGAACCAGTTTTCCGGCATCGTCCAGCGGCCCTTCCGTCCCGGCATCCGGGTGCCCATCGCCATCCTGACCAGCAAGGAGCGCCCGCTGTCCGGCAGCCATGACCTGATGCGCGCGTGCCTGCGCCGGGCCGCCCGTGCCCTGGAGCCGGGCGGCGCCGAACGGAGTTGACCGGAAGCGCCGGCCTCCCGGTCAGAAATCGGCGACCTTCCCGGCGGAGAAGCCGGCGAAGCGGTCGGGGTGGTAGGGCTGGGGATCGACGATCGGCGTTTGGGCGGTGATGAGGTCGGCGATCAGATGGCCGGCGCCGGGACCGATGCCGAAGCCGTGGCCGCTGAACCCGGCGGCCAGGATCAGGCCCGGCAGGCTGCCGACCTCGCCGATGGCGGGAACGCCGTCGGGCGTGCTGTCGATGTAGCCGCCCCAGGCGGCGGTGATCGGCGCCCCCTTCAGGCCGGGCAGCAGCGCGGTGGCCCGCTCGTGGGTGAGGCGGATGGTGCCGTGGTCCGGGGTGGGGTCCAGCACCCGCACCCGCTCCATCGGGGTCGGGCGGTCGAGCCGCCAGCGCCGCAGCGTCTCGTGGCCGGAACGCAGGCCCCCCAAGCCGCCGGGCATCAGACTGCGCCAGCGCCGCGCGAACATCGGCATGAATTGCGGCGCGAAGCGGATTTGCTGAAAGGTCGGATCGACGCGCCCACGCCCGCTGATCGCCAGCGTGTGGCCGCCGTCGCCGCGCCGGGTGATCGACACGGCGGCGGTGTGCAGGGCGTCGGGAAGACCGTCGGCGCTGGGGCCGACCGACAGGATCGACGAGCGGATCGAGGCGAGCGGGAAACGCACGCCGATCTGATGGCAGAAGGAGGAGGCCCAGGCCCCGCCCGCCAGGACCACCACCGGCGTGCGGATCGTGCCCTGTTCGGTGACGACGCCGCTGACCCGCCCACCGCTGGTTTCCAGCCCGCGTGCGGCGCAGCCCTGATGCACCGTGCCGCCCCGCTTCATGATCGCCCGCGCCACGGCGGGCGCGGCGCGGGCGGGGTCGGCGATGCCGTCCGATGGCGAGAAGACGCCGCCCTTCCAGGGCCGTCCGGTCGCCTGTCCACGCTCGGCCGCTTCGGCGCTGCTCAGCATGTGGGTGGTGACGCCGACCGTCCGGGCGAAATCGCGCCAGCGCGCCCAACCCGCCAGTTCCTGGTCGTCGTTGCTGAGATAGAGCAGCCCGCAACGGCTGAAGCCGGTGTCCTCCCCGCTTTCGGCGGCAAAGCGGTCCCACAGATCCAGGCTCTTGGTGGCCATCGGCAGTTCGCGCGCGTCGCGGTTCTGCTGGCGGCACCAGCCCCAGTTGCGGCTGGACTGCTCCGCCCCGACCCGCCCCTTTTCCACCAGGGCCACCGACAGGCCGCGCTGGGCCAGACTGTAGGCCGCCCAGACGCCGACGATGCCGCCGCCGATCACGACGACATCCGCCTGAGCGGGCAGGCGCGGGGAGGAGGCGATGGCTTGCAAAGGCGCGGGCATGGGACGGGTCTCCGGTTTCGGCGTTGCACCATCTAGCCATGGCGCGCGGACCGGCGGGCGCTGCATTGGCCGATCCAACGGCATTATCTTCTGTCGATGCCCGAAGACCCGACGCTTTGTTCTGTCGGAGGAAAGCGTCTTGATGATCGACAGGCAGGCCGCGCGTGCTAAGCTGCCATCGCCTGATCGGCAGAATTTTCTGCTGCCGTTTTCCGCTCCCCGCCCCTCGAACCGGATGGGTTCCCCATGAAGCTGGACCGCATCGACATCAAGATTCTGCATCAGCTCCAGAAGAACGGCCGGATCACCAACGTGGAGTTGGCCGAGCTGGTAAACCTGTCCCCCAGCCCCTGCCTGATGCGGGTCAAGAAGCTTCAGTCGGAAGGCTACATCGAGGGGTATGCGGCCCAGATCAACGTCAGCAAACTCGGCCAGACCCTGACCGTCTTCACCGAGGTGACGCTGAAGAACCACCGGCAGGTCGATTTCGCCCGTTTCCTGGCGGCCGTCAAAAAGATCGAACAGCTGCTGGAATGCCATCTGGTGTCCGGCGGCTACGATTACATGCTGAAGTTCGTCACGTCCGGCATCGGCGAATATCAGGAGATCATGGAAAAGCTGACCGACATGGACATCGGCATCGACAAGTATTTCAGCTACGTCGTGCTGAAATCGCCGATCGTGCGCGCGCACATGCCGCTGACCACGCTGTTCCCGATGTGAAGGCGTTGGCTGCGGGGGCCTGTCGGTCAGGCCACCCGCATCCGGTCGGCGTCGAGGTTCAGCGTGTCGAGCCAGGTCGGATCCAGTTTGGGGACCGACGAGAACAGCAACTGCGAATAGGGATGCTGCGGCTCCTGCCGGGCGGCGGGGATGATGGTTTCGACCGTCTGCCCGCGGTACATCACGATGATCTCGTCGCAGATCGCCTCGATCACCGACAGGTCATGGCTGATGAAGACATAGGACAGGCCAAGCTCGCGTTGCAGTTCCTTGAGCAGATCGATGATCGCCGCCGCGACCACGGTGTCGAGGGCCGAGGTGATCTCGTCGCACAAGATCAGTTTCGGCTCGGCGGCGAGCGCGCGGGCGAAATTCACCCGCTGCTTCTGGCCTCCCGACAGTTCCGCCGGACGGCGCTGGCGCAAGGCGCGCGGCAGATGGACCATGTCCAGCAGCGCGTCGATCCGCGCGTCGCGGGCCTTGCCGCGCAGGCCGTGATAGAAGGTCAGGGGACGGCCAAGGATGTCCTCGATCGATTTGGCCGGGTTGAGCGCGGTGTCGGCGTGCTGGAAGACGATCTGCAGGTCGCGCAACTGCTCGCGGGTGCGCTGGCGGGCGCTGTGCCACAGCTCCCGCCCGTCGAACTGGATGGCGCCGTCGCAAGCCGGCAGGATTCCGGCGATGGTGCGCGCCAGGGTCGATTTCCCGCAGCCGGATTCCCCGATGATGCCGAGGTTGGTGCCCCGCCTCACTTGCAGGCTCACCCCCTTGACCGCGAGGACCAGCGGTTGCCCGTTCGACTGGGGCGGGCCGTAACCCGCGCTCAGCGTGCTGATGTCCAGCAGCGGGGCGGCGTTGGTGGCAAACGCCTCCGCCGCCGCGGTCCGCCCGCCGGTGTCGGGGTGGAAGGCGTGCAGCAGTTCCCGCGTGTAGGGGTGGGTCGGGTGGTTCAGGATGTCGTCGACGGTTCCGGTTTCCTGGGCCGCGCCGTTCCTCAGCACCATGATGCGGTCGGCGATCTGGGCGACCACGGCGAGATCGTGGGAGACATAGACGCAGGCGATCCGACGCTTGGCGGTCACCGACTTGAAGGCGCGCAACACCTCCACCTGGGTGGTGACGTCGAGTGCCGTGGTCGGCTCGTCGAAGATCACCACCTTGGGATCGCCGATGAGGGCCATCGCCGCCGCCAGCCGCTGAAGCTGCCCGCCCGACACTTGGTGCGGGTAACGGTCGCCGATGCCGTCGGGATCGGGCAGGGACAGGGCGCGGAACAGGACGACCGCCCGCCGGCGGGCCTCGTCCGGCGGCATCAGCCGGTGAATCCGCGTCACCTCGATGACCTGATCCATGATGGTCGCCGCCGGGTTGAAGGCGGCGGCGGCGCTCTGCGGCACATAGGCGACGGTGGTGCCGCGCAGGGCGGCCCGTTCCTTTTCCGACAAAGCCGCCATGTCATGGCCATCGACCCGCACCGACCCACCGGAAATCCGGCAGCCCGGACGGGCGTAGCCCAGCAGGGTCAGGGCGGCGGTGGTCTTGCCGGACCCGCTTTCGCCGATGAAGGCGACGGTTTCGCCCGCCGCGATGTCCAGGGTGATGCCCTTGAGGATCTCGACCCGGCGACCGGAATCGGTGGTGGCCTCGACCGTCAGATCGCGGATTTCGACGAGGTTGGTCATCAGGAGGCACTCCGGTCCCGGATCTTCTGCGGAAGATTGTCGATCAGCAGATTGACGCTGATGGTCAGCGTGGCGATGGCCAGCGACGGCACGATCACCGCCGGCGCCGCGAAGGGCAGGCCGCCGATGTTCTCGCGCACCAGCGCGCCCCAGTCGGCATAGGGCGGCTGAACGCCCAGCCCCAGGAAGGACAGGCCCGACAGCAGCAGGACGATGAAGACGAAGCGCAGGCCCAGGTCGGCCAGCACCGGGCCGATGATGTTGGGCAGGATCTCCGACCCGATCAGATAGGGCAGCTTCTCCCCGCGGATGCGGGCGACCATGATGTAGTCCATCGTGTCGATGTTGACCGCCAGCGCCCGGCTGAAGCGGTAGGCGCCGGGGATGTAGATGACCGACAGGGTCATGATCAGCACGGGAATGGACGACCCGACCGCCGCCACCACCATCAGGCCGAACAGCTTGCTGGGGATCGAGTTCATCGCGTCGAGCACGCGGCTGACCACCATGTCCACCGGCCCGCGCAGCACGGCCGAGGCCATGCCCAGCACCACGCCGCTGAAGCAGGCGATGGTGACCGCCGCCAGCGAAATGCCGACGGTGTAGCGGGCGCCGAGGATGACACGGGACAGCATGTCGCGGCCGAGATAGTCCGATCCCAGCCACAGGCCGGGCCGCATCGGGCCGAAATAGTCGGCGTCGACCATCTCGCCCACCGAATGGGGGGTGATGTAGGAGGCGAACAGGGCGACCAGCGCCCAGAACAGGACCACGGAGGCGCTGACCAACCCGACCGGATTGATCCGGTAGCCGGACCGCGCCGCGAGGAAGCCGGTGGAGGAGTGTGTCTTCATCGGAGCCTCGGGTTCGACAGGATGGCGACGATGTCGGCGGTGGTGATCAGAAGCAGATACCCGAAGCAGAAAATCATCGCGCAGGACTGGATCAGCGGCAAATCGCGGGTGGAGACCGCATCGACCATCAGCTTGGCGATGCCGGGATAGTTGAAGATGGTTTCGACGATGATGACGCCGCCCACCAGGTAGGACAGCGACAGCGCCACCGCGTTGGCGATCGGGCCGAGCGCGTTGGGCAAGGCGTGGCGCAAAACCATCCGGGGCCGCGACGCCCCTTTCAGCAGCGCCATTTCGACATAGGGCGTGTTCAGCGTCTCGATCACCGCGGCCCGGCTCATGCGGATCATCTGCGCCGACACCCCGAAGGTCAGCGTGACGACTGGCATGGCGTAGGCCCGCAACAGCCCGGAGATGCTGTCCACCTGATAGGTGAAGGACAGGGCGGGCAGCCATTTCAGGTAAACCGCGAACACCAGGACGGCCAGGGTCGCCAGCACGAATTCCGGGACGGAGATGACGCCGATGGTGGCGATGGTGACGATGCGGTCGTACAGCGTGCGCCGCCACATGGCGGCGGTGATGCCGAGCGTCAGCGCAAGGGGAACCGACACCAGGGTGGTCAGTCCCGCCAGCTTCAGCGTGTTGACCAGCCGGCCGGCGATCAACGTCGCCACCGGCAGATGGTTGGCGTAGGACGTGCCGAGATCGCCCTGGAACAGCCCGATGATCCAGTGGACGAAGCGCAGCAGGGCCGGTTCGTCGAGATGCATGGCCGTGCGCAGACCGGCGACGGCCTCGGGTGTCGCCGCCTGCCCCAGCAGGATCGTCGCCGTGTCGCCGGGCAGCAGGGTGGTGGCGAAGAACACGGCGAAGGACACGATCGTCAGTGTGACCAGTGCGATGAGCAGCCGACCGAGGATGAGGGAGGGAACGCGTGATGTCATGCCTGGCCTCTGCGAGGTGAGGCGCCCCCGGAGGGGTTGCCCGGATGGGCGACGACGGGACGGGCCATGGTGGGCCGGGGCGGCCGGACTTTCGGCCATACCGCCCCGCCCGGCCACTGTATCAGGCGGCCAGCCAGACATACTCGGCAAAAGCATAGCCCATCATGCCGCCCAGCGGGTTCGGGGCGAGTCCCTTCAGCTTGTCGGTGATGGCGTCCACGTTGGAGATGTAGGCGGGGATGATGGTGCCGGCCTCTTCGGCGATCATCACCTGCATCTCGCCGTACAGTTCCTTGCGCTTGTTCCAGGCGAGCGTGCCGCGCGCTTCGAGCATCATCTTGTCGAAGCGCTCGGACTTGTACTGGCTCTCGTTCCACGGCGCTTCGGAGGCGTAGAGCAGGGAGAACAGGATGTCCGGCGTCGGGCGCGGGTTGATGTTGCCGAAATGGATCGGGGCCTTCAGCCAGTAATTGCTCCAATAGCCGTCGGACGGCACGCGCTGGACGTCGAGCTTCATGCCGATCTCGGCGCCGGAGGCCTGGATCACCATCGCCATGTCGACGGCGGACGAGGCGGCGTCCGACGTGATCACCGGGATGGACTGCCCCAGCAGGCCGGCCTTCTTGAACAGGGCCTTCGCCTTTTCCGGATCGAACGGCTTGGGCTTCAGCGCGGCGTTGTGGAAGGGGCTGGCCGGGGACACCGGCTGGTCGTTGCCGACCTCGCCGAAGCCGCGCAGGGCGGATTTGACGATCTGCTCGCGGTTGACGAGATATTTCATCCCGTCGACGAAATCCTTGCGGCTTCCCGGCTCCATGTCCAGGCGGATGTTCAGGTCGGTGTAGTTGCCCGACGTGGTCTTGGACAGGGCGAAGCCCTGCTGGCCGTCGACCAGCCGCGTGGAGCGCGGGTTGATCGATGCGGCGAGATGGATGTCGCCGGACAGCAGCGCGTTGACGCGGGCGTTGTCGTCGCTGATCGCGAAGAATTCGAAGGAATCGACGTTCGGCCCGCCCTTCCAGTAATTCGGGTTGCGCACACCGATGGACCGCACGCCCGGTTCGAAGCTCTTGCAGATGAAGGCGCCGGTGCCGTTGCCCTTGGAGAAGTCGGTCGTGCCGTCGGCCACGATCATGAAGTGATGCATGGCCAGGATGGTCGGCAGGTCGGCGTTCGGGGTGGCCAGCGTGATGGCGACGGTGCTCTTGTCCACCGCCTTGATGTCCGTCATCTGGGCGGCGATCTTCGCAACCTTCGAACCGACGGCCGGATCGAGGTGGCGCTTCAGCGAGAACACCACGTCGTCGGCGGTCAGCGACTTGCCGTCGTGGAAGGTCACCCCCTTGCGAAGCTTGATCGTCCAGGTCTTGGCGTCGTCGGTGTCGACGGACTGGGCCAACTCCATCTTCGGGATGCCGGCCTTGTCGAGGAAGGTCAGGCGGTTGTAGAAGGCGCAGCAGCGGACATAGTCGGTGGACAGCGACGCCTTCGCCGGGTCGAGCGTGTCCGCGGTGGATGCCGACCAGCCGGCGGCCTTGAGCGTGCCGCCCTTCACCGGTTCGTCCGCAACCGCGGCGTTGGCGCGGCCCATAACGAGGTCGATGGCGGGCAGGGACATCCCGCCTGCCAGCAGCATCTTGAGCAGGTCACGGCGGTTGGCCCCGCGCCGGATGGCGCTTTCGACCATGCTGTCGTCGGTCCGGGTCCAGGTTTCAGGCGTCTTGGTCATCTCAGCCTCACTCTGTTCGTGTGTTGTTTGTTCGTTTGTTCTCAGGGCGCTCCGGTGTGGTCCGGTTACGCGGGGACTGTCTTCGACGCCTCTGCGGCGGCATCCACGGCGTCGGCCAGTTCCGCCATCGAGCGGAAATGGAAATCCGGCTCGGTGAATTCGGCGGGCTCGATGGTCCCGCCATAACCGTTTTGCGCGTGCCGCCGCTGGATCCAGCAGTTGGTCAGGCCGAGGCGCCGGGAAACCCCGATGTCGTGATACTGGCTCTGGGCGACGTGCAGGATGTCGTCCTTGCTGCCGCCGTCGCGCTCGACGAAGTCGAACACCTGCTGGAAGAAGGCGGGGTTGGGCTTTTCGACGCCGGTGTCGTCGGCGGTGAAGCCGGCGTAGAAGGGATCGCCCAGCTCGCGGGAGAAATGGGTGAAAGCCCAGCGCCGCGCGTTGGTCATCGCGATCAGCTTGTACCGCTTGGCCAGACGGGCCATGGCGTCCTTGCTGTCCGGGAAGCCGGCCCAGGACGCCGCCGAATCCCGCAGGCGTTCACCGTACTGCGTGCCGGCGGGCAGGCCCAGCGTCGGCGCGATGACCGAATAGACGCGGACCAGGTCGTCGGGGAACAGATCGGCGTTCGGGGCGTAGCGTGCCTCGCGGTAGAGGGTCAGCGCCGCCTCGCCGTCCACCGTGGTTCCGGCCTCTGCCGCGATTTCGGCGAGGCATCCGGTGATGCCGGATTCGAAGTCGATCAGGGTGCCGACGACGTCGAAGGTCAGATATTTGAAGCTCTGCAGAGTCTTGGGCAACGCACCAACTCCTCTCTCGGACCGCGTGGGAACCGTTCCGGTCCGACGGGTCGTTTCAGGTCCGGCGGCATCGTCCGCCGGGGTGTCGGGCTGGCGCCGGGGGTGCCGCCCTGGCGTCTCTGGAGGTGGCCCGGAGTTCCGGTCTTCTGTCCCATCCAGTGTGGTCGATGGGCTTGCCGCCGGTCTTCCAATCATCGGGCCTGGACAGCAGAAAATGCCGGATGCGGGGGCGTTCACGGATTCTTCCGCGGACTCCCCCGTTTTCGGCTATCGCAGCGCCCGGCGGACGTCGGGGTCCTCCAGCGTCTGGTCGAGCGTGCGGGCCGTGCGCTCCAGGATCGCGTCGATGTCGTCGTCGGTGCAGCACAGCGGCGGGGCATAGCCCAGGACGCCGTTCGCGAAGGCGCGGATCACCAGCCCGTTGGACCACGCCCGGTCGAAAATCCGGCGGGACGGTTCGGCGGCGGCGGGCAGGGGGGTCTTGCGGTCCTTGTCCACCACCAGCTCGATGGCGGCCAGCATGCCGCGCCCGCGCACGTCGCCGACCAGCGGATGGTCGCGCAGCGCCTGCAGCCCGGCCATCAGCCGTGCGCCGGCCTTGACGCCGTTGGCGAGCAAGCCGTCCTCGTACAGCCGCAACGCCTCCAGCCCCACCGCCGCGCTGACGGGGTGGGCGGAGTAGGTGTAGCCATGGCCGACGGCGGTGGCCCCGGCGGCGTCGGCGATGGTGGCATAAACCGCCTCGGACAGGAAGACGGCCCCCATCGGCACATAGCCGGAGGTCAGGCCCTTCGCCGTGGTCATCAGGTCGGGGACCACGCCGTCGTCGGTGCAGGCGAACAGCGGGCCGGTGCGACCGAAGCCGGTGATGACCTCGTCGGCGACGAACAGGATGCCCAGGCTGCGGCAGCGGTCGGACATCGCCTTCATCCAGCCGTCGGGCGGCACCAGCACGCCGCCCGACCCCTGGATCGGTTCGGCGTAGAAGGCGGCGACCCGCTCCGGCCCGCCGATCTCGGCGATCTTGGCGTCGAGTGCGGCCAGCGAGGCGGCGATGATCGCCTCCCCGTCCTCGCCCACCGGGTTGCGGTAGGCGTAGTGCGACGGAATCTTGTGCTGCCAGTCGAACGGAACGCCGAAGCCGGCGTGGAAGGCGGGCAGGGCGGTCAGTCCGGCGCCGACGGTGGAGGAGCCGTGATAGCCCTGTTCGATCGAGATGAACTGGTCGCGCTGCGGCTGGCCCTTGGCCTGCCAGTAGTAGCGGATGAAGCGGATGGTGCTGTCCACCGCGTCCGACCCGCCCAGCGTGAAGAAGACGTGGTTCAGGTCGCCGGGGGCGCGTTCGGCGAGCGCCGCCGCCAGCCGGATCGCCGGCTCGCTGCCAAGCCCGAAATAGCCGGTGGCGTAGGGCAGCTCCTGCATCTGGCGGGTGGCGGCGGCGACGAGGCTCTGTTGCCCATAGCCGGCGTTGACGCACCACAGGCCGGCGAAGCCATCCACCAGTTGGTGGCCGGCGGCGTCGGTGATCGTTGCCCCGGACCCGGAGGCAATCACCCGGACGCCTGCCTTCTCATGGCCGCGATAGGAGGCGACGGGATGGACCAGATGGGCACGGTCGAGTTCGATCAGGGAATTGCTGAGCATGGTCCTCTCCGAATCAGCCGAGTGCCTGGCTGGCGAGCGCGTAGGTCAAAACGGGGGCCGCCGATTGGGGTGTCGGCCGTGGAGCGGGGCGGCGCATGGCGATGCCGCCGCCGACGTGGCGCAGGCCGCAATCGGCCAGCCATGGAGCGAGACCGGTGTCGGCGGTGGTGTCCACCCGCAGGAATTTCCCCGGATGCGCGGCGATGATCGGGCCGATCAGCGCCTTGGCGCCGTCCAAATCGGGGGCAACCACCGGGCCGATGACCTGCCCGCGGCCGAAGTCGCGCAGCGCGGCGAAGCCGACGGGAATGCCGTTCCGCCGCAGCAGCGTGAAGGCCCCGATCTCGGCGAAGCGGTCCAGCAGCCGGCCGCGGTCGGCGCCGAAGGCTTGGCGGTCGAGGGCGGCGATGGCGGCGCGGTCGCCGGCGTCGGCCGGGGCAACCTCTCCCGCCCCGATAAACGTCACCGGGCCGGCTTCCCCCTGGTGCTGAAGGACGGTGCCGACCTCGCGGAAGCCCAGCTTTTCGTAGAGCGGCAGCCCTTCGCGGGTCGCGACGAGGCGCAGGGGGCGGTCTCCGGCCAACGCCATGGCCTCATCCATCAGCCGGCGGCCAAGGCCTTGCCCGCGCCAGCCTTCATCGACGATGACCATGTTGATGGTGGCCGCGTCGTCGCCGTAGGGGGTCATCAGCACCGTGCCGACCAGCTGCGACGCTTCCGGGTCCACGGCGACCAGCCCCTGGCTGAGAGCGAGGGTCAGGGCCCAGTCGTCCAGCCGGTGCGGCCATTGCGCCTGTCGTGACAGGGCGAGCGCATCCGTGAGATGCGTCGGCTCGAAAGCCAGACAGTGAACGGTTCGTTCGTTAGCCGTTTGTTTGCACGCTTGTTTGCTCATGGGCAGTCCTTTCACCCTCTGTCCCAAGAGTGGGCGCACCGCCCCCGGACGTTTGTCTGAAGGCGACGCCCGCCGCGACATCTTCCACCTTTGCTTCGGCAGCCGGCCGCATCTTATGCCGTGGCGGACGCCACCGATCCCGCGGATGGGGCGTCTGTACCCCGTTCGGGGCGCCTTGCCGCGGTTCCGCTCCCAACCAAATGCTGAGCGCCCAGACGGAAACGGAACTTTGTGCTTTCGTGCCGGGCAATTCGGTCAGGCCCGGCATCGCGGCGGGGCTAGGATCGTGGGGCAGGGCCGATCGAGCCCCATCCCATCCCTCTCCCATCGCGCTCCATCTTCAAGGAAGCAGCCATGAGCCAGTTTCGGCCGAAATACGTCACCTTCGATTGCCACGGCACGCTGATCAACTATCAGATGGCCGAAGCCGCGCGCGATCTGTACGGATCGATCCTCGACGAGGCACGGATGACGGAGTTCATCAAGAATTTCGCCGCCTACCGTCTCGACGAGATCATGGGCGACTGGAAGCCCTACGCCGAGGTCGTGCACAATTCGCTGGAGCGCACCTGCAAGCGCAACAACGTCGTCTTTCGCGACGAGGACGCGCGCATGGTCTATGAACGGGTTCCAACCTGGGGGCCGCACGCCGACGTGCCGGCCGGGCTGGCGAAGGTGGCCAAGGAAATCCCGCTGGTCATCCTGTCCAACGCCATGAACGACCAGATCATGTCGAACGTGGAAAAGCTGGGTGCGCCCTTCCACGCCGTCTACACCGCCGAACAGGCGCAGGCCTACAAGCCGCGCTTCAAGGCGTTCGAATACATGTTCGACATGCTCGGCTGCGGGCCGGAGGACATCCTGCACTGCTCCTCCTCTTTCCGCTACGACCTGATGTCCGCGCACGACCTGGGGATCCGCAACAAGGTGTGGGTCAACCGCGGCCACGAACCGGCCAACCCCTTCTACGGCTACACGGAGATTCGCGACATCTCCGGCCTGCCCGGCGTGGTCGGGCTGTAAGGGGCGGGTTTCAAGGTTCAGGCTGTAATGGGAAGGACCCAGGTCATGAAATTCGTCTCCTACTGGCACGACACCGCTCCCGCCTTCACGGGCGGGGCCGAGGGGGCCGTCGAGGGGCATTACGACGTCGCCGTTGTCGGAGGGGGGTTCACCGGCCTGGGCGCCGCCCGCCAGCTGGCCAAGGCCGGGGCGCGGGTGATCGTGCTGGAGGCGGGCAGCGTCGGTGGTGGGGCGTCGGGGCGCAATGGCGGACACCTCAACAGCGGCCTCGCCCACAGTTTCGTCGCCGCCAAGAGCGCCTTGGGGACGGAGCGCGCCATCGCGCTCTACCGCGCCTTCGACCAGTCCATCGACACGCTGGAGGCGGTGATCGCCGAAGAGGGGATCGACTGCGATTTCCGCCGTGCCGGCAAGCTGAAGCTGGCTTCGAAGCCCGCGCATTTCGACGCCATCGCCCGCAACTTCGAGGCGGTGCACCGGGAGGTCGATCCCGACACCGCGCTGCTGACCGCCGAAGAGTTGAAGGGCGAGGTCGGCTCGCCGTTCCACGGCGCGATGCTGTCGCGCAAAAGCGCGATGATGCACATGGGCCGCTTCGCCACCGGGCTGGCCGACGCCGCCAAGCGGCATGGCGCCGTTCTGGTCGAAAACGCGCCGGTCGGCGCCATCACCCGCTCGGGCGACCGCCACACGCTGTCCACCCCGCGTGGCACGATCACCGCCAGGGAGGTGCTGGTCGCCACCGGCGCCTACACCACGCCGAACTTCAGCCATTTCCGTCGCCGCATCATCTCGGTCGGCAGCTTCATCATCGCCACCCGCCCGTTGAGCGACGGTGAGATCGCCTCGGTGGTGCCCGGCAACCGCACCTACGTCACGTCGATGAACATCGGCAACTACTTCCGCCTGTCGCCTGACCGGCGGCTGATCTTCGGCGGCCGGGCGCGCTTCTCGGCAACCTCGGACCAGCGCTCCGACGCCAAGAGCGGCGCGATCCTGCGGGCGAGCCTCGCGCAGATTTTCCCGCAGATCGCCAGCATCGACATCGACTATTGCTGGGGCGGTCTGGTGGACATGACCAGCGACCGCTACCCGCGCGCCGGCTATCAGGACGGTCTGTGGTACGCCATGGGCTATTCCGGTCATGGGGCGCAACTGTCGACCCATCTCGGGATGACCATGGCCGACGCGATCCTGGGGCGGGAAGACCGGAACCCGCTGAAGGGCCTGTCCTGGCCCGCCGTCCCCGGCCATTTCGGCAAGCCCTGGTTCCTGCCGCTGGTCGGCCTGTACTACAAGGCGCTCGACCGCATTCAGTGATCGTCGGGATGAGCAAAAAAGAACCCTTGGGTGTCGGCCCAAGGGTTATCGGATTTGGCGACATTCGCCCTCTCCCGTCCCGGGAGAGGGCGTTGAATGGCTCAGCCCAGCCCGCCAATGTGGAAGGTCTTCAGCTCCAGATACTCCTCGATGCCCACCTGCGCCCCTTCGCGGCCCAGGCCGGACTGCTTGACGCCGCCGAAGGGGGCGACCTCGGTGGAGATGGCGCCGGTGTTCAGCCCGATCATGCCGGCTTCCAGCGCTTCGCCCACCCGCCAGGACCGTGCGAGGTTCTGCGTGTAGAAATAGGCGGCCAGCCCGAACGGCGTGGCGTTGGCCAGCGCGATGGCCTCCTCCTCGGTCTCGAAGCGGAACAGCGGCGCCACCGGGCCGAAGGTTTCCTCGTTGGCGAGCAGCATGTCGGTGGTGGCGTCGGTCAGCACCACCGGGGCGACGTATTGCGGACCATCCGCCGCGACGGCGGCGGATGCGACGCTCGCGCCCTTGGCAACCGCGTCGGCGACGTGGCGCTCGATCTTGGCGACGGCGGCGGCGTTGATCATCGGGCCGATGGCGACCCCCGGCTCCAGCCCCGATCCCACCCGCATGGCGTTGACGCGGGCGACCAGCCGGTCTCGGAACGCGTCATAGACGCCGGCCTGCACCAGGATGCGGTTGGCGCAGACGCAGGTCTGCCCGCCGTTGCGGAACTTGGAGAGGATGACACCCTCCACCGCCTGATCCAGATCGGCGTCGTCGAACACGATGAAGGGCGCGTTGCCGCCCAGCTCCAGGCTCAGCCGCTTGATGCCGGCGGCGGCCCCGCGCATCAGCAGCGACCCGACGCGGGTGGAGCCGGTGAAGGAGATCTTGCGGACGGTCTCGTTCGCCAGGATTTCCTCGCCGATGGCTTCGGGCCGGCCGGTCAGGATGTTGACCACGCCGGCCGGGATGCCCGCCCGCTCGGCCAGCACGCCCAGCGCCAGCGCCGAGTATGGCGTGAGGTCCGACGGCTTGATCACCACGGTGCAGCCGGCGGCCAGCGCCGGGGCCACCTTGCGGGTGATCATGGCGTTGGGGAAGTTCCACGGGGTGATGATGCCGCAGACGCCGACCGGTTCCTTCAGCACGACGATGCGGCGGTCCGGGGTGGGGGAGGGGATGGTGGTCCCGCCGATGCGCCGGGCCTCTTCGGCGAACCATTTGACGAAGGAGGCGCCATAGCGGATCTCGCCCCGCGCCTCGTCCAGCGGCTTGCCCTGCTCCAGCGTCAGGATGCGGGCCAGATCCTCCAGATGTTCGATCATCAGGGCGTGCCAGCGCTCCAGCAGCGCGGCACGGTCGGCATGGGTGCGGCGGCGCCAGGCGGGGTAGGCTTTCGCCGCGGCGGCGATGGCGTCGCGGGCGTCGGTGCCGTCCATGTCGGGAACGGTGCCGAGGCTGCTGCCGGTCGCCGGGTTCTGGACATCGATGGTCCGGCCGGCCGTCCCGTCGCACCAGCGCCCGCCGATCAGCCCCTGTACGCGGAACAGGGAGGGGTCCGTCAAGTGATGGGTCATGGTCGTGTGTGTTCCGCTGCGTATGGTTTGCGGGGGACCGGCGTCAGGACAGGGCCGACAGGACGGCGGCGGTGATCGCGTCCGTCTTGTCCTTGCCGGGAACGGTGCCGATGCCGCGGCCGGTGGTGTCGCCCAGCGCCGCCATCACGCGGTCGGCGGCGGCCTTCTCCCCCAGATGCTCCAGCATCATCGCGCCCGACCAGATGGCGGCGATCGGGTTGGCGATGCCGAGATGGGCGATGTCGGGGGCCGAGCCATGCACCGGCTCGAACATCGACGGCGCCTTGCGCTCGGGGTTCAGGTTGGCCGAGGCGGCGAAGCCCAGCCCGCCCTGGATCGCCGCGCCCAGATCGGTGAGGATGTCGCCGAACAGGTTGGAGGCGACGACGACGTCCAGGCTGTCCGGCGCCGTCACCATGCGCGCCGCCATGGCGTCGACGTGATAGCTCGTCACCTCGACGTCCGGGTGTTCGGCGGCCAGCTGGCGGGTGATCTCGTCCCAGAACACCATCGAATATTTCTGCGCGTTCGACTTGGTGACCGAGGCCAGCTTGCCGCGCCGGGCGCGCGCCTGGGCGAAGGCGAAGCGCAGGATCCGTTCCACCCCCATGCGGGTGAAGACGCCGGTTTCCACCGCCACCTCATGCGGCGTTCCCTGATGGACGCGCCCGCCGGCCCCGGCATATTCGCCCTCGGTGTTCTCGCGGATGCACAGGATGTCGAAGCCGCCGCGGCGCAGCGGCCCCTCCACCCCCGGCAGCAGCCGGTGCGGGCGGACGTTGGCGTACTGGTCGAACGCCTTGCGGATCGGCAGCAGCAGCCCGTGCAGCGACACCGCGTCCGGCACCTCCGCCGGCCAGCCGACGGCACCCAGCAGGATGGCGTCGTATGTGCGCAGCGTGTCGATGCCGTCGGCCGGCATCATGACGCCGGTTTCCTTGTAATGGGCGCAGGACCAGGGCATCTCCGTCCCCGCCAGCGCGAAGCCGGACGGCTTCGCCACGGTTTGCAGCACTTCCCAGGCGGCATCGACCACGGGATGTCCGATGCCGTCGCCTTTGATGATCGCAATGGAGTGGGTTTTCATCGAACGTCCCTTAAAGGCCGATCAGCACGCTTTTGCTGCGGCGGTTGGCGAGATAGGCCTCGCGTCCCAAATCCTTGCCGATGCCGGAGCGCTTGTAGCCGCCGGTCGGCAGGATGTGGTCGCGCGAGCGGCCATAGCGGTTGACCCACACCGTCCCGGCCTGGAGCCGCCGGGTCAGGCGGATGGCGCGCGACAGGTCGCGGGTGTAGAGGCCGGCGGCAAGGCCGTAGGTGGGATGGTCGGCCAGCGCCATCGCCTCTTCCTCGGTGTCGAAGCTCTGCACGGTCAGGACCGGACCGAAGATCTCCTCGACCACGGCGGGGGAGCTTTGATCGACCCCGGCCAGCAGGGTCGGGGCGTAGAAATACCCCTCGCCCTCCATCGGTGCACCGCCGGTCAGGCACTCCACCGACCCGGTCAGCGACGCCGACACGATGGCGTGGATGCGGGCGCGCTGGCGTTCGGAGATGATGGGGGAATAGCGCGTCTTCTCGTTCCAGGTCGGACCGGGGCGGACGGCGCGCATGTGGCCCAGGATCATTCCGATCAGCGGCTCGGCCACCTTTGCTTCGACCAGCAGGCGCGAGCCGGCGACGCAGGCTTGGCCGGCGTTGGACAGAACGCTGGTCGCGATGGCGGCCGCCGCCTTCTCCAGATCGGCGTCGGCGAAGACGATTTGCGGGCTCTTGCCGCCGAGTTCCAGCGTCATCGGCTTGACGCCACTGCGGGCGATGTCGGCCATGATCGCCGAGCCCGCCGCCGTCGACCCGGTGAAGCTGACCTTGGCGATGCCGGGATGGCGGGTGATGGCGGCGCCGGTGGTTGGGCCGTCGCCCTGGACGATGTTGATCAGGCCGGCGGGAACGCCCGCCTTCACCGCCAACTGCGCCAGCAGGACGGTGGAGAAGGGCGTCATCTCCGACGGCTTCAGCACCACCGCGTTGCCGGCGGCCAGTGCCGGGCCGAGCTTCCAGCCCGCCATCGACAGCGGGAAGTTCCACGGCGTGATGGCTCCGACGACGCCGTACGGCTCCGTCATCACCATGCCCAGGCTGCCGTCGTCGGTGGGGGCGAGGTCGCCGCCCTCCTTGTCGGCGAATTCGGCGAAGAAGCGGATCTGCTCGGCCGTCACCGCGACGTCGCCGGCGACCAGCTGGCCGACCGGGCGGGTGGAGGACAGCGCCTCCACCTTCGCCAGGGTTTCCGCCTCCGCCTCGATCAGGGCGGCCCAGCGCTGCAGCACGGCGGTGCGTTCGCGCGGGCGCACGCCGCCCCAGTTGCTGGACGTCAGCGCAGCCTGCGCGGTGGCGACCGCTTCATCGACGAGGTCGGATGAGGCCACCGGGCAGTCGGCATAGGCCCGGCCGTCCGACGGGCGATGCATGGGCAGCCCGTCCTCCGCCGGAATCAGGCGGTCGCCGATGAAATGGCCAATCGGCAGCGGCAGGCAATCCGGGGCGAAGGACAGGCTCATGACGCGCCCTCAGGTGATGGTGACGTAGATCTTGCGGACCGTCTCGATGGTCTTCCACACGCCGGTGAAGCCCGGCTTCATGACGAAGCTGTCGCCCGCCCGGTAGACCACCGGCTCCCCGGCGTCCGGGGTGATCTCCACGACGCCGGACAGGATGTGGCAGAACTCGAAGGTCTCGCCCTTGATCGACCGGGTTTCGCCCGGCGTGGCCTCCCACACGCCGGTCAGGACCTTGTCGTCCTTGGCGGCGTCCTGCGCCCAGGTCTTGAAGGCGGGCGACCCGGCGATCAGCCGTTCCGGCATCGGGGTCGATTCGCGCGGGGCGAAGGTCGGGGCGGGATCGATGGTCTTCAACAGTGACATGAGGGGACCCTTGTTGGTGAGCGGCTGTGCCGCAGAATGAGTGTCGGGTGGATGCGTCAATAGCCGCGCTGCCGGTCGACCAGCCCGACCGGGTCCTGCCCGGCGAAATGCCGGCGCAGGTTGGCGATGACCGCCTGGGCCGCGCTCTCCGGCTGGGTGACGCTGGCGACGTGCGGGGTCAGCAGGATGTTCGGATGGATCCAGAAGGGATGGTCGGCCGGCAGCGGTTCCGGATCGGTCACGTCGACCACGGCCCCGGACAACTGGCCGCTGTCGAGCGCGTCCAGCAAGGCCGCATGGTCCAGCTGCGGCCCGCGCCCGGCATGGACCAGACCGGCCCCCCTGGGCAGCGTGGCGAACAACCGGGCATCGAGAAACCCGCGGGTGTCGGGGGTCAGCGGCAGCAGAACGATCAGGATGTCGGTCTCGGCCAGCATCGCGTCGAGACCATCCGCGCCATGGTGGCAGGCCACGCCGTCGATCTGGCGTGGCGAGCGGCTCCAGCCCGACAGCGGGAAGCCGAAGGGCTTCAGCCGCTCCAGCACCGCCTGACCCAGCACGCCCAAGCCCAAAATGCCGACCCTGCGCTGTGCCGCCTGCGGTTGGGGCCGGGTGCGCCAGACGCGGTCCGCCTGCTGGGCGCGATAGGCCGGCATCTGGCGATGCAGGGACAGCACGGCCAGCGTCACGTACTCCTGCATCATGCGGACGATGCCGTCCTCCAGCATGCGCACCACCTTCACAGGATCGGGCAGGGCGGACATCGTGAACTGGTCCACCCCGGCCCCGATGGAAAAGACGATCTCCAGATTGCGGTAGCGGGCGAGGTTGTCCGGGATGGTCCAGGTGATCAGGTAGCGCACGTCGTCGGGATCGACGCCGGCCGGGTCCATGGAGAAGGGCAGGTCGGGCAGTTCGCGGGCGAAGGCCTCGGCGAAGACGGCGCCGCGCGCGGCATCCGAATTGAACAGGAAGGTCATGGATGTTCCTTGGGGGCGTCCCTGTGGCGATGCGCGGCTGGTTCGAATGACGGTCAAAGACGGCAGCGCAGGCCCAGCGCCTCGATCATCGACTGGCAGGCGTTCAGTTCCTCGACGAGGATGTGTTCGTTGGGACGGTGCGCCCGCGCGATGTCGCCGGGGCCGCAGATGATCGCGTCGATCCCGGCGGTCTGGTACAGACCGGCCTCCGTGCCATAGCTGACGGCGGCCAGCGGTTCCTGTCCGGTCAGCTCCTCCAGCAGGCGGGCCAGCGGCGAGCGGGCGGCCAGGAACAGGGCGGGGTAGGCGCCGGTCTGCGTCCAGTCGACGGCGAAGCCGCGCTCCTCCAGCCGCACCGCCGCCGCGCGCACCGGCTCCAGCAGGGTGACGGGGTCGACCCCGGCGATGGCGCGGGCCTCGAACTCGGCGGTGCAGGCATCGGGGATGATGTTCACCGCCAGCCCGCCCTGGATGGTGCCGACCTGAAGCGAGGAATAGGGGGGCTCGAAGACCGAATCCAGCGGCCCCTGGGTCAGCCGGTCGGCCTGGGCGACGGCGGCGGTCAGCGCGTCGGCCATGGCGTGGATGGCGTTCAGCCCCTGGTCGGGGCGGGAGGAGTGGCCGGATCGTCCGCGCACCGTCAGCCGGGCCGCCGCCTTGCCCTTGTGGGCGCGGATGGCGCGCAGGCCGCTCGGCTCGCCGACGATGACGCCCAGCGGCGGCGCGCACAGGTCGGGCAGATGCGGCAGAAGATGCGGTGCGCCCTGGCAGCCGGCCTCCTCGTCATAGGTGAAGGCGAAGTGGATCGGCCGGGCGAGCGGGGCGGCGGTCAGGGCCGGCAGCGCCGCCAGCGCCGCCGCGATGAAGCCCTTCATGTCCGAGGTGCCGCGGCCGTAAAGGCGGTTGCCGTCGGCGCGCAGCCGGAACGGCTCGCTGGTCCATTCGGGCTCGGTGGCGGGCACCACGTCCATGTGGCCGGACAGGACATAGCCCGGAACCATCGCCGGACCGATGGTGGCGAACAGGTTGAACCGGTCGCCCTCCGGTCCCGGCAGGACCCGGACGCGGGCCCCGGTGGCTTCCAGAACGCCACGGATCCCGTCGACGATGGCGCCGTTGGGGGTCCCGACGACGGAGGGAAAGGCGATCAGATCCTTCAGGATGTCGATCACGGTCATGACGGCCTCACCTTGTCCCGTGCTGCGCGCTGTGGGCGCGGGGAGTCGTTGCGGTTCTGCTGGTGTGTGGAGAGGGGCGGCGGCCTTGGCGGCTCCGGCACTCACGATCTTAGCGGGGACGCGCTCCATTCCATGCTGAATGCATGGGCGATTTGGATGATTGTTGTGTCGTCCCGACGCTTTGCGGTGATTTGTGCGGTGGGTACCCCGGTAATCTCGGGACGCGGTTGGTGGCTCAGGCGTATCGGTTGACCCAAAGGAGCACCGCCTCACGCACTAGAAACTCCGGGCAGGAGGACGCTTTGAGCGAACGCGGGCTGGATGATGGATCGGGGGACGGTGCGTTACCGCCCTCCCTGACGGTCGACGCCTTCGACGCGCGGATGGCCGACGTCGCCGACATCGACCTGGAGCGCTTGCAGGCGCTGTCGATCTCGGTCGGCTGGCCGCACCGCGCGGAGGATTGGCAGTTCGCGCGCGAGGTCGGGCACGGCTTCGTCGCGCTCGATGAGATCGACCGCGTCCTGGCGTCGGCGATGTGGTTTCCCCATGGCGATGACTTCGCGACCATCGGCATGGTGATGACCTCGCCCCGGCTGCAATCGCTGGGGGTCGGCGAATGGCTGATGAAGCGGGTGCTGTCGGCGTCGGCGGGGCGAACCTACCGGCTCAACGCCACCCGCGCGGCGCTGGCGCTGTACCGCTCGCTCGGCTTCGTGGCGAACCGGACCGTGTTCCAGTGCCAGGGCGAGGCACGGCGGAGCGACCAGCCTGCCTCCGGGCAGCCGGTGCGCCGGCTGGAGGCGGGCGACCTCGCGGCGGTGACGGCGCTGGACGCGCGCGCCTTCGGGACCTCGCGGGCCGGGCTGATCGCGCGGCTGTTCGAGCAGTCGGTCGGCTATGGTCTGGAGCGGGAGGGCGCGCTGGCCGCCTTCGCTCTCTGCCGTCCTTTCGGCCGCGGCCATGTCGTCGGTCCGGTGGTCGCCGGGCTGGACGAGGACGCGGTCGCCGTGGTCCGGCCCCATGTGGACGAGCATGACGGCCGATTCCTGCGTCTGGACACCCATCTGGACGACGGGATCTTCCCGCTGTTCGTTGCCCGGTCGGGCCTGCGCATCCACGACACGGTCCTGACCATGTCGCTGGGCGCGCCGCTGACCGATCCGGCGACCCGCGGGCCGGACCGCCCCGTCACCTTCGCACTCGCCACCCAGGCCCTGGGTTGAGCCGTCACCGGCTTTTTGAGAAGGATGCGCCGATCATGCCGGGACAGACGCCGGAACCCTCCGCCGGCCCGCAGTCCGAACCCGTGCCCGAACCGAGGCCCCAGCCAACCCGCGCGCCAACGTCATCCGGCAATCGCAGCGGGGTGGTGCTTCGGCTGGTGTCGGCCGGGCTGTTCGTGGTGATGTCGCTGTTCGTCCGGCTGGCCACCGTCGAGGCTCCGATCGGACAGATCGTCTTCTACCGCAGCGCCTTCGCCCTGCCGCCGATCGTCGCCTATCTGATGTGGCGCCGGCAATTCCCGTCGGCCTTGAAGACGCGGCAGCCGGTCGGGCATCTGAAGCGCAATCTCTTTGGCGGTGCGGCGATGGTGCTCTCCTTCGTCTCGCTGGCCTATCTGCCGCTGGCGCTGGCGACCGCGCTGGGGTTCCTGGCGCCGCTGATCGCGGTGCCGGCCGCCGTGCTGTTCCTGCGGGAACGGCCGAGCGCCGTGGCCATCGGCGCCGCGCTCGCCGGTTTCGCCGGGGTGGTCCTGATGCTCGCCCCGGCTTTCGAAGGGCCGACGCTGGATCGCAACACCATCATCGGGGTGGCGGCCGGGCTGGCGATGGCGGTCGCCACCGCTGCGGGGCGAGTGCAGATCAAGACGCTGACCGCGACCGAGGCGCCGGGGACCATCGCCTTCTACTTCGCGGCCCTCTGCGCGCTTGGCGGTCTGGCGAGCTGGCCGTTCGGCTGGATCGCTCCGACGGGACTGTCGCTGGCCTGTCTCGTCGGGGCGGGCATCTCCGGCGGGTTGGCGCACATCACCATGACCGAGGCGATGGCCCGTGCGCCGGTGTCGACCCAGGCGCCGTTCGATTACACCGCCATGCTGTGGGCGCTGATCCTCGACGCGCTGATCTTCGGCTTGCTGCCGTCGCCGGTCAGTCTGGCCGGAGCCGCAGTGATCGCCGCCTCGGCGCTGGTGGTCCCCCTGGCCGGCCGGTTCGCCGCCCGGTCCGAAGCGCTGGGCTCCGCCCGCTGAGGACCGCATCCTGACCGGCGGGCCGCGGCGGCGCGGTCAGGATTGGCCGACGGTCTGGAAGCGGTCGATGCGGAAGTCGCGCAACGGCGTGTCGGTGCCCCCGGTGGCGATGACCTCCGCCATCACGTCGCCGACGCCGGGGCCGAGCTGGAACCCGTGACCGCTGAAACCGAAGGCGTGGAACAGCCCCGGCGTCGTCGCCGACGGACCCATCACCGGCAGCTTGTCGGCGACATAGCCCTCGCAGCCCGACCAGGTGCGGATCACCGTCACATCGGCGATGGCCGGCAGCAGCCGGATCAGGCCGCGCAATTGTCCGGGCAGCCGGGCCGGGTCCGCCTTGGCGTGGCCGGGGTCGAGCGGCACCGCCACACGCTCGGCCGCACCGCCGAAGACGATGTTGCCGCGCTCCACCTGACGCAGATAGCCGTCGCCGCCCGCGCGTGACCACATGCCCACCACCGGCAGGATCCGGTGCGGCAGCGGTTCGGTGACGCCCATCTGCGGCCCGTACGCCGACATCGGCACAGGCTCGCCGAAGCCGGCGGCGATTCGGGCACCCCAGGCGCCGGCGGCGTTCAACAGGCAGTCCGCGGCAAAGCGGCCCCGCTGCGTCACCGCTTCGAAGCCCGAACCGGTCGCCGATACCTCCACCGGCCCGCATTCCTCGACGATCTCGGCCCCCAGGCGGCGGGCGGCGTCGGCGAAGGCCGGCGCGATCAGGCGCGGGTTGCCGCTGCCGTCCTGCGGTGAGAAGGACGCGGCAATCGCCGCCGGCCCCAGCCCCGGAAAGCGGCGGCGGATCTCCGGCGGCGTCAGCTCCTCCAGCTCCAGCCCCCAGGGCCGCGCGTCGGCGATGTAGCGGCGCATGTCGTCCAGCCCGCCCTCGTCGAACACCAGCCGCAGATGGCCGGTGGCGCGGAACTCCACGTCGCGGCCCAGCAGCCGCTCCGCCTCACCCCACAGCGCCCGCGACCGGTGGGCGAGCGGCAGTTGCGGCAGATAGCGCCCGCTGCGGCGGATGTTGCCGAAGGACGCCACCGTGGCGCCCGAACCGACGCGGTTGCGTTCCAACAGAGTGACGCACAGGCCGCGCCGGGCCAGGAAGAAGGCGGCGGCCGATCCCATCAACCCGCCGCCCAGCACGATAACCCTCATCGACCTCTCCCCCATGCGGGCGGACGCGGCTCCGCCCCATCGGTCAGGCTGCCCACGACCGGCCGGCGGGTCAAAGACGGGTTGGGCATGATCCCATAAGGCCGGGCTATGGATCGGGCTGTTGGAGGCACGGTGCATAAGTCCGCCTTATGCGTTTGCCGTCATTGGGTCTTAGACCGCCCTCGGCCCGCCATGTCAGCTTTTCCCCAGATCAGACACACGCCGACTTGCGGAAGGACTATCAAATGGACGGGGGAATGGGTGAGGCCGATTGGAAGGTCGGCGTCGACATCGGCGGGACCTTCATCGATTTCTGCGCGCTGGACACCCGGTCGGGCCGGGTGGCGTCGCTGAAGGTGCTGACGACGCCGGACGATCCCGGTGCGGAGCTGATGACGGGCCTGTCCCTGCTGGCCGAGCGCGAGGGGATGGACCCGCGCGCCGTCACCCGCTTCGTGCACGGCACGACGGTGGGGATGAACACGGTCATCCAGCGCAAGGGCGCGCCGCTGGCGCTGCTGACCAACGCAGGCTTCGAGGATGTGATCGAACTCGCCCGGCTGCGCATGCCCGACACCTATTCCCTGTTCTGCTCGCGCCCCGACCAGCTGGTGGCGCGCGACATGGTCTTCGGTATCCCCGCCCGCCTGCGCTCCGACGGGACCGAGCGGCAGGCCCCCGACATGGCCGCCGTCGCCGATGCCGTTGCCGCACTGCGGGCCAAGGGTGCGGTGGGCGTCGTCGTCTCCTTCCTCCATTCCTGGCGCGACGGCGGCCACGAGACCGCGGTGAAGGAGGAGATCGCCCGGCTCGCCCCCGACCTGTTTGTCTTCACCTCGGCCGAGGTCTGGCCGGTGATCCGCGAGTATGAGCGGACGACGACCGCGATCCTGAACGCCTATGTCCATCCCCGCATCTCCGGCTACCTGTCGGCCCTGGAGGAGCGGCTGGCCGGCCGCGCCGTGCCCGCCCGCCCGCTGCTGACCAAATCCAACGGCGGCGTGATGAACGCGGCGGAGGGCAAGCGGGCCTGCGTCCACATGCTGCTGTCCGGCGCCGCGTCGGGCGTCAACGGCGCGGCGTGGCTGGCCCGGCAGGCAGGGGAGCCGCGCATCCTGACGCTCGACATCGGCGGCACCTCGGCCGATTTCGCCCTGATCATCGACGGTCAGGCCCAGTTCGGCGTCGGCGAGATGATCGGCGAGTTTCCGCTGCACATTCCGTCGGTGTCGGTCAGCTCGATCGGCATCGGCGGCGGGTCGATCGCCAGCGTCGACGGGCAGGGCGTGCTGCGCGTCGGTCCTGAATCCGCCGGATCGACGCCCGGTCCGGCCTGCTACGGCCGCGGCGGCGAATGGGCGACGGTGACCGACGCCATGGTGGTGTGCGGCTGGCTCGGCCACAGCCAGATGGCCTACGGACAGTTGCAGATGGATGCGGGACTGGCTCGGGCCGCCGTCGGTCGTCTGGCCGACCGGCTGGGCCGTTCGCTGGAGGCCACCGCCCAGGCCATCCTCGACGTCGCGGTGTCGGAGATGTTCGCGGAGGTCGAGAAGATGGCCGCGCGCGCCGGCGTCGATGTGCGGGACTTCGCGCTGATGCCCTTCGGCGGAGGCGGCCCGATGCTGGGGGTGTTCCTGGCGCGCGAGCTGGGGATGCCGCGGGTCGTCGCGCCGCGCTGGCCGGGTGTGGTGTCGGCGCTGGGCGGTCTGGTCGCCGACCTGCGCGGCGATTTCGTCCGCACCCTGTTCGCCGAGCTGTCCCCCGGACTGATGCCGGCGCTGCGCGAGGCGTTCGCCGCGATGGGCGCGGAGGGGCGCGACTGGCTCGCCGCCCAGGGTCATTCCGGTGCCGCCGAGTTGCTGATCGTCGCCGACATGCGCTATGCCGGCCAGAGCTATGAGATCGAGACGCCGCTGAACCCGTCCTGGCTGGACGGCGACGACCCCGGTGCCATCGCCGACGCCTTCCACGCGGCGCACGCCCGCCTCTATGATTTCGATGACCCGGACGGGCGGATCGAGATTGTCAACCTGCGCCTGTCGGCCATCGGCAGCGGTCCGGCGCTGCACTTCCCCACAGCAGGGGAGGACGATTGCGCCGCCTCGGCGGAGCGAACGGTCCCGGTCTACACCGGCGGCGCCGTGACCCCGGTCGGGCTGTACCGCCGCGCGGATTTGCAGGCCGGCGCGCGCTTCCAAGGGCCGGCCATCGTCGCCCAGGAGGACACCACCTTCGCCATCCCGGCCGGGACCGACGCCCGCGTCGACGCGCACCTCAACCTCCACCTGACCTTTGCGGAGTGACGCCTGTGTTCGATCGGATGAAGCTTCAGGTTCTGGCGAACCACGCGCGCTCGGCGGCCGAGAACATGGCCCACACGCTCCAGCGCACCGCCCATTCCGCCTTCGTCAAGGAGACGGAGGATTTCACCGTCATGCTGCTGAACCGCCGGGGCGAGACCTTCGGCGTGCCGATGGAGCTGGGGGCGACCTGGTATCCGGGGCTGACCTATGGCCGCGCCATCGCCATGATCGAGGATTACCGGCCGGGCGACGTCGCCTTCACCAACGATCCCTATTCCGGCTTCGTGGCGACCCACGCCCCCGACACCCACCTGTGGAAGCCGGTCTTCCATGACGGCGAGATCATCGCCTGGACCGGCGGGCACATCCACAACACCGACATGGGCGGCGCGGTGCCGGCCTCGCTGTCGCGGGCGCTGACCGAAATCCATCAGGAAGGCATCCGCTTTCCGCCGATGAAGCTGGTCCGCGAAGGGGTGTTCGACGAGCAGATCCTGCGGATCATGACCACCAACGTTCGCAAGCCCGACCTGAACATCGGCGACATCAAGGCGCTGGTCGGCGCGCTCAACACCGGCGAGCGCAAGATCCTCGCGATGGTCGAGAAGTTCGGCAAGACCGCCTTCCTCGACGGCGTCGACGCGCTGCTGGACCATGCCGAGGCGCAGGCGCGCGACATCCTGCGCGCCATGCCCGACGGGCAGTGGGTGTTCGCCGACTACGCCGACGAGGATTCGGTCGCCGCCAACCCCTGCCGCCTGAAGCTGACCCTGACAATCAAGGGCGACGAGGCGATCCTGGACTTCACCGGGTCGGATCCGCAGTTAGCCTCCTCGCTGAACGTGCCGTCGGGCGGCGATCCCCGCCACACCATGCTGCTGGTCGGCGTCTATTACGTCCTCTACACCCTCAACCCGAAAATCCTGCTGAACACCGGCCTGACCCGGCCCTTCACCTGCATCACCCCGGAAGGCTCGGTGCTGAATCCGACCTTCCCGGCGGCGGTGGGGATGCGGTCGCTGACCTGCGCGCGGCTGCGCTCGGTGATCTTCGGCGCCTTTTCCCAGGCGGTGCCGGAGCGTCTTCCGGCGGCGCCGGCCGGCAACAACTGCATCGTCAACGTGATGACCACCGACGAGCGGAACGGCAACCGCATCATCGCCGCGGTGAACCCGGTGGTCGGCGGCGGCGGCGGCATGCCGCACCGCGACGGCACCAACGGGTCGGGCGCCGACGCGGCCTATCTGAAGAACACGCCGATCGAGATCACCGAGATGGAAACCCCGGTGGAGTTCGTCCGCTACGGGCTGGCGACCGACAGCGGCGGGGCCGGGCGCTGGCGCGGCGGGCTGGCCACCCATATGGCCTTCCGCGTCTTCTCCCCCGACACCCGGATCACCGCGCGCAACCGCGACCGCGGCTTCTTCCGCCCCTGGGGTGTGCTGGGCGGCCGGGCGGCGGGGCTGTCCGACATGGTGGTCAATCCCGGCACGCCGGGGGAAAAGCGGCTGGGCAACATCGACACCGCGGTGCTGCAGCCGGGCGATGTGCTGGACATCCGCTCGGCCGGTGGTGGCGGCCGGGGCGATCCGTTCGCTCGCGAGGCGTGGCGGGTGGCCCAGGACGTGGCGCGCGGCTATGTCTCCGCGGCGGCGGCGGAGCGGGAGTATGGCGTTATCATCCGCGACGGCGCGCTCGACACGGCGGCCACCGAGCGGCTGCGTTCCGGCCGGCCGTCGCCCACCGGGCATTTCCATTTCGGACCGGAGCGCGAGGGGTACGAGCGGCAATGGACCCCCGCCGCCTATGATGTCCTGATGCGGACCCTGGACGGCCTGCCGATCCACTGGCGCTTCTTCGCCAAGACGGAAATCTTCAGCCGCATGGCCGGCCGATCCGGCGCCGACGGGGTGGAGGCCGCGCTGGAAGAGGTCTACGCCCGCTTTCCCGAGATGCCCCGCTCCAAGGCCCTGATCCGGGAGGCCGCGGAATGAGCGGGACGGTTGGCGGCCGGTTGGTCAGGCTGGCCGAAACGGGAAGGGAGCCGATCCGCTTCCTGCTGGACGGCGTGGAGCGTACGGCCCTGGCGGGCGATACGGTGCTGACGGCGATCCTGACCAACGTTCCGGCGCTGCGGCAGGCGGAGTTCGGCCCGGAGCGGCGCGCTGGATTCTGCCTGATGGGGGCCTGCCAGGACTGCTGGATCTGGCAGGACCAGGGTCCGCGCCTGCGCGCCTGTTCCACCCCGGTGGCCGACGGCATGCGGCTGCTGACCCGGACGCGGGAGGATTGGCCATGACCGTGCCGACCGAACCCCGCCCTGAATTGCACGTCGTGATCGTCGGCGCCGGCCCCGCCGGCATCCGCGCGGCGGAGACGCTGGCGGCGGCCGGGCTGCGCCCGACGGTGATCGACGAGGGCGCCAGGGCCGGCGGGCAGATCTACCGCCGCCCGCCCGACGGCTTCACCCGCCCGCCTGCAACGCTCTATGGCGCGCAGGCCAGCAAGGCGGTGGCGCTGCACACCGCCTTCGACGGGCTGGTGGCGGCCGGCCGCATCGTCCATCGGCCGCGCCATGCGGTCGTCGCGCTGGCCGATGGGGTGCTGCACGCGGTCGGCGACGGCGGAAGCCGGCGGATCGGCTATGACCGCCTGATCCTGGCGACCGGGGCGACCGACCGCCTCGCCCCGATACCGGGCTGGCAGGCGCCCGGCGTCTACAGCCTCGGCGCGATGCAGATCGCGCTGAAGGCCCAGGGTGTCGCGATGGGGCGGCGGATCGTGCTGGCCGGGTCGGGGCCGTTGCTGACCCTGCTGGCGACCCAACTGCTGAAGGCGGGGGCGGAGATCGCGGCGGTTCTCGACACCGCCGGCCTGCGCGGCCAGATCGCCGCCGTCCCCGACCTTGCTGTCCGCCCGTCCTTCGCCCTGCAAGGGCTGGCGATGCGGGCGCGGCTGGGGCGGCTCTACCACGCCGGTGTGGCTCTGGAGGGGATCGAGGCGACGGACACCGGGGTGACGGCGGTCCGCTGGAAGGACGCCGCCGGGCGGGTGCGGAGCACGGCGTGCGACGCGGTCGGGCTGGGCTGGCATCTGAAGGCGGAAACCCAGCTTGCCGACCTCGCCGGCTGCCGGTTCGTCTATGATGCGACCTGGGCGCAATGGTTGCCCTGTGTCGACCGTATGGGTCGTGCCGGGGACGGCGTCTATCTGGCCGGCGACGGCCTGCGCCTGCTCGGGGCCGATGGGGCGGAGGTCGCCGGCCGCCTCGCCGCGGCGGCCTGCCTGTCCGACCTGGGCTTGCCGGGACCGGACGGTGCGGCCGAGCTGAAGCGGCTCGACCGGCTGGAACGCTTCGCCCGCGGCATCGCCCGCGCCTTCCCCTGGCCGGCCGACCAGGTGCGCGCCCTGCCCGACGAGACCATCCTGTGCCGCTGCGAGGGGATCACCGCGGGTGCGGTGCGTGAGACCGCAGCCTGTGGCGGGGCGGAGGCCAATCGGGTGAAGTCGTTGGGCCGCGCCGGGATGGGGCGCTGCCAGGGCCGCTATTGCCAGCTTGCGGCGGCCGACCTCGTCGCGGCCACCGGCGGGTATGCGCACGCCGGCGACGCCGGGCGCCTGCGCGCGCAGGCGCCGGTTCGTCCGACGCCGGTCGGCGCGTGGCTGGAGGAAGAATGATCGCCGCCCGGTTGCCCGATCAGGGCGGCGCAGGGGGAGCGGTGTCCTTGTCCATCGTGGCGGTGCCGCCGACAACACCGTGCTGGCGGAGACGGGGCCGCCGGCGATCAGTGGCGGCACCCCCGTTGTTACGGCCGCCGAGGCCGTCGATACCTTCCCCGCCTCTTTCGCCCTGCGCTTGAATATAACGAAGTAACTCACTCTCCGTCGTAAAACGGTAAACGCCCTCTACGGGATGGTTGTTTTTCCTGCGCTACTCCATAGAATAAAAACGATCTTCGGTGACCGGCGAAATAGCAAAGAATTCAAAACAGCCCTCGGCGGAAATCGTTGCCGCAGTCTTCAAAAATCCTAGAGCAGACCGCCGTGAAAGGCGGCTTCAGCGGAGTTTGTCTGGGAGGATGCCGCCATGCGCGAAACGCAAATCCGATTTCTACCCTGGATACTGCATCCTGGAAGCGTAAGGGAGAGGGTGTATTCGGTATTCTCCGCTTCCGGCCGCGCCCCCCCTTGCCTCGCCGTCCTGACGGCCCTCGCCCTTCCGATCCAGGTGAACGACTTGCCCTGGCGGCCGGATACCCGAGGGGCCGGCACGGACAAGGGATGCTGCCCGCTGCTGGCCGAGTCCGTCGAGGCCACGGACAGCACGCTGGAATCCTGGCTCGGCGTGCATGAGAAGCCGCCGCCCTCCCTGCCGCCTGCGAACACCGCCGCCACGCACACGATGGATCCCCAGAGGAGGGACCTCCAGAAGAACGAGCCCCAGAAAAAGCTGGTCCAACAGGGGGGCGAGGCGGACACGGACTGGCGGCTGGTCCCGTTCGTTGCAGCGCGTGCGTCGGGCGGTGTTGCGGGACAGCCGACCCTGCTGTCCATCGCCGTCACCTCGCCGTTCGGGCAGACGAATCCGCAGCACGAGGCGATCACCTATGTGCTGATTTCCAACCTTCCACCCAAGGCCACCCTGTCGCAGGGCAGGGTGGTCGGCGACGGAACATGGCAGGTGGCGCTGGAAGAACTGACCAGCCTCACCCTGAGCATGCCGCCCGACATGACCGGCCCGGTGACGTTGCTCATCACCGCGGTGACCGATCATGGCGGCGGCGTCGTCGCCCGGCAGGGCACCGAACTGACGATTCCGCTTGCCCGAGACGTTGCCGTCCAGGCCGACGCCGTGGCCGTCGCGTCGCCGGAGGCCGGCAACACTCCGCCGCCGGCGCAGGGCGGCTCGTCGCAGAGCGGCGAGGCGGCGGTTTCTTCGGCAGAAACCACTTCGGACACAACCTCGCCGGTCTCCGGGAGTTCGGCCCCGCTTTCACCGCCGGAGCCGCCGGAGAGCGACGCCAGCGCAGCCCCGCCCGAGCCCGCCGCCGCTGCCGACGCTGTCACCGCGCCCGCGCCGGAGCCGGCGGTCCTCGTCACGGCCCCGGCGCCCGCGCCGGAACCGGCGGCACCACCCGCCGACGCTCCCGCGGTCGTCCAGGCGGTCGTGGCCGTTCCCCTGCCGGAGCCGCCGCCGGTCGCCACGGCCGCCGTCGCAGCCATTCCGGCGGTGACCGCCCCACCTCCGGCGCCGGAGCCCCCGCAGCGGCGGCAGGAGGCGGTGCAGCGCCCGGCCAAGCCGCCCTCCACCATTCCCGAGGCGACGCTGATGAAGCGCGGAGACGATCTGTTCGCGCAGGGCGATCTTGCCGGGGCACGGCTCTATTACGAGATGGCCGCCGAGGCGGGCAATGCGAGGGCGGCTTTCGCGCTCGGCCGGACGCACGACCCGCTGGTGCATGAGCGGCTGCACGTCCGCGGGCTTTCGCCCGATCCCGAACAGGCCGCCGCCTGGTACCGCCGGGCCATTGCCGCCGGCAGCGGCGATGCCGAACAGCAACTGCAAAAACTGACCGTCTGGCTCGCAGGCAAGTCGCGATAACAGACAGGTCCGGATCCATGGAGGGCGCCATCATGACGGCATCGATCGTCCGTATTCTTCTTGTCGGAGCGTGCCTTGTCGCGGGCGGGGTTCCGGCATCGGCCGCCGACCCGCGCGGCGTCAACGCCAACAGCGGAACGGTCGGCATCGTGTCGGGCGGGGTCGAGGGCACCTATGTGCGCATCGCCGCCGATCTGGCGTCGGTCCTCGACGATGGCGACACGCTGCGCGTCCTGCCGATGCTGGGCAAGGGCTCGGTCCAGAACCTGAAGGACGTCGTCCTGCTCAAGGGGATCGATGTCGGCATCGTCCAGTCCGACGTGCTCGCCTATGCCAAGCGCGAGAAGCTTCTGCCCAACCTCGACCAGCGCGTCAAATACATCACGAAGCTCTACAACGAGGAGATGCACATCCTCGCCGCTCCCGACGTGACGCGCATCGAGGATCTCGCCGGGCGCAAGGTCAACGTCGATGTTCAGGGAAGCGGCACGCACATGACCGCGTCCCTCATCTTCGACATGCTGGGCATCAAGGTGGACCCGCAGGGCAACGACCAGGCCCTGGCGCTGGAGAAGCTGCGCCGGGGCGAGATCGCGGCCATGGCCTATGTCGCCGGCAAGCCGACCCGCCTGTTCCGCGACCTGAAGGCGGGGGACGGGTTGCATTTCCTGTCGATCCCGCTGAGCGCGAGCCTGCTGGACACCTATCTGCCGTCGCGCCTGACCAACGCCGACTATGAGGGGCTGATCAAGCCCGGCGAACAGGTCGATACCGTCGCCGTCGGCGCGGTGATGGCCGTCTATGGCTGGGAACGCGACCTGGAGCGGCACCGCAAGGTCGCCCGCTTCGTCGATGCCTTCTTCAGCAAGTTCGACGAGTTTCTGAAGCCGCCGCGGCATCCGAAATGGAAGGAGGTCAACCTGGCGGCCGACGTCCCCGGCTGGACCCGCTTCGAACCGGCCGAACAGTGGCTTCGCCAGGCATCGGCCGCAGCGGGGCCGCAATCCGCCGCGGTTCGGAAGGAGGATTTCCGCGCGTTCGTCGAACAACGCGGCATCCAACCCCAGCAGGCCGACAAGCTGTTCGAGCAGTTCCTGGTCTGGCAGGCCCGTTCCCAGCAATAGGAGACGCTCAGGGGAGATCTCCGGCGCTTTATGCGCCGACGTCGTAGCGCATCGCTTCGAGGTCGGCGATGAGGCCCGGACCTTGCGGACGCCAACCGAGCGTCGCTTGCGTCAGGGCGCTGGAGGCCGGCATATCCATGCCCGCGAACATCGCCATCCACCCGAAATGGTCGGCGGCCTTGTCCTGCGGGACTGAAACCGCCGGGATCTTCAGACCGCGCGCCAGCGTCTCCACGATCCTGCGTGTTTCGATGCCTTCCTCGCCGACCGCGTGGTAGCGCGCGCCGGGTTCCGCCCTCTCGATCGCCAGACGATAGAGGCGGGCGACGTCGCTCCGGTGGCCGGCGGGCCAGCGATTGCGCCCCTCGCCGATGTAGGATGCGACGCCCTTCTCACGGAAGATCGCGATCAGCGGGGTGATCAGCCCCTGCTTCTCCGTGTCGTGAACCTGCGGCAACCGCATCACCGCGACGTTGACGCCGGCATCCAGGAGGTCGTTGCCGGCGCGTTCGGAGGCGATGCGCGGATTGGCGTGGTGATCGTCGAAGACGTCTTCACAGGCGAGCTGGCCAGGGCCGGCACCGCCGACCCCGGTTCCCGACGTGATCAGCAGCGGACGGCCCGACCCCTTGAGCACCTCGCCGAGCGCGCCGATGACCCGGCGGTCCTTTTCGCAATTCTCGACGAAGCGCGAGAAATCGTGATCGAACGCGGTGTGGATCACGGCGTCGGCCTTTTCCGCACCGCTTCGGATGCTCGGCAATTCCTCCAGCGTGCCGCGGTGCGCCTCGGCACCGGCGGCTGCCAGCGAGCGGGCGCCGTCCTCGGATCGGGTCATGCCGATCACCTGATGGCTCGCCTGCAGAAGTTCGGGAAGCACGGCCGAGCCGATGAAGCCGGTGGCACCGGTGAGAAAAATGCGCATGGCTGAATCACCTTTCCAATTCCGTCACCTCCAGTCTGATGCTCCGCTCTATCCTGTTAAAGATGTGACGTTTTCCTAGTATAGTGTTTACCAGGATGGCCCGGACCATCGGCCCCAGGCGGACGACTCCCATGCCGACGGACAACGTCAACACGCTCGCCGCTTTTCTGAGGGACCGCCGCACGCGGCTCGATCCGGCGGCCTTCGGCTTCTCGGGCCGCCGTCGCACGCCGGGACTGCGCAGAGAGGAAGTGGCGCAACGCGCCAACATCAGCCCGACCTGGTACACCTGGCTGGAACAGGGGCGCGGCGGTGCGCCGTCGGCCGATGTCCTGGACCGGATCGCCGGCAGCCTGATGCTCACCGATCTCGAACGCGAGCATCTGTTCATCCTTGCGCTCGGACGGCCGCCGGAGCTGCGGTACAAGCCGGTGCAAGGCGTCAGTCCACGGCTGCAGCGCCTGCTGGATGCCTTCGACGCCTGCCCGGCCTTCATCAAAACCGCGACTTGGGACGTGCTGGCCTGGAATCGCGCCGCCGCGGTCGTTCTGACCGATTACGGCAAGCTCCCTCCCGATCGGCGGAACATCCTGCGTCTGGTGTTCTGCAGTCCGACGATCCGCTCCAAGCAGAAGGACTGGGAAGGCATGGCGCGGTTTCTGGTCGGTGCCTTCCGCGTCGATGCCGCGCGCGCCGGCGCCGTGAAGGAGATCGCCGACCTCGTCGACGAGCTTTGCCGGGCTAGTCCGGATTTCGCCACGTTCTGGAAGGAGAACGACGTGTATGCGCCGAGCGAGGGGGTCAAGCAGCTCCGGCATCCACAACTCGGTACCTTCGAGATGGAGTATTCGGCCTTTGCCGTCGATGGCCGTCCGGATCTGGGCCTGCTGGTCTACAACCCGTTGGACGAGCAGGTCAAACAGCGCATCCGGGCCCTGATCGATCGAAAGGTCGGGATGGACCCTGCGGATGATCCGTAAAGGGAAGGACCGGCGCCAAGATCCCGGCCGCGTCCGGCGGGCAAACCCCCACGAGGGCAGCCCGCCGACGCCGGGTCACCAGCGTCGGCGGCGTGGTGGGGGCGGGGTCCTCAGCCCTTGACCGGAACCGCGGCCGACCATTCCGGCCGCGACGCCGGATGTCCGTCGACGGTCTCGATGATCGCGCGCGATCGATCCAGGGTGTCGTACAGCGACTTCGGCCCCTGGAAAGGACGGCCGCCGATGTGCCAACCGTCCGGGTGCAGTTCTTCGATCAACACCCACACCACCTCCCGGAACGCTTCGGATCCTTCGAAGCGCACCATGACATCGGTCAGGGCAGCGGCCATCGCGTGCTTCTCTTCCGAGCTGAACACGCCTTCCACGAGCTTCACATTCACAAACGGCATCTTTGCATCCTCCTCTGTGTGGCGACTGGCGAATGACCCACAGTACCAAGCGCGCCGGGACGCCACCCGTTAGGCTCAGCAAAGCGCCGTTAGTTTCCGTGTAGGCTCTTCTCCGCTCCACAGGACCGCCGGCCGTGCCCAGGGACAGGGGATGAGTTCGACAACGTCTCCGCGTGGCGGGTCCGCAGAAGGATCAAGCCGCGATAGGCTTTTGAAGATCGCATCGGCAACTTTCCACTCGCTGGGGGTCAGGCGCGCGTCTATGTTCACATCCAAGGCGTCGCCATGGCGGCGTGGTTGAAGCCAGATGGCCCCCGGGGAACCCGGCGCGGTTCGGTTCGACAGACGGGGTCGCGATGACGCTTGATCTTGCACGGCTGCGCGCCGAGACGCCCGGCGTTGCCCACCGGATCCACCTCAACAATGCGGGCGCCAGCCCGATGCCGGCGCCGGTGCTCGACGCAATGGTCGCGTATCTGCGGCGGGAGGCCGAGATCGGCGGCTACGAGGCCGCGGCGGACTCGGCGGTGCGGCTGAACGGTGTCTACGACAGCGTCGCCCGGCTGGTTGGCGGCGCCCGCGACGAGATCGCCCTCACCGAGAACGCCACGGTCGCGTGGCAGATGGCGTTCTACGCCCTGCCGTTCCAGCCCGGTGATCGCATCCTCACCGCCCGCGCCGAATATGCCGCAAACTACGTTGCGTTTCTCCAGGTGGCGCGGCGCACGGGTGCTGTGATCGACGTCATCCCGGACGATGCCGATGGCGTGCTCGACCCGCAGGCTTTGGAGCGCATGATCGACGAGCGGGTGCGCCTGATCGCCATCACCTGGGTCCCGACCAACGGCGGCTTGGTCAACCCGGCCGCCGCCGTCGGGCGCATCGCGCGGGCGCACGGCATACCCTACCTGCTCGACGCCTGCCAGGCGGTCGGACAGATGCCGGTCGACGTCGGGGCGCTCGGCTGCGACATGCTGTCGGCGACCGGGCGCAAATTTCTGCGAGGGCCGCGCGGGACCGGGTTCCTCTATATGCGGCGCGACCTCATGCGGCGGCTGGAGCCGCCGATGATCGACCATTTCGCCGCGCCGTGGGTGGCGCCGGACCGTTACGAACTTCGCCCCGACGCCCGGCGCTTCGAAAGCTGGGAGAACAACTACGCCGCTCGGCTGGGGCTGGGCGTCGCGGTGGATTACGCGCTGGAGATCGGCGTGGAGGCGATCGCCGCGCGCTGCCAAGCGCTCGCGGCCCAACTCCGCCAGTCACTCGGCGCGATCAGCGGGGTCACGCTGCATGATCTCGGCCGGCATCCGGCGGCCATCGTCAGCTTCTCGCTCGACGGCTGCGAGGCCGACGCCGTCAAGGCCCGCCTTGCCGCGGCGGGGATCAACGTCAGCACGTCGCAGCCGTCGAGCACGCTTCTGGACGCGACCGCGCGCCGCCTGCCGCCGCTGGTGCGCGCCTCGCCGCACGCCTTCAACACCGAAGACGAGATCGAGACGCTCGCGGCCGCCGTCCACGCCATGCGCTGACCTGAATGTGCAGGTCCTGACGTTCAGGGCTGGGCGGGTGGCCGAACAGAGGCCGACACCCATCCGCCCGACCGCGGAACCGGGAACCGAAGCCCGCCGGCAGGTGGACGGCCCCACGCCTTCGTTCACGCCGTGGCGCGAGCCCTGACACCGGTACCGCGTCCAGGGTGTCGCGAACCCGGCATCACACGACCACACCGGCCAAGGCCGGGCTCTGATCAAGCGCATCCGCCAGGAGATCCAGGACGCGCTGGGTGTCGTCCTGACTGTCGGGCGCACCCAGGCAGATGCGCAACGCCTCGGGGGCCGGTTCGGCCACCGCAAAGGTGTCGCTGACGATGGTCGATATGCCGCGCGTGCGCAAATGGGTCGCGAACTCCCCCCGCGTCCAGGCCGCCGGCAGAAAAAGCCACAGGTGGAATCCCTCCGGATGCGCCGCGAAACTCCCCGGCGGAAGCGTCTGTTGCGCCATGCGCTGCCGGATCACCGCTTCGGAGCGGACGGCGAGAAGCAGCCGATCGGCTGTTCCATCGCCGATCCATTGGGTGGCAATCGCCGCCAGCACGGGCGGCATCGCCAGCATCGTCGCCCGTTGTGCCGCGATCAGCCGCAACGCCTGCCGGGCATCGGGGGCAGCGACGTACGTGACGCGCAGGCCGGGCGAGACACACTTCGCAAGCCCGGCGACATGGTAGGTCAGCTCAGGCAGCAGCGCGGCGATTGGCGGCGGGCCTGCCTCCGGAAGAACGCCGTAGATGTCATCCTCGATAACCGGCACGCCATGCTCACGCGCAACGGCGGCGATCGCCTGCCGCCGCTCCAGGGGCATGGTCGCGGTGGTCGGGTTGTGCAGCGTCGGTGTGCAATACAGAGCCTTCGGCCGGTGCTCGGAAAATGCGGCTCTCAGCCCATCGGGATCGAGGCCGTGTTCGTCCATGGCCACGCCGACGATCCGCAGGCCAAGCTGCCGCGCGAGTGCCTTGAAGCCCGGGTACGTCAACGCTTCCGCGCACACGGTGTCACCGGCGGCCGCGATCGTGGACAGCACGCACATCAGGGCGCTTTGCGTGCCGGGGCAGAGCAGTACGCGCTCCGTCGTCAGGTCGGGCAAACGCCGGCTGAGCCATTGAACGCCGGCCTCCCGGTCCTTCAACCCGGCTCCGACCTCCGGATAGCGCAGGATGCTGCGGGGATCGGTCCGTGCAATGGCCCGGGCCATGCTCTGGTGGACGTGCGCCAGCAGTTCCGGCGCGTTCGGCAGCGGTGGCTGGTTCATCGTCATGTCGACGAAGGCCCGGCGGACCGCGTCGCCGATCTCCATGGGCAAGGGCGCGGGCGCCGGCTCCGGAGGCCGGACAAAGGTCCCTTGGCCCACCCGGCCGTCGAGCAGACCACGCCGGCGGGCCTCGCTGTACGCCCGCGTGACCGTGGTCAGATCAAGCCCCAACTGTTCGGCAAGCACCCGCTGCGGCGGCAGCCGCCGACCAGGCGCGAGACGTCCGTCACGGATATCGTCGGCGATCGCGTCGGCGATGGCCAGGTAGACCGGCTTGTCCTTGTCCGCAAGCCGCGGGAGCCAGGCCGTGTGTTCCGCGTGCATCTTCTTCCCTATGGGCCGTGTGGCGACCGACGTTGACAGACAATCGCACCCTGTGACGGCCTGAGGAGAACCGTGCAAGGGAGGCTTCGGAAGCGTGGAGGCCCCGGCGAAGGCCCGGCGCCGAGAATGGGCCGCGGCTCCGGGTACCATGAAACGCGCTGACCAGATCAAGCCGAAGCGCGCCGGACGACGGTCTTCGCCCCGCCGTCGGCCCCTTACCGGGTCAAGCGCAGGATGATCGCGAGGTTGATCCAGGAGGCCACGACAATCACCAGGACCGCCAGGGCCGGGCTTGCGAGCATGATACCGACATATCCGCCGACGGTGACGAGCAGGAGGGCGAATGCCATCAGGGTTACACGATGATCTTCCATGGCGGTCTTCTCGTGGTGGATGGTTACTGACCTGATGGGCCAGTCAGTGCAAAGCGGCCGTGATGCCGGAATCGGCCGGATCGGTGGTCGGTTTCATTGATCGCCCGGTCGAGCGAGCCGTCCTTCTTCCGCCTTGTGGACGTACTGGGAGCTGACGATCCATCCCTTCAGCGGCCGCAGAAGCGCCAGGCATCCTGCCAACAGCAGCGGAAACGAGGTCACGACGTGGACCCAGATCGGGGGCTCGTAGGTGATCTCCAGCCAGCCGGCGAAGGTGACCACCGGAAAGCTGACGATGCACATGACGAAGAAGGCCGGGCCGTCCGCCGGATCGGCGAAAGACAGGTCGAGCCCGCAGACGCTGCAGTGCGGCGCCAGCTTCAGATACCCCTGGAAGATGCTGCCTTTCCCACAGCGCGGACATTTTCCGAAAAGCCCGGTCTGTGTGGGCGACAGTGCGGTATGATCCTGCTCGTTCATTGCAAACCTCGTTGCGTCTGTCTGGTGAGTGGTCCGCCGGTTTCCGGCCACGTCGGTCGGGCAGGGGCCGGCACGAAGCGCCGCCCCCCGTTCCACGGCGCAGGTCACTCCGCGCGCCGGTACACCGGGAGATCCAGCCGCGCCCACACGTCGAGCCCGCCCGTCACGAGGCGAGCCATGTCGGCGTCGCTGTGCAAAGGGGTGGGGGTGAGCCGCAGGCGCTCCATGCCTCGCGAGGCGGCGGCCCCACCGGATGTCGAAAGCGCCCCGATTGCCGGTAACCCGCCATTGCCTGCAGGCAATTTCTTTGTACGGTACATTGCGTGGCGTCGCAAGGGCTGATGTATGGATTGCGCCGTGTCGCAAGGTCATGGGAGAGCGGCGCCCAACGCATTCCGCAGTCCTTGTAGGGCCGTTGATCGGTGTTCGAACGGCAGGTGGCGCCCGGCAGCTGGTCGATGTAGGGATCAAGCTCAGCTTTCCAGCCGGCCCCCCTGGGGTGGGGGCGGGTGCCCAGAAAGCGATTGCCGGAGCAATGCCGCGTATGTATGGTTTGTTGATCCATACAAAACAGGGTGGTGCTCCCTGCATCCAACAGGACCCACGCCCAGCAAGGATGTTTGTATGCCGTTCCTGGCTTCTTCGCTGCTTGCCCGTCCCCAGAGCGGTGCCGTGCCGTGAGCGCTCTTCGACCGCTCGGCCTGCTGCTCACCTGTCATTTGGGTGGCGAAATGATCGTCCGCTTCTTGGCCGTGCCGCTGCCGGGCGCCGTCGTCGGCTGCGCGATCCTGTTCAGCGTGGTGCTGGTCCGCGGGCGTCTGCCCGATGGTCTGAAGACGATTGCGGACGGGCTGCTGCGCTACCTGCCGGTGATGTTCGTTCCGGCCGGCGTCGGGGTGATGGCGGATGTCCAGCGCCTGCAGGACGAGTGGGGAGCGCTGCTCGCCACCCTTGTCCTGAGCGCAACGATCACCTTGGCGGCCACGGCCTGGAGCTTCGGTGCCGTGACACGCCTGGCGTCACGATGGCGGGAGCGGGGCAATGGTTCAGTCTGACGCTTGGAGCACGCTGCTAGCCTCCCCGCTGCCGTGGCTGACCATCACCGTCGGCGCCTATCTGGCGGGTCAGGAGTTGCACCGGCGCAGCGGCGGGAATCCGTTGACCCAGCCCGTCGCGGTGGCCGCCGCGCTGATCGTGGTGTTCCTTCTGATCACCGGATATCCCGTTCAAGCCTACACGCAGGGAACGGTTCCTCTGCGCTTCCTTCTTGGTCCGGCGACGGTCGCGTTGGCGATCCCCCTCTACGAACGGCGCCATCTCATCGCCCGCACCTGGCTGCCGCTGAGCGCCGCGCTGCTGGTCGGTTGCCTCACCGGCGTTCTGTCGGTGCTGTGCCTGGCCCGGCTGTTTGGGTTGAGCGATGCCATGATGCGGTCGATGAGCCCGAAGTCGGCCACCATGCCCGTCGCGATGGAGGTTTCCGCGCAGATCGGCGGTGTCCCGACGCTGACGATGGTGTTCGTCATGGCGACCGGGGTCGTCGGCGCCGCCCTCATCGAGCCGGTTCGCCGCTGTCTGACCGGTGTTGACGACCGTGGCCTGGGGTTCGCCCTGGGCTTGGCCGCGCACGGCATCGGTGTCGGGCGTGCCTTTCAGACGAGCCCGGTCGCCGGCGTCTTTGCCGGGCTCGCCATGGCCCTCAATGGGATTGCGACCGCGCTGCTGACACCGGCAGTCCTGGCGCTGTTCCACTGACGGTTCCCGGGGCACCGTCAGCCCGACACCGGCGGGCCGCTCCCCCGGCCTCCGTCAGCGCGCCGAACTCAACGTCGGAACCGTAAGCTCGGGTCCCTTCGCGGCGTCGGTGATGGTGATGGCGGTCGGGCCCTGGGCCCCCAGCGTCACCGTCACCGGACGGCCGTTGTTGTAGTTCTTCCACATCTGATACAGGGCCAGCGCCGCGAACATCTTGGCGTCGCGGCTGGTGTTGTACAGCCATTCCTGCGTCGGCACGACCCGCAGATTGCCGTTGCCGCTCTGCTCCACCTTGTCGGCGAAGCGGTAGCCGAGATGGTCGCTGATGCCGGCAACCAGCCCGTCGAAGCCGGGCGAAAGCCGGCCGAAGCCGGCCTGCGCCGGAGCGGTGTCCCCACCACCAAGCGTGCTGGCGGTCTGCCGCTTGACGAGGTCGGAGAAGAGCCAGCCTTCCTCCCCGGTGCGCAGCACCCGGACGCCCATCCAATTGCCGTCCCGTCTCAGCTCGACCACCTCCTCGCCGCGCATGATGGTGGAACGAACCGCCGCGTCGTCCGACGGGCCGGCGCGCAGGTTCACCTTCTCCCCCACCACCGCATGGATGTCGCCGGATGCGGCCAGCGCCGGCATCACCGGTGTTCCGGCCAATCCGAACACGGCAACCAGGACCGCGATCGCCTTTCGTGACATGACTGTTCCTCCCGCTGGGGGTGCCGCACGCGCACCGTTTCGCGAACAACGCACGGCGACCGGCGGATGATCCACCAAACCCGTTGTCCGGGTGGCGGTTCGTCCTGACACGGCGTGGAGGCGGCGGGGAACGGGCTCGCCGATCGGGAGCCAGGCCAGGGCCTAAGACCTTCGGCCGGAGGGTTCGCCCTGTCGCCAGTTGCCCGCCTTGCGGCACCGCTTATGATGGGGCCGGAATAACGGCGGCTTGAACGGCCGGACGCTGTGCAACAGACGCCATACAACACGAGGGTTCAGGGCATGAACGAAGCGACGTCGGGTTGGGTCACCCTCCAGGCGCGGGACGGGCACCGGCTGCGGGCCTACCACGCGCCGGCCCGGATCGAGGAGATCGGCCGGCTGATCGTGGCGCCAGAGATCTTCGGCATCAACCGCCACATCCGCAGCGTGTGCGACGGCTTTGCCCTGCAGGGCTTCACCACGCTGGCGCCGGACCTGTTCGACCGGGCCGAACGCGGTGTCGAGCTGGACTATGACGATGCCGGCATCCAGCGGGGCATCGCGCTGAAGGGCGCGGTGTCGACCGCCGACGCGCTGGCGGACATCGCGGCGGCCCTGGCCCATCTGGGCGGGGATGGTGCGGCGGCCATCGTCGGCTATTGCTGGGGCGGCAGCATCGCCTGGGCGGCGGCGTCGGTCCTGCCGGTGCGGGCGGCCATCGGCTATTACGGCGGCGAGATCGGCAAGACGCTGGACGCCGCACCCCGCGTGCCGACGCTGCTGCATTTCGGCGAGCAGGACCACGCCATCCCGATGACGGTCGCCGAGGGGGTGCGGTCGCGCTACCCGTGGGTGCCGGTCCACAGCTACCCGGCCGGCCACGGCTTCAACTGCGACGAGCGGGGGAGCTTCCATCCGGAAAGCGCGGTTCTGGCGTTGCGCCGGACGCTCGGGCTGTTGCGGGCCGTGTTCTGACCGGACGGTCCTTCCGGCCGAGCCGGACCGGCCAGCGGCGAAAGGCCAGCAGCCCGATGCACAGCGCGGCGTAGACCAGCGGCGCCGTCTGCCAGCCCTTCACCAGCATGATGAAGTGCAGGCAGGCGGCCAGCCCGGCGACGAACACACCCTTGTGCAGGGCGCGCCAGCGCCGGCCGCCCAGCCGCTTGACCATGCCGTCGGTGGAGGTGGCGGCCAGCGCGGTCAGGATCAGGATGGCGCCCATGCCGACGGTGATGTAGGGGCGCTTGACGATGTCCTTCCAGATCGCCGCCCAGTCGAAGAACTGGTCCAGCCCGATGTAGGTCGACAGGTGGACGCAGGCGTAGAAGAAGGCGAACAGCCCCAGCATGCGCCGGAAGCGCGCCAGCGCCGCCACCCTGGTCAGCATGCGCAGCGGCGTCAGCGCCAGCGCGATCAGCAGGAAGCGCAGGGCCCACAGCCCGCTGGCCTTGACGCTCTCCAGCACCGGTTCCGCCCCCAGCTCGCCGGTGTAGGCGAGCCAGACGGTCCAGGCCAGCGGCACCAGGGCCAGCGTGAAGACGGCCGGCTTTGCCCAGCGCGCCGTCAGGGCGGCGTTGGACAGGGTTCGGAAATCGGCGGCCATCGTCAGTAATACTTCTTCAGATCCATGCCGGAGTAGAGCGACGCGACCTCCTCGCCATAGCCGTTGAAGGGCAGCGTCTTGCGGCGGGAAAAGTCGCCGACGCGCCGTTCGGTCGCCTGGGTCCAGCGCGGGTGGTCGACCGCCGGGTTGACGTTGGAATAGAAGCCGTACTCACTGGGCTGCGACGTGTTCCAGGCGGTCGGCGGCTGCTCTTTCACCAACGAGATCTTGACGATCGACTTGATCGACTTGAAGCCGTATTTCCACGGCACCACCAGCCGGATCGGCGCGCCGTTCTGGTTGGGCAGCGTTTCGCCATACATGCCGACCGCCAGCAGGGTCAGCGGGTGCATCGCCTCGTCCAGCCGCAGCCCCTCGGTGTAGGGCCAGTTGAGCACCCAGGACCGCAGGCCCGGCATCTGCTTCGGATCGTTCAGCGTCTGGAAGGCGACGTATTTGGCGTTGCCGGTCGGCTCCACCCGTTTCAGCAGTTCCGCCAGCGGGAAGCCGACCCAGGGGATCACCATCGACCAGCCTTCGACGCAACGCAGGCGGTAGACGCGCTCCTCCATCGGGAACTTCAGCAGATCCTCGATGCCGATGGTCATCGGCTTGCCGACCTCGCCGCCGATGGCGATTTCCCACGGACGGGTCTTCAGCGTGCCGGCGCTGTCGGCCGGATCGCCCTTGCCGGTGCCGAACTCGTAGAAGTTGTTGTAGGTGGTCGCCGCCTTCATCGACGTCTGCGGGTCGAGCTTCGGGTCGACCGGCGTCACCGTGGTCGCCGCGCTGAAGGTCGCGGCCAGCGCGCCACCTCCGCTCCACACCGGCAGGCTGCCCAGCGCCGCCGCCGCGGCGCCTCCGGCGATCAGGCTGCGGCGGGACAGGAACAGCTCCCGCGGCGTGACCTCGTCCTCGCGCGCTTGCGAGGCGGTGGGAAACTTGAACAGCATCGACCCTCTCCCGAACGAACCATCTCCGGCACTAACCATAGGTCCGGCGAGGGCGGACGGCAAATCACGGGGTCTACACGTTTGCGTGAAGGGGGCGTTGCGCGGTCGGTCAGCGCCGGCCGAGCGGGATCACCGTCGCCGGTCCGCCGAACGGGCCGCCGCGCCCCACCCGCCGCGCCGGGAACGGCAGCACCTGGGCCGGTCGTCGCGCCGGAAGCAGGATCGGACCCCCGATGAAGGAGTGAGCGAAGGCTGCGCCGTTCTGGCAGGCGCGCACCCATGTGAGCATGCAGCACATCGACGTGTGCATGCCGAGTGTCCATAGCATCATGGCGTGGCCTTTGGCTGTGGTGACGATCGGGACGTCTTCCACCGCGGGCGTCGCCGGCCTCGGCGGCTCCCGCGGTGGTCGGATCCATAACGAGGGGGTCGGAGATTCGTTCCGGACCCGTCCGTTCGGCGGCCCGTTCGGCGGCGTGAAGATCGCGATCGCGACAGACAGCTTTGGTTGTGCGGCGAGCAAGACTGTCGCGCTATCGGGGCGGCGACGGCAAGAAACCGCGTCCTTCAACCTAAGTCATAGTCATAGCCCTTACGTCGAAAGTTCAGGTGCGTACCAAAGGCTAAATTGACCCGAATCGCCTTTACTTCATGGTGCAGGGCTGTAGGACTGCGGGAACACTCGTCCGGTCGGGTCGGTGTGCGCGCGGTTTTGCTGCGGGTATTCGACGTTCCGGGTGCTGTGCGGTTCGTGTCCTTGGTCCGCATGATGCCCGGCCGGTTATGGCGACAGGGGAACGGCCCGACTCAAGGTCGGCCAGCGCGGGATGGGGAACGGAATGACGGCGATGGTGGCGACGGCTGAGGCGTTGGATCCGAAGGTTCTGCTGATGGCCTTGCGACAATTGCGCAAGGGCGATTTCTCGGTGCGGCTGCCACTTGACCTGACGGGCATGGATGGCGAGATCGCCGCCGCCTTCAACGACGTCGTCGAGATGAACCAGAACCTGACCACCGAGGTCAGCCGGCTCAGCGTCGCCATCGGCAAGGAAGGCCGCATCAGCCAGCGTGCCAAGCTGTCCAACGCATCCGGCGGTTGGGAAACCTGCGTCGACAGCATCAACACGTTGGTCGGCGACATGATCCAGCCGACCACCGAAATCGCCCGCGTCATCGGCGCGGTCGCCAAGGGCGACCTGTCCAAGACCATGGCGCTGGAGATCGAGGGCCGGCCGCTGCAGGGCGAGTTCCTGCGCACCGCCCGCAACGTCAACACCATGGTGGACCAGCTCGTCACCGTCACCACCGAGCTGACGCGTGTGGCGCGCGAAGTCGGGATCGAGGGCAAGCTGGGCGGCCAGGCCCAGGTCAAGGGCGTTGCCGGCACCTGGAAGGATTTGACCGACAACGTCAACGTGATGGCGGCCAACCTGACCGGTCAGGTCCGCAACATCGCCGAGGTGACGACCGCGGTCGCCAAGGGCGACTTGTCGAAGAAGATCACCGTCGACGTGAAGGGCGAGATTCTGGAGCTGAAATCCACCATCAACACCATGGTGGACCAGTTGAACAGCTTCGCCTCGGAAGTGACG
>NZ_LGRA01000018.1:121456-177428 GCF_003116095.1 Azospirillum sp. TSO35-2
CTGCCGGGCGTCCCGCCGCCAAACCCGAAACCGAAAGGGGCCATGGCCGCCATCCCCTGCCCCATCATCTGGAACAGCCGGGCCATCATGTCCGCCGTTTCGGGGTCGGCGGCGCTGGCGGTCCATTGGTCCTGCCACAGATCCAGATAACGCCGCGCCAGTGATTCGTAAGACGGCGGATCGACGGAGGACGGATCGGGGTGGGACGGGGCGGCCATGGCCAGTATTATAGGCAAGACCCCCATGGGTTGACCAGTGCGGCTTGGCCCCGCACCTCCCCCTTTCGGGTTCCGGCCGGGGATGGCCGCCTCTCCATCCGGAGCGCCGTGCCGCACCGCCGTTGCGATGGCATATCGCGGCGCAACGCTGGACAAATTGCTATCCCTTCGAGTAGTCCTAATGTCGGAACAATTTCCGCCGCATGCCTCCTGGCTTGAACACGCCCCTTCTTGAAAGAGTCCGCGATGGCCGACAAAGAAGACCAGAAGTCCGCTCCGATCACGATCAAGAAGTACGCCAACCGGCGGCTCTACAACACCGCCACCAGCAGCTACGTCACGCTCGACCACCTCTGCCAGATGGTGAAGGACGGGCTCGACTTCGTGGTCTACGACGCGAAGACCGGGGAGGACATCACCCGCTCCGTCCTGACCCAGATCATCGTGGAGGAGGAGAGCAAGGGCCAGAACCTGCTGCCCATCAGCTTCCTGCGCCAGCTGATCGGCTTCTACGGCGACAACATGCAGGCGGTGGTGCCGCGGTACCTGGAATATTCGATGCAGGCCTTCTCCCGCAATCAGGAGCAGATGCGCGACTATTTCCAGAACACGCTGGGCGGCATGTTCCCCTTCGGCCGGCTGGACGAGGTGAGCAAGCAGAACATGCAGATGTTCGAGCGGGCGATGCGGATGTTCACGCCGTTTGGTGTCGCCGGCGCTCCGGACGACCCGGCGGGCGCCCGCCCGGCCGCGCCCGGCACCCCGCCGGGCGTCGCCCCGGCCGGCGCGACCTTCGACGAATTGAAGAAGCAGATCGACGAGCTGCAGAAGCAGATCGCCAGCATCGCCAGCCCCGGCAGCAAGACCGAGAGCAAATAAGCGAGCCCGACAGCGCCAAATCAGGGGCGTGAATCAGGGGCGCGCACAAGGTTCCATGAGACTGGACGGCAAGGAAGGCGGGGTCATACCCCGCCTTTTTCGTTGCGCCGGCCAGGACCGGGGCGCAGGCTTGCCGCGTGCATAGGGGGGCACCTTCTCGTCCACCGTGCCGGCATTCCCCCTTTGGGCTTGGGCGGGGGCTGACCGGCGCCAATCCGGCGAACCGCCGGGCCAACCGGTAGGAAGGAACCGACCATGACCACCGAACTGACCGTCTCGATCACCCTGACCAGCGACGACCCGCGCGACGTCACCCGCTTCGAGGACAGCCTGCGCGCCTGGCTCGACCATCAGCCGGGCGTGGCCGGAATGGCCATGGCCGATCACGGCAACGACGCCGCGACCGAAACCATCTGGCGCGCCGCCCGCAAGGCCACCTTCGGACCGGCGCTGAGGAACCCGTTCTCGCCGTAAGGCGTTCCGTCAGCCGCGGAACAGGTGCGGGACCATCGCCGACTCCGGTCCGACCCGCGGGTCGGTCGACTCCCGCACCGCCATGCCCAGGCATTTGTCGGCGACGATCCAGGCGTGCAGGACGGCGCGCGTGTCCTCGTCGCGGAAGCCGGGCGGGGTTTCCAGCCACACCGCGCCCTGCGCCGCCACGTCGCCGCCGATTTCCGGCCCGTCGTCGGCGATCACCGTCCCCTGCTCCACCATCCGCGTCGGCGCGCCGTCCAGCCCATGGAGGGCGCGCACCGTCACCGCGTCGGCGCCGTCCACGCCGCTGGCGTCCAGCGCGGCCCGGCACAGGTTGGGGTGGCGCGGGTACAGGTGCGACAGCACCGCCAGCAGCCCATGGTTCGACCACAGCCAGCACCACAGCGGCGCCAGCACGCTCATGCCGCTGCTGCGCAGCCGTTGCAGGAAGGTGTCGTCGGCCAGCCCGTCCCACGGGTAGAGCTTGGCCAGCCAGCCGATCGCCTGCCCTTCGTCGTCGAGGAAGCGGCGGCCGTCCCAGGCGATGGATTGCAGCGGCAGCAGCCGGGTGTCGATGCCGGCCTCCGCCGCGGTGGCGGCCAGATAGACCAGTTCGCCCTCGCGCGCCGGATCGGGGGTGGCGCAGGTCACGTGCAGCCGGCCGCGGCCCGGTACGCCGACCGCCAGTTCCTCCCAGCGCTCCACCAGCGCCTCGTGCAGGCCGTTGAACTGGTTGGCGTCGGGGGCCATCGCCTCGCGCCAGTTGCGCTGGATGATCGAGGCGGCGAACAGCCCTTCGGAGGTGTCGTAGTTGCAGCCCAGCAGCTTGACGCTGTCGCGCCCGTCATAGGCCAGCGTCAGCCGGCCAGCCAGCCCACCGGCCCGCTCGTTGCGGCGGCCGCCGGCCCAATAATCGGTCCAGGACGCCTCCAGCAGCCGCGCCACCTCGCCCCGGATGCCGAGCGCGGCGAACAGCTTGTGCTCCACCACATGGCGCACGGCGACGCCGATCATGCTGTGCAGTTCGTCGGCCACGCTTTCGATCAGGTCGATCTGCGAGGCGGAAAACTCGTACACGGTGTCCTCCCGCCAGCCGGCCCCGGCCGACATGGCGCGCACACCATAGGGATATTTGCGGAGACCCGGGCGCCAGTCGGCCCGCGGCTTCATCGTCGTCCTGCGCATGCCCGCCCCGATCCGTCCGTATCTAGATCCGGGACATCATGACCGGCGGCACCACCGCCGGGACAATGGGCGGCACGACGGGCACTGCCTGGGCTGTGACGGCAAGGCGGCGGGTTGGAATGACGGGCGGCAGGCTGGTCAACGGTCCACTCCGGAGGGGTCCAATCCGAGGCTCGCGACGCAATCGGCCCGACGCAAGCACAGCCTTGCGTATGTAGCCCGCCCTGCCGCGCCGCGCCAGAGCGCATCCGCGATAGCACTCCCCCATCCGGCGCGCGGTTTCCATGGGCACGGGCCCGACTGCGACCCTCGGCCGCAGGCGGACCCGTGCCCTTTGCGCGAAACCAGGACGGCTCAGATCGCGGCGACCGTCAGACCAGGGCGGAGGACGGATGGCGGGCGAGTGAGCGCATCGCCCAGACGGCCAGACGGCCACGGCGCGGCTTCGCGGCCACCACCGGCGCGGCGGCGGTGGCGGGCAGCAGGTTGACCAGCACCGGCCTCGCGTCGCCGGCCGGCGCGCCACTCAGGCGCCGGATGCGGCGGGCGGCCAGCACGATGCGCAGAACCTCTTCCTCCGACACCGCGCGGCGGGCCGGGCCGGAGGCGAGGCTGGCCGCCTCGCGCACGGCCGCCTGTTCGCCCAAAAGCCCGGTCAGGCCCTTGGCCGCCGCCGTCAGTGCAGCTTCGTCGTAGAGGGCGAGGACAAGCGTCCTCAACCCGTTTTCCATCCGTATGGACATGGCGGGCGCTCCGGAATAATCGGGAAATGCTGCGGATCGACGGAGGCGATTATCCGTGCGCGGCACCCGTTCGGCCATGCGCCCCAAGGGGGTAACACCCTGTGCTTGCCGCCCTGATGCGGGAAAGCCACAGATGGTGCGTCGGGAAGTGTTGAAACCGTTCAAACCGGCCCGCCCAGGTCGGCGGGGAAGAAATGGTGGAGCCAAGGAGGATCGAACTCCTGACCTCTACAATGCCATTGTAGCGCTCTCCCAGCTGAGCTATGGCCCCGTAACTCTGAAACTCTTCCGACATCTGGGAACCGGTCGTTTCCGTCCGGCGTCGGTGGAGCGGGATAATAGTCAGGCGGCGGAGTGATGCAAGCGGAAAATTCATCCCCACCGCCCTTTTTTCCAACCGCCCGACCGGGACGCCGCACCCCCGGAAAAGGGCCCCGGAAAAGGAGCGGTGTTACCGCTCCTCCTCGTCCTCGCCTTCCACGTCGACGACCTCGTCCATGTCGTCTTCGCCCAGCTCCGACGTGTCCTCGATCAGGACGTCGTCCTCATCCTCGGCGGCGTCGTCGGCTTCCTCGATGTCCTCGACGGACACCTCGTCCTCGACATCCTCCAGCTCCGGAGTCTCGGTCTCCTCGGCCTCGGTCTCCTCGTCTTCGACCGGCGCCGGCTTCTTGGTGTCGTCGGCCGGGGCCGGACGGGCCTTGCGGGACTTCAGCAACGCCTCGGGATCGAACTGCGCGCCGCAGCTCGGGCAGACCGGCGGGTCCTTGCGCATGTCATAATAGCGAGCGCCACAGCTCGGGCAGATGCGCTTGACGCCCCATTCGGGTTTGGCCACGCCACGTCCTCCGTCACAAAACTCAAGGGTTCTCAAGAGGCGCCCTTTGCCACGCCCGGCGGCGCTTGTCAAAAAAAAGATGACGGGCCCGATGCCGCGGCGGCGCAACCGGCGCGACAAACCCTTGCGACAAAGAGGTATCCCGCCGGAACAGGAGTTGCCTTTACAGCGCGTTAACCATACCTCGCTATAAGGGACCTGCACACCGTGCAACTCCTCCATTTGGTTTCCTCCTTGACCTCGGGGCCGCCGTTGCGCGGCCCCTTTTTGTGTCCGGCGTCGGCCACCGCCGTTGCGCGGCGGGCGTCCGCCGGGGGATCTCGCATCGGGGCGGGGGCTGTGATAGGAACGGCGCCACAACCGCTTCACGTTCTTGCCGAGGACCCCTCCCATGCCGCAGGCCAAGCCGCTGCGCTCCACCACCACCGGTGCGCTCAAGGGCGCCATCCGCGTGCCCGGCGACAAGTCGATCTCGCACCGGTCGCTGATGCTGGGCGCCGTCGCCGTGGGCGAGACGGTGATCCACGGCCTGCTGGAGGGGGAGGACGTGCTGCACACCGCCGCCGCGATGCGCCTGCTGGGCGCCGAGGCGGAGCGGGAGAGCAACGCTGCGGGGGCCGGGGTCTGGCGGGTGCGCGGCGTCGGGCTGGGTGCCCTGCGCGAGCCGGCGCAGGTGCTGGACATGGGCAACAGCGGCACCGCGGCGCGCCTGCTGATCGGGCTGGTCGCCGCCCACCCGATCACCTGCGTCTTCACCGGCGACGACTCGCTGAACAAGCGGCCGATGGCCCGCGTCACCAAGCCGCTGGAGGAGATGGGCGCGCGCTTCGTCGGCCGCTCCGGCGGGCGGCTGCCGCTGACCGTGGTCGGCAGCGACCAGCTGGTCCCGATCACCTACCGCCTGCCGGTCGCTTCGGCCCAGGTGAAGTCGGCGATCATCCTGGCCGGGCTCAACACCGCCGGCGCCACCACGGTGATCGAGGCCGAGCCGACCCGCGACCACACCGAGCTGATGCTGCGCCATTTCGGCGCCACCGTGACGACCGAGCGGCTGGAGGACGGCGCGCTGGCCGTCACCGTCATCGGCCAGCCGGAACTGACCGGCCGCACCATCCATGTGCCGGCCGACCCCAGCTCCGCCGCCTTCCCGGCGGTCGCCGCCCTGCTGCGGCCGGGGTCGGAGCTGGTGCTGAACGACGTCGGCATGAACCCGCGCCGCACCGGCCTGTACGACACGCTGGTCGAGATGGGCGCCGACATCGCCTTCGAGAACCGCCGCGACCAAGCGGGCGAGCCGGTGGCCGACCTGCGGGTCCGCCACAGCCGCCTGAAGGGCGTCGTGGTGCCGGCCGACCGCGCCCCCAGCATGATCGACGAATACCCGGTCCTGGCCGCCGCCGCCGCCTGCGCCGAGGGCACCACGGTGATGCTCGGCCTGAAGGAACTGCGGGTGAAGGAAAGCGACCGCCTCGCCATGGTGGCGGAGGGGCTGACCCGCTGCGGCGTGTCGGTGGAGGTCGGCGCCGACGACAGCCTGACCGTGCACGGAACGGGCAAGGGTCCGAAGGGCGGCGCCACCGTCGCCACCGCCATGGACCACCGCATCGCCATGAGCTTCCTGGTGCTGGGCATGGCGTCGGAGCAGCCGGTGTCGGTCGACGACGGCGCCTTCATCGACACCAGCTTCCCCGGCTTCGTCGGGCTGATGAACGGGCTGGGCGCTGCGATTGTCGAGGCGTGAGGCGATGACGCGGATCGATACCCACTCCCCGGCGGCGTCCTCCATCATCGTCGCCATCGACGGCCCGGCCGCCAGCGGCAAGGGCACCCTGTCCCAGCGGATCGCCGACGCCTTCGGCTTCGCCCATCTCGACACCGGCGTGCTGTACCGCGCGGTCGGCGTGTCGGTGCTGCGGGCCGGCGGCGATCCGGCCGACAACGCCGCGGCGGCGCGGGCGGCCTATGAGCTGCACCCGGAACACCCGATCCTGCAGGAGGTGGCGCTGCGCACCGACGAGGCGGCGCAGGCGGCCAGCAAGGTCGCCGCGGTGCCGGAGGTGCGGGCGGCGCTGCTCGACTTCCAGCGGCGCTTCGCCTCGCACCCGCCGGGCGGCGCACCGGGCGCCGTGCTGGACGGGCGCGACATCGGCACGGTGGTCTGTCCCGACGCCCAGGCCAAGCTGTTCGTTACCGCTTCGGTGGAGGTGCGGGCCGAACGGCGACTCAAGGAGTTGCAGCGGCGGGGGATTCCGGCTATACCCTCCGATGTCCTGGAGGACATGAAGGCTCGTGATGCGCGCGACAGCCAGAGAGCGGTGGCCCCGCTCCGTCCGGCTGTCGACGCTTTTGTGCTTGATACGTCCGCTCTTGACGCCGATCAGGTGTTCTTGAAGGCGGTCGCTCACATCGGCTCGAAGACCGGTCTGAAGCCCACGGCGTGACGCCGGGGTCCGGCCGTTGCCATCGGGCCGGGCGGGCGGCGCGGGCGGGTCTGACGCCCTCCACGGAAAACCATCAACCAAGTCGCCGGGCGTGGTGCCCGGCGCGGCGGTTCGGTCGAGGTCCCACCCGTTTTGCCGCGGGCGGAACCGGAACGGGACCGCTTTCGCGCCACCTTTAGGAGTTTCAATGGCACAGTCACTGGCCCGCACGGTCGAAAAGGAAAGCTTCGCGTCTCTGTTGGAAGAGTCGCTGGGCGCGGCCGAGTCGCTCGAAGGCACGGTTGTCAAGGGACGCGTCGTTGCCGTCGAGAACGACATGGTCACCATCGACGTCGGTCTGAAGTCGGAAGGCCGCGTCGCGCTGAAGGAATTCGCCGTTGCCGGCCAGCCGCCCGAGCTGAAGGCGGGCGACACGGTCGAGGTCTACCTCGAGCGGATGGAAGACAAGAACGGCGAGGCGATGCTGAGCCGTGAGAAGGCGAAGCGCGAAGAGGCCTGGGCGCTGCTGGAGAAGTCGTTCAACGACCAGACCCGCGTCACCGGCGTCATCTTCGGCCGCGTCAAGGGCGGCTTCACGGTCGACCTGTCGGGCGCCGTGGCCTTCCTGCCGGGCAGCCAGGTCGACATCCGTCCGGTCCGCGACATCTCCCCGCTGCTGGGCACCCCGCAGCCGTTCCAGATCCTGAAGATGGACCGCTCGCGCGGCAACATCGTCGTGTCGCGTCGCGCCGTGCTCGAAGAGAGCCGCGCCGAGGCCCGTTCGGAGCTGGTGGCCAACCTCAAGGAAGGCCAGATCCTCCAGGGCGTCGTCAAGAACATCACCGACTACGGTGCGTTCGTCGACCTGGGCGGCGTCGATGGCCTGCTGCACGTCACCGACATCGCGTGGCGCCGCATCAACCACCCGTCGGAAGCCCTGCAGATCGGCCAGACCGTCACGGTCCAGGTCATCCGCTTCAACCCGGAAACCCAGCGCATCAGCCTGGGCATGAAGCAGCTCGAGGCCGACCCGTGGGAAGGCGTCGAGGCGAAGTATCCGGTCGGCGCGAAGTTCAAGGGCCGCGTCACCAACATCACCGACTACGGCGCCTTCGTGGAGCTGGAGCCGGGGATCGAGGGTCTGGTCCACGTGTCGGAAATGTCCTGGACCAAGAAGAACGTCCATCCGGGCAAGATCGTGTCGACTTCGCAGGAAGTCGAGGTCATGGTCCTGGACGTCGATCCGCAGAAGCGCCGCATCAGCCTCGGCCTGAAGCAGTGCCTGGACAACCCGTGGGAGACCTTCACCGACAAGTTCGGTCCTGGCACCGAGCTGGAAGGCGAAGTCAAGAACATCACCGAGTTCGGTCTGTTCGTCGGCCTCCCGGGCGACATCGACGGCATGGTCCACATGTCGGATCTCGACTGGAACAAGTCGGGTGAAGAGGCGATCGCCGAGTACAAGAAGGGCGACCGCGTCAAGGTCAAGGTTCTCGACGTCGACGTCGAGAAGGAGCGCATCAGCCTCGGCATCAAGCAGCTGGCGAACGACCCGTTCGAAGCCGCCACCGCCGGTCTGAAGAAGAACGAGGTCGTGACCTGCACCGTGACGCAGGTGACGGACGGCGGCATCGAAGTGTCCGTCGGCGAGGGCTACACCGGCTTCATCCGCAAGTCGGACCTGTCCCGCGAGCGTTCCGAGCAGCGCCCCGAGCGCTTTGCCGTCGGCGAGAAGGTCGACGCCAAGGTCACCCAGATCGACCGCGCGTCCCGCCGCATCTCGCTGTCCATCAAGGCTCGCGAGATGGAAGAGGAGAAGCAGGCGATGGCCGAGTACGGTTCGTCCGACTCGGGCGCCTCGCTGGGCGACATCCTGGGCGCCGCTCTGAAGCGCAAGCAGCAGAACGACGAGTGATCGCCTGACGGCCCGTTCCCCGGCGGCGACGCTGGGGAACGGGCCGGCGATCTCCCGGAAGGGTAAGAGAAAGGCCGCGTCCCGGTTGGGGCGCGGCCTTTTTCGTGGCGAACGGATGGCCGCCGGTTGAGATGGCCATCCGGGAGGCCGTCCCGTCCATGAAACGGGATTGGGCTTGCATCGTGGCGCTCTTCGGTGAGGCGGCCGCTCGGCACGCCAGGGAAAAGCCGCGCAATCCGTGTCAGACCTTGTGGGCCGGCGCGCGCACCTCCCGCCGCGTCACTTCGGCGACCCCGGGCTGCGGGTCAGCGAGGTGATGCTGTCGTCGTAGCGGAAGGCCGGCATGTCGCGGACGCTGTCAGCCGTCACCTCGCGGAGCGCGATCGAATCGACGCCGGGGCGGATGTCCGCGAGCTTCAGGTCGGCGGCGATGTCCTTGCCGCCGAAGCCCAGCAGGCCGCCGCTGTGGATGACGATGTACTGGGCCTGCCCGCTGTCGTCGAGGATCACGTCGGTCACCGTGCCGATCCGCGACCCGTCGGCGCCGACCACGCTGCGATTCATCAACTGGTCGACGCTGGGGCCGGTCTTGCGCTCGACCGCCGCGCCGACGATCGGAGTCGCTGCGCCACCGGCGCCCTGGCTGGTGCCGGAACCCTGGGCCGTGGCGGCCGGAATGTCCGCCGTGCCGACCAGCAGCGCCAGCGTGGGCAACGCGAACCACATCTTGTGCATGGGCCGGTCTCCTCCTCTGCCGTACCGTTCCCAACCGGGGGCGCAGGAAATAGTTGCGGGTGAGGGAGGTTTCACGACCCGTCGGCCCGGTCGGCGAGGCGGCGGAAAAACACCTCGGGGAATGGCTTCGCGGCGGGCTCCAGAGGCGACTCGGCGGTTTCCGGGCAACGACTCGAGACACGCTCCAGCGCTCCGCCGAGTCGCCGCCGTGCGAATCGGTGGTGGGTGCAACGGGGCGTAGGCAACAAGATGTTGATTTTCACCCCAACGAAGCCCTGGCGAAACGCCGCGCTTTGCGCTTTAATCGGTGGGCGTTGCAGGTTTCCGCGCTTTGAGCCCGCTGCGGCCCGCCCGACCTCCCCCGAAAATTTTGCGCTTGGCGCGGGAACCGGACCGGCGGTCAGGGGTTGAACACCACAAGGTCTAGGTCTTGCGAGGTTCTGCGATGTCAACCACAATATCTTGCGATAGACACCTTGGCTGTCTTGCCTGCCCCGGCCACGCTGGCTAGGATGCGCCCCACGTGACCCGGCCGGTGAAACGGCGGCGGTTCCAGCTTTGGCATCGGTTCAGGACAGCGGCGACGGCGGCGCCCGGGCATTCGGCCCGGACCCTGCCGCGGGGCGCTATGGCCCGGGCCGGCGGCTGATGCGGAAGCGGCGCCACACCGGCACCGGGGATCACACCCATATCCATTGAGTCCGTCCGACGGGCTCCAGCAAGGGACAGTGTCATCATGCGGATCGAGCGTCGTTTCACGCACGAAGGTCAGGACGCCTACGCCAGCCTCGGTTTCCGCCGGGCGACCAGCGAGATCCGCAACCCGGATGGCACCATCGTCTTCCAGCAGACCGACATCGAGGTGCCGGACAACTTCTCCCAGGTCGCCAGCGACATCCTGGCCCAGAAGTATTTCCGCAAGGCCGGCGTCCCGGCCGCGCTGAAGTCGGTCGAGGAGAACACCGTCCCGTCCTGGCTGTGGCGCAAGGAGGCCGACACCGAGAAGCTGGCCGCCCTGCCGAAGGAGAAGCGCTTCGTCGGTGAGACCTCGGCCCGCCAGGTGTTCGACCGTCTGGCCGGCACCTGGACCTATTGGGGTTGGAAGGGCGGCTATTTCGACCAGGAGGCCGACGCCCGCGCCTTCTTCGACGAGATGCGCTTCATGCTGGCCGCCCAGATGGCGGCGCCGAACAGCCCGCAGTGGTTCAACACCGGCCTGCACTGGGCCTACGGCATCGACGGCCCGAGCCAGGGCCACTTCTACGTCGATTTCAAGACCGGCCTGCTGACCTCCTCGGCGTCGGCCTACGAGCACCCGCAGCCGCACGCCTGCTTCATCCAGTCGGTCGCCGACGACCTCGTCAACGAGGGCGGCATCATGGACCTGTGGGTGCGCGAGGCGCGCCTGTTCAAGTATGGCTCGGGCACCGGCTCCAACTTCTCCCGCCTGCGCGGCGAGGGTGAGCGTCTGGCCGGCGGCGGCAAGTCGTCGGGCCTGATGAGCTTCCTGAAGATCGGCGACCGCGCGGCCGGCGCCATCAAGTCGGGCGGCACCACCCGTCGTGCGGCCAAGATGGTCACGGTGGACATGGACCACCCGGACATCGAGGGCTACATCGACTGGAAGGTGAACGAGGAGCAGAAGGTCGCCGCGCTGGTGACCGGCTCCAAGATCTGCCAGAAGCACCTGACCGCGGTGATGGCCGCCGCCCAGAACGGCCTCGATCCGAAGGAAAACAAGGATCTCAAGAAGGCCATCCTCGCCGCCCGCAAGGATCAGGTGTCGGAGAACTACATCCAGCGCGTGATCCAGTTCGCCGGGCAGGGCTTCACCACGATCGAGTTCAAGACCTACAACACCGACTGGGATTCGGAGGCCTACCTGACGGTGTCGGGCCAGAACTCCAACAACTCGGTGCGCGTCTCGAACGAGTTCGTGCAGGCGGTGCTGGACGACGCCGACTGGAACCTGATCGGCCGCACCACCGGCAAGGTCACCAAGACGCTGCGCGCCCGCGACCTGTGGGACAAGGTCGGCTACGCCGCCTGGGCCTGCGCCGATCCCGGCGTGCAGTTCGACAGCACCATCAACGAGTGGCACACCTGCCCGGCGTCGGGGCGCATCAACGCCTCGAACCCCTGCTCGGAATACATGTTCCTCGACGACACGGCCTGCAACCTGGCGTCGCTGAACCTGATGACCTTCCGGCTGAAGGACGGCTCCTTCGACACCGAAGCCTTCGAGCACGCCTGCCGTCTGTGGACGATCGTGCTGGAAATCTCGGTGATGATGGCGCAGTTCCCGTCGAAGGAAATCGCGCAGCTCTCCTACGAGTTCCGCACGCTGGGCCTCGGCTTCGCCAACCTCGGCGGCCTGCTGATGGCCAACGGCCTGTCCTACGACTCCGACGAGGGCCGCGCCTACTGCGCCGGCATCTCCGCCGTGATGACCGGCGTCGCCTACGCCACCTCGGCCGAGATGGCGCAGGAGCTGGGGACCTTCCCCGGCTATGAGGCCAACCGCGACCACATGCTGCGGGTCATCCGCAACCACCGCCGCGCCGCCAACGGCGAGATGAACGGCTACGAGGGGCTGACGGTCGAGCCGGTGCCCTTCGTCGCCGACCTCTGCCCCGACCAGGAGCTGGCGCTCGCCGCCGTCCGCGTCTGGGACGAGGCGCTGGAGCTGGGCGAAGCCCACGGCTACCGCAACGCCCAGGCCACCGTGGTCGCCCCGACCGGCACCATCGGCTTGGTGATGGACTGCGACACCACCGGCATCGAGCCCGACTTCGCCCTGGTGAAGTTCAAGAAGCTGGCCGGCGGCGGCTACTTCAAGATCGTCAACCGGCTGGTGCCGGAGGCGCTGCGGACGCTGGGCTACACCGCCGACCAGATCCAGGAGATGGAGCTGTACGCGGTCGGCCACGGCACGCTGAAGACCGCCCCCGGCGTCAACCACGAGGCGCTGAAGGCCAAGGGCTTCACCGACGAGTTGCTGGAGCGGCTGGAGGCGAACCTCGCCACCGCCTTCGACATCAAGTTCGTCTTCAACCGCTGGACCATCGGCGCCGACGTCTGCACCCAGACGCTGGGCGTCCCGGCCGAGGCGCTGGACGCCCCGGGCTTCGACCTGCTGACCCACCTGGGCTTCACCAAGGCGCAGATCGAGGCGGCGAACACCTTCTGCTGCGGCGCCATGACGCTGGAAGGCGCGCCCTTCCTGAAGGACGAGCACCTGTCGGTGTTCGACTGCGCCAACCCCTGCGGCCGCATCGGCAAGCGCTTCCTGTCCTGGGGATCGCACATCACGATGATGGCGGCGGCGCAGCCCTTCATCTCCGGCGCCATCTCCAAGACCATCAACATGCCGAACACGGCGACGGTCGACGAGTGCAAGGACGCCTACCTGATGTCCTGGCGCCTGGGCCTGAAGGCCAACGCGCTGTACCGCGACGGTTCCAAGCTGAGCCAGCCGCTCCAGGCCGCCCTGCTGGACGACGAGGAGGACGGCGAGGCGGTCGAGGCGGTGATCGAGGCCCCGAACGGCGCCCGCGCCCAGATGGTGACCGAGCGCATCGTCGAGAAGGTCATCGAGAAGGTGATCGAGCGGAAGATCTCCGCCCGCGAACGCCTGCCGCACCGCCGCAAGGGCTACACCCAGAAGGCCAACGTCGGCGGCCACAAGGTCTACCTGCGCACCGGCGAGTATGAGGACGGCCGGCTGGGCGAGATCTTCATCGACATGCACAAGGAAGGCGCCGCCTTCCGGTCGCTGATGAACAACTTCGCCATCGCGGTGTCGATCGGCCTGCAATACGGCGTGCCGCTGGAAGAGTTCGTGGAGGCCTTCACCTTCACCCGCTTCGAGCCGTCGGGCATGGTCACCGGCAACGACACCATCAAGATGGCGACGTCGATCATCGACTACATCTTCCGCGAGATCGCCATCTCCTACCTGAACCGCACCGACTTGGCGCACGCCACGCCGGAGGATCTGGTGCCGTCGACGGTCGGCAGCGGCGACAAGCAGGGCGACCTGCCGGACACCCAGGTGCAGCCGTCCGACATCGTCCGCCGCATCGCCTCGACCGGCTACGTCCGCAACAACCTGCGCGTCCTGCACGGCGGCCAGACCCAGCGGACCAACGCCGCCGTCGCCTTCGCCGCCACCGGCACCGAGACGGCGGCGGTGAGCGCCACCGTGTCGACCGGCATGGGCGCCGGCACCCAGGGCGCCGCCCAGGCGTCGCTGGCGGCCAGCCCGGCGGTCGCCGCGGCGACCGCCCAGGGCCACGTCGCCTCCTCGGCGGCCACCGGCACCGCCTATGGCGGCAGCACCAGCGAGCAGCGCTTCGATCGCATCCGCGAGGCCCGCGCCCGCGGTTACGAGGGTGACCCCTGCGGCGAGTGCGGCAACATGACCCTGGTCCGCAACGGCACCTGCCTGAAGTGCGACAGCTGCGGCTCGACCACCGGCTGCTCGTAAGGCGTCGGGAACGGCAGCGCCAAGGCGCCGCAAGGCGCCGCAACGCGGTCCGGAACGAATGGGGGAGGGAGCGGGAAGCCGCTCCCTCCCTTTCTTTTTGCGCTGGTCTTGCGCCGTTCTTGATGTCTGCTTCTTTTGAATCATTCTTGTGCGGTTGCAACGGCGTGCATCGGCCGCCACGGATCTTGACCGCCGCGCGTGTATTCATGTTAGCTGATTTCCTGGGGACGTCGGTCCGGCGTGTCCCTGTTATCTCCGGGGGTGAGGCTTCATGGATTTGGCCGGGGCTGCGCTGGATGACGGCCTTCCATCCGACCGCCTGTTGCGGGTGACGGTGGCGCAATGGAGCGCGGCCCTGGTCTGGGCGGCGGCCGACGGAACCATCGTCGGCGCCAACCCCTGGTTTGCCCAACTCGCCGCCCGCCCGCTGGAGTCGCTGATCGGCCGGCCGCTGCCCGCGCTGCTCGACCTCGGCGGGCGCGACTGGTCGGCGGTGTGGGACGGCGCGCATGGCGGCCGCGCTCCCCCCGGCATCGGAACGCTCTGCGCGCCGCGCAGCGAACCGGTCCCGGTCGACCTGCACTGGCAGACCCTGACCGACGGGTCGGAGCCGCTGCTGCTGTGCGAAATGCGCAGCTTCGACGAACGTGAGCGGGCCGAGGCGGTCGCCCGGCTGCAGCAGGATGTGCTGGAGCTGGTGGCGACCGGCCGCTCGCTGCGGCTGGTGCTCGACTTCCTCTGCCGCCAGGTGGAGACCTGCGCGCCGGAGCTGGCCTGCTCGGTCATGCTGCGGGACGACGAGAACCGCATGCGCGTCATCGCCGGTCCGTCGCTGCCGGCCGGCTACAGCGCCGCCATCGACGGGCTGGAGATCGGTCCCGGCGTCGGCTGCTGCGGCAGCGCCATGTGGCGCGGCGAGGCGGTGCTGGCCACCGACATCGCCAACGACCCGCTGTGGGCGGGCTACAGTGACAGCGCGCTGATGCATGGGCTGGCCGCCTGCTGGTCCAACCCGATCAAGGGGCGCGATGCCCGTGTGCTCGGCAGTTTCGCCCTCTACTACCACGAGCCGCGGGGGATCGCCCCCTTCCACCGGCGGCTGGTCGAGGCCTGCGTGCATCTGTGCGCCCTGGCGATCGAGCATGACCGGGCGCGGGCGGAAATCAACCGGCTCGCCTATTTCGACACGCTGACCGGCCTGCCGAACCGCCAGCTGCTGACCGACCGCGCCACCGCGGCGCTGGCGCTGGCTGGGCGGACGCGCCAGCCGGTAACGCTGATGTTTCTCGACATCGACCGCTTCAAGACGATCAACGACTCGCTCGGCCACGCCGTCGGCGACGAGCTGCTGGTGGAGGTGGCGACCCGGCTGAAGCGCCTGTTCATCGACGGCGACACGCTGGCGCGGCTGGGCGGCGACGAGTTCGTGGCGCTGCTGCCGGGCTGCGACGCGGCGCACGCCTCGCTGCTGGCCGAACGCATCCTCGCCACCCTGGCGGTGCCGGCGACCATCGCCGATTTGACCCTGACGCCGACCGCCAGCATCGGAATCGCCGTGCATCCCGACGACGGCGGCGATTTCGACACGCTGCTGCGCCAGGCCGACGCGGCGATGTACCGGGCCAAGCAGGCCGGGCGCAACCGCTGTCACTTCTTCCGCCGCGACATGAACGAGCAGGCGGTGCGCCGGCTGGAGATGGAGGCGGCGCTGCGCGAGGCGCTGAGCCGGCAGGAGGAGGCCAGCCGGACCGGCGGCGACGGCCCGTTCGAGCTGCATTACCAGCCGCAGGTCCGCCTGAAGCCGCCCTGCCTGCACCGGGTGGAGGCGCTGATCCGCTGGACCCACCCGCGCTGGGGGATGGTGTCGCCGGTGGAGTTCGTGCCGCTGGCCGAGGAGTGCGGCCTGATCGATCGGCTCGATTCCTGGGTTCTGGAAACCGCGGTGGCCCAGCTTGCCCGCTGGCGCGCCGCCGGCGTGCCGGTGCCGGGCATGGCGGTCAACGTGTCGGCCGTCCGCTTCGCCCGCGGCGATCTGCCGGACCAGGTCCACGCCGTGCTGACCGCCAACGGCATCCCGGCCACCGACCTGACGCTGGAGATCACCGAACGGCTGATGATGACGGAGGAGGTCGGCGTTCACGACGCGCTCGACGCCCTGCACGCGCTGGGGGTGACGCTGTCGATCGACGATTTCGGCACCGGCTACTCCAGCCTCAGCTACCTGAAGCGCTTCCCGGTCGGCGAGCTGAAGATCGACCGCAGCTTCGTCAAGGAACTGGACATCGACGCCGCCAACCGGCCGCTGGTCCGCGCCATGATCCAGATCGGCGAGAGCCTGGGCCTGACCGTCGTCGCCGAGGGGGTGGAGCGCGACACCCAGCACCGCATGCTGGAGGCGGAGGGCTGCGGCATCGGCCAGGGCTATCTGTTCGCCCGCCCGATGCCGGCCGACGCCCTGGCCGTCTGGTTGGCCGCCGAGGGGAAGGTCTGGACCGACTGCGGCCCGGGCTGCTGCTTCAGCATCTGAAACATTTGCCGGGGAAACCTTTCGGCTTTCCTTTTAAAAATAGGTACTTCGGAGGTTCTCCGCGGACTGAATCGGTGTCTGTGCGGTTCAGCCGGAGTAATGGGAACCGCGCAATCCGATATAGTCGCAACGCACCTTTGACGGGGAAGCACGGGTGATCCCGTTCTAGACCACGCGACCGTCTTGTGTCCCAACGTTTGGGACGATAGAAGGTCCACGCAGCGGCATGTGCGGTCAAGCAATCTGACCACGGGGGTTCCGCCCGTCGGACAGAAGCGGCCGGATGCCGGACGACCATAGGGCGAGCGAGGAATTCCGACATGGCGAGCCAGGGTGAGAGCAAGTGGGTCTACAGCTTCGGGGCTGGTGCCACCGAAGGGCGGGCCGATATGAAGAACCTGCTGGGCGGCAAGGGCGCCAATCTGGCCGAGATGGCCAATCTTGGCCTGCCCGTTCCGCCGGGCTTCACGATCACCACGGAGCTGTGCACCTATTTCTACGCCAACGGCCGCACCTATCCGTCGGAGCTGACGGCGCAGGTGAACGCCGCGGTCGCGCGGCTGGAACAGGCGATGGACGCGACCTTCGGCGATCCGGCCAACCCGCTGCTGGTGTCGGTGCGCTCCGGCGCCCGCGCCTCGATGCCGGGCATGATGGACACCGTCCTGAACCTGGGCCTCAACGACGCGACGGCGGCCGGCCTCGCCAAGCGGTCGGGCGACGCCCGCTTCGCCTACGACAGCTACCGCCGCTTCATCCAGATGTACTCCAACGTCGTGCTCGACGTTGAGCATCACCATTTCGAGGACATCCTCGACAGCCACAAGCGCGACAAGTCGCACACGCTGGACACCGACCTGTCGGCCGCCGACTGGCAGGCGGTGATCGAGGACTACAAGAAGGCGGTCGAGCGCGAGCTGGGCCGGCCCTTCCCGCAGGATGTGCAGGAGCAGCTGTGGGGCGCGATCGGCGCCGTCTTCGATTCGTGGATGAACGCCCGCGCCATCACCTACCGCAAGCTGCACGACATCCCGGCCGCCTGGGGCACCGCGGTCAACGTGCAGTGCATGGTCTTCGGCAACATGGGCAACGACTGCGCCACCGGCGTGGCCTTCACCCGCAACCCGTCGACCGGCGAGAACGCCTTCTACGGCGAATACTTGGTCAACGCCCAGGGCGAGGACGTGGTCGCCGGCATCCGCACGCCGCAGCACCTGACCATCGCCGGCAAGATCGCCAACAAGTCCGACCTCCCCGCCATGGAGGAGGTGATGCCGGAGGTGTTCAACCAGCTGAACGAGGTTCGCCTCACGCTGGAAAAGCACTACCGCGACATGCAGGACATCGAGTTCACCGTCCAGCAGAACAAGCTGTTCATGCTGCAGACCCGCAACGGCAAGCGCACCGCCCCGGCGGCGCTGAAGATCGCGGTGGATCTGGCGACCGAGGGCGTCATCGACCGCAACGAGGCGGTGAAGCGCATCGACCCGGCCTCGCTCGACCAGCTGCTGCACCCGACGCTCGACCCCAAGGCCGACCGCAAGGTCATCGCCAAGGGCCTGCCGGCCTCCCCCGGCGCCGCGTCGGGCAAGGTGGTGTTCACCGCCGATGAGGCCGAGCAGATGGCCGGCAAGGGCGAGTCGGTGATCCTCTGCCGCATCGAAACCTCGCCGGAGGACATCCACGGCATGCACGCCGCCCGCGGCATCCTGACCAGCCGCGGCGGCATGACCAGCCACGCGGCGGTGGTGGCGCGCGGCATGGGCCGCGCCTGCGTGTCGGGCGCCGGCGACCTGCGCATCGACTACAAGACCAAGCAGATGTCGGTCCGCGGCGTTGCCGTCAAGGAAGGCGACGTCCTGACCATCGACGGCTCGACCGGCGAGGTGATGCTGGGCGAGGTGCCGACCATCCAGCCGGAGCTGTCGGGCGACTTCGCCACCCTGATGGGCTGGGCCGACAGCATCCGCCGGATGAAGGTCCGCGCCAACGCCGAAACCCCGCTGGACGCCCGCACCGCGCGGAAGTTCGGCGCCGAGGGCATCGGCCTGTCGCGCACCGAGCACATGTTCTTCGACCCGGCGCGCATCCTGGCCGTCCGCGAGATGATCCTGGCGGAAACCGAGGAGGGCCGCCGCAAGGCGCTGGCCAAGCTGGAGCCGTACCAGAAGCAGGACTTCGTCGAGCTGTTCACGATCATGGCCGGCCTGCCGGTGACGATCCGCCTGCTCGACCCGCCGCTGCACGAGTTCCTGCCCAACACCGACGAGGACATGGCGGAGGTCGCCGCGGCCACCGGCACCGACCCGCTGCGGGTGCGCCACCGCACGATCCAACTGCACGAAGCCAACCCGATGCTGGGTCACCGCGGCTGCCGTCTCGGCATCTCCTACCCGGAGATCTACGAGATGCAGGCCCGCGCCATCTTCGCCGCCGCCGCCGAGGTCGCCAAGACCACCGGCGAGGCTGTCATTCCCGAGGTGATGATCCCGCTGATCATCACCAAGAAGGAGTTCGACATCCTGAAGGCGGTGATCGACCGCGCCGCCGAGCAGGTGAAGGCCGAGACCGGCGTGACGGTGGAGTATCTGACCGGCACGATGATCGAGATCCCGCGCGCCGCCCTGAAGGCCGGCGAGATCGCCGAATCGGCCGAGTTCTTCAGCTACGGCACCAACGACCTGACCCAGACCACGCTGGGCCTGTCGCGCGACGACGCCGGCAGCTTCCTGCCGGAGTACCAGCGCCAGGGCATCCTGGAGCAGGACCCGTTCCAGACGCTGGACGTCAGCGGCGTCGGCGAACTGGTGGAGATCGCCACCGAGCGCGGCCGCAAGGTGCGCCCGGACATCAAGCTCGGCATCTGCGGCGAGCATGGCGGCGACCCGGCCTCGATCACCTTCTGCGAGAAGGTCGGCCTGACCTACGTCTCCTGCTCGCCCTACCGCGTGCCGATCGCCCGCCTCGCCGCCGCCCAGGCCGCGCTGCACAGCGACACGGTCAAGCGCGACTGACCCGGTTCGGGTAACGGAAACGACTCCGGCCCTCTTCCCGCAAGGGAAGGGGGCCGTTTCGTTTTGGGGGCGGAGTTGGGCGGATGGAACATCGTGGAACAGGTTTCGGCGGACTGTTCACTGTTCCATCCGGCACGCCCGACCCGGCCTGTGGTGGCCGGATGGAACGTTTGGAACAGTTTGGAACAGTTTTCCGGGGGCTGTTCACTGTTCCATCCGGTGGGGCGGGGGTGTGGGGATGGGCGCAAGGCGGCGGGACGCCATAGGCGATGCATGCAGGACACTCCTCGGGCGGTTGAGGCTTATAGTCCTATCATGGATGGCGGTCGGCGGTAAGGCAGGCTTGGAAAAGTTTAAGGTCTGTATATCTGATGGAAACTTCAACAGATATTTAATATTCATCGGAAGGGATGTCCAGCCATTCACGAGGAACAAGTTTGTTGTTACCCCTCCATTCTTGGGCCAGTATTACGCCGGGAATGCTTCCCCATACATCTGGACCCGCGTGATCAAGGACGATTGCTTGCATTCGTCCTTTTGCTCGAGTTACCTCAGCACCTAAAGCTCTGAAAACTGATCGGATCGCTAAAATGTCTTGGTCACGAGTTCGTCCGAACTCGCTAACATGTTCACTATCGAAGCCGCGCGGGAAATAGACTTGGCTAGGTTGGTCGAGCACGATAAAGCCCGGTACCGGATGTCCAACGTCGTTCAGGAAATAGCGTTGTAGCGCTAATATTACGGCGACATGGTAGGCGAGCCAATTTGCTCCACTTCCAATTTCCCACAAATAATCTGAACGATCTTTATGAATAACGCGCACAGATAGGTCTTCAACCAAGATTTCTATTGGCGCTTCTGGCCATTCAGCATCAAGATTTCCGATGATCGTTGATGCATAATTTTCGACAATCTTAAGTGCCGAAGATTGTTTGTGTCGCACCTGTCCCTCTGAGTATAACTTTCGTTGCTCGAATATCAGCGCGCGGATTGATTCAATCTCACTCGGAAGGTCGGAGTTTTCTTCTGTGCGGTCATAGAGTTGAATTGCTTGCTCTAGTCTTCCTAGAAAGCGCTCTATTCGGTCTGAGCGGAAAGTCGCAGCACGTGCTTCATCAGAACGTCGTTCGAGCAATATCGTCTGTTGACGGACAGCGCTGAGTTTCGCCGTACCTTGCTCGACCGAGCCACGTAGCCGCAACCGTTCCCGATTAAATGCATCCGACAACGAAGGCTGTGAGCGAAGTTGTAGTTCGACTCCAACTAGCGCTTCACGAAGGGCTTCAAGCTTTCGACGCCCACCTCCGCCAAGGGCGACGATCGGATCATCCGAGCGCTCTACCAAAGCTTCAATCCAATTGGCGACATCCAAGCGCTCTCGCTGGATCTGAATTGCTGATCCATAAGAATTACTACTATCAATCAAACGTTGTATTTCGTTGAGTCGCTGGCGGTGATCGGAAAGCTCCGCTGCAGCTTCTCGTTCCATTTCTCGCAGCCGCTGGAGTTCCACCAACATTATCTCGATTGAGGTGACCGATGGCTGTGCAGTCCGGCTGCTGCTTTCGGTAATGGTACGGAGCAAATCGAGTATGTCGGGCCATTTGTCCGGAATAAGGGTGTTCGCAGGAACGAATCCAAGTTCGATGGCTTGCTTGATCCAGCCTTCCGCCTCTATCTGCCAAGTTCGCACCGACGACCGCATTGCATTAAGCTCAGCCTCTCTTCGACGGAGTTGACGCTGTAGCTTGTCGATCTCCCATTTCGCGGCGAGCATGTCAGCAGTGAGAGCGCCCAAAACATATGGAAAAATTGCTTTCAGCTTCTCGCGATGCTCGGTCGTGTCGGCATTGAAGTAGAGTGCCGCAGGGTTGGCAATGATATACTGAGGTTGAAACATAAACGCAGTTAAGTCGCGAAAACTCACCCGAGAATTAAATCCTGAGTCACTATTTGGATCAAGATCAAGGTTAGAAAGTGCTGATAGGCGGTTTAGTACTCTCTTTACTCCTTCGCTGGTAATATTTTTTACCGGAAGCTCGGAGAAAGCTTTTATCTCATTACTCTCTAGCAACATCATGTCGCCGGTTTGCTTTGCATCGCCAGGCTCGCGTCTGGCAAGTAGTTTCTGGCCTTCGATTGTTTGAATGACGATGCCGAACCACGAGCACGCCTTGCGTATGGTACCAACCGGTATATTGCATTTTCCCGAAGCAAGACAGTAGTCTATAATTGGAATCACTGCAGACTTGCCAGTCTTAGAAGCTCCGCTAATGACATTGACCATGCCCGGTTCAAAATTGACAATGCGTGGCGGGTGCCCGGCCTTAGACCAAAGAATCAATTTGAGAACTTGGAAGTGCATCAGGGGCTCACGCGTAAAAGAGAAAAGGTTGTGGTGGGTGGAACTCGGGCCATCCAACGCCCAAGCTTTTCCGCTGCTGCGGTATAAGGCTTAATACGTTCAGTTGGTCGGCGTATTTTGACATCATTGGCGCGTAAGCGCGCATCTTCATATACAATGTTCAATAAGCCTGTAGATATTCCCGTGGATATCGCCTGCAGGCTGAGCCGTCGCATGGCTAGGGTGCGCGTATGGACTGCCATTAAGTCCTCGCGGTGAAGTTCAAACTTTTCAATGAACTTGCCAATGCCTGACGACACATTGGTGCTACTGACCAGATTGAGAGAAGGGCGATGAAGAATGATCGGGAGTACAAGGAAGCTGAGATGAAGTAGTGGCAGCTCACCGAGAATTTCTTCCTCATATCCGCGCCCAAACCACCAGAGAATAATTGCTCCCATGGCAGAGTTTTGCACTGCTTCAACAGAGGAAATGTTGGCTTCGATATTCACTTGCATTTGAACCACATGGAATATTGCGGGTGCCAGCCAATCGTTGCGAAGTCGGCTAACATATTGTATGTTCCCGAAATGAAATAGCTTGGGACACATTGACTTTCGAGCGGTTCATGGTGTTTGATGCAGTCTCGGTAGATTTTCCGTCCTCGTGTTTCAGAATCCATTTCCGACATAAGGTCTTCAACCTCGTCGCGTACATTTTGAAAGTGAGATTTAAGTCCTTCATGTAGCTCATTAAGACTCTCTTCGACAATGCGACCATCAGCGGCCCATACTGTACGATCGGCATCTGATCGAAGGTAGTCGCCTATTGCCCGTAAAAGTGCTTCGTCCGGTGTATTTACCTTCATAAGTTGCTGAACAAAAATGGGCGTGGCCGCCAGGATGGCGCGAACCTGCATGTTGTTCGGCTGTTCAGTAGTCGGAACGAGTAGTCCACGGGCACCATATTTCCGAGTGAATGCTTGCAGGCGTCTACGAAATTCCAATGCATCAATCATCGGGCTATCGCCTGCACGTATTAGCGCCGCGATCCTATTCTTTGCTTCACCGATAGCATGTGAGCAAAAGTCCTCTACAGAATTCTCAAAGACCGAAAGCCGGAATAATTCTCGGATCTGCTCAAGTGGGTCTGGCTCTGAAACAAGGCAAAAATTAATTATGATATTCTGGCATGTATCCATGCCAGCCGAGAGAAACTCTGATATCAGAGGGTCGCAGGCTTTCAGCTTTTTTCCTTTCGAAACTCTTTTGTTAATTTCTGCGAGCAGTATCGCCGCTTCTGGCTTGGTTGAAGCAGAATGAAGGAGGTGAACTAAAGCTCCTTTCTTAGGCGGACAAATGTAGAGGTGAAATTTGGTAAGTTTTGGATCCACTTTCCCACATGAGCATAAGCGAGCCCAATTGGCGAAGCACTTCCACAGTTCTGTAGAGTTATCGCTGATCGGATTGCCCGAGAGCGCACTTTTCGCCTGCTCAAGCAGTACTCTCCCGTCAGGCCAGTGAATTGCGGTGTCTTCTATGAACTCAAGCGAAACTGAACAGCCACCAGCAGACTTGAGCAGATGGTGGCATAAACGAACGTCCTGCAAGCCATAGCCAAGGTATTGGCCAGGAGCCGCACTATTCGATGCCTTCTTAAGCAGTGCAGTCGCCATCATCCCCCGGTTGTGCAAATCTGATGAGATCGGGGAGCTTCCCCGATAAAGGCCGCCTTGTTTGCCTCATTATGATGCATGCCATAACGCAATGCACGCTCAATCAGTCAGGAGGGCGCCAGAAGACTGAAGTCGCGTTCCTAACGCAACTATTTGCTCCGTACGCTGGTAAAGTCCCTGCTCACCGCCCCCGCGGCTTCGCCCGGGCGGTCGGTTCGGCCTCCAGCGGGTTGTCGGGCCAGTAGTGCTTCGGGTACTGGCCCTTCAAATCCGCCTTCACCGCCTTGTAGGCGTTGGCCCAGAAGCTCGCGAGGTCGCGGGTGACCTGGACCGGGCGGCGGGCGGGGGACAGCAGGTGGAGGAGGAGGGGGACCCGGCCGCCGGCGATGCGCGGGGTCTCGGCCAGACCGAACATCTCCTGAAGACGCACCGCCAGGACCGGCTCCTCGCCGTCATAGTCGATCGGGATGCGGGAGCCGCTCGGCACCTCGACGTGGGTCGGGGCCTCGGCGTCGAGGCGGGTCTTGAGCGACCAGGGCAGCAGGGCGCGCAGCGCGCTCGACAGGTCGATGCGGTCGAGATGCGCCCGGCGCGACACACCGTCGAGGAACGGGGCCAGCCAGTCCTCCAGGCCGTCCATCAGCGCGGCGTCGGACAGGTCGGGCCACTCGTCGCCCTCGCGCTGGCGCAGGAAGGCGACGCGGGTCTGCCATTTGCGCAGCTCGTCGGTCCAGGGCAGGCAGGCCGGGCCCATGGCGCGGATGCCCTCGATCATCGCGGCGGTCATCGCCTCGGCCGGCGGCTTGGCCAGCTTCTCGTCCTTCAGGATCAGCGCGAACAGCCGACGGCGGCGGCGGGCCAGCACCGCCTGCTCGCGGGCGTCCCAGGCGATGATGGTCTCGCTGCGGATGTCGTCGGCGAAGCTGTCCTCCAACTCGGCCAGCGACACCGGGGCGGCGAGGAAGATGCGCGATTCGCGGGCGGCGCCGTCGAGGTCGGCGATGGCGAGCCAATCCTCGGCCGACAGCGGCTCGGCCGCCTGGAAATAGGCGCCGCGGCCGCCCGACAGCCGGTATTGCGCCGCGACGCCACCCGGCGCTCCGTCCGGCCGGCGCTGGCCGATGCGGTCGGGGTAGGCCAGCGCCACCAGCAGGCCGACGGCGTTCGAGTCCATGGCGTCGTCGTCGCGCACGCCCAGTTGCCGGCGCCATGTCCGCGCCTGTTTGATCGCCTGCTGGGCGCCGCCGCGGTCGACGCTGAGGCCGCGCGCCGCGCCCTGGCCGCCGCGCTCCTCGCCGCGCAGCAGGTCGACGCGCAGGCGCAGGTCGGCGTCGCGGAAACCCTGTTGGGCGCGGACGATGTCGCGCTCGCCCAGCAGGGCGGCCACCAGACAGGCCAGCGCGCCCTGGCCCAGCGCCTTGCCGGCCAGCATCATGTGCGACAGCCGCGGGTGCACGCCGAAGCCGGCCATGCGGCGGCCATGCGCGGTGATGGCGCCCTTCTGGTCGAGCGCGCCGAGGCCGGTCAGCAGTTCGCGCGCCTGGGCCAGCGCCGCGGCGGGCGGCGGGTCGAGCCACGCCAGCGTCGCCGGGTCGGACACCCCCCACACCGCCAGCTCCAACGCCAGCGGGGCGAGGTCGGCGTCCTGGATCTCCGGCGTGGTGAAGGGGGCGAGCGCCCGGTGCGTCGCCTCCGGCCACAGGCGGTAGCAGACACCGGGCTCCAGACGGCCGGCGCGGCCGCGGCGCTGCTCGGCCGACGCTTGGCTGACCTTCACCGTCGCCAGCCGGGTCATGCCGCCGCGCGGGTCGAAGCGCGGCGCCCGCATCAGCCCGCTGTCGACGACGATGCGGATGCCCTCGATGGTCAGGCTGGTCTCGGCGATCGAGGTCGCCAGCACGATCTTGCGGGTGCCGGGCGCGGTGGGGGAAATCGCGCGGTCCTGCGCCTCGGCCGACAAATCGCCGTAGAGCGGGGCGATCACCGTGCCGGGGCCGAGGTCCGACTGTTCCAGCAGGGACTGCACCCGGCGGATCTCGCCGACGCCGGGCAGGAAGACCAGGGCGCTGCCGGGCTCCTCGCGCAGCGCGCGGCGGACGGCGGCGGCGACCGCGTCCTCGATGCGGCTACCCGGCGCGGGGGCGTCGAGGTGGCGGGTGTCGACCGGGTGGGCGCGGCCGGCGCTGGTCACCATCGGGGCGTCGCCGCCCGCGTCGGCCAGCAGCGCGGCCACCGGGCCGGCGTCGAGCGTCGCCGACATCACCACAAGGCGGAGGTCGTCGCGCAACGCGCCGCGCGCCTCCTGCACCAGGGCGAGGGCGAGGTCGCTGTCGATGCCGCGCTCGTGGAACTCGTCGAACAGCACGGCGCCGACGGCGGGCAGCTCCGGATCCTCCTGAAGCTGGCGCAGGAACAGGCCGTCGGTCACCACCTCGATCCGCGTGCGCGGGCCGATTTTGGTGTCGAGGCGGACGCGGTAGCCGACCGTCTCGCCCACCGCCTCCCCCAGCATCGCGGCCATCCGCCGCGCGGCGGCGCGGGCGGCGAGCCGGCGCGGTTCCAGCACCAGGATCTTGCGGCCCTGCAGCCAGCCGGCGTCGAGCAGCGCCAGCGGCACCCGCGTCGTCTTGCCGGCGCCGGGCGGCGCCTGCAGCACGGCCATGCCGCGGCTGTCCAGCGCGTCGAGCAGGGCGGGCAGGACGGGGTCGATCGGCAGGGCGGAAAAGGTGGGCTGGGTCATGAGGGGGAGTCTGCTGCCGCGAACCGGCGGGAAAGGCAATGGTTTTCCCGGGCGGGCAGCGCCGGCACGCGCCAAAAGGTCGCACCTCCCGGCGTCGCGGCGGTCGGGCGCGACCAATGACCGTAAAAACGTTATGGTTTTAGCGTCGTCGGGCTTATTCGCTTATCGCAGGGATCCATGACCAGCATCCACGACCCCGCCCTGTTCCTCGCCCACGCCTGCGCGCTGGAGGAGGACGCCGCCAACCGCTTCTCCGACCTGTCAGAGACGATGAAGACCTATGGCAACCAGGAGATCGCGGCCTTCTTCGCCCAGATGGCGAAATTCTCGCGCATGCATCTGGCCGAGGCGCGGGCACGGTCGGGCTTCCGCACCATCCCCGACCTGGCGCCGGAGGATTTCCAGTGGCCGGACGGCGAAAGCCCGGAATCGACCTCGATGGAAGGCTCCCACTATCTGATGACGGTGGAATACGCGCTGGAATTGGCGCTCGACAGCGAGCGGCGTGGCCAGGCCTTCTACGCCGAGGTGGCGAAGAGCACCTCCGATTCCGAGGTCCGCATGATGGCCGAGGAGTTCGCCGCCGAAGAGGCGGAGCATGTCGCCCAACTGCTGGTGTGGGCCAAGCGCTATCCCGCGCTTCAGGTCTGAGCCTTGCGGGGGAGCTTCCGGGACCGGGCCGCACGAGGGTGGCCGGGTCCCGGACGTCCGAGGCGCGCCCTCAGCCGGAGGGGCGCCGGCGGGAAGACGGAAGCCTGTCGGCCGCGGCTACTTCGACAGCTCCGCCCAATCGATCTCGTACACCTTGTCGACCGGCTTGTAGGTCTTGAAGGCGGCGATCACGTCGTCGACGGCGACGCCGCCGGGGACGTTCTGAACCTCGTAAACGACCGAGCTGCCGCTGGTCGGGCCGACGTCGGCGTTGCGGTGGGCCTGCGAGACCAGCCCTTCGCCGGCCTTCTTGATCATGATGGAAGCCATGCATCCGTCTCCTGTTGCGACACGCCCGACCCAGAAACCATAAACAAAAAGTGGTTTAGCCGGAAGCCGGAATGAACGCCGACGGGTGGCCGGAACGGCAGCGCAGCAGGAGCGTGGCCAATCGCCGCATGTCAGGGGAGGGAGGCGGTGGCCGACACCGCGGGCGCGCGGTCCGCCCGGCGGCCCGACCCGCGGTCCGGATCGGCGCTGGCAACCGCGCCGGCGATGCCGCCGGCCAGCCAGGTGGAAAAGGCGGCCCGGCCATCGGCGCTGGACCGGCCGTCGGCGCAAGACCCCGTGCCGCTGGTGTCGTCATCGTCGTCGGTGGGTGACGCGTAGCGCCATTGCGGCAGGTTGGCGCCGGGGGCGTCGGGTTCCGCCGCCTCCGCCGCCGCGATGACGCCGCCGGACGGCGGTTTGGCCGGCCGTGTCCGCACCTCGATCAGGGCGACGCGGATGCCGGCGCTCCAGGCGCGGTCGATGAAGGCGCGCACCCGCTCGGCGGTGGCGCCGGAGCCGGTGACCGCGTCGGACGTCCCACCGGTCAGCCAGGCCGCCGGAGTCGGACCGCAGGACCGGCGGTATTGCAGCGCGACCTGATCCTGCACATAGGGGCGCCCGTCATAGAGGCGCAGCAGGGCGCGGCTGTAGCGGGCGAGGTCCTCCAGCGCGCCGCGCCGGGCGGTCAGCAGATCGCGGTCGATCAGGATCAGCGCCGGCTTGACCGCGATCAGCCGGTCCAGCAGCGGCTCGAAATCGGCGAACTGCGCCTGGCGGTGGACGATGCGCAGGAAATGCAGGTTCGCCACGCCCCGCTTGGCCGCCAGCGTCGCCATCTCCCGCTCGTCCAGCGTGGCGTCGCGCAGCGCGGTGTCGCCCAGCGCCACCACGGTCACCGGGTCGGGGTCCCGCGCCGCCCGCTCGGCGGCGGCGTTGATCCGGTTCAGGTTGTACCAGACGAAGGGCTGGTCGTAGAGCCGGGAGCCGGTCCACAGCAGCGCCAGCACGCCCAACCCGCCCAGCGCCAGCGGCCCCAGCAGGCCAAGCCCGAGCCCCAGCGTCCACCAGCATCTGTGGCGGACGGGGTCCGGGATGGGGGGCTGGGTTGGCGCTTGGGAGGGCGTTTCGGGCGGCGCTTGCGGCTCCGGATCGTGCATCGGCGGTCTCCTCGGCGGGCGGGGCAGACGGACGGACAGGGCGGGGGAGGGATCGGTGCGGCGTTGCCGCGCACCCGACCTGTCCCACAACGCGCGGGGAAGCCGATTCTCCGGCCGGAAATTGGGGGTATCCCCAAGTCGCCGGAGCACCCCGGCGGTGGTGTCCGGTTTGCCGAACGCACCAATTGTGTGTAGGCTTCCCCGACAGGGAAGCCTTCAGCAGGGTTGGGCGATGAGCACCGAACTACGCACCTTCACCATTCCCGACGACAGCCCGGAGGAGGCGCAGGAGCAACTGTCCGCCTTCCTGCGGACGGTCGAGGTCCAGCGCATCGACACCGCCTACGCCACCGGCGGCTGGCGGGTGCTGGTGCTGTTCAGCGACCTTCGCCGCAAGGAGGAGTCGCAGCAGATCGAGGCCGCCATCGCCGCCGCGCTGAACGGCTGGCGCGAAAAGGCCGCCGCCCACGCCGGGCTGCCGCGCGACGCCATGCTGTCGGACGAGCTGGTGGCGGAGATCGCCCGTTTCGCCCCCACCACCGAGCACGAGCTGTCGATCATCGTCGGCGCCCGCGGCCTGCCGGCCTCGCAGCATGGCGGCGACATCGTGCAGGTGGTCCGCTCCACGCTCGACCTGTTGATCGACTGACGGGAGTCGGCGGGGCGGTCCTATCCTCTTTGGTTGCCGGGACGCACCCAAAGGCTGTGACCGCTCTGCCCTAAGCGCGAATTGGTCGGGGCCGCCCGCTGTGCCAGGATGCCGCCTTCACGATGGCAACGGCGGTGCGAGGCGGTTGTGGCGTCGAAGGATCACCAACCCGACCGGCGCGCGGCGCATGGCCCGAATTGGCCGGGCGAGCCGCGGACGGGCGACACCAGACAGGGCAACGCCAGGGACGGCGTGCCCGATTACCGGGAGATCGCCCGCCAGTTGGCCGCATTGGGGGCCGAGGCCGCACAGCGCGCCCGCGCCACCGGCAACCGCGGCTACGACCGGCTGGCCCGCAACCTGACCAGCCGCGCCGGCGCCATCCTCGACGACCTCGACCGGCGGAGCGAGGTGGAGCGGTAGCCGGTCCGCGCCGATGAACATCCGACCGCCAGACATGGAAACGGCGCCCGCGGTGGGGCGCCGTTGCTGTTTGGACTGATCGACGCGCCTTACGCCCCCTCGGCCACCAGCCGCTCGTAGGCCGGCAGGGTCAGGAACTCCGCGAAGTCGTCCCGCGCGACCAGATCGCGGAACAAACCGGCGGCGTCGGCGTAGCGGCCCTTGGCGTAGGCGTCGGCGCCGACGCGCTGCTTCCAGGCGGCCAGCTCCTCGGCGATCACGCCGTCGACCAGCTCCATCGTCACCGCGCGGCCATCGTCGAGCCGGGTGCCGGTGTGGACCCACTGCCAGACCTGGGTGCGGCTGATCTCGGCGGTGGCGGCGTCCTCCATCAGGTTGAACAGCGGGACGCAGCCCAGCCCACGCAGCCACGCCTCGATGTAGCCGATGCCGACCGCCACGTTGTTGCGCAAGCCCGCCTCGGTCTTCGGGCCCGGCGGCACCGCCAGCAGGTCGGCGGCGGTGACGGTCACGTCGTTGCGCTTGCGGGCGATCTGGTTGGGGGTGGGCATGTAGGCGTCGAAGACCTCCTGGGCGACCGGAACCAGGCCGGGATGGGCGACCCAGGTGCCGTCATGGCCGTTGGACGCCTCGCGCTCCTTGTCGGCGCGCACGCGGGAGAAGGCGGTCTCGTTGGCCTCCGGGTTGCCCTTGACCGGGATGAAGGCGGCCATGCCGCCGATGGCCGGCGCACCGCGGCGGTGGCAGGTCTTGACGGCGAGCTGGCTGTAGGCCGACAGGAAGGGGGTGGCCATCGTCACCTCCGCCCGGTCGGGCATGACGGCGGCGGGGTCGGTGCGGAACTTCTTGATGAAGCTGAAGATGTAGTCCCAGCGCCCGCAGTTCAGCCCGGCGGAATGCTCGCGCAGTTCATACAGGATCTCGTCCATCTCGAAGGCGGCGAGAATGGTTTCGATCAGCACCGTCGCCTTGATCGAGCCGTGCGGCAGCTTGAGATACTCCTCCGCCACCAGGAAGACCTCGCGCCACAGCCGCGCCTCGAAATGGCTTTCCAGCTTGGGCAGGTAGAAATACGGCCCGCTGCCGCGCGCCAGCAGTTCGTGGGCGTTGTGGAAGACGTGCAGGGCGAAGTCGAACAGCGCGCCCGAGATCGGCTCGCCATCCATCAGCACATGGCGTTCGTCCAGGTGCCAGCCGCGCGGCCGCACCTTCAGCACCGCGGTCTGGTCGCTGAGGCGGTAGGCCTTGCCGCTGGCCGGATCCTCGTGGGTGATGGTCCGGCGCACGGCGTCGCGGATGTTGATCTGCCCCTCGACCAGGTTGGTCCAGGTCGGGCAGGTCGCGTCCTCGTAATCGGCCATGAAGACCTTCGCGCCGCTGTTCAGCGCGTTGATCACCATCTTGCGGTCGACCGGCCCGGTGATCTCCACCCGGCGGTCGAGCAGATCGACGGGCAGCGGGCTGATGGTCCAGTCGGCCTCGCGGATGGCGCGGGTTTCCGGCAGGAAGTCGGGCTTGTGGCCCTGGTCCAGCAGCGCCTGCCGCTTGGCCCTGACATCGAGCAGCCGCAGCCGCTCGCCGCCGAAGCGCCCCTCCAGCTCGGCCAGGAAGGCCATGGCGTCGGGCGTCAGGATCGCCTCGAAGCCGGGATTGAGCGGTCCATGGATGTCTAGGCCGGACATGCTGGTGGCCATCACGCTGCTCCCCTTACCCTTATCGGATGAACCGCTCTGCGACGGTTGGGCAACCGGTATAGCACGGCGCTCCGGCGGGCCGGGGACGGCTGAACGTCGCAGAGGGGGGATCACCCTCTCCCATCTTGGGGAGAGGGGATCAGCCCATGCTTCTTCAGCATGCCGCGCAGCTGGTGGTAGCCGAGGCCGAGCGACTGGGCGGTCTGGCGCTGGTTGAAGCGGTGGCGCTCCAGCGCCTCGCGCAGCCGGGCCGCCTCGAAGGCGCGGACCTGGTCCAGGATGCCGCCGTCAACGATGGGGGCGGCGACCGGGCTGGTGTCATCCACGTCGGGCGCCGGGCTGGGCGGTGTCGCGGATGGCGGCGACGCCGGGCGCCAGGGCGACCGGAACGGGTCGAGGATGATGTGGTCGACCGCCGCGTCCGGGTCGGCGGCGGCGACGGAGCGTTCGACCGCGTTGCGCAGCTCGCGCACGTTGCCGGGCCAGTCGTGGGCGCACAGCCGCGCCAGCGCGTCGGCGGTGAAGCCGGGGAACAGCGGCCGTTCCAGCTCGCGCACCATGCCCAGGGCGAAATGATCGGCCAGCGGCGGAATGTCGTCGGGGCGGGCGCGCAGCGGCGGCAGCGTCACCACGTCGAAGGCCAGCCGGTCGAGCAGGTCGGCGCGGAACCGGCCGGCGGCGGCCAGGGCCGGCAGGTCGGCGTTGGTGGCGCCGATCACCCGCACGTCGACGGTGGCGGTGCGGCCGCCGACCCGCTCGATCTCGCCATACTCCACCGCGCGCAGCAGCTTTTCCTGCACGGCGGGCGAGGCGGTGGCGATCTCGTCCAGGAACAGGGTGCCGCCGTCGGCCTGCTCGATCCGGCCGACCTGGCGCCGGGTGGCGCCGGTGAAGGCGCCGGCCTCGTGCCCGAACAGCTCCGAATCGAGCAGCGACTCCGGCAGCGCGGCGCAGTTGACCTTGACGAAGGGGCGGTCCCAGCGCCGCGACAAATAGTGCAGGCGGGCGGCGACCAGCTCCTTGCCGGTCCCGCGCTCGCCGATCACCAGCACCGGCCGTTCCAGCGGCGCCACCCGCGACACATGCGCCAGCGCCGCCTGGAAGGCCGGCGACTCGCCAAGCAGGGAGGGCAGGGTGACGGACATCGCGCTTAGGGCCACTTGTTCGCGGAAAGCGCGATGATATAGCGGGATCAGCGATCGGGCAATCACGCCGACTGTCCGCCGCCGGACGCGGCAAAGCCAGCGCCGGCAAGGGTTCCAGGGCCGGCCCGCCGGATTGGCACGGCAGTTGCGATGAAAGCGCCATGGCAAGGAGATCAACCATGAGCGACTTCAGCGATTTCCGCCGCCGTTACGGCGGTCACCGCTTCGACACCACGCAGGCCCGGCCGTTGGCGGGGCGCGTGCGCGCCTATCTCAGCACCCGGCCGGCGGAAAGCTGGCTGTTCTTCTTCGCCGGCATCCTCGCCGGCGCCATCCTCGGCTGATTGACGGGACACCGACCATGAGCATCTTTTCGCGCCTGACCGACATCGTGCAGTCGAACCTGAACTCCCTGCTCGACCGCGCCGAGGAGCCGGAGAAGCTGATCCGCCTCATCATCCAGGAGATGGAGGACACGCTGGTCGAGGTGCGCTCCTCCACCGTCAAGATCATCGCGGAGAAGAAGGAGATCGAACGCCGCGTCGCCGACCTCCACCGCGAGCGCGACGAGTGGGACCGCAAGGCCGAGGTGGCGCTGACCCGCGGCCGCGAGGATCTGGCCAAGGGCGCCCTGCTCGCCAAGTCCAAGGTGGCGGAGCAGGCCGACGCGCTGACCGAACAGCTGATCCAGGTCGAAGCGGCGCTGGCCAAGGCCAACGAGGACATCGGCCGCCTGCAGGCCAAGCTGACCGACGCCAAGACCCGCGAGAAGGCGCTGGTCGTCCGCGGCCAGACCGCCAACAACCGGGTCCGGCTGCGCACCGCGCTGCACGACGAGCGGATCAACGACGCCCTGTCGCGCTTCGAGCAGGTGGAGCGTAACCTCGACGAGCTGGAAGGCCGCGTCGAATCCTACGACATCGGCCGCACCAAGAGCCTGACCGAGGAGATCGCCGAGCTTGAGGCGAGCCAGAAGGTCGAAGACGATCTGGCGGCGCTGAAGGCCCGCATCGCCGCCCGCCGCGGCTGATGCGAGGACGGGGCGGTCCCGGATGGGGCCGTCCCACCGTCCGACCCTCTGCCGATCCGGGCACGACAAAGAAGAAAAGGCCGACCGACCATGGGGTTCCTGGGTTTCGTCCTCGCGGTGCTGTTCCTGGTGGTGGTGGCGCCGGTGTGGATCGTCTTCCACTACATCACCAAATGGCGCTCGCAGCGGGGCCTCACGGCACAGGACGAGCGGCTGCTCGCCGAGCTGTGGGAGATTTCCAACCGGCTGGAGAGCCGCGTCCACGCGCTGGAACGCGTGCTCGACACCGAGGCGCCGCACTGGCGCGGCAAGGTCTGAGCGCCGCCGGCGCGCCACCGTGCAACGCCGCTCAACGCCCATTCACGAAAAGGAACGAGGCCGTCATGGACCGCGCGTCCCCCTACGACTCGCCCAACCCGCACCGGCTCTACCGTGACCCCCAGCGCGGGGTGCTGGGCGGCGTGTGCACCGGCATCGCCGATTACTTCGGCGTGCAGCCGGGGATGATCCGGGTGGCGATGCTGTTCGCCCTGTTCTTCTTCTCGGTGCCGCTGGTGATCGCCTACGTCATCGCGCTGCTGGTGCTGCCGGTGCGTCCGGCCCAGCTCTACCGCGATCCGGAGGAGGAGGCGTTCTGGCGCACCGTGTCGACCAAGCCCGACCGCACGCTCGCCGGCCTGACCCAGCGTTTCCGCGACATGGAGAAGCGGATCGTCGGGATGGAGGCCTACGTCGCCTCCAAGGAGTTCGAACTGAACCGCGCGATCCGCGATCTGGATCGCTGACGCGCCCAGCCGGAGCGTCCGTGCGATGGAACCGTCCTTACGCCGCCTGTTCGTCGTTCTTGCCGCGCTGACCGCCGTTCCGGCCGCCGCGGCGCCGGCCTGGGCCGATGCCGACCCCGCCGTCGGTTTCCGCCGGCTGTCGCTGCCCGAAACGGGCGGGCACCGCGCCCTGGAGGGCGCCGTCTGGTACCCGACGGACGACAGCGGCGGCGCGGTCACGCTGGTCGGAGACACCCGCGCCCTGGTCGGCGCGGCGGTGCGGGTCGGGGCGGTGCCGCGGCCCGGCCGCCATCCGCTGGTGGTGCTGTCGCACGGCTATGGCGGCAACTGGACCAACCAGCAATGGCTGGCGGTCGATCTGGCAGCGCGCGGCTACATCGTCGCCGCGGCCAACCATCCGGGATCGACCAGCCGCGACATGGCGCCGCCGGGGGCCGCCACGCTGTGGAAACGCCCCGGCGATGTCAGCCACCTGATCGACGCGCTGAGCGACGATCCTCAATGGTCGGGCCTGCTGGTTCCCCGCAGCGCCGCCGTCGTCGGCCATTCGCTGGGCGGCTGGACCGCGGTGGCGCTGGCCGGCGGGCGCTTCGATCAGCGGCGCTTCGATATGGCCTGCCGCGCCCATCCGGAGATGGCCGCCTGCGGTCCCGGGATCGGTGCGACGGGTGCCGATGCCGACGCCGACGGGGCGCTGGCGCGGTCCCTGGCCGACGAGCGGGTCAGGGCGGTCGTCACGCTCGATCTCGGGCTGGTGCAGGGGTTCGACCCGGTCAGTCTGGCCGCGATCCGCGTGCCGGTCCTGGTCATCGCCGCCGGGCCGGGCGATCCGAAAATGCCGGTGGAGTTGGAGTCACGCGCCCTGGCCGACCGGTTGCCGGCTGGCTCGACCCGCTATGCGGCGATCACCGACGCCGGTCATTTCAGCTTCCTGAGCGTCTGCAAGGCCGACGCCATCCCGCTGCTGGAGGCCGAGCGGCCGGGCGACGGAATGATCTGCCGGGATGGCCAAGAGGCCGGCCGCGACCGCACCATCCTTCATCGGCAGGTGTCCGGCCTTGTCGCGGGCTTCCTGAGCGACGTCCTGCCAACGCCGTGAGGCGGGTCGACCCAACGTCACGAGGCGTTGGGGGGCGTCGCGGAACGCGGCCAAGCGCCGGCTGTCGGCCGCAACCCTTTCACGGCCCTGACTGGCTGGTCAGAGCGCGGAAACCGCGTTCGATCGGAACGCGTTACCGGCGCTGGCCGCGCCGGTCGCGGACGCGGATCGGAATTGGTTTCGGGGTGGGCATCGTGGCGATCAGACCGGCCAACGCCGCAGCCGCCGCCACCGCACCACCGAGAAGAACGAGATCCATCATAGGCCCTCCACCATCGATCCCCGCTTTCACCTCCTATGGTGAAGCAAGATGGTTAGAACATGGTAGCGAAAAGAGAGGCTGACAACAGGTCCCCCAATGGGACACCCGGCGCGGGTCCCGGTCGTTGATCCAGGTCATGAAAGAACCGCGAATCCGCACCCCGCTTTCGCTTTCTGACGCAGCGCTGTTGAGGATGGACCGAAGCTTTCGCGTTTTGGGCTTGCGGGACAGCGGAAAAACCTGACCACTGGGATGCGTCCGGACCATGGGGGAAGGCCGTTGTCCTGTTGGTCCGAACCTCCCGTGCCACCTTCCGGAGCGTCCTTATGGCTGCCCGCCGACCGTCCATGGTGATCCGCGCCCTCCTGATCAATCTGACCGCCGCGTTGACGACCGTGGTGCTCTTCGTGCTGCTGCACCGGCTGCTGGTGACGCCCCCCGCCGGCATCACGACCCCGGGGGCGCGGATGGCGTTGTGGGGGCAACTGGCGGTCTGGCCGGCGCTGCTGCTGTTCGGCATGGTCTGCGGCGTCATGGCGGCGCGCGGCCGCAACCGGACCTTCAACCCGATCGACGACCCGGAGCCGCGCCAGCAGCGCGTCGCCCAGCGCGTGCTGGCCAACAGCGTGGAGCAGACGGCGATCTTCGTCCCCGCCCTGGCGGCGCTGGTCGTCGCGCTGCCGCTGCCCAGCCTGGGGGCCGCGGTGGTGGCGACCGGGCTGTTCGTGCTGGGGCGCCTGCTGTTCTGGGCCGGCTATCTGGTCCACCCCTACGCGCGGGCGCCCGGCATGGCGATGACGCTGACCGTCAATCTGATCGTGCTGGGCTGGGCTGTTCTGCTGCAACTGGCCGGGTGAGCGGCGCCGCGGTGCGCCCTGCCGCCGGCGGGGCGCTGGCCGGGGCGGCGGTCTTCGCCAGATGCAGCCAGCGGCGGTAGGCGTCCACCCCGACCGGGGCGCGGTGCCGGCGGCCGATGCGGATGATCTCCGGCAGCGCCATCAGCACCTTCAGGTCGGTCAGCCGCGGGCCGTGCCGCAGGTTCTTCCAGCTGTTGCCGGCCCAGGTCCGCGCCAGCCGCCACGCCATCAGCGACGACGGGCAGCGCGCCACCTCGCGGATCAGGTCGTTGCGGTGGTTGTAGAAGCGCTCCAGCCCCGGCTTGCGGCCCTTCTCGCTCTTGTCGTGGTAGACCATGACGTCGGGCAACGCCACGACGCGGTAGCCGGCGCCGAGCAGCCGCAGGCAGCGGTCCTTCTCCTCCCCCTGGCGGTAGAGTTCGGGCATGTAGAGCCCGACCGCCTCGACATGCTCGCGCCGCAGCAGATGGCCGCAGCCGACGTACCACGGCACGTCGAAGGGGGCGGCGGCCTTGGGGAAATAGACCAGCCCGTCGCGCGTCTCGATGTTGCAGGCGACCGCGGCGACGTCCGGATGCTCCTGCAGGTAGGCGACGCAGCGGGCCAGCCCGTCCGGCTGCTCGAACCAGCTGTCGTCGTCGACCGACAGGATGCAGTCGCCGCTGGTGTTCACGAAGCCGAAGTTGCGGGCCAGGATCAGCCCGCCATTGTGCGGCTGGCGGATGTAGCGGACGGTCGGGAACTCCGCCCGCATCATGGCGCCGGTGCCGTCGGTGGAGCCGTCGTCGATGACGATGATCTCCATCGGCGGCGTGGTCTGGCCCATCAGCCGGGTCAGCGCGGTGCGCAGCTCCGGCCCCCGGTTGTAGGTGGCGATGACGGCGCTGACGGTCAGCGTCATGACGGTTCCCTTCCGACGATGGCTTGTCCTGCGAGTGGCGCGTGCGGCAGGCCCGGCCTCGGATTTGGCCTCGGATTTGGCGGCGCGACCATCGGGCCCAGCGGATCGTCGTCCAGGATGCCCCAGGCGCGCAGGGCGCGCGTCAGCCCGATCCACAGCAGGATCGGCAGCAGCGAGAAGAAGCCGAACTTCACGATGGTGATGTTGCCGTCGCGGAACCACTGCAGCGACAGCGGCAGGAAGGCGCAGTAGAACAGCACGGCGTAGCGGTTGCGGAAGCCGCTGGTCCAGAACCAGCGGTGCAGCCGGCCCAGGATCAGCCCGACCACCACCATGGTGACGATCATCCCGATCCAGCCCGCGCTCATCCAGCCGTCGCCGGGCAGCGAGGTGGTGAGGTTGTAGAAGACGCCGTAGTCGTTCAGCTCCACCCAGCGCACCGGCGCGCCCACCGGCTTGCCCGGCCACAGCAGGCGGGGGATCGGCTCGGTGAAGAGCTGGAGATACTGGGTGAACCAAGTGTAGGTCGCCGACTGCTTCGGCACCACCCACAGGATGAAGGACAGGAAGTCGAAGTTCGCCAGATCCTGGCCGGCCAGCGCGTCGAGCGCCCGGCCGCTGCCGCTGCCGCCGTTGAACTTCAGCAGGACGGAGACGGGCGCATCGCCGGCCAGCACGTCGCGGAAGGCGTCGCGGTTGTTGCCCAGCACGGTGAACAGCCCCAGCACCGGCACCGCCGCCAGCGCGTGCCACGCCCGGAACCACTTGGTCCGCGTGCGGTAGAGCAGCAGCAGCACCAGCCCCAGGATGCCCATGATGATCGCCCAGCGCCCCCAGCCGAGATAGGCGCGGTAGGCGACGAAGCCGGCGAAGGGGATGAAGGACAACGGGTGGAAGCGGCAGATCCAGATCAGCCCCAGCGTCAGCGGCAGGCCCATCGAATGCGCCTCGGCGATGTAGCCGGTGGTGTTGGTGTAGATCGGCTGGCCGGTGGTCGGATCGCGCTCCATCTGGACGTCGCCGGTGCCGTCGAAGCTGGCGCCGGCCTGCCGCTGGATCGCCGAATAGATGGCGAGCGGCGCCAGCAGCGCCGCCGTGGTCAGGAAGGCGACGATGTCGACGCGGTCGAACGAGAAGGCCGGCGGCGGCGCGCCGCCCGGCTGCCAGTCCGGCCGGATGTTGCCGGCCCAGGCGCAGGCGGCGGCGAAGGCGATCAGCGCCACCGAACTGACCACCAACGTGAAGACGAACTGCTGCGCGTCGGGCCAATAGCCCATGAACAGCCAGACATCGTCGAAATGCTGGGTGTGGACCAGGATCGGCCGCATGACGAAGACCAGACCGTGGAAGATCAGGTACAGCGTCAGCGGATGGAACATCGACGCGCTGCCGGTGCTGAGGAACACCACGGTCACCAGCACCAGAACCAGCACCTGCGCGATCAGCGCCATTTCGATCATCGGCACTCCGTCCCCTGTTGCGTGCACGCCGAAGCGCGGCCGGTCGGGCGCGGGCATGCGCCTGGGACCGGCCGGTCCGGTTAGGAGGAAAAGCCAGCCTATACGTCCCGTCCCGGGTCGGCAGGGGTGCAGAGGGCGTGCGCCCTTCGCACCCGCACACCCCCTTCGCGCTTTTGCGGCCCTGTCGGCGCTGCGCCAGTCTCCCCCCTTCGGCAGATCGCCTGCCGCGATGGAGGGCTGAGCCATGCCTCGTTTTTGGCCGGATGCGTTCCGGAGACTCATGGTCCGGAGTTTGGCGTTCCGGACTCTGGCGGGTGTTCCGCTTGCGGTGCTGTTGCTGGCGTCGGCGCCGCAACCGGCCGCGGCGGCGGACACCACCTTCTACGTCGCCCCCAACGGCAACGACCATTGGTCGGGGCGGCTGACGACCCCGGCGCCGGACGGGCGCGACGGTCCCTTCGCCAGCCCGGCGCGCGCGCTGGAGGCGGCCCGGCGCGGCGGCCCGGCGACGATCCGGCTGCACGGCGGCACCTACCGCCTGACGGCGCCGCTGGTCGTCGACTCATCGCTGTCCGGCCTGCGCCTGACCAACGTCGAGGGGGAACAGCCGGTGCTGTCCGGCGGTGAGCTGGTTGGGGGCGGCAACCTCGACCGCGGCGTGCTGTCGGCGCCGCTGGCGCGCGAGCCGGGGCTGGACGTCGCGCTCGGCGGCCGGCGGCTCGACGCGGCGCGCAGCGGCCCCTTCGACCCGGCGGACCCGCTGCGCAGCGGCTGGTTCATGGCCCAGGCGGCGGGTGGCGGCAAGGATGCCGGGTCGAAGCGCCAGATGCGGCTGCCCGCCGGCACGCTGAAGGCGGCGTGGGCCGGGCCGGGGGTGCGGGCGCAGGCGCTGGACCGCGAACGGCTGTCCGACGACCTGTTGGGCGTCGCGTCGAGCGATCCCGGCGGGATGCTGACCTTCGACCGCGACGGCCAGTACGCCTACCGCGACGGCTCCACCGTGCGGCTGCTCGGCCACCCCGATTTCCTGACCCGACCCGGCCAGTTCGCCTGGGACGCCAAGGCCGGCCGGCTGCTGGTGCGGCCGCCGGCCGGGCTCGACACCGGAAGGGCGGAGCTGGTGGTGGCGCGGCAGGGCACCCTGCTGCGACTGGACACCGCGCAGAACGTGGCGGTGGAGGGGCTGACCTTCACCGACGTGCCGTGGGACGGCAGCGCCGTGCTGGCGAAGGGCGGCAGCGGGCTCCGCATCGCCGGCAACCGCTTCGCCCTGGTCGGCACCGCGGTGAGGCTGGACGGCGTCAGCCGCAGCGAGGTGACGGGCAACCGGATGGAGCATCTCGGCCGCAGCGGCGTCGAACTGGCGCCGGGCAGCAACGAGAACCGCATCCTCGGCAACCGCATCAGCGACATCGGCGAGGTGCGCTTCTTCGGTGGCGGGGTGATGGCGTCCGGCATCCACCGCACGCTGATCGCCCACAACGACATCCGCCACGCCGCGCGCTACGGCATCTCGATCAAGAACTGGAATCCGCAGACGGTGAACAGCGACAACGTCGTCGAATACAACCGCATCCGCGACACCGCCCGAGAGACCGCCGACGCCGGCGCGATCGAGACGCTGGGGCGCAGCGACATCGACACCCGCACGGTGATCCGCTTCAACGACATCCGCGACACCGGCGGGCTCGCCACCGACGCGCAGGGGCGCTGGCTGAACCGCTACAAGGGCTTCGGCATCTATCTGGACGATTTGACCAACGGGGTGACGGTGCAGGGCAACGTGCTGGAGAACACCGGAATGGCGGCGGTCTTCGTGCATGGCGGCAACGGCAACCGCGTGGCCGACAACGTCGTCCTGATGACCGACCCCAAGGACCGCTTCCTGCGTCTGGAGTGGGTGCCGAGCGCCGGTCCGGCCGGGCGGATGCACGACAATGTCGCCAGCGACAACGTGGTCGACGGGCCGTCGGCCAAGGATCAGGTGGTCAACAGCCTGAGCGGCGGCGATTTCCGCATCGAGCGGACCCAGACGCAGAACGCCGTCCGCGCCGCCGGCGCGCCCGAGGCCCGGGTGATGGACCGTGTGCGGGGGATGAAGGAACTGCCGCTGGACCGCGTCGGGCCGGAGGGAATGCGCTGACGCGAGGGTGGGGTGGTTGCCCTCTCCCGCCTCTCGCGCAAACGCAGTTTGCGCTGACGGCGTCAGGCGGATCGAAGATCCGCTGAGAGCCCTGGGAGAGGGCATCGACGCCACGTGCGAACCAGAACCCGCCGACACTCACACCGCGATCTGCGTCACCAGCGGCGTGTTCACCCCGGCGTCGGCGCGGCGGTAGGCGTCGATCGCCTCGGACCACGGCTCGATCGTCAGGCCGCTGCCCATCGCCTCCTGGTGGATGCTCTGGGCGACGTAGCCGGCGTTGGGAAGGGCGGTCTGCGGCACCGGGCTGCCGGTGACCGGGCCGCTGTCCGTCGCCGTGCCGCCGCCGATGGTGAAGCCGCCGGCCGAACCGCCGCTGGCGCGCGCCCGCGACGCCGTCGAGTCGGTGTCGGCGCGGCCGCTGCCCTGCAGCGCGTCGCCGGTCGCCTGGGTGTCGTCGGAGCTGCGCTTGCGCTCCTGCTCCCCGGGGACGCGGCGGATCGGCTGGACCGCCGCGGCGTCGCTGGCCAGCATCTGACGCAGCTTCGCCAACCCTGCGGGGGGTTGCGCGCTGGTCGGTGCGGGAAGGGCGGCCAGTCCGGACACGGGGGGCGGTTACCTCGGGCTCGATGACGGAACGGAAGCGGGATCACGCACACAGTTTGTCATGCGAAACAGGGTAGCAAGGCAAGTGTTCCCGAAAACTTAAAATGTCCGCTAAATGTCGCAAGACTGCGACGTCCCGGCGCAGACGAACACTCGGCAGGATGGCAAGCGGCTGCTAGACTGCCCCGTTCGATAGTGCACCCCCGAACCGATGGATGGCGCGCCGCCCTTGCCAGCCCAGACCCCCGACACCCCGGCGAAGCCGACCGGCGATTGGCCCGACGACTGGCCCTACGGCCTGCCGGGGGCGACGCCCGACTCCGGCCTGGCCGCGCTGGCGCTGGAGCAGATGGACCAGGGGGTGATCCTGGTCGACGCCGACCTGACGGTGCGGGTCATCAACGGCCCGCTGTACGAGTTGTTCGGCCGCCCCCGCGACTCCCTGCGCCGGGCGAGCTACGCCGATCTGGTGCGAGCCCTGGCCGAGAACGGCGAATACGGCCCCGGCGACCTCGACGACATCGTCGCGAGTCGGATCGACGAGGCGCGCCGCGCCGACCCGCCGTTGTTCGAGCATCGCCGCCCGAATGGCCGGGTGCTGGAGGTGCGCACCCGCCGCACCCCGGCCGGCGGCTTCGTCCGCACCTACGCCGACATCACCGAGCGCAAGCGCGCCGACGACGAGCTGGCGACGCAGCGGCACCTGCTGCGCCTGACGCTGGAGAACATGGGCCAGGGGATCGTCCTGCTCGACCGCGACCTGCGCTACATCGCCTGGAACGCCAACGCCCGCGACCTTCTGGGCCTGCCGGAGGAGATGCTGCGCGGTGCGCCGACGCTGGAGGAGGTGGTGCGCTTCCAGCTCGCCACCCGCCAGCTGGAGATGCCGGCCGGTGCCCCCGATTTCGGCGACGACCTGGAGGCGAAGCTGCGCCACCTGATGCAGCGGCTGGGCCGGCCGGAGCGCGAGTTCGTCTACGCCCGCCCCCAGGGCGACGGCCGCTTCATCGAGGTGCGGGTGGTGCCGTTGCCCGACGGCGGGCAGGTCCGCACCTTCACCGACATCACCGACCGCGTCATCGCCGACGAGGCGGTGCGCCAGAGCCGCGAGATCCTGACCGGGGTCATCGACGCCATTCCGGCGCTGATCGACGTGAAGGACCGCGACGGCGTCGTCCGGCTGACCAACCGCTATTACCGCGACACCTACGGCGCGGACGCCGGCCCGCCCGCCGGTCCCGCCACCGACCGCGCCGCCGCGCTCGACCGGCTGGTGGTGGAGAGCGGCCAGGGCGTGCCCTTCCACGAGGACAGCGCGCCGGACGCCGCCGGGCAGCCGCGCCACTGGCTGGCCACCAAGATGCCGCTGACCGACGAGGGCGGCGAGGTCACCCACATCGTCACCGTCGCGCTGGACATCACCGCCCGCAAACGGGCGGAGGCGGAGCTGCGCGACGCCCAGGCCAGCCTGATCCAGGCGGAAAAGCTGTCCTCGCTGGCGCAACTGGTCGCCGGCGTCGCGCACGAGGTGAACACGCCGATCGGCGTCACCCTGACCGCCATCTCCCACCTGGGCGAGGAGGTCCGCCGCATCCGTACCCTGTTCGAGGAAAACCGCATCCGCCGCAGCGACTTCCAGGATTTCCTGGACGTGGCGTGGGAGACGACGCGGATGATCCTGACCAACGTGGAACGCGCGACCGGCCTGATCCAGAGCTTCAAGCAGGTCGCCTCCGACCAGGCGAGCGGCGAGCGCCGCCCCTTCGACCTCGCCGCCTACGTCGACGAGGTGCTGCTGAGCCTGCGCCCGCGCCTGCGCCGCACCGCGGTGACGGTGGCGGTCGATATCCCCCCCGGCCTGATCGTCGACGGCTATCCCGGATCCTTCGCCCAGGTCCTGTCGAACCTGATCATCAACGCCCTGGTCCACGCCTATGACGAGGGCCAGCCCGGCCGCATCACCCTGACCGCCCGCGAGGACCCGCCGGGCTGGATCGACATGCGCTACGCCGACGACGGCAAGGGCATCCCCGCCGCCATCCGCGGCCGGGTGTTTGAGCCCTTCTTCACCACCAAGCGCGGCACCGGGGCGAGCGGCCTGGGGCTGAGCATCTGCGCCAACATCATGGCCGGCACCATGCGCGGCGGCATCGCGCTGGAGGATAGCGCGCTGGAGGATGGGGAGGGGCGGGGAACGCGCTTCGTGCTGCGCTTCCCGATGGGCGACGACCGGGCAACGGCCCCCGCCGCCGAAACCTGACCGGAGGCGGGGTGCGTCAGGAGATCTGCGAGGCGACCCGGCCGGGATCGACGCAGTAGGGCACCGGCGTGACATAGGCCGTCAGGTAATCCTCCTGGGCGAGCGGTTTCCGGTAGGCGGTCAGGCCGTGCCCGAAGGCGATCTGGGAGCGCTGGTGCGCCAGGATCTGCAGGTCGATCGGCATGTAGAGCGTCTCGAAGATCCTCAGGCACTTCGCGATGCCGCGCCGGCTGACGATGTAGCCCTGCAGGCCGCAGCCGTACCCGGCGGCCTCGCCCTTGCCATTCCGCGGCATCCGGTCGGTGATGTAGACGACGTCGGCGTCGGTCGGGATGGTGATGCTCTCGAAGGTCCGGCAGGGGACGGCGTCGTCCTCGAACACCACCAGATAGTCCAGCCCGCGCTCCCGGCCGCGGCGCCAGCACTGGATGTGCGAATAGGCGCAGGCGATCTCGGTGAACATCAACGGGCCGTTCTGCCGGCGCGGGTCGTGGCGCTCATGGTCGGTCCAGCGCAGGTCGGTGACGTCGACCCGGACGTTTTCGATGGAGAAGCCCTGCCGGAGGTCTTCGACCGAAACGGCGTCGAAGAACTCGAACGACGGCAGGAAGCGGTCGGCGTTCTCCTTGAACAGGCTGCGCCGGGACGACCCCTTCAGCGAGATGCAGCACTGCGCGATCTTCAGCGACGATGACATTGTGGCGGGTCCATGGATGGGGCGGTTCGGCGATCCGGGCGCCAGCATGATGAAAGCGGATTTTCCGTTTGCAACTCCTGAAATTCGACGTCGGGACGGGTCGGACGTTCGGCAAGGCGGACGCCCGAAGCAGGGCCATAGTCGAGTCGGAAAGGAATCGTAAATTTTTCGGGAAAAAGCAGCTCCGCCCCGGATCGATCCGGTCGGTTTGCCGAGGCTTTGAAAGGATCGTCCACAGTCGTGAAGAGTTCAGCCGATGTTGAGAAAGAAAACTTCCCGCCGCTGCGGATTTTTTTGGATTTGCGGAATGCAAATGTCCAGCAACGCCCGCCGCTGTGAGAAATATGCCGCATTCCTTCTCTATGGGAATGAAACAGCGGAAGAGGGGATGATTGGAAGGGGGCGGCATCCATCATAATTCCGGTGTGAAACAGAACCGGCCGAAGGATCGGCCATCGTTTGATGGAGAGCGTGCAGTTGGCCGTCCCCGACAGAACCCGCCACCGACGCAACGCATGGCTGTCCGTCCTCGTTGTCGCCTTCGTCGTCTCGACGGCATCGCTCTGGATGTTCGTCCTTCACAACATCGGCACCTACCGCGATCTGGACCGTCAGGTTGCGGAAACCAATGCCCGGATGACGGCGAAGGCGTATCAGGAATATGTGTTGAGGACGATCCGGCAGATCGATCAGGCAGCGCAGTTCATGCGCAAGGAATACGTGAAGAGCCCGGGAAATCTGGCGGAGAGCGTCCAGGAGATTTCCACCATTCTCAGTTCCGACCTTCTGTTCCAGGTGGCCGTGATCAGCCGGAACGGCCGCCTTACCTTCTCCAACCTGCAGGCGGTCACGGAATCGATCGATCTGTCGGACCGCGAGCATTTTCGTGTCCATCTCGAAGAGGATCGCGACTTCCTGTTCATCAGCAGACCGCTGCTCGGCCGCGTGTCCCAGAAATGGACGATCCAATTCACCCGCAAGATCTTCGACGACCGGGGGGACTTCATCGGTGTGATCGTCCTGTCGGTCGATCCTTATTATTTCGGGCGTTTCTCCGAAACCGTATCGCTGGGGGAGCAGGACGTGATCGCCCTTCTGCGGAGCGACCGCACGGTGATGTCCCGGGTGGTCGGCGGGAATTATGACCAAAAATACCTCGGGACGGTGATCGAACCGCGACCGTACATGGATCCGCTCGCCCCGGATTCCGGCGTGTATGAGACGGCCAGCGCGATCGATGGAATCAAGCGGTTCGTCGGCTATCAGAAGATCCGCCAGTACGGGCTGTTCGTCGTTTCACTGATTGACCGGGATGCGGCGTTTTTGCGCTCCGATCGGGCGGTGTTTAACGGGGTTCTGATCGGGGTGGCCGGAACGCTCCTGCTGATCCTGGCATCGCTCGCGTTCGGCGTCGCGATCTGGGCGGTGTTCAACGACTACCGGACGGTTCGGACGATGAACGTCGTTCTCAAAAAGGCCCACGACGAGCTGGAGACGGTGAACAACGCTCTGAAGCAGCGGGAAGAGGAACTGGTCGTTCTTTCGGAAACCGATCCGCTGTGCCGCATATCGAACCGTCGACGCTTCATGTCGGTGTCGGAGGCCGAACTGGTCCGTCACCGCCGCTATGGGCGGATCTTCAGCCTCTTCATCCTGGACATCGACCATTTCAAGTCGGTCAACGACACCCACGGCCATTCGGCCGGGGACGCCGTGCTGGTCGGCATCACCCACGTCATTCAAAAGCGGCTGCGGGAATCCGACACCTTCGCCCGCATCGGTGGCGAGGAGTTCGCGGTCTTCCTGCCGGAAACCGACGTGGCCGGGGCTTTGGTGGTGGCGGAAGATTTGCGCCAGTCGGTGGCGGCCACCACGATCGACATCGGCGGCGACCGGTGCGTCGCGGTGACGGTCAGCATCGGCATCGCCTGCCTGGACAATGGTCAATCCTCGGTCAGCGACATCCTGAATCGCGCCGACAAGGCGCTGTACGCCGCCAAGAGGGACGGCCGCAACCGCTCGGTCGTCGATGGGATGTGCACCGTGCCGACCTGAGCCGGGCGGGATGGCTGATCCACGGGGACGACGACACCGGCTGTCGTTCGCGGCATTGCTGCCGAACCCTTGCGAATTCGCAATGCCAAGCCCCTCTTCGTTGATTAGCGTGTCCTCATGTGCGCAACCGCCGCATTGGCGCAGGAACGGAGCATTCCCATGGCGACCCTCTCCAACAATGGCCTGAACGACCCGATGTACGAGACCTTCAACCTCGGCATCTTCATCCTGGGCATCCTGGCGGCGGCGGTGATGCTGCTGATCCTGCCGATCGGCTTCATCTTCAAATCCACCGTTATCCTGTACGCCGCGCTGTTCGGCACCGCCGTGTATTTCGTCATGATCTACATGATGACCGCGGGGTCGAAGCGCCCGTAAGCCGTCCCGGCACGAAAAAAGGGGGTGCGACGGGCCGGCCAGCCCATCGCACCCCGTTTTGATGCCGGTTGAGCGTTACCGGGCGTTACTCCGCCGCCATCGGCTGCACCGCGGGCGGGGCACGGAAGGCGGCCAGCAGCTTGGCTTCCTTCGCCTTGGCCGCCGCCACGTTGCGGGCCTTGACCGGGCCGTAGCCGCGCATCTCCATCGGCAGGGCGGCGATTTCCAGCGCCAGGGCCAGGTTGTCGCGGGTCAGGCTGTGCAGGACCTCGCCCATCACCGCCTCATAGTCGGCGATCAGCTGGCGTTCCTGGCGGCGCTCCTCGGTGCGGCCGAACGGGTCCATCCAGGTGCCGCGCAGGCGCTTGCCCTTCGCCAGCAGGCGCAGGGCCGTCAGCATCCACGGGCCGAAGCTCTTCTTCTTCGGTTCGCCGCCGTCCTCGCCGGTCTCGCCCATCACCGGCGGGGCCATGTGGAAGGTCAGCTTCCAGTCGCCTTCGAACATGCGGGCGACGTTCTCGACGAAGCCGCTGTCGGTGTAGAGCCGCGCCACCTCATACTCGTCCTTGTAGGCCATCAGCTTGAAGTGGGCGCGGGCGACCGCCTCGGTCAGCGCGGTGGAGCCGGGGACCTTCTGCCCTTCCACCCGCCGGGTCCAGTCGACCAGCGCGTGGTAGCGGGCGGCGTAGGCGGCGTCCTGGTAGTCGGTCAGGAAGCGGTGGCGGCGCTCGATCACCTCCTCCAGGCTGGTGGAGGCGCGGCGCTGGTCGAGCAGCAGCGACGGGGTGGCCGGCACGACATCCTGCGGCTTGGCTGCGGCCTCGACCGACGCCAGATCGACGGCGGCGCGGCGGCCCCACTGGAAGGCGTCGCGGTTGAGCTGCACCGCCACGCCGTTCAGCTCGATCGCCTTCAGGATCGACGCCTCCGACAGCGGGATCAGGCCCTTCTGCCAGGCGTAGCCCATCAGGAACGGGTTGGCGTACAGGCTGTCGCCCAGCAGCGCGGTGGCGAGCTTGGTCGCGTCGAAGGCGTCGACCATGGCGTCGCCGCCACAGGCCTTGGTCACATCGGCGACCAGATCGCGCACCGGGATCACCATGTCCGGGTTCTTGATGAAGTCGGCGGTGATGCTGTCGTGGGTGTTGACGACGGCGCGGGTGCGGCCGGCGCTCATCTTCGACAGGCCGTCGCCGGCCGCCGCGACGATCAGGTCGCAGCCCAGCACCGCGTCGGCCCCGCCGGCGGCGATGCGGACGGAGTGGATGTCCTCCGGCGCCTTGGCGATGCGGATGTGGCTGGTCACCGCGCCCCCCTTCTGGGCGAGGCCGGTCATGTCGAGCACGCCGACGCCCTTGCCCTCGATGTGGGCGGCCATGCCGAGCAGGGCGCCGATGGTGACGACGCCGGTGCCGCCGACGCCGGTGACGTACAGGCTCCAGGTCTTGTCGAAAGCGGGCAGGGTGGGGGCGGGCAGGCCGGCGCCGTCCGCGGTCTTGGCGGCGGCCGGCTTGGGCTTGCGCAGTTGGCCGCCCTCGACCGTCACGAAGCTGGGGCAGAAGCCCTTGGTGCAGGAATAGTCCTTGTTGCAGCTCGACTGGTCGATCTGGCGCTTGCGGCCGAACTCGGTCTCCTGCGGGATGACGGAGACGCAGGACGACTTGGCGGAGCAGTCGCCGCAGCCCTCGCACACCAGCTCGTTGATGACGACGCGCTTGGCCGGGTCGACCATCTTGCCGCGCTTGCGGCGGCGGCGCTTCTCGGTGGCGCAGGTCTGGTCGTAGATCAGGACGCTGGTGCCGCCGACCTCGCGCATCTCCTTCTGCACGCGGTCGAGGTCGTCGCGGTGTTCCACCGTGGTGTATTGCGGCAGGCCGCTGTTGATGCCGTACTTCTCCGGCTCGTCGGTGACGACGGTGATGCGGGTGACGCCCTCGGCGCGCAGGGTCTGGGCGATCGACTGCACGGTCTGGGTGCCGTCGAAGGGCTGGCCGCCGGTCATCGCGACGGCGTCGTTGAACAGGATCTTGTAGGTGATGTTGACCTTGGCGGCGATGGCCTGCCGGATCGCCAGGATGCCGGAGTGGAAATAGGTGCCGTCGCCCAGGTTGGCGAAGATGTGCGTCTCGTCGGTGAAGGGCGCCTGGCCGACCCACGGCACGCCCTCGCCGCCCATCTGGGTGAAGGTGTCGGTCGAGCGGTCGAGCCACGTCGCCATGTAATGGCAGCCGATGCCGCCCAGCGCCCGGCTGCCGGCCGGCACGACGGTGGAGGTGTTGTGCGGGCAGCCGGAGCAGAAGGTCGGCTTGCGCACGACGCGGGCGACATGGGCCTTCTGCTTTTCCTGGGCGTCGAGGAAGGCGATGCGGCGCTTCAGGTTCTCGTTGTCGATGAAGCGTTCCAGCCGGCGGCCGATGACCACGGCGATCTGGGCCGGCGACAACTCGCCGGCGCTGGGCAGGATCCACTCGCCATGCTCGTCGAACTTGCCGACGACCTTGGGGCGGACATCCGGGTTCCAGTTGTAGAGCTGTTCCTTCAACTGGTTCTCGATGACCGCGCGCTTCTCCTCGACGACGACGATCTCTTCCAGCCCCTCGGCGAAGTGGCGGACGCCGTCGCGCTCCAGCGGCCACGGCATGCCGACCTTGTAGACGGTGATGCCCCAGTCGGCCGCCATCTCCTCGCTGATGCCCAGCTCGTCCAGCGCTTGGCGGACGTCGAGGTAGCTCTTGCCGGTGGTGACGATGCCGAAGCGCGGGCGCGGGCTGTCCATCACCACCTGGTCCAGCTTGTTGGCACGCGCGAACGCCAGGGCGGCGTACAGCTTGTGCTTCATCAGCCGGTATTCCTGCTCCAGCGGCGGGTCGGGCCAGCGGATGTTCAGGCCGCCCGGCGGCATCGCGAAGTCGGTGGGGATGACCGGGTTGACGCGGTGCGGATCGATGTACACCGACGCCGAGGTGTCGACCGTCTCGGCGATCGTCTTCATGGCGATCCAGCAGCCGGACCAGCGGCTCATCTGCCAGCCGATCAGGCCGTAATCCAGGATCTCCTGCACCCCCGACGGGTTCAGGACCGGGATCATCGAATGCATGTAGGCGTGTTCGGACTGGTGCGGGAAGGTGGAGGACTTGCAGTTGTGGTCGTCGCCGGTCAGCACCAGCACACCACCGTTCTTGGAGGTGCCGGCGGCGTTGGCGTGCTTGAACACGTCGCCGGAGCGGTCGACGCCGGGGCCCTTGCCGTACCACATGGCGAAGACGCCGTCATACTTGGCGCCCTTGAACATGCCGACCTGCTGGCTGCCCCAGACGGCGGTGGCGCCCAGCTCCTCGTTCACGCCGGGCTGGAACTGGATGTGGTTCTTTTCCAGGAACTTGCGGGCGTTCCACAGATTCTGGTCGAACCCGCCCAGCGGCGAGCCGCGATAGCCCGAGATGAAGCATCCCGTGTTCAGCCCGGCCGCAAGGTCGCGCTGGCGCTGCATCATCGGCAGCCGGACCAGGGCCTGCGTGCCGGTGAGGTACACGCGCCCCTGTTCAAGCGCGTATTTGTCATCCAGTGACACGGTCGCGAGAGCCATCGTTCCATCCCCTCCCATCGCTCGACGGTCCAGCGGGTTCCTCTGCGGAGTGCTGGCTCACCGATTTGTTCGCTGGGCGAAAAGGTAATGAAGGCTGTCGTATGTAGCAACGCCTGTCGTCGGCCGTTCCGCAAAAAGCAAGGAACGGCGCGGCAACCGGCGGTCTTCCGTAACGGAGCGTATGGAATGCCCGGCCTTGTGGAAATTCCCGCTCCGTGCCCCACCGTCGCCCATGCCTTGGAAGGGATATGGGGTGGACTCTAGCCGCGCGTCAGGGGGGATTTGCCGGGTGGCGTCGGGCTGCCGCCCTCCGGCCAGCCGCCGAAGTCGCCACCGTGGCCGCGGGACGCCAGCGTGCGGACGCTGGCGCGCAGCGTGCGGATCAGGCACAGCGCCACCGCCATCGTCTGGGTGCTGCCGTCGGTCCCGACCAGCCAGCGCAACGCGGCGGCGTGGGCCTGCAGGGCGTCGGCGTAGCCCTCAACGTCGGGCTCGACCCAGGTGACGCAGGTCGACAGCGACGCGACGATCGACGAGGCGGCGGGATCGCCCGAGGTCGCGACCTGAAGGTCGGACAGGGCGTGGCGCAGGCGGCTGCCGATCGGGTCGGGCCGCTCGACCGCCGCTTCCAGCTTGTCGAGCGCCAGCAGCAGCCGCACCCGCTTGGGGTCGTTGCTGCGCAGCGTGGCGGCGCCGGGGTCGGCCGGCGGCAACGGCGCTGCCGGCGGCGGCAGTTGCGCCATGCCGCCGGTCAGGGCGCGGCCGGCCGGCGGGTCGGCGCGGTTGCCGGTTGGCGTGCCGGCGGCGGCGCCGGGCGTGGGGGCGTCGCTGCGGCTCTCGCTCCGGCCGGCGGTGCGGAGGGCGCTGTCGTGGCGGTTCAGCACCGCGTCGATCCGGCGGGCCAGCGTCGCCGCCGGCACCGGCTTGGCCAGCACGGTGTCCGCCCCGGCGTCCCAGGCGCAGCGCACCGTGGTCAAGTCGGCGTTGGCGGTCAGCACGATGATCGGTAGGTTGGGGCGCAGGCAGCCGGGCGACTGGCGCACCCACTGGATCAACTGGGCACCGCCCACCGGTTCCATCACCCAGTCGGTCACCATCAGGTCGAAGGCTTCGCGCCGCAGCGCTTCCTTGGCGTCCTGGCCGTTGGCCACCGCGGTGATCTGGCCGACACCCCAGAGACCCAGCATGTCTTTCAACGCCCGCTGCAGCAGCGGGTTGTCGTCGACGATCAGGATCTTGGTCGGGGTCGCGGGACGCTTCGTCATTGAGCGGTTCCGAATGCTGCTGCCATCCCCCCGATATCCGCCTCCGGGCGCCGCTTTTCATGGGATGGGGACGGGTGACAGACCAATGAGACGTCCGTTGCACCGTTGGACTGGCAAGGGTAGCCACTCCACCCTTCGAAAGGATTGGGTGGATCATCCGTCACCACTTTCGATAGGGCGGGGTGGCGCGGTCGGCTTGCATCAGAAAACGCTGATGGGAGTGGACGGCCCCACCGCAGGGTCCTATGATTTCCGAGTTGTCTGGTAGGACGAAAGGGGCAGGGCGATGGACGGCGGATGTTGCGGTGGGTCCTGCGGCGGTGGCGGCAGCAAGAGTTCCGGTGGCGGCCCGACGGATTTCCGGCACACCATGCGCATGGCGATGGTCGTCAACGCGCTGACCGGCGTGCTGCTGCTCGCCGCCGGCAACGCGACGCAGGCGGTGGCGCTGTGGGCCGCCGGGCTGCTGTTCCTGAACCACGCCGCGACGCACGGGCTCAGCCTGTGGGCACCGGGGCTGGACACCCGCGGGCGGCTGTCGCTGCTGCAGGGGGTGGCCCTCGGCGTCGGTGCGCTGGCGGTGGTGGTGGCGGCCGGCCGTTCCATCGCCGGGATGACGGTGCCCGACGCGCCGCTCGCCAGTCTGGCCCTGCTGCTGGCGCTCGGCGTCAGCGTGACGGCGGCGACCCTGCTGTTCGCCAACCGGCGTGGCCGCCTGTCGGCGCGGGCGATCTGGCTGTGCTGCCGCAAGGACGTGGCCCCGCTTGCCGCCGCCCTGGCCGGTCTGGCCGGGGTCTGGCTGCTCGACGACGGCGCACCCGACGCGCTGGTCGGCGCGGTGATCGCCGCAACGCTGCTGCCGGGGGCCGCAAGTGCCTTCGCCCTCTCCCGCCTCTCGCGCAAACGCAGTTTGCGCTGACGGCGGGAGAGGGATTCAAGCGCGATCACCCCTGAATGCCCTCACAACCGCACTTGACAGCTCCCCCGCCTTGTGTTGGCCTTAGCCCCATGAACATGTCCTCGCCCCTCCTGTCGCAGCGTTGGTGGCGGCCCGATCCGATCGGGCCGGCCTGGCGACGCGCGTGAGCGTGGATTGAACGAAAAGGCCGCCCGGTGCATCCGGAGCGGCCTTTTTCCTGACCCCAGGCGGTCACAGCGGAAATCGACAGGCAGGCGGAAGCACCGGACGGCGTCACCCCGGCAAGACGCCCGCATCGGAGCCCGCCCGCCATGATCGCCCCTGACATCTTCCTCGCCGATCCCGCTTTCCTCGACCCGCTCGCCTACCGCACCGGCGGCGGGCTGGCGGTGCGCCGCAGCGCCGTGCCGGTGGACCCGGCCGAGGCGCTCGACGCGCTGGTCACCGCGCTGGACGAACGGCGCGGCCTGCTGCTGTCCGGCGGGGTCGAGGCGCCCGGCCGCTACCGCCGCGACGCGCTCGGCTTCATCGACCCGCCGCTGTCGGTGACCGCCCGTGGCCGCACCGTCCGCATCGACGCGCTGAACCCGCGCGGCCGGCGGCTGCTGCCGGCGGTGGCCGACGCCTTGCGCGACCATCAGGCGTTGGTCGGGCTGGAGGTCGCCCCCGGCCGGGTCACCGCCCTGGTGCGCCGCCCCGCCGGCGTCTTCACCGAGGAGGAGCGCAGCCGCCAGCCCTCGGTCTTCGCGGTGCTGCGGGCGCTGATGGCGCTGTTCGCCGCAGCCGACGACCCGTTCCTCGGCCTCTACGGCGCCTTCGCCTACGACCTCGCCTTCCAGTTCGAGCCGATCCGGCGCCGGCTGGAGCGGCCGGACGACCAGCGCGACCTCGTGCTGTATCTGCCCGACCGGCTGCTGGTGGTCGACCACGCCGCCGGGGTGGCACGCCGCTTCGACTACGACTTTGTCGTCGACGGGCTGTCCACCGCGGCGCTGCCGGGCGGCGGCCGGACCCATGGCTACCGTCCCGACACCAACGCCGCCGCGGTCTGCGACCACGCCCCCGGTGAGTATCAACAGGTGGTGGAGACGGCGAAGGAGGCGTTCCGCCGCGGCGACCTGTTCGAGGTGGTGCCCGGCCAGACCTTCGCCGAGCCCTGCGCCGACCAGCCCTCCACCGTGTTCCGCCGCCTGCGCGCCGCCAACCCGGCGCCCTACGAGGCGTTGATCAACCTCGGCGACGGCGAGTTCCTGGTCGCCGCCAGCCCGGAGATGTATGTCCGCGTCGGCGGCCGCCGGGTGGAGACCTGCCCGATCTCCGGCACCGTGGCGCGCGGCGCCGATGCCCAGGGCGACGCGGCGAACATCCTGACGCTGCTGAACTCGGCCAAGGACGCGGCGGAACTGACCATGTGCACCGACGTCGACCGCAACGACAAGGCGCGGGTGTGCGAGCCGGGCTCCGTCCGGGTGATCGGCCGGCGGATGATCGAGCTGTACTCCCGCCTGATCCACACGGTGGACCATGTCGAAGGGCGGCTGCGCGAGGGCTTCGACGCGCTCGACGCCTTCCTGACCCACGCCTGGGCGGTGACGGTGACCGGGGCACCCAAGCGCTGGGCCATGCAGTTCCTGGAGGACACCGAACGCTCGCCGCGGCGCTGGTACGGCGGCGCCTTCGGGCGCATCGGCTTCGACGGCGGGCTCGACACTGGGCTGACGCTGCGCACCATCCGCATGCAGGACGGCGTCGCCTTCATCCGCGCCGGCGCCACCCTGCTGGCCGACAGCGATCCCGACGCCGAGGACGCCGAGTGCCGGCTGAAGGCGTCGGCCTTCCGCGACGCCGTGCGCGGGGCGGCCGCCGCAGCGGTGCGGCCGGTGGCGGTCGCGCCGTCGAGCGGCCGGGGCAAGCGGGTGCTGCTGGTCGATCATGACGACAGCTTCGTCCACACGCTGGGCGACTATTTCCGCCAGACCGGGGCGGCGGTGACCACGCTGCGCCACAACCACGCGCGGGCCGCCCTGCGCAACGACCCGCCCGACCTGTTGGTGCTGTCGCCGGGGCCGGGGCGGCCGGCGGATTTCGACATCGCCGGCACCATCGGCGCCGCGCTGGCGCTGGGCGTGCCGGTGTTCGGCGTCTGCCTGGGGCTGCAAGGCATGGCGGAGCAGGCCGGCGCCACGCTGGACCGCCTGCCGGAGCCGATGCACGGCAAGGCGTCCACCCTGCGCCACCAGGGCGGGGCGCTGTTCGACGGGTTGCCGCAGGGGATGCGGGTCGGCCGCTACCACTCGCTGGTGGCCAAGCGGGAGACGCTGCCGGCGGAGCTGCGGGTGACGGCGGAGACGGCCGATGGCACCGTGATGGCGATCGAGCACCGCCGGCTGCCGCTGGCCGCGGTGCAGTTCCATCCGGAGTCGATCCTGACGCTGGACGGCGGCCACGGGCTGGCGCTGATCGGCAACGTCATGGCCCGGCTGGCTGGCCGCCGGATCAGGGAGTTGGTGCCGGAATGCGAAGCGGCGGCCTGAGGCCGCCGCGTCCGATCGAAACCGTGGAGCTGGTGGTGGTGGCGGTGGGTCCCGTCACTCCACCATGCCCAGGGCTTCCTTGTAGAGTTCCAGGATGGCTTCCTGTTCCTGGCGGTCGGCCTTGTCCATCTTCCGCAGGCGGATGATCTGGCGGATGATTTTGACATCGAAGCCGGTGCCCTTGGCCTCGGCATAGACTTCCTTGATGTCTTCTTGCAGGCCGCGCTTTTCCTCTTCGAGACGCTCGATGCGCTCGACGAAGGATTTCAGGCGATCCGCCGCGATGCCGCCGACGTCGGACATGACAAAACCTCAAACGAAAGGGGTGTTCGGGAACGGGGCGGGACGATATCGGGGGGCGGGGGGAATGGCAAGCGGGCGATGCGGCGCAACAGGATTGCGGCACCTATCCCTGCGGCGCAACGCCGCGGTCATTCGATGGTACAAGCCTTGGTCTGGGCAGGATGTGAACAGCTGATGGCTGTTTTGTCTTAACATTCGAAACAATCATACGATTGGGCAAGGCCGCTATTCCCTTTGTTGCGATGCGGTGGATAGGCTGGTATTACCATCGGTGTGTCTGGCTTCACAAAGTCACATGGATCCGGCATGTATGCGCGTCGTCCAAGCCGATTGCGTCCAGGCCGATCGTTCACGGGGGTGCCGGGATCGGCGTATTAGAGGCAGGGGAGTTGTATTCAATGAAAGTCGCCATTCCAAAGGAGCGACGTGCGGGCGAACTTCGCGTGGCCGCCTCGCCGGAGACGGTGAAGAAGCTCAAGGGGCTTGGCCTCGACGTGGTGGTTGAAAGCGGGGCCGGTCTCGGCTCCAGCCTGCCCGACGCGGTGTTCGAGGCCGCCGGCGCCACCATCGCCGCCGACGCCGCG
>NZ_LGRA01000018.1:177438-315419 GCF_003116095.1 Azospirillum sp. TSO35-2
CGAGCCGTCCGTGTCGGTCAGCGCCGGGCTGATGGTCAGCGGGATCGCGCTGTCTTCATTGCCGGTCGCCGCTGACACGCTGAGCGTCGGGGTGTCGGTCACCGGGTTCACCGTCACCGCCAGAGTCTTGGTCACCGGCACCGCATCGGCCACACCGTCCTTGGCGGTGGCGGTGACCGTCAGGGTGAAGTCGACGTCGCTGTTGGCCGGCGGCGTGATCGTCAGGCCGGCAAGCTGCGTCGGCGTCAGGGTGATCGAGCCGTTGCTGATCGTCAGCGTGTCGTGAGCGGTGTTGCTCAGGCTGGCGCCAGTCGGGATGCCGCTGATGGTGATGCTCAGCGTCTCCGAGCCGTCGGTGTCGGTCAGCGCCGGAGTGATCGTCAGCGGGATCGCGCTGTCTTCGTTGCCGGCTGCCGCCGATACGCTCAGCGTCGGGGTGTCCGTCACCGGGTTGACGGTGACGAGCAGCGGGGCGCTGGTGCTGGCCGGAGCGGCGGTGCCGTCGGTGCTGGTCGCCGTCACCGTCAGGGTGAAGTCGACGTCGCTGTTCAGCGGCGGCGTGATCGCCAAACCCGCAAGCTGGGTCGGCGTCAGGGTGATCGAGCCGTTGCTGATCGTCAGCGTGTCGTGAGCGGTGTTGCTCAGGCTGGCACCCGTGGGGATGCCGCTGATGGTGATGGTCAGCGTCTCCGAGCCGTCGGTGTCGGTCAGCGCCGGGCTGATGGTCAGCGGAATCGCGCTGTCTTCGTTGCCGGCGGTCGCGGAGACGCTCAGCGTCGGCGTGTCCGAAACCGGGTTGACGGTGACCGGCAGGGTGGCGGTGACGCTGGTGGGCGCCGCGCCACCGTCGGTGCTGGTCGCCGTCACCGTCAGGGTGAAGCTGTCGCCGCTGTTGGTCGGCGGGGTCAGCGTCAGGCCGGCCAGTTGGGTGGAGGTCAGGACGATGGTGCCATCAACCACGCTCAGAACCGTGCCGGAGCCGTCGCGCAGCACCGCCCCGGTCGGGATGCCCGACAGGGTGACGGTCAGCGTCTCGGTGCCGCCGGTGTCGGTCAGAGCCGCGGCGACGTTCAGGGCGATGGCGCTGTCCTCGTCACCCGAAACGCCGTTCACCGTCAGGCTCGGCGGGTCGGACACGGCCGGCGCGGTGGTGGGCGTGGTGGGCGTGGTGGCGGCAGGCACATCGACCGTGGCGGTGGTGGCAGCCGCAGCGTCGGGCACCGCGACCGGGGCCGGGACATCCACGGCCGTCCCCGTCCCGTCCGCCAGACCGGGCGTCGCCAGCGCGACGGCGTCGGGTGCGGCGGCCGGCAACTCGGTGTAGACCGTCGTCGTGCGCGCCGTCGACAGCAGCGCTGCCCGGCTGGTGCCCGTCCCGGCCGCCTCGCGGCCTTCCTCGGAAAGGCCGGAGCCCTCGGGACCGCTGGGCCCGGACCCCCGGGTGCCGTTGGTGCGGAGCAGGTCGCCGTTCAGCAGCTGTGCGGTCGTCGCCTGGTCGGCCGCCACCGCGGTGGAGTCGCTGACGACGCTGCCGGTCTGCACGGAACCGCCGACCATCAGGTCCTCGGCCCCGCGATAGTCGGTCTGCACATAGCCGAGCGTGTCGTCCGGCCGCTCCAGCTCGACGCTGTTGACCTCGTGGATCACGCCGCCCAGCCGGGTGCCGTCGACCTGCTGGAGGAGGGTCAGATCGTCGAGGATCTGGCGATCGTCAACCGCCGGATTGTTCCCCTGTCCCGCTTCCTCAGCCATCGAACCGCTCCCAATGGACATGCGCCGTGGCGCACTTTGTGCCTATGCACCTAAGGCTAGGTTCTAGCGTTATGAGTTGCTTGTGATAAGAATCTTCCTGTGATGAAAATCAACGGACTGAAGCAAGCAAGTGCCGATTTCGGGCCGTTCCGAGCAGCTTCGTTGCCGGCTCCGGTGGCAAAAAGACCTTGGAAACCCTCATTTTCGGCCAGGCCGCGAGGCGCATCGGACCGGCTGTGCGCATATTGAGTCATCGCGCGGTTGCCATTTGTTGCTATTCGCGGATTTACCTATCACTAGCAATTATGATGTTGATTGGCGGCTCGGTTACCCTTGTGTACAGGTCCGTCGTTTTGCAGCCCGCTCTTCCGCCCTCCACCCGCAACCCCCCGCCGGCGAAGGCCGTCGCCGACCGCGACCGGTCCGCCGAAGGCGCCGCGCGCCGGCTGCTGTCGGGCATGCTGGGCCCGCGCCGCGACCGGGTCATGCTGGTGCTGGCGTCCTTTGCGCTGAACGTCTTCGGCCTGGCGCTGCCGGTCACGCTGCTGCATGTCTACGACCGCATCCTGCCCAACGAGTCCTACGGGACCATGCTGCTGCTCGGCATCGGCTGTGGTGCCGCGGCGGTGCTGGAGGCGATCCTGCGGGTCGCACGCTCCGCCCTGACCACCTGGATGGGCGCCCGGATCGAGCACCAGTCCAGCGCGGCGCTGATCGACCGCCTGATGCACATGCCGCTGAACGCCTTTTCCCAGCAGGGCATCGGCACCCATTTCGAGGTCTACCGCGCCATCAAGATGGTGCGCGAGTTCTACGCCGGCCAGGCGCTGCAATCGGCCATCGACATTCCCTTCGCCTTTCTCTACCTCGGGCTGATCGCGCTGCTGGCGGGGGAGCTGGTGGCGATCCCGCTGGTGGTGCTGGTGCTGTTCCTGGTCGTCGGCGGCATCCTCGGCCGGCGGATGCGCCGGGCGCTGGAAAGCCGCCACACGCTGGAGGAGCGGCGCCTGAACTTCATCAGCGAGGTCCTGGCCGGCGTCCACACCGTCAAGGGCCTGGGGGCCGAGGCCGGGCTGCTGCGCCGCCACGAACGCCTGCAGCAGGGCTGCAGCGAGGAGGATTTCAACGTCGCCCGGCTGAGCGGCACCGCATCGGTGGTCGCCGGCACGCTGGCGCAGGCGACCATGATGCTGGTGGTCATCGTCGGCAGCGTGTCGGTGATCGACGGGGCGATGACGACCGGCGTGCTCACCGCCTGCTCGATGCTGGCCGGGCGTTGCGTCCAGCCGGTCCAGGCGCTGTTCGACCGCTGGGTGCGCTACCAGTCGGTGTCGCTGGCGCTGCGCCGCATCGGCCATGTCCTGCTGGAGGTCGGGTCGGACGGCAGCGCCGCGCGGCCGGACGGAACGATGGCGCCGGCCGCCGGCATGGCCACCGACAGCGCCGGCGCGCCGCTGGCCTGCGGCTCGATCGAGATCGACAACGTCCGCTTCGCCTACCACCGCGGGCCCGAGATCCTGAGCGACCTGTCGCTCAGCGTCGGCCCCGGCGAGTTCCTGGGGGTGGTGGCGACCAACGCGTCGGGCAAGACGACGCTGCTGCGCCTGATCCTCGGCGTGCTGCGCCCGACCGCCGGCGACGTGCGGGTCGGGGTGCGCGACGGCACGTCCCACACCGACGCCGACGCGATGACCGGCATCGGCGGCGTCGTCTATGTCGGCGAGCATCCGGAGCTGTTCAAAGGCACCATCCTGCAGAACCTGACCCTGTTCGACCCCAGCCGGGCCGATCTGGCGATGGAGGTGTGCCGGCGCTTCGGGCTCGACCGCCGCATCGCCAGCCTGCCGCAGGGCTATGAGACCATCGTCGGCGACGCCTCGCAGGAAGCGCTGCCGCGCGGCGCCCGCCAGATGATCTGCCTGGCCCGCGCGCTGGTCCGCGAACCGGCGGTGCTGCTGCTGGACGAGCCGAACTCCTCGCTCGACACCGAATCGGACAAGGTGTTCCGCCGCGCGCTCGAGGAGCTGCGCGGCGGCGTCACCATCCTGCTGGTCACCAGCCGGCCGTCGCTGCTGACGCTCGCCGACCGGGTGGTGCAGATCGTCGACGGGCGCGTGGTGAGCCGCCCGCAGGCCGGGTCCGACGGCACCGCCGGCCAACCCGTCCTGGTCGCCACCAGCGATCCCGTGACACCGGGGACGGCCGCCGACGCCGACCCGATCCGCGCGGCGCACGATGACGACGACGCCCTGCGCCGCCGCCTGTCCGAAGCCTCCGCCGTCGGCGCCTGCATGGTGCCGCTGCTGGACGCCCTGGGCTGGCGCGGCGGCCCGCAGGCCCTGGCCGAGGCGCTGCCCCACGTCTCCGAGGTCCAGACGGTCGAGGAGCTGTGCGAGGTCTTCCAGCGCCTGCATTTCGACGGGCGGCGGGTCCGCGTCGACCTCGCCCGGCTGGACCCGTCCCTGCTGCCCTGCCTGTTCCGGCGGGCCGACGGCACCGTCCACACCCTGCTGTCCGACGGACCGGACGGCATCACCGCCTACAGCGGGCAGGCCCGCGGCACCGTCACGCTGACCGCCGGCAAGGGCGCCGCCTACGTCTTCACCCCGCTGGAGGCCGCCGCCGGCGCCGGGGCGCAGAACTGGGTCGGCACGGTCGTGCACGGCTTCCTGCCGCTGCTGTGGGCGGTGCTGGGGCTCAGCGCCGTCATCAACCTGCTGTCCATTGCCGCCCCGCTCTTCACCATGGCGATCTACGACAAGGTGGTCGCCACCGGGTCGATCGACACGCTGGTGACCATCGCGGTCGGCGCCGCCCTGGTGGTGGCGGGCGATTTCGCGCTGCGCCAGATCCGCGGCCGCGCGCTGGCCCACGCCGGGTCGCGCATCGCCCGGTCGATCAGCAACGCCACCATCGACCGCATCCTGATGCTGCCGGTGGGCATGAGCGAGCGCGCCGCCATCGGCACCCAGATCGCCCGGGTGAAGGACCTGGAATCGATCCGCGACTTCATCAGCCAGGGCCAGGTCGCCGCCCTGTTCGACGTGCCGTTCGCCCTGTTCTACCTGGGGGTGATGGCGGTGCTGGGCGGGCCGCTGGCGCTGGTGCCGCTGGCCGCCGTGCTGCTGACCGCCGCCATCGGCGCCGCCGTCCACCCGCTGGTGCGCGCCCGCACCGGCTCCACCGCGCGGGCCGACACCGAACGGCAGGAGTTCTTCGTCGAGATGGTCGCCAAGATGCCGGCGCTGCGCGCCATCGGCGGGCTGGCCCACTGGCGCGACCGCTACGACCGGCTGTCGGCCCGCACCGCGCGGTCGGGCCACACCGCCGCCAACCTGTCGGCCACCCACGCGGCGCTCGCCGGGCTGGTGGTGCCGGTCGCCGGGCTGGCCACCGTCGGCGTCGGCGCCCTCCAGGTGTTCGCCGGCACGATGACGCCGGGCGCCCTGATGGCGTCGATGATGCTGCTGTGGCGGGTGATGGTGCCGCTGCAGACCGCGGTGTCGATGCTGCCGCGCATCGAGCAGCTGCGCGCCAACGCCCGCCAGATCAACAGCCTGATGAGCATCCGGCCGGAACGCGAGCCGCGCTGCGCCACCCTGCAGCCGCGCCGGCTGAAGGGCGAGGTGTCGCTGTCGCGCGTGTCGCTGCGCTACCGCAACGACGCCGACCCGGCGCTGGTCGGCGTGTCCTTCACGGTCAAGCCGGGGCAGATCGTCGCCATCGTCGGCCCGGACGGCGCCGGCAAATCCTCGCTGCTGAAGGTCATGCTGGGGCTGTACGCGCCGCAGGCCGGCAATGTGCGGGTCGACGGCGTCGACATCCGCCAGATGGACCCGATCGAGCTGCGCAAGTCGATCGGCTATGTGCCGCAGGCCAGCGCGCTGTTCTACGGCACGGTCGCCCAGAACCTGCGCTTCGCCGACCAGACCGCCGACGACGCCGAGCTGCGCTGGGCCTTGTCGCTGGCCGGTGCGCTGGACGAGGTGGAGGCGCTGTCGAACGGGCTCGACACCCGGATCGGCGACAACCAGTCGGTCCGCCTGTCGCCCAGCCTGATGCAGAAGATCTGCCTGGCCCGCGCCTACATCCGCCGGCCGCGCATCCTGCTGCTCGACGAGCCGGCCAGCCGGCTGGATTTCGAGGGCGACAAGGCGCTGCACGCCGCCCTGACGGCCTTGCGCGGGCACAGCACCATCTTCCTGGTCACCCACCGGCCGAGCCATCTGACGCTGGCCGACACGGTGCTGACCATGGACGCCGGCATGATCGCCCCCGCCAACCCGGGTGCCGGCCTGCCCGGCCCTAATCCCGGTGGCCCCAATCCCGGTGGCCCCCGCCCCGGCGGCCCCGGCAACAGCATCGCCAACGGCATCGCCGGCGCGCTGCTGGGCGGGGCCGCGCTCCAACGCCCGCCCGGCCTCGCCGCCACCCCGCCCCGCTGACCTTTTTCCTTTACTCCGTGTGACCCATCCCATGGCCGCTTCCGACCTCGCCCGACCGACCGGCAAATCGCTCAGCGCCGACGACGCGACGCTGTCGCTGGTCCGCGCCACCATCCTCGTGCTGGTCCTGCTGCTGGCGGCCCTGCTGGCCTGGGCCACGCTGATGCCGGTCAAGGAGGCGGTCGTCACCGCCGGTCAGGTGGTGCCGTCCGGCAACGCCCAGGTCGTCCAGCATCTGGAGGGCGGCATCGTCGCGTCCATCCTGGTCAAGGACAGCGATCTGGTGGAGGCCGGGCAGCCGCTGGCGGTGTTCGATCCCAAGCAGGTGCAGTCCGAGCTGGAGCAGATGAACGCCCGCCTGCTGACGCTTGACCTGCGGGCGGAACGGCTGCGCGCCTTCGCCGCCGGGCGCGAGCCGGACTTCGGCCGCTTCGCCGGCGCCGACCCGGCCCAGGTGGCCGACCAGCGCCTGATCTTCGACACCCAGAGCCAGGCGCGCGACACCGCCATCGCCGTGCTGCGCGCCCAGGTGTCGCAGCGGGTGGCCGAACTGGCGCTGTACCAGGGCCAGCTCGCCAGCATCAGGGACCAGATCGCGCTGATCACCGGCTCGGTCGACATCCGCAACAAGCTGGAATCGATGGGGCTGTCGTCGAAGCTCCAGTCGCTGGAAACCCAGCGCGAGCAGTCGCGCCTGATGGGCGAGGAACGGCGGATCGAAGGCCAGATCGTCGCCACCCGGCAGGCGATCACCGAGGCCGGCAACCGCATCCTCGACCAGTCGGCCAAGCTGGCGCAGGACGCGGTGAACGAGATGGGCACCGTCACCGCCGAGATCGCGCAGTTGCGCGAGGCCCGCGGCAAGCTGGACGACCGCTCCCACCGGCTGACCGTGCTGTCGCCGGTGCGCGGGCTGGTGCAGGACCTGCGGGTCAACACCGTCGGCGCCGTGGTTCCCGAAGGCGGTGTCCTGATGCAGATCGTCCCGGTCGACCACGAGATGACGGTCGAGGCCCACGTCACCCCGCGCGACGTCGGCCAGCTCCACATCGGGCTGGAGGCGACGGTGAAGGTGCTGACCTACGACTTCGCCCGCTACGGCTCGATCCCCGGCAAACTGCTGCGGATCTCCGCCTCCACCTTCCTCGATGAGCAGCACCGGCCCTACTACAAGGCGATCGTCGGGCTGAGCCGCAATTACGTTGGCCACGACGACGCCCAGCACCCGGTGCTGCCCGGCATGACGACGCAGGTCGAGATGACCACCGGCGAACGGTCGCTGCTGGAGTACCTGCTGAAGCCGATCTACTTCGCGCTGTCCGACAGCTTCAACGAACGCTGACCGGCGGGGGACGCCGGAACGCCGAAGGCCGCCCGTCCGGATGGGGACGGGCGGCCTTCGTGATGCGAGCTGGCCGGAACCTTGGACGGAGGACGAGACGCCGGGTCAGTAGGCGCCGAGCGACCGGGCGAGGCCGGAGAACTCCTCGGCCAGCCAGCCTTCGCGATCGATCAGATAGCCCATCAGATGCTTGAGGGCCGCTTCGCAGGCAGCCTTGCGGTCGCGGTCGCTCAGGTCGCCCGCGGCCAGACGGGCGACGAACTCATCCACGACCTCTGCGGCCTTGCACGGATCGGTATCGGTCATGGCGGGAAACAACCTGAAGGCCGGGGCGGAGGTGGAGCCGGTGGTGGGCTGGGGGATCATGAAGGCGCCTCGATCATGGACGCGTTTGCCTACCCGGATAATGGGGCTATGGCCGCCGAGCGTGAAGACGGGACTTGGTGTTGAAATGGAACAAATTTAAGCCGTATTCGATACAATCCGTTACCGATGCGCGCCGTGCCGCGCTTCGGGGCGTTGGCCTGACGCAGATCGACAGAAGATGTCACGACATATCAGTAGCAATAGATACTGCTTCTAATTAGAGTAGTAAGCGAGATATCAGCGCCCGTGAAGATCATGGCCGGCCGCCCGAACCGCAGCGCCTCCCTCCAGACCAGCGAACCCGATCCGGCGGCCGTCAGCCTGGACAAGGTGAAGGCGATTCTGACCCCGCTCGACCGGGCGCAGAAGTCGAAGCTCTTCGAATTGGTGCGGGCGGGCCATCTGGAAGACGACCAGATGACGATCGAGGTCGGGCGCCTGATCGTCGCCATGCTGAACGGTCCGCGCACCGAGCACGCGCGCCGCATCTGGACCGGCTGGTTCGACCCGGTGATGCTGCGCACCGACGCCCTGATGATGGCGGAAACCCGCCCGCCCGGCTGCATGCATGTGGTCGACGCCAGCGCTTGGTGGTTCGCGCTGCTGCCACATCTGCGCGAGTTGGCCGGGCGGGTGCAGAGCGACATCGCCCAACGCGCCCGCGAGCATCCGCTGGACATCGTCCTCGCCTCCCCCGCCGCCGATGAGTGGGCGGAGGAGTTGCGCAGCCGGTCGCTGGCGGTTCTGCGCCAGCGCGGCGGCGCCGGTCCGCTGCTGGCCACCGCCAACGCGGAGCGGACCACCCTGCTGCGCAAGCGCGGCCTTGCCGGCGTCCATCCGCTGACGATGACCGATCTGGCGATGCTGGACGCGATGCTGGAGCATGCCCCGCTGTGGAAGGGGACGGCGCGCCCGCGCGACCTGATCGGCATGCTGCACGCCACCTCCGTCATGGTCGATCGCGGCGGCGGGTCCGACGGCGCCCTGCTCTACGCCCTGTCCCTGGTGAACGCGTCGCGCGACCCCGACCAGGCGCTCGCCCTCTATGGCCAGCTCTCCAGCCCGGCCCTGGTCGATTCGGCCCTCGGCCATGTGCAGTTCGCCTGGCAATGCCTGCGCCAGAAGCTGGAAGACCTCCATCTCGGACGCCCCGCCCCGCCGCAGCTCACCGCCGGTGAAACGGTGGAGCGGCTGACCGAGCGCGCCTTCCGCTGGTACGACGCGTTGCAAGGCTTCGGCATCGAGCGCGGCGGCCGCAACTGGGCGGCGGTGTCCTCCGCGGTGGGACGGGTGACCGGTCTGGTCGAAGGCGAGGTGGTGCCGGTGCTGAGCCACCGCCTGCTGACGCTCAACGTCACCGCGTCGGTCCTGCCGCTGATGGAGCCGGTCCGCTTCATCAACAGCTTCAACCACCGGCTGCGGCGGCGCGGCATCGCCGCGTCCACCAACCCTTGGTTGCCGGCGATCGGCGAGCATCTGGCCAACCTGTTCCGTCAGGTCGGCGCCGAGGGCCGGGAGAGCGCCCTGGCGGCGATGGCCCGGCTGTGCGAGCTGGCGGAGGAAACCGGCTATCCCATCGAAATGACGGTCATCGACAAGACGCTGCTGGCCACCGTGGAACGCGCGTTGCGCGACGGGCGCGAGCTGGACGACGGCGAGAGCCGGCTGATCGAACGCGTGGTCACGATCGCGGCCGAAGAGCGCCGCAAATGCCGCTGGTGGGTGTCGGGCGAGCTGGTGAGCCTGCTGGACGCGGCGCAGCAGCGCGGCATCGGCCCGGCACCCCGCTGACGGCGCCGGGGACGGCCGCGACCGGCCGGACCCAACCGGGTCCAGGCCCGGTCCGCTGACCACACGGACGTTCCGCATCAAAAGCCTGTTCCAATTCGAAGAAAACCCGGGCACCGTCGAGAGGTGGAAGCCAATCCGGGAGCGGAACGCGCGTTCCGAAACCCAAAAGAGGTCAGGGAGACTTCGCAATGAACAGACGCACTCTTCTCACCACGGCCGCCGCCGCCGCGACGGCCGGCGCGCTCGGCTTCAAGCCGGCCATCCTGCGGGCCCAGCCGGCGGCGGTGAAGGTCGGCTTCGTCGGCACGCTGTCGGGCCCCGGCGCCGCGCTGGGCAACCATCTGCGCGACGGCTGGCTGGCCGGCGTGGCGCAGTTGAACAACCAGCTCGGCGGCCGGCCGGTCGAGACGCTGATCATCGACGACGAACTGAAGCCGGACGTCGCCGTCTCCAAGATCCGCGCCGCGCTGGAACGCGACAAGGTCGATTTCGTGGTCGGCGTCGTCTTCAGCAACATCCTGCAGGCGATCGTCCGCCCGGTCACCGAAAGCGAGACCTTCCTGATCACCGCCAACGCCGGCCCGTCGACCGTCGCCGGCAAGGGCTGCAGCCCGTTCCTGTTCAGCAGCGCCTACCAGAACGACCAGCCGCACGCGGCGATGGGGCAGGCGGCGCAGGACGCCGGCTACAAGCGGGTCTTCGTGCTGGTGCCGAACTACCAGGCCGGCAAGGACTCGGTCGCCGGTTTCCGCAGCCGTTTCAAGGGCGAGGTGATCGACGAGGTCTATGTGCCGCTGACCCAGCTCGATTTCTCGACCGAGATCACCAAGATCGCCGCCGCCAAGCCGGACGCCGTCTTCACCTTCATGCCGGGCGCGCTGGGCGTCAATCTGGTGCGGCAGTACCGGCAGGCCGGACTGGGCAGCATCCCCTTCCTGTCGACCTTCACCGTCGACGAATCGACGCTGCCGGCGCAGGGCGACGCGGCGGTCGGCTTCTTCACCGCGGCGAGCTGGGCGCCCAACCTCGACAACCCGCACAGCCGCCGCTTCGTCCAGGCCTTCGAGGCCGCCTACGGCTACGTCCCGGCCAGCTACGCGGCGCACGCCTATGACGCGGCGCACATGCTCGACGCCGCCATCCGGCGGACCGGCGGCGACGTCGCCAACAAGGCGGCGCTGCGGGCCGCCATGGAAAAGGGCGACTTCCCGTCGGTGCGCGGCCCGATCCGCCTCGGCGCCAACCATTTCCCGATCCAGGACTTCTGGCTCTGCCAGGTCGCCAAGCGGGCCGACGGCAAGTTCCAGACCGAGACGGTGCGCAAGGTGCTGGAGGCCGACGTCGACAGCCACGCCGCCGCCTGCCGGATGACCTGACGGAGACGGCGCGATGGCGATGCTCCTCGTCCAAACGCTGAACGGGTTGCAGTTCGGCGTCCTGCTGTTCCTGGTCGCGGCGGGTCTCAGTCTGGTCTTCGGCGTCATGGACCTGATCAACCTGGCGCACGGGGTCCAGTACATGCTGGGCGCCTATGTCGCCGCGACGCTGGGGGTGTGGAGCGGCAACTTCTGGCTGGGGGCGCTGCTGTCGCTGCCGGTGAGCCTGCTGGTCGGGCTGGCGCTGGAATGGCTGGTGTTCCGGCACCTCTACCGGCGCGACCACATGAGCCAGGTGCTCGCCACCTTCGGCGTCATCCTGACGCTGGACGAGGCGACGCGGGCGCTGTGGGGAAGCGCGCCGTTGAACGTGCTGCAACCGGACGGCCTGCCGGACGGGATCGAGCTGATCCCCGGCCTGCTCTACCCGACCTACCGGCTGGTGATCATCGCCATCGGCTTCGCGGTGCCGCTGGCGCTGTGGTTCATCGTCGAGCGGACGCGGGCCGGGATGCTGATCCGCGCCGGCGCGACCAACGCCGCCATGGTGTCGGCGCTGGGTGTGAACATCCGCCGCCTGTTCACCATCGTCTTCGCCTTCGGCGCGATGCTCGCCGGGTTCGCCGGGGCGCTGGCCAGCCCGATCTTCCCGGTGGCACCGGGCATGGGCGACAACGTGCTGATCCTGTGCTTCGTCGTCATCGTCATCGGCGGCATCGGCTCGATCCGCGGCGCCTTCCTCGCCGCGCTGCTGGTCGGGCTGCTCGACACGGTGGGGCGGGCCATGCTGCCGGACCTGCTGCGGCTGGTGCTCGACCCGTCCGCCGCCCGGCAGACCGGGGCGGCGCTGGCCTCGATGCTGGTCTACATCGCCATGGCCGGCATCCTGTTCTTCCGCCCGGCCGGGCTCTTTCCGGGAGCGCGGGCATGAGCGGGGTCCTGCGCCGTCAGGCGACGCCGGTCCTCGTCCTGCTGGCGCTCGCCGCCCTGCCCTTCCTGGGCTTCGGCGGCAGCTTCGCCCTCGGCCTGCTGGCGCGGGCGATGATCCTGGGCATGGCGGCGGTCAGCCTGTCGCTGCTGGTCGGCGGCGCCGGGCTGGTCAGCCTGGGCCAGGCCGCCATGATGGGCATCGGCGCCTACACCGTCGCGGCGCTGGACGCCGCCGGCATCACCGAGGGACTGGTGGTCTTCCCCGCCGCCATCGCCGCCGCGGCGCTGTTCGCCCTGGTCACCGGCGCGGTGTCGCTGCGGACCAGCGGCGTGCATTTCATCATGATCACGCTGGCCTTCGGCCAGATGGCCTTCTTCACCGCGTCCTCGCTCTCCACCCTGGGCGGCGACGACGGCTACACGCTCTACGCCCGCACCGAGTGGCTGGGATCGCGGGCGATGGACAACCGGCTGGCCTTCCATTTCCTGTGCCTGGGCCTGCTGGCGCTGGTGTGGATCCTGGGATCCGTCCTGCTCGCCAGCCGGTTCGGCCGGGTGCTGCGGGCGGCGCGCGAGAACCAGCAGCGGGTGCAGGCGGTCGGCTTCCAGCCCTACCCGTACCGGCTGGTCGCCTATGTGCTGGCCGGCGCGGTCAGCGGGCTGGCCGGCGCCCTGCTCGCCAACGCGTCGGAGTTCGTGTCGCCCGCCACCCTGTCCTGGACCCGCTCCGGCGAGCTGCTGTTCATGGTGATCCTCGGCGGGCTCGGCCAGCTCTACGGCGCCATCCTCGGCGCGCTGGCCATCGTGCTGCTGGAGGAGTGGCTGTCGCACCTGCTGGTCTACTGGCGTCTGGTCTTCGGGCCGCTGCTGGTGCTGTCGGTGCTGTTCCTCCACAACGGGCTGGCCGGCCTGCCGGCGAGCCTGCGCGCGCGCCGCCCGGGCCGCGCCGCCGGTCTGAAGGGGAGCAACGCCAATGCCTGAGCCATTGCTGGAGCTGGACGGGCTGCGCAAGAGCTTCGGCGCGCTGACCGTCACCAGCGACGTGTCGCTGACCGTGCTGCCCGGCGAGATCCACGCCGTCATCGGCCCGAACGGCGCCGGCAAGACGACGCTGATCCACCAGATCAGCGGCACGCTGCGCCCCGACCGCGGGACGGTGCGATTCGCCGGGCGGGACGTCACCGCCCTGCCGCTGGAACGCCGCGCCCGGCTGGGGCTGGCCCGCAGCTTCCAGATCACCAGCGTCGTTCCCAGCTTCACCGCGCTGGAGAACGTCGCACTGGCGGTGCAGGCGCGCAGCGGGTCGTCCTTCCGCTTCCTGCGGCCCGCCGCCGGCGAGGCGGCGCTGAACGGCGAGGCGCGGGCAGCGCTCGACACCATCGGGCTGGGGGCCGTTGCCGGCACGCCCGCGGCGGCGCTGTCGCACGGCGCCAAGCGCCAGCTCGAACTCGCCATCGCCATCGCCATGCGGCCGCGCCTGCTGCTGCTCGACGAACCGCTGGCGGGGGCCGGGCCGGAGGACACCGAACGGCTGATCGGCATCCTGCGCGGCCTGCGGGCGCGCTACGGCATCCTGCTGGTCGAGCACGACATGCAGGCCGTCTTCGCGCTCGCCGACCGTGTTTCGGTGCTGGTCTATGGCCGGGTGATCGTCACCGGGACGGTCGCGGAAATCCGCAGCCATCCGGAGGTCCGCAGGGCCTATCTGGGAGAGGACGAGCTGGCCTGATGCTGACGATCGAGAATCTCAAGGCCGGCTACGGCCAGAGCCAGGTGCTGTTCGACGTCTCGCTGTCCATCGGCGCCGGCGAGGTCCTGGCCCTGCTCGGCCGCAACGGGATGGGCAAGACCACGACCATCGCCACCATCATGGGGCTGCTGCCGAGTTGGGACGGCCGCCTGAGCTTCGACGGCCGCGCCATCGACGGCCTGCCGCCCTACCGGGTGGCCCAGATGGGCGTCGGGCTGGTGCCGGAGGGCCGCCAGATCTTCCCGACCCTGACGGTGGAGGAGAATCTGGTCGCCACGGCGGCGGCGCGCGGGACCGCCGCGCCGCGCTGGACGCTGGAGGCGATCTGGACGCTGTTCCCCCGCCTGCAAGAGCGGCGGCGCAACCTGGGCAACCGGCTGTCGGGCGGCGAGCAGCAGATGCTGGCGATCGGCCGGGCGCTGATGACCAACCCGCGTCTGCTGATCCTGGACGAGGCGACCGAAGGGCTGGCGCCGGTGATCCGCGGCGAGATCTGGTCGGTGCTCGACACGCTCAAGCGCGAGGGGCAGTCGATCCTGCTGGTGGACAAGAACCTGTCGGCGGTGCTGCGCCTCGCCGACAAGGGCGTGGTGATCGAGAAGGGCCGCACCGTCTGGAGCGGGACCAGCCGCGAGCTGGCCGCGGCGCAGGACGTCCAGCACAGCTATCTTCACCTCTAAAGCGGATCACAATCCGCTTCAAGCGCCCAAAAGCCCCAGCGTCGCCTCGTCCATCCGGCCGTCGCAGAAGCGGGCGAGCGCGGCGTGGTAGGGGGAGCCGGCGTCGTCGGCGACCACGGCGAACAGGGTCATGGAGGAGCGGAACTTCATGTCGTCGGGCGAGCCGAAGATCGCGTGGAGCGAGCGCTCCGGCACCGCCAGCACGGCGCGGGTGGCCTGATCGAGCCGCGCGCCGAGGATCGGGTGCGCGAGATAGGCCCGCGCCTCGTCGAGGGAGGCGATGCCGTAGAGCTGGGCGGTCGGCGAGCGGCCAAGCCCGCGCAATTGCGGGAAGACGAACCACATCCAGTGGCTGCGCTTGCGCCCGTCCCGCAGTTCATTCATCACCGCCGTGAAGACCGGCTCCTGCGCGTCGATGAACCGCTGGAGGTCGAAGGGGTCGTCGGTCGGCATGTCACCACTCCTCATTGTGCGCCGAAAGCCGCGCTACAGGTCCGCCCCATTCCGGGCGATGATGTCGCGATACCAGAAGAAGCTGTCCTTGCGGACGCGCCGGAGATCCCTCTCGTCCCGCTCGTCGCGGTTCACGTACACGAGGCCGTAGCGCTTCTGGTAGCCGTTCAGCCAGCTCAGGATGTCGGTGAAGGACCAGACGCAATAGCCCAGCAGATCGACGCCGTCGGACATCGCCGCGCGGCAGGCGGTCAGGTGATCGCGCAGGTAGGCGATGCGGTAGGGGTCATGCACCCGGTCGCCGTCTTCAAGCCTGTCGAACTCGCCGAGGCCGTTTTCGGTGATCAGGATCGGCAGGCCGTAGCGCGAGGCCAGCCGGCGCAGGCCGATGCGCAGCCCGGTCGGGTCGATCGCCCAGTCCCAGTTGGTGGTGGCGAGATGCGGGTTGGTCGCCGTCCGGTAGAGCCCCGGCACGCCGCTGGCCGGCGTGGTGCCCTTCTGGCCCGAGGTGTTGATGCGCTGCATCGTCACCCCGTCGGGCGGGTTTTCGGTGAAGGTCAGGCTCTGGTAGTAATTCACGCCGATGAAGTCCGGACGGCTTGACGCCAGCAGGTCCAGGTCCCCGGGCAGCAGGTCCGGCGCCTCGCCGACCTCCCTCAGCCAAGCCAGCGCCGAGCGCGGGTAGCGGCCGAGGCAATAGGGGTCGAGCCACCAATGGTTGGTGAACTCCTCGGCGTTCTCGAAGGCCAGCATGTCGGACGGGCTCGCCGAGGCCGGGTAGGCCGGCGAATAGGCGAAGCTCGGGCCGATCCGGCCGTCCGGGACCCAGCGGCGGAAGGCGGCAATCACCCGCGCGTTGGCCAGGAAGGCGTGGTGGTTGGCCTGGAAGAAGCGCTTGCGGTCCTGGACCGCCGGCGGGTGGGTGCCGAGCTGGTAGGCGTTGGTCAGGTTGTAGTTCTGCTCGTTGAGCGAGACCCAATGCTTCACCCGGTCGCCGAAGCGCTGGAACAGGATCACGCAATAGGCCTCGAAATCATCGATGATCCGCCGGTCCTCCCAGCCCTGATAGGCGTCCTGCAGCGCCTGGGGCAGGTCCCAATGATAGAGCGTCAGCACCGGCCGGATGCCATGGGCGAGCAGCCCGTCGATCAGCTGTTCATAGAAGGCCAGCCCGGCCTCGTTCACCGCACCGCGGCCTTCGGGAAGGACGCGCGGCCAACTGACCGAGAAGCGATAGGCCGTCAGCCCCGCCTCGGCCATCAGCGCGATGTCGTCCGCGAACCGGTGGTAATGGTCGACCGCGACGTCGCCGTTGCTGCCCTGGAAGGTCCGTCCGGGCTCCTTGCAGAAGCGGTCCCACACCGACGGCCCCTTGCCGTCCGCGTCCCAGGCGCCTTCCACCTGATAGGCGGCCGACGCCGCACCCCACAGGAAATCGGCTGGAAACGGACGGAGCGTCGTGTGCTGCATGGATCCTGTCCCAAGCTCTGGCCGGCCGCGGCGGGCCGGGAGCACCTCCATATGGGTCGGGCAGCCGGGTGCCGACAGGCCCCACGGCGACCCACCCCAGTTTGCCCCCTTCAGGGCAGATGCCGCCTCAGAATGCCGAGCATCAGGTCCGGCTCCGTCAGGTGTGGCAGATGCCCCTCCGCCTCGGCGATTTCCAGTTGGCAATCGGGAATGCTGTCCCGAATGAACTCCGCGACCTCCATCGGCACGGCCGGATCCCGGATGGATTGGACCACCACCGTCGGCGTCCCGACCAGCGGCAATCGGCTGCGGACATCCGACGTGAAGATCGTCACCAGCATGGACAGCGCGATGTCGGGTTGCATCGCCAGCAGCCCCCTGCTGAATTCGCCGGTGGCGGCGCTGGAGGGTGCGCTCCCCACGATGAACGGGGCGAAACGCTGGGTCCAGGACACATAATTGTGCCGGGCCGCGTCGAAGATCCCCTCCAAATCCTCCTTCTCGAAGCCGCCCTTGTAGCCATCGACATTCAGGTAGCAGGGCGACGGTTCGATCAGAACGAGCTTGCGGAACAGATCCGGACGCCGGATCGACGCCAGGACGCCGATCATGCCGCTCATCGAATGGCCGACATAGCTCACCGGTCCGGCGTCCACATGCTCCAGCACCGCGATCAGGTCGGTGGCGAAGGCGTCGAGATGGCGGTGCGTGCCGGCGTTGAAGACGGCGGCGCTGCGCCGGTTGCACCCCATGAGGTCGAACAGCACGAGGCGGAAGGAGGAGGCGAGCCCATCGGCGATCGGCTGCCAGACCGTTTGATTGCAGCCGAACCCATGCGACAGCACGACGGTGTCCGCGCCGGCCCCAAGCACACGGATGTCGTGGATGTCCTCTAAGGCCATCGTCCTCCGCATCGATCCTCCCTGGCACGACAACGTCCTGAAGGATCATGTAGCGCGGTGGGCGGACCGGTCGATATGTCGAACGATTGATAGTGATCGGCATGTCGCAATGAAACATTGCTTGCTGCACGCGCCCCCTCCGCCACCCCGGCCGGGATGGCGGAGAGCCTGAAAGGCGTTCAGTCCAGGAAGTCCTGGCGCATCGGGGTGAAGATGTCGAGCAGGACCCCCGGCCCGATCGCCACGACGCCATGCAGGGCGTTCGACGGGACGATGTAGCCGTCGCCGGCCGACAGGCGCTGGGTGCGGCCGTCGATCGTCACGTCGAAGACGCCGCTCTCCACCACCGCGCACTGGTGGTGCGGGTGCCGGTGCGGGGCGCCGACGGCACCCGCGTCGAAGGCGACGCGGGTCATCATCATGGTCGGGTTGTAGCCGAGGATCTTGCGGCGGACCCCGCCGCCCAGGTCTTCCCAGGCGACGGCGTCATCCAGGACGAACACGTCCGTCCGGCGGTCGGGAGCGGCGTCCATCGCGTTCAGCGCGCCAGCCAGCCGCCGTCGACCGGCAGGATGGTGCCGTGGACGTAGTCGGACGCCTCCGACGCCAGGAACACCGCCGGACCGCCGAGGTCGCCGGGCTCGCTCCAGCGGCCGGCGGGGATGCGGCCGAGGATCTCGGCGCTGCGCTGGGCGTCGGCGCGCAGCTGCGCCGTGTTGTTGGTGGCGACGTAGCCCGGCGCCAGCGCGTTGACGTTGATGCCCTTGGCCGCCCACTCGCAGGCCAGCAGCTTGGTGATGCCGGCGACGCCGCTCTTCGACGCGGTGTAGGACGGCACGCGGATGCCGCCCTGGAAGGACAGCATCGACGCGATGTTGATGATCTTGCCCTTGCGCCCGTTGTCGATGGCGTAGCGGCCGAAGGCCTGGCAGAGGAAGAACAGCGTCTTGATGTTGATGTTCATCACCAGGTCCCAGTCGGCCTCGGTGAAGTCGACCGCGTCGGCCCGGCGGATCAGCCCGGCGTTGTTGACCAGGATGTCGACCTTGCCGAAGGTGCCGACCGTCTCCTCCACCAGCCCGGCGACCGGGGCGATGCTGGTGAGGTCGGCCTTCATGGCGTGGAACTTGCGGCCGGCGGCCTCGACCAGACCCTTGGTTTCATCCAACGGGACGATGTCGACCGCCGCGATGTCGGCGCCGGCGCGGGCGAGCGCCACGGCGATGCCCTGGCCGATGCCGGTGTTGGCGCCGGTGACCAGCGCCACCTTGCCGGAGAGGTCGAAAGGATTGCTCATGATCGTGGTCTCCGCTCAGCGAATGGTCGAGATGGGAACGGCGTCCATGTCGTCGAAGGTCTGGTTGTCGCCGCCCATCGCCCAGATGAAGGTGTAGTTGTGGGTGCCGACGCCGCAATGGATCGACCAGGACGGCGAGATCACCGCCTGCTCGTTCGCCATCGCGATGTGGCGGGTCTCGGTCGGCTGGCCCATGAAGTGGAAGACGCGGGCGTCTTCGGGGACGTCGAAGTAGAAATAGACCTCGCAGCGGCGCTCATGCGTGTGGCAGGGCATGCTGTTCCACATGTTGCCCGGCTTCAGCATGGTCATGCCCATGACGAGCTGCGCGGTGCGGCAGACGTCGGGGTGGATCATCTGGTAGATGACCCGCTCGTTCGAGGTGTCCTGGCTGCCGAGCGGGCGTTGCTTGGCCTGCGCCGCCGAGATCTTCATCGTCTCGAACCGGGCGTGGGCCGGGGTGCTGGCGAGGTAGAACTTGGCCGGGCGGCTGCGGTCCAGGCTTTCGAACCGGACATCGACGCTGCCCTGGGCGACGTAGAGCGCGTCGCGCGGGTCGAGGTCGAACACGGCGCCGTCCACCGTGACGCGGCCGGGGCCGCCGACGTTGTAGACGCCAAGCTCCCGCCGCTCCAGGAAGGTGGCGGTGCCGATCTCCTTGGCCGAATCGAGCGTGATCGGGCCGGCCACCGGCATGGCGCCGCCGACGATGAAGCGGTCGACGTGGCTGTAGGTCAGCACCGTCTCGTCCGCCTCGAACAGCGTTTCGACCAGGAAATGATCGCGCAGCTTCTGCGTGTCGTAGCCGCGCACATCGTCGGGATGGTTGGCGTATCGGACGTTGATCTTCATCGGAGAACCCTCGTTTCGGTGGGCGGCGCCCCATCGGTGGGGCCGCCGGCAATGGATTTCGTCTAGGATGCGGCGCAGGCCGGGCCTGCGGTCACTGCACGGTCAACTCGATGCTGCCGATGTCGGCGAAGCGGGCGACGCTGCGGCTGCCGGGTTCGATGAAGATCGTGCCGGTGCAGGAGCCGGTGGTCACCGTGTCGCCGGCATGCAGGCCGCCGAACGGCCGCGCGCCGACGTTGGCCAGCCACACCAGCAGGCGGACCGGATCGACCGCGCTGTTGCCGCCGAGCACGTCGACGACCAGCTTGCCGTCGATCGCCAGCATCAGCGGCTGCCCCACCGGGTCGACCCCGCGCCAGTTGCCGACCGCCGGGCCGACGATCAGCGCGCCGTGGTTGGCCTGATCGGCCATGTGGCTGAGCGGGTCGAGCGAGCCGTACTTGGCAAAGCGGGTGTCGCAGATCTCGAAGCCCGGATGAACGGAGGCCACGGCGTCCAGCACCTCCCTGCGGCTCCAGGGCTCTTCCCGGGGCGGCAGGTCACGGGCGAAGCGGTAGACGATCTCGGCCTCGATGCCGATCACGTTGAACATGGAGGCCGGCAGCCGCTCGGTGCCGAAGAACAGCGTGGCGGCGTTGATCGGGGCGCAGGACGGTTCGGCGTCCGGGCCGGAGGCGCCGACCTTCCAGGCGACGACGGGGCCCAGGCGGCGCGCCACCTCGTTCTGGATCGCGTAGGCCTCGTCCTTGTCGGCGGGGCGCGCGCCCTCGGGAAGGGCTTGGAGCGGCTGGCGGGTCTGCCGGCTGGCGAGCAGGGCCTCGACGGCCTGGGACAGGGCTTCGGAACGGTCGGTCATCGGGCTGGTCCTCTCGGGGTGCCGTTTCACTCGTCAGGCGTGCCGTGTCACTCGGCGGCGGCGGTTTCGAACGCGGCGGCCTTGGCGGCCTCGGCCTTCTGGTAGCGCTCCGACAGGACGCCGAAGTTGCGGGCCCACCAGGCGGTCAGCGGCGGGGTCAGCAGGGCGGTGACGACGACGCAGGTGGCGACCAGGGCGGTGGCGGCGGGGGCGCTGGGGGCGAAGGACGGCTCGATCGAGGCGATGATCGGCGGGACGGTGACCGCCGCGCCGGCGGTGGAGGCGGCGCCGATGCCGGCGGTGCCGTTGCCCTTGGCCAGGAAGATGTCGGCCAGCACCAGCGTCGTGCCGGTGACGGCGATCACCGCCAGGCTCAACGCGATGCCGAGCAGGCCGGTGTTCAGGATGGTGGTGAAGTTCAGGTTGTTGCCGAGCGCGAAGGCGAAGAACGGCACCATGACGGTGACGCCCTGGGTGAAGAAGGCGCGCAGGTCCTTGTCCAGGTTGCCCAGCGCGAAGCCGATGACGAAGGGCAGCAGGGCGCCGACCATGGTCTGCCACGGGAAGACCGCCAGACCGGCGATGCCCAGCGTGACCATCGTCATGAAGGGTCCCGACTCCAGGCACATCAGGCAGAAGGCGCCGGCCTCCTCCTTGGTGCCGTACTGCTGCATCAGCGCCATGTACATGCCGCCGTTGGTGTCGTTCATCGCGGCGATGATCGCCAGCACCGACAGGCCGCTGAGGAAGCCCGAGCTGATGCCCTCGGTCGGGATGAACCAGGAGGCGAGGATGCCGGCCAGCGCCGCGGTCAGGATCTTGACCGAGACCAGGACGCCGCTCTTGCGCAGGACGATCGGGGTGGCCTTCAGGCTGATGCTGGCGCCGATGCAGAAGAACCACACCGACAGGATCGGCAGGGTGCCGGTGATCAGCCCGTTGGTGAAGGACCCGAAGAACTTGCCCGTGCCCGGCGCGAAGGTGTTCAGGCAGGCGCCGAGAAACAGGGGAACGATCATCATCCCGCCGGGAATGCGGTCGATCCGGGACTTGATGTTCATGGCTGGTACTCCTTGAGCGAGCGATCGGCGACCGGACGGCGCGCGGCCCGGGCATGGATCAGGGCCATCGATCGGGGCGTGGTTTGCCCGGCAGGGGGTGTGTGGCGGGAGGATGCCTGCGTCCTGCCGCATCGCTTGCGGTGACGGCGGCCGTCGCCACCGGTATCGCCGTGTCCACAACCGCGTTGGTCGATCTGCAGGGCCATGTGGCCGCTCCCCAGCGCTCTTGGGCCATCCGCCCCAGGCGGATCGGGTCCGTTCCAGACGGCCGGCCCGTGGCGCGACGCGTCCTGCATAACTGCAATACTAGTATATCAACTGTCAACACAAGCGCGAAGTGGGGGGCCGCGCCGATTCCGGACAGAATGCCGCAGACCTCCCCTGCGACATTACGCGTGCCCGCGCCGCCGGCATTCGGTCGATCTCTCCCGCACCGCCGCGTATGCTTGCCCGGTGGAAACCACGGTGCGGGAAACCGGGCGGGGTCCGACGCCCCGCCCGGTCCCTTCTCCCGGCACCGGATTTCCGCATGCGGGTCTGGACGACCGTCCGGGCAAAAGGGACGAGCACGCCATGAACAAGATCTCCGCTGCCCTGACCGCCGGGCTGCTTGTGCTGCCGGCAACCCCGACCCTGGCGGAGGCCGGTCACGTCGAGTATGCGACCAGCGGCGGCGCCCAGGTCGCCGTCGGGGTGCTGCTGGTCGCGCTGTTCGCCATCCTCATCGTCGAGGCCTTCCACAAGACGCTGGCGGCCGGCGCCGTCGTCGCCGTCATGCTGCTGCTGTCGGCGGCGACGCCGTTGCGCATCATGGATTTCGATACCGCGGTGCGGTCGGTCGACTGGAACGTCATCTTCCTGCTGGGCAGCATGATGGCGATCGTCTCGGTCCTGATCGAAAGCCGGGTGTTCGACTGGCTGAACGCCCGCATGGTGGCCTGGACCCGCGGCCGGCCGAAGCGGCTGGCGAACACCGTCATCGCCGCCACGGCCGTGCTGTCGGCCTTCGCCGACAACGTCACCACCGTGCTGTTCATGGCGCCGGTCGTCGCCAAGGCGGCGCGCAGCCTGCGGCTGTCGGTGTGGGCGCTGGCGATGCCGATGGTCATGGCGGCCAACATCGGCGGCACCGCGACGCTGATCGGCGATCCGCCCAACGTCATCGTCGGCGTGGCCGCCGGGCTGTCCTTCATGGACTTCATCTGTTTCCTGACCGTGCCGGTGATCGTCATGATCGTCGCGCTCTGCGCCTTCAGCGCCTTCTGGTACCGCGAGGATCTGGCGGGCGCCCATACCGTCGTCGCCGATGAGATCGACGCGGTGGAGTTGCAGGACGTCAAGGTCCTGTCCTGGACGCTGGGCGTCGTCGGGCTGACCTTCCTGGGCTTCTTCACCCACAGCCTGACCCATCTGCCGGTCGGCGTCATCGCCTTCGCCGGGGCGGTGCTGACCATGACCGGGCGCCACGTCATCCTGCGCGCCGCGATCGGCGCCAAGAAGGCGGAGCATGTCTTCACCCATGGGTTCGAGCATGGGATCGAATGGCTGACGCTGGGCTTCTTCATCTTCCTGTTCATGGCCATCAGCTCCGCCGAGCACACCGGCCTGATCGCGACCGCCGCGGCGGCGCTGCAGGATCTGGTGCAGGCGGTCTCCGCCGGTTTCGGCCTGGGGCTCCAGGCCAAGCTGCTGACCGCGGCGCTGCTGATCCTGGTCTTCAGCGCCGTGGTGTCGGCGGTGGTCGACAACATCCCCTACACCATCGCCGCCGTCGCCATCGTGCGCGTGCTGGTCGGCTCCTTCTCCGCCGAGTTCGCCGCGGCCGGGTTGGACGGGGCCGACCTCCAGCTCACCACCAACGTGCTGTGGTGGGCGCTGGCGCTCGGCGCCTGCCTGGGCGGCAACGGCACCCTGATCGGCGCCAGCGCCAACGTCACCACCGTCGGGCTGCTGGAAAAGGACGGCCACCACATGCCGTTCGTCGCGTTCCTGCATTTCGGCCTGCCGGTGACCGCCCTGACCATCGGCATCGCCGCGCTGTACCTCACCAGCTGTGTCTATGGCGGCGCGATCCGGACCAATCTGGTCGGCGCGATGGTGCTGGCGGCGCTGGGGCTGGTCGCCGTTCTGCGCGCCACCACCCGGCGCCTGCCCGAACCGCAGGAGGACAGGGAGCCGTTGCAGTCCTGACCGCGCGCGGCCTGCCCCGGGCGGATCAAGCCGGATTCATCGGAGCGGCCGGGTCGGCGGGCGGATCCTCGGGGCCGGCGGGCGCCGTGGGCACCGGGTCCTCGCGATCCTCCTCGGGCGGACGGCCGAGGCAGGACCCGTCGGGGCGGGCGAACGGTGACCAGGGTGGGGTCGCGGGGCGGCGTGACGGCATGGCGCATCCTTTCCTGCAGGTTTAGAGTCCATCAGGCGCTCATTGAAGCGCCTGATGGACTCTAAGCTTTTGGTTTTCCGTGTGATTCACGCTTCAAGCGATTCCGCTTGAACCGATCACACTCTAGAACACCGACCGTGCGCCATCGTCGCGCATTCCGCCGGGCCAGGGAATTACCGGGATCTTAGCCGGAGCCATCGTCGCCTTCCACCCGCGTCGGATTGGCCGGGTTCACCTCGCCGCCGATCTTGCGGGCGGCGGCGGCAGGCGCGGGGCGCCGGCCGGCGTCCAGGCTCCGGGCGGAGTGCCGGCGGCACGGCCGAACAGTCGGTGCGTTGAACTGAGGCGCTTCGTCGCATTTGATCCATTGCAAACCGCCGTCGCCGCGCTGGGCATAAGGTGGCCGGTGCACGAAGCCCCCGCAGCTCTTCCTGCGGGCGGCCAAACACTGGAGACATCGCATGACCGATGCGAGCATTGTGACGTCCGCCCTGCGGTATGCGGCGGAGATCTATGACGGCATCTATCGCCCGGGTTCGTCGCGCGCGCCCTTCGTGACGCACCTCAGCGAAACGGCGGAGCTGGTGGCCAGGGCCGGAGGCACGCCGGACGAGGTCGCGGCCGCTTGGCTGCACGACGTCGTCGAGGACGGGCACGCGTCCCTCGCCACGATCCGGGAACAGTTCGGCAGCGCCATCGCCGCCCTGGTCGAGGCGGTGACCGACCCCGCCGACGTCGGCTCGCTGCCGATCAAGGAGCGCAAGACCGCCCAGGCCGCACGGCTCGCCACCGCCAGCGACGGCGCCAAGCGCATCAAGATGGGTGAGCAGATCTCCATCCTGCGCGCGCTGGCGGTCGAGCGTCCGGCCTCCTGGTCGGTGGAACGCTGCACCGACTACGTCGCCGGCACCCGGCAGGTCGCCGCGATCTGCGGGGACGTCAGCGCGTTCCTGAACGACCAGTTCGCCACCGCCCACACGGCGGCGGAAAAGGCGATGCCGTAAGCGGGGACGGCGCGCAGCCCGGCGGCGGGGGACGCCGCCGTCAGGCGCTGCGGGGCCTCACCACTTGCTTTTCAGGCGCGCGTGCCCGTCGCTCGACCAGATGACGGCGATGGCCTCGGCGGCCAGGGCGGCGTCGGCCTTTTCGTCCTGCTTCCACTCGCCGCACAGCATCATGACCGACGCGATGGCGCACAGGCAGCCGCCGCGGGCGCCGTCGATCATGCTGACGCAGATCTTCTCCTTCGGCCGGTTCTTCTGGAAGCTCTTGCGGATCGAGTTCAGGCGGTCGACGATGATGGTCAGCCCGCCGGTGAAGATGCCGAGCGCCATGATCGCGGTGTTCGCTTCCTTGCGGTCGATGACGTAGGTCAGGTTGGTGACGCAGTGGCCGCAGGTGCAGGTGTAGGCGTTGTCGCCCTTGCCGCCGGCGCTGCTGCGCAGGTCGTGCAGGGCGAAGATGCCGTTGGCCTTCAGGCCGATGGCCAGCGCGCCCAGCCAGGGCCCCAGCGCCGCCCCCAGCGGGAACAGGGCGATGGAGCCGATGCCGACGCTGACCGCCACCGTCGGCGCACCGGACAGCATGGTCACCCCGGTCTGAAGGCCGGTCTGCGCCGAGGCGATCAGCAGCATCTTGGAATATTTGGCGAGCTTCGCCTTCGTCTCGCTGAACGGTTCGAGCTTCGACAGGGGCGGCGCGTTGTCGCGGAAGATCCGCGCAAGCTCTTGCAGCTTTGCAGGCGGTGGCAGCGGCATGGTGTGAACTCCGGCGGCCCTAGCCATCCATCATGCCGCCAATCCCTTGCGCCAGCAAGCCCGGACCAGCCCGTTGGACGAGCCCCGGCGCCGGGTTCAATCGCAACGTCCCAGGCGGCCGCCCGGAGGCCCGGGATGCGCAACCCACGCCGAGGATCATGATCGGCGTTGCAATCTGAAGATTGCAAAAACTAAGATCAAATCCAACAAACCGCGCTCCGATGCGCAGCTTCGCGTCTGAAAGTGCGCCTCCGTCGGGCTGAGTGCGTGTTTTGGCTGTGCGGGAGCCGTCGCCGTGATTCCCTTCGATTCCTTCTTCGCCCGCGCCATGGGGGACCCGCTCCGGGCTCCCTACGACTACCAGCGGCGGTTGGCGCTGGAGCCCTGGCCGGAGGTGCTGATCGCCCCGACGGGGCTCGGCAAGACGGCGGCGGTCGTGCTCGGGTGGCTGTGGCAGCGGCAGAACGCGCCGCAATCGACGCCGCTGCGGCTGGTGCTCTGCCTTCCCATGCGGACGCTGGTGGAGCAGACCGAGGCGCAGGTCCGGCGTTTCCTGGCCAATCTCGGCGCGGCGGAGGACCAGGGGACGGCGGAACGGCCCCTGCCCCATCCCGACGACGGCGTCGCCGTCCTGATGGGCGGGGGCGAGCGCGACAAGGCGCCGCCGCCCTGGGTGCGGTGTCCGGACCGCCCCGCCATCCTGATCGGCACCCAGGACATGCTGCTGAGCCGCGCCCTGATGCGTGGGTACGGCATGAGCCGTTTCCGCTGGCCGGTCGACTTCGCGCTGTTGCACAGCGACGCCCAATGGGTGTTCGACGAGGTGCAGGCGATGGGCGCCGGGCTGGCCACCTCGGCCCAACTCCACGGGTTGCGCAATGCGCTCGGCACCATCCGGCCGGCGCGGTCGCTGTGGCTGTCGGCGACCCTGGACCCCGGCTGGCTCGCCACGGTGGACCATCCGGCCCCGGCCCGGGTCCTGCGCGTGCCCGACGACGTGCCCGAGGATGCCACCTCACCCCGGGTGAGGCGCCTGCTGGTGGAGGCGCGCAAGCGGGTGGGTCCGGCGGCGGCGCGGCCCGATGGGACGACGAGGAAGGACGTTGCCGCCTACGCCGCGGCGCTGGCCGGCGAGGTGCTGGAGAGCCATCGCCCCGGCCGCACCACCCTGATCATCCTGAACACCGTGGCGCGGGCGCAGGAGGTGTACCGGATTCTGCTCCAGCGGCTGGGGCCGGCCGGCGCGGACCGGCTGCTGCTGCTCCACAGCCGGTTCCGCCCGGCCGAGCGGCAGGCCCAGCTGGCACGCCTCACCGGCCCGGCGACCCCGGAGGCCGGCGCCCCGGACAACGGCGCCCCGGACCACCGCAGCGCCGGCCGCATCGTGGTGGCGACCCAGGCGATCGAGGCCGGGGTGGACGTCACCTCCGCCGTGCTGTTCACCGAACTGGCGCCCTGGTCGTCGCTGGTCCAGCGCTTCGGCCGGGTCAACCGCTACGGCGAATGCGCGGACGGGGCGGAGATCCGCTGGATCGACCTGGACGACCCCAAGGGCGAGCTGGCCGCCCCCTACCCGCCGGAGGAGCTGGCGGACGCGCGCCGCCGGCTGGCGTCGCTGACCGACGCCGCGCCGGCCAACCTGCCGCCACCCGACCGCGGGCCGCCGTTGCGGCACGTCCTGCGGCGCAAGGATCTGCTCGACCTGTTCGACACCGATCCCGACCTGACCGGCTTCGACATCGACGTCAGCCCCTTCATCCGCGACGCCCGCGACACCGATTTCCAGGTGTTCTGGCGGGACTTCGCGGCGCTGGAGCCGTCGCGCCAGCCCCTGCCCGGGCGGGAGGAGCTGTGCGCCGTGCCGATCCGCCGCGCCGCCGAACTGCTGAAGGAGCGGTCCGGCTGGCGGCTCGACCCGATGGCGAAGCCCGGCCGGGACGCGGTGTGGATGCCGCTCGGCAACAGCCGGCCCTGGCCGGGTCTGGTGGTCATGCTGGACGCGGCGGACGGCGGCTATCGCCCCGACATCGGCCTCGCGCCGGAGATCACCGCACCGCCGGTGCCCGTGTCGACGGTCGAGCCGCCGGACGGCCCCGGGAGCCACGACGCCGAAAGCCACGATACCCAGAGCCACGACGCCGAAAGCCACGACGACGATCGCGACAGCCGCCAGAACCGGCCGGTCGCGCTGACCACCCATCTCGGCCATGTCGCGGCGGCGGCACACGCCCTGTGCACCGCCCTGGACCGACGCGGCGCGATCGACCCGGCGGCGCAGGCCGCGGTGGTCACCGCCGCCCGCTGGCACGATGTCGGCAAGGCGCACCCCGCCTTCCAGGAGCGGATGGTCAAGCCCGCGGGCTGGGACGGCCGGCCGCTCGCCAAGGCCGCCGCCTACGACCGGACCAGGGGCCGGGCCTATTTCCGGCACGAATTGGCCTCGGCGCTCGCCTACCTCCAGCAGCGTGGCGGCGACGCGGGGGCGGAGCTGACCGCCTATCTGATCGCCGCCCATCACGGCAAGGTGCGGCTGTCGCTGCGCGCCCTGCCGACCGAAAGGGCGCCGGCCGGCGTCACCCGCTTCGCGCGCGGCGTCCACGAGGGCGACGAACTGCCGCTGGTGGATCTGGGCAACGGCACGCGGTCCGATCCGGTCGCCCTCACCCTCGACCTGATGGAGTTGGGCGACACCCCGGCGGGAGAACCGAGCTGGTCCGCCCGCGCCGGGCGCCTGCTGGCCGACCACGGACCGTTCCGGCTCGCCTGGCTGGAGTCCCTGCTGCGGATCGCCGACTGGCGCGCCTCGGCCGACGAGCAGGCGGCGGATCGGGAGGGAGGACGCGATGGTGAACGCTGAACCGCAGGCGCACGCCCTTGCCGGCTGCGCGCCCACGCCGCTGGCCGGCTATCTCAAGGCGCTCGGCATCCTGCGTCTGGTCGCCGAACAGGCGGACGGCGATGCCCGCGGCTGGTGGCAGGACGAAACCTTCCACCTCCGCACCCGGCTGAGCCGCGACGAGCTGCTGGCCTTCTTCCTGAACGACTACCGGCCAAGCCCGGTGGTGGCGCCGTGGAACGGCGGCAGCGGCTTCTTCGCCGGCGACAACCGCGACGGCTTCACGCCCTTGCTGGACAGCCCGGCGGACCGCTTCGCCGGGCTGCGCGCCGCGATGGCCGGCTGCGAACGGGCGCTGGCCGAGGCCGGGCTGGAAGAGCGCCCGCAGGGCGATGCCAAGACCGCCTTCGTCCTGCAGCTGCGCGGCCGGTTGCCGGACGAGGCGCTGAGCTGGATCGACGCCGCGCTGGCCCTGTCGCGCGACGATCTGCTGTTTCCGCCGCTGCTCGGCACCGGCGGCAACGACGGGCGGCTGGACTTCACCAACAACTTCATGCGGCGCCTCGCCTCGGCCCGGACGCCGCGCGGGCTGTTCGACGCCGAGACCGGCGCGGCGCGGCCGGACGCCGCCGAGGTGCTGCCGGCGGCGCTGTTCGGCGACGCCGCCAGCGGGCTGAGCGACGCGGCGATCGGGCAGTTCGCCCCCGGGGCGGCCGGTGGCCCCAACTCCACCGCCGGGTTCGAGGGCGCCTCCAACCTCAACCCCTGGGACTTCGTCCTGATGATCGAAGGGACGCTGATGTTCGCCGGCGCGTTGACCCGGCGGAACGAGAGCGCCCGCCAGTCCGGGGCCAGCTTCCCCTTCACCGTGCGGACGACCGGCGCCGGCTGGGGCGGCATCGGGGTGGAGGACGAGGGCGACGCGCGGGCGGAGTTCTGGGCACCGCTGTGGTCCCGCCCGACCACCGCCGCGGAGATCGGCCGTTTCCTGGCGGAAGGCCGGGCCGTGCTGAACGGTCGCACCGCGCGCGACGGGCTGGAATTCGCCCGTGCCGCCGCGGCGCTCGGCGCGTCGCGCGGGATCGCGGCGTTCCAGCGCTACGGCTTCGTCATGCGCGCCGGCAAGGCCTATCTGGCGACGCCGCTCGGCCGCCACCCGGTGGGGGTCGTTCCACCCAAGACCGTCGACCTGATCGCCGAGCTGGAGCGTGGCCACTGGCTGGAGCGGGTGCGGCTGCGGTTGCGCGGCGGCAAGACCGGGGCCCGCGCCCGCGTCCTGGCCCGGCGCCTGGACGACGCGCTGTTCGCCCTGGCCGTGCCGGACGCCGGGCCGAACGAGGTGCAGGCCGCCCTGGTCGCGCTGGGCGCGGTGGCGCGTTACCTCGCCGTTGCCCCCGAGGCACGGGAGTCCCTGACGGCGCCGCCCGCCCTGTCCGGCCGCTGGCTGCGGCTGGCCGATGACGGGTCGCCGGAGGTCCAGGTCGCGGCCGCGCTGGCCAGCCTGGGGCATGCGCCGGCCGCCACCCCGAACGCTGCCCCGGACGCAGCGCCGGCGCTGCTGCCGATGGCCGCGCACTTCGCCCCGCTCGACCTCACCCGGCCGCTGACGGGCGATCCGCTTTGGTACGACGACAAACGCCACAAGCCCGGCACCCGCAACGGCCGGCTGGAGGCGGTGTGGAACGACGGCGACCTGCCGCGCAACCTCGTCACGGTGCTGGAACGCCGGCTGATCGACCGCACGGCGCGCGAGGCCGGGGTGGCCGACCCGCTGTGCGCCGCCGTCGGGGCGCCGCTGCCGGCCGTGCTCGCCTTCCTCGACGGCGGCGCGTCGTTCAACGACGCGCGTTGCGCCGCCCTGCTGGCCGGGCTGGTCTGGGTCCGGCCCGGCCACCGCGGGCTGTCCCGGACGGCGGTGGCGCCGGCGGCGATGCCGCTGGCCTATGCCGCGCTGAAGCCGTTGTTCACGCCCGCCGACCGGCTGCACCGGGAACGGATCATCAAGGACCGCATCATCGGGGACCGCCCCGTGCGCCTGCTGCCCGAGGACCGGGCGCTGCCCATCCCGCCGGGTCTGGTGGCCCGGCTGTCCAAGGGGCGGACAGGCGACGGGTCGGTGACGCAGGCCGTGCGCGACGCGTTGCGGCGTGCCCACGCCTCCGGCATCGCCTCGCCCTTCCAGGCGGCGGTGAACGGGGCCGGCCCCCCGGTCGATCCCCAACGCCTTGCCGCTGCCCTGCTCATCCCCCTCGACGAGGCCGGGCTGGTCCGGACGATCCTGCGCGCCTACCCGCCGCCCAACGCCGACACCGATACCGACGCCGAAACGGAGACCGCCGACCATGCCGCTTGACCTCTCCCCGCTTGCGACCGCACCGCGCCTGCTGATCGAGGCGGACCTGAAGCCGCTCCAGGGCACCCGTTTCCAGCCGACCGGCTTCCCCAACCTCGGCCACGCCGTCTACCCGGCGCCGGACGGCAACGGGCAGATGATCCTGGTGGAAAGCGCCCAGAGCATGGCGAACCGCCTGGAAGAAGTCTGCTGGGACGAGGCCGCCGACGACTGGCAGGCGCCGCTGGGCGGGCTGCCCCTGGTCAAGGTGGTCGACGAGAACGGCGTCCCGCTCACCAACTCCGTCCTGGAGGCGCACCGGCTGAACTCGCCCTACATCCTGGAAGGCAAGGACCGGACGGTCTTCGACCTGCTGAAGGCCGAACTCGCGGCGATGGAGCAGGGGCGGGTCGACCTGCGCAAGCTGGCGCGCGTGGTCCTGAAGCTCGACACCAGCGCGCTGCTGCACGGCCTGTTCCTGGCGAAGAAGGATCTGGCCGGCGGGCGTCTGCGCCTGCCCCGCGCGCTGTCGGCCTTCATCGAGGCCGGGGACGTGCGCGAGGCGACCAGCGGCGGCGTGAAGAACGACAGCGTCAGCCCCAGCGGCGACACCGCCAAGGGCTTCGGCAACGTCCCCTTCGCGCGCGACGAGTGGGTGGCGGGGCGCATCGTCGCCTATTTCAACCTGGACCTTCACCAGATCCGCGGCTTCGGCCTGGGCGCGACGGTGGAGACGCTGCTGGTCGCGCTTGCGCTCTACAAGGTCCGGCGCTTCCTGGACGGAAGCCTGCGGCTGCGCACCGCCTGCGACCTCGGCCTGGCGGGGGAGCCGCGGGTGACGCTGCCCGGGGGTTTCGCCCTGCCCCCGCTGGCGGAGCTGGAGGCCGCGCTGCCCAACCTGATCCAGGCGGTGGGCAAGGAGGGCCTGCTCAACCAGCCGCCGGCCTTGACCGTCATCTGGCGGAAGTGAGCCGCCGATGCTGGCGCTCGTCTTCACCTTTCCCGCCGGGCGCTACCACGCGACCCCGTGGGGCCGCCACGTCAACGAGGCCGACGTGGCCTGGCCGCCGGAGCCCTGGCGCATCCTGCGCACGCTGGTCGCGACCTGGTTCCGCAAGGCCGACCGCGAGGCCTTCACCGAGGAGACCCTCGCCGCCCTGATCGACCGCCTGGCCGAACAGCCGCCCGACTACGCCCTGCCGGACCGGGTCGTCCACGCCCACAGCCGCCATTACATGCCCCAGGCGGCAGCCGGCGACACCAGGCTGGTGTTCGACGCCTTCGCCCGCTTTCCCGCCGCCGACCCGATCGTCGCGCTGTGGCCCGACCTGACGCTGGAAGACGACGCGCTCGCCCTGCTGCGCCATCTGGCCGAGCGCATCGGCTATCTGGGCCGGGCCGAGAGTTGGGCCGCCTGCCGCGTCTCGACCGAGCCGGAACCGTGGCGTGTCAACTGCCGCCGGGCCGAGGCGGACGGCGGTGGACCGGAGCCGGACGGGCCCGGCCGCCATTTGGACGACCGCCGCCCGGACGACCGCCGGCTGGACACGGTGCGGGTGATCACCGCGCTGCCGGCCGGCCGCTACGCCGAAGCGCGCGCCCGCCTGCTGGCCGAGGCGGAGGCGCGGGTCCTGGCGTCCTGGAGCAAACCCAAACCGCCGACGGACAAGGCCATGGCCAAGCTGACCGCCCCGACCGCCGCCCTGTTGCCGGAACGGCTGGTCGACGCCGTGGCGCTCGACACCGGCGACCTGCAGCGCCAGGGCTGGAACCGCCCGCCCGCCAGTCGCGAGGTGCTGTACCGCCGCGCGCCCCTGTCGCCGCTGCCCCGCCCCCGCCAGGGTCCGGCAGCGGAACCGGCGTCGGCAAGCCGGCCCACCGTCGCCCGCTTCCTGCTGGCCGGCCGGCCGCGGCCGCGCATCGAGGATGCGGTGAAGATCGGCGAGCTGATGCGGCTCGCCACGCTGGCGCGCTTTCCCTGGGACGTCGATCCGGCATCCGGGCGGAAGCGGCCCCGCGCGCCCGCGGTCTTCGCCGGCAAGGACGCCGACGGCCAGCGGCTGGTCCAGGACCCGGCGCACGGCCACGCCTTCTGGCTGCCGCAGGACGCCGACGGCGACGGCTTCATCGACCATGTCGTGGTCTGCGCCGCCATGGGGTTCGACGCGCCGGCCCGTGCCGCGCTGGACGGCGTCGTCCGGCTCTGGGTCCGCGACCAGCGGCGGCAGCCGGACGACGACGGCTCGCCCGAGGCGCGCCAGGAATGGCGGCTGGCGCTGGAGGGCTTCGGCGCCGCCGGGGACTTCGAGGCCGATGCACCCTTCCTCGGCACAAGCCGGCACTGGGTCAGCGCCACCCCCTTCCTGGCCGCCGGGCACCTGAAGCGCGGCGGGTATCAGGCGGAGGTGCGGCGCCTGCTGGTGCGGCGCGGCATCGTTCCGGCCGACCGCGCCGACGAGGTGACGGTGACCGAGACGCGGTCGATCGTCATCGGCGGGCGCAGCCTGCTTCCCCTGCACTTCCACCGCTCCCGCGCCCACCGCGCCGAACCTCAACCCGACGCGACCGGCTGCTTCCTCCACATCACCCTGCCGGAGGAATGGTCCGGCCCCCTGGCCCTCGGCTACGCCTGCCACTTCGGCCTGGGCCTGTTCACCCCCACCGCGGCGTGACCGCAAGCGCCACCCGGTCGATGACGGACCATCGACCGGGAGAGCGTCGGGACGGCGCACGGACCGATCCACAGCAAAGCCCTCCGGCGCGAGGCCGCGGTGGCGCGATGCGCGCGGTGCGTGTAGACTGCCCCTGCCGTCTGCCGCGCGAGCGGTCCGGCACACGCGGATTCCCGGGACCCGCTCGCACGAGGCGGACCGTTGATTCCAAAGGGTTCCTGGACATGGTGCAGAACGAAACGACACCGTGAATCCCGATTCAGGCACCGCGGCCGCGGACCGCTCGAATCCGGGCCGATGTTCGAAGGTGGAACAAAAAGGTAGAGAGGGCCTGTCTTCCTGGGCTGAAACGCCCAGGCCTCATTGAAGCCCTTCGGCGAAAGGTTCCGTCTCTCCGACGATGCGCCGTCTTCCTGGGCTGAAACGCCCAGGCCTCATTGAAGCAGCATCCGCGAAGAGGCGATGGACGGCCTGAAGGACTGTCTTCCTGGGCTGAAACGCCCAGGCCTCATTGAAGCACGCTGGTGGGGAGCGCCAACGTCGGACGCGTGAAACGTCTTCCTGGGCTGAAACGCCCAGGCCTCATTGAAGCTACTCCACGCTGCGCACGGTGATCGGCAAGGAGGTCGTCTTCCTGGGCTGAAACGCCCAGGCCTCATTGAAGCAGCGACTTCATCCGGCGATCGACCGCCCGCGGCGTCAGGTCTTCCTGGGCTGAAACGCCCAGGCCTCATTGAAGCGTGAACATCGCCCATGGCATCCTCCGATGCTGGCGAGTCTTCCTGGGCTGAAACGCCCAGGCCTCATTGAAGCGGGGGCGCGGGGGCCTGTCACGCCGTAACGCCGGGGGGTCTTCCTGGGCTGAAACGCCCAGGCCTCATTGAAGCCGCTTGGCAGCATTCCGCAGCGTTCCCTTGAGGAACGTCTTCCTGGGCTGAAACGCCCAGGCCTCATTGAAGCATAGGTGCTCGGGCGCTCGTCGTGGCAGATGGAGCCCGTCTTCCTGGGCTGAAACGCCCAGGCCTCATTGAAGCAGCTGCGCCGTCTCCGGACGCTGCGCCTTCTCGATCAGTCTTCCTGGGCTGAAACGCCCAGGCCTCATTGAAGCGCTGAGGCCGCGGCCGAGTGGCTGGTCAACGAGGGGCGTCTTCCTGGGCTGAAACGCCCAGGCCTCATTGAAGCAGATTCTCGGAGGCGTGATGGCCGTAGTGGCGCTGGGCCTTCCTGGACCGGAACGCCCAGGCCTCGGTCAAGTCCGGCGTCCGGTTGACGCCCGAATCCGTGGCGCGCCCTGCGGGGCGGTTTTACATCTCTGCGGGTCCTTCCCTTTTCCGCCACAACCGTCCGGCTTCGTTTCCTGGGGCGCGGAGGCGGGAAAGCGGGTGGGAGTGGACTGATATCGCTGATTTTTCGCGGTCGTGAGACGAGGGGTTTGACGGGGCGGCCGGATCGGTGGACCCTTGGATATCGAATGGACAGGGTCATGGAGGTCATCGTCCCGATGCGGTCCTCTGGCATCGCCAGCCGCGGGATGCCGGCACGCTCCGCCGCCGGGCCGACGTCCGCCTTTCGCCCCCGCCGTCCGCCAGAGACCGCCGTTCCGGCCAACAAACAGGGAGCTTCCGATACCATGACCGCCACCACCCTGCGATCGCGTCTCGCTGCCCGGATGATCGCCCCGCTCTTCGCCGGCGCCTTCGGTCTCGGCCTGGCGGCCGTGCCGGTCGCCGCGCTCGCGGAAAACTGGGACATGCCGACGCCCTACCCGGACACGAACCTGCACACCATCACGGTGCGCCAGTTCGCCGAGGACGTGAAGGCGGCCACCGGCGGCAAGATCAAGATCACCGTCCATTCCAACGGCTCGCTGGTCCGGCATCCGGAGATCAAGCGGGCGGTGCAGTCGGGCCAGGCCCAGCTCGGCGAGGTCCTGATCAGCTCCTGGGCCAACGAGGACCCGCTCTACGGCCTCGATTCGGTGCCGTTCCTGGCCACCGACTTCGCGTCGGCCAAAAAGCTCTACGAGGTGTCGAAGCCTTACCTTGAGAAGAAGCTGGAGCGCCAGCGCCTCAAGCTGCTCTACTCGATCCCGTGGCCGCCGCAGGGCCTGTATGTGAAGGACGAGATCGCCTCGGTCGACGGGCTGAAGGGGCAGAAGTTCCGCGCCTACAACCCGGCCACCACCCGCATCGCCGAGCTGACCGGCGCCGTCCCGGTCAAGATCGAGGCCGCCGAGGTGGCGCAGGCCTTCGGCACCGGCATCGTCACCGCGATGATCACCTCGGCCGCGACCGGCGTCGACACCAAGGCCTGGGACTTCGTGAAGGTCTATTACGACGTCCAGGCCTGGCTGCCGCGCAACATGGTCTTCATCGGCGCCGACGTCTGGAAGGGGCTGGACGCCGCCACCCAGAAGGCGGTGCAGGACGCCGCGGCCAAGGCCGAGGCCGCCGGCTGGGCCGAGTGGGAGAAGAAGACCGCCGACCTGAACAAGACGATGGCCGACAACGGCATGAAGGTCCTGCCGCCGTCGGACACGCTGAAAAGCGGCTTCGCCGCCATCGGCAAGACCATGACCGACGAGTGGACCAAGGCCGCCGGCGCCGACGGCGAGGCCATCGTCGCGGCCTATCGCAAGTAGGCGGCCCTCATCCGGCACCGCGCCTCCCCGCATCGGCGGGGGGCGCGGACGGACCGGCGGCCCCTCTCCACCACGCCCTTTCCACCACGACCGATCGCGGGAGGTGGTCGCGCCATGCGCACCGCATTGTCCATCCTTTATCGTGCCGCCGAGATCCTGGGGGCCGTTGCGCTGGCCCTCATCGCCGTCCTGATCGTCACCCAGGTGGCCTCCCGCCTGTTCGGCCGCATGGTGCCGGGCGCCGACGAGCTGGCCGGCTACTGCATGGCCGCGTCCTTCTTCCTGATGCTGGGGCCGGCGCTGCGCCGCGGCGCGCACATCCGCGTCGGCGTGCTGGTGGAGCGGCTGCGCGGCGGCGCCCGCCGCGCCATGGAGCTGCTGTGCCTGGCCTTCGCCACCGCGCTCAGCGGCTATTTCGCCTGGTACTGGCTGCGCATGACCAGCGATTCCTACGAGTTCGGCGATCTCAGCCAGGGGGTGCTGCCGATCCCGCTGTGGATGCCGCAGGCGACGATGGCCGCCGGGCTGGTCGTGCTGGTGGTGGCGCTGGTCGACGACCTGCTGGCGGTGCTGCAGGGCCGCCCCGCCTCCTACCAGAACGCCCAGATGCAGAGCGAGGGCTGACCATGGACGAGACAACCGCCTCCGTCGTCGTCGTGGTGACGATGCTGCTGATGCTGGGGGCCGGCGTCTGGGTGGCGCTGGCGCTGGCCGGCGTCGGCTTCGTCGCCATGGCGCTGTTCACCGCCCGGCCGATCGGCATGGTGATGGCGACCAACATCTGGGGCGCCAGCACCTCCTGGACGCTGACGGCACTGCCGCTGTTCATCTGGATGGGCGAGATCCTGTTCCGCACCCGCATCTCGTCCGACATGTTCAAGGGGCTGGCGCCCTGGACCGGCTGGCTGCCCGGCCGGCTGATGCACGTCAACATCATCGGCTGCTCGATCTTCGCCGCGGTGTCGGGCTCCTCGGCGGCGACCGCCGCCACCATCGGCCGCATGACCATTCCGGAGCTGACCCGGCGCGGCTACGACCCGATGCTGATCCTCGGCTCGCTGGCCGGCGCCGGCACGCTGGGGCTGCTGATCCCGCCGTCGATCATCATGATCGTCTACGGCGTCGCCGCCGACGTGTCGATCGCCCGGCTGTTCATCGCCGGTGTCATTCCCGGCATCGTCCTGACCGGCCTGTTCATGCTGTATGTCGGCGGCTGGTCGCTGCTGAACCCCGGCCGGGTGCCGCCGCTGGACGGACGGCAGAGCCTCGCCGAGAAGCTGCGCGACACCGGATCGCTGATCCCGGTGGTGCTGCTGATCGTCGCGGTGCTGGGGTCGATCTATGTCGGCATCGCCACCCCGACCGAGGCGGCGGGCATCGGCGTGCTCGGCTCGCTGGTGCTGGCGCTGGTGACCGGGACGCTGAACTGGGGGACCTTCCGCGACAGCCTGTTCGGCGCCGCCCACACCTCCTGCATGATCGGCTTCATCCTGGCCGGCGCGGCCTTCCTGACCGTCGCCATGGGCTACACCGGCATCCCCCGCCTGCTGGCGGAATGGATCATCGCCCTCCAGCTGTCGCCGGAGCAGCTGATGGTGGCGCTGACGCTGTTCTTCATCGTCATGGGCTGCTTCCTCGACGGCATCTCGATGGTGGTGCTGACCACCTCGGTCATCCTGCCGATGGTGCAGAAGGCGGGGATCGACCTGCTGTGGTTCGGCATCTACATCATCATCGTGGTGGAGATGGCGCAGATCACGCCGCCGGTCGGCTTCAACCTGTTCGTCCTGCAGGCGATGACCGGCCGCGACATCTTCACCATCGGCAAGGCGAGCCTGCCCTTCTTCGCGCTGATGGTGGTGATGGTGGCCCTGCTGTGGGTCTTTCCGGGGATGGTGTCGTGGCTCCCCTCCCTGATGATGGGGTAAGGAGCGCGGCGGCGTCGTAAAGGGACGCGGTGACCGGCCGCCGCCGTGCCCCTTCACGCCATGTTCCTTCACGCCATGACGAGGCCGCCGTCCACCGTCAGCGTCTGGCCGGTCATGAATCGGCTCCAGTCCGAGGCCAGGAACAGCACCGGGCCGGCGATGTCCTCCGGCGTGGCGATGCGGCGCAGCGGGGTCTGGGCGGCGATCTGGTCCTTGACCGCTTCCGGCGTCGTCCGGCTGGCGTCGGTCGGGTAGACCAGCCCCGGCGCCACGCAGTTGACGCGGATGCCGAACGGTCCCAGCTCCGCCGCCAGGGTGCGGCTGAAGCCGGTCAGCGCCGCCTTGGCGGTGGTGTAGTCGTGGTAGGGCACCGTCGGCCGCGCCACGAGGTCGGTCGTCAGGTTGACGATGCTGCCGCCGGCCCGGCGCTTCATCACCGGCAGCACCGCCTGGCAGACGGTGTAGGTCCCCTTCAAGGCGCCGTCGACCTGGGTCTGGTAGTCCGACCAGGGCGTGTCCCAGAACATCCGCCGGCGGTCGGGGTCGAAGACATAGGGGGCGAAGGCGTTGTTGACCGCGACGTCGAGGCTGCCGAACTCGGCCACCGCGCGCTCCACCATCGCCGCGACCGCCGCGGCGTCGGTGACGTCGGCGCGGCAGGCCAGCGCGTCGCCGCCCAGCGCCTTGCAGTCGGCGACCACCCGCGCCGCCGCGTCCTCGTTGCGGAGGTAGTTGACGACGACCATCGCCCCTTCGGCCGCAAAGGCGCGGGCGATGGCGGCGCCGATGCCGCGGCTGGAGCCGGTGACGAGGACCGTCCTGCCCTGGAAATCCATCGCGTCGCGCCTCCGTTACTTGGGGATCAGATCGGTGCGGACCAGCTGGTCCATGTCGAGCCGGTTGGCGATCAGGCCCAGCTGCTTGAAGGTGTCGGCGCCCTTCTGCATCACGCCGGGCTCGAAGGCGCCCAGCCCGTCCTTCTCCGTCGCCGGGGACAGGGACGAGCTGTTGCGCAGGTTGATGATGCCGAGGTTGACCGCCTCGTCCGAGCCGTTGATGGCGCGGGTCACGGCGATGCGCGCCGCCTCTTCCGGGTTGGCGATCATCCAGGACGCGCTGTCGCGGTAGGCGGCGAGGAAGCGCGACAGCAGCGGCTTCCGGGTGCGGTACGCCTCTTCCGTCACCACGAAGATGTCGCTCGGCAGGTTCAGCGTGTCGCGCACCTCGATGACGTTCACCTCGGGCAGGCCTTTCAGCTTGGCGACGTAAAGACCGGTGTCGGTGGCGGCGGTCGCGTCGACCTGCCCCTGGATGACGGGGGCGAAGTTCAGCAGGCCGGTCACCTCGATGGTGACGTCCTGCTCAGCAAGGCCGACCTGATGCAGCAGCACGTCCAGGTTCTGGCGGGTGCCGCTGGACAGGCTGTAGACGCCGATCCGCTTGCCCTTCAAATCGGCCGGCTTGGTGATGTTGCGCGCCTTGGGCGACACCACGTTGAAGACGTTCTGCGGGTAGATGTCGTAGATGGCGACCAGCTTCTCGCCCTTGTCGAGCGCCAGATAGAAGGAGGCCGGGTCGGTGAAGGCGACGTCGGCCTTGCCGGTCAGCATGGTCTGGATTGCCGACCCGCCGCCGGTGCCGGGGACATAGTCGAGAGCGATCCCCTTGGCCTTGAAGAAGCCCTTGTCGGGTTCGGCCAGCAGGTTGGTGATCTCGCTGATCGGCTGGCTCCAGCCGGCGACGGTGACCTTGTCCAGCCCCTCGGCCCGGACAGCGGAGGCGTCGCCCAGCGCGAGGCCCAGCGCCAGGGACGCAACCAGCGCGGCGACGCCCGCGGCACGCGACAACAGGACCATACCTCTATCCTTTCGACTGGCGGTTCAAAAGCCACCGCTCCAGACGGAGGGTGGCCTGGTAAACGATCATGCCGAGCGCGGTGATGAGCGCGAACAGGGCGAACATCAGGGCGCTGTCCATCATGCCCTGCGCCGCGATGATCGAGGCGCCAAGCCCCTGCCGCCCGCCGATGAACTCGCCCACCACCGCGCCGACCAGGGCCAGCACCACGGCGACGCGCAGCCCGGCCAGGATCACCGGCAGGCCCGAGGGGATCTTCAGCCGCAGCAGGGTCTGCAGCCGGGTCGCCCGCAGCATGCGGAACAGCTCGCGCTTGTTCGGGTCGGTCTGCTCCAACCCGGTCAGGGTGTTTTCCAGCAGCGGGAAGAAGCAGATCAGCGCGGTGATCGCCACGGTGGAGGTCATGCCGAAGCCGAACCAGATGATGAACAGCGGCGCCAGCGCCAGCTTCGGCACCACCTGGCTGGCGATGATGTAGGGGTAGAGCAGCCGGCGCAGCCCCGGCGCCTCCGCCAGCACCACCCCGGCGAGGAAGCCGACGACGCAGCCGAGCGCCAGCCCCAACGCCATCTCCGTGGCGGTCATGGCGATGTGCGGCAGCAGGCGGCCGCCGGCCAGACCGTTCCACAGCGCGGCGGCCACCGCCGACGGCGGCGGGACGACCAGGGCGGGAATGCCCGACAGCCGGCAATAGCCCTCCCACGCGGCGAGCAGCGCCGGCAGCAGCAGCCAGGAGGCGAGGCGCCCGCGGGTCATGCGCCCTCCCCGTCCATGGCGTGGCGCAGCGCCCGGCACAGATCGTTGAAGCGCGGGTCGTAGCGCAGATCCGGCGGGCGCGGGCGCGGCAGATCGACGGTCAGCGTGTGGCTGAGGCGCCCGGCCGCCATCACCGCGACGCGGTCGCCGAGATAGATCGCCTCGGCGATGTCGTGGGTGACGAACAGCACGGTGGTGCCGTGCCGCGCGCACAGCCGCAGCAGGTCGTCCTGCAACTCCTCCCGCGTGATGGCATCGAGCGCCGCGAAGGGTTCGTCGAGCAGCAGCAAGGCCGGCCGGGTGACCAGGGCGCGGGCGATGGCGACGCGGCTCTGCTGCCCGCCCGACAAGGCGCGCGGGCCGCGGTCGGCATAAGCGGACAGCCCGACGAGGTCGAGCAGCTCCAACGCGCGGGCGCGGTCCTGCGGCCCCGGCCGGCCGCGCAACGCCATCGGCAGCAGCACATTGTCGAGCACGCTGCGCCATTCCAGCAGCGTCGGCGCCTGGAAGACGAAGCCGACGTCGGGCCGCGGCGCCCGCACCGCCGCACCGCCGATGCGCACGGCGCCGGCGGTCGGCGCCAGCAGCCCGGCCGCCAGCTTCAGCAGCGTGGTCTTGCCGCAGCCGCTGCGGCCGACGAGGCAATGGAAGGCGCCCTCGCCGATGGTCCAGTCGACGCCGTCGACGATGGCGGGCTCGGTGCCGTAGCCGAAGCGCGCCCGCTCGATGTCGACGAAACCCATGGCCGGCCGCTCAGTCGGCATAGCGGGCGAAGCCGTCGGCGGCGATCTCCGCCGACCGCTCGATCTCGGTCATGGTGACGAGGTCCAGCAGGTTGAAGCGCCCGTCATGGTGCCAGCCGGCCTCCGGCGCGGTCATCCGGCCGAGCGCGCAGATCCGCGTCACCCCGGCGGCGCCCAGCGGACCGGCGAGGCGGAACAGCTCCTCCGGCGACGCGGCGATGCCGGCGGTCTGGAGGAACGCCTTGGCGGGGGCCAGCCGCGCCGCCACCTCGTCCAGGCTATCGACGGCGACGACGGTGATGGTGCGGTTCAGCCCGCCCGGCGCCGGTCCCTCCGCCGCCTCGGTGTAGCCGACGCACCAGCCGCCGGCCGGGTCGCTCAGCAGCAGCCGGCCGGGATCGGCGAAGCCCTTCATCTCCTGCGCGTCGCGCCAGGACGCGACGGCGCCGGCCTCCGCCATCGACAGCTCGCGGCGGGGGAACTTGCGGGCCAGCGCCGCCAGCTCATGGGCGAGGCAGCCGGCGAAATCGCGCGGCGACACCCGGCCGCCGCGCTCGACGAAGAGGGTCTGCGGCGAGTAGCAGCCCTGCTGGTCGTAGCGGACGATGTCGTGCGCGGCGAGCCGCGCCGCCTCCCCCACCCGGCGCGGGTCGAGCGCGGCGCGCGACACCAGGGCGACGCTGATCTTGTGGCCGTGGGGCAGGAAGCGGGTGGTGACCGGCACGCGGTCGCGGATCGCCGCCAGCGCCGCGTTGCCGCCATAGGCGACCACCGTGTCGGCCTGGGCCAGCCACGCCCGCTCCGCCGCCTCGTCGCCGCCCTTCCACCAGACCACGGCAAGGCAGTCGCCGAGCCGCGGGTCGATCTCCGCCAGCAGTTGCGCGAACCAGCCGGCGAACAGCGGCTCGGCGCTCGGCAGCTTGCCCACCGTGCCGGCCTTGACCAGCAGGCCGGAAACCAGGCTCCACAGCGGCAGAGCCGGCACGTTGCCGGCCCAGACATGCAGCAGCAGGTCCGGCCCGAAGGCGCGGGCGAAGCCACCCTTCGGCACCGGCTGGAAGTCGTCGAGGATCTGCGGGCTGGCGAAATCCTCTGCCAGGAACTTGCGCAGCTCCGGCGCACGGAAGGTCTTCAGGTAGCCGGTCAGGCCGAGCCGGACCATCTCGGCGTCATAGCCGGTGACGATGGGCAGCAGCCGTTCGGCCTTTTGCCGCCACGGGTCATCACGGTCGAGCAGCCGCGCCACCGCGCGGTCGAGGATCGTGACGATCTCGGCGACGGTCAGGGTCTTCAGATAGCCGTGGGCGGCCGCGCGCACCGTTTCCGCCACCCGCGCGACCTGCGCCGCGGTCAGCACGGGGACCGCGACCTCCACCGCCCCGCCGACGCCGCGGAAGGTCAGGACCCGCCGTTCCACCGCGTCGGCGGACAGGCCCGGCAGATGCCCGGCGTATTCGGCGCTCCCCACGGCGGCCACGACCCGTCAGCCCCGCGCCGCGGTGAGGAAATCATCGACCGCCAGCGAGCAGCCCTTGGCGTCGGCCCCGGCGACGCGGCCGAGCAGGCGGAAGCCGCTGTCCGCCTCCAGGATGCCGGCGTCCTCGGTCAGGATGGCGGCGACCGAGTTGATGTGCGCCAGATCATGGTGGACCAGCACGCCGACGCTGCCCGGCGGCACGTCCTGGCCGGTCAGCGGGTTGACGACGCGGCTGCGGATCCAGTGCGGACCGGACTTCAGCGACGGGCAGGTGGCGTTGCCGTCGTCGTAGAACTGGGTGCTCAGCTCGGTCATGCCGTACATGTTGATGCAGCGCCCGCGCGGCACGCCGAACCGGGCGGAGAGCTGGCCGTAGAACGCGTCCGGCTCCAACTCGCGCGACTGGCCCTTGAAGCCGCCGGTGTCGAGGATCCGGCTGCCGTCGGGCAGCGCGAAACGGCGGCCCGTCCGCTCCATCGCGTCCATCAGATGGACAAAGCTGTAGCTGGCGCCCAGCAGGGCGAAGGGCTCGCCGGTCCGCTCGGCCGCGGCCAGCGCCGCGAACAGCCCGTCGATGTCCAAGCCGTCGGCGCCGATGAAATGGCGGCTGCCCTCCGTCCCGAACATCCGCAGCGCCAGCGCCAGATAATGCGCCAGCGAGGAGTTCGGCATCGCCTCCTCATCCGGGAACAGCACGGCCATCGGCAGCCGGTCCGCCCCCGCCATGACGCGCTGGCGGAAGTTGACGATCATCGACCGGTCGTAGACCGCCAGCGTCGTGTGATGAATCTGGCCGCGGATGCCGCCCCTGGTGGTGCCGCTGGTCATGAAGATGCGGGCCGACTCCTCCGCCGGGCGGCAGCTCAGGGTCAGGTCCTTGAAGGCGTTGATCGGCACCGCCGGGATGTCGCGCCAGCTCCTGACGCTGCGCGGCGTCTTCGCCCGCTGCATGGCGAAGCGCCGGTAGGGCAGATTGTGTTCGAACTGGTGGGCGAAGATCTCCAGCGCCTTGGCGTTGAACTCCGCATCGCTGGCCTGTCCGGCGTCGATGAACGCCAGCATGCCCTGGTAGATCGCTTCGTCGCTCACGTCCGCCCGCACCTTTCCGCCATCGGATTCCCGGTCTCCGCCGGCGATGGACCGGGGGAGGCGCTGGCTGTTCCGGGCGTGCGCGTGGGGTCGGTCAAAGCACGGCCGCGCAATCGAGGCCGCAACGTCCCGCATCCCTACGCCGGCATGACCCGGATCAGGTTCTAAGGGTCACCGCGTTGTCCGAACCAAGGTCCGGACCGGCGGAGTCTCAGCCTCCTAACGAGGCGCCCCAGGGAACGCGGCAAAGCCTAGAAGAGCGCTCGGCCATTTGTCAACGGCTGCTCACCGACGTTTCACCGCAGCCATCCGTCGGCGGCGGAAGATGGCGGCGGGAGACGATGGCGAAATGCAGGACAGGCAACTGCGAAACAAACTTACCACATTCATTTGGCACTGTTTGTTGTCCATGACGCCAATCGAGAATACAGTTTGATTTTTATTCGAAATTGTAAGCATATCTTCCGCATCATCCATTCGAAAGATTTCAAAAAATGTTCAAGACCAAGCTTGCGATCGCCGCCGTCTTTGCCGCCGCCCTGTTTCCGGCCGTCGCGTTCGCCGATGATTTCGAAGCTCTGTGCACGGGTGTCGACAAGTCGGCCGAGACGGCCAAGTCTTGCAAGTGCGCCTCGGAAAAGATCACCGGCGCCGACCGCGTCACGGTCCTGGACGCGATGAAGGCGCTCAACGCCGCCATGGCCAGCGGCAAGGCGGAAGACGCCGCCGCCGCGACCAGCAAGCACGCCAAGGGCGCCGAGCTGCTGATGACGGCGCAGGCGACCTGCATGTAACGGGTCGGCCTTCGCCGACCTCATGACACCGGTGAGGGGCCGTTCCTGTGACGGCCCCGATCTGATTCTGCCCGATCTGATTCTGAAAGACGCCGCGGCGACCGTCGGCGCCGGGTGAGCAGGACGGCGGCCATCAGCAGATGGCCCAGCGTCCACAGGACCGCCGCGCCGACCAGGGGCGGCATCGCCGGCCACCACAGCGCGGCCACCCGCAGCAGCGCCGCCCCCGCCAGCATCCCGACCGCGACCGTTGCCGGCAGCGGAAAGCGGACCGCCTCCGCCTCCCGCTGCAGCGCCGTCCGCAGCATCATGGCGTTGGCCAGGATGCCCAAGCCGCCGACCGCCAGGAGGTGCCACGCCGCGGCGCCCGGCAGGTCGAGCAGCGTCCCGCCCCCCGCCAGCACCCAGCCGGCCCCGACGCACAGATAGCCGAGGTGGAGGCTGGCGATCTCCGGATGCCGCAGGATGGCGGCGGTCCGCCAGCGCGCCAGCCGCGCCAGCGCGCTGACCCCGGCCAGGATCGCGCCGACGGCGCCGACCTCCGGGTACAGGCCGGACGCGGCGGACAGGAGGGCGACGGCGGCCCCGGCGATGCCGATCCATTCCAGCCGCGGCTGCACCCGCTGCACCAGGGTCAACCCCTGGCTGCGCAGGGCGCCGGCGGTGGCCGCCGGGATGACGCGCCCGCCCATCGTCATCAGCAGCGTGCCGACCAGAGCCAGGCCGAACGGCGCTCCGCCGCCGCCGGTGATGCCCAGCTCCGCCGCCCAGAACAGGGCTTCGGACAGGATGAAGGCGGCGATCAGCGGGCCGAACACCGCGTTGTGCCCGCTCCGCGCGCCGCGCAGGAACGGCACGCCGGCGACGATGAACAGCAGCAGCGGATAGGCGAAGCTGGCCGGCAGCGCCACCACCGGCGGCAGGCCCGCCAGCATCGCCAGCCGCCCCGCCAGCCAGGACAGCGCCGCCAGCGCCAGCGTCGCCCGCGACAGCCGGGTCATCAGGAAACCGCCGACGACGGCCAGCGCGTAGCCGCCGACCATCTCGTGCGCGTGCACCGCCGCCGTCCAGCCGAGCGGCAGCAGGCCGCTGAACTGGGCAACCCACAGCGGCACCATCAGCGCGCCATACAGCGCCGCGGCCGGGTACATCAGCCGGTGGCCGCTGGTGACGGCGGGTGAAACGCTCATGACGGCAAGCCTCTGCTGGTTGGTCCGCGGCCCCCGGATGGCGCCATCCTGCCCGAAATCGGGTGCCGGCGGTTTGACGGACAACAAATTCGTGTGCGAATGGGTACGAGCGAATGGGTACACTGGCAGCGCCACCCCGCCACGCAGCAACAGGATCACCGCCATGCCGCCGTCCCCCGATCCCGCCGTGCTGCGCGGCATGCCGCTGTTCGCCGGCCTCGACGCCGACGCGCTGGCCGAGGTCGTCCGCCACGCCCGCCCCCGGCGGGTGCCCAAGGGGACGCCCATCTTCAGCCAGGGTGAGACGGCGGCGGCCGGGCACGCGCTGATCGACGGCCGGGTCAAGATCGTGCAGACCGGACCGGACGGGCAGCAGGTGGTGATGCGCTTCATCGGGCCGGGCGAGATGTTCGGCACGCTGGCGATCTTCACCGACGGCCTCTATCCCGCCGACGCCGTCGCGGTGTCCGACAGCCTGGCGCTGTCCTGGCCGACGGCGGCGATGACCGTGCTGATGGAGCGCCATCCCGCCATCGCCATGAACGCCCTGACCATCGTCGGCGACCGGCTGCGCGAGGTGCAGAACCGGCTGCGCGAGGTGTCGACCGAGCGGGTCGAGCGCCGCATCGCCCACGCCCTGATCCGTCTGGTGCGTCAGGCCGGCCGGCGGGTGGAGGCCGGGGTGGAGATCGACTTCCCGCTGTCCCGCCAGGATGTGGCGGAGATGACCGGCACCACGCTGCACACCGTCAGCCGGACGCTGTCGGCCTGGGAAAGCCAGGGCATCGTCGAGAGCGGCCGCCAGCAGGTGGTGATCCGCAAGCCCCACGCCCTGGTCGCCATCGCCGAGGATCTGCCGCCGCTCCGCCCGGACCGGTGACCAGGGCCGGTAGCGGGGGCCGGTAGCGGGGGCCGGTAGCGGGGACCGTCGTGCCTCATCGGTCCTTCTGCTTGCGGCGGCGCAAAGAGCGGGGCCGGGCGGGCGCGTAGGGTGAGGTCCCGCCTTCGTCACGCCGCAGGGAGCAGACGCCATGGACGCCGATCACAGGCGCCGCCCGCCACAACCGGATACGAATTTGGCCGACCTGACCATGGCCGACCTGATGCGGCTGCGTCCCGCGTGCGTCCCGGTGCTGCTCCGCCGCGGTCTGGCCTGCCCGGGATGCGCGATGGCACCCTTCATGACGGTGCGCGAAGCGGCCGACGCCTATGGGCTCGACCTCGACGCCTTCCTGTCCGACCTCGCCGCAACGCCGGCCCCCCACACCCCCACGGAGTCCCGGGAATGCACACCGACAGCCTGACCGGCCGCATCCTGCACGACGACCACCACCGCGTGCTCGACCTGCTCGACCGGCTGGAGGCCTTCCTCGGCCGCCACGCCGGCGACGCCGTCCCGCCGCCGCTGGCGGCGTCGCCGGACCGCGCGCTGGTCGCCACGCTCGCCGACGAGCTGGATGGCGGGCTCGACGGCCATTTCGCCGCGGAGGAGGCGCTGTTCCCCGCGCTCGCCGCCGCGGGCGGGCATGAGCTGACGGCGGCGCTGCTGACCGACCATGCCCACATCCTGCCGCTCGCCCGGCGCCTGGGCCGGCTGTGCCGGCTGGCGCTGCGCGAGGGTTTCGACAGCGAGACCTGGCCGGTGTTCCACAGCTTCGGCGGCGAGCTGGTCGACGCGCTGGTGGCGCACATCGAAACAGAGGAAACCACCCTGCTGCCCGCCACCGACGCCCTGCTGTCGCCGGCCGACGACGCAGCGTTCGCCGGCGCCATGGCCGGGGCAGCAGCGCCGCCCCACTGAGCGGCGCTTGTTTGTGCTGGAGCAAAGAAGCATCGCTCGGTCCGGGTTACAGCAGGGCACAGGCGCTCCCGCCGTCACCCACGCTGTCAGACGGACCACGATGCAGACCTCCGCCGCAACCGATCCGGTCATCGACCTCCAGACCATCCCGCCCTTCCAGCGCCACCCGCTGATCTTCCAGGCCGTCCAGGGCCTGGCGGCCGGCGAGGCCTTCGTGCTGGTCAACGACCATGACCCGCGCCCGCTGCACCACCAGCTGCTGAGCCATTTCGGCCCCGGCTTCACCTGGGACTACCAGGAGAAGGGTCCCAGGGCCTGGCGCGTCCGCATCGGCCGGCCGGTGAACGCGGCCGCCACCCTCTACCGTGTCCGCATCGAGCGGGACGGCGACGTCGTCATCGCCGCCGCCGACGAACCGCTGGGCCCGACCGGCACCGGCGCCTCAGTCTGCGAGGTGACCGACTGCCCGCCCGGCACCATGCCGGCCGACGTGCTGTCGCTGCTGCAGGGCGTGATCCCGCCGGCGGGCGTCGTCAGCCTGCCCTACGAACGCCTGCTGGCGCGGCGCAACGGCTCCTGCTGCGGCGGGATGTGCGGCTGACGGCCGTGGGACCGGCGACCGCGCGCCTTGCGCCGCGGTCGCCGGCGGCGATCCGGTCTTTCGCCGCGCTGCTTGCGCCGGCGCAACGATGACCGGGGCTCCGGCCGGCACTCTGGTCCCAACGCCGCCCACACAACCCGCGGCACCGGTTGGAGACACCATGATGATCAGCACCACCCTCTACCGCGACCACCACGCCACCGTCAGCCGGCTGGTCGGCCGCATCGAATCACTGCTCACGTCGCCGACGGTGGCGTCGGACACCACCGCGCTGACCGCCACGGTGCGCGACCTGTTCGGCATCTTCGCCGTCCATCTCTCGCTGGAGGACAGCGCGCTCTACCCGCGGCTGATGAGCCATCCCGACGCCGGGCTCCAGCGCACCGCCGCGCGGTTCCAGACCGAGATGGGCGATCTGCGGGCGCGCTTCGACCGCTACCGCACGCGCTGGCCCGGCCCGCTGGCGGTCGCCAAGGATCCCGACACCTTCGTCCGGGAAACGCGCGAGGTCGTCACCGCGCTGAAACAGCGCATCGCCCGCGAGGACCACGAGCTGTACGACGTCATCGACCGCGTGGCGCTGGCCGGTGCGGCATAATGGCCGCGGATTTTCCAGCGTAAGCTTGACCTTGATCAAAGACGGGCGGTCCGTATCGCGTTTCATGGCCCTTGTAAACGAGTGATGCAAACGAGTGACATGGAGGGGAGCCGCCGATGCGCGATCCCGATACCACACCTGACGACCGCGCCCGTCTGTTCGAAATGCGCCTGGGCCGCGCGGGGCTCGGGCTCGTCCCCCGTCTGGGCGGGCGGCTGAGCGACGCGCTGCTCGACCGCCTGTTCCAACGGCTGGCCGCCCGCCACCCGCGCGCCTTCGCCACCCTGCGGAGCATGCCGGAAGCCAGCCTGCGGATCGAGCCGGTGGACACGCCGGCCGCGCTGACGCTGCGCGTCGGGCCGGCGCTGTCCCTGCGGGTCACCCGGCGCGACGACGACGCCGGACCCGACGCCGCAAGGCCGGACGCCATCATCCGCGGCCCCTACGCCCGGCTGCTCGACCTGCTGGAAGGCCGCATCGACGGCGACGCCCTGTTCTTCCGCCGCGAACTGGCGATCGAGGGCGACACCGCGCTGATCCTGGCGCTCCGCAACACGCTGGACGGGGAGGAGATGGACCTGATGGCCGACGCCGCGTCCATCGCCGGGCCGCTGGCCCGCGTCCTGCCGGTGCTGCGGCGCAACGCCGGGCCGGCGCTCGACCGGCTGGAGGCGGCGCGCCGGCTGCTGCCCCCGCCGCTGCGGCGTGGGCTCGACCGGGTGGAGGCGCGCCTTGCCGGAACGCGCCCGGCGTCGGAGGTTTAGGCGAATGGACGGGTTCGAACTGATCTGCCCGGCCGGCACCCCGGCCGCGCTACGCGCCGCCGTCGATGCCGGAGCCGACGCGGTCTATCTGGGCTTCCGCGACGAAACCAACGCACGGAACTTCCCCGGCCTGAACTTCACCCGCGACGACGTGGCGGAGGCGGTGGCCTACGCCCACGCCCGCAAGGTGGAGGTCTTCGTCGCCATCAACACCTACCCCCAGGCCGGCAACCTCGCCCCCTGGCAGCGCGCGGTGGACGACGCGGCCCGGCTGAAGGTCGACGCGGTGATCCTGGCCGACCTCGGCCTGCTGGAGTACGCGGCGCGCCGCCACCCCGACCTGCGGCTGCACCTGTCGGTCCAGGCATCGGCGGCCAACGCCGAGGCGATCCGGCTCTACCGCGAGGCGTTCGGCGTGCGCCGCGTCGTGCTGCCCCGCGTGCTGACCGTGCCGGAGATCGCCCGCCTGAACGCCGAGGTCGACATCGAGACCGAGGTGTTCGTGTTCGGCGGCCTGTGCCCGATGGCGGAGGGGCGCTGCTCGCTGTCGTCCTACGCGACCGGGCTGTCGCCCAACAAGCAGGGGGTCTGCTCCCCGGCCAGCCACGTCCGCTACGAGCCGCGCGGCACCGCGCTGGCCACCAAGCTGGGCGACTTCACCATCAACGTCGTCGGCGCCGACGAGCCGGCCGGCTACCCCACCCTGTGCAAGGGCCGCTTCGTCGCCGGCGACACCCCCGCCTACCTGTTCGAGGAGCCGACCAGCCTCAACGCCATGGACCTGCTGCCCGAGCTGAAGGCGGCCGGGGTCCACGCCCTGAAGATCGAGGGGCGGCAGCGCGGCAAGGCCTACATCGGCGCGGTCGTCGGCGCCTACCGCGAGGCGCTGACCGCCTTCGCCGCCGGGCAGCCGGTGCCGCGGCTGGATTTGCAGGCGATGGTCGAAGGCGGAACCCAGACGACCGGCGCCTACAAGCGCGCGTGGCGCTGAGAGGAAAGACTTCATGATGCCGTCATTGACGCTTGGACCAGTCCTGTTCAACTGGCCGGTCGACCGCTGGCGCGACTTCTACGCCCGCATCGCCGACGAGGCGCCGGTCGACACCGTGATCGTCGGCGAGATCGTCTGCTTCAAGCGGGCGCCCTTCTTCGCCGACGCGATGGGCGAGGTGGTGGAGCGGCTGACCGCCGCCGGCAAGACGGTCTGGTTCGCCAGCCCGATCCTGGTCGGCAGCGACCGCGAACGCGCCGCGATGCGCGACCTCGTGACCGGTGAGGGGATGACGATCGAGGCCAACGACATGGGCGCGCTGGCCCTGCTGGCCGGCCGTCCCCACGCCGTCGGCCCGATGATCAACCTCTACAACGAGGCGACGCTGGCTTGGCTGGCCGGGCGCGGCGCGGTGGCGGTGTCGCTGCCGGCCGAACTGCCGGCGGCCTCGGTCGCCACCCTGGCGAAGGCCGGGCGGGAGCATGGCGTCGCGGTGGAGGTGCAGGTGTTCGGCCGCGCCCCGCTCGCCATCTCCGCCCGCTGCTACCACGCCCGCGCCCATGGGCTGCACAAGGACGGCTGCCAGTTCGTCTGCGGCAACGATCCGGACGGCCTGGCGGTGACGACGATGGACGGCCAGCCCTTCCTGGCGGTCAACGGCACCCAGACGATGTCGCACGGCTGCCTCTGCCTGGCGGAGGAGCTGGAGGCGCTGGTCGCGATGGGCGTCGACCGCTTCCGCCTGTCGCCGCAGGCCGTCGACATGGTGCGGGTGGCCCAGGCGTTCCGCGCGCTGATCGACGGTGAACGCGACGGGCGGGATGTGGCGGCCGAACTGGGCGGCCTGATCGACGCCCCGCTCGTCAACGGCTTCTTCCACGACACGGCGGGCGCGCGTCACGTCGCCAGCGCCGGGGCCGCTTTACCGGCGTAACCCCCGCGCCCGCCTTCCGGAGTCCGCCGGTGCTGCCGGCCGACGTTTCAACTCCACAAGGAAAGGTGCAGAGGATGACAGGATTTGTTGCCGCGCTCGGCGTTGCCGGCGTGACGCTGGGTCTGTTCATGATGGCGCCCGGCAGCGCCGCGGCGCAGGACGCCGAGGCGGGCGCGAAGGTCTTCTCCCAGTGCAAGGCCTGCCACACCATCGAGGCCGGCGGCCCCAACCGCGTCGGCCCCAACCTGCACGGCATCGTCGGCCGCAAGGCCGGCTCCGTCGACGGGTTCGCCTATTCCGACGCGATGAAGAACGCCGGCACCAGTTGGGACGAGGCCAGCCTCGACACCTACCTGACCGATCCCAAGGCCGCGCGGCCGGGCAACAAGATGGCCTTCGCCGGGGTCAAGAACGAGCAGGCCCGCAAGGATCTGATCGCCTTCCTGAAGAAGAACAGCGAGTGACACCGGTCGGCCGGTGACGACACCGGCCGATTTTCCGGCAGAGGGGCGGCGGTTCGGGCGTTCACACGCTTTCCGCCGTCCATCCGTTCTTCTGCAGCCAGTCGGCCAACGTGTTCGGCATCGTGTGCGCGGCGTCGAGCCGGATGAAGAACGGCGCTTCCCGGTCGGGAAAGGCCAGCTGGTAGGTCAGCATCACCGCCTCGGAGCAGGTGATGTGGGTCACGAATTTCCGGTCGGCGTCGGTCGCCGTGCCGTCCAGCCGCGCCCGATACTTGGCCAGCCGGGCTTCGGCGCCGGGGCCGAAGCTGCTGTTGCCGGCCCACAGGCGGAAGGCGCGGTAAAGGCCGTAGGTGGCGATGTCCTTCATGCGGTCGGCAACACGGCGCAGCTCGGCCTTCTTCACCGCCTCCTGCCCGGCGGGGAGCTTCGACCAGGGCGGGCGGAACGCCCGGCTGGTCATGTAGCTGATCGACCCTCCGTCCATCGTCTGATTGTCGGAGAGGTGAAAGTTCTCGGAATTCGTGGCGTGGATGATGCGGTTCGCATCGTAGAACATGCCGATGTGCCCGATCTTTCCCGGAAAGAACACGATGTCGCCCGTTTCGGCAGGCATCTGGTCTCCTATCAATCGGTTGGCCGCGCGGATTGCCAGCGTACCCCTTTTTTGTGCGAAGGGAAGCGCCGATGACCGGGCAGCGCCACGGGTGCCGGCTCAGCGGCGCCGCGCCGCGTGCCAGGGCGGGATCTGAGCGGTCCGGCCGGCGTCCGCCAGAACGGCTTCGATCGCCATGCCGATGCCCAGCACCGCCTCGTCGGCGAAGCGGTGCCCGACGATCTGCAAGCCGACCGGCAACGGTCCCGTCGCCAAGCCGGCCGATGCCAACCCTACCGGCAGCGACAGCGCCGGGCATTGCGGCAGCAGGTTGAACGGGCAGGTCATGTCCATGCCCTGGTAGCGCCCGTCGGCCGAGGTCGCCATGAAATCGTCGTCACCGGCGCTGGCCAGCGGCGCCGTCACCGCGCAGGTCGGGCAGAGCAGCGCGTCGTACCGCTCGAACAGCCGCGCCAGATCGCGCCAGATGGCGGTGCGCAGACACTCGATCCGCTTGTAGTGGGTGGCGTCCATGGCGAAGCCGTGCTCCATCATCGCCACCACCGCCGGGTCCATCCGGGCGCGGTGGGCGTCGAGCCGATCGCCGAAATAGGCGCTCATGAACACGCACCAGACGTCGAGCCACTGGTCGTTCACCGCCCGCGTCCAGGGGATCGCCACCTCGTCGACCTCGGCCCCGGCGGCGCGCAGCTCCCGCACCGCCTCGCGGATCGTCGATTCCACCCCCGGCTGCACCTCGTAATAGCCGAGGTCGATCGACAGGGCGAAGCGGCGGCCCGTCAGGCTGCCGCGCCGCGCCGCATCGCCGGAGAAGGTCAGGGGAAGCGAGCCGATGTCCTCGTCGCTCGGGCCGGAGGCCGCCTCCATGAAGGCGACCGCGTCCTCCACCGTCCGGGCGAGCGGGCCGAAATGCGAGATGTTGTCGAAGACGCTGGGCAGGATCGTCATCGGGATGCGGCCCAGGCTGGGCTTCAGCCCGACCGCGCCGCACAGGGCGGCGGGGATGCGGACCGAGCCGCCCATGTCGGTGCCCTCGGCGAAGGGGACCACCCCGGTGGCGACCGCCACCGCCGAGCCGCCCGACGACCCGCCGCAGGTGCGCGCCGGGTCCCAGGGGTTGCGCGTCACCCCCCAGCGCGGGCTGGCGGTGAAGCCGGAATGGGCGAACTCCGGCGTCGTCGTCTTGCCGATCAGGATCGCGCCGGCCTGCTCCAGCCGGCGGATGCACAGCGCGGTCTCGTCGGGCGTCCAGTCCCCCGCCGTCCACGACCCGAGCGAGGTCGGATCGCCGGCGGTCGGCGTCAGATCCTTGGCGGCGAAGGGCACGCCGTGCAGCGGCCCGGTCGGCTCGCCGCGCGCCACCGCCCGGTCGGCCCGCCGCGCGGCGTCGAGCGCTTGATCCTCGCGCAGCAGGGTGAAGGGGTTGAGCGGGCCGATCAGCGTGCTGGCCCGGCGCAGCGCCTCCGCCACCACCGCTTCGGCTCTGAGGCTGCCGGACCGGATGCCCGCGGCCATCGCGGTGGCGGTCCGGTCCAGCGGATGGATGTCTTCGGTCGGTGACGTCATCGTGAACTCGTGTTGGTGGCGCCCGTGGGGGTGAAACAGGGTGGGCGGGACGGCGGTGATGGGCAAGGGGGATCCGCCACCCCACCCGCAAGGGTGCCCAGCGGACGGCAGCCTGGGCTTGACGCCCGTCCGTTTCATGGCGTCACCATTATTGGCAAGCCGCACGCCGGGCAATCGCGTTTGGCGATAAACGCCCTCTCCCGCCCCGGGAGAGGGAGGGGACCCACGAAGTGGGGAGGGTGAGGGGTAGGCCAAGAATCCAGATGTTCGATCCTTGCATTACCCCTCACCCTTCCCATGCTCCGCATGGGCCCCTTCCCTCTCCCGGGGCGGGAGAGGGCGCTAAAGGCGCTGTTGACAAAAACGAGGCCCACCGGACGCAGGAGATTGGCACAGGCCATGCTGTTCAGACGCAACGATGCCCAGGATGGCGATCCCGGCGACAGCGTGGTCGCCATTCCGCAGCCGAGCCACGCCTGGCTGTCCGGCCAGTTGCTGCGCGCCTGGGGGAACGACGCCTTCGACGCGCCGTCGCCGCGCGAGGAGGTCTGCCTGGGGGCCGAGCAGCACGACATCGGTTGGCTGGACTGGGAAGCGGCGCCGACACTGAATCCGAAGACCGGACGGCCGCACAGCTTCCAGGAACTGGACGTCGCGACGCACACCGGCCTGTGGCGGCAGGGCGTGCACCGGGCGCTCGCCTTCGGGCGCTACCCCGCCCTGCTGGTCTCGCTGCACGCGAACACGATCTACGGCAACTTTTTCGATTCCAGCAAGGCGACGGCCGGCGACGCGGCGCGCGTCCGCGATTTCCTGGAGGAGCAGCAACGGTTTCAGCGCGCCTGCATCGACGCGCTGTCGGCCGATCCGCGCTACGCCGACGCCCTGACGCGGGAGGCGATCGAGCGCAACCGGCTGCTGGTCGCCACCGTCGACCGGCTGTCGCTGGAGATCGGCTGGGGCGTGCGGAGCGACGTGACGGTGCGCAACGTGCCGACGGGCGGGGACGGCAGGACGGAGCTTCGCGTCGCCCCCGCCGCCGGCGCGGGGCCCAGGGCGATCACCGTCGCCCTCACCGTCTCCCCCTGGCCCTTCACCGCCGGCCGTGTCGAGGTGGTCTGCGAGGGGCGCCGGCTGCACGGCCGCTTCACCGACGAAGCGGCGATGCGGCGCGCGCTGGACGGGGCGGAGCCGGTCACCATCGTGACCGTGCTGACGCCCCGCTGATGGTGGTCGGGCGTCGGGTTACGCCCGGACGCTCGGCCGCATGACGTCCTGGATCTCGCCGGCCAACTGGTCGGCGATAGGGCCGACGATGACCTGCACCGAGTTGTTCGACGGCCGGACCACGCCACGGGCGCCGAGCCGTTTCAGCTCCGCCTCGTTCACGCGGCCGCCGTCGGCGACGCTGAGGCGCAGTCGCGTCGTGCAGGCTTCCACCGCGCGCAGATTCTCCGCACCGCCCAGCGCCGCCAGATAGGCGGTGGCACGGTCGCTCGCCACCACGCCGCCGGCGGGAACGGGCGCGGGGGAGCGGACGCCGGACGCCGCCGGCTCCGCCTGCCCCGCCGGGATGGCGATGTCGTCGCGGCCCAGCGTCTTCAGGTCGAAACGCAGGATGACGAAGCGGAACAGCCCGTAATACAGCGCGAAATACACGGCGCCGATCGGCAGCAGCAGGATCGGGTTGGTCGCCTTGCCGTAGTTCAGCACATAGTCGAACAGCCCGGCCGAGAAGCCGAAGCCGAGCTTCACGTTCAGCACGTCCATCAGCACCATCGCCACCCCGGTCAGCACCGCATGGACGGCAAACAGGACGGGGGCGAGGAAGATGAAGGCGAACTCGACCGGCTCGGTCACGCCGGTGAGGAAGGCGGTCAGCGCCATCGACAGCAGCACGCCGCCGACCGCCGCCCGGTTCTCCGGCTTGGCGGTGTGGTACATGGCGAGGCAGGCGGCGGGCAGGCCGAACATCATCACCGGGAAGAAGCCGGCCATGAAGGCGCCGGCCGTCGGATCGCCCTTGAAGAAGCGGTTCAGGTCGCCGGTCACGCCCTGGTAGTCGCCCAGCAGGAACCACGCGATGTTGTTGATGATGTGGTGCAGGCCGGTGATGATCAGCACCCGGTTCAGCACGCCGTAGAGGAACAGGCCGAGCTTGCCCAGGCCCAGCACGCCGGTGGTCAGCCCGGTCAGCCCGGCGTCGACGGCGGGCCAGCCATAGCCGAACAGGATGGCGATGCCGAGCGCGGCCAGACCGGTCACGATGGGGACGAAGCGCCGGCCGCCGAAGAAGGCGAGATAGTCCGGCAGCTTGATGTCCTTGTAGCGGTTGTAGAGCTGGCCGGCGATGATGCCGATCAGGATGCCGACCGGGATGCTGATCCGGCTGGACATCTTGGCGACCAGATCGGGCGCCACGCCGCTCAGCACCACCGCGCCCTTGACCGCCACGAAATAGCCGACCGCGCCGGCCAGACCGGCGGCGCCGTGGTTCTCGCGGGCGAAGCCGACGGCGATGCCCACCGCGAACAGCAGGCCGAGGTTGGAGAAGACGGCGTCGCCCGCGGCCGCGATGAAGGCGATGTTCAGCAAATCCGGTTGGCCGAGGCGCAGCAGCAGGCCCGCGATGGGCAGCACCGCGATGGGCAGCATCAGCGCCCGCCCCAGCCTCTGGACGCCCGAGAAACGGTCGGTGGACATTCGGACGACTCCTCTTCAGACGATTGTGTCAGGCTTGGATGTTCAGATGGCGGAATCCCGGTGTCCGGCGGCCCGCGCCATCGCCCGGCGCAGGTTGCCGCCCTCCTCGCGCAGCAGCCGGTCGATCAGCGGTTCGTCCGCCCCCGCCAGCCCCAGCACCGCCCGGCGCACGTCGCCGTGGCGTTCCAGCGCCGCCGCGGCGGCGGTTTCGTCCACCCCGGCGATGCGTGCGACCATCGCGGCGCAGCGGCGACGGAGTTTAGCGTTCTCCGGACGGACGTTGATCATCAAATTGTCGTGGACGTTGCCCAGCGCGGTCATGACGCCGGTCGAAAACAGGTTCAGCACCACCTTCTGCGCCGTCCCGGCGCCCAGCCGGGTGGAGCCGGCGATCACCTCCGGCCCGGTGGCGATCAGGATCGGATGCTCCGCCGCCGCGATCAGCGGGGAACCGGCGCTGCTGGCGACGCCCAGGGTCAGCGCACCGCGCTCGCGCGCCGCGCGCAGGATGCCGACGGTGTAGGCGCTGTTGCCGCTGGCCGACACGCCGATCACCACATCGTCGGGACCACCCCCGGCCGCGGCGAGGTCGGCACGCCCGGCATCCTCGTCGTCCTCGGCGGCGCCGGACAGCCCGCGCGACAGGTCGAGCCCGCCGGCGATCAGCAGCACCAGCCGCGCCGCCGGCCAGTCGAAGGTCGGGCCGAGATCCAGCGCGTCGAGCGCCGCCACCATGCCGGAAGAGCCGGCGCCGGCATAGACCAGCCGGCCGCGCCCACCGGCCAGCCGGTCCGCCGCGGCGGCGGTCGCGGTGGCGAGTGCCGGGAGGACGGGCAGGCAGGCGGCGAGCGCCCGCGTCTGCCCTTCCCACAGCGCGGTCAGCAGATCGCCGGTCGGCCAGACATCCAGGCCGCGGAACCGGTGCGCCGCATCTTCCGTACCGCTCGCCATGCCCGCCCCCGCGCCGTTGTTGCGTCCCACGCCGGTGGTATTAGATTGGACTGTTCGGGCAGCATAGCAAAAGATCGACCGCACGCAACTGCTATCTGGTCATACCAACGACACACAACCAACGGCGCGCAACAGGGCTGGGGCACAGGCTGTTGAACATTGGCCTGTTAGTGGTATCATCACATCCGACCTCCGGCCCTGGGAGTGGTTGCCGATGCCGACCGCCGCAGCCACGATGGCTGCCTTCGATCCGAACGCACTGTCGGACGCCCTGCCCCTGCCGCTCTATCTCCAGCTCGCGCGCCACCTGCGCAGCCTGATCGTCGACGGGCGGCTGACCGACCAGGACGCCTTGCCGGGCGAGCGCGAGCTGGCGGAGGCGTTCGGCGTCTCCCGCGTCACCGTGCGCAAGGCGCTGCGCGAGCTGATCGCGGAAGGGCTGCTGCACCAGCGCCAGGGCGCCGGCACCTTCATCAACCGCAGCCCGCATGTGGAACAGCGGCTGTCCGCCCTGACCAGCTTCACCGAGGACATCGGCGCCCGCGGCCTCAATCCGGGATCGCGCTGGCTCAACCGCTCGGTCGCCGCCGCCACGCCGGAGGAGGCGATGGCGCTCGGCCTGCGGCCGGGGGCGGAGGTGGTGCGGCTGCACCGGCTGCGGCTGGCCGACGGCACGCCGCTCGCCATCGAGCTCAGCGCCCTGCCGACGAGCATCCTGCCCTCGCCCGATCTGGTGCAGGGATCGCTGTACGAGACGCTGCGCGGGCTGGGCCACCCGCCGTTCCGGGCGCTGCAACGCTTGTCTGCCATTCGCCTGCCGGCCGACCAAGCCGCGCTGCTCGGGGTTCCCGATGGGGCACCGGCTCTCTATATCGAGCGGCGCACCTTCCTGGAGGACGGAACCCCGCTGGAGTTCGTGCGTTCGCATTACCGCGGCGACGCCTACGACTTCGTCGTGGAACTGTCCCTGGTCTGAACGCCCCCTGGTTTGAACGCCCCTGCCCCCGCCCGCACCGGCAGCCCTGTCCCGAAAGCGCATGATGAAGCCACAGTCCGACACCCCGTTCCGTGTCCGCGCCATCCTGTTCGACATGGACGGCACCCTGATCGACACCAAAGGCCCGGTGGAGCGGGCGTGGCGCGGCTGGGCCGCCCGGCACGACCTGGACCCGGACGCCATCCTGGCGGTCTGCCACGGCCGCCGCAGCATCGAAACCGTCCGCCGCTTCGCCCCCGCCGGGGCCGACATCGAGGAGGAGGTGCGGCTGGTGGAGGAGCGCTACACCAACGACACCGAAGGCGTCATCGCCGTCCGCGGCGCGCTGGAGCTGCTGCGGTCGCTGCCGCGCGACCGCTGGGCGGTGGTGACCTCCGCCCCGCAGGACATGGCGCGCACCCGCATCCGACAGGCCGGCCTGCCCCTGCCCGACCTGCTGGTCGGCGCCGACAACGTCACCCACGGCAAGCCCCACCCGGAAGGCTACCGCACCGCCGCCGAGGCGCTGGGCTTCGACCCGCGGGACACCGTGGTGTTCGAAGACGCCCCGCCGGGGCTGGAGGCCGGACACGCCGCGGGCGCCTGGGTGATCGCCCTGACCACGACCCTGCCGGCGGCGGAGCTGGGCGAGAACCTGTGCCTGCCGGACCTGACGGCGCTGCGGGTGCGGGTGGTCGAGGATGGGCTGGACATCATGGCGCTGGGCGGTTGAGGGAGGGGCCTGCCCCTCACTCCACCCCCTGCCACGTCCCCGCCAGCCAGGTGCCGCGCACCGTCAGGTCGGATCGCAGCAGCACCAGATCGGCCCGCCAGCCCGGCGCCACCCGGCCGCGCTCCCCCGCCAGCCCGAGGAACTCCGCCGGGTAGAGCGAGGCCATGCGCAGGCATTCCTCCAGCGGCAGGCCGATCAGGCGACCGGCGTTGCGGACCGCGGCGGCCATGTCGAGGTCGGCGCCGGCCAGCGTGCCGTCGGCCAGCACCAGCCGGCCGTCGCGGCGGTAGATGGTCCGCCCGTTCAATTCGAAGCTGGTGGCGTCGGTGCCGGTCGGCGGCATCGCGTCGGTCACCAGCATCATCCGGCCGCGCGGCCGGGCGGCCAGCGCCGCGCGCAGCATCAGTGGGTGCACATGATACCCGTCGACGATCAGCCCGCACCAGGGCCGCCCGTCGCCCAGCGCGGCGCCGGCCGGGCCGGGCTGGCGGTTGGCGATGCCGGGCATGGCGTTGTAGAGGTGGGTGACGCCGCGCATGCCCAGATCCAGCGCCTCCACCACCCGCTCGGCGCTCGCCATGGTGTGGCCGACCGACAGGATCACGCCGGCGGCCAGCAGCCGCGACAGCGCCGAATCCTCCACGCATTCCGGCGCCAGCGTCAGCAGCACCCGCCCGCCCGGCATCCGTCCCGGCAGGGCGCAGAGGAAGGCCAGATCCTCCTCGTCCGGCGCGCGGACGAAGCGCGGGTCATGGGCGCCGACGCGTTGCGGGCTGATGAAGGGGCCTTCGAAATGGAGCCCCAGCACGCCGCCGTCCGGCCGTGCCACCGCCTGCACCGCCGCTTCCGCCGCGGCGCGGTGGCAGTCGGGGGTGTCGGTGATGACGGTCGGCAGCAGGCCGGTGGTGCCGAACCGCCGGTGCGCCGCGGCGATGGCCAGCGCCCCCGCCGCGTCCGGCCGTTCGTTGAACAGCACGCCGCCGCCGCCGTTGACCTGGATGTCGAGGAAGCCGGGCGCCAGCAGGTCGCCCGCCGCCAGCGGCACCACCCGGTCCACCGCCGGGGGCACCCGGCCGGCGGCGACGATGTCGAGGATTCGGCCATCCCCGACCAGCAGGCTGCGGTCGTCCAGGATGGTGTCGCCCGTGAAGATCCGGGCGCCGGTCAGAAGCTGTCGCATCAGACGGTCTTCGTCACTTTGCTGAGGTGGGGCGGGCTGTCGGGATCGAGCCCGCGGGCGCGGGCCACGTCATAAACCGCGCCGTAGAAGCTCTGCAACGCCGCGAGCGGCAACGCCTCCGGCGCGACGCCGGGAGGGGTGGGCAGCGGGGTGGTGCCGGCCAGCCCGGCCTCGTTGGTGGCGACGCTGGCGCCGAGCCCGACGATGCGCTCCACCACCGCGCGGGTGTGCGGTTCCGCCGCGTCGGCCTGGGTCAGGGCCAGCACCGGGAAACCGGGGCCGACCAGCGCCAGCGGGCCGTGCACCACCTCGGCGGCGCTGAAGGCTTCGGCGTGCAGGCGGCAGGTTTCCTTGAACTTCAGCGCCATCTCCAGCGCCGCGCCGAAGCCGACGCCGCGCCCCAGCACATAGAGGCTCTGCACCGTGGCGAGCGGCATCAGCGCCGGCCGCCAGTCCAGCCCGCGCGCCGTCTCCAGCGTCCGCGGCAGGGCGGCCAGCGTCGCCTTCAGCCCGGCATCGTCCTGCCAATGGGCGACCAACTGCAGATAGGCGGCGAGCGAGGCGATGCAAGACTTGGTCGCCGCCACGCTGCGCTCCGGCCCGGCGGTCAGCGGCATGAAGTGGTCGCACAGCCCGGCGAGCGGCGAGTCCTCGGCGTTGACGAAGCCGACCACCAGCGCCCCGCCCGCCTTCGCCGCCTCCACCAGCCGCAGCAGGTCGGGACTGCGCCCCGACTGCGACACGGCGACGAACAGCGCGCCCTCCAGGCTGAGATGACCGCCATAGACCGAGGCGATCGACGGGCCGATGGAAGCCACCGCCCGGCCCATCCGCGTTTCGATCAGGTACTTGCCGTAGGCCGAGGCGTGGTCGGAACTGCCCCGCGCGCAGGTCACCACGAAGCGCGGCGGCTGCCGGCGCAGACGCTGGCCCAGTTCCGCGAAGGCCGGACCGCAGCGTTCGATCTGCCGGGCCACCACATCGGGCGCCTCGGCGGCTTCCAGCGCCATCAACGGCAGGGGCTGTGACGGGGGATGGGGAGGCTGCGGCTCGGGCATGGCGGCTCTCGCAGTGTGGCGACGCGAGATACCAATATAATACCTTATCTGGACGGAGGCCAGCGTCCATTGGTAGGATAGGCCCGGATCATCGTTGGACCGCCACCGCTTGCGGCGAGCGGCCGGGCTGGAGAGGCAGCGTCATGAGACCAGTCCAATACCAGAGAGCCGGCGGGCGGCGCAGGCCGCGCCGCCCGTCACCGGCCCAACGGCTACTGCGCCGCCCGCCGGCCGCCCTGCAGGGCCAGGGCCTCGGCCAGGGCGTCGGCCTCGTTGCCGACGATCAGGTCCAGGCCGTTGGCGCCCAGCCCGATCACCGCGCGCACGCCGGCGCGCTTCAGCGCGTCCGCGTTGGTCTTGCCGGCGTCGACCAGTTCCACCCGCAGCCGGGTGGTGGCGAAGGCCGCGAGGTCCCGGATGTTGCCGGCCCCGCCCAGCGCCTCGCGCAGGCGGGCGGCCTGATCGGTCGGCAGGGCGACCGGGGCGGCCGCGGCCGGAGACGCGGCGACGACCACGGGGGCCGCGACCGGCGCCGCGTCGTTGTCGGCGCTGGTCGAGCGCAGATACTCCTGCATCTCGGTCTTCAGATTCTCCGACAGGGTGCCGAACACCGCCTGCACGCTGTCGCGCACCCGCAGGACGCCGGACGCGCCCATGCCGCGCAGCTTGCCCTCGTCGACGCGGGCCGGGTCGCGCACCACCACCCGCAGCCGGGTGATGCAGGCGTCGAGGTTGGCGATGTTCCCCCGCCCGCCGAAGGCCAGCACGAGGTCGCGCGCCCGCTCGCTGCCGGTGGCGGTGGCGGTGGCGGCGGCCTCCTCGGTCACCTCCTCCCGTCCCGGGGTCTTCAGGTCGAGCGCCGTGATGGTGTAGCGGAACACGACGTAGTAGAGGCCGGCGTAGACCGGTCCCAGGATCAGGACCAGCCACCATTTCTGCGAATAGGGGCTGAGCACGTTGAACAGGACGAAGTCGATGCCGCCCTGCGAGAAGGTGAAGCCCATGTGGGCACCCAGCGAGTTCATCAGGAACTGCGAGGTGGCGGCCAGCACGGCGTGGATCAGGTAGAGCACCGGCGCCAGGAACAGGAACGAGAACTCGATCGGCTCGGTGATGCCGGTCAGGAACGAGGTCAGCGCCGCCGAGATCATGATGCCGCCGACCCGCACCCGGTTTTCCGGCCGGGCCGCATGCCACATGGCGATGGCCGCCGCCGGCAAGCCGAACATCTTGAACAGGAAGGCGCCGGACAGGATGCCGGCGGTCGGGTCGCCGGCGAAATAGCGGTTGATGTCGCCGTGCACCACCTGGCCGGCCGCGGTCTGGAAGGAGCCGATCTCGAAGAAGAAGGGCACGTTCCAGATGTGGTGCAGGCCGAACGGGATCAGCAGACGTTCGACGAAGCCGTAGATGGTCGCCGCCAGGCGCGGATCGCCCACCGCCGCCCAGCGCGAGAAGCTGTTGATGCCCTCCTGGATCGGCGGCCAGATCACCGACAGCAGGCAGCCCAGCACGATGGCGGCCAGCGCGGTGATGATGGGCACGAATCGCTTGCCGCCGAAGAAGCCCAGATAGGGTGGCAGCACGATCTTGTAATAGCGGTTGAACATCGCCGCCGCCAGACCGCCGGCCAGGATGCCGCCGAAGACGCCGGTCTCCATCGACTTGATGCCCATGATGACCTTGGGCTCCATGCCCCAGACCCCGGTCATCACCCCCAGCGTGGCCAGCATCACGATGTAGCCGATGGTGGCGGCGATGGCCGACACGCCGTCATTCTCGGTGAAGCCGAGCGCCACGCCGATGGCGAAGATCAGCGGGAGGTTCCCGAAGATCACGTCGCCGGAATTCTTCATCAGCATCGACAGCAGCGGCGGCATCCACTCGAAATTGGCCGCGCCGATGCCGAGAAGCAGGCCGGCCACCGGCAACACCGCCACCGGAAGCATCAGGGATTTGCCGATTTTTTGCAGAAAGGCGAAGGGGTCCAATACCATGGCGGGTCTCCCGCGAGTTGTCCGACGGCCCGACCATATGGCCGCAAGCGAGACTACAACACAGATCCCCTGAGGTTTCAGGGCATAGGCGGGTTGACATGCAGCCTATCCCAAAAGCGTCTCGGCAGCGCCGATTGGCCGCAGGGCGATCGGCTTTCCCCGCAGGAGACCTTTGACAATCTATAACTTCGATCGCACACGGGATATGCGACGTCTGCGCACGCTCGTCGAATGGCACGGAAGGGCACCCGTCTGGGTCGAACCGTCACCGGAGAGGAAAAGACCATCATGACCGCGATCACGCTTGCCGCACCGCTCGCCGGCTGGGCCATGCCGCTGGACGAGGTGCCCGATCCCGCCTTTGCCCAGGGGCTGGTCGGCACCGGGATGGCCATCGACCCGACCGTGAACGAGCTGCGCAGCCCCTGCGACGGCGTCGTGCTGTCGATCCACCGCGCCCGCCACGCCTGCACGGTGCGCAGCACCACGGGCGCGGAGGTGCTGCTTCATCTGGGCGTCGACACCGTCGGCCTGAACGGCGAGGGCTTCACCGCCCATGCCGCCGACGGGCAGGCGGTGAAGACCGGCGACCTGCTGATCTCCTTCGACATGGACACGGTGGGACGCCGCGCCCACAGCCTCGTCAGCATGATGGTGGTGGTGAACGACGGCTTCACCGTCGACGGCCAGACCGTCAACCGCGAGGTCGCGGCCGGCGTCCCGGTGATGACCGTCCATGGCGGCAGCGCCGGTGCCGCCCCGTCCGAGGCCCCGGTGGGCGCGTCCTCGGCCGACTCGGCCGAGCGCACGGTGCGGCTGCCCATCGCCCACGGGCTGCACGCCCGCCCGGCCGCGGCCCTGGTCGCCGCGGCGAAGGCCCACCCCGGCGCGGTGACGATCCTGTGCCGCGGCCGCAGCGTCAACGCCAAGAGCGTGGTGGCGCTGATGGGGCTGGGCACCGTGCTGGGCGACGAGCTGACGGTGCGCGCCGCCGGCCCCGGCGCCCAGGGCGTGGTGGAGACCATCGCCGGGCTGATCGGCAGCGGCCTGGGCGACCCGGTCGTCGAGGGCGCCGCCGCGGCACCGGCCGCCGCGCCGCGATCCGCCCCGACTCCGGCTCCCGCCGAGGAGGAGATCGGCCCGCCCTTCGCCGCCGGGGAAGAGGTGCTGGTGAAGGGAACCATCGCGGTCCCCGGCGTGACGGTGGGCACCGCCGTCCGCCGGTTCCGCACCGCGGTCCGGGTGGTGGAACAGGGCGACGGCCCGGCGGTCGAGGAACCGCGGCTGCACCGGGCGCTCGACAGCGTGATCGCCGGCCTCGCCGACGCCGCCCGGCGGATGCCGGAACACGCCGCCATCTTCCAGGCGCATCGCGAACTGCTCGACGACCCCGAACTGCTGGACGGCGCCCTCGCCGACATCCGCGCCGGCAAGAGCGCCGGATGGGCGTGGCAGCGCGTCACCCAGGGCCAGGCCGAGGTGCTGGCCGCCATGGCCGATCCGCGCATGGCGGAGCGCGCCGCCGACCTGCGCGACCTGGAGCAGCAGGTGCTGGCCGCGTTGGCCGGCAAGGCGCCGAGCGTCGGCCTGGCGGAACTGCCGGCCGGCAGCGTCGTGCTCGCCGACGAAATCCTGCCCTCCGATCTCGCCGGGGTGCCGGCGGGACGGCTGGCCGGCATCGGCATGGTCCACGGCGGCCCGACCTCCCACGCGGTGATCCTGGCGGCGGCGCTGGGGGTGCCGACCATCGTGGCGCTCGGCCGGCAGGTGGAACGGGTGCCGGACGGCGCCCCCGTCGTGCTGGACGGCAACCGCGGCGAACTGCACGTCTTCCCGCCCGAGGAGGCGCTGGACACCACCCGCAAGGCCGTCGCCGCCCGCATCGCCCGGCGCGAGGTCAACCGCCGCACCGCCAGCGAGGACTGCCGCACCGCCGACGGCACCCGCATCGAGGTCTTCGCCAACCTGGGCCGGGTCAGCGACGCCCCGGTCGCGGTGGCCGAGGGGGCGGAGGGCTGCGGCCTGCTGCGGACCGAGTTCCTGTTCCTGGAACGCCAGTCCGCCCCGACCGAGGACGAGCAGCACCGGCAGTACCAGCAGATCGCCGACGCGCTGGGTGGGCGCCCGGTGATCATCCGCACGCTGGACGTCGGCGGCGACAAGCCGCTGCCCTACCTGCCGCTGCCGAAGGAAGAGAACCCGGTGCTGGGCCTGCGCGGCGTCCGCGTCGGCCTGCGCGAGCCGGAGCTGCTGCGCGCCCAGATCCGCGCCATCCTGCGGGTGAAGCCGGTCGGCGTCTGCCGCATCATGGTGCCGATGATCACCTCCCCCTCGGAACTCCAGGCCGTCCGCGCGATGGTGGACGAGGAGCGGGCGACGCTCGGCCGCGCCGAACCGATCGACGTCGGCGCGATGATCGAGGTGCCGGCCGCGGCGCTGATCGCCGACCGCATCTGCACGGTGGCGGATTTCCTGTCGATCGGCACCAACGACCTGACCCAGTATGTGCTGGCGATGGACCGCGGCAACCCGCACGTCGCGGCCCAGCTCGACGCGCTGCATCCGGGCGTGCTGCGGCTGATCCGCCAGACGGTGGCCGGCGCGTCGGGGCTCGGCCGGATGGTGGCGGTGTGCGGCGGCTCCGCCTCCGACCCGATGGCCGCGCCGCTGCTGATCGGGCTGGGCGTGACGGAGCTGTCGGCGACGCCGGCGGTGATCGCCGACCTGAAGGCCTTCATCCGCACCCTGCGGCTGGACGACTGCCGCCGCGTCGCCGAAGCGGCGCTGATGGCCGACAGCGCCGACGAGGTCCGCCGGCTGGTGGCGGAAACCTGGCCGGCGCTTTGACATCACGGTTCCCGTCCGCCGTCCAACCCCGACGGCGGACGGGAACCGGCGTCAGCGGACCAGCACCTGCGCGACTTCCTTTGCCGAGACGACCGCCCCGGCCTTTGCCGACCTACAGGTGAAGGCTCTCGGCCGTGCCGTCGGTCGCCTTTCCACCCCTCGGCAGTCGGTCCGCCTGCCAGCCGATGAGCGGGTCGCCGGCGCCGTGGCCGGCATCCCGATGGCCGCGCTCGGTCGCGGCCTGGCGGAAATAGACCATCACCAGCACCCGCACCGCCGACGCCAGATTCTCGCCCGACCGCTCGGCCACGCCGGAGAACAGTTCGGACGGGGTGAGGCCTTCGATCCGGCAAATCTCGTCCACGGCGTCCCAGATCGGCGCTTCCAGCTTCAGGCTGGTGCGCTTTCCGTTGACGATGGCGTTCTTTACGATCGGCTGGAGCATGGTGGCGATCCGTGCGCTGGGGTGAGACGCCATCCTGGTCGACCGATGCGGGTCCCGTCTGTGAAGAAGTTCACGTCCCACGGCATGGCGCCGACCACCGGTCGGGTGTCACTGCAAAAACGGGTTAGTCACGCCGCGGTGACAATTCCGGCACCACAAAATTTTCGCGCAGGAATCTCGTCGTGCGCCGTAGAATGAATGTGGAAGTGCGCCAATCCGGCAAGTCTTTACTTGATCTATCAAGACATCCACTTCGTGTCACGCACTCTGTCCGATCATCGTCACAAGCGGTGGCAAAGATCAGCCGAACGAAGATTCCGATTTATCTGTCGCAAATACCCCGCATATCGTCACCGGGCGGCCTGACAAGGGCTGCAGACGAGAGCTGAAGACCATCGCAAGCGATGGCCTGATGTCGACAAGGAAGACGCAGGATGCGTCCCGTCGTCTTCATCGGGTGTTCGGCTGAAATGCTTGGAGACTTCCAATGGCTACCAACTTTGCTACTGATCCGCTCAAAACCGTGATGTCCAAGGCCATCGCCGACACGGCGTCCGAAACCACCACAGCCGACAGCGCAGTCGCCGAGTTCCGGTCCCACCAGCCCTTTCACCACGCCACCCAGCCGGACACCGCCGGGACCGGCACGGCGTCCAGCGACACCACCGGCAGCGCCACACACCCGACGGCCACCCTGCCCACCCTGTCCGACAGCGCGGTGGCGGAGCTGAAGGCCGCCTACACCGCCGTGGAAAAGGCCATCGCCGACGCCAAGACGGACACGACCACCACCGACGCGACGACCACCGCGTCGTCCGACACCACCTCGACCACCTCCGATACGGCCTCGAACACGGCCTCGAACGCAGCGGACGACAAGGTGGACGACAAGGCGGCGCATCAGCCGCCCGCCGACCCGCTGGTCAAGATCCTGGCCGACGCCACCGGTGAAACCACCGCCACCGTCCAGGGCGTCCTGCATCAGATCCAGGCCGTGCTCCACCAGGAGCACAGGAGCGACGGCGCCGGCGCGCAGACCTCGACCGACACCGCGACGGCCACCACGACGACGGCCACCAGCACCGCGGACGCCACGGCCGGCGATGCGCCGAGCCATTGGCACGACCGTCTCGCGGCGCAGTCCGGATCGTCGGCCGACGGCTCCACCGCCACCGCCGGCACCAGCGGCGACGGCACCGCCCTGTGGCAGCATCACCTGATGCAGCACACGGCCGTCGACAGCGCCGTCACGACGAACGCCGACGTGGTGTCGGCGGTCGACGACTTCGCCCACACGGTGCAGACGCTCCATCTCGACCCGATGCACGGGCACGGCGTCGAGGGCGTTCATCTCGACAGCGCGGCGTAACCGGCCGGCGCGCAACCCCGCCGCTTCAGGGGCTCCGGCTCCCGAAGCGGCCCTCTCCCCGGCCGGCGCGGGGGGAGGATGCGGGGCGGCCGTCCGGCTGAAGGCGCGGCGCCGTCCGCCAGGTGATGGTGGCGGCGACCGCCAGCGCTCCCACCGTCAGCAGCAGCAGCCACAGCAAGACCCCGAAGGCGGCACCGTCGCGCTGGATGGCGACGACCAGCGCCGCAACCGCGCAGACCGTGCCCGACAGCCGCAGGCGGACCACGGTGCGGCGCAACGGCCCACGCCGGCGGTCGATCAGGTCGCGCCAGTGCCGCTCCAGCGTCAGGGCGACGGCCGCGAAGCCGAGATAGGCCAGGACGAACCCGGCCAGCAGCAAAAGCCCGTCAAGCATGGTCGGACACCTCGGCGTTCGTCGGCGCGACCATCCGCATTGGCCGATGGGCAAGGCGCCGGGCCACCCGCCACGACGCCAGCGCGGTCAGGGCGAGCACGCCGTCGACGCCGAGGATCGCCCAGTCCCCCCCGGCTAGCGCCCGGACCGGATGCTCGCCGGTGGTGATCCAGTTCAGCAGCACACAGGCCGCCGCCAGCCCGGCGACCGCCGTGCATTGGCCGCTCCATGGCGGGTTGCCGACGGTGCGCACGCCGGCGTGGAGGCCGGCCCCGATCCAGCTCAGGAAAAAGACGGCAACCTCGACCAGCTCGCGCGACGGCACCGCGGCCGGCAGCAGCCGGTTGGCCAGCATCATCGCCAGGGTGGCGATCAGCAGGCCGGTGGTGGTGCCGCAGGTCGCCGCGGCGACGGTGCGCCAGCCGACCCCCGGCCGCACGCCGTGCGCGACGCGGCGCTTCTCCATCCAGTGCAGCATGCCGGTGCCGATCAGGACGCAGCCGGACAGCCCGAACAGGAAATAGAGCCAGCGCAGCGGCCAATGCTCGAAGGCGGCGAAATGCAGCCCCGACAGCACCCGGTGCGTCGCCACCATCGGCCCCGGCCGCCGGTGCTGCAGCAGCGCCCCGGTCACGCCGTCGAAATAGACCGGCTCGACGTCCAGGCTGATGCGGTCGCCGGTGTCGCGGTTGATGCGGACGTAGGACGCCGCGTCGCCCGCGTTGTGGACGAAGATCACCGCCGGCTCGCCGCCGCCCCACAGGCGCCTGGCCTCCGCCACCATCGGATCGAGCGGGGCGAGCGGCGCCGGGATGCCGGTGCGCGGCCGCTCGTAACCGCCGAGCGCGTCGGTGTAGAACCGGTCGATGTCGCCGCCGTAAAGCGTCTGCACCCCGGCCGGCAGCACGATCGGCAGGATGATGACGATCCCGGTGACGGTGATCATCAGGTGGAAGGGCAGCACCAGCACGCCGGTCAGATTGTGCAGGTCGAGCAGCGAGCGCCGGACCTGCCCCCAGCTGCGGAAGGTGAAGAAGTCCTTGAAGATCCGCGCGTGGATGATGACGCCGGAGATCAGCCCGACCAGCATCGCCACCGACGCGAAGGACACGATCCAGTAGCCGACGAAGCCGGCCCGCAGATGCAGGCTGTAATGCAGCGGGTAGAAGAAGGAGCTGGCGCCCAGCGTCCCCACCGGCGGCAGCAGCGTGCCGTCGACCGTCGCCATGCCGCCGGCGTTGCCCTGGTCGGTGCGCACCCGCAGCGCCATCACCGGCCGCCGCGGCTCCGGCAACTGCACGTACCAGTCGCGCACCGCCCGTCCCGCCGCCAGCCGCTCCACCACCGGCCGCACCGCCCGGTCGAGCGACAGATGGTCGAGCGAGATCGGCACGCCAGCCGCCTCCACCCGCGTCGCCGGCATCATCCAGCGGTCGATCTCCTGCGCGAAGACCGCCAGCGAGCCCATGAAGAAGACCAGCATCAGCAACCCGCCGAGCGTCACCCCCGCCCAGGTGTGCGGCCACAGCATCGCGGCGCGCAGGGCCGGGCTGATCAGCTTGCCTTTCCTCGGCGTCCCACGGTTCGGCCCGCCGACCCGGCTCATGGCAGCGCCATCCGCACGGCGCAGGCGACGCCGGTCATCAGCGCCCCGCCGCCGCCCAGCAGAACCCAGCCCATGACCGCGCGCGGCACCGCGAAGGCCCACAACGCCGCCACCGGCAGGACGAGCAGCGCCAGCAGGCTGGCCGCCGTCACCGCCTCCGCCGGGGCAAGGCCGGCGAGCGCCCCCAGCGCCGACCCGAAGGCGGCGATGCCCCAGGCGAAGGCGTAGGCGCCGAAGACCGCCGCCGTCACCCGCAGCGCGGCGCGGAGGCGCGAGCGCCCCCGCGTGGTGCCGGCGGTCGCCGTCACGCCCGTTGCCATCACAGCTTCGCCCGCAGGGTCAGCAGGACGGTGCGCGGCTCGCCGTAGATGTTGCCGGACTGCGGCGTGCCGATGCGCTGGTAATAGGTGCGGTCGAACAGGTTCTTGACGTTGATCGCCGTCGTCACCTTCTCCGTCACGTCATAGGCGATGCGGGCGTCGACCGTCGCGTAGCCGCCCTGGGTCAGGCGGGCGTAGTTCAGCGACGGGAACTCGTTGTACATTGAGGTCTGGGCGTTGATGCCGCCGCCGACGCTCAGCTTGTCGTCGATCGATTCCGGCAGGCGGTAGTTGGTCCACAGCTTCACCTGGTGCGTCGGCGCGATGGCGGTGAAGGCGCTGGCCGCGTTCTCGCTGCTGTCCAGGCTCTTGGCGCGGGTGAAGGTGTAGCCGGCGTAGACGTCCCAGCCCGGCAGGATCTCGCCCGACAGGTCCAGCTCGACGCCGCGGCTGCGCGCCTTGCCGCCGGAGACGTAGATCGACTGGTTGGGGTAGCGCGTGTCGGCCTGCGGGCGGTTCTCCTCCTCGATGTGGAAGACCGACGCGGTGGCGTGCAGGCGGCCGCCGAGGTAATCGGCCTTGATGCCGGCCTCGTACTGGCGGCCCTTCAGCGGCTCCAGCACCTTGCCGGCGGCGTCGACGTAGGATTGCGGCTCGTAGACCTGCGAGACGCTGGTGTAGAGCGCGTAGGTGGAGTTCACGTCGTAGACGAGGCCGGCGTAGGGCGTGACCTTGCCGCGGACCGAGGCGCTGCTGTCCGCCGTGCCGGCCGGGATGTCGGTGTCGACCTTGGTCTGCCACCAGTTCATCCGCCCGCCGGCGATCAGGCGCAGCGGTTCGGCCAGCCGCAGGCGCAGCACGCCGTAGGTGCCCCAGCTGTCGGTGACGGTGGTGTTGTCGCGCTGCCAGTCGCGCCACGCCGGCTCGGCGACCGAGGCGTCGGGCGAAAAGATGTTCTGCGTCGCCGACCAGCTGCCGACGGCGTTGGCCGAACGGTTGCGGAACTTGACCCGCTCGTAGTTGGCGCCGACGACCGCCTCGTGGCTCAGGCCGAACAGCCCGAAATTGCCGGTGGCCGACAGGTCGGCGCCGATCTGCTGCTGGTCGTAGCGGACCTTCTGGGCGTACAGCGTCGTCCGGTTCACCCCGGGCGTGACCGGGGTGTAGGCGTACGCCATCGTCCGGTCCATGTCGTTGTCGATGTAGTGGGTCGCCAGCTTCACCGCCCAGCCGTTGTCGAAGCGGTGCTCCAGGTCGGCGAAGCCGCCCTTGGTGGTGAAGACGTCGAGGTTCCAGTCCTCGCCCAGCGAGGTGGAGCGCGGCACGTCGAGCAGCTTCAGCTGCGCTTTCCCGCCGACGACCGAGGCGTAGGCCGGCAGGTTCCAGGCGCCCTTGTAGCTCATGCGCTGGTACCAGGCGCCGGCGGTCAGCGTGGTGTCCGGCGTCAGGTCGGCGGCGATGCTGCCATAGCCGAGGCCGCGGCGCTGCTCCGTCCAGTCCTGGAAGCCGTTGCGGTCCTGGTAGGCGCCGACGAACCGGCCGCGCAGCGTGCCGGACTCGTTCAGCGGACCGGTGATGTCGCCCTCGCCCCGGTAGTTGGAATAGGTGCCGGCGGTCAGTTCGCCATAGCCTTCCAGCGTCTTCTTGGGCAGCTTGCGCACCAGGTTGACCGCGCCGCCCGGCCCGCCCATGCCGTTCAGCAGGCCGGCCGGTCCCTTCAGCACCTCCACCCGCTCGTACATCGCCAGATCGGGCGGCACGAAGATGCGGTCGTCCAGCGTGGTCGGCACGCCGTTGAACTGCAGGTTGGTGATCTCGAAACCGCGCGCGTAGAAGTTCAGGCGGTTGCCGTCGATCGGCTCCACCGTCACGCCCGGCGTCTGGCGCAGGGCGTCCTCCAGCGTGATGAGCTTCTGTTCCTCAATGCGTTCGCGCGGCACCGTGGTGACGGTCTGCGGCACCTCGCGCGGGGCCAGCGGCAGCTTGGACCCGACGGTGGTCGGCGGGTTGGCGTCGCGCTGGCGGTCGGCACTGACGTCGATCGCCGGCAGCGTCATGCTGTCCGACGTCGCGGCGGTCCCGCCGGCCGACCCCGTCGACGGCGTGGTGGATTGGGCCAGTGCGATGGCCGGCAGCAGCAGGGCTGCGGCGGCAACCGACCCCAGCAGGCGGACGCGTCCCCTGTCGTTGTTCTCAAGGCGCCCGGGCTGCCCGATGGTCTTCATTCCGATGGTCCCCCTTCATCAATGTGCGGATGTCCATGCCGCGGCCCCCCGTCAGGCCCGCGGCGATTCCCTGGGCGATCTCTTGCGCGCGGATCGGCAGGATGGAGAGCAGGGTGTCGCTCAGCCCGTGGGTGGCCTCGCAGCAGCCCTGGAGATAAATGCCGGCGGTGCAGCCGGGCACGGTGGGCAGGCGGTAGTCGCGCCCGACCTCGCCGTCGGTCAGCCAGGGTTCCATCGGTCGCAGCAGGTCGCGGTGGATGTGCCGCCGGTAGCCGGTGGCGAGCACCACCGCGCCGTAGCGCCGGCTGTCGCGCCCGCCATGGTCGAGGCCGGCGAGATCCAGCACGACGCCGGCCACACTGTCCGCACGGGCGTCCGCACGGGCCGCCAGGATGTCGTGGCGGGTCAGCATGCGGTGGCGGTCCGACCGTTCGACCTTCTGCTGGTAGAGGATGCCGTAGATCGCGTCGATCAGCTCGGGATCGACGACGGCGTAGTTGGTGTTGTGGAAGGCGCGCAGCAGCGCCTCGCGCTCGCCCGGCGGCAGGCCGTAGAGATAGTCGGTGTAGCCGGCGTCGAAGACCTGGTTGGCGAAGGGGCTGCTGTCGGCCGGCCGCATCGCCGGACCGCGTGCGATCACATCCACCGCGACGCCGCGGCCGTGCAGGTCGAGGAAGATTTCGGCGGCGCTCTGCCCCAGCCCGATCACCGCCACCCGCCCGGCCCGCGCCAGCGCGTCGGCCGCCGCCAGATAGTCGTTGGAATGGACCACCAGCGGCCCGCCGGACGCCGCCTTCCCCACCAGCTCCAGGAACGGTTCCGGCACCTTCGGCGTCGCGCCGGCGCCGATCACGACGTTGCGGGTCAGCCAGGAGCGTTCGCGCCCCATCCGGTCGCGCGCGTGGACGCGCAGGCGCGACACGCCCTCGCCGGTCCGTTCCGGCTCGACGGCGGTCGCCTCCAGCCCGTACTCGCACTGGTCGTCGAAGTCGGCGGCGACCCAGGCGAGGTAGTCGTTGAACTCGCGCCGGCTGGGATAGAAGGTCCGCAGGTTGATGAAGTCCTGCAGGCGGCCCTGGCCGTGCAGGTAGTTGAGGAAGCTGTAGCGGCTGGTCGGATCGCGCAGCGACACCAGATCCTTCAGGAAGGAGATCTGCATCCGGCTGCCATGCAGCAGCATGTTGCCGTGCCAGACGAAGCGGTCGCGCTTTTCCAGGAAGCGGCAGCCGAGGTCGACGCCCGCCTCGCGCAGGGCCACCGCCAGCGCCAGGTTCGACGGGCCGAAGCCGACGCCGACGAGGGCGCAGGCGCCGTCACCGGTGTTGCCGCCGCCGATCAGCGCGGGGATCCCGTGCATGGCTCAGGCCCCCCGCGCCACGGAGGATGGAACGGCGGAGGGCGGCACCACCGGGTCGGCGCGCGGCAGCCACAGCCGGTCGGCGAAGAAGCGTTCGCGCAGCAGCATGACCAGCATCGCCCGCTTGTGCGGGAAGTCGAACTCCTTGACCTTGGCGAAGCCGGAGCGGTCGAGGTTGCGGATCTGCTGGTGGTGGTCGGCGCGCGGCTCGCCGACGATGCGCTGGGTGCGGGCGTCGTCGAGGAACATGAAATGCACCAGCGACGGCAGCCACGCGCTGACATGGGCCCGGCCGCGCACCTGCGCCTCGCCGATCAGCACATGCCAGCCGCGGTCGTAATCCTGCGCGTCGTAGAAGGCGCCGATGCGGTTTTCCTTGGCCCAATAGACCTCGAAATAGCCGAAGGGCTCGCCGTCCAGGCTGGCGATCAGCGGCATGGTGTGGGGGTCGGACAACTGCGCCTCCAGATAGGCGCGGTGCTTGGCGAGATCGCCCTCCTCCTGCCAGAAGACCGCGACGCGCGGGTCGTTCTGCCAGCGATGGAAGCGCTCCAGATCCTGGTCGAGGTCGACGACGCGGAAGGACAGCGTGCGGTCGAGCCAGGGGATGTGGCGGGCGTAGAGCGTGCCGCGCGGCTTGGGCGCCCGGCGCGGGTGGTAGCGGCCGTTGGAGACGACGTGCGTCTGCGGATAGCCGGTCGACCCCGCCCCCAGCAGCCACAGGTCCGGGCGCTGGAACAGCGTGGCGGCCGCGGCCAGCGGCGCCCCGCCCGCATCCTCCTGAGCGACGCCGTCCCGGCACAGCGCCTCGGCCAGGGCGTCGGGCGCCAGCAGGCGCAGGGTCGCCGGGTCATCGGCCTGGACGAAGGCGGCCTCCAGCGCGGCCAGCGCCGCCAGCCGCCGGGTGTCGCCCGCCGCGACGTCCTCGACCAGCGTCAGCGCCGGGGCGGCGCCGTCGCGGTCGAGCCGCCAGCGCTGCTGCACGGCGTCGTCCAGCCGGACCGTCAGCTCCGCCCCGCTCCACGAGGAACGGAACGGGCGGCCGAGCGCGCGGCAGAGCGCCGGGGCGCCGCCGGGCGCGGTGGTGAGGATGGGATCGGCGGTCATCGAAGGCGCCTCCTTGGGCCGGTCCGCGATGGGCACGGCCGGGGTGTTTGAGCGGGATGGCGTGGCGGCCGGAATCAGGACACTCGGCATCAGGGGACCGCCCGCGCCGGGCGGGGCGGGGTTTCCGCCGGATCGGACCACGCGGTGGCCGGCGACCAGGGCGTCAGCACGCCGGCGTCGCAGCGCAGCACGCGGTCGGCGACGTGGAAGTAGCGGTCGTCGTGGCTGACGGCGACGATGGTGCGGCCGCCGCGCTTCAACTCGGGCAGCAGCTCCTCGTAGAAGAAGCGGCGGAACACCGGGTCCTGGTCGGCGGCCCATTCGTCGAGCAGCAGGATCGGCCGTTCCTCCACCACCGCCGACAGCAGGGCCAGACGCTTGCGCTGCCCCTGCGACAGCCGGATGTCGGACAGCCGGTCGCCGTCCAGCGTCACCTTGCGGTCCAGCCGCAGCCGGCGCAGGAAGGCCCGCGCCAGCTCCTCGTCCAGCCGGCCGCCGGGACCGACCAGCCGTTCGAACAGGTGCGGGGCGGAGAAGACGGCGCTGACCTGCTCGCGGTGCCAGCCGCGCCGTTCTTCCGTCACCTCCAGCCCGGCGAGGCGGATGGTGCCGGCGGTCGGGCGGCGCAGGCCGGCGAGCAGGGTCAGCAGCGTCGACTTGCCGCCGCCGTTGCCGCCGACGATGAACAGCGTCTCCCCCGCCTCCACCGTCAGGTCGACCGGGCCGAGGTGGAAGCCGGGCTCGTCGCCTTGCGCCGGGTGGTCGTGGACGACGCCGGACAGGCTCAGCAGCGCGCCGCGGACCGGCAGCACCGGGTGCAGGGCCGCCAGCCCACCGGGACCGGGGCCGAAATCCGCCCGGTGCGGCTCCAGCCGCAGCGCCTCGACCTTCGCCAGCGCGACGGTGCCGGACAGCAGGATCGGCAGGGTGCCGACCAGATCGTTCAGCGGCATGCGCAGGAACATCAGCACCAGCACGAAGCCGGCGGTGTGCTCGCGCGGCAGGCCCAGCGCCGCGCCGGCGGCGAAGATGCCGGCGATCAGGCCGAGGATGACCAGCGCGGTCCAGCTCAGGCTCATCACCCAATAGCGGTCGGCGCGCGTCTCGGTCGCGCGGGCACGCTCGGCGGCGGCGGTGACGTCGTGGCGGTGGAAGACCCGCTTGCGGGCGGCGTTCAGCGCCAGCTCGTTGCGGCCCTCCACCGCGCCGCGGTAGCCGGCGAACAGACGGTCGTCGGTCTCGCGCACCTCGATCATCAGGCGGCGCATCGCCGACACCCAGCCATAGGCCACCGCCACGCCCAGCCCGATCACCGCGGCGCTGAGCAGGACGAGTTGCCAGGACAGCCACGCCAGATAGGCGAAGCCGCCCAGCACCAGCACCGCGTTGCAGAAGACGAAGGGCAGCCGGTTGAACGCCTGCCCGACCGCGGTGATGTCCTTGGTCAGGGTGGCGTAGAGCGCCGGGACGCCGATCGCCTCCAGCCGCTCGACATCGGTGTCGAGCAGCCGCTTGACCGTGCCGGTCCGCATCTCGCACACCACCCGGTGGCCGAGCGCGGTCAGGATGGCCTGGGCGGCGAAGCCGCAGCCGAACACCGCCGCCAGCAGCAGCGCGATCAGCGCCAGGGTCGGCGCGTCGGGCGCGGCGGTGCCGGCGATCAGCCGGTTGACCAGCGCGATCACCGACAGGCCGGCCAGCGCCCCGGCGGCCCCCAGCAGCAACGCCAGCGGCATGCGCCAGCGGAAGCGGCGCAGAAGGGGGAGCAGCAGGCTCATCGCGCCGCCTCGCCATCACCGGAGGCGGCGTCCGGCGCGTCGAGCAGCCCGGCCATGAAGGCGAGGTCGGCCGCGTCGTCGGCGACGCCCGCCGCCTCGATCAGCGCGGCCATGGCGCGGACGGTCGGGGCGCGGAGCAGGTCACCCAGCGGCAGGTCGGGGCCGAAGACGCTGCGGATGCGGGTCTGCAAGCGGACCAGCCGCAGCGAATGGCCGCCCAGCCGGAAGAAATCGTCGGTGGCGCCCAGGCCACGGCACTCCAGCACCTCTTCCCACAGCGCGGCCAGACGGGCTTCGGTGTCGGTGGCCGGCGCCTCGAAGGCGGCGGGGCACGTGGCGGCGGAGGGCGCCGGCAGCGCCCTGCGGTCGATCTTGCTGTTGGCGTTCAGCGGCAGCCGGTCCAGCACCACACAGACCGAGGGAACCATATAGCCGGGCAGGCGAGCCGCCAGATGGGCGCGCAGGTCGGGCGGCTCGGTGCCGTCCGCCGTCACCAGATAGGCGCAGAGCAGCGCCTCGCCGACCGCCGAGCCGTGGGCGACGACGACGGACTGGCGCACCCGCGGGTGGCTGTCCAGCGCCGCCTCGACCTCCGCCGCCTCGATGCGGAAGCCGCGCACCTTCATCTGGTGGTCGCGGCGGCCGAGGAACTCAATGGCGCCGTCGCCACGGCGGCGGGCGCGATCGCCGGTGCGGTACAGCCGGCTGCCCGGCCCGCAGCCGGGAGCGTCGGCGTCCGGGAACGGGTTGGGCACGAAGGCCGCGGCGGTCAAGGCGGGCTGGCGGCCATAGCCGCGCGCCAGCCCGAGCCCGCCGATCCACAGGTCGCCGACGACGCCCGGCGGCACCGGCTCCAGCCGGTCGTCCAGGATGTGCAGGCGGTTGTTGGCGATGGCGTGGCCGATCGGGATCGTCGCCTCGCCCTCCCCCACCCGCTCCACCGGCCACGCCGCTGACCAGACCGTGGTTTCGGTCGGGCCGTAGAGGTTCAGCAGGCCGACGCCGCGCGCCAGCAGCCGGCGCGCCAGATCGGCGCCCAGCGCCTCGCCGCCGCACAGCGCGCGCAGGCCCGGCCCGACAGCCGGCCCACCCCGTTCGGTCGCGTCCAGCAGCATGCGCCAAGTGGCGGGCGTGGCTTGCAGCGTGGTGATGCCGTGGCGCTCGATCAGCCGGGCGAGCGCTTGCGGGTCGAGCGCCTCCTCCCGCGTGGCGACGACGACGCGGGCGCCGGTGACCAGCGGCAGGAACAGCTCCAGCCCGGCGATGTCGAAGCCCAGCGTCGTCACCGCCAGCAAACGGTCGTCGGCGGTCAGCCCGACCGGCTCCTGCATGGCGTGGAGGAAATTGGCGAAGGCGTGCCGGTCGATCTGCACGCCCTTCGGCACGCCGGTCGAGCCGGAGGTGTAGAGCGTGTAGGCGAGCTGGCGCGGGTGCACCGGCCGGCCGAGGTTGCCGTCGTCCAGGCGCTCGAATCCGACGGCGCACTCGTCCAGCGGCGTGTCGATCACCAGGGTGGGGGCGGCGTGCGCCCGGATGGGGGCGTTGCGCGCCGCCGGCTGGTCGGGGTCGAGCGGCAGATAGGCGCCGCCCGCCTTGTGGATAGCCAGCAACGCCACCAGCAGGTCGGCCCCGCGCGGCAGCGCCACCGCCACCAGGCGGTCGGTCGTCACCCCGCGCGCCGCCAGCCAGCGCGCCAGCCGGTTGGCCCGCGCGTTCAGCGCCCGGTAGGTCAGCGCCGTCTCGCCGAAGACGGCGGCGACGCAGTCCGGCAGGTCGGCGGCAACCCGCTCGAAGCGGGCGAGCATGTCCTCCGCCGGGTCGAGCGGCAGCGCGGTGCGGTTCCAGTCGGTCAGCTCCGCCTCCCGCGGCGCCGGGTCGAGCAGCGGCAGCGCCGCCAGCGCGGCGTCAGGGTCGGCGAGCAGCCCGGCCAGCAACGTGCGGAAGCCGGCGGCCAGCCGCTCCACCGTAGCGGCGTCGAACAGGTCGGTGGCGTAATCGAGCGCGCAGAGCACGCCGTCCTCGCCGATGGCGACGTCGAGCGCCAGATCGACCTTGGCCGTCGTCTCCGGCACCGGGATCGCCTCGACGGTCAGTCCCGGCAGGCGCAGGCGGGCGGGCGCCTCCATCCGGACGTTCAGCAGCGTCTGGAACAGCGGCGTGCGGCCGGGATCGCGCGCCGGCGCCAGCCGTTCCAGCAGCCGTTCGACCGGCGCGGCGCCGTCGTCGAGCGCCGCCAAAGCCTCGGCCCGCAGGCGCCGGCACAGCAGCCGGCCGGTCAGACCGGGCGACAGCCGGGCGCGGAAGATCTGGGTGTCGACGAAGAAGCCGACCAGCGGTTCATACGCCTCGTCGGCCCGGCCGGCGTTGGGCACGCCGACGGCGAAATCGCTCTGTCCCGACCAGCGGCCGAGCAGGGCCTGCCACGCCGCCAGCAGCAGGATGAAGGGCGTGCAACTCTCCGCGCGGGCGAGGGCGCGCAGGTCGCGGACGATGGCGGCGGACAGCGGGAACTCGACCCGCGCCCCGTCGCTGCCGCGAACCGCCGGGCGCGGCCGGTCGGTCGGCAGGTCGAGCGCCGGGATGCCGGTGCCGAGGCTCGCCACCGCCCGGTCGACCGCCCGTTCGGTCCGCGCCAGCGCGGCGTCGCCCCGCTGCTCGACGGCGTAGTCGGCGTATTGCACCGGCAGCGGCGGCAGCAGGGCGGCGGGGGCCGCGTCCTCATCCAGCAGGGCCGCGCGGTAGGCGGTCAGCAGGTCGCGCGCCAGGATCGGGTTGGACGGGCCATCCGACAGGATGTGATGCATCGCCAGCACCAGCGCGGCGTCGCCGCCGGCCAGCGGCAGCAGGGTGGCGCGCAGCGGCGGTCCGGCGGCGAGGTCGAAGGGCCGCCGCGTCTCCGTCCGGATCCGCCGGGCCAGGGCTTCGTCGTCCAGGGCGCCCGTCTCCGGCGTCAGGCCCAGCGTCGGACGCGACAGCACGGCCTGGACCGGCGCGCCGTCGCGCTCCTCGAAACGGGTGCGCAGGATGGCGTGGCGCCAGACCAGCGCCTCCAGCGCCCGTTCCAGCGCCGGCACGTCCAGCGCGCCGCTCAGCCGGAAGGCGCGGGTCAGGTTGTAGGCGGTGTCGGCCGGGTCCAGGCGCTGAAGCAGCCACAGCCGCTCCTGCGCGAAGGACAGCGGCGCGGTCCGCTCGATGCCCGGGGCCGGGGCCGCCCGTCGCAGCGTGTCGCTCATGCCGGCCTCCCTATGATGCAATTAAGACTTACTCGCATTGTTCGGCCCGCCTATTCCGCCGCGGCGCGGACGCCGGCCGAGCGGTCGGCGAGCGCCAGGCGCAGGGCGGTGCGAAAGCGGTCGGCGACCTCGTCCAGCTCGGCGGCGGTGACGATCAGCGGCGGCAGGAAGCGCACCACCGCGCCGTGGCGGCCGCCCAGCTCCAGGATCACGCCCTGTTCCAGACAATGACGTTGCAGGGACCGGGCGAGGTCGCCGTCGGCGGGACGGGCGCCCAGCCGCGACGGCGGCCGACGCTCGTCGACGATCTCGACGCCGATCATCAACCCCGGTCCCCGCACGTCGCCCAGGCAGGGATGGTCCGCCTGGATGGCGCGCAAATGCCCGGTCAGCCGGGCGCCCAGGACGGCGGCCTGCTCGTCCAGCCGGTCGGCGCGGATGCGGCGCAGGGTTTCCAGCCCGGCGGCCATCGCCAACTGGTTGCCGCGGAAGGTCCCGGCGTGGGCACCGGGGCCCCAGCGGTCGAGATCGGCGTGGTAGACCACCACCGACAGCGGCAGCCCGCCGCCGATCGCCTTGGACAGCACGACCACGTCCGGTTCGATCCCGGAATGTTCGAAGGCGAACAGCCGGCCGGTGCGGCCCAGCCCGGTCTGCACCTCGTCGATCACCAGCGGCACGCCGTGGGCGCGGGTCAGCCGGCGCAGCCCCTGCAGCCAGCGCACCGGCGCCGGCACCACGCCGCCCTCGCCCTGCACCACCTCCACCACCACGGCGGCGGGGGTGACGATCCCGGATTCGGGGTCGCTCAGCATCTGCTCGACCAGCGCCAGCCCGGCGTCCACCCCGGCCTCGCCGCCCAGCCCGAAGGGGCAGCGGTGGTCGTAGGGATAGGGCAGCATGTGCACGTCGCCGCCGACGCCGCCCAGTGGCCGCTTCGGCCCCAGATTGCCCATGATCGCCAGCGCGCCCTGGGTCATGCCGTGGTAGCCGCCGGAGAAACCGACGATGGTGCGGCGCCCGGTGGCGGTGCGGGTCAGCTTGATCGCCGCCTCGATCCCGTCGGCGCCGGTCGGGCCGCAGAACTGGATGCGGGCGTTGCCGGCGAAGGCCGGCGGCAGGGCGGCGAACAGCTCCTCGACGAACCGGTCCTTGACCGGGGTGGTCAGGTCCAGCGTGTGCAGCGGCAGCCCGCTGTCCAGCGTCGCCCGCAGCGCCGCGACCACGTCCGGGTGGTTGTGGCCCAGCGCCAGCGTGCCGGCCCCGGCCAGGCAATCGATGTAGAGCTGCCCGGCGCTGTCGCGCAGGTAGACGCCGCGCGCCTCGGTCAGCACCAGCGGGATGCGCCGGGGGTAGGAGCGCGCGTTCGATTCGCGCGCCTCCTGCCGGCGCAGGATCGGGTCGTCGCGCAGGCGGATCGGCGGCTGGGCGCGGAAACCGTCGAGGCCGAAGGGGGCCGCAGAGGCGCCCAGTGCGGCGCCGGGTACGGCGTTCGTCGCGTCGATCATGGAAAGCGCTCCCTCGGGTGATGGGGGATCAGGCGGCGGCCTCGTCCAGCGCGCGGCGCAGGCTGAGCGGGCGCATGTCGGTCCACACCCGTTCGATGTGGGCGAGGCAGTCCTCCTTCGGGCCGCTGACGCCGACCGTCCGCCAACCCGCCGGGACCGGCTTGTGGTCCGGCCAGATCGAGTACTGCTCCTCCTCGTTCACGACGACGTGGAAGCGTGTGTCGGGGCTGTCCCAGCTCATGCCGAAGCTCCTTTGGGTCGCGGGAGGGGATGCTGTTGGGAGAAAGCGCGTCGGGAAGATCGCGCCGCGCTTTCTTGCATAATGAGATTGATTCTCATTTGCAAGTCGATTTGTTGTACGCTAACGTCCGGTTCGGATGCAGGGGGTGCGGAGCTATACCCGCACCGTGTGTGGCGTCTTTCGCCAACTCCCCTGGCGCGCACCCACAGCCGCCAGTACGCCCGCCGCGATTGCCGCCACCCCCATCGGCAGGCGCAACGCGGCCACACAGATTGAGAACGATTCTTACTCTCAGTAAAGAAGTTTCTGCCGCCTTCCCTCGAACGGACGGAACGAATCGACCGATGGACCAGCGTCTTCCCACCCTGAGCCCCCTCGCACAGCCCGATGCCCTGACGGTGCGGCCGCTGCTTCCCGGCAGCGACCTGCCACTGCTGGTGACCCCCGCTGACGGCGTTCCGGCGGCGGCCCTGAACGGCGGGGAGGACGGCTGGCGCGCGCTGCTGCCGGCGATCCACGCCGTGGTGCGCGAACGGCTGCCCCGGGCCGGCGGGCTGCTGTTCCGCGGCTTCGGGCTGCACGGCGACGCGCCCTTCCGCGCCTTCGCCGAGAGCTTCGGCCGGACGCTGCTCGACTATGATTTCGGATCGACCCCGCGGTCGGCGGTGGACAAGGGCGTCTACACCTCCACCGAATACCCGGCGCACCAGTCGATCCCGCTGCACAACGAGCAGGCCTACACCCTGCAATGGCCGCGGACGATCTGGTTCCACTGCGTGACGGCCGCCGCAACCGGCGGGGCGACGCCGATCGCCGACAGCCGGCTGGTCTACCAGCGCATCGACCCGGACATCCGCGCCCGCTTCGCCGCCAAGCGGCTGATGTATGTGCGCAATTACGGCAACGGGCTGGACCTGCCCTGGCAGCGCGCCTTCAACACCGACGACCCGGCGGAGGTCGAGCGGTTCTGCCGCGCCAACGCCATCGCCTGGGAATGGACCAACGATGGCGAGCTGCGCACCCGCCAGATCTGCCAAGCGATCGCCCGCCACCCCGACACCGCCGAGATGGTGTGGTTCAACCAGGCCCACCTGTTCCACGTCTCCAACCTGCCGCCGGCGGTGCGCGAGAGCCTGCTGGCGGTGGTCGACGACCTGTCGGAGCTGCCGCGCCACGTCTTCTACGGCGACGGCTCCCCCATCGAGGATGCGGCGCTGGACCACATCCGCGCCGTGCTGGACGGCTGCACCCGCGCCTTCCCGTGGCAGGAGGGCGACGTGATGATGCTCGACAACATGCTGGCCGCCCATGGGCGGGAGCCCTTCTCCGGCGCACGCAAGGTGGTGGTGGCGATGGCCGACCCGGTCCGCTCCCCCGACCTTCCGGCAGCGTGAGGGGGCCGCCGCGATGGACAGCATGATGACGATGACCGTGCCGCTCGGCGAGGAGCAGCGCGCGCTGTGGACGGCTTGGCGTCTGGCGCCGGGGGATCCCGCCTACAACATGACCTACGCGGCGGAGCTGGCCCCCGGCACCGACCCGCGGCGGCTGGCTGACGCCTTCGCCCGGGTCATCGCCGGGCACGAGGCGTTGAGCAGCGCCTACCGCGAGGCCGACGACGGCACGCCGGTGATGGAATTGCGGACCGGCCTCGCCCCCGACCTGACCGTCCAGGAGGTGCCGCCGCTGACCGACGAGACGCGCCGCGCGTGGCTGGAGCGCGAGGCCGATGCGCCGCTGCCGCTCGACCAGGGCGTCGCCTGCCGGGTGCGGCTGCTGGCGGAGCGCAACGGCAGCGGCGATGGTGGGGAGCGGCTCCATCTGCTGGTGGTCCTGCACCACATCGCCGGCGATTACCTGTCCTTCGAGATCCTGTGCGACCAGGCCTTCACCGCCTATGAGGCGCTGAGCGCCGGCGTTGCACCCGCCCTGCCGCCCACCGGGCGCTATCGGGCGTGGCTGGAGCGCCAGCGCGCCCGGCAATCGGGGCCGGAGGCGGCGAGGCTGGAGGCCTTCTGGCGCGACCGTCTCGCCGACAGGGCGCCGCCGCCGGCGCTGCCGACCGACCGCATCGTCCGGCCGGACACGACGGCGGAAACCGACCTCCTGCTCGACGAGACCGCCACCGGGCGGTTGCGGGCGACGGCGGAGCGGCTGGGCGTCGGCGTCTTTCCGCTGCTGACCGCGGTCTTCCAGGTTTTCCTGCACCGCTGGAGCGGCGAGGACCGCGTGCTGATCGGCACGCCGGTGTCCGGCCGCCAGGGGGCGGCGGACCGGGCGATGATCGGCTACACGCTGAACGCCCTGCCCTGGCCGGCGGATCTCCGCGGCGACCCGGCCTTCGCCACGGTGGCGCGCGAGGCGCAGCGGACGCTGACGGCGCTGCTGCGGCACCGCCGGCTGCCGCTGGCCCGCATCACCGCGCTGGCCGGCACCCCGGGGCCGCTGTTCCACCACATGACGACCTATGTGCCGGTCGGCGAGCGCACCGCCGTCAACCGCCATGTCCGGCGCCAGCTGTTCGCCCACCAGCGCGGCGCCGCCAACGCGCTGAACCTGCGCTGGGTGGATGGCGGCGACCGGCTGACCGGACAGTGGCGCCAGGACCCGGCGCTGTTCGCCCCGGACACGGCCGAGCGGATGCGGCGCGGCTTCCTCGCCCTGCTCGACCGCGCGCTCGCCGATCCGGAGGCGCCGATCTCGCGGCTGGAGGCGGTCGCCGGTGAGGCCGACCGGGCGCTGCGCCACGCCCCCGCGGAGGCCGCACCCACCACGGCGCTGTCGCTGTTCGAGGCCGGCGTCGCCAACCACCCCGGCCGTACGGCGGTGGAGGACGGCGACCGCCGCCTGAGCTACGCCGACCTCGACGCCGCGGCCGACCGGCTGGCGCGACACTTGCGCGCGGCGGGCTTGCGGCCCGGCGACCGTGTCGGGCTGTGGCTGCCGCGCGGCGCGGCGCTGGCGGTCGGCATGATCGCGGCGTGGAAGGCGGGGGCGGCCTATCTTTGCCTCGACCCGGCGCTGCCAAATGCCCGGCTCGCCTACATGGCGGCCGACAGCGGTGCCCGTGCCGTGGTCGGGCCGGGCGCGGCGCCGGACTGGCTGGGGACGGCGGCGTGGCTCGACATCGCCGGCGATCCCGGGGGCGCGTCGCCGGACCCTGCGGCCGGCGCCGTGCCGGCGTTGCCCGAGCTGCCGGCCTACCTGATCTACACCTCCGGTTCCACCGGGGCGCCGAAGGGCGTGGTCGTCACCCAGGGCAACCTCGCCACTTACGCCCGGGGCGTGCTGGCGGCGATGGCGCTGCCGGACGACGCCACGCTGGCGACGCTGGCCTCGGTGACGGCGGACCTCGGCTACACCGCGTGGTTCGGCGCCCTGCTCGGCGGGCGGACGCTGCGGGTGATTGCCCCGGCGCTGGCCGACGATCCCGAGGCGCTGGCCCGCCACCTCGCCGAACGGCCGGTCGACGCGCTGAAGATCGTGCCGTCGCACCTCGCCGCCCTGATGGCGGTCGCCGACCCGGCCCGGCTGCTGCCGCGCCGCTGCCTGGTGCTGGGCGGCGAGGCGCTGGACGGCGGCTTCGTCGCCCGGCTGCGGGCGCTGGCCCCCGGCTGCCGCGTGCTGAACCATTACGGCCCGACCGAGACCACCGTCGGCTGCCTGACCGCCGAGGCGCCGGAGGATCCCGCCGCCGCCGTGCCGGCCACCACCATGCCGATTGGCGTCCCGCTGCCCGGCGTCCGCGCCGTGGTGCTGGACCGCCACGGCGACCCGGTTCCGCTGGGCGTCGTGGGCGAGTTGGCCATCGGCGGCCCCGGCGTCGCGGCGGGCTATCTCGGCCGCCCGGCGCTGACCGCCGACCGCTTCGTGCCCGATCCGTGGGGGCAGGGCGGCCGGCTCTACCGCACCGGCGACCGGGCGCGGATGGGCACCGACGGGCGGATCGCGTTTCTGGGCCGCGCCGACGATCAGGTGAAGATCCGCGGCTTCCGCGTCGAGCTGGGCGAGGTCGAGGCGTGGCTGCGCCGCCAGCCCGGCGTCGCCGAGGCGGTCGCCGTCGCCCGCCCTGCCAAAACCGGCGACGGGTTGCGGCTCGCCGCGTTCGTCACTCCGGCAAGCCTGGACGGCGAGGCGTTGCGCGCCGCCATGGCCGCCGAGCTGCCGGACGCGATGGTGCCGGCGACGCTGCGGGCGCTGGGCGCGCTGCCCCGCCTGCCCAACGGCAAGATCGACCGCAAGGCGCTGCCGGAGGACGCCGAAGCCGCAACCGCCAGCGCCGCCACCGACCGCACCCTGTCGCCCGCCGAAGCGGCGCTGGCCGCCGTCTGGGCCGAGGTGCTGAACCGGCCCTCGGTCGGGGTGGACGAGGATTTCTTCGCCATCGGCGGCGATTCCATCCTGGCCTTGCAGGTGATCGCCAAGGCACGGCCGAAGGGACTGGCGCTGAAGCCCAAGCTGTTCTTCCAGAAACGCACCATCGCGGCGATGGTTGCAGCCCTGCCGGCCGGCAGACCGGCGGCTCCGGTTGCACCGTCCGATGCCGCGCCCTTCGCGCTGAGCGGCCTCGACGCGACAGCGCTGGCAGCGTTGCACACCGAACGGCCGGAACTGGAGGACGCCTACCCGCTGTCCTCGCTGCAACAGGGGCTGCTGTTCCACAGCCTGCTCGATCCGGCGGACGGCGCCTACATCAACCAGCTGGTGATCGAAGCCGACGGGCCGTTCGATGCCGAGCTGTTCACCGCCGCGTGGCAGGACGCCGTCACCGCCAACCCGATCCTGCGCACCGCCTTCCGCTGGGAGGGCATCGACCGGCCGCTGCAACTGGTGGAGCGCGCCGCCGCGCTGCCCGTCGCCCGGCGCGACTGGAGCGACCTGCCCGACGACGCCCGCGAGGCCGCGCTCGCCGCCTTCCTGGTGGAGGACCGGGCGCGCGGCTTCACGCTCGACCGCGCGCCGCTGATGCGGCTGGCGCTGATCGGGGCCGGGCCAAACCGCCGCTGGCTGGTGTGGAGCCGCCATCATCTGGTGGTCGACGGCTGGTGCTCCATCCTGCTGGTCGACGAGGTGCTGGAGCGCTACCGCGCCCGGCTGGCCGGAGAGGCGCCGGCGCTGCCGACCCGCCGCCCCTTCCGCGACCACGTCGCCTGGCTGGAGCGTCAGGACGGCCGGCAATCCGCCCGGTTCTGGCGCGACTTCCTGGATGGGGTGGACGGCACCACGCCGCTGCCGATGCTGGCCGAGGTTGCCTTGGGGGCCGCCCCGCAGACCGCACCAGCGATCCCGCTCGGCCGGACCGTCACGCTCGACGAGGCGGAGACCGCGAGGCTGACCGCCGCCGCCCGCGGGCTGGGCGTGACGCTGAACACGCTGCTGCAGGGCGCCTGGGGGCTGGTGCTCGCCGCCCGCGCCGGCCGTGACGACGTGCTGTTCGGCGTCACCTCCGCCGGGCGGCCGGCCGAGCTGGAGGGCGCCGAGCGCATGCTGGGCGTCTTCATCAACACGCTGCCGCTGCGGGTCCGGGCGGCGGGCAACCGGACGCTCGGCGACTATCTGCGCGGCATCCAGGCCGACAACGCGGCGATGCGCGAGCATGAGCACAGCGCGCTGGCCGACATCCAGGCCGCGGCCGGCGTGGGATCGCTGTTCGACACGCTGCTGGTGTTCCAGAACCTGCCGATGCAGGAGGGCCGGCGCCGCCGCGTCGGCGCGCTCGACCTGCGCCAGCGCGCCAATGTCGAACGCACCCACTACGCCCTGACGGTGGAGGTATTCCCCGGCGACCAATCCGGTGGTCGGCTGAGCGCCACCATCGACGCCGACGCCCGCCGGATCGACGCCGACGCGCTGGACCGGCTGGCCGACGGCTTCCGCGCCGCGCTGCTCGCCCTCGCCCAGGGCGCCGGGACGCCGCTCGCCGCCCTGCCCCGCATGGGCGAGGCGGAGGCGCGGAGCCTGCGCGGCTGGGGCCGCAACCCGGCGCCCTACGCCCTGACGCCCGGCTGGGTCGAACGCGTGGCGGCGCGGGTCGCCGCCCATCCCGACCGCGTCGCCGCCCGCTGCGACGGCGCCAGCCTGAGCTATGGCGTGTTGTGGCAGCGGTCGGAACGGCTGGCGCGCGGCCTCGTCGCCAGCGGTGTGCGGGCCGACGACGCCGTCGCGCTGCTGGCCCCGCGCGGGCTGGAGCTGCTGTGCCTGATGGTCGCCGTGCTGCGGGCCGGCGGTGCCTGGCTGCCGCTCGACCCCGGCCACCCGCCGGCGCGCTGGGCCCAGCTGGTCGAGCAGGCCGCCGAGCGGAGGGGGCGTCCGCTGGTCGTCCGCGATCCGTCCATCGCCTGCGCCCTGCCGGCGCTGACCCCGGCCGACCTGCTGGCGCGCGCCGACGACGGGTCTTTGCCGACCGCGCCGGCGCACGGCGACCAGCGCGCCTATGTGCTGTTCACCTCCGGCTCCACCGGCACGCCGAAGGCGGCGATGGTCAGCCGCGACGGCATGCTGAACAACATGCTGGCCAAGCTGGAGCCGCTGGGCTTGAGCGAGCGCGACGTCATCGCCCAGACGGCGCCGTCCTGCTTCGACATCTCGGTGTGGCAGACGCTGACCGCGCCGCTGCTGGGGGCCGTGGTGGAGATCATCCCCGACGCGGTGGTGCGCGACCCCGACGCGCTGCTCGACCGGCTGGCGGCGGCCGGCGTGACGCTGGTCGAACCGGTGCCGTCGCTGATGCGGGCGCTGGCCGACAGCCGCGGTGCGGACGGACGCCCCCGGCCGCTGCCCGCCCTGCGCTGGGTGCTGCCGACCGGCGAGGCGCTGGGCGCCGCCGACGCGCGGGCGTGGTTCGACGCCTACCCCGCCATCCCGCTGATGAACGCCTACGGCCCGGCGGAATGCGCCGACGACGTCGCCTTCCACCCGCTCCACGCCGCGCCCGAGGCCGGGGCGGTCATCCCGATCGGCCGACCGACGGCGGGGGCGGAGCTGCGGGTGGTCGACGGAGATTTGAACCCGGTGCCGGTCGGCACGGTCGGCGAGATCGCCGTCGGCGGGATCGGCGTCGGGCGCGGCTATCTCGGCGACCCGCGCCGCACCGCCGCTGCCTTCGTTCCCGACCCGCAGGGGCCGCCCGGCGCCCGGCTCTACCGCACCGGCGACCTCGGCCGCTGGTCGGCCGGCGGGCTGTTGGAGTGGGCCGGGCGCCGCGACTTCCAACTGAAGCTGCGCGGCTTCCGCATCGAGGCCGGCGAGGTCGAGGCGGCGCTGGAGCGTCATCCCGCCGTCCGCCGCGCCGTGGTGCAGCTCCGCGCCGAGCATCTGACCGCCTGGTGGGAGCCGGCCGACGGCGCCGTCCCGGATCCGGACCTCGGCCCCGATCTTGCCCACCACGCCGCCGGGTGCCTGCCGCCCTACATGGTGCCCAGCCGCTGGGTGCGGGTGACGGTGTGGCCGCGCAACGCCAACGGCAAGCTCGACCGCAAGGCGCTGCCCGATCCGACGCCCGGCGCGGAAACCGCCGCCGAGGCACCGGCCACCGACACCGAAACGCGGCTCGCCGCGCTGTGGCGGGAGCTGCTGCCGGAGGCGGTCGTCGGCCGCGACGGCGATTTCTTCGCGCTCGGCGGCCACTCGCTGCTCGCCGCAAGGCTGGTCGCCCGGCTGCGGCGCGCGGGCTGGGCCGGCCTGCCGCTGCGCGCGGTGTTCGAGGCGCCGACCCTGCGGACGCTGGCGGCCCGGCTCGACGCGGTGGGCGAGGCCGCCCTGTCGGACGACCCGCCGCTGCGCCCGGTGGAACGGCGCGCGGCGATGCCGCTGTCGCCGGCGCAGCAACGGCTGTGGCTGGTCGACCGGCTGTCCGGCGGCGGTGCCGCCTACCTGATGGCGGCGACGCTGACCCTGACCGGCGACCTCGACCCGGCGGCGCTGGAAACCGCGCTGAACGCGGTGGTCGCCCGCCACGAGATCCTGCGCACCGCCTACCCCGAGCAGGACGAGGAGCCGGTGGCGGTCGCCGTCGCCGCGATGTCGGTGCCGCTGCCGCTCGACGACCTGTCCGGCCTGCCGGCGGAGGAGCGGCAAGCTTGCGCCCGCGCGCTGGAGGAGGAACACGCCCGCAGCCCGATCGACCTCGCCGCCGGCCCCCTGCTGCGCGCCCGGCTGCTGCGGATGGACGGGCGGACGCACCGCCTGCTGTTCGCCATGCACCACATGATCGCCGACGGCTGGTCGGTCGGCGTGCTCGGCCGCGACCTCGCCACCGCCTACCGGGCGGCGCAGGCGGGAGTGGCGCCGGACTGGACGCCGCTGCCGGTGCAGTACGCCGATTATGCGGTGTGGCAGCGGGCGCTGCTGTCGGGAGCGCGGCTGGAGCGGGAAACCGCCTTCTGGCGCGACCGGCTGGCCGGTGCGCCGACGACGCTGGCGCTGCCGGCCGACCGGCCGCGGCCGGCGGTCGCCTCCACCCGCGGCGACGCGCTGCGGCTGCGGCTGGACCCGGCGCTGGTGGCGCGGGTCGGGGCGTGGGCGCGCGGGCGTGGCGCCACCCCGTTCATGGCGCTGCTGGCTTGCTTCAACGCGCTGCTGCACGCCGAGACCGGGGCCGACGACCTGCTGGTCGGCACCGACACCGCCGGCCGCCCGGCCCGCGAGCTGGAGGGGCTGATCGGCTTCTTCGTCAACGTCGTGCCGCTGCGCTCCCGCCACGCGCCGGGGCTGAGCTTCGACGCGCTGCTCGACCAGACCCGGCAAACCGCGCTGGACGCCTTCGAGCACGACGCCCTGCCCTTCGACCGCATTGTCGAGGCGGTCGGCGTGCCGCGCGACCGGGGCCGCAACCCGCTGGTGCAGGCGCTGTTCGTCCTCCAGAACGTGCCCGGCGGACCGCTGGAGCTGCCCGGCCTGACCGTCACCCAGGCGCCGCCGCCGGAGCGCCACTCCAAATTCGACATGGCGCTTTTTCTTGAACCGGATGGCGCGTCCCTCACCGTCGAGTGGGTGTTCGCCACCGCGCTGTTCGAGCCCGCGACCGTGCAACGGCTCCACCGGGGTTGGGTGGCGCTGCTGGAACGCGCCGTCGCCGACCCCTCTTCGACCGTCCAGGAGATCACACCCGTGGACCAGACCACACCCGTGGAACCGACCCGGCGCGCCGGCGCCGGCAAGCTCTCCCGCCTTGGCGGCCCGGCGGCGCCGTGCCGGCCGGCCGACCGCGAACCGGTCCGCCGCTCCTGTCTGACGCCGGGGTCCGAGTTCCCCCTCGTGATCGAACCGACGGCCGCCGACCTCGACCCGGTCGCCTGGGCGCAGGCGAACCGCGGGCTGATCGACGATCTGCTGCTGCGCCACGGCGCGATCCTGTTCCGCGGCTTCGCCCTGCCCGGCCCGCAGGCGTTCGAGAGCTTCGCCGAGGCGATGGAGCCGACCGGCCTGTTCGGCGCCTACGGCGACCTGCCGAAGAAGGAGGGCGGGCGCAACACCTACCGCTCGACGCCCTATCCGGAGCGGCAGATGATCCTCTACCACAACGAAAGCAGCCATCTCGACCGCTGGCCGCGCAAGCAGTGGTTCTTCGCCGAGCAGGTCGCCCCGGTCGGCGGCTGCACCCCGATCGTCGATTGCCGCGCCATGCTGCGCCGGCTGCCGGCCGATCTGGTGGCGACGCTGGAGCGGCGCGGGCTGCTCTATGTCCGCACCTTCACCCCGCGGCTGGATGTCGGCTGGCGCGACTTCTTCAAGACCGACGACCGTGCCGCGGTGGCGGTGCGCTGCGCGGCCGGCGGGATCGACCTGCGCTGGCTCGACCCCGAGACGCCGCAGACCCGCACCCGCGGCCCGGCGGTGATCCGCCACCCGATGAGCGGGGAGCGCAGCTTCTTCAACCAGATGCAGCTGCACCACCCCGCCTGCCTGGAGCCCGACGTGCGCGCCGACCTGCTGGAACTGGCGGGCATCGACCGCTTCCCCCGCAACGTGCTGTTCGGCGACGGCGAGCCGATCCCCGACGCGACGATGGCGCTGATCGGCGTGGTCTATGAGGCCTGCGCCCTGCGCTTCCAGTGGCAGACCGGCGACGTGGTGATGGTCGACAACATGCTGACCGCCCACGCCCGCGACCCCTTCGAAGGCCCGCGCCGCGTCGTCGTCGCGATGGGCGCCATCGTCGAACGGCAGGCGGTCATGGCGCCGCGCGACGCGGTGGAGGTGGCGTGATGGAGGAGTCGATCGCCCTGACGCCGCGCCAGCGCGACATCCTGGACGCCATCGCCAACGGCGCGCCCGACGGCGCCCCGCTGGAGATCGTCATCGACCTGGACGGTCCGCTCGACCGTGACCGGCTGCACCGGGCGGTGGAGGACGCCGCCGCCCGCTTCGACGCGCTGCGCACCGCCGTCCTGCCGGTGGCGGGTTTCCGCACGCCGCGCCAGGGCTTGCGGGCCGAGGGTCGGCCGGGTTGGGCGGACGACGATGCCGGGGATGAGCCGCTGGACCACGCCGCCGGCCGCGTCTTCCGCGCCCGGCTGCGCCACGTCGCCGCCGACCGCGCGACGTTGACGCTGGCGGTGTCGCCGCTGGTCTGCGACCGCGGCGGACTGGCCCGGTTGGTTCCGGCGCTCGCCGCCCTCTACCGGGGCGGAACTCCGGCGGATGGCATCGGCCTCGCCCGCTTCGCCGCGTGGCGCGAGGAGCTGGCCGGGTCGGAGGAGGCGGCGGACGGCCGCGCCTACTGGGCGGGCCTGGGCCTGGACGGCCTGTCCGTGCCGCGGCTGCCCTACCCGGCCCCTGTGCGGCCCGCCGACGAGGCCGCCCCGGTCCGCCGCGCCATCCCACCGCAGGTCGCGGCGGCGCTGGCCGCCATGGCACCGACCGGCGGCGTGCCGGTGGAGGCGGCGCTGCAGGCGGTGTGGTGGATCACGGTGGCGCGCATCACCGGGCAGGAGGCGTTCCGCGGGCTGTGGCTCAACGACCCGCGCCGCGACTACGACATGCTGGCCGACGGCATCGGCGCCTTCGAGGACGGTTTGCCGCTGACGCTGAGCATCCCCGCCGACGCCACGGTCGACACCGTCCTGGCTGGCATTGCCGCGACGCTCGACGCCCACCGCGACGCGCAGGAGCATCGCCCGGACACCGCCCTGACGGATGGCGCGGTCGCCTTCGCCCTGACCGACGAGCCGGTGCCGCTGAGCGCCGGCGGGCTGCGCTGGACGGTGCGGGCGCAGCCGGCGCCGCGCCCACCCTGCGGCCTGACGTTGGAGATCGTCCAGGCCGACGGCCGGCCGACCGCGGTGGCGCTGCACGGCGACCCGGCCCGCTTCGACACGGTGGCTCTGGAGGGACTGCTCGACCAGTATCTGACCGCGCTGGCCGCCCTGCCCGGCCATCGCACCGGCATTGTCGGCGCCTTGCCGCTGCTGAGCGACCGCGACCGCCGGCACCACGCGGCGCTGACCGGACCGGCGCCGGCAGCCGCCAGACCGACCCTGGTCGCGCGTCTGTCGGACCTCGCCGCCAACCAGCCCGACGCCCCGGCGTTGGCGGAGGGCACGCGGTGCTGGAGCTATGGCGAGCTGGACCGGCGGGTGGACCGGCTGGCCCACCATCTGCGCCAAGCCGGCGTCGGGCCGGAACGGCGGGTGGCGCTGGCGATGCCGCGCTCCGCGCTGCTGGTCATCGCGCTGCACGCGGTGATGCGGGCCGGCGGCGCCGCCGTGCCGGTCGATCCCGACTGGCCGGACGCCCGCCGCCGCGCGGTGATCGAGGCGGCCCGGCCGCAGCGGGTGCTGACGCCGGACGACATCGCCGCCCTGCTGGACGAACCCGCACCCGACATCGCCCTGCCCGCCCCGGCGCCGCGGGACGCCGCCTATGTCCTGTTCACCTCCGGCTCGACGGGCACGCCGAAGGGTGTGGTGGTGGAGCACGCGCAGCTCGCCGCCTACGCCGCCGCCGTCACGGAGGCGCTCGACCTCGCCTCCTGCCGGCGCTTTGCCCTGACCTCCACCGTCGCGGCGGATCTCGGCAACACCACGCTGTTCGGGGCGCTGGCGGCCGGCGGCTGTCTGGTGGTGGCGGACGAGGCGACGATGAGCGACGGCGCCGCCTTCGCCCGCTTCATCGCCGACGCGGCGATCGACTGCGTGAAGATCGTGCCGTCGCATCTGGCCGCGCTGCTCGACACGCCGGCGCCGGCGCTGCCCGGCACGCTGGTCCTGGGCGGCGAGCCGACCACCCGGCCACTGCTGGAGGCCATCCGCGCCGTCGCCCCCGGCGGCCGTGTCTTCAACCATTACGGCCCGACCGAGACGACGGTCGGCGTGATGGTCCACGCGCTGCCGCCGGACGCGCCGCTGCCGGAGCGCCTGCCGCTCGACCAAGTCCTGGCGGGCAGCCGGCTGCGGCTGCTCGACGACGCCGGCCGCCCGGTGCCGGTGGGGGCAATGGGGGAGCTGTTCGTCGGCGGCGCCCAGGTCGCCCGCGGCTATCTCGACCGCCCCGACGACCCGGCCTTCCGCCCCGATCCGGAGGCGCCGGGCCAGCGGCTCTACCGCACCGGCGACCGCGCCCGGCTGCTGCCCGGCGGCGGGTTGCTGCTGGCCGGACGGGTCGACGACCAGATGAAGATCCGCGGCTTCCGCGTCGAGCCGGCGGAGATCGAGGCGGCGTTGCTGGCGGTCACCGGCGTCGCCCAGGCCGCGGTGCGGCTGTGGGGCGAGGGCGAGAAGCGGCTGGTCGGCTATCTGGTCCCGGCGGCCGGCGTCACGCCCGACCCGGCGGCGATCCGGCAGGGGCTGCGCGACCGCCTGCCCGACGCGATGATCCCCGCCGCGCTGGTGGTGCTGGACCGGCTGCCACGGCTCGGCAACGGCAAGATCGACCGCGCCGCCCTACCGGAGCCGGTCGCGGAGCCGGTCACGGTTGCGGCGCAGGACGGCGAAGCGGCACCGCCGCTGGAATCGCTGATCGCCGGCCTGTTCGCCGGGCTGCTGGAGCGCGAGCGGGTCGGGATGGCCGACAACCTGTTCGACCTCGGCGGCCATTCGCTGCTGGTCATCAAGCTGGTCGCCCGGCTGCGCGAGCGGCTGGGGGTGGAGGTGCCGCCGGGCATCGTCTTCGACCACCCGACTCCGGCCGCCCTTGCCCGCGCGCTGCGCGACGGCGAGGCGGAGCCGGGGCGGCTCGACCGGGCCGCCGCCTAACCGGCGGCCGGCATCCCCTTCACGACAGACGGTTCCGCGTCCATGGCCGACACGCTTCACCCCACCCCGCACGACATCGCGCGGGGGTTCGCCCGCCTGCCGACGGACAAGCGACGCGCCTTCCTCGACGCGCTGCGGGCGCGCGGCATCGCCTTTTCCCGGCTGCCGGTGCCGCGCCGCGACGGCCCAGCCGACCGCGCCGCGCTGTCGCCCGCCCAGCGCCGGCTGTGGACGTTGCACCGGCTCGACCCGCGGTCGGCCGCCTACCACATGCCGGGCGTCTTCCGCCTGCGCGGGGATTTGGACGTCGCGGCGCTGGAGGCCGCGCTGACCGCCGTCGCCGACCGCCACGACATCCTGCACACCGCCTACCGCGAGGGGGCGGACGGCACCCCGCAGGCGGTGCGGCTGCCGCGGCGACCGCTGCGACTCGGCCGTCACGACCTGCGCGAACGGCCGGCGGTGGAGCGGGAATCCGACGCCCGGACGCTGGCCGAACGCCTGACCGCCGCCCCCTTCGACCTGGAGAAGGCGGAGCCCTGGCGCGCCGACCTGCTGCGGCTGGGGCCGGACGAGCATTGGCTGGTGGTGACGCTGCACCACATCGCCGCCGACGGCGCCTCCATCGCGCTGCTGATGGCCGATCTGGTCGAGGCCCACCGCGCCGCCGCCACCGGCCAACCGCCAGAGTTGCCCGCCTTGCCGGTGCAATACGCCGACGTCGCGGCGTGGCAGGCGGCGTGGCTCGACGCCGGCGAGGCGGAGCGCCAGACCGCCTTCTGGCGCACCACCCTGGCCGGCGCCCCGGCCCTGCTGACGCTGCCCGGCGGCGGTGGCGATGGCCAGATGGGCGGCCATTCGGGCGGCCAGGGCGGCGAAGAGGTGGCGACCCTGCCGCCCGACCTCGCGGAAGCCTTGAAGGGGCTGGCGGCGCGGCAGGGCTGCACCCTGTTCACGTTGCTGCTCGCCGCCTACGCCCTGCTGCTGGGACGGATGAGCGGCCAGGAGGATGTGGTGGTCGGCGTGCCGGCCGCCGGCCGGCGCCAACCCGAGACCGAAGGGCTGATCGGCTGCTTCGTCAACACCCTGCCTCTGCGTCTCCGCCTCGACGGGCCGCAGCCGTTCCGGCTGTGGCTGGACGGCGTCGCCACGGCGATGGCCGACGCCCAGGACCACCAGGATCTCCCCTTCGAGCGCATCGTCGAGGCGCTGAAGCCGGAGCGCGGCAGCCATCCGCTGGTGCAGGTGATGTTCGACCACCGGCCGGCGCCGCCGTTGTTCCAGGGGCTGGACGGGCTGACGGTGGAGCCGGTCGACCTGCCGGTGCGCACCGCCAAGTTCGCCCTGGCGCTCGGCAGCGTCGAGCGGCCGGACGGTTCCATCCTGGTCCGGCTGGCCCACCGCGGCACCGCCACGGCCGCCTCGCGCATCCTCCGGCGCTGGCTGCGGCTGCTGGCCCAGATCGCCGCCGATCCCGACCGCAGCCTGCGCGCCTTCGACCCGCGCAGCGAGGACGAGAGCCGGGCCATCGCCGGCTGGAGCCTCGACCCGGCCTGGACGGGCCCGACCCCCAACCCGCCCCCCGACCCGGTGCCGGTCCTGCTCGCCCGCCTCGCGGCGGACCGGCCGGACGCCCCGGCGGTGCTGTTCGGCGAGACGGTGCTGAGCCGGGGCGACCTCGACCGCCGCGCCAACCGGCTGGCCCGCCGGCTGATCGCGCGCGGCGCCGGGCCGGAGCGGCGGGTCGGCGTCTGCCTGGAACGCTCGCCCGACCTGATCGTCGCCTTCCTGGCGGTGCTGAAGTCGGGCGCCGCCTTCGTACCCCTCGACCCCACCCACCCGGCTGAGCGCCAGCGCGTCATCCGCGATGCCGCCGGCCTGTCGCTGCTGATCGCCCGCGCGCCGCTCGACGATCTGCCGACGGTCGACCCGGACGAGGACACAGACGAGCCCGGCGGCGACCCCGGCGTGACGATCCTCCCGCGCAGCCTCGCCTATGTCATCCACACCTCCGGCTCGACCGGCGCGCCGAAGGGTGTGGCGGTGGAGCATGGGCCGCTCGCCATGCATTGCGTCGCCACCGGCGCCGTCTACGACATGACGGCGGACAGCCGCGAGCTGCATTTCCTATCCTTCACCTTCGACGGCGCGCACGAGCGCTGGATGACCGCGCTGGCCAGCGGCGGCGCCATCCTGCTGCGCGACGACAGCCTGTGGACGGTCGAGCAGACCTACGACGCCATCCGCCGCCACCGCGTCACCCACGCCGGCTTCCCGCCGAAATACCTGCAACAGCTTGCCGCCTGGGCCGAGGAGCAGGGTGGCGAGCCGCCGCCGGTCCAGCTCTATTCCTTCGGCGGGGAGGCGATGCCGCGCGCAGGGCTGGAGCGGCTGTTCCGCGCGCTGCGGCCCCGGCACGCCATCAACGGCTACGGCCCGACCGAGACGGTGGTGACGCCGCTGGTGTGGAAGGGCGACGGCGCCAGCCTGCCCGACAGCGCCTATGTGCCGATCGGCCGACCGGTCGGCGACCGCAGCGCCCACATCCTGGACGACGACCTGCGCCCGGTCGCCATCGGCGTGACCGGGGAGCTGTGGATCGGCGGCGGCGGTCTGGCCCGCGGCTATCTCGGCCGCCCGGCGGCGACGGCGGAGCGTTTCATCCCCGACCCCTTCGGCGCCGCCGGTGGCCGGCTCTACCGCACCGGCGACCTCGCCCGCTGGCGCGAGGACGGCACGGTCGAGTTCCTCGGCCGCCGCGACCATCAGGTCAAGCTGCGCGGCTTCCGCATCGAGCTGGGCGAGATCGAGGCCCATCTGGCGGCCGAACCCGGCGTGCGCGAGGCGGTGGTGGTCGCCTGGGAGACGAACGGCGTCACCCGGCTCGTCGGCTATCTGGTGCCGGTCGCCGGCCAGCGCCCCGACCCGGCCGCCGTCGCCGCCGCGCTGGCGGCGCGGCTGCCCGCCCACATGGTGCCGGCGCGCCTGATGCTGCTGGACGCCATCCCGGTGACGCCGACCGGCAAGCTCGACCGCGCCGCCCTGCCGGTGCCGCGCTGGGAGTCGGCCGCCCAGGCGGCGCCGCGCACCCCAGCCGAAACGCTGCTCGCCCGGCTGTGGCGGGAGGCGCTGGGGGCGGAGCGGGTCGGCGTCACCGACAATTTCTTCGAGATCGGCGGCGATTCGATCATCGCCCTGCAGATCGTCGCCCGCGCCCGCGCCGCCGGGCTGCGGGTGACGCCCAAGCAGTTGCTGGAACGCCAGACCATCGCCGCGCTGGCCCTGGTGGCGGAGGAAATCGCCCCGGCCGACCGCGGCGCGACCGCCGCGGCGCCGGCCGGCCCGTCGCCGCTGACGCCGATCCAGGCCTGGTTCTTCGACCAGCCGATCCCGCGCCGCGACCGCTGGAACCAGTCGGTGCTGCTCGCCGCCACCGGACCGGTCGACGCGGCGCGGCTGGCGTCGGCGCTCGCCATGGTCGCCGGCCGGCACGACGCCCTGCGCCTGCGCTTTGCCCGCGACGCCGCGGGCGTGTGGCGGCAGACCCACGCCGACGGCCCGGCCACCATCCCGCTGGAGGAGGCGGACGCGCCGGACGATGCCGCGGTCACCCGGCTGTGCGACGCGGCGCAAGCGGACCTCCACCTCGCGCGCGGGCCGCTGATGCGGGCGCTGCTGATCCGCAAGGCAGATGGCGGGCAGCGGCTGTTCCTGGTCGCCCATCATCTGGTGGTCGACGGCGTGTCCTGGCGCATCCTGCTGGAGGATCTGAAGGCCGCCCTGCAAGGCCCCTGCAGGCTCGACGCGCTGCCGCCGGCCGGCACGCCCTTCGCCCTGTGGGCGCGGCGGCTGGCGGCGCTGGCGGAAACGCCGCGTTTCCTCGACCAACTGCCGCGCTGGCGGGCGGCGCTCGACAGCCCGCCGCTGCCGGTGGCGGGGTCCCTGGCGGCCAACACCCGCCGCCACGCCGCGACCCGCAGCCTGCGCCTCGACCCGGCGCGGACCCGCGCGCTGCTGACCGACGCGCCGGCGGCCTACCGCACGCGCATCGACACGCTGCTGCTGACCGCGCTGGCCGGCACAGTCGCCCGCCGCTGGTCGCTCGACGCCGTCACCATCCATGTCGAGGGGCATGGCCGGGAGGAGTTGTTCCCCGACCTCGACATCGGCCGGACGGTCGGCTGGTTCACCAGCGTCTATCCGCTGCGCCTCGCCCCGCCGCCCGGTTGGGATGGCGCGATCCGCCACGTCAAGGAGGCGCTGCGCGCCGTGCCCGACGCCGGCATCGGCTTCAACCTGCTGCGCCATCTCGGGCCGGCCGACGCGCGGGCGGCGCTGTCGGCCGGGCCGGTGGCGCTGTCCTTCAACTATCTCGGCCAGTTCGATGCGACCGCCGCCGACGGCCCCTGGCGCCCGGCGCCCGAGGAATGCGGCGCCGGCACCGACCCCGACGCGCCGCTGGGCGCCCTGCTGTCGATCGACGGGCAGGTGATGGACGGCGCGCTGACCCTGCACGCCCGCTTCAGCACCGCCCTGTTCGCCGATCAGGAGATCGACGCGCTGATGGCGGCGTGCGAGGCGGCGCTGGCGGCGCTGATCGCCCATTGCGCCGCGACCGAACCGGGGCAGGCGACGCCGTCCGACTTCCCGCTCGCCGGGCTGACCCAGGCGCAGCTCGACGGGCTACCGGTGCCCGCCCCGGCCATCGCCGATCTCGTCCCGCTGACGCCGATGCAGGCGGCGATGCTGCGCCACGGCTTGGCCGACCCGGCGTCGGACGCCTACACGGTGCAGGTCTGGGCCGCCATCGACGGGCTGGAGGTGGAGCGGCTGGCGGCGGTCTGGCGCAGCGTCGTCGCCCGCCACGACGTGCTGCGCGGCGGCATGGCCTGGGACGGGCTGCCGGAGCCGCTGATGGTGGTGCGCAAGATGGCGGAGATGCCCTTCACCGTGCTGGACTGGCGGGGAGAGCCGGACGCCGACGCCGCCTGGGATGCGCTGTGCGACCGCGAGCACCGCCGCCGCTTCGACATGACGCAGGCGCCGCTGATGCGGGTCACGCTGGCCCGCACCGGGCCGGCGACCCACCGCTTCCTGTGGACGTGGCATCACGCGCTGCTCGACGGCTGGAGCATGTCGCGCCTGCTGGGCGAGGTGCTGCGCCTCTATGACGGCGAGGCGGTGCCGGCCGCGACGGCGCGCTGCCGCGACGTGGTCGCCTGGAACCGGGCGCAGGACCGCGCCGCCGCGCATGCCCATTGGCGCGACCGGCTGGCGACCCTGCCCGCCCCGACCCTGCTGTCCGCCGTGCTGTCCGCGCCGGACCGGTCGGAGCCAGACGGGGCGGTGGAACGGCTGATCGACGAGGCCACCGTCCGCCGGCTCCAGCGTGTCGCCGGGGCGGAGAAGGTGACGCTCAACACGCTGGTGCAGGCCGCTTGGCTGCGCGCGCTGTCCGAACGGACCGGGCAGCGCGTTGTCGCCTTCGGCGCCACCATGTCCGGCCGCTCCATCGAGATGCCGGGCATCGACGGCGTCACCGGGCTGCTGGTCGGCACCCTGCCGGTGGTGTGCGCGGTCGATGATGGGGGTGATGAGGGCGCGTGGCTGCGCGGGCTGCTGGCCGACAACATCGCCGCCCGCCAGCACGAGCACGCGCCACCGCCGGCCCTGCAATGCTGGACCGATCCGGCCGCGGCGCCGTTCGACAGCGTCATGGTGTTCGAGAACTACCCGGTCGACGACGCCCTGCGGCAGAGCGAGCGCGGCGCCCTGTCCTTCCGCGACGTCGGCAACCGGGGACGGACCAGCTACCCGCTGACGCTGGTGGTGGTGCCGCGCGACACGCTGACCCTGCGGCTCGAACACGCCGGCGCGCGCTTCCGGGCGGCCGACATCGGTGCCCTGGCGGACCGGCTGGTCGCGCGGCTGGAGGAGGTCGCCGGCCCGGCTATTCCGGCACCAGCGCCTCCGCCTGGGTGAAGTTGAAGTATTTGCCGACGGAGATCCGGCGGGCGCGCCGCACCTCGACGACGCCCAACCGGGCGAGCGCCGACCGGTCGGGTGGCGACTTGGCCAGCGCCGGATGGGCGATCACCGCGCGCAAGGCGCCGAGCGACATCGGGATCCGCCCGATCGGCCAGCGCAGCTCGATACCGCCCTTGCCGTCCACCGTGGTGCCGAGCGTGAGAAAGCGCGTGCGGCCGCGCCGCTCCACCGCCGCCCCCGGCAGGGCGGCAAGGCCGATGGCGGCGAGGCGGTTGGCGCCATGGACGGTGCGGCCGGGGTCGGTCGAGGGATCGGCGAAGCGCAGGGCGTAGCGCCGGTCCTCCGCCGGATCCCAGCGGAAGCTGTCGGTTCCGTCCGTCCGTGCCCATGGGGCGAACAGCGCCTCGGCGATCTTGCCCGGCGCGTTGAGGTCGGGCGGGTTGCGCTTCTTGGCCAGCCCCTTGGGCAGGACACCCTTCGGCACCTCCGCCAGCCGGGTCAGGAAATGCTGATGCCCCTGGCCGAACATCGCGCACAGCGGCGAGGCGATGATGCGGCCATCGTCCTTCAGCGCGCCGTCGGTGAACAGCGCGTCGAGCAGCGCGGCGCGCCGGGGATGGTCCGACGCCTCCGCGAGCAGGACCCTGGCCCGCTGGCGGTCGAAGGTGAGATCCGACGCCCCGGCGAAGTCATGGTCCCGGGCCAGATCGGCGCACCCCCCGGCCACCTCCCGCACGACGTCCTCCTGCGACGCCGCGGCGGCCAGGGTCAGGACCGGGCGCAGCGGCGCCCCGTCCCAGTGGACGCGCGGGCGCCAGTCGGGCACCCGGGCCTCGAGCGCCCGCAGCGTTCCCAGCAGCGCCAGGAAGGCGAGCAGGTTCCCCGGTTCCAGCCCGACCAGACGATGGGTTGCGGTCATCGGTCCTTCTCCTCGTCTTCGGACGCGCGATGGTCGGCCAGCCGCAGAACCGCCTCCAGCCGCGCCAGCCCCCACAGCCCGTACCGCTCCTTCAAGCACGTGAACAGGCCGGGCCAGTCGCGGCCACCGAACTCGAAGTCCGGACGCTGCGGCCCCGGCTGGCCGGGCGCCTCCCGTGGGTCGTCGTGCGGGAACAGGGGGCGGCCATAGCCGTGGTGGACGCCGACCAGCCAGAGAACCAGCTCCGGATCCGGCGCGGCGGCCAGCCTGGGGTCGGCGAGCGCCCGCGTCACCGACGCCACCTCGTGCCGCCAAGGATCGGGAAGCCCCGCCGACCGGCGTGCCGCGCGGCTTTCGTGCCCGGTCATGCGGCGCGCCGATTTGGCCAGCGGCGTGTCGGACGCGATGGTCGCCGCGAGGCGGTCGCCGCCACGCAGCCACGCCTGGAACCGGGCGTCGCCCTTGCCTTCGTCGTGCAGGCGCGCGGCCAGCGCGACGTCGGCGACCCGTGCCGGGGACAGGCCGGCGGCCTCGGCGAACGCCGCCGCCTTCACGCCGACATCCTCGCCATGCCGGGCGAGGCCGATGCCGTCGCCGGTGAGCGTTCCGCTCTCGTCGTCCTCGGTGGCGGACACCGCGCTGCGCCGGCCTTTCAACCGCCGGCCGGTCAGGATCCGGCCGCCATAGCCGCTCGGCCGGCTGACGGTCCAGCCCTCCGTCGCCTCGATGATCCCCTTCGCCTTCAGCGCGTCGAGCAGTTCGTCATCGCCCAGATCCTGGTTGCCGAGCAGAGCCAGCAGCCCGTCGCGAAGCCCGTCCGCCACCAGTTCCGGATGCACCCGCATCACCGGCCGGGGTGGACAGGGGCGTTCATCACCCAGGTCCGACACGCGCTCGGCGGACGCCGGCTTCCAGCCGTGGTCGTCACAGCCGCCGTAGGTCGCGGGCACGACGATGACGTCGCCCGGCCGCAGATTGCCCGCGTACACGGCGGCGGTGTCCAGCCCGGCCCAGCGGAAGGCCCGGCGCCCGCCGGCGATGCGCTCGCCCGCCTGCGGGTCCGGGACACCTTCCAGGTCGGTGACCGCCGTGGCCGGGCCGTGGCCGGCCCTCGCCAGCCAGGATTTGGCCGCCCAGATGGGAACCGCCAGCGTCTCCCCCGCGTGCGGCGGGACCAGCATCAGCAGTTCGCCAACGGCGGCGGGTGGTGTCTGCGGCGCGATGTCGGCCCGCCAGACGATCTGGACGTCCGCCGGCCCGGTCTTCGGTCCGTGCAGGAAGGGCGCCAACTCCGGATCGATGTGCGGGATCGGGGCGGTCCAGGACAGCAGCTCCACATCGGCGGGACGCAACACGGGGGCATCCGGCTTTTCGGCGGACAGCTCCGCCACGCCGCCGTGGGCGGCGACCCGCGCATCCATCGCGACGATGCCGAAATCCACCCGGGGATCGACCGACGCGGCCTTGCCCTTGCCACCGGCCTTCGCCGACGCCGGACTTTCGGCAATGGAGACGAGCCAGTCCCAGGTCTTGCGGGCGCGGTCGCCATAGACCGCGTCGTCGGCCTTCGCCGCAACCTCGTCCCTGGCGGCGAGGATGACCGCCGTCGCCGCGCCTTGACGGCCCAGGCGGTTCAGCCGGCCGAAACGCTGGCGCAGGCTGTCGAGCGGCGCGATCTGGGTGACCAGACCGTCGAAATCGAAGTCGGCCCCGGCCTCGATGGTCTGGGTGGCGACCACGATCAGAGGCGGGTCGGCCGGCTCCGCACCGGACCGCAGGCGTTCCGCGTGTCGATCCATGAGAGCCTTGCGGTCCAGGTCCCGGATCCGGCCGGTCAGCAGGATGGTGTCCGTCCCCGCGGCGGCCTCGTCCGCGGCAAGTCTGACGCGCACCGCGTCGAACACGGCCCGGGCCAGCGCGACGCGGTTGACCACCACCGCCAGCGGCCGCAACGCCCCGCCACCGGCGGAGCGCCGCTCCGCCAGCAGGCCGAGAACGGCCTTGGCGAAGGCGTCGGCGTGCGGGCCGGGGTCCTCCTTGGCCGACAGCTCCAGCCGGTGCAGCACCGCCGGCTTCGCCGCCACCAGACGGGGACCGAGAACCGGGTCGGCGTGGTCGTCGTCCAGCAGGCGGAAGGGATCGGCCGAGCCGCCTTGCGGCGTCGCCGACAGGCCGACAACCTGCCAGCGCCTCGGTTCACCATCCTGCGCCGCACGGCCGAGCCGGCCGACGCGGTCGAGCGTCTGGGTGAACGGAGCGGCCAGATGCGCCTCGTCGAGGAGGAGAAGGCAATCGCTGCCGAGCAGCCCGGCATGGACCGGCTTCATCCCGTCGGACACGCCGTAGCCGCGGAACAGCAGCCGCGACCCGACCTGATCCACCGTCGAACACAGGACGGTCGGCTGGGCCGGGGTGCGCGCCCAGTCGTCTTCGCGCGGGATGCCGCCACGCAGCCGGGCGACCTCCAGCGGCCGGCCGCCGCAGCCCAGCCAGCGCAGCCGCGCCGCCATGCGGGCCAGCGGACCGTCGCCGGCCGCCCGCTCCAGGGCGGCGGCGATCCGCTCGGCGCGCTCGAACGCCTCGTCGACGATCAGGCGGCGGTCGACGACGAAGGCGATGCGCACCGGCGCCCGGCGGTCCGGCCCCCGGTCGGCGTCCAGCGCCAGATGGAACAGCGCCACGTCGATGGCGGCGGTCTTGCCCGACCCGGTCGGCAGCGCAAGCGCCGTCGGCCAGCCCCGCTCGACCACCTGGGCGACCAGACGGGCCTGCCAGGGAAAGGGAGAGGGCACGCCATGGATGGCGGCGAAGACCGCGGGGAACTCCGCGGGGGAGAGCGGCGGCAGGGTCATGATCGGTCTCTCATGAGCGGTCCCCATGGTCGAGGGGAAGGCACAGGCCCAGCCCGGCAAAGCGGCCGGCGCCCAGCATCACCGGGCCGGCCACCGCCTCGGCGAAGCGGATCACGGCGTGGGTCAGCGGCCGGCCCTTCAGCGCGCCCGGCTGGCGCCAGCGCGTCCAGTCCGGGGCGCCGGCCCGGGCGCGCGCCGGGGCGGTGCCGGTGAAGGCCGAATGCTTGCCCGGCACCACCTCCACCGGTTCGGGCAGACCGATGCGGGCGCAGGCGTCGCGGATGATGGCGCCGAGGTCGCCGTCCGCCTTGGGATGGCGGTCGAGCGCGATGGGGGTCACGCTGCCCCAAAGGTGGGACGGCCGGGCGTAGCGCTCCGGCCGCAGCGAGGCCTTGGCCGGCGAGGGCTCGTGCCGCATCTCCCAATCCAGCCCGACGTCGGGCGCGTGCAACCGCAACGTCACCCCCGGACGGTCCGCGACCCGGATGCGACCGAGCGCGCGGAACAGGTCCTCCTCGTCCGCCAGCGCGGCGGCGTCACCGGGGGCGACGGAGGGCGCCATCGGGTCGCGGGCGCGCCGGCTGGCCAGTTCCAACCCTCGCGGCAGCACCAGCGCCATGCCCATCAGCCGCCCCTGCGACCAGCGCCACCCGGCGTCCAGCAGCGGGACCGCGGCCAGATGCGGGCTGGTCAACGGCGCACCGTCCGGGCTGTGGCCGCTCACCCAGGCCGGCGCCCGGTGCTCGCCATAGCCCTTCTGAACCGCCTTGATGAGGAGCTTGGCGGCGACCGCCGCGGCCACCGGGTCCGGCTCCCGCCCGCCGGTGGCGGCAAACACGATCCAGTCCGAACCGAAGACCGACGCGGCGCCATTCCCGGCCTGCGGTGCGGCGGCCGGTGCGGCGGGTGGCACAGCGCCCTCGGGCGGCCGCTTGTCGGCGTTGAAGCAACGCTCCAGCTCGGCCAGCCGGCCGGGGTAGGCGCAACGGCGCGGCGCGCGGGTTTCCCCGGACGGGGCGTCGACCATCACCGCCCGGCACCGCACCAGCGAGGCGGAATGGCCGAGATAGCTGGTGTCCCGTGCCAGCGCGTCGAGGGCGTCCAGCACCGCCGCCTCCGGCGCCTCCGCCCAGAGGAACCGGACCAGCGGCGCGTGCGGCAGGGACGCCGGGAAGCGCCGCGGCTGCCGGTTCTTGCGGAATTGCGGCACGGCGCCGAGGTTGCGGGAGTCGTTCGGCGGAACATAGACCTCGACCAGGGCCCGTTCGTACGCCGCACCGCACTGGATGCGCGGAGCCGGCCTTCCCTCCAGCCATTCGAGTGCCCGCCGCTCCAGCGGCGACTGGCCCCGCGCCCCCCAGGACGCCACCAGGGCCGAGAACAGCCGGTCGGGCTGCGGCGGCCAGTCGGGGCCGCCATCGCTCGTCCGCGCGGCGAAGGCGACGCCCATCAGATACTCGACCTCGATGGCCAGCATCATGACGCCTCGCTCTCGCCGCCTTCGTCGTTCAGCGCACGGCTCATGCTCTCGCGGACGATGTGGACCAGCTTGTCCTGCGGCTGCAGGACGACCGGGCGGTCGTTCAGGGCGAAACCGGCCCGCACCGCCGCGGCGTAGGCCTCCTCATACAGGGCACGTGCGTCGTCGCGCGACAGGGTGACGGCCTCGACCGTGCCGTCGAAGGCGACCCTCTCCAGCGGCGCCGGCCCCTCGCACACCAGATCGCAGCGCGACCGCAGCGCGTAGCCCTGCACGTCCTGCTCGGTCAGGGCGACCAGCCCCAGCGCGGCGATCAGGGCCCGCCCGGCGAGATCGCGCTCCGGCGAACCGCCGAACCGCAGGCGCCGCAAACCGGCCAGCGTGATGACCGCCGAATGTTCGGCGTAGGCGCAGGTCACGCCGAGCGCGACCACGCTCGGCGCGATGTTGCCATGGTTGATTTCCGACGGGCGGACCTTCTTGGCGCCCTTGCCGGCGCTCTTCTCGGTGGTGTCCCAGCCGTTGTCGCCCTTGAAGACCTCGACACCGCGCAGAACGCCGAGCGGATCGATGCGGCTGCCGGTGCGGCGGGCCGAGGTGCGGACATCGACCTCGCCCGTTCGGGAGTCCGGCACAGTGCCCGCAATTCTCGAAATCAATGTCTCAGCATTATGCACCTGCGACGTATCGCTTATCGTTACTGTACGGATATTGATACCGGGAATTCCTGCCGCAGCGCCGTCCACCGGCACATCGATGCCGATGATTTCCGACACCACGGCGCGCGGGAACTTGGCCCCCAGCCCGCCGCCCTCGCCGGTGGAGTTCCACACCCCGAACAGCAGCGCGGAGGGCGAGGCCTCCAGGATGGCGGTCGCATCCTTCGAGGTCGCCTGCTTCAGGCGCTCGCCCAGCGGACTTTTCTGGAACGGCTTACCGTCCAGCAGGCTGTCGCGCAGGATGGCGTCGAACACCCGGTGCGGCGCGTCGAGCGAGGTGATCTCGCCGATGCTGTTCAGCCCGGCGGCGGCGAAATCGACCGACAGGCGCGGCAGGGGAATACGCCCGGCCCGCGCCGCCTCCAGCAGCGCCTCCTCCATCCGGTTGGCCTGCGACTGCACGCTGTCGATCAGAACACACCACACCTCGCGCTCGCCGATCCGCCGCCGTTCGAAGGCGTGGCGCGGCGGCGGGTTGTTCTTGCCCTCGCCGGGATAGGTCGGCGGGTGAAGCTTGTCACCCGGCCCACCGACCGGCTGAAGACGGCGACGACGACGGAACGCGGAATCGTTGGCAACCGCCTGCGTGAGCGCTGCGTAGGTCAGGGTCATGGGGCAACCTCTGTTTGAAATTATTTAAATGATTTAACGAGAACGTTAGGCTTCCACCGTTTGGTTTGGTTTGGTTTCCTGTTGCCGAAACCTGTACAATTCTCTAAACTTGGCAAGTCGGCTGAGGCCTCGTTGAAGCATGTAAAGCATCTAAGGCGTGCAAACTGTGTCCGGCACTTCCTCAGCCGTCGTATGTCCGGACATGCTGGGTAGGTCTTTACATCGCGTAGCGATTCAAAGAAAATAGCGACCGTTATCTCCGCAGTGCGATCGACGCACTGCGGAGATAACGGCCTAACCTAATAAGGCGTGGGTTCGCGTTTGCGGGTCACGCATACGTGCCTCCTGGCAAGAGTCTGGTCGCGGGCGTTGAATTTCCAAGCCACCGCCCGCGACTAAGATGCGACGGTACACGCTTTTGACATTTGGAACAAGGATTCTGGTTTATGTAGATAATATAGGGGGTGGAAGGGGGATTTTCTTTTCAGCGCCTGTTCGCAGTCCCGCCGCCTCATATCTCCGCCACCTCCAGCAGCGTGCCGACCACGGGCATGTGGATGACGGTGCCGGTCACCGGGCGCTCCGTCGCGGCTTCGACCAGGTGGCGGTAGAGCGCCAGCTGCGGGGCGTGTTCCAGCGCGCGGGCGGTCCACTGGTCATGGGGGCCGGGGAAGCTCTTGTGATCGACGATCACCACCCCGTCGGCGGTTTCCAGCAGCAGGTCGATCCGGCCGGTGACGCGCTGGAGCCCCAGCCGCCCGTGCACGGGGACCTCGGTGCGCCAGGTGGCGCCGGGCCAGCGCTGGGCCAGGACGCGCCACAGCCGGTCGCCGGCCTCGACCAGGGCCGCCGCCAGGGCGGTGGGCACCGCCCAGCGGTCGAGCAGGCGCCGGGCCTGGGCCAGCCGGCGGTCCGCCGGGATGTCGGGCCGGTCGACGGCGAGGAAGCCGTGCATGGCCTCGCCCAGCCGGGTCATGTCCACACCGCCGGGCAGCGGCAGACGCTCGCCCAGCGCCATACGCCGGCGGATCACCGCGGCGGGGGCGGCCTGTCCCGTTCCGGTCCAGTGGCTGGGCGCCACGCGCAACGGCGGGTGGACGACCGGGGGCTCCGTGTCGGGCGGCGTGGGCATGGTGAAGACGGCGATGTCCGGGGCGGCGTCCCGCCCGGCGTCCACCCCGTCGGCGGGAGACGCCAGGATCCGGGCCACCGCGCGGTGCGGCCGGTCGCCGACCTGGAGGTCGGCGGGCCCGTCGCCGGACGGCAGGGACAGGATCGGCGCGCCGCCGCCGTCCACCAGGGCGTCGAGCCAGCCGGTCTGTTTCGGGCGGGCGGCCAGGATCAGGTAGTCGCGCGCGCGGGTCATGCCGACATACATCAGGCGAACCGCCTCCGCGTGGGCGTGGACACGCGCCGTGGCCATCTCGGGCGATGCGTCGGCGGCGGTGTCGAGATGCACGCCCTTGCGCTGCGCGTCGTAGGGCCAGGGCCAGCAGCGCAGCCAGCGCCCATCCAGCGGGCGCCAGGGATCGACGCCCTCCGCCGGCCCGTCCACCGACAGGCCGAAGGGGGACGGGTCCGGCCCGCCCTGAAGGTCGAGCAGGATCACCACCGGCCATTCCAGCCCCTTGGACTGGTGGTAGGTCAGCACCTGGACCGCGCCGGGATCGGTGCTGGGCGGTTGGTCTCCGCCCTTCGCGACCCCGGCCAGGAAACCGATCAGCCCTCCGGCGGTGGCCGCCCCGTGGCGGGCGCGGCAATCGTCCTCGTAGGTCCGGGCCAGCCCGCGCAGGGCGTCGAGGTTGGCCAGCCGTCCGGCCGCGTCGCCCCAGCGCTTGGCCTGTTCGGCGACGCCGCCGGCGACGATGGCGACCTCCAGCGCCTCCACCGGGGTCAGGTGCAGCAGGCGGGCCCGCGCCGCGTCCAGGGCGCGCAGCACCGGGGAGGTCTCCCGCGCGCGCCGGGCGGCGTCGGGCTGCAACCACTCCTCCAGCCAGGCCGGCTGCGCCGCGCTGGCCGTCCCGCCATGCGCCAGCTCCACCATGGCGAGCGTGTCGGCGGAATCGACAAGATAGCGCAGGGCCGCCAGCGCCAACCCGGCCTCATCCGTGGCGATCAGCCCCTGGCGGCCGACCGCGACGTCGAGCCCGACGGCGGCAAGCGCCCCGGCCACGGCGGCGCAACGCTCGTTGGAGCGGCACAGGATGGCGATGTCGGCACCCCGGATCGGGCGTAGCCGCCCGTCGGTCCGCCCACGCTCGCCGACGGGATGCGCGTCCGGCAGCGCCAACAGCGACGCCACCCCCTGCGCCAGCGCTTCCAGGGCGATGTCCCAGCTCTTGCCCGCCAGGGTCCAGACCTCCAGCGGCGGCGGCTGGTCCGGCCCGTCCGTCCGCTCGCAGGCCGGGACCAGGGCGTCCTCGCGGGGGATGCCGGTGGGCGGAAAGGCGGCGCCGAACAGGTCGTTGTGGAACGCCACCAGCCCGGGGCGCGACCGGTAGTTCCGCGGCAGCCGTTCCGCCGTGCCGCCGCTTGCGCCGGGAGCCCAGGCGATCACCGCGCCGATCAGGGCGGGATCGGTGCCGCGGAAGCCGTAGATCGCCTGCTTGGCGTCGCCGACCCAGACCGACCGCCGCACCACCCGGGCCAGGGTCAGGAAGAGGGCGAGCTGGATCGGGCTGGTGTCCTGGAATTCGTCGACCAACGCCAGTTCCACCCGCTCCGCCAGCCGGCGGCGGACGTCGGGGCGGTCCAGCAGGGTCAGCGCCTCATGCTCCTGGTCGACGAAGTCGACGAGCCCGTGGACGCGCTTGAACCGCTCATACGCGTCCATGGCGTCGGCGGCGCAGCGGAACACCCCGTCCACCAGAGCGCGCAGGTCGGCGTGCAGGCGCGGATGGGCCGGGTGGGCGGACGCCGCCTCGGCGACCGCCTGGGCCACCGCCTTCCATTTGGCTCCGGGATCGAGCTTGGTCAGCCGCACCCACTCCACCCAGGGCAGCGGACGCCCGGCGGCCAGCGCCGCGGCGTTCCGCAACGTGGACAGCGCGTCCGCGGTCTTCTTCACGCCGGTGTCCCCGGCCGCGTCGATGGCGGCGACGGCCGCTCCAATCGCCTCGGCCAGCGCCCGGTCGAGCCGCTCCGCATCGGCCCGCGGTTCCGGCAGCAGGGCCAGCAAGCCGCGCAGCGACCGTTCCGCCGACGCCGCCAAGTCGCCGGCGGCGATCCCGTTCTGCCGGGCGTGGGCGCCGATGTCCTGGACCAGACCGCGCCAATCCTCCACCCGCAGGCGCCACGCCGCCGGTTCGATGGCGGCGCTGTGCCGCCGGATGGCGTCATCGGCGGCGGCGGCGAACAGGGCGGCGCCGCGCTCCTCCCCCAGGACGTCGGCGACCGGGGAGCGCCCGGCCTCCAGCGCGAACTCCGCGGCGATGCGGCCGAACAGGGCGTTCACGGTGCCGATGCGGGCGGTCAGCACGTCGCGCGCGGCGTCCGCCTGCCCGTCGGCGAGCAGCCGGCCCCGAATGCGCTCCAGCAGTTCGGCCGCCGCCTTGCGGGTGAAGGTCGTGGCGAGGATCGCCCCCGGCGCCAGCCCGGCCGCGACCGCGTCGAGGTAGGCGTCGGTCAGACGGTGGGTCTTGCCGGTTCCGGCGCTGGCCGTCACCGCGTCGATGGGAGAGGGGGTGGTCATGCGCCGACGCTCCCGACGCCGCACAGGCGTCCGTATTCGCAGATGCCACAGGGCGGCGCCAGGGCGAGCGCGAGCGCGGCGTCATCATCATCGCCGTCGTCGCAGACGCCGGGCGCCAGGATGTCGCCCCGCGCCAGCGCCGCCAGCCGCGCCGACCGGCTGTCCCAGGCGTCGCGCCAGATCGCCGGCAGATCGCTTCCCGGAACATGGAGGTGGGCCGGGAACGGGTCCGGCGTGCAGGCGAGAAGCCGCTGTTGCGCCAGCATGAAATAGCCGGCGGGCACCGGCCGCCCCTGCCCGACCAGCCGCCCGTAGACGGCGAGCTGGATCGCCCGCCCCTCGGCGATGTCCCGGCGACGGTGGCGGTCGCTGCCGCTCCATTTCAGATCCAGGATGACCGGTTGGCCGCCACGTCCACCGCCGGCCGCGGCACCGTCGCCGGCAGGGCCTTCCAGCAGCAGATCGATGATGCCCTCCACCGTCACGCCGTCCGCCAGGGTTTCTTCGACCGCGACCTCGCAGCCGCGCGCCGTCAGCCCGGCGTCCCCGGCCAGCCGGGCCAGCGCGCCGGCGGCCTCGGCGACGGCGGCGCGGGCACGGTCCCGCTCCAGCCCCGCCCCCGGGCGCTGCAGCGGCGCCGCCAGGACCGGCAGCAGGCGGTCGAACAGGGCCGCCGCGCGGCAGGCGGCGTCATCCGGCGGCCAGGCGGGCCGCTCCGCGAACAGGGCGGCGATCACCGCGTGGGCGAGCGTGCCGACCAGTTGCGGCCCGTCCGGGACGGCGCGCAGGGCGCCCGGCCGGATGCCGGCGGCGTGGTGCAGCACCCAGGCGAAGGGGCAGCCGAGCAGGCGTTCCAGGCTGGTCGCCGATTCCCGCCCGCGCGTCGGGACCACACCGGCCGGCACGCGCCACAGCCGGCGGGGCCGCGCCGGGTCGCAGCGGTCGAGCGGGCCGCGGGACACCGTGCGCCCGGCGAAGGCCACCCGGTCGGACCGCAACCCGGCCGACGCGTGGACCCTGTGGACGGCGGCGGCGGCCGGTTCGATCTCGTGCCACAGCGGGTGCGCCACCGCCGGTTCGCCGGCGACGGTGCGCGGCTTCACCAGGATCAGCCGCTCGGCGGCGTTCAGGACCGGCAGCCGCCACGACCACGCCTCACGGCGCAGGGCGGCCTCCGGCGTTTCCGGCAGGCAGCCGGCCTCTGCGAGCGCCGCCCGCTCCGCGTTGCTCCAGGGCTGGGCGACGGGGATGATGCCGGGATCGAGGAAGCCCCACCACAGCACGGTGCCGGCCACCCCCCAGACCTGCCCCGGATCGTCCACCACCGTCCAGGGCGCCGCCTCCGCCCCGCCGGCCGGGATGGCGGCGCCATCGCCGATCACCGCGTCCAGCATGCGGTCGAGCTGCGGTTTGGGAAGCCGCGCCAAGCCGGCCGCCCCGACCACCGCCGCCATGCAGTCGGCCTGCGCCGCGACCCTGCCCAGCATCTCGTCGCCCTGCCCGGCGCGGGCGCGGGCCCAGGCCGCCACCCGCCCGCACAGGGCGACGGCGGTGGTGACCGGAACGCCGTCCGCCTCGTCGAAGCGGGGGGATTCCAGCCAGCCGCGCCACTCCCGCTCCTCGGCGGCGAGACGGCGCTCCAATTCGGCCCCGGACAGGCCACGCGCCTCCAACCGGTCGCGGCGGCGGTCGCGCGCGGACCGCCACGCCGCCTGCCAAGCCGGGCCGCCGACCCCCGGCGCCTTCGCCAACGCGTCGGCGAAGGCCTGCGCGACGCCGGCAGGAATCGGGGATTGCGGCAAGGTCAGCAACTCCATCAGGCGCCGGACGTCCAGCGGGTCCCACAGCGCGGCCAACGCCAGCGGCAGCACCTGCACCGCCGCCCGCCAGGGCGAACGCCCGGCGCCGCCGACGCGGGGAAGACCCAGCCGGCGGCAGGCCTCGTCCAGCAGGGTGGTGCGCTGGCCGTGCAGGATCACGACGGTGTGGTTGCGGTCCGGCAGCGCCGCGAGCCAACCGGCGGTCATCTCCGCCGCCAGCCATTCGTCATCCGCCTCCAGCACCGTGACCGTACCGTCACCCCGCCCGGCCGCGGCGTCGCCGATGGTCAGCCGGCGCCCCACCAGCCCCAGGTCGCCGTCCGCCACCGGGGCCGGGTCCCGGCAGGGCGGCATCCGCGTGCCGCAAGCGGCCAGCCGGTCGAGCAGCAGGCGCCACGCCGCCGGAAGATGACCGACCGGCGTCGCGAGCCGCAGTTCCGCGATGGGCGCCGCCGGCAGGGCCGCCAGGGCGTCGAGCACCGCGCGCAGCCGGTCGGCCCGTCCCGCGGCCAGCGCGACCGGCACCCGCTCCACCGCGGCCAGCGTGTCGAGGCGGGCGAGACCGTTCCCACCGGGGCCGTGCCCGGTCCAGCCGGCCTCCACCAGCGCGTCCCGCCAGCCCAGGATCTGTTCGGCGACCGACCAGCCATCCGCCGCCAGCGACCGGCTGTAGAAGCGGGTTCCGTCATCCGCCGCGCGCAGGCGCGACAGGTATTGCGCCGTCCGCAAGGCCGGCGGCACCTCCGGACCCGACAGGCCGAGGCGGGTCTCCAGGATGCCGAGCAGGCCGGCGGGCCCGGCCACCTGGGTTCCCAGGCCGGCGTGCAGGCCATCGATCGTTTCCGGCCAGCAGGAGCCATCCAGATGCCAGCCGAACTGAACGCGCATGGGGTCTCTCCCGCTGTCTTGAGAGACGGACAGTGGTCGCGCAATATGAACAAAAGGTTGATAAACTATTCGTTCGAACACCAACAGAGAAGACAAGTGTATGCCTTTGACAGTCCGCCTCTGATATTTCCAAATCTCTTGTAACTTTGGCCGCTTGAGCCGCATAACGTTCCCGGTTGTTTATCAGGGTTATCAAAACTATCGTCGACGGCACGCGCCGTCGATCCGACCCGCCGGTCGACCACGGCGCAGGAGTGTTCCAGGATGGAGCCGGCCTGATGACCGACCAGCTTATGCTGCCCCTTCCCGCCCCGCCGGAGACCGATCCGGACCTGCTGGTGCCGGCGCGCATGGTGAACGAGTGGGTCTACTGCCCGCGACTGGCCTATCTGGAGTGGGTGGAGGGCGCCTGGGCCGCCAACGCCGACACCGAGGAGGGCAAGCGCGCCCACGCCCGCGTCGACGCCGGCCGCGGCAAATTGCCACCGCCGGAGGAGGCCGAGGAGGCCCCACCCTTCGAGGTCCGCTCCATCGAGCTGTCGTCGGATCGCCTCGGCCTGATCGCCAAGATGGACGTGGTGGAGGGCGAGGACGGCATCCTCACCCCCATCGACTTCAAGAAGGGCAAGCGCCCCCATGTCGAGGGCGGCGCCTATGAGCCGGAGCGGGTGCAGTTGTGCGTCCAGGCCCTGGTGCTGGAGGACAACGGCTACCGGATCGGCGAGGGGTTCCTGTGGTTCGCCGGCAGCCGGGAACGCGTGCCCGTCGCCTTCGACGACGAGTTGCGCACCCGCACGCGCGAGGCGGCGTCCGGGCTGCGTCTGGCCGCCGCGGCCCGGCGGATCCCGCCGCCGCTCGACAACAGCCGCAAATGCGCGCGCTGCTCGCTGCTGCCGATCTGCCTGCCGGACGAGGTGAACCTGTTCCGCAGCGGCGGCGCGCCGCGCACGCCGCCGCCGGCCGCCGACGCCGCCCTGCCGCTCTATGTGCAGCAGCCCGGCGCACGGGTCGGCAAGAAGGGCGACCTGCTGGTCATTTCCGCCGAGAACGAGCCCGACCGCGAGGTTGCCATGGGCGAGGTGTCGGAACTGGTGCTGGCCGGGCCGGTGTCGCTGTCCACCCCCGCCCTGCACGCGCTGGTGAAGGAGGAGATCCCCATCGCCTGGATGTCCAGCGGCTTCTGGTTCATCGCCACCACCGGCGCCCGCGGCCCGCGCAGCGCCCATGTCCGCGAGGGGCAGTACGCCGCCCGGTCCGACGCCTTCCGCCGGCTGCTGTTCGCCCGCGATCTGGTGCGCGCCAAGCTGCGCAACCAGCGCACCATCCTGCGCCGCAACTGGCGCGGCACCGAGGCGGAGCGCGAGCACGCCGCGGAGACGCTGAAGCGGTTGGCCGACCGCGCGCCCCGGGCCGCCGGCCTGCCCGAACTGCTGGGGGTGGAAGGCGAAGGGGCGGCGGTGTATTTCCGCGCCCTGCCCGCGTTGTTCACCGACAAGGTCGCCGACCTGCCCGCCTTTTCCTTCGAACGGCGGTCGCGCCGGCCGCCCGCCGACCCGGTCAACGCCTGCCTGTCCTTGTGCTATGCCTTGCTGACGCGGGCCTGCGCCACCGCGCTGGAGATCGCCGGCCTGGACCCCTGGGCCGGGCTGTACCACGCCGACCGGCCGGGCCGCCCGGCGCTGGCGTTGGACTTCATGGAGCCGCTGCGCCCGATCCTGGCGGATTCGACCGTGCTGACGGCGCTGAACAACGGCGAGCTGTCGCCCACCGACTTCGTCACCGCCGGGCCGGGCTGCAACCTGACGCCGGCCGGCCGGCGATCGCTGATCCGCGCCTTCGAACGCCGGCTGGACCAGGAGGCCTCGCACCCGACCTTCGGCTATCAGATCTCCATGCGGCGGATGCTGCACGTCCAGGCGCGCCTGTTCGCCCGCCACCTGCTGGGCGAGATCGACAGCTACCCGCATTACTGCCCGCGCTGAGCCCGGAGGGTCGCATGGCCGCCAACGAGCGCCTGTACATCGTCACCTACGACATCGGCGACCAGAAACGCTGGCGGCGGGTGTTCCGGGCCATGGAGGCCTATGGCCGCTGGCTGCAGTTCTCGGTCTTCCAATGCCGCCTCACCCCACGTCGACGCGCCGCGCTGGGCGCGCGGCTGGACGGCATCATCAAGCCATCGGAAGACCATGTTCTGATCATCGACATCGGCCCCGCCGACGCCGTCGACCCCCGCGTGGAAAGCCTGGGCCGCCCCTTCGAAGCCATCCGGCGCGAGGCGGTGGTGGTGTGACGCACGGCCCCGGCTCACGGCATGCGGCGCATCGACGCCAGGGCCCCGGCGCGGATGGCCGTGCCGCCGTTGATGCCGCCCGTCATGCCGATGGTCGCGCCGGGGCTCACCCGGGCAATCCGGTCGAGCCGTTCGGCCAGTTCGCGCTCTTCGCGGCAGGCTTCCTCGCAGAGGCTGCGCATCTCGGCGATGGACGGGCGGTAGCGGCTGCTCCGGCGCCACTGGCGGGCCGCCGCGTCGACCGCCCAGGACGGGAATTCCCCGAGGTCTTCCGCCCAGTCCGCCGCGACCACCGCCTCCACCTCGGGCGGCAGCGGGCTCTTGGGGGCGCAGTGGGCGAAGAGGGCGTAAACGCGGGCCAGCAGATGCGCCGGGTCGCAGGGGGCCAGGATGGTGCGCCGGATGTCGGCGACGATCACGCCGGCCGCCTGCGCCGTCCGCGGCTCCACCGTCGTCGGCGCCGTCCACGCCCGTGCCGGCCCGGCGTAGGACCCGTCGGCGGCGAAGCGGGACCCGCCGGTGGAACGCTCCTCCACCAGGGCGCGCACCGCCGGCGGCAAGGCCGACCGCAGAGCGGCACGACGGTCGGCGGCGGGCTGCGTCGGATCATAGCCGGCGGGCAGGCCGGCGCGGAGTGGCACGACGGTGGACGCGCCCTGGGATGAGGCGGTGGACGGGGTGGTGCTGGGCATGATCGGCCGGCTCCTCGCTCGGGGTTACAGGTGCTGCCAGGACGACGGGTCGAAGGCTGGCGTCGCGACCAGCGGGGCCGCACCGCACGGCGTCTCGGCCCGAAGCCGTTGCGCGACGCCGGCCCACAGCGTCATGCGGGCCTGTTCGGCCTCGCCGGACCGCTCGCGGACGGTGGTCGCGCGTGACGCGGCGGCGGGGACCGCCGCTCCGGACGCCCGCGGGGCTTTCCCGGCGGAGGCGTCCTGGAGCAGCCAGGCGCGCCACGCCGATCCGATGTCGCGGTAGCGGTAGCCGTGCGCCCGGCAGCGCAGCAGGAAGCCCTCGACGTGCCGGACCAGATCGACGCCGCCGAAGCGGGCGCGCGCCCAGGCCAGATCGTCGGCGGACGGCATCCAGTCCGGCTGCGGAACGTCCTCGGCCGGATGGGCATCGGGGTGGGCATCGGGGTGGGCATCGGCTGACCGCTCGTCCGGTTGGCTCCGCTCGCCTGCCGGCCCGCGTCCGCGCTCGGTGAGCGAGTCTGGAATCTGTTTGGAATGGAGCTGTTCCTGACTCGGCGACGGACAGGGGGCGTTCAACCGCGAGTCATTCCTGTCCATGGCGGTGTCGGCGGTCAGGCGCAGGCGGTAGCGGCAGGACAGGCGGGCGCCGTCGCGGCCGCTGCGGTGCTCGATCGCGACGAGGCCGAGGTCGCTGAGACGTTGAAGAAGGCGGTTGATGGTCGGGCGCGAACGCTTCAGCTTCGCCGCCAGCGTCGACTGCGACGGCCAGCAGGTCCCATGCTCGTCGGCGTAGGTCGCCAGCGCCGCCAGAATCGCAAAGCCGTCGGCGTCGAGATCGGGATGGTCCAGCCACCAGGCGGGAATCCGGCCCCATCGGCCGGTGTCGGTCGTCTCACGCTCGCTGGTCGGCATCGCCTGGTCTCCTGTCGCCTGTGTGGCGGCAGGATTCCTTGGGCGCCGGAGTCGCGCCAAATCGCGACGCTTTCCCACAGGTCGGCGCCGGATGCCCCTATGACGGGGATGCTCGCGCACCTGTGGGAAAGCCGCGCGGCTGGGGAGGATTTGCCCGCGCAGCTAGGGGAAAACGACGCGATTCCCGGCCGAATCGAGTCCTCGTGGATTCCGCCGCGAACCTGACGGAATGCGGCGCGCTTGCGCGACCGCCGGCGACGGGTGGGGAACCGGGAGCCTGCGGTGGCAACCGCGCGGCTTTCCCACAGGTCCGCGGCGACTCACAACCGACCACCGGGGCAATCGCGAGCATTTCCCCTAGGATCCGCGCCTGGACTGGTGCGTGTTTTCCGCAGAACACCGAAACAATGCGGCCCCGGTCCAAATCGCGCGGATTTCCCCTAGGTCCGGCCCACAGCGGTCTGGCAGACGCGGGCGGACGGCCTGTGCGACCGCTTCCCCTAGCTTTTCCTGACGGCGCTGCCGGGCGGGGGGACGGCTGTTCATGCCGGAAAACGGGGGCGAATCGCGAGTCGGTCCCCTAGGTGTGGCGGTCGCGTAGGGGAGGATGCAAGGCCAACGCGACTCTTTCCCCTAGGTCCGGACGGCCGGCTTCCCTGCGTAAGGCCGAGAATCGCGATGATTCCCCCTAGGGTCGCGCCCATTGCGGCGCGGTGGGATGGCCGATTTCCGGGCGTCGGCTCTGCCGAAAGCGTTGGTGCACCTAAGGTTTCAGAGAATCGCGTCGGATTCCCCTAGGCGCGCGCCGGAATCCCCTGCGTTGGCGGAGGCCGGTCGAGGGCGTATTCTCAAGATCGGCAGGAGGATGAGATGAGCAAGGTGGCGACGAGCGCAGCACAGTTGGTCCTGTTCGAGCTGGAGGACCGCAAGCAAAGTCACCTGATCGCGCTCTACGATCTGGCGCCGCGCTTCATCTTTGCCCAGCAGCGCGAAGACGCCGAAAAAGGCAGCGTGAAGTCGGTCTATCGCGAATTCAGCTTCCGCGGACAGACCTTCTACCTGTCGCTGCAGCCGGCGCGGATGGCCTATGAGCGCACCGGAGAGGGGCGCGGCCGCTTCGTGCCGGCGCCGACGCCGGAGCAGGCGCGCAACCTCGCCGAGGTCGAGGTCTTCCCGGCGGAGCGCGAGCAGATCGTCGAGCAGGTGGTGCGCCGTCTCGCCATGGACCGGGCGCGCCTGTCGCTCGCCGGCGAGAACCAGGATCAGGTGCGGCTCGACTTCAGCCTGTACGACATCGGGCGCGAGCTGCGGAACACCAACCATTCGCTGAACTACAGCGAGATCCGCGAGTCCCTGACCATCCTGGCCCGTGCCCGCATCATCATCAGCAAGGCGTCGGCGTCGGAGCGCAAGCGGGGCAGCGATCTGCTCGATTCCACCGCCTTTCCGGTGCTCGTCGTCCGCCGACCCGACGGCGCCCAGGACGAGGATGGCGGCGACCAGACCTACGTCCAGTTCAACCCGCTGGTCGCGACGGCCATCCGCGGGCTGGAGTTCCGCCCGGTCAGTTACGAATGGCTGATGCGGTTGAAGAACCCGGTGTCGCGCTGGCTCTACAACCGGCTGTCGGTCGAGTTCGAGACGCCGGACGACGAGGCGGACGCCGGCCGGGTGATGACGATCTCCGCCGACGAGATCATCAAGAACTCCGGCATGACCGAGTACAGCCGCCGCCGCGACACGTTGCGCGTCGTCACCGCGGCGGTCGATGCCCTGGTGGACGAGGGGATCCTCGACGGGCGCGATCTGCTGCACGCGAAGACCGGCAAGCGCATCGACGGCATCGACTATGTCCTGCGCCCGTCGCGCCGTTTCCTGGACCAGGTGCGCCGGGCCGAACAGGTCGCCGACGTCAACGCCGCCGTCGTCAAGGCGGTCACCGGCAGCGAGGAACGCCCGAACGCCTTCGTGCCGCTGACACCGATGCAGGCGCTGGAAACCCGCAAGGCGCGCGCCACCCGGCTGGCCGCGTCCCAGGGGGCCCTGCCGCTGCTGGACGGCAACGGCTGATCCCCGGCCTGCGCCCGGGCCCGTGTGACGTAGTGAAAACCACGACGCCGGCGTAGACGGTCGGACAGTAACCTCCATCAATGTTGACGGTGGTAGGCGCTACCTGTAAGTCCGTCCCCATCGGGAGTGGAGGCTGGGGACGGCTGATGAGGGGCGAGGATCTCAGGGTCTGCCGCGAACGCAAGGACGCCAGCCAGGCGGATTTCGCGGCTTGGCTCAACGACCGGCTCGGACGGCGCTACGACAAGCAACGCGTGTCGCGGTGGGAGGTCGGGGCCGAAAAGATTCCGGTGGCGGTCGCCGATCTGGTGTCGGCCGAACTCCGCGTGCTGGCGAGCACGCACGGGCCGGGCATCACCATCATCGCCGCCAACCAGAAGGGCGGCGTGGCCAAGACCGCGACCTGCGTCAACACCGCCACGCTGCTGGCGCGCCGCGGTTACCGCGTGCTGCTGATCGATTCCGACCCGCAGGCCAACGCGACGATGCATCTGGGCATCGACCCGCTGCAGGCGGAAAAGGACGGCAAATCGCTGCGCGACGTCTTCGAGGACCGGGCGACGATGCGGGACATCATCCATGTCGTGCCGTCGAGCGGCCTGGAGGTGGTCGCGGCGTCGCCGATGCTGAGCGTCGTCGAAGGCGCGCTCGCCACCGACAGCACGTCCGGCCTGATCCTGCGCTCGCATCTGGTGGACCTGAAGCGCGAGTACGACTTCATCATCATCGATTGCCCGCCGAACCTCGGGCCGATGACGCAGAACGGGGTGGTGGCGGCGGACGCGCTCATCATCCCCTGCCAGACCGAAATGCTGGCGATCGCCGGCGTCGGCCTGCTGATGATGACGGTCGACAAGCACCGCCGCCGCAGCAACCCGCATCTGCGCATCATCGGCATCCTGCCGACGATGTATCAGTCGGGGTTGCAGCAGCACCAGATCGGCATGGAGGCGATCGAGCAGCAGTATGGCAAGTCCTACCGCATCTTCCCGGCGGTGCCGCGGGCGACGGCCTATGGCGACGCGGTGATGAACGGACGCGCCGCCGTGGACATGCCGGGACTGCGCGGTCTGGCGGCGTTGGAAACCGTCGCCGACGCCTTCATCGAGGAGCGGAAGACGATTTTGGGAGCGGTCCATGTCAACGTCTAAGAAGGGCCGGGGGAATCTCGCGATGCTCGGCATGCTCGGCAACGCGATCGCCGAGCAGCAGGAAGGTTCCCGGGTGATGGAGGTCGAGGTGTCCTGGGTCGATCCGAACCCCGGGCAGCCGCGCAAGCATTTCGACGCGGAGTCGATCCAGGCGCTGGCGGACTCGATCGAATCGCATGGGCTTCAGCAGCCGATCGGCCTCCAGCACCAGGACAGCGGGCGCTACCGCCTGGTGTTCGGCGAGCGCCGTTTGCGGGCCTACCGGCTGCTGGGCCGCCGGACCATCCCGGCCATCCTGGTCGACCCCAAGGTGCCGGCCGACGAGGCCGCCCTGATCGAGAACGTCATCCGCAAGGACCTGACGCCGTTCGAAGAGGCCGATGCGCTGAAGGCGTTGTACGACCGCCACAAGCTGTCCTACGCGACGCTGGCACGGCTGGTCGGGCGCAGCAAGTCGGGCATCGACCGCGAGATGTCCCTGGTCCGGATCTGCGCCGAGGTGCGGGCGGAGTATGTGGAGCACACCCCTCCCCTCTCCGTCCTGTACGAGATCGCGCGGATCGAGGACCCGATCGAACAGGTCGGGGCGTGGGAGAACTACAAGGCTTTGCGCCGCGCCGAACGTCTGCCCGAGCCGGGCTCCGGCGATGACGACGACACCGGCCGCCGGCCGGCGGCGGGGGGATCAGGGGGAGCGCGGTCGACGGCGACGTACAAGACCGCCCTGCCCGCCGCCATGGCGCGCCGGATCTTCGGCGGTGCGTCGGCGATCCAGGCGCTGGGCCGCGACGAAAAGCGCATCGCGGCGCTGCTGCCCGATGACATCGCCGCTTTCAAGGCGATGCGCGCCGAGATCGACGAGTTGCTGAAGCGGGCGGAAGAAACGCTGGCCGACGCGGACTGACGCGCCGGCCGGTGTCGCGCCGAGCGTCCCAATTTGGGACGCTCGGGCCCGCCGTTTACGGCAGGACGCGTTTCCGCTTCAGGCTGTCGAGCGCGCCGGTCAGCGAGTGCGTGGAGTCCATCCGCCCGGTGAAGCCGAAGCGGTGGATCTTGTTGACGTCGGAAATGACGTCGGTTTCGGTGTGGAAGATGAAATCGCCGAAGCCCCAGCCGACCAGCTTGGCCAGATCCGGTTCGACGAGGCCATGCCGCACTGCGATCTCGCGCCAGAGCGGCCCCTTGTCGGCCATGTGGCGGGCCAGCGTCAGGGGAACCGGCGGCGCCGTTTCCAGCCCGAGATGCCGGGCGGCGTCCTCCCACATCCGGTCCCAGCGGAAGACGTCGCCGTTGGTGACGTTGAACGCCTCCCCCGCCGCCCGCTCGCTTTCCGCCGCCCAGAGGCTCGCCTGGGCCAGCAGGCCGGCGTCGGTGAACTGGACGAGCTGCTCGTAGGCCTTGTCGGTGCCGGGAAAGCGCATCGGCAGGCCCAGCGCGCGGGACAGTTCAGCGAAGACGCCGACCACCAGCGCGATGTTCATCGGGTTGCCGTGGATGTCGCCGACCACCACGTCGGGCCGCAGCGCCACATAGTCCCAGCGGCTTGTTTTCGCACGGGCCTTGAGCTGGGCTTCCTGGGCCAGATAGAGGTTGGGCGGCATGTGGGGCGGATCGCTTTCGCGCGCCGGGGTGCGGACCTTGGCGCCGAGATGGATGCCGTAGATCTTGAAGCCCTGGTAGATCACCACCCGCCGCAGCGGCGCCCCCGCCGCCTCCAGCCCGTCGATCAGGTTGCCGAGCATGCGCCCGTTGCGCTCCGCCTCCACCGCCAGATCGGGATCGGGGCTGAGCGCCGCGTAGAACAGGTGGGTGGTGTCGGCGGCGTCGCGCAGGGCGGCGGCCGTCGCGGCGGCGTCGGTCAGGTCGGTGCAGACCGACGGGAATCCCTCCAGCGGACGGCGGGCGAGCGCCCGAACGCTCCAGCCCTGCGCCTTCAGTTCGTGTGCGAGCGCGTGGCCGATGATGCCGCCGGCCCCGGCCACCAGGGCCACCTTCGATGCCGTGCTTGTCGTCATGTCGTTTCGTCCGGTTGTCTGGGTTTTGCGGTGCCCGCGGATCAGGAGCGGATTTGGGCAATGCCCATCTGCTGCAACAGGGTCAGGTTGTCTTCGATGTGCCAGTTGTCGGTGATGCGTCCGTTTTCGACCTTCAGAAGGTCGGTGGCGAGGAAGCGGATCGCCTGCCCCTGCCCCGTCGTCTGCCCGAACCGGCCGCTGAAATGGCCGGTGAAGACCATATGGACGGTCACGAGGTCGCCGGCCACGATCATCTTTTCCACGGTCACCGCCAAGTCCGGCACCGCGGCGCGGAAGTTGCGGGAGGCGACCGCCGGACCCTCGGGGCCCTGTGGCCGTCCCGACGGCAGCGTCCGGTCGGTGAAGCGGTCGGCGATGGCCCGCTTCAGGAAGGCCGGGTCGCCGGTGTTCCAGAAATCATAGAAGGCGCGCGCCGCCGCGACGGTGGCGTCGTGTTGCGCATCGGGCTGGCTGGCGGGCTGGGTGGCGGGCGCACCGGTCACCACCAGTTCGCGGATGGTGACGCCATCGGCGGCGTCGACGGGACCGGACAGCGCGCAGGCGAGCAGCGCCGCGCCGCCGAGGCTGCGGGTGAGCCGCAGGGGATCGAGGATCATGACGAGACTCCGGGATGTTGATGATTGAGGCGTGTCAGGCGATGGCGCCGCCGCCATCCACCCGCACCGTCGAGCCGGTGGCGAAGGGCGTCTGGACCAGGAACAGGACCGCGTTGGCGATGTCGTCCGCTTGGCCGACGCGACCGGCCGGCAGCCGTTGCGCCGCGCCGGCGAACATCGCCTCGCGCTTGTCGGCGGGCAGGCCCGCCCACAGCGGCGTCGCGATCAGCCCGGGGGAGACGGCGTTGACCCGCACCGGCGCCAGTTCCAGCGCCAGCCCGCGGGCCAACGCCTCCAGCGCCGCGTTGATGGCGCCCTGCAGCACCGACGTCGCCGACGGGCGCACGCTGAGGAAGCCGGAGATGAAGGTCAGCGATCCGCCCTCGCGGATGTGCGCCGCCCTGGCGACGCGGTAGGCGCCCCAGAACTTGCTGTCCATCGCCGCCCGCGCGTCGGCGAGGCTGAGCCCGCGCACCGGGCCGCCCGGCGTCTGCGCGGCGGAGACGACGATGTGGTCCCATGGCGCCTCGTCGGCGAAGAAGCGCTCGACCGCGGTGTCGTCGCGGCTGTCCAGGACAACGGCGCGCGCGTTGCCGGTGATCCGGGCCAGCGCGGCGTCGAGCTTGTCCTGGGAGCGCGAGGCGATCGTCACGGCGGCACCCGCCGCCGCGGCGGCCTGCGCCGTCGCGAGGCCGATTCCGGAGCTGCCGCCGATCACCAGCAGGCGGGCGTTCGTCAAGCTGTCAGACATCGGTGCTGTGTCCTTGTGTCGGGGGAAGGGGATATCCGGGTGGAAGGAGGAAGGTCTGGCAGCGACTCTAGCCCCTCCCCTCTTCAGCGAGTATCCTGTCAGTGATCGACACACTCTCCACCAATCGGAAAGAATGGGGCCGGCATGCTGGACGACATTACGGAGCTGCGCACCTTCGTCCGCATCGTCACGGCGGGCAGCCTGTCCGCCGCCGGCCGCGACATGAACCTTGCGCTCAGCGTCGTCAGCAAGCGTCTGGCGTCGCTGGAACGCCGCACCGACACACGCCTGATCGCCCGGAGCACCCGCCGTCTCGCCCTGACCGAGGAGGGGCAGCGGCTGTATGAACGGGCGCAGCGCATCCTGGCGGAGATCGACGAAGCGGAAGAGGCGCTGACCCGTGGCCGGGCCGAACCGCAGGGCATCCTGCGGATCGGTGCGCCGGTCGCCCTCGGCCGGATGGAGGTCGGTCCGGTCTGCCGCGCCCTGGTCGAGGCCCATCCGAAAATATCGGTCGATCTGGTGCTGACCGACCGCGTGGTCGATCTGATCGACGAGGGGATGGATGTCGTCGTCCGGATCGGTGCGCCGAAGGACTCCGCCCTGATCGTGCGCAAGCTGGTGGACAACCACCGTGTCGTCGTCGCGGCCCCCCGCTATCTCGACCGCCACGGCGTGCCGGCCACCCCGGCGGAGTTGGAGGGGCACGAGTGCCTGCATTATCCGGGCGCGCGCGGGCACTGGCGTTTGGTGGGACCCGGTGGCGCGGTGGTCGAGGCGCAGGTGTCATCCCGCCTGCGCAGCGACAACGGCGACGTCGCGCAGGACTGGGCGCTCGCCGGCTGTGGGCTGATCATGAAGTCGTGGGTTGACGTCCAGGCGGATGTGCAGGCCGGCCGCCTGCGGCGGGTGCTGCCCGATTGGTGTGGTGATCCGGCGCCGGTGTGCGCGCTGTTCCCGTCGCACCGCCAGTTGCCGAGCCGTGTGCGGCTGTTTCTCGACGCCATGGCGGACCAGCTGAACCATCGCGCGGGGCCCGGCTGATCGCCGCGTCGCGGCTTCCATCGCTGGTAGCGAGCCCCCACACGACGCGGTGCCGATCATCGTCGGCGAGCGTTGTTCCTGTCCATGTCCGACAATCTGGAACGGGAGAGGCAAGGCGATGGCCGACGTGACGGAATGGTTTCAAACGCTTTTGGGGACGGGTTTGCCGTCACGTGACATCGGCGTCTGGCAGATGGTGCTGCGGGCGATCATGGTCTATGTCGTGACGCTGGCCATGGTGCGGCTGGGCAAGAAGCGCTTCATGGGCAAGGCCACCGCGTTCGATGTCATCCTCGGCATCATGCTGGGGTCGATCGCCAGCCGGGCCATCACCGGGAACGCGCCGATGATCCCCGCTCTCGGTGCAACCGGCGCGCTGATCGCCCTGCACTTCCTGCTGTCCTCGGCCGCCTGTCGCTGGCACGGCCTGGGCACGATGCTGAAGGGGAAGCCGCGGGTCATCGTCCGGGATGGCGAGACGCAGCAGCGTGCCATGCGCGCCGCCCATCTCACCAGCCATGACCTTGCCGAGGACGCGCGCCGTCACGGCCTGACCGACATCGGCGAGATCGCCGAAGCGCGCCTGGAGCGCAACGGCGACATCAGCATCATCAAGGCGAAGCGGGACCCGACGATCGTCACCGTCTCCGTTGCCGATGGCGTTCAGACCCTGCGCATCGAAATCCCCTGATCACCCGAATCCCGGCCCCTGCCCTGCCGGGCAAACTGGAAGCGTGCTTCCAGTTTGCAGCGGTCAGGCGTCGGCCGCCCCGGCAACGCGGAGGCCTTGAAGCTCGGCCAGCCGCGCCTCGATCCGGGCCTTTTCCTCCAGGAGGCGGGCGATCTCCTCGGCGACGGCGTCCAGCGCTTCGGTCACCGGGGCGTCGCCGCCCTGCCCGTCCCCGCCGGTCAGTTGCCGGCGGAAGGCAAGGATTTCCCGGCGGGTGACGTCCGGCCGGATGAGGTTCCGCTCCTCCGCCAGTTTCCGCTCCTCGTCCGACATGCTGGCCAGCAGATACACGTTGGCCCAGGACCGCGGCGCCCGTTCCGGCGCGATGGTGCGGTTGGCGATGGCGCGGGCCGCGCTCATCAGCATCGTCGCCGTGCGGTGCGAGAATGGCAGCAAGGCCACCATCTTGCTCCACTCGCCATGCTGGAGCCGCGCCTTGGCCTCGATCAAGTGGCGGCCGATCTGGACGAACCGCTTTTCCGCCTCGTCGTACAGGCGGGAGATGGTCGACACATACTCGTCGACCGACTCCGGCTGGCGTTCCGGCGGCAGGATCTCGACCGACGGGGCCGGGACGGCGGAGGTACCGCCCTGTGGGTTGGTCAGGCTGGGCATGCCCGCGGTTGCCGAGCGCAGGATGCTCAGCACATCCGACTGCGGCGCCGGGGTGGAAGCCGGCGTGGAGCCGGTGTCGATCGGCAGGGGCTTCTTGGCCATGATCTATCCTTCGCTCAGGCCGGCGTTGCGGTTCGGGGCGCTTTCCGGGCGCGCGGAGACTTTCCCGTCACGGCCTTGGCCTCGGGTGGAGCGAGCCCGGCGAGCGCGGCGATGGCGCCGCAGACCGACTCGATCTGCTTCTTCAGCGCGGCGTCGGCGACCTCCTGCGGCGAGCATTTGTGCCACCAGGCCTTTTCGAAGGAGGTCCGGTGCGGCACATGCGCGTCGTCGCCGAACACCGGAACGTTCCAGGCCGCCAGCTGCTGCTTGGCCGCCTTGTAGGTGTCGGTGTTGAGGCGGACCTTGCACAGCAGCACCTTGGCCGGCAGCGAAAAGGACGGATTGCCAGCGGAGAGCAGGGCGGTCGTCTGTTCGACCACCTGGTAGGTCTTGCGCGCCTCGTCGATGTCCCCCTTGCTGGAGCCCGAGGGGATGACGACGGCCGCGGCGTAGCCGAAGCCGAACACCATCTCCTGGGTCAGGGCCCCGGCGAAATCGACGATCACGATGTCGTGCTGCGCCTTGGCCTCGGTGATCGCCTCGACGATGTTCTGACCGACGAGGGATTTGAGGGTGATGCCCTCGACCCGGCTCACCCCCGTTTCGTCGCCGAGCCAGGAGATCAGCTTCTGGTTCGGGTCGGCGTCCAGCAACGCGACGCGGCAACGCTTGCGGAAATACTCCGCGATCATGACGATGGTGGTCGTTTTCCCGACGCCACCCTTGCTCGAGGCCACCGCCAGAACCCCATCCATGGCACCGTTCCCCCTGCTCGTTCCCGTGGCGCCGTTTGGGCGCCCATTTCACCACCATCCGTGGACATGTCAGCGCCGTCAACGCATTGCGGCGTCAAGCGGTCGATTTGCGCATGGTGAGTGGCGAGGGAGACACGGCATTCATGGTTGGCCGTCCACGGCCCGGGCCGCATCGGTCGGACTGGAAGCATGCTTCCAGTTTCAGGGTGGTGGAGGTGAGGGGGCGCGCGCACCGTGACGGCCGCCAGCCGAAGGCCAGCGGCCGTGGGCGCCGCCCTTACGGCTGCCCGCTGCCGCCGGCCGACCCGTAGATCTGGCCGGTGGCGAAACTGCCGTCCTCGGCGGCGAGCTGAACGAAGATGCCAGCCAGCTCGACCGGCTGCCCGGCGCGGCCCAGCGGCGTCTGTTCGCCGAAATGCTTCAATTTCTCCTGGAACGCACCGCCGCTGACCTGCAGGGGGGTCCAGATCGGGCCGGGCGCCACGCCGTTGACGCGGATGCCCTTGGCGGCGAACTGCTTGGCCAGCGACTTGACGTAGTTCATCGTCGCCGCCTTGGTCTGGGCGTAGTGGTAGAGTTCGGGGGTCGGGTCGTAGGCCTGTTCGGACGTCGTGCCGATGATGGCGGCGCCGGGTTGCAGATGGGGCAGGGCGGCCTTGATGATCCAGAACGGCGCGTAGATGTTCGTCTTCATCGTCGCGTCGAACTCCTCGGTGGTGAGGTCGAGGATCGACTGGCAGGCCTGCTGCCGCCCGGCGTTGCAGACGACGATGTCGAGACCGCCGAGCCCGGCGATCGCGTCGGCGACCAGCGTTTGGCAGAAGCGTTCCTCGCGCAGGTCGCCGGGCAGGGCGAGGCCGGTGCGACCCTCCGCCTCGATCAGCGCGATCACCTCACGGGCGTCGGGCTCTTCGGTCGGGAAATAGTTGATGGCGACGTCGGCGCCCTCCCGGGCGTAGGCGATGGCGGCCGCGCGGCCGATCCCGGAATCACCGCCGGTGATCAGCGCCTTGCGGCCGGCCAATCGGCCCGATCCCTTGTAGCTGGTCTCGCCATGATCGGGGCGGGGGTCCATGCCGCCGGCCAGACCGGGCCATGGCTGCGACTGGCCCTTGTAGGGTGGGCGAGGGTACTTGAACCGTGGGTCCTGGGTTGCGGTGGCTGCGGTCTGATTTTGCCCGGCGTTGCCGGGGCCGCCGTGCGACACTGTCGCCTTCTCATGTCCGTCCATGACCGTCTCCTTGCAAAGCGTCACAGACAGAACCGGACAGAGTTGTTTTGGTTGCCAGCGCCGATCCACCGCTTGGTGAAAGGAGACCGCCGCGATGACCGACATACACCACTCGGCCGCCGAGGGCTTTGCGTCCGGCGCGTCGACCTACGCCCACGGCCGACCCGATTACCCGGCGGAGGTCGCAAGCTGGCTGGTCGACGATCTCGGCCTGGGGGAGGGGAAGATCGCCCTCGATCTGGGAGCGGGCACGGGGAAATTCACGCCGTACCTCAGCCGGACCGGTGCGACGGTGGTGGCGGTCGAGCCGGTCGGCGCCATGCTGGACCAACTGGTCCGGCACAACCCGGGCGTCGAGGCGAAGCCGGGATCGGCGACCGCCATTCCCCTGGCCGACGGCACCGTCGACGCCGTCGTGTGCGCGCAGGCGTTCCACTGGTTTGCCAACCGCGATGCCCTTGCCGAGATCCGCCGGGTCCTGAAGCCGGGGGGCGTGCTGGGGCTGATCTGGAATGTGCGGGATGAACGCGTCGGGTGGGTCGCTGCGCTGACCGGCATCATGACGCCCTACGAAGGCGACGCCCCCCGCTACCACTCCGGCGCATGGCGGCGGCTGTTTCCGGCCGACGGCTTCGGTCCCTTGCAGGAGCGCCGTTTCTCCCACGGCCACCGCGGAACGCCGGAGCGGGTGATCGTCGACCGCACGCTGTCCGTCAGCTTCATCGCCGCCCTGCCGGCGGCGGAGAGGGAGCGTGTGGCGGAGACGGTTCGCGCCATGATCGCCGCGACACCGGAACTCGCCGGCCGGGACGAGGTGACCTTTCCCTATGAGACGGCTGCGTTCTTCTGCCGGCGGCTGCGGTGACGGGACCTTGGCCGGGGCAGGGCGCCGACGGGCGGGCAGGGGCGGGTCGGGCAGCCCATTCTTTCGGACAGTCGGGTCCCTCCGGCCGCTGAACCGGGGCAGCGCCGGGCGCGATCGGCAACTGCCTGACCGCGTGCTTTGGTACAGCAACCCTCAATTGTAGAATCCCGCCTCTTGCTGGCATCGGGGAGAGGGGGCGGTGATGGGGCGGCATCGCGGGGGTGATCATGGATCGCAGGGCCACGGAGGGTCCGCCGGTCGGTTGAAGGCCGGAGGTCCCCACCGTGACCTGCTGTTCGGTGGGGATGGCGACGACACCATCATCGGGAACGGTGGAAATGACTATATGGAAGGCGGCGGCGGGCGCGACCGTTTCGTCCTGAGGCCGGGCGACGGGTGGGACTGCATCGGCGATTTCCAGTCCGGGTCCGGCGGCGACGTGCTGGATCTGCGGGGATGGAGCGGTCTCGGCAGCCTCAAGGCCGTGCTGGCCACCGCGCACCAGGACAAGGACGGGGTGGTCCTGTGTTTCGGGCCGCGCGACAGCGTGAAGCTGATGGGGGTGTCGCGGGACAGCCTGACCGCGGACAATTTCCTGCTGAAGCCCGATCACGCAGCGGCCACCGCGGTGTTCACGGCGACCGACGCCGCGCATGGCGGCGAGTTGTGGGGGACGGCCGGCCGTCGTGCCTTCCTGCTGCGGGACATCGCGCCGGGGGCGGCGGAGTCCTCGCCCCAGGGGTTCGTCACCGCCGATGACCGCGTCTTCTTCTCCGCCGATGACGGTGTCCATGGCCGCGAGCTGTGGGTCACCGATGGCACTTCGGCTGGGACGCGCATGGTGACCGACATCCGGCCCGGCGCGGCGTCGTCCAACCCGCTGGCGCTGACGGCGATGGATGGCCAGCTGTATTTCCAGGCCGACGACGGCGCCAACGGGATCGAGCTGTGGGTCACCGATGGAACCGACGCCGGGACGCGCATGGTGACGGACATCAAGCCCGGATCCGGAGGGTCCTATCCCCACAACCTGACCGCGGTCGGCGACGAGCTGTTCTTCGCGGCCAGCGACATCGACCACGGGACCGCGCTGTGGCGAACCGACGGCACCGCCGAGGGGACGGAGCTGGTCAAGGATTTCTTCCCCGGCGGATTCGATCCACCGGTGCCGGTCCCCATCTTTCCGGCCCATTTCGCGGCGACCGACGACCGGCTGTTCCTCACCGCGTGGGACGGGACCGACGGCTTCACCCAATTGTGGGTGACCGACGGGACGGAAGGCGGAACGGTCAAGCTGCGGGGTGATCTCGGCGACAACCCACGGATCGGACGGGAGATCACGCTCAAGACGGTGGGGGACACGCTGTTCTTCAACAGCTCCGAAGATCTGTGGAAGAGCGATGGCACGGTGGCCGGCACGGTCCTGGTGAAGGATTTCCAGGCGGCGGGGTCGACTCTGCCCAACCAATTCACCGCCGTCGACGATCGGCTCTTCTTCGTCACCACCGATGGGCCGCACGGCTATGAACTGTGGACGTCCGATGGGACCGGGCAGGGAACCCATCTGGTCAAGGACATCGCGCCGGGGACCGACAGCGCCTCCGTCAGCGCGCTCGTCGCCGTGGATGACACGCTGTTCTTCACCGCCGATGATGGCGTGCACGGCCTTGCACTGTGGACGAGCGATGGCACCGAGGCCGGCACGCGCATGGTCACCGATGCGTCGGCCGACACCCGCTGGACGGCACCCAACAGCCTGAGCGCCGTCGGCGACAGCCTGTATTTCAGCGCCACCGACTCCGCGCAACGCGGGGCGCTGTTCCGCCTCGACCCCGGCAGCGGCGAGGTGACGCAGATCACGAGCGCTCAGCCCTACACGCTGCCGTACAACGCGGCGACGGTGGTCGGTGTCTGAGCACGCCGGCTTGAAGAGCAGGTCATGCGCGCCCATGGTTGGAAGGAGGCAACGAAAGGCCGGGACAGGGGATGCCGAGGACGCGTCGGGTCGGGGCGGATGAGAGCGCAGACATCCTTGCGGAGGCACGCCGCATCGTCGCCGACCAGGACAAGGCCGCGCTAGCGCCGGCGGTGTCGCTGGCCGACCTCGCCGAGGCGCTGGCCGACACCTTCGACGAAAGCTTCACGGCGGAGCGTGTCGTCGACATGCTCGCCCCGGCGCACCGGCGCGCGCTGAAAAGCCGTTTGGCGGCGCAGCGGCCGGCGGAGGCCAGGGCGGACGCTGTCGAGGTCTGGTTGCCGGCGGATGTCGCCGACCGGTTGAGGATGATCGCCGACCAGCCGGTGGCGGCGATCCGTGCCCTGCTGGACGGGGTGCAGAGGGATGGCGGGCCGACCTTGCCGGAGCCGGGCAGCGAGGAGCATTGCCGCCGCCGGCGCTGCTCCCCCCTGATTCAAGTGTCGGATCCCGGCCGCTGGGCGTGCCAGACCTGTGGGCTGGACGGGCGTGTCGACCGGCCGCTCAACCCGGTCATCAAGGATCGGCTGGCCGACCAGCCGGATCGGGTCGCCACCCTGCGCGCGCTCGCCGCCGAGCTGTACGAGGCCTGGGGCGGGGGCGAGCGGTTTACCCTGGCCGATTGCATCGCGCATCGCCGTCCGGCGGGCCGAGGCGAGGGCAGGGGCGATGGCCAGGGCGAGGGCCGTGTCAATCGTGACCGGATCAAGAGCGGCCTTCCCGAACTGGTGGAGGCGGGACTGCTGGAGGAGGCCGCCGGTCCACGCGGCGGCGTCGGCTACCGCGTTCTGGAGGAACCGCCCGACTGGGTCGCCGATGCCATTGCCGAACGCCGGGAGCAGCGGGAGGCCGAGGCGCGCGTCCGCGACGAGCAGGCCGCCGCGCTGCGGCGCGTCCTGGAGGAGGGGTTGACCCACACCAGGCCGACGGGCGAGGTCGTCGAGATCGTCCAGAACGAACGGGGGCTGGAACTCGGCTTTTCATCGATCCCGTCCTGGGAACTCCGCGAGGGCATGAAGCGGCAGGGGCATTGCCGATGGGATGGGCGCCGGCGCCGGTGGTGCCGCACCTCACCGGTCACGGCGGTCGAACCGTGGCTGGCGGCGGCCCTCGACGCCGGCGCAACCGTCTCTCCATTGGGGACGGCGGACCCCGATGCCGAGGATTGGGGGTACGGCGACTGGAGCGAGTGACCCGCGGCAGCCGTCCCGAAGGCTAGGGGGACGCGGCTCTCCTTGCAACGGGACGGCCGATGCGATCAATTGCCGCCATTGTGACCTTCCAGGGGCGCCATCCCGTCGGCGGCTGTTTTGCCGGGGCCGGGCGGCTATGCTCTCCATCACGACAATGAGGTGACGCAATGGCAGGCAGACGGCGCAAAGCCCCGCGGAAGGCCAAGAGAGGGCATCCAGCCCCCGCCCATGGTCCGGCCCACAAGGCCAAGATCGCCGGGCGGTCGTCCGCCGACACGGGGATGCCGTCGAAGGGGCCGTCGGCCGGTGCGTTCAAGCGGCGCGGCGGGCGCTTCGCCGGCACATCCGATGCCGAGTTCGGAAAGTTCCTCAGCCCCGAACAGCAACATCTGCTGAGAAAACGGCGCGAAGCCGAGCAGCGCGAGGCCAAGCGGCGGCGGTCCCTTGCCGGCGTCGTCCTGACCGTCGCCGCCGCGGCGGCCGGCGGTGTCTGGGCCCTGCTCTGGCTGTGACGACCGCCTGGTCCGGGATCCTGCGGCAGAACCGGCGACTCTGAAACGCCCGGAACCTGACTGAAGTCAAGTTCCCCGTCTCCATCACGGGCTATGGTGCCTGTCGATAAGGAGGCGTCATGTCCAGGAGTTTCATCGTCTCGCGGTTGGCACCGGAAGGGGTGAGTCGCGCCTTGCCCCTGCTGAACGTGCTGCGGCCCGGTTCGACGGTGCAGGACTGGCAGGCGCTCGCCCACTGCGCGACGGGAAGCGACGATGTTCGCCGGGCGCTCCAGGGCATCATGGTGTGCCAGTCCGGCACCGGCTACATCCGCGGCCTGTTCACCTACCGCGTGGGCGGGTGCGAACCGGCCGGGGGCGGAGCGGCCTCGCGGACGCTGTGCGTCGACAACGTCATCGCGCTCGGCCTGTTCGATACGCCGGCGACGATGGCGGCGTTGCTGGACACCATCGACCTGTTGGCGCGGGATCTCGCCTGTGCAGAGGTGCGGATCGACGTGACCGAACACCCGGCGGAGCACCGGGCCCGCGACGTCGTCGACGCCTTTGCCCGCCATGGTTACGCGGACACGGATGGGGCGTTGGTCAAGACGGTGCCCCCACAGGGGCCGGAGGGGCCGACGACCGAGGCGGCGGGGAGCGCCTGAGCCGGTTTTGCAGGATTTCCGAGCCCGCCCATCGGTGGGTGGAGTTCGGAAATCCTGCTTAGCGCCGCCTGCTGCGTCGAGCGATCCGCCGGGGTGCGGTCACTCCGCGGCGACCGCCAGATCGCCGAAGGTGTCGAGGTCGTCGATGCGGATGTGGGCCGACCGGGTGCGGGTGATCAGGCCCTTGGTCTCGAGGGAGCGCAGCACGCGCGAGATCGTTTCCGGACGCAGGCCGAGATAGCCGCCCATGTCGAGCTTCTTCATCGGCAGGAACACCACCGGGCGCCCCTGCTCGTCTTTCGGGGCGCGGCGGGCGAGGGCCAGCAGGAAGGTGCAGACCCGCTCGGTCGCGTTCTTGCAGCCGAGCATCAGGATCTGGTCCTGCGCCGCGGTGAGTTCGGCCGACAGCATCGAGAGCAGGCGCCCCTGCAGACGGGGCTTGCGGTCGACCAGTCCATGCAGGCCGCGGCGAACCATGCCGCACACGGTCGACGGCGCCACCGCCTCGGCGGTGTAGACATAGCAGGAACCGAAGGCCAGACCGACGACGTCGCCGGGGGTGGCGAAGCCGGTGATCTGCTCCCGGCCATCCGGCAGCGTCTTGTAGATCTTCAACATGCCGGACACGAGGGTGAAGACCGCGTCCGCGTCCTGCCCCTCGATCGTCACCATCTCCCCGGCACCGACGTCCCTGTTGCGGGAGATGGCCGTCAATTCCGGCAACTCGCCAGCCGGCAGGGCAGCGCACAAGCCCTCGTTGCGCACCGCGCAGCGAAGGCAGCGGGGGGCCGCCTGGGCCTGGGCCTGAAGTTGGGTCTGGATGGGGGTTTGGACGTGTGGCCCGGTGTTCGCGAGGAAGCCTTGCCGATCGTCACCCCGTCCCGGCTGCCCGTTGGCTTCGACAAAAAACGACATGCTCTGATCCTCGCCCACGTCCATAAGTATGGTCCTTTAGGACCGGTACCTTAGGATGAACGGTAGAGGACAACGTCCGCGGCCCCCATGATCCAGATCAACGCAACCGGCCGGCACCCCCTTGCTGGTGGTGCCGGCGGCTGTGGAATGGGTCAGAGCAGGCCAGCGGCGCGGGCCCACTTGTACTTGGCCCCCAGCACCGCAACCGGCGTCTCGGTGGTGTAGGGGTAGGCGACGACGCCATGGTCGTAGAGGTGGGTCGCGGCCTCCTCCACCTGCACGTCGCCGGCCAGCGAGGCGACGATGGGCTTCTCGATGCCCTTCGCCTTCATCTCCTCCTTCACCTCGACCACCAGCTTGGCGAACACCATCGGCGGGGTGATGATGGTGTGCCAGTAGCCCAGGATCAGGGCGTGGATGCGGTCATCCTCCAGCCCCAGGCGGATGGTGTTCTGGTAGGTGGTCGGCGGCTCGCCGCCGGTGATGTCCACCGGGTTGCCGGCGGCGCCGAAGGGCGGGATGAACTTGCGGAACGCGGTGTCGAGGTCGGGGGGCATCGCCATCAGCGACAGGCCGTTGTCGACGCAGGCGTCCGACAGCAGCACGCCGGACCCGCCGGCGCCGGTGATGATGACGACATTCTCGCCCTTCGGTGTCGGCAGCACCGGAATGCCGCGGGCGAACTGGAGCAGGTCCTGCAGGCTGCGGGCGCGAACGACGCCGCTCTGCGCCAGGACGTCCTCGTAGATTTTGTCGTTGCCGGCGAGCGCCCCGGTGTGGGAACTGGCCGCCCGCGCGCCCATCGAGGTGCGGCCGGCCTTCAGCACGACCACCGGTTTTTTCTTCGACACCCGCTTGGCGGCGTCGGCGAAGGCGCGGCCGTCCTTCAGATCCTCGCAATGCATGGCGACGACCTGGGTGTTGTCGTCCTGCTCGAAGAAGTACAGCAGGTCGTCCTCGTCGATGTCCGACTTGTTGCCGAGACCGACGATGGCCGACACGCCCATCTTGGCCGAGCGGCTGAAGCCGATGATCGCCATGCCGATGCCGCCGGACTGCGACGACAGCGCCGCCGTGCCCTGCACGTCGTAGGGCGTGCAGAAGGTGGCGCAGAGTTTCTTCGGCGTGTAGTAGAAGCCGTAGATGTTCGGCCCCATCAGGCGCACGTCGTGCTTGCGGGCGATCTCGACGATCGCGTCCTGCCCCTCGACGTTGCCGGTCTCGGCGAAGCCCGAGGGGATCAGCACGGCGCCGGGGATCCCCTTTTCGCCGACCTCGGCCAGGGCCGGTGCGACGAATTTGGCCGGGATGGCGAAGACCGCCACGTCGATGTCGCCGGGCACGTCCTTGACGCTGCGGTAGGCCTTGTAGCCCAGGACGGCGTCGGCCTTGGGGTGGATCGGGTAGATCCGACCCTGGTAGCCGCCGTTGATCAGGTTCTTCATCACGGAATTGCCGATCTTCCCGTCTTCCGACGAGGCGCCGATGACCGCCACGGCGTCCGGCTTCATGATGCGGTTCATCTGCCGGACGATCTGGTCGGGCGATGGGCGGTAGCGCGGCGTCCGCGTCTCGAAATCCAGCACCACGCGCACGTCGGCGGCGGTGGCGCCGTCCTCGCGGGCGAAGACCGGGTTCAGGTCGAGTTCCACGATCTCCGGCACCTCGTCGACGAGGCGCGAGACGTTGACGATCAGGTCGGCGAGCGCGGCGCGGTCCACCGGCTTGCCGCCGCGCACCCCCTTCAGCATCTCCGCGGCCTGGATGCCGTCCAGCATCGACAGCGCGTCCTGCCGCGTCACCGGGGCCAAGCGGAAGGTGATGTCCTTCAGCACCTCGACCAGCACGCCGCCGAGCCCGAAGGCGACCAGCTTGCCGAAGCTCTGGTCGGTGATGGAGCCGACGATGACCTCGGTCCCGCCCTTCACCATCTGCTGGACCTGGACACCGATCAATTCGGCCTTGGGGTCATAGGTGCGGGCGCGCTCCATGATGGTCGTGTAGCCGTCGCGCACGGCGTCGGCGTTCCGTACGCCGACCAGCACGCCGCCGGCTTCCGTCTTGTGCAGGATCTGCGGCGACACGATTTTCAGCACGACCGGGAATCCCAGGCTTTCGGCCAGCCGGACGGCCTCGTCGGCGCTGCGTGCCAGCCCTTCGCCCGGCACCGGAATGCCGTAGAGATCGCAGAGTTCCTTGGCTTCCGGCGCGGTCAGCGTGTTGCGACCTTCGGCCTTCGCGCTGTCGAGAAGGCGGCGAACGACGTCGGCCGGGCGTCGGACGCGGGCCGGATCGATCATGGCGGTCATGGTGGTCCCTCCTGTTGGATCTGTCTGGGCTCCCGCTTGGCGGGCAGGTTCGAACGGACGTCGGAAGGGGCGGAGTCTCGGTGCATGTTTTTTGCTGTTTGATTGGTCGATGCCGGTCCTAATCGGCGGCAAGGCGCGTCCGGGCCGGGTTCTGGGCCCGGTCTTGGGCTGGGCCGAGCGCGCCGGTTTCGCGCGCTTGGGCGATGCGCTGTTCGTCGAACCCCAGCACCTCGCGCAGGATCTCGTCGGTGTGCTCACCGAGCAGCGGCGAGCGGGTGACCTCG
>NZ_LGRA01000018.1:315429-451921 GCF_003116095.1 Azospirillum sp. TSO35-2
ACTGCAGGTGGTCGGCAAGCGGATCGAGGACGTTAAGATCGTCTCCACCGGCGGCGGGGCAGCAGGCATCGCCTGCCTCGACCTGCTCGTCGGCATGGGCGTCAAGCGCAGCAACATCACCCTGGTGGACCTGGACGGCGTGGTCTACCGCGGGCGTAACGTGGGCATGAACCCCCACAAGGAGCGTTACGCGACCGACTCCGCGGTGCGCAGCCTGGCGGACGCCATGGCCGGGGCCGACCTGTTCCTCGGCCTGTCGGGCCCCGGCGTGCTGACCGGCGCGATGGTCAAGACGATGGCGCCCAAGCCGCTGATCCTGGCGCTGGCCAACCCCGATCCGGAGATCACCCCGGAGGAGGCGCGCGCCGCCCGTCCGGACGCGATCATCGCCACCGGCCGCTCCGATTATCCCAACCAGGTCAACAACGTCCTCTGCTTCCCCTTCATCTTCCGCGGCGCGCTGGATGTCGGCGCCACCACCATCAACGAGGCGATGAAGATCGCCTGCGTGCGGGCCATTGCCGACATGGCGCGGGCCGAGGCGTCGGACGTGGTGGCCGCCGCCTACACCGGCGAGCAGTTGCGCTTCGGCCCCGACTACATCCTGCCCAAGCCGTTCGATCCCCGCCTGATCGTCGAGGTGGCGTCGGCGGTGGCCAAGGCCGCGATGGACAGCGGCGTGGCGACCCGCCCGCTGGCCGATTTGCGCGCCTACCGGGAGCGGCTGGGGCAGTATGTCTTCCGCTCCGGTCTCGTCATGAAGCCGGTGTTCCACAAGGCCGCCCAGGCGCCCAAGCGCGTCGTCTACGCCGAGGGCGAGGACGACCGCGTGCTGCGCGCCGCCCAGGTGGCGGTGGACGATGGCGTTGCGCGGCCCATCCTCCTTGGCCGCGTGGAGGCCGTGGAGCGCAAGATCCGGGGCCTCGGGCTGCGCTTGACACCCGGTGGAAACGTGACGGTGATCGAGCCCGCGCGGGATCCCCGCAGCCACGAGTATGCCGACGTTTATCGCCGGATCATGGAGCGGCGCGGCGTGTCGCCGGCCTTCGCCGACACCGTGGTGCGCACCGACGCGACCGTGTTCGCCGCCCTGATGGTGCGGCGCGGAGCCGCCGACGCGATGATCTGCGGCACGTCCGGCCGCTATGCCGAGCATCATGGCCATGTCCGGGACGTGCTCGGCCGTCGGGGCGACGCGCCCGTGTCGGCCGCCATGAACCTCCTGATCCTCGACAAGGGCACCTTCTTCCTCTGTGACACCCACGTGAATGCCGATCCGACGGCCGCGGAAATCGCGGAGATCGCCGTCCTGGCGGCGGAGAAGGTGCGGCACTTCGGCATCGAGCCGAAGGTGGCCCTGCTGTCGCACTCCAACTTCGGCAGCGCCGATTCGCCTTCAGCGGTCAAGATGCGCAAGGCGCTCGACCTTCTGAGGAGCCGGGCGCCGGACCTGGAGGCGGATGGCGAGATGCACGCGGACGCCGCGCTGTCGGAAGCGATCCGCGACCGCGTGCTGCCCAACGGGCGGCTGCGGGGTCAGGCGAACCTGCTGGTCATGCCGACACTGGATGCCGCGAACATCGCGTTCGAAATGCTGAAGGTGCTCGGGGACGGCTTGTCGGTCGGCCCGATCCTGCTGGGCGTCGGCGCGCCGGCCCACATCGTCACCCCGGCCATAACGTCCCGTGGCGTGGTCAACGTGACCGCGCTGGCCGTGGTGGACGCCCAGATGGACAGCGCTCCGTTTCCGGTGCGGCAGGCGGCGGAATAGCGGAAACGCCGCGCCGTTCGCTTGGGCGGGCATGCCGGCCGCTTGGCCGGCCGTGCTGCCGCAGCACAAAGAGGCGCCAGCACAGGGACCTCCAGCCGACAGCGGCATCCTGGCCTGCAAGGTTGTTGGGCCGCGTCGGTTGAAGTCCCGTGTTGCAACACCGGTTTGGCCCGGAGTCGGCTCATGTCATGTGGTTTGGTCAGGAACGGAGCAGGGGCTTGTGGGGCTGCCATCCTCCAATGGTCCGCTCGATGTGCTTCAGCGCGCGGCACAGCTTTTCATCGATGACACCCAGATACTCCTTCCAGTCCGAAACCTGCCGCAGTTCCGTCTGGCCGTCGGAAATCCCGCGAAGCCCAATCATCGGAAGCCCGAATTTCTCGCAGGCGCGCCAGACGGCATAGGTTTCCATGTCGACCATGTCGGCGTCGATCTGGTCGTAGCCTTGGCCCGAAACCATGTCCCCCCCGGTGGACAGCGACGCCGACGGCAAGCCGGTGACGGCATAAGGCAGTTCCACCACCACCGGCAGGTTCAGCAGCGGATTGCGCCCCCGCTCGAATCCCAGGGCTGACACGTCCATGTCGCGGTACGAGATGGCGGAAACCTGGAAGATTTCGGCCTGCGGCAGGCGCCGCGACCCGGCGGAGCCCAGGGAAACCACAAGATCAGGAAGGCGTTGCAACGCGGCCAGCGCGCCAAGATAAGCGGTCAGGTTGATCGCCGCCTCGACCGGACCGACGCCGATCATCAACGGATCGATCGTCGCCTGGAGCTTCGCGCCGTATTCCGCAGGCGCTGCCATGACGAAGAGGACTTCCGGGTTGTCGAACAACAAGAGGCACCTTTCAAGGATTGTGCATGACGGCCGGACCGCCGCATCACCGCGTCCCGGCTGCGCCGAACCGGATCGTCACGCCGAAAGCCTCGGCCGGTCCGATCGTCACGGCGTCGTCGGCGGTCTGGAACGGCAGGTTCAAATGCGCGAGGCGTTCCGCAACGGCGGCAGGATCGGCGACGGCAACCCGGTAGCTCGTGCCGCCGGACGCACCCGCCCCCGAGGCGATGACCAGCCGGCCACCGCCACGGAGCGGAAAGACGAGGTCCTGCCCGCCGTTGTTCCGTCCGGCAACACCGGTGAAGCCGGCGATGAAGTCCGCGTGCTCCGACGGGTCGGGCGCCTCCAGCGTCACCGCTTCGAGCTCGACGGCGCCGTTCGGGTGCTGCTGGAAGGCGGGGTTCCAGAAGGCCTCGGGATGGTGCTGCTGGCAGACGAAGAAGGCGGCGTCCGGCAGGCGCGGGTCGAGCGCGAAGGCCAGAGAGAAGGCGACCACGGTTTCGCTGCCGTCGGGACGGCGGCCCTTGCGCTCGAAGTGGAAGGGCTCGAACCGGCCGATTCCCGTGCGGGTGAACGCCGCCGCGTCGGCCGCCGCGTCGGTGCTGTCGAGCACGACCATGGCGAGGCCCTCGCGCGTCTCCAGACAATCGCGCACGAAGGCGCCGAAGCTGAAGCGCCCGGGCGCATGCGGCGGGATCAGCGCGCCATCGCCGACCGTGATCAGTTCCAGGAAGGACGATCGGAACTGGATCAGGCGGTTCTCGGTGCCCCAGGGATGGCGGTTGCGGGCGCCGACCTGAAAGCCGAGTCCTTCGTAGAGAGCGGCGGCCCGGTCGAGGTCGTGGACGGCCAGCACGAGGTGGTCGATCCGTCGGCGGGAGACGGTCATGCCCGTGCTCCCGACCGGTCCCGCAGGCGGCGGCTCACCGTCGCCACGGTGCGCTCGGACGCCTCCACGGCGCCCGCGAGATAGCCGGCTTCATTCGGGCTCACCTCGCTGCCCGCCAGCGTGAGCCAGTCCCGCCACGGGCCATGCACCCAGGCCGCGGCCGGGACCGGGTGGCCGGCGGACGCCGGATCGGCCTCCGTCGCGGTCAGGGGATCGGCGGCCCAGTCCTTCCAGAGCGTCGCGCGCGGGCTGGCCGCCTCCGGCCCGAAGATCCGGGCGAACTGCGCGAGGCAGGCCTTGGTCAGCGCCGCCTCCCCGATGCGGGCGCGCTCGTCCGCACCGACGCCGAGGAAGCCGAAGAGCGCCGCCTGTCCCGAGGCGGTGGTGGCGTCATGGATCTCCGGCATCGGCCCGACCATGCTCTGCGCCGTGCCGGAGAAGCCGGCGGCGCGCCAGAACGGGCAATCATACAGGGCAAAGAACTTGGCGTGGGGCGCCATCCAGGTGGGCGTCTCCCGCCAGAGCCGTCGCGTTTCCAAGGGCACATCGGGAGAAAACCGCACGGTGCTTTCCAGCACGCGCGGCGGGAGGGCGGCGATGATCTGGCCGGCGCGCACGCTCTCCTCACGGCCGTCGGCGTGGCGCAGCGACAGTTCCACCCCATCCTCGCGCGCATGCAGGGCGGTGACCCGGGCGCCGGTGTGGAGCCGGTCCGCAGGGATTGCCGCCGCCAGGGCCCGGATCAGCGCGGCGGAGCCGCCGACGAGGCGCAGCGAGCGCGGCTCCTGGCCGAGACCGGGGAGCCGATGGGGCGGTTCGCGCGACATCCGCTCGAACACCACGTCGCCCTCGCTGTGCTGGGCGAAGCTCGGCAGCCCCAATTCGGCGACCAGCGCCCCGATGGCGGGCTGCATCTCCGGCCAGAACCATGAGGGGCCGAGATCGAAGCCGTCCATGTCCGGCGCACCGGCCGCGTTCACGGTCAGGACGCGGCCGCCGAGCCGGTCCCGCGCCTCGTAGAGCTGGACGTCGACGCCGGCCCGGTGCAGCAGGCGCGCGGCATTGAGTCCGGCAAGACCACCGCCGAGGATGGCGACTCCGGTCTTCATCATGTCTGGTGTCTCCTCAGGAACGCTCGGGGATCGGCAGGACATCGGGGTGCTGCAACGGCGCGTCCTTGATCCAGATGCGGGCACCTTCCGGCCCGACGCTGGCGGTGAAATCGTGCCCCGCCGGGAGCCGGCACCAGCTTGGCGCCGCAAGAGCCCCGCCGCCGTGCAAGAGGCGGCCGGACACCAGCAGCAGTTCAAGCCCGCGATGGTTCGGGATCGTCACCGCCGCACCGGGCGCCCAGTCCTCGATCAGGACCCGCTCGGCGCCGTCGTCGAAGAGCAGCCGTGCCGCCGTCGCCCCGTCGCGCGGGGGCGCCGCCTTGCCCTCGCCGGGCCGGCGGACGAGCTGGGCGTGGTCGCCCTCGCGAAACTGCCAGAGCCTCACGAAGATCGTGCAGCCATCCGCCGCGGCTGGGCAGTGGCTCGTGCCGGGCGGGTTGCGGAAATAGCTCCCGGCGGGATAGTCGCCGTGCTCGTCCTGGAACGTGCCGTCGAGCACGAGGATCTCCTCGCCCCCGGAATGGACATGGGCGGGAAAGGCGCTGCCCTTGGCATAGCGGACGATCGAGGTTGCGCGGGCCACCTCGCCGCCTTCGCGGTAGAGCATCCGGCGGTCGACCCCGGCGGCCGGGCTCGGCACCCAGTCGAGGGTCCCGGCGTGAACGGCGACGGGTCGGCTCAGGTCGTCATTGAGGTGCAACGGCGGAGTCTCCCATGGTCAGCACCATCCGGAACTTCACCGCGCCGGACAGCATCCTGCGAAAGGCCTCGTCGGCCCGCTCGAGCGGCAGTGTCTCGATCCACGGGCGGGCGCCGGTCAGCACGCTGAAATCGAGCGCCCGCTCGTTGTCGTAGGGCGAGCCGGTGATCGAGCCCACGATGGATCGTTCACCGCCCACCAGATGCCCCGTCGCCACGGCCAGCGGATCCCTGCCGATGCCGAGCAGCACCAGCCGCCCCTCCGGCTGAAGCCCCGGCATCACCGACGCGACGACGCCCGTATCGCCGATGGTCGAGAGAAGCGCCCTGGCTCCCCCGATGTCCGTCAGCACCGCCGCGGCGTCCTCGCGCTCCGTATCGACATAGCGGTGCGCCCCCAGAGTCAACGCTTCCGCCGCGATGTCCGGACCGCGGCCGATGGCGATCACGCGGAACCCCATCCGGCGGGCATATTGCAGCGCCATGTGGCCGAGGCCGCCGATGCCCAGCACGGCCACCGTGTCGCCCGGTCCGGCGCCGGAGACCTTCAGCCCGTTGAAGGTGGCGAGCCCGGCGCAGAGGATCGGCGCGGCCTCTTCCGAGGAGAGGTCGTCGGGGATGGAGACGAGGCCCGTGGCCCGCGCGGTCATCATTTCGGCATAGCCGCCGTCGCGGGTCGCTCCCATGACCGGCTGCTGTCGGCACAGGTGGAACTTGCCCCGCCGGCACTCCCGGCAGTCGCCACAGTGCCCGCCGAAGCGGCCGACGCCGACGCGCTGGCCGACTTTCCAGATCGCCGGCACCCCCGGCCCGAGGGCGGTGATCCGCCCGACCACCTCGTGACCGGGAACCCGGCGCACCGCCGGATCGGCCTTCTCGATGTCGCCGCGGTCAGCGCCGCAGATGCCGCAGGCCTCGACCGAAATCAGCACCTCGCCCGCCTCCGGAACGGGGACGGGCCGCTCGACAAGTTCGAGGCGCCCCGGGGCGGTGACCGCCATCGCGCGATAGGTTGCCGTCATCGTTCATTCCCTCACTGTGCGCTCAAGGCGATTCTCAGCCGCGCCATCGCCTCGTCCACCGTTGCGCGCGGGCAGCCGAGCTTCACCCGCATGGAGCCATGCCCCTCGGTCCCGAACTTCGGCCCCGTGTCGAACCGGACGCGGTTCAGCGTCTCGGCGTCCCACCCCAGCCCCCGGCAGTCCGGCGTCCTCCGGGGTGAGCAGGGTTCGAACGCCGCCCCAGGTCATCGAGTTGGACGCGCGGTGGTCGATCCTCTCGTCGAAACGGATGTCAGAGGTGGCGGCGGTCATTCTGATCTCCGGTCTGGCCGCGGGAGGCGTCGACCGAGTTCTAGCGGAAGCCACCCATGAGCGGAAATGGAATGAATTCATCGAACCATGAACCAAGGTCATAACAAGCGGCCGTCATCACCTCGTCTTCCCCGATGATGCCAACTGTGCCGCCTGCGCCACGGCGGCGGTCGGGCAGATAAACGTGAGCCAAGCTTAGGTGCCGCGCTCACCCGGCGAAGGTCCGTCCATGAACGAGCCCGCGGACCGCAGCCCGCCAACAGCCACCGGCGGGAAATCGGCAACAGAAAGCGGCCAAGGCCAAGGTGGGCTTGAAACTCCGTCCTCATCCGGACCATCCTGCGGAGAGAGCCGCGCCCGAAACGGCATCGGGAACGCCGCTCCCTTGGTTGGGATCAAGAGGAACAGACGTGCATCCAACGATTGTTGAAATTCCTGAGCAGAACACAGCGGTGGCGGTGCCCGCCCTGCGGGTGCTGTGGCCGAAACACGACGCAGTGGAGATGCGCAGGATCATCGACACGATGTTGCGGCCGAATGGTTATCGGCTTGTCGGTATCATTCCGAAACAGGGCGAGCCGGCGGCGTGCGTCATGGGGTTCCGCCTGCAGCATTCCCTGTGGCTCGGGAAATCCCTCTACATCGTCGACATTGCCACGCTGCCGGAATACCGAGGCCTGGGGTACGCGTCCCACATTCTGGACTGGGCAGAGAAGGAAGCCAAAAGGCTGAACTGCAACGCGCTTCATCTGGATTCCGGGGTTGGTCCCGACCGGAGCGACGCGCACCGCCTGTACATGGCGAAGCGGTACCAGATCGGGTGTCACCACTTCGTGCGCAAACTGGAATAAGTCCAAGCGTCACTAGCATTACAGTTGTGATGGATCGGCCTCCGACCTGTTGAGCAGTGTTTGGGAGGTCGCGTCCTCGCCCATGGTCCGGTGGGCTCCCTGCGCCGTCAGCCGCGGCGTGGCGCGACACCTGACGGAACCCATCCGGGGAACCGTGCCCTTCGGCCATCGTTGGCGGCAGGTGCGACCGCAGACTGCGCATGCAGACTGCGCACCAGGGAGGGTCGCCATGGATGCACCGACACCAGCAATGAGCACGGCCGGTCCGGAAAGCCACGGGACGCGGCGGGATTTCCTCTACCTCACCACCACCGCTGTGGGGGCGGTTGGCACGGCAGCCGCGCTGTGGCCGATGATCGACAGCCTGAATCCGGCAACCGACACGCTGGCGCTCGCCTCCATCGAGGTCGACCTCGCTCCGGTCGCGGTCGGGCAGGCCATCACCGTGACGTGGCGCGGCAAACCGGTCTTCGTTCGCCATCGCACCCCGGAGGAAATCGAGGCCGCCCGTTCGGTGACGGTGAGCGACCTGCCCGACCCGCAGCCGGACGATAAGCGCGTCATCAAGCCCGAGTGGCTGGTGGTGATCGGAATCTGCACGCACCTCGGCTGCGTGCCGCTGGGGCAGAAGCCGACCGATCCGCGCGGCGACTATGGTGGCTGGTTCTGCCCCTGCCATGGGTCGCAATACGACACCTCGGGCCGCATCCGCAAAGGCCCGGCCCCGGCCAACCTCGTCGTGCCGCACTACACCTTCCTCAACGACAACCGCATCCGGCTCGGCTGACCGGCAGAACCTGGGATGGAACGCCCATCGGGTGCCGTCGTTGGCGGAAAGAGGACCTCGGCGGACACTGGGTCCGACCAGCCAGGAGAACGACATGAAAACGGATCATTCCGATCACCGCCCATCGGGAACTGCCGGCCAAGGCCACGATGACGACTGGGTGGGCGCCTACGGCTTCGGCGGGCATCACGGGCCGGGCTATGACCCGCAGCCGGGGGAGACGCGCGACGCCTGGGACCGGGCAGCCGACTCCTTCCTCGCCTCCATTGGCGACGAGGACGCTGCGCGGCGCCTGCGCAACGACTATATGCTGGCACGCGCAGGGCGCGGACGCGATCGGAGCCAATGAGCGGACCGAAGCGGCCCAACACCCTGCCGCCGGTTGGCTATCGCATGAACGGTCGATGGAACAGACGTCCGATCACGGCAATCCCTCCTGTCGCCGCGCGTCAGGCGTGGCGTGCGAGGATTGCACCCTGCGGCGGTCGCACCTGTTCAAGCCGCTCGACCAGAACGAACTCGGCTATGTGAGCAGGCTCCGGGACCGGCAACTCGTGCGGCCGGCCGGAGCCAGACTGCTCAGCACCGGACCAGCCGGTGGCTTCATCTACACGCTCTATTCGGGCTGGGCGTTCCGATCGATCCGGCTGGCGGACGGCTCGCGGCAGATCGTCGAAATCCTGCTGCCGGGGGACGTGTTCGGTCTGCATGTGGCGTTGCTTGGCAACTGGGACTACGAGGTCACCGCGCTGACGCGGACCGTGCTGTGCCGGTTGAGGGCGCCGTCGCTGGATGACCTCTGCACCCAGGTCCCGGCGCTGAACCGGGCGCTGATCCACACGCTGGTCGACGACAAGCGGCGCGCCGACAGCCGGCTCGCGGTGCTCGGCCGCACGTTGGGGCCGCAACGCATTGCCTACCTGATGCTGGAGCTGGCGGAACGGCTGGAGGAGACGGGCGAACTGAAGGACGGCTGCTGCGCCTTTCCCTTGCGCCGCCGCCATCTCGCCGACGCCACCGGCCTGTCGGGAACCCACGTCAACCGTTCCCTCGGCGAACTGCGGGAGAAGCGGCTCGCCCATCTCGAGGACGGTCGGCTCACGATCCTCGATCGCGAGCGGCTGGCCGGCTTCGCCGGCTACACCCCCTTGGGGCGGCGGGTCCAGCGGCTGATCCTCTGAGCACCAATCATTAAATCGCGCACATATGTGCTGAACTGCGGAACCCCTGTCGACGACGGACCGTTGGATTTTTGATGTTCGGCAACCGCACTCCGGCTGCCGGCCACCGCCAACAGGCAGGATTCCAGCATGACCACATCCTTTCACAAGGAGCTGCTGACATGCATCCCGGAGCTGCGGTGCTACGCCCTCAAGCTCACGGGCGAGTATGCGGCTGCCGAGGATCTCGTGCAGGACTGCCTGGAGCGTGCGCTGAGGAACGCCGAGAAGTTCGAGCTGGGCACCAACCTGGAAGCTTGGCTGACGACGATCATCAAGAACCTCTTTTTCACCCAGTGTCGGCGCTGTCGCCGTTGCCATGAGGTCGAACTGGACGAGCATGACGGAATCGTCCCGCCGCCACAGATCACGCGTATCGCTCTCCACGAGGTCGAGGGGGCAATCCACGCCCTTCCGCCGCGCCAGCGCGATCTCCTGCAACTGGTGGCCATCGATGGTGTCTCGTACCAGGACGCGGCGGACCGCCTGGGCGTGCCGGTCGGGACCATCCGTTCGCGCCTTTCCCGTGCCCGCGAGCAGGTCCGCCACATTCTGGAGCGGCGGGAGCGCTCCGTACGGGCTCCGTCGGTGCGCGCCGTTCAGTCGCATCCCGCTCCCCCGCCGCCCGCCGCGGCGGCAGCGCCGGACACAGCCGCTCCAGCGCCGGGTGCGCTTCGACTGCGGCCCTCTGCGCTGCCTGTGTGCTTGGCCGAACTGTGCCGCCGCTTCTCGACGGGCGCGTCCCGCGCCGCCCGGCTCGCCGTGCCCCCTCGCTGGGAATGGCTTCGGCGCAGACCGGTGCGTGAGAGATCGACGCTGGAGAGCATCCGCACAAGAGGGCCGCCGTCCGCCGACAAGCGGCCGCCGTTGAGAGCCGGCTTGCCTCCCCCTGACGGAACCACCCGTGTCGTCGGCCATTGAGGGGCTGAACCGATGTAAACAGGACGATTGATGCCACTCTCCATTCAGGCGGGCCTGTGGGGCCTGCTCAGCGGTTCGGCGCTGCTGCTCGGCGCCGCGGCCGCGTATCTGGCGCGCATCCCGCAACGGGTGATCGCGGGGGTCATGGCGTTTGGCAGCGGCGTGCTGATTTCGGCGCTGTCGTTCGAGCTGATGGACGAGGCGATCCGGCGTGGCGGCTTTCCGGCGACGGCGGCGGGCTTCCTGGGCGGGGCACTGGTCTACACCGTCGCCAACGTCATCGTGTCGCGACGCGGCGCCAAGCACCGCAAGCGGTCCGGCGGGCAGCAGAACGGCGACGCGGGCAGCGGTCTGGCGATCGCCGTCGGCGCGCTGCTTGACGGCATCCCCGAGTCCATCGTCATCGGCGTCAGCCTGATCGAGGGCGGCTCTGTCAGCTTCGTCGCGGTCGTCGCCGTGTTCCTTTCCAACGTGCCGGAGGGCCTGTCGAGCGCCGCCGGCATGACGAAGGCTGGCCGCTCGGCCGCTTACATCTTCGGCCTGTGGGGCGGCATCGCGCTGGTCTCCGGGCTGGCATCATGGCTGGGCTACGTGGTGTTCGCCGGGCTGGGCGACGCTGTGGTGGCGGCGACGCAGGCGGTTGCGGCTGGCGCCATCCTGGCGATGATCGCCGACACCATGATCCCGGAAGCGTTCGAGGAGACCCATGACTACGCCGGCTTCATCACGGTCGCCGGCTTCCTCGCCGCGTTCGCGCTGTCCAAGATGGGCGGGTAGGGGGCGCGCCGCCGCGCCCCCGGTCGCTCACGTCTTCGTGCCGCCGCCGTGCGGCAAATAGCTCTCGACGAAGTCCTTCGCGGTGTCCTTCAGCATGTCCCAGACCTCCGGGTCGCCCTTGGCCAGCGTCGCCATCATGGCGGCGGCGTTTTTCAGCGTGATGTGCGGCGGCAGCGGCGGGACGTTGGGGTCGGTGAACGCCTCGACCACCACCGGACCGCGGGTCGCCAGCGCTTCGTCCCAGACCCGCCCGAGATCCTCGGGCTTGTCGACGAACAACCCCTTGAAGCCCAGCAACTCGGCGTAGCGGGCGTAGGGCACATCGGGAAGCTGCTGCGAGGCATCGAACTTCGGGTCGCCGGCCTGCGCGCGCATCTCCCAGGTCACCTGGTTCAGGTCGCGGTTGTTGAGCACCAGCACCACGAAGCGCGGGTCGGCCCACCGCTTCCAGTATCGCAACACGGTGATCAGCCCGTTCATGCCGTTCATCTGCATGGCGCCGTCGCCGACGATGGCGAGCACCGGGCGGTCGGGGTGGGCGAACTTGGCGGCGATGGCGTAGGGCATGCCCGGCCCCATGGTGGCGAGGCCGCCGCACAGGCTGGCCTTCATGCCCCGGCGGATCTTCAGGTCGCGGGCGTACCAGTTGGTGCCGGACCCGGTGTCGCAGGCGATCACCACGTCGTCGGGCAGCTTCGGCGACAGCTCCCAGAAAACGCGCTGCGGGTTCAGCGGCGTGGCGTCGTTCATCGCGCGCGCCTCCAGCACCTTCCACCAGTCGGCCACGCCGGATTCGATGCCCTGGCGCCAGGAGCGGTCCTGCTTGCGCTGGAGCAGCGGGATGAGCGCGCGCAGCGTGCCGGCGCTGTCACCAACGAGATTCACCTCCATCGGGTAGCGGATGCTGAGCATCTTCGGGTCGATGTCGATCTGCACGCCGCGCGCCTGCCCCTCCTTGGGCAGGAACTCCGAATAGGGGAAGCCGGAGCCGATCATCAGCAGCGTGTCGCAGTTCACCATCATCTCGTAACTGGGCCGGGTGCCGAGCAGGCCGATGGAGCCGGTGACGAAGGGCAGATCGTCGGGCAGCGCCGCCTTGCCGAGCAGCGCCTTGGCGACACCGGCCCCCAGGATGTCGGCCACCTCGATCACCTCGTCGGTCGCCTGCAGCGCCCCGGCACCGACCAGGATCGCCACCTTGGAGCCGGCGTTCAGCGCGTCGGCGGCGCGGCCCAGGTCTTCGTCGGTGGGGCGCACCACGGGGGCCGACCAGCCGACGCCGGAATGGATGGTGCCGTGGGCGCGCGGTGGCGTCTCCACCGCGTCCATCTCCTGCAGGTCGTTGGGCAGGATGATGCAGGTCACCGTGCGCTCCGCCTTGGCGATGCGCACCGCGCGGTCGACGAGGTGGCGGACCTGGGCCGGGGTGGAGGCCATGTGGACGTATTCGCCGGCAACGTCCTTGAACAGCGAGATGAGGTCCACCTCCTGCTGGTAGTGGCCGCCGAGCGCGGTCAGCGCCTGCTGCCCGACGATGGCGAGCACCGGCTGGTGGTCGAGCTTGGCGTCATAGAGGCCGTTCAGCAGGTGGATGGCGCCGGGGCCGGAGGTGGCGAGGCACACCCCCAGCTCGCCGGTGTACTTGGCGTGCGCGGTCGCCATGAAGGCGGCCAGTTCCTCGTGCCGGGCCTGGACGAACTCGAAGCGGTCGCCGGCACGGGCCAGCGCGCCGACCAACCCGTTGATGCCGTCGCCCGGATAGCCGAAGACGCGCCGTACGCCCCATTGGGAGAGCCGCTGCCAAAAGAAGTCGCTGACGTTCGCAGCCATGGTCGCCTCTCGATGTCTTTGCAGGGTGGATTGCCGTTGCCGCCTCAACGGCCGGCGGCGGCCCCGGTTCGGGCGGCGACCGCATTTTATGGGGAACCGCGGCGGGGACCGGGAGTTGGCCCGGCACCCGTCACCAGGGTTCGAGCACGCCCATGCCCCACGCCCCACGCGTTGAAACGCCCATTGAACGGATCGGCGTCGAGACCTTCACCATTCCGACCGACCAACCCGAAGCCGACGGCACCATGGACTGGGACAGCACGACGCTGGTCGTGGTCACCGCCGAGGCGGGTGGCCGCAACGGGCTCGGCTACGGCTACGCCGATATGGCGACCGCCCGCCTGATTGCCGACAGGTTGGCGGGCCGGGTCGGCGGCATCGACGCCTTCGACACCAACCGCGCCTGGATCGTCATGACCGAGGCGGTGCGCAACCTCGGCCGGCCGGGCATCGCCGCCATGGCGATCTCGGCGGTGGACGTGGCGCTGTGGGATCTGAAGGGCAGGTTGCTGGGGCTGGGCATCGCCGATCTGCTGGGCCGCGCCCGCGACGGCACGCCGGCCTATGGCAGCGGCGGCTTCACCTCCTATTCGGACGGGCGGTTGGTCGAGCAGCTCGCCGGCTGGGCGCGCGACGGGCTGTCGGCCGTCAAGATGAAGATCGGCCGCGACGCCGGGAGGGATCGGGAGCGCGTGGCGCTGGTGCGCACCGCCATAGGCCCCGATACCGACCTCTATGTCGACGCCAACGGCGCCTATGACCGCAAGCTGGCGCTGGCCCAGGCCGGGCGCTTCGCCGATCAGGGCGTGGCCTGGTTCGAGGAGCCGGTGTCGTCGGACGACCTGGAAGGCTTGCGCCTGCTGCGCGACCGCGGTCCCGGCGGCATGATGATCGCGGCGGGGGAGTACGGCTACACGCCCATCTACTTCCGCCGCATGCTGGAGGCCGGCGCGGTCGACGTGCTCCAGGCCGACGGCACGCGCTGCGGCGGCATCACCGGCTTCCTGGCCGCGGCGGCGCTGGCGGAGGCGTTCACGGTGCCGCTGTCGGCCCACACCGCGCCGACGCTGCACGCCCAGGTCGGCTGCGCCTGCCGCTCCTTGAAGAACATCGAGTATTTCCACGATCATGCCCGCATCGAGGCGATGCTGTTCGACGGCGCGATCACCCCGGTGAACGGCGAACTGGCGCCGGACCGGACGCGCCCCGGCCTCGGCATCGAGCTGAAGCGGGCCGACGCCGAGAGGTTCCGCACATGACCGACATCGACGTGCCCGCCTTGGTGGCCGCGCTGCGCAGCCGCGTGGATGGCGAGATCCGCTTTGGCGACGGCGACCGGGCGCTCTACGCCACCGATTCCTCCAATTACCGCGAAGTGCCCGTCGGCGTGGTGGTGCCCCATCACGTGGAGGCGCTGGCCGAGGCGGTGCGGGTGTGCTCCCACTTCGGTGTCCCGATCACGCAGCGCGGCGGCGGCACCGCGCTGGCCGGGCAGACCACCAACTACGCGGTCATCATCGACAGTTCGAAGTACTGCAACGGCTTTCTTTCCATCGACCTGGAGAAGCGGCTGGCGACGGTGGAGCCGGGGATCACGCTGGACGAGGTGCAGAAGCGCTGCAAGCCGCACGGGCTGCGCTTCGGCCCCGACCCGTCGACGCACGACCACAACTCCATCGGCGGCATGATCGGCAACAACTCCGCCGGCCCACACTCGGTGATCGCCGGGGTCACCAGCCACAACGTCGAGAGCCTGGACATCCTCACCTACGACGGGCTGCGCCTGACCGTCGGCCGCACGACCGAGGCGGAGCTGGAGCGCTTCATCGCCGAGGGCGGACGGAAGGGGGAGATCTACGCGCGGCTGAAGGCCCTGCGCGACCGCTACGCCGACGAGATCCGCCGCGTCTACCCGAAAATCCCGCGCCGGGTGTCGGGCTTCAACCTGGATTCGCTGCTGCCGGACGGGGACGGGGCGTTCAACCTCGCCCAGGCCCTGGTCGGCACCGAAGGGACCTGCGTCACGGTGCTGCGCGCCACGCTCAACCTCATCCCCGACCCACCGGCCAAGGTGGTGCTGGTCGCCGGGTTCGAGAGCGTGTGCCACGCCGCCGACATCGTCTGCGACGTGCGCGGCTTCGGCCCCGACGCCATCGAGGGGGTGGACGAGCGCCTGACCGACTTCATGCGCAAGAAGCACCTGCACGTCGATGACCTGAAGCTGCTGCCGGAGGGGCCGTCCTGGCTGTTCGTCGAGTTCGGCGGGGAGAGCCGCGACGACGCGCTCGCCAAGGCCCGCCGGCTGGAGGAGCATCTGCGCGGCCAGCCGCACGTCGAGGGCCTGAAGATCGTTGCCGACGACCACGAGCAGGAGCGGCTGTGGAAGGTGCGCGAATCCGGCCTCGGCGCCACCGCCTGGGTGCCTGGGGAGAAGCACGACACCTGGCCAGGCTGGGAGGACTCTGCGGTGGCGCCGGAAAACCTCGGCTCCTACATGCGCGACCTGCTGGCGCTGTTCGACCGCTACGGCTACGAGCCGGCGCTGTACGGCCATTTCGGCGATGGGCTGATCCACTGCCGCGTCGGCTTCGGTCTGCACACGCGGCAGGAGGTGGACAGGTTCCGCGCCTTCCTGAACGACGCGGCCCATCTGGTGGTGCGGCACGGCGGCACCCTGTCCGGCGAACATGGCGACGGGCAGGCGCGGGCGCAGCTGCTGCCGATCATGTTCGGCGACGATCTCGTCCGCGCCTTCGCCGCGTTCAAGGCGATCTGGGACCCGGACAACCGGATGAACCCGCACAAGGTCGTGCACCCCTTCGCCGTGGACCAGCATTTGCGGCTCGGGCCACGCTTCCACCCGCCGCACCTCGACCATGTCTTCGCCTACAAAGAGGATGGCGGGTCGTTCACCCACGCGCTGCTGCGCTGCGTCGGTGTCGGCAAGTGCCGACGGCACGAGGGCGGCACCATGTGTCCGAGCTTCCGCGCGACGCGCGAGGAGAAGCACTCGACGCGCGGCCGGGCCCGCCTCCTGCAGGAGATGTTGCAAGGCGATCCCCTCGAAGCGGGCTGGGGGGACGAGACGATCCATGACGCACTGCACCTCTGCCTCGGCTGCAAGGGCTGCAAGGCCGACTGCCCGGTCAATGTCGACATGGCGACCTACAAGGCAGAGTTCCTGCACCACCATTACCAGGGCCGCATGCGCCCGCGTGCGGCCTACAGCATGGGGCTGATCCACCGCTGGGCGCGCTGGCTGGCCCCGGTGTGGTGGGCGCCCAACCTGGCGACACGAACGCCGGTGTTCGGCCGGCTCTCGCGGGCGGCGGCGGGCATCGCGCCGCAGCGCCCGGTGCCGGCCTTCGCCCCGCGGACCTTTCGCCGGTCCTGGGCGCCGGAACCGGACCGTGGGCGTCCGCCCGTGGTGCTGTGGACCGACAGCTTCAACAACCATTTCACGCCCGAACCGCTGTTCGCCGCGGCCGAGGTGCTGGAGGCTGCCGGCTACGCCGTCACCATTCCGCGGGCGAACCTGTGCTGCGGCCGGCCTTACTACGACTTCGGTTGGCTGGATGCCGCCAAGCGCACTCTGAAGCGCACAATGGCCGGCCTGCGGCAGGAACTGGACGCCGGTGCCTATGTGGTCGGCATCGAGCCGAGCTGCCTGTCGGTGTTCCGTGACGAACTGCCCAACCTGTTCCCCGATGATGCGGAGGCCAAGCGGCTGACCCAGCGCACCATGCTGCTGGCCGAATTCCTGGAAAAGGTGGCGCGCTTCGACCCGCCGACGCTGTCCGGCAAGGCCCTGGTGCATGGGCACTGCCACCACAAGGCGGTCTTCGGCATGGGGTGTGACGCCGCGCAGATCCGCAAGAGCGGGCTCGACGCGCGCGTCCTCGACGACGGCTGCTGCGGCATGGCCGGCGCCTTCGGCTATGAAGCGGACAAGTACGAGGTGTCGCTTGCCGTCTTCGACCAGGGGCTCGGCGCCACCTTGCGCGACGCGCCGCCCGATGCGCTGCTGATCGCCGATGGCTTCTCCTGCCGCCAGCAGGTCGAGCAGTTGACCGGCCGGCACGCGTGGACGCTGGCCGAGGTCTGGCGCGATGGGCTGCGCCGCCGGTCCTCGCACACGCCGGCCAACCGGGAACGCGCGCCTCACGCCGCCGAGTAGGACTAGGAAGGAGCAGGTTCCATGAACGACGGTTCCATGAGCGACACTCCCATCGGCCACACCCGCTGGGCGATCCCGGACGGCTACATCCCGTCCGGGAGCCACGGCCCCGAGCCGGACATGACCAGCCACGAGGGCCTGTGCATCCTCAACGCGGGCGACCGGGAGGTGGAGGTGCGGATCACGCTGTACTTCACCGACCGCGAGCCCGCCGGCCCCTACCGCCTTGCGGGTCGGCGCGCGGCGCACCAACCATGTGCGCATGAACCTGCTCAACGATCCGGAGCCGGTGCCGCTGGGCACGCCCTATTCCAGCGTCGTCGAGGCGAGCGGGCCGGTGGTGGTGCAGGTCACCCGCCTGGACAGCCGGCAGGCGGAGAACGCACTGCTCAGCACCATCGCGTTCCCCGGCTGAGTGGTCACGGCCCCGGGGTGCTCGGGGCCAGCAGGGCGAGGCCGGTCGCCGCGTCCTTGCGGCGGACGAGGTGTTTCGGGCTCTCGAGCAGCATGACCTCCAGCGTCGGGTGCACCTCCGCCTCCAGCAGATGGCCGGCAACGGCCTGCCCGTCGCGTTTGCCCAGCACGGCGTGCAGGTGCAGCCCCGGCCCGTCCGGACTCTCGGCGATGTTGCCGATCAGCGAGACCACCTCGCACTGCCCCTCCACCGGGATGCGGTCGTAGTCCTTGCGGTCGAAGTCGAAGAACCCCAGCACCGCGCGCCGGAAGGCGCCGATGGCGGTGAGGCTGCTTCCCGCCAGCCCTTCGTCCCGCGCCACCGCCTTCAGCCCCTCGATAGGATCGTCGCCGGTCTGGAAGACGACGGCGTAGATCCGCTCGGGTCCGTCCTTGATCCGTTTCACCTGCATGTCCGTGCCTCCGTGGTCAGGGGATGCCGCCCGAGCGCTGTCGGGCCGGTTCCGCGTTGCGGCTGAGGTTGTGGGCGGAGTTCACCAGCGCGATGTGCGAGAATGCCTGCGGGAAGTTCCCGACCAGCCGCCCGGCGCCTGGATCATACTCCTCCGACAGCAGGCCGAGGTCGTTGCGGAGACCCAGAAGGCGCTCGAACAACGCCGTCGCCTCGGCCTGTCGGCCTTGCAGGACGTAGGCGTCCACCAGCCAGAAGCTGCACGCCAGGAAACTGCCCTCGCCGGGTGGCAGCCCGTCCTCGACGCGGCTCGTGTCGTAGCGCTGGACGAACCCGTCCTTCAACAGCCGGCGCTCGATGGCCGTCACGGTACCGGCGACGCGCGGGTCGTCGGCCGGCAGAAAGCCAACCACGGGCAGCAACAGCAGGGAGGCGTCCGGCTCCTTGGCCTTGTAGAACTGCACGAAGGAACCCATCGCGGGATCATAGCCGTTGGCGCACACGTCGTCGTGGATGCGCCGCCGCAGTGCCTTCCACGCCTCGACCGGCCCGTCCATGCCGAACTGTTCGGCGCTTCTGACCGCGCGGTCGAAGGCTGCCCAGGCCATCACCTTGGAGAAGGTGAAGTGTCGCCGGCCACCGCGGGTTTCCCAGATGCCTTCGTCCGGCTGGTCCCAGACCGTCTCCAGATGAGCGAGCAGTGACCGTTGAAGCCGCCATCCCGCGTCGTTCCGGCCGAGGCCGCCCTTCCGGCCCTGGTGCAGCGCGTCCATCAGTTCGCCGTACACGTCGAGCTGGCGCTGCGAGGACGCGGCGTTGCCGATGCGCACGGGGCGGGAGCCTTCGTAGCCGGGCAGCCAGTCGGCCTCCCACTCCCGCAGGCGGCGTTCGCCGGCCAGACCGTACATGATCTGGATCTGGTCGGGGTGGCCGGCGGCGGCGCGCAGCAGCCAGTCGCGCCAGGCGCCCGCCTCCTCGTAGAAGCCGGCGTTCATCAGCGCCTGCAGCGTAAAGGTCGAGTCGCGCAGCCAGCAGTACCGGTAATCCCAGTTGCGCACACCGCCGAGTTGCTCGGGGAGCGACGTGGTGGGGGCTGCGACGATGCCGCCGGTGGGCCGGTAGGTGAGCGCCTTCAGCGTCACCAGCGAGCGGCGCACCGCGTCGGACCACGCGCCGTCGTAGGTGCAGTGGCCGATCCAATCCGCCCAGAACCCCTCGGTGTCGCAGAGCGCCTGTTCCGCATCCACCGGCTCTGGTGGCGGCGTGTAGGAGGGGGCGTAGGTCATCACGAAGGGCACACGCTCGCCGGCCGCGACGGTGAAGTCGCCGACGGTCGTCAAATTTTCCCCGTGCAGCGCCACCGGCGTGCGCAGGAGCAGCATATCCGGCCCGGCGATGGCCCGCAGGCCGCCGTCGTCCAGGCGCGACACCCAGGGCACGGCGCAGCCGCAGCCGAAGCGGATGACCAGTTCGGTGCGCATGGCGACGCGGCCCCGGCGCCCTGCCACGATGCGCACCACGTCCGACGCCTGTCCGCGGGGTGGCATGAAGTCGATGACAGTCACCGCCCCGTCCGCAGTTTCGAAGTCTGTCTCCAGGATCAGCGTGTCGCCGCGGTAGCGCCGTGTCGCGCGGGCGTCCGGGTCGGCCGGCGCCATCAGCCAGCGGCCGTGCTCCGGGGCGCCGAGCAGGGCGGCGAAACAGGCGTCGGAATCAAATCGTGGCCAGCACAGCCAGTCGACCGAGCCGGCCCGCGACACCAGGGCCGCGGTCTCGCAATCTCCGAGCAACGCGTAGTCTTCGATCCGTGATGCCATGCCGGCCTTCCCCGCGGCGTGTCCGCACCTCGCCAACTCGCGGGAGGCCGGGGGGTTCCGGGGGAATGGAACCAGACGTGTCGCTCGGAGTTGCTCCCGTGTCGTGCGGTCATGTGTCCGGCCGCGAATGATGCGGCACATAGGACCGTGGGCCAGGATGAAATCAGCGGATCAGGTCCCAGTCAAGCCAGCGCGTTTCGCATGCATTGTGTCACACACGGGGTTTCCCAATCCTCGGCTTGAACCGTATTGCCATCCCGTCTCTCGTCACCCTCGCACATCCTCATCTTGGAAACTCCAAACCGACAGTGACGATGTTCCTGTGGACGGCCCTCCCTGACGTCGCGTTCGACACCGACCACACCTTATGGCCAGTTCAGGCCGGTGGGCAGCGGTCGTCCACAGCATCAAGCCAACGGATGACACCCGGGCGGTTGAGGGAAAATTTTGAATTCGGCGCGAACCGATTGCTTGCTGGTGAGTTATCCAGCCAACGAAAGGCATGCGACAATGATGCAAACGCGCACGGTCGACGGAATCATCACCCTGGCGCAGGAAAGCCGCTTCCAGCTGGTCAGCGACCAGGGGATCGCGAAGCTGTTCATGCTTGCCCACAGCGCACCGATCGAACCGCAGGACCTGCCGGCGCTGGTCGGTTCCAGGGCGCGGGTCACCGTCACCTATGACGAGCCGCCCGACCTGATCGCCGCCGTGGTTCGCGACATCCGCTATGCCGACAGCGAAACCAAAGGGGAGAGCCGCTCATGAAGCCGCGTCAGCCACGCAAGCCGGGGCAGAGCCGGCCCGTCCTTCGTCGCACGCTCGCTGACCGTGCGCGTGATTTCCTGGCCGAATGGTCGTTGCCGCGTCAGTTGAGCGGGGAAAGCCCCTTTTCCGACGCCGCGAAAAGCCGGATGTCGCACACTCTGCGCCCGCGCCTGGAAGAGGCGGATACCGTCGGCACCAACATCTGCCCCTACTGCGCGGTCGGCTGCGCCCAGCTGATCTACGCCAAGGAGGGCCGCGTCATCCATGTGGAGGGCGACCCGCGCAGTCCGATCAACCAGGGCACGCTCTGCCCGAAGGGGGCGGCGACCTTCGGCTGGCTGACCAGCGAGCTGCGGATGAGCAAGGTGCTCTATCGCGCGCCCCATTCCGACAGGTGGGAGGAACGGCCGCTGGACTGGGCGATGGACCGCATCGCGCAGCTGACCAAGCAGACCCGCGACGAGACCTTCGTCGAGACGCTGCCCGACGGCACCGTCGTGAACCACACGCTGGGCATCGCCTCGCTGGGCGGGGCGACCTTGGACAATGAGGAAAACTACCTGATCAAGAAGCTGTTTTCCGGCGGCCTCGGGATGGTCTGGGTCGAAAACCAGGCAAGGGTCTGACACTCCTCATCGGTGCCCAGTTTGGGTGCCTCCTTCGGCCGTGGGGCGGCCACCATGCCCCAATGGGATCTCGCCAATTCCGACGCCATCCTGGTGATGGGGTCCAACATGGCGGAAAACCACCCGATTGCCTTCCGCTTCGCTCTCCAGGCGAAGGAGAAGGGGGCCGCACTGTTCCATGCGGATCCCCGTTTCACCCGCACCTCGGCGCTGGTCGACACCTATGCTCCGGTGCGCGCCGGGACCGACATCGCGTTTCTGGGCGGGATTATCCGCCATATCCTGGAGAACAACCTGTGGTTCAGGGATTATGCCCTGAACTACACCAACATCTCCACGATCATCGAGGATGACTTCCTGGATGCCAACCAGAACGATGGGAAATTCTCGGGCTGGAGCGAGAAGAAGAAGTCGTACGAGTACGATAGCTGGCAGTACAAAGGCGAGTTCGTGCCGTCGTCTTTGGCGGAGCATTTCGTCAACACCACCGAATCCTTCTCCGATTGCACCAAGCGCCTCAAGAAAGGGCCGACGCCGAAGGACGAGACCCTGCAGGATCCGCGTTGCGTCTACCAGATCCTGAAGCGTCACTTCTCCGTCTACACGCCGGAGATGGTGGAGCGGGTGACCGGCTGCCCGAAGGAAACCTTCTTGGCGGTGGCGGACGGCTTCTGCCGTGCCTCAGGACCCGAACGTACCGGCGCGATCTGCTACGCCGTCGGCTGGACCCACCATTCGACCGGCGTCCAGATCATCCGGGCCGCGGCGATCATCCAGCTGCTGCTGGGCAACGTCGGTCGGCCGGGTGGTGGCATCCTGGCCTTGCGGGGGCATTCCAGCATCCAGGGATCGACGGACATCCCGACGCTGTACAACCTGCTGCCGGGCTATCTGCCACAGCCGCATGCTCACAAGCCGCACGGCACGCTGCAGGACTATATCGACCACGAAGCGACCCCGACCGGCTGGTGGCACAACTTCCCCAAATACATGGTCAGCCTGCTGCGCGCCTGGTACGGCGAGGCGGCGATGAAGGAGAATGGCTGGTGCTTCGAGATGTTGCCGAAGATCCTCGGCGACCATTCCCAGCTGCCGATGACGCTCGCCATGCAGGACGGGCTGATCAGGGGCATGTTCCTGATGGGCCAGAATCCGGCGGTCGGCGGCAGCAACTCCCGGCTGGTGCAGAGCGCGCTTGGCAAGCTGGACTGGCTGGTCGTCACCGACTTCACCGAAACCGAAAGCGCGTCCTTCTGGTATGAAGGTCATGCGGTGCGCAGCGGCGAGCTGACGCCGCAGGACATTGGGACCGAGATTTTCCTGCTGCCGACCTCGCTGGCCGGGGAAAAGGCCGGCACCTTCACCAACACCCACCGCCTGATCCAATGGCACGACAAGGTGGTGGACGGCCCCGGCGACAGCCGGTCCGACCTGTGGTTCATCTATCAGCTCGGCCGCCGGCTGAAGGCGCTCTATGCCAACAGCGCGGCGGTGAAGGACCAGGGGATCCGTTACCTGACCTGGGACTATCCCGAGGCCGACGGGAAGGGAGAGCCGGACGCTGAAGCCGTGCTGAAGGAAATCAACGGCTACACATGGTCGCCCGACCCGGCGCAGCGGCAGCAGATCCCCGACTTCAAGGAGTTGAAGGACGACGGGTCGACCGCCTGCGGCTGCTGGATCTACACCGGCGTCTTCCCGAAGAACGACTTCAATCACGCCCGGTCGCGCAAAGCCGACGGTGCGGACGGCCCGGGCACGCACCTGCAATGGGCCTTCGCCTGGCCGTCGAACCGGCGGACCCTGGTCAACCGCGCCGCCGCCGACCCCTCCGGCAAGCCATGGTCGGAGCGCAAGAAGCTGGTCTGGTGGGATGAGGAGAAGGGCGAGTGGGCCGGCACCGACGCGGTCGACTTCTCGAAGAACAAGCGGCCCGACTATGCGCCAGACTGGTCGACGGAGCCGTCGGGAATGGACGCGCTGTGCGGCACCGATCCGTTTATCATGATCGCCGATGGCCGAGGCGCGCTGTTCGTGCCGTCAGGATTGAAGGATGGGCCGCTGCCGACCCACTACGAGCCGGTCGAATCGCCAGTGAGAAACCCGCTCTACGCCCAGCAGCAGAACCCGACCGCCAAGATCTGGGACCGGCCCGACAACCCGATCCATCCGCCGGGCGATCCGCGCTACCCCTATGCGCTGACCACCTACCGCCTGACGGAGCATCATTCGGGCGGCACGCCGACCCGGTCGGTCGCCTCCACCGCCGAACTCCAGCCGGAGGGGTTCTGCGAAATCCCCCCGGAACTGGCGGCGGAACTTGGCATCGGCATGCTGGACTGGGTGGTCCTGTCCACCCCGCGCGGGCAGATCGAGACCAAGGCGATGGTGACCGAAAGGCTGCGGCCCTTCGCCATCGACGGCCGGCGGATCTACCAGATCGGCCTGCCCTGGCATTTCGGCTGGAAGGGCTTCGCCACCGGCGACATCGCCAATGTGCTGACCGCGGCCATCGGCGATCCGAACACCGGCATGCATGAGAACAAAGCGCTGACCTGCGGTCTGCGACCCGGCCGCCTCGCTCCCGACGAGCCGCGCGGCCGGTTGCGGGATGTCCGGCAGGAGGGGGATTGAGAATGGGAGCCGTGAAGGACATACCCGCGCGCGCGGTGCCAAAGCGCGCGCTCGACTATGCCGAGCCGATCCTCCCGGGGATGATTCCGGACGAATCGGAACTGACCGCCGGGGTGACCATCGTGCCGGGGCGAAGCTACGGCTTCTTCACCGACACCACCCTGTGCATCGGCTGCAAGGCCTGCGAGGTGGCCTGCAAGGAGTGGAATGCCCTGCCTGCCGACGATGTCGGGCTGAAGGGCACCAGCTATGACAACACCGGCAGGCTGTCGGCCAACAGCTGGCGCCATGTCGCCTTCGTCGAGAAGATCGGCGGCGACCTGGACGCCGGGGAGGGGAGGGGCACGGAGCGGAACACCACCACCATGCCGCCCTTCCAGAGCAACTGGCTGATGATGAGCGACGTGTGCAAGCACTGCCACAACGCTCCCTGCCTGGAGGCCTGTCCGACCGGCTCGCTGTTCCGGACGGAGTTCGACACCGTCGTCGTTCAGCAGGACATCTGCAACGGCTGCGGCTATTGCGTGCCGGCCTGCCCGTTCGGCGTGGTCGACCTGAACGTTGCCGACGGCAAGGCGCACAAATGCACGCTGTGCTACGACCGGCTGAAGGGCGGGCTGGAACCGGCTTGCGCCAAGTCCTGCCCGACCGACAGCATCCAGTTCGGCGAACTGCCTGATCTGGTGGAGCGGGCGAGGGAGCGGGTCGACAGCCTGCATGAGCGCGGCGCCACCGACGCCTATCTCTACGGCGCGCCGGGCTCGCCCGGGGCGACCGGCGATCTGGGGCACCTGAACGCCTTCTTCTTGCTGACCGACCGGCCGGAAACCTACGGCCTGCCATCCGCACCCACCCGCGCCTCCAACCGGGTGGCGCCGGCACTGGGCACCGGGCTCGCCACCATGGCCGGGTTGACGATGGTCGCGGTCGCCCTGTTCGCCGCCAACCGCCGGTCATGAGGGAGGCCCCCATGCAACAGGACCTGCAGACGCACAAGCCCGGTGCCGCCGACCGGCCCTATCAGGGCGTCGGCTATTACGGGCAGCCGGCGCTGAAAGCCAGCCCCTTCGGCTGGAAGACCAGCGGCTACATCTTCCTGGCGGGCATGTCGGGCTCCGCCCAGATCCTCGGCACCGCGGCCGACCTGTTTGGCGGACCGGGCATGGAGAAGACGGCGCGCAACGCCCGCCATGTCGCGATGATCGGGGCGACGCTGGGGCCGCTGCTTCTGATCGGCGACCTGCACACGCCCAGCCGCTGGTACAACATGCTGCGCATCTTCCGGCGGACCTCGCCGATGTCGATCGGCAGCTACATCCTTTCCGGTTTTGGCGCCTTCAGCGCGGTGACCGCCGCCGCCGACTGGATAGGAATGAAGCGGGTGGCGCGGGTGACGCAGGTTCCGGCGGCGCTGGCCGGGGCGGGGATGAGCGTCTACACCGCGGCCCTGCTGTCCTCGACCAGCACACCCTTGTGGGCGGCGGCGCCGCGGCTTCTGGCGGTGCGCTTCGGCAGTTCTGCCATGGCCTGCGGGGCGGCGGCCCTGTCGCTGGGCGAGCGCATCGACGGCCGGCCGGGAAACGCCGAACGGCTGGACCGGGTCGCCATGGTGGCGAGCGCCGTCGACCTCGCCGCCTCGCTCGCCTCCAGGCGCGAGTATGAGGCGGACCATGTCGCCGCACCGCTGGAGCAGGGTGCGTTGGGCGCGGTCCACAAGATTGGCGCCATCGCCGTGGGTGCGGGTATCCCGCTGGTCTGCCACGCCATCAACGCCGGCCGTCGCCGGCCGTCTGCGGCGCTGTCGGTGCTGGGCTCCCTGGCGGTCCTGGCCGGCGGCATGGCACTGCGCACCGCCATCCTGCGTGCCGGCAACCGTTCCGCGGAACGTCCGGCCGATTATTTCCGGTTCGCCCGGACGCCGCCGAACACCCTCAACGAACGCAAACGCACGCTCTTGCCCGACACCGCGGCGCGGAGGGTCCTGCCATGAGCAATTCCGGAGCGCCCCATCCCTCCGGCAACCACTGCGCCGACGCGCTCTCGGTGCTCGACGAGCTGCTGGCCCGTCCTGCGGACGAGCTTCCTCCCGACCAGGTCTACAATGCGATGGCCGAGGCCTCGCGCTGCCTGGTGAAGCTGCGCGACGGCCTGATCGCCCGCAAACGGTCCGGCGACGACGGTGGGGCGGCGACGCTGGAGCATGTCAACACGGCGCTGAGCGTAACCTACGGCGCGGAGTTTCCGCTGGTCGGCGTCCGCCGCAAACGGGTGGAGACGATGCGCGACCAGTTGCGCAAGGTCCTGACGGAGGCGAAGGACCGGGCATAGCCGGTTTCGCGGTGCGGGTGGCGGAGGCGGATGGGAATCGAACCCACCGTTCGCTGTTGGCGAACCAGCGGTTTTGAAGACCGTGAGGGCCACCAGACCCTTATCGCCTCCGGCATGCTCAAGATGCGGATGCCGCCGCTCCGCCGCCAGCGATCTTTCGGGCAGCGACCTCTTGGGCGGCCATGATGCGGCGATCACCCCGCCGCTGCGAGACCCCGAGCTTGTCGAGATGCTCCAGCAGCGGCACCCCGAATTTGCGCGTGGTCCCCAGCCGCTTGGCCAGTTCGCCCAACGTGAGCCCGTCGGCGCTCCCCGCCAGCGCGGCGGCGACCCGTTCGGCCGCCAGTGCCACGGCATCGCGATGGAACAGGATCTCGCGCTTCTGCACCCGGTCGACGGTGCGCACCAGCACGCCGGCCCGGGCCAGGTAATGGAGCGCGCGGTGGCGCCCGGTGTCGCGGCCGACCACCTCCGCCACGTCGGGTGGGGTCAGGCCACCGTCGCGGAAGGCGGTCTCCACCGCGGCCAGCGTATCGCGGTCGCCGGCCGACAGCAGGTCGGCGGCGTTCAGGTCGCGCCGGCGCAGGAGCCCGGCATCCCGCACCAGCGCCCCGTCGGCCACCAGTTGCCCGATCAGCGCGGACAGCGTTTCGGGCGGCAGCGCCGGCGGCAGGCGCTCACGCAGCCGCTCGGCGGGGGCGCCGCGCTCCGTCGCGTGGGCCGCCTGGAAGTCGCGCACGGCGTCCAGCACGGCGTTGCGCAGGCTCCGGTACAGCGGTTCGGCCAGCCACAGGTCGGGTGGCAACGGCACGGCACCGGGAAATGCCGGTTGCGGCCGGCCGGGCGGCAGCCCGTGCAGCCGCGCCAGCTCTGCGCTGCGCAGCCCGCGTTCGCCGGCGAGGGCAAGCCGTTCGGCCAACGCGTCGGCCAGCCGCCCCTCGGCCAGCGCATGGGCCGACCGGACCACCGCCGGGTCGAAGCGCCGCCGCCGCACCGCCGCCGGATCGAGAATGCGCCCGCCGCCCACGGTCCGGGCCGGGGAGCCCTGGCGCAGCACATAGGGTTCGCCCGCGGCGGCGGTCACTGGCTCCGCACAGGCCAGCTGTGCCGGGGCTGCCTCGCCCGGCTCCAGCGCGTCGCGGTCCAGCAGGCGCAGGCGGGCGGCGGTGTCGGTGGTGCCGAACATCAGTTGCACGGTGTCGCCGGCCCGCAGCACCCTTGGCGCATCGGGCAGTACCTCCAGCCGCACATCGATCCAGCGGGACGGCACCAGGAGCCCGGGCGTTGCCAGGATGTCGCCGCGCCCCAGTTCCGCCAGTTCCGCGTCGCGCAGGTTGACGGCGACCCGGCTGCCCGGCTCCGCACCGTCCACCGCGGCGCCATGGACGTGCAGGCCGCGCACCCGCAGGGTCCGGCCGCTCGGCCACAGCTCCACCGTATCGCCGACGTGCAGGCTTCCCCGCCTCAGCGTGCCTGTCACCACGGGGCCGAAGCCGGGAACGGCGAAGGCCCGGTCGACCGGCAGATGGAAGCAGCCGAGGTCCGGCCGTTCCGCCCCACCGGCGAACAGCCCGTCCAGCGCGCCGGCCAGCCCGTCCATCCCCGCGCCCGTCGCGGTGGAGGTGTGGATGACCGGCGCCCCCTGGAGCGGCGTGCCGTCGAGCAGCCGGCGAACGGCCCGGGCAGTCGCCGCGGCCTGCGCCTCGCTGACGAGGTCGCATTTGGAGATGGCGACGACGCCCCGTCGCACGCCGATCAGGCGGGCGATGGCGAGATGTTCCTCGGTCTGCGGCTTGATGCCCTCGTTGGCGGCGACGACCAGCAGGGCGGCGTCGATGCCGGTCGCTCCGGCGATCATGGTGCGGACGAAGCGTTCGTGGCCGGGCATGTCGATGAAGGCCAGCGTGCCGGCGGCCCCCACGCGATGGGCGAAGCCGAGCGCGATGGAGATGCCGCGGCGCTTCTCCTCGGCCAACCGGTCGGTTTCGATGCCGGTCAGCCCACCGACCAACGCCGTCTTTCCGTGGTCCACATGGCCGATGACGCCGACGACGACGGTCTTCACGGCTCACCCGCCGGTCGTGTGCGACATGCCGCTGCGCAGGCTCCGGCGATCTCCGCCAGTTCGGCATCGGCGACGGTGCGCAGGTCGAACAGCAGCCGGTCGTCCCTGATGAAGCCGACCACCGCCGGCCGATAGGCACGCAGCCGCCGCGCCAACTCCGAAACCCCGACCGCTGCGCAGTGGATCGCAACCAGCCGGGTGGGAATCGCCGCTTCGGGCAGGGTGCCGCCCCCGGCGAAGCCGTCGCCGTCGCGCAGCTCGACGGTCAGGCCGGGAAGATCGGCCAGCATGCCGCGCAAGCGCTCCGCCTGCTCCGTCAGGACGGGAAGCGGGGCGGCCAGCATCGACAGGACCGGCACATGGCCGGGGCCGCCACCCGCCACCCGCTCCGGCGCGCGATAGAGCTTCAGCGTCGCCTCCAGCGCTGCCAGGGTCAGCTTGTCCGTGCGCAAGGCCCGCAGCAGCGGATGCGCCTTCAGCCGCGCAATCAGGTCGGCACGGCCCAGGATCAGCCCGGCCTGCGGTCCGCCCAGCAGCTTGTCGCCGCTGCAGGTGACCAGATGCATTCCGGCGCGCAGGGCCTCCTGCACCGTCGGCTCCGCCGGCAGGCCGTGGGCGGCAAGGTCGATCAGGCTGCCGCTGCCCAAATCCTCCATGGCGATCAGGCCGCGGGCGTCGGCCAGCGCGACCAGCTCCCGGCGGGAAGGGGTGGTGGTGAAGCCCTGGATGCGGTAGTTGCTGGGGTGGACTTTCAGCAGCATCCGGGTGTCGGGACCGATGGCACGCTCGTAGTCGGTGGCGCGGGTCTTGTTGGTGGTGCCGACCTCCACCAGTCGGGCGCCGCTCTGAGCGATCACGTCCGGCACGCGGAAGGAGCCGCCGATCTCCACCAGTTCCCCGCGCGAGACGATCGCCTCGCCCGGGGAAGCCAGCGCCGCCAGCGCCAGCAGCACGGCGGCGGCGTTGTTGTTGACCACCAGCGCCGCCTCGGCCTCGGTTAGTTCGCACAGCAGGCCGGTGACGCCATGATACCGCGAACCGCGCCGTCCGCTGTCCAGGTCGTATTCGAGGTTCATGTAACTGGCCGCCGCCGCGGTGACCGCGGCCACCGCCTCCGGCGCCAGCGGGGCGCGGCCCAAATTGGTGTGCAGGACGATCCCGGTCGCGTTGACGACGCGGCGCAGCACCGGCACGCCTTCCCGCTCCAGCCGTCCGGCAGCGGCGGCGATGATGGCTTCGGCCGGTGTGGCGGCATCGGTGGCGCCGGTCCGCAGCGCCGTGCGCAGAGCATCCAGCTCGGTGCGGAGCGCCCGCAGCACCGGCGTCCGCCCATGGGCGGCGACCAGCGCCGCCGTCCGTTCGTTGTCGATCAGCCTTTGCACCTGTGGCAGCTTGCGCAATGCGGACAGAGTCACTTCGGCGCTCATGCCTGGATCGCCTTGGCCAGGAACTCGTCGATCATCTCGGCGACGGTCTCGCTGTCGAGATCGTCCAGCCAGCAGGTCCGCACGTCGGTCGTCTTCACCGGCGTGAGGAAATTCCCGGACACCGATGCCGTGCCGTCCTCCCCCACATGGAAGGTCATATAGGCGCGCGGCGCATCCTCCCCGGTGTCGAGGGAGGTGAAGTGGACGATGGCGCGCGGCATTTCGTGGACGAGGCCGATATCCTCCTGGAACCACACGGTACCGACATCGCGGACGATCGGCTGCCGGGAGTCGGCGACGGGCCGGATGATGCGGTCGTGCAGGTCGCGGAGGTCCTTCAGCATCGTCACCTTGCGGCCGTCGCGGGCGCCTTCGCCGAAATGCTCGGTGGCGGCGCACCGCGCGGCGTCCAGAATGCGGCGGGTGCGGACCACGGCATTGACCAGCCGGCTGGTGGCGTTTGAATGCATCGCGTCGGCCTCCTCATTTGGCGGATCAGCGGTTGCCCGGCTGGTGTTCGCGGCCCGTCGGTGCCGGCAGGTCGCCCGCATGCTCCACCTTGCGGGTCAGATAGTCGGTCGCCGACAGCGCGAACAGAATGGCCAGCCAGAACAGCCCGGCTGCCGCGGCGGCGCGGGTCAGCGCCGGGGCGCGGAACAACTTCATGAACAGCGCCAGCACCAGGAGCGCCTTCGCCACCGAGATGCCCAGCGCCACCACGACGTTCATCGGCCCCGGCATCGGTACATAGGCAAGGCCGAGCGTCGCCGCCAGCAATCCCAGCAGCGCCGCCCAGGTGAACAGCAGGGGGAGGGGAGGTGCCTTCATGGTCCGCTCCGTCCGACCAGGTAGATCAGCGGGTAGAGGAAGATCCAGACGATGTCGACGAAGTGCCAGTACAGCCCCGTCACCTCCACCGGCGTGTAATAGCGGGAGGAGAAGGCGCCGCGCCGCGCCCGCACCGCCATCACCACGATCAGTCCGATGCCGATGGTGACGTGGATGCCGTGAATCCCCGTCAGCAGGAAATAGAGGAAATAGAACAGCTCAATCGCCTGGGCATGCGCGCTCTCCTCGTGGAAATTCAGCCCCGGTACCAGATGTTCGGTCCATTCCGTGTGGTACTCGTAGCCCTTCAGCCCAAGGAACAGCAGCCCCAGCAGTGCTGTGACCGCCAGCAGCCGGACCAGCGCCCGGCGCTGCTCATGCTCCGCCGCATGGACGGCCCAGGCCATGGTGAAGCTGCTGGTCAGCAACACCAGCGTGTTGACGGAGCCGATGACGATCCTGGTGTGGCGCCCGGCCTCCGCCACGCCTTCCGGATAGCTGGCGCGCAGCCATGTGTAGGCCAGCAGCATCCCGCCGAAGAACAGGATCTCCGTCGCCAGGAACACCCACATCCCGAAGGCGGCGGTGTCGGCCTGCTGCTCCATCGTCGCGTATTGCGGTTCCGGCATCGGGTTGGCGGGCGCCTCAGGCATCCTGCGGCTCCGCTTCGGGCCGGTACTGGTAGGGTGGACGGGTGACGGTCGGCGTCTTGTCGAAATTGTGGGTGGGCGGAGGGGAGGAGGTCTGCCATTCCAGCCCGGTCGCCGCCCACGGGTTGGCCCCGGCCCGCTTGCCGCGGACCAGCGACCAGCCCAGGTAGAACAGCGGCAGCGCATAGCCCACGGCCAGGATCGATGCCCCGGCCGACGACAGGATGTTCCAGAACTGGAACTCCGGCGGGTAGGCGTAGTAACGCCGCTCCATGCCGAGATAGCCCAGGATGAACTGCGGGAAGAAGGTCAGGTTGAAGCCGAAGAAGATCAGCAGCGCGGCGATCCGCGCCCACCATTCGGGATAGAGCCGCCCGGTGATCTTCGGCCACCAGTAATGCAGCCCGCCGAAATAGGCGCTGACCATGCCGCCGACCATGATGTAGTGGAAATGGGCGACGACGAAATAGGTGTCGGTGACATGGACGTCGAAGGCGAGGTTGGCGACGAACAGCCCGGTCAGCCCGCCGATGGTGAACAGCCCGATGAAGCCCAGCGCGTACAGCATCGGCGCGTCGAAGCTGATCCAGCCCTTGTGCAGCGTGGCGGTCCAGTTGAACACCTTGATCGCCGACGGCACCGCGATGACGTAGCTGAGCAGCGAGAACACCAGCCCGGCGTAGAGCGAGATGCCGGCGACGAACATGTGGTGCGCCCACACGAAGAAACCGATCACCGCGATGGTGATGCTGGACCACACCACGAACTTGTAGCCGAACAGCGGCTTGCGGGCGAAGCAGGGCACGATCTCGCTGATCACGCCGAAGCCCGGCAGGATCATGATGTAGACCGCGGGGTGGGAGTAGAACCAGAACAGGTGCTGGAACAGCAACGGATCGCCGCCCAGCGCCGGGTCGAAGATGCCGACCCGCAGCAGCCGTTCCACCGCCACCAGCGCCAGGGTGATCGCCAGCACCGGGGTCGCCAGCACCATGATGACGGAGGTCGCGTAGTTCGACCAGACGAACACCGGCAGCCGGTACCAGGTCATCCCCGGCGCGCGCAGCCGGTGGGTGGTGACGATGAAGTTCAGCCCGGTCAGGATCGACGAGAACCCCACCGCGAACACCGCGGCCAGCGCCAGCACGACGTAGCCGTTGGAGTACATCGAGGAAAAGGGCGTGTAGAAGGTCCAGCCGGTGTCGACCCCGCCGACCAGGATCGCGAACAGCGCCAGCAGCCCCGCCCCGACGTAGAGATACCAGCTCAGCAGGTTCAGCCGCGGAAAGGCCAGATCCTTGGCGCCGATCATCAGCGGGATCAGGAAATTGCCCATGGTGTTGGGGATCGACGGGATCAGGAAGAACCACACCATGATGATGCCGTGCAGCGTGAACAGCCGGTTGTAGATGTCCGGCGTGAAGATGCCGGCCGGCGTCACCAGATTGAGCCGGATCAGCGTTGCCGCCGCCCCGCCGACGAAGAAGAACACGGTGATCGACAGGGTGTAGAGGATGGCGATCCGCTTGTGGTCCTTCGTCAGCAGCCAGGAGCGTAGCGTGACGCCTTCCTCCGTCAGATAGTTCTTGGTGGCGACGACGGGTTCGCCCGGCTTGCCGGTCACGGTCGCGATGGTCATGGGGCGGGCCTTTCCGCACTGCCGGCCGTCCGGCCGGCTTGGGAGTTTCCGGCCGTCTTGTCGGCCAGCGATTTGATGTAGGCGACCAGCTTCAGCAGATCGTCCTCGCCGATCTGCCCGGCGAAGGAGGGCATGACCGGCGGATAGCCGGCGGCGATTTCCGACTTCGGCTTCAGGATCGAATCGCGGATATAGCGGTCGTCGGCGATGACGGTGCGGCCGTCCTCCAGCGGCACCGGGCGGCCGAACAGCCCTTCCAGCTTCGGCGCGTGGACGGTGCTGGCGGTGCCGTGGCAGCCGCTGCAGCCATGGCTGCGGAACAGCGCCTCTCCCTCCTGGGCGAGGCTGGGGCCGGGGTCCTGGCTGTCCAGCCAGCGCTGGAAGTCGGACGGCTCCATGACGACGACGCTGCCGCCCATGCGGGCATGCCAGGTGCCGCAGAACTCCGCACAGAACAGACGGTACTCGCCGACCTTGGTCGGGGTGAACCACAGCGTCTCGTAGCGGCCGGGCAGGGCGTCCTGGCGGACGCGGAAGGCGGGGATGGCGAAGTCGTGGATCACGTCCTGAGAGGTCAGCACCAGCCGCACCGGCTTGTCGACCGGGACATGCAGCGTGTCGATCTCGCGCTGGCCGCCGGGATGCTCGATCTTCCACATCCACTGCTTGCCGACGACATAGATGTCGGTGGCGTCCTTGGGCGGGCTGTGGATGCCGACATAGAGGTCCGCCCCCCAGAAATAGAGGCCGAGGAAGGCGATGAAAGTGGCGATGGTCCAGGCGGTCTCGACCCTCCAGGTGCGGCCCATCCGATTGCCGCGGTCGGCCGTGCTGCCCTTGCGGTAGCGGACGCAGAACAGGATCATCAGGCCGAAGACCAGCAGAAGGATGAAGGCGCTGGTGCCGATCAGGGCCGCGAACAGCCAATCCATGTCGGCGGCATGGCTGGAGGCGGTGGGGGGGAGGAGTCGCATGCTTCCCATGACCGCCCTCACCCCTTCCCCGGCCGGCGGGTGGCTCGCCACACCAGCAGCCCGACCGCCAGGACCGAGACGGCGCCGGTCGCCTGCATCAGGCGGCCCACTTCCGCGTTATATGTGCCCTGCGCCGGGTCGTAGCCGTAGCAAAGCAGCAGCAGATGGTCCGCCACCGAACCGACCGTGCCCTTGGAAGCGTCGACCAGCCCGAGCCGCAGGTCGGTGGGGTCGTAGCCGATCCCCAGGATGTAGCGGGAAACCGTCCCGCCCGGCGAGACCAGCACCACGCCCGCCGGATGGGCATATTGCCCTGTGGCTTCGTCGAGGCGGTAGGGAAAGCCGGCGGCGGTGGCAAGGCGGCGCACCTCGCGCCCCCGATCGGCCGAATCGCCGACCAGCGCGTGGATGGCGCCGGCCAGCGCCGGATCGCGTTCGAAATGCCGCGCCTTCATCTCGGCGGCATCGGCCGGGCTGTCGCCGGGATCGATGCTGACCGCCATCACCGCGTAATCCTTGCCCGGCGTCAGCGGCACCTGGCGCAAGGCCGCCGCCAGATCGCCCAGCACCACGCCGCACAGCGTCGTGCAGCGGAAATAGTCGAAGACCAGAACCAGCGGCTTGTCCCCGTCGAACAGGGTCGCGGTGGTGACGGCGTGGCCAGCCTCGTCGCGCAGCCGGACGTCGCGCGGCAACTGCGCCCCCGGATGCTGGTCGAAGGCGAAGTCCTTGAAGCCGGAAGGCAGCAGGGCCGTCGGCGCGGCATCGGCGCCGGTCACTGGCAGGGCCAGCAGAAGGCCGAGCAGGGGGACGATCGCAACCCGTTTCATCGCCGCTCCTCCTGACTTGCGTCCGCCGGCCAGTCGGGAATTCCATGCTCGGCGACGCGGCGCATCGCCTCGTCGATGGGAATGTGGGCGATGCCGCGTTCATGGTCGGCCCAGCCATAGCCGGTCAGCCGCTCCATCGACCGCTCCCTGTAGCGCTTGAAGTCGGCGGGGGGATCGGTCTGCAGGCGTGGCTCCGGCATCGGCGTCGTCAGGCCGCGGTTCCGGTCGGCGGTCGCATCGGGGAAGATCAGCATCAGCGAGACCACGACCGTCGCGATCAGGCCGGCCGCCAGCCCGCCGAGCAGCACGAACAGCCAGGGCGGCGTGTCCCGCTTCTCGAAGCGCGTGTCGGGATTGCGGCCCTCCTGGTCCGGCCGCTTCGGCGAACGGCCGCGCCCCAGCCGCGCCCAGCCGAACAGCAACGCCGCCGCGGCCCCGGCGAAGCCGGACCGATCGATACGGGTGGCCTTATCCATGGCGTCCCCCCTCCGCCATCAAGGCAGCGGCCTGGCCGACCTGCCCGCTCCGGGTGGAGTGCCGCCGGTCGGCGCCGAGGCGCCACAGGAACACCGCCATGCTGGCACCGCCCGTCGCCAGCGCCGCGGCGGGAGCGAACCAGGTGAAGCCGCCCTCCACCCCCGGCATGATCAGCCACCAGCATTCCAGCAGATGCGCCGCCAGCAGCAGCAGGCAGACGGCGGCCAAACCGCCCCGGCTGCGCTTCACCGGCCACCAGATCAGGGCTGCGAACGGCAACGCTCCCTGCGCCAGCGCGCCCAGCACCGCAACCCAGCCCCAGCCGCCGGACAGGCGCGCGACGTACCAGGGGATCTCATGCGGCAGATTCTCCTGCCAGACGATCAGGAACTGCATGAAGGACAGGTAGAACCACAGCAGGATTGCGGCGATCAGCAGGCTGCCCAGGTCGCGCCGCTGCCCGGCGTCCGTCCGTCCCGCCAGGATTGCGGCCAGCGTCGCCAGCGCCAGGGCGCCCAGCAGCTGGCCGCTGACGATCATCATCCCGTAGATGCTCGACCCCCAGTCGGGCTCGACCGACATGAACCAGTCGAAGGAGGCGAAGGTGACGCTCAGTCCCAACAGGATCAGACCCGGTGCCGCCAGCGGGTTGCCGCCCCGCCCCGAGCGCAGCAGCGCCGCCAGGGCCAGCCCCAGCCAGACCACGGCATAGACCGCCGCCCGCCCGTAGAAGAAGGGGACGTTCAGGTAGAAGCGGTTCTTCAGATGCGCGGCCTCCGCCGCCCTTGCCCAGGGATACAGCTCCGGCAGCAGGATCAATACCGGCACCAGCAGCAGCAGCGCCAGCGGCAGCACGGCGATCATGGCCCTCAGGGGTGGCACCGCGGCCGCCCCCCATCGCCCGCCGGTCAGGTCGTGGGCGAACAGCAGCATCATGGCGCCCAGCGGCAGTCCGATCCAGAAGGCGACGGACGCCAGCCAGCCGCGCAGCACCGCCTGCGGGTCGAACAGCGCGCCGATGGCGCAGACCGCGCCGCCGGCCAGTGCCGCGCCGATGGCGGCGAGCAGCGGGCGCCGGCTCATCGCAGCGTCCTCCGCACGTCGTCCGGCAGCTCGGCCGCGGCGGTGTTCTGGCTGGTCTGCAGCGCCCGGATGTAGGCGGCGATGGCCCAGCGGTCGTCGGGGGTGACGCGGTCGGCATAGGAGTACATCGCCCCCCAGCCGTTGGTGGCGACGTCGTAGAAATGCCGGGTCGGGGCGTTGCGCAACGCCTCGCTGTGGAAGGAGGGCGGCTGCGGGAAGCCGCGTCGGACGATCATGCCGTCGCCGTCGCCGAGATAGCCGTGGCAGGGCGTGCAGTAGATCTTGTAGCGCTCCTTGCCGCGGGCCAGCAGGGCCGGCGTCAGCGCCGGGGCCGGCTGCGGCCGGTCTTCGCGGGCGACGGTGTTGGGCGCCGGCTCCGGCGGCCACGACCCGCTGCCGGGATTGGTGTTGGCCGGCGTCCAGGTCTTGTCGCGCGGCTGCTTCGCCATGTTGTCGCAGGCCCCCAGCGGCAGCGCGGCGCACAGCAGAAAGGCGAGAGGAAGCAGGCGGGTCATGCCGGCACCTCGTCGATCCGTACGCCTTCCCCGTGGGGCAGCAGCCGTTGCAACAGGTCGCGGTCGTCGCGGCCCTCCCGCTCGGCGATCCAGATCAGGAAACGCTCCTGCGAGGCATGCTCGAAGCCGGGCGCATCGAAGATCGGATCGTAGAGGCGCGGCAACCGGCAAAACGCGCAGAAGGCGAGGAAGCCGACCAGCAGGATGGCCAGCGCCGCCAGCTCGAAGGTCGTGGTGCTGAAGGCCGGCCAGCTGTTCAGCGGCCGTCCGCCGATGTTCAGCGGGTAGCTCAGCACCATCCCCCAATATTGCAGGGCGAAGCCGCCGACCGCACCCAGCACGCCAGCCGCCACGACGATCAGCGGCAGCGCCCGCGGCTTGCGCCCCAGCAGGTCGTCCACCTCCTCCACCGCATGGGGGCTGTAGACCTCCAGCCGCGTGAAGCCTTCCTGCCGCAGGCGCCGCAGGGCTTCCAGCATGGCGTCGGGGCTGTCGAAGGCGGCCAGCGTGCCGCGGAACGTGTGGCCGGTGCCGCGATGCGCCGTCATCGCCCGCCCTCCGTCTTCTTCTTGTGGAGGAGTTCGCGCAGTTCGAACATCGACACGATCGGGATGAAGCGCAGCGCCAGGAAGAAGCCGGTCAGGAACAGGCCCACCGACCCGGCCAGCGTCGCCCAGTCCCAGACGGTCGGCATGAAGACGAACCAGCTCGATTCCGTGTAGTTCCGGTGCAGGCCACCGACGACGATGACGTAGCGTTCGATCCACATGCCGACCACCACGCCCAGCGCGACCAGGAACAGCAGCGGCCGGTTCAGCCGCAGCGGCCGGATCCACAGCAACTGCGGCACGACGCCGTTCAGGATGATCTTCGCCCAGTACCAGGGCGCGTAATAGCCGCCGAGTTCCGCCATCACCACCGTGATCTCGTGCTCCTCCCCCCGGTAGAGGGGCATGAACACTTCCATCAGATAGCAGTAGGTCAGCAGCAGGCTGGCGGTCAGCAGCAGCCGCGCCAGCACGTCGACGTGGCGGAGCGTGATGACGCCGGTGAGATCCAGCGCCCGGCGCAGCGGGATGACCAGCATCAGCACCACGGCGAAGCCGGACAGCGCGGCGCCAAAGACGAAATAGGGCGGGAACTGCGTCTCGTGCCAGCCCGGCGTCAGGCCGCCGGCGAAATCCAGCCCGACGATGCTGTGGATGGAACAGACCAGCGGCGCCATCAGCGCAGCGAACAGACCGTAGAGAATCTTGAACTGGCGCCAGTGCCGCGACGAGCCCTGCCAGCCCAGCGCCAGCAGGCCGTAGAGCACCCGCTGCCAGCGCCGCCGCGCCCGGTCGCGCAGGGTGGCCAGATCGGGGAGAAGCCCGACATACCAGAACAGCACCGACCCGATGACATAGACCAGGATGGCGACGAAATCCCAATGCAGCGGGCTGCGGAACTGCGGCCACAGCGCCATCGTGTTGGGGTAGGGGAACAGCCAGTAGAAATACCACCAGCGCCCGAGATGGATGACCGGCATGATCCCGGCGCAGGCGACGCAGAAGACCGTCATGGTCTCGGCGATCCGGCTGGTGGCGCTGCGCCAGTCCGACCGGGTCAGGAAGAACAGCGCGGAGATCAGCGTCCCGCCGCTGGCCATCCCCACCCACCAGACGTAATTGCCGATGGCGAAGCCCCAGGCGACCGGCCAGTCGATGCCCCAGACGCCGACGCCGCGGAAGAACAGCCAGCCCAGCGCCACCACGAACAGGCCGAGCAGCCCGAGCGACAGCCCGAAGCCGATCCACCACCAGCGCGGTGTGCGGCGTTCCAGCACGAGGTCGCTGACATGGACGGTCACCGACAGGGCGGTCACGCCGGGCTCCACCACCCGGTCCAGGTCGGCGCGTGTCTCGGGCGATGGGCTCACCGGCTCACGCCTCCTGGATGTCGGGGTTGGGGTTGCGCAGCCGTGCTTCAAAGGTCGTGCGCGGCTTCGTGTTCAGTTCGGTCAGCACGCCATAGTCCAGCGGGCTCGCCTTGCGGTGGCTGACCGCGCTGTCGGGGTCGTTCAGGTCGCCGAAGACGATGGCCTCGGCCGGGCAGGCCTGCTGGCAGGCGGTCTTCACCTCGCCGTCGCGGATCGGCCGGCTCTCGCGGTCGGCGGCGATGCGGGCCTCGCGGATGCGCTGGATGCAATAGGTGCATTTCTCCATGACACCGCGCGCCCGCACCGACACGTCGGGGTTCCACGACTGCGACAGCCGGTTGTCGTCCCCGGCATAGTTGAAATAGTTGAAGCGCCGGACCTTGTAGGGACAGTTGTTCGAACAGAAGCGGGTGCCGACGCAGCGGTTGTAGACCATCACGTTCAGCCCGTCGGTGTCGTGCATGGTGGCGCCGACCGGGCAGACCACCTCGCAGGGCGCGTTCTCGCAATGCATGCAGGGCATCGGCTGGAAATAGGTCTGGTCCGGTGCCTCCGCCTCGCCTTCGTACCAGGTGTCGACGCGGATCCAGTGCATCTGGCGGTTCCGCAGCACCTCGTCCTTGCCGACGACGGCGATGTTGTTCTCCCCCTGGCAGGCGGCGGTGCAGGCGCTGCATCCAATGCAGGAGTTGAGGTTGATCGCCATGCCCCAGGCGTTCCGCGGATAGTCGTGGTCGGGGTAGAGCGACTGACTGGGTTCCTTGCGCTTGGCGAAGCCGGGGTCGTGGCGGAACTCGTCCAGCGTGGCGTGACGGACCACGTCGGGGCTGTCGATCATCTGGTGGTGCTGGGTGGCGGCCAGCCGGTAGGTCTCCCCGGTCTTGCGCAGCTCCACCCCCGGCAATCGCCACAAATGGTCAAGCGGCCGCAGCCGGAAGGCGTCGAAGCCGACACCGCGCCCGACCCGGCCCACCACCTTGCGGCCGAAGCCGAAGGGTAGGGTGACGCAGTCGGGGGCATGGCCGGTCACCCGCCAGACCGGCGCGCGGAGATGGCCGGTGGTGGTTCGCACCTCCACCACATCCTCATTCTGCAGGCCCAGCCGCTCCGCGGTGGCCGGCGCCATCAGCAGGGCGTTGTCCCAGGTCAGGGTGGTGAAGGGGCGCGGCAATTCCTGCAGCCAGCCGAGATTGGCGTAACGTCCGTCGCGCAGCCACGGGTCCGGCCGGAACAGGGCGGTCAGCGTGCCGCCATCCGGTCGCGCAGGGGCAGCCGGCAGCCGGGTCGCCAGATCGGGCAGCAGCGAAACGGAAGCCGGTGCGGCGGCGCTGTCCGCCACCACGCCCAGCCGCAGGGCATCGGTCCACTGCTGCTCCGCATCGCCCTTGCCCTGGAAGCTCTCCATCCAGGTGGCGCGGAGGATGGCGTAGCCGTCGGGGCGGGTTTCCCCATCGAAGACGGCCAGCAATTCATGCGGCGACCAGCCGCCCCACAACGGCCGGGTCTGCGGCTGCTGGATGGTGACGGTGCCGTTGAAGGCCCGCGCATCGCCCCAGCGTTCCAGCTCATGCGCCTCCGGGATATGCCATGTGCAGAGGACGGCGGTCTCGTCCACCGCGGAGCCGAGATGGATGGAAAACGGCACCTTCCCGAGTGTCCGGGCAAAGTCGAGGTCGGCCGGCGCGGTGAAAGCCGGGTTGCCGCCCAGGATCAGCAGCGTGTCGACCCGCCCCGCCGCCATGTCGGCGGCCAGCCCTTTGAGCGATTCCCCGTGGTCGACCGGATCGGCCTCCACCGGCTCGATGTAGCTCACCGTCCGGCCCGGTGCGCCCAGCGCCTCGTTGATGGCGTGGACCAGCGCATGGACCGCGGGCGACTGCGCCGGCCCGGCATGGACCAGCGCTGCCCCGCGGTTGGCGGACAGGTCGCGGACGACGGCGGCCAGCCAGCCAGGAGCACCCTGCCGCCACTCCGCCGGCCCGGCGCCAAGCTCGGCAGCCAGCGCGCGGACCACCGCCTCGACCCCGTCCGGGCCAGCGGCGAAGCGGTGGTCGGCACGGGCTCCGGCCAGGGTCGGCATGCTTTCCACCGCATAGAGGCGGCTCATCTCCTCCGGCCGCCCCTCCTCCGGGGCGCGGCGGCGGCGGGCGAAGTCGCGGGCGTAGCGCAGATGGCCGGGCGCGCTGTCGAGGACATCGCTCTCCACCGCCAGGATCACCTTCGCTTGGTCGAGGTGCAGCACCGCGTCCACCGGCCGCCCAAAGGCCAGCACCGCCCCGGTCCGCACCGCGTCGCGTCCATCGGCTTCCCACCGGTGCCACCGCATCGCCGGAAAACGCCGCTTCAACGCGCCGATCTGCCGTGCCAGCGTGGGGGAGGTGACGGTGCCGGTCAGCAGCCGCAGCCCGTCGCCGCCGCGTGCGGTCAGGGCGGGCAGGCGGTCGAACAGCGCCTTGACCATCCCATTGGCGCTCGCAACCCGACCGGCGGTCAGCATGGTGCGCGAGCGGTCGGGGTCGTAGAGGTCGAGGATGCTCGCCTGGATGATCGGATCGAGCGCGCCCAGGCTGGCGGGATGGTCGGGATTGCCCTCCAACTGCACCGGGCGCCCCATCTGGTGGATCGCCAGCACGCCATCGGCATAGCCGCCGCGGGTGACGGCGGTGGCGAAATGGCGGGCGACGCCGGGCACCAGTCCTGGCGGCATGGTGACATAGGGGATCGCCTCGCCCGGCGCCTCCGCCGGTGCGCAACCCGACAGCCCGGCCAGTGCGAAGGAGGCGCCCATCAGTTCCAGCAGCCGGCGGCGGCCGACGCGCGCCTCCGCGAGGTCCGGCAGGCCGGGGAACTCGGTGCGCAGCGTCTCCAGCACCGCCGGCTCACGCGACAGCTCGTCCAGGCTGCGCCACAGCGCCCGGCCGCTCTTGCCGGCCAGACGCCCCTCGATCCGCCGGGCCAAGTCCTCCCGCCGCGTCGTCATCGGTGGCACACCGAGCAATCGGACAAGGTCTCGGGATGGATGTGGTAGCGGGTCATCAGCTGTTCGCCGGACGGGGTCGCGGCGGTGCGCTTCCAGTCGGTGTCGAAGACCGCCTCCTTCGGGCGCAGGTTCGGGGCCGGGTCGCGGTGGCAGTCGAGGCACCAGCTCATCCGCAGGCTCGCTCCCTTCCAGGTCAGCGGCATCCGGTCGACCGGGCCATGGCAGGTCGTGCAGGCGACGCCCTTGGCGACGTGGATGCCGTGGTTGAAGAAGACGTAGTCGGGCAGGGTGTTGACGCGGTTCCAGCGGATCGGCTTCCCAGTGGCGAGGCTCTGGCGCACCGGGGCCAGCAGGCCGGCGTTGGTCCAGATCTGGGAATGGCAGGTCATGCAGGTGTGCGTCGGCGGCAGCCCGGCGGTCGCCGACACCTCGACCGACGTGTGGCAATAGCGGCAGTCGAGCCCGAGCCCGCCGACATGGTGTTCGTGGCTGAACGGCACCGGCTGCGGCTGCACGATCCCCTCCCCGGTGGCGTAGGTGGTGCTGGGAAAGAACCAGGCGCCGCCGGCCAGCGTGACCAGCCCGCCGAGCAGCCCGTAGAGCACCAGCTTGGTGACGATGTTGGCGGTTGGGCTGAAGACTCCCGCCACGGCTCAATCCTCCGTCACGCCGGCAGTTCCCGAGAGGTGATGCCGTAGCGGAAGGTCGCCGGATCGAGACAGTCCGGTTCGCCGCCGGCTGTCGCCGCATAGGGATACATCAGGAAGCCCAGCGGGCGCGGTGCCTCGGCCGGCTGGAAATCGCGCGCGCTGTTGTAGCCGATCCAGTTCATCTCCCAGCTTCCGAACAGCCGTTCGCGCAGCGCAACCACGCGCGGATGGCCGAGACCTCGTCCCTCTTCCAGCATCACCTTGCGCACGTCGGCGGGATCGACCGCGAACCAGCCGCGGCCATCCAGGTGGACCTCCGCCCGGCAGTGCTGGGCCTTGGAGATGTCGCCCGAACGCCCAAGGCTGTTGGCCAGCGTGGAGTCGGCAACCCGGATGCCGTAAACCTCGCGGGCGGGGAAGCCCGCGGCGCGGGCCAAGCCGACCATCAGCCCGTTGATGTCCGCGCATTTGCCGCCGAGATAGCCGGTCTCAAGCATGGTCGCGATGTTGCCCAGCCCGCAGCCGCGGGTGGCGGCGTCGCGGAAGCTGTTGTCGACCACCCAGTCGTAGATGGCCCGCAGCCGCGCTTCCGGCGCGTCCAGTCCCGCGACGATGCGCATCGCCGTTTCCCGGACGATTCCATCAGTTGGCATGCTGGGTGTCGGCTGCCGGTAGAGCCGCAGCTCCGCCGGGTCGGCGGGCTGCGCGGCACGGTCGCCGGGCAGCCGGTCGCGCGTCTCCACGACCTGCACCAGCTCGACGGTCTGCGGACCCGGGCCGTCCCAGTCGGCGCGCAGCATCCCGGCACCATAGCGGGGATCATGCACCAGAGCTGTCCGGTCGGCGGTGGTTGACCATGCCGCATCACGCGCCCGCTGATAGTCGCCGGCCGCCTGCGCCACCGGAACCCAGAGCCGTGCCGGACCCTTGCCCTCGGCCAGTTCTATGGTGTGGCGGATCTCGAAGTGTCGCCAGCGGCGGTCGGCCGTCGGATTGCCGAAGCCTTCGGTGGCGGCGGCTTGCGCAACGCGCGTCGGCCCTGCGGCAGCCACCAGTCCGGCTGCTGCAGCCGCTTTGAGGAAGCGGCGTCGGTCCATGGCTGCGTCTCCCTGATTTTTCGGCCCGATGTCGGGTGGGCTCGATGTCGGGTGTGTTTGACTCGGGTGTGTTTGACCGGGGCGAAGAATGGGGCGAGGGAACGGCATCGGCTTGGCATTCATCCGTACAAGTCCCCATTCGCGATCCGGTTCCATGGCTTCCATCGGGCTAGCCCGACTGCTCCGGGCATCCGGCACCAAGCGGTCGGACCCTTGGAATTCCTCTTCATCGGGAGGGTATCCGCTTTCGACCGGGCGCTCCGTCGGGACGTCCACCGACAGATCAGTTGCCCGTCCGCGGGCACCGTGATGACCTTCCCGGCCTGGAGGGCGATCCCACCTGTTCAACGGCGCGATCCCGCACCTCCTGTGCGTTGAAGGACGAGACATGACCGCATCCGCGCCCACGGACCTCGTCGGCACCATGCCGTCGGACGCACCGCGCCTGACCTCGCTCGCCCATGGCGGCGGCTGCGGCTGCAAGATCGCGCCCGGCGTGCTGCAAGGGCTGCTCGCCACCCTGCCGGGCCAGATCCTTCCGCCGGAGCTGATCGTCGACGCCTCCACCGCCGATGACGCCGCCGTCTATCGACTGAACGACGATCAGGCCCTGGTTGCGACCACCGATTTCTTCATGCCCATCGTCGACGATCCCTTCGACTTCGGCCGCATCGCCGCGACCAATGCGCTGTCGGACATCTACGCCATGGGCGGCCGGCCGATCCTGGCGCTGGCGATCGTCGGAATGCCCATCGACAGCCTGCCGCCCGACGCCATCCGCCGCGTGCTGGAAGGCGGGCAGTCCGCCTGCGCCGCCGCCGGCATCCCGGTCGCCGGCGGGCATTCCATCGATTCGCGGGAGCCGATTTACGGTCTGGTCGCGCTGGGGCTGGTCCATCCCGACCACGTGCTGCGCAACAGCAGCGCCCGGCCGGGCGACCTGCTGGTGCTGGGCAAGCCGCTGGGGATCGGGGTCTACAGCGCGGCGCTGAAGAAGGGCGCGCTTGGGGAGGAGGCATACCGCCGAATGATCGACAGCACGACGTGCCTCAACACCCCCGGCGGTGATCTGGCCGCGTTGGACGGCGTGCATGCCGTGACCGACGTCACCGGCTTCGGTCTGCTCGGCCATCTGCTGGAAATCTGCCGCGGTTCCCGCGTGTCGGCGGACATCCGCTTCGGCGACCTGCCGTTTTTCCCCGACACGCACGAACTGGCGCAGGCCGGCCACACCACCGGAGCCTCCACGCGCAACTGGGCGAGCTATGGGGCGGAGGTGCGTCTTCCCGCCGGCTGGACGGACGAGCAGGAGGCGATCCGGCGCAAGCTGATGACCGATCCGCAGACCAGCGGCGGGCTGCTGGTCGCCTGCGCCGCCGAACGGGTGGGTGCGGTGCTGGACATCTTCCGCCGGCACGGCCATGACAGTGCCCGGGTCATCGGACGGCTGGAGGGGCAACCGGGTGACGGCCCGGTGGAGGTGCGCGTGACCTGACCGGTCCCACTGCCCTGATCAAAGACGGGCTACGGCTTCGAGCGTCGGCGGGGCGGGGTCGGAACTCGGTCCCGGCACGACGCTGAAGGAGCCGTCGGTCTCCAGGACCACCGCCAGCACGCCGTCGAGTTGTTTGTTTCCCTGCGCGCGCAGGACGGCCATCACCTCTTCGCGGGTGACACGTTGCCGTACCATCGCCGACGCTACGAAATCGCCGCGATAGACCAGCAGTGTCGGCTGCGCCTTGATGATCGCCTGGAAGCGCGGCGAGCGCACCGACAGCCAAGTGATGGCGTACTGCAGCAGGATCAGCAGCGCCAATGCCAGAACGCCTTCGGCCAGCGCCACCTTCCCCATGCTGCCCGACGGCCCGTTGCGCGATCTCATGGAGGAGCTGTTGCGCCGGCAAATGCCGGGCAACCCCGGTGGCCGTGGGCATGGAGAGCGCGGGCAGGAAACGCCGCGCCCTGCGGTATCCCCAGGAGGCGATGGCGAACAGGAACCCGAAATAGGCCAGGGCGACGGCCAGAGCCGCTCCACTCATCATGCCTCCAGTCTCCGGAGGGGGCGTCCCGCGGCACAATGGCGAATAGGAGGCAGGCCGGACTGAAGGGACCGGAATCCCCCTACATCTTTTCCTTCACGCCGGATGCGATCAGCCACCAGTTCACCGGGTAGGCGGTGACGAAGCCGCAGAGCATCGCGATCTGCATCATGAACCAGAACTCCGGTGATGCCGGTTCCAGCCCGACGCCCAGCACATGGCGGAACAGGTAGAAGGCGGCGAAGGCCATGAAGCCGTACATGCCGACCTGCCACGCCGTCAGCGACGCCGCGTCGGCCTTCACCGCCTGCACAAGGCCCTGGAGTGGCGACAGGTTGCGCATCGGCTTGATCGTGAAATACTGGAATGCCACGCCGAACACGAAGGCGAAGAGGAAGTCGACGATCCACACTGCGAACATCTTCTCGGCGAACAGGCTGCGCCAGCCGAACCACACCGCCACCGTCGGCGCGAACACCGCCAGCCACTCGGCGACAATGTCGCCCAGCGTGCAGCCGCTGCCACAGTGGGCCGCACCCTTGGCAACCATCATCGGAAACGGTGTCTCGCGCTTGCTCGGCATCTCCTCGTGCCGGTCCATCGCCCGCTGTGCCTTCTCATGCGTCGCCAGCCGGCCATAGGTGAAGTAGGCCCACAGGGTCAGGACCGTTCCGAACAACGCGGTCACCGGCCAGACGACATTCATGATCTACATGTGCTGCGGATGATGGACGACGTCCACTAACACGACCAGCGCGCACAGCCCGCCGAACAGCAGGGCGGTGACGGACAGGAGATGAAGCCAGGAGGGTATCATCAGGCGAACCTCTGCGGTTTCGTGAACAGGGTGGAAAGCGTCGTCCAAGACAGGGGTCAACTCGGTTCGCTGCGACGGGTTCCGGCCGACGGGGCGTTGCTAAACCAAAGTCAAATTGCCGGGCCGCCAGGGTTCGCCCTGATCTTTCTCCATTCAGCGGACGGGATTCCCTCCTGCATCCGTCGGAACGGAAGCGGGCGTGCCCAGCCGCCGCCCTGGTCATTGCCGGATGTCAAACACGGGCGATGCCGACCACGCTGGAACATCCGCTACCGTCACGCGTACAGGCGCTCCCGCTGGCGGCGATCGAAGGGGCGACCACAGAAGCCGGAGCTCGGCGTGGTTGGCGATTCCGGCGCATCGAAGACGGGCAGGTGCGCGCCAGCTGTTTCAAACGGTGGCCGTGGTACGTCGAGACCGACGTCATCTTCTCCGGCGAAAGCGACAGGACCGTTCTGGTCACCGCGAAGACTATGGAAAAACGCGATGACGGGGTGGAGCGGGCCTACAACCGGTGGGTCACGAACCTCGACGAGGATATTCAGGCCAAGCTGGCGGAATTGAGCGTCCGCCGGAACTGACCCGTCCACCGGCGATTCGGGCGAGGGGCGTCGCGGACAACCGTGCGCCGCGCTCATTCCTGATCCTGAAGGGTTATCTCCCGACGATTCCATTGCCATCACAAGGCGAGTGGACCGATACACACCATCATATGAGTGTGGTATGCAGCGCCTCGTGCCGCGGAACAGGCGGCGTCCGGGTTGGACGGTCTTGTGGGGGAAAAGGGGGCGACATGGTTCTGGCCAAGCGTGGGAAGGCGGCGGGTCTGGCGTTGGTGGCCCTGCTGGGAGTGGCGGCCTGCAACCGGCAGCAGCCGATCTACACCGTCACCGACCATCCGGTGCCGCCGGCGGCCCAGCCCCTGCCGATGAAGTCGGTCGAGCAGGCGATCGTGGAAGCGGCGGCGGCGCGGCGCTGGACCATCGAGCGGCTTCAGCCCGGTCTGATGCGGGCCACCCAGAAATGGCGGACCCACACCATGGTCGTCAACATCCGCTACACCCAGGACCATTACAGCATCGAACACGTCATGACCTCGAACCTCAAGGAACAGGGGGGAACGGTTCACCGCGCCTACAACACCAACGTCAAGGCGCTGGAGAACGAGATCGAGCAGTCCCTCCACCGCGCGAACCGGTGACCGGGGCCGTGGTGATGGAGCCCCTGTTGCCCGGCAGCGGACCCGCGCAAGCCGGGCTGCGCTTCGCCGTGCGCCGCTGGTCGGCCTGGACGCCGGGGCGCGAGACGCGCGCCGCGTGGCGGGACTGGGCCGGCGCCCCGCCGTCGGCGGTGGACGAGGCGCCGCCGCCCGCCCTGCCCATGATGCTGCGTCGGCGGGCGACCCCGCTTGGGCAGAGGCTGATCGCGGCGGCGTTGGCCTGCGGCGACGGCGCGGCGCGGGCGCGCTACGTCCTGGCCTCCCGCCATGGCGAGCTGGGGCGGACGCTGACCATCCTGGAGTCTCTGGCGGCGGGTGATCCGCCGTCGCCGACGGAATTCAGCATGTCGGTCCACCATGGGCTGGCCGGGCTGCTGTCCATCCACACCGGCAACCGCGCCGGCCACACGGCGCTTGCCGCCGGGGAGGACAGCTTCGGCTTCGGCCTGCTGGAGGCTGCGGCGCTCCTGGCCGAGCGACCGGGCGAGCCGGTGCTTCTGCTCTATGGCGACGATCCGCTGCCCGACGCCTACGCCGCGTTCCGTGAGGACGGCGACGCCGGGCTGCCCATGGTTTGCGCCCTGTTGCTGGAGGCGGGGGACGACATCCTGTTCCAGGCTGCTCCGAACCGCGACGGGGCGCCGCCGGCCCTGTCCGCCGTGTCGGATTTCCTGCGCTTCCTGCTGGCGCCGGAGCGGACGGTCACGTCGACGGGTGCGCGCATGGTCTGGACGTGGCGGCATCATGGGTGAGCGGCTGGATCATCTGCGGCGTCAGGTCTGCACCGGGCTTGCCTTTGCCGCGCTGTTCGGCGGCGGGGCGGTCCTCGCCCTGACGGTGTTTCCGTTGGTGAGCCTCCTGACCCCGGCGGGACCGACGCGGTGGGCGCGCAACCAGCGGCTCGTCCATTGGCTGTTCCGTGGCTATGTCTGGAGCCTGCGACGGCTGGGCGTGATCGAAGTGACGGTGGACGGGGCCGACCGGCTGCGCGCCGCCACCGGCGTGATGATCGTCGCCAACCATCCCACCCTGCTGGATGTCGTGCTGCTGATGGGGCTGGTGCCGCGCAGCCAGTGCATCGTCAAGGGGGCGTTGTGGGACAGCCCCTATCTCGGACGCCTGGTGCGCGGGACCGGGTACATCCGCAACGACCTGGAGCCGGAAGCGCTGCTGGGAGCGTGCCGGGACTCCATGGCCCGCGGCGAAAGCCTGATCATCTTCCCCGAAGGCACCCGCACCACGCCGGGGGAACCGCCGCGCTTTCGCCGCGGCTTCGCCAACATCGCCACGATGCTGGAGGCCGACATCCAGCTCGTCACCATCATCTGCCGGCCATTGACGCTGGTAAAAGGGGAGCCGTGGTGGATGGTTCCGTCCCGCCGTCCGCGGTTTCACGTCCAGGTTGGGGAGCGCCTGGACGCTAGCCAATGGATGGGCTATAAGTACCGGTCTCTCGCCGCTCGTAAGTTGGTTCGCCAACTCGAAGAGTATTACATGGAATGTTTGGCTGATGGTTGATCTGGAGTTGGAGATTAAAAGGCTGATTGTGGATTCTCTCAAGCTGGAAGACATCCGGCCTGAGGACATTGACAGTTTGGAACCACTTTTTGTTGAGGGGTTGGGCCTGGATTCCATTGACGCCCTGGAGCTTGGTATTGCCCTGCGCAAGCGTTTCGGTATCAAGATCGATTCCGCTACGGACAACGTTAAGAAGCATTTTTTCAATGTGCAGAGCCTTGCGGTCTTCGTGCATTCACAAAAAGCGGAGTGAACGGGCATGCTGACCCGCGACCAAGTCTATGAAAAGTTGAAAGGCTATCTGGAGGAGATGTTCGAGGTGCCGTCGGGAACGGTTACCCCCGAATCCCGCCTGTTCGAAGATCTGGATCTGGATAGCATCGACGCGGTTGATCTCGTGGTGAAACTTCAGGCTCTCACCGGGCGCAAGTTCAAGCCCGAGGAGTTCAAGACTGTGCGCACCGTCGGCGATGTTCTTGACCGCGTGCAGGCGCTTCTTGCCGCCTAAGGGCTTGCCTTTGGCGACCATCACCGTGGCCGCCACCGGCATGCTGTATCCGCTTCTGGTCTATGCCGCGCGCGAGACGGTGGCGCCGGCGGGATTCGTGGCGGTGGCGGTGGGTCTGATCGGGCTGCGGCTGGTGCTGTCGGGTGGCGCGGCGGCGCGCGTATGGCGCGTGCCGCTGTTGGCCGCCGCCGGGGCCATGGCGGCCCTGTTGCCGCTGGACCCATGGCTGGCGGCGCGCGCCTATCCCGTGGTGCTCAGCCTGGGATTCGCCGCGGCCTTCGCCGTCACGCTGCGCCATCCCCCCTCGCTGATCGAGCGGTTGGCCCGCTTGCGCGAACCGGATCTTCCGCCGGAAGGTCAGGCTTATTGCCGCACCGTCACCTGGGTGTGGGCGGTGTGGCTGACGGTCAACGCCGCCGTTGCCACCGCCCTGGCGGTCGCCGGCAGCGACGCGGCATGGGCGCTGTGGACCGGGCTGCTGTCCTATGTGGCGATGGGGGTGCTGTTCGCCGGCGAATGGCTGGTCCGCCGCCGGGTGCGGGGAGCCGCGCGATGACCGCGCTGTCCGCCCATGGACTGAGCCGCCTCCTGATCGAAGGCCGGGCCGGGCCGCTGGCGTCCAGCGGCGGCGTGGTGATCGACCACGCCCGGTTCCGTTCCGACGTGACCGCCAACGCCCTGCGCCTGCGCCGGGCCGGGTGCCGGCGGGGGTTGCTGGTCACCGCCGACGCCTATTGGGGGGCGGTGGGCTTGTTCGCCCTGTGGCTGGCGGGTGCCGAAGCGGTCCTGCCCCACAACGTCCAGCCCGGCACGCTGGAGGATTTGCGCGGCGGCTGGGATCTGTTGGTGACCGACGGGGCTGCGCTCGCCGAACCATGCCTGCGGCTGGAGTCGGGGGACGGCGGGCTGGCGCCGGCAGCGCTCGATCCGGCGTCGCCGCTCGTGGTCTTCACCTCCGGCTCGACCGGTGCGCCCAAGCGCGTCGCCAAGACCCTGCGGCATCTGGAGCGGGAGGTGGCAACGGTGGACGCGGCGCTGGGCGCTGCGGTGCCTGCCGCGGCCTGGGTGCTGGCGACGGTGTCCCATCAGCATGCCTACGGCTTGGCCTTCCGCCTGGGCTGGCCGCTGGCGAGCGGGCGGCCCTTTGCCGGGGAGGCGCACGAGCTGTGGGAAACCGCGCTCGCGGCGCTGTCCGCCGAGGCGGCACTGATCACCAGCCCGGCGCATCTGAACCGCCTGGAGGGTCTGGCGCCGCTGCCGGCCGACCGGCGGCCCAGCCTGGTGCTGTCCGCCGGCGCCCCACTGCCGGAGGCGGCGGTGCGGATGGCGGCTGCCGTGTTGGGCACCGCCCCCACCGAGATTTTCGGCAGCAGCGAAACCGGGGCCGTCGCGCTGCGTCAACGTGGTGGGGATGGTGGCGCGCCGCCCTGGCGCCCCTTGCCCGGCAATCGGGTGGAGCGGACGGACAGCGGGCTGATGCGCGTGCGGTCCCCCTACGCCCCCAACGGGGTGTTCGACGGGGCGGACCGGGTCGAGGTCACGGCGGACGGCGGTTTTCATCTGCTGGGCCGGGCCGACGGCGTGGTGAAGATCGAGGGCAAGCGCGTCAGCTTGGCCGAGGTGGAACAGCAGCTGTCCCGCCTGCCCTGGGTGGCCGACGCCGCCCTGGTGGTGGTGGACGGTGAGGGTGAGGGTGGCGGCCCGCGCCTGGGGGCGGCGGTGGTCCCCAGCCCGGCGGGGGCGGCACGGCTGGCTGGGCTGGGGCCGTTCCGGTTCGGCCGCCTGTTGCGGCGGGAGCTGGCGGCGACGCAGGAACCGGCGGGCCTGCCGCGGCTGTGGCGCTTCGTCGACCGCGTGCCGACCGCGCCGCTGGGCAAGCGCGGCGGCGCTACGCTTGCCGCCCTGTTCATCGAGGAGACGCCGGTGAAACCCACCGAACCCGCTGCGCAGGCGCTGCGCCCCGTCGATGGCGGTGTCGAACTGGATCTGGTCATCGCGCCGGACTTGGCGGCGTTGGAGGGGCATTTCCCCGACTTCCCCATCGTGCCAGGGGTGGCGCTGCTCGATTGGGCGGTGAGGAACGCCGACCGTCATCTTGGGCTGTCGATCGGGGCGGCGCGGAATTTTCAGGTGAAGTTCCGCCGGGTGATCACGCCGGGCCGCCTCGTCACGCTGCTTCTGCGCCATGAACCGGCACGTCGGCGCCTGAATTTCGAATACCGCGACGGCGGCGGGATCCTGACCTCCGGCACCATCAAGGTCGACGGCGCATGACGGCGTCGCCCGGCTTCCATGCCTGCGCCGTCGTGCCCAGCCACGACCACTGGCGGGTGGTGGGCGCGGTGGTGGCCGCCCTGCGCGCCGAGGGGCTGCCGGTGTTCGTGGTCGATGACGGCAGCGCCGAGCCGGCGCGGACCGTCCTGGCCGCCTTGCACGACCCGGCCGGCGGCGTCACCGTTCACCGGCTGGCGGTGAACCAGGGCAAGGGCGCCGCGGTGATGGAGGGCTTCCGGCTGGCGCGGGCCGCCGGCTTCACCCACGCGGTGCAGGTCGACGCCGATGGGCAGCACGACCTTGCCGCCGTGCCCCGGCTGCTGGCCCTGGCCCGTCGGCATCCCCACGCGGTGGTGACCGGCCGGCCGGTCTATGACGACAGCATCCCCACCGGGCGGGCCATCGGGCGGTGGATCACCCATGTCTGGGTGTGGGTGGAAACCCTGTCGTTCCGTTTGCGCGACACCATGTGCGGGTTCCGCGTCTATCCGCTGGCCCCGGTGGACTCGCTGCTGGCAACCGGCGTGGCGGTCGGGCGCCGGATGGATTTCGACACCGAGATCATGGTCCGCCTGTTCTGGCGCGGCACGCCGGTGGCGGAGCTGCCGGTGCGGGTCACCTATCCGCCCGACAACACCTCGAATTTCGACACGCTGCGGGACAACCTGCGCATCTCGTGGATGCACACGCGGCTGGTCTTCACCATGCTGGCGCGGTTGCCGTCGATCCTGGCCAACCGCCCGCCGCCGCTGGACATACCGCCTCCAAAGGGGCCGAGCCATTGGGCGGGCTTGGGGGAACGGGGGCTGTATTGGGGGCTACGCTTCTGCGCCGCCGCCTACCGTCTGTTCGGCCGACGCGGCTGCATGGCGGTGCTGGCGCCCATCGTCCTCTATTTCTACCTGACCGGGACGGAGCAGCGTCGGGTGTCCCGCGCCTTCCTGGCGCGCGCCTTCGCCGCCAAGGGCATCGCGCGCGCCCCCGGCTGGTGGGACGGCTACCGCCATTTCCTGTCCTTCGCCGGGCGGGCGCTGGACACCTTCGCCGCCTGGACCGGCGGGATGGACGCCGGCACCGTCGAGCCGGCGGAGGTGGACGCCCTGCGCGTGGCGGAGGCCAGTGCCCAGGGGGCCGTCTTCATCGTCGCCCATGTCGGCAACGTCGACCTGTCGCGTGCCCTGCTGGACGATGCGGCGCGGCGCCGGCTGCTGGTCCTGGTCCACACCCGCCACGCCGAGAACTACAACCGCGTCCTGCGCGAGTTCAACCCGGAGGCCGCGGTCAACACTTTCCAGGTGACGGAGATCGGGCCGGACACCGCCATCGCGCTGAAGGAGCGGGTGGAGCAGGGCGCCTGGGTGGTGATCGCCGGCGATCGGACCCCAGTCGTGGTTGGCGGCGGGGCGGCCGGCGGCCGGGTCAGCGCGGTGCCCTTCCTGGGCGAACCGGCACCCTTCTCCCAGGGGCCCTACATCCTGGCGTCGCTGCTGGAATGCCCGGTCTATCTGCTGTTCTGCCGGCGCGACGGCGACCGCCACCGGCTCTACGCCGAGCGTCTGGCCGAGCGGATCGAGCTGCCACGCCAGCGCCGTGCCGACGCGCTGGCCGCCTACGCCGCGGCCTTCGCCAGCAGCCTGGAGCGGCACACGCTGGCCGACCCGTTCCAATGGTACAACTTCTTCGATTTCTGGGCTTCCGGGCCCACGGGGGACCCATGATCTCGGCCGACGTGACGATCCAGGCGCAGTTCTACGACCTCGACCCCATGCAGGTGGTCTGGCACGGCAACTACGCCCGCTATCTGGAGCAGGCACGTTGTGCCCTGCTGGACCGCATCGGCTACAATTACCCGGAGATGGCGGAGTCGGGCTTCATGTGGCCCATCGTCGACATGCAGCTGAAATACGTCCGCCCGATCCGCTTCAACCAGACGGTGCGGGTGACCGCCTCGCTGGTGGAGTATGAAAACCGCCTGCGCATCGACTACCGCCTCCACGACGCCGCCACGGGCGAGTTGCTGACCAAGGCCCGCACCACCCAGCTCGCCGTCGCGCTGGAGGACCAGTCGCTGGCCTTCGAATCGCCGGCCGTGCTGATCGAGAAGGTGAGGGCGCTGCTGTGATCCGTTTCCGTGTTCGGGCGGCGCTGTCGGCGCTGCTGCTGATGCTGGCCGCCATCGCCGCCCACCCCGCCGGGGCCGCCGATCCGGTGCGCTTGGCCGAAGGGCAGATCCTGCGCGGGCGCTTCGTGCAGGAGCGCGTTCTCAAGGGGTTCGACACGCCGCTGAAAAGCGAGGGGCGCTTCCTGCTGGCCCCCGGCCGTGGCCTGGTCTGGCGGGTGGAAAAGCCCTTCGGCATCACCACGGTGATGAACCCGGCCGGGCTGATGCAGGAGGTCCGGGGCAGCGAGACCATGCGGCTGTCCGCCGCCAAGCTGCCGTTCATGTCGCGGATGTACACCATGCTGGGCGGGGCGCTGACCGGCGACTGGTCGGCGCTGGACGGCGCGTTCGCCGTCGCCCGCGACAGCGGGCCGTCGGGGTGGAGCCTGCGGCTGACCCCGCTGAAGGCCGACGATCCCGCCATGCCGATCCGCCGGATCGAGGTGCGCGGCAACCGCTTCGTGGAAACGGTCGACATCGTGAAGCCGGACGGCGACAGCGACCGGCTGACCTTCCTGGACCAGGCGCTGTCCACCGCCGCGCCTGACCCCGACGAGGAGCAGTTGCTGGGCGGCCTGAAGGCGCCATGACCCGCCATCGCCTGTCCGGCCGGCTGCCGGCGCTCCTCTGGCTGCTGGTGGTCCTGTCCGGCTGCGCCTATCTCGGCTGGCGGGTGCAGGCGGGGCTGCCGCTGCGCACCGACCTGTTGGCCCTGCTGCCGCGGGAAGAGCAGGATCCGACCCTTCAGCGCGCGAACGAGGCGGTGTCCCGTGCGCTGGGCCGCCGGGTCATCGCCCTGGTCGGGGCCGCCGACCGTGGCACCGCCCGCGGCGCCGCCACCACCCTGGCCGCCGACCTCGGCGCCACCGGGCTGGTCGCCGCCGTCAACGAGGGGATGGACCCGGCCCGACTGCGCGCCATGGGCGCCCTATATTTCCCCCACCGCCATGGCCTGCTGAGCGACCCCGACCGCGCCGCCCTGCTGGCCGGCCGGGGGGAGGATTTGGCCCTGCGGGCACTGTCGCAACTGTTCGGCGTCGGCGGCATGGCCGATGCCGGGCTGCTGCGCAACGACCCCTTCCTGCTGCTGCCGTCCTTCCTGACCGGCTTGCCCTTTCCGCTGTCCCGGCTGACGCTGGACGACGGCATGCTGAGCGTGACCGAGGGGGCCACCAGTTGGGTCCTGGTCGGCGCCACCCTGTCGCGCGAGCCCTTCGACCTCGACGTGCAGGACCGGGTGGTCGGGGCGTTCGACGCGTCCGTCGCCGCGCTGACCGCCGCGCATCCCGGTCTGCAGGTCAAGCGGCTGGGGGCGATCTTCTTCGCCCAGGCCGGGTCGAGCACGGCGATCGCCGAGGCGACGCTGCTGTCCATGCTGGAGCTGGGCGGGACCGTGCTGCTGATCCTGGTGGTGTTCCGGCGGGTGGGGCCGCTGCTGCACAATGTGCTGGCGCTGGGGGTGGGGATCGCCATGGGCTTCACCGCCGGGCTGCTGCTGTTCGGAGAACTGCACGTCGCGGCCCTGCTGTTCGGGACCAGCCTGATCGGGGTGGCGGTGGATTACGGGCTGCATTACAGCAGCGGCCTGTTCGACGACCGGACCGCCACGCCGAAGGACCGGCTCGACCATGTGCGGCCGGCCATCGTGCTGGGGCTGGCGACCACGCTGATCGGCTACGCCACGCTGGCGCTGGCGCCCTTTCCGGGGCTGCGGCAGATCGCGGTGTTCTCCGCCGCCGGGCTGCTGGCCTCCTTCCTCACCGTGGTGCTGTGGCTGCCCCTGCTCGACCGCGGCACAACGGTGCGGCATGGCGCGGGGATGCTGCGCGCCGCCGAACGGTTGTGGCGCTTCTGGGAAATCCCGCGGCTGCGCCGGCTGCGGCTGGGGATGCTGGTGGCCCTGGCGCTGGCCGGGGTTGCCGGCATGGCGCGGCTGCAGGTCGATGACGACGTGCGGCGGCTTCAAGCGATATCCCCGGCCCTGACCCGGCAGCAGGAGGAGATCCAGCGCCTGATCGGCGCCACCACCGCGCAGCAATTCCTGCTGGTGCGCGCCGCCGCCGACGAACAGGCGCTGCAAAAGGAAGAGGCGCTGGCCGGGCGTCTGGCCGGGCTGGTGCGCGACGGCGCCATCGCCGGCTACCAGTCGCCCGCCGCCTTTGTCCCCTCCGCCGCCCGCCAGCGCGACAACGCCGCCCTGGTCCGCACCGCGCTGGAGGAGCCGTTCCTCGACGGCTACCGGGCGCAGACTGGCCTGCCGGACGCCGTCCGCAGCACCGACGCCGCGCCGCCGGCGCCCCTGGCTGTGCCGGACGCGGTGGGGACGGTGCCGTTGCTGGGCGATCTGGTGCTGGGGCCGGGGCTGCACGCCGTGACCTTGCAGGGGCTGACCAACCCCGCCGCCGTGCGCGCCGCGCTGGCCGGGGTGGAGGGCGTCCAGCTGGTGGACCCGGCGGCGGATTTCAGCGCGCTGCTGGGCAAGTACCGCGAACGGGCCTTGCTGCTGGTGGCGGTGTCGGCGTTGCTGATGGTGGGGCCGCTGGCGTGGCGCTACGGCTGGCGGCGGGTGGGGTGGATCATGCTGCCGCCACTGGCCGCCGTGACGCTCGCCCCGGCCCTGGTCGCCCTGACCGGGCAGAGCATCACCTTCTTCCACGTCATGGCGCTGATCCTGATCCTGGCCATCGGGGTGGATTACGCCGTGTTCTGCGCCGAGGCGGGGGCGGGCCGGCAGCCGGTCACCCTGCTGGCGGTGTGGCTGGCGACGCTGACCACGTTGCTGTCCTTCGGCCTGCTGGTGGTCAGCCGGGCCGCCGCCGTGCACGGCTTCGGCCTGACCATGCTGTTCGGGATCACGCTGGCGTTCCTGCTGGCGCCGCTGGCCGCGCGGCGGTCGGCGCGGACGCGCTGCGTGAACTGTTCAATTACGAATGAATCGGTGTAGGGTGCCGCGACTTTTCCCTAGGTCCCACACACGCATGACCCGACACGCCTGGATCGCGCTGGCCTTGACTCTCGGCGGATGCGTCGCCGCGCCGGCCCCGGATCCCCGAGAGCCCCTGCTGGCCCCTGACCAGCGGATCACCCTGCCGCGACCCGGCGACCTCGGCCGCCGGGTGGAGGCGGTGCAGCTGATCACCGGAAGACATGGGGACCAGACCTTCGTTTTTGAAGGGCACCTCAGCGTCACGCCGGAGCGGCTGATGCTGGTGGGCCTCGACACCCTGGGCCGCCGCGCCATGACCCTGACCTGGACCGACGCCGGGGTGGAGGTGGAGACCGCCCCCTGGCTGCCCGCCAGCGTGAGGCCCGGCAGCATGCTGGCCGATCTGGTGGTGCTGTACTGGCCGGAGGCGGTGGTGCGCCGCGCCCTGGCCGCCGCCGGCGGCGATCTGACGGAGGAGCCGCACGCCCGCACCGTCCGTCTGGACGGCAAGGAGCTGCTGCACGCCGACCACAGCTGGACCACCGGCGGTCCGTGGACCGGCACCATGCACTACGTCAACCGCGCCTGGGGCTACGAGATCGACGTCCAGTCGCAGGAAGCGGCGCCGTGATCCGCCCCGGCATCGCCGCCATGGGACTGGTCACCCCGATCGGCACGGGAAAGGCCGCGGTGAGCGCCGCGCTGTTCGCCGGCACCCGCGCCGGGCTGGTTCCGCGCGACGACCTGATCCCCGGCCGCACCGTCTTCGTCGGGGCCGCCGCCGAGGCGCCGCCAGGGCTGGAGCCGGGGCCGGAGCCGCGCAACAATCGCCTGATGCGCCTCGCTCTCGATCAGATCGCCGACGCGGTGGAGCAGGCCGCCCGCCGCTTCGGCCGCGACCGCGTCGCCGTGCTGGCCGGCACCAGCACCGCCGGCATCGCGGAGGGGGAGGCCGCCTTCCTGGTCCGCCGCCGCACCGGCGCCTGGCCGGAAAACTTCCATTACCGCCAGCAGGAAACCGGCGGGCTGGGGGCGTTCATCGCCCGCTCGCTGGGGCTGGAGGGGCCGGCCTACACCGTGGCGACCGCCTGCTCGTCCAGCGGCAAGGTGTTCGGATCGGCCCGCCGGCTGCTCGCCGCCAACCTGTGCGACGCCGTGGTGGTGGGCGGGGCCGACACCCTGTGCCGCATGACGCTGGGCGGCTTCGCCGCGCTGGAGGCGGTGTCGGCCGGGCTGTCCCAGCCGTTCAGCGCCAACCGCGACGGCATCAACATCGGCGAGGCCGCCGCGGCCTTCCTGCTGACCCGCGATCCCGCGCCGGTGTCGCTGCTGGGGGTCGGCGAAAGCTCCGACGCCCACCATGTCAGCGCCCCCGATCCGGAGGGGCGGGGGGCGCTGGCCGCCATGCGCGCCGCGCTGGACGATGCCGGGCTGGAACCCGGGGACATCGGCTACATCAACCTTCACGGCACCGGCACGCCGCTCAACGACGCCATGGAGGGGAAGGCGGTCGCCGCCCTGTTCGGCCCGGCCACGCCGTGCAGCTCCACCAAGGGCATGACCGGCCACACCCTGGGCGCCGCCGGGGCCTGCGAAGCGGCCTTCCTGTGGCTGGCGCTGCACGCCGACAGCAACCCCGATGGGCTGTTGCCGCCGCACCTGTGGGACGGCGCCGCCGACCCGGCCATCCCGCCGCTGGCCCTGACCGTGCCGGGCAGCCGTCTGGCGGCGGGTGGCGACGGGCGGGCGGCGATGCTCAGCAACTCCTTCGCGTTCGGCGGCTCGAACGTGGCGCTGGTGCTCGGCCGGGGGGACTGGTCATGACGCCCTGTCCCTGGCCCATCGACGATCTGCTGCCCCACGGCCGCCCGATGATCCTGATCGACGCGGTGGACGGTTACACCGCCGACGGCCTGCAGGCGTCGGTGACCGTGCGCGCCGGCGACCCGTTCATCGACCGCGACCGGGGGGCGCCGGCCCATCTGGCGATCGAATGGATGGCCCAGGCCTGCGGCGCCTTCGTCGGGGTGGAGGCGCGGCGGGCGGGGGCGCCGGTGCGGCTCGGCCTGCTGCTCGGCACCCGCAACTTCGCGGCGCGACAGCCGTGGTTCCCTGTGGGAACGCGGGTCGGCATCCGGGTCGCGCTGGTCTACCGCGACGGCGAGATGGGCGTCTTCGACTGCGCGGTGACCGTAGCGAAGGGATCGGCCGCGGGGGACACCGTGGCGGAGGCGCAGCTGACCGTCTACCAGCCCCAGGATGCCCGAAGCCTGTTGGAGAACGACACATGACGCGACGCATCCTGGTCACCGGCGCCTCCAAGGGCATCGGCCGCGCCATCGCCGAACGGCTGGCCCGCGACGGCTTCGCCGTGACCGTCCATTACGGCCGCGACCGTGCCGGGGCGGAGGAGACGCTGGGCGCCATCCGCGCCGCGGGTGGCGACGGCCGGCTGCTGGGCTTCGACATCGCCGACCGCGCCGCCTGCCTCGCCGCCCTGGAGGCGGAGCTGGAGGCCCACGGCGCCTATTACGGCGTGGTGCTGAACGCCGGCATCGCCCGCGACGCCGCCTTTCCCGCCATGTCCGACGACGACTGGGATTCGGTGCTGGGGACCAACATGGACGGCTTCTACAATGTGCTGAAGCCGTTGGTGATGCCGATGGTGTCGGCCCGCCGCGGCGGGCGGATCGTCACCCTGTCGTCGGTGTCGGGGCTGACCGGCAACCGCGGGCAGGTGAACTACTCCGCCGCCAAGGCCGGCATCATCGGCGCCACCAAGGCGCTGGCCATTGAGCTGGCGAAGCGGAACATCACCGTCAACTGCGTCGCTCCCGGCGTGATCGAAACCCAGATGATCGAGGACGTTCCGGTGGACGAGGTGATGAAGGCCATCCCGATGCGCCGCCTGGGCCGGCCGGAGGAGGTGGCGGCGGCCGTCGCCTTCCTGTGCTCGGACGAGGCCGGCTATGTGACGCGGCAGGTGATCTCGGTGAACGGGGGCATGGTATGACGCGCCGGGTCGTCGTCACCGGGATGGGCGGCGTCACCGCGCTCGGCGACAGCTGGCCGGAGATCCGCGCCCACATGCTGGCGGGGCGGACCGCCGTGCGCACCATGAGCGAATGGGACCGTTTCGAGGGGATCAACACCCGGCTGGCCGCGCCGGTGCCCGGCTTTTCCATCGACAACCGCTATCCCCGCAAGAAGACCCGCACCATGGGGCCGGTGGCCCGGATGGCGGTGCGCGCCACCGAACGCGCGCTGGAGGACGCCGGCCTGCTGGACGACCCGGTGATCCGGTCGGGGCGGACGGGCATCGCCTACGGCTCGTCCTTTGGCAGCCCGGCGCCGGTGATCGCCTTTGCCGAGCTGATGACCGCCGGCCGGTCCAAGACGCTGAACGCCACCAGCTACATCCAGATGATGAGCCATACGGCGGCGGTGAACATCGGCCTGTTCTTCGGCATCACCGGCCGGGTGATCCCCACCAGCAGCGCCTGCACCTCGGGCAGCCAGGGCATCGGCTATGCCTATGAGGCGATCCAGTGGGGCAAGGCCGACGTGATGGTCGCCGGCGGGGCGGATGAGCTGGACGTCACGGAATCGGCGGTGTTCGACACGCTGTTCGCCACCTCCACCCGCAACGACAGCCCGCACAGCTCGCCCCGCCCCTATGACCGCGACCGCGACGGGCTGGTGATCGGCGAGGGTGCCGGGACCCTGATCCTGGAGGAGCGCGATCACGCGCTGGCCCGCGGCGCCCGCATCCATGCGGAGTTGGTCGGCTTCGCCTGCAACTCCGACGGCAACCACGTGACCCAGCCGCAGGCCGAAACCATGGAGATCGCCCTGCGCCAGGCGCTGGCCGACGCCGGCCTGTCGGCCGACGCCATCGGCTTCGTCAACGGCCACGGCACCGCCACCGAATGGGGCGACATCGCCGAAACCGCCGCCACCAGCGCGGTGTTCGGCGAACGGATGCCCATCCACTCGCTCAAGAGCTATTTCGGCCATTCCCTGGGGGCGTGCGGCGCCATCGAATCCTGGCTCGGCATCGCCATGATGCAGGACGGCCTGTTCGTTCCCACCGCCAACCTGGACACCGTCGACGAGCGCTGCGCCCCGCTGGACTATGTGCGGGGGGAGGCGCGGCCGTTGGAGATCGAGCACCTGATGTCCAACAACTTCGCCTTCGGCGGCATCAACACGTCGCTGATCTTCCGGCGGGAGTGAGGCTGGTCATCCCCTCGTCATTGAGGCGGCTCGCGCCGCCGATCCCGTTTATGGGCCGTGTGTGGCGGCATAACCGAGGCTGTCTGTCGGTGAGCTGGTTTCCAGTTCCCGACCGGCGGCTGAGCGTGGCTTGCCCCGCCGGACCGGACGAATCCGATGGCAGGGCATTCGGACGCGGCACTCTGCGTAGCTCGCGCTTCGCCACCGGTCTCAAATCCCCGCGTCATCTCAGTTCAGGTAGCCCCACATCGGGGGCCATCCTCTCCGTTCGGTAGCCCAAGCTTATCCAAACGTCTGGGAAACGAGGGCTTTTTCGTCCCAGGTGGATGTGCCGTGTTACCACCGCGCTTTCGACGGCCGCTGCGGAACAGTCGTCCGCTCCGCAACTTTGGCAAGTCCACGAACGAGGACTTTGCGAAGGGACTGCGGCGATATCAGAATTTATCTGGGCAAGAACCGCCTTTCGTGGTGACGGAAATCGCAAAAGGCCATGCCAAACAATAAAGTTGACGGAATGTGTGAGCTATTCGAGCAGAGTCCGGAAAAGCAATTGAGGATTCAGAAAGATATACTAGGGAAAAGATCTAGAACTCAAGAATTTATTAAGGAATTTGGAAATGACCGTCAAATACATGATCAATTTTTTGCCAACGTTGGTGGTAGTTCAACTGCGCGCTTACAATCTGGGTATTTTGCAGTAAAACTAAAAGATGCGCAATGCGCGAATGCATGTGCAAGGGTGCGCGAAGGCCTGACTTTTCCGTTGAAACCACTCTCACTGGGCCGGGAGAAACCCATGGGTTTCGTCGAAACCATGCGCATGGCGGTTGGTCGTTGCGGTCCGAACGACCAGGGGGATTTGATCGAGTTCCTAAGGCGCATGTTCGGCGAAGGAGCCCGGCAGAGCGATCAACGACATCTGTTCTGGCTGTTCATCGATAACCCGTCCAGCCACGTGGCGAATCCCGATATCCGGCCGGATGGCGTGTCCGCCTTCGGCTCCGACATTTGGCCGAACATCTGGATCGTCAAGCGCCAGGGGCGGATCGTCGGGCACCAGGCTGGCATTGCTGTTCAACTGAAGGCAGGGGCAGCCCTGTGCGGGGCATCCTGGGCGGTCGATCTCATGGTCGCCCCGGAATGGCGGCTGCGCGGCATCGCGCCGGCCCTGATGGAGACGCATGCTGCGGCCCAGCCTGTGGCGCTGGCGCTCGGCATGAACGAGACCGCACACAAGGCGTACGCGCGCTGTGGCTGGCGGGAGGTGGGCAGCGTTCCGACCTATGCCATGCCGCTGTCCGTCGCCCCCCTGCTTGCCGCCTTTCCCAACATGAATCCGGTCCGTCGCGCCGCCCTGCGGGCGTCCCAGCCCCTGGTTTCCTGGTTCAGCCGGATGCCGGTCCTGCCGGCCCTGCTTGGCCGGACCTCGTTCGCGGCGGTCGATGCCTTCGACGCGAGGCTTGGCGACGTGTGGTCCGCTGTCTCGCCGCATTACACGGTTCTGGCCCGCCGGGACGAGGCGAGCGTGCGTTGGCGCTTCGATGCGGCGCCGGACTCGCGGCGGTATCGCCGCTTCTATCTCGTGCGCGGTGGACGGGCCATCGGCTACGCCGTGCTGTGCATGGACGTTTGGAGGGGCGTTCCCATAGCGCTGCTGGCCGACTATCTGGCCAAGCCGGGCGACGTTCCGGCACTGTTCGCTCATTGCTTGCGCGTCGCCCGGAAGGAGAAAGCCGGAGCCCTGGTCTGCAAAACCCAGAACCCCAAGGCGGACCTGCGTCTGCGCTGCATGGGGTTCCAGGTGCTGCCAGGGAGAATCATCGCGAAAACGCGGCTGATGGTGAAGGTCGCGGACGACAATCCCGACCTCGCGGCGACGGTTTCCAACTGGGGAAACTGGTTCGTCACCATGGGCGACAGCGACATCGGCCTCGACCGTATCGGCATCGGTGCCAGACCCGGCAACGGACAGGGAGCGACCACCGCCATGGTCGGGCAAGGCATAACGCCCGGCCGCGCCTGAAGCCGGGCGGTGGATGACGGCAGGCTTGGCCTCGCCACGATCTTGATCGAGGAGAGGGATGGCAATGCGATGGAGGGCACATCGGCCGTTCCGGCGCCCCTCCCTTGAGACGGAGGGGGCGGTGACTTCGAAACGCGCACCGACGACGATGCGGGTGGATCATGTGGCGCCCGCGCTGTTCGTCCTCGTTGTTGTCGCTTTCTACGCCGCGACCCTCCGGCCGCAGGAAACCTGGATCGCTGGAGACTTCGCGCTCTACATCATGCACGCCAAAAACATCGCGCTCGGTCTTCCGTACAACGACACGATGTATCTGCACAATCCCGAGAACGCCATCATATCGCCAGCCGCTTATCCGCCCGGCTTCCCCTTGCTGCTGTCGGTGGCCTGGCTGCTGTCGGAGCGATCGTCCCCCGACCAGGCCCTGCTCCTGTTCAAGCTGATGAACCTGTTCTTTCTGGCCGGAACGGTCCTTCTGGTCTACGCCATCGCGCTGCCGCGGCTGGGATTCCGCTGGGCGTTTCTGCTCACCGTTCTGTTCGGGGTGTCGCCGGTCGTCTTCCGCAGCCGGGATCTGATCCTTTCCGACATCGCCTTCATGTTCTGGTGTTATGCGGCCCTGCTCCTGTGCGATCTGGTGCGACGGCGCAAGGGGGCCCGCCTGCCGGTCGTCGGGCTGGCGTTGGCCGTCGCGATGGCCTGTTCCACGCGGGTGGCCGGCGTGGCGCTGGCCGGTGCCCTGCTTGCGACGTTCCTGGTCCGGCGCCGCCCCGACTGGCCGTCGGCGCTGGCCGTCGGCGCCGCCACGCTGGGCGCCTTCGCCGCCAACCGGATCGCTCATACCGACGCCGGCACCTACCTGGGCTATTTCGAACGGCTGCGAAGCACGGAGGCCACCGGGTGGCTGATCGACGTCGGTCTGGCCTATGGCCGCGGGATCGTGGAAATCTTCGGCATCGGCTTTGATCGTGTGACCAACGCCGGGGTGGCGCTGCTGCTGGTCCTGATCGCGTTCGGCGGTTTCCTGATCCGCGTGCGGCGGGGGGCCGGGGCGGCCGAGTTCTTCGCCGTCCTCTACACCGCGATGATCCTGCTGTTCCCGGTTCGGCTGGAACCGGTCCGCTACGCCTTGCCGGTCGTCCCCCTGATGATGTTTTACATCATGACCGTCTTCGCCGCCCTGGCCGAGCGTTCCGGTCGCGGCACTCTGGTGTTTGGCGCGGTCATCGCCGGCTTCCTGGTGCTTTATGTGCCGTTCTACCTCACCCACGATGAGTTATCGGCGCCGGACCTTGCCGTCACCGATGCCGACAGCCAAGCGCTGTTCCGCAAGATCGCCGAAGATGTTCCGGCCGACGGCCTCATCCTGGCGCGCAACCCGCGGGTCGTCGGGCTGTTTGCGCAACGACACGCTTCGATCTGGCCGGAACTGCCGTCCGACGCGCGTTTCTGGTCCTACGCCGACGCGACGAAGGCGCAGTATCTGTTGCAGGAGCTGCGGGTTCCCGAACCGGAAACCTACAACATGGCCGGCATCATCCAGCGCAACCCGGATCGCCTGGACCTGCTGTTCCGGAACGGCAGCTTCGCCTTCTACCGGATCAGACCGGCCCCTTGACCGGCTGCGGGACGGCCGGCCCGGTGGCGCCGAGCGTGCCGCCACGCCTGTGCGATCTCCGCCGGCAGATCCGCCGGCGCGCTGATCTTCGCGGCAAGCCAAGCGACGGACGCCTGATCGGGAATGAGAAAGCCCTTTAACCGAAGGAGCGGCGTGTCGGGCCGGTTCCAGCCGGACCGCACGGTGCGCGCCGTGGCATAGCCAGTCTCCGCCACCCAGCCGGCCTCGCGTTCGTCGCAATCCCCATTGGGATACGCGAAATGCAGACAGGGCCGGCCGAGCCGATCCTCCAGGTCGTGCCGGCACCCCGCCACCTCGTCAAGGCCGGTGGCATCGTCGCATCGGGTCAGGATGGGGTGGGTCCGCGTGTGGCCGCCGAAATCCGCCACGGCACCCAGCGCCCGGACGTCCTCCCAACTCAGGGCCTGGCGGGTTGGCGCCTCGCACTCAGAAGCGCTGCCGGCGGCCGACAGGCGCGCCCGCCTCTCGCGGTCGGGCAGTGTCTTCAACGCGTCGATGCCGATCGTCCGTGCCGCCCGTGTCTGCCACCAAAAAGCCCGGCGGGTGCCGACGATCTCGCTGCACAGAAAGATGAGCGGTCTCACGCCGAACTCCCGCAGCACCGGCGCGAGCGCCACGTTGCCGGCATGGCCATCGTCGATGGTCAGGACGAGCGGGCAGGGTGGCAGATCGTCCCACCGGTCCTGCCGCCACGCCTGATAGGCGTGCTCCATGCCGATGATGCTGTAGCGGCGGGTCAGAAAGGCCAGATGGCGCCGCAGCGTTTGCGGGTCGGGGTCATGGTAGATCAGGATGGTCAGTCCCCGCCGCGCGCAGGTCCGCCGTATCAGGGCGGTCCACCCCGACGCGACCAGGGCGGCCCCAATCAGATCCCGTGCCACGATCCGTGCCCTGCCGACGATGCTCATGGTCGTTCACTCATTGGCTGAAAGCCGCCCGGCCGGTGGCGAGAGGGCGACGATGTTGTCGGGTGTCAGCAGCCCGTCGAGAAGGTCGCGCGGATACTCCCGCCCCCCGGCGAGCATCGGAACGTCCAGCCCGACCAGATCCCAGCGCGCCCGCGACGAGACGAGCGCCTCGAACTCGAAGCTGGCCGCGCCGCCGGTGTCGGTGATGAACCAGCCGTAATCGCGCAGCGCCCGCGCGATCGTCCGGGCGGCCGGGGCCAGCGCGCCCCGCGGCTTCGTCGGCAGCCGGCCGATCCACGCGTCGATCTCCGCGTCGGTCGCGGCCAGGGCAAAGCGGGTTCCCTCGGGGATGCCGGTCCACGGCCCGGGATGCTCCAGCTTCGCCGCCGGCGGCACGAAGACCCGGCCGTCGGTGTTGTTGATCGACATCGCCAGCGCGTGCGGGATCGTTCCGGCGCCGACCTCGTGGGCGCGCACCAGCATCGCGGCATACTGGATTCCGGCACCGCGGGACGGTGGGTTGACGCCTTCGTAGGTGTCGTAACGGCCAGGGACCAGAGACCCGTTGGTGGCGCTCAGCCGCCCGCCCTCGAACACCGCCTGGAAGAGGTTCCATTCCCGTCCGCTGGCGCGGTCGAGGATGATGACCTTGCGGTCGGTGCCCGGCGGCGTTCGCCAGCCAGGATTCCATGGCACCGGCGTGCCGTGCAGGGGGCTGGGCCACGCAACGGCGATGCGGTAGAGGCTGGTCGCGTCCTCCGCATAATGGACGGCGAAGGACTCGTCGAGGTTCAGGTTGATGTTGCCCGGACGGTCGCTCCCCCGCTCCCACAGCATGGTCACCAGGCTGCGGCTGTCGGGGTGCCGGGGCAGTTCGTGCACCGGCCGGTTCCATGGGGCGCCGTCGCCGTTGATCCGCCGATCGAACGGGATCGGGGCGGCGGCCCGCAGCGGCGACGCGGTGACGGCCAGGGCGGCGCCGATGGAGCCCGCTGTGGCGAGAAGCGCCCGGCGCGAGAGGCCGGTCGGCCGGAAAGCCGGCGCCGCGCCGGCTGGATCGCCTGAGTTCGGCATGGCACCGCCCCTCCCTCAGGTCGTGCGCTGTTCGGGCTGGGGAGCGGTGGAAACGGCTTCGTCGGAGACGTGGCGCAGCCGGTGGTAGAGCGCGTACAGCTCCTGCCGCTCCATCCCGAAATACGCGGCGACGTAGACGGCGGCTCCCAGGATGATGCTGGACACCAGGACCGGAAGCGGCGCTCCGAACGGCGTCCCGGCGGGCGCCAGGGTGCGCCAGATCTCCACCGCCAGGACCATCGCGGCGGACGCCAGCAGAGGGCTCGCCATTGCTCCGACGAACTGCCAGGGCGGAACGCCGATCACCCGGCTCGCCACCGCAAGCCGGAGGACGGCGTTGATCGCGTAACCGATGCAGACGGCGGCCGCCGTCCAGGCCAACGATCGGCTGGCGGCGGCGAAACCCCAGACCAGGACCAGCGTGTAGGTGCTTTCGATGGCGATCAGCTTGGTCAGCAGATCGGGGCGGCCGACCGCCTTGTAGACGTCACCCGACACCCAGGGAATCGAGATCAGCAGGCCCGCCACCGACAGGAGCTGCAGCACCGGCACGGTATCCCGCCAGGCGGGGCCGAACAGCACCTCCACCAGCTCCGGCGCGGTGGCCGCGACGCCCAGGCTGATGGGAGCGGTGAAGGTCACGGTCGCCTTCAGGGCAAACAGCAGGCTCTGGCGCAGGCGCGGCCGGTCCTGCTGAATGCTGGCGAACATCGGAAACAGCACGCCGGTCAGCACGCTGCTGATCTGCGTGATCAGCAATTCGGCCATCCGCGAGGCCAGGTAGTAGAAGGCCAGCGCCTCCTGCCCGATCAACGACATCACGGCGAACTGGTCGGCGCGTCCCAGAAGCGGGCCGGCGACGGCGACCAGGGCGGTATGGAGCCCATAGCGGATCAGATGGCCGGCGGACGACGGGTTGAACAGCAGGCGCGGGCGCCAGACGGATTGCCGCCACCGCAGCACCGCGCGCACCGATGCGCCGACCAACTGCCCGATGACGACGCTCCACAAATTCAGCCCTGCGAACAGGCAGGCGAGCGTGATCACCGCCTTGACCAGCGAGGCGGCCAGGTTGACGGAGTAGAGGCGCTCGAACTGCAGGGTTTTCTGAAGGACGGCGTCATGCGTGTTGCCGAGCGCGTTGATGACGAACACCGCGCACAGCCCCTGGAGCAGCGGCACGATGCGCGGATCGTCGATCATGGCGCCGGCAATGGGGGCTGCGGCGAAGACGATCACCGCCTGCAGCAGGCCGATGGCGGAAATCAGCAGGAAGGCGGTGCTGGCGTGCCCGCCGTCGGGATCCTCGACATAGACCAAGGCGTCCTTGATGCCTAGGTCGCGCAGGCTGTCGGCGACCATCAGGAACAGCATCAGCAGTGCGATCAGGCTGTAGTCGGCTGGCGGCATACTGCGCGCCAGCACCACCGTGGTGGCAAGCACCAGGAGCTTTTCCAACGCGAAGGACCCGTACGCGTAGGTGACGCCCCGCAGTGCCCTGTGGGCCTTGCTCATCGCCGGCACTCCCAAAGGTCGTTCGGTCCGGATCAGGGATCACCGCCGACGCCAACCCGGGCGGTCGGCGACCCGCGCTGACGGATGCGGCGCATACCGAATCCGGCCATGCCGGGGCGCCAGGCGCAGGTACAGCTCCAGCAGCTTTTCCAGGGCTCCTTCCATATCGTTGCGCCGGGCGACGCGGGCGCTTGCCGCGCGCCGCATGCGGGCGCGCAGGGCGTCGTCCGCGAACAGCCGCAACAGGCCGTCGCGCAACTGGTCGGGGTTGCCCGGTTCGATCAGCAATCCGTCCACGCCATCGTCGATGATATCCCGCGCGCCGCCGACGTCCGTGGCCAGCACGGCGGCACCGGTGGATTGCGCCTCCAGCAGGGCAACGGACAGCCCCTCGGCGATGGAGGGCAGAACGAACACGTCGCTGGCCCGCAGATAGGGCAGGACGTCGTCGGTCCGGCCGCGGAACTCAACGCCCGGGCTTTCGATGCGGCGCAGCTCCGCCTCCATCTCACCGTCGCCGACGATCAGCAGCGTGGCGGTGGGGTGCGACCGCCGCACGTCGGGCCAGACCGACAGCAGAAGGTCCAGGCGCTTTTCCACCGCCAGACGCCCGGCGAACAACGCGACCGGCCCCCCTTGCACACCGATCGCCGTCCGGGCTTCAGCCCGTTGCTGAGGCGTCGCCAACGAGAAGCGTCGGGTGTCTATGCCGTTGGGGATCGACACCCGACGATCTTCCGGAACGCCGTGCGCGGCCAGCTCGGCGTTGATATCGCGGCTGATGGCGATGAAAGCGTCGACATTCCGCCGAAGCAACGCGATGCGGGTGTCGCCGAAGGGCTTGTCATGGAGGCGCCCGATGTCGCCGATGGAGCCGCTGCGGTGGGCGGTGACGACGACGGGCGTGCCGTACAGCAAGCGGGCCAGCATCGCCGTTGTGCCGCAGGACAGCAGATCATGGGCGTGGATGATGTCCGGCCGGATCCGTCCCAGCGCCGCCGCCGCGTGCGCCGTGAAGGACACCGCGGCCAACCCCTTCGTGCCACGGGCCGGAACCCGATGGACGGTGAGCCCGCCCATACGCTCCAGTGCCGGACAGCCGTCGCGCCAGCGCGTGACGACATGCACGTCCACGCCCCGGTCCGCCAGCAATGCGCCCAGCATGGCAACCTGGCGTTCGGCTCCGCCGATACCCGGCAGGAACTGGTTGATCAGCATCGCGACGCGTGGAAGTGCGGTCATCAGGAAAGTTTTCCCTTGAATGCGCGCCTGATGGACCGACATCGGGGATGTTCCGGGCAAGGGCCCGCAGAGGCCGGTCTCGGCTGTTTTCGGTGTCGGACGGATCGTCGTCCGTCGCATCGGCCGCGTCGACGATGTGGGCATGGCGGTTTATCACTTATAGGAGGAAAAGCCGGGAATGGCGTGCGCGCAGAGTGACTAGCCAGCATCATCAGTGGGGATAGTCCGGGCAGGAAGACATCGCCTCATCGGGGTGTCCGTCACCGGTCGGTTGCTACAATATCGATCGGATGGCCGACCAATGCCGACGGCCCGTCCCCGGCCACCGGCCATCCAGAACCTCGTCATACAGCCTGCACAGGCGGCTTGCCCAAACGTCCGGGCTGTAACGCTCGTCGACCAGCCGCTTGCCGGCACGGCCGAGGGGGGCCCAACGGTCCGGCGTGCCGGCGATGGAGGACAGCGCGCCGGCCAGGGCGGCGGGGTCCTGCGGCTCGACAAGCAGGCCGGTCCGATCGGACACCAGATTGGGCAGATCGCCGACACGGGTTGCGACCACCGGCAGGCCGGCCGCCATGGCTTCCAGCACGGCGACCGGCATGCCCTCCCAATGCGACGGCATCACGAAGACGTCGCTCGCCGCCAGCAACTCCGGCACGTCGGTGCGCGCGCCCGGCAGGAACACGCGGCCGTCGAGGCCGTGGCCGGCCACCTGGGCGCGCAACGCCCCCATCAGCTCCCCGCCGCCGACGATGGCAAGCGCCGCACGCGGGTCGCTGCGGCCGAAGATCGCGAAGGCGTCGATCAGGTCGGCGAACCCCTTTTCCGCCGAAAGCCGCCCGACGGCGATGAACAAGGGACCGTCGTCGCGCTCCGATCCCAGGAGGCTGTGGCGGACAGCCGCCCGGCGCCCGGCGGACAGCGGCGGAGGAGGGATCACGGCGTTCTCGATCACCTCCATCCGGGCCCGGCCGACATAGCCCGCGCGCGCCACCGCGACATGCGGGCCGACGGCGATGATGCGGTCGCACAGCGTGCGCAGGACCCAGCGTTGCAGCCGGTAATGCACGAGGTCGCGGAAGCGCTCCGCCGGATGCTCCTGCATGCTGTGCAGCGACGCGACGACCGGAAGGCCCATCAGCCTGCCGCACAGCGTGCCGGTGACGTGGGCGAACCCCAGATGCGTGTGGATCAGATCGGCGTTCGTCTCCTGCAGCAGCCGGCACACTTCCGCGATCCGTCCGACGTCGCGCAGCTTCCCGGGCAGGACGGTAACCGGCACGCCGCAGGCGCGGATCGCGCCCGCCATGGTGTCGTCATGGTGCAGGCTGACCACCGCCATGCTGTGGGGGCGGCCCCGGAGGGCCTGGGCAAGGGTCACCAGCAGGCTCTGTGCGCCGCCGATGTTCAGCCGGTCGATGATGTGGACGATGTGGGCCATCGGGTTTCCCCCCGCTGTTCAGGGCTGGTCCGCGGATTCCAGGATCGGGGTGCGGCGGGCCTTGGCCCACAGGACACCCTGCGTGCCGCGCGCATAGCCGATCAGCCCGTGCAGCGCCCCCAGGTTGGAGGCGGTCAGATAGTAGGCGACATGCGGCAGGCGCCATTTCCGGCCCGACCGCTCCAGCAGCAGGCCGAGCAGGGCCAGACCGTAGAAGCCGGCCTGCAGGACCAGCAGGACCAGCATCGGTGCCGGCATCGGCCAGTCCAGGGCGAGCGCCGCGTTGCCCAGCAGGGCGCCGACCATCAGCAAGGGGAGCAGCAGTCGCAGAAACTTGTGCGCGAACAGGCTGAACACCGCCTGCGGTCGCTGCCACGGCCAGTTGGCCGGTCGCAGCAGAATCTGGTAACGGCCGGCGGTCATCCGCCGTCGGCGCGCAACCTCGTCGCGCACCGAGGTCGACGGGTATTCCCAACAGACGGCGGTTTCCTCGCACACCACGCGATAGCCGCTGCGCTGGACCGCCAGCCCGAGATAGGCGTCGTCGTTGATGATCGTCTCCGGGACCGGCCGGTACAGCGCGCGGCGGATCGCCAAGATCTCGCCAACGACGGACACGGTCGAGCCAACGGCGCTTTCCCAGCAGCGGATCCGGTTTTCGTAGCGCCAATACCAGCCGTCGGGTTCGCCGACGGGGGAGACGCGGCCCTGAGCGTCCGCCGCCTTCACCATCTTTCGGCCGCTGACGCAGCCGACGGACGGGTCGGCGAAACCGGCGACGAGGCGGCGCAGGGCGTCCGTCAGGTAAAAGGCGTTGGCGTCGGAGAAGACCAGAATCTCGCCGGTCGCCACCGCGGCACCGCGGTTCATCGCCGCCCCCTTGCCCCGCCGGCGCGGGTCGTGAAGACCAATGATGGCGCGACCGCCGGACTGCCCGGCGAACCGCTCGACCATGGCCGGGGTGCCGTCGTCCGAGCCGTCGGAGACGACGATGATCTCCAACTGCGGATAGTCCAGCTCCAGGGTGTTCTGCAGCTTGGCCAGGATGGTTTCGGCCTCGTTGAAGGCCGAGATGATCATCGACACCGTCGGCGTGAGCGGCCTCTTGTCCACCGGCCGGGGACGGAGCGACGCCAACGCCAGCATGATCGCTGGGTAGCCGACGTAATGGAATCCCTGCAGGACGATACAGGCGAGCGTCGTGATGATCAGGAACTGCGACATGCGCTGCACTCCGGACGGTGGCACGGAACGGTGGTGCGTCAGGACGTCGACGACCCCGGACGGGGGCCGGCCATCGCCTCGGGCCGTCCGGGCGGTCCGTGTTGCCGGACGCGCAGCGCCACCTCGTCGTAGAGGGCCAGCGTTTCGGCCACCATGCGCCCGGTGTCGAAGCGTGCCGCGACCATCCTGCGCGCCTCCGCCGCCATGGATGTCGCCGCTGTGCGGTGGTTCATCACCCAGTCCAGCCCGGCGGCAAGGTCGTCGACGCAGCCGGGCTTCACCAGCCAGGCGTCGCGCCGGTGGGTGAAAAGCTCGGTCAGCCCGCCGATACCGGAGAGGATCAGCGGGAGTTCGGACTGTGCCGCCTCCAACGCCGCGTAGGGAATGCCTTCCATCAGGGACGGCAGGCAGAAGGCATCGGCGTCGGCCAGTATGTTCGCCACGTCGCTGCGGAAGCCGGTGAAGTGGACGATGCCGCCGAGTTCGAGTTGCGCCGCGCACTCGCGCAGCCGGGCATCCTCGCGCCCGTCACCGACGATCACGCAGCGCAAGGCGGGATGGCGCTCCCGCAGCAGCGCCACCGCCCGCAACAGCACGTCGTGGGCCTTGACCGGCTCCAGCCGGCCAATCGCGGCGACGACGAAGCTGTCGCGGTCCCAGCCGAGCGCCGTGCGCAATCCGGCCGGTTCCGGTGTCGCCGGGGCCGGTGCGATGCCGTTGCGGCTCAGCAGGATGCGGTCGTCCGGAACACCCAATCCGCGCAGGTACTCGTGGATGCTGCCGGAGATCGCGATGAAGCGTGCGCCGGCCCACAGGTTCAGCCGCAAGGCCCCCTCGTGCAGCAGGGCGCGGGGCAGGGCGCCGTGGGCCTTGCGGTAGATCGAATGGACCGTCGACACGCAGCCCCGTCCGCCCGCCGCCCAGGCCGCGACGCTTCCCCAATATTGCGATTGCGGGTTGTGAGCGTCGATGACGTCGTATCCCTGCGACACCATCAGGGAGCGCAGGGCGAGCGCCAGGCGCGGGTCGCTCCGCGCGTGGGCGAGCGGCGCCGTCCGCAACCCTTCGGCCGCCAGCGCGCGGTGCAGGTCCGATCCGTCGATCACGGCGACGGCGTAGCGCCGTCCCGCGGCGTGCAGCGCCCGCGCCATCTGGCGGACGCGCACGTCGGCACCGCCGAAGCGCAGGGAGAGCGCCAGCAGCAGCACCGACGGGCCATCGGCCGAGGCGGGCTTTGGCGCGGACGGCCGGGCGGCGCCGGTCACGGCAGCCGGCTCAGCACGACGCCGCGCAGGTGGCCGCCGGCGGCTTGCAGCCGCTGCCCGACCTCGGCCGCCAGATCGACCGAACCGCGATGGCCGTTGATCACCAGCACCACTCCCGTTGCCATGCTGGCGATCAGCGGGCCCTCCGGCGAGAAGGCGGAGCGGTTGGAATCGATCAGGATCAGGTCGAAGCTGCTGCGCAGCCGCATCATCAGGTGGAGGCGCAGGGCGGTCGCCGAGACGACCTCCGGCTTGGTCCCACCCCACAGCGAGGTGATCTGGAAGGCATCGGCCTGGGGCAACGGTCCCTGCGCCGGGGTGTTGATCCGCGCCGCCTCCAGCGACTGGCCCTCCGTCAGCAGGTCGCGGTCGTAGCCGGGTGGATCAGCCTCGACCAGCAGCACCCGGAGGCCGAACCGGAAGGCGGCGACATGGGCGAGACCGAAGCAGATCGACGATGTGCCGTCGTCGGTGCCGACACCGATGAATTGGAGGACCTGGCCTTTTCCGGTGTCCCGATCGACCCCCAGGTTGCGGGCAAGCCGAACCATCTCCTCCTTGAACATGTGCGGAAGCGCGATGTCGGCGCAGGGTTCGAATTGCGTGCCCGGGCTCCCGAGCGGGCCCTGATGGGCGGCATAGAGCGGATCCATGATCGTGCCTCACGTCTGATGGCGCGGCGATGTGGTGGGCGACGTGGGGGAGGCCCCCGCGGTCAGAGCGGTCTGTGCTGCAATTGCCGGGGGGCTCCGCCTCCGCCATATTCGATGACGGCAAGCACCGGAACCTTGAGCTGGCGTTCGATCTCGCGGATGGTCGGAGGCGCGGTCAGCACCCTCTGCTTCGGCCCGAGGCCCATCGCCAGCAGCATCGACAGCATCGTGCCGAGAACCAGCGCCAGGGCGGCCATGGTGTTCGGCCCCAGACCCGTGGGCTTGGGCGGGGGAAAGGCGCGGTCGACGACGCGGATGGTCGGCGCCTGCGCCTGCCGCAGCGTCTCGGCCGTCGTGGCGCTTTCCAGCATGCTGCGGTAATGGTCGTAGGATTTCTGCGCGTTCTCGTGTTCGAAATGCAGGCGCTGCAGTTCCTGGTCGCTGCGCGCGGCGGCGGCCAACTGCCCGTCGATCTTGTTCAGCTGGTCGCGGAGGTCGGCCCGCCATTCCGGCGTCGACAGCCTCCGGGTGTCACCCAGCTGTTGGGCGATGGCGATGCGCGACTGGGTCAGCACGCGCACCTGCTCGGTCAGCCCAACCGTGTTGGAGGAGGCGCGGATCACGCGGTCCATACGCCCGTCTATGTCGCGAAGCCGCGCCTCCGCCGCCTCCAACTGTCGCTGGAGGGGGGCATAGTCGACCTTGGCGAAATACTCCTCCCGCCTTTTGCGGAAGGTGTCGACCAACGTGTTCAGGGTCGTTGCGGCGATCTCCGGATTGGGGTGCGTGTAGCGGATCATCACGATGTTCGATCCCTCGACGCGACGGATGTTGATGCCCTCCGTCAGCCGTTCGATCGCCTTTTCGGTCGGGCTGGCGTCGGGGCGCGCGGCTCCCGCGGGGCCGGCGGCCGTAGTGGGGGCGGCGGACGCCACGTCGATCCCGATCTGGGCCAGCCATTCGCCGGCGCGGTTCCTGAGTGCGGCAAGGTCGAGCGACGGGGCGCCGACCGCTGTCCAAACCCGCTCCGCCAGGGATGGCGTCGGCGGTGGGGACGGGAACATGCCTTCGGGGGTGAGCTGGTCGACCACTTCGGCCTTGATGGTCCGGCTGTTGAGGATCTGCATTTCCGAGCCGATGGCTTCCGCCAGGTTGACCCGGATGCCGCCGTCATACCGGCCGGTGGGCGACAGGCTGTTGTATTCCTCCTTGTAGATGAGCAGCAGGCTCGATTCGACCTGGTAGAGGCGGGGAAGGGTGTAGATGACCACGGAGGCCGCCCCGGCGATGAGCGCCGTCAACAGGGCGATCATCAGTTTGCGCTGCCAGATGGCAATCAAGGCCATGCGCAAGGTCAAGGTTTGCTGTTCCATGCTGTTCCCCTCACGGCTCTTGTGCTTGTGCCAGGCCGTGATCCTTCCCTGCGTCCGGGAAGGATCGGCCGGCGCAAAGCGCGGCTTGCCGAGGTGCGATGTGCGACAGGGCCAAAGCCACACCGACGTAGGACCAGAAATATCTGGCGAAGGCGTCGTGCAGGAAAATCGCGGCGACCATGTAGAGCAGCAGGCCGATGCCCACCGCCTCGACCAGCGACGCCGCGTCGTCCTCGCCGGCATCGAGCAGCCGGCGGCGGCCCGACAGCACGCCGTGGAAGGACGCCCACAGCACCGCGCCGAGCACGATCAGTCCGAGCACGCCCTTTTCCGCCGCGGTTTGCAGGTAGAGGCTGTGGGCGGAACGGTCGGAGCCACGGACCATCAGCCCCTGATTGAGTGAGTATTGCTGAAAGTTGGATTCGTAGTTGCCGGCGCCGACCCCCAGGAACGGGTGATCCCGGAACATCTCGATGCCGGCCGTCATCTCGCCGACGCGGCCGGCGACCGACGGATCGGTGTAGACGGTGACGCTGCTGTGGTCCTGGAACGGCAGGCCGTACTGCATGCGTCCCTTGAACTCCTCCGGCAGCGCGAACACCGCGGCGGCCACGGCCAGCACCACCAAGCCCCACAGGGCCGGGGACCGGCGGTGCCGCCAGACCATGAAAGCGCCGAGCAGGGCCAGCGCGATGGCGGCGCCCCGTGAAAAGGAAGCGACGATTCCGGTCACGCCGGCCAGGAATGACCAGCCGGCGATCAGCCGCAGCGGCCATGCCCGTTCGCGGATGAGACGGTCGAGGGCGACGGCGGTTACCATCAGCATGGACTGTGCGAAGTAATTGGCGTCCGGAAGCGGTCCGGACGCGCGTGGCGCATCGACCTCGCCGGTGATCTGATGGATCGCGCTCATGGCAAAGCCGCCGAACTGCTGCGCGAAGTCCCCGGAAACCGTCTGGTAGGTGACGAGGGTGCCTATGACGCCACCCGCCAGAATCCAGCTCCACGCCGCCAGCCGGAGCTGGCGGACGTCGGTGACCAGCGCGATGAGGAGAACCGCGACCAGGATGTCCTTCACGTGGCTGAACAGGACCTCCTGGGTTCGGTCCAGGTCGCGTGCGTAGAACAGCGACAGCGCCATGGTCATGATGAACAGCACCGGCGTCATCAGCGCACCGGCGTTGAACGGCCGGCGCCGGCCCAGGACCGCCGCATGCCCGATCAGCACCGCGCCGACGTAAAGGACGAGCGTGCGGCCGAGGTCGGGAATGCCGTGGTGCAGTTCCGCGACATAGGCGAGGTTGGTTTGCACCGACAGCAGGATGAAGAGCAGGCTCAGCTTCGGCTCGATCAGGATCGCCACGGCCGCTGCTGCCGCAGCGGCGATTACGGCCGCCTTCAGCGGGTCTCCGAAGGCGACGGCGGCGATCCCGAGGACGGCAACGGCGGCGAATGCCGCCGGCAGCCAGCGACGGAAGGCAAGCCTGCTGGGTCGTGGCGGGGCCGTCGGCGACGCGCTCCCGCTCCGTGTGCCATCTTGCCAAAGCCCGTCGGACCAGGGTGCGGGGGGGCGCTCGGCGTATCCGGCGATCGGGTTCGACATGTCAATGTCCCCGGGCCAGTGCCCACGCCGTCCTGTAGATGATCAGGAGGTCCAGCAGCAGGCAGCAGTTGCGGACATAGGTCACGTCGTAGCGGACCCGCTGCTCGAACAGCATGCCGTCACGGTCGATGACCTGGGCAAGGCCGGTGATCCCCGGCCGTACCGCCAGCCGCTCAAGCTGCCATGTGTGATAGGTGTCGGCCGGGAAGGAGGTGGGGCGGGGGCCCACCAGCGACATGTCGCCCTTCAGCACACTGTACAGTTGGGGGATTTCGTCGAGACTGAGTCTCCGCAAATAATACCCTACTTTTGTAATGCGAGGGTCGTTCTTTATTTTAAAATCTGGCCAAGTTAGTTCATTTTTCTCAGACAATTCTTTTTTGAGTTGTTCGGCGTTTGGGACCATGGTTCGGAATTTGTACATGGTGAAACGGCGGCCTTGCAGGCCGGTGCGTTGTTGTCCGAAAAATATCGGAGCAGACGGATGTTCCAATTTCACCAGAGAGGCACAGACCAGGAAGAGTGGCAGCAAAACCACCACAGCTATGATCGTTACGATCAGATCAAACACCCGCTTACGGCTTGCATAGGCGGCAGCTCTTCTTGGTTTTCCCCCATACATCATGGACGAAAACCAGCTCTCCGGGATAAAGTCTTTCTCTGTGTAGGCAGCTCCACTGTAGGCGGCTTCGTTCGACATCGCGTCCTCCTCGCGGCACCGCCCTGTCGCCCGTCTGGCCGATGTCATGTGCGTGGCTCTGGAGACGGCAGGTCCCCAGCGCGTGGTGGGGCGTTCCGTCACGCAGGATCATTGCGGTCGCCACCGAAGGCGCCGGGTCTGTCCGCAGCCAGTGCTCTTTTTGGTCGTCCGTTCGTGTGCGATTGGTCAGGTGCGATTGATCAGGCGTGCTTGGTTGTGGTTCTTAGGCACGAAGCCAGTGTCCAGTCCACGTAGTCAATGAACAGGTAGCGCCAAGAAGTCCAATTAGACGTCCCGGTCGCAAAATCATAATCCGCCATGGTGCCAATGCCGTAAATATGTCGGTCATCAATTATCGTCTAAATCTTTCGGAATATGGAGCCTATATTGCCTTTTGTACGCAGTAATTTTGACTTTAACGGAACGAGTCCAGTCCAAATCTAAGAGGCCTGGATATTATCACGACTCCATATTATTGGAAAAGGCTAAAGTAGCTAGGAAATTCTCCTAAATCAGCGAGGTGTGCACGCATTCGTAAATCTCCGATTTACTGAACACTATGCCACTATCACCAGCGTAAGGTTGTCAGATTAATTCGTTGGAAGTTTCGCATATCCGCTTCATTGTTGAAAGCGGTCGCGCCGCCCAATCAAAAGGAGATGGGGCCTGTAATCCACGCACGAAAGAGATGAACCGTTCAAATGTCTTTAATAATGAGAATATATAGTAAACAGACTTAACTTTCTATGGTCATCGGTGAGAAGTCGGTCGAATTTGAACGACATCGAATCCGAACGGGCCGCCGTCGCACGACATGGCGCGGAGTTTCTGGCGAAACAGCAATGGGCCGGAGCGGTCCTTGTCGTCGATGCCCCGGCCATCGACGAACCCCATCAGCAGGCGTCCATCGGGATGCTCCCCGAACCACCGGCGGATCAGGTGGATGAACATGTAGGGACCGAGCCCGTTGATCTCCGGCAGGGTGGCGCCGGCGTTGTAATGCAGGGTCGGCCCGTAGGCGATGCCATAGAACACCGAATGGACCTTGCCGCCGTGGCGCAACAGCGTCATTCGGGCGTAGCGGCGAAAGATGACGATCTTCACGGCGCGCGCCAGATAGTCGGTCACGAGATTGATCCGGACACCGCGTTTGGCCAGCACCGCCCTGCGGAGGAGCGAGAGATGATGCATGGCGCGGAAGATGGCGAGCCCGCGATACTCCTCGATCCGCGGCGGTTCGCTCATCTTTTCCACCGCGGCGACGTTGCGGCGGATGTTGGCGCTGACGCCCTTGACATACTCTTCGAAGGAGGCCCAACGGCGGAAATCGACGACATCCTGATAGCCCCCGACGTCCCCGGTCGGTACGACCCCGGGGATGGCGAGGATCTTGCCCGGGTAATCGGTCTCCACGGTCCAGTTGGAGCCGTAGCGGTAGTGCCCCGGACCGGCCGTGGCGATCGCCAGGGCAAAACAGTCGTGCCAGAAATCTTTGCACCCGGGAGCGAGGATAAGGCTGTCAAGGAAGATGCGCTTTGCGCCGCGGATCGCCAGCGCGCATTGGCCGATCTTCCGGTCCGGTCCGTCGGGCTGATCGAGGAAGAATTCCATGGCGAGCACCCGGCCACGCAACCGGTTCAACCGCACCATGATGCCGGCGCTGGGGAAAGAGGCGCGGCAGCGTTGCGCAAAGTCATCCCACGCCACCAGGTCGACCGTCGCCATCACACGCACCGACACGCGGACCGGTCCGGCTGCCGCTGCCTCAAGCCTGGATGACGGTGTCGCATCCGAATTCGCGTCCATCTTGCCCATGTTCGCCCTCCTGCCCGGTGATCGCTGCGGTCCGGCGGCGCGCGCCTCGGCGAATCTATAGCAGCGCTCTCCCCGGGCTTGGTTGCTACGGGGTGGGTAGAACTTTCCGAGGAGTTTTGCGCGAAAGTGGAACGGAGGGGCAGCGCATCGGGACAGGAAAAGGCCACGGTCCCGTTCGGGACCGTGGCCTAGCGTTCACGCCTGATGCCGGGCGGCTACCGGCTGCCGCCCGGCGCCGGCCTCAGTAGTGGTCGGCGGAGGTCAGGGCGTAGATCTGGCTCTGATGCATCAAACCGTCCAGCATGTTGCCCGCGTCGGCGATGCCCATGTTGTGATAGTCCGTGCCGGCCGACGCCTTGTCCTCGAACTCGAACGAGGCGGCGCCGCCCGACGTGTCGGTGATGAACCAGCCGTAGTCACGCAGCGCCGTGGCGATGACGTGCCCTTCGTCCTGCCATGCCACGGGCAAGGTCTTGGTCCAGCTGTCGATCTGCGCGTCGGTGACGTTCAGGGCGAAGCGGGTGCCTTCGGGAATGCCACCCGAGGGGTTTTCCGGATGTTCCAGCTTGGTGGCCGGGGCGACGAAACGATCGCCGTCGGTGTTGGAAATGGTCATCGCCAGGGCATGCTCGATCTTGCCCGCGGCGAGTTCCTCCGGGCGGACCAGACCGGCGAGATACTCAATGCCGGCGCCGCGCGACGGCATGTTGCCGCCTTCGTAGGTGTGGTAGTCGCCCGGAACCAGGCTGCCGTTGACGGCGTGCACGGTCGAGCCGTCGAACTTCGTCTGCCAGAGATCCCATTCCCGCCCGGTGTCGGGGTCGAGAACGATGACCTTGCCGTCCGACGTGTCCGGAGCCTTCCAGCTCGGATTCCACGGGATCGTCTTGCCGTCGATGTTGGTGCTGTAGCTGGTGTCGACCTTGAACATGCCCGTGGCGTCTTTGGCCGAATAGACCGCAAAGCCCTCGTTGAGGTTCAGGTTGAAGTTGCCAGGGCGGTCGGACGCATGATTGTAGAACAGGTCCGCGAGATGCGCGCTGTTCGGGTCCACCTGCAGGCCCTTGACCGCGACGTTCCACGGCGCGTTTTCGCCGAACGGCCGGTCATAGCCGCCGCTGGTCGACGCGGTCGAACTGGGCGCGGGTGTCGTCGGCGCGGTGGCCGTGGGCGTCGAGGCGACCGTCGACGCGAAGAAGCTCTTGTCGGCGTTGACGACCAGAGTGCCGTTCCACCACATCTCCGACTGGCCATGCACGACGTCGCGCCCGTCCAGGGCGCCGCGGTCGTAGCTGACGATGCTGTCGGTGGCGGACACCGTGTGGCCGTTCAGAGTGACCTTGTTGACGATCAGGTTGCGATCCTGACCGTTCCAGTTTGTGTCGTTGTCGTACTGAATCTGCAGCTTGTGAGCAGCGTTGGCGACGGTATCGACAGAAAAGGTGAAGTCCTTTGCTGAAGCGGTGGCTGATCCTTCGCCAATCTTTTTGCCGTCCATCAAAATATTGAAGTGCGGCATAACATTATGGGCGGAAGTGCCATAGGCGCTAACAGTAACGGTCGATTTCACTTTTGTGTTCCTTTCCGTTGTACCGGTGCAGGAACATTGGCCCGAGAAGGTTTATAAAAGGTTTACGAAAATATGGCGATATTTGTAGACTTGTGATGAGTTTGGGACAGAAACCGATGTGTTTAGATGTCGGTATTGTTTTCGCCTAATCATTGAAGACATTGAAAAACCTGAATGAATCCAAAGGAAATGCACTTCTAGACTGTCGAATCATTGCGCTGATTCATCTAGGATACATTCCGAATTGGATGAGTGTCGGGATGCAAGAGGTAAGCTCATCCATATCTTTTCCGCTGAACATGAGTAGCGCGTCCTGCACGCATAGGAAGTGAGTGAAGGCTGGGATCCGTTCGTTGACGACACGCGCTCGTCTTGTTGAACCGCGTTATCCGTTGGATGCCAGCCCGGCTGGGCAGGGTACTTCCAACCCGCTCCTTCTGGTTTTCCAAACGATCTTCTAAAGTTGACGGGAGTTCAGCCGTTGATCATCGAAGAGGCGCTTTGATGGTGTCGATGCTGTTGCGTCTGGCGGCGTGGGGGTGCGTGCTTACCATCGTCATCCTGTCGCTGATGCCCCGTGCGGACTACCCAAGCACCGGCATGGACGGGCACATGGAGCATCTGATGGCCTATGCGGGAACCGGCGTTTTCGTTGGATTGGCTTATCTGCCGCGGAAGCCGGCATGGGAACTGTTCGGCTGGCTGGCTCTGCTGGCCGGCATGATGGAACTGCTCCAGAATCTATCACCAGGCCGTCATCCGGGGGTCGGCGACTTCGCCGCCAGTTCGACTGGAGCACTGGTTGGGGTGGCAATCGCGTTGTTCGCGAGCCGGCATGTTCACAAGGCGTTTACCGGTATCGGAATCCGGTAGGAAGACGGGCGTGGACAGGAGGTCCGGGTTGGGAGGAGCGTAGCGGCGGACTCCCTTGGAAGACCGTGGCTGTCGGGAGCGTTCGGCCTTTGCCCGACGGCATAGTGATCCCCGACCCAATCCTGCAAATCCCTGAAGTCCACGCCACCAAGGTGCCCGCCTTCACCATGACGGTTCACCATCCGACGCAAGCCCGGGTTATTCGGCCAGGTTGTTCGGTAGGTGCTTTGTTTTGTCGACCTCCACGATGCCTGCGGATGCGGCGTGTCACCGGTTCGGCTGTTCCGCCGGGCGGAGGCCGGCACGGGGTGGGACGGATGCCAGCAGATCGCGGAACCAGCGCTGCGCCGGGTGGACGTCGTTGCGGCGGTGCCAGGACAGGACGAACGGAATCGCCGGAAGCTCAAGCGGGACCGGCATGACGCACAGCCGTTCCGCATGACCCGACGCGGTGACCACGCCTTCCATCAGCGTCGCGACCAGATCCGATCGGGCAACCAGCGCAGGGGCGGCGTAGAGGTGCGACAGCGTCAACGCCAGCCGGCGTTTCAAACCCTGCTTGGCCAACGCCGCATCGACCAGCCCGTAGCGTTCGTTTTCCGGCGACACCAGAAGGTGCGGGTGCTCCAGAAAGCTGTCGAGGTGCAGCGGCGGGCGCAGGGTCGGATGCCCCTTGCGGACGACGCAGACGAAGCGCTCCTCGAACAGAGGTCGGCTGAGGATCCGGCCGGTGGATGTCGACGGAACGCCCACCGCCAGATCGACCTCGCCCGCGTCCAGCATGCCGATGGCATCGTCCCGCGCGGTGAAATTGCGGACGCGCAAAGTGATGCCGGGAGCCTGCTCGTGCAACATCTCCAGCAAGGTGGGCAGCAGGGCGAAGGTCGGGTGGTCCGACAGGCCCAGGCTGAAGCTGGCCGTCGTGGTCGACGGGTCGAAGGTCTGCGTGAATTCCAACGCCCGCTGGATTTCGCTCAGGGCGTGGGTGATCGGCTCCGCCAGGTCGAGCGCCAGCGGCGTCGGCTGCAACCCGTTCGGTCCGCGAATGAACAGCTCATCCTTCAGCAGCCCGCGCAAGCGCGCCAGGGCGGCGCTCATCGCCGGCTGGGTGCGGCCGATGCGCGTCCCGGCCCGCGTCACGCTGCGTTCGGCCATCAAGGCGTCGAACGCGACGAGCAGGTTCAGGTCGATGCCATGCAAATCCATGGGGTGGATATTCCCATATACACAGGATCGATTTCAAGTATGGAGCAAGGTCGGATAGCGTCCCCTCATCGCACCGCCGACAGGGGAAGCCACCATGGCACCGAACGACGACACACTGGCTGTGACCGGCCTGACACCGCAGGAACGGCGGGCCGTCGAAACGCTCTACCGCGCTTTCAGCGAAGGCAACCCGGACCTTCTCGACGAGGCCGTGACCGAGGACTGGCAGGACATCCCGCTCAATCCTGGGCAGCAGCCGGGGCGCGAGGGGATGAAACCGCTGATCCGCGGCTTTCTCGCCGCCTTCCCGGACACCAGGATCGAGGTTCTGGAGATCATCGGGGCGCCCGGCCGGGCCGCGGTGCGCGCGGTGATGACCGGAACGCACCGCGGGGAATGGTTCGGCGTCGCTCCGACCGGCCGGTCCTTCCGGGTGGCGATCCACGAGTTCCACCGCATCGCCGACGGCCGGCTGACCCACACCTGGCACCTGGAAGACTGGTTCGGCTGGATGAACCAGATCGGAGCCCGCCCGGTCCTGGCGCAGGAGGACGCGTGACGAAGGCCGGCCGCCTGTCCGCCGGCGGCGCCGGTCTGACGGCCGGGGGATCGACGGCCGGCCGGCCCGTGCCGTCGATCAGAAGGTTTCGGAGGCCATCGCCGCGTCGGTGGCGATGACCCGCCGCAACTCCCGCTGGCCGAACCGTTCGAACAGCAGTGGCGTGGTGAAGGTGTCGAGCAGCGTCGAGCTGATCAGGCCGCCGAAGATGGCGATCGCCACCGGTTGCAGGATCTCGGTGCCGGCCCGGTCGGAAACCGCCATCAGCGGGATCAGGGCCAGCCCGGCGGCCAGCGCGGTCATCAGCACCGGGGTCAGCCGCTCCGCACAACCGCGCAGGATCAGCGCCCGCCCCATCGGCATCCCTTCATGCAAGTTCAGATTGATGAAGTGGCTGACCTTGAGCAGGCTGTTGCGCACCGCGACGCCGGTGACGGCGATGAAGCCGATCAGCGTCGCCAGGCTGAGGTCCTGCCCGGTGATCCACAGGGCGGCGACGCTGCCGGCCACCGCCAGCGGCACGTTGCCCATGACGATCAGGCAGAGCCGCCAGGAGCGGAACCGCTGGTGCAGGACCAGGAAGATCAGCGCGATCGACAGCGGGGTCAGGATCGCCATCATCGCCCGGCCGCTCTCGCCCTCGCGGAAGCTGCCCTCCAGGCTGGTCCGGTAGCCCACCGGCAGCGGCGTGGTCGCGATGATCTCCCGCATCGCCGCGACGATCTTCGCCGTGTCCGACCCGTCGGTGTTCGCCATCACCGCGATCCGCCGCACGGCGTCCTCACGCAGGATCAGGCTCGGCCCCGGCGTCACCGCGACCGTCGCGAAGGACGAGATCGCCACCGAGCCCGACGGAGTGTCGATCCGCAGCATCCCCAGCCGTTCGGGCGTGCGGTCCTCGTCGGACAGCCGCATCACCACGTCGAAGCGACGGCCGTTGTCGATGATCTGCGACACCGTGCGGCCGTTCGAAAAGCTTTCCAGCGCCTGGGTGATGGCGGCGGGGGTGATGCCGAACAGGTCGGCCCGCTCGTAATCGACGGTGACCCGCAGTTGCGGGGTGTATTGCTGTTGCTCGACCAGCAGGTCGACCAGCCCCGGGACGCGGGCGAAGCGGTCGCGCATCCGTTCCGCCAGCGAGCGCAGCGTCGCCAGATCCGGGCCGTAGATCTTCAGGATGATCGCGCCGCGGACGCCATTGTCCTCGGACTGCATCCGTTCGGTCAGGAACTGGGTCACCGACAGGTCGGCGGAGAAGATCGACAGCCGGTTGCGGATGTCGGCCATCACCTCGTGACGGCTGCGCCCCTGGTCCAGCACGATCTTGATCGGCAACTCGTTGTCGTTGACCGGATCGCCGTCGCCGTCCTGCTCGTACCGTCCGGCGCGGCGCGACAGCGCGCGCACTTCGGGCACCTGCATGATGATCTGCTCGGCCATGTGGCCGATCCGGTAGGATTGGGCCAGCGAGGTGCCGGGGCTGAGCAGCAGCGTCACATAGACGTTGCCCTCGTTGAACTCCGGCAGGAAGGAGCGCGGCAGCAGCGGGACCGAGGCGGCGGCGGCCAGCACCACGGCGCCGACGCCGATCAGCACCGGTCGGGCGTGGTCCAGGACCCACAGCAGGGCGCGTTCGTTCCCCCGCTTCAGCCAGCGCACGAACCGCCCCTCATGGGCGCGGTCCAGGCTGCGCATGCCGGGGAACAGGTAGGAGGCCAGCACCGGGGTGACGGTGACCGACACCACCAGACTGGCGAAGATCGAGACGATGTAGGCCATCGCCAGCGGCCCGAACATGCGCCCCGGCTGGCCCGGCATGGCGAAGAGCGGGATGAACACCAGCAGGATGATCGCCGTGGCGTAGACGATGCCGGAGCGCACCTCCTGCGAGGCCCGCGCGATCACCGTCAGCGTCGGTTCCGGCTGCGCCCGCTTCCGGTTCTCGCCCAGCCGGCGGAGGATGTTTTCGACGTCGACCACCGAATCGTCGACCAGTTCGCCGAGCGCGATGGCGATGCCGCCCAGCGTCATCGTGTTGAGCGTGGCGCCGATCAGGTGGAAGACGATGACGCTGACCACCAGCGAGATCGGGATCGCCAGCAGCGAGATCACGGTGGAGCGCAGGTTCGCCAGGAACAGCATCAGCACGACGGCGACGATGACCACGCCGTCGCGCACCACCGTGCCGACGTTGGAAATCGCCTCGTTGATCATGTCGGCCTGGCTGTAGGACACCTGGCCCAGTTTGACGCCGGCCGGTGCGGTGGCCTGCATGTCGGCCAGCAATTGCCGGATGGCGGCGTCGACCTGCACCGTGTTGGCCGACGGGTGCTTGACGATGGAGATGTTCACCGACGGCACGCCGTTGAACGCGCCGTCCCCGCGCTTGACCCGGGGCGCGAGCTGCACGTCGCCGATCTGGCTCAACAGCACCGGGGTCCCGTCGCGCATCGCCACGACCAGCCGGCGCATGTCCTCCAGCCGGGCGGATTTCCCAATGTTGCGGATCGGGTATTCCCGCCCGGCGGATTCGGCGAAGCCGCCGCTGCTGTTGGTGCCGAAGGCGGTCAGCGTCTGCTCGACCTGCTGGAGGGAGACGCCGAGGTCGCTCATCGCCGCCGGGTTGGGGGTGAAGCGGAACGTCTTCACCTCGCCGCCGATCAGGAAGGCCTGCGCCACCCCCTCCAGCGCCAGCAGGCGCGGGCGCAGGGTCCATTCGACATACTCGCGCAAGGCCATCGGGTCGGCGCCGCCGGTCACGCCCATGTGCATGATCAGCCCGGTCGCCGCCGACATCGGCGCCAGTTGCGGGGTGAAGCCGGCCGGCAGCCGGCTTTGCACCTGCGACAGCCGTTCCGTCACCAGCTGGCGGTTCCGATAGGGATCGGTGCCCCAGGCGAACACTACCATCACGCGCGAGAAGGCGGCGCTCGACGTGCTGCGCACGCGCGTCACGCCGGCCACCCCGCTGAGCGCGGCCTCGATCGGCTGGGTGACGAGCTGCTCGACCTCCTCGGCCGCCAGACTGCCTGATTCAGTGACGACGGTGACGGCGGGCTGCCGCAGTTCGGGCAGCAGGTCGATCGGCATGTCGCGTGCGACGAACAGCCCCCAGCCGACCAGGATCAGCGCGGCGACGAGAACGAAGATGCGTTGCCGCAGGCTGAAGGCGACGATCGCCTGAAACATCGCGTGGCCTCAGCTAGAGAATGGAACGGGCAGGGAGCCGGTCGGCAACGGCACGGCTCAGGTCATCCGCACCAGCGGCGGGGCTTCGGCCCGGCGGCGGCGCTGATACCACCAGCGCATCGCCATCACGCTGCCCATCGCCCCGATCGCGCCGGACACCAGCGCGATGGACAGAAGGCGCCCGAAGCTTCGGCCGCCGCCGGAGCCCGCCGCGGCCGGGGCGTCGTCATACAGCAGCTTCGCCGTCTGTTCGCCGCTGCCGTCGGTCGAGGTGAGCGACACCGTGAAGGTGTCCTGCGCCGATCCGCCGCGCTTGAGGGGGCCCACGAAGAAACCGGGCGCTTCCTCCTTCAGTGCCACCGGCGCGCGGGTGCCGACACGCGACACGGTCAGGCTGGCGCCCTCGACCGGTTCATTGCCGTCGACACGGTCGACGAAGGCGTAGAGCTGGTCGCCGCTCGACACCAGCACGACCTGGACGCCGCCGATCGGCACCATCACACGGGGTGACCGGTTCGGCGCCGCATCGTCACCGCCGTCGGCACGAACGGCGGCCGGTCCGGCCACCAGCATGGCCAGCAGGCCGAGCAACCCGAGGGCGAGGCTGAAGGGCCGGCCCGGCTTGCGGTGCGGTTTTTGCCGGAATCGATGCATGATCGTCCTCATTGCAACTGCGCCATCAGGCTGACGCCGCGGACGACGACCCGCGCGCCTTCGTTCAACCCGCTCAGGACCAGCACGGTCTGCGCGTCGATGTCCTGGGTCTGGACCGCGTGCGGCACGAAGGTTTCGGCGTCGGTCTGCTCCCAGACCTGCTGAACCCCGTCCGACCCGGTCGAAATCGCCGAGCGGTGCAGCGGCAGGCCGCGCTGGGCGCGGTGCTGTCCCGCCAGCAGGACGGCCGCCGGGCGGCCCACCCGCAACCCCTTCGGCGGGTTTTCGATGCGGAACAGCATCGGCGTCGATTGCTGGCGGACCGCCGGGCCGCTGCCGACGTAGGTCACCGCCAGGGTCTGCCCCTCCGGTGTCCGTGCGGTGGCCGTCGTGCCGCGTTCCGCCTCGGCCGCGATGGTCGGATCGGGCACCGTGGCCTCGACCCAGAGCAACTGCGGATTCACGATGTCGAACACCGTCTCGCCGGGTTGGGCGACGCGCCCGGCCACCGCGGTGGTCGCCGCGATCACCCCGTCGATTGGCGAGCGCAGGGATTCCTGCGTCTTCAGCATCGGCAGCAGCGCCGCCCGTTCCTGCCGGAGCCCGTCGAGCCGGATTTGCATCTGCACGATCTTGCCCTCGCGGAACGGCACGAAGCGGAACTGCTGCATCATCTCGATGCCTTCGGCCGTCAGGCGGATTTCGTGGGTCAGCCGGGCGACCTCGCGCCGGACCTGGCTGCGGTCCACCACGCCCACCACCGGCACCACGTTGGCCAGGATCTGGCCCTTGCGGACCACGTCCCCCAGAACCGGCATGCCGGTTTCCGGCGGCTCGATCCGGCCCAGCAGCCCGGCCTCGACCTGCCCATGCGCCTGCGGATCCGGCACGACGCGGCCGTTCAGCTTGATGCCGGCGCGCACCTCGGTTTCGGTGACGCGCGCGGTGCGTACCTCGAACATGCGCTGCAGGCTCTTCGGCACGAAGAAGGAGCCGTCGGCGTTGCGCGCGGAGCGGTCGTACAGCAGGTTGGCGAGCAAGCCGGGTTCGATCGGCTTGAGAACGGGCGCCGCCTGGGCTTCGGTCGGGTCCGGCGACGGGGCGGGGAGCGCCTGGGGCGGCTGGCCGGCGTCCGTCACCGCTGCGGGCGCCGCCGCTGCCGCTGCCGCTGCGGGCCCGGGCGGGGCCGCCGGCGCGTTCGAGGCGGCGGGGTCGGGTGTGTTCAGGAGGTCGGCAACCGGATCGACATACTCGCTCCGCGACAAGGGGGTCTGGTTGCTTCCGATCATGTAGGCGGTTTCGTAGAGCGCCTGTCCAACCCCGGAATAGACGGCGGCGGCGCCCTCGGCGACCGACCACAGCGCCCATGACCCTCCCTGATAGAGGGAGTGCGCGGCGGCCCCGGCCGATTGCGCGGCCGAGCCGAGCAGGCCGACCCTCCGCTCCGGCATCGCCGGCGCATCCCCCGGAGCCGCCGGCGGAGATGTCGGCAAGGCCGCCGGCCCCGGAACGGTCACCGTGGAAGAGGGGGGTGTGGCCTCCGCCCCGGCCGCGACGGACGCCGCCGGCGGCAGGGCGGCCAGCCACAGCGGGGCGAGAAGGGCGATCCGTTTCGCACGGTAAGCGATGCCACGACCCAACACACCCGCTGACATGGTCCAGATTCCGGAAAAATCGTCGTTCGGACGATCTTGGTCAAAGATCCGTTCGATGTTCAAGCGTCAGTCGACCGGGCACCGTCAACTTGTTGAGGCGGGAGGTCCTGTTCGGCCGGCGGGTCCGGCAGCGTCGCTTGGCCCGGCTTTCCAGCTCAAGCGTCTGACAGGGCCGGATTCCCGCCTCCGCGGTGTTTGCAAAATTGATGATGATCGTCATATAATTTGCCGGTGTGTTTTTCAGGCGGGTGCCAGGCCGGCGCCTGGTGACCGGGGGTGCGGCATGCGGGTGAGCAAGGAGCAGGCGGCGGAGAACCGGCGTCGGATCGTCGAGGTGGCGGGCGCGCTGTTCCGCGAGCGCGGCTTCAACGGCATCGGCGTCGCCGACCTGATGAAGGAGGCCGGCCTGACCCATGGCGGCTTCTACGGCCATTTCGCCTCCAAGGACGATCTGGCGGCGGAGGCCTGCGCCCAGGCGATGGCGGCGGCGGCGGAGCGCTGGGCCCGGACGGCGGAGACGTCGGGTGACGATGCGCTGTCGGCGCTGCTGGCCGGCTATCTGTCGCCGGTTCACCGCGACAACAGCGCCGCCGGCTGTCCGGTCGCGGCGCTCGGCGTCGATGCGGCGCGGCAGGGCGGGGTGGCGCGCGGCGCCTTCACCCGCGGCTTGCGGCCCTTCCTCGACGTGCTGGGCCGGATGGTGCCCGGCAAGTCGGCGGAGGCCAGGCGCAGGGCGGCGCTTGCCACCCTGTCGGGCATGGTCGGTGCCCTGGTTCTGGCGCGCGCCGTCGACGATCCCGCCCTGTCGGACGAGATCCTGGAGGCGGGCCGCAAGACCTTCGCCACGCCGGGGGACGGCGCCGCCTGACCGCCCGCCTGGATCAACCCGGCTGCCGGGCCAGGGCGGCGCGGCCGGCGCCGGTCAGGATCATGTCGTTTTGCGGAGCGTGGACACGGGCGCACAGCACGTCGCGGTGATGGCGCTCCAGTGGGTTGTCGCGCGACAGGCCAGGGTTGCCGGTGACCTCCAGCGCCCGCGCCACCGCCTCGATGGCGTTGTTGGTGACGGTGTACTTCACCAGCAGGCTGTCGCTGGCCGACGGCGTAACGCCGCCATCCACCGCGGTCGCCAGCGAGCGCAGAAGCACACGGTTGGTCAGCAACAGCGCCTCGATGCCGCCCAGCGCCTCCTGCAGGCGGGGGACGGTTGCCAGCGCCGCTCCCAATCCGGTCGGCTTGCGGGCGTGCAGGAAGCCGACCAGCCAGTCGCGCGCCGAACGGGCGATGCCGTCATAGACGCCGCTGAACAGGGTGGACATCCAGGCGGTGGCGACCGCATCGGGCGCCGTCCAGCCGGCGGGCGGGCGAAGCTCGCCGGCATGGTCGTCGGGAACGAAGACGTCGGTGAAGGTCACCTCGTGGCTGCCGCTGGCCCGCATGCCGATGTGGTTCCAGGTCTCGCGCACCGCGATGCCTTGCTCCGCGAGCCCGGCGCCGCGCGGGACCACCCAGGTGCCGACCCGCGGCTCGTCGTCGTCGGTGCGGGCCCAGACGCCGAGCCAGGACAGTGCCGGGATGCCGGTGGAGTAGATCTTGGTGCCGGAGATCCGCCAGCCGCCCGGCACCTTGCGCGCCACGGTGGCCGGCAGGCCGCCGCGGTGGGGGGTGCCCATGTCCGGCTCCACCCGCAGGACGTTGATCAGGGCACCGTCGGTCGCGGCGCTGCGGGCGATGCGCTCGCGCAAGGCCTCCGGCCAGGCGGGGCCGCGCCAGAGCTGGCTGTGGATGACGTAGTGCAGCACCAGCACCAGCGCGGTGGAGGGCTCCCCGCGCGCGACCCCGCCCACCACCGCCAGCGCGTCCCTCAGGCCACCGCCCGTGCCGCCGGCCGGCTCCGGCGTGACCAGCGCCAGCAGCCCGGCCGCCCGCAGCCGTTCGACATTCTCGAAGGGGAAGCTGGCGGCGGCGTCATGCTCGGCGGCGCGCAGGGCGAATTCCGTCGCGAGGGCGGCGATCAGCGCTTCGTCCACCATCGGGGCGAAGCCGGCGTTGGCGAAGGAGGCGGCCGGAAAGGGCAGGTCGTCGAAGGGCATGGCTGGCGGGTCCGCTGCGGGGGAAGAGGATCAGGCGACGGGATCAGGCGAGATCGACGGTGATGCGGCCGGCGAAGCGCTGGCTGTCGGTCGATCGCTTGATCACCGACACGCTCTTCAGCTCGTCGGTGTAGAGCGCCAGTTGCTGGCGCAGCTCGTCGCCGATGGGGGTGACGTTGTGGGTGTGGCTGCGCAGCATCGCCTCCAGCTCCTCCACCGGGAATTTCGGGGCGTAGGGAGCGTAGGCCACGGCGGCGGCCCGCGGGTCGGCGTAGGCCGCGTGCTGGGCCTCGATCAGCGCGGCGGTCAGCGCCCTGGCCGCCGGCCGGTTGTCGCGCAGCAGGCTGCCGCGCACGCCGACCAAGCAGCAGGTGCGGGTCGCGAACTCGCCGCAGACGTTGTTGGTGATCTCCACCAGCTGCGGGTCCTTGGTGTGGCGCCAGACCAGCGGATCGCCGTCGGCGATGGCGTGGATCTCACCCTTCTCCACCGCCAGCCCCAGCAGGTCGGCGGGATATTGGCGCCATTCGACGTCCTTGTTCGGGTCGATGCCGAACTTGGTCAGCACGATCGAGAAGAAGTTCTTCGACGGGCTGGCCATGTCGCTGACGCCGATGGTCTTGCCGGGCAGGTCCAGCAGGGTCTTCACCCCGGCCGCCTTCGCCCCGATCAGCCGCATGCAGCCGCCATGCAGCCCGGCTGAAATCTTGACGTCGAAGCCCTGCTCCAGCGGCTTCAGCCAGCGCAACGCCATGCCGACGCCGGCATCGGCCTTGCCGGTGGCGATCGCCTCCAGCAACTGGTCGGTGGAGCCGGTGAAGTTGACCAGATCGACCTCCAGCCCGTGCTTCTTGAACAGGTCGAGCTGGAAGGCCAGCGGCACGGCGGAGAAGCAGACCGCACCGGCGTTCCAGGACAGGCGCAGCGGTTCCGCCGCCACCGCCCGGCGGCGCAGGACGAAGGGGGCGGCAAGCGTGACGGCACCGGCGGCGATCAGGCCGCGGCGGGAGAGGGAGACGGCGGGGGTGTCGGTCATGGCGGGACGGCTTTCGCGAGCGGTGGGGACGGGGCGGGTCAGTCGAGCAGGTCGGGTTCGGCGGCGACGATCCATTCCCACAGCGGGTGGAGGTTGTAGGCGCCGCCCTGGTGGGTGCCGACCTGCGACCGGGTCATGCTCACTCCGCCGCGACGGACTGGGCGCGCTGGCGCTCGGCCACCAGTTGGCGGACGCGCGGCAGCAGGTCGCGGCCATAGGCGATGGCGTCGGGCAACGGGTCGAAGCCGCGGATCAGGAAGGTGGTGACGCCAAGGTCGTAATAATCCAGCAGCGCGTCGGCGACCTGATCGGGCGTGCCGACCAGCGAGGTGGAGTTGCCCTTGGCCCCGGTCAGGCCGGCGATGGCGGTCCACAGCCGCTTGTCGTGGCGATGCCCCTGGTCGGCGATCGCCAGCAGGCGGCGGGCGCCTTCGTTGTTCGGCAGGTCGCCGCGGGTGAAGCCGGTCTTCTCCAGCAACGCCTTGGCCTTCTCATAGATGGCGTCGGCCTTGGCCCAGGCGGCGTCCTCGGTCTCGGCGAGGATCGGGCGCAATGACAGGCTGAAGGCCGGCTGCGGACGACCGGCCTTGGCGACGGCGGCGCGGACGCGGGCCAGCAGTTCGCGCACCTGGTCGTGCGTCTCGCCCCACACCGCGTAGGTGTCGGCGTGGCGCCCGGCGACCTCGACGGCGGCCTGGGAGGCGCCGGCGATCCACACCGGGATGCCCGACGGGTTGTAGGGCTTCACCTGCGAGAAGGCCTTCTCGACCTGATAGAAGCGGCCCTGGTAGTCGAACGGCGCCTCGCTGGTCCATTCGGCGCGGACGATGTCGAGGAACTCGGAGGTGCGGGCGTAGCGGTCGTCCTTGTCATCCACCGTGTTGCCGTCGCGGGCCAGCTCGCTGCGCTCGGCGCCGGTGATGACGTTGATGGCGACGCGGCCGCGGCTCAACTGGTCCAGCGTCGCGAGCTGGCGGGCCAGGATGGTCGGCGCTTGGAAGCCGGGGCGGTGGGCGATCAGCACGCCCAGCCGGTCGGTGACGCTGGTGATGTGCTGGCTGACCTGCAGGCTGTCGGGTGCGTCGGCGTGGAAGGCCTGCAGCACCGAATCGAAGCCGCCCAGCTCGTGCGCCTTGGCGACCGTCTCGATGTAGTCGCGGTCGACCACCGGACCCTGGCGCGGGATGATCTCCGAGGCGTTGTGGTTGCCGACGAAGCCGACGAAGCGAAGCGGATGAGTGGACGCGGTCATGGCGGTGGTCCCTTCTTGGGCGTGGCGAGAGAGGATTTGGGAAAGGGCTTTTTTCGGGGCCGTGCCGCTCAGCTGAGCGGACGCGACAGGATGTCGGTGAAGCGGCGGTCGAAGGCCGGGGCGATGTCGATGCGCTTCGGCGGCACACCCAGCTGGTGGAAGGTGTCGGCGACGTTCTGGGTCGAGGCGACGTCGGCGTCGGTGATCGGTGCCAGGTCGCGCTGGCGGGAATTCTTGCGCAGGATCTCCAGGTCGACCTCGACCGGCACGCCGATGGCGGCCGATTTGCCCGGATCGGCCAGCGCGTCGGGCGCGGCCAGATACAGGTGGTTGCCCGACAAATAGCCGTTGGAGGTGACGAGGACCCGCGCCCCCCTTCCTGATGGCGAAAGGCACCGAATAGCCGTGGATCGCCCAGGCATCGAGCGCGCCCTGGTCAAAGGCGGCCTGTCCCTCCGACGGGGTCAGGCCGACCGGCTGGATGTCGGTGAAGCGCAAACCAGCCTCGCCCAGCATCCTGGCGAGGTAGTATTGCGTGGTGGCGCGGACATAGCCGACGGGCTTGCCCTTCAGGTCGGCGACCGACTGGATCGGGCTTCCCGGCGGCACCAGCACCACCTGCCAGTTCACGTCGTCCTTGATCACGGCGACGACGGACAGGCGGGCACCGATGCCGGCAACGAAGGAAAGGCGGGCGGTGTCGATGGTCATGGCTGGGGGCGTCCGTCGGCGGTGGGTTTCAGAGGCTCGGCGCGGCGGCGGCGCCGGCGGGCAGGCCATAGCCGCCGGGCTTCGCACTGTTGGTCCTGGCGTCGGCCCGCTGCGGCTCCCGGGTGGCGAGATGCTCCTCGTCGACGCCGAGTTCGGCCAGCAGGCGCGAGCGCAGCGCGATGAAGCCGGGGTCGCCGTGGCGGCGGGGACGGGCGAGCGGGATCGGGATGTCGGCGGCGATCGTGCCGTTCGCCATCACCACGGCGCGGTCGGCCAGCAGCAGCGCCTCGTCGACGTCGTGGGTCACCAGCAGCACGGCCGGGGCGTGGGCGCGCCACAGCGTTTCCACCAGCCCCTGCATGCGCAGCCGGGTCAGCGCGTCGAGCGCGGCGAACGGCTCGTCCAGCAGCAGCAGGCGCGGTTCCCGCACCAGGGCGCGCGCCAGCGCCGCCCGTTGCGCCTCGCCGCCCGACAGGGTCAGCGGCCAGGCGCGGGCGCGGTGGGACAGCCCGACCTCCGCCAGGGCGGCGAGGCCGCGCGCCTCGGCATCGGGATGGCGTAGGCCCAGCGTGACGTTGCGTAGCACCCGCATCCAGGGGACCAGCCGCGGTTCCTGGAACACCACGGCGCGGGCGTCGGGCAGTCGGACCGTGCCCTCCGGCGCCGGATCCAGCTTGGCCAGCGTGCGCAGCAGCGTGGACTTGCCACAGCCGGACCGGCCGAGCAGGGCGGTGAAGGACCCCGGCTGGAGGTCGAGCGACAGGCCGTCCAGCACATTGCCGTTGCCGAAGTTGCGGACGAGGCCGCGCACCGTCACGACCGGCGCAGAAGCGGGAACTCGGGGAAGGGCGTGGCTCATCGCGGGTCACTCCTTGATGAAGGCCGGTCGCCAGATCAGCGCCGAGCGTTCGACGACGCGGACGATCAGGTCGGCGAGCAGGCCGAGGATGGCGTAGACGATCAGGGCGACGATGATCACGTCGGTGCGCAGGAACTCCCGCGCCGTCATCGCCAGATAGCCGATGCCGCTGGAGGCGTTGATCTGCTCCCCCACCACCAGGCTGAGCCACGCCACGCCGAGCGCGTAGCGCAGGCCGGTCAGGAAGGCGGGCAGGGCACCCGGCAGGATGACCTGGGCGATCAGCTCCCACCGGGTCAGGCCGAGGGTGGAGACGGCCTCCACCACCTTGGCGTCGACGGTGCGGATGCCGGCGAACAGGTTCAGGTAGATCGGAAAGGCGGTGCCGAGCGCCACCAGGGCGATCTTCGGCGTCTCGCCGATGCCGAACCACAGGATGAACAGCGGCACCAGCGCCAGATGGGGCAGGGTGCGCAGCATCTGCAGCAGCGCGTCCAACGCATCCTCACCCCGTCGCGACAGGCCGGCGATCAGGGCGCAGAGGGTGCCGGCCGACACGCCGATGGCCAGCCCGGCGCTGACCCGCCCGAGCGACACCAGCAGATGCACCGCCAGCTCGCCGCTGGCCGTCAGCTCCCAGAAGGCGACCAGGACCTGACTGGGCGACGGAATGGAACGGGTGGAGATCCAGCCCAGTCCGACGCTGGCCTGCCACAGAACCAGCAGCGCCAGCGGCACCGCGCAGCGGCGCAGGCCTGCCGCGAGCCGGATTGGGCGGGATCGCCGTCCCGGTGTCGTGGTCGCGGTGGTTGCCGTCATGTTTCCCCCGAAGCCGTTCGACGTGGTGGCTGTGGAAGAAAGCATATCCCTATTGCGAGAATAGGAAAAACAAAAAACACAACAAGGAATGTTGAGAAAAACTTAAGTAACTATTTCATTCTGTAGTTTATGAGGTTGGCCGTTGGCGAGCATGGCGTCGAGGGAGTCGGTCAGGATCCCGCACAGGCGGTCCACCGCCGGGCTGGCCGCCGACGGCGCGCGGTGCAGTTCCAGCGGAACGGCGCCCAGTTCCGGCAGGCTGCAGCCGGGCCCCAGGATCGCCAGCGTGTCCGGCAGCCCCAACGGCGTGCGGACCGTGACGCCCAGCCCGGCCTCCACCGCCGCCCACAGGCCGGACAGGCTGGGACTGGTGAAGGTGATGCGCCAGGATCGCCCGCCGCCGTCGAGCCGGTCGATGCCGTGCTGGCGGAACATGCAGGGCGCGTCGAGCAGGGCAAGCGGCAAGGGGGTGTCCGGATCGGCGCGGAAGCCCTCCGGCGCGACCCAGGCCACCGGCAGATGGGCCAGCGTCGCCGCACCGCTGGCGGTCGCGGTCAGGCCGATCTCGCCGAAGGCCAGCGCCAGATCGAGCGCCCCCTGCGCCACCCGGTCGCGCAGTTCGCGTCCGCGGCCGACCTGGGCCACGACATGGATGCGTGGGTGGGCGCGGTGGAAGGAGCCGAGCACGGCCGGCAGCCAGCGTTCCGCCAGATCCTGCGGGAAGCCGACCCGCACGGTGCCGTCCATCGCCCGGCCGCGCGCCGCCGACAGCGCCTCGTCGTTCAGGGCGACGATGCGGCGGGCGTAGCCCAGCAGCAGGTCGCCGGCATCGGTCAACGCCACGGTGCGGCCGGCCTTGCGGAACAGCGGCTGGCCGACCTGCTCCTCCAGCTTCTTCATCTGCAGGCTGATCGCCGACTGGGTCCGCCCCAGCCGCTCGGCGGCGCGGGCGAAGCCGCCATGCTCCATGGCGATCACCAGCGCCCGCAGCACGTCCATGTCGAGGTTGGTGGGAAGCATCGCCATGCGCGCCGCGTCCCCGCGCCGTCAGGCTGGCAGCGCGCTGTTGAAGCCGGGATCGAAGATCGCCGCCGCATCCAGCCGTTTGGGAATGATGCCGAACTCGCGCCAGACATCGGATGTGGCCTGCTGGTCGCCGATGACCGTGCCGTCGATGGCGACCGGCTGGGCCCGCTCGACGCCGAAGGTGTGGCGGGCGATGGCGGGATCGACGCCGACCGCCTTGGCCCAGATGTCGGCGTAGGCGGTGCTGTTCTCCAGCGCCCACAGCCGGGCGGCGGCGGTGCGGCGGATCAGGTCGGCCAACGCCTCGCGCTTGCTGGCGACCGCCTCCAGCGTGGCGGTCTGATAGGACAGGCCGCTCATCAGGCCGGTGCCGGTGACGACCGCGCGGGCGCCGTCGACCAGCAGGGCCTGCGACACATAGATTCCCCAGCTCGACCATGCGTCGATCGAGCCGGCGGCCAGCGCCGACTTGGCGTCGGACGGCAGCAGGAAGGCGATCCTGACGTCATCGGGCTTCAGGCCGTTCGCCTTCAGCGCGGCCAGCACGAGGTAATGGCCGATGGAGCCGCGCCCGGTGCCGATGATCTTGCCCTTCAGGTCGGCGACGCTGCGGATGGATGATGCGCCGGGCACCAGGATGGTCGTGCTCTGCGGGTTGGAGCGCACGGCGCCGATGATCTTCGCTGCGGTCCCGGCGGCCAGCGCGAAGGTGGTCGGCGCGTCGCCGGCGTAGCCGACCTCGATGGCGCCGGCGTTCAGCGCCTCCAGCAGCGGGGCGGCCGCCGGGAACTGGCTCCACTCGATGCGGTAGGGCAGGTCGGCCAGAAGCCCGGCCGCCTCCACCACCGACTGCACGCCGCCCTTCTGGTCGCCGACCTTCAGCACCGTGCCGGCCGGAATGGCCGCCCGCGCTTCCCGCACCGACAGGGGCGAGAGCCCGGCGGCGAGGGCGCCAAGCCCGAGGCCGAGAGCGTGGCGGCGCGACGGGGAAAAGTGATGGCTGAGGCTCATGATGGTCTCCTGCGGAGCGGGGCTCCGGGAAAAGGTCAAGGCGGGGGTCTTGCGGCCGGTTCGACGACATCGCCGAGGCCGCGCGTGATCCGGGGCGTTTTTGAGCGCCCGCCGAGGCAATAAGAACAGTTTGGATACGTCAAATCACATCTATTCCCTATATGAAAATAGGAAATTAAGTCGACGTCAAGCGTGAGCCTCCGCGAGGGGTGAGGTTTTTCATCGATGACCCTCCGCCCATGGCTGCCCGTTGCCGCCGATCGCGCGGTCTTCGACCTCCCGGCGAGCGTGTCGTGTGGAGGTGTTCCCAGGTGCCGGCAGCGGCCCGGAGCAGTCCCATCCGCTCGTCAGCAACCCTGATTGTCCGCTAGGCGGACACGTGGGGAAATCAACAAGGCGTCGGTCGTCGGCCGCTCTAAAAACGGGGACACAGCTTGCAGCGGCAGGAGGCGGCCATGGCGGTTACGGCGTTGGGATATCTTGGGGTGCGCTCGGACAGGCTGGACGACTGGTCGGACTTTGCCGGCCGTCTGCTCGGCATGCAGACGATCGACCGTGGCGGCAAGGCGCTGGCCTTCCGCATGGACGATCGGGTCCAGCGGCTCCTCGTGTCCGACGAGCCCGGGGAGACGCTGGCCTTCATCGGCTGGGAGGTCGCGGCCCGCGACGATCTCCAGAGCTTTGCCGCGCGTCTCGACCGCGCCGGAATCCGCGTGTCGCCGGGAAGCCGCGCGCTGGCCGACCGGCGCTTCGTCGAGGCGCTGATCCATTTCGAGGATCCTGCCGGCAACCGGATCGAGCTGTTCTGGAACCCGATGCGGGCGACCGATCCGTTCATCCCCGGCCGTCCGATCGACGGGTTCAACACCGGACCGCTGGGCATGGGGCACGCCGTGCTGCATGTGCACGACATCGACACGCTGCTGCCCTTCTACCGCGACCTTCTCGGCTTCCGCGTCACCGACTACGGGCTCACGCCCTATCCCCTGTATTTCTTCCACGTCAACGGCCGCCACCACAGCTTTGCGATGGTGGGATCGGGCCGGGCGGGCTTTCACCATTTCATGGTCGAGTTCAAGAACCTCGACGACGTCGGGCAGGGACTGGACCTGGCCCAGCGGGAGGACGGCCGCGTCGCCTACACGCTGGGTCGGCACGCCAACGACTACATGACCTCCTACTACGCGCATTCGCCCTCGGGCTTCTTTGTCGAGAACGGCTGGGGCGGGCGGGTGATCGACCCCGCGACCTGGGAGCCGCAGGAGACCTTCGACGGGCCGAGCTTCTGGGGCCACGAACGGCTTTACCTGGCCGAGGAGGCCGGACGGGCCCGGCTGCGCGACATGCGGCTGGAGGCGGCGCGGAACGGCCGGCGCGCCCCGCCGGTGGCGGACTGCCCCTGGCTCTTCGGCGAACTGGCCGGGCAGGGGCGCTGATCCATGAACACAGAACCAAGGGAGACCGGAATGGAGACGAACCGACCGGACGAGGAGGATTTCGACGTCGTCATCGTCGGATTCGGCCCCGTCGGGGCCACGCTGGCGCATCTGCTCGGCCTGCATGGGGTGAGGACGCTGGTGCTTGAGCGTGAATCGGCGGCCTACCATCTGCCCCGCGCCGTGCATTTCGACGACGAGGTCATGCGGGTCTTCCAGACGATCGGGCTTGCGGACCGGATCGCGGCGCGGACACGGGTCAATCCGGGGATGCGCTTTCTGGACGCCGACGGTCGCTTGCTGCTGGACTGGCCGCGCCCGCAAGAGGTCGGGCCGCAGGGCTGGCACGCCAGCTACCGGGTCCACCAGCCGGATCTGGAGGCGATCCTGCGCGACGGCCTCGCCGCGCGCGACGATGTCGAGGTGCGGACCCGCTGCGACGCCTTCGCCATCGAGGAGCGGGGCGACCACGTCCATCTCCGCTACGAGGACATGAGCCGCGGACGCATCCACCGCGTCCGCGCCCGCTACGTCGTCGGCTGCGACGGGGCGCGGTCGCTCGTCCGCCGCTTCATCGAAACCGGGATGGAGGATTACGGCTTTCACGAGCGCTGGCTGGTGGTCGACGTCCTGCTGACGCGTCCGAAGCCGGAACTGGGCGACCACTCCATCCAGCATTGCAACCCGGCACGTCCGGCGACCTATGTGCGGGGGCCGGAGAACCGCCGGCGGTGGGAGATCACCGTGCTGCCCGATGAGAACAGCGCCCGGATCGCCACGGCACCGGAGGTGTGGAGGCTGCTGGCCCCCTGGATCACACCCGACGAGGCGGAGCTTGAACGCGCCGCCGTCTACACCTTCCATTCGCTGATCGCCGAACGCTGGCGGCGCGGCCGCCTGTTCCTGGCCGGCGACGCCGCCCACCAGACGCCGCCCTTCATGGGACAGGGGATGTGCGCCGGCATCCGCGACGCGGCGAACCTCGGCTGGAAGCTGGCGCTGGCGCTTGACGGCCCGGCCGGCGAGTCGTTGCTCGACAGCTACCAGAGCGAGCGTCACCCGAACGTCCGGGAATACATCACCACCGCCGTCCGGCTGGGCCGCCTGATCAACACGAGCGGCACCGAAGCGGCCTTGCGCGCCGCGTTCCGCGCGCCGGACGGCGCCGCGCGGATGGAGTCCATTTATCCGCCGCTCGGGCCCGGGCTCGGCACCGGCCCCCAGGCCGGCCGGCTGTTCGGACAGCCGCGGCTCGCCGACGGGCGACGGCTGGACGACGTGACGGGGGCAGGGGCGGTCCTTGTCGCCGAACCCGCGCTGGTCGCCGGCCTGCGCGTGCCGGCGACGGTCGCGCTCGTCACCACGGCGGATGCGCCCGACGCTGCCGGCCATCTGGCCCGGTTCGGCGCCCGCGCCGTGCTGCTGCGGCCCGACCGCTACATTCTCGGCACCGCCGAAACGGCGGAAGGCCTTGCCGACCTCCTCGCGGCGCTGCCGCTGTCATTCACCAAGCTGTCATCCGCCAACCTGCCAGAACCGGAGATGGTCTGACCATGAAGCTTTGTTCCTTTTCCATCGACGGTGTCGCCCGCTACGGGATCGTCACCGAGCGCGGTGTCGTCGATCTCGCCCGCCTTGTCCCCGAAGCGACCCTGCGCGACTTCATCGCCGCCGGGGGGATCGGCCGCGCCGCGGCCCTGGCCGATGCGACGCCCGACCATGCCCCGGACGAGGTGACGTTCGAGCCGGTGATCCCGAACCCGGACAAGATCCTCTGCGTCGGCTTGAACTACCACGACCACGTCCAGGAGACCGGCCGCACCGTCACCGCCAACCCGGTGCTGTTCGCGCGCTTCGCCGGCAGCCAGATCGGCCATGGCCAACCGCTGGTCAAGCCGCTGGAGTCCGACGAGTTCGACTATGAGGGCGAACTGGCGGTGATCATCGGCAAGGGTGGCCGGCGCATCCCGGCGGCGCGCGCGCTGGAGCATGTGGCCGGATACGCCTGCTACAACGACGGCTCGGTGCGCGACTGGCAGCGCCACACCTCGCAGTTCATGCCCGGCAAGACCTTCGCCGGAACCGGCGGCTTCGGTCCCTGGATGGTGACGACGGACGAGATCCCCGATCCGTCGCGCCTGACCCTGGTCACCCGCCTGAACGGCGAGGTGGTCCAGCGGACGACGACCGACCTGATGATCACCGACGTGCCGACGCTGATCGCCTATTGCTCGACCATCCTGCCGCTCCTGCCGGGCGATGTCATCGTGTCCGGCACGCCGGGCGGGGTCGGGGCCAAGCGGACGCCGCCTTTGTGGATGCGGCCCGGCGATGTGGCGGAGGTGGAGATCTCCGGCATCGGCATCCTGCGCAACCCGGTGGTGGCGGAAGGGTGATCCCCACCTGAGCCGGCACCGTGCTAGGATCGCTCATGGCTTTGGACGAGGGACCGGAACGGAATGGGGAGGCGCGCGACGCGGTGCGCGCGCTGACCCGCGGCCTGAGCATTCTGCGTCACGTCAACGCGGTGGGCGAGGCCCGCCCGGGCGGCATCGCCCGGGCGCTCGGCATTCCGCGCCCGACGGTCTACCGTCTGCTGCAGACCCTGGAGGAGCAGGGCTACGTCGTCATGTCGCCGACCAGCAATCAGGTCCGGGTGACGCGGCTGGCGGCGAGCCTCGGCGACGGCTATGCGGTCACCTCCCGCATCTGCCAGGTCGCCGGCCCGCTGTTCGGCGAATACGCCCCGCGCATCGTCTGGCCGCTCGACATCAGCGTCTACGAGAATGCGGCGATGGTCATCCAGGAGACGACGCACGGCCGCAGCCCGCTGTCGATCGACCGCGGCATGACCGGCTGTCGCCTGCCGATGCTGCGGACCTCGGCCGGACGCTGCTATCTCGGCCACTGCGATGCGCGCGAACGGGACCTGATCCTCGACCACATCCGCCGTCTGGACGACCCGGAGGATGTGCCGTTTCTCGACAGCCGCACCCTCGGCGGCCTGCTCCGCGACGTCGCCGCGCGCGGGCTCGCCGTCCGCGACGCCGGGGAGTTCCGGCCGCAGACGGCCAGCATCGCGGTGCCGGTGATGGTCTCCGGCACCATCGCCGCATCGCTTTCGGTGATCTGGATCCGCAGCGCCATGACGCTGGACCAGGCGCTGGCCACCCTGGAGGCGCCGCTTCGCCAGATCGCGGCGCGCATTTCGGCCGTGCTGGACACCGACTCAGCCGATCGGACGATCGGCTAGCTGCGCGGCGACGTCCTCGTCGAGCGGCGTGTCGAAGCTGCCGACGATGAAGGCGAGCGTGCTGTAGAGCCCGACGGTTGCGATCACGTCGAACACGCCCGCGGTGCCGACCAGCGCCGCCAGTGCCTCGCGCACCGGCGGCGAGAGGCGGGCGTGGTCGATCAGGTCGTCGACCGCGCGGACGATCACCGCGTCCTCGGGGGCCATCGCCTCCGGCTCGCCCCGGATGCCGAGGATGCGGGCGTCGTCCAGGCCGCAGGCGCGGCCGCGGCAGACGTGGTGCGCCCATTCGTAGGACGCCCCCAGCCGGTGCCCGGTGCGCAGGATCGCAACCTCGCTGCGCTGCGGGCCGAGCGCGTTCCGCACCACCACATGGTCGCGAAACGCCGCCCAGGAGCGCAGCAGCGCCGGGTTGTGGGCCATCACCCGATAGACATTCAGCCGGCCGGCAAAGCCGCCCAGCATGTCGGCCAGCTCCGGCGGCCACTCGGCATCCGACAGTGGCGGGTAGGGGGCATCCGGGGAGGCAGCCTCCCGCGGGGTGCCGCCTACGGTACCCTGGTCGCCCGCAGCCGGCGGCGTTGCGCTCGGCGTTGTTGTTCTCGTCATGTGTCTCCACCCGTCATCCGGTTCATGGCGTCGGCGAGGATTGTTCCACGTCGCGGTCGCCGGCAAAAACCGAATTGACGGCGTCCGCAGGCCGGACACTCCGGCGCATCCAGCGGGCACGCGGGCGGACTGTCCGCAGGGCGGACACATGGAATACACGGATCGTCCGGATCGCGAATCTTCTGTAAGCCTATGAAAGACCCCGAACCATCCCGGGGCTCCGACGTGGTTTGGCAAAAAAAGCACAGGAAGGGACGAGCAGCATGCCACAGGCAACACCAACGACCGAAGCGGCACCCACCCCCCGTCTCAACCGATCACAGTGGCGCGTCATCGGGCTCGCGAGCCTGGGCGGGTCGCTGGAATACTACGACTTCATCATCTATGGCATCTTCGCGCAGTACATCGCGAAGCAGTTCTTTCCGGCGGGCGATGCTTACGTCTCCCTCATCCTGTCGTTTTCGGTCCTGGCTCTGGGGTTCCTTGCCCGGCCGCTCGGCGGCATCGTGCTCAGCACCCTCGGCGACCGCTATGGCCGCCGTCCGGTGTTCCTCGGGTCGTTGGTCTGCACGACGGTGTCCACCATCCTGATCGGCCTGCTGCCCTCTTATGAAACACTGGGGTTGGCGGCGCCCCTCATCCTGGTCGGCCTGCGGCTCGTCCAGGGAATCTGCCTGGGAGGGGAGTTGCCCGGCGCCCTGACCTACGCGGTGGAGGCGGCGCCGCAACGATCGGGCCTTGCCTGTGGCTTCATCATTCTCTGCGTCAACGTCGGCGTGCTGGTCGCCACCCTGGTCAATCTCGGCATCCAGTACGCGCTCCCTCCTGCCGACGTCGCCTCCTACGGCTGGCGCATCGCCTTCCTGCTCGGCGGGTTCATCGGGTGCGTCAGCTACCTTCTGCGCCGCTCGCTGGAGGAGTCGCCGGAATTCCTGCGCATGCATTCCCGCGCCAGGAACCCCATCCGCGAGCTGCTGCGGGAGCATTGGAACGCCGTGCTGACCGGCGCCGGGGTGGCGGCGGTGGTCGGCGGCTTCAACGGGATGCTGTACGGCTTCGTCCCCGCCTACCTCGTGCAGACGCTCCATTACAGCCCGTCGCAGACGGCGCTGGCGATGATGACCGCGCTTCTGGTCAGCTCGGCCGGCCTGATCGTTGCCGGGTGGGTGGGGGATTACCTCCCGCGTCATCTGGTGCTGCGGGTCGGCTCCGGGCTGCTGATGGTGGCGGTCGTGCCGATCTGGTCGCGGATCGCCGCCGGCAGCGATCAACTGATCCTCCTGATGGCGCTGCTGTCGCTGGCGTTCGCGATTTCGAGCGGCATATGGCCGAGCATCCTCGCCAACCTGTTCCCGACGCGGGTCCGCTTCAGCGGGATCGCCCTGTCGTACAACGTCAGCATCACCGTCCTGTCCGGCTTCGCGCCGCTGGCTGCGTCCGCGATGATCGGGTGGAGCGGCATGCCGTCGGCACCGGCGGTCTACATCGCGGCCTGCACCCTGTTGACCTTTGCCAGCACCTTCGCCAGCCGGAGGACCGATGCTGGCCCGTCGGTCATGGTGGCTGCCGAGGCCTCACCGGAGGCGGTCTAGCCGCGTTGCGGAACCATGGCGTTCAGGCTCTGCCGAGCCCCAGTCGCGCGTGCCGTTCGGGGCTGCGCCTGCGCAGGGCGGCGGCGCGCAGGATACCGGCGAGGCCGGCCGCCGGCAGAAGGGCGGGCAGGGCCCAGGACAGCGGGCCGGACTCGCCGGTCAGCACGTCGAAACGCAGCACCGCCAGCACCAGCACGGCGGAGAGCAGCAGCCCGGAGGTCGCCGGCAGCAGCAACGCGCCGAGGACACCCTGTTTCAGCTCCGGGCGCGCCTGGAAGAACCGCACCACCGCGAAGGAGGTCAGGGCCATCAGGGCGATGACGCAGAGCGTGGCGAGGTTGGTGAGCCAGGAAAACAGGGTGAGCAGCGGGTCGGACCCGGCGATGACGAAGGCCGTCATGACGACGAAGGCGATGCCCGTTTGCAGCAGCGACCCGGCATGGGGGCTGTTGTGCACCGTGTGGGTCCGGCCGAGGATGTCCGGCAGCAGCCCGTCACGGCCGATGGAATAGAAGCAGCGGGCGGCGGCGTTGTGGAAGGCCAGCAACCCGGCATAGACGCTGCTGACCAGCAGCGCGCCCATCGCCAGGGACAGCCAGGGACCGGCGTAACGCTCTGCCAGGGAAAAGGTGAACAGCGTCGGATCGGGAAGGGCGGCGATGGTGTCGACCAGCGCCCCGGCGCCGGCGCCGACCACCATGCACCAGGAGGAGAAGGCGTAGAACCCGCCGATCAGCAGGACCGACAGGTAGGTGGCGAGCGGGATTGTCCGCTCGGGAGTCCTGGCCTCCTCGCCATAGATCGTCGTCGCTTCGAACCCGACGAAATAGGCGAAGCAGAACAGCATGCCGATCGCCGGCGCTCCGCTGGTCAGCGCCGATGCGGTGAAGGGCACCATGGTCGGCCCCGCGTCGCCGCCGCTCCTCAGGATGAACAGGTCGAGCAGCAGGACCACGGCGTATTCGCCGATCACCAGCAAGCCCAGCAGCTTGGCCGACAGGTCGATCCGGCGGTAGCCGAAGATCGCAATGGTGACCATCGCGGAATAGGCCCAGACCCACCAGGGCAGGTCAATTCCGCTCACCTGCTTGACGAACCCGGCGGTGGCCACGCCATGAAGCCCGTACAGCCCGACCTGCATGGCGTTGTAGCCGAGAATGGCAAGCGCCGCGCCGGCCGCCCCCGTCTGGCCGCCGAACCCGCGGGCGATGAGGGCGTAGAAGCCACCGGCATGGGTGACATGGCGCGCCATCGCGGTGTAGCCGGCGGAGAAGACCAGCAGGATGGCGATGACGATCAGCAGCAGCGACGGCAGGCCGGCGCCGTTGCCCAGCATGAAGCCGATCGGCATGCCGCCGGCCACGGCGGCGAGCGGGCCGGCGGCCGAGATGACGAAGAACACGATGAAGCCGACGCCCAGCGCGCCTTTCCTCAGGTCGTTGGAGGACGCAGGCCCCTGAACCGGTGCCGTCATCCGGTCATCTCCGGATGACCGATCCGGCGGGGCGTCAGGTCACCGACCGCTTGCCGCGGCCGACGATCTGGGTCGGGTTGACGAAGCGCAGGGCGATGATCAGCCAGACCAGCGTCGTCGCCATGTAGAGCACCGCCATCGCATCGATCGACTGCACCGCGCGCACGCCGGAGGCGAACACGGCGTAGTAAAGCGCCACCACCAGGGTCTGGCTGCCGGGACCGGAAACCAGGAAGGTCAGCTCGAACATGCCGATGGTCCGGACCAGCACCAGCAGCAGCGCCGCCAGCACGCCCGGCATCAGCATCGGCACCAGGACATGGACGAACATCTGGAAGATGTTGGCGCCGAAGACGCGGGCCGCCGCCTCGGTGCGGGGATCTATCTGCTCGATGAAGGGGATCATGACCAGCACCACGAAGGGAACGGTCGGCACCAGGTTGGCCAGGATCACGCCGGTCAGGGTGCCGCCCAGGCCCGCCTTGTACAGCACCGTCGCCAGCGGGATGCCGTAGGTGATCGGCGGGACCAGCAGCGGCAGCAGCAACAGCAGCATCACCGCCCGCTTGGCCGGGAACTCCCGCCGCGCCAGCGCATAGGCCGCCGGAACCCCGAGCAGGCCGGACAGCACGACCACGGCGCCGACCGCCTGGAAGGTGACCCACAGCACGTCGTCCAGCTGGAACTCGTCCCAGGCGGCGAAGTACCAGCGCGTGGTGAAGCCGGCCGGCAACCAGGTGCCGAGCCAGCGCGTCGCCACCGAGGAGGTCACCACCGAGGCGATCAGCCCCATCAGATTGACCAGGAACAGCCCGATCACCGCCCAGACGGCGAAGACCCACAGGCGGGACATCACGGATTTCTGCACGACCGCCTCCCTTCAGCCTTTGGCGCCCGCGGCGGGGCCGCGGTAGAACAGTGACCGGCAGCCCAGGGCCGCCACCACCACCAGCAACTGCACCGCCCCCATGATCATCGCGATGGCCGACGCCATGGAGTAGTCGTACTCCTCGAACGCGGCCTGGTAGGCGGCGATGGAGATGACGCGCGTGGCGTTGGCGGGATCGCCGACCAGCACCGCCGACGGCAGGACCGAATAGGCCTGGACGAAGGACAGGCAGAAGGTGATGGCGAGGCCCGGCACCAGCAGGGGCAGGAAAATCTCACGGAAGCGGGCGGCCGGCCCGGCCCCCAGCGTCGCCGCCGCGTTCTCCAGCGACGGGTCGATGCCGGTGACGTAGGACAGCGTCAGCAGGAAGGTGAAGGGGAAGCCGGTCAGCACCAGCGAGATGAAGACGCCCCAATAGCCGTTCAGCACCGACACCGGGGTGGACAGCAGCCCGACCGCCATCAGGGCCCGGTTGAACCAGCCCTGCGGCCCGAAATAGAACAGCATGCCCTCCGCGACCAGCACGGTGCCCAGCGTGATCGGCAACACCAGCAGCGTGGTCAGCAGCCGCTGCCGGCGCAACAGCCGCACCCGGAAGGCGATGGGGATGGCGATCAGCAGGTTCAGCAGCGTCACCGGGAAGGCCAGCCGCAGCGTCTTGACGATGGTGCCGTAGAGGAAGGGTTCGCTGAAGAACCGGACGTAGTTGCCGAACAGCGATCCGTCCTTGGGCTCGAAGGACAGCACCAGCCCGTAGAGGAACGGGTAGATGAACAGCCCGAGGATCAGCGCCACGCAGGGCAGCACCAGCAGGGTGGCCCCGTCGAGGCCGCGGGCGGCCAGCCGCTGGCGCAGGGTCGGCCCTTCGGCGCGGCGTTCGATGACCGCGCTCATCGCGCGTCCCCGAACACCAGCACGCGGTCGGCGTCGGCGCCGAGCCGGATGGTGGCCCCCCGTTCCAGCGGGCGGGGGGAGGCGAAATGCAGCTCGGTCCCCGACGCGGTGACGCCGACGCCGTGAAAGCCGCGCCCGCGGTATTCCACCGCCTCCACCCGCACCGGAATGCCCTGGCCATCGTCGGTCGGCCCCAGGTCGTCGGGGCGGATCGCGGCGACGGCGGCCTTGCCGGGCATCGCTGCGCGCATCCGGCCACGGATCACCGTGCCTTCGATGTCGAGCAGGGCGTCCTCGCCCTCCATCCCGACCAGTTGCCCGTCGACCCGGTTGCGGAAGCCCATGAAATCGGCGACGTCGAGGTGGGCCGGCAGGGCGTACAGCTCCGCCGGGGTGCCGACCTGCCGGATGGCGCCGTCGCGCAGCACCACGATGCGGTCGGCCAGCGACAGGGCTTCCTCCTGGTCGTGGGTGACATAGACGGTGGTCGAGCCGAGCGACTGGTGGATGCGGCGGATTTCCTGCCGCATCTCCAGCCGCAGCTTGGCGTCCAGGTTGGACAGCGGTTCGTCCATCAGCACCAGCGGCGGTTCGACCACGATGGCGCGGGCGATGGCGACGCGCTGCTGCTGGCCGCCGGACAGCTGGCCGGGCAGCTTTTCCGCCTGGGATTCCAGGCGCACCGCCGCCAGCGCCGCGTCGACGCGCTTGTCCAGCTCCGGCTTCGGCACGCCCCGCATGCGCAGGCCGAAGCCGATGTTGCGGCGTACGGTCATGTGCGGGAACAGGGCGTAGTTCTGGAACACCATGCCGAAGCCGCGCTCTTCCGGCCGCAGGGTGTCGACCCGGCGGTCGTCCAGCATGATGCGCCCGCCGCTGACCGGCAGCAGGCCGGCGATGCAGTTCAGCGCCGTGGTCTTGCCGCAGCCCGAGGGGCCGAGCAGGGCGATGAACTCGCCGCGCTCGATGGTCAGGTCCAGCCCCTTCAGCGCGGTGAAGGCGTCGAACTCGCGCCTCACGCCCTGAAGGTGCAGCTGTTTGAAGGTGGTGCGTCCGACGGTCATTCCAGGGGCTCGTGGCTGAATGTGGCGCTGTCATCCGAAGCCCTTCTCCCGCAGGGGAGAGAAGGGCTGCTATCAGGATCGGGTGCGCGTCACTTGCCCTTGCGCGCCCCGATCTCCTCGTCCCAGCGGCGGAAGGCCTGGACCAGCTTGTCGGCGGCCAGCGGCAGCTCGATGGGCGTGTCGGCGATCAGCTTTTCGTACATCGGGCGGCCGAATTCGGCGATGGCGGCCTGGCTTTCCGGCGGAGCCATCGCCAGCGTCACCCCCTTCACCGCCGGGCCGGGGTAGAAATAGCCGTCGTCATAGGTGTAGGCCTGCTGCGCCGGGGTCAGCAGATGGTTCATCAGGTCGAGCAGGACGGCCAGCTTCTCGGTCGACACGCCCCGGGGGACGCACATGTAGTGGGCGTCGGCGACCCAGCGGAAATTCTCCACCGCGAAGACCTCGGCCGATTTCGGCACCACGCCCAGCACCCGGGGGTTGATATCCCAGCCGGTGGTCGAGACGATGATGTCGAGCGAGCCTTCGCCCAGCGCCTTCATCGTCGGGGTGGTGCCGGCGGGATAGGCCTCGATGGTTTCGCCCAGCTCACGCAGATAGGCCCAGGTCTTTTCCCAGCCGTTGACCGGGTCCTTCGGGTCCTTGTCGCCCAGGATGTAGGGCAGCCCCATCAGGAAGGTGCGGCCGGGGCCGGAATTGGCCGGGCGGGCGTAGCCGAAGCGTTTCGGGTTGGCCTTGGCCCAGGCCAGCAGCTCCGCCGCCGTCTTCGGCACCTGCTTCACCCGTTCCGGCGCGTATTCGAACAGCGGGCCGGAGGGGTAGTAGGTGACGACCACGCCCTGGCCCTCGGCAAGGCCCTGCATGCGGGCGGCCGGCTCCTGGTAGATGTCGGACAGCTTGGGCAGGTCGGCGGCGCGGTCGGGCAGCAGGTTGACCCACAGCTTCTGGTCGATGCCGGCCGACAGCACGTCGGTGCCGGTCAGCACCAGGTCGATGTCCACCCGGTTGGCGTCCTGCTGCGCCTTCAGCTTGCCCGGAAGCTCCGGCGCCGGGGCCTTGGAGAAGACGATGCGCGAGACCCAGTCGGGCTTCGCCTTGCGGTAGTTCTCGATGGCCTTCTGGGTCAGCGCCAGATTGCCGGCGACGTCCACCACGTTCAGTGTGACCGGGCTGGCCGGCTTCGACAGCGCCGCGAACACCGGCCGGCCGGACGCCAGCAGACCGGCCGTCCCGGCGGAGGCGGCGAGGAATCCGCGGCGTGACATCCCGTGGTCGATCATCAGCTTTCCTCCCATTTTTTAAGGCTTTTCCACCCGCAACCGGCATGCGGGACGTGACCGGCGCACCGCGGCCCGGCCGCCCCCCACAGGCAAGATCGTGGATCGCACGGATAATTCGCGATCTGTTTGAATGCTAGTATGGCAGTTAAGGCACTGCAAGCGGAAACCTGTACGGAAGCCTGCTGCCGCGGGGCTTCGTCATGCCGCCGGGGTGGGCCGGCGACCGCGGCCATCCGCGGCCATCGTGCCCACCCCCAGCTTCAAGAAACGGAGGCGTCCTACGGAGTGTTGCCGCGTCGGCAGGCCGGCGGCCAGAAGCAGGGCGGCCCGGCGACATGGTGCAGAAAGGCGGACAAGGCGATGGTCATGGCGTGTCCAACAGGTCGAGGCGCGGAGGGGCCGGGGATCACAGGACGCGGAAGCGGTGGGCGCCGTCGCGCGTCAACTGGGCGACCAGCTCAAGCTCCCAGTCGATGTAGCCCTGCATGGCGGCGGCGCCGTTGTCGGTCCCCTCATAGGGGCGCTTGTAGACGTCGTCCGGCTCCGGCCCCAGCCGATCGAGATCGCGGCTGAGCGGCAGGCCGGCTTCCACCCAGCCCCTGGTGCCGCCCTCCAGCAGCAGCGGCCGCCGGCCGGCGGGGAAATCGGCGACGGCGTAGCGAGTCAGCGTGCCGTCGCCGCAGGTTAGCACCGGCCGCACCCCCTCGGGCAGTCGGGCGACCGCCTCGGCCAGCCGGGCGCGGGTCGAGAACCAGGCGCCGGGGATGTGGCCGGCGCGGTAGCGCGGGCTGCGGGTGATGTCGATCACCGCCGCCGCGCCGGCCTCCAGCAGGGCCAGCAGGTCGCGCGGCGCGACGGTCTCCGCCGTCCCCTCGGGCACCGGCGGCAGGCGGCGGCGGTCGGGGCCGCTCTCGGTTCCCAGCGCCGCGACGTCGCCCTCCAGCACATGCACCTCCCAGCCGAGCTGGGCGAGCCAGGAGGCGGTCATGTCGGCGCGCGGCCCACCGCCGCCGGCCGGATCGTCGGCCAGAACGATGCGGGCGCCGCGCACCGCGACATACTCGTCGGTCGCCTGCACCAGTTGCCCGCCGGCGGCGTGGCGGAAGCCCGGCAGGTGGCCGGCCTCATACTCCTCCGGGGTGCGGACATCGAGCGTGTGCAGGGTGCGGTGTTGGTCGGCCCGGAAGGCGTCGAGTCCGCGGGTGTTGATGCGGCCCACCCCGGCGCGGTCGGCCACGGCGCGCGCCGCCTTGCGGCCGGCCGCGTCGCCCTCCGGCGACAGCCGGTCGGGGAAGCGGCCGTCGCGGCCGTGGTCCAGCGTCAGCCCGGCCAGCGTCCAGCCGATGGTGCCGTTGCGCAGCGCCGCCACCCGGTTGGGGATGCCGGCGTTGACCAGCGACTGGGTGCCGATGATCGACCGCGTGCGGCCGGCGCAGTTGACGATCACCAGCGTGTCGGGATTGGGGGCGATGTCGTGGACCCGCTTGACCAGCTCCGCCCCCGGCACGCTGATGCCGCCGGGGATCGACATGGTGCGGTACTCATCGAACCGGCGGGCGTCGAGGATGACCAGATTGGCCTTGGCGTCGATCAGCGCCTTGACCTCCGCCGCCGGCAGCGACGGCGTGTGGCGGTGATGCTCCACCCACTCGCCGAACGCCTTGCTGGGGACGTTGACGTCGCGATAGACCTCGAAACCGGCGGCGATCCAGCCGGCCAGCCCGCCCTCCAGCAGTGTCACGTCGCCGTAGCCCAGCGCCTGCAGCCGCCGGGCCGCCGGTTCGGCGTAGCCCTCGCCATCGTCGTAGACGGTGATCGGCGCGCTGCGGCGCGGCAGCAGGTCGTAGGCCAGCAGCTCCACCCGGCTGAATGGGACGGAGACGGCGAACAGCGGGTGGGCCAGCGAGTAGGGACCTTCCTCGCGGGCGTCGAGCAAGGCGACCTCCTCGCCCGCGATCCAGGCGCGGCGGATGTCGGCCGGGCTGCGGGTGGCGAGTGGTGCGTCGGCAAACAGCGTATCGGCAGCGGTCATAAAGGGGATCTCCTCAGGCGGCTTGGGACGCCGCGTGCGAGCGGTCCCACAGGTTGGGCAAGGCCGTGTTGGCGTAGCCGGAAATGAAGGGTTTGGGTTGGCCGGTCAACGGGTCGAAGACGGAGCGGCGGATGGCGCCGATGTTGCCGCCATAGACATGGATGCTGATCGACGGCCGGTCGGGCAGCGCGTTGGCGATGGCGTGGACGTCGCCGATGCGGGGAGACACCGCCTCCACCGATCCCGCCGCCAGGATGTCCGGCGGGTGGGCGACCGGCGGGCCGCCGTCCGGCTGCAGGTCGTAGCGTTGCGAGCGCTCCGCCCCGCGCAGCACGCCGACGAGGCCCCAGACGGTGTGGTCGTGGATCGGCGTCCGCTGCCCCGGTCCCCAGACGAAGCTGACGACGGAAAAGCGCTCGTGGGGGTCGCAATGCAGAAGATACTGGCGGTAGCGCTCCGGGTCGGGCTCCGCGTAGGCGTCGGGCAGCCAGTCGTCCTCGGCGATCAGGCCGGCCAGCAGGAGGCGGCCGGCGTCGAGCAGGGCGGGCTCGTCGCCGCCCTGCCGTTCGACCAGCCGGGTGAAATCGGCGATGAAACCGCGCAGGCGGGACAGGTTGGGCGTCTCAGCGGACGCTGTGGCGGTCATGGCGGGTGTCCTCACCAGGTTTCGGCCAGGCCGAGCAGTTCGAGAATCCGGTGGCGCAACTCGGTCAGCACTGGGTCGCCGCGATGGCGGGGATAGGGGCGGTCGATGGTCAGGTCGGCGGTGATGCGGGCCGGACGTTCGCTGAACACGATCACCCGGGTTGCCATGAACAGCGCCTCCTCGATGTCGTGGGTGACGAGAAGCCCGGTGAAGCCCTTGCTGCGCCACAGCTCGACCAGCTCGCTCTGCATCGCCAGCCGGGTCAGGCTGTCCAGCTTGCCCAGCGGTTCGTCCAGCACCAGCAGGCGCGGGTCGTTGACCAGCGCGCGGGCCAGCGCCGCGCGCTGCGCCATGCCGCCGGAGAGCTGGTGCGGGTAGGCCCTGGCGAAGCCGGACAGGCCGACCAGATCCAGCGCTTGCTCCACCCGGTGGCCGTGGCTGCGCAGCAAACCACGCGCCTCCAGCCCCAGCGTCACATTCTCCCGCACGGTGCGCCAGGGGTAGAGCGTCGGGTCCTGGAACACCACGACCCGCGAGGGATCGGGGCCGCCGATCGGCCGGCCGTCGGCGAAGATGCTGCCCCGGCTGGGCGGCTCCAGCCCGGCGATCAGCCGCAGCAGGGTGGATTTGCCGCAGCCCGACGGCCCCAGCAGCGCCACCAGCTCGCCCGGCTCCACCCGCAGATCGACGCCATCCAGCACCGGCAGCGGGGCGCCGTGCAATTCGAAGCCGTGGCTGACCACCTGAACGTCGATGGTCATGCCGGCGGTGTCGGTGGTTTCCAGCGCTACCATTTCAGCATTCCCCTCTGCCAGGCCAGCAGGCGGTCGCGGACGCGGAACAGCAGCGTCACCAGACCGGAACAGACCAACGCCATCACCAGCAGCGCGGCGTACATGTTGCCGTAGGCGGCCCAGCCCTGGGCCCATTGCAGGTACCAGCCGATGCCCGACTTCACGCCCAGCATCTCCGCCACCACCAGCACGGCGAAGGAGGCGCCGAGCCCCATGAACAGCCCGACGAAGACATGCGGCATCGCCGCCGGCACCGCCACCTTCAACACCAGGAAGCGGGGGGAGGCACCCAGCGTGCGGGCGATGTCGTAGAAGGCGCTGTTGACCCCCGCCACCCCCGACCAGGTCAGGATCGTCACCGGCACCCCGGTCGCCAGCGCGATCAGGAAGACGCTGGCGCTCCAACTGCTGGGGAAGGCGAAGAAGGCGATGGGCAGCCACGCGGTGGCCGGCAGCGGCCCGATCAGCCGCAGCACCGGATGCACCCAATAGCCGACCGCCCGCGACCAGCCGATGGCGACGCCGGTCACCACCCCCAGAACCGCCCCGATGGCGTAGCCGGTGACCAGCAGCGTCAGCGACGCGGCGAGGCAATCGAGCAGGCGCGGCCAGTCGTCGAGATAGACCTCCAGCAGCGCCTGCGGCGGCGCGAAGAAGGGGCGCGGCAGCAGGTTCAGCTTGGCGGTCAGGATCTCCCAGCCGATCAGGCCGATGGCCAGCACGATCAGCCAGGGCACCGCCGCCGACAGCCGGCCGGCAGCCCCCTTGAGGCGACCGCCCGCGGTCTGGCGGGCGCGTCCCGCCAGCGGCGCGGCGAAGGCCAGGACGCCGCCGGCCACCGCCAGCAGGCTGGCGAACTCGCCCGTCCGCTCCCACTCGTCGGCGTCGGCCCACAGCGCGGTCACCGCCGCGGCGATGAACCACAGCAGCGATGCGGTGCCGAGGCGCGACCACTCTTTTGGCCAGCCCCGTGGCGCGGACCGGCCGGATGGCCGAGCCTCCCCATTGACCGCCGGCAGTCCGGCGGCCGTGTCGTTCACGCTCATGACCTCTCTCCCCGTCGGCTGGGCCGAACGTGCGATTACAGGATGACGACGGCCTTGGCGGCATCCAGGCGCGGTGCGCGGGGATGGGCGGACGGGCCGTCGGCGTGGCCGAGCGCCACCAGCAGGTTGGTGCGCAGTCGGCCGTCGGCGAAGAACTCGCGGTCGACCGCGTCGGCGTCGAACCCCGACATCGGCCCGGCATCCAGCCCCAGCAGCCGGGCGGCCAGGATCAGGTAGCCGGCCTGGAGCGAGCCGTTGCGGAACGCGGTGGTCTCCGCCAGCTCCGGCGCGTCGACGAACAGCGCCGACGGGTCGTAGCGCGGGCTCAAGGTCGGCAGATGCTCGAAGAAGACGCGGTCGTAGGCAACGACGGCGATGGCGCCGGCCGTCAGCTTGGACTGGTTGCCACGACTCAGCGCCGGGGCCAGCCGTTGCTTGGCCTCCGGCGTGGTCAGGAAGACGAAGCGGGCCGGGGCGCCGTTGAAGGCGGTGGGGCCAAGCCGGACCAGATCATAGAGCCGGTGCAGCGTCTCGACCGGCACCGGCCGGTCCGACCAGGATTGCGGCGTGCGGGCGTTCAGGAACAGCCGCTCCGCCGCCTCCCTCAGGTCGGGCGACAGGAGGTCGGCCAGATCGGCGGGGTGAGGGACGGAAGCATGGGTGTCCGGCATCGTGTGGGTCTCCGTCGGGAACAGGGATCAGGACCAGACCTGCGCACAGGCGGCGGCCAACGCGCTCAGCGCCACGCCGATAGGAGCGGCAGCAGGCTCGCCGCGACGAGCCCAAGGCCGATCAGCGTCGCAACGCCGGCGCGATGATCGGCGTCGGTGTCGTCCTCCGGCGGCAGCAGCAGTCCGACCGCCGACGGGGTCAGTGAGGCCATCATCATCCGGTCCAGCTCATCCGATCGGCACATGTCACGCTCCTGCCTGTTTGGGGTGGGGAGAGGTCGTCCGGCCCGTCGCGATTAAACACCAGATCGATCTGTTGTTTAATCAGTATTTCCTATAGGAAAATAGGATTTAAGAGCGGCGTCAAGTGTTAGCTTCGATCCTGCCGATAGGCGCGGAGAAGGAACTGGGTCTGACGTCCACCCGCACATGCTGTCGGGCGGCATGAAGCGGCGCGTCGCCATTGCCCGCGCCATGGCGACGAAGCCAGACGTCCTGTCGATGGACAAGACCGTCGCGACGCTTGACGCGCCGACCCGGCGCAGGGCGCTGATCCCTATGGCCAGCGATGCTGACGCCGGGCTGCGCGCCCTTCCTGCTGGACTTCGTCGCCAGCGCCGCCGCCTCGTCATCGTCCCGATGCTGCGACGCGCGCACTGGAGCAAATCCTTCCCTGCCGCGGGAAGAACGTCCTGCCGGAGCCGCGCGACGGGCACGGCCCCGGTGTCCCGCTTACGGTGTCAGGAACAGCGCCGACGTCCACACCCGCGACTGGTCGCGCTGGCGGGCGGTGAGGAACAGCGGGTGCTCGCGGCCGGCGGCGAGCCCGAGACCGGCCAGCGGGATGCGCCCGGCCACGTCGCGGGGCAGCGGCGCTTCGGTGATCCGCTCCACCGTCACCTCCAACTCGGTGCCGGGAAGGGTCCGGGTGACGCGCCCGGCCAGCGGCCCGCTATCGTCCAGCAGGGCATCGCCGTCGATCTCCAGCACCGCTTCCGGCGCGTGCGGGTTGGGCGGTGGCGTCAGCGGGTTGCCGACCTTGACGTAGGTGCCGATCTCGAGATGCACCCGGATGCGGGCGCCCGCCAGTTGCGACAGCGTCAGCTCGACGCTGTCGGTGTCGCCGTGGGTGACGGTGCGGATGGCGACGGTGGTGGCGTCCCGGCGCCAGCAGCCCTGTTCCGGATGGTCGAAGCCGAAGGCATCGACACGCTGCACGGCGGCGCCGGTGATGGTGACGCCGCCGCTCCAATAGGCGCCGCGATAGCGGTCCCTGATGCGGGCGCCGCCCAGCCGCAAGCGGATCCGCCGGTCCGACAGCCCCAGCTCGCGGTGCAGGTCGCGTTCCCAGACGATCCGGTCGCCATCGAACAGGCGCAAGCTTTCCCAGCCGCGGTCGCCGAGCAGGCGGTAGTCGAGCGCGTCCTCCGCCGCCGCGGCGGTCACCACCTCGCCCATCCAGCGGTCGCCCAGCCGCAGGGTGGCCACGCTGTGCTCGCCGGTGGTGGCGAAGGTGCGACGCGCCCGCAGCGCCTGGCCAACCGTCGCGCGGTCGGCACGGTCGGCCAGCACGCCGGTCAGCCCGCCGCGCGAGCCGAAGACCGCCGTCGCCGGCGCGCCGCCGCCGCAGCGCCCCTGATGCTCGTCGCTGCTGGCCGAGGCGCCGAGGCGGTAGCCGCGGGCCAGCGCCTCGGCGTAGACCCAGTGGAACTGGCCCCAGGCGGAGCCGATCTCGATCAACCGTTCCAGCTCCGGATGGTGCCAATCGAGGTTGCAGCGGCGGCCACCGACATGGGGGATCAGCAGATGGCCCTCCGGATCGTCCTGGTAGGCGGCGTAGAGATCGTCGAGCGGCCAGGCGCCGGGGCGCAGCGCGCCACGCGTCGACTCGTTCCATTCGAAGGAGCGCACCGGCTGCCCGCGCCCGTCGGTGGGGAATTGCGGCTGGCCGTCGCGCAGGAAGATCACGTTGTGGTCGCCGCCTGCCGCGGAGTTGCCGCACCACTCGGTTCCCGGATAGCAGACGAAGCGCTCCGGCTCATTGAAGCGGTCGATCAGCGCCACCGCCTCGGTCCAGGCGCGCTCCGTCACGTTGAAGTCGTTGGCGGTGTAGCCCAGCACGTCCAGCCCGGCGACGTCGCGGCCGTAGGACAGGTTGTAGGCGGTGTCGTTGGTGCCGACCGTGTCGTTGGAATGGACGTGCAGGTCGGCGTAGAGCGTGCGCGGCACCCCGTCCTCCACGGTGACGAAGGCGTCGGCGGCGGCGAGGCCGGGCGCCGTCGCCTCCACCCGCCATTCGCCGGGGGTGAGGTCGAACGCCTCGCGGCGGACGGTCCAGCCGTTGGCCTGGGGGTCGGGCGACAGGGTGATGGCGCGCTCCGTCGTGCCGGTCGGACCGGTCAGGGTCAGCGTGGCGTCGATCGAGGTGTCGGTGCAGCAGTTGCCCCAGGCGTCGTCGGCGCGCAGTACGACCTCCGCCCGGCCGGGGGCGATCAGGCGCGGCGCCACCAGACGCAGCGCGGCCGGCGCGCCCGGCACGATGTCCAGCACGCAGTCGCCCGGCACCTCGGCGTATTTCTGGCTGCCGAGCGGGTCGATGAAGACGCGGAAGCGGAAGCCCTGCTCGACGAAGGTCTGCACGCGGGTGCCCGGGCCGCCCTGGCGCCGGTCGCCCAACCGGATCGCGATGCGGTCGCCGGGGTTGAGATAGCCGTCGATCACGTCGATGATGATCGCCTTCTGGTAGGGCCGCTCATGGCCTTTCTGGTCGAAGCGCACCTTCAGCGCCTGCACCGTCGCCGGGCTCTGTCCCGGCACCAGCGGCCCGGCCTCATACTCCGCCGAGACGTAGTTGGCGGCGGTGGGGTCGCTGGTCTGGAACAGCGCCCAATCCGAATAGAACTTCATCGCCAGCTTGATGCCGGCCCCGTCGGCCAGCCCCGAGGCGCCGACGTCGTAGACCAACTCCAGCTCGGTCCATTCGCCAGCCACCAGCCCGCGGCGGGTGCAGCGGGTCGAGCCGAGGAAGGGGCGCGCCTTGTTGCGTTCGTAAAGCCCGATCGGGGCGGTATGGCCAGGGATGGTCACGGGACGGGATCCTTCGGAAAGAGGAACGCGGCGCCGGTTCAGGCCGAGGCGGGGTTATTAAACAAATCAGCCTTGTAGGTGCCTGAAAATCAGCGGCGCCAGAGTGATAATACAATATAATACATATTGGGCAACAAGGGACAAGCCGGGGAACGGTCGTTCTCTTCCGTCATTGTCCGGACGTTGGCCGCCGGGGGCTCCGGGGGCGCCCATAAGGCGTGGGTGGTGGAACGTAGGCTCTGAGGCACCCATCTTACGGCGGCCCCATCAACCGGCATGCCGCAGCGCGTCCGGACGAAGCGAGAGAGAATGCCGTGACGGTGCTGTTGTCGTGTCTGCTGGTGCTGGTCCTGCTGCTCGCCGGGCCGGCCTTCGTGATCGTGTCCGGCACCGCGTCGACGGGCGTCGACTGGACCAGGGCCGACCGGACGCCGGTCGGTCTGGCGCCCGACCCGGCCGCAACACCGGAGGCGGTGGTGCAGGTCTACGCCGCGCGCGCCCTGTCGTGGCGCGGCGCCTTTGGCGTGCATCCCTGGTTCGCCGTGAAGCCGGCGGGGGCGCGGGCCTACACCGTGTATGAGGTGATCGGTTGGCGGCTCTATCGCGGCTTGCCGGTGGTGTCGGTCAGCCAGCGGGCGCCGGACGGGCGTTGGTTCGGCTCTGCGCCGACGGTGCTGGCGGAACTGCGCGGCGCCGCGGCGGCGGCGGCCATCCCCAAGATCGCGGCGGCCGCCGGCCGCTATCCCTACGCCGGGGAATATCGGGTGTGGCCCGGCCCCAACAGCAACACCTTCGCCGCCTGGGTAGGGCGCGCCGTGCCGGAACTGCGGCTCGACCTGCCGTCGACGGCGCTGGGCAAGGACTATCTGGGGGCCGGCCTGGTTGCACGGGCGCCGAGCGGCACCGGCTGGCAGGTCAGCCTGTTCGGCATCGCCGGCCTGCTGCTGGCGTCGGAGGAGGGGGTGGAGGTCAACCTGCTCGGCCTGACGGTCGGCATCGACCCGCTCGACCTTGCGGTCAAGCTGCCGGGGATCGGCCGCCTTGCCTTGCGCGCGGCAGCCCCACCCCCGGTCCCCACCGTGGGCGAGGCCGCGCCGCCAAGCGGTCCCTGACGGCGCGGCCGATCCGGGTCAGGCGGCGCGGATTTCCGCCAGGAAGGCGTCGACCTCCTGCTTCAGCCGGGTCGCCTGGGCGGCCAGCGTGTCGGCCGACCGCTTCACGTTCTGGGTCGCGACGCCGGTTTCACGCTCCGCCCGCTGGATGTCGACGACGTTGCGCGACACCTCGGTGGTGCCGATCGCCGCCTGCTGGGCGTTGCGGCTGATCTCGGTGGTGGCGGCGCTCTGCTGCTCCACCGAGGTCGCCATCTCGGCGGTCGACTGGGTGATGTCCCCGACCTGGCCGATGATGCCGCGCATCGCCTCGACCGTCCGGCCGGAGGCGGCCTTCACCGCGCCGATCTGCTGGCCGATCTGCTCGGTCATCGCATGGGTCTGGTTGGCGAGGTTCTTGACTTCGCTCGCCACCACGGCGAAGCCCTTGCCGGCCTCGCCGGCGCGCGCCGCCTCGATGGTGGCGTTCAGCGCCAGCAGGTTGGTCTGGCCGGCGATGCCGGAGATCATGTCGACCACCTTGCCGATCTCCTCCGCCGCCTCGGCCAGGCTGCCCATGACGGTGGTGCCGCGTTCGGCGTCGCGGGTGGCGGCGGCGGCGATCCCGGCGGAATCGGCGACCAGCCGGGAAATGCCGCCGAAGCTGGCCGACAGCTCCGCCGTGGCGGCGGCGACGCTGTCGACGTTGGCCGAGGCCCGACCGGCGGCGTCGGACACCGCGCCGGAATGGCGCGCCGTCTCGGCGGCGCCCCGCGCCATCGCGGTGGAGGCGTCGGCCATCTCGGCGGTGGAGGCGGCCAGCGCCTCGACCAGCCGCTTGACCGTCGCCTCGAAACCGTCGGCGAGACCGCGCAGTTCGCGGCGACGCTCCTCGGCGGCGGCGGCCTTCAGCCGCTCCTGCTCCTGCTGCAGCCGTTCGGTGTCCAGCATGGTGTCGCGGAACACCCGCGCCGCGGTCGCCATCCGGCCGATCTCGTCGCGGCGGCCCTCGTCGAAGCTGGCGGAGAAGTCGCGGGCGGCGAGCCGTTCCAGCGCCGAGGCGACGGTCAGGATCGGGCGGGAGATGCCGCGGACCAGCGCCGCGCCGAAGCCCAGCGCCAGCAGCGTGCACAGCGTCACCGCGGCCAGCACCATGGTGTGGGCGTTGCGGTAGACCTCCGCCCCCTGGTCGGCGACGGCGCCGGCATCGGCCATCGTCCCGTCCACCAGCGCGTCGAGCGCCTCCTGCACCGCGGCGAAGGCGACGGCGCTCGGGCGCTTGAAGACGCTGACCGCCGCTTGCGCCTGCCCGGCGCGGGCCGCCGTCCGCACCCGGTCGGCGGCGGCGGCGTAGGCGGTCCAGGCCTCGTCGAAGTGGGCAAGACGCTGGGCGCCCTCGCCGCCGGCGAAGCGGGCGGCGGCGGCCTCGCGCCGGGCGGACAGTTCGGCCGCGGCCTCGGTCCAGCCCTTTTCCGCTTGGTTGACCTGCATCTCGTTGGTGGCGAGCGCGTAGGCCGCCTCGGCGATGCGGTAGCTCTGCGCCGACGCCGTCAGGTGCCCGGCCAGTTGGGTGGCCGGCAACGACCGGCTGCGCATGGTTTCGGCGGCGCCGTTTAGGATTTCCAGCCGACTGAGCGTGAACATGCCGAAAGCGCCAGCCATCACGACGGTGCCAAGCACCGCGATGATGATCTTGGCGCGGATGGTGAGACGACCGAATGCTTGTATTTTAGCCATATTGCCCGCCCTCTCGCCCCGCCTGCCCACAGAGGGCACACCGCATTATCAGCGCATTGGACCCTCAATCTTATTAATCCGAATGTTTAAAATAATCAACGCGAAAGGCGAGTGGATTGGTGGGAGATCGCGCGGCGGGCGGAGGGGAGCAGGGAGCGAGACGCCAAAACGAAAACGGCCGCCGCACCCGACGGTGCGGCGGCCGTTTCGAGACCGGCTGAGGATGGAGATCAGGCGGCCTTGCGAACCGAACCCAGCTCGGTGAACAGCTTGACCACGGCTTCGACGAACTCGTTCAACTGGTCCTGGCCCAGGGCCGAAACCGTGATGTCGTCGACAACCAGCGCGTCTTCGCTGATCTTGCCGCCGGCGGCGGTCAGGTCGGCGCGGTAGGCTTCCGGGGCGGCCAGCAGGCGGCCACGCAGCTTGCCGGGAATGGCGAGCAGCTGGATGCCCTGGTCGATCGCGGCGATCGGCTTGCCGGCGTCCAGGAAATGGCCGACGATGCGGCGGGTGTGGGCCGACTGCTGCAGCTTCGCCACGCTGCGCTCACCGCCCGGCAGCAGCAGCATGTCGAAGTCGGCGCCCAGCGCCTCGCTCAGATGCTTGTCCACCGGGAAGTAATGGCCCCAGGACTTGCCGTGCCAGCCGTTGACCAGACCCGTCTCGGTGGAGATGGTGCGCAAGTTGGCCCCGGTCTTGATCAGGGCGCGTTGCGGCTCGGTCATCTCCGCTTCTTCAAAGCCGTTGGAGACGAGGATAGCAATAGACTTTCCTGCGAGCGATTGATCCATACTGTCATGTCCTTCCATTGTTTCGACCAAGGACGCCGGAGTATCTCCCCAGAAGAAATCCGGCCAGGAAATCGGGCCGGAGGGCATCTGGTGACGGAGAACCCGCCGGGGCAGGGGCGGAGCGGGGAATCGGTCATCGCCGCGCAACGGAATGCGCGGCGGCCAGTCCCGCCCGCCGGTGCCCTGAGATCGGGTGCCGGCGTTGAGGGACCTTTACGTCCCAGATCGGTTTGTTTTCAGCATGCGGACTTACTTGGTCCCGATGCGTTCCCAAGTCAACAAGGGATTCCGCGCCGCAACCAAGGCTGGACGGCGGAAACCGCCGGGCCACGGCTGGATGCAAGGGCAATTTTCCAGCCCCGCTCAAGACTTTCGGCCGAACCAGAGGCTACAATGGGTTGAGGTCGCGCAGGTCAGCCATACCATAGGGGCGGGGCTGCAACGGCGACTTACCACGGCGGCGCTCATCATAGGTCGCGATCCCGTCGCCGTCGATTCGGCACGCCGCGGAGCGGACACAAAAAAGCGGCCGGGGGGAAGGCCCCCGGCCGTCGGCAAGTCAAAGCATCAGCCGTTCGAAAAGATCCGGCTCGCACACCGGATCACGGACCAATCCCAATGATCGGAACCTGCGATCAATGGAACTGGTCAGCCTCGGTGGAGTCCTTGTAGGCGGTGGTGGACGACTGGCCGCCCGAGATCGCCGTGGCGACCGCGTCGAAGTAGCCGGTGCCGACCTCGCGCTGGTGCTTGGTGGCGGTGTAGCCGTCCTTCTCGGCCGCGAACTCGGCCTGCTGCAGTTCGGAGTAGGCGGCCATGCCGCGCTCGGCGTAGCCCTTGGCGAGCGTGAAGGCCGAGTAGTTCAGGCTGTGGAAGCCCGCCAGCGTGACGAACTGGAACTTGTAGCCCATGGCGCCCAGCTCGCGCTGGTACTTCGCGATGGTCGCGTCGTCCAGGTTGGCCTTCCAGTTGAAGGACGGCGAGCAGTTGTAGGCCAGCATCTTGCCCGGGAATTCCTTGTGGATCGCCTCGGCGAAGCGGCGGGCGTCGTCCAGGTTCGGCTTGGAGGTCTCCCACCACATCAGGTCCGAGTACGGCGCGTAGGACAGGCCGCGGGCGATGCAATGCTCGACGCCCAGGCCCTTCTTCAGGCGGTAGAAGCCCTCGGTGGTGCGGCCGCTGTCGAAGTCGATGAACGGGTGGTCACGCTCGTCGATGTCCGAGGTGATCAGCTGCGCCGACTCCGCGTCGGTGCGGGCGATGACCAGGGTCGAGGTGCCGCAGACGTCGGCGCCCAGGCGGGCGGCGTTCAGGGTGCGGATGTGCTGCTGCGTCGGGATCAGGACCTTGCCGCCGAGATGGCCGCACTTCTTTTCCGAGGCGAGCTGGTCTTCCCAGTGCACGCCGGCGGCGCCGGCCTTGATCATGGCCTTCATCAGCTCGAAGGCGTTCAGCGGGCCGCCGAAGCCGGCTTCCGCGTCGGCGATGATCGGCGCGAACCAGTAGGTGTCGCCCTTGCCCTCGGAGGTCTGGATCTCGTCGGCGCGCTTGAAGGTGTTGTTGATGCGCTCGACGACCGCCGGGACCGAGTTGACCGGATACAGGCTCTGGTCCGGGTACATCTGGCCGGCCGTGTTGGCGTCGCCGGCGACCTGCCAGCCCGACAGGTAGATCGCCTTCAGGCCGGCCTTGACCGCCTGCATCGCCTGGTTGCCGGTCAGCGCGCCCAGCGTGTTGATGTAGGGCTCGGTCTTCAGCAGCTCCCACAGGCGGCGCGCGCCCAGCTCGGCCAGCGTGTACTCGATCTTGACCGAACCGCTCAGACGCTTGACGTCGTCCATGGTGTAGTCGCGGCGGATGCCCTCGTAGCGGGCGGCGTGGATGGCGGTCTTGGTCTTTTCATCGAGCGACATGGGTCAGGTTCCTTTTGTCCGGTCACGCCCGGCGGGGCGATAAAGGGAGATCTCGGGGCGGGCCTTCTGTCGGTCCCGGCGGCCTTTTTGTGGGGTGCCAGTTCAGGGGCGCTCCGGACCGTCTGCGGGGCCGCTTGCGCTTTACAGCGCGGCCGTGGATCAAGAGTTAAACCTACCCTCTGTGCGTTGCAATAAGCCCTTGTTTGTAAAAAGGTCCGTTTGTAAACTGCCGTCCGAACAATCGTGTAAATCCGTAAATCTTGTAAATCGGCGAGGCGTCGTGGCGACCATGGAAAAGAAGGCGATGCTGGGTCCGAAGGTCCGCCGCCTGCGCCGCGACCACGGACTGACCCAGGCCCAGATGGCGGAGCAGCTCGGCATCTCCCCCAGCTACCTGAACCTGATCGAGCACAACCAGCGGCCGGTGACCGTGCCGCTGCTGCTGAAGCTGGGCCAGCAGTTCGGCGTCGACCTCCAGGCCTTCGCCGAGGACGAGGAGAGCCGTCTGGTCGCCGGCCTGCGCGAGGTGTTCGCCGACCCGCTGTTCGACGGCTCCGACATCAAGAACCAGGATTTCCGCGAGCTGGCGGCGGTGGCGCCGACGCTCGGGCAGGCGGTGGTGGCGCTCTACCGCGGCTTCCGCGGCGCCCGCGACGACCTCCAGGCGCTCGCCGAGCGGGTGGCCGACCGCGAGAAGCTGCATCTGGTGCAGAGCACCGGCTTTCCGCAGGACGAGGTGCGCGACCTGTTCCAGGCCCACTCCAACCATTTCCCCGAGCTGGAGCAGGCGGCGGAGGCGCTGTGGCAGGACGGCAAGCTGGAGCGCGGCGACCTCTACCGCGGGCTGGTCGACTGGCTGAACACCCAGCACAGCGTCCGCGTCCGCCTGCTGCCGTCGGAGGTGATGGGCTACGCCGTGCGCCGCTTCGACCGTCACAGCCGCCGGGTGCTGCTGTCGGAAATGCTGGCGCCGTCGGGCCGCAACTTCCAGCTCGCCTGCCAGATCGCGCTGCTGCGCCACCGCGACCTGCTGAACGGCATCGTCGACGCCGCCAACCTGTCGGGCGACGAGGCGCGGCGGCTGACCCGCATCGGGCTGGCCAACTATTTCGCCGCCGCGGTGATGATGCCCTACCAGCGTTTCCACGAGGCGGCGACCCAGGTCCGCTACGACATCGAGATCCTGCGCCGGCGCTTCGACGCCTCGTTCGAGCAGGTCTGCCAGCGCCTGACCACCCTGCACCGCAGCGGCGCCAAGGGCGTGCCCTTCTTCTTCATGCGGGTCGACAGCGCCGGCAACGTGTCGAAACGCTTTTCCGGCGCCGGCTTTCACTTCGCCCGCTTCGGCGGCGGCTGCCCGCGCTGGGTCGTCTACGAGGCGTTCCGCACCCCGGGAAAGATCCACAGCCAGATGGCGGAGATGCCGGACGGCACCGCCTATTTCTCGATCGCCCGCACCGTGGTGAAGGCCGGCGGCGGCCACCGCAGCCCGCCGCAGCAGTTCGCCATCGCGCTCGGCTGCGACGTCCAGCACGCGGCGCAAGTCACCTATGCGGACGGTTTCGACCTGTCCAACACCGCCGCGGCGACGCCGATCGGCGTGAACTGCCGGCTGTGCCCACGTCTCGACTGCTCGCAACGGGCGTTTCCGCCGCTGAATCACCGGCTTATCGTCGACGAGAACCTGCGCGGCCTGTCGCCCTACCTGTTTGCCCCACCCAGCGCGGAGTAGGCGGCGAATTGACCAAGGTCAATGTTGTACGGAATTGTTTGTGTTGATCTCCGCAAAGCCCGTCATTTGACTGGTATAAATCCGTGGCCTTTGGCCGGGTTTGTTGATAGGTTTCGGCCGTTGCGTCGCGGCAGCCCGCCTTGTGTCTCCGTGCATCAGGCCACCTGAACGCAGCGTCCCGGATATCGGCACTTAACGTCGCCAGGCAAGACTTGGCACCGCAGGTTTTGGAACGCCCATGAGCAACCTCATCAAGGAACGCGTGCTGACCGTCCACCACTGGACCGATACGCTGTTCAGCTTCACCACCACCCGCGATCCCTCGTTCCGCTTCCTGCCGGGGCAGTTCACCATGATCGGGCTGGAGGTCGAGGGCCGGCCGCTGCTGCGCGCCTACAGCCTCGTCAGCGCCCATTACGAGGAAACGCTGGAGTTCTTCAGCATCAAGGTGCAGGACGGCCCGCTGACCTCGCGCCTGCAGCACCTGAAGGAAGGCGACACCCTGCTGGTCAACCGCAAGGCGACCGGCACGCTGGTCACCGACAATTTGCTCCCCGGGCGGAACCTGTATCTGCTGAGCACCGGCACCGGCCTGGCGCCGTTCCTCAGCATCATCAAGGACCCGGAGATGTACGAGAAGTTCGACCGGGTGATCCTGACCCACGGCACCCGCACCGTGGCCGAACTGGCCTACGACGACCTGATCCAGCACAGCCTGCCGGAGAACGAGTTCTTCGGCGAGCAGGTCAAGGAAAAGCTGCTGTACTACCCGACCGTGACGCGCGAGCCGTTCCGCAACCAGGGCCGCCTGACCACGCTGATGGAAACCGGCAAGATGTTCGCCGACCTGGGCCTGCCGGATCTGGACGCCGAAAAGGACCGGGTGATGATCTGCGGCAGCCCCGCCATGCTGGCCGAGACCACCTCGATGATGGAGCGCCGCGGCTTCACCATGGGCACCAACGGCGAGCCGGGCGGCTTCGTCATCGAAAAGGCGTTCGTGGAGCGGTGAGGGGGGCTAACCCCACCGAATTTCGCCCTTTGGCGCCGGAATAAACTCCCCCTCCCGCCGGTTTACCGTTTCGTGACGCAAGGCACGTCACTCAATCCTTGACCGACCTGACGGGCGCGCCTCCCTCACCGGGGACGCGCCCATTTTCTTGGCCCATTTTCTTGGACGGCCGGGTGAATAAAAGCGCCGTCCGGGCTGTTGGTCCCCGGTCGCCGGTTCAAACCGTCAAGCCTTTGGTGTAGACATCCCGCCCATGCGCCTGATCCTCATCCTCGCCGCGATGCTCGTCGCCGGCCTCGCGAATCTCGCCGTCTGGTCCCTGCCGAACCGCCCGGTGCCGCTCGATCCGCCACCCGGCGGCAAGCTGCGCAGCGTGTCCTTCGCGCCCTTCCGCGACGGCCAGAGCCCGCTGACCCACGTCTTCCCGACCACGGAGCAGATCGAGGAGGACCTCGCCGCGCTCGCCCCGCAGGTCGCCGGCGTCCGCACCTACACGTCGCTGGAAGGGCTCCAGGTCGTGCCGGAGTTGGCACGCAAGCACGGGCTGACGGTCACCATGGGGGCGTGGCTGTCCTCCAAGCCCGACAAGAACGAGGCGGAGATCGCCTCGCTGGTCGATCTCGCCAACCGCTACCCCGACGTCATCACCCGCGTCATCGTCGGCAACGAGGTGCTGCTGCGCCGCGAGCTGACGCCGGAGCAGGTCGCCGGCTACATCGACCGCGTCAAGGCGGCGGTGAAACAGCCGGTGTCCTACGCCGACGTCTGGGAATGGTGGCTGAAATACCCGGAGATCGCCTCCCACGTCGATTACCTGACCATCCACCTGCTGCCCTATTGGGAGGATGTGCCGGCCGGCGTCGAGGGCGCGACGGAGCGCATCCGCCAGAGCTACCGCACCATCGCCCAGCGTTTCCCCGGCAAGCCGATCCTGGTCGGCGAAACCGGCTGGCCGACCGCCGGACGGTCGCGCGGCGCCGCGGTGCCCGGGCTGGTCAACAAGGCCAAGTTCGTCAACGCCTTCGTCCGCATGGCCGAGCAGGAAGGCTTCGACTACAACGTGATCGAGGCCTTCGACCAGGAATGGAAGGCCAAGCTGGAGGGCACGGTCGGCGGCCATTGGGGCCTCTACAACGCCGACCGCACGCCGAAATTCCGCCTTGCCGGCCCGGTGGTCGGCAACGTCGCCTGGCCGTGGCTGTTCGCGCTGTCCGGCGGCATCGCGCTGGTGCTGCTCGCCGGGATGGCGGCGCTCCGCCGCCACCTGCCGGGCACCGGCTGGGCCGCGCTGATCCTGCTGACCCAGGCGCTGTCGACCCTCTATGTCCGCGCCGCCTTCGTCGCCGCCCACGGCAAGCACTATTGGCAGGACACCGCGCTCTCCACCGGCATGCTGGCGCTGACCGCCGCCCTGTCGCTGGCGGTGCTGCTGACCGCCCACCGCACGCTGGCCAGCGGCGGGCTGGCGCGCGAGCCGCTGTCGGGCCTGCGCCACCCGCGCCCGGCCCTGACCCGCACCGAGCGGGTGGGACGCTGGACCGCCGTGGCGCTGGGCGTGGCGGCGCTGGTGTGGTCGCTGCTGATCGTCTTCGACGGCCGCTACCGCGACTTCCCCAACCCCTATCTGCTGATCCCTGCGGTGGCGCTGCCGGCGCTGGGGCTGATCCGCGTCGCCCGCCGGCCGGTCGGGGCGGCGCCGCGCGACGCGCTGGGCATCGCCGGCCTGTTCCGCCCGGCGGTGCCGGTCGCCGATACGCCGGCCCGATGCCTGTGCGGCGCCGTCCGCCGGCTGCCGGTCGAATCGGCGCTCGCCGGCGGCCTGCTGCTGGCGGCGCTGCTGACGGTGCTGGCCGAGGGCTTCGTTCCGCTCGAATCGCTGATCTACGGGCAGTTGCCGTTCCTGGACGCCCTGCACGAGGTCGACTGGAGCCGCCCGAACTGGGAGGCCCTGGGCTGGGCCGCCCTGCAGGTCCTGCTGGCGGTGCCGTTCCTGGCGGCGGTGTGGAGCGCGCGGCGCAAGGTTCGGCGCGCCTGACCCTTGCGCCACGGCCGGCGCTGTGGATTGATGGGCGGGTCCTGCCGAATCGGAGACCCGCTCCATGTCCGTCGAACTGTGGCTCGCCTTCGCCGCCGCCTCCGTCGTCATGCTGATGATCCCGGGGCCGACGGTGCTGATCGTCGTGTCCTACGCCCTGGGCCACGGCCGCCGCTCCGCCATGGCCACGGTGGCGGGGGTGGCGCTGGGCGACTTCACCGCGATGACCGCCTCGATGCTGGGGCTGGGCGTGCTGCTGTCGACCTCGGCGGCGCTGTTCACCGGGTTGAAATGGATCGGGGCGGCCTATCTCGCCTATCTCGGCCTCAAGCTGTGGCGGGCCCCGGTCACCACGGGCGACGCACCGGCCGACGACGCGGCCGTGCGGCCCTGGCGCATGATGCTGCACACCTACGCCGTCACCGCGCTGAACCCCAAGAGCATCGTCTTCTTCGTCGCCTTCCTGCCGCAGTTCCTCGACCCCGGTCGCCCGCTGGTCGAGCAGATGGCGGTGATGGAGGCGACCTTCCTGGTGCTGGCGACGCTGAACGCCACCGGCTACGCCCTGCTGGCCTCGGCCGCGCGGCGGGCGGTGCGCGCCCCGGCGGTGCAGCGCACGGTCAACCGGGTCGGCGGATCGCTGCTGATGGGCGCCGGCCTGCTGACCGTCGCCTGGAAGCGGACCGCCTGACGCCGGCGGGCCGAACCGCCACTCCCCCCGTTTTGTTGACAAAGCTGGCTGAATTCACCGAAAATTGTCGGCAGCGTGGCGGCTGCACGCGCCGGTGATGTCCGGCCGCTTGCGGGCGTGGGAATGATGCGCGGGGCGGCGATGGTCGACGGGGGCAACGGGGGCGGACCGGCGGTCGCGACGGTCGCGGAATCGGGTGGCGATGTGCTGGAATTCGCCGCCGAAGCCGCCAAGGGCGGGTCGGACGGTGGCCGGCGCAACCCGCCCTGGCTGATCCTGATCGTCGACGACGACCACGAGGTCCACGCGATCACCCGCGTCGTCCTCGGCGAAATGACGTTCGAGGAGCGGCCGGTCCGTTTCCTGTCGGCCTACACCGCCCGGCAGGCGCGCGCCCTGCTCGCCGAACACGCCGGCATCGCCGCCATCCTGCTCGACGTCGTGATGGAGACCGACGACGCCGGGCTGGAGTTGGTTCGCCACATCCGCGATGAGCTGGGCAACCGGCAGGTCCGCATCATCCTGCGCACCGGCCAGCCCGGCCAGGCGCCGGAGCGGCAGGTGATCGCCGCCTACGACATCAACGACTACAAGGCCAAGAGCGAGCTGACCGCGCAGAAGCTCTACACCGCCACGGTCGCGGCGCTGCGTTCCTACCAGCACATCGCGACCATCGAACGCGGCCGGCAGGGGCTGGAGAGGGTGATGGCCGCCGCCGACCATCTCGCCGCGCAACGGTCGCGCCCGCGGTTCCTGAGCGCGCTGGTGGAACGGGCGGCGGCGCTGATGCCCGACGCCGACAGCGTGCTGCTGGTGGATGACGGGGGCGGGGCAGGGCCGGCGATCCTCGCCGCGGCCGGTGCGGCGGCCAACCTGCCGCCGGCGGTCCGCGCCGACCTCGCCGCGGCGCTCGCCGACGGGCAGGCGCGCTGGGGCGCCGGGCATGGCGTGGCGATCCTGCGCAGCCGCGACGCCCCGCCCCTGGCGCTGTGCCTGCTCGGCGGCCCCTTCGTCGAGGCCGACCGGCCGCTGCTGGAGCTGCTCGGCGCCAAGGCGGCGGTTGGGCTGGACAACCTGCACCTCTACGAACGGCTGAACCGGGCGCAAATCGCCACCGTCCACGCGCTGGGCAAGCTGGCCGAGTACAAGGACGAGGTGACCGGCGACCATGTCAAGCGGCTGGGCCGCTGGGCCACCGCCATCGCCCGGGAACTGCGCGCCCGCGGCGCGTTCGCCGACGAGCTGGATGACCGCTTCTGCGACATGGTCGGGTTGGCCAGCGTCCTGCACGACGTCGGCAAGGTCGGGATCCCCGACGCCATCCTGCGCAAGCCCGGCCGGCTCGACCCGGAGGAGATGGCGGTGATGCGCGAACACGCGGCCATCGGCGGCAGCATCCTGCGCGACGCGTCGGGTGGGACCGACCGCCGCGGCTACCTGTCGATGGGCGCCGAGATCGCCGAAAGCCACCATGAGAAGTTCGACGGCAGCGGCTACCCCAAGGGGCTGTCCGGCGACGCCATCCCGCTGGCCGGCCGCATCGTCGCCGTCGCCGACGTCTTCGACGCCCTGCTGCACCGCCGGCCCTACAAGAAGGCTTGGGAGATCGCGGAGGTGCTGGAGCTGCTGCGCGCCGAATCGGGCAGCCACTTCGACCCCCGCGTAATCGACGCCTTCCTGGCGGTGCTGGCGCGGGACGGACTGGAAACAAGCGCTCTCCTTCCGGTGGACGGAGAGCGCTGACACGCCATCACATCCCCAGCACGTTCCGCATGCTGTAGAGCCCCGGCGTCTTGTCCTGCGCCCACAGGGCGGCGCGGACGGCGCCCTTGGCGTAGATCTGGCGACCCGACGCCTTGTGGGTCAGCTCGACCCGCTCGCCGTCGCCGGCGAACATCACGGTGTGGTCGCCGATCACGTCGCCGCCGCGCAGGGTGGCGAAGCCGATCTCGCCGCGCGGGCGGGCCCCGGTGTGGCCGTCGCGGACCTTCTGCCAGACATCCTCCAGCCTGACGCCACGGCCGGCCGCCGCCGCATGGCCGAGGCCCAGCGCGGTGCCCGACGGCGCGTCGACCTTGCGGCGGTGGTGCATTTCCAGGATGTCGATGTCGAAGTCGTCGCCCAGCGTGTGGGCGACCTGCTCGACCAGCGCCAGCAGCAAATTGACGCCCAGCGACATGTTGGGTGACTGGACGATGGCGGTGTGGGTCGCCGCGGTGGCGATGGCCGCCTGCTGCGACGGGTTCAGCCCGGTGGTGCCGACGACCAGCACCGTCTCCGACTGCGCGGCCAGCGCGGCGTGGCGCTCGGTCGCGTCGGGGCTGGTGAAGTCGATCACCGCGTCCGACTGGGCGAACAGCGCCACCGGGTCGTCGATGGCGGTGACGCCGAGTTCGTCGATCCCGGCCAGCAGCCCCAGATCCTTGCCCAGCGCCGGACCGCCCACCCGCTCGGTGCCGCCGGCCAGCGTGCAGCCGGCGGTCGCCGCGATCTCGCGCACCAGCATCTGGCCCATGCGCCCCGCGCACCCGACGATACCGATCTTCATGACACAATCCCCCTGGAACCGGGCTTCACCGACGACGGCACCGCCCCCGCTCCAGCGGTTTACAGCGTCTTGCGTTTAAAGTGAAACGCAAGACGCTGTAAAGCTTGGTTTGGCACTCGGATTCACGCTTCAAATCGATCCCGATTTTACGCGATCCGATCGTGCACGGGCCCCGCCGCCGCTTAAGCGCCAAGGCAGCCGCGCAGCGATGCGGCGAGGTTGCGCAGCAGGGTGGGGTAGAGCGCCTCGCCCTCGGCCAGATCGGCGCCCTCGGGGTCGAGTACGCCGGTCTTCGCCCTGGTGCCCTCGACCACGGTGTTCACCAGCGCCGGCTCGAACTGCGGTTCGGCGAAGACGCAGGCGGCGTCCAGCCCGGCGATCTTGGCGCGGATCGCCGACAGCCGCTTCGCCGACGGCCGGCGGTCCGGATTGACGGTGATGGAACCGACCGCCGACAGGTCGTAGCGCGTCTCGAAATACTGGTAGGCGTCGTGGAAGACGACGAAGGGCTTCTCCTTCACCGGCGCCAGCGTCGCCTTCAACTCGGCGTCCAGCGCGTCGAGCGCCTGGATCGTGCGTTCGGCGTTGCTGCGGTAGGTTTCAGCGTCGGCCGGGTCCCTGGCCGCCAGCGCCTCCGCCGTCGCGGTGACGATGACGCGGGCGTTGTCCGGGTCGAGCCAGATGTGGGCGTTCACCTCCTCATCATCGTGATGCTCATCCCCCTTGTGGTCGTGCCCCTTATGGTCGTGGCCGCCATGGTCGTGCGCCTCCCAGGCACCGCCCTCGCGCGCGTCGAGCCGGGTCAGCCCCTTCACCTCCATCAGCGTCAGCACGCGGGCCTTGGCGGCGTTCGCCGACAGCGGCTTGCCAAGGAAACCCTCCAGGTCGGGGCCGACCCAGACCACCAGATCGGCGGCCGACAGCGCCTTGGCGTCCGACGGCTTCAGCGTGTAGCTGTGCGGCGAGGCGCCGCCGCGCACCAGCAGGTCCGGCGTCCCGACCCCGTGCATGACCGACGCGACCAGCGAGTGGATCGGCTTGATCGACACCACCACCTTGGGAGCGGCGGCCTGAACGGCACAGGGCAGCAGGGCGACGACGGCGCCGAGGACGGCAAGGGTGGGGCGGCGCATGGGAGGGTTCCTCTCGTCTGGCTGGACAGGCCGATGCTATGGGCGCATAGGAAACACTGCGCAAACGGATGTCACGTTATAACGTAACATGTCAACACCCCAGCTGTCCCGCCATGCCCCCCCGCTGTTCGCCGGCCCGCTTGCCTGGACCGAGGATCTGACCGTCCGCTTCGGCCGGCGCGACGTGCTCGACCGCGTCAACATTGCCGTCCAGCCGGGCGAGGTGGTGACGCTGATCGGCCCCAACGGCGCCGGCAAGACCACCCTGGTCCGCGCCGTGCTGGGGCTGGTGGCGCCCAGCGCCGGGCGGGTGATGCGGCGCCCCAACCTGCGCATCGGCTACATGCCGCAACGGCTGTCGGTCGACCAGACGCTGCCGCTGACCGTGCGGCGGTTCCTGGCCCTGTGGCGGCCGGTGACGGCGGAGCGGATCGCCGCGGCGCTGGACGAGGCCGGGGTGGCGCGGCTGGCCGATTCGGCGGTGCAGACCATCTCCGGCGGCGAGATGCAGCGGGTGCTGCTGGCCCGCGCCCTGCTGGGCGAGCCCGACCTGCTGGTGCTGGACGAGCCCGACCAGGCGGTCGACGTCCATGGCCAAGCCGAGCTGTTCGCCCGCATCGCCGAGGTGCGGCAGCGCCGCGGCTGCGGCGTGCTGCTGGTCAGCCACGACCTGCACACGGTGATGGCGCGCACCGACCGGGTGATCTGCCTGAACGCGCATGTCTGCTGCTCCGGCCGGCCGGAGGATGTCAGCCGCCATCCCGAATACCACGCGCTGTTTGGCGGCCACGCCGCCGACCTCGCCGTCTACCTGCACCACCACGACCACGCCCATGCCGAGGACGGCCATGTGGTGTCCGGCCATGACGGGGACTGCTGCCATGGATGATTTCGTGATCCGCGCGCTCGCCGCCGGCGGCGGGATCGCCCTGCTGGCCGGACCGCTGGGGTCGTTCGTGGTGTGGCGGCGCATGGCCTATTTCGGCGACACGCTGGCCCATTCGGCCCTGCTGGGGGTGACGCTGGGCTTCCTGCTGGGCGTCAACCCGATGATCGGGGTGATGGCGGTGTGCGTGACGCTGGCGCTCGCGCTGGTCGCACTGCAACGCCGTCGCAACCTCGCGGCCGACACGCTGCTCGGCATCCTGTCGCACGGGTCGCTGTCGCTCGGGCTGGTGGCGCTCGCCTTTCTGGAGACGCTGCGCGTCGACCTGATGGCCTACCTGTTCGGCGACATCCTGTCGGTGACCAACAGCGACCTGATGGCGATCTACGGCGGCGGCGCGGTGGCGCTGGGCGGTCTGGCGCTGCTGTGGCGCCGGCTGCTGGCGGTGACGGTCGACGAGGATCTGGCGCGGGTGGAGGGTATGCCGGTCGAGGCGTTGCGTCTGGCCTTCATGCTGCTGATCGCGCTGGTGATCGCCATCGCCATGAAGATCGTCGGCATCCTGCTGATCACGTCGCTGCTGATCATCCCGGCCGCCGCCGCCCGCCGCTTCGCCCGCACGCCGGAAGCGATGGCGGCCCTGGCCTCGGTCTTCGGCGTCGCCGCGGTGGTGGCGGGGCTGCTGGCCTCGCTGAACTGGGATCTGCCGGGGGGACCAAGCGTGGTGGTGTCCGCTGCCGCGCTGTTCCTGCTGGGATCGCTGGTGCCGCTGCGGCGCTGAGCGCAACTGCAATCAGGAAAAGAACACGACCGCGTGCATTTCCCGTTCGTGGACGCTTTCGCCTGCGCCATACTCCGCGGGCGGACGCGATGGCGGGAGGGCCGCCATCGCCGCCGCACTGACGGAGGGTATGAGGATGGAACGCTTCCTCACTCTCCTGATCCTGGTGCTGGAGATCGTCAAGCGTCTGCTTGACCTTCTGCACTAAGATCGGGCGGGCGGGCCGGGGAATTACGGTCCCCGGTCCGCCTACCCCCGATATTGGTGCCGCGCCCCGCCGCTGTCAACGGGCGGTGGAAAACACTCACTCGTCGATGTTGCGCGCCAGCACTTCGCGCTTGCCGGAGTGGTTGGGCTTGCTGACCACCCCCTCGGTTTCCATCCGCTCGATCAGGCGGGCGGCGGAGTTGTAGCCGATGCGGAGCTGGCGCTGGATGAAGCTGGTCGACGCCTTGCGCTCGCGGCAGACCACCGCCACCGCCTTGTCGTAGAGGTCGTCGCCCGACCCGCCGCCGGCCCCCGCCACGCCGCCGTCGTCGAAGGGCGCGTCGCCCTCCTCGTCCTCCAGGATGGCGTCGACGTAGTTGGGCTCACCCTGCGCCTTCAGGAACCTGACGATCTGCTCGACCTCGTGGTCGGAAACGAAGGGGCCGTGGACGCGGGTGATGCGGCCGCCGCCGGCCATGTAGAGCATGTCGCCCTGGCCCAGCAGCTGTTCGGCGCCCTGTTCGCCCAGGATGGTGCGGCTGTCGATCTTCGACGTCACCTGGAAGCTGATGCGGGTCGGGAAGTTGGCCTTGATCGTGCCGGTGATGACGTCGACCGAGGGACGCTGGGTCGCCATGATCAGGTGGATGCCGGCGGCGCGCGCCATCTGGGCAAGGCGCTGGATCGCCGCCTCGATGTCCTTGCCGGCGACCAGCATCAGGTCGGCCATCTCGTCGACGATCACCACGATGTAGGGCAGCTCGGTGAGGTCGAGCGGCTGTTCCTCGAACAGCGGCTTGCCGGTATCCGGGTCGAAGCCGGTCTGGACCCGGCGGGTCAGCGACTCGCCGCCCTCGCGCGCCTCGCGCAGGCGGACGTTGTAGCCCTCGATGTTGCGCACACCCAGCTTGGACATGTTGCGGTAGCGGTCCTCCATCTCCCGCACCGTCCATTTCAGCGCGACCACCGCCTTCTTGGGGTCGGTCACCACCGGCGTCAGCAGGTGGGGGATGCCCTCATAGACCGACAGCTCCAGCATCTTGGGGTCGATCATGATGAAGCGGCAGCGCTCCGGCGGCAGCCGGTAGAGCAGCGACAGGATCATCGTGTTGATCGCCACCGA
>NZ_LGRA01000018.1:451931-580586 GCF_003116095.1 Azospirillum sp. TSO35-2
CACGTCGATCCGGTTGTACCAGTCCGGCAGGTCGAAATGCCGGGCGGTGCCGGAGAAATCGACGCGCTCCGGGTCGCCGCCCGCCGCGGCGAACTCTGCCAGCAGCCCGGCCCGCACCACCGGGTCGTCGAATTGGTGGGTCTTCAGCAGCAGCCGGGCATCCCGCACCCGCGCCAGCAGCCGTGCCCACAGCGACAGCGTCGGCCCCGACAGCTTCGCCCGGTTGTTGAAGCAACCAAAGGTGACGAACCCGTTGGTCCGTGCCGGCAGCGGACCGACCGCGGGCGCGTTCTCCCGCGGCAACACGCAGACGTAATCATCGGGCAGCCGCAGCACGCGCTCCACCGCCGTTGCTTCGCTGCCCGGTGGCATCTGGCGCGGGCAGGCGATCAGCGCGTCCATCGTCGACAAACCGGTGGTGCCGACATAGCCGGCCCAGGTGACCTGCAGCGGCGCCGGCTTGCGCGCGAACAGCGGCAGCCGGTTGCCGGCGGTGTGGCCGGCGAGGTCGACCAGGATGTCGATGCCGTCGGCGGCGATCATCGCGGCGGCGGCCTCGTCATCCACCCCGCACAGCGACCGCCACTGGTCGGCGGCGGCGCGCAGCCGGCGGGTCATCCCGTCCTCGCGCGGCTTGACGTTGTAGCAGAACACCTCCACCGCCGCGCGGTCGTGCGCCGGCAGCACCGGGGCGAGGAAATAGCCGACGGGGTGATAGCCGAAGTCGGCGGAGACGTAGCCGACACGCAGCCGGCGGTCCGGGTCGGGCCGGTTGGGGTGGCGGAAGCCGGCCGGTGGGGCCAGCGGGCGGCCGTGCCGGGCGTCCCAGCGCCGATGCTCCTCCAGCAGCTCCATCGGGCCGATGTCCGGGCTGTAATGCAGGGCCAGCAGCAGGTTCGAATGCAGGCCGGACGCCGCGGGATCGAGCACCAGCGCCCGGCGGTTGGCGGCGATGCCGGCGCCGGTGCGGCCCAGATCCTGGAGGATGGCGGCCCGGTTCTGCCAGCCGCCCAACCCGCCCGGCTCCAGCGCCACCGCCCGCTCGCCGGCCGCCAGCCCGTCGGCGATCCGCCCCGACCGCCGCAGCATGGCGCCGCGATAGGCCCAGCCCGCCGCATCCTGCGGCGATCCGCGCAGGCCGCGGCCGATCCACAGGGCCGCCACCGCCGGCTGGTCCATCGTTTCGAACGCCATCGCCAGATTGCCGGCGATGGCGGCGTCGCCGGGGTCGAGCGCCACCGCCAGCCGTGCCTGCAGCAGCGCCGACTCGGGCTGCCCCAGCGCCCGCAGGGTGACCGCCAGATTGCTGCGCAGGGCGGCCAGCTCGGGCCGCAGCCGCAGCGCGCGGCGCAAGGCCACCGCCGCCGCCGCCATCCGGGCGGCGCGGCGGTCGAGCAGGCCCTGCTCGTTCCAGCCATCGACGTCGTCGGGGCTCAGCACCAGGGCGCGGCGGCGTTGTGCCACGGCGTCCGGGGCATCCCGCCGCAACCGGGCCAGGGCCGCTTGGGACGCCGCCCGGCCGGGATCGAGGCGAAGGGCGCGGCGGTGGAAGCGTTCCGCCCGCGCCGGCTCGCCGTCGCGCTCGGCCTCCTCCGCCACCGCGGCCAGCACACGGGCGAAGGCGGGGTCGAGCGCCAACGCCCGCCGGAACACCGGCAGGGCGGCATGGCCCAACGCCAGCAGGGTCAGTCCCAGGTTGGCCTGCACCCCGGCGTCGAGCGGCGCCCGCCGCGCCGCCTCGGTCAGTGGGGCGATGGCGTCCTCCACCCGTCCCAACGCCCGCAGGGCAAGGCCGAGCCGGGTCCAGGCCTCGGCATGGCCGGGATGGTGGCGCAGATGAGCGTCGAGCGCCGCGGCCTCCTCGTCCCGGCGGCCGGCGGCGGCCAGCGCCACCGCCAGGCCGAAGCCGGCGTCGGCGCGGCCCGGCGCCCGCTCCAGCGCGGCGCGGTGGCAGCCGGCGGCCTCGTCGAAGCGGCCGGCGACCTGCAGGGCATTGCCGAGGTTGACGTGGTAATCGGGGACGGCGGGGGTCCCGGCGACGGCGGCGGTCAGGTGCCGGATCGCCTCCTCGGTCCGGCCGGTCTGCGCGCACAGCACCCCCAGCAGATGGAGCGCGTCCGGGTTGCCGGTGTCGGCGTCGAGGATGCGGCGGTACAGCGTCTCCGCCTCCAGCCGCCGGCCGGCGAGGTGATGGTCCAGCGCGACCGCCAGGGCCTCCCGTATCGTCGCCATCCGCTCGGCCCCTCACCCGGTATCACGCCCACGGCCGCACCCACGGCCCGGTTGCGGACCATACCCAGATTGCAACACCGGGCAAAGGGCGATGCGGGGCGGAAGCGCTTCCTCTGGCGTTCCCGCCGTCGGGTGGGCTGGTGTGAGTTTCCAGCTCGGTTGTTCGGCGCTTTGTGCCGGCGATGGTCCCCGCCCATCGCCGGCTCCCGCTTGGCGGCGTATGAGTTCGGCGTGCCGGTATCAGCGCAGCACGCTGCACAGCCAGTCCCGCCATTGCCGGGCCCGGCCTTCCCAGGTCAGCTGCTCCAGCGTGTAGGCGACCTGTTGACGCTGGCGCGCCTCGAAGGCGGCGGGGTTGTTGCGGGCAGCGGTGAGCAGCCAGACCGCCATCTGGGCGAAATGGTCGGCGTGGACCAACGGGTCGGCCGGCGGCGTCATCAGCAGGCCAAAGCCGGCCAGCGTCTCCGGCAGGGCGCCGCGCTCGCTGCTGGCGACGACGCAGCCGGCGGCCATCGCCTCCATCGCCGCGATGCAGGAGGTCTCGTCGAAGCTGTTGGGGTAGGCGAGCGCCACGGCGCCGCGCAGCGCCTCGGCCAAGCGCGGCTGGTCGACGGCGCCGACATACTCCACCCCCGGCGTGGCGCGTGCCTGTTCGTAGAGCGGGGCGTAGGGGTCCTGGCCCGCCGGTACGCCATAGACCGCCATGCTGGAGAACACCCGCAGCCGGACGTCGGGAACCGCGGCGCGGATGCGGGGGAAGCCGGCCAGCAGCACGTCCAGCCCGCGGAACGGCGTGCTGGTGTAGACCAGGACCGGATCGGCCAGCCGTGCGCCGAGCGGCGGGACGCCGGCCCGCGCCACCGCCTCGAAGGCCGGGGCGACGGCGTTGCCGATCACCACCGACCGTTCCATCGGGATGGCGAAGTCGCGGGCGTAGGCGTCGGCCTGCCAGCGGCTGACGAAGACGAAGCCGTCCCACAGCGCGGCGAAGGCCGGATCGTTCAGGCCAGCGACGGCGGCCTGGTCGGTCATGTGGCCGGTCCAGTAGGCGAGGAACGGCCGCCGCCCCGGCCGGGCGGCCATGGCCTGGGCGAACTGCATCGTGCTGCCGCCGCACACGACCGCCACGTCGACGCCGGCCAGCCCGTCGCCATAAACGTCGGCCACCGGTCGCACGTCGACCCCACCGCTGTCCGACGCCACCGCCGCCCCGTTGAACAGCGTCACTCGCCAGCCGCCGGCCGCCAACCGCTCCGCCAGATAGCAGACCGCCGACTGGCTGCCGCCGATCGGCCGCCGCCGCGGCGTGTCGACCGTGTAGTCGATGCCCATGAAATCGAGGAAGGCGACGTGCATGACCGGCATCCATGGCGTGGCGACGGTTGTCCTTATACCCGCGGCTTTCGATCCTGACCTATCGGAATCAAAAATCCCGACGGCATGGGCCGCCCCGGCGTGGGAGCCCATAAGGATGAGGCCGTCTTGTCCACATCGCGGCTTTCCCGACTGCCAGCCGGCCTCATCACCGATCAGGTCGCGGTCGACGATGATCGTGTCATGCTGGCGGCCCATTTTTTCTGCATCACCGCGTGCTTGAGGCCATCTGAATGGCCACGCATAGGCGGCGGCCCTGCACCGGGAATGCGGATGGGCCTCCAGCCGGAACCGTCAGGAGCCGACAGGCCCCGCAAGGCAGCCTCCAGACGATGCCTGCAAACGGGTCAGAGACTGACAAGTTGATATCGCCATCAGTCGATGCCCGAACAGACTTTGCGGAATAGATGCGGCATGCTGCCGCAGTTTATCGGTCATGTTCTTGGGAATCCTATGGGATATTGGGAATATTCATCCGTTGGGCCTTTGGGGTGCGGCTTTGGTCCATTGACACCTCCATAGGGGTATGTCATTCGTTTCCATGCTGATCGTCGGGGTCGCGAGATCAGCAAAGAGAAATGTGATCGACCAACCAGACTCCGGCTCGCCCTGCATCAACATCGCATGATGGATGGCGTGTCGGGTATTCACCAAGTGATACAGTGACTGCGTGAAGGTGATCTCCAAACGACGTGTGTCGAGCGACACGGGCGTCGTTATTGGGTTCGTCTGCGGAGCGTAGCTCCGCCGGATGATACCTGATGGGTTGCCATCATGTATTTGTCACCTCATGCCGGCCTCGCCGGCCCCGGCATCACTCCGCACCGACATGAAGAGATGGCGCCTGCCGTCTGGGTGATCGGTTCGGCCTGTCTGACCGGCATTCTTCTCGAAGTTTCCGTCCATCCCAAGCCCGGCCTTGTCACGCCGCGTTCAATGGGATCGCATTCAGACATGGATCTGCAGACGTTCATGCTGACGTCTGCGGCCATCGCTCCCTGTTTTCATCGCTGCGCGGCCATCGGTCTCGCCCATGTCGGCGATCCGTCGGCCGTGCTGCCGCTGATCCGTACCGTCGGCCTCGATTACGACCGGCGTCTGTTCGCCGCCTCCAACGGCGTCAACACGCAGCGTGGCGCGCTCTTCGCGCTTGGCCTTACCGCCGCCGCCGCCGGCCTGTCCCATGACGGCCACCGCCCGTTTTCCCCCGACCGTCTCTTTGCCGCCGTCGCCGCCATCACCCGCGGCCTCGTCGAACGCGAACTGGAGACGTGTCGCCGCGATCGCCTGACCGCCGGCGAGATCCTGTACGCCCGACACGGTGCCACCGGAATCCGTGGCGAGGCCGAGGCAGGGTTCCCGACCGTCGCCACGCATGGTCTGCCGGCCTTGCGCGCCGCCCTGGCGCGGGAAGCCAGCCTCAATCGTGCCCTTCTTCATGCGCTCGTCGCCATCGTCGCCGAGGCCGAGGACACCACCGTGCTGTGGCGCGGCGGACCCGAAGGCCTTGCCTTTGTGCGTGAGCGCGCTGCCCGTGTGCGCGACCTCGGCGGGGCGCTCACCGAGCGTGGTGTCGCCGAGATCGATCGCTTTGCCGATGACTGCGTCGCCCGCCGGCTCAGCCCCGGCGGCGCCGCCGATCTGCTGGCGGTCACCGCCGCCGTCCATCTGCTCGAGGTGGAGACCTTCCCGGCTTCGGCCACGTCCCGCTTCGACGCGCCCCCACCGAACGCCCCTGTTCCAGGAGAAAATCCATGAACGTCGTCGCCTACGCGCTGATGGCCTACGGCCTCACCGCGGTGATCGCCTACGCCGTCATCGGGGTGATCCTTCTGCTCAACAAAACCATGGCTGGTTCAGCCGAATAAGCCGTGCGCTGAGGAGAACACCCCCATGCTACAGCAACTTTTCACCGTCTTTCCCGGCATCGGCACGCTCTTCGTCCAGGATCCGACGATCGCCTTTTCCCGCATCGCCTTGATGGGCTTCGGCTTCTTCCTGGCCTATCTGGGCTTCAAGCGCACCCTCGAGCCCCTGATCATGGTGCCGATGGGCGTCGCGATGATGTGCGTCAACGCCGGCGTCATGTTCCTGCAGGCCCAGAAGATCGGCACGCTGATGCTGGATCCGATGATCTCGGATCCGATTCAGCTCGTCAACGACATGCAGATCTACTTCCTGCAGCCGATCTACAACTTTGCCTTCTCGAATTCGCTCGTCGCCTGCATGCTGTTCTTCGGCATCGGCACCATGGCGGACATCTCCTTCATCCTCGCCCGGCCGTGGGCGGCGATGACCTGCGCGATCTTCGCCGAGATGGGCACCTTCGTCACCCTGGTGATCGGCTACTATTGCGGCCTGACCCCCGGCGAAGCGGCGGCGGTCGGTTCGATCGGCGGCGCCGATGGCCCGATGGTCCTCTTCGCCTCGCTGATGATGGCCAAGGAACTCTTCGTCCCCATCTCGATCATCGCCTACCTCTACCTGTCGCTGACCTACGCCGGCTATCCGTACCTGATGAAGTTCTTGGTTCCGGCCAAGTACCGGGCAATGGACGTCGAGATGACATTCCCGGAAGTGTCGTCCAAGTCGAAATTCATCTTCACCATCGTTTCGGCCGCCCTGCTGTGCCTGCTGCTGCCCGTGGCCGCGCCGCTGATCCTGTCGTTCTTCCTCGGCGTCGCCATCAAGGAAGCGGAAATCGAGCCGTACCAGGAACTGCTCGAAAAGACGATCACCTACTCCTCGACCCTGATGCTGGGCCTGGTCCTCGGCGTGCTTTGCGAAGCGTCGACCCTGCTCGACAAGCGCGTCGCCATCCTGCTCGTCCTCGGCATCACCGCGCTGCTGGTGTCCGGCATCGGTGGCCTGCTCGGCGGCTGGATCGTGTGGCTTTTCAACAAGAACGGCTTCAACCCGCTGGTCGGCATCGCCGGTGTGTCCTGTGTGCCGACCACCGCGAAGCTCGCCCAGAAGGTCGCCGCCGAGGAAAACCCCTACGCGATGGTCCTTCCGGTCGCCATGGGCGCCAACGTCTGCGGCCTGATCGTCTCGGCCATCGCCGTCGGCATCTTCGCCTCGACCATCGGCCTCGTCGCCGCGCACTGAACCGGGCCCTGCCTCGGAGATCGATCCCATGCCCACCGTTGCCTTCCAAGATCCTGGTGCCACGCGGCTCTCTGCGTTCGAGCGGAGCGACGGCATCGGCCGGATCGTCATCGAGGTCGACAAGGTCGACAGCACCAACCACCGCCTGGTGGAACTCGGTCGGGCCGGCGCCGACCACGGCACGGTCCTGATCGCCCGCGATCAGACCGCCGGCCGCGGCAAGGCCGAGCGGGGGTGGTTCTCCATCCCCGACGGCAGCCTCTGCCTGTCGGTCCTGGTGAGGACCGGGCGCAGCCTTGCCGAAGCGGCCCAGCTGCCTCTGCTCGCCGCGGTCGCGATGCGCGAGGCGATCCTGGCGGAGACTGGTGTCGACGCCGGAATCAAATGGCCGAACGACCTGCTGGTCGGCGGTCACAAGATCTGCGGCATTCTGGCCGAGGCGGCTTGCGACGATTGCGGCGAACTCGATTTCGTGGTGATTGGCATGGGGCTCAACCTTGCCATCCCCGACGCCGCGTTCCCCGACCATCTGCGGGCGAGCGCCGCTTCCCTGGCCACCCTCTCGGGCCGTCCGGTCGACCGCGACGCCTTCGTGGAGACCCTCGGCCTGGTTCTCGATCGCTGGGTGAAGCTCTGGGAACGGCATGGGCTCTCCGCCTTTGCCGGGACCTGGACCGCCCACGCCCTCCACCTCGGCCACGTCGTCAGCCTCGACGATGGCGACGACGAGATCTGCGCCACCCTCATCGGCCTTGCGGGCGATGGAGCGCTGCGCATCCGCGACGCCGCCGGGGCCATTCGTGACGTCCATTCCGGGGAAATCGGCACGGCTCCGTCCGTGGGGCCGATCCCCTTGCAACTTCCCAAGACCCACATGGGGGCATTCTCATGAAGACCGAACAACGGTGGGATAAGCTCGCAGCCGACACCCGCCAACGCCTCGAGGCCGCCTCGGCCTACATCGGCGCCGGCAAGCGTGTGAAGGCGGAGGACACCGTCGCCCTGCTGAAGGCGGTGATCCGGTCCGGTGACCGCGTCAACATCGAAGGCAACAACCAGAAGCAGGCCGACTTTCTCGCCGACTGCCTGAACAAGGTCGATCCGGCCGAGATCCACGACCTTCACATGGTTCAGTCCTGCGTGCCGCTGGCCTCGCACCTGGACATGTTCGAGCGCGGCATCGCCAAGAAGCTCGACTTCGCCTTCGGTGGACCGCAGGCCGGCCGCGTCGCCAAATTCATCCGAGAGGGCAAGATCCAGCTCGGCGCCATCCACACCTACCTCGAGCTGTTCGGCCGCTACTTCCTCGACCTGACGCCGCGCGTCTCGCTGATCTGCGCCTACGAAGCCGACCGCGAGGGCAACCTCTACACCGGCTTCAACACCGAGGACACGCCGGTCATCGTCGAGGCGACCAAGTTCCGCCAGGGCATCGTCATCGCCCAGGTGAACAAGATCGTCGACAAGCTGCCGCGCGTCGACATTCCGGCCGACTGGGTCGACGCCGTCGTCGAGAGCCCGAAGCCCTTCTTCATCGAGCCGCTGTTCACCCGCGATCCCGGCCTTGTCACCGACAACCACATCCTGCTCGGCATGCTGGCGCTGAAGGGCATCTACGCCGAGTACAAGGTCAAGCGGATCAACCACGGCATCGGCTTCCTCACCTCGGCGATCGAGCTGATCCTGCCGACCTACGGCGCCGAACTCGGCCTCAAGGGCGAGGTCTGCACCCACATGGTGCTGAACCCGCACCCGACCATGATCCCGGCGATCGAGGACGGCTGGGTCGACACCATCCACTGCTTCGGTGGCGAACTGGGGATGGAGGACTACGTCAAGGCGCGCTCCGACATCTTCTTCACCGGGCCGGACGGTTCGCTCCGCTCCAACCGCGCGTTCGCCCAGACCGCCGGCCACTACGCGCTCGACATGTTCATCGGCGGCACGCTGCAGATCGACGAGTGGGGCAACTCCTCCACCGCGACCGCCAACCGCGTCTCCGGCTTCGGCGGCGCGCCGAACATGGGCTGCGACGCCAAGGGCCGGCGCCACGCGACCGAGAGCTGGCTGAAGTGCGGTCAGGAAGTGCCGCACATGGCCGACCAGATCGGCGCCATGCCGCGCGGCAAGCGCCTGGTCGTCCAGGGCGCCGAAACCTTCGGCGAGGGCCGCGCCCCGACCTTCGTGGAAAAGCTCGACGCCTGGCAGCTGGCGGAGAACGCCGGCCTCGACCTGCCGCCGGTCATGATCTACGGCGACGACGTCACCCACATCGTCACCGAGGAAGGCGTCGCCTATCTCAACCGCGCCCCGGACATGGCCACCCGCATGGCCGCGATCCGCGCCGCCGCCGGCTACACCGAAGTCGGCCTCAAGGCCGATCCGGCCGAGACCAGGCGCCTGCGCGACGCGAACATCTTCAAGACCCCGGAAGACCTCGGCATCGACCGCAACCGCGCCAACCGCGACCTGCTCGCGGCGCGCTCGATGCGCGACCTCGTCGACATCTCGGGCGGCCTCTACAACCCGCCGGCCCGCTTCCGCAACTGGTGATCGGAGTCCCTCATGTCTCTCGAAACGATCGAATTCACCGTCGCCGGGGATGGCCGGTCCGTCTCCCTCTCCAGGCGTGCCCATTGCGGCGTGGTCGGCTCCGGCGACCTTGAAGTGTTGCTCGAGCCCAAGACCGCCGACGCCGCGGTGTCGGTGCGGATCGTGACCCCCGTCAAGGGCTTCGACGCCCTGTGGAAGCGCGTGGTCGAGCATTTCGTCGCCGAAACCGGCCTGTCCGGCCTGTCCATCGACATCAACGACAACAACGCCTCGCCCGCCATCGTCGCCCTGCGCCTGCGTCAGGCGCTGGCCGAGGCGCAGGGCTGAAGCCAGGAGTTCCGAGCATGCCCAACTGGAACAGACTTCAGACGAATTCCTTCCTGGAATGCAGCGCGCGCGACCGCGCCGTTGGTCTCGTCGACGAGGGGAGCTTCGTTGAACTCGGCGGTCCGTTCGACCGTCTGGTCAGCCCGCACCTCGTGGCTCTCGGCGAAGCGGTGGAGAACGACGACGGCATCGTGACCGGCGTCGGTCGCATCGGCGCCCGCCCGGTCTTCGTGATCTCGCAGGAAGGCCGCTTCATCGGCGGGTCGGTCGGCGAGGTCGGCGGCGCCAAGATGGTCGGCATCATCGACATGGCGATCGACTTCAACGATCGTCTGGTCGCCGAGTTCCCCGACCTGCCGCCGTCGGCCCGTCCGCTGGTCGCCATCTCCTTCGAGACCGGCGGCGTCCGCCTGCACGAGGCCAACGCCGGCCTTCTCGCCCACGCCGAGGTGATGGACGCCCTGCAGCGCGCCCGCCACAAGGTGCCGGTCGTCGCGCTGATCGGTTCGCGCATCGGTTGCTTCGGCGGCATGGGCTTCGTCGCCGCCGCCACCGACGCCATCGTCATGAGCGAGTTCGGTCGCCTCGGCCTTACCGGCCCGGAGGTGATCGAGCAGGAAATGGGCAAGGACGAGTTCGATGCGTCGAACCGCGCGCTGGTGTACCGGACGACCGGTGGCCGTCACAAATACGTGATGGGCGACGCCAACTTCCTGGTCGACGACACCGTCGCCGCCTTCCGCGCCCAGCTCGCCGACCTGTGCGCCCTGCCGGTCTCGTCCTTCGAGGCGATGCGCCGGATCGGATCGCCGGAACTGGTCGAGAAGCAGCTGCGCGGCGTCGCGCTCGCCGCGGAACTCAAGCCGTCCGACGCGCGCGACGTCTGGCGCCACGCCGGCAACAACGACCCTGTCGGTCTCGCCGACGGTCCGCTCGCGGACTTCCGCAAGTCCGTCCGCCGTCTGGCCCTGTGATCGGGAGAAAGACCCCATGGAAACTCTTTTGGGACAAGGCCGCGCGGCCATCGACCTGATCGTCGACGCCGGCAGCTTCACCGAGGGCACCGTCGGTGCCCGGACCTTCGACGACCCGGACTTCGGCCCCGGCGCCGTGGTCGGCACCGCTTCGCTCGAGGGTGAGACGGTCACCGTCATCGCCTCCGACGCCGAGGCCTTCAACGAGAAGTTCCCGGTCGTCTATTCGGGCATCATCGGTCTGGAGGAAGGCTACAAGATGGCGCAAGCCGTCTACGCCACCCTCGCCGCCGACGCCGAGAAGGCGGCGGCCAGCAAGCGCCCGATCGTGCTGATCGTCGACACCCCCGGCAACGGCCCGGGCAAGGTCGAGGAGATCTTCGGCATGAACAAGGCGACCGGCGCCTACCAGCTGGCGCTGGCCGAGGCGCGGCTCGCCGGCCATCCGATCGTCGCCATGGTGGTGGGGCGCGCCATTTCCGGCGCCTTCCTCTGCCATGGCTTGCAGGCCGACCGCATCCTCTCCCTGACCTCCGAGTTCCAGACGATGATCCACGTGATGCCGATCACCTCGGTGTCGCGCATCATCAAGAAGGACGTCGAACTGCTCGAGGCGCTGGCGAAGTCGAACCCGGTCTTCGCCGCCGGTCCGGCCTTCTTCTTCAAGCTCGGTGGCGTGGAGCGGCTGGTCGAGACGATCGACGGCATGCGCCCGGCCATCGCCGCCCAGATCGCCGACATCCGCAAGGCCAAGGCCGACAAGGCCGCGACGGCGCTGACCGGTCCGCGCGGCCGCGGCGCACTCGGCGCCGAGCGGGGCGGCCGCACGGTGCGTCCGAAGGTCCAGGAGCTGCTGCGCTCCGAGTTCGCCGCCGTCGAGGAACGCTTCCGCCCGCGCGCCAACTGACGCGCGGACGGTGAGGAAAGGGGGTGTGTCATGTCCGAGATCTTCGAACAATACGCGGCGGTCGCCGACGCCTTCTCGACCGTGCCGACTTTCGCCGAGATGCCGCGCCGCACGCTGGCGGACAAGGGCATCGCCGGTCCGACGGCCGCGCACGTCGTCGAGGAGGTGCACACACCCTTCAACCTCGCCTATCTGACCTTCACGACGGGATCGTCCGCGTTCCAGAACATCGTCGGTGTCGCCCACAGCGAGATCGAGGCACGCTGCGACGCGACCCGCCGGGTGATGGAGGCCATCGGGGCGAAGCCGGGCGACCGGATGCTCGTCACCTACCCGCCGCTCGTCAACGTCTTCTCCCGTCTGGCGTTGGAGCGCTGCGGCATCGAGTGGTTCTTTCTCGACCGGTCGAGCCGCGGGGCCTTCATCACCGCCTTCTGCCGGCAGCGCCCGGACATCGTGCTGGGTGAATCGTCCTTCATCCGGGCCAGCATCGGCGAGGCCGTCTCCCTCGGCCTGGCCGGCGACTTCCCCGGGCAGTGCCGCATCGTCGTGGCGGGCACGCCGCTGGATCTCGACCTTCTGAGCCGGGTCGAGCGCTTCGGCTGGCCGGTCCACGACCTTTACGGCTGCCAGGAATTCGGCTGGCTCACCCTCGACGGCCATTCGCTGCGCGACGATCTCTCGCTCGCGCCGTCGCCGGCCGGCGAGGGGTGGGCGGAACTGGTGGTCGGCGGACTGCCGACCGGTGACAGCTTCCCGATCTCGGAGACCGGCCACGTGTGCTCCCCGACCGGGCGGATCATCAGCTACCGCCGCCGGCGCACGCATCCCGAATACGAGGTCGTCGTGCGGGCCACGACGCTCGCCAACCGCGAGACCGTCGAACGGGCCGCCCGCACCATCCTGCGCATCAAGGGCCGGGTGGTGAAGGTGGATCCCGGCCTGCAGACCTCGGCCCCCGCCACCGTTCTTCATCTCGTCCCCGGCATCGGCCACGGGGCGGACCCCTTCGAGGTGCGTGGCCCCGTTGCCACCCGCGCCTTCGACGATCTCGTCCGTGCCCAGGCCGACGTCCAGGCGATGTCGAAGACCGATCCGACCTGGACGAAGACGCGATGACAGCCGCACCAACCCTCCCGGTGCTGACGCGGCACGTCATGATCGACATCGAGCCGGACCATCGCCGTCTCGTTGCCGATGCGCTCCGCGACGGTCTCCTGCCGATGCATCGCCGTCCCGACGTGGAGGATCGCGTCCGCGACGTCTTCCTGGCTACGGCGGTTCCGGGGATCGTCTGCACGCCCAAGGCGGCGCTGCCGGCGGGACGGATCCAGATCGGCGTGTCCTTCCCCTTCCGCGAGGACGGGGTGCGGGTGCGCTCCGCCGTGGCGCTGCCTTGCGGCGGCGTCGGCAAGGTCCACACCCCCTGGGATGTCGCCGGCCGCATCGGTGCGGGCGCCTTCCCGGCGGCGGAGGAGCTGCTGGAGCTCGTCGAACTCGGCCGTGCCCATGGCATCGCCGTTGGCCTCTTCGGATCGGCGGCGCTCCAGGCATTGACCGGTCTTCCCTACATGGAGCCGCGGTCCGACATCGACGCGGTCGTCGTCGCCCGCTCGGCCGCCGGACTGCGCTCCTTCCATGCCGCGCTTGCGGATTTCGCAGGGCGGCACAACCGATCCTGCGACGTCGAAGTCGCCGTTCCCGGCGGCCTCGGCATCAAGCTCACAGAACTCGTGTCGGACGTCGCCGCGGTCGTAGGCCGCGGCATGAACGGCGTCCGTCTCGTCGATCGACGCCGGGTGCTCGATGAGATCGACACGTTGCCCCCCTCGGCCCCGGCGCCGTGAACCCGGGCCACAGGCCCACATCAAGGAGTAGAAACCATGGAACTCAAGTCGAAGATGCCGTCCAAGATCGACGCCATCAAAGTCGCCGTCGGCGACAGCGTGACCAAGGGCTTCGAGCTGGCGGTGCTCGAGGCGATGAAGATGAAGAATCCGCTCATCTGCCCGGTCGACGGCATCGTCAAGTCGATCGCCGTTGCGGTCGGCGACCGCGTCAAGCCGGGCGCGCTGATCATGGTCGTCGAGTGATCTGAGCAAAGCACTCCCGGGGCCCGCATCGTCCGGCCCCGGGAGCCCGACTTCCGTCGAACAGTTCTGACAAAACTGGCGAGCGGTGAAGTCGATGCGGTTGCACAGAAAATAAACCACCCCTGAATGCGGGGCGCCGCCCTTCCGGGTCCGCGTCGGCATTCTCTTCGAGGAAATCGCCAAATGATCATCTACGGAGTGATGGTCCTGGGTCTGTGCATGTTCGTCGGAACAGCGATCGGCCTGACCCTCGGCATTCTGCTCGGAATCCCCAGCGACATCGGCGGCGTCGGCTTCGCCATGCTGCTGCTCGTCTTCGTGACGCCATGGGTGAAAAGCAAAGGCTGGCTGCCCAAGGCGTCGGAGGACGGCATCATGTTCTGGAACGCCATGTACATCCCCGTCGTCATCGCCATGGCGGCGACCCAGAACGTCGCGGCCGCCCTGTCGGGTGGCTGGATCGCCTTCATCGCCGGGATTCTGTCCGTCGTCGTCTGCTTCGCCCTGATCCGTCCGCTGGCGGCGATGGCGGGAGCGGCGACATCGAGCTTCGGCGACGAAGCCGAGTCCACGCAATCCTGAGCGGAGAGACATCGCCATGAACACCCCATTCGTCGCATCCCTGGTCGGTGACCGCCCGCTGATCTTTGCCTTCGTGGTCGTCGGCCTCCTGACCTGGCTCTGCTTCGCCTTCTCCAAGCACATCACCAAGGGCCGCATCCACGGTTCGGCGGTGGCGATCATCATCGGCCTGGTCCTTGCCTATATCGGCGGCGTCTCCACCGGCGGCAAAAAGGGCATCGCCGACATCCCGATGTTCGTTGGTTTCGCCCTGATGGGCGGCGCCATGCTGCGCGACTTCTGCATCGTCTCGACCGCCTATGGCGTGAAGCTCGAGGAACTGAAGAAGGCCGGTCTTGCCGGCTTCCTGTCGCTGGTCATCGGCACCGCTCTTGCCTTCGTCGTCGGCGTCGCCGTCGCCTATGCCTTCGGCTACCGCGACACCGCCTCGCTGACCACCATCGGTGCCGGTGCGGTGACCTTCATCGTCGGCCCGGTGACCGGTACGGCGGTCGGCGCCTCCTCGACCGTCATCGCCCTGTCGGTCGCCGCCGGCGTCGTGAAGTCCATCGCGGTGATGATCCTGACGCCGTTCCTGGCCAAGCCCTTCGGCCTGACCAACCCGGCCGCGGCCATGGTCTATGGCGGGCTGATGGGAACCACCAGCGGCACCGCCGCCGGTCTCGCCGCCACCGACGCACGCCTCGTGCCCTACGGCGCGCTGACCGCGACCTTCTACACCGGCTTCGGCTGCCTCGTCTGCCCGTCCATTGGCTTCATCGTGATGAAGACGATCTTCGGTTGAGGTCTTCGCCCCGCCGTTGGAGGGGGCGCCACAGCCCCTTTTCGATCACGAACGGCCAGTCGTGAAGAGTTGCTGGCCCGCGGCGGCTGGCGTGTTCGCAAAGCCAGCCGAGAGGAAAGTCACCATGCGCTTGATAGGTCGACTGCCGGACATGCTGCGCCGCCTGCCGAAAGCCATCGGCGAGGGGGCGGACGAGGGTGCCGTCGCCGGAGGGCGCCGATCGGTCCTCCTCAGCAGGGGATCGATACGCCACGTGGCCTTCTACCCGGTTTCGCCGCTGACTGCGGTCGCCGGCGACCCGGTCACGGCCGAGCGACCCGTCGTCGAACGGCCTTTCGAGCCCCGCTCCGGCGGCCAGACGATCGTCTTCTCCGATGTCCGGCTCGACCGCGGCGGCCGCAGGACCCTGGCCGGCATCGATCTGGTCATCGAGGAACGCCGTGTCGGCGTGCTCGGCCTCAACGGCTCGGGCAAGTCGAGCCTCCTGAAGCTGATGGTGGGACTGCTCGCGCCGACATCCGGCAGCGTCAGCGTCGACGGGCTCTCGCCCCGTGCCGATGCCGCGACCGTTCGGACGCGCACCGGCTTTCTGTTCCAGAGCGCCGACAACCAGATCGTCCATCCGATCGTGCGTGAGGACCTGGCGTTCGGCTTGGACGGCGATGCCGAGGAGGTCGACGCCGCCATCGCCGGGGCGCTCGACCGGCTGGGCATCGCGACGCTGACCGACCGCCGCATCCACGAGCTGTCGGGCGGCGAACGCCAACTGGTCGCGCTGGCCGGTGTCCTCGCGCGCAACCCGCGCACCATCCTGTTCGACGAGCCGACCTCGCAGCTCGACCTCGCCAATCGCAACCGCCTGTGCGACGTCCTTGCCGGCTTGCCGCAGCAGGCCGTCGTCGTCACCCACGACCTCGATCTCGTCGCCGGCTTCGACCGGGTGCTTGTGGTCGGCGACGGGCGCATCGTCGCCGACAGCGATCCGGCGGATGCGGTCGCCTTCTATCGGCGGAGGTACGGATGAGCGCAACGCGTGGCCAGTCGCGTGGCAGATCGGCGGGACGGTCCGGAGCCGTCGCCGGGTTGTGTGTCCTCGCCGGCCTCGGAACGGTGCTGACCCAGATCGATCGCATCGAGTTCCTGGCGATGGCCGCGGTTGCGGTTCCTGCCGGACTCGTCGTCGCCAGCGGCTCGTTTCGGACGTCTTTCCGGGATATCAGGACCACGTTGCTGATCGTCGCGATCACCGCGCTCCTGGACGCGGTGACGGGGGGTGGTCTGAGCGGTCTTCGGCTTTTCCTGCGCTTTTCGGCGCTGGTCTGCGCCGCCCAGATCGTCACGACCCTGTGGAGCTGGGCCGAACTCGGCGATGCGGTGGTCGTGCTGCTGCGCCCCTTCGAGCGCATCGGCCTGCTCGACGCCGAGCGGTGCGCCTTCACCCTGATGCTCGCCATCCGCTTCGTTCCGGTGATGTCGGAAGAGATCGCGGAGATACGCGAGGCGCAGGCGTTGCGCGGGCGCAACCGATCCGTCCTTGCCTTGGCGGTCCCTCTCGCGCTGCGGATCCTGCTGCGTGCCGAAGAGATTGCCGAAGCGGTCGACCTGCGCGCCGGACGCTCGGTGCGAACCCATCACCGCGATGGACGCACGTCCATCATAAATCCCTCTCTTTCCTCGCGAGCCGCCTCATGAACAGCGTGGCACCATCGCTCGGTTTCCGTGACATGACCCTGGCCGCACTGGGCGCCGGAATGGTTGTGGCGCTCGGTGCGACACCACCGATCCCGCTCGGCATCCTGCCGGTTCCCATAACATTGCAGACGTTCGGCGTGATGCTGGCCGGCCTCGTGCTCGGCCCGCGCCGGGCGGTGACCGCGATGCTGGTGTTCGTCGCGCTTGTCGCTTTGGGGCTGCCCGTTCTCGCCGGCGGTCGCGGCGGCCTCGGCGTTCTCGTCGGGCCGAGCGCCGGGTATCTCTATGGCTGGATTCCCGCCGCGTTCGTCGTCGGCGGTCTCGCCCGCCGATTCGAGCGGATCGGCAACCCCCTTGTCCGTGGGGCAAGCGACGTCGCCGCCTGCCTGCTCGGCGGCGTGATCATCGTCCACGCGTGCGGGGTGGTCTGGCTCTCGCTGGTCACCGGGCTGGGTTGGTGGACAGCCTTGTCCGGAACGCTCCTTTTTGCGCCCGGCGACATCGTCAAAGCGATCCTCGCCGCGGTTGTGTGCCGGCGGATCGAAACCTTCATCACACTCGACCGTCGCTGACCGACGCTTCGTTCCGTCATCGATCCCGGAGGGGTGCCGTCCGTTGAGTGAAGGTGGCCGCCAGCGTTCTGACCATGGCTGGAGCCTGGAGGGGGCGACAACGTCCGAGCCTCCGTCCGCCGGAGTCTGGTGCCGTTTGAGGGGGGTGGCTAAATATGCATGACGCCGAAGCCAACCCGCTCGTGGTTCGTTTCCGGGTGGAAGGCGGACTCGCCGTAAGCCGCGACAACAAGCCAGCGGCCATCCGTCGCGATGGCAACCTTGACCTTCAGGCTCGATTCAGCGGCAACATCCGAACTCAAGCCCTTGAGGCACTCGAGGCCGGCGTGGATTACGGCATGGATTTCGTTGTGGGTGTGGTGAATCAGATTTGTCTGCAGTGCGCATCCGACGATTGATTTGACAAATGTCCGAGTAACGTCAGACCGCGTACCAGAGACCATCGTAAATCCGAGCTTTATTTTCGTGTTTTTGGAAATATGCTCCTTAAAGATATCTTCCTCTTCTCGAGAGCTGATCGCTGCAAGAATAGCAACCTTGCCTAGGCGGTCTGGATAAATATCCATTCAGAAAGCTCCCTTAGAAGATGCGATAGAACAAGGTTTCTAGAACCTTAGTGCATAACAAAAGGTAAGAGGGAGGTCTATTAAAAAGTCATCGGTCATCAAATCCCTCCTTCCCATGATATCCAGTGAAGGGGAAAATTTCCCGTAGCAGGATAGAGTTGCAAGAACCAGCCTGTTGATTGGAATGTGGGGTCTGAGTTCCACAGAAGAGACGCGAATTGTCGAGACGCAACCTCCTGTAGGTAGCGCTTCGCACCGGACCATGTGTCAACAAGGTCTGATCATGTGTATATGGTGCGCGCCCCAGAAAGTCCGTTTGACGACCACTTCGGTGGCAGACTCGTCGGAACAGCGGGCTTGCCATGGCGAGCGGCATCATGGCGCCGGAAACGTCGATCCGCGCTTTTAAATCCGGAATTTGGTCGGAGCGCCGACCGCCTTGCAGCGGTCGCGACGGGCGTCGGGTGCGCGGGCAGGACGATTGCCGCGGTTGCCGATCAGGCGTGCGGCTTGCGGGACGGCACGAAACCGCTTTTATTGATCGTGCGGCACGCCGCCTTGCGACCATGTCGGCGGGGGTGTGTCGGCAACGCCGTTCAGCCTGGGTTCAGGTACCCGGCCCTATTGGTCGACCACGATTCAGACGCTGCCATCGGTCCATGCTCATTCTTCCACACTCGGCGATACCGCCACGATCCTGCCGGCGCCCCGCCGACCGTGCCACCCTCCTGATCCCCGGGCCGTAACCATGTCCAACCAAAAGCAGGCCGTCGCCCTGACCTCGATGGTCGCCAGCGCCGGTATGACCGTCGGCAAGCTTGCCGTCGGGCTCGCCACCGGAAGCCTCGGCGTCCTTTCGGAGGGCGTTCACAGCCTTCTCGACTTCGTCGCCACCGCGATGACCTATGCGGCCGTCCGGGTGAGCGACACACCTCCGGATGAGACCCACCCCTACGGCCATGGCAAGGTGGAGAGCATCGCCGCGCTGGCCGAGACGGCGCTGCTTTTCCTGACCAGCGCCTGGATCGTGTTCGAGGCCGTCCAGCGGCTGCTGAGCCCGCAGGTGGAGGTGGAGGCGACCTGGTGGTCGGTCGGCGTGATCGTCGCGTCCATCGTCATCGACGTCTTCCGGGCGCGGGCGCTGTCGCGGGTGGCCAAGGAGACCAACAGCCAAGCGCTGGAGGCCGACGCGCTGCACTTCTCGTCGGACATCCTCAGCTCTTCGGTCGTCCTGGTCGGGCTCGGGCTGGTCTGGCTCGGCTATCCGAAGGGCGATCCGATCGCCGCGATCGGCGTCGCCTTGTTCGTCTGCCTCGCCGGTTACCGTCTGGGGCGGCGCACCATCGACACCCTGATCGACGCGGCCCCCGTCGGCGCCGCCGAACGGGTGCAGGACATGGTTGCCGCCGTCCCCGGCGTGGCCGGGGTGTCCGGCGTGCGCGTCCGTCCGGGCGGCAGCACGCTGTTCATCGACCTCGACATCCTGGTCAGCCGTCTGCTGCCGCCGGGGCGGGTGGCGGAGGTGCAGGACAGCGTGGTCCGCACCATCCGCGCCGCCATGCCGGAAGCGGAACCGCGGGTGCGGACCCAGCCGTTCGCCCTCGACGACGAGACCGTCGCCGAGCGGGTGGTCGCCATCGCCGGCCATCTCGGCCGCGCCGTCCATCACGTCACGGTGCAGCGGGTCGGCGAGGCATGGTCGGTCGCCTACGACTTCGAAACCGACGGGACCCTGCCGCTGGCCAAGGCGCACGCCCTGTCCTGCGAGCTGGAGGCGGCGATCCGCGCCGAGTTGGGCGACGCCGTCGAGGTGGAGACCCACATCGAGCCGCGCGGCGACCACCCCGTGCACAGCCGCGATGCCGCGCCCGCGACCCTGGCGGCGATCCGTGCCCAACTGGTCGAGGCGGTGGCGGCCTCGCCCGGCCTGCACGACGTCCATGCCTTGAGGGTCCGCGAGGCGGACGGGCGGCTTTATGTCGTCTTCCACTGCCACGCCGACGCGGCGATGCCGGTGGAGGACGCGCACGAGGCGATCGATCGGGTGGAACGGCGGGTCCGTTCGTCCTGGCCGGCGATCCAGCGCATCGTCGGCCACGCCGAACCCGCCCACGCGGAGGCATGAGCGGAGGCATGACGGCGGCCAGCCGGCCCGGCCGCTGTTCACCCCGGAAATGACGCCCCGGCCGAGGGAAGGCGCACCGTCGCGCGGAGACCACCCAGCGGGGATTCGGCGAGGTGGATGCCGCCGCCGTACAGCCGGGCCACATCCCGGACGACCGCCAGGCCAAGGCCGGTTCCGGGGGTGCTTTCGTCGAGGCGGACGCCGGGCTCCAGCGCCGCGTCGCGACAATGGTCGGGGAGGCCGGGGCCGTCGTCGTCGATGATGATGCTCAACATGCCGTCGGCGTCGATCCGGGTCGTGATGTCGACGCGCCGGCGCGCCCATTTGCAGGCGTTGTCCACCAGATTGCCGAGCATCTCGTCCAAATCCTCGCGCTCGCCGGCGAACACATGCTCCGGCGCGGCGTCGACGCGGATATCCAGCATGGCCGGGGAATGCAGCTTGCGCATGACGCGGGCCAGCGCCGAAACGCAGTCGAGCACCGGCGTGCTGATGCCGGGCACGCCGCGCGCGGCCGCCGCCCGTGCGCGGGCCATATGGTGATCCACATGCCGGCGCATGATGTCGATCTGGCGGACGATCGTCGCACCGACGTCGCGCGCGTTGCGTTCGTCCAGCGCGCCGGCCTCGTTCGCCAGCACGGCCAGATTCGTCTTGAGCGCGTGGGCCAGGTTGCCGGCCTGCAGCCGCCCGCGGCCGATGATCTCCTCCGCGTGGGCCAGCAGCGCGTTCAGATCCTCGACCAGCGGCCGGATCTCCGTCGGCATCGCCACATCGAAGCGCTTCTTCCGGCCGGCGCGGACCTCGGTCAGCTCGCCATGAAGGCGGGACAGCGGCTTCAATCCGACCTGCACCTGGATCAGCGCCGCGACGATCAGCGCCGCGGCCAGCACGGCGAGCGACAGGGTCAGGGTGGCGTTGAAGGCGCGGGTGACGCGGACGAGATCGGCCTGATCCGCGCCCACGGCGATGCGCACCGGCTCCGCGCGGTCGGGGAGCAGGACGAAACGTTCCAGGACGATCAGCGTCTGGTTCGCCGGCCCCATCGCGCCGTGTCGGTGGATCGAGCCGCCCTCCACCGTGTCGTGGGGCAGGTCCAGGGCGGCGTCCCACAGCGAACGCGAGCGCAGGGCCGTGCTTCCGCTTTCGCCGACCTGCCAGTACAGGCCCGAGAGCGGCCGGCGGAAGCGTGGATCGCTCAGCGGCTGGCGCAACACCGGCTTTCCATCGGGATCGAGTTCCAGAACCGCCGCCAACTGTTCGAGGTGGTTGGCCAGCTCGGCCTCGAAGCGCTGGCGCACATGCGTCTGGAACAGGTCGGCGATGATCCATCCCGCCATCATCAGCGCCAGGACGACCCAGACGGCCGCCCCGGCCAGAAGCCGGAAGCGCAGCGACTGGGCCCACCTCATGGCTCGTCCGCCCGATAGCCGAGCCCGCGCACCGTCTTGATGATGTCGGCGCCCAGCTTGCGGCGCAGGCGGCCGACGAACACCTCGATGGTGTTGGAATCCCGGTCGAAGTCCTGGGCGTAGACATGCTCGATCAGCTCGGTGCGGGACACCACCTGCCCCTTGCGGTGCATCAGGTAGGACAGCACCCGGTATTCGAAAGCGGTCAGTTCGATCGGCTCGCCGTTCACGGTGACCCGTCCCGTGCGGGTGTCGAGCACGACGCCGCCGCAGGCGATCTCGGCGGTGGCGTGGCCCTTGGCGCGGCGGATCAGTGCGCGCACGCGCGCAAGCAGCTCCTCCATGCTGAAGGGCTTGGCCAGATAGTCGTCGGCACCGGCGTCGATGCCCTGGACCTTCTCGTTCCAGGCGCCGCGTGCGGTGAGGATCAGCACCGGCGCGGTCATGCCGGTCCGCCGCCAGGACCGCAGCACCGTCAGCCCATCGACCTTCGGCAACCCCAGATCCAGGATCACGGCGTCGTATGGCTCGGTTTCGCCAAGGAACCGGCCCTCCTCGCCATCGGCCGCGGTGTCGACGGCGTAGCCTTCGCCTTCCAGGCGCTGGGTCAACTGGCGGGCCAGTTCCAGCGTGTCTTCGATCACGAGCACGCGCATGGCGTTACCTCCGTCCACCGTGGTCCCGGTGGCGCCCCTTCGTCCGCAGGAGTTCCCCGGTGGCCGCGTCGTACTCCAGCCTCATGATGCGGCCGTCGGGGGCGATCATCTTCAGTTCGTAGCGGAAGCCGGCATCCTCATCCTCAAGCCCGACGTCGAGGACATCGCCGCCGAAGCGCTGCCGGGCGCTTTCGACGATCCGCTCCAGCGGCAGGATGCGCCCCTCACGCAGGGCGTCGCGGGCGCGGTCATGGTCGTCCTCCCCGGCGCAGGCCGGGGTTCCGGCCCCAAGGAGCAGGACGGCGGCCAGAACGGGCAGTGTGGGACGTATCCTCATGCTCAACCTCACGCCTGGACAGGATCGCGCATCGGCGCGCGGGATTGGACCAGCATATCGTCGCATCCCTGAACCGCCGCTGAATGCCATGTTCCCGCCGGCGGGCGGCCTCGTGCCGCACCGCCTGAACGGCGGATGAACGGGCTGTTCAGGCTCGGCTCAGGTGCGATGGACCAGAGTGCGGTCCATCGGGCGCTTCGGCGCTCTCCAGCACCAGAGGTCAAGCCATGTTGAAAGTCCTTACCGTTGCCGCTCTCGCCGCCCTGACGATGACCGGCGCCGCCCGGGCGGAGGGGCATCGCCATGCGGCGGCCTTCCAGCCGACCAGCCCGCAGCCGATCGCGGACGTGCTGAAGGCCGGCGGCGGCACCGTGACCGGCACCGTCGGGAAGGTCGCGGCGAACTGGTTCGTCCTGGCCGACGGCGGCAATCAGATCGAGGTCGCCAGCCACGGCTTCCTTCCCGAAGGACTCCAGTCCGGCGATCAGGTCACCGTCGTCGGTGGTGTGCGCCAGGGCGCGCTGCAGGCCGGGCAGATCATCCGCCAGGACGGCACCGCCTTCGGCCGCGACGCCGTCCAGGATCGGGGCGGCCGCCGCCACGGCCGCGACCACGGCCGCGATCACGACGATGATTGACCGGGTCCGGGAGGCCGGGCCGCGGCCGGAGCAGGGGCCGGGTCCGGCCCGCTCCAGCCCGTGCACCGGCCGCCGGCCCAACCCTGATCCGAGGTTTCCCCCATGCTGAAGACGATGATCGTCCACACCCTGATTGCGATGCTCGCCATCGGCGCCATGGCCGTCACCTACCAGGCCAGTGCGGAAGGGACGGCGAGCGTTGCCGGGCTCTGGAGCGCCGGGCGCAGCCACGACGACTGAGCCGTCCAGGCCAGCGCCCCGAGTGCCACCGCCATCCGAAATGGAGACCACCATGTCCGCCCGCAAGCCGACCGCCGCCGAGATGACCGCCCTTCTGGCCTTCCACGCCATCGTCTCGGGTGCGTTCATCGTCGCGTACCTCACCGGGGACGAGGACACCTACGGCATGCACGTCTTCTCCGGCTATGCCGCGCTCGTCGCCATCGTTCTGCGGCTGGCGGCCGCCGCGCTGGCCCCGAAGGGCAGCCCGCTCGGCCTTCCCAGGCCATCGGTCAGCGCGGTGTCAGCGTGGTTCGGGCGTCTGCTTGCCGGCGACGCGAAGGCCCGCACCGGGCGCAGCCCGCTGGTCGGCTGGATGGCCGCCGCCCTTCTCCTCGGTGTCGGGCTGGCGGCGGGAACCGGCGCCGTCGCCGATTTCGTGGTGAAGGTCGAGGACCTGCACGAGGCGCTGGGCGAAGCCTCCCTCTACCTCATCCTGGCGCACGTCGCCCTGGTGTTCGTGCTGCACGGTCTGAAGCGGCTTCCGCCCGACATGGCGGCCCGCTGCACCGCGTGGCTCTCAACCTTTTCCAACCGTGTGATCCCATGAAGAAACCGACCCTTCTCCTTGCCGCCGCCCTGGTGGCACTTGGTGCCGGCGTTGCCCTGGCGGCGGCCGGCGACCCCGAACGCGCCCGGATCCTCGACGGCTACGCCGCCCAGACGAAGGCGCAGAGCCCCGACTTCGCCGGGTTTTCGGCGGCAAGCGGACGCGCCCTCTACATGGGACCGCACGCCGGCGGCAAGGTGGCCGAAACCCCGGGGTGCGCCAGTTGCCACACCGCGAACCCCGCCGGCCCCGGCCGCCACTACAAGACCGGGCGCGACATCCTGCCGATGGCGGTCTCCGCCAACCCAAAGCGGTTCACCGACCCGGCCGAAGTCGAGAAGCGCTTCGAGCGCGACTGCGTCAACGTCCTTGGCCGCGCCTGCACCGCGCGGGAGAAGGGCGACTTCATCACCTTCCTGGCGAACCAATAGCGAGCAGCCGATGCCCCCCGATCCCCAACGCGAGCCTCAACGCGATCCGCACTGTCGCGCGCTGCGCGATGCCTACGGCCGCTACGCCACCGGCGTCGCCGTGATCACCACCCTGGCGTCGACGGGCGCCCCGGTCGGGCTGACGGTGAATTCCTTCAGTTCGGTATCGCTGGACCCGCCATTGATCCTGTGGAGCCTGATGCGCTCCGCCGCCAGCCTGCCGGTGTTCCTGGGCGCCGGCCGTTTCGCCGTGAACGTCCTGACGGACGACCAGCGGTCCCTTGCGACCCGCTTCGCCGCGCGCGTCGAAGACCGGTTCGCCGGGGTCGACTGGGAGGCCGGCCTCGGTGGCGTGCCGCTGTTGCCCGGCTGCCTGGCACGCTTCGAATGCGCCACCCACAGCCACGTCGACGCGGGCGACCACATCGTCCTTCTCGGTGGCGTGCAGCGTTTCGAACACGGTGACGGCGAACCGCTCCTGTTCTTCGCCAGCCGTTACGCCGCGTTGCGCGGCGTGCCGGCGGCAGCCACCGCAGCGTGAGGAGGGACACCATGCGCATCCTGATCGGTGCCGTCGCCGCCCTGGCGGTGACCGCCGGAGCCGCCCTGGCCAACGAGTTCGAGCGGGTGCCGCCGGTCACCCACGCCGCCACCCAGAAGGAATGCGGCGAGTGCCACATGGCCTACCAGCCGGGCCTGCTGCCGGCATCCAGCTGGAACCGCATCATGGACGGCCTCTCGGACCATTTCGGCGAGAACGCCAGCCTGCCGGCCGAGACCGCCGCGACCATCCGCAACTACCTGACGCAGAACGCCGGGAGTGGCGATGGACGGCTGATCCGAATCACCGAGCAGCGCTGGTGGCAGCGCAAGCACGACTTCGATCCGGCGATCTGGACGCGCAAGACGGTCGGCGCGAAGAGCAATTGCGAGGCATGCCACCGCACGGCGGCGCGGGGCCTCTACGAGGATGACTGAGGAACCCGGCAAGCGGCCGGTCGGCGACGCGGTCCGGCCGGCGCCGGCCGGCGCCGCGGGGCGAGCGGTTGAACGTCTGTGGAGACTCGAGCCGACGCGATGCTTATAGTGCGCCCGCGCGCCCGGGGCAGGGTTCCCTGTTCCCGGGCGGGAGTATGGCCGCAGAACGGCGAAGCGGAACGGACATGACCAGCCACGAAGACGTCTTCGATACGCCAGGGACACGGCAGCCGATCATTCTGTCGGTCTACAATCAGAAGGGCGGCGTCGGGAAAACGACGACCTCGGTGAATCTTGCCCTGGCGCTGGCCGCGCTGGGCAAGAGCGTCGTCCTGATCGATTTCGACCCGCAGAGCAGCGCCACCAGCAACTTCCTGCTGCGCGACAAGGCGAAGGTCGGCATCAACGACCTGCTGAGGAAGGAAACCTTCGTCGAGGATGCCATCACGCCGACCGCCTTCGACGGGCTGTCGATGATCATCGGTGCGCGCAAGCTCTATTCGCTGGAGCACTCGCTGGACCAGCGCGGCGGGTCCCAGCGCGGCCTGCGCAAGGCGCTGCACTTCTCCAACGATCCGCCGGACTATGTCGTGATCGACTGCCCGCCGGCGCTGGGCCATCTGGCGGCCGGGGCGCTGGCGGCGTCCGACCAGCTCGTCGTGCCGGTGTTTCCCGGCCGTTACGCGCTGGACGGGCTGCGGCGCACCCTGTCGGTGGTGGAGCACATCCAGAACGGGCTGAATCCCCACCTGTCGCTGGCCGGCATCCTGATGCTGTCGATCACCAACGACGAGGTCGGGCGGGAATCGCTCACCCAATTGCGCGCCGAGTTCCCGGAGACGATGTTCCGCACCGCCTTCCCCTACGACGTGGACGTGGTGAAGGCCACCTACCGCCGGATGCCCGCGGCGATCTTCAGTCCGGAGGGGCGGACGACCGCCCGCTTCATGACGCTGGCCTGGGAGATCATCAACGGTCGCGGCACCACGCCCGCCGAGGGGCCGATGAAGACCGCGCTGGAGCGCATCCGCTCCTGGCACGAGGCCACCAACGCGTCCTACAGCAACCGCAGCACGACCTCCCTGGACGAGGCGGATGAGACCTCCGGCGGAAGCGGCGGCTCCCGGGCGGAGCGCGGTCAGGCACGGTCGGGGCGGGCGTTTCCGGCCGCGCTGGTCGGCCTGATCGCCGGCCTGCTCATCGGCTTCGCGCTCGGCGCCGTCGTGGGGCCGCCCATCCTCGGCAAGGTGCTGGCAAGTCTGGGCGGCTGACCGGACCGGCGATGGTGCGCCGCACCCTGAACGCAAGCCCCTGGACGCAAGCCGTGGTCCAGGGACGCGCCCCAGAGTCTGTCAGGCTCTGACTGAAGCACCTGACAGACTCGGGCTCTTTGGTTTTCCGTGCGATTCACGGTTCAAGCGATGCCGCTTGAACCGATCGCACTCTAACGCAGCATCGCCAGGAAATAGCCGGCGACGACCGCGGTGCCGATCACGCCGGCGACGTTCGGGCCCATGGCGTGCATCAGCAGGAAATTCTGCGCGTCGGCCTTCTGCCCTTCCACCTGCGACACGCGGGCGGCCATCGGGACGGCGGACACGCCGGCCGAGCCGATCAGCGGGTTGATCTTGTCGCGGCAGAACAGGTTCATCAGCTTCGCCATCAGCACGCCGGCCGCGGTGGACACCGCGAAGGCGACGACGCCGAGCGCCAGGATCGCCAGCGTTTCCGCCTGCAGGAAGCGTTCGCCGGTCATGGTGATGCCGACGCTGGTGCCGAGGAAGATGGTGACGACGTTGATCACCTCGTTCTGCGCCGCCTTGGACAGCCGCTCGGTCACGCCGCTCTCGCGCAACAGGTTGCCCAGCATCAGCATGCCGATCAGCGCCGACACCGCCGGCACCAGCAGCACGCAGGCGACCGTCACCACCACGGCGAAGATCACCTTTTCCAGACGCGACACCTTGCGGAGCTGGCGCATGCGGATGCGCCGCTCCCCCTCGCTGGTCAGCGCGCGCATGATCGGCGGCTGGATCAGCGGCACCAGCGCCATGTAGGAATAGGCGGCGACCGCCACGGCGGCGAGCAACTCCGGCGCCAGCTTGTTGGTCAGGAAGATCGAGGTCGGGCCATCCGCCCCGCCGATGATGCCGATGGAGGCGGCCTGCTCCGGCGTGAAGCCGATGACGACGGCGCCGAGATAGGTCACCAGCACGCCGGCCTGCGCCGCCCCGCCCAGCAGCAGCGTCCGCGGGTTGGCGATCAGCGGACCGAAATCGGTCAGCGCCCCGACGCCGAGGAAGATGATCGGCGGGAACAGCTCCAGATGGATGCCCTGGGAGATGTAGTAATACAGCCCGCCCGCGGCGTCGGCGGTCGGCGGGTTGACCAGCCCCTCCGTCGGCAGGTTGGCGAGCAGGGCGCCGAACGCGATGGGAAGCAGCAACAGCGGCTCGAAATCCCGCCAGATCGCGAGATAGAGCAGCGCACCCACCACGCCCCACATCACCACCATGCTCCAGGTCAGGTGCGGGATGGCGGTCAGGGCGAACAGGTCGGCCAGGGTGTCCACGATGGGCCTCTCAGCGCAAGGTCATCAGCACTTGCCCCTCCTGCACGGAGACGCCCGCCGCAACGGCGATGGCGCCCACGGTGCCGGAGCGGGGTGCTGCGATGGTGGTCTGCATCTTCATCGCCTCCAGCACCAGCAGGGGGTGCCCGGCCTCCACCGTCCGGCCGACCTCCACCCCGACCGAGACGATGACGCCGGCCATCGGGCTGACGACGTCGCCGGGGGCGACCGGCCGGGCTTCGACCCGGTCCGCCCGCGGCGGGGCCAGGTGCTCGCCGGTCGCCGGGGCGGCGCTGCTGACGGGGTAGGGGGCGGCGCCCGCCGGCGGAAGGCGTGGCGCTTCGGCGCCGGCGCCGTCCAGTTCCTCAACGGTGACGTCGTAGGCCACGCCTTCGACGGTGATGCGCAAACGTCTCATGAGTCGGCCTCCGGCCCTTTGCCATGTGCGGGCAGGGCGGCTGAGGGGGGATGGGGATTGTCGGCATGCGGCGGGCCGGGCACCGCCCAGCCCCAGCGCACGCGGTGGGACGCGAACTGCTCGGTCCGGCCATGCTGCGTCCAACCCGCCGCCATGTGCGCCGGGGCGGTGACCCGCAGCACCCGGCCGCGTCCGCCGGTGATCGTCGCGACCGCGGCGGCGATGGCCGCCAGATGGTGCGGCGGGATGCCCGCCGGCGGGGGGGAGGGCGCGGCCGGCGGCTCCCGCCCAACGAAGGCGCGGCCGATCAGCGCCATGACGCCGTGGAGCAGCGCCAGGGTGCCCATCACGACGGCGAAGCCGCCGAGGATGAAGAGGATCTGCTGCATGGCGGCGCCCTACAGCGGGATGTTGCCGTGCTTTTTCGGCGGCCGCGTCTCGCGCTTCGACAGCAGCGTGCGCAGCGCGAGCGACACGGCGGCACGGGTGCGCCGGGGCTCGATGACGTCGTGGATGAACAGGCGCCCGGCCGACTGGTAGGGCGAGGCGAACTCCTGCCGGTAGACGGCGGCAAGCTCGGCGGCGCGGGCGGCGCGGTCCTCCGCCTGGTCCAGTTCGGTGCGGTGCAGGATGTTGACCGCCCCCTCCGCCCCCATCACGGCGATCTCCGCCGTCGGCCAAGCGAGCACGAGGTCGGCCCCCATGTCGCGCGAGCACATGGCGAGGAAGGCGCCGCCATAGGCCTTGCGCATGATGACGGTGATCTTCGGCACGGTGGCCGCGCCATAGGCGAACAGCATCTTGGCGCCGTGGCGGATGATGCCGTGGCGTTCCTGGAACACGCCGGGCAGGAAGCCGGGCACGTCGACCAGGGTGAGCAGCGGGATGCTGAAGGCGTTGCAGAAGCGGATGAAGCGGGCCGCCTTGTCGGCGGCGTCGATGTCGAGCGCGCCGGCCTTCACCATCGGCTGGTTGGCGACGATGCCCAGCACGATGCCGTCGACGCGCGCGAAGCCGATGACGATGTTGCCGGCGAACATCGCCTGCACCTCCAGGAAACGGCCGCCGTCCACCAGCCGGCCGATCACGTCGCGCACGTCGAAGGCCTGGTTGGCGGCCTCCGGCAGCAGCGCTTCCAGGCCCAAATCGTCTTCCAGCGTGACGTCGGCGTCCAGCCGGTGCGGCGGGTCCTGCATGTTGTTGGAGGGCAGGTACGACAGCAGCTCCCGCACCAGGGCGGCGGCGTGCCGGTCGTCCTCCGCCACGAAATGGATGTTGCCGGAAACCGACGCGTGCGCCTCGGCGCTGCCGATCTCGTCCATGGTGGTGGCTTGGCCGGTTGCCGCCTTGATCACCTGCGGGCCGCAGATGAACATGCTGGCGTTCTGCCGGGTCATGATCAGGAAATCCATCAGCGCCGGGCTGTAGGCCGCACCGCCGGCGCAGGTGCCGCAGATCACCGCCACCTGCGGCACGACGCCCGACAGCAGGACGTTGCGGTTGAAGACCTGCCCGTAGCCCGACAGGCTTTCCACCCCTTCCTGGATGCGGGCGCCGCCGGAGTCGTTGAAGCCGACCAGCGGCATGCCGCCGCGCGCGGCGTGGTCCATCACGTCGCAGATCTTCTGCGCGTGCATGCGCCCCAACGATCCGCCGGACACCATGAAGTCCTGGCTGAAGGCGGCCACCGGACGCCGGTCGACGAAACCGGTGCCGGCCACCACGCCGTCGCAGCACAGCTCCTTCCCCTCCATGCCGAAATGGCGGGTGGCGTGCTGCACATGCAGGCCGAATTCCTGGAAGGTGCCCGCCGCGAACAGCAGGTCCAGCCGCTCGCGCGCGGTCAGCAGGCCCTTGGCGTGCCGCTGCGCGATCTTGTCCTCGCCGCCCGACGATTGTGCCTTGCGGCGGCGCTCCTCCAGGTCTTTCAGCAGATCCTGCCTGATCGCCATAACCGTTCACTCCAAATCCTGGGCGGGCCCGGGGGGTGGTCGGATCCGGACCCTGCCCGTCGCTATTCTCCGTTGCCGGCCGGATCGGACGCCAGCGCGGCGTTGTCGGTGCCACCATCCGTCGCAGGCACGCCGGGCTTCCGCCACAGCCGCCGGACCAGCGGCAGCAGCAGGGTGACGATGGCGACCGCCAGGAGGCAGACGGTGATCGGCCGGTTGTAGAGGAAGTCATAGCTTCCCCCGGACAGCGACAGGGCGCGCCGGAAATTGGCCTCCGCCATCGGCCCCATGATCAGGGCCAGCACGACCGGCGAGGCCGGGAAGTCCCATTTCTGCATGAAGTAGCCGATGATGCCGGCCGCCAGCATGATGCCGACGTCGAACATGCTGTTGTTCAGGGCGTAGGTGCCGACGATGCACAGCGCCAGGATCACTGGCGTCAGCACCGATTTCGGCATCTGCAGGATGCGGCCCATCACCCGCAGCGACGCCAGCCCCAGCACCAGCATCAGCACGTAGCAGACCAGCATGCCGGCGAACAGCGTGAAGACCAGGTCGGCATGCTCGCGGAACAGCAGAGGACCGGGCTGCAGCCCCTGGAGCGTCAGCGCGCCCAGCATCACCGCGGTGACGGCGTCGCCCGGGATGCCGAGCGTCAGCATGGTCAGCAGGGCGCCGCCGGTGCAGCCGTTGGCGCCGGATTCACAGGCGGCGACGCCCGCCAGTTCGCCCTTGCCGTAATTGTCCGGCGTCTTGCTGAAGCGCTTGGCCTCGTTGTAGGCGACGAAGGCGGCGATGTCGGCGCCGGCCCCCGGGATGATGCCGATGATGATGCCCAGCACCGAGGACCGGCCGACCGTCGGCAGCATGCGGCGATAGGTGGCCCAGGGCGGGATGATCCGGCCCAGCGTGGTGCCCAGGCTGTTGCGGACAGCCGGGTCCTCCATCGACTTGAAGGCCTCGGCGGCGGCGAACAGGCCAATCATCACCGGGATGAAGGGCACGTTGAACAGTTCGGTGTAGCCGCCGGTGTAGCGCGGGAAACCGCCCATCGGGTCGAGACCGACCGTCGCGATCAGCAGGCCGAGGAAGCCGGCGATCAGCCCCTTCGTCACCGATTTGCCCGAGATGCTGGCGATGATGCTGAGGCCGAAGACGGCCAGCGCGAAGCTCTCCGACGCGCTGAACTCCAGCGCGAAGCTCGCCAGCAGCGGCGCCAGGAAGATCAGCACGAAGACGCTCAGCGTGCCGCCGAGGAACGAGGAGCAGGTGGCGGTGCCGAGCGCGATGCCGGCCTGACCCTTCTTGGTCAGTTCGTAGCCGTCCATGGCGGTGGCCGCGGCGGCCGGCGTGCCGGGGATCTTCAGCAGGATCGCGGTGATCGACCCGCCATAGACGCCGCCGAAGAAGACGCCGCAGATCATCAGCAGCCCCGACAGCGGATCGAGCCCGAAGGTGAAGGGCAGCAGGATGGCCACGCCCATGGTTGCGGTCAGGCCGGGCAGGGCGCCGATCACGATGCCCACGATGACACCGACCACGCACAGCAGCAGGGCGAGGGGCTGCGTCAGGAGCGTCTGGAAGCCCCTCATCAGCATGTCGAGTTCGTACATGTCGTCTCTCCGGTGAGAGATGGAGCCGCGGCTATTCGAAGAGGCTGCCCACGGGCAACGGAACCTGAAGGCCGGTCGAGAAGGTGACGTAGATGATGGCGGTCGCCACAACGGCGATCAGCGGGTTCAGCAGCTTTCCGCGCTGGCCCATCAGTCCCATGATCCCCGACAGGTAGAGCGCCGTGGCGATGGCGAACCCGATGTAGGAGATCGCGACCAGGCACAGCGCCGTCGCCCCGATGCCGAGCGCCACGTTGATCCGGCCGGCGCCGCGGCCGGTCGCCGGTCGGGCGGGCTCGGGCCTGGCGGCGGGCTTGCGCAGCGTGTGGACGATCAGGATGCCGCACAGCACGATCAGCGCGCCGGCGTACAGGATGGGAAAGCGCGCCGGCCCGACGTCGGCCGCCAGCGAGGTGGCGGGGAAATCGGCGGTTGCCACGATCGCCGCGACGGCGACCACCATCACGATGGCGGCGATGATCAGGTTGGCGATGCGGTCGGCACGGCTGATGCCGGAGGCGTCCCCGGCGGCGCTGTCGCGCCCGGTCGGTGCATGGCTCATGATGCGGTCTCCTCGATGGGCGGGGCCCCCCGCGACGGTCGCCCGTCCGGGGGGGCGGCCCGACACCTTGCGGCGCGGGCTTACTTCGCCATGCCCAGCTTGGTCATCAGGGCCTTGAAGAAGGCGTTGTCCTTCTGCATGGCGGCGCCGAACTCCGGACCGTCGGCGTAGGCGTAGGTCAGGTTCATCTTGGCGAGCGATTCGCGGAAGGACGGTTCCTCCGCCGTGGCCTTGGCGGCGGTGCGCAGCGTGTCGACGACGGCCGCCGGGGTCTTCTTCGGCACGACGATGCCGCGCCAGGTGTAGACGGTCAGGTCGATGCCCTTGTCCTTCAGCGTGGGCACGTCGGGGAAGGCGGCGGCGCGCTGGTCGGCCATCACCGCCAGGATGCGCAGCTTGCCGGCGTTGACGTGGTTGACGACCTCGGCCGGGCTGACGGTGACCGCCTCGATGTGGTTGCCCAGCAGGGCCGTCACCGCCGGGTTGGCGCCGTCATAGGGGATGTGGTTGAACTGGGTGCCGGTCTTTTCCGCCAGCGCTTCAGCGGCGAGATGCCAGATGGCGCCGGTGCCGGAATTGCCGATGCGGACCTTGCCGGGGTTGGCCTTGGCGTAGGCCAGGAACTCGTCGAACGTCTTCCACGGCGAGTCGACGTTGACCGTGACGGCGCTGGGTTCGGCGTTCAACCGGGCGATCGGGGTGAAGTCGTCGACCGAGAAGCGCGCTATGCCCATGTGCGGCAGCATGGCGATCTCCACCGTGCCGACGCCCAGCTTGTAGCCGTCGGGGCGGGCCGCCATGATCTCGCTGAAGCCGACGGCGCCGGCGCCGCCGGTCTTGTTCACCACGCCGATGGACTGCGGCAGGTGCTTCTTCGCGGCGTCGGCGAAGGCGCGCGCCACGAGGTCGGTGCCGCCGCCGGCGGCGTAGGGGACGACCAGTTCGATCGGCTTGGCCGGGTAATCGGCGGCCAGCGCGCCGGACGTCATCAACCCCGCCGAGACGACGGCGACGGCGGCGGCGGTGCCGGAAACGGACAGAAGGCACGTCATTGGTGGCTCCCTTTTCTTGCTGCAGCCCTATGCGCGGGCGTGTTCATGCTGGCGAGTGATCACCGCTTCCATCCCAGCGCTTCGGAAATCGCGTGGGCGGTTGCGCGGACGACCGGCCCGAGTTCGGCCATGCGGTCGTTCGGCATGTATTGGCTGGCGCTCGCCACGCTGATGGCGGCGACCACGCTGTTGGAGATGTCGCGGACCGGGGCGCCGACGCAGCGGACGCCGACCTCGTTCTCCTCAAGGTCGAAGACCCAGTCGCGCCGCAGATAGTCGGCCATCTGCGTTTCGTACTTGGCCCAGGGGACCGGCGGCGGCCGGTCGGACCCGGCGATCGTCGCCTCGCCGGCCTCGCGGTAGAGGTCGCGCCAGCGTGACGGCGGAATACCCAGCATCAGCGCCTTGCCGACCCCGGTGGAGGCGAGCGGCATGCGCTGGCCGACGCGCGACCGCATCTCCAGTCCGCGCGTGCCGGGGATCTTGTCGAGATAGAAGACCTCCGCCCCATCGGTGACGCCGAGATGCACCGTGTCGCCGGTGCGCTGCGCCAGCGCCTCCAGGTGCGGACGGGCGAGCGCCACCAGCGGGCGCTGCTCCAGCGCCCGCATGCCGAGGTGGATCAGCTTCGGGCCCAGCAGGTAGCCCTTGTAGGGCACATGGTGCAGGTACCCCTCCGCCGCGAGGCTGTTCAGCATGCGATGGACCGTGCTGCGCGGCGTGTTCAGCCGGGTGGCGATTCCCTTGACGTCGTTGGTGCCGGCGGCGACGCATTCCAGCAGCGCCAAGCCGCGCAACAGGGTCTGCGTCCCGGCCGCCTGCCGTTTCTCGGTCTTGTCCTGATCGGCGGACTCGATTATGGCGCTACTCCTCGCGAGGGTGGCGACGCCCGGTGCCAGACGTTGTTCCGATGCATGATGGTATCAAATAGCAAATCCAACAACGATATAATGAGACAACTCGACGCAAGGTACCGCTTCGGTCCGGCTGCATGCCGTCTTGACCCTGCCAGAGCTTCAACCTAGCATCGCACCATCTGTTGGGAGGTTGTCTCATATAATGGGACAACCGTAGTCTGGTCAATCGACCCCCTCGAACACGCGGAACGGAGCGGCGGACGGCCGCGGCCTCCGTTCCGCTGCAACAATCGACAGGAAGGGACACTCCATGTTCGACGATCTGAAAGGTCGGCGCGTTCTGGTGACCGGCTCCACCCAGGGCATCGGCCTCGCGGCGGTGGAGGCCTTCGCGCGGGCCGGCGCCAAGGTCGGCATGAACGGCCGCAAGGCGCCCGCGGACCTCGACGCGACGCTGGTCCGCCTGAACGGCCTGGGCGGCGAGGTTGCCTTCTTCCCCGCCGACGTGTCGTCCAGCGCCGCCTGCGCCGAACTGGTGGAGGCGTTCGTCGCCCGCTTCGGCGGCATCGACGTCGTCATCAACAACGCGGGCGGGCTGGTCGCGCGCAAGCCGCTGGACGAGATCGACGACGCCTTCTTCGACGCGGTCACCGACCTCAACGCCCGTTCGGCCCTGATGGTCACCAAGCACGCGCTGCCGCACCTGAAGGACTCGGTCCGGCAGAGCGGTGCCAAGGCGTCCGTGATCCTGGTCGGGTCGGTCGCCGGCCACACCGGCGGGGGCCCCGGGGCTGGTCTCTACGGGGCGTCGAAGGCCTGGCTGCACAACATCCAGAAGAACTGGGTGGCCTTCCACACCAAGGACGGCATCCGGTTCAACACCGTGTCGCCGGGCACCTTCGACACCGCCTTCCACGCCGACAAGGACGCCGAGGCGAAGGCGCGCATCGCCACCGGCATCCCGATGGGCCGATTGGGCCGGGCGGAGGAATGCGCGCCGGCCTTCCTGTTCTTCGCCTCCAACGCCTGCAGCGGCTATGTGACCGGGCAGATCCTGGACGTCAACGGCGGCCAGTTCATGCCCTGACCCCGGCTAACCCCGCCGCGCTTTTGCGTCGGTGCTTGAAAAATGGGGCAGCGTGGGGCCGGCGACCTCCCTCAGCAGCTGCACGAAGCGCTCGGCCGCCGGCGACAGCGAGCGGTTGGCCTTGCGGATGAAGCCGATCCTGCGGAGCAGGCCGGGGGTGTGGATCGGCTCGACGCTGATGCCCTCGCAGGACGCGGCGTCGATCGCCGATTCCGGCAGGACCGAGACCCCCAGACCGGCGCGCACCATGCCGACCGCCGTCGACATGTAGTTCGCTTCGCAGGCGAGGCTGATCTCCAGCCCCTCCTTCTCCAGCGTCCGCTCGACCAGGGAACGGACGCTGGTGCCCCGCGCGGTGAGGATCAGCGGGAACGCCGCGACGTCCTTCAGCAGCAGCGGCCGCCGGCCGGCCAGCGGGTGATCGACCGGGAAGAAGGCGCACATCCGGTCGGTCAGGAAGTCGATCACCTCGACGTCGCGGTCCGGTCCGACCCGGCTGCCGATCCCGAAATCCACCTCCTCCGCCTTGACGAGCTGGATGATCCGCTCGGCGACGACGTCGCTGACCTTCACGTCGATGTTGGGGTGGTCGGCGGCGAAGCGGCGGATGGCGATCGGCAGCAACCCGGCGGCGACCGACGGCAGCGTCGCGACCGACACCGAGCCGCGCCGCAGCCCGGCCAGGTCATGGCTGGCGCTCATCACCGCGTCGAGGTCGTTGAGCACGCGCTGAAGCGTGGGCAGCAGGTCGCGGCCGGCCTGCGTCAGGACGACCTGCCGCTTGTTGCGGTCGAACAGCCGGACGCCCAGCGAATCCTCAAGCTGGCGGATCTGCACGGTCAGCGCCGGCTGCGACACATTCACCTCCGCCGCCGCCCGCGTGAAGCTGCCGAGCCGTGCCACGGCGACGAACGCCTTGATGTGCCTGACACCCTGGAGCATGGGGCGCTTTCCATAAAAGAAGCGGATTACGGTGATACAACAAATTCATTTCCCTAATCTGGTTGCCCGTTCGTACGATGTCAATCAAGCACTCCGGCAAGGACACCGGCCCGGTGCAGGACGACAAGACGGAGAAACCGTCAATCGGTCCGCCCCGGTCCGCTCATCGGCGACAGACAAACCCGCACCGGTGCACCCAGCGCCGAGGATCCGGAGCATGCCCGGACAGCGAATGTCTTTGCCGACGATGGTCCGGATGCCCGCTTCGCACGACCGAAGCCGCCGACCCAAGACGTGAAACAATAATAACGTTACAATAGTGGAGGTCCCATGCTAGCCATACTGGGCTTGGCCACCATCATCGTGCTGTTGGTGGCCATCATGTCCAACCGGATGTCGCCGCTGGTGGCGCTGATCGCCATACCGATCATCGCAGCCCTGGTCGGCGGCTTCGGCCTCGGCACGAGCAAGTTCATCATCGACGGCATCCGCGCCATCGCGCCGACCGCCGGCATGTTCGTCTTCGCCATCATCTTCTTCGGCATCGTCACCGACGCCGGGATGATGGACCCGATCATCGACCGCATCCTGCGGGTGGTCGGCACCAAGCCGGCGCGCATCACCGTCGGCACCACGCTGCTGGCGCTGCTGATCCATCTCGACGGCTCCGGCGCGGTCTGCTTCCTGATCACCATCCCGGCGATGCTGCCGCTGTATGAGCGGCTGGGCATGGACAAGCGCATCCTGGCGCTGTGCGTGTCGATGGCGGCGGGCGTCAACTTCCTGCCCTGGACCGGCCCGATGATCCGCTCCGCCGCCGCGCTGAAGGTGCCGGTGACCGAGATCTTCAACCCGCTGATCGCGGTGCAGGGCGTCGGCCTGCTGTTCATCTTCACCGTCGCCTTCGTGCTCGGCAAGCGCGAGGAACGCCGCCTCGGCCTGTCCGGCGCGACGCTGCCGGTGGGCGAGGCGCGCTCGGTCGGCGCCATGGGCAGCGCCGAAGGTGCTGCGATCGGGCCGGCGCCGCGCGTGCTGACGCCGGAGCAGCTCAAGATCCGCCGCCCGAAGCTGTTCTGGGTCAATCTGGCGCTGACCATCGTCATCATGGGCGTGATGATCGAAGGCGCGGTCGACCCGGTGGTGATGTTCATGATCGGCACCGTGCTGGCGCTGATGATCAACTACCCCGACGTCAAGATGCAGAAGGATCGCGTCGACGCCCACGCCAAGGCGGCGCTGATGATGGCGAGCATCCTGCTGGCCGCCGGCGTGTTCACCGGCATCATGAGTGGCACCAAGATGCTGAGCGCCATGGCGACGTCCGCCGTCGCCTTCGTTCCGCCGGACATGGCGCAGCACATCCCGTTCACGCTGGGCATCCTGTCCATGCCGCTCAGCCTGCTGTTCGACCCGGATTCCTTCTACTTCGGCATGATGCCGGTGGTGGCGGAGGTCTATAAGACGCTGGGCGGCAACCCGATCCAGATCGCCCAGGCCTCCGTGCTCGGCCAGATGACCGTCGGCTTCCCGGTCAGCCCGCTGACCCCCGCCACCTTCCTGGTCGTCGGGCTGTGCGGCATCGGCCTCGGCGAACACCAGAAATTCTCGATCCCCTACCTGTTCGCCGCCTCGGTGGTCATGACCATCGCCGCAGCGATCCTCGGCGTCATTCCCTTCTGAGCGCCGGAACGGCAGCACACAGGAGCAACTCCATGAAAACCATCCGCATCGGATCGGGCGCCGGCTATTCCGGCGACCGCATCGAGCCGGCCGTCGAGCTGGCCGACAAGGGCGACATCCAGTACCTCGTCTTCGAATGCCTGGCCGAGCGCACCATCGCCATCGCCCAGGGCGCCAAGCGCAAGGACCCGGCGGCGGGCTACGACCCGCTGCTGGCCGACCGCATGCAGGCGGTGCTGCGGCTGTGCCACGCGAAGGGCATCCGCATCATCACCAACATGGGCGCCGCCAACCCGGCGGCGGGAGCGGCAAAAATCCGGGAGATCGCCCGGTCGCTCGGCCTCGGTGGCCTGACCATCGCCGCGGTGTCCGGTGACGACGTGCTGGAGACGCTGACCTCCGGCGACCACCGGATCGAGGAAACCGGCGCCCCGGTGTCGTCGATGGCCGGCCGGCTGGTCTCCGCCAACGCCTATCTCGGGGCGGCGCCGATCGTCGCGGCGCTGCGCGGCGGCGCCGACGTCGTCATCACCGGCCGCGTCGCCGACCCCGCCCTGTTCCTCGCCCCGCAGATCTTCGAGTTCGGCTGGTCGATGGAGGATTGGGACCGGCTGGGCAAGGGCACGGTGGTTGGTCATCTGCTGGAATGCGCCGGGCAGGTCACCGGCGGCTATTTCGCCGATCCCGGCGTCAAGGACGTCGCCAACCTCGCCCGGCTCGGCTTCCCGATCGCCGAGGTGCAGGAGGACGGCGGCGCGGTCATCACCAAGGTGGCCGGCTCCGGCGGCGCGGTGACCACCGCCACCTGCAAGGAGCAGCTGCTCTACGAGATCCACAACCCGGCCGCCTACTATACCCCCGACGTCGTCGCCGATTTCTCGCGCGTCACCTTCACCCAGGAGGGGCCGGACCGTGTGCGGGTGGCCGGCGCCACCGGGCGGGCCCGGCCGGACACGTTGAAGGTTTCCGTCGGCTATCTCGACAGCTGCATCGGCGAGGGGCAGATCTCCTACGCCGGGCCGGGGGCGGTCGCCCGCGGGCGGCTGGCGCTGGACATCGTGCGCGAGCGTCTCGCGCTGACCGGGGTGCGGACGAGCGAACTGCGCTTCGACCTGATCGGCGTCGATTCCATCCACGGCGACCGGCTGTCCACCGCAAGCGGCGCCGAGCCCTATGAGGTCCGCGTCCGCGTCACCGGCCGCACCGACAGCCTGAAGGAGGCGGTCCGCATCGGCAACGAGGTGGAAACCCTCTACACCAACGGCCCGGCCAGCGGCGGCGGCGCCACCAAATCGGCCAAGGAGGTCGTCGCCATGCTGTCGGCCCTGCTGCCCCGCGACCTGACCAGTCCCACCGTCGACTATGTGGAGGCCTGACATGAAACTCCGCGACATTGCCCATTCCCGCACCGGCGACAAGGGCGACATCTCCAACATCTCCGTGATCGCGTTCGACGAGGCGGATTACCCGCTGATCGCCGCCCATGTCACCGCCGAGCGGGTGAAGGAGCTGTTCGGCGAGGTCGTGCATGGCGAGGTCGTCCGCTACACGATCCCCAGCGTCGGCGCTTTGAACTTCGTGATGCAGAAGGCCCTGGGCGGCGGCGTGACCCGCTCGCTGGCCCTCGACGCCCATGGCAAGTGCCTGGCGTCGGCCCTGCTGGATCTCGACATCCCGAACGGCGGTGATCGAAGCCGGGCAAACGAGCGCTCGTGCTGAAGGAAGCCGTTCCCGACCCGGCCGCGGCGGGATTTCCGCGGCCTTTTCACTCAACAGGAAACACTGATCATGTCCGCAGTCAAAACCGTCACGGTGACGGTTCCCGTTACCTTCGAGATCTCCGTCGAACTGCCGGCCACCGCCGGAACCCAGGCCGCGGCGCTGGCCGAGGCGGTCGCCGTCCGTGCGGCGGAGCATTTTGCCCATGTCGGCCAGGCGCAGATCCGCGCCTTCAACGAGGTCAACCGCGTCCATCCGCAGGGACCCGGCGTGATCACCGCGGTCGACAGCCACCCCGACAGCCTCTGCAAGGCCGCCGCGTAAACCAGGGCCGTCACACCGTCGCCAGGGCCCTGTGTGCCGGCTCTGGCGACGGTGACGGCCACCCTCCTTCGATCCTTCAGCCGGCCCGCACCTGCGACAGGAAACGGGTCACCTCGCCACGCAGGTCGTCCGCCTGGACCGACAACTGGCGGATGCTTTCCAACACCTCGTAGGCGACCTTGCCGCTCTGGCCGGCCGCCGTGTTCACGCCGTCGATGCTGGTCGACACCTCGTGGCTGCCCTGGGCCGCCTGCTGGACGTTGCGGCTGATCTCGCGGGTCGCCGCCCCCTGCTGCTCGACCGCGGAGGCGATGGAGGTCGCCACGTCGTTGACGCGGCCGATCACATGGGCGACGCCCTTGATCTCCTGGACCGCCTGGGCGGTTTCGTTCTGGATGTTGGCGACCTGGGTGGCGATGTCCTCCGTCGCCTTGGCGGTCTGGCTGGCCAGTTGCTTGACCTCGCTCGCCACCACGGCGAAACCCTTGCCGGCCTCCCCGGCGCGCGCCGCCTCGATGGTCGCGTTCAGCGCCAGCAAGTTGGTCTGGCTGGCGATCGAGTTGATCAGCTCGACCACCGCGCCGATCCGTTCCACCGCGCTGGCGAGCCCGGCCACCTTGCCGTTTGCGCGCTCGGCGATCTGCATGGCTTCCCCGGCGATCTGCGCCGACTCGCCCACCTGACGGCTGATCTCGCCGATCGAGCTGGTCAATTCCTCGGTCGCGGCGGCGACGGTCTGGACGTTGGCGGAGGTCTGCCCGGTCGCGGTGGCGACGGCGCCGGCCAGCGTGCCGGTCTGGTCGGCGGCGCGGGCCATCTCCTGGGCGCGGCGCTCGATCTCCTCCGCTTCGGTGGCGACCTCGTGGATCAGATTGCCGACGCTCTGCTCGAACCGATCGGCGAGCTGGGCCGTGGCGTTGCGCTTTTCCGAGTCGCTGCGCTGCGCCAATTCAGCCTGCCGGACCTCCAGCTCGGCCTTGGCGAGGGCGTTCTCCTTGAACACCTGCAGCGCCTGGGCCATGCCGCCGATCTCGTTGCGCCGCGCCGCTTCGGGGAAGGTCACGCCGAGGTCCCCGGCGGCCAGCGAGGTCATCTTGGCACGCAGGCCGTGCAGCGAGCGCACGATGCCGCGGTTGATCAGGAAGGCGATCAGCACCAGCCCGCAGACGAGCACGGCGGTGATCGAGCCCAGCTTGACCAGGAACTCCTGGTAGGCGGCGTCGATGTCGTCGGTGTAGACACCGGAGCCGACGATCAGGCCAAGCGGCTGGTAGCGCTGGACATAGTTGGTCTTCAGCAGCGGAACGTCGGAGCCCAGCTTCGGCCAGACGTAGCGGACGATGGCGCTGTCCTTGCTCTGCATCGCGTCGACGATCTCGCGGACGAAATACTTGCCGGTCTTGTCCTGCAACTGCGTCCGGTCGGTGCCGACCGCCTTGTGGTTGGATGGGTTGGCGACCGCGATGCCCTTCATGTCGTAGGCGAACAGGTAGTCGGCGCCATCATGGTAGGCCATGCTGTGCACGGCGTTGCGGAAGCGCGTCAACGCCTCCTCCCGGGTGATGGCCTTCGAGTCGACCTCGGCGTTCAGCCCCTTCGCCATGCCGACCGCCATTTCGACCACCGCGCGGATGGTGTCGACGCGATCGTCGACCATGCGCTGGTGGGCGAAGCTGCTGCTGACGGCGATGACCACCAGCGCGGTCACAAGAGAAACGACGACAAGGACGATCAGCTTGACGCGGATCGTCAGGTTTTCGAGCATCTTCATGGCACGCAGTGTTCCTGAACTGAGGGTTTGATGCTTGCGTTCGCGACGGAGCGACGCGGTAGGGGTGGGATGGTTCTCCGATCCCGGTCATCGCGGTGGGTGGTGATGCCAGTGGCGTGGAGGTGATCAGTTTATAGTTTCGGTCGCCAAGCAGGGCAGGGAGTGCATGAAGAAATTCTCATCGCATCGACTGAAGCGTTTTTGGTGCGCTCTTTTGTTGAACGATTTCTTAAAATAATGTGACATCGGCATCTGCCGCGCCGCGATGGTTCATGGCAAGACAACGACGTCGGTTCTTGATCCCGGCAGTCGATGGGGGCTCAGTCGCCAATGGCGCAGGCCCTGCTGCCCGAGGCGGGCATGATACGAATGATGATCAAGATGAAGGAAATAAAATTATCGGATGTCAGTAATCAGATTTCCGTATGGGAGTAACGGAGCGACTCTATTAGGAAGTCATTAAGGTAAAGAGATCGTTTAAGAGCCGTTTTGAAAATCGCCACCATTGGCGGGAAGCCATTGTCGTTCAGCGTTCCCGTGCACGTGCATGGGTGCCGGCTCAAAGGAATCGAGGCGTCGCAGAACCCGTGCCATCTCAGGGTTATGCAGGACACTGGAGACAAAGGGTTTCCTCGGCCGTCATCCCCGCCTTCGCGGGGATGACGTACAACCCTTCAATTCCAGTGATTTCCCGATACGTGGAGATCTGTGCGCGCCGTAACGTCGAGGCGGGAAGCACCCTCATCGACGAAGGCCGTGTTCGCCTCCGGTCAGGAACCGGCTGTCGGCTCCATCAGCGCGCGGTAAGCCATCTGGTCTTCGTACAGCCGGAGGAACACGCGGTATTTGGCGTCGTGATAGTCGCGCAAGGCGCCATCGGCCGGGGCCATCACCCGTCCGGCCCGGCTCATGCCGGCCATGCCGGCGGCGACGTCGGGGAAGGCGCCGCCCGCCACCGCGCCCAGGACGGCGGCGCCGAGCAGCACCGCCTCCGGCTCCGCGGGCAGGACCAGGGTGCAGCCGGTGGCATCGGCGTGCGCCTCCAGGAACACCGGGTTCTTGGTGCCGCCGCCGCAGGCGAGGATGGTGTCGATGGCGTAGCCGGTGCCGTCCATCGCCGCGATGATGTGGCGCGTGCCGTAGGCGATGGCCTGCACCGTCGCCAGATAGAGCAGCGCCAGATCCTCCAGGCTGTCGGACAAGCGCAAGCCGCTGACGGCGCCGCGCAGGGTGGCGTCGGCGCGCGGCGAGCGGTTGCCGTGGAAATAGGGCAGCACATGCAGGTCGCGGGTCAGCGCCGCCAGCGGTTCGCCGCTGCGTCCGGCGAGCGCCGCCAGTTCCTCGTTCAGCAACTGATAGACCGTGGTGCCGCGCTGCCGGGCCGCGGCGGCGAGGTCGGCGTGGCGGGGATGCCCCTGCACGACATGGTCGATCAGGGCGCCGGTCGCCGACTGCCCGCCCTCGTTCAGCCACAGCCCCGGCAGCATGGCGGAGTGATAGGGCCCCCAGACGCCGGGGATGAAGCGCGGCGCCGCTTGCGTCATCGCCATGTGGCAGCTCGACGTGCCGCCGATCAGCGCCAGCCGGCGGTTGAAATCGACATTGGCGCCCGGCAGGGCGGCACCGATGACGCCAATGCCCCCGGCGTGGGCGTCGATCAGCGAGGTGCCGACCGCAATCCCCGGCGTCAGGCCGAGCTCGCGGGCGGCCTCTGCCGTCAGCCCGCCGGCGATCGCGCTGCCCACCGCGCCGACATCAGTGCCGATGCGGGCGTGCCCCTCCTCCACCAGATCGCCGAGGCCGATGGCGCGGAGATAGCCGTCGTCCCAGCGCCCTTCATGGCCGAGGTACGTCCATTTGCAGACCAGCGAGCAGAGCGACCGCCGCGTCGCCCCGGTCGCCCGCCAGGTCAGGAAGTCGGGCAGGTCGAAGAAATGGGCGGCGCGGCGCCAGCTTGCCGGAAGGGTTTCCTTCAGCCACAGCAGCTTTGGCGTCTGCATCTCCGGCGACAGGCGTCCGCCGACATAGCGCAGGACCTCGTGGTCGCCGGCGTTGATGCGGCCGGTCTGGTCGAGCGCCCGGTGGTCCATCCAGACGATGACGTTGCGGGCGTCGTCGCCCTCCGGGCTGACCGTCACCGGCCGCCCCGCCGCGTCGAGCACGACCAGCGAGCAGGTGGCGTCGAAGCCGATGCCGACCACCTCCGGCCGCTCGGCGCAGCCGTCGAGCGCCTCGCGGACGGCGGCGCAGACGGCGGCCCAGATGTCGTCCGACGACTGCTCCGCCCAGTCGGGGTCGGGGCGCCACATCCGGATCGGGCGGGAGGCCCGCGCCAGCCGCCGCCCGGCCAGGTCGAAGATCCCGGCGCGGGCGCTGCCGGTCCCCACATCCACCCCGATCACGGCGCGTGTCATGGCATGCCCTCCCCAGGACCCTTTCCGCTTCACAGGCCGGCGCAGAACGCCTCGAACGCCTCGCGGGTGGCGTAGGATTTCTGCGTTCCCGGCCGGGTGATGCTGTCGGCGGCGTAGCGCACCGCCATGCGCAGCGCCGCGTCCAGGTCGTGGTTCTCGACGTAATAGCGCGCGAAGCTGCCGATGAAGGCGTCGCCGGCGCCGGTGGTGTCGACCGGCGTGACGCGCACCGGCTCGATCCGCCGCGTTTCCTCGCCCGCCGTCACCAGCAGCGCGCCGCGCGCGCCGAGCGTGACGATCACCGTGCGGATGCCGCGCGCGATCAGCGCCCGCGCCGCCACCTCCGCGTCGGCCTCCGAGGTCACGGCCAAGCCGGAGATGGTCGCCAGCTCCGTCTGGTTGGGGACCAGGAAGGTCACCTGCTCGATCCGCTTGGCGTCGAGGTCGGCCGGGGCGGGCGCCGGGTTCAGCAGGGTCTCGATGCCGTGCCGCGCGCCGAATTCAATGGTGTGGTAGACCGTCTCCAGCGGCACTTCCAACTGCATGACGATCAGGTCGCAGCCCTTCAGATCGTCGGCCGCGCGGTCGACGTCGGCCGGCGACAGCCGGGCGTTGGCGCCCTTGATGATCAGGATGCTGTTCTCGCCCGACGGCTCGACGAAGATCGGCGCGACGCCGCTCGACGTGCCGGGCACCCGCTCGACGTAACGGGTGTCGATGCCGGCGTCGGCGAGGTTGCGGATGGTGGTGTCGGCGAAGGCGTCGTCGCCGACCTTGGTGACCATCATCACCTCGGCGCCCAGCCGGGCGGCGGCGATGGCCTGGTTGGCGCCCTTGCCGCCGCAGCCCATCTCGAAGCGCGGCGCCTCGATGGTCTCACCGGGGCCGGGCATGCGGTCGGTGTAGGTGATCAGGTCGACCATGTTGCTGCCGACCACGGCGATCTTGCCCATAGCGTCTTCCCCCTCTTGTTCTTACAGCGCCCGGATGGCGTGTTCGGCAGCGTCGGCCTCCTCGGCCGCCAGATAGCCCAGCCGTACCGAAAAGCGGCGCGTCTCGCCACCCTTCAGCGTCTGCAGGTTGCCCTTGGCGCGCTCGGCGGTGAACCCCTCGGGCTCGCAGGTGGCGGGCAGGGCGAAGGCGCACACTTTCTGGTCGCTGTTGACCAGCACCCAGCGCACCGTCCGGGGGAAATCCTGCGTGTTGTAGGCGATGTGGAAGGCGTCGCCCTCGCGGCGGCGCAGCATCAGCGCGGTGTCACCGTTCCCGTCGGTGCGCAGGCCGCGGATGTAGAAGACCTGCTCCGGGTCGTAGCGATGGGGCTCGTCCAGCACCTCCATCACCGCGGGGTCGCGGGCGAGCGCCTCCAGCAGCGCGTCGTAGCCGGGGCTGCGCGGCACATGGGCCGGCACCACCGTGCGCACAGCCGTCGCCTGCGGGGTGAAGGGGGCGGGCTGGACGATACGGGCGCCCTCGGCGAAGGCGAAGTTGACGTGGCACATGTACATCAGGTCCATCGGCGCGCCGGACCGGTTCTCCACCGCCATCTGGATGTCGAACAGGGTGGAGCCCGGACGCAGCACGACGCGCGGCCGCGCCATGTAATGGGCGCCGAAGCCCATCACGTACTCGCGCAGGCCGGTCACCGCCATGTAGGGGCCTTCGTCGTCCTCGCCGACCTCCAGCCCGGCGGTGTCCATCGGCGCGCAGGGCATCTCGCCGTGCAGCGGATGGCTGTCCTGCGGACCGGGGCAGCCATTGCGCAGCAGTCCGGAATGGAAGGCGAAGCAGCCGTAGGTGCCGACGATCTCGGTAGCATGGCGGGGCATGTCGAACATGTTCGCCATGGTCAGGTCGACGCCGTCGAACACGGCATCCCACACCATTTGGCCGTAATAGGGCAGCACCACCAGATGGCCGCGCCGGTTGGTCAGGCGCACCGCCTCGATCCCGCTGTCGTAGCGGAACAGGGCGGCCGTCATGTCGTGCGCCTCGGCGATGACGCGTTCGGCCTCGCCGAAGAAGCTCTTGCGGAAATGGATCGCGGTTCGGGCGCTCATGCGACGTCTCCCGGTGGTCGGGTTTGGCTTGGTCTGCTTAGCGGGTGCGGTTCTTGTAGGCGTTGATCACGATGACCAGCAGCAGGAAGCCGCCCCAGATGAAGTCGATCAGGTGGTTGGAGAAGCGCAGGATCTGGAAGCCGCTCGACAGCAGCATCAGCGCCACCACGGCGATGGTGATGCCCAGCACGCTGCCCTTGCCGCCCGCCGGGTTGGTGCCGCCCAGCACGGCGATCAGCACCGCCTGCAGCAGGTAGGAATTGCCGTAGTCCGACTTCGCCGCGTTGGTCCGCCCCGACAGGATGATGCCGGCGACCGAGGCCAGCACGCCGGTCAGCATGTAGCTGTGGAGGACCATCCGCTCCCGCTTCAGGCCGGCGAACAGCGCCGCCTTGGGGTTGGTGCCGATCAGCATCAGGTTGATGCCGAAGGCGGTGCGGGTCAGGATGAAGGCGATCAGCGCGGCGATGGCGGCGAACAGGACGAAGGGCGTCGCCAGCCCGGCGATCTTGCCGTTGCCGAGGAAGGCCCAGGCGGTGGGGAAGCCGACGATGGCCGGCCCGCCGGTCAGCACGATGGCCAGCCCGGTGAAGACCTGCCCGGTGCCGAGCGTCGCCAGGATCGGCGTGATGCCGAGCCGGGTGATCAGCAGCCCGTTGACCGTCCCGGCCACCAGCCCGGTGCCGAGCGCCACCACCGCGCCCAGCAGCACCACCAGGATGCCGGTGTCGGCGATGCCGGCCGCGCCGGCCATCTTGTGGAACAGCACCCCGGCCAGGATGCCCGACAGGTTCGCCACCCCGACCACCGACAGGTCGATGCCGCCGGTCAGCATGGCGATCATCATGGCGATCGACAGCAGGCCCAGTTCCGGGAAGATGTAGGTGATCGATTCGAAGTTGTAGTAGCGCAGGAACTTGTCCGGGCTGAGCGCGGTCATCACCGCGAAGATCAGCACCGTCATCACCAGGAGCTGGACGATGTTGTTGTCGCGGTTGATCAGGCTGCGGACCGTCAGGGTGGGGGCCGTCGTCTGGGCTTTCATGGTCCGTCTCCTCACGCCGGCTGGCGACGGTCGCGCCACGCCGACAGGGCGGTGGCGATGATGACGATCAGACCCACCGCGACGAGCTGCCAGGTGGTGTCCACTTTCATGATGATCAGGCTGTTCTTCACCATCACCAGCATGAAGACGCCGAGCATGGTGCCGAGCACGGTGCCGCGCCCGCCGAAGATCGAGGCACCGCCCAGCACCACCGCGGCGATCACGTCCAGCTCGAACCCGACGAAGTCGCGCGGGTTGGCCAGCCAGATCATGCCGCTGTGCAGCAGCCCGGCGAAGCCGGCGAGCGCGCCGGCGACGCAGTAGATGAAGAAGATGGTCTTGCGCAGGTCGAAGCCGGCGCGCCGCGCCGCCTCCGGATCGCCGCCCAGCGCGTAGGCGCTGCGGCCGATCATCGTGTAGCGCAGCATCAGGTGCATGGCGAGCGCCAGCCCGACATAGATCAGCACCATCGCCGTCAGGCCGTAGGTGCTGCCGTCCGCCTTGGTCACGCTGACGACGTCGGTGCGGGCGAAGTCGATCAGCGCGGTCGGCATCTTGTTGATGTTGATCATGCTGGTGCCGACCACGCCGAGCAGGAATCCGCGCACCATCGCGCTGGTGCCCAGCGTCACGATCAGCGGGATCATGCGGAATTTGTAGACGAAGAAGCCGTTGACGGCGCCGCACAGCAACCCGATGGCGGTGGCCGCCAGCAGCGGCAGCACGACGCCGTTGTAGCCGATCAGCAGCATGCCCTTCACCGTCAGGTACATCGCCGCGACGGCGAAGGCCGGGAAGGACACGTCGATGCCGCCGGAGATCAGCACCAGCAGCACGCCCATCGCCATGATGCCGATGATGACGTTGCTGCGCATCAGGCTGAACAGGTTGTCGAGCTGCCAGAAGGCGGGGTTGATCGTGCCGATGAGGACCATGGCGAGCAGCAGGATGCCCGCGATGACCATTTCCGAACGACGGAGCAAGGCCATCGGTTCCTCCCTTAAGTGAAGGTCTTCAGCCGGTCGCTGACCATTTCTTCGGTCGCGTCGGCGCAGGACAGGTCATCGACGAAGCGCCCGCGGTGCATCAGCACGATGCGGTTGCAGTTCTGCACGAGTTCGAGCACGTCGTCGGAGATCATCAGGACGGCGAGGCCGTGGGCCTGGGCCAACTCGCGGATCTTGGCGTGGATTTCGGCCTTCGATCCGACGTCGACGCCGACCGTCGGTCCGTTGAGGATCAGCACGCGGGCGTCGGTCAGCAGCCAGCGGGCCAGGACCACGCGCTGCTGGTTGCCGCCGGACAGCTGGATCACCGGCTTCTCGCCGGTCGGGGTGGCGATCTGCATGGCGCGGATCATGCCCTGCGTCATCGTCTCGGCGCGCTCGCGGTCGATGACGAGGCGCGGCGCCAGCCGCTCGTAGGAGGTCGCCAGCATGTTGCGGTTGATGCTCTGGGTCAGGAACAACCCCTCGGTCAGCCGGTCCTCCGGCACATAGGCGATGCCGGCGGCGATGGCGTCCTGGGTCGAGCGCAGCCGCACCGGCGCGCCGTCGATCCGAATTTCCCCCTGGTAGCGCGGCGCCATGCCGAACAGCGCCAGCGCCAGATCGGTGCGGCCGGACCCCAGCAGGCCCGACAGGCCGACGATCTCGCCGGGCCGGATCGACAGATCCAGTTCCTCGCACTTGCCGGGCACGGTCAGGCCGCGGACCTCCAGCCGGGGTGGTGGCGGGGCGCCGGGCGGCGGGGTCCAGACATAGGGTTCGTTCAGGATGTCGCTGCCGGTCATGTGCCGGGTGATCGACGCCTCGTCGAAGTCGGCCGTCGGCCCCTCCGCCACCTTGCGGCCGTTGCGGATGACCGTCATGCGCTCGCTGATTTCCAGCATCTCGCGCATCTTGTGGCTGACGAACAGGATGGCGATGCCGCGCGCCTGGATGTCGCGGACGATGCGGAACAGCGTCTCGACCTCCTTGCGGGTCAGGGCGGTGGTCGGCTCGTCCATGATGATCAGGCGGGCGTCGGACATCAGCGCGCGGGCGATGGCGACCAGCTGCTTGCCCGCGGTGGGCAGCGAGTCGACGGTGGCGTCGAGGTCGAGGTCGACGCCCAGCCGGCCGACCGCCTCCCGCGCGATGGCGCGGGTGCGCCGCCAGTTCATCAGGCGCCGCTTTTCGCGCAGATGGACGTTCATCGCCAGGTTCTCGGCGACGGTCAGGTTCCCGAACAGCGAGAAGTCCTGGTAGATGACCTGGATGCCGTGGCCGATCGCGCTGATCGGCGTCAGCGGTCCGGCCGGCTTGCCGTCGATCAGGACCTCGCCGCCGTCCGGCGCGTAGACGCCGGACATGATCTTGATGACGGTCGATTTGCCCGATCCATTCTCGCCGGCAAGGCAATGGATCTCGCCCGGATGGATGACGAGGGACATGGCGTCCAGCGCGACCACGCCGGAAAACTCCTTCCGGATGCCGCGGAGTTCGATGAGACCGTCTGACATGGCTTCCCCGCCCGCCCGCTTGATGACATGGCATTGAGAGACGTTGCGGCGGGTGCGGGAGGCGGCCGTCGGCCGGCATCCCGCACCCGCCGGGGCGGACTTAGAAGTCGTAGGCGTTCATGTTGTCCTTGGTCACGCCGACCCAGCCCTGGCCGTACAGCAGGTTGGCCTTGGCGCCCTGCGGCGTCGTCAGCGCGGTGTAGCCCGGCAGGCCGAGGTTCAGGCCGGCCTTGATCTGGTCCTTCTTGCCGTCCAGCGCCATCACCGCCAGCATGTTCATGGCATAGCCGGCGACCGCCGGATCCCAGAACTGGATGTACTGGATGTTGCCCTGGGTCAGATACTGGCCCGCCACCGAGACGAGGCCGGTGCCGGAGAAGAACAGCTTGTCCTTCAGGCCGCGTTCCGCGATCAGGCGCCCGGCGCCGGCCGAGGTCGGCATCGGACCGCCGAGGATGCCCTTCAGGTCCGGATAGGTGGTCAGGACTTCCTTCAGCTTGTTGTAGTCGGTGTTGGCGTCGTCATAGGTCTCCAGACGGTTCGTCACCATCTGCATCTTCGGGAAATGTTCCTTCTGATAGGCGATGGCGCCGTCGATCCACTCGTTCTGCGACTTCGAGGTCAGGCTGCCGACCGTGCAGACATATTTGCCCTCGCCGTTCATCGACTTGCCCAGCACTTCCATCAGCTTGGCGCCGTAGGCGAAGTTGTCGAAGGCTTCCAGCACATAGTCGGCGTTCTGGATGTTCGACGCCTCATGCGCGATGACGACGATGCCGCGGTCGCGCGCCTTCTTCAGCACCGGCTCCACCGCCTCGACCGAGAAGGGGACGATGGCGATGGCGTCGACGCCCTGGGCGATCAGGTTCTCGACCAGTTGGACCTGCGCCGCGGCGTCGGCCTGGCTCGGGCCGACCATCCAGGTGTCGTGCTTGGTGTCGGCGGCGAACTGCTTGACGCCGTCGCGCATGCGGTCGAACCAGGCGATGCCGTCGACCTTCACGACGGTGGCGATGGTGTATTTCTTCTTGGTGGCGTCAGACTTCAGCGTCTTGACGGCGTCCGGGGTCGGCACCGGGTCGGCGGCCATCACCGGTCCCGCGACCAGCGCGGCGGCGACGATGAGCGAAGACAGCAGCTTCTTCATGTTGACGAGACTCCCATGGCAGGCGATTCCACACTGCGCGGCGACCGTCGGGCCGTCGGCAACGCCGGGGCACGTTGTGCGCCCCCCTCCGCTTCGTTCCGTTTCACTGAAGCCGTGCCGGGTGGGACGAACGGAACAGCCGCCCGCCCGGCACGCGCACCAAACACGCGTGCAATGCGCCGGGACGATCCTATCCCGTGACGATCGCCACGCTGGCGCTGGCGCCGACACGGGACGCGCCGGCCGCGATCATGCGCCGGGCATCCTCCGTCGTGCGGACACCACCCGACGCCTTGACGCCCATCGTGTCACCGACGGTCCGGCGCATCAGGGCGACGTCCTCCACCGTGGCGCCGCCACCGGCGAAACCGGTGGAGGTCTTCACATAGTCGGCCCCGGCCTCCTGCGACAGCCGGCAGGCGAGGACCTTCTCCGCGTCGGTGAGAAGGCAGGTTTCGATGATGACCTTCAGCAGCGCGTCGCCGCAAGCCCGCTTCACCGCGGCGATGTCGTCGCGGACCGCCGCGGCGTCGCCGGCCTTCAGCAGGCCGATCGGGATCACCATGTCGACCTCGCCGGCGCCGTGGCCCACCACCCAGTCGGCGGAGGCGGCCTTGATCGCGGTGGGATCGGCGCCGAACGGGAAACAGATCACCGCGCAGGGCACGACCGGCGAGCCGGCCAGCCGCTCCGTCACCTGCGGGATGAAGATCGGGTTGACGCAGACCGCCTTGAAGCTGTGCGCGCGGGCCTCGTCGCACAGCCGCGCGATCTCGGCGGGCTGGGCGTCGGGGCGCAGCAGGGTGTGGTCGATGAACGCCGCCAGATCGGCCGAGGCGGTCGGAACGCTGGGCTTGGACATGTGATCCTCCCGGAAAGCTCCGTCCGTTTGAGTCTTTCCGATGTTATTATTCTAACATTTTGTGAGAGGATCGTTTCATGAGGAGCCGCTGTGTGTCAAGATCAATGCATACTCCTGTGAGCAGGGCGACACGAGCGTGGTGACACGGCGGCGCAGCTCAGGCCCAGGACCATTGCGGTCTAGTCCGATCGGGGGTGCGGCAGCCGTCCTGCCGGGGCGCCGGGCGGACCGAAGCGATGCGGGAATGCGGACATGTCGATGCGAAGGGCCGATCGCCTGAACCAGTTGCACGCGGCGTTGGAGACCGGGGGATACCTTCGGTTGAAGGACGCGGCCAAGTTGCTGGGTGTGTCGGAGATGACGGTGCGGCGCGACATCGCCGCCGCCAACGGCCGCTTCACCTACCTCGGCGGCTACATCGCCGGCGGGCTGGAGACGTCGGGCGGCATGGGCTACATCCTCGACCGCGAGCGGGACGCCCACATCGAGCTGAAACGCGCCGCCTGCGACGCGGCGGCGACGCTGATCGCGCCGGGCGAAACCGTCTTCATCGATTGCGGCACCACCACGCCCCATCTCGCCAGCCGCATCCCGTCCGACAGCCGGATCACCGTGGTGTGCTACGCGATGAACATCGCGGAGATCGTCTGCAAGAAGCCGGGCGTGCGGGTGGTCATGCTGGGCGGGCTCTACCACGCCTCGTCGGCGTCGTTTTCCAGCCCGGAGTCGCTGGAGACGCTGCGCGGCATCGGCATCAACACCGCCTTCATCTCGGCCGGCGGCGTGCATGAGACGCTGGGGATCAGCTGCTCCAACTTCCACGAGGTGGAGATCAAGCAGACCGCCATCGCCAACGCCGTGACCAAGGCGCTGGTGGTCGACTCGACCAAGTTCGACACGGTCAAGCCGGCCTTCTTCGCCAAGCTCGACAGCTTCGACGCGCTGTGCTGCGACCGCGGCCTGGACGCCGCGGTGATGGAGCGGCTGCGCCAGGGCGGGATTCGGCCGCTGGTGGCCTGAAGGGCGCGGCCTGGCGGACAGGCTCGTCCGCCACGCCGGACGTCCCGTCAGCGCGTCGCCCGACCGATGACCGGAAGGCGCAACCCACGGCGGGCCATGCCGATGGCGATGCCCACCCCATGCAGCAGCACGGTCGAAACGATGAAGCCGAGGCCGTAGAGCAGCGGTTGCGCCGCCTCCGGCATCTCGGCGCCATGGGCATGGCCGTGCAGGACGGCGAAGGCACCGACCAACGCCATGCCGGCGATCACCGGCACCCGCTTGTTCAGCGCCACCAGCAGCCCGAGCACGGCGACCGAGGCGGCGATGCCGGCTTCGACCGCCGGCAGTTCGACGCCCGCCATGCCCAGCGCGGCGCCACCCGCCAGCATGGCGACGAAGGCGGCCGGCAGCAGCCAGACCGCACGGCCGCCGTTCTGGGCGGCCCAGACGCCGACCGCGACCATGGTCAGCAGATGGTCGATGCCACTCAGCGGGTGAAGGAAGCCTTGTAGGAACATGGCGTCCGCGGCATGGCCGGGGTGGGCCGCCGCCGGCAGGGCCAGCGTCACCGTGAGCGCGCCGGCGAGCCCGGCGGAAAACAACCTGTTCATCGGATTTGTCTCCTGTGAATGTCGGCTCAGGCGAGCAGCGCCGCCTTCAGGTCGCCGAGCTCGTCCTCCGCCTCGCCGACCTGGCGGAGCATGTCGAGGGTGATCTGCGCGTCCGTTTCGTCGACGCGGGACACGGCGAAGCCGACATGGATCAGCACCCACCGCCCGACCTCGTCGGACAGCGTCCCGCCGGGGTCGGCGATGCAGGAGAGGTTGACCTCCCGCCGCTCGCCCAGGATCTCCGCGGTGGCGAGCATCCGCTCGGCGTCGAGGATGGCGACGATCCTGGCTGGTACGCCGAGGCACATCGGGTGATTCCTTATCGCTGCGCTGGACAGTCGGGTGGCCTGCGCATCAGGCCACCTCCAGCTCGACCAGGGTGAGATCGTCGCCGCCGCGCGGGACCAGCCGCAGGCCGCCGCAATCGGGGCAGGGGGAGAGGCGTGTCGGCACCTCCACCTCGCGGGCGCAGTCGCCGCACCACACCAGGCCGGGCGGCTGGTCGATCTCGACCACCGCCGCGTCGGCCAGCGTGTCGCGCCGGACCACGTCGAAGGCGAAGCGCAGCGCGTCGGGATCGACGCAGGCGAACCGTCCGACCGCCAGCCTGATCCGCGTGACCCGGCGAAAGGCGTGGCGGCGCGCCTCGTCCTGCAGCAGGTCCAGCAGGTTCTCGCACAATGAAAGCTCGTGCATCGTCCTTCTCCGCTGCGGAGCGGGGGGCATCCCTGCGCACCCGAAGCCACCGTCGACCCGTCATTCCCTTGATGCCGTCATTCCCGCGGAGGCGGGAATCCAGGTTGCCCTGTGGTGCCGTTGTGGAAGCCGCTGGATCCCCGCCTTCGCGGGGGTGACGCCGAGACTTCTCAAATATCACCCTCACTGCTATATCACTACGGATGGTCTTGTGCAAATCACAAACCCATGAGCAACGGCGGTTCATCTTATATTCAGGCGCCGATAAGCAAATCCTATGGGGCGATAACCAGAGACTATTCGGAAATTCGTTTGCGAATACTAACGGTGAGCCAGAATGTCGCATGCCGTTTTGCGGCCGGAGGGCGCAGAGTCGGCCCATGTTCGCCCGCCGGTCTCCGTCTGGTCTTGCCGCCGGATGGCCGGTCGAGCGTCGTTCCTCAAGCCCGGGTGTCGGTCGCATCATGGATCACGCAATCACCTGTGCCGCTCCGGCACCCCTCATCCTGGCGCAGCCGCTCGCCAACCATGGCGTCCGGCATGTCGCGGCGACGCTCTGCACCGGGGCGACCGTCGCCGGCCGGGAGGAGGCGATCATCGACGAGGTGCCGGTCGGGCTGGTCTATGCCGGCGACCTCTTCGCGGTCATGCTGGCGACTCCGACCGACCTGGAGGATTTCGCCACCGGTTTCTCCCTCAGCGAGGGGATCGTCGGCCGGGCGGACGAGCTGGCCGTCACCAGCATCGACGAGCTGGCCGACGGCGTGCGCATCCGCATGGAACTGCCGGTGGAGCGGCTCGCCACGCTGCTGCGCCGCAAGCGCAACCTGATGGGGGGATCCGGCTGCGGCCGCTGCGGCACCGACAGTTTCGCCGAGACCCTGCGCCCGCTCGACCCGATCCCGTCCACCGCGCGCATCGCACCGGAGGCGATCCGCCGCGCCATGGCCGCGCTTCCGTCCGGGCAGCGCCTGAACCGGGAAACCGGCGCCGTCCACGCCGCCGGCTTCGCCCGGCCCGACGGCGAACTGGTCGCCGTGCGCGAGGATGTCGGGCGCCACAACGCGCTCGACAAGCTGATCGGCGCGCTGGCCCGCGACCGGCTCGACCCGACCGGCGGCTTTGTCGTCGTGTCGAGCCGCTGCTCCTTCGAGATGGTGCACAAGACCGCTGCCGCGGGCATCCCGCTGATCGCCGCCATCTCCGCCCCGACCTCGCTGTGCGTGGATTTTGCCCGGACCGTCGGCGTCGGCGTCGTCGCCTTCGTGCGCGACGGCCGCTTCACCGTCTACGCCGTGCCCTCGCGGGTCGCGACGCTCGCCTGAACCGCGCTTTCAACACACCCGAAACGGGCCGGATGACGCAGCGACCTCCGCCGCATCGCCCGGCCCGCATGCCGTTTCAGTGGGTGACGGCGGGTTGCCCCATCATCGGCGCGGTCTTGCGCGACGGCAGCGGGGTCAGGCCGCCCATGCCCTTGCGGTAGATCAGCCAATAGATGCCGCCGACGAAGACCGAACCGCCGACGATGTTGCCCAGCGTGGCGAACAGCAGGTTGTGCAGGACACCGCCGGCCGTGATCGTCGACACGTCCAGACCGGCCGGCACATGCCCCGTCACCTTCAGCACATAGGCGAGCGGCAGGAAGTACAGGTTGGCGATGCAGTGCTCGAACCCGGCGGCGACGAAGGCGGCGACCGGCAGGGTCAGCGCCACGATCTTGTCGGTCACCGTGCGGCCGGCATAGGCCAGCCAGACCGCCAGGCAGACCAGCAGGTTGCACATGATGCCCTTGAAGAAGATCGTCACCGCGTCGGGCGCGATCTTGCCGATGGCGAGCTTCAGCACCGCCGCGCCGACGCCGCCGTTGTTCAGTTCGGTGTGATGCGACATGAAGATCAGGAAGACGAGGCCGAGCGCGCCGACCGCGTTGCCGATCCACACCGTCGCCCAGTTGCGCAGGACCTGGGCGGTGGAGATCTGGCCGTTGGCACGGGCCATCACGATCAGGCAGTTGCCGGTGAACAGTTCCGCCCCGCCGACCATGACCAGCGACAGGCCGAGCGAGAAGACGAGGCCGCCCAGCACCCGCTGCACGGCGAAGCTGAGCGCCGGGTCGGCCAGCACGATGACGAAGAACATGCCGCCGATGCCGATGCCGCCGCCGGCGACCACCGCCAGCATGAATTCGGGCAGGAAGGGCATCGTCGCCTTCTTCACGCCCAGCTTCTCGACCTTGTCCTGGATCTCGGCGGGCGAATAGGCGTCCATGCCGAGCAGTGGTGTGTCTTTCGATGCAGGATCCGTTGCCATGTTGAAGGTCCTCCGTTCTTGGGGGGTTTCGGTCGTGACCGCTCCCCATTCCATGCGTCAGCCCACGGTTTGATACGCCTCGATCGCCTCGCCGCGGACGAGCCGGTCGTGGACCGCCTCGACCGAATGCCGCACGGTGTCGGTCACCGGCGCGAAGAAGCTGGTGTCCTGCGGCTGGATGCCGAGGAACAGCACTTCCGGGATGGTTTCCCGCAGGCTGTCGATCAGGAAATTCAGCGGGATCGCGTGCGTCGTCACCAGGAACTGCTCGGCGACGCTGTCCTGGTCGATCAAGCGCACCTCGCCGGGCGGCAGCTCCATCTCGGCGGCGTCGACGATCAGCAGCCGTTGCGGGGCCAGCGACCGGATGTGATGGGTGTGGTTTTCCGGGACATCCTCGCCGTCCACCACGACCCAGCCCGGCGCCGGCTGTTCATCCAGCAACTGCGCCAGCAGCGGACCGGCCCCGTCGTCGCCGCGCAGGATGTTTCCGACCGTGAATACGACATCGGTCATGGCAGTCGCCTCCCCATCAGATAGATCGCCGGCTCGCGCCGGATGGCGTCCAATGCGGTCCGCAGCCGGTCCAGCCACGCGCCGACGTCGGGCGGGGCGGTCGGCAGGACCTGTTCGATGGCCGCGATCAGCAGCCGGGTGTGGCTGGCATCCACGGTGATCTCGCCGAAGCGCAGCAGGCCGGACAGCTTGCGGTGCGCCTCGGCGTTGCCGCTCAGCGTCTCCAGCACGCGGTCGAAGACGTCGGCGGTGCAGCGGAAGGCCGGCTTGAAGCAGTCGAACACCCCGATGTGATGCCCGATCGCCAGCGAGTAGTAGACCACCTGCTTGGCGTCCTCGGGGATGTCCTCGGCCCGCTCCAGCACCTTGGCGTTCAACTGGTAGAAGACCACCTCGGGCGTCGTGCCGCCATGGGCGCGCAGCCCGGCGGCCGAGGCCGGGCTCGCCTGGCTGGCGGTGCTTGCGGTGCCGGTCATGGCGTGCCCCCGCGGATGGTCTGGTGGACGACCTCGGCCAGACGGGTGAAGATCTCGGCGCGGCGCGGGTCGTGCTCGCCGGCGATGAAGGCGCCCATCCGCTCCGGCAGCGTCACCGTTCCGGGGGCGGTCGCCTGGGCCTCCAGCAGCGCCAGGAACTCCTCGACGATGTCGCGGCCCTGGCGGTAGCCGGCCATCCGCCGCGCCTCGCGCTCCAGCGGAACGCGGAGGGCATAGGGGATGCCGGGGTGCGCCAGGGCGGCGGCCTCGCCCGCACCCTCGATGTGGGTCTCGGCCTTCAGCTTCTGGTCCAGCAGGCCGAGCGCCACGGCGAAGCCATGGATGGTCGCGGCCGGCGTCGGCGGGCAGCCGGGGATGTAGACGTCGACCGGCACGATGTTGTCGGTGCCGCCCCACACGCAGTACATGTCGTGGAAGATGCCGCCGGTGCAGCCGCAGGCACCGTAGGACACGACGATCTTCGGATCGGGGGCCGCTTCGTACGCCCGCAGCGCCGGCATGCGCATGGAGCGCGTCACCGCGCCGGTGAACAGCAGGATGTCGGCGTGGCGCGGCGAGGAGACGACCTTGATGCCGAAACGCTCGGCGTCGAACAGCGGGGTGATGGCGGCGAAGATCTCGATCTCGCAGCCGTTGCAGCCGCCGCAATCGACCCGGTAGACGTAGGCCGACCGCTGGATGTTCTTCAGCAGCGCCTTCTTCATCGTGGCGATCTGATCGGCGGTGGACAGGTTCGGCAGTTCCGCCACCAGGGCGTCGGGATTGACCGGGGCGTTCATGGCGTGGTCTCCAGTTCAGAGTCCGTCCGGTGGTTCATCTGACGGTCGATTCCCATCCGGGCGACCTGATGGACGTCCTGCTTGCGCTTGCACTCGGGGCAGGTCGACACGGTCAGCCGCAGGCGGTCCGCCTCCTCGGCGTCGCGGGCCGACTGGCCCAGCAGCCGGGCGACGTAGTCGACCTCCTTGGCCGGGGCGAAGGGCTTGCCGCAGCAGGCGCAGCCGGCCAGGGTGAAGACGGCCTTGCGCGTCAGGTCGGCCTTGCTGCCCACCGCCAGTTCGAAATCGGCCGACAGGCGGATGGCGCCGGTCGGGCAGGATTCCTCGCAGCGGCCGCAGAAGATGCAGCGCCCGTAGTTGAGCGACCAGGTCCGCGTTCCCGCCGCCGTGTTGGTCTCCATCCGGATCGCGTTGGGCGGGCAGGCGACGGTGCAGGCGGCGCAGGCGACGCAGAGTTCCGCGTCGTGTTCCGGCTTGCCGCGGAAGTCCTTGCACACTTCCAACGGGGCGAAGGGGTACTGGACCGTCGCTTCGCCCGTGCGGAAGATTTCCTTGAGAAGCTTGAGCATCGATCGCCTCCCGTTACTTCAGCGGTGAATCCGTGCGTTCGCGGCAGTAGCGCTCCATCTCCTTGTAGGCGATGGTCTTGGAGCGCTTCTTGCGAACATCGACGACCGTCACGCGGTCGGTGCACGAGTAGCAGGGGTCGATGCTGCCCACGATCAGCGGGGCGTCGGACACCGTGTTGCCGCGCAGCATGTAGCGCAGCACCGGCCAGTTGTTGTAGGTCGACGCCCGGCAGCGCCAGCGGTAGAGCTTCTGGTTGTCGCCGGTCATCGACCAGTGGATGTCCTCGCCGCGCGGCGCCTCGGTGAAGCCCAGCGCGAACTTGTGCGGGGTGTAGGTGAAATCCTCGGTCAGGATCGGGCCGCTGGGCGCCTTGTCCAGAAGCTGTTCGATGATCCACAGGCTGTCGAAGAACTCGGAGACGCGGACCAGCGTGCGGGCCAGCACGTCGCAGCCCTGCTCGACATGCACCGGCATGTCCAGCAGCCGGTAGCCGGCGAAGGCGTGGTCGGCGCGGGTGTCGCGGCGGTGGCCGCTGCCGCGCACCACCGGCCCGACCGGGCTGTAGTCGCGGGCGATCTGCGGGTCGAGCCGGCCGACGCCCTTGACCCGGCCGCTGACGTTGGCGGTGGACATCAGCATCTCGACCAGCCGGGTGACGTCGTCGCGCAGCTCGGCGACCAGCGCGCGGGTCTTGGCCTGCTGCTCGCCCAGGATGTCGCGGCGGACGCCGCCGATCAGGTTGATGGCGTAGGTCTTGCGCGCGCCGGTCAGCAGTTCGGCCAGCGTCATCGCCTTCTCGCGCACGCGGAAGAACTGCATGAAGCCGGTGTCGAAGCCGATGAAGTGGCAGACCAGCCCGAGGTTGAGCAGATGGCTGTGCATCCGCTCGGTTTCCAGCAGGATGGCGCGGATCGCCTGCGCCCGCGGCGGCGCCGTGATGCCCAGCGCGTTCTCGACCGAGTTGGCGTAGGCGACGCTGTGGGCGTAGCCGCAGATGCCGCAGACGCGGTCGGCGAGGAAGGTGACCTCGTTGTAGCCCATCCGCGTCTCGGCCACCTTCTCCATGCCGCGGTGGACGTAGAACATGCGGTAGTCGGCGTCGATGATGTCCTCACCGTCGACGAACAGCCGGAAATGGCCGGGCTCGTCCGAGGTGATGTGCAGCGGGCCGAGCGGCACCACCCGGGTCTCTTGCTTGGCCTCGTTGATGAACTGGTAGGTCTCGTCGTCGCTGGTCGGCGGCGGCCGCAGCCGGTAGTCCATCGAGTCCTTGCGCAGCGGGTACAGCTCGTCCGGCCAGTCGTCGGGCAGGACCAGCCGCCGCTCGTCGGGCAGGCCGACCGGGCGCAGGCCGAACATGTCGCGCACCTCGCGCTCGCCCCAGACGCAGGCCGGGACGCGCGGCGTGACCGACGGGTATTCCAGCGTGTCGGCGGGCACTTCGACCCGGACGATCACGTGGCACTTCTCGGCGGCCTCCATCGACAGCACGTAGTAGACGGCGTAGGCGCCGTTCAGCGGCCGCTCGTCGTTGCCGACGACCACCGACAGCCAGCCGCCCTGGTCGTAGTAGAGCGAGGCGACGACGTCGGGCAGCGACTGCGTCTTGACCGTGATGGTCACCTGGGCATCGGTCTGCCAGGATTCGTCGAGGATGGCGTGGGGCAGGGTCTCGCGCAGCGCGGCGATGTAGCCGGTCCCGACCCGTTCCGGAGTGATGAGGTTCATTTGGAAATCTCCGTCTGCGGGAGGCCGCCGACCAGCGCGGCGCTGGCGGTGTCCGCCTTGCCGACCGTGGGAATGGACTGCCAGGGCGCCGCGACCACCGGACGGCTGTCGCCGTTCAGGACCACCGCGGTCGCCTGCTGGATCAGGTTGGAAACGGGGGTCGGCACCGCGAAGCCCATGGTCAGCACCAGGACGAACAGCACCGCCAGCGGCGCCAGCGCCCGCCAGCCGACGTCACCCTTGGCCATCGTCTCCGGGCTCTTGCCCAGGACGCTGTCGGCGACCATCTTGACCAGCCCGGCGATGGTGACGCACAGGAACAGGGCGCACAGCAGCATCACCCAGACATAGCCTTCGTTCAGCCCGGCCATGAAGACCATGAATTCGCTGACGAAGATGTTGAAGGGCGGGAAGCCGGCCAGCGCCAGCGCGCAGCCCATCATCAGCAGGCCGGTGACCGGCGCCACGCGCAGGATGCCCTTCACCGACCGCAGGTCGCGGGTGCCGTACTTCATCAGCACGTTGCCGGAGCTGCAGAAGAACAGCGCCTTGGTGAAGCTGTGGTTGATCGAGTGCAGCAGCGCCGCCGCGATGCCGAGCGGACCGCCGATGCCGAGCGCCACGACGATCAGCCCGACATTCTCGATGCTGGAATAGGCCAGCTTGCGCTTCAGGTCCTGCTGCACGAAGAACAGCAGCGACGACACGCCGACCGACAGCACGCCCAGCGTCAGCAGCAGCATCTGCGGGAAGGCGATGCCGACGGTGCCGACGGTGATGACGTAGAAGCGGATGACGATCAGCAGGGCGCATTTCAGCAGCACGCCCGACAGCAGGCCGGACACCGGGCTCGGCGCTTCGGAGTGGGCGTCGGGCAGCCAGGCGTGCATCGGGAAGATGCCGGCCTTGGTGCCGAAGCCGATCAGCGCGAAGACGAAGGCCAGCTTGACCAGCATCGGGTCGAGTTCGGCGGCGTGGCCGACCAGCGCCGTCCACAGCACCGCTTGGTGCGGGTCGGCCAGCACGTCGGCGGCGTTGGAGAAGACCAGCACCGTGCCGTAGAGGCCGAAGGCGACGCCGACCGTGCAGATGATGACGTATTTCCAGGCCGCCTCCAGCGACGATTTCTGGCCGTACAGCCCGACCAGGAAGGCGGAGCCCAGCGTCGTCGCCTCGATCGCCGCCCACATCATGATGATGTTGTTGGCGGTGACGGCCAGCAGCATGGTGAACAGGAACAGGCTGAAGAAGCCGTAGTAGACGCGCACCTTGCCGGCGTCGAGCAGCCCGGCCTCCACATCGTGCCGGATGTAGCCGATGGAGTAGACGCCGGTCAGCAGGCCGACGACGCCGATCAGCATCATGAAGATCGCGCCGAGCGGATCGATGAACAGCCAGTCGCCGAAGGAGGTCAGCGAGCTGCCGGCGATCACCTCGGCCAGCGCCACCATGCTCAGGATGAACACATAGGCGATGGAGCCCAGATGGATGCGCTCCAGCAGGCGGACGCTGGTGTGGTCGGAGGCCATCGCGTCGGGCAGCGACTCGCGGAACCAGGGAAGCGTCAGCAGGAACAGCGCGACGGCCAGCGGACCGATCAGCAGCAGGGGGGGAATGATTGAGGGCACCATGGCGGTCATCCCTTCAAGGTCGTGAGCTGGCGCGCGTCGAGCGTGTGCAGCGTGCCGAAAATCCGCGACCCCAGAGCCGCCATGACCACGACCGCGAAGATGGCGTCGGTGGCGATGCCGATCTCCACCAGTTCCGGGGCGTTGGGGGCCAGCAGGGCCAGGGTCAGGTGTGAGCCGTTCTCCATCAGGCAGTAGCCGAACACCTGCTTCAGGATGTTCCGCTGCGCCACGATGCAGCCGAGCCCGACGAAGAACAGGGCGAGCGAGACGGCCAGCGCCGGCTTGATGGCGTCGGCCGCGGGCAGCGTCACCTTGGACGCCACGCCGAAGCACAGGATGACGACCGCGGCCGCCGCGACGATCGACAGCGCCGTCGACATGACGGCACCCGACCCGATCGCCGGGTCGCTCAGCTTGCGGAAGGCGCGGTACATGATGGTCGGGACCAGCACGACCTTGGTGACGAAGGCCGAGAAGGACCAGAGATAGAGTTCGCCCGATCCGGTGGCCCCGGCCAGCGCCACGAACAGCATGACCAGGATGAAGGACTGCAGCGCGTAGAAGCGGGCGGAGTTTGCGGGGTTCCCGGCCAGGGTGACCAGCAGGGAGGTGACGATCAGCAGGCCGGACAGGCCGTTGACGATGAGAAATCCGTTCATGACCTCAATCCTCCCTCAACCGAGCCAGGACGCGGCGATGGAGCTGGAGAAGACCGTCATGACCATCAGCGCGACCAGGACGAACTTCATGCCGGCGGGCAGCGGCGACGCCGCGGCCATCGTGGCGGATGGCTTGCCGGGCACCGAATGGCCCAGCCATTTCAGGAACCACGCGAAGGACCCGACCGATTCCGCCAGCGCGATGACCACCAGCAGCATCAGCGCCCAGTGGTGCGCGCCGACCTCGAACCCGCCGGCGAAGATCGCGAACTTGCTGAAAAAGCCGTTGAAGGGCGGGACGCCGGTGATCGCCAGGGCGGCGCAGACGAAGGCGATGCCCAGCAGCGGCGACTTGGTGACGATGCCGCGCAGCGACGGCAGCAGGCGGGTGCCCGCGGTGTAGCTCAGCGCGCCGGCGACCAGGAAGAACAGGGTCTTGGCGAAGGCGTGGTTGAAGATGTGGGCGATGGCGCCCTTGAAGGCGAGGTCGGAGCCGAAGACCGACAGCGACAGCGCCAACAGGATGTAGGCGAGCTGGGTGATGGTCGAATAGGCGAGCAGGCGCTTCAGGTCGACCTGCGGCAGGTACATGAGGAAGCCGTAGATCAGGGTCAGGACCGCCATGGTGGCGCCGACCCAGCCGACGATCTCCGGCGCGCCGCCCGACGACATCAGGCCGCGGGCGAAGATGTAGACGCCGACCTTCACCATCGACGCCGCGTGCAGGTAGGCGCTGACCGGGGTCGGGGCCTCCATGGCGTCGGGCAGCCACATGTGGAAGGGCAGCTGGGCCGACTTGCCCCAGGCGGCGAACAGGATGGCCAGCAGCACCACCGCCTTCATGCCCGGCGCCAGGTCGGCGATGGCGGTCAGCGCGAAGGTGCCGGTCGACAGGAACAGCAGCGCCGCCGCGACATAGAGGCCGAGCGAGGCGACATGGGTGACCAGCAGCGCCTTGGCGGCGGAGCGGAGCGCCTTCGGCGACTCGTAGTAGCCGATCAGCGCCCAGGAGCAGGCCCCGGTCAGCTCGAAGAAGGCGAGCTGGCCGACGATGGTCGAGCTGAACACCAGGCCGGTCATGGCGCCGATGAACACCAGCAGGAAGGCGTAGAAGCGCCGCCGTCCGGTGTCGGGATGCTCGCGGTTGCCGGCGTTCAGGTAGGCGGCGGAATAGACCGCGACCAGCAGGCCGATGCCGATGACCGCCAGCGCGATCAGCACGCTGACGCTGTCGACCGTCAGGCCGAGGATGGCGACCGGCCCGAGCGCGATCAGTTCATAGGTTCCGCCGATCTTGCCGTCGCCCAGCAGGGTGGCGGCCAGGATGCCGATCACCCCGAAGGTCGCCGCCGCGAAGATCTGGCACAGCCATTTCGCCGACGCCCGTTCCGAGGCGGCGATCAGGCCTGCACCCGCGAAGGGAACGAGGATGGCCGCGAGCGCGAGGATGCCGAGTGGTTCTGTGGGTAGGATTGTCATGATGCTGCCCCTCGCCGGCTCACAGGCCGACCAAATAGAAGACGAAGGCGAGCGAGGCGGCGCCGACACCGATCCAGCTGTGTTGCGGGGTCAGGCAGAACCGGACGCGTGCGACGCTGTTCTCGACCACGCCGACGGCCGCGAAGATGGCGACCAGCTTGATGGCGAAGGCGATCAGCCCGAACAGCAGCCCGAAGAACGTCATCTCCGGCGCGCTGCCGAAGGGCAGGAAGACGCCGATGAACCACGCCACGACGACCGCCTGCTTCAGCGACATCGCCAGCTTGATCACCGCCAGCGACGGCCCCGAATACTCGGTCAGCGGGCCTTCCTGCAGCTCCTGCTCGGCCTCCGCCATGTCGTAGGGCAGCTTGCCCAGCTCGATGTAGATGGCGTAGGCGAAGGACAGGGCGGCGATGACCGTGGCGGTCGCCGACCGCACATGGCCGTCGGCGATGGCGGTGCCGATGGCGCCGAGGTTGGTCGAGCCCGCCAGCAGCGCGGCGACGAACAGCGACAGCATCATCACCGGCTCGACCAGGACGCCCATGGTCAGCTCGCGGCTGCCGCCGATGCCCGAGAAGGAGCTGCCGCTGTCGATGCCCGACAGCGAGAAGAAGAAGCGGGCCAGCGCGAACAGGTAGATGACGGTGATCAGGTCGCCGATCGGCGCCACCGGGGTGAAGCGGGTCAGCATGGGGATGCCCATGGCGACGACCAGCACCGTCGTCAGCATCACCGCCGGCATGATCCGGAACACCAGCCCGCTGTCGGGCGGGCTGAGATCCTGCCGGGTCAGCAGCTTGGCGATGTCGCGGTAGTCCTGCAGCGGGCCGGGCCCGCGGCGGGTGTGGAGCTTGGCCCGCAGCGTGCGCGACAGGCCGGAGATCAGGGGCGCCACCGCCAGCAGAAGGAGTGCCTGGACGAGCCCCAGAACGAGGTGTGGGAATGTGAGCACGGCATCCTCCTGTCAGACGGCCAGCGCGAGGAGCGCGATCAGCGCCGCGACGATGTAGAGGCAGTAGATCCGGAAATCGCCGCCCTGGATCACCTGCAGCCACTTGCCGCCAGCATCCACCGCCTCGCCGATCGGCGCGATCAGCGCGCGGTCGGCCAGCGGTTCGGTGCGCCGCGCCAGCGTGATCACCCGCTCGAAGCCGAGCGCGACACCGGTCCAGCGACCGGCGATGGTCCGGCGCATGGTGTAGAGCGGGGCGAAGAACATGCGGATCGGCTGGGCGAAGCTGCCGGCGGTGGCCGGCATGTGGCTGTCCGGCAGATAGCCGGCCGCCCACGGCGCCGCCGCCCGCCGGGTGACGCCGCGACGGGACGAGAACACCGCCTTCAGCGCGATCGGCAGGGTCGCCAGCGCCAGCAGCAGGATGGCGATCAGCGGGGTGGACAGCGTCGCCTGCTGCGGATCGCCCGGCAGCAGGGTGGCGCCCACCGCCAGCGTCACCGGCGCCACGCCGATGGTCGACGCGGCGATGCGGCCCATCACCGGGGCGATCAGCGGGGCGAACAGGCCCAGCACGACGCAGGCCACGGCCAGCATCACCATGCCGGCGACCATCGCGAAGGGTGCCTCCCGCGCCTCTTCGGCGTGGTGGCTGCGCGGCGCGCCGGCGAACATGATGCCGTAGGCCTTGACGAAGCACATGACCGCCAGCGCGCCGGTCAGCGCCAGCATCACCGCGGCGATCGGGGCGGCGAAGGCGACCAGCGGCGTGCCGTTGAGCGCGGCGGCGAACAGCGCCTGGTAGGTGTACCACTCCGACACGAAGCCGTTTAGCGGCGGGATCGCCGAGATGGCCAGGGCGCCGACCAGGAAGGACAGCGCGGTCCACGGCATGTTGCGGGCAAGCCCGCCCATCTTCTCCATGTCCTTGGTGTGCATGCGGAAGATGGTGGAGCCGGCGCCGAGGAACAGCAGGCCCTTGAACACCGCGTGGTTCAGCAGGTGGTAGAGGCCGGCCATCAGGCCCAGCACCGCCAGCACCGGCTGGTGCAGCGCCATGCCGATCATGCCGACGCCGACGCCCAGCAGGATGATGCCGATGTTCTCGACCGAGTGGTAGGCGAGCAGCTTCTTGATGTCGTGCTCGGCCAGCGCGTAGACGACGCCCAGCACCGAGGACACGGCGCCGAAGGCCAGAACCAGCAGGCCCCAGCCCAGCATCGACGGCCCGGCGCTGGCGCCCAGCAGGTCGATGCCGACCTTGACGATGCCGAAGATGCCGATCTTGATCATCACGCCCGACATCAGCGCCGAGGCGTGCGACGGCGCGGCCGGATGGGCGCGCGGCAGCCAGATGTGCAGCGGGATCATGCCGGCCTTGGCGCCGAAGCCGACGAAGGCGAGCAGGAAGGCGACGCTGTCCAGCGGGGCCGGCAGGGGATGGGCGCGGAAGGCGGCGAAGTCGAAGCTGCCGGCCTGGTTCGCCATCAGGAAGAAGGCGGCCATGATCAGCACCGAGCCGCCATGGGCGACCAGGAAATAGAGGAAGCCGGCGCCGACCGCCTCGTCATCCTGGTCGAAGATCACCAGGAAGTAGGAGGCGAGCGACATCATCTCGAAGAAGATGAGGAACCAGAAGCCGTTGTCGGCCGCCACCACCAGCATCATCGAGGCGATGAAGGCGTTCATGAAGAAGGCCATGGCGCCGATGCCGCGCCCGGCATACTCCCGCACATAGGCGAAGCCGTAGACCCAGGCCACCAGCGACAGCAGCGAGATGACGGTGATCATCAGCCCGGCCAGCGGGTCGAGCCGCAGGACGAAATGCGCGAAGGGGTAGGGCCCCGCCGCGTCGAGCACCCGCGTCGGTCCCGCGATGGCCGCGAGGCCGGAGCCGAGGCCGGCGAGCGCCGCGGCGGCGCCGATCACGCTGGTCGACAGACGGACATCCCCCTCCCGCGTTTTCAGGAGGAGGCTGAGGATGGCGCCGCCGCAGGACAGCAGCAGCGACAGGATGAGAAGGGAGATTGGAATCATGGGTCCAGCCCCTCCAGGGCGGCGGGCGTCCGTTCCAGGCTGACCGGCGCCGCGGCCGCAAGCGTGCGCTTGACGGCTGCGGCCTGCCCGGCAGTGGCGGCGTCGACGGTGTAGAGGGCGGCGGTCGGGCACACGCGCACGCAGGCCGGTCCGTCGCTGGCAAAGGCGCAGAGGTCGCACTTCACCGCGACGCTCTTCACGCCGATCTCCCAGGCCAGCAGCGGATCGAGCGCGGCCGGCTGGGTGGGCGTGGCGGTGCGGATGCCGGCGACCCCGGCGACGCTGGTGCCGCTCGGCGTGATGGCGCCGAACGGGCAGGCCAGCGCGCACATCTTGCAGCCGATGCAGATCTTCTCGTCCAGGACGATGGCGTCGGCCGCGTGGGTGATGGCGTTGACCGGGCAGACCCGGGCGCACGGCGCGTCCTCGCACTGGTGGCAGAGGACGGGGGCCGTGTCGTCGGCGATCCGCATGACGGTCAGGCGGGGATGCGCCTGCAGCCCCGCCTTCTTGTGTATCTCGGTGCATGCGGCCATGCAGGTGTTGCACCCGATGCACTTTCTCGGTTCCGCGATAACGAAGCGATTCATGTCCAGACCTCCGGCTTCCCGGGCGGGTGCGTTAAATCGGGCAAAACGCTTGGATTGGCCGATACCCCGATAAGAAATCCTGATCGGCCAATAAGAAGAAAGTATTGGCTCGCACACGCCCTTGAGATCGCCAGTTGGCCCAAGCGATCCGGCAGAAGGGGAGCCATCAACGGCGAATCTCATTTGCGATTGTCTCGCATCTGTGACTGCGCGTTGCTTGTCGCTACGCTAGGCGCCTTAGTCATCGCATGTCAACTGGACACACAAAAAAAGTGGGTATAAGGTGCCGCACATGAATTCGAGCGGACACAAGCGCTATCTGAATTCCATGTATCCGCTGAACAACATCGATTTGAAAAGAGTGATGGCCGATAAGGCGGCCTTATCGATGTCGATTACTTGTTATTATTGGGCGATAAGCGAATCCTATCAGCCGTGACGCCAGCGGTTTTCACACCGGCGGAGCGGCGCGAGCACCAACCAAGGACGACAGGAATGAACAGATTCGTCGCTGCAAACCCGAGCAAGTGCATCGGTTGCCGCACATGCGAAGTCGCCTGTGCGCTTGCCCATACCGACGGGGCGGGGGTCGACACCCTCGCGCCCGAAACCTTCAAGCCGCGCATCCACATGGTGAAGACGGCCAGCGTCAGCACCGCGGTGATGTGCCACCACTGCGAAGACGCGCCCTGCGTCAACGCCTGCCCCAACAACGCGATCGTCTATCGCCAGCACAGCGTGCAGGTCGAACAGGACCGCTGCCTCGGCTGCAAGAACTGCGTGCTGGCCTGCCCGTTCGGCGCCATGGACGTGGTGACGGTGCCGGCGGTCCGGCAGTTCGCCGGCATGACGCTCAGCCTGGGCGTCAAGGCGCAGGCGCACAAATGCGACCTGTGCGTCAACCGCGAGGCCGGTCCGGCCTGCGTGTCGGTCTGTCCCACCAACGCCCTGACCCTGATGGACCGGGCATCGATGGACGAAACCCTGCGCCAGCGCCGCGAGCGCGCCGCGCTGGAAGCCGCCGACGTTGCGGCCTGACACCAGCCGAACCCCAAGCCACGAAAATCGAGCCAGGAACATCGAGGTCGAGATGGAAAAGCATATGGCGGTCTGCCCCTACTGCGGTACGGGCTGCAAACTCAATCTGCTGGTCGAGGGCGGGAAGGTCGTCGGCGCCGAGCCCCTGAACGGCGTGACCAATGAAGGGGAGCTGTGCCTGAAGGGCTATTTCGGCTTCGACTTCATCAACGACACCAAGATCCTGACGCCGCGCCTGCGCAACCCGATGCTGCGCCGCAGCCGCGACGCCGCGTTCGAGGCGGTGTCGTGGGACGAGGCGATCCAGTACGCCGCGACCCGGCTGTCGGAGATCAAGGCCAAGCACGGCCCCGACTCGATCATGACGACCGGCTCGTCGCGCGGCACCGGCAACGAGACCAACTATGTGATGCAGAAGTTCACCCGCGCGGTGCTCGGCACGAACAACGTCGACAACTGCGCGCGCGTCTGCCACGGCCCGTCGGTCGCCGGCCTGCTGACCACGCTCGGCAACGGCGCGATGAGCAACTCGATCCCCGAGATCGAGGACACCAAATGCGTTCTGGTCTTCGGCTACAACGTCGCCGACAGCCACCCGGTCATCGCCCGGCGCATCATCAAGGCCAAGGAGCGCGGCGCCAAGATCATCGTCTGCGACCCGCGCAAGATCGAGACCGCCCGGCTGGCCGACCTGTGGCTGCCGTTGAAGAACGGCTCCAACATGGCGCTGGTCAACGCCTTCGCCAATGTCCTGATCACCGAGAAGCTCTACGACAAGGACTACGTCGCCAACCACACCGAGGGCTTTGAAGAGTACAAGGCGACGGTCGCCAAATACACGCCGGAATACGTCGAGTCGATCACCGGCCTTGCCGCCGCCGACATCCGCGAGGCGATGCGCATCTACGCCGCGGCGCCGACCGCCACCATCCTGTGGGGCATGGGCGTCACCCAGTGGGGGCAGGGCGTCGACGTGGTGAAGGGCCTGTCGGGACTGGCGCTGCTGACCGGCAACCTCGGCCGCCCGAACGTCGGCGTCGGCCCGGTGCGCGGCCAGAACAACGTGCAGGGCAGCTGCGACATGGGCGTGCTGCCGGACAACTTCCCCGGCTACCAGCGGGTCGACGACGCCAAGGCGCGCGCGAAGTTCGCCAAGGCGTGGGGCGTGCCCAGCCTGCCCGACAAGGTCGGCTGCCGCCTGACCGACGTTCCGCATCTGGCGGAAACCGGCGCGCTGAAGGCGATGTACATCATGGGCGAGGATCCCGCCCAGACCGAGCCGGACCTGGCGCAGGTGCGCAAGGGCTTCGCCGCGCTGGACTTCATCATCGTCCAGGACATCTTCATGACGAAGACGGCGATGTTCGCCGACCTGATCCTGCCGGCGACCTCCTGGGGCGAGCATGAGGGCGTGTTCAGCGCCGCCGACCGCAGCTTCCAGCGCTTCACCAAGGCGGTCGACGCCAAGGGCGACGTCAAGCACGACTGGGAAATCATCAGCCTGCTCGCCACGGCGATGGGCTATCCGATGCACTACACCGACACCAAGCAGATCTGGGACGAACTGCGCGAGCTGTGCCCGCTCTATTACGGCGCGACCTACGAGAAGATGGAGGGGCTGGGCTGTGTGCAGTGGCCGTGCCGGACGCTCGACTCGCCCGGTTCCAAGTACCTCTACGAGGGCAACATCTTCCAGCGGCCGAGCGGCAAGGGCCTGCTGTTCGCCAGCGAATGGCGGCCGCCGCAGGACCAGCTGAACGAGGAGTTCCCGCTGGTCCTCTGCACCGTCCGCGAGGTCGGCCACTATTCCTGCCGCTCGATGACCGGCAACTGCGCCGCCCTGCAGACGCTGGCCGACGAGCCGGGCTATGTGACGATCAACCCGAAGGACGCCAAGGCGTTGGGCATCCGTGACCAGGAACTGGTCTGGGTCTCCTCGCGCCGCGGCAAGGTCATCAGCCGCGCCAGCGTCACCGACCGCACCAACCAGGGCGCGGTCTACATGACCTACCAGTGGTGGATCGGTGCCTGCAACGAGCTGACCATCCACGCGGTCGATCCCATCGCCAAGACGCCGGAATACAAATACGCCGCCGTCCGGGTCGAACCGATCGCCGATCAGGTCTGGGCCGAGAACCACGTCCAGCAGGAGTACGCGACGCTGAAGAGCGGTCTCAGCGGCGCTGTGAGCCGCGCCGCGAAGAAGGCCCCGGCCTACGCCTGAGCCGCAACCCGAGTCGCCGAGCACGGCCGTCCTTCCGCAAGGGGGCGGCCGTGTCCTTGTCCTTCGTCCGGAGGGAGCCCGCCCATGCATGAGATCGCCGTTTGCCAATCCCTGCTCCAACAGGCCATGGCGGCGCGGGACGCCCGGCCCTTCGCCCGGGTGGTCCGCGTCAGCCTGTCGGTCGGCCGGCTGAGCCGGGTGGAGCCGGAGGCGCTCCAGGTCGCCTTCGACCTTCTCAGCCGCGACACCTTCCTGGAGGGCGCCGCCCTGCGGATCGAGCGTCCGCCGGGGCACGCCGTCTGCGAGGATTGCGGTGCCGAGTCGGAGGTCGACAGCCGCGTCGCCCGATGCCCGGCCTGCGCCGGCCACCGCCTGCGGATCGACGGCGGCGACGGTTACCGTTTCATCGAGATGGAGGTCGCATGATCGACAACCGGGGATGGTTCGTGGACCAACGATGCGGCGCTTTGCCGCTGCGCCACGGCGGCCGGTGGGCGAAACGATGATCCGTATCAATGATGTTGCCGCGTCAAAGACAGAAAACAACCGGCGCAGGACCTGGAGCCCCGGCACCGGCTACCGGACCGGTCGGTGTGTGTCCAAAGACCTGGGAGGAGCCCCGGCATGCAGGAAAAGCTGGAATTTCTGATTGCGCTCGCGACCGAAAAGCATTTCGGCCGGGCCGCCCAGGTCTGCGGGGTGTCGCAACCGAACCTGTCCGCGGCGATCAAGCAGTTGGAGTCGACGCTGGGCGTGCCGCTGGTCGATCGCGGGGCGCGCTTCATCGGCTTCACCGCGGAGGGGGAACGGGTTCTGGAATGGGCGCGGCGGATCGTCGGCGACTACAAGGCGATGCGCGCCGACGTCGAGACGATGAAGCACGGCCTGACCGGAACGCTGCGTCTGGCCGTGGTGCCGACCGCCCTGCCGCTGGTGCAGCGGCTGACCTCGATGTTCTGGTCGCTGCACCCCGGCATCAAGATCATCATCTCCTCTCACAGCTCGACCGAGATCCTGTCGCGGCTGGAGAATCTGGAGGCGGAGGCGGGGATCACCTACCTCGACAACGAGCCGGTCGGCAACGTCGACGAGGTGCCGCTCTACCACGAGCGCTACCACCTGATCACGGCGGCGGACGGCCCGTTCGGGTCGCGCGACACCGTCACCTGGGAGGAGGCGGCCACCCTGCCGCTCTGCCTGCTCAACGCGAACATGCAGAACCGCCGGATCATCGACCGCGCCTTCGCCGAGGCCGGGGTGCACGCCGAACCGATGCTGGAGTCCAACTCGATCGTCGTGCTGGCGAACCATCTCTGCACCGGCATGTGGGCGACCATCATGCCGCGGATCATGGCCGACTCGCTGCTGCTGCTCCCCACCATCCGCGCCATCCCCATCGTGGCGCCCGAGGTGACGACCCTGATCGGCCTCGTCGTCGCCCGGCGCACCCCGCAGCCGCCGTTGACCGCCGCCCTGATCGCCGACGCGCGGCGGCTCGCCCCGGAACTGGCGCTGGTCGCCTGACGGCGGGCCCGCCGGTCGGTCAGGGCGCGCGGGGGACGCCGTAATCCGCCAGAACCCGGTCGATCGCATCGCGGTTGCGCTCCAGCGCGGCGCCCAGGCGGTTGCGCAAGGCGTCGTCGTCCTTCCTCACCCCCATGGCGATATCGAAGACCATCGGCGGGACCGGCCCGTCGATCCGCGGGGCGACCGGGGTCAGGGTCAGCGGCACCGCTTCGTGGGCGGCGAAATAGCCGGCCTGGGGCCCCCAGACCACGGCGACGTCCAGTTCGCCGCTCGCCACCGCGTCGACGATGCGGGCGGTCGGGTTCGGTTTCGTGTAGTCGCCATAGACAAGATAGCCGCGCACATTGCGGACGATGCCGCGGCGGCTCAGCGCGTGGGCGGGCGGGGCGTTGGAGAAGTCGTCGCCGATCATCTGCACCCCGACCGTCAGGCTGCGCAGCCGCGGATCGTCGAAGCTGCCGATGTCCAGCCCGCGCCCGGCCGCCGTGACGAACACATAGGTGGAGCGGTAATAGGGCCGCGTCGTCGCCAGCATGTCCATCGTCGCCGGCACCCCGGCGACGACGTCGCACAGGCCGGCCTTCAGCGTGTTGCGGATGAAGCCGCGGCGCTGCGCCCACCAGGTGTACTCGACCGCCACGCCCAGGTCGCGGGCCAGCAGGTCGACGATCCGGTTCTCGAACCCTTCGCCGCGGTCGTTGCTGTAGGGCAGGTTGTTGGGATCGGCGCAGACGCGCAGGGGCTCGGCACCGGCCCCCGCCGCCGGGAGCAGCACGGCCAGCGCGGCGACCAGGATGCGGCGCATCACCAATGTCCCTCCGTCAGGGTGTAGAGATAGGCGGTGATGTCGCGGGCGTCCTGGTCGCTGACGCCCAGGTTGGGCATCGCCGTGCGGGGCGAGGCCGCCGGCGGATCCTTGATCCAGCTCATGACGTTGTCGGGCGTGTTGGCCAGAACGCCGGCGACATAGACCCGGCTGCCGAAGCCGGCCAGCGGCGGGCCGACCAGTCCGCGGGCGCGGGTGACGCCGGGGATGGTGTGGCAACTGCCGCAGCCGTAGCGCAGCACCGCCTCCTGCCCGGCGTGGGGATCGCCGCCGGTGATCTCGGCGACGTGGCGCAACGTCTTCTGCCGCTGCTGCACGCCCTGCCACGCCGCCCCGGCCGCCGCGGCGATCACCGCCAGCGCCAGCGCGACGGCGGCCGCCGGCCGGGCCCGCACCGGGCCGGGACGCCCGCGTCTACTCCGCCCATAGGACATCGCGGCCCCTCCCCGAACGGTTCAGCCACAGCGCGATCAGGACGAAGGCCGCCGCCGCGTGGACCAGCCCGGCCGGTATCCACATGACGAGGCCGGCCAACTGCTGGTCCTCCAGCGGCGACAGCCGGCCGCCGGCCTGCGCGGCGTAGGTCGGGTACCAGGGCGTGCGGGCCAGCGTCAGCAGGGTGCCGAGCAGCCCGCTCTGCAACGCGGTCAGGAACTGGCACAGCGCGGCGGCGCCATGGCCGAGCCGCCCCGCCCGCCCAACGGACAGCGCCCACCAGAACAGCAGGGCCGCGCCGAGGAAGCTGGCGTGCTGCGCCGCGTGCAGGACCGGCGTGGTGACGGCGGCCTCGAACGCGGCGGGGATGTGCCACAGCCACAGGACGACCGTCTGCAGCAGCGTCGCGGTCAGCGGGTCGGTCAGCCGCCGCCATGTCCCGCGCAGGCCGGTCCGCCCGGCGCGCACCAGCCGGCGCCGCAACCTGTCCGGCAGCCCCCACAGCAGCACGCCCAACGGCCGCCCCAGCGCCAGCAGCGGCGCGGCGAGCACCATGATGATCTCATGCTCCACCATATGCGCGGCGAAGGACCGCCCGCCCCAGACATGCAGCGGCGTGATCACCGGCAACGCCAGCAGCAGCCAGCCGGCGGCGAACAGCAGGGCACGCCGCCGCGCTCCCGTCGCCCGCCCGGCCGCCGGGCGGCCCTGCCGCCGCAGCGCCAGCCGCCGCCACCCGGCCAGGTACAACAACCCGCTTCCCAGCAGCGGCAGGCCGAGCCACGGGTCGACCGCCAGCTCCACCCCGCCGCCGTGGGCGAGCGCCGGGGCGGGCGCCAGCAGGAGCGTCGCCAGCAGGATGGCGGAGGTCCGCGCGCCGGTCATCGCCCGCACCCCTGCAGGATCAGCCCGGCCATGGTCTGGCCGGTGATCGCCACCAGGACGATCGCCACCGCCAGCGCTCCCAGCGTTCCGATGAAGCGCTGGCTGCCGCGGCCGGGGGATTCGCTGTCGACGGGTCCGGCCGCCCGCGCCGCCCGCCAGGACAGCCAGCCGCCGGCCAGCGCCACCAGCGCGCCGACGACGCCCAGCGTCACCACCAGCGACGGCCTGCCCAGCGCGCAGTTCCAATAGACGGTGTCGGAGCCGCCCTGATGCTGGATCAGCCAGCCGGCCGGTCCGGCGATCCAGCCGGCCCAGGCGGTGACGGGGATGTGCCGCGCCGCCATCTCAGACCAGCCTCGGCACGACGTAGAGCAGGCCCCACAGCGGCACCCAGGCCAGCACCACGAAGTTCCAGTAGACGCAGTTGTCGGTGACGTCGGTGTAGCGGCGCGGCTCGACATGCCGGGTGAACATCAGCGCCGTCAGCACCAGCGTGTCGCCGATGTCGGTCACGAGGTGGGTCGCGTGCAGCCCCAGCAGGACCCAGACGATGGAGCCGTAGGCGTTGTCGTCCCAGCGGCAGTTCAGCGCCCCGAACTCGAACGCGCGGACGACCAGCGTCAGCAGCCCGACCGCCGACATGACGACGAGGCCGACGCGGACCTTGCGCAGATCCTCCTGGTGGGCCACCCGGTCGGTCCACAGGTTGGGCAGCAGGCTCGCCAGCATCAGGATCAACTGCGCCGTCCCCCACAGCCAGTCCGGCGGCGCCTGCCCGGGCGGCCAAGTCTCCGGCTGGCCCATCAGGTAGAAATAGGCGGCGGCGGCCAGCGCGAAGCCGGTGCCCTCGATCAGGATGAAGCCCAGCGTCCCCCACCAGGTGGCCGAGCGCGGTCCGTGCGCGCTGGTCGGCAGATGGGCGAGGTCGGTGACGAAGTGCGGCGCCTTTTCCATCAGTCGATCACCGGTTCGGGGGTGTCGGGCGGCGATTTGGGCCAGAACCAGCCGATCAGCCCGACCGCCAGCGGGATCGCCCCCCACACCACCGCCCAGGGCGTGAAGATCGAGCCGATGAACAGCGCCGTCACCGCCAACGCCGACAGCAGCGGCCAGATCGACGGTTCCGGCGACGGCTCCCGCAGGTCGGGATCGGCGTCGACCACGGTGGTCAGCAGCAGCTCGCGCTGGTCCACCCGCAGGCCGCCGACGACCGGCAGACCCTGGGCGGGCAGACCCTGGGGGAGCGTCCATAGCGGCTCCTGCCCGGTGACCACGGGGATGTGGGTGAAGTTGTAGCTGGGCGGCGGCGACGACGTCGCCCATTCCAGGGTGCCGGCCCCCCACGGGTTGTCGCCGGCCGAGACGCCGTGCTTCAGGCTGTGCCAGACGTTGCCGACGAAGGTCGCCACGCCGGCCGCGAGGATCACGGCGCCCGCCGTCGCCAGCAGGTTCAGCTCGTCCCAGCCGACGCCGGCCGGATAGCTGTAGACCCGGCGCGGCATGCCGATCAGCCCCAGGATGTGCATGGGGAAGAAGGCGAGGTTGAAGCCGACGAAGAACAGGCCGAAGTTCCAGGCCCCCACCCGTTCCGACAGCATCCGCCCGGTGAATTTCGGGAACCAGTAATAGAAGGCGCCGAACAGCGGGAACACCGCGCCGCCGATCAGAACATAGTGGAAGTGGGCGACGACGAAGTAGGTGTCGTGGACCTGGCTGTCGAGCGGGACGGAGGCCAGCATGATGCCGCTGAGGCCGCCCAGCACGAAGACGACGATGAAGCCGATCACGAACAGCAGCGGCGTGGCGAAGCGCGGCCGTCCGTCCCACAGGGTGGCGATCCAGCAGAAGATCTGGATGCCGCTGGGGATGGCGATGGCCATGCTGGCCGCGGTGTAGAAACTGTTGCCGAGATGCGGCAGCCCGGTCGCGAACATGTGGTGGACCCACAGCCCGAAGCCGAGGAAGCCGGTCGCGAACAGCGCCAGCACCAGCGCGGTGTAGCCGAAGATCGGCCGGCGCGCGAAGGTCGGCAGGATCGACGAGACGAAGCCGGTCGCCGGCAGGAAGATGATGTAGACCTCCGGATGGCCGAAGAACCAGAACAGGTGCTGCCACAGCAGCGCGTCGCCGCCTTCGGCCGGATTGAAGAAATGGGTGCCGATCAGCCGGTCCATGATCAGCATGCTGCTGGACACCATCACCGCCGGCATGGCGAACACCACCATGAAGGAGGTGACGAGCTGGCCCCAGACGAACAGCGGGATGCGGTTCAGCGACATGCCCGGCGCCCGTTGCTTGAACACGGTGACGATGATCTCGACCGCGACCGCCAGCGCCGCCACCTCGGTGAAGGTGACCATCTGCGCCCAGAAATCGACGCGCTTGCCGGGGCTGTATTGCGGGCCGGCCAGCGGCACATAGCTGAACCACCCGACGTCCGGCCCGACATTCAGGATGAAGGCGACCCACAGCATGATGCCGCCGGCCAGATAGACCCAATAGCTGAAGGCGTTCAGGCGGGGAAAGGCGATGGCGCGGGTGCCGACCATCAGCGGCACCAGATAGATCGCGAAGGCCTCCATCATCGGCACGGCGAAGAGGAACATCATCGTCGTGCCGTGCATGGTGAAGATCTGGTTGTAGCGGTCGGGCGACAGCAGCGTCCGCTCCGGCCCCGCCAACTGCATCCGCATGGCGAGCGCCAGCAGTCCGGCCAGCACGAAGAAGGTGAAGGCGGTGACGACGTAGCGCCGGCCGACCTGCTTGTGGTCGACGGTCGACAGCCAGCCCCACAGGCCGGGCGGCGTCGCCCAGCTCCGCGCCAGCCGGGCGTTGGTCTCCGCCTCGCCCAGCCCGGGGCCGTCGCGGCGGACGACGGCCGTATCGGTGCCGGCCGTCATTTCAGGCTGTCCAGGTAGGCGACCACGCCCTGAAGCTGGTCGGGCGACAGGCTGGTGATCGGCATCTGGTTCCCCGGCTTGATGCGCTGCGGGTCGGCGATCCAGCCGGCGAGGTTGCCCTTGCTGTAGGGCAGGGTGCCGGCGGCGAGCGACGGGCGGCTGGCGACGTGGGTCAGGTCCGGCCCGACCCGGCTGGCCGCCGTCGTGCCGTGGATGGTGTGGCACATCACGCAGGCGGCGCTGAGGAAGACCTGTTGCCCCTGCCTGGCCAGATCGTCGGCCGGGGCGGCGGCGGGGCTGAGTTGGGATTCGCGCCAGGCGTCGAACCGGTCGCGCGGCATCGCCACCACGTCCAGCGCCATGTTGGCGTGCTGGAAGCCGCAGAACTCGGCGCATTGGCCGCGGAACCGGCCCTCGCGGTCGGCAACCAGCGTCGTCTCGTTGACCCGGCCGGGGATCAGGTCGGTCTTGCCGTGCAGGTTCGGGACCCAGAAGCTGTGGATGACGTCCTGCGACTTCAGGACGATGCGCACCGGCACGCCGACCGGCAGGCGGATTTCATTGGCGGTCTCGAAGCTGCGGCTGGGGACCGGATCGTTGTACTTCACCTGCCACCACCATTGCTTGGCGGTGACCTCGATCTCCAGTTCGGCCTTGTCGGTCAGCCCCAGGATGTCACGGTCGACGGCGTAGCTCAGCCCGGTCAGCGTCAGGATGATCGCTCCGGTCCCGACCGCCCAGGCGGTCAGGCCCCCGGTCAGCCGGCGTTCGATCCGCTCCTCCCGGGCGAAGGACGGGCCGTTGGGCAGGACCCCGCGGCGGCGCGGACGGGACGCCGCGATCAGCAGGCCGGCCAGCACCACCAGGTAGACGACGGCCAGCACCCCCAGGAACAGCCACCACAGGCCGGCGATCCGCCCGGCCTGATGCCCGGCGGGGTCGAGCGCCGACTGGACGCCCTGGCACCCCGGCAATGCCAGGCAGAGCGCCAGCCCGAGGCTGCCGATCCGCAGCGCCCTGCTCATTGCCGCCCTTCCAGGTTCGGCCCGCCCGGGCTGCTGCCCTTGGGCTCTTCCCTGGGCATGCGCTGTTCGTCCGGCTTGGCGTTCAGGGAGTCGCTGCGGCCGGGGGAGGCGGCCTTGGGCGTCTGACCGCTCAGCGAGCGCACATAGGCGGCGATCTCCCAGACCTGCTGTTCGGGGATCTTGCCGCGGAAGGACGGCATGCCGTTGGGCCGCCCCTGCAGGATGGTGGCGTGGATGTTCTCCAGCGTCCCACCGTAGATCCACTGGTCGTCCATCAGCGGCGGGCCGATGTCGCCGCCGCCGTTGGCGTGGCAGGTGCCGCAGTTGAACCAGACGTAGAGCTGCTTGCCCTGGGAGATGTGGTAGGCGTTGCCTTCGTACTCACGGTGGCTCGGACCCGGCGGCGACGGCTGGCCGGCGTAGAGCGTGCCCTGGGTGATGGCGGCCGGGCCGCTGTCGCCGACCGGGGCGCCGCGCGGCTCGCGCTCCTCGCGGTCGCAGGCGGCGACCGTCAGGACCGCAAGGGCTGCGAGGCTAACGGCGCTGCGGCAGGGCGAAGACATACAGCATCCCCCCCTTGGTGGTCTTGGTCTTCAGGTCGGCCACGGCGGTGGCGAAGCCCTTGGCGGCGGTGGCGTCGCGCGGATCGAGGTTGCCGACCACCACCGCGCCGGCCCAGCCGCCGACCCCCGACAGCACGGCGACGTATTCGTGCCCGTCCGGCCCGCGGTAGGCGATCGGCTGGCCGATGATCCCGGAGCCGGTTTTGAACCGCCACAGCTCCTCGCCGGTGCGGGCGTCCAGCGCCTTGAACCAGCCCTCCATCGTCCCGTAGAACAGCAGGTCGCCGGCGGTGGTCAGCGCGCCGCTCCACAGCGGGAAATCCTCCTTGACGCTCCAGGCCTTGGCGCGCTTGACCGGGTCCCACGCCGACAGCTCGCCCCGGTGGCCGCCGGGACCGGCGAACATCCGCACCTCCGCCCCGACATAGGGCGTGCCGGCGATGTAGTTCGCCTCCGAACTCTGCCAGTCCATGCACAGGTTCATGTGCGGGATGTAGATCAGCCCGGTGCGCGGCGAGAAGGCGGACGGGTTCCAGTCCTTCGCCCCCGGCGCCGTCGGGCAGATGTCGCGCACGACCTTGCCCAGCTTCGGCGCCTTCGCCTCCACCATCGCCAGCTCGCCGGTCTTCAGGTCGACGCCGGTGGACGAGTTGATGGCGGCGTAGGGATCGGCCGACAGCACCTCCCCCGTCGCGCGGTCGAGGACATAGAGGTAGCCGTTGCGCTCCGGCCGGACGACGGTCTTGCGCATCGCCCCGTTGACCGGCAGGTCGAGCAGCAGCAGTTCGTTGATGGCGTCGTGGTCGTACAGGTCGTGCGGCACCACCTGGTAGAACCAGCGGGCCTGCCCGGTGTCGGGGTTGCGGGCGAAGATGCCGCCGGTCCATTTGTTGTCGCCCGGCCGCTGCTCCGGGTTCCACGGGCCGGGGTTGGCGGTGCCGTGGTAGATCAGGTTCAGTTCCGGATCGTAGGAAATCCAGCCCCACACCGTGCCGCCGCCGATGGTCCAGGCGTCGGGCGGCCAACTGGTGACGCCCAGATCCTTGCCCTTCTCCTTGTCGTAGAACGGCTTGTAATCGGGGCCGATCAGCACGTCGGCGTCGGGACCGGTGCTGTAGGCCTTCCAGGCGATGGTGCCGGTCCCGGCGTCCAGCGCCGTCAGCCAGCCGCGCACCCCGAACTCCCCGCCGGAGTTGCCGACCAGCACCTTCCCCTTCACCACCAGGGGGGCCATGGTGATGGTCTCCCCCTTGTTGATGTCGCCGAGTTGGGTGCGCCACAGCTCCCGCCCCGTCTCCGCCGCCACCGCGATGGTCTGTCCGTCCAGCGTGTTGATGAACAGCCGGCCGTCGGCGAAGGCCGGGCCGCGGTTGACGTAGTCGCAGCAGGCGACCCCCTGGGCGGAGGCCGCCGGCTTGGGGTCGAAGCTCCATTTCAACGGGGCGCCGGGCTTGGTCAGGTCCAGCGCGAACAGGCGGTTGGGGTAGGGGGTGACGATGTACATCGTGCCGCCGACCACCAGCGGCGGCGCCTCGTGCCCACGCTCGACGCCGGTGGAGAAGGTGAAGGCCACCTGCAGGTCGCGGACGTTGCCGGTGTTGATCTCGTCCTGCGCGCTGTAGCGGGTGCTGGCGTAATCCTTGCCCGGCATGACCCAGTTGCCGTCGTCGGCCGGCGAGGCGGCCGCCGCCGGTATGGCCTTGCCCGCGGAGGCATCCTGCGCCGGCGCGGGAACGGCGGCGCCCAGCGCGCACGCCACCAGCACCATGGCCCCTGTCAGACGGGAAATCACCACGTCGGCCCCCGCTTCGGCGTCGGGAATGTTCAGCCCGAAGCAACGGCGGCGCCTACCCTGGTGTTCCAGCGCCGCGCTCGCGCCGACGGTGTACACCCTACGGTCAGTCGAGCGGCGCGGGGGATGTTCTCAAATCACGACACCGGCCATGGCCGGAATCTGGTCGAGCGCGTCGGCCAGGATATCGAGGACCCGCTGGGTTCCGCTCCGGTCCGCCGGGGCGCCCAGGCAGATGCGCAACGCCTCCGGTGCGGTGGCGGTGGTGGTGAAGGCGTCGCTGACCACGGCGGCGATGCCGCGGCTGCGCAGGTGGGTGGCGAACTCGCCGCGCGTCCAGGCGGTGGGCAGGCGAAGCCACAGATGGAAGCCCTCGGGATGGGCGGCGACGTTGGCGGCGGGCAAGGTGTCGCGGGCCATGCGCTGGCGGGCGACCGCCTCGCCGTGGATGGACGCCAGCAGCAGCTCCGCGGTGCCGTCGCCGATCCACTGCGTGGCGATGGCCGCCGGCAGCGGCGGGGTGCCGAGCGTGGTCGCCCGTTGCGCCCCGGTCAGCCGCATCGCCTGCCGGGTGTCCGGGGCGGCGACGTAGGTGATGCGCAACCCGGGGGCGACGCATTTCGCCAGACCGGCGACGTAGAAGGTCATGTCGGGGGCCAGGGCGGCGATCGGCGGTGGGCTGGAGTCCGGCAGGACGCCGTAGATATCGTCCTCGATGATCGGCACGCCATACTCGCGGGCCAGGGCGGCGACCGCGTGGCGGCGGTCCGGCGGCAGGGTCGCCGTCGTCGGGTTGTGCAGGGTCGGCGTGCAATAGAGCGCCTTCGGCGCGTGGGCGGCGAAGGCGGCACGCAACGCCTCGGGGTCGAGCCCCTGGCCGTCCATCGCCACCCCGGCCACCTGCAACCCCAGTTGGCGGGCGATGGCCTTGAAGCCGGGATAGGTCAGCGCCTCCGCACAGACGGTGTCGCCGGGCTGGGCCAGCATCGTCAGCAGCGACAGCAGGGCGCTCTGCGTTCCCGGGCAGACCACCACCCGCTCGACCGGCACGTCCGCCAGCCGCCGGCCCAGCCAGCGGGCGCCCGCCGCCCGGTCCGCCGCGCCGGCACCCGCTTCGGGATAGCGCAGGATGCTGCGCAGGTCGGTCTGCAGCACCGCCTGGGCCATGGTCTGCCGCACCCGTTCCATCAGCTCCGGCGCGTCGGGCAGCGGTGGCTGGTTCATCGTCATGTCGACCAGAGCCATGGAGGCCGGGACGGTCGGCGGGGCCTCGCTCCCGGCCGGCCGGGGCGGCGGCGCGCTCTGGGCCCGGATGAAGGTGCCCTGGCCGACGCGGGCGTCGAGCAGGCCGCGCTGGCGGGCCTCGGTGTAGGCACGGCTGACCGTGGTCAGGTCGACCCCCAGCCGGTCGGCCAGCGTGCGCTGCGGCGGCAGCCGTTGCCCGACCGCCAGCCGGCCGTTGCGGACATCGTCGGCGATGGCGTCGGCGATGGCGAGATAGACCGGCTTGTCCCGGTTCGACAGGTCGGGTTGCCAGACGCTGCTGTCCGATTGCATGGATTGTCCTGACCGTTCCTCTGCGCGCATCGCCGTCCCGTTCCGCCCCGCTTGGCCGCCCCGGACGCCGGTTCCATATGACCGTCCGGCGCCCTCGGCTGCAAGAGGTCTTGCCGGCCCGTCAGGGGGCCAGGAACACCGTGTCGTGGCGGACCGGCTCGGGCCGGGCGGCGCTGCCGGCCGCCGGTTCCGGCGCCAGCGTGACGATGAGCGGCGTCGAGGGCCGGCTGAGCGCCGTCTGGGGGACGCGGACCTGAATGCGGTAGGTCTCCACCGCGTTGGCGCGGGCCGACAGCGCCAGCTCGCTCCGTTCCGCACCGTCGCCGGCGAGGCTGAGCCGCGCTTCGGCCGGACCGGACACGGTCAGGCGGTAATGCCGTTCCCCCAGCGTCATGTTGGAGATCTTGATGGTGTAGGCGTTCTGGATGCGTCCGTCGCTCAGCGTGACGAACAGCGGCGCGCGGTCGCGCAGGATGGAGATGTCGGCGTTCGGCCTCAGCGCCAGCCCGATCGCCATCATCCCGCCGACGACGACCAGCATCAGGCTGTAGACGATGGTGCGCGGCCGGATCAGCCGGTACGGGGCCGGCGGCACGGCGACGGCCTTGGCCGACTGCGCCGCCTGGGTGTCGAAGCGGATCAGGTCGCCGGGGCGGCCGATGCGGGCCATCACGTCGTTGCAGGCGTCGATGCACAGCCCGCAGCTGATGCATTCCATCTGGATGCCGTCGCGGATGTCGATGCCGGTCGGGCAAACCTGGACGCATTGGTCGCAGTCGATGCAGTCGCCGAACCCCTGATGCGCCCGCGTGTCCCAGCCCTGGCTCTTGCGCAGGGGCGCACGCCCCTCGCCGCGCCAGTCCTGGTAGGTGACGACCAGGCTTTCCTCGTCGAGCATCGCGGCCTGGATGCGTGGCCAGGGGCAGACGTAGAAGCACATCTGCTCGCGCATGAAACCGGCCATCAGATAGGTGGAGCCGGTCATGAACAGGATCGACCCGACCGCCAGCGCCGGCGCGTCGGCGTGCAGCAGGTCCACCACCAGCGTCGGGGCGTCGGTCAGGTAGAACACGCTGACGCCGCCGGTGGCGAAGGCGATCAGCAGCCAGATGCTGTGCTTGGCGGCTTTCTGCGCCAGCCGGCGCAGGGTCCAGGGCTGCTGGTCGAGCCGGATGCGGGCGCTGCGGTCGCCCTCGATCCGCCGTTCGACCCAGACGAACAGGTCGGTCCACACCGTCTGCGGACAGGTGAAGCCGCACCACACCCGCCCGCCCAGCGCCGTCATCAGGAACAGCCCGATCGCGGCGATGATCATCACGCCGGTGATGTAGTAGATCTGCTGCGGCCACAGCTCGACCGAGAACAGGTAGAAGCGCTGGTTGCCGAGGTCGAACAGCACCGCCTGGTTCGGGGCGTGGGGGCCGCGCTCCCACCGGAGCCAGGGCAGAACCGCGAACAGGGCGAGCAGCACCGCCGCCAGCGCCGTCTTGATCCGCCGGTAATGCCCGCGCACCGCCTTCGGGTGGATCCTGGGCCGCGACGCGTAGGAGATCGGCGGGGGGAGCGGGGCGGGATCGGCCGGCACCGGGCGGCGGGTGATGCGGGTGGGGTCGCTCAGCATGGGGCACCTGTTTCCGAAAAGAGGCATCCGGCCGCGCTCGGGCGGCCCTCAACGGCGGCGCAGGCCCCTTTTTCTTGTGCGGGCGCACCCGGCAACCATCGAGCGATGGCGCTTTGTATGGCTTGCTGAGGCGGCGCGCAACGGGATTGTACGGAGTGATGCCATGCAATCGGCGCGGTGCGGCGCTCTGCCGCACCTACAATCAGTGTGCCCCAGCGGAAATAAGTGGTTTGGCGCTCGATCACCAGGACCGGTGTCGGTGCGATCAAGCGGGCAATGCGGACAATGTCACTCTTGCGGCTGGCAGAAGACGTGCTGTCCGCGGCCAAGCCGCTTTGCCTGGTAGAGCGCGTTGTCCGCGGCCTTCAGAAGCGAACCGGGATCGCTGGCGTCATGGGGATAGAGCGCAACGCCGATGCTGGTGCCGACGGACACCGTTTCGCTGTCGAGGGGGATGTCGACCGACAGCGCCTCGACCAGCTTGGCGGCCAGCCGGTCGACGTCGGCCAGCGCGGTCACCCCCTCCAACAGGACGACGAACTCGTCGCCGCCGACACGCGCCACCGTGTCCGACGCGCGGAGGCTGTGGGTCAGACGCTCCGCCGTGACCCGCAGGACCTGATCGCCGCTGTCGTGCCCCAGCCGGTCGTTCACCGGCTTGAAGCCGTCGAGATCGATGAACAGCAGGGCCACCTGCTGGCCGGTCTGCCGGGACCGCGCCAGCGCCGCGCTGGCCCGGCTGAAGAACAGCCGGCGGTTCGGCAACCCGGTCAGCGGGTCGTGGTTGGCCATATGGTCCTTCTCCGCCTCGCTGCGGCGAAGCATCTCCTCCATCGCCCGGCGGTCGGTGATGTCGCGGGAAATGCCGACGACGCCGAGAACCTGTCCGTCGCGGTCGCGGCAGGCGGTCTTCACGGTTTCCATCAACCGTTGGCGGCCATCGCGATACACGAACCATTCCTCGTTGCGGACGACCCCCTGTTCGATGGCGAGCGCATCGACCTGCCGCCGCCGTGCGGCGGTTTCGGCGTCGACGAGGTCGATGTCCCGCACCCGCTCGTCGGGTTTCGGAACTCGCCCGACATAATCGCTCGCCGCGCGGTTGTAGTTCAGATAAACGCCGTCCCGGTCCTTGAAGAAAACGATGTCCGGCATCGATTCGATCAGGCTCTGGAGCACCGCCCGCTCCTGGTGGAGCGCCTCCAGCGTCGCGCGATGCTCCGTCACGTCCTCCAACAACCAGACCTCCCCGCCGGGCGTCAGGTAGGCGGAGAAGCGAATCCAGCGCAGCGCGCCGCTCTTGCACCGGATCTGAAGTTCGCTGAGCACCGGGGCGCCAGCCTGTCGCGCCACGTCGTAGCGTCGGCGCATTTCGTCGTGATGGTCGGCGTAAGCGGCCTTGAACCACGCGTCGAGCGTCGGCAGTTCGGTGCGGTGGTAGCCGGTGATCCGCTCGGCCGACTGGTTCAGGAAAATCCGCTCGCCTTCGACATAGGCGGCGCCGACCGGCAGATGCTCCACCATGCGGGCGAGTCGCTGCTCGGACTGGTGCAACGCTTCCTTGGCCAGGACATAGTCCGTCACGTCCCGCTCGTTGACGGCGATGGCCGGCTGCCCCGTCACCGGGTCACGGGTCCGTTGGGCGTCCATGCCATGCCAGCGTTCGCCTTGGTTAGTCCGGATCCGCGCCAGACCGTGATAGGCATCGGTGGTGGCCAGCGCCGTCATGACTGCGGCCGCATCATCGGCATCGACGAAGCGGTCCTGGAACCCGACGTCCGGGTCGGCGCAGCAGTCCCGTGCGGCGGGATTGCGCATCAGCGCGTGGCCGTCCGGCCAGCTGTACAGCGCCATGCCGACCATGGCGTGCTGCAGCAGTTCCATCCCACGCAGGCATTCGACGGCCGCCGCGTCCGCTTCCCGGGCAACGACGAGCATCGCCATGCGCCCGTCGTCGATGCGGATGCCGGAGCAGAGGCAGGAGAGGGCGACAGGGCCCCCGCCGCCGGCAACGGTCCAGCGCTCCGTCACGCGCTCCCCATCGGCGAGGCGGCGGAGGAGGGCGTCCAGGCTGGCCGGATCGGGCAGGCCGGCGAGCAGCCGGAACGATTGCTCGTCGGCCGTCCCCGCGCCGGTCAGGGCACGGGCGGCGTCGTTGGCCCACCAGACGCCGACGCTCCGCGAATCGACGATCCACGCGGCGTCGGCGATCAGATTCAGCGCTGCCAGGTCGGCGAGCGACCAAACCCGGCCCGGCAGCATGGTGGCCTGCGCCATTGCACCCATGGACGACACAATCCCCCGCATTCGAAGGAGGTATTGTCTACGCCGCAATTGTTAATGGCATCCGAATATGGCGGCTCTGGTCGCTCCCGATCTGCCTCCTGGCCGCCGGTCAGCCGAACGCCGCCAAGGGCGCTGCGGCCGCCGGGGTGGTGGCGCCATAGCGGCGGATCATCGCACCGCAGAATTCGGCAAACTCCTCGGCGACCTGCGGCGGGCTGGTGTGGTGCGGCTCCACGCCGCGGTGTTCCGGCGTGAAGCAGAAGGTGACGGTGACGTCGAAATCGGCCAGCGCCTCCATCTGGCGGTCGAACCAGTCGAGCGCGTTGGGGCGGAAGCTGTCGGCCCAGGACAGGCCGGTGCGCAGGTGGCGCACGCCCAGCCGCTTCAACCAGCCGACCGCCTCATCCAACCGGTGGTCCTCGAAATGGAACCACTGGCAGATGCCCATCTGGGCGGCGTAGGGGGCGAAGGCCTCCACCGCCGGCTTCGGCGTGCCGTCGGCGCGCAGCAGGCCCATGTGGAAATGGCGGTAGTAGGACGACCCCTCCGCCTCCTTGTGGCGGGTGGTGGCCTCCCAATGGCTGGGAAGGTCGTACAGGCTGTACCAGTGGATGCGCGGCACCTTGCCGATCAGCAGCTCGGCGGTGCGCTTGACGCCCCAGGCCTGGACCTCCTCGGCGCCGAAGGACGACACGCCGGCCTCGGTCACCCAGATCGGCTTGGTCGTCACGGCGCGGATCTCGTCGATCTTGTTCGGCCACTCGTCGATCTGCCACAGGTTCCAGTCGAGCGGGAAGCCGTGGACCGCCACCACATCGACCTCCTCCAGCACGCCGCGCTCATCGAGCCGGCGGACGAAGGACGGGTCGATCGGCGACATGCCGCCCAGCACGCGGGTGATCGCCGGGTTCTCCGCCCGGATCGCCTGGCCGGCCAGGATGGTCATGCGGGCGAACAGGTCCCATTCGGGGTCGAGGTTGGGATCCCAGTGCGACTTGTTGTTGGGCTCGTTCCAGATCTTGGCGGCTTCGATCATCCCTCGGTCCCCTTCTTATTGTGGTCGGTGTCGCCGGCCATGCCGGTCGGGGCCGGCGGCGGCGCGGGGTAGACGGCGCCGGCCTCGGTCGGCCGGTCGACGCGGCGGCAGACATAGACCTCGCGTTCCGGATGCTCGACGATCCGGAAGCCGGCGCTGCGCAGCATCGCCTCGGCGCAGGCGGCGTTCGGCGCCCACCAGTTGGTCCAGTCGCGGGCGTATTCGTGTTCGATGAAGTGCAGCTTCGGATAGCCGGGGTTGTCGAAATGGTCCTGCTCAAAGAAGTCGTAGTCGGCGCGCACCGGCGCCACCTCGGCCGAGCCGCGCTGCATCGACTGGAAGATCATCAAATCCTTGGCGACATGGTCGTGGATCAGGTCCAGCGCCAGCAGCGGGTGACGCAGGTGGTAGAGCACGCCCATGAACAGCACGACGTCGAAGGTCTCGCCGAGCTTGGCGACGTCGTAGACCGACATCTTGTGGAATTCGATGTCCTGGCCGGTTACCTCGGCGGCGAATTTCGCCTGGGCCAGATAGCGGTCGTCGAAGTCGATGGCGACCACCCGGTCGGCGCCGCGCCGCTTCATCTCGATCGAATAGAAGCCGCCGTTGCAGCCGATGTCGAGCACGGTGCGGCCGGTCAGGTCCTTCGGCACCGCGTGGGCGAAGCGTTGCCACTTCACGTTCGGATAATCGTTCAGGAAATGGTTGGGTGCCGTCCGCACGCCGTTGAGGTCGATGTTGTGGAACCAGTCGCCGAGCGCTTCGACTCGTTCGCGGATCTGGTCGGCCGTCAGGCTCGTCATGCCGCACCCTCGTTGATGCTGTGGACCTTCAGCCCCCAGTCGCCGGCGATCAGGACGCTGGTGGAGGCCGGGCCAATGTCGAATCGGCCATGGAAATCGAGCGGCAGGCCCAGCGCCTGGGCCAGCGCCGCCTTGATGACGTCGCCATGGCTGACCAGCGCCACCGTCCGCCCCGGATGGGCCCGGCGGAGGCGGTCAAGGGCGCGGGCGATCCGCGCCTGCGCCTCCGCCATGGATTCGCCCGGGGTGTCGCCGGGGGGTGGCCGCGTGTGGGTCCGGGCTTGGTTCCACAGATCCCAGGCCGGATCGCCGCGCAACGCGTCGAAGCGCAGGCCGCTCCAGGCGCCGAGGTCGAGTTCGATCAACTCCGGTTCCACCGTCACCGGCAGGTCCTGCCGCGCGGCGATCGGGGTGGCGGTCTCCACTGCGCGCTCCAGCGGGCTGGACAGCACGGCGGCCAGCCGCAACGCCGACAGGCGATTCGCCAGCGCCTCGGCTTCGCGCCGGCCCTGCTCGCTCAGCGTCACGCCGGGCATCCGGCCGCACAGCACCGAGCCCAGCCGGTCGTGCGACCCGTGGCGGACCAGGACGAACACCGTCTCCATCGAACCGCTCATACCAGCCGGGGCGGCAGCGGTTCACCGGCGATGAAGCGGAGCGTGCGCTCGCGCGCCTCGTGGTCGGTGAACTGCTCGGGCGGCGACTTCATGAAGTAGCTCGACGGACCGACCAGCGGCCCGGCGATGCCGCGGTCGAGCGCCAGCTTGGCGCAGCGCACCGCGTCGATGACGATCCCGGCCGAGTTGGGGCTGTCCCACACCTCCAGCTTCAGCTCCAGGTTCAGCGGCACGCCGCCGAAGGTGGTGCCCTCCAGGCGGATGTGCGCCCATTTGCGGTCGGTCAGCCACGGCACATGGTCGCTGGGGCCGACATGGATGTCGTCGGCATCGAGCGGAACGTCCAACTGGCTGGTGACCGCCTGGGTCTTGGAGATCTTCTTCGATTCCAGACGCTCGCGCTCCAGCATGTTCTTGAAGTCGGTGTTGCCGCCGAAATTCAGCTGGTAGGTGCGGTCGAGCCGCACGCCGCGTTCGCGGAACAGGTTGGCCAGCATGCGGTGGACGATGGTGGCGCCGACCTGGCTCTTGATGTCGTCGCCGATGATCGGCAGCCCGCGCTGCGTGAAGCGTTTCGCCCAGTCGGGGTTGGAGGCGATGAAGACGGGAATGCAGTTGACGAAGGCGCAGCCGGCCTCCAGCGCCTGTTCGGCGTAGAACTCGGTCGCCCGTTGCGAGCCGACCGGGAGGTAGGACACCAGGATGTCGGTGCCGGTCCGACGCAGGGTTTCGGCGACGTCCACCGGCGGCCGGTCGGATTCCTCGATGTCGCCCACCAGATACTTGCCGATGCCGTCCAGCGTCGGCCCACGCTCCACCGGTACGCCCAACCGCGGCGGCTTGGCAAAACGAAACGTGTTGTTGGGCGAGGCGAAAATGGCTTCGCCGACGTCCAGACCAATCTTTGAGGCGTTCACGTCAAAGGCCGCGGAAATCTCGATGTCTCCAACGTGGTACCCACCGAGATCAACGGTCATAAGCCCCGGAGGCGGCTCGTTGTCTTTGGCATCGGCGTAATAGCATAGTCCTTGCACGAAAGACGATGCGCAGTTTCCAACACCTGTGACTGCTACCCGGAGCTTTTTTCCAGTCACCGAGATCTCCCATCCCTGAATGCACGACGCTCAACGGAGCATGTATATTTGTAGACGCGAAAGGGAATCATCGGAAGATTGGTCGTTGGTGGCACACCTTTTGGACAAGGTGCGCAATTTTCAAAGCCGATGTTAACGTTGACAGCTCGGCCGTCACAACTGCGCTAAGTAGTTGCGGACCATTGCCGAAACAAAACCGCACAGGGTTCCCTGGGCAACGTGCGAGGCGGAGCGGCCGGTGCCTCCCGGAAGGGACGGCAACGCCGCGGGTCCGCTCTTGGGCGTCAACGTCAAGAATCGTTCAAATTCCTCGGAGGGACTTGTGGGAGAGACCGTTCTCGTCACTGGTGGGGCCGGCTTCATCGGCCGGCACGTCGCCAAGGCCCTGCTCGCCCGGGGCGACCGGGTCCGGGTCCTCGACAGCCTGATCGAACAGGTGCACCCGACCCGCCGGCGGCCCGACGAACTGGACCCCGACGTCGAGCTGCTGGTCGGCGACGTGCGCGACGACGCCATGGTCGGCCGCGCGCTGGAGGGGGTGGACTCGGTGATCCACCTCGCCGCCGAGGTTGGCGTCGGCCAGAGCATGTACGCCGTCGACCGCTACACCTCGGTCAACGACTACGGCACCGCCGTGCTGTTCCAGCGGCTGATCGACAAGCCGGTCCGCCGCGTCGTCGTCGCCTCCTCCATGAGCATCTACGGCGAAGGGCTGTACCGCGGCGCCGACGGCGCGCTGCGCGAGGACGTGGTCCGCGGCGGGCGCAACCCCGACGGCTCCTGGGACCCGCTCGACGCCGACGGCCGCCCGCTGGTGCCGGTGCGCACGCCGGAGAGCAAGCAGCCGGCGCTGAAGTCGGTCTACGCCATCGGCAAGTATGTCCAGGAACGGCTGACCCTGACGCTGACCGCCCAGTACGGCATGGAGGGCGCCGCGCTCCGCCTGTGGAACGCCTATGGGCCGGGGCAGGCGCTGTCCAACCCGTACACCGGCGTGCTGGCGATCTTCGCCTCGCGCATCGCCAACGGCCAGCGGCCGATGATCTTCGAGGACGGGCAGCAGCGCCGCGACTTCGTGCATGTCCGCGACGTCGCCCGCGCCTTCCTGCTGGCGCTCGACAACCCGGCGGCCAACGGCGAGGTGTTCAACATCGGCTCCGGCGAGGAACGGACGGTGGAGGAGGTGGCGCTGCTCCAGGCCGCCTCGATGGGCCGCCCCGACCTGACGCCGGAGATCACCGGCAAGGCGCGCGCCGGCGACATCCGCCACAACATCCCCGACCTGACCAAGGCGCGGACCGTGCTGGGCTATGACCGTCGGGAAGACTTTGCGGAGGGGCTGGCCGAGCTGGCCGAATGGGTCGCCCGGCAGGAGGCGCAGGACCGCGTCGCCGAAGCCCGCCGTGAACTCGAGGCGCGGGGGCTGGTGGCATGAGCGGGACCAAGACGAAACCGGTCCTGATCACCGGCGGCGCCGGCTTCATCGGATCGAACCTCGCCGACCGTCTGGCGGGCGAGGGGCACGACGTGCTGGTCTACGACGCGCTGCGCCGTCCGGGCGTGGAGCGCAACCTGCGTTGGCTGCAATCGCGCCACCCCGGCCGGGTCAGCGCCGTGGTCGCCGACCTGCGCGACGAGCAGGCGCTGGCCGATGCCGCCAAGGACGCCAAGGCGGTGTTCCATCTGGCGGCCCAGGTCGCGGTGACCACCAGCATGGTCGACCCGATCGACGATTTCGAGGTCAACATCCGCGGCACGCTGGCCCTGCTGGAGGCGCTGCGCCGCCACGGCAACCGCACGCCGCTGGTCTTCGCCAGCACCAACAAGGTCTATGGCGACCTCGCCGACGTGCCGCTGGAGCTGGTCAACGACGCCTACGCCCCGGCCGATTCCTACACCCGCGCCCATGGCGTGGGGGAAGGCCGGCCGCTCGATTTCCACACCCCCTACGGCTGTTCGAAGGGCGCCGCCGACCAGTATGTGCTGGACTACGCCCGCAGCTTCGACCTGCCGACCGCCGTGCTGCGGATGAGCTGCATCTACGGCCCGCGCCAGATGGGCACCGAGGACCAGGGCTGGGTCGCCCATTTCCTGATCCGCGCCCTGAACGGCGAGCCGATCACCATCTACGGCGACGGCCGGCAGGTGCGCGACGTGCTGTTCGCCGCCGACGCGGTGCAGGCCTACGTCTCCGCCTGGGAGCGGATCGAACAGGTGAAGGGCCGCGCCTTCAACCTCGGCGGCGGCCCGGCCAACGCCATCAGCCTGCGCCAGCTGATCGCCCACATCGAGCATCTGATGGGCCGCAAGGTCGAGGTGAGCTACGGCGACTGGCGCGCCGGCGACCAGCGCTACTACGTGTCCGACACCCGCCTGGTACGGCGGACCCTGGAACTGCGGGAGCCGACCGACTGGCGGCGCGGCGTCGCGTTGCTCGCCGAATGGTTGCGGGCGGAGAAGAGCACGCTGCCCGCGACCTCCCCGTCGGTGGAGGCCGCCTGATGAGGGTTGCGCTGGTCAACCCGGCCTGGAGCTTCGAGCACAGCATCTATTTCGGATGCCGCGAGCCGCACCTGCCGCTGGAGCTCGGCTACGCCAAGGCGTTGCTGGAGCGGGCCGGGCACGAGGTGCTGCTGCTCGACGGCGCGCTGATGGAGCGCTCCAACCCGGAACTGGCCGACGCGGTCGCCGCCTTCGCGCCGGACATGACGGTGCTGACGACGGCGCCGACCTACCTGTTCTGGCGCTGTGCCCAACCGGAACTGCGGGTGCCGAAGGCGTTCCTGCTGGCGCTGGACGGGCGTGGCGGCTTGACCGTCGCGGTCGGCCCGCACGGCTCCACCACGCCACGCGCGGCGCTCGACAAGCTGGGCGTCGACGTGGTGGTGCGCGGCGAGTGCGAGGAGATCGTCGCCCGGCTGGCCGAACGGCCGGCGCTGGCCCCGGCTTTGGATGACGTGCCGAGCCTCGCCTTCCTCCGCGACGGCGGGATGGTGGTCACCGGGGCGCCGCACGCCGGGCGCTTCACCGACCTGCCGGCGCTGTCCTGGCCGTCCGCGTGGCTGCAGCGCCACCACCATCACCACCACCGCTACGGCACCGAGCCGGTCGGGCCGGGGGCCGAGGTGGAGGCGTCGCGCGGCTGCCCCTACAACTGCTCCTTCTGCGCCAAGATCGACTTCCGCGACCAGTACCGGCGGCGCGACACCGCGCTGATCCTGGAGGAAATCGACGGGCTGGTCGCCGCCGGCGTGCGCTACGTCTATTTCGTCGACGAGATCTTCCTGCCCCGCCGCGACCTGCTGGAAGCGCTGGTCGACCGCCCGATCGAGTTCGGGGTGCAGACCCGCATCGACCTGTGGAAGCCGGAGATGCTCGACCTGCTGGGGGCGGCCGGCTGCGTGTCGATCGAGGCCGGGGTGGAAAGCCTGACCGAGGAAGGCCGCGCCGCGCTGGACAAGAAGTGCCGGATGAGCACCGATGAGCTGGCCGACCGGCTGATCCACGCCCGCCGCACCGTGCCCTTCGTCCAGGCCAACCTGATCGCCATGGCCGACGACGACGCCGGTCTGGTAACGGCGTGGCGCGAAAAGCTGCTGGCCGCCGGGGTATGGGCCAACGATCCGGTGCCGCTCTACCCCTATCCGGCCTCGCCCGACTACCGCCGCCTGTGGGGCGAGCCCGACGATCGCGCCTGGGAACGGGCGCACGCCCACTATCTGGGCCAGTTCGACCGCCTGAGCGACATCCAGGAGGATGAACCCTTGCCGCTGACGGAGTTGGAGGCGGCATGCTCGTGCCGTTGAGGATCGTGCCCAACCCGAAACTCTGGGCCAAGCCGCCGCATGTGCTGATGACGGCAGACAGCGTCGGCGGCGTGTGGACCTACGCGCTCGACCTTGCCCGCGAGCTGGCGGGGCAGGGCACGCGGGTCACGCTCGCCGTCCTCGGCCCGTCGCCCCACCCGGACCAGGTCGCCGCCGCCGACGCGGTGGACGGGCTGGAGCTGATCGACACCGGCCTGGCGCTGGACTGGACCGCCGCCGACGCCGCGACGGTCCGGCGCACCGCGGAGGCGCTGGGCGACCTCGCCGGCCAACTCGGCCCCGACGTCGTCCATCTCAACAGCCCGGCGCTGGCCGCCGATGCCGGTTTCGAGATGCCGGTGGTCGGCGTCTGCCATTCCTGCATGGCGAGCTGGTGGAGCGCGGTGCGCGGCGGCGCCATGCCGGAGGATTTCCGCTGGCGGACCGAGCTGCTGCGCCGCGGCTACCAGTCCTGCGACCTGCTGGTCGCCCCCAGCGCCGCCTTCGCCGACGCCACCGCCGCGCTCTACGGCGTGGAGCGGCCGGTGGTGGTGCGCAACGGCCGCTGCGCGCGCAAGGCGACGCCCCGGCGGGCGGGCGGCGGGCGCGAGCGCTTCGTCTTCACCGCCGGACGGCTGTGGGATTGCGGCAAGAACGTCGCCCTGCTCGACGCCGCGGCGCGGCGGCTGGACGCGCCGGTGTTCGCCGCCGGCCCGCTGGAAAGCCCGACCGGCCACCGGGTGGCGCTGGACAACGCCAAGGCGCTGGGCCGGCTCGACGGCGCGTCGGTCGCCGGCTGGATGGCGCGGGCGCCGGTCTTCGCCTCCCTGCCGCTCTACGAGCCGTTCGGCCTGACCGTGCTGGAGGCGGCGCAGGCCGGCTGCGCGCTGGTGCTGTCGGACATCGCCAGCTTCCGCGAGTTGTGGGACGGCGCCGCGATCTTCGCCGACCCGACCGACGCCGACGCGCTGGCCGCGACCCTGCGCCGGCTGCTCGACGATCCCGCCGAGGCGAAGCGCCGGGGCGGTGCCGCGCGGCGCCGGGCCGCCCGCTACGGCATGGACCGCCTCACCACCGGCATGCTGAACGTCTACCGCTCGGTGATGATCGGCCGCCCGGCCTATCCGGTCCGCTCGGAGGTGATCGCGTGAGGGTCGTCTATTTCACCCATTCGCTGGCCTCCTGCTGGAACCACGGCAACGCCCATTTCCTGCGCGGCGTGCTGCGCGACCTGATCGCCCGCGGCCATGACGTCCGGGTCTTCGAACCCGAGGGTGCCTGGAGCCTGCAGAACCTGCTGGCCGACCATGGCGAGCCCGGCCTCGACGCCTACCGCAGCGCCTATCCGGAGCTGTCGTCGCGCGGCATGCCGGAGGGGTTCGACGTCGCGGCGGCCTGTGACGGCGCCGATCTGGTGATCGTGCATGAATGGAACGACCCGGCGCTGGTGGCGGCGGTCGGCGCGGCGCGGCGGCGCGGCGGCACCTTCACCCTGCTGTTCCACGACACCCACCACCGCGCGGTCAGCGACCCCAAGGCGATCAACGCCTTCGATCTGTCCGGCTACGACGGCGTGCTGGCCTTCGGCGAGGCGCTGGCCGCGGTCTACCGCCGCTGGGGCTGGGGCGACCGGGTCTTCGTCTGGCACGAGGCCGCCGACACCCGCCTGTTCCACCCGCCGGCCGAGGAAGGACCACGCGCCGGCGCGGTGTGGATCGGCAACTGGGGCGACGGCGAGCGGACGGATGAGCTGGAACGCTTTCTCTTCGCGCCATCGCGGGCGGCGGGCCTGCCGCTCGACATCTACGGCGTGCGCTACCCGCGGGAGGCGCTGGCGACGCTGAAGCGCTACGGCATCGCCTACAAGGGCTGGCTGCCGAACGCCCGCGCGCCGGAGGTCTTTGCCCGCCACCGCGCCACCGTCCATGTGCCGCGGCGCTTCTACGTCGAATCGCTGCCCGGCATCCCGACCATCCGCGTGTTCGAGGCGCTGGCCTGCGGCATCCCGCTGGTCAGCGCGCCGTGGAGCGACGCGGACGGGCTGTTCCGCCCCGGCCGGGATTTCCTCTACGCCCGCAGCGGTGACGAGATGACCGCCTGTCTGCGTGCCATCGACCAGGACGCCGACCTGCGGGCCGAGCTGATCCGCAACGGGCTGGAGACCATCCGCGCCCGCCACACCTGCGCCCACCGCGTCGATGAGTTGCTGGCCATTGTCGACACCCTGCGCGGCGCCGACAAGACACCGACCCTTCTGGAGTCCGCCCGATGAAGATGGCCTTCTACGGCTCGAGCCTGCTGTCCTCCTACTGGAACGGTGCGGCCACCTACTACCGCGGCATGCTGAGCGAACTCGCCCGGCATGGCTGGGACATCACCTTCTACGAGCCGGACGCCTTCGACCGGCAGCAGCATCGCGACATCGAGCCGCCGGACTACGCCAAGGTCGTCGTCTACGACGCGACGCCGGAGGCCTGCCGCGCGGTGATCGGGCAGGCGGTGAACGCCGACGTGGTGGTGAAGGCCAACGGCGTCGGCGTCTTCGACGACGAACTGCTCGACGGGGTGATGGACGCTGCCGGGCCGCAGGCGCTGCGCGTCTACTGGGACGTCGACGCCCCGGCGACGCTGGCGGAACTGCGGCAGGCGCCCGACCATGTGTTGCGCCGCCGGCTGCCCCAGCTCGACTTCGTGCTGACCTATGGCGGCGGGCCGCCGGTGGTGTCGGCCTATCAGGCGATGGGCGCGCCGGTCTGCCGGCCGATCTACAACGCGCTCGACCCGTCGACCCACCACCCGGTGCCGCCGCAGGAGCGCTTCAAGGCCGACCTGAACTTCCTCGGCAACCGGCTGCCCGACCGCGAGGCGAGGGTGGAGCGCTTCTTCCTGGAGCCGGCGGCGCGCAACCCGCAGGGCCGCTACATCATCGGCGGCAGCGGCTGGGAGACCAAGGGCCTGCCGGCCAACGTCACCCACATCGGCCATGTCGGCACCGCCGACCACAACGCCTTCAACACTTCGGCGCTGGCGGTGCTGAACATCGCCCGCGACAGCATGGCGGAGGTCGGCTTCTCGCCCGCGACCCGGGTGTTCGAGGCGGCCGGGGCCGGCGCCTGCCTGATCACCGATGCCTGGGAAGGGGTGGAGCAGTTTCTCGCCCCCGACGAGGAGGTGCTGGTCGCCCGCGACGGCCAGGACGTGACCGAGCATCTGCGCGCCCTGACGCCGGAGCGCGCCCGCGCCATCGGCGAAGCCGCCCGCCGTCGCATCCTCGCCGGCCACACCTACGCCCGCCGCGCGGTCGAGGTCGACGCCCTGCTGCGCGGCGCGCTGGCCGCCCGCCGGGAACGGAGCGCAGCATGAGGCTGGTCGTCCTCGGGCTCAGCCTGTCCTCCTCCTGGGGCAACGGCCACGCCACCACCTTCCGCGCGCTGCTGAAAGCCTACGCCGCGCGCGGCCACGACATCCTGTTCCTCGAACGCGACGTCCCCTGGTACGCCGACAACCGCGACCTGCCGAACCCGTCCTGGTGCGAACTGGCTTTTTATAAGGACCTGGACGATCTGAAGCGCTTCACCGCCGCGGTGGCCGGGGCCGACGCGGTGCTGGTCGGCTCCTACGTGCCCGACGGCGTGACGGTCGGCCGCTGGGCGCAGGAGACGGCGCAGGGTGTCGTCGCCTTCTACGACATCGACACCCCGGTGACGCTGGCCAAGCTGGAACGCGGCGACTTCGAGTATCTGTCGCCGGCGATCATCCCCGGCTACGACGTCTATTTCTCCTTCACCGGCGGGCCGACGCTCGACCGGCTGATGGAGCGGTACGGCTCGCCGGCGGCGCGGGCGCTCTACTGCTCGGTGGATGCGGAGGCCTACGCGCCGCTGCCGGTGCCCAAGCGCTGGGACCTCAGCTATCTCGGCACCTACAGCGCCGACCGCCAGCCGACGCTGGACCGCTTGCTGCTGGAACCGGCCCGCCACGCGCCCGACCTGCGCTTCGTCGTCGCCGGGCCGCAATACCCTGACGACATCGTCTGGCCGGCGAATGTGGAGCGGCTGCACCACGTCCCGCCGGCCGACCATCCGGCCTTCTACGCCGCCAGCCGCTTCACGCTGAACGTGACGCGCGACGACATGATCCGCGCCGGCTACAGCCCCAGCGTCCGCCTGTTCGAGGCGGCGGCCTGCGCCACCCCGATCATCTCCGACATCTGGGACGGCATCGACAGCCTGCTGGAGCCGGGGCGCGAAATCATCCTGGCGGAAACCGCCGACGACGTGCTGAGCGTGCTGCGCCAGCCGGCGGCCGAGGGCGAGATCGGCGAGCAGGCGCGGCGCCGGATCCTGGGCGCCCACACCGCCGCTCACCGGGCAGAGACGCTGGAGCGGGAGTTGCTGGCGGCGGTGGAGCGGGGGAGGGTTGCCTCCCCGTCGTCACTCGTGCCCCCTCCCTAACCCTCCCCCGCTCCCGCGGGAGAGGGGACTGCCGCCGCTTCGCGATCAAATCACGCCGACAAGCATTCCGCCCCCTCTCCCGCCAAAGGCGGGGGAGGGATGGGGAGGGGGCCAACCGACACAGCCACCCTCACGGCACCCGCTTCTTCTCCAGCTTGCGGGCCAGCGTCCGCCGATGCATCCCCAGCCGGCGCGCCGTTTCCGAGATGTTGAAGCCGGTGTCCACCAGCGTCTCGTGGATGCGTTCCCATTCCAGGTTCTTCAGCGACGTCGTCCGCGCCGCCAGGGCGATCGAGGTGTCGCCCTCCGTCCGGTCGAAGGCGGCTTCGATGTCGTCGGTGTTGGACGGCTTCGCCAGATAGTGGCAGGCGCCGAGCTTGATCGCCTCGACCGCCGTCGCGATGCTGGCGAAGCCGGTCAGCACGACGATCTTCGCCGCGGGATCGACCTCGTGCAGCTCCTTGACGCACTCCAGCCCCGACCCGTTGCCGAGCTTCAGGTCGACGACGGCGTAGCCCGGGCGGACGGCGTCGAGCAGCCCGCGCATCTCCTCCAGCCCGCCGCAGGCATGCACGGCGTAGCCGCGGCGTTCGAACGACCGCCGCAGCGCGCGGGCGAAGGAATCGTCGTCTTCGACGATCAGAAGGGTGCGGTCAGTGTCCATCGGTGCCTTCCGGCGACAGGGTGGACAGCGGCAGGGTCAGCGTGACCGAGGCGCCGCCGCCGCTGCGGTTCTTGGCCGACACGGTGCCGCCCAGCTTGCGCAGCACGTTTACCACCAGGAACAGGCCGAGTCCGCTGCCCGGACGGTTCTTGGTCGACCGATAGGGCTTGCCCAGTTCGGCCAGGATGGCGTCGTCGAAGCCGGGGCCGGCGTCGTTCACCGCGACGACCAGATTGTCGCCCTGCCGGCGCACCGCGACGCCGATCCAGCCCGGCGACGCCTCCAGCGCGTTGTCGAGCACGTTGAACAGCACCTGCTTCAGCGCGAGGTCGGAGATCATCCGTTCCTTCGACCGGAAGGCGTTCTCGTAGTCGAAACGGGCGGGGGAGCGGCTGCACCGCCAGTCCTCCACCAGATCGTCCATGAAGTCACGGACCGTGGTGCGGACCGTGCCCTCGCCGCGCGCCTCGCCGGACGACAGCAGGATGCCGGACACGATCGCCTTGCAGCGGTCGATCTGGCTCTGCATCTCCGCCATCTCCTCCGACAGGTCGGGGTCGGCCGTCAGCGCCGGCATGCGTCGCCAGTCGTTGAGGATGACCGACAGGGTGGCGAGCGGCGTCCCCAGCTCGTGCGCGGCGCCGGACGCCAGCAGGCCCATGCGGACGATGTGCGCCTCCTCCATCGAGCGTTGGCGCAGTTCCGCCAGATAGGCGTCCCGCGCGCGCAGGTTGCGGTTGATCTGGGTGAGGAAGGGCACCAGCAGGCTGGCCGCCAGCACGAAGCAGATGAACATGCCCTGGATGTGCAGGCTGAACAGCCCCCCCTCAAGCTGGTGCGGCAGGGGCAGGGCGCGGTAGGTGCCGGTCAGCCAGGTGAAACCGGCGGTCGCCACCAGCACCAGCGCCCAGGCCGACCACGCCTCCAGCAACACCGCGCCGAGCGCCACCTGCAGCAGGTAGAGCGAGATGAACGGGTTCGTCGCCCCGCCGCTGAGATAGAGCTGAACGGTCAGCGCGAAGACGTCGATCAGCAGTTCCAGGAACAGCTGGGTGTTGGACACCGACGACTTGCGGCGGATCTGGACGAGGCTGGCGGTGTTGAGCGCGATCAGGAAGACCACGACGGCGCTCATCGGCTGCAGCGGCAGGGCGATGCCCATCTGGACATGCACGATCAGGATCGTCACCACCTGACCGACCACGGCGAGCCAGCGTAACTGGACGAGCAGGAACAGGTTCTTCCGGTCGGTCGTGTCGCGCACAGAAATCGTCCTGCTCCTCACCGGATACATTAGCCTCCCGACCATTATATAGGCTAATCAAGCCGGGATGGAACCGCAGCCGGGGCCGTCGCGGCGGTCAGGACAGGCGATGCCGGCGGCGTGCTTCGCTGCGGGCGACCAGCGCAACCCAGCCGATCAGCATCAGGTCCAGCGCGAACCAGGTCAGCGCGTAGCCGAGGTGGCTGTTGGGGAAGCTGACGACGGTCAGGCCGCCGACCGGGCCACCGCCGGGGTTCGGCGTGGCGTCGGCGTCGATGAAGTAGGGCGCCACCTCGCCCAGACCGCGGGCGGCGGCGATGGCGGCGACGTCGCGGGAGAACCAGCGGCCGGCGGCCGGGTCGTTGGCGCGCAGGAAGCCGCCCTTCGGCTCGGTCATCCGCAGCAGGCCGGTGATGCTGGTCTCGCCCTCCGGCTGTCCGGCGGCCCGGCTGGCCGGGTCGCGCTTTTCCGGCGGCACGAAGCCGCGGTTGACCAGCACGGTGAAGCCGTCGTCGGTCCGCAACGGCGTCAGCACCCAGAACCCGCCGCCCAGATCGGTGACGGCCTGCACCAGCGTTTCGCGGTCGTTCAGGAAGCGGCCGGTCACGCGGACCCGCCGGTACTCGTCCTTGGCGGCGGTGACGGCGGGCCAAGTGTCCGGTCCCGGCGTGGCGACCGGGGCGGCGTGGATGCGGGCGTCGACCCGCTCGATCAGGTCGAGCTTCCACACCCGCCGTTCGAGCTGCCAGACGCCGAGCGCGGTCAGCCCGGCGATCCCGGCCAGGGCCAGAACGCCGAAGAGGGCCAGCGCCCAGACCGGGCGGGCCCCCTTCGTCGTGCCACCGGCGGGTGGCGGTGCCGGCTGCGGGTCGATGCGGCCGGCAGGGCTCACGGCATCCGGCTCATGTCGTGGCTCATGCCCGGCATCATGTTGGCGTTCAGGTGGTACATCACCCACAGCGACCCGGCCAGCATGATCACCACCACGATCAGGGTGAAGATCAGCGCCAGCATGGTCCAGCCGCCTTCGGAGCGGCTGTTCATGTGCAGGAAATACACCATGTGGACGATGATCTGCACCAGGGCGAGCCCGAGGACCACCGCGGTGGTGGTGCCGTTGTCGAGCGTCCCGTTCATCACCAGCCAGAACGGGATCGCCGTCAGGATCACCGACAGCACGAAGCCGATCATGTAGCTGCCGAAGCTGCCGTGGGCGTGCCCGTCGCCGTGCCCCTGGTCGTGGCCGTGGCCGCCATGCGCGCCGTGGCCGTGGTGGTCGCTGTGCGCGTGGGTGCTCATCGCAGCACTCCCATCAGGTAGACGTAGGTGAAGACGCCGATCCAGATGACGTCCAGGAAGTGCCAGAACATGCTGAGGCACATCAGGCGACGGCGGTTGGCGGGGATCAGGCCGCGGCGGGCGACCTGGACCATCAGCGTCACCAGCCAGACGGTGCCGAAGGTGACGTGCAGACCGTGGGTGCCGACCAGCGTGAAGAAGGACGACAGGAAGGCGCTGCGCCACGGGCCGGCGCCCTCATGGATCATGTGCGCGAACTCGGTCAGCTCGATGCCGAGGAAGGCGAGGCCGAACAGCCCGGTGATCGCCAGCCACGCCTGGGTCTGCCCGGTCCGCCCGCGCTCCATCGCCAGCATGGCGAAGCCGTAGGTGATGGAGGACAGCAGCAGCATCGAGGTGTTGACCGCCACCAGCGGCAGGTCGAACAGCTCCTTGGGCGTCGGCCCGGCGGCGTAGCTGGTGCTGAGCACGCCATAGGTGGCGAACAGGACCGCGAAGATGAGGCAGTCGCTCATCAGGTAGATCCAGAAGCCCAGCGCGGTGCTGCCGCCTTCGTGCGCGACCTCGTCCCTCACATAGAAATCGGGGGCGTCGCCGCTGCGCAGGGTGTTGACGGTCGTGGTCATGCTTGCACCTGCCCGGACAGCTGCCGGGTCCGCTCGCTCTCGGTCCGGATGACGTCATCGACCGGGATGTGGAAGTCGCGGTTGTAGTTGAAGGTGTGGCCGATGGCGACCGCCAGCAGGCCGAGGAAGCTCAGCGCCGCCAGCCACCAGATGTGCCAGATCATGGCAAAGCCGAAGGCCACGCTGATCCCGGCCAGGATGACGCCGGTGCCGGTGTTGCTGGGCATGTGGATCGGGCGGAAGCCCTCCAGCGGGCGCTTGTAGCCGCGCTTCTTCATGTCCCACCATGCGTCGTTGTCGTGGATGACCGGCGTGAAGGCGAAGTTGTAGCCCGGCGGCGGCGAGGAGGTCGCCCATTCCAGCGTGCGGCCATCCCACGGGTCGCCGGTCACCTCGCGCAGTTCCTCCCGCTTCCAGACGCTGTAGGCGATCTGGATCAGGAAGCAGCCGATGCCGGCGGCGATCAGCGCGGCGCCGATGGCGGCGATGACGAACCAGATCTGGAGCGACGGGTCCTCGAACACGCGCAGGCGGCGGGTGACGCCCATCAGGCCCAGGACGTAGAGCGGCATGAAGGCGGCGTAGAAGCCGACCACCCAGAACCAGAAGGACAGCTTGCCCCAGAACACGTTCAGCTTGAAGCCGAACGCCTTCGGCCACCAGTAGGCGATGCCGGCGAACAGGCCGAACAGCACGCCGCCGATGATGACGTTGTGGAAGTGGGCGATCAGGAACAGGCTGTTGTGCAGGACGAAGTCGGCCGGCGGCACCGCCAGCAGCACGCCGGTCATGCCGCCGATGACGAAGGTCAGCATGAAGGCGATCGTCCACATCATCGGCAGCTCGAACCGGATGCGGCCGCGGTACATGGTGAACAGCCAGTTGAAGATCTTCGCACCCGTCGGGATCGAGATGATCATCGTCGTGATGCCGAAGAACGAGTTCACGCTGGCGCCCGAGCCCATGGTGAAGAAGTGGTGCAGCCACACCAGGTAGGACAGGATGGTGATGACGACGGTCGCGTAGACCATCGAGGTGTAGCCGAACAGCTTCTTGCCCGAGAAGGTCGAGGTCACTTCGGAGAAGATGCCGAAGCAGGGCAGGATCAGGATGTAGACTTCCGGATGGCCCCAGATCCAGATCAGGTTCACGTACATCATGGGGTTGCCGCCCATGTCGTTCGTGAAGAAGTGCGTGCCGACATAGCGGTCGAGCGACAGCAGGACCAGCACGGCGGTCAGGATCGGGAAGGAGGCGACGATCAGCACGTTGGTGCAGAGCGAGGTCCAGGTGAAGACCGGCATCTTCATCATGGTCATGCCCGGCGCGCGCATCTTGACGATGGTGCAGATCAGGTTGATGCCGGACAGCGTGGTTCCGACACCCGCCACCTGTAGGGCCCAGATGTAGTAGTCGACGCCGACGTCGGGGCTCGCCTCCAGCCCGGACAGCGGCGGGTAGGCCAGCCAGCCGGTGCGCGCGAACTCGCCGATGAACAGCGACATCATGACCAGCACGGCGCCGCCGACCGTCATCCAGAAGCTGAAGTTGTTCAGGAACGGGAAGGACACGTCGCGGGCGCCGATCTGCAGCGGCACGACGTAGTTCATCAGCCCGGTCACCAGCGGCATCGCCACGAAGAAGATCATGATCACGCCGTGGGCGGTGAAGACCTGATCATAGTGGTGGGCCGGCAGGTAGCCCTCGCTGCCGTTGAAGGCGATGGCCTGCTGGATGCGCATCATCACCGCGTCGGCGAAGCCGCGCAGCAGCATGACCAGCCCCAGGATCATGTACATGATCCCGATCCGCTTGTGGTCGACGGAGGTCAACCACTCCGTCCACAGGTAGCCCCACAGCTTGAAATAGGTCAGCCCGGCGACCAGCGCCGCGCCGCCGAGCATCACGGCGGCGAAGGTCGCGACCAGGATGGGTTCGTGATAGGGGAGCGACTCCAGGCTGAGGCGCCCGAAGACGAAATGGGTCAGTGACGAGATGTCGAACATTGCCGGTGTGCCCAATCAGGGATTGGCCAGCCGCGGCGCCCCGCCCGGATACCCGGTCGAAGGCGCGCTGCTCGGCGTGAAGGAGGGGCGCAGATCCGCGCCGGCGATGGGGGCGGCCGCGGCGTCGACCGCTTCGGCGACGGTGCACAGCCCGGTGGCCGAGCGGCCGTCCGGCCAGGCGGTCAGGGCGCTGGCCTTCATCAGCCCGTTCACCGCGGCGAGACCGCCGGCGTTCAGGCCGCCCGCGGCGTCGATCGCCGCCATGTCGCTCATGCACAGGGTGCCGGGGCGGACGCACATGTTGACGACCGCCTTGAACAGCTCCGGATCGACCTTGCCGAAATGCTGGACCGGGGCGTTCTCGCTCGGCTGCTCCAGCGTCAGGTAGCCGTTGCGGTCGAGCGCGCCGCCGTCGGCCTTCACCTTGGCCACCCAGCCGCCGAAGTCGGCGTCGGACAGGCCGTGGAAAGCGAAGCGCATGTGCGAGAAGCCGGCGCCGCTGTAGTTGGCCGAGAAGCCCTTGTAGGTGCCGGCCTGATTGATGACGGCGTGCAGCTTCGTCTCCATCCCCGGCATGGCGTAGACCTGCCCCGCCAGCGCCGGAACGTAGAAGGAGTTCATCACCGTGGAGGCGGTGATGCTGAAGCGGATCGGCCGGTCGACCGGGGCCGCCATCTCGTTCACCGACGCGATGCCGTATTCCGGATAGACGAACAGCCATTTCCAGTCGAGCGCGACCACCTGGACGTCCAGCGGCTTGGCGCCGGCGGCGATCGGCTTGTCGGCCGCGATGCGGTCGAGCGGCCGGTAGGGGTCGAGCTTGTGGGTGGCCACCCAGGTGATGGCACCGAGGCAGATGATGATCAGCAGCGGGGCCGCCCAGATCACCAGTTCCAACTGCGTCGAATGGTCCCAGTCCGGTTCATAGCGCGCTGTGCTATTGGACTGGCGATAGCGCCAGGCAAACAGCACGGTAAGCGCCATGACGGGGACGATGATCAGCAGCATCAGCAGGGTGGAGATGACCACGAGGTCTCCCTGCTGGCTGGCGACGTCGCCGGATGGGTTCAGCACGACCAGGTTGCAGCCACTCAGCGCGGCCATCACTGGCAGCAGGGCTATAGCGCGATAACGGCTCAAGGCGGGACCTTTTAGCAAAGGTTTGCTTTGGGGAGAGAGCTAGCGACCGCACCACGGTGTGGACATTGGACAATTTGTCCAATGCCGACTCCTGCGCGCTTGACTCACCCTAGAATGTTGGGGTGACATATTGTGTGATCTGCGGATCATACAATAGAAACAGCGCAGCCGGAGCCGACATGATGACTTCATCGATTGCGGCGGGTGAACGCGATGCGAGGCTGGTGAACGCGCGGCATCACGGGGTCAACCCCGGTGAGATTGCGATTGGCGTGATCATTGGCCGCACATCCGAGTTTTTTGACTTCTTCGTCTACGCCATTGCTTCGGTGATCGTGTTCCCGAAACTGGTGTTTCCCTACGTCGACCCGCTGACCGGAACGCTCTGGTCCTTCGCCATCTTCGCGCTGGCCTTCGTCGCGCGACCGATCGGCAGCTTCATCTTCATGGCGGTCGACCGCGCCCATGGCCGCAGCGTCAAGCTGACCATCGCCCTGTTCCTGCTCGGCGGGTCGACGGTGTCGCTGGCCTTCCTTCCGGGTTACGCCGACATCGGCGTGGCGTCGGCGTGGCTGCTGGCGCTGTCGCGCGTCGGCCAGGGCATCGCGCTCGGCGGCACCTGGGACGGTCTGGCCTCGCTGCTGGCGATGAACGCGCCGGAGAACCGCCGCGGCTGGTACGCGATGATCCCGCAGCTCGGCGCGCCGATCGGGCTGATGGTGGCGAGCGGGCTGTTCGCCTACTTCGTCGCCAGCCTGTCGGCGGAGGATTTCTTCAGCTGGGGCTGGCGCTACCCGTTCTTCGTCGCCTTCGCCATCAACGTCGTGGCGCTGTTCGCCCGCCTGCGGCTGGTGGTGACGCCGGAATTCACCCGGCTGTTCGAAAGCCGGGAGCTGCAGCCGGCCCCGGTGATGGACACGCTGCGGATGGAGGGCAAGCGGGTCGTCGTCGGCGCCTTCGCGCCGCTGGCCAGCTTCGCCCTGTTCCATATGGTCACCGTCTTCCCGCTGTCCTGGATCTTCCTGTTCACCAAGGAGGAAACCGCCTCCTTCCTGATCATCGAGTCGATCGCCGCGGTCTTCGGCATCGCCGCCATCTTCGCGTCGGGCTATGTCGCCGACCGGGTCGGGCGGCGCACCCTGCTGGGCAGCAGCGCCGCCGCCATCGCGGTGTTCAGCGGCTTCGCCCCGCAGCTGCTCGACGGCGGCAAGGTCGGCGAGCTGGTGTTCATGATCCTTGGCTTCGTGATCCTCGGCCTGTCCTTCGGGCAGTCCTCGGGGTCGGTCGCCTCCAGCTTCTCGCGCCACTACCGCTACACCGGTTCGGCGATGACCTCGGATCTGGCATGGCTGTTCGGCGCCGGCTTCGCCCCCTTCGTCGCCCTCATCCTGTCGAGCCATTTCGGGCTGATCGCGTCGGGCGCCTACCTGCTGTCGGGCGCGGTCTGCACCCTGGTGGCGCTGCGCCTGAACAAGACGCTGTCGTCGTAGCCGGGCACGACGCTCCTGTTCGTCGCCGCCACCTCAGGTGGCGACGAACAGGAGCGAGCGGTCGGCGTGCTCCAGCAGGGCGCCGGCCACGGCGCCGAAGGACAGCACCTCGTTGCCCTGTCGGCTGACCCCCATCACGACGAGCGTGTGTCCGCCGCGGCGGGCCTGCTCCATCACCGCGTCCTCGGCCGACAGGTCGGTGCGGGCGATGGTGCGGACCGAGCGGCCATAGCGCTCGGCGATTCCGGAGATCTCGTCCAGCGCCGCCTCGGCGTCGCGCCGGGCCTGCCGGTGGTTGCGGCGGGAGGCGCGGACCGCCGTCAGCCCGACATACAGCACGGTGACCGGCGCGTCGCCCGCACGGCCCAGCGCCAGCGCCACCTCGGCGGCGCGGCGGGACACCTCGGTGCCGCTGACCGCCACCAGTATGTCCAGGCGCCCGTCGACCGGCCGGTCCTGGTGCGTCCCGCGGGCCGACACCACGGCCAGCGGCCCGTCGAAACGGTTCGCCAGCTCCGACAGGCGGGCCGGCAGGTCGGCCACCGGCCGCGTCTCCTCCTCCGTCCCGACCATCAGCAGGTCGTAGCCCTTGGTCGCCTCGCTCTCGATGATGTCCTCGGCGGGCATGTCGGACGGGCGGGTCAGCACCTCGACCTCCGGCGACGGTTCGTCGGGCTTGGTGGTGCGCTCCTGCGTGGCTTCGACGCTGGCGAGGATCACCGCCTCATGCCCGGTGTCGGGGCTGTCGGTTTGGCGGGCATCGGCTTCGGTGGCGTCGGCCGCGGGAGCCGTCTCGGTGAGGCCGACCACCGTGACCGGCACGCCGCGCAGGCCGGCCAGCATGCCGGCCAGCCGGGCGGCGAGGCGGCCGGGCGGGGTTTCGTCGACCGCCAGCAGCACGCGCTCCACATTGGGGACGAAGCCCTTGGCCTCGAAGGCTTCGCGCTCCAGCCGTTCGCTCTCCTCCCGGCCCATCGGCAGGCGGCGCAGCGCCCAGCGCAGGGTCGGCGGCATCGCCAGCGTCGTCAGGATCGCCATGGTGACGATCATGGTGAAGAGTTCCTGGGTCAGCACCCCCATCGACAGGCCGATCGACGCGACGATCACCTCGGTCGAGCCGCGCGCGTTCATGCCGGTGGCGAGCGCCAGCGCCTCCCGCCGGTCGAGCCCGCCCATCCAGCCGCCGATGAAGGCGCCGGTGAACTTGCCGATGCTGGCGATCAGCACCAGCCCGGCGGTCAGGCCCAGCAGCATCGGGTCGGCCAGGATGGTCAGGTCGGCCTTCAGCCCGGCGACGCCGAAGAACACCGGCATGAACAGGGCGGTCGTCACCCCGCGGAACTGGTCGTCGATCCGCCGGGTGAGGATCGGCGAGGACCCCACCAGGATGCCGGCGACGAAGGCGCCCAGCACGGTGTGGACGCCGATGGCGTCGGTCGCCAGCGCCATCAGCCCCATGATGACCAGCACGGCGGACAGCACCGGCGCCTCGCTGACCAGGCTGTCGTTGGTCCAGCGGATCACCCGCGCGACCAGCCGGCGCCCGACCGTCAGGCTCAGCGCGATGAACGCCACGGTGCCCAGCACGCTTTCCGCCAGCGACGTCCATTCGAAGGTCGCCTGCGCCGCCAGCCCGAAGGTGATGGCGATGATCATCCAGCCGATGGTGTCGTCGATGATGGCCGACGCCAGGATGACCTGACCGACGTTGCGGCGGACGAAGTTCATCTCGCGCACCACCATGGCGACGATCTTCACCGACGAGATCGACAGCGCGGTTCCCAGGAACAGCGAGGCGATCAGCCGCTGGTCCGGGTTCGGCAGCATCGCATCGGGGATGAACTGCCCCAGCGCGAAGCCGCAGGCGAAGGGCACGAAGATGCCGGTCAGCGACACGCTGAAGGCCGCCCGCCGCACCCGGCGGATGAGCGACAGGTCGGTCTCCATGCCGGCCAGCAGCAGCAGAAGCAGGACGCCGATCTGCGACACCGCGTTCAACATGCCGGTCTGCGCCGGCGCGGAGGGGAACAGCGCGTGCTGGGCGCCGGGCCACAGGCTGCCCAACGCGGTGGGGCCCAGCAGGATTCCGGCGATCAGCGGCCCCATGACGGCAGGCTGGCCAATGCGCTGCATCACCTCGCCCAGCAGCCGGCCGGTCAGGATCAGCACGACGATCTGGGCGATCAGGATGGTTTCCGATGGCGCCGGCGATGCGCCGCCGGCCCCCGGCGCGGCCGCCAGCGCGACCGAAGCCGGCAGCAGCGCGGCCAGGAGGATGGCCACGCCCCTCATGCGGGTCCGCCAATGACGGCGGGAAGCGACGCGAATGGTGTGGAAAAGACCAGGGCCACGATCGGGAGACTCCGTGGTGGGCGACGGGCGGGGTGCTGGTAACGCCTCAGGCCTGCCCGTTGATCCGCTCCGGTTCCGGAAAGGACCGTTCCGCCGCCCGCTCCACCGTCGAACGGGCGACGTCCAGCCGTTCGCGCGGCAGCGAACCGGGGTAGCGCTCGGTCAGGAAGCGGATCATCTCCTCGCGCACCAGGCAGCGCAGGTCCCAGGCGGTGCCGGCGTCGGGGGCGCTGACCAGGGCGCGCAGTTCCATCGTGCGTTCCTTCAGGTCGGTGACCTGGAGGTTCCACACCCGCTTGTCCCACAGGCTGGTGCTGTCCAGCACCGCCCGCAGATGGTCGCGCAACGCCGGGATCGGCACCGAGTAATCGACGTACAGCATCACCGATCCCAGGATGTTCGGCGCGTCGCGGGTCCAGTTCTGGAACGGCTTCTCCAGGAAATAGCCCAGCGGCACGATCAGCCGGCGGTCGTCCCAGATGCGCACCACGACATAGGTCGAGGTGATCTCGTCGACATTGCCCCATTCCCCTTCGACGACCACGGAATCGCCGATGCGGATCGGTTGGGTCAGCGCGATCTGGATGCCGGCGATCAGGTTCGCGATGGTCGGCCGCGCGGCGATGCCGAGCACGATGCCGGCGACGCCGGCCGAGGCGAACAGGCTGATGCCGATGGTTCGCACCAGCGGCACCGTCATCAGCATGAAGCCCACCGTGAGCGCCATGATGGTCAGCAGCGCCAGCCGGCGGAACACCGTCAGCTTGGTGCGCCGGCGCCGCCATTCGGATCCGCTTTCGTTGGGGCCGCTGCGGTGCAGATAGGCGTCGAACACCGCCCCGACCTTGGCGGCGATGGTCCAGCCCAGCGCGCCGATGAAGCACATGCCGACGGCGCGCGCCACCATCTCCATCGCCGTGGCGGGCAGGGGCAGCGCCGGCACCGCGGCGAGCAGGACGGCGAAGGCGACGGCGAAACGGGTGGCGTGGCTGCCGCAGCGGACAACGCGGCTCAGCACCGGCGCGTTGTCCGGGCGGAACAGCCGTTGCAGGATGCGCAGCAGAATTTGATGGGCGGCGAGGGCCACGGCCATGGCAAACAGCGGGGCCGCGAAGGCGATCACCGTCGAGGAGGTCAGGAAATCCATCGGTTCCATCGGAAAAGGGACGCGATGCCCCTGGTGAACATGCGGGGGCGGGATTTGGTACGGGTGACTGTCCCGATGGGCTGCGATGCGCCCGGCCGGCATAGCGCCGGTGGCAGGACGTGCCGCCGCGGGCAGCGGGTGCCGTTCCGGAAGCGGTCAATCTTAAGACAGGTCTTACAATCGAAAGGGGGCCGTCCGGCGGTTCACCCGCCGCCAGCGTCCGGGGCGCGTGAGCCGTCCCCGTCTCCGGCCAGCGCGTTGACGGTCAGCCGCCCGGCCGGCCAGGAGCGGACGAGGCCGGCGGCGCGCAGTTCCGGCAGCGCCCGCGCCACCGCGTCGGACGACAGGCCGGTCGCGGCGACCAACTCCTGCCCGGTCAGCGGACCGCGCCGCAACGCCGCCAGCACGGCCGCCGCCGGCGTGCCGTCCCCGGCCAGCGTCGCCGCCGGGCGCGGCGGCCTGCGGCTGCGGGCAGCGGCGACCATCACCGCGATGGTGCGCAACTGGCCGAGCCGGTGCATCGCCTCGGCGCTCAACCCCTCGCGCAGGGCCAGCGCGGTGTGGCAACGGGCGGTCAGCCGGGCGATGACCTCCATCTCGTCGGTCCGGCCCTGAAGCGCCGCAGCCATCGCCTCCTGCGCCAGCGTGTCCAGCTCGGCGTCGGCCTCCCGCCAGCGGTCCTGCTCGATGGCGGCGAGCAGCCCGTCGGTCAGCGAGCGGATCGCGGCGTCGAAGCCGGTCATGCGTCGGATCCTTCTTCCGGCTCGGGGTCGGGCAGCGTCGGCCAGCGGTCCGGCTCCCAGCGGGCGTGGACATGGCCGGGGGAGGGGTCCTCCAGGTCCAGCGTCAGGCAGGCGATGTGCGGCGCGCTGGATTGGCTCGCCCGCGGCTGGAACAGCAGGGCGACACCGCAGTCGCGGATGATCGCCTCCTCCTGGCCGTTCCGGCGGCAATAGCGGTTGAAGCGGTGCGACAGCGCCATGCTGTTGGCGACGATCACCCGGCACCCGCCGGTGCGCGACGAGGCGCCGCCTTCGCGCGCCTGCCAGCGCTCGGTGGTCAGGCCGCTGTCCATCACCGGCGTCACCAGCCAGTCGACCATCATGCCCGACGTGATCCAGGCGCTGGGCTCCGTCCGTCCCAGATCCTCGCAGATGGCGACGGCGAGCCGGCCGAAATCGGGCAGCTCGACGATGGTGAAGCGGTCGCCGGTTGCGATGTCCTCCTTGGCGCAGTCGAGCAGCCGGCCGTTGCGGTCGCGCAGGTCGTAGGACCGGCATTGGTCGCTGTCGAGGTCCCAGCAATGCAGCTTGGTCTGGCGCGCGATCTCCTCCCCGCGGCGGTCGAGCAGCAGCGCGCGGTTGCGCGGCCGGCCGCCTTCGCTGTCGGCACCGTCGTCCTTGACGCCGACCAGCGCGTAGCGGATCGACCCGTCGACCGCCTGCCGGCGCAGGGCGTCCTTGATGGCGACCAGCGTGTCGGGGTGAACGGACACCTCGGGGAACAGAACGATGGTGGCGCCCCGCTCGGCCAGCGCCGCGATGGCGTCGGCGGCGCGTTGGCCCAGCGCGCGTGGGATGGGATCGTACCAATCCTCGCCGTCGCGGCGGAATTGTCGGATGGCGAGGTCGTCCTCCGCCTCGGCCAGCGGCACGACGCTGATCACCGGGGTCCAGTCGGGATCGGCCGGGGTCTGGTCGGCCGCCCCGGCGACGCGATGGTATTGCACGGCAATGCGGCGTTCGGGATCGCCGTCATGGCGGGCGCCGATGGTCAGGCTGGGCGGCACCACCAACAGGGTCTGGAACAGGTCGACCGGATCGAACGGGTCGGAATCGGCGGGCGGCGGCGCGGTCTCCCGGATGTTGAGCGCCCGTGCCAGCAGGCCGGGCCGCAGGATCAACTGCCCGTCGCCGGGATCGGCGTTGAAGCGGCTGTCGCGGTTGTAGCGCCGCAGCGCCTCGACCCGCGCACTGGCGAGGGGATGGTCGGTCGAGGACGGGGTGTCGTACCAGGAGGCGAGCGGCGCGAACCAGCGGTCGATTGCCTGCGCCGCCGCTAACGCGCGTTCCAGCGCGGCGTCGTCATCCCCCTCCGGCACCCAATGCGCCAGCGCCGCCGCACCGTCGCGCAGGCGCTCCGCCGCCTGGGCGGCGAGGCGGCCGGAGCGTTCGTGGTCGGCCTCCAGCCGCCCGGCCAGGGCGTGGACCGCCGCACGCCGCGTCTCCAGCCGCCGCCACAGCGTCATGAACAGGTCGGCCGGATGCATGGGAGGTCAGAACGCCCTGGAAGGCTGGGATGAAGCCTGGGATTGCCCCGCCGGCTGGAACTGGAGGATCTTCGGCGTCCGCATGTCGTCGCCGATCGGGGCGTCGCTCGCCGTGCCGCGCATGGCGTCGACCGGGCGGGCGAAGCCGCTGCGGTCGCCATAGTCCGGCGGCGGGCTCCAGGCCGCGGTTTCCTCCTGGTGGAGCTTCGCCGCGCAGACAAGGTCGAGCGCCGTGGCGGCCATCACCGCGCCCAGCGCGATGCGCGCGTTGCCCGCCCGCGGGTTGTCGTCCCCGACCGCGGACGCCAGGGTGGCGATGTCGACGGCGTCGCCGGCGACCCGGCCCCAGATCCACGGCTTCGGATCGCCCAGCGCCAGCAATCCGACGCCGGCGGTGATCTCGCGCAGGCCATAGGCGCGGATCAAGGCGGACTTGTCCTCCATGCCCATCCAGCGGGCAAGGCTGCGCCCCGCCACCAGTTCGGCGGCGCCGAGGCCGATGCTGAACCAGCCGAGGCCGCGGGCCATGCTGTCGGCGGGCGATGATCGGTCGTAAAGAGCCATGACGTCACCTCAGGGCTTGAGGACCACTTTGATGCAACCATCGCGCTTGTCGCGGAAGGTCTTGTACATCTCGGGTCCGTTTTCGAGGGGTTCGGTGTGGGTGATGACGAAGGACGGGTCGATCTGCCCGTCCTGGATGCGGTGCAGCAGGTCGTCGGTCCAGCGGTTGACGTGGGTCTGGCCCATGCGCCAGGTCAGCCCCTTGTTCATCGACATGCCGAACGGGATCTTGTCGACCAGCCCGCCATAGACACCCGGGATCGACAGCGTGCCGGCCGGGCGGCAGACATACATCATCTCGCGCAGGACGTGCGCCCGGTCGCTCTCCAGCATCAACGCCTGCTTGGCCCGGTCCATCATGCTGTCCAGCGTGGCGGTGGCGTGCGCCTCCATGCCGACGGCGTCGATGCACTTCTCCGGACCCTTGCCGCCGGTCAGCTCGTTCAGCCGTTCGACGACGCTCTCCTCTTCGAAATTGATGGTGATGGCGCCGCCGGCCTTGGCCATCGACAGGCGTTCCGCCACCCGGTCGATGGCGACGACCTGCTTGGCGCCCAGCAGCACGGCGCTGCGGATCGTCATCTGCCCGACCGGGCCGCAGCCCCAGATCGCCACGGTGTCGGTCGGCTGGATGTCGCACTGCGCCGCCGCCTGCCAGCCGGTGGGGAAGATGTCGCCCAGGAACAGCACCTGTTCGTCGGTCAACCCGTTGGGAACCTTGATGTGGGTGTGGTCGGCGAAGGGCACCCGCACATATTCGGCCTGCCCGCCGGCGTAGCCGCCGGTCAGGTGGGTGTAGCCGAATAGCCCGGCGGTGGTGTGGCCAAAGACCTTGTCGGCCAGCGCCTTGTTGCGGTTGGACCGTTCACAGACCGAGTAGTTGCCGCGTTTGCACTGGTCGCATTCGCCGCAGAAGATGGTGAAGGGGACCACCACCCGCTCGCCCACCTTCAGGGCGCCCTTGGCCTCGGCCCCGACCTCCATCACCTCGCCCATGAACTCATGGCCGACGATGTCGCCCTTTTCCATGCCCGGCATGAAGTGGTCATGCAGGTGCAGGTCCGACCCGCAGATGGCGCAGGTCGTCACCTTGACGATCGCGTCGCGTGGATGCTCGATCTGCGGATCCGGGACCGTGTCGCACCGGATGTCGTTGGCGCCGTGCCAGACCAAAGCTCTCATGGATGTTCCCCGCTGAATTGGCGTGACATGCAGGTTCGACAACAGGACCGGCGGACGGAGCGTTCCGCCGTCGCCGGATTCCGCCCATCGGGTCAGCGTCTTTCGCTGCGTTCAGAGGATGAGGGCCTTCTCGCGCGCGACGCTGCCGGACATCACCGCCGTCTCGCCCTGGTCCAGGGCGTTGCGCAGGGCGGGGAAGTCGATCTCCTCCTCCTGCCGGATGTGGCCCTGGACGATGCGCTTCAGTTCGTGGGCGACGGCGAGCCAGCGCGGGTCGTCCTTCGGCAGCCGTTCCAGTGTGAACAGGTGCATCTTCATCTCGGCGTGCTCGCCGTAGAGCTGCCTGGTGTCGTCCTGCTTGTGCGCCTGGTCGTGCAGCATCGGGTAGACGACGTCCTCCTCCGCCATGGCGTGCGCGGCGAGCCGCCGTTTCAGGCGAAGCAACAACTGGGTCCGCCGCATCGTCGCGTCGATCGGCGTCTGCACCATCTCGTTCAGCAGGGACTGGATGTGGCGGTGGTCGTTGATCAGCGCGTCGAAGGCGTCACGGCCGGACGACGCCCGCGCCGACCCGGCCATCTGCGCCACCACCGGCGGCAGAAGCCGGCTCGCCACCACAGCCAGCGCCGCCCCGCCCGCCATCATCGCCAACCCGCGCACGGACAGCCAGCCCATGCCGCGATCATCCGAATACCGCTCGCCTGAGTTCCGCACATCCGAATAGCGTGCCATGGCATGGCTCCTTCCTGCCGGTGAGGTCATCACGCCGACAACAGGCGCCGTCGCCCGGCGTTCCGACCCCTGCCCGGCAGGGCCGGCTACCGCGGCGCCCCCTTGCGCAGCGGTCCGGCGGTCGTCACCAGCAGGCCGAGCAGCGCGAGGCTGGTGAAGAACAGGTAGGATTGCAGGACGTTGAAGGTGGTGTCGGCCAACTGGCTGAGCGGCTGGAAGAAGTCGTTGCTGGCGATGGCGAACAGGACGCTCAGGATCAGCAGAAGACGCAGGCTGCGGCCGCGGTCCCGACCCGGCCCATCCCATCGCGCGCCATCCAGCAGGACGAACAGCAGGTAGGCGAAGGCCGGCAGCAGCACGCCGTAATGGGGCACCCACGAGATCGGCGAGCCCAGCGTGAAGCAGACCGCCGCCGCCAGGAAGGACGTCATGCGGTCGCGCTCGCCGCCACCGATCCGCCAGAGCAGGCCGAACAGCATGAAGGCCACGCCCGACGCCAGCGTCGCGACATGGACCAGCGGGTGGTAGGGGGCGAAGGCGCTGCCGCGCCACTCCGTGTCGTCGCCCATGGTGGACAGGTGGTTGGCGCCGTTGTGGAGCAGCCGGTTCAGCAGCCCGTTGACGGTCTGGTTGCTGTAGTAGCTCTCGCCATGCTGGCCGAGGAAAGCCAGGACGTCGAGATAGCGGATCGACGGGCCGAACCCGTACAGGGCGACCGCCGCCGCGAAGCCGGGGACCACCACCGCCACCCAGCCCAGCACCAGCCCCCATTCGCGGCGCAGCAGCGCCCACAGCACGAACAGCGACAACTGCGGCTTGATCAGCGTCGATCCGCCGAGCAGCGCGCCGGCCATCACGCGCCGGTTGCGGAAGAAGCACAGGCTGGCGAAGACGAAGGCCGCGTTCAGCCAAACCTGCATCTGCCCGACGGCGAAGGCCTTGACGATGGGATAGAAGCACAGGGTGGCGAGCACGCCGAGGCCGGCCAGCGCCCAGCGGGCGGTGGTGTCGCGCAGCGGCCGGTCCAGTCCCAGCCGCCCGGCCAGATCCAGCATCAGCAGCGCCATGCCGCCGGCCGTCGCGATCACCAGCAGCAGGTTGATCATGGCGTAGACGCGCAGGTGAAGCAGCCCCACCGCCGACAGCAGTTCCATCGGCAGCAGCGAGGTCAGGGGATACTGGAACTTCACATGCTGGGTGAAGAACACCGCGTCATAGACGTTCTCCGTTCCCTGCCGGCCCATCCCGTGGGTGTGCAGCCAGGTGAAGGCCGTCATCATCGGTTCCCAGGAATCGAGCGGCAGCCGTTCCGGCGACCCGGCGAAGATCAGCGTCAGGACGTCGAGGACGGTGGTCTCGTCCAGATTGGCGATGTCCAGGTATGGCCGGAACACGAAACCGAACAGGGTGTCGGCGCACAGGACGAACAGGAAGGCGATGGTGATCGACCACACCACGAACCGCTCGTCCGGCGCCGGATGTCCGCGCCTTGCACCGGCAACCACGATTCCCTCTGTTTCCATCGCGCATTCCCCCCGGGCTGTGTCCGACGTCGGCCGTTGTCCGCTCCCTTGTCGGGTGGTTCGGCCGAAGGTCTAGGACGCTACGCCAGGGGGTGTGTGCGGGGGAACATGCCTTGCCGGTGCTGGACCGGGGTAATGCCATTGAACGGCGCGGCCTTTCCGGCGCGGCGGCGCTCAGCCGGGCTTGCCGGCCTCCCGGTTGCGCGGGCGCTTGCCGGCGTCGGACTTGGGTGTCGGCGGGGCGGCGTGCTGGTCGGGCAGGTCGCGGCGCTGGCCGGTGTCCGCGCCGACGGTGACGGTGGTTTCCGGCCCGCCGCCGAGCGTGCCCGGCGTGTCGTCCGCCGTGCCGGTGGCAACCCCCATCCCCTGGCCGGCCCGGCCGGGGGTGATCGGCCCGCCGCCATAGGCACCGGCGTTCGGGGCGTCGGCGTTCGTCACCGGTTTCCCGCCCCCCTGCCTGTTTCGGTCATCGCGCTTGTCCTGATCGGCCATGCCGTCCTCCGGGTTGGGTGTGTCCTTCGGCCAACATCGCCGCCTTGCCGGAGTTCCGCCGTTCGCCGACGGGAACGCCGGTGAGCCGGCCCGGTTGTCAGTCGGCGGCGTGCCGCGACGGCCGCCGCCGAGACATCCCGACGGAGACGTCCTTGACGGCCCAACACCCCCCAGCCCCCGACGACGACGACCGCAGCGGCCGGACGCCGACCTATCCCCCGCCGCAGTCCCCCGGCCTCAGCGCCGTGCTGGAACGCAACATCCAGGCGCTCCAGTCCCGCCGGAAGCGGGAGGAGGTGGAGGCCACCTTCGAGACACGCATCGCCGAGGCGATCACCCGCTTCACCGGCAGCATGCGCTTCGTCTACCTGCATCTCGCGCTGTTCGGCGTCTGGATCATCGCCAACCTGGGCTGGATCCCCGGCATCCCCACCTGGGACCCGTCTTTCGTCATCCTGGCGATGATGGCCTCGGTCGAGGCGATCTTCCTGTCGACCTTCGTGCTGATCAGCCAGAACCGCATGGCCGAGGTATCGGACAAGCGCGCCGACCTCGACCTCCAGATCAGCCTGCTCGCCGAGCATGAGGTGACCCGGCTGGTGACGCTGGTGTCGTCGATCGCCGACCATCTGGGGGTCAAGAGCGAGGTCGACGCGGAGCTGGACGTGATCCGCCAGGACGTCGCCCCCGACGCGGTGCTGGACGAGATCGAGGCGAGCAAGACCAGGGACAAGCCGTAACGGCAACCCACCGTTGCCGGATGCATGGTCGTTATGCTTCCAGGGAATCCCTAAAGCGTTATGAATCATTGCTCTGGCGGCTGAGTGTGTCCTAGAGTCACGCTTCCAGGACTCGGACCCGGTGCCAGACGCCGTCCCGACGCAACCAGCTTCAGGCCCCGCGGTGACCGACGGTGATGGCGTCTTCTCACATAATCGTCGGTGGGGCGACCTGGTTCTACGTCTCGACCCGGTTCGGGGTGGCGTTCGACGTGGTGGCGTTCGGCGCCGCCATCGTCGGGTCGCTGGCGCCGGACATCGACCACCCGAAATCGACGCTGGGGCAACTGCTGCGGCCGTTGTCGTCGTGGATCTCACGGGTCTTCGGGCATCGCGGCGTCACCCACTCGGCGCTGGCCATCGCCGGCTGCCTGTGGGTTCTGCATGAATACACCGCCTACTCGCGCCTGCTGATCCCCTTCATCGTCGGCTACCTGACCCATCTCGGCGGCGACCTGCTGACGCCGGCCGGCCTGCCGCTGCTGTGGCCGATCAAGCGGCGGCGGAACTTCGCCCTGCCGATCCTGAAGACCGGCGGCTTTTCCGAGCAGTTGGCGGTGACGCTGCTGGCCGGGTGGATGATCTCCGGCCTGTTCGCCGGCGGTTGGCCGGAGTTCCCGCTGCAGCGCCCCTGGCGCTCCGTCGTCGCCGCGGCGCAGAGCTATCTGGGGGAGGCCGGGCCGGACAAGAGCATGCCGCCGCCCCCCGCTCGCAAACCGCCGGACAGCAGCCGGCCGAAGCCGCTCAAAGGATAGGGCGGTCCACCGCGAGCCTGCCGCCACTCGGCTCGCGGTGGACCGCTCTTCGACCGCTCGCCGTATCAGGCGTCGGCCAACTCGTTCGGTTGTTCGGCGCCGACCTCGCGGCGCGGCTCCTGGCGGCTCGGCGGCTCGACCCAGGCGATGCGCAGGACGTTGGTCGAACCCGGCATGCCGAAGGGGACGCCGGCGGTGATCACCAGCCGCTGGCCCTCGTCGGCCAGACCCTGGACGTAGGCCAGCCGCGCCGCCTTGTGCACCATGTCGGAGAAGCTCTGCACATCCTCCGTCCGCACCGCGTGGACGCCGTAGGCCAGGACCAGCCGGCGCGAGGCCGCGGCGCTGGCGGTCAGGCAGAGGATCGGCACCTCCGGCCGCTCGCGGGCGGCGCGCAGCGTGGTCGAACCCGACGTCGTGTAGGTGACGATCGCCGCCGCCTTGATGGTGTGGGCGACCTGACGCGCCGCCGCGGTGATGGCGTCGGCGGAGGTCTCCTCCGGATCGGCGTGCTGGGCGTCCATCATCGCGCGGTAGAGCGGATCGGTCTCCACCCGGCGGGCGATGCGGTCCATGATCGACACCGCTTCGACCGGGTAGTCGCCCGAGGCGGTCTCGGCCGACAGCATCACCGCGTCGGCGCCGTCGAACACGGCGGTCGCCACGTCCGACGCCTCGGCGCGGGTCGGGGCCGGGGCGCTGATCATCGATTCCAGCATCTGGGTCGCGACGATCACCGGCTTGCCGGTCAGGCGGGCGGCGCGGATGATGCGCTTCTGGATCGACGGCACGTCTTCCGGCGGCATCTCGACGCCGAGATCGCCGCGGGCGACCATGACGCCGTCCGACATCTCGACGATGCGGTCGAGATGCTGGATCGCCTGCGGCTTCTCCAGCTTCGACAGCAGGGCGGCGCGGCCGGCGACCAGCTTGCGCGCCTCGGCCACGTCTTCCGGCCGCTGGACGAAGCTCAGCGCCACCCAGTCCACCCCCTGGTCGAGGGCGAAGGTCAGGTCGGCGCGGTCCTTGGCGGTCAGCGGCGACAGCGGCAGCACCACGCCCGGCACGTTCACGCCCTTGCGGTCCGACAGCTTGGTGCCGGACACCACGACGGTGTCGGCGAAGTCGGCGCCGCAGGCGGTCACCCGCAGCCGGACCTTGCCGTCGTCGAGCAGCAACTCGGCGTCGGGCACCAGCGCGGCGAAGATCTCCGGATGGGGCATGCCGACGCGGGTGATGTCGCCGGGCTCCTTCGACAGGTCAAGCCGGAACGGCTGGCCGGCGGTCAGATGGATCGGGCCGTTGGCGAAGGTCGCCAGCCGCAGCTTCGGGCCCTGCAGGTCGGCCATGATGGCGATGGGGCGGCCGGTCTCTTCCTCCAGCGCGCGGATGGCGCGCACCCGCTCGCCGTGGTCGCTGTGGCTGCCGTGGCTGAAGTTCAGGCGGAAGACGTCGACCCCGGCCTCGAACAGCGTGCGGATCATCGCCGGCGTCGAGGAGGAGGGGCCGAGCGTGGCGACGATCTTCGTCTGCCGGTACCGGCGGATCGGTTTCATGGTGCTCATGTCGAAGCAGGCTCCGAAGAGGGAAGGGGGCGGCGCTGCGGCCTTCGTGTCCGGGGCGGGGGAGCGGCGCGGATCGCGGTCGTCCGGGCGCCGGGTAGCCCCGCATGGGATAAGCTGACGAAAATATACTAATATATTACCGTGAGGTGCAAGCGATGCCTGAGGCCGGCGTGCCGGCACGACACTTTGTCGCACCCCGCGGCGGCGTGTCCGTCAGCGGTCCGGCCGCCGCCCGGTCCTGCTTCGCAGCCGTCCCGGCAGCGGCGCGTCGGAGGAGTCCAACGCCAACAGGATGGGCAGGACGAGGCAGAGCGCACCGCCGGCGCTCATGCCGGCGACCCGCGCCCAACCATCCAGGGCGTGGTCGGCGACCAGCGCCAGCAGCGCCCCGGCGGCGAGCAGGCCCGCGTAGGTCAACGGGCCCAACCGCGGCCGACCCTGGAGCAGGGTCGGCGTGTGAAGGTGGCGTGCCATGGCCATTGCCGCCTCAGGCGACCCCGAATCCGTAGACGATCCGGCCGGTGTACCACTGGCCCGGCTTCAGGACGGTGGACGGGAAGCTGGGGATGTTGACGGCGTTCGGGAACTGCGACGGCTCCACGCAGAAGCCGCTGTGCTTCTGGTACAGCGTGCCGCCCTTGCCGACGTCGCGCGGGGTTTTCCCTTCCAGGAAATTGCCGGTGTAGACCTGCAGGCCCGGCTCGGTCGAGCTGACCTCCAGCGTACGGCCGCTGGCCGGGTGCAGGACCAGGGCGTGCGGCGCCAGCACGCCGGCCGGCTTGTCGATCACGAAATGCAGGTCGTAGCCATGGCCCAGCGCCAGCATGCGGTCCGGCAGTCCGATGCGGGCGCCAAAGGCGGTCGGGCTGCGGAAGTCGTGCGGCGTGCCCGCCACCGGCACCATCTCGCCGGTCGGCACGGCGTTGTCGCCGAGGGCCAGGTAGCGGTCGGACCGCACGGTGGCGACATGGTCGAGGATCGATGCCCCGCCGTCGCCCGAGAGGTTGAAGAAGGTGTGGTCGGTGAAGTTGGCGATGGTGGTCTTGTCGGCCGCCACCGCGGTCCAGCTGATGGTCAGCGCGTTGTCGTCGTCCACCGCATAGACCAGCCGCAGCGGCAGGGTGCCGGGGAAGCCCTCCTCGCCATCCTGGAAGACGTAGGTCAGTTCCAGGCTGGACTCGTCGATCTGCCGGGCGTCGAACACGCGGAAGCGCGAGCCGCGCTGGCCGCCATGCAGCGTGTTGGGCGGGCTGTTGACGCTGGCCTGATGCGCCACGCCGTCCAGCGTGAAGCGGCCCTGGTCGATGCGCCCGCAATAGCGGCCGATGAAGGAGCCCATCGAGGCCTGGCCGTTCATCACGCCGTCGATGCTGTCATAGCCCTGCACCACGTCGCCCAGCACGCCGTTGCGGTCGGGGACCAGGATCTGCTCGATCTTCGAGCCGTAGTTGGTGATCCGCACCACCATGCCCTTGCGGTTGCGCAGGGTGAACAGGTCGACGGGCTTGCCGTCGATGGTGGTTTGGAAATTCTCACGCTTGAGGTCAGCGTAGGTCGCCATAGTCCAGGCACCCCTGTTTGAAGATGTCAAAGTAAGCCGAGAAACAGCAGCCCCAGCATCACAACAACACGCAGGAGCAGCGCCGTTTCCAATGGGTCCGAGGTCATGGGTCGAGCCTCGCCGTGAAGTCGAGCCCATAATACTAATATATAAGTGAAGAATGCAAACGCACTCGGCACGCTCACCCGTCACTGGACAGTTTGCCGCAGATCGGCCGGAGCCGTGCCGCAGCGAGATCGGACAGCATCGCGCGGCCTTGTCCGCAATCGTTGCGGTGTTGAACTCTTGTCGTTGTCCACAAACCTCGAAAGCCAAACCCGCCATCGGCGCTTGTTTCAAAGTCGAACGTGTTCGGAGCGCTACGATCCTTTTCCGCAGTGTCGATCATGCACAGTCACAGCGCTGTGATGCAGTGCAACATCACCATGAAAGACATGCGCTTTGTGCGTGTTGCTTCCACAATGAGCGGTGGCAACATGGTCTTGCCGATGACGGCGCCTCCTCTGACGCCCGCTCATCGAACCTTTTTCCAGGAGCAAGAGCCATGATCACCCGTCATTCCTGCGCCCGCGCCGTGATTGCCGCCGGTTTCGCACTGGCCTCCCTGCTCGCGGTTGCCGCCAGTGCGGCCGTCAACCCGGCCCCGGCCCCGGCGAACGTCGCCGCGCCGGCGACCACCCAGATCGACAGCCAACTGTTCCTGTTCAACTGACCGTCCGGCGTGGTCCGCGGTCTCAGCCGCCAAGCACCGCCGCGATGGCGGCGTCGAGCGTGGTCAGGTCGGGGATGAGGTGGGTCCCGGACGGAAAGACGTTGTCGGCGCCCGGCCGGAGAATGCCGATGAAGCGCAGCCCGTTGCTGTCGGCCGCTTCCAGGTCGGTCAGCGCGTCGCCGACGAACACCGCCCGGTCGGTGTCAAGGCGATGGCGGGCGACCAGATCGGCGACGACATCGCGCTTGTGGCGCGGGCTGCCGGCGGTTTCGGTGAACAACGGTGTCCAGCCGCGCCGGTCGATGATCCGCCGCAACTCCGTTTCCGGCGTGCCGGAGGCGACGAACAGCGGGCGCGTGGCGGCATGGCGGCGGATGAAGTCGAGCGCGCCCGGCACCTCCGGGCAGCTCGACACCGCATCCTCGACCATGGTGCCGAAGCGGTCGGCCAGCGCGCGCACCCGCGCCTCGTCCGGCGGAAGGCCGAGCAGCACCTGGTCGAAATGACGGAGCTTGTGCTCGCGCGGCAGGCCGCCGTTGCGGTTGTAGAAAGTGGTGATGGCCTCGGCCACCGCCGGGCCGTGCCCGCGGTACAGCTCGAGGAAGGCATCGATCTTGATGCGGTTGGAGTCGACGATCACGCCGTCGAAATCGAACAGGACCGCATGGCAGGGCAACGTCATGACGAGGTCCCGTCCCGTTGGCAATTGAGACTCCGGAAAAGGGAGCCGCCGGCTTTCGACCGGCGGCGCTCAAGTCCAAGAGGAACGTCCAACACGGTGCGCCGTTGGCTGATCATGGCGCACCGGGCAGCACGGTTGGCAGGATACTAGTATCCCAGAGCTGTTTGGAAGCCCGTTCGATGGTCATCGGCCGAAGGTCCAATGCCGCCGCCCTCACGCTGCCCGGACGGAGGTGATGAAGCTCGACACCTCGCCCCGCAGCATTTCCGCCTCCCTCGCCAGACTGCTGGCGGCGTCGAGGACGTCGGACGCCGCCGATCCGGTCTCCAGCACGGCGCGGTTGACGCCGACGATGTTCGACGACACCTCGCTGGTGCCGCGGGCGGCCTCGGTGACGTTGCCGGCGATGTCGCGGGTGGCGGCGCCCTGTTCCTCGATGGCGGCGGCGATCGCGGTGGTGATCTCGCTGATCTGGCCGATGGTCAGGCTGATGCCCTGGATGGCGCCCTGGGCACCGTTGGTGGCCTGCTGGATTTCCTTCACCTTGGTCTGGATCTCGTCGGTGGCGCGGGCGGTCTGGGAAGCCAGCGCCTTCACCTCGCCGGCGACCACGGCGAAGCCCTTGCCGGCCTCTCCGGCCCGGGCCGCCTCGATGGTGGCGTTCAACGCCAGCAGGTTGGTCTGGCCGGCGATCGAGTTGATCATCTCCATGACGTGGCCGATCTGCTCCGCCGCGTCCACCAGGGTCCGCATGGTGGTGTCGGTCCGCTTGGCCTGCGTCACCGCTTCGCCGGAAATCCGGGTCGAGGCGGCAACCTGACGGCCGATCTCCAGGATGGAGGCCGACAGCTCTTCCGTCGCGGAGGCGACGGTCTGCACGTTGACCGACGCCTGTTCGGACGCCGCGGCGACGGCGGTCGCCTGCTCGCTGGCCTGGGCGGCGGTGGCCGACATGGCGTCGGCGGTGCCGCGCATCTCGGTCGCGGCCGAGGCGACGGTCTCGACGATGTGCATCGCCTTGGCGTCGAAGGCGTGCATCAGGGTTTCCAGCTGGGCGGCCCGCTGTTCCTTCGCCGCCCGGTCCTGCGCCTGTTCGGCGGCCAGACGGTCGGCGGTGATCATGCTGTCGCGGAACACGGTGACGGCGGTGGCCATGCCGCCGATCTCGTCGCTGCGGCCCAGTCCGGGGATCGCCACCCCCAGGTCGTGCTGGGCCAGACGGCGCATCGCGTCGGTCATGGCGCGGATCGGGCCGCTCACCCGCCGTTGGGCGATGACCAGTCCGGCGATGGTCAAGCCGATCGCGGCGAGCACCAGCAGGCCGGCGATGATGGCGTCGTTCGTCGCCCGCGCCCGCTGCTCGTCCGACCGGGACACCATCTGCTCGACCGCGGCCAGCGCCGCGTCGACGATGTAGCCCTGGCTGGCGGTGTCCTGCTGCCGCAGGGTGCCGATCTCCACCGGGGGCTTGCGACCCTCGGCCAGGGCGGCCAGGACGGCCTTGCGCTGATCGACCAGCGGACCTTCGAAATTGACCTTGGCCTTCTCCACCGCATCGCGGATCGTCGCGGGGATCCCGGCGCCGGCCGCCGCTTCGGTCACCACCGACCAGGCCTGGGCGGTGCGGCCGACGGCTTCGGCGACCGCCAGGGCGTCGGCCGGCGTCCAGGCCTGCCCCGTCGCCACGGCGGTCTGGATGCGCAGGGCCATGCCGCCGGCGTTCAGCCGGGTGTTCCAGGCCGCGCGCTTGATCGCCAGCATGTTGTCGACCGCCGGGTCGACCAGCTTCAGCGAGGCGTCGAGCAGGTCGGTGGCGGCGGTCAGCGCATCCAGATAGGCGACCGGCACCACCGCCCAATCCTTGGCCACCGCCGGGTCGCGGGCGGATTTCGGCTGGCGCGAGGCGGCATCGGCCTTGAGCCGGGTGGCGACCAGCGCATCGTGGGCGGTGCGGAGCCGGTCGGCCGCCGCGGGAACGCCCGGCAGCGGCAACTCGGCCAGCTTGGCGGCGACCGCGGCGTAGCCGGCTTCGGCGATCTGCCGGTTGGTGGCGATCTGGCGCTCGTCGGCGTCCTTGATCACGTCGTCCGCACCAAGAGCCGGAGCGACGATGCCGCGCTCCAGCCGGATGGCCAGCAGCGTGCGGAGCAGGTCACGGCTCGTCTCGCTGAGCGTGGCGACCTTTCGGGCGCTGCGCGTCCGGTCCACGACATCGACCAACGTGTAGGTGCTGGTCGAGATCAGCAGCAGACCCAGGGCGGCGATGACGAGCCCGAGTGTGGCACGGATCGAAAGCCGCGAAAACAGCATGGCCATAGTCGGCTCCTTGGTGCGGTTGTGATGGGGTGATCCGGTGCGGGACGGCCGTCTCCCCGCAGGTCGAAACGGTCCACGCTACCGGTCGATCGTTTTAGGAAAAGTGGAAGTTCGTTGCGGAGCGACCCGTATTGACGATTGGTTTCTAAGGCGGAATGCCCCCCGGGCGGATGCCTGGGGGGCGGGCAGGCGCAGACGTGGCGAGGGAGTTCAATCGGCGGCGGCGTCGGCGGTGGCGTGAGCGATGGCGGCGGTCTTGCCACGCTGGCCGAGGACGAGGGCGATGATGGCGAAGGCGGTGAGGTCGAAGACGGAGAGGCAGGCGAACAGCGGCTCGTAGCCGATGGTGCTGGCGAGCTGGCCGATGATCAGGGAGAAGATCATGCCGCCCATGTAGCCGGCCATGCCGCCGAAGCCGGTGGCGGTGGCGACGTCCTGCTTCTCGAAGCTGTCGGTCACCAGGGCGTAGAGCAGGCTGGACAGCATCTGGTGGGCGAAGGCGCCGAGCGAGAACAGGAAGATCGCGGTGATCGGGCTGGAGACGAGGCCGATCAGCGCCGGGCCGATCATGCACACCGCACCGACGCCGACGCCGGCGATGCGCGAGTTGACCAGCGTCATCTTGAACCGCTTGGCGAAGAAGGGCGACAGGTAGCCGCTGAGGATGCAGCCGAGGTCACCGAACAGGAAGGGCAGCCAGGCGAACAGCGCGAACTGCTTGATGTCCATGCCGCGGGTCGAAACCATGTACAGCGGGATCCAGAAGCTGAAGGTCTGCCACGCCGGCTCGGTCAGGAAGCGGGCGGCGGCGATGCTCCAGAACTTGCCCTTGCCGAGCACGCGCTTGACCGAGGGCTTGGGCAGCTCGACATGCTCGCGGCCTTCCAGGATGTAGCTGTGCTCCTCCTTGGTCAGGCGCGGATGGTTTTCCGGGTTGCGGTAGAGCATGACCCACAGCAGCGACATGCCGACGCCGAGCAGGCCGGTGATGATGAAGGCGACCTGCCAGCTGTAGGCGAGCGACAGCCAGATGACGAAGGGCGGGGCGACCATGGCGCCGATCGAGCTGCCGGTGTTGAACCAGCCGGTGGCGATGGAGCGTTCGCGGGCGGGGAACCACAGGGTGGAGGTCTTGACGCCCGACGGCATGGCGGCGGCCTCGCTGATGCCGAGCAGGCCGCGGAAGAAGGCCATCGACTGCCAGCTGCCGGCCAGCGCGTGCAGCGCGGCGGCCACCCCCCAGACGAAGGCGAACATGGCGTAGCCGAACTTCAGGCCGATCAGGTCGGTGATGTAGCCGGCGATCGGCTGCATCAGGCTGTAGCAGAGCTGAAAGGCGCTGACGACGAAGGAATACTGTTCGGTGGTGAAGTGCAGCTGTTCCTTGAGCTGCGGCGCCAGGATGCCCAGCGTGTTGCGGTCGATGTAGTTGACCACGGTGCCAAGCATCATCAGGGCCAGGATTTGCCAGCGCAAACCACGGAGCGTCTTCATGTCTTCCTCACTTGCCTGCACAAGGCGGCAGGCGTCGGTGCGCACGCACAGGCCCTGGGCAACCATTCCATGGGGATGGTCCGCTGCGGCCGATCGGCGCTGGTCGTTGGGGTCGTCCCGCCCGGGATCGCTTCCAGACCACGACGCGTCTTGAGAGCAAAAAGAGTTATATTAATATATCACATATAAGGGCGCGGTGGACGCAACAGGACATTGTGCCCCGCCTCGTCGCAATGGAGAGTGGCTCTGTCGAGTTTAAGCGGCTTTAAAATACCGAGCCGATGACGCTGCCGCGCGCGGGTCGGTCTGGTGTCGTTGACGTCTGTGGTCGTGTCGTGACGTGGAAGGTCGGTGTCCTCGGGCAGGGCTGATGCTGTCTAGAAAACATACCCGAGTGTGTCGGAACAATGATCTGCATCAAACCCGCGCCGGGGAGAAAAAAGGCGCCGTCCGGAAGGACGGCGCCCGATCATGCCGGCAAGGCGGACTCCCGGAAGGGCGTCACACCGTCAGTGCGGAGGCCTCGCGGGCCAGCCGTTCGATGTCGCCCCAGCGCTTGTCCCGGACGACGTCCGCCGGGGTCAGCCACGTCCCGCCGAGGGCGAAGACGTTGGGGAGCGACAGGATTTCCTTCACGTTCTCCGCCTTGATGCCGCCCGTCGGGCAGAAGCGGATCTCCGGCAGCAGCGGCACCATGCCACGCAGGGCCGGGGCGCCGCCGTTCAGCATGGCCGGGAAGAACTTCAGCTCGCGGAAGCCGTGTTCCGCGGCGATCAGCGCCTCGGACACCGTGGCGATGCCCGGCAGGTAGGGCAGGCCGGTGGCCTTCGCCGCCTCGGCCAGACAGTCGGTCAGGCCGGGGCTGACCAGGAAACGGGCGCCGGCGTCGCGGGCCTGGGCGAAATGCTCCGGCTTGGTCAGGGTGCCGAGCCCGACCAGGGCGCCGGGCACCTGCGCGGCGATGGCCTCGGCGCAGGCGAGCGCCGCCGGGGTGCGCATGGTCACCTCCAGCGTGGTCAGGCCACCGGCGACCAGCGCCTGGGCCAGCGGCACCGCGGTCCGGACGTCGTCGAGCACCAGAACCGGGACGATGCGCGGCCCCGACAGGGTGGGTTCGAGAAGCGGCAAGGACATGGAATTCATTCTCCGGTAAAAGGGCCCCCGCGATCCGGCCGGATCAGCGGTCGCCCAACTCGTGCTCGATCTCGACGACCAGCCGTTCGGCGCATTGCAGCGCCTGCTGGCGGTCGGTCGCGGTCATGCCCTGCATCGGGTCGGAACTGGCCGGAAAGGAGTCCGAGCGGCACAGACGGCGGCCCGAGGCGCAGACCATCACTTCGTAGTGACGGCTGTCCTCGTTGAACAGGCACTCGGACTCGAAGCCCTTGGCATCGGTTTCGGTCCACATGATCGTCTTGCTCATCGCTCGGCTCCTCATCGGGCTGGTGGTGGGCGGCTTACTTCGCGTTCGCCATGGCGACGGCGGTGTCGCTCATGCGGTTGGAGAAGCCCCACTCATTATCATACCAAGTCATGATGCGGACAAAGTTGCCGTCGATCACCTTGGTTTCGTTCAGCGCGAAGGTGGAGCTGTGCGGGTCGTGGTTGAAGTCGCTCGACACCAGCTCTTCGCTGTAGCAGGCCAGCACGCCCTTCAGCGGGCCGTTGGCGGCGTCGGAGATCGCCTTGGTGATCTCCTCGACCGAGGTGGCGCGCTTGGCGGTGAACTTGAA
>NZ_LGRA01000018.1:580596-678609 GCF_003116095.1 Azospirillum sp. TSO35-2
TAGGCGCGTCCTACCATATAGAGTGGCGTGCCTTCACCGCGGATGAGATCACCCCTGCGTGAAGTATGACAGGACAGCATTCTCCCAGCTGCGGAGCGTTGATCTGCGTCCAAGAATTACGGCCAGTTGCATCAGTGCGAAACTGGGCGGTGCTGTTAAATCTATGATTGTTACGAATGCTAGTTAAAACGAAGCCCGAAGAGACCGCCTGTCTCAGTGGCGTCGGTTAGCTTCGTTGGATTGACAAATGCTTCCACATCGAACCCCGGCCTGAATCCATCCCGAGGGAGAGCATCCGAGTTCATAGTCACGATATACTGATATCCTGTCTTGCTCGAGTGGTCAGCGCCAAGTTGAAGCGCCTTAGCAACTTGCCTCTCATCTACACCATCAAAAAGATGACTATCATGCACCAAGAATCCAGGACCAATTCCTCGCCTTGCCGCAAGATCTGCAAGCATCAGGTCAAAGCAAAATATTTGCATATTAGTGATTCCTTTGCTGCGCTGACTATCAATTCTTACATCGACAGTTGGACCATTTGGCGTGGCGCTAATCGTCAAGCTCCCTGCTTTCTCATAGAGAGCAGTCGATAGCTCTTCGAACACCAAAATAGCCTCGGAAACAACTTCTGAGCGCTCGTGCAAATCATCCTGAAGGGACTTGAGAAGACGCGCGCGCTCAATGTCAAGCTCAGCCTTCGTGCTCTCAATCCGCTCAGCCGTTAGGAGTCGTTGGCGTAGCCCTTCAGCCTCTGCTTCTGCGCGTCCAGCCTCCTCCTGAATCCGGGAGTAGTGCTCCAGGGCTCCTCCCGACGCAAGGATACCCATGATTTCCTGTCGCCGATGATCTATGCGCAGCCGCTCTGCTTCGCGCTGCTTGATGCGGTCTTCCGTAGCTTCAATCTCCGACGAGAGGTGGGAGCGACGATTCTTCACGACCGCTTCGTGGAACTGAGCGACCTCCTCGAAGCGACGCGCAACAGTATCAGGCAGAACAACGCCAGCCTCGCGATAAAGCCGGTCGAGGCTAACAGTCGCTGGAGGCTGCTCAGTAGTCAGAGAATCCTGAAGTTGAAGGATCAACTCCCGGTCTATTGTGTTCTCATTATTTAGAGCGGAGATGCGACGTGTAATATCGGATGCTTCATGCTCCAACGCGGTGTACTCAGGCACCACATTAAAGCTTGAGACCCGCTCGCGGAGCCGCTGAGCTCGCGCTTCAGCGATTGTCACGCGGGTACGAAGATCGGCTGCGGTTCCGAAGTAGCGCCCCAGTCCTCCGTCCCGCGCAGCCTTCCGCAGTTCCACCATTGCTTTTTCTTGAGTGCGGAGCTCCTGGAACTCTTGTGGTATCCGCGCATCCAAGCCGAGGAGATAGGAGACGGCCACCTGCTGGTCCCAGGTCTGCTGCATATTGGACTGCTGAGTGGGGGCGGCGAACCCTCCTGCGTTCTGCCGTCGCACGAAGTAGGAGAAGAGTGAACGGAAGGTCGGACTGAAGCGCGACCGTTCTCCATTCTCCTTCCCCGCATCGAGAGGCAGTCTGAAGAGCGCGTTGCCAAGGAATGCTCGCCACTGCTCATTGCTGAGGATCATGTCGCCGGACTTCGATTCAAGCGTCGGCTGGATCGGCCAGAATGAAGTATCACCTTGAAGCCGAATGCGAGATGGTTTGCCACCCGATCGCGCTATATCTACTATAGCTCCGCCGACATCTATACGAGCCTCAAATGTCCAAGGAACGAGGGCCTCGGAACGAAATATGCTGTCCTTATCAGCATTTGATCCAAAGAGAAAGTGAAGCAGATCGATAAAGCTTGTTTTCCCAGCTCCATTCCGCGACTGACGATCTGTTGCCCCTTTGCTTTTGTCAGCCAGAAGGATATTCAGGCCTTCATTGAAGCGAAGCGATTTGAAGCTCGGAAGATCGCTAGTAATGCTGTGGATCATGATGACGTCTTTCGGATCAAACCGCGGTCAAACTCGATTGCCCCCACCGTGAACAGCAGATCAAGAGCGAGAATGAACCAGTCGTAGTTCACTGGAGCAGGATCGGCGGACTGAGCACGCGCATTGCGGAGTTCATCCCAGAGGCGTGATACAGTCATAGGCTCATGGAGGTAGCTGAGCAATTCAGCACCAACGGTCAGAAGCGCCCGCTCAGGGCGAAGATGCTTCGTCGGCAGAATCATGCGGGTGTTCCGATAGCGACATCCTCGAATATATCGCACCGCTCGAAGAAGTAGGAGATTACAGCTAGAACTGCCGCTTGGTGTGCCGGTGTACCATTCATTCCACCCGCGAAGCTCTGAAGTTCACCGAAGATCTCGTCAGGACTAAGCCCAACCGCCTTGAGTGACTGATAGCGCTTGCGGAACGCCTCGCCGATCTCCTCGCCAAAACCGGGATCAGGCCACGCGTCGAAGAAGTCTTGAACGAGCTTCTCCCGACGGCGGCCCTGGCGGAGGAAGCCCGCCGCATCTTCCGACAGATCGTTGTTCTGCAGCTTCTCGGGAGACGGCGCAGTAAGAGGCGGAACTGCTTCTGGCTCTCGACGCCCGATGGCCAGAAGCACGGGACGAAGCGCCGCGAAGTCCAACCGCTCAAGCGCGCGCTGCGACGGCGCGATACCGAACAGATCCTCAAGCTGGTGCAACTCGAGCCCCATGGCTACGTCGCGGAGCCTGGAGTAACTACACTCGGCGATCTCAATGCCTGGATGAGCGATTCGGAGATCTTCCAGCTTCTGAGTGGCTTCGGCTGGTAGACCGCGGATATCGTTGTGCACGAGTTCCCATCGGCGCATTCGCCCGCCCCAATGGACAACGGCGCCATTGAAGTCCTCATCAATCTTGGCAAGGAGAGCGTCTAGCTTCATGGTATCAGGCGCGTAGCTCTGAAACACCGTCCCATCGCTCGGGCGGAACCCATCGCACTTCAGGTCGCCTTTCGGGCCATACGGACGAACCTGCTCGAAATCACCAACGAACCCATGCCCCATGATACGCGCGAAGAGTGTTTCAAACGCCTTCCCCTTCTCGCGGAGGAAGGAGTTCTCGAACTTCAGGCCATAGAAGCTTCGCTGTGTGTCGTCCAAGTTCAAGCCCTTGCCGCGTCGATCTGTCGGTCTCGCTTCGAGGGCCGCCAGTGTGAGCCTTCGAGCAGATGGGTCGAAACATCTATCACCGCCACAATCCACACGCCATCGGATTGTAGCAGGGCTGGCTCTGGCTAAGGTCGGGGCTGGCGGTGTAATCTGCGCTACCGGAGGTGGTTCCTTCCTCGAGAAGGTTGCTCCGGAACACCGCTATGGCATGGAGTAGGGAGCCTAACAGCGGATCCGCACGATAGGACTGTAGTGGTGGTAGCTCTCCGCTGCTACCATCATCGGAAAGCCCTCTGATCTCCGAAAGGACGTCAGGGGGCTTTTTCTTTGCGCGGTCTTGGCTCGACATGTCGTCGACTGCGATTCGACTGGATCCTGACAGCGGCGGTACGGCCTTTTTACCCCTACCCCGCCAGCGACCTCGGCAGCGTGATTTGCGGCTCGATCTCCACCCGGTTGCGGCCGGCGTTCTTCGCCCGGTACAGCCCGGCGTCGGCGCGGGCCAGAAGGGGTTCGATGCCGGGGTCGGTGGCGGTCATCCAGCTCAGGCCCAGGCTGACGGTCAGGCGCAACTCGCCGCCGGACGGCAGCGGAACGGCGGTCGCGGCGATGCGTTCGCGGACGCGCTGGGCGGCGGTGAAGGCGTTGACCGGTGTGGTTTCCGGCATCACCACGGCGAACTCCTCGCCGCCCAGGCGGCCGACGATGTCGCAGGCGCGCAAGGTCTCCTTGCAGGCGCGCACGGTGGCGCGGATGGCGTCGTCGCCGGTGGCGTGGCCGTGGCTGTCGTTGACCCGCTTGAAATGGTCGATGTCCAGCATCACCACCGACAGCGGGCGGTCGTATCGTCGCGAGCGGGTAAACTCTTCAGCCCCCCGCTCCAGGAAGCGGCGGCGGTTCAACGCCCCGGTCAGCGCGTCGGTGGTCGCCAGCCGTTCCAGGTCGCGCTGCATCGCCACCACGCGCGAGGCGGCCAGCAGCCGCGCCGCCGTCCATTTCCAGTCCAGCGGCTTGCGCAGGAACTCGTCGGCGCCGGCCTCCACCAACTCGTGGAACTGCTCGGTCATGCTGCCGGGGATCATCAGGATCAGGTAGAGGTGGCGCAGTCCCTGGGCGGTCCGCAGGTGCCAGCACAGTTCCAGCCCCGTCATGTCCTTCAGCCGGATGTCGGTCATCACGACGTCGAATTGCTCCTGCGCCACCGCGTCGATCGCGGCGGCACCGGTCTGCGCCACGCTGGTGGAGCAGCCGAGCTTGTTCAGCTCGTACACCATCATGTTGAGATGATGTGGTGAATCGTCGACAATCAGAATCCGCAAGTCCAATGCTCCCGGCGACCTGTGTCGTTTATGAAGCATGAGGCACGACCTGTGCAAATCTCCTTAACGTCAGGGCGCCGGAACAGGCCGAAAAGCCGAGTTGTATGGCGCCGGGCCGGCCGTGGCGCGGCGCCCCGACATGATGCTTTTGCACACATTGCGCACCGACGGTTCCGGTTGCTACTGTGACTGTGCTTTGTTGGCTCAACAAATGGAACAGGCGCCCGGAGGCACGATCATGGACAGCGCGCGCGCGGCCCACATCGACGAACTCGTCCGTGTTTCCGGTGGCGTCGCCTCAAGCCGCGACCCGATCATCGAGCAGTCCTGGCGGCGCTGCGTCGCCGACCACAAGCTGGACCCGACCGTCGGGCGCGAGGCCCACATCCTGCCGCAGGAGCGGCTGCGGCTGCACCGCGACGCGATGGACGAGTTCCTGCGCATGGCCCGCTTCGGGCTTGAGGCACTGTACCGGCAGGTCGCCGGCATGGGCTATGTGCTGCTGCTGACCGACAGCAACGGCGTCACCGTCGACTTCATCGGCGACCCGACCTTCGACAACCATCTGCGCCGCGCCGGGCTGTATCTGGGGTCCGACTGGAACGAGGGGCACGCCGGCACCTGCGCGGTCGGCACCTGCATCGCCACCGGACAGGCGCTGACCGTCCACCAGACCGACCATTTCGACACGACCCATATCCCGCTGACCTGCACCTCGGCCCCGGTGTTCGAAAGCGGTGGCGAGCTGGCGGCGGTGCTCGACATCTCCGCCCTGCACTCGCCGGAGCCGAAGATCAGCCAGTATCTGGCGCTGCAGATGGTCAAGGCCTATGTCCACAAGATCGAGAACGCCAACCTCTACAACAACTTCCGCCGCGACTGGGTGGTGAAGCTCTCCGCCTCGCAGGAGTTCGCGGAGGTCGATCCCGACTTCGTCCTGGCGCTGGACGGCGGTGGCCGGGTGATCGGCTTCAACCACAAGGCCCACGATCTGCTGGCGGAGAACGGGGTGTCGCCGCTCGGCCGATCCTTCGACGAGCTGTTCGATTGTCCGGTGGACGAGCTGGTCCGCTTCGTCCGCTCGCTGCCGACCGACCAGCGCACGCTGCGCCTGCGCCGCACCGGCCTGCCGCTGTTCGCCCAGGCGATGCCGCCGCCCGCCGTCAGCCCGCGCGCCCATGGCGCCGCCGACCATGGCGAGGCCGCACCGCTGGCCGAGCCGCTGCGCGCGGTGTCCGGCGGCGACCCGGCGCTGAAGGCGGTGCTGACCCGGGCGGCCAAGCTGGTCAACACCCGGATGAGCTTGCTGATCCACGGCGAGACCGGCACCGGCAAGGAGCATCTGGCCAAGGCGCTGCACAAGGCCAGCATCCGCGGGGCCAAGCCCTTCGTCGCCATCAACTGCGCCGCCCTGCCGGAAAACCTGATCGAGAGCGAGCTGTTCGGCTACGAGCCCGGCGCCTTCACCGGGGCGACGGCGCGCGGCAAGAAGGGGCTGATCCTGGAGGCCGACGGCGGCACCCTGTTCCTGGACGAGATCGGCGACATGCCGCTGTCGTCGCAGACCCGGCTGCTGCGCGTGCTGGCGGAACGCGAGGTGACGCCGATCGGCCGGACCAAGGCGGTGTCGGTCGACGTCCGCGTCATCGGCGCCACCCACCGCGACCTGATCGAGCTGGTCAAGGCCGGCAAGTTCCGCGACGACTTGTACTTTCGTCTCAACGGGGCGGTGTTCACCGTGCCGCCGCTGCGCCAGCGCGGCGACCTCGACTGGCTGATCGACCGGCTGCTGGCGGAACGCGCCAGCCGCGACGGCGTGCCGGCCTACCGCCTGACCCCGGCGGCGCTGGCGGCGCTCCGCGCCCACCGCTGGCCCGGCAACGTCCGCGAACTGGTCAACGCGCTGGACTACGCCTGCGCGGTCAGCGACGGCGGCCTGATCGACCTCGGCGACATTCCGGAACCGGTGCAGCACAGCGGCCTGTTCCAGGCGTGGCCGTCGCCGGAAGCGGCCTCGGCCGATGCGGCCCCGGACGGCGCCGACCCGGCCGCCCGCCTGCGCGACACCCTGCGCCGCCATCACTGGAACATCTCGGCGACGGCGCGGGCGCTCGGGGTCGACCGCTCCACCATCCACCGCCAGATGCACCGCTTCGGCATCGTCGCGCCGCACCGGGTGGATTGAAGGCGCGTGCGCGCCACACCTGTTGCACCACCCTTGCAACAGCGCCTGCAACAGGTGTTGCAACGCCCCACCCCGCCGCACGGCGCCCGACCGTTGAAAAGCAAGACAATCCGCTGACCTGACGGTCTGGCACGCTGCTTGCTGATACCCCTTCGAACGCTCACCGTTTCGAAGGGGACGCCATCGTGGCTCCGGTCGTCGGCATCGTCGCCAATCCGGTTTCCGCGCGGGACATCCGCCGGGTCGTCGCCAACGCGACCAGCCTGCAGATCGCCGACCGCGCCAACATCCTGCTGCGGGTGCTGGCGGCCCTGCGCGCCTGTGGCGTCCAGGACGTGGTGATGATGCCGGAGCATGGCGGCATCCGCTCCCACGTCGAGCGCGGGCTGGTGCGGGCGCGGGCTCGCGGCGAGGACCTCTATCCGGCGATCCACACCGTGGCGATGCCGGTCACCGGCACCGCCGCCGACACCCACCGGGCGACGCGCGAGATGCGGCTGGCCGGGGTCGCCGCCATCGTCGTGCTGGGCGGCGACGGCACCCATCGGGCGGTGGCGGCGGAATGCGGCGCGGTGCCGATCGCCGGCATCTCCACCGGCACCAACAACGCCTTCCCCGAACACCGCGAGCCGACGATCACCGGGCTGGCGACCGGGCTGGCGGTGACCGGCCGGGTGCCGCCGCACATCGCCTTCGCCGGCAACAAGCGCATCGACGTTTCGGTGAACGGCGGCGCGGTGGCCGAGATGGCGCTGGTCGACGTCGCCCTGGTGACGGAGCGCTACATCGGCGCCCGCGCCCTGTGGCGGACCGAGAATTTCCGCGAACTCTACGTCACCTTCGCCGACCCCGAGGTGATCGGCATGTCGGCCATCGCCGGCCTGCTGGAACCGGTCGGCCGCGACGAGAGCGGCGGCCTGATGGTGCGGCTGGCGCCCGGTGGGTCGGAAACCGGTCCGGCGTCGGATCCGGGCACCACCACCCTGCTCGCCCCCATCGCCCCCGGAATGATGGCGCCGGTCAGCGTGACCGACTGGCGCCGCATGCCCGCCGGCGTGCCCTTCGTCCCGAAGGTCACGTCCGGCTCCATCGCGCTCGACGGTGAGCGCGAGTTGTCCTTCACCGAGCGCGACCGGCTGTCGCTGACGCTGCGGGACGATGCCTTCCACACCGTGAACGTGGCCGCCGTGATGCGGCACGCCGGCCAGAACCGGCTGCTGACCGGCACGCCCGTGCCGGTGTCGGCCGATCTCTAAACAAAACCAGGGAGAAAACACCTCATGTCCCAGAATCCCTTCCCGCTCGACAAGGCCGACCTGCTGAAGGCCTACCGCACCATGCGGACGATCCGCGACTTCGAGGAGCGGTTGCACGTCGACTTCGCCAAGGGCGACATCCCCGGCTTCGTCCACCTCTATGCCGGCGAGGAGGCCTGCGCCACCGGCATCATGATGCACCTGAACGACAATGACCGCATCGCCTCCACCCACCGCGGCCACGGCCACTGCATCGCCAAGGGCGTCGACGTTCACGCGATGATGGCGGAGATCTACGGCCGCAGCACCGGCGCCTGCCGGGGCAAGGGCGGGTCGATGCACATCGCCGACCTGTCCAAGGGCATGATGGGCGCCAACGGCATCCTGGGCGCCGGCGCGCCGCTGATCTGCGGCGCGGCGCTGGCGGCCAAGGTGCGCGGCGACCGCGGCGTCGGCATCACCTTCGTCGGCGACGGCGCGTCGAACCAGGGCACCTTCCTGGAGAGCCTGAACCTCGCCGCGGTGTGGAACCTGCCGGTGGTCTTCGTGGTGGAGAACAACGGCTACGCCGAATCCACGGCGATGGAATGGGCGGTGTCCTGCGACAGCTACGTCGACCGCGCCACCGGCTTCGGCATGCCCGGCGTCACGGTGGACGGCACCGACTTCTTCGCGGTGTACGAGGCGGCGGGCGAGATCATCCGCCGTGCCCGCGACGGCGGCGGCCCGGCGCTGCTGGAATGCAACATGGTCCGCTTCTACGGCCATTTCGAAGGCGACGCCCAGACCTACCGCGCCAAGGGCGAGCTGGAGGCGATCCGCGCCTCCCGCGATTGCCTGACCATCCTGTCCGAACGGGTGATCGAGGCCGGCGTGGTGTCCCGCGACGAGTTGCAGGCGATCGACCGCGAGGTGGCCGACCGGATCGAGGACGCGGTGCGCGCCGCCAAGGCCGCCCCGCTGCCGGAGGCCAGCGACCTGCTGACCGACGTCTACGTCGCCTACTGAGCCCCCTCACTCCAAAGAAACGCAAAACGCGGAGGAAACACATGTCCCGCAAGATCAGCATGAAGCAGGCGATCAACGAGGCGCTGGATCTGGAGATGCGCCGCGATCCCACCGTGATCGTCATGGGCGAGGACATCGTCGGCGGCACCGGCGCCCATGGCGAGGACGACGCCTGGGGCGGCGTGCTGGGCGTCACCAAGGGGCTGTACGCCAAGCACGGCAACCGGCTGATGGACACGCCGCTGTCGGAATCGGCCTACATCGGCGCGGCGGTCGGCGCCGCCGCCTGCGGCCTGCGCCCGGTGGCGGAGCTGATGTTCATGGACTTCATGGGCGTCTGCTTCGACCAGATCTTCAACCAGGCGGCCAAGTTCCGCTACATGTTCGGCGGCAAGGCCGAAACCCCGGTGGTGATCCGCGGCATGGTCGGCGCCGGCTTCCGCGCCGCGGCCCAGCATTCGCAGATGCTCACCCCGCTGTTCACCCACATCCCCGGCCTGAAGGTGGTCTGCCCCAGCAACGCCTATGACGCCAAGGGGCTGCTGATCCAGTCGATCCGCGACAACGACCCGGTGATCTTCTGCGAGCACAAGAACCTCTACGGCCTGGAATGCGAGGTTCCGGCCGAAAGCTACGCCATCCCCTTCGGCGAGGCGAACGTGCTGCGCGACGGCGACGATGTCACCATCGTCAGCTACGGCCTGACCGTCCACCGCGCGCTGGAGGCCGCCACCGCCCTGGCCAAGGACGGCACCGAGGCCGAGGTGATCGACCTGCGCACCCTGTCGCCGATCGACTGGGACACCATCGTCGAGAGCGTCGAGCGCACCGGCCGGCTGGTGGTGGTGGACGAGGCGCATCCGCGCTGCAACCTCGCCACCGACATCGCCGCCTTCGTCGGCCAGAACGCCTTCGGCGCCCTCAAGGCCGGCGTGCAGATGGTGACGGCGCCGCACACCCCGGTGCCCTTCGCGCCGTCGCTGGAGGATCTGTACGTCCCCAGCGCCGACAGCATCGCCAGCGCCGTGCGGCGCACGCTGTCGCCCAAGGGGGCGCGCAGCATCGCGGCGTGATGCAGGCGCCGGCTTAATGCCCCCTCCCTAACCCTCCCCCGCCCTCGGCCGGCCGAAGGCCGGTCCGATCGCGGGAGAGGGAACTGCCGCCGCTTAGCCATAAGGCACCCTCTCCCGCGAAGCGGGGGAGGGTCGGGGTGGGGGCAGAGGACTTGAGGGGGCGGACACCCCAGAGGGCAAGCCACGCCCCAACCAAAAAAATCCCCCAGGAGACCGAGTTCCATGTTGAACGAGCGCATCAAGCCCATCGTCATGCCGAAATGGGGCCTGTCCATGTCGGAAGGCAAGGTCACCGGCTGGCTGAAGCGGCCGGGGTCGACCGTCTCCCTCGGCGACGAGTTGCTGGAGGTCGAGACCGACAAGATCACCAACGTGGTCGAAGCCGGCGAGACCGGCATCCTGCGCCGCGTGCTGGGCGAACCCGGCACCATCTACCCGGTCAAGGCGCTGATCGCCGTGCTGGCCGAACCCGACGTGCCCGACAGCGACATCGACGCCTTCATCGACGCCTACGCCGTCCCGGCCGGCGAGGACGGCGACGGCGAGGCCGACGCCGGCCCGCAGTACCACACCGCCGAAACGCCGGCCGGCACCATCCGCTACGCCAAGCGGGGCGAAAACGGCCCCACCGTCCTGCTGGTCCACGGCTTCGGCGGCGACCTCGACAACTGGCTGTTCACCATCGACGCGCTGGCGGAGAACGCCACCGTCTACGCGCTCGACCTGCCCGGCCACGGCCAATCCACTAAGCGGATCGCCGACCCGTCGCTGGCCGGCCTGTCCAAGGCGGTGCTGGACTTCCTCGACACGGTGGGCGTCGAGCGCGCCCATGTCGTCGGCCATTCGATGGGCGGCGCGGTGGCGATGCGCACGGCGCTCGACGCCCCCGGCCGCGTGGCGTCGCTGTCGTTGATCGCCTCGGCCGGGCTGGGGGAACAGATCGACCACGGCTACATCCAGGGCTTCGTGGGTGCGACATCCCGCCGCGACCTGAAACCGGTCCTGGAGACGCTGTTCGCCGACCGTGGCCTTGTCAGCCGCAAGCTGGTTGACGACCTCTTGAAGTACAAGCGGCTCGACGGCGTGGACGAGGCGCTGCGGGCGCTGTCCTCGGGCCTGTTCGCCGACGGCCGGCAGGCCAGCGTCCTGACCGGCCCGATCGCGGACGCCAAGCCGCCCACCCTGGTGGTGTGGGGCGAGGAGGACCGCGTCATCCCCGCCGCCCACGCCCAGGCGCTGGCCGACACGGCACAGGTCGCCGTGATCCCCGGCGCTGGCCACATGGTGCAGATGGAGGCGGCCGGCAAGGTGAACGCGCTGCTGAAGGACCACATCGCCAAGGCAGGCTGAGGCCCGACCGGCCTCTCCCCTGCCCGTTCCCGATTCCTGATCCACCCACCACCGGCGTGCGGGCCAACCGCTCGCGCGCCGGAAGGAGATCGCTCATGCCTGACCTCAAGGACAAGAGCATCATCGTCACCGGCGCCGGACGCGGCATCGGCGCCACCATCGCCAAGGCGCTCGCCGCCGACGGCGCCCGCCTGACCATCGCCGACCGCACCGAGGCCGACGCCCGACAGGTGGCCGACGCCATCCGCGCCGCCGGCGGCACCGCCATTGCCGTCACGGTCGACGTCCGCGACCGCGCCGCCGTCCGCCGCATGATCGACGAGACGGTCAAGGCCCATGGCCGGCTCGACGTGATCTTCAACAACGCCGGCATCGCCCAGACCAAGCCCTTCCTCGACATCACCGAGGACGATTGGCACACGGTCAACGACGTCAACGCGCTGGGCGTGCTGATCGGCATGCAGGAGGCGATCAAGACGTTCAAGCAGCAGGGCGGCGGCGGCAAGATCGTCAACACCGCCTCGATCGCCGGCAAGCAGGGCTACGAGCCGCTGGCCCATTACTCCGCCAGCAAGTTCGCTGTCGTGGCGCTGACCCAGGCCGCCGCCCGCGGCTTCGGCAAGGACGGCATCACCGCCAACGCCATCTGCCCCGGCGTGGTGGCGACCGAGATGTGGAAGATCATCGACCAGGGCTTCCGCGACACCGGCATCACCAAGACCGAGAACGAGGCGTTCGACATGTTCGCCGCCGGCGCCGTGCTGGGCCGCCCGTCGCGCCCCGACGATCTGGTCGGCGTCGCCCGCTTCCTCGCCTCGTCCGACAGCGACTTCATGACCGGCCAGTCGCTGCTGGTCGACGGCGGCATGGTCTTCGCCTGAACCACGCGACGGCCCTCGCCCAAAACAACAAATCCGGAGGACAACACCATGAACGCGATGACCACGATGAAGGCCGCCGTCTGGCATGGCCGCAAGGACATCCGGGTGGAAGACGTGCCGCTGCCGGGCGCGCCGCCCGCCGGCTGGGTGCAGATCAAGGTGCATTGGTGCGGCATCTGCGGGTCCGACCTGCACGAGTATGTCGCCGGCCCCGTCTTCATCCCGGTCGACACGCCCCACCCGCTGACCGGCCTGAAGGGCCAATGCATCCTGGGCCACGAGTTCAGCGGCGAGATCGCGACGCTCGGCGAGGGCGTGACCGGCTTTGCGGTCGGCGACCGGGTGGCGGCCGACGCCTGCCAGCATTGCGGCGAGTGCTATTATTGCAAGCACGGCATGTACAACATCTGCGAAAAGCTGGCCTTCACCGGGCTGATGAACAACGGCGCCTTCGCCAGCTTGGTCAACGTCCCGGCCGAGCTGCTCTACAAGCTGCCCGACGGCTTCCCGACCGAGGCCGGTGCCCTGATCGAGCCGTTGGCGGTCGGCATGCACGCGGTAAAGAAGGCCGGCAGCATCGTCGGCGAGACGGTGGTGGTGGTCGGCGCCGGCACCATCGGCCTGTGCACCATCATGTGCGCGAAGGCGGCGGGCGCCGGGCGGATCATCGTCCTGGAGATGTCGGCGGCCCGCAAGGCCAAGGCGCTGGAGGTCGGCGCCACCGTCGTGCTCGACCCCAAGGAATGCGACGCGGTGGCGGAGGTCAAGGCGCTGACCGGCGGCTACGGCGCCGACGTGTCGTTCGAGTGCATCGGCCACCGCGACACGGCGAAGCTCGCCATCGACGTCATCCGCAAGGCCGGCAAGGCGGTGCTGGTCGGCATCTTCGAGGAACCGAGTTCCTTCAACTTCTTCGAGATCGTCGCCACCGAGAAGCAGATCATCGGCTCGCTGGCCTACAATGGCGAGTTCGCCGACGTCATCCGCTTCATCGCCGACGGCCGCATCGACGTGCAGCCGCTGATCACCGGCCGCATCACGCTGGACAGCATCGTCACCGGCGGCTTCGAGGAGCTGGTGGCGCACAAGGACCGCAACGTGAAGATCATCGTGCAGCCGGCGGCCATGGCCGCCGCGATGGCGGAGGCCGTGCACTGATGGCGACGCCCGCGACACGCGCCACGCGGCCGGAGCATCAGGCCGACAAGCCGGTCTGGCTCCGCGCCCGCGCCCCCGCCGGCGCGGCGTTCGAGGACACGCAAACCCTCGTCCGCCGCCACGGCCTGAACACGGTCTGCGAAGAGGCCGCCTGCCCCAACATCGGCGACTGCTGGAGCAAGCGGCACGCCACCGTGATGATCCTGGGCAGCGTGTGCACGCGGGCCTGCGCCTTCTGCAACGTCGCCACCGGCCGGCCCGACGCGCTCGATCCCCACGAGCCGGAGCGGCTGGCCGAGGCGGTCGGCGAGCTGGGCCTCGCCCACGTCGTCGTCACCTCGGTCGACCGCGACGACCTGCCCGACGGCGGTGCGGCGCATTTCGCCCGCTGCATCGCCCGCATCCGTGCCGCCTCCCCGGCCACGACGGTGGAGGTGCTGACCCCCGATTTCCGCAACAAGGCCGGCGCGGTGGAGACCGTCGCCGACGCCCGCCCCGAAATCTACAACCACAACCTGGAAACCGTGCCGCGGCTCTACGCCGATGTCCGGCCGGGGGCACGCTATTACGGCTCGCTCCGCCTGCTCGACCGGGTGAAGGAACGGGACCCGTCGATCTTCACCAAGTCCGGCATCATGGTCGGGCTGGGCGAGGAGCCGGCGGAAGTGTTGCAGGTGATGGACGATCTGCGGGCGGCGGGGGTGGATTTCCTGACCATCGGCCAGTATCTCCGCCCGACCCCCAACCACCACCCGGTCGCCCGCCACGTCACGCCCGACGAGTTCGAACGCTACGGCACGGTGGCGCGGGCCAAGGGCTTCCTGATGGTGTCGGCGACGCCGCTGACCCGCTCGTCCCACCACGCCGGCCGCGACTTTGCGGAACTGCGGCGGCGGGCGGCGGACAGGCTGGTGGCGGTGTGAAGGGCCGGAGGGGGCTCATCCGGTCCGGCGGCGGCCGGGTGCCCGTCGCCCGGGAGCGTGGTCGGGCACCGCCTCGGGCGTTTCCGTGCCGGTGGATGCGTCCGCGGCCGACTTGCCGCCGGAAATCGGCAGCATCAGGGTTCCCTGTTTGCGGTCGGTCTCCCGGCTTCGCCCCTTTCGCGCCGTCTTGCCCACCGCCGTCCGGGCATGATTGAGCGCGAGGAGACGGGCAAGCGCCTCCTCGTCCGACAGGTCGGCCGGCCAGCCATAGGCGGCGGCAACGGCGGCATCCAGGGCGGCGTGAGCCTGCGTCAGCCATGCCGGCGGCTTGTTGTAGAGATTGGTCAGGGTGCGGGTCTTCAGGACCGTGGCGGCGCGCTCGCCACGCGGCAGCAGCCGGTCGGGAAACCCGTCCACCACCTCCGGCACCCGCTCCACGAGGTCCGACGGGTTCAACCATGCCTCCCGCAGATCGTTCAACCGGCATGCCGCCGCCGCGATGGCCTGGGCGCGCGGGTCGTCGGCATAGGCGTCGGCCGGACGGTCGGGCGTCAGGCCGTCGGGAAACGGGAAGGTTTCAAACGTCGTGGACGGGGTGTAGCGCGGCCGATCCTCAAGGCTCGTCCCCAGACGCAGCGCCCACAGCTCATGGAAGCGGCTGTGCAGGATGCCGAATGTGGTGTCATCGTCGCGGGCGATGACATCGAGCAGGTTGGCCGTCAGCACGCGTGTCGGACACCAGACGAACACCCGGTGCTTGGCGACGACCGGTGTCATGATACAGCGGTACAGTTTCAGCAGGCTTGCTCGCAATTCCGGACGGGAGCGTTCGTGCAGCCACCAGAGCTGGCGGGTGCGCGCGTTGCGGTCGCCGGCGCGTTCCGGACAGACGTGGCGGCGGGCATGCTCGAAGGGGGCCTCATAAAGAGCGGCTTCCTGTCCGTCCATACCGCCGAAATCGATCACCCATGTGTCCGATGGACGCCGAACCACATCCATGGCGTTCAGCCAAGGGCGAAGAACATCGGCGTTCGGACGGCCGTTGGGGTTGAGCGGACTGGTCAGCCATGCGCGGGCCGTCTCGCCTGGAACATCGAAAGGACCGTACTTCTTGATGCCCTCGAAGCACACGCCGCCATTCTCAGCCAGCCGCTTCGCCGTCGTCAGATCCACCCCGCCACCGGACAGGTCGGAGAAGATCTCCGGCACCTCCCGTCCGTCCAGCCGCGGCGTCTCGTCGATCCCCTTGGGACCGAAGCATACCAGCGACACCCGCACCGCCGCGCCATCGACGCGCCAGGGTTCGTCCGACCACGCTTCGAAGATCGTGCCGGACCCGCGGATGCGGTCGAGCACGCTGCGGTTCGCGCCACCTCGGATCGAGTTGGTGGCGACCAGCCCGACACGCTCCACCCGCCCCTCCTCCATCAGGGCACGCGCCTTCTCGAACCAGTAGCAGACGAGATCGGCGGCGCCGGGCAAGCGTCCTTCAAAAAGGCTGCGCAGGCGCGTCACGTAATTCTCGCCCAGGCCGCCCAGCATCGCCTTGTCGCCGACGAAGGGTGGGTTGCCGACGATGACGACCCGGTGTGCTCCGTCGTCCTCGCGGGCACACGGAGCGAGCCAATGCTCCTCGCCGCCGATCAGGTCGACCAGCGCATCCTTTTGCCGGATGGTTTCCAGGCTCTTCAGGATCGGGTTGCGCGGCACCTCCTCGCCATGGCGGAGCATCCACTGGATGAAGCCGATCCACACCGAGATGCGGGCCAGTTCGACGCCCATCGGATTGACGTCGATGCCCATCACCGCCTCCGGCCCGATGGTCCGCGGCCGGGCGTTGCCTTTCAGATCGAACTCCAACTGGCGCTGGAAGCCGAAGGTTTCGCCATCGACCAGCACCGCGTGCTCCAAATCCTTCAGTTCGCGCAGCGCCAGATACAGGAAATTGCCGGAACCGCAGGCGGGATCCAACACCCGAACCCGATGCAACCGGTCGAGAAAGCCATCATACAGCGCCCGTGCATCGCGACGCGCGCGGTCCCGGCCGGCGGGAGCGGCACGGCGCGCCTTGTCCAGCAGCGTCACGATCCGACCGCGCAGCGCCGTCCATTCGCGCTTTAGCGGACGGGTGACGACCGGATCGATCAGCTTCAGGATCATCGGCTCGGACGTGTAGTGGACGCCGACGGCACCACGCGAGCGGCCGTCCCGGTCGCGCCGCACCACCTCGCGCGCCAGCGCCGTGCGCCGTTCCGGCGTCAACCCGCGTTCGAACAGGGTGCCGAGAATAGTCGGGTCGATGTCGGCCCAGTCCAGCCGTGCCGCCTCACGCACCAGCGCCAGTTCTCCAGGCTCCAACGGCAGCGCACTGGAATCTTCGAACAGCCCACCGTTGAACCACTCCACCGCCTTGAAGCCCAGCCGGCCACCGCCGCGCATGGAACGGAACAGTGTTCCGGCCAGCGACGCGAACTCCGCCGGGTCGCGAACCGCCTCGTCCAGCAGTTCGGTGAACAGCCGGTCGCCGAGCAGGCCGACATCCTCGGCGAACATGCAGAAGACCAACCGCATCAGGAAATGCGCGACCACCCAGGGATCGTGCCCGCGCCGCGTCAGCCGGTCGGCGAGTGTGGCAAAGCGGCCTGCCACCTCTTCGGTCAGCATGGCGCGCGTCCGGCCGGGTCGCAGCCGCCCCGGATCCGCGAAGGCCCATTTCAGGATCTGCCGCCGGTCGGGTTCAACCAAGTCCGTCAGAACGATGTCGTGCGTCTCGGTGACGGCGTTGGTCCAGTTGGTGTGGACACGGAACCGCCGCATGTCGCTGACGATCAGCAGCGGCGGGTTGGCCAGCGCCGGTGCGTAACGCTGCAGCTGTGCGTAGGCGGCTTGCAGGTCGCCGCCCGGCCCCTTGTACTCCCAGGCAAAGCAGCCGCGTTTCCAAACATCGGCGCGTCCGGGCCGGCCATCGGTCTGCGCGACGGCCTTTTCGAAACAATAGCTGGTGGCCTGCGGGTCAGCTTCGGCAGGTGGCGGCTCGCCAAGGATATCGCAGAGATCGATGAAATGTTCGTGCGTCCCCTGGCTCTCGCCAAGCGAAGCGTTCATCCACTTCCGGATAAAACCCTCCACTGTCAGGCGATGCCGCATGACATCGATAAGCATACCTATGCACTCTTTTGCAGCATATCTCCTCTCATGCTCTCGATGAACTATTAATTATTTTCTAATATTCCGGCAGTCTGTCATGGTCATTTGGAAACCGCTTTAAAAGCCGCACCGGAAATGCCGGAGCGCAGCGCCATTGGGACACCGCAATCCTGGGCACCGCCGCTTGGGCATGCCCCAGGACAACCGGGTGCGAGTGTTGCCTTGCCGGCGGACCGGGCCGGGGAAACCTGTCCAGGCAATGTTGGAGCGATTTCAAACGGCCCGCACGCAAGGCGTTGGGCGCACGCGCGGTGAATGGCTGCCCGGGCCGGCGGGCGCCCCTCGTCAAACGCGGCTTGGTGAGACACCCACGCGACACCGGCCTCCCGGTGCGGGAGCGACGTCAGGTCAGATGCTGGAGCTTGAGATAGTCCTCGCTCTGCATCTCCATCAAGCGGCTGACCGTGCGCTCGAACTCGAAGGCGTGGGTGCCTTCGGGATAGAGGCGTTCCGGCGGGCCTTCGGCGGCGATGACGACGTTGACCTTGTGCTCGTACAGCGCGTCGATCAGCGTCATGAAACGCTTGGCCTCGTTGCGCAGTTCGTCCTTCATCGTCGGGACGTTGTCGATCAGGACGGTGTGGAAATGCGTCGCAAGCGCCAGATAATCGGCGGCGCCCAGCGGCTTGCCGCAGAGGTCCCAGAAATCGATACGGGCGACGCATTTGGCGGCACAGGCAACCTCCACCCGGCGTCCCTGCACCAGCAGGTGCGTCGGCTCGCCCGCCGCACCACCGGTCAGGTCGGCGAACGCGCGCCGCAGCGCCGCGTCGGCGGCCGGGCCCAGCGGATGATGATAGATCGGCACGCCCTTCAGCCGGTCCAGCCGGTAGTCGGTCGGGCCGTCCAGCGACAGGATGTCCAGCTTCTCCTTCAGCAGCGCGATGAAGGGCAGGAACAGCTCGCGCTGGAGACCGTCCTTGTAGAGCATGTCCGGCGGCCAGTTGGACGTCGCGACCACCACGACGCCCAGGTCGAACAGGCTGGTGAACAGCCGCCCCAGGATCATCGCGTCGACGACGTTGGTGACGTGGAATTCGTCGAAGCACAGCAGCCACGCCTCGTCGGCCAGCGCGCGGGCCAGTTCGGGCAGCGCTTCGTCCGGGCCGTCGCCTTTGCCCCGGCCCGACTGGCGGTGGTCGTGGATGCGCTGGTGGACCTCCAGCATGAACTCGTGGAAATGGACACGCCGCTTCTTGTCCACCGGGGCGGTGTCGAAGAACAGGTCCATCAGCATCGACTTGCCGCGCCCCACCCCGCCATAGAGGTAGAGCCCCTGAGGCGCGGTGGAGGCGATCTCGGGCGCCGGCGGCGCCGTGCGGAGCCGGCCCAGCCCGAACCGCTCCAGCCAGCCGCCGCCCGCCGCCTTGCCCTCGCCGGCCGGCTGCGGCCGGTAGCCCTTCAGTGCTTGGTACAGGCTCTGGAACTTCTCGGCCGCCAGTTCCTGGTCGGGGTCGGGGCGCAGCGTGCCAGTGCCGCGGCGGGCGCGGTAAAGCGAAAGCGGTCCATCGGTCATGGGGGTATGCGCAAGCTTCGGCTGGGAAGGGAGACCCTTACCTAGCGGATGGCGGCGCGGCGGGCAACGCCCACTCCGGCATGGCAGAACGGCCGGTCGAGCCGGCTGCGACAGGACGGGGCGCGGCAAGTGGGCGCAGCGGAGAAACCCCAATGGACACGTGGTGGCGCTTTCCTTACCGGAACGGCTCGTCTAATGAAGACGCTCCGTTCCGCCTGACCGTCTTTCCAGGAAGCCACAACGCCGATGGCCGCTCCCAGGCCCCATCTCCCGTCCCGTTCCGTCGCCGGCCTGGCGCGGACGATGCGTGGCGGGTTGGGGTCGGTCCGGTTTCTGATGATGGCCTCCGGCCTCGCCTTCGTCCTGGTGGTGAACGCGCTGATCGGTTACGGGGTGTTCCAGGGGCGGCGCGAGGCGATCGACGCCGGCGAGCGCGCCACCCGCGACCTCGGCCGCATGCTGGAGGCGCAGACGCTGCGCACCGTCTTCGCGGTGGACCAGCTGTTGCGCGACCTCACCTTCGCGCTGAACACCCATGGCGAGGGGCTGCACCGCGGCAGCCCGTTGATCCACGAGCACCTGCGCCAGCGCCGCGACGCCTTTCCCGAGGTCGCCGACCTGGTGGTGATCGACCGCGACGGCTTCGTCCTGCACCATTCCGCCGCCGTGCCGCTACCGGCCCTCGCGCTCAACGACCGCGCCTATGTCATCGCGGCGCGCGACCGCGCCGACACGGACCGGAACGGCCTGTTCGTCGGCGCACCGATCGTCAGCCGGGTGATCCCCGGCACCCGCGTCATCCCGTTCAGCCGGCGCTGGGCGGCCGACGCCACGCCGGAGGGCGGAGCGGACGGCTTCCGGGGCGTGGTGGCGGCGCTGGTCGACCCGACGCGGCTGGCGGCAACGCTGGAGTCCAAGCGCATCGACCGCAAGGGCAGCGTCATCCTGGCGCTCGACGACGGCACCGTGCTGCTGGAGCGGCCGCAGGACCGCCTGCACCTCGACAGCCTGGCCGGCTGGCCGACGATCCGGCAGGCGCTGGCGACGCAGGACGAGGCGACGCTGCGCGACGACGCACCGGTGGCCGGAATGACGGGCGGCCCGGCGGGACGTGTCGACAGCCTGGTCAGCGTGCGGCGGGTGCAGGGCTATCCCTTCGTCATCGTGGCGACGCTGCCGGTCAGCGCCGCGCTGGCCGACTGGCGACGCGACGCCGCCGCCTGGACCGCCGTCGGCGCGGTGATGACCATCGCCATCACCCTGCTGACCGTCTTCGTCGTCCGCCAGCACGCCCGGCGCGAGGAGGATCAGGCGCGGTTGGCCCGCGCCTCCCGCCGGACCCGCGGCATCCTCGATTCCATGCTGGACGCGGTGGTCACCTTCGACACCGTCGGCCGCATCGTCACCTTCAACCGCGCGGCCGAGCTGATGTTCGGCGTTCCGGAGCGCGCGATGATCGGCCAGCCGATCGAGGCGCTGATCCCCGACGCGCGGGCCGGTGCCAACGACCGCGACCTGACCGCGCTGCGGCGCGACGGCCGCGCCTTCCCGGTCGGCTTCACCGTCAGCGACCTGCGGCTGGGCGGCGGCCCCTGCGCCCCGGCGGCGGGCGGCATCCGGCCGGAGGAGCCGCACATCTTCGTCGGCGTCATCCGCGACATGACCCGCCGCAAGCAGCAGGAGGCGGAACTGATCGCCTCCAAGACCCAGGCGGAGCTGGCCAACCGGGCGAAGAGCCAGTTCCTCGCCAACATGAGCCACGAGCTGCGCACCCCGCTGAACGCCATCATCGGCTTCGCCGAGGTGCTGGACAGCGAGTTCTTCGGCACCGTGAACGAGCGGCAGAAGTCCTGCATCACCGACATCCACGACAGCGGCCGGCACCTGCTGGACATCGTCAACGCGGTGCTGGACATGTCCAAGCTCGATTCCGGCCAGTTCGAGCTGTGCGAGGAGCCGGTCGAATGCCACGAGGCGGTGGGCCAGTGCCTGATGATGGTGCGCGACCGCGCCGCCGCCGGCGGGGTGGCCATCCACAACGACCTCGCCGCCGCGGTCGCCACCCTGTGGGTCGACCGCCGGGCCTTCAAGCAGGTGATCCTGAACCTGCTGTCCAACGCGGTGAAGTTCACCCCGGCGGGTGGCAATGTCACCGTCGCCGCCGGACGGGACCGGGACGGCGGGTTCCGCCTGACGGTGACCGACACCGGCATCGGCATCCCGCCGGACTTCATGGCCGACCTGTTCCAGCCCTTCCGCCAGGCGGAGAACGCCGCCAACCGGCGGTTCGAGGGCACCGGGCTGGGCCTGTCGATCTCCAAGAACTTCATCGACCTGCATGGCGGGACGCTGACCTGCCGCAGCACCCCCGGCGCCGGCACCACCATGACGGTGCGCCTCCCGGCATCGCGGGTGGTCGACGACCCGACCCACGCCGCCACCGGAACGGTGTAGGCGGGCCGGTGTCGGAACGGGTCAGCGCAGGCGGGTGGCGGTGAAGCGCCGCTTGGGCGCGACGAAGTCGTCCTGCGCGGCGATCAGTTGAAGCTCGCGCGTGCCCATCCGCTTGGTCGTCTCGAAGATGGCGAAGATCGCCGCCGCCGCCTTTTCCAGCGCGTCGGCCGGGTCGAAGGCGGTCAGGTAATGGGCGAGGAACAGCGCCGCCACCGCGTCGCCCGACCCGTTGGGCGGCGGGTCGAAGACCAGACGCGGCGTCGCCACCAGCCAGGCGCCGTCGGTGCCGTCCACCAGCATCTCGATGCTATCGGCGTCGGCGTCGCTGCGGGTCAGGCTGGTCACCAGAACCAGCCGCGGCCCGCGCGCCCGCAGCGCCGCGGTCGCCGCCAGCGCGTCGTCCAGCGTGGAGACGGTGCGGTCGGTCAGATACTCCAGCTCGAACTGGTTCGGCGTCATCAGGTCGGCGGCGGGCACCGCGTGCTCCTTGATGAACTCCGGCAGGCCGGGCCGCACGAAGAAGCCGCGGCCGACATCGCCCATCACCGGGTCGCAGCAATAGACCGCCTTGGGGTTGGCGGCCTTGACCCGCGCCGCCGTCTCGACGATCACCTGACCCAGCCCGACGTCGCCCATATAGCCGGACAGCACCGCGTCGAAGGTCGGCAGCACGCCGCGGGCGTCGATGCCGTCGACCACGTCGGCGATGTGCTCCGCCGTGAAGACCTGCCCGGTCCAGGCGCCGTAGCCGGTGTGGTTGGAGAACTGGACGGTGTTCACCGCCACGGCGTCGATGCCCAGCCGTTGCAGCGGGAACACCGCGGCCCGGTTGCCGACATAGCCATAGGCGACGTGCGATTGGATGGTGAGGACGGTCTTCATGGGGCAAGAGCCTATGCGACGCCCCGCCAACGGTAAAGCCGCCGACTCCGGCCCCGTCCACCCGGCCAGGGGCATGGCTGCCATGCGTGGACGTTCGACCGAACGGGCTGTGGCGGCGTGGCCCATGGACAGCGCCGGGGCGCGCGGCTAAAGCTGGCCGCACCAACCGTTCGCCTTTTCCCACTCGCAGTTTCCGGGACACCGCCATGGTCATGACCGTCCGCCCCCGCCGCAGCGTGCTCTACATGCCGGGCTCGAACGCCCGCGCCCTGGAGAAGGGGCGCAGCCTGCCCGCCGACGGGCTGATCCTCGACCTGGAGGACGCGGTGGCGCCCGACGCCAAGGCCACCGCCCGCGACACCATCGCCCAGGCGCTGGCCGGCGGCGGCTATGGCGGGCGCGAGCTGATCGTCCGCACCAACGGGCTGAACACCCCCTGGGGCTACGACGACCTGCGGATGGCGGCGACCAGCGGCGCCGACGCCGTGCTGCTGCCGAAGGTGGAGAGCGCCGACGCCGTCCGGCAAGCCGAAGCGGTGCTGCGCGCCGCAGGATCTCCGGACAGCCAGACGATCTGGTGCATGATGGAGACGCCGCTCGGCGTCCTGAACGCCAAGGAGATCGCCGGCGCCTCCCCCGCCGTCGGCGCGCTGGTGCTTGGCACCTCGGACCTCGCCAAGGACCTGCACGCCGCCCACACGGCGCAGCGGCTGCCGATGATCACCAGCCTTGGCCTGTGCCTGCTGGCGGCGCGGGCCTACGGGTTGGCGATCCTGGATGGCGTGCATCTCGACCTGAACGACGACGAGGGCTTCGCCGCCTCCTGCCGGCAGGGACGCGAGTTGGGATTCGACGGCAAGACGCTGATCCACCCCAAGACCATCGCCGCCTGCAACGCCGCCTTCGCCCCCGACGCTGGCGAGATCGCCCACGCCCACCGCATCATCGCCGCGCACGCCGAGGCGGCGGCCGCCGGAAAGGGCGTGGTGCTGGTCGACGGCAAGCTGGTGGAGAACCTGCACGTCGAGAACGCCCGACGCCTGGTTGCGCTGGCCGACGCCATCAGCCGGCTCGACGCGATAGAATAAGATCGCGCACCAAACGTTCCGTTGCGGAATCTGTTCGTCGGTTGGAACCAACCGCCCGTCTGCCCGGTTGTCCATTCAACAAGGCACAGTCGGAGGTTGGTTATGGCCTCGAAAGAGAGCGGTCGCACGTCCGGCCGCGGATTCGCGTCGATGGACCCCGATCGGCAACGCCAGATCGCCAGCAAAGGCGGTGAAAGCGTGCCGGCCGACAAACGCAGCTTTTCAAAGAACCCGGAACTCGCCGCAGAGGCTGGGCGCAAAGGGGGGCGCAGCGTGCCCGCCTCGTCGCGCAGCTTCTCGAAGAACCCCTCGCTGGCGGCGGAAGCCGGTCGCAAGGGCGGACAGGCGAGCCACGGCGGCCGCACGGCCGACCGCCCGGCCGGGAGCGATTGAAGGCTTGCATGGGAGCATGAAAAAGCCTCCGCCCTCGGATTGAGGACGGAGGCTTTTTCGCTCAAGCCGTCAGGCCGGAGAGGCCATCAAGCCAATCGGCCCATCAAGCCGATCAGGACGCGACCTTGTCCAGCTCGCGCAGGATCGAGTCACCCATCACCGTGGTGGAGCAGCGCGCCATGCCCGGGGCCATGATGTCGGCCGTGCGCATGCCGCCGCCCAGCACGTTCTGGATGGCCTTTTCGATCAGCTTGGCGTCCTCGTCCAGGTTGAACGAGTAGCGCAGGCACATCGCGAAGGACAGCAGGGTCGCGCAGGGGTTGGCCAGGTCGCGGCCGGCGATGTCCGGGGCAGAGCCGTGCACCGGCTCGTACAGCGCCTTGCGGCTGCCGTTCGCGTCCGGGGCGCCGAGCGAGGCCGACGGCAGCATGCCGAGCGAGCCGGTCATCATCGCCGCCTCGTCCGACAGGATGTCGCCGAACAGGTTGTCGGTGACGATCACGTCGAACTGCTTCGGGTTCTTCAGCAGCTGCATGGCGCCGTTGTCGGCGTACATGTGGCTCAGCTCGACGTCCTGGAACTCCTCCTGGTGGAGCTTGGTCACTTCCTGCCGCCACAGCAGGCCGGACTCCATGACGTTCGCCTTCTCCATCGAGCAGAGCTTGTTGCCGCGCTTGCGGGCCAGCTCGAACGCGACGCGGGCGACGCGGCGGATTTCCGACGTCGTGTAGACCTGGGTGTTGACGCCGCGGCGCTCGCCGTTGCCGATGTCGGTGATGCCGCGCGGCTCACCGAAATAGACGCCGCCGGTCAGCTCGCGCACGATCAGGATGTCGAGGCCGCGGATGACGTCGGCCTTCAGGGTCGAGGCGTCGACCAGCGCGTCGAACACCACCGCCGGGCGCAGGTTGGCGAACAGGCCGAGTTCCTTGCGCAGGGCCAGCAGGCCGGCTTCCGGACGCTTGGTGTAGTCGGTGGGGTTGTCCCACTTCGGGCCGCCGACGGCGCCCAGCATCACCGCGTCCGCCGCCAGCGCTTCGGCCAGCGTCGCGTCCGACAGCGGCACGCCGTGGGCGTCGATCGCCGCGCCGCCGACCAGACCTTCGGACACGTCGAAGGTGACCTTGCGCTTGCGGTCCATCCAGTCGACGACCCGGCGGACCTGGCGCATCACCTCCGGACCGATGCCGTCACCGGGGAGGAACAGAAGCTTCTTATTGGCGGGCATGGCGCACGCACTCCCAAAAAGTCAGACGTCAAGAAGACAGGGCTGTGGAAATCGGGGGCTGGACGGGGGCGGTCAGCCCCACATCCACGGCTGGCCGGCGCGCTGCTTGCCCTCGTACCCGTCGATCTGGCCGACCTGCTGAAGCGTCAGGCCGATGTCGTCCAGGCCGTTCAGCAGGCAATGCTTGCGGAACGGGTCCAGCTCGAAGGTGATGGAGCCGCCGTCGGGGCCGGTGATGGTCTGCTTCTCAAGGTCGACCGTTATGACGGCGTTCGACCCGCGCGACGCGTCGTCGAGCAGCAGGTCGACCTGCTCCTTCGGCAACTTGATCGGCAGGATGCCGTTCTTGAAACAGTTGTTGTAGAAGATGTCGGCGAAGCTGGGGGCGATGATGCAGCGGATGCCGAAGTCGGCCAGCGCCCACGGCGCATGCTCCCGCGAGGAGCCGCAGCCGAAATTGTCGCCGGACACCAGAATGCTGGCGCCGCGGTAGGCCGGCTTGTTCAGGACGAAGTCCGGGATCTCCTGCCCATCGGGGGTGTAACGCATCTCGTCGAACAGATGCTTGCCCAGCCCCGTCCGCTTGATGGTCTTCAGGAACTGCTTCGGGATGATCATGTCGGTGTCGACGTTGATCATCGGCAGCGGCGCCGCAACGCCGGTGAGAACCGTGAACTTATCCATCGCCAGAAATCCTGTCGCGCAAGAAGGCGCAAGCGTGCGCATGCAGAGCGTGGTGAATAGCAGACCGAACAAGCCATTGCCAGAGGAAGCTTGCCCTTTTCCCCACGCGCGGCGAGCGAACAGGCATGCGCAAATGCGCCATTACGCATGATTCTTGCGCAAAACCCCCGCCGATTCAGCCCTGAAGCGCAACGCCAGGACCAAGGCCGCCGCCAGCGCGCCGATCGCCAGCAGGAAGGACAGCCACAGCGCCGCCGCGTCGCCGAACCGTTCGATGACCAGCGCGTACAGCAGCGGGGCCAGCGCCGAGGCGAAAAAGCCGGGGGTGATGAGGCGCCCGACGGTCTGACCATAGTGCGCCGGGTCGAACAGCACCAGCGGCAAGGCGCCGCGCACGATGGTGACCAGCCCATTGCCGGCGCCGAACAGCAGGGCGAAGGCGATCCCGGCCGCCGGCGTCGCCCCGAACGCGACGGGAAGCGGGAATCCGGGCACCACCAGCGCGGTCGCCAGGATGGCCAGCCCGAAGGCCGACAGGCGCTTGCCGAACTGGATCTCGGCCAGACGGGCGGCCGACTGGCCGACGCCGCGCAGCGTGGACACCCACACCGCCAGGGCCGGCGCCATGCCGAGCCCGCCCAGCAGCCCGATCATGTGGGCGGACATCCCCGAATTCAGCATGCCGGTCAGCGCCACGATCAGCGCGTAGAGGACCGGGGCCAGCCGGGACGGCGGCGCCGACGGCGCGGGGGTGGGTGATGGCCGGCCGGATGGCGCCGGCGCGGCCTCCACATGACGGTCCGCCGGGATCTGGCGGTGCAGCGGCACCGTCGCCAGGGCCAGCACCGCATAGGCGCACAACGCGCCGCGCCAGCCGACCGCGTCCGCCAGCCCCTGCCCGACCGGCCACATCACGGTGGAGGCCAGCCCGCCGAGCAGGGTGATCTGCGAGATCGGCGTGCGCGCCGCGCGGCCGCCGATGCGGGCCAGCGCGGCGAAGGCGGCGTCGTACAGCGTCATCCGCATGGCGAGGCCGAGCACGATCCAGGCGGCGTAATAGGCGACCAGTTCCTGCGCCAGCGCCAGCCCCAGGCACCCGGCCGCCATCAGGACCGAGCCGGCGACCATCACCGGCCGGCCACCCCGCCGGTCGATGCCGCGCCCGACGCGGGACGACACCAGCCCCATGACGATCAGCGCCACGGTGAAGCCGCCATGGATCGCCGGCAGCCCATGCCCCAGATCGGCGGCCATCGCCACGCCGAACAGGCCGATCAGGTAATAGGACACGCCCCAGCACAGAAGCTGCGACAGCCCCAGCGCCCACACCAGCCGCGCCGGCACCGCCGAATCATCGCGCCGGACTCCGTTCCGTTGCTCCACGCCCCACCATTCCGCCGGTCGATGTTTGATGAGCCCCACGGTAGCGGCCGCCCGCCCTCCCGAAAAACGACTTGTTCTGCGGCGACCCTTGAGAAAAAATCAACGGATGCCCAGCCCCCTCCCCCCGCTCAACGCGCTACGCACCTTCGTGGCGGCGGCGCGCCACGGCAGCTTCCGCGCCGCCGCCGACGAGCTGTGCGTCACCACCGGCGCCGTCAGCCGGCAGATCCGCCTGCTGGAGGAGTGACTGGGGCTGGCTCTGTTCGACCGGTCGCGCCGGCAGGTCCGGCTGACCCCGTTCGGCGCCCGCTATTTCGTGCGGGTCGCCGACCTGTTCGACCAGTTGGCCACCGCCACCGGCACGCTGGGGGAGGTCGACGCCCGGCGCACCGTCCATCTCGACTGCATCCCGACCTTCGCGATGCACTGGCTGCTGCCCCGGCTGCCAGCCTTCAAGGCGGCTTTTCCCGACGTCGAGCTGTCGCTGTTCACCGCCCCGGACCGGATCGACCTGTCGCGCCCGCTCGACTACGCCATCCGCCGCGATCCCGGTCATTTCGGCGGCCTGACGCCCACCCCGCTGATGGTCGAGCGCTCGGCGCCGGTGTGCAGCCCGCGCCTGCTGGCCGAACTGGACGTGGCGGCGATGCCGGACGGGCTGGCGGAGCGCACCATCATCACCATCCGGGCCCGCCCCGACCTGTGGCTGCACTGGTGCGCCGCCAACCGGATCGGCGCCGACCGGCTGCGCAACCGGCTGGAGGTCGACCACACCTTTGTCGCCATCCAGGCGGCGGAGGATGGCTTGGGAATAGCGCTGGTGCCGCTGCTGTTCATCGACCAGCGGCTGGCCGGCGGCCGGCTCGTCACCATTCCGGGCTGCCCGGCGGTGGAGACCGGGCGCTATTTCCTGCTGGAGCATTACCACCGCGATCATGTCGCCCTGCCGGGGCTGCCCGACTGGCTGCGCCGGCAGGACGCAGCCGTTTCACCGGGCTGACGCGCCCCGACCGCCATGGCAGCCGTCACGGCGGCCCTTGCGGTGGACGTGGCAGCCGCCTACCAAGTCGCCACCCGTGCGTTCCCCCAACGACCAAGGCCCAGCCGATCCGATGTCCACCCTCGACGACGACCGCCGCGCCCGCCTCGCCGGCCGGGCTTTCCTGCTGCTGGCGCCGCTGGCCTACGGGCTGCTGACGCTGGCCTTCGGCATGGACGCCAACTGGGACCTGCGGAACTACCACTGGTACAACGGCTACGCGATGCTGACCGGGCGGATCGGGCGGGATCTGCTGCCGGCGCAGATGCCGACCTTCTACAGCCCGCTGCTGGACGTGCCCTTCTACCTGCTGGCCAGCCATCTGCCGGCGCGGGTGGCCGGGTTCATCTGGGGAACGGTCCAGGGCGTTAACCTGTCGCTGCTGTTCCTGCTGGCATCGTCCTGCCTGCGGAATGGTCCGGCTCTGCAACGAACCTTGATCGCCATGGCACTGGCGGTGATGGGCGGGCTGGGCGGCGGCACGCTCGGGCTGATCGGCACCACCTTTCAGGACAACGTCGTCAGCCTGGGCGTGCTGGGGGCGCTGGTGGTGGTCGCGCGTGGGCTGCCCGGGATTCTCGACGGACGGGCGCTGCCGGCGTTCGGGCGGGTGGCGGCGGCCGGGCTGTTCGCCGGGGCGGCGATGGGGCTGAAGAATCCGACGGTGATCTACGCCGTCGGCCTCTGCCTCGCCTTCCTGGCGCTGCCCGCGGCGCCGTGGCGGCGGCTGTGGCTGGCCTTCTTCTTCGGGATCGGGGTGCTGGGCGGGCTGGCGTTGGGCGGCGGGGTCTGGATGGCCCATCTGTGGCACGATTACGGGAACCCGGTGTTCCCGCACATGAACCACATCTTCAAGTCGCCTTTCGCCGCGCTGTCCGACTACGTCAATGTCGGCTTCTTCCCGCCGAGCCTGCTGGCGCGGCTGTTCTTCCCGTTCGTCTTCACCGTCTCGCCCCTGACGGTGGGCGAGGTGCCATGGTTCGACCTGCGGGTGCTGGCGCTGTTCGTTCTGGTACCGGTCGGATTCGTCGGCGTCCTGGCCGGCCGATCGTTGGGAAAGCGGAATGACTGGCTGACCGAGGGGCCGGCGACGCGTTACCTGCTGGTGGCGCTGACCGTCACCTACGCGCTGTGGGTGGTGATGTTCTGCATCTACCGCTACCTCGTGCCGCTGGAGATGCTGGCGCCATTGGCGCTGGTGATGGCGGTGGGGCTGCTGCCGCTGGCGCACCGGCTGCGCATCGGGCTGGCGGTGGCGCTGCTGGCGCTGGTGCAACTGACGGTGCAGCCGGCCGACTGGGGCCGCATCCCCTGGCCCACCGGCGCGGACCAGCGCTGGGTGACGGCGGAGGTGCCGCCGATCGAGGACGCGGACGACACCATGGTGCTGATGGCCGGCTATTGGGCCATCGCGCACGTCATCCCGTCCTTTCCGCCGCGAACCACCTTCGTGCGCATCCAGTCCAACTTCCTGCAGCCGGATTCGGTCGGCAACGGCTATCTCGCCATCCTGAAGGACAAGGTGGCGGCCCACCGCGGCCCGTTCCTGATGCTGAGCACCGTCCCCGACACGGCCGGAGCCGCCAAGGCGGCGGCGCTGATGGGGCTGCGGCTCGATCCGCAGCGCTGCCGGGTGATCCCCAACAATCTCGGGGAACCCCTCAACTTGTGTACAGTCTCCCGGGAGACAGTGGAATAATCGCCCCGTTTGTGCTGTTTATCGCCCCGTCATCACTCCGCGCCGCCCCTGCCCTTTTCCGAGCCCGAAGCCCCGACCATGACCGTATCGACCGTCGACCGCCCCGCCTCCGCCCCCGGCACCGCCGATTCGGGAACGCCGCTGGACGCCACGATGGCCGGCCCGGCCCCCACCATCGCCGTGCTGGTCCCCTGCTACAACGAAGAGGCGGCGATCGCCTCCGTGGTGCAGGACTTCCGCGCGGCGCTGCCCGACGCCATCGTCTATGTCTACGACAACAACTCGTCGGACCGGACGGTGGAGGTGGCGCGCGCCGCCGGCGCCGTGGTCCGGCGCGAGCCGCTGCAGGGCAAGGGCAACGTCATGCGCCGCATGTTCGCCGACATCGAGGCGGACGTGTATGTGCTGGTCGACGGCGACGCCACCTACCACGCGCCCAGCGCCCCGCTGCTGGTCAAGCGCCTGTGGGAGGAGCAGCTGGACATGGTCAACGGCGCGCGGGTGACCGACATCGTCGCCGCCTATCGGCCCGGCCACCGCTTCGGCAATCTGGTGCTGACCGGCATGGTCGCCAAGATCTTCGGCAGCCGGATCAACGACATGCTGTCGGGCTACCGCGTCTTCTCACGCCGCTTCGTGAAGTCCTTCCCAGCGCTGGCCAGTGGTTTCGAAACCGAAACGGAGCTGACCGTCCATGCGCTGGAACTGCGCATGCCGATCGCCGAGGTCAAGACCCCCTACAAGGACCGTCCGCCCGGGTCGCACAGCAAGCTGAACACCATCCGTGACGGCATCCGCATCCTGCGCACCATCGTCATCCTGGTGAAGGAAGAGCGGCCGCTGCCCTTCTTTTCCGCCCTGTTCGGCCTGCTGGCCCTGCTGTCGGTGATCCTGGGCATCCCGGTCGTCACCACCTATTTCGCAACCGGACTGGTCCCGCGCTTCCCCACCGCCCTGCTCGCCACCGGGCTGATGCTGCTGGGCTTCCTCAGCCTGACCTGCGGGCTGATCCTGGACACCGTCACCCATGGCCGCCGCGAGGCCAAGCGCATGCATTACCTGTCGCTGCGCGCGCCGGGCAACCACCCGCCGCTGGCCCAGCCGGACGCGCGGCGTTGAGCGGCGTGGTGGCCGGACTGCTCGACAGTCGGCTCGGCCGGCTCGGCGTGCAGTTCGCCAAGTTCGGCGTGGTCGGCATCATCGGGCTGGTGGTGGACACGGTCGTGCTCTACGCCGGGCTGGCGCTGGGGCTGCAGTTCTTCGCCGCCCGCGTGCCGTCCTTCTTCGCCGCCGCCACGGCGACCTGGGCGCTGAACCGCGCCTTCACCTTCCGCGGCGCCGCCAACGAGCCGCTGCACCGCCAGTGGGCCAAGTTCATCGCCGCCAACGCCATCGGCGGCGTGGTGAACTACGGCGTGTCGGTCGGATTGGAGTCCGGCGTGGAGACGGTGGCGGCCCACCCGTTCCTGGCCGTCGCCGCCGGCTCCATCGCCGGCATGTTCTTCAACTTCGCGGCGTCCAAGCATCTGGTGTTCAAGGGGGCGTGACAAAAGGCGGCGCGTCGGCGGCCACGGCGGCTGCGAGCCTGCGTTGCGCGGCGCCTTATGGACTTATCCCCGCCGCTCGCCATATAACGGCGGTCATGACCCGCGACTTCCTGAAGATGCATGGCCTCGGCAACGACTTCGTCGTGATCGACGCCCGCTCCACGCCGTATCGGCCGTCCGAGGCCGAGGTGCGCGCCATCGCCGACCGCCGGACCGGGGTGGGCTGCGACCAGTTGATCGTTCTGGAGCGGACGGACGCGCCGGGCGCCGCCGCCTTCATGCGCATCTTCAACGCCAACGGCAGCGAGGCCGGCGCCTGCGGCAACGCGTCGCGCTGCGTCGGCTGGCTGCTGATGGAAGAGAGCGGCGGCGACCGCGCCAGCTTCCAGACCGCCGCCGGCCTGCTGCACGCCAGTTGGGCCGACAACGGCCGCATCACCGTCGACATGGGCGAGCCGCGGCTCGACTGGAGCGCCATCCCGCTGGCGGAGCCCGCCGACACGCTGCGGGTCGATGCGGTGGAGCATGGCGGCTTCGCCGGCCCGGTCGCGGTCAACATGGGCAACCCGCACGCCGTCTTCTTCGTGAACGACGCCGAGGCGGTGCCGCTGGAGGAGGTCGGCCCGGTGTTCGAGCACCACCCGGCCTTCCCCGAGCGCGCCAACATCGAATTCGCCCAGGTGCTGTCGCCCACCGCCATCCGCATGCGGGTGTGGGAGCGGGGCGCCGGAATCACCCAGGCCTGCGGTTCCGGCTCCTGCGCCACGCTGGTCGCGGCGGTCCGCCGTGGCCTGACCGGCCGCAAGGCCGACATCCTCCTGGACGGCGGCACCCTGACGATCGAATGGACGGAGGACAACCGCGTCCTGATGACCGGCCCGGTGGCGCTGAGCTTCAGCGGGCGGCTGTCGCCCGCACTGGTTTCGGAATGAGCGACAGCACCGACGACACCATGACGCAGGCCGGCCCCGAGATCGTCACCTTCGGCTGCCGGCTGAACACCTACGAGTCCGAGGTGATGCGCAACCACGCGCGCAGCGCCGGGCTGGACGATGTGGTGATCGTCAACACCTGCGCGGTGACGTCGGAGGCCGAGCGCCAGGCGCGCCAGACCATCCGCAAGCTGCGGCGGGAGCGGCCGGACGCGCGCATCGTCGTCACCGGCTGTGCGGCACAGATCGACCCGCAGCGCTTCGCCGCGATGCCGGAGGTCGATCAGGTCCTGGGCAACCAGGAAAAGCTCCAGCCCGAAAGCTGGGGCCTGCCGCCGACCGAGAAGGTGCTGGTCAACGACATCATGTCGGTCAAGGAAACCGCCGGTCACCTGATCGGCGGGTTCGAGGACCGCGCCCGCGCCTTTGTCCAGGTCCAGCAGGGCTGCGACCACCGCTGCACCTTCTGCATCATCCCCTACGGCCGAGGGCCCTCGCGCTCCGTCCCGATCGGCGGCATCGTCGAGCAGGTCCAGGCGCTGGTGAAGGCCGGCTACAACGAGGTGGTGCTGTCCGGCGTCGACATCACCAGCTATGGCCCCGACCTGCCGGGTGCGCCGTCGCTGGGCCAGATGGTCCGCCGGCTGCTGGCGTGCGTGCCGGAGTTGCCGCGGCTGCGGCTGTCCTCCATCGACTGCATCGAGATGGACGAGGACCTCTGGCGCCTGATCGAGAACGAGCCGCGCCTGATGCCGCACCTGCATCTGTCGCTCCAGGCCGGCGACGACATGGTGCTGAAGCGGATGAAGCGCCGCCACGGCCGCGCCGACGCTATCGCCTTCTGCGAGCGCGTGCGCCGCATCCGCCCCGACGTGGTGTTCGGCGCCGACTTCATCGCCGGTTTCCCGACGGAAACCGAGGAGATGTTCCAGAACACCCTGCGGCTGGTGGAGGAGTGCGGCCTGACCTGGCTGCATGTCTTCCCCTACAGCCCGCGCCCCGGCACGCCGGCCGCCCGCATGCCGCAGGTCGACGGCGCCGTCCGCAAGGAACGCGCTGCCCGCCTGCGTGCCGTGGGTGCGGAGGCGGAGGCGCGGACGCTGGCCGGGATGGTCGGCCGCAGCGCGACGGTGCTGGTGGAGAAGGACGACCTCGGCCGGACCGAGCAGTTCGCCGCGGTGCGCCTGGGGACCACCGCCTTCCCCGCCGGTTCGCTGGTCCCCGCCACGATCACCGGCGTGACGGACGGCGTGCTGGTCGGCAGCCCCCGTTGATCGTGATATCGGCCCCTCTCTGACATCGGACATTCCATGATTCTCCGCTGGTTCGGCCGCAAGAAGCCCGAAGAGACCGCCCCCAAGGACGAGGCGGCGATCCCCGAATCGGCAAAGGTCGAGACCCCCGCGCCCGAACCGGTGCCGGCACCGGCCCCGCCGCCGGTTGTGGAGAAGGTTCCGGAACCGCCCGCCGCGCCGCCCATCGCCCCGCCCGCCCCCGCCCCGTTCATCGAACCGGTGGTCGAGCCGGTACCGGAGATGGCGCCCATCCCCGAACCGGTGCCGGTGCCGGTCCCTGCCCCGGCTCCGGTGGCGGCCGTGCCGGCGGACGAGGCGCCGCCGAGCAAGAAGGGCTGGTTCGCCAAGCTGAAGGAAGGCCTGTCGAAGTCGTCGTCCAAGCTGACCGACGGCATCACCGGCATCTTCACCAAGCGCAAGCTCGACGATGAGGCGCTGGAGGAGCTGGAGGAACTGCTGATCACCGCCGACCTCGGCCCCGCCACCGCGGCGAAGGTCACGGCGGAGCTGGCGCGCACCCGCTTCGGCAAGGAGGTGTCGCCGGAGGAGGTCAAGGTGACGCTCGCCGCCGAGGTGGCGAAGATCGTCGGCCCGGTGGCCAAGCCGCTGGAGCTGGACCCGGCGCTGGCGCCCCACGTCATCCTGGTCGTCGGCGTCAACGGCACCGGCAAGACCACCACCATCGGCAAGCTCGCCCGCCAGTTCAAGGCGGAGGGCAAGAGCGTGATGCTGGCCGCCGGCGACACCTTCCGCGCCGCCGCGGTCAGCCAGCTGAAGATCTGGGGCGAGCGCACCGGCTGCCCGGTCGTGGCGCGCGACACCGGGGCGGACGCCGCCGGCCTCGCCTATGACGCGCTGGAGCGCGCGCGGGCCGAGAAGGTCGACGTGCTGCTGATCGACACCGCCGGCCGCCTGCAGAACAAGACCGGCCTGATGGAAGAGCTGCGCAAGATCGTCCGCGTCATCAAGAAGCTGGACGAGACGGCACCGCACACCACCCTGCTGACGCTGGACGCCACCACCGGCCAGAACGCCCATTCCCAGGTCGAGATCTTCCGCGACATGGTCAACGTCAACGGCCTGATCCTGACCAAGCTGGACGGCTCGGCCCGCGGCGGCGTGCTGGTGTCGCTGGCGGAGAAGTTCAGGATCCCGGTCCATGCCATCGGCGTCGGTGAGGGCATCTACGACCTGCGCCCGTTCGACGCCGACGCCTTTGCCAAGTCGCTGATGGGGCTGAACGCCGACTGACGGCAGGTCGTACGGAGCTTGACCAAAGGGCTGGGGGCCGGGATTGGCCGAAATTCGGCCTTTCCACCCGGTCGTTCGTACGCCATCTTCGAAGGCATGACCGATCAAGCCCCGCTCCAGCCCGGGTCTGCCGGGCGCTTCACCGATGCCAAAGCCGCGCTGGCCTGCGTGCGCGACATCTACGAGCGCAACACCGCCTTTCTGCGCCAGCGCTTCGCCGACTACACCCAGGGCGAGGAGGAAGGCGGGCGCAACCGGGCCTGCTACCCCTATGTCCGGGTGGCGGTGACCTCCGGCGCCGGGGTCGACACCCGCCTGTCCTACGGCTTCGTCGAGGGCGTCGGCGTCCATGCCACCACGGTGACCCGGCCCGACCTGTTCGAGCGCTATCTGCTGGAACAGTTCACGCTGCTACTGCGCAACCACGAGGTTCCGCTGGAGGTCGGCGTCAGCGAGGAGGCGATCCCGATCCACTTCGCCTTCCCGAACGGCATGTATGTCGAAGGCGACCTGCCGCCCGACCGCCTGACCCGGCTGCCCGACCTGTTCGACCTGCCCGATCTGGCGCGGATGGACGACACGATCGTCAACGGCACCTGCGACACCGGGCCGGACGCGGTGAAGCCGCTTGCCCTGTTCACCGCGCCGCGGGTGGATTTCTCGCTGCACCGGCTGCGCCACTACACCGCGACGGCGCCGGAGCATTTCCAGAACTTCGTCCTGTTCACCAACTACCAGTTCTACGTCGACGAGTTCATCCGGCTGTCGCGCGAGATCATGGAGCCGACCGGCGACGCCGATCTGGCCGCCTACCGCAGCCAGTATGACCGCTTCGTCGAGCCGGGCGACATCGTCACCACCAACCAGAACCTGGGCGGCACGGTGGACTCCGCTTCGGCCAGGCTGACGCGCATGCCGCAGATGCCGGCCTACCACCTGACACGGCCGGACGGCAACGGCATCACGCTGGTGAACATCGGCGTTGGCCCGTCGAACGCCAAGACCATCACCGACCACATCGCGGTGCTGCGCCCGCACGCCTGGATCATGCTGGGCCATTGCGCCGGCCTGCGCCACACCCAGCGGCTGGGCGACTATGTGCTGGCCCACGGCTATGTCCGCGAGGATCATGTGCTCGACGCCGACCTGCCGCTGTGGGTGCCGGTGCCGGCGCTGGCCGAGGTGCAGCGCGCGCTGGAAACCGCGGTGGAGCGGGTGACCGGCCTGTCGGGGTTCGACCTGAAGAGCATCATGCGCACCGGCACCGTCGCCACCATCGACAACCGGAACTGGGAGCTGCGCGACCACCGCGAACCATTGATGCGCTTCAGCCAGAGCCGCGCGATCGCGCTGGACATGGAAAGCGCGACGATCGCCGCGAACGGCTTCCGCTTCCGCGTGCCGTACGGGACGTTGCTGTGCGTGTCGGACAAGCCGATGCATGGGCAGTTGAAGCTGCCGGGCATGGCCGACCGCTTCTACCGCGAGCGGGTCGACCAGCATCTGAAGATCGGCGTGCTGGCGATGGAACTGCTGCGCGAGCACGGAATGGAGACGCTGCACTCCCGCAAGCTGCGCAGCTTGGCGGAGGTGGCGTTCCAGTAGGGGTGTCGGCTTCGATGCCCCCTCCCCATCCCTCCCCCGCTTCGCGGGAGAGGGGGTTAGGATGCTTGGTGAGGCGAGAGCGTTATCAGCGTTCGGCGGCAATCCCCTCTCCCGCGAAGCGGGGGAGGGTTAGGGAGGGGGCAATCGGAGCCGCCCCTCAAACCCCTCAGGCCGCGACCAGCAGCCCTTCGATCTCCTTCGCCGCACCGGCCAGCGCCTTGTCCTTGGCCTCCGGACCCATGCCGATGCCTTCGGCGCGGATGAAGGTCACGTCGGTGATGCCGAAGAAGCCCAGCACGGCGCGCAGGTAGGCTTCCTGGTGGTCGAGGCCGGCCAGCGCCGGGTTGGTCGAGTAGACGCCGCCACGCCCCGACGCGACGATCACGCGCTTGCCGCCGGCCAGACCCTCGGGGCCCTTCTCGGTGTAGCGGAAGGTGCGGCCGGCCTGGGCGAGGCGGTCGATCCAGGCCTTGAGCTGGGTCGGGATCGAGAAATTGTACATCGGGGCGCCGATCACCACGACGTCGGCGGCCAGGAACTCGTCGACCAGCGCGTCGGTCAGGGCCAGCTCGTCGCGCTGGCGGTCGTTCAGACCCTCCAGGTTGCGGAGCTTGACGACCTGCAGCAGTTCCCCGTCCAGATGGGCCGGCGGGTTGGCGGCGACGTCGCGGGTCACGACGGTGGCCGCCGGATCGGCCTTCACCAGCGCCTCGACGATGGAGGCGGTCAACTGGCGGGTGACGGACGCGGTGCCGAGCGGGCTGGAGTCGACGTGCAGGATCGTGGTCATGACGGGAGGAGCCTCTTGGTGGTTGCGGCCGGCCGCTGGTGGCAATCGTTGCTGCCATCGCTGCCGGTCAATCTCTGAAGCCCAAGATGCTCTTTTGATTTCCAGCGGTTAAGCCGGCCTGTGCGCGAAAGATCGTCTCTCTGGAAGCAACAATCCGCCAGCGGTGACCCGGCCCCACGACCGCCCGGTCAAGCCACCAGCCGGCCGCTGCGGAAGACCGCCATCCGTCCCGGCTCCATCACCGTCCAGGCTTCGTCGCGGGTCAGCGGGCGGGTGGCGACGACGGTGACGATGTCGTTCGGCGTCGTCTCCCGCGAGAAGTCGACGCTCATGTCGGCGTCGACCAGCGTCGCGGCGCCGAAGGGCGCCTTGCGGGTCAGCCACGCCAGGTTGGTGGCGCAATGGCACCACAGGAAGCGGCCGTCGCTGAGCAGCATGTTGAACACGCCGAGCGAGCCGAGGTCGGCGGCCAGATGGCGGATCAGCCGCATCAGCCCGCCGGTCGATTTCGGCGGCTCGGGGTACTGCATGCGGATCTGGTCGAGCAGCCAGCAGAAGGCGTGCTCGCTGTCGGTGGAGCCGACCGGCTCGTAGAAGGTGAGGATGCGGTCCTTGATGCCCTTCAGTTGGCCATTGTGGGCGAAGGTCCACACCCGCCCCCACAGCTCGCGGGTGAAGGGGTGGGTGTTCTCCAGCGCGACGCGGCCGCGGTTGGCCCGGCGGATGTGCGAGATCACGGTGCAGGACTTGATGGAATACTGGCTGACCAGCCGGGCGATCTCCGACTCGCTGCTGGGGGCCGGGTCATGGAAGGTGCGGCAGCCCTTGCCCTCGTAGAAGGCGATGCCCCAGCCGTCGCGGTGCGGCCCGGTTTCCCCACCCCGCCGCATCAGCCCGGCGAAGCTGAAGCAGATGTCCGTGGGCACGTTGGCGCTCATGCCCAGGAGTTCGCACATGGTGGTCCTCGTGTCCCGCTTGTCGTCGCGTTTGGTCGGACAAGCTACGACAGGCCGGGCGGAACGTCACGTTTTTGCGGTGGCGGTGGCCCAGAGCGACAAGGGCGCCGCGGCGGACAGCCCGTCTCAGTTCGGGGCGACCGCCGCATCGTCCGGCTGCCTGTCCTCGTCTTCGTGAGCGTGGTCCGGAAGATCGGCAAAGGGTTGCGTTCGGGCGATCACCGGGCGGTCCTCCAGCCCGACCGTGGGCGCCCAGCGGGGGGACCCATGCTTCACCTCAAGGAAGGGCGCGTGGTCCAGGACCGGCTTGTAGACCCGGAACGTCTTCATGACCGACAGGATCCCCGCCGAATCGAGCGGCCCCAGGAAGGACTCATCCATGTCGAGGAACGCCGGGTGCGAGAGCCATCGTTCAAGCTGCGCCGCGTTCAGAAAAAAACTCCCGGCCGATGGGTACGAGGTGCGTTCGAAACGGACAGGTTCCCCAAGAAACTCCAGAGTCAAATCCGGCCGATCGGAAAGATCCTGAAACGGCTTGGTCCAAGGGCTTCCAAGTATGTAGTCGGGGTAGACCTTGTAGCCGAACGGAGAGTTGTTTTCGAACCTGTTGGGCTGCAACAAGGCTTCAGGGCCGAATTCGGCATCGAACAATGCCCGCTTCCGGAAGAACAGCGGGTCGGTCATCACGACGTCGTCTTCAACATAGCAATACCAGTCATACCGGCCTGCAAATTCCCGCATCACCATGTGAGCGGTGAAACCGAGCTGGCTGGGCGAGAACCCATCGTTTATTTTCACCCGCCGATAGAGGACAGGACTTATTTCCAGTGCATCGAGCAAGTGGTCGTCACCCAGCGTGCAGACCACCACGTCGACCTCGCAGCTGTGCGGCGAGGCCGCCTGCCACGCGACCTTGCGCCAGTGGTCGAGGCCGGCCACCCGGTTTCCGTAGAGCTGATGGAAGGCGCTGATGGTTTCACCGAGGACGGCGATGCGTTCCGCTTTCCGGCTGATGTCGTTGGAGTTGTTCCCACCCGCCGTATGCCCGGCTTTCGGGCGGTAGAAATGCGGGATCACGCACAGGATCTTCACCACGGCACCTTAGCTGGTCGAAACATGCGAATGGCCAGCGTGATAACGGCTCGCATGGCTGGGCACAAGCGGGAACGGCCGAACGGTCCGGGCACCTCGGCCGGGGTCGCTCAGGCCTTCGCCTCGGGCGCCGGGCACGGCGGCATGTCGGGCCGCCGGCACCCCTCCATCGTGCCGGCGGCCGGCACGCCACCCGGCGCGATGCCCAGCCCGATCCAGGCGTCCACCCGGTCGGTCTCGAAACCACACTCCCGGCGGTCGCCGACCTGCATCAGCGGGCGGCGGATCAGCAGCGGCTGGGCCAGCATGGCGGCCAGCGCCGCCGCCTCGTCCAGCGCCTCCGGCGCCACCGCGCCCGACTTCACCGCCGGGGCGGCGCGGTTGAACCAGTCGGCCACCGGGCGGTCGCCGAAGAAGGGGCGGAGCGTCGCCGCGGTCCACGGCTCGCTCAGCAGGTCGCGGGCGGTCACCCGGTGGCCGGCCTGCGCCAGCAGCGCCCTCTGCCGGGCGTTGCCGCCGCAGTCGGGCTTCTCGAAGAAGGTCACGTCGGCCATCGGTCACTCTCCCTGGAACAGCGGCGCGCGGGCGAGCAGCGCCTCGGTTTGCTGACAAATCTCGTCGTGGACCTTGCGGTCCAGCTTGCGCAGCCAGCGCGGCGGGATCGACTCCACGCCGTAGGTGGCGCCGGCCAGCATGCCGGCGATGGCGCCGGTGGTGTCGGCGTCGCCGCCCTGGTTCACCGTCTCCACCACGCAGGATTCGACCGAGTCGGTCTGGAAGTAATAATGGAAGACCGTCTGCACCGTATCGACGACGAAGGCGGTGGACAGGCCGCGGTAGGGTTCGAACTTGAACTGGCGGTGCTTGGCGATCAGGGCGTTCGCCTCCTCCCGCGCGGCGACGATGCCGCCGCCCAGCACCAGCCGCTGCACCATCCGGCCCAGCGCCAGCACCGCGGAATCCGACAGCCCGTTGCAGTGGGTGATGCGCGACTGCTCGACCGACCAGCGCGCGAACGCCGCCTCGTCGCCCAGCGTGGCCAGCGCCACCGGCAGGTTGCGCATCGCCGCCCCGTTGCCGGCGTGGTACTCCGATTCCGGCTCCTCCAGCGTGCCGTGCATGATGAAGCGGCGGATGCCGCGGCGCGTCGTGTCGCCGACGTCGACCGGCACCGACTTCAGCCAGATGGCGAACTCCTCGGCGGCGCGGCGGGCGTCCCACTCCGGGCCGGACAGGATGGCGCGGCCGAGATGCAGCGACATCTCGGTGTCGTCGGTCACCTGCCCGGCCGGCAGCTTCAGCCAGCCGCCGCCCTTGATGTGCTTGTGGACGCCATATTGGTGGGCGATCTCGCCCTTGGTCAGGAATTCCACGGTGGCGCCCAGCGCATCGCCACAGGCGAGCCCGAGATAGGCGCCCAGCGCCCTGGATCGGATCTCGGGCGTGAGGCGGATCGGCGCGAGGCCCGGGGACGTAAGGCTGGGGGGCGCGAGGCTCGGGGGCGGTCGGTTGGTCGGATCGGTCATGCCATGGGGGCGCTAAGCCCGCCCTTTCCTGGTGGGCCCGGTTCGGCCATAGAGGGCCGCCGCCGGACGTGAGGTTGTCAGAGAAGCGACACACCCACCCGGTAATCCCCGCCAATCACCAGATACTCCCCTTCGCCCTGGAATGGGTAGCGCGGCAGAATGTCGCGGAAGAAGACGACCTTGGACAACGGCACCCAGGCGTCGAGGATGTAGTCGCCGAACTGGCCGGCGATGTCGCGGTTGATCGAGAAGGAGCACAGGTTGTTCAGCCGCAGCACCGCCGTCCGCTTGTCGGGGCGGGCGACGATGTGGTGTTCCTCGAAATCGTTGACGCCGCGGTACAGCCGGATGTGCGAGGCCCAGTTGGGCATCGGCGCGTCGGGCCAGCCGCGGCGGATCGTCCATTGGCAGAACTCGTAGAGCAGGTCGAGTTGCAGGTGGATGTTGTTGTTGTGGAAGCGGGTCGACTGCTTGTCCTCGCCATAGGCCGCCCAGGCGTCGGAGGCGAAGCGGCGGATCGGTTCGCGGTGGAAGGTCGGCAGCAGGCCGAAACGGCTCTCCACCCAGCCTTTCAGCACCGCCCCCTCCGCCCGGTTGCTGTCGAACAGCCAGCCCTTCAGCAGGCGCAGGTAGCTGGCGCGGAAACGCCGCCTGCCGTCCGGCCCCTCCGACCCGGAAAAATCCGGGTTCACGCCGAACACCGACGCCATATGGCGCTGGAAGACGTCCGACGCGGTCCGCGCGTCGCGGCATTCGTCCAGCGCCTCGAACAGGGCGGCGTGCTCGCTGCGGGTGGCGCCGATGCGCAGGCGCCGCGGCTCGGCGTTGTAGCCCTCGCTGCACAGGACCGCCGCCGGCACATTGACGAGGTTGGCGCGGTGGGCACGGAGCGCCAGCGGCGAATCCGGATCGACCACCCGTCCGTTCGCATCCCGCATCACCGCCACATCCACCCCACTGCCCGCCACGCCGGCCGCTCCGCCGAAATGCCACTACTTATTTTATGGATAATGCGGAAACGGCCGGGTGCCAAGCGTCATGCGGTGGCTGGCACGCGGGCGCGGCGCCGCATGTCCCAACATTGTTCGTTTGAAGCCACCCCGGACGGCACCCATACTCAGTACAGCGACGCTTACGATCCGGCGGCACCCGCATGGCCTTCTGGCCGACCAAGTACGATGACAGCCAGCGCCGCCGCGCCACCCCGGCGCCTGCCCGCCCCCTGGCGACACCACCCGCAGTTCCACCCCCAACCTACCCCGACAGCCGCCCGCCGCGCGGCGTGAACGAGGCGCGGACGGCGCTCCGGCTGGCGCAGATGCTGCGCGGCACCATCACGCCGGTGCGCGGCGACGCCGTGCTGGAACTGCTGGAACCGCACCGGCCACGGCTGGTGCCGAAGCCGGTCAACCCGCTGGCCGGCATGGCCGGGCAACCGCCGGGGCGGATGCTCGACGCCCTGCTGCGGCCAGTCGGTCAGATCGTCACCGACGTGCTGCTGCCCGGTGTCCGCGACCATCTGATCGACCGTCTGGTCGCCGGCCGCAGCGACCATGAGGACAGCCCGGACGGGGCGCTGCCCAGCGCCGTCGATCTGGCGGAGGCGATGCGGGCGCTGGTCGGGCGGCTGCGCGGCGGCGGCAAGGGCCATCTCCAGGCGGTGGTCGCGGCGATCGAGACCGACGCCCGCGCCACCGCCGACGCCCTGACCCGCGACAGCCGCCCGGTCGATGTCGGCGGCATCGACCGGCTGGCGCGCGCCCTGCTGCGGTTCGAGGTGCGGCGGATGGTGCTCGACGCGCTGGGCGCCGGCGGGCCGCTGCAGGACGTCGTCTACCAGGCGCGCCGGCTCGCCCGCTATTCCCTGCGCCGCGCCACCGAGGCGATCGAGGGCTTCGTCGCCGACCGCGGGCTGAAGGCGCTGCACGCCAGCCTCGCCACCTTGGCCCAGGCCGACGGGCTGATCGTCATCGCCCTGCGCAACCTGGACGACCAGGAGGAGACCAAGGAGGAGTCCGGCCCCTTCGTCGAACCGGCCGACCGCAAGGCGATGAACGACTGGCTGTCGGCGGCGTGGCGACTTTCCGACACATTGTTCGATCTTGTCGGAAAGGCCGCCGCCGGCGGCGAGCTGGACGACCTGCTGTTCGCGGCGCTGCTGCGCCAGTTGCGCAGCCTGCATCACTTCTGCGCCGACCTGACCCACAGTGGCCGTCCCGCCGCGGTCGACACGCTGAAGCAGCGTCTGATCGAACGCGCCGACGCGCTGTCCCGCGTGACCGGCGAGCGGCTGGTCGATGTCCTGCTGGCCCGTCCCGCCGACCCGGCCCTCGCCCGCCGCCTGCTCGCCCGCGGCCGGCTGCTGGCGCAGCTGCTCTACGACATGAACCGCGACGAGGCGGTGGAAGAACTGGCGCTGCGCATCGTCGTCGCGGCGGAAGCGCTGGGCGAACCGCAGGGCTGAGGCCGGCGGACGCGAGGCCAGAGGTCTCGATTTCGGCATCGGCCGGTCGGGCCGCGGGAAAGACCCGACAAAATGTCGGGCTTTGTCGTGTGTGTCAGGACCCCGACAAAGGCCGGATACTCGGTTCCAATCAATATTATCATTATAAATCAATAGTTTGATCAATTCGAAAGCTCTGGCACGGGTCGTGCAATCCATGGAAACCGAAGCGGCCACGAACCGGCCGCAACGAGTTCCGAAGCACACTTCCTCGACCCAAGCACAGGAGCGACACCCCATGAGCAAAGCGCCTCTGCGTCAGATCGCCTTTTACGGCAAGGGCGGTATCGGCAAGTCCACCACCTCGCAGAACACGCTGGCCGCGCTGGTCGATCTTGGTCAGAGAATCCTGATCGTCGGCTGCGACCCGAAGGCCGACTCGACCCGCCTGATCCTGCACGCAAAGGCCCAGGACACCGTCCTGCATCTGGCCGCCGAGGCCGGTTCGGTCGAGGATCTGGAACTCGAGGACGTTCTGAAGACCGGCTACAAGAACATCAAGTGCGTCGAGTCCGGCGGTCCGGAGCCGGGGGTCGGCTGCGCCGGCCGCGGCGTCATCACCTCGATCAACTTCCTGGAAGAGAACGGCGCCTACGACGACGTGGACTACGTGTCCTACGACGTGCTGGGCGACGTGGTCTGCGGCGGTTTCGCGATGCCCATCCGCGAGAACAAGGCCCAGGAAATCTACATCGTCATGTCCGGTGAGATGATGGCGCTGTACGCCGCCAACAACATCGCCAAGGGCATCCTGAAGTACGCCCACAGCGGCGGCGTGCGCCTCGGCGGCCTGATCTGCAACGAGCGTCAGACCGACAAGGAAATCGACCTGGCCGACGCGCTGGCCAAGCGCCTGGGCTCCAAGCTCATCCATTTCGTGCCGCGCGACAACATCGTGCAGCACGCCGAGCTGCGCCGCATGACGGTCATCGAGTACGCCCCGGAAAGCAAGCAGGCCGAGGAATACCGCCAGCTCGCCAGCAAGATCCACAACAACTCGGGCCAGGGCTGCGTCCCGACCCCGATCACGATGGAAGAGCTGGAAGAGATGCTGATGGACTTCGGCATCATGAAGACCGAGGAGCAGCAGCTCGCCGAGCTGGCCGCCAAGGAAGCGGCGAAGGCCGGCGCCTGATCTCGGGCGTAGCGACGGTTGCCTACCGGCCCCCCCGCCTGCGGGTGGGGGGGACCGCCTGAACACTGGCCCTTTTCCCCAGCCCCGTCATGACGTGACCCCTTTTCTTCATAAAGATGAGGACGTCCGCGAGGGAGGGAGGGGCTCGGTCCCGCGCTGCAGGGCGCGATGAATCAAGCAGGAGGCCGGCGATGAGCCTGTCCGAGAACACCACGGTCGACGTGAAGAACCTGGTCAACGAAGTCCTCGAAGCCTATCCCGAAAAGACCCGCAAGCGCCGCGCCAAGCACATCAACGTGCTGGAGGCCGAGGCCAAGGATTGCGGCGTCAAGTCGAACGTCAAGTCCATCCCCGGCGTCATGACCATCCGTGGCTGCGCCTACGCCGGTTCCAAGGGCGTGGTGTGGGGTCCGATCAAGGACATGATCCACATCTCCCACGGTCCGGTCGGCTGCGGCTACTACTCCTGGTCCGGCCGCCGCAACTACTACATCGGCGACACCGGTGTGGACAGCTGGGGCACGATGCACTTCACCTCCGACTTCCAGGAGAAGGACATCGTCTTCGGCGGCGACAAGAAGCTGCACAAGGTCATCGAGGAAATCAACGACCTGTTCCCGCTGGTGAACGGCATCTCGATCCAGTCGGAATGCCCGATCGGCCTGATCGGCGACGACATCGAGGCGGTCGCCCGCGCCAAGTCGGCGGAAATCGGCAAGCCGGTCATCCCCGTCCGTTGCGAAGGCTTCCGCGGCGTGTCCCAGTCGCTGGGCCACCACATCGCCAACGACACCATCCGCGACTGGGTGTTCGAGAAGACCACGCCGAAGGCCGACTTCGTCTCCACCCCGTATGACGTCACCATCATCGGCGACTACAACATCGGTGGCGACGCCTGGTCTTCCCGCATCCTGCTTGAAGAGATCGGTCTGCGCGTGATCGCCCAATGGTCGGGCGACGGCACGCTGGCCGAGCTGGAAAACACGCCCAAGGCCAAGGTCAACCTGATCCACTGCTACCGCTCGATGAACTACATCGCGCGGCACATGGAAGAGAAGTACAATATTCCTTGGATGGAATACAACTTCTTCGGCCCGAGCCAGATCGCCGAATCCCTGCGCAAGATCGCCGCCCTCTTCGACGACAGCATCAAGGAGAAGGCGGAACAGGTCATCGCCCGCTACCAGCCGATGGTCGACGCGGTCATCGCGAAGTACCGCACCCGCCTGGAAGGCAAGAAGGTGATGATCTACGTCGGCGGCCTGCGCCCCCGCCACGTCGTCGACGCCTACCATGACCTCGGCATGGAAATCGTCGGCACCGGTTACGAGTTCGCCCACAACGACGATTATCAGCGCACCCAGCACTATGTGAAGGAAGGCACGCTGATCTACGACGACGTCACCGCGTTCGAACTGGAGAAGTTCGTCGAGGCGATCCGTCCCGACCTCGTCGCGTCGGGCATCAAGGAAAAGTACGTGTTCCAGAAGATGGGCCTGCCGTTCCGCCAGATGCACAGCTGGGACTACTCCGGCCCGTATCACGGCTACGACGGCTTCGCGATCTTCGCCCGCGACATGGACCTGGCCATCAACAACCCCGTCTGGGGTGTCATGAAGGCCCCGTTCTGACCATCGGCCTCTGGAACAGGAGAATTTGAGAATGTCCGACAAGCTTTCGCAGAGCGCCGACAAGGTCCTCGATCACTACACTCTCTTCCGTCAGCCTGAATACAAGGCGATGTTCGAGAAGAAGAAGAGTGAGTTCGAGTACGGCCATTCCGACGAAGAGGTCGCCCGCGTTTCCGAATGGACCAAGTCCGAGGACTACAAGGCAAAAAACTTCGCCCGTGAAGCGGTCGTCATCAACCCGACCAAGGCCTGCCAGCCGATCGGCGCGATGTTCGCGGCCCAGGGCTTCGAAGGCACCCTGCCGCTGGTCCATGGTTCGCAGGGCTGCGTCGCCTATTACCGCACCCACCTGACCCGTCACTTCAAGGAGCCGAACTCGGCGGTGTCCTCGTCGATGACCGAAGACGCGGCGGTGTTCGGCGGCCTCAACAACATGATCGACGGCTTGGCGAACGCCTACACGCTCTACAAGCCGAAGATGATCGCGGTGATGACCACCTGCATGGCCGAAGTCATCGGCGACGACCTGCAGGGCTTCATCTCCAACGCGAAGAACAAGGACAGTGTGCCGCAGGACTTCCCGGTCCCCTACGCCCACACCCCGGCCTTCGTCGGCAGCCACATCGTCGGCTACGACAACATGATCAAGGGGATCCTGACCAACTTCTGGGGCTCGTCGGAAAACCTCGACACGCCCAAGACGGAAACGATCAACCTGATCCCGGGCTTCGACGGTTTCGCCGTCGGCAACAACCGCGAGCTGAAGCGCATCACCGCCCAGTTCGGCATCGACCTGACGATCCTGTCGGACGTGTCCGACAACTTCGACACGCCGATGGATGGCGAGTACCGCATGTATGACGGCGGCACCACCATCGAGGACACCAAGGCGGCCCTGCACGCGAAGGCCACCATCTCGATGCAGGAGTACAACACGACCCAGACCCTGCAGTTCTGCAAGGAAAAGGGCCAGCAAGTCGCCAAGTTCAACTACCCGATGGGCGTCACCGCCACCGACGAGCTGCTGCTGAAGCTGGCGGAACTGTCGGGCAAGCCGGTGCCGGCCAGCCTGAAGCTGGAGCGCGGCCGTCTGGTCGACGCCATCGCCGACAGCCACACCCACATGCACGGCAAGCGCTTCGCGGTCTACGGCGACCCGGACTTCTGCCTCGGCATGACCCGCTTCCTGCTGGAACTGGGTGCGGAGCCGGTGCACATCCTGTCGACCTCCGGCTCCAAGAAGTGGGAGAAGCAGGTCCAGAAGGTGCTGGACGGCTCGCCGTTCGGCGCGTCGGGTGCGGCCTACGGCGGCAAGGACCTGTGGCACCTGCGCTCGCTGATCTTCACCGACAAGGTGGACTACATCATCGGCAACAGCTACGGCAAGTATCTGGAGCGCGACACCAAGGTTCCGCTGATCCGCCTGACCTACCCGATCTTCGACCGCCACCACCACCACCGCTACCCGACCTGGGGTTACCAGGGCGCGCTGAACGTGCTGGTGCGCATCCTGGACCGGATCTTCGAGGACATCGATGCCAACACCAACATCGTCGGCCAGACCGACTACTCGTTCGACCTGATCCGCTGATCGCGAGCGGTGCTCGCTTCCAGCCCAACCGGCGGGTCCGGGGTGCCCATCCCCCCGTCCCCGCCGGCCACTCGCAAAACCGGAGGGCGCCCGCAACGGCGCTCTCCGGTCTTTTTGCGTCGGCGCTTCCCCCGGTCAGCCGTCCCGCAGGGCGAAGCCGATGACCCGCTCCAGCGCGGTGTCCGCCCGCCCTTGCCAGCCGTCGCCGGCCAAATCCACCGACACCGGCGGCAGGCCGACGCTGGGCGCCGCCATGCCATTGCGCACCGGGCGCGCGCGCAGCAGCAGGCGGGGGTGCGCCGTGCCGGTCCAGTCCGGCCGCCCTTCCATCACCACTAGCAGGATCGGCCCGTCGATCGGCGGTAGCGCCTCCTCCGATGGTTCGGCGTCCGGGCTGGCAACCGCGCGCAGCCCCAGGCGCACCACCGCCCTGCCATGGCCGGCCACCTTGCGTGCGACAAGGTCGCCGGCGGCGACGCACAGGGTGTCAGCCTCCGGCGGGATCGGGCGTTCGTCGGGGTCGAGGAAACGGCACAGCACACCGATCTGGCTGCCGGGCTCCTGCGTCAGCACAATCGACGCGCCCGGCGCGGCCGACGCGTCCGGAACCGTGGCAAAGCTCAACAACGCTGCGACGGCACACCCGTAAGGGCGCCGCCAACCAACCGATCTGATCATCCGAACCTGTCTCTGCACGACATCCGGCGCACGGACATCCGGCGCGTGAGCGTGATACGGACCATAGCACGGCATCCTGCGGCACCCCCGCCGGCCAAACGCCATTCCCGGCGCGCAATCCTGTGCGACACCCGACAACCGCCCCGCCCGCTCCCCGTGATTGTCAGCTATCGGACAGCCCCCGCGAATCCGACAATCGTTCCATATCAGGGATTTACGGTCTGGCACGCCCCCTGCATCACCCCTCCGCAGAGCCATTTCCGGCGCCAGGATGGGAGAGCGGGCATGCTCCAGGACAAGATCCAGGACGTCTTCAACGAACCGGGCTGCGCGACCAATCAGACCAAGTCGGCCAAGGAGAAGAAGAAGGGCTGCACCAAATCCCTGAAGCCGGGGGCCGCCGCCGGCGGCTGCGCCTATGACGGCGCGATGATCGTGCTGCAGCCGATCGCCGACGCCGCCCATCTGGTGCATGGCCCGATCGCCTGCCTGGGCAACTCGTGGGACAACCGCGGCTCCAAATCCTCGGGCTCGCAGCTCTACCGCACCGGCTTCACCACCGACCTGTCGGAGCTGGACGTCATCGGCGGCGGCGAGAAGAAGCTGTACCGCGCCATCAAGGAGATCGTGCAGCAGTACGACCCACCGGCCGTCTTCGTCTATCAGACCTGCGTGCCCGCCATGACCGGCGACGACATCGCCGCGGTCTGCAAGTTCGCGTCGCAGAAGCTGGGCAAGCCGGTGATCCCGGTCGACGCCCCCGGCTTCGTCGGCTCCAAGAATCTCGGCAACAAGCTGGCCGGCGAGGCGCTGCTCGACCACGTCATCGGCACGGTGGAGCCGGACCACACCACCCCGACCGATGTCTGCATCATCGGCGAGTACAACCTCGCCGGCGAGCTGTGGCTGGTCAAGCCGCTGCTCGACGAGATCGGCATCCGCCTGCTGTCCTGCATTTCCGGCGACGGCCGCTACCAGGAGGTGGCGCAGGCCCACCGCGCCCGCGTCACCATGATGGTGTGCAGCCAGGCGCTGGTGAATGTCGGCCGCAAGATGGAGGAGCGCTACGGCATCCCCTATTTCGAGGGCTCCTTCTACGGCGTCTCCGACATGTCGGACACCCTGCGCACCATGACCCGCATGCTGGTGGAACGCGGCGCCGACAAGAGCCTGATCGACCGAGCCGAGGGCGTGATCGCCCGCGAGGAAAGCCGGGTCTGGCGCCGGCTGGAACCCTACAAGCCGCGCTTCGACGGCAAGCGCGTCCTGCTGTTCACCGGCGGCGTCAAGAGCTGGTCGATGGTCAGCGCGCTGGAAGGCGCCGGGCTGACCATCCTCGGCACCTCGACCAAGAAGTCGACGCCGCAGGACAAGGAGCGCATCAAGAAGATGAAGGGCGACGAGTTCCACCAGTGGGACGACCTGAAGCCGCGCGACATCCACAAGATGCTGGCCGAATCGCAGGCCGACATCATGATGTCCGGCGGCCGGTCGCAGTTCATCTCGCTGAAGGCCAAGGTTCCCTGGCTCGACATCAACCAGGAGCGCCACCACGCCTACGCCGGCTATGACGGCATCGTCAACCTGTGCGAGGAGATCGACAAGACGCTGTCCAACCCGATCTGGCGGCAGGTCCGCTTGGCCGCGCCGTGGGAATCGGCAGTGTCCCCCGCCCTGACGGCCCCCACCATGGCCCCCACCATGGCTGCGGAGTGACGGCGATGTCGCACATCCAGCGCTTCCCCTCCGCCGCCAAGGCCGCCTCGACCAACCCGCTGAAGATGAGCCAGCCGCTGGGCGCGGCGCTCGCCTATCTCGGCGTCGACCGCTGTCTGCCGCTGTTCCATGGTTCGCAGGGCTGCACCGCCTTCGGGCTGGTGCTGCTGGTCCGCCATTTCCGCGAGGCGATCCCGCTGCAGACCACGGCGATGGACCAGGTCTCCACCATCCTCGGCGGCTACGACAATCTCGAACAGGCGCTCCGCACCATCGTGGAGCGCAACAAGCCGGCCATGATCGGCGTCGCCACCACCGGCGTGACCGAAACCAAGGGCGAGGACATGGCCGGGCAGTACACGCTGTTCCGCCAGCGCAACCCCGGGCTGGCCGACACCGCGCTGGTCTTTGCCAACACCCCCGACTTCGCCGGCGGCTTCGAGGACGGCTTCGCCGCCGCCGTCACCGCCATGGTCGACCGGCTGGTCGAACCGTCGCCGGTGGTGGTCAAGTCGCAGATCAACGTGCTGGCCGGCAGCCACCTGTCGCCCGGCGACGTCGAGGAACTGCGCGACATCATCGAAGGCTTCGGCCTGTCGCCGATCTTCCTGCCCGACCTGTCGCTGTCGATGGTCGGCCGCCAGCCCTCCGACTTCACCGCCACCTCGCTGGGCGGCGTGTCGGTGGAACAGATCCGCTCGATGGGCGCGTCGGTCGCCACCATCGTGGTGGGCGAGCACATGCGGATCGCCGGCAACGCGCTGGAGCTGAAGACCGACGTGCCCTCGCACTTCTTCAGCCGGCTGACCGGGCTGGAGGCGTCCGACAAGCTGGTCCGCCTGCTGGGCGAGATCTCCGGCCGGCCGGCCCCGGCCCGGCTGCGCCGCCAGCGCGAAAGCCTGGTCGACGCCATGCTGGACGGGCATTTCTTCTTCAGCCGCAAGCGCATCGCCGTCGCGCTGGAACCGGACCTGCTCTACACGGTCACCAGCTTCCTCGCCGACATGGGGGCCGAGGTGATCGCCGCGGTCTCGCCGACGCAGAGCCCGGTGCTGGAGCGGCTGACCGCCGCCACCGTCATGGTCGGTGACCATTCCGACGTCGAGACGCTGGCGCGCGACGCCGACCTGATCATTTCCAACTCGCACGGGCGGCAGGGGGCGGCGCGGATCGGCGTACCGCTGCACCGCATGGGCCTGCCGCTGTTCGATCGGCTGGGCGCCGGCCTGCGCGTCCATGTCGGCTACCGCGGCACGCGCGAGCTGCTGTTCGAGGTCGGCAACCTGTTCCTGTCCCGCGAAATGGACCACGACCATCACGCCCCCCACGGCCCCGCCCATGGCCCCGGCCACGGTGCCGAACCCCATGGGGAGGACGCCCACGGCTGCGGAGGCGGATCATGCGGATGCAACGCCGGCTGAGCGTGGTGCAAGCCACCCGGCCGACCAAAGGAGGATCGATGAAGGTCGCTTTCTGCACCCAGGACATGCAGCACGTCGATGCGCATTTCGGCTGGGCCAAGAACATCGCCGTCTATCAGGTCGACCGCCAGGGCCACGCCCTGCTGGAAACCTTCCAGTTCGGCGGCTCGATGTTCGAGGACGGCAATGAGGACAAGCTGGTGCCGAAGCTCGACGCCCTGTCCGACGTCGCCATCCTCTACCTGTCGGCCATCGGCGCGTCGGCCGCCGCCCGCGTGGTGGCCAAGAAGATCCACCCGGTGAAGGTCGAGGCGACCGAAGCCATCCCCGCCCTGCTCGACAAGCTGGTCGAGACGCTGAACGGCAGCCCGCCGCCCTGGCTGCGCAAGGCGCTGGGCGAACCCCAGGAACTCAATTTCGACGAGGAGGAGTGAGAGCATGGCCGAGGTTGCCGAGATCACCATCGCCGACCAGTTCATCAAGACGCTGGTCCTGCTGTTCCGCGCCGAGGACAGCTATGGCGCCTGGGAGGGCAAGGCGGACGAGGAGTTGCTCGCCCCCTTCATCCTCGACAAGGAGGCGCGCGCCGCCATCCCGATGATCGGCGACCCCGATCCCGACACGCTGTGGCGGCTGGAGCTGTTCTACAAGGCGGTCGGCCTGATGGTGGAGAAGCAGACCGGCCTGATGGCCTCGCCGATGATGAAGATGAGCCACGAGGGCTTCGGCCGCATGGTCCTGACCACCGGCCGGCTGGTCGTGGTGTCGAAGACCCTGCGCGACGTCCACCGCTTCGGCTTCCCGACCGCCGAAAAGCTCGCCGCCGACGGCGCCAAATTGGTCGAGGACGCGGTGGCGCTGATCAAGACCTACCCCGAGGTCGCGAACCTCTGAATCCTGGGATTGCGAGCATGAGCGACATCGACGCGCTGAAAGACGAGATCAAGAAGCTGAACGCCCGCGCGACGCAGAAGAAGATGGATCTGCACGACCTGTCGGAGGAACTCCCGCAGAACTGGCAGTCCATCCTGACCGTCGCGCAGGAAGCCTTCGACGCCTACCGGACGCTGACCGAAAAGCGCGCCGCGCTGAAGGCGCTGGAGCAGGCCTGATTTCCCGTCGCCGGCATTCTTTCACCAACAGCTTAGGCGCCCGCCCCCGATAGGAGCATCCCATGGCAGACTTCCTGACCGGCACCACCCGCGGTGGTCAGAGCTGGACCCCGAAATTCGTCCAATCGATCGACCAGAAGCAATGCATCGGCTGCGGCCGCTGCTTCAAGGTCTGCGGCCGCGGTGTGCTCAACATGATCGGCATCACCGAGGACGGTGACATCGTCGACGCCTTTGACGACGAGGCCGAGAAGAAGATCATGACGGTCGAGACCGCCGCCAACTGCATCGGCTGCGAAAGCTGCTCGAAGGTGTGCTCCAAGAGCTGCATCACCCACGCGCCGGTGGCGGCGTAAACGACGGAAGGGAAACGGGGGCCTCGCTCTGGCAAGGCCCCCATTCTCCTTCGTCAGTACGCGTATTCCTTGAACACCGGGTCGACGCTGCCGCCCCAGGGGCCGTTGAACTTCTCCAGCAGCTCGTCGGCCGGGCTGCGGTTGCGTTCGGCGATGTCCTGGAGCGTGTCGAGGAAATGGCTCTCGTCGTCGCCCCAATTGTCGTTGCGGGCGCGGCGGACCAGGCCGTCGCGGGCGATGGCCACCACCTCCAACGCCACGTCGCGCACGGTGCGGCCACGGAACGGCGTGTGCAGCCCCGACCGCGGAACTTCGGCGCGCAGATGGGCGCGTTCGGCCGTGGTCCAGTCCTTCACCACATCCCACGCCGCGTCCAGCGCCACCTGATCGTAAAGCAGCCCGACCCACAGCGCCGGCAGGGCACACAGGCTGCGCCACGGCCCGCCGTCGGCGCCGCGCATCTCCAGATACTTCTTCAGCCGCACTTCCGGGAAGGCGGTGGTGGTGTGGTCGGCCCAGTCGGTCAGCAGCGGCACCTCGCCGGGCAGCGCCGGCAGCTTGCCGTCCATGAAGTCGCGGAAGGACTGGCCGGCGGCGTCGATGTAGGTCCCGTCACGGTAGACGAAATACATCGGCGTCTGCAGCAGGTAGTCGACGTAGCGCTCGAACCCGAAGCCGTCCTCGAAGACGAACGGGATGTCGCCGGTGCGGTCGGGATCGGTGTCGGTCCAGATGTGGCTGCGGAAGCTCTGGAAGCCGTTCGGCTTGCCCTCGGTGAAGGGCGACATGGCGAACAGCGCCGTCGCGATCGGCTGGAGCGCCAGCGACACGCGGAACTTCTTCACCATGTCCGCTTCGGAGGCGAAGTCCAGGTTGACCTGCACGGTGCAGGTCCGCGTCATCATGTCGAGGCCGAGCGAGCCGACCTTCGGCATGTAGTCGCGCATGATCTTGTAGCGGCCCTTGGGCATCCAGGGGATGTCGTCGCGCCGCCATTTCGGCTGGAAGCCCAGCCCCATCATGGCGATGCCCAGCTCGGCCCCGACCTCCTTCACCTGGCGCAGGTGGCTGTGCACCTCCGCGCAGGTCTGGTGCAGGGTTTCCACCGGGGCGCCGGACAGCTCGACCTGGCCGCCCGGCTCCAGCGTGATGTTGGCCATGCCCTGGACCAGCGCGATGATGTTGCCGTTCTCCTCCACCGGGGTCCAGCCGAAGCGGGTCAGGCGGGTCAGCAGTTCGCGGATGCCGTCCGGCCCGTCATAGGGCAGCGGCCGCAGGTCGGAGGTGCGGTAGGCGAACTTCTCGTGCTCCGTCCCGATGCGCCAGTCCGACACCGGTTTGGACCCGGATTCGAGATAGGCCACCAGTTGACGGCGGTCGGTGATGGGTTCGCCGCGCGTTGTCGGGGGTGCGGACATGCTGTCTCTCGCGGGAAGTGGACGGAGGACGGCCGTTCAGTCGGCCGGTGAAGGGATCGGCGCGCGGAAAGGCGGACGCCGGTCGCTTCCCCCGGCAGTCCAGTCCCCGGCCAAGGACTGCCAGCAAGCCAGCGCCGCCACCACCGCCGTGTCGGCCCGCAGGATGCGCGGACCCAATCCCACCGGTACAACAAAGGGGAGTTTGACGAGTTCGTCAAGTTCCGACTGGTCGAAGCCGCCCTCCGGTCCGACCAGCAGCGCCGCCGGTCCGGAAGCGGTCCCGGCGGGCGCGTCCTTCAGCACCTCGGCGATCGGCCGGGCGTTCCCCGCCTCGGCGCACAGGTAGAGCTTGCGGTCGGCCGGCCAGCCGGCCAGCACGCGGTCCAGCGGCAGCGGTTCGCCCATCTCCGGCACGCTCAGCCGCTCGCACTGTTCGGCCGCCTCCACCGCGTTGGCGCGCAGACGGTCCAGGTTGACCCGGTTGGGATCGGTGCGGCGGGTGAAGACCGGCCACAGCCGCGACACCCCCATCTCGGTCGCCTTCTCGGCGACGAAGTCGATGCGCCCCTTCTTCAAGGGCGCGAACACCAACCACAGGTCCGGAGTCGTGTCCTGTTGCCGCCGCTGCTCCGCCACCGTCAGCGAGCACCAGCCCTTGCCGAAGCCGTCGATCGCGGCGCGCCATTCGCCGTCGCGGCCGTTGAACACCGCGACCGAGTCGCCGCGGTCGAGCCGCAGCACATGGCGCAGGAAGTGGGCGCGCTCATGGTCCAGCCCGACCGACTGGCCATCGGCCAGCGGGCTGTCCACGAACAGGCGGGTCTTGATCGGGTGGTCGGCCATGGCTGTCGGTCTCCGCAACGCGGCGCCGACTATAGCCGGGCGCCGTGGTCCCGTCAGCAGGTCAACGTCGGCCGATCAAGTTCGGGGTGATGAACCGGGGCGCGGACGAAACGCTCAGCCCTTGACCGGGGCGACCAGCGCGTCGATGTGGCGGCGCAGATCGACGGGCTGCACCGGCTTGTGCAGGATCGTCACCTGCTCCGCCTTGGCGGCGGCGATCAGCTCGGTCCCGGTGTCGCCGGTCAGGATGATCGCCGGCACCGCGGCGCCGCAGGCCTCGCGGACGGCACGGACGGCGGTGATGCCCGACCAGCCGTCGCGCAGGCGGTAGTCGGACAGGATGACGTCCGGCACCGGCGCACCGGGCAAGCGCTCCAGGACGGTGTCGACGTCCTCGGCGGCCAGCACCTGATAGCCCCAGGTGTCCAGCATGATTTCCATGCCGGCCAGGATGATGGACTCGTCGTCGATCACGACGGCGAAACGGTCTGGATGTGTGCTCATGTCCATCGAGGGCTGCTGGTCGCTGCGGTTGTGGTGATGGAAAACTATTGGTACGATTTTGGCGCGCGCAAGTCCCTGGAATGCAATTTCAACTGGTTGTCCGGACGCCGCGACGCGACCCGAATTCCCCAGTATGTTCGCTTTCCTGAGCTTGCCGCTTCGGTGAAGGCCCGATACCTTCGCCCCGCCGCGTCCGCCTATCCGTTTTACGCCCTTTCCATAGCACAGCGAAAGCGCCGCCGTCATGCCCACAGCCTCGTCTGGTCCTACCATTCCGGATCCCGGCTTCACCGACATCCGCCGGGACGGCTGGATCGCACGCTCCGTGCCGGGCCCCTTGCGTCCTTACGTCACGCTGGCGCGGCTCGACCGTCCGATCGGAACCTGGCTGCTGCTGTTCCCCTGCTGGTGGAGCGTGGCGCTGGCCATGCCGCACCCGTTGCGTGACTGGCCGGCGCTGCTGGGGCTGATGGCGCTGTTCGCGGTCGGCGCCGTGCTGATGCGGGGGGCGGGCTGCACCGTCAACGACATCCTGGACCGCAAGTTCGACGCGATGGTGGAGCGCACGCGTTCCCGCCCGATCCCGTCGGGCCAGGTGTCGGTGCGCCAGGCGCTGGTCTTCCTGGCCCTGCAGCTTCTGCTGTCGCTGCTGGTGCTGCTGCAGTTGGGGATGACGGCGATCGAGCTGGGCGTGCTGTCGCTGGCGCTGGTCTTCACCTACCCGCTGATGAAGCGGATCACCTGGTGGCCGCAGGCCTTTCTGGGCCTGACCTTCAATTGGGGCGCCCTGATGGGCTGGGCGGCGGTGCGGGACGATCTGGGCTGGCCGGCGGTGGCGCTGTATGTGACGGGCGTCGCCTGGACGCTCGGCTACGACACCATCTACGCCCACCAGGACAAGGAAGACGACGCCCGCATCGGCGTGAAGTCCACCGCCTTGCGGCTGGGTGACGCCAGCAAGATCTGGATTTACGGCTTCTACACGCTGACCTATGTCGGGATCGGCATCGCCGGGCGACTCGCCGGCTTGGGCGGTCTGTTCCTGCCGGTGCTGTCGCTGGCCGCCTTGCAACTGGCGTGGCAGGTCGCGACCTGGCGGCCCGACGATCAGAACGACTGCCTGAGGATGTTCAAGTCGAACCGCTGGTTCGGCTGGCTGGTGCTGGCGGCGATCCTGGCCGGAAAGCTCTGAACGGGGCGGGGCTAGAGCCCGCCCGCTTCGGCGGCGGGTTCGCCGCGCCCCGGAACCGTGCGTCAGCGTTCGTCGTGGTCGGCGAGTTGGGCGACGGCGCTGGTCGAGCCCGGCTTGCGCGGCGGGGTCACGGTGCGCGGCGCGGGGAGCGAGGCGACTTCGGCCTCGGCCGGCGCGGCGCTGTGGTGGCCACCCGGCTTGCGCGGCGGCAGCACCGCGACGTCCAGGCGCAGCGGCTTCTGCGGGGTGTGCGAGGCGGTCAGCGTCGGAGCAAGCGTCTGGGGCTTGCGGCCCGGGACGGTGACGCTCAGCGCCTTCTGCGGGTGCAGCGACGCCTCGACGATGCGGGGGCTGGCGGGCGCCGCGCCGCGACCCTTCGGGGACACGGTGAAGCCGCGGTCCATGCCGCGATCGCCGGCGTCGAGCGTGCGGCTGCTGCGCGACTGGCTGTCCTCCTCGCCTTCCGGCAGGATGAAGCCGTAGGCGGTGTAGACGCGCAAGCCCAGCTGTTCGGTCGGCTCGTGCCAGACGCGGACGGCCGACCAGTCGTTGTTCTTGGAAACGTCGACCACCTTCATGCCGCGGCGCAGGCCGTCACCGTCGATCCAGCTGTGGTCCACCTCGATGGTGCGGCGGTCGATGACCGCGCTGACCAGCGAGACATGGCCGCGGCGCATGTGGCCGGTGCGCTTGAAGACGAGGACGGAGCCGACGGCGGGGCGATGCTCCCGGTCATACTGGCCGGCGGCATGATCCCACCAGGTCCAGGCGTCGCCGCGTATGGTGAAGTCGGAAATCGAACGGACCGTGCGCACGCAATCGCCGTCTTGTGCGGCGGCCGTCGACACGGTAAGGGGGCTCAGCGCGATCAAAGCCGCAAACGAAAGGCCGATGGCGGTTCCCCTCTGCCGCATGATTCCCCCAATTGCTCAGTTTTCCCTTGAGGAACGGGTAACACGGGTTTCCGCCTGTGTCTACACCGTTTGAATTATGTAACATTCATAAGCCGCCGACGGTCATCCCTCCAACAGCGGAGTCCCTTGGGAATCCTCGTATGAACAACGCATCTCCGCAAGATTTCGTCCGCGACAACACGACGCTGACGACCACCCCGCTGCTGCCGGAACTACGGCTTCATCTTGCCACCGAAGTCACACCTCTGTGGCAGGCGACGGAGGAAACCTTGGCCGCCACAAATTTGCCACCGCCCTACTGGGCTTTCGCTTGGCCGGGCGGACAGGCGGTGGCGCGCCTGCTGCTCGACCGGCCGGAGCTGGTCGCCGGCAAGTCGGTGCTCGACTTCGCCGCCGGCACCGGGCTGGTCGGGATCGCGGCGGCCAAAGCCGGCGCGGCGCGGGTGCAGTCCTGCGACATCGACCGCTTCTCGCTGGCCGCCATCGCGCTGAACGCCGAAGCGAACGGGGTGGAGGTGAAGGCGGTCAGCGCCGACCTCGTCGGCCGCGATCTGCCGGGAATCGACGTCGTTCTGGCCGGCGACGTCTGTTACGAGAAGCCGATGGCCGACCGGGTGACCGGCTGGCTGCGCGGCGTCGCCGCCACCGGCGCGCTGGTGCTGCTGGGCGACCCCGGCCGCGCCTATGTCCCCGCCGGCGGGCTGGAGCGGGTCGCGACCTACACCGTCCCGACCTCGCTGGAGCTGGAGGACCGCGAGACGCGCGAGACCACGATCTGGCGCCTGCTGCCGGCGGAATGAGACCTAGCGGGACAGTCGGGAAACCGCCAGCCGCAGGTCAGCCAGGAAGGTCGGCTGCTCGACCAGCTGGCCGCGCAGCAGGTAGCTGGGGTGGAAGGTTGGCACGACCTCCACCCCCTCCACCAGCCGGCACGGCAGCACGGTGCCGCGCAGTTGCAGGATGCCGTTCTCGCCGGTCAACGCCCAGGTCGGGGTGCGGCCGAGTGCCACGATCACCGACGGGCGGAAATCGGCCAGCGTGGTCCGCAGATGCTCGATCTCGCCGGTGAACTCGGCCAGCAGCCGGTCGGAGGTGCCGAAGGCGCCCCAGCGCTCGTCGATCTCCCGCCCCTCCTTGCGGGCGCGGGCGCGCGAGGAAAAGAAGTGGCCGACCTTGTTGCCGGGCGGCTGGTAGCGGAAGACGTTGGCGACCAGGCACTCCGCCCGCTCGATCCCCACCGCGGCCAGCGACTCGTCCAGCAGCTTGCCGCTGCGCCCGACGAAGGGTCGGCCGAGCCTGGCCTCCTCCGCCCCCGGCGCCTCGCCGACGATGGCGAGCCGCGGCCCGGCCGCCGGCTTGGTCGGGAACTGGTAATCGGCGAAGGGCAGGTCGGGCCGGATGGCGGCGGGCGGGCTGTCGGTCATTGATATGGTTCCGAATAGCGGGGGCATGAGGGGCAAGCGGGGAGCCGGACTTGCCGAACCGCCCCTGCGAACCCAAGCTTCTAGGCGTGGTTCCAGCCCAGGGTTCTAGCTGAGACCGCCCATCCGACCAACAGGGGAGAGAGCAGGATGACACCGCAGGAGTTGGCCGCCAGGAGCTGCGAGCCCTGCCGCGGCGGGGTGCCGCCGATGGACCGCGCGATGGCCGCGTCCTATCTGGTCCAGGTGCCGGGTTGGGTCCTGAAGGAAGACCCCGACCGGATCGAACGCGACTTCCGCTTCCCCGACTTCGCCCAGGCCCAGGCCTTCGCCACCCAGGTCGGCAACCTCTGCGAGCTGGAGGGTCACCATGCCGAGATCCGGTATGGCTGGGGCCACTGCAACGTCGCGTTCTGGACCCACAAGATCAAGGGCCTGCACGAGAACGACTTCGTGATGGCCGCCAAGGTCAACGGCCTGTCCGAGCCGCCCTACGTCCCCGCCTCGGTCGGCACCCCGCCGCCGCCCTACGTGCAGGGCGGCTGAGAGGGGGCTGAGAGGGGAGCTTTCACCCACCTACCCCCACAGCGCCGCGGTCGGCGGCTGGACCAGGGCGCCGTCATAGACCAGCCCCGGCTCGCGGTCGCGCGCCAGCAGCAGGGGGCCGTCCAGATCGACGTAACGGGCGCCCTGCCCGACCAGCATCGCCGGCGCCATGGCCAGCGAGGTCGCCACCATGCAGCCGACCATCACCTCGAACCCCAGGCCATGGGCGGCGCGCGCCATCGCCAGCGCCTCGGTCAGGCCGCCGGTCTTGTCCAGCTTGACGTTCACCACCTGATAGAGCCCGCGCAGCCGGTCCAGCGACTCCAGCCCGTGGCAGGATTCGTCGGCGCCCAGCGGCACCGGGCAGGCGACGCCGCGCAGCGCCTCGTCCTGGCCGGCGGGCAAGGGCTGCTCGATCATCTCCACCCCCAGCTCCGCCAGCACCGACGCGAATCGGTGGAGCTGGTCGAGCGTCCAGCCCTCGTTGGCGTCGACCACCAGCCGCACGGCCGGCGCGGCGGCGCGGACCGCCCGGACGCGGTCGAGGTCACCCTCCCCCGTCAGCTTCATCTTCAGGAGCGGATGGCGCGGCGCCCGCTCGCGCGCCGCCGCCGCCATCGCCGCCGGCTCGTCGACGCTCAGCGTGTAGCAGGTGACCAGCGGCCCCGGCGGCTCGGCCAACCCGGCCAAGCGCCATGCCGGAACGCCGGTGCGCTTGGCCTCCAGGTCCCACAGCGCGCAGTCCAGCGCGTTGCGCGCGGCGCCGGGCGGCATCCGCGCCGCCAGGGCCTCGCGGTCCAGCCCGCCGGCAACCGCGTCCGCCATCGCCTCCAGCGCGGCGACCACGCCGTCGACGCTCTCGCCGTAGCGGGCGTAGGGCACGCATTCGCCACGGCCGCGATGGCCGCCATCGGTCACCTCGGCCACCACCACCGCGGCTTCGGTCTTGGCCCCGCGCGAGATGCGGAAGGCGCCGCGGATCGGAAAGGTTTCGCGACGGACGGTCAGGCGTTGATCGGGCATGACAATAACCCCCAAACGGAACAGGGCCGGGAGTGTATCCCGGCCCTGTGGGTCAAGGCGACCGCCTTCGGTCGTCAGCGCTCCTGGACGATGACGCCGTACCAGCCCAGCCCCTTGTAGGTCTCGTATCCGGGGGTCAGCGCGTAGCCGACCAGCCGGCCCTTGTCGTCGGTGTAATGGCCCATCGTGCCGATGCCGCGCTTCAGCGTCACCGTCTCGGTCAGCAGGCCGCGCCCGTCGGACGAGGCGATCACCCGATGCCGCGCGTCGAGCAGCAGGCAGCGCGAGCGTTCCCGTTCCCCCGCCTCCAGCCGCACGCCCTCGACCACCGCCGCCGCCTGCGGCTCCCAGTCGAAGAAGATGCCGAGCACGCCGATCGCGTCGCTGTCCGCCTCGCCGTTGCGGCGGATCGCGGTGGCGTAGGTGGCGACGACGCGGTCATCCAGCGAACGGTTGCGGGCGACGTCACCCACCGTGAACTCGCCGCCGTTGCGGGTGGCCAGCGCCTGACGGAACCACGGCTCGTCCGACACGTTGGCGCCGCGGGCGGCGGGGTAGCGGTCGGGCCGGCCGTTGGCGATCACGTTGCCGTTGCGGTCGGCGATCCACAGGTCGAGGTAGACGGTGTAGGATTCCAGGATCACGCCCAGCCGGCGCGAGGCGTGACGGCGCGCCTCCTCGCTGGGATCGGCGGCGCAATCGACCACGGCGCTGTCGGTCGCCCACCAGCGGACATCGCAGGAACGCTCGTACAGGTTGCGGTCGATGATCTCGATCATGTTGAGCGACAGGTCGGCCAGCCGCTTGCCGTGCATCTCCTGCACCATGGCGCTGCCGGTGGTGGTCAGGTGATCGACCCGGGCGACGATCTCCGACCGCAGCTCCTTGGTGATGCTGTTCACCTGGGTCGAGATCTCGGAGACCTCGTTGGCGACCACGGCGAAGCCGCGCCCGGCGTCCCCCGCCCGCGCCGCCTCGATCAGGGCGTTCATCGCCAGCATCTTGGTGCGTCGGGTGATGTCCTCGATCAAGGACACCTTTTTCGACGCCACATCCAGCACGCCCCGCGACAGCTCGAAGAGATCGGTGCCCGCCATGCTCATCGTCTTGTCCCCCGTCATGACCGTCCCTGTTCCCTGCCCTCATCAAAAGCCATGCCAACGGTCACTGGGCGGTGCCGCGCCATCCGCCCGTCCCGCTTTCCGCCGCGTTTCACCGCGACGGGCGCCTGCCCACTGTTCTTTCAGGATTGTCGTGGGGTTAGCGTGCTGAAACGGTGGGCAGACTGGCGCCCGGCTGCACAGCGCGTTGTGAACGTGGCATTCATATTGCCGAGACGTAACACGATTTCTCTTAAAATGCGCAACAAGAAACCCTAAACGCCCCGAAAGACGCCACAACCATTCCGCATCGCAAAATCCTGTGCACACGCCATGCACATTCGCCGGGCAGTTGAAGCGCGTCAGGCGACGCGGTGCATGTCGTCCAGGAAACGCTGAACCTCGCGGGTCAGGCGATCGGCCTCGGCGGCCATGCGTTCCGACGCCGCGAACACCTCGTGCGCGGTGCCGCTGGTGCGGCCGGCGGCGTCGGTGACGTCCTGGATGTCGTCGGACACGGCGCGGGTGCCGGCGGCGGCCTGCTCCATGTTGGCGACGATCTCGCGCACGGCGGAGCCCTGCTGCTCGATCCCGGCGCTGATGCCGGCGGCGATCTCGTTGATCGCGTGGATGGTGCGGCCGATGCCGACGATGGCGCCGACCGCCTCGTCGGTGGAGGACTGGATGCCGGCGATCTGGCCGGCGATTTCGCCGGTCGCCTTGGCGGTCTGGTCGGCCAGCCGCTTGACCTCCTGCGCGACGACGGCGAAGCCCTTGCCGGCCTCGCCCGCCCGCGCCGCCTCGATGGTGGCGTTCAGCGCCAGAAGGTTGGTCTGGCTGGCGATGTCGTTGATCAGGGTGATGACGTCGCCGACGGTGCGGGCGGCGCCGGACAGGGTGGCGACCAGCGCGTTGGAGCGTTCGGCCTCGCCCGCGGCGCTTTCCGCCACCTTGGCGACCTCGCCGACCTGGCGCGTGATCTCGGCGATGGAGGCCGACAGCTCCTCCGTCGCGGCGGCGACGCTGCCGACGCTGCTGCCGGTCTGCGCCGCCGCCGCCGCGACGGACGAGGCCTTGCCGGTGGCATGGTCGGCGTCGGTCTCCATGCTGCGGGCGGAGACCTCCAACTGGTGGGCGGTGTCGGCCACCTCGGCGCAGACGCTCTGGATCTGGCTTTCGAAGCGCTGGGTCACACCGGCGAATCCGGTCACCTTGCCCGCGATGCTCTCGGTCGCGGCGTTGATGGTGCGGCTGGCGTGCAGGAAACCGCCCTGCATGCCGCGCAGCAGAATCCGCCGGAAATACTTGTTTTCCGACACCGCGTGCATCGAGGCGGTCGCCTCGCGCACGAAGGCGTCGGTGCGGTCGATGGCGTCGTTGGTGGAGTCCATCAGCGCGCCCAGCGCACCGCCCTCGCCGATGCCGACGACCCGGGCCTCGAAGTCACCGCCGGCAACGGCGCGGTTCACCGCGGTCAACCGGTCCACCACCGTCATGGTCCGCCGCAGGAACAGCCCGGCCCCGCCCAGCGCCGCCAGCGCGGCGACGGCCAGGCCGGCGCGCAGCGCCATGCCGCCCGACCCCACGCCACCGACCCCCAGGGCGTCGACCGCCAGCAGGGCCACGACCGCGGCCCCGCCCAGCGCCACCAACCCGCCGGCCTTAGAGAGAGAAGACGAATTCGTCATACCCGATCCCCTTGTCGGCCAGCAGGGCGACGACGGCGGCGAAGGCCGCCTCCATCCCCTGCTTGCGGTCGGCGTGGCTGTTCTCGATGTCCAGAAGCTGACGGTACAGCGGGATGACCTTGTCCACCGCCGACCGCTCCGGCACCCGGCGCGAGGAATGGTAGCCGATCACCCGGCCGTCAGCGTCGAAGCTGGGCGTGACATGGGCGAAGACCCAGTAATGGTCGCCGTTGCGCGCCCGGTTCACGACATAGGCGAAGATCTCCTTCTCCGCCGCCAGCGTGTCCCACAGCAGCTTGAAGACGCAGCGCGGCATGTCGGGGTGGCGCACGATCGAGTGCGGCGCGCCCATCAGTTCGGCCTCGCTGTAGCCGGCGACGCGCTGGAACACCCGGTTCGAATAGGTGATGCGACCCTTCAGGTCGGTCTTGGAAACGATGACCTCATCCGGGTCGAAGAAGCGTTCCACCCCCGTCAGGGGAACGTCGCGTCGTGCCATATGCCTTCCGGTCTCCCGCCTGTCAGCCCGGCCGGCGCCACCGCCCGCCCCCAATCGCCCGCAGCGGGTCGCTCATGCGCCCGCCGCGCGTCGGATCTGTCGACGCACGGCCGTGGCAAGGTCGGAAAATGTCCGGATCGACACACCGCGCGAAGGCCCGAAGCCTGGGCGTCGCAACGAACGCCAATGTAAAGTGACGAACCGTTGCAGAAAAGACCGAACATGTTGCCGCGATGAAATATCCGCACGCGGATGATGGGCGTTGCCCACGTGCCTCACCGCCTTCGGCCGGCGCGGTGGGTCACTCCGGCGGATAGGGGATGGCCAGCAGCCGGCCGGCCGGCGGGTTGTCGACCGTCACCACGGTGCCGTCCGGCCAGCGGACCTCAACCTCCTCCACCGTATGCAGGGGACCCAGGCCGAAATGGGCGACCGGTTCGCCCTGGCAGAGATAGCCCGACCCGGCGCAGATGACCCGGCGCTGCCGCCGTCCGCCGGCGGTGAGGCTGACCACGGCGCCGCGGGCCGGGGCGCCGAAGGGGGTCAGCGGCTGGACCCGCAGCCAACCATTGTGGTTGCCCGTGGGGCGGTAGACCGACAGCGGCTGCGCCGTGCCGTCACCATGGGCCAGCACCAGTTCCAGCCGGCCGTCGCCGTCGATGTCGGCGGCCACCGCGCCGGTGCCCATCCCCTTGGGCTCCGCCGCGTCGCCCAACTCCAGCTCCTGCCACTGGTCGTGACGCCAGCCGAACAGGCGGTTCGGCTCGCCCTGGGTGTGGAAGAACAGCTCCTCGTAGCCGTCGTTGTCGAAATCGGCGACCACGACGGTGAAGACCCGGCCGGGCATCGACAGGTCCGGGCCGGCCGACTCGACGAAGCCGCCGCCCATCCGTTGCAGGAACAGCCGCTGCGCCCCGTCCCAGGTGCCGACCACCAGGTCGAACAGCCCGTCGCCGTCGGCGTCGAGCGCCGCCACCGCCCGGCCCGACGGCCGCGAGTCGGCGATGCCGCGCTCGTCCGCGATCTCTTCGAAATTGCCGTCGCCCAGGTTGCGGAACAGCTGGTTGGGGCCGCCGTCGTTGACCGTCACCACGTCCATGCGGTCGGAGACGATCGGCAGGGCGGTGACGCCGCGCGCCGCGCCGATGGCGTCGAGCCCGGCCTCTTCCGCCCCATCCTCCAGCCGGCCGCGGCGGGTCAGCTCGTACAGGCGCAAGGGCCCGCCGTCGGTCGTCACCACGAAGCCGTAGCGCCCGTGGCCCCAGCGGTCGAGCGCCGCCACCGCGCGGGCGGCGGTGTGGTTGCCGGCGCCGGTGTTCTCCGCCTGGGCGAACAGGTCGAGCCAATGCTGCCCGAAGCAGGCGAGCAGCCGGTCGGCCATGTCCTTCGAGCCGGTGGAGCGGTCGCAGTTGACGATGTACAGCTCCTCCCGCCCGTCGCCGTCGACGTCGGCGGCGGCCAGCCCGACCGCGGGGCCGGTCGGATCGGCGATCAGCGGGTTGGCGATGTCGACCAGACGCCCGTCGACCCATTTCAGGACGAGGTTGGCGGTGCCGTAGCCGGCCACGACCAGTTCGCAGACGCCGTCGCCATCGATGTCCGTGACCGCGATGCCGTTCGACAGGCGCGGCGGGTTTTCGGCAAGCAGCGACGAGCAGTCGAGGAACATCGGCACCCTCTCATCCCGTGGTCGGTCTTGTCCGCTGGCCGGTCGTCATGGAACGGCCCGCCGCGGGCCGGCGCTCCAGACCGTTGGAGCCATTGACCTTTCGTACGGCGTATCCCTGTAGATACCCCGTCGGGGCCCGCCCGTAAACCCGGACGGACGATCAGGAACGGCCTATGTCCGATGCCGCGACGCCGTGACGCCACCACGTCGCGGCCAAGCACCGGAGGCCGCGTTCCCCCTCCCTCAATGCTGGAGAGGGAACGCCGTGCCTTACCCGCGCTTCTTGGCGCTGCCGTTGACCGAACCGCCGCTGACCGGCCGCTTGGCCGCCGCATCGTCGTTGCCGGCCGGCTTGTCGCCCGCCTTGGCGGCGGCCGCCGCCTTGGCCTGCTCGCGCGCCGGCAGCTCGATGTTGACCTCCAGCGTCGAGCAGTCGCCGCCGCGGTCGAGCTTCACCTCGACCTTGTTCTGGTCGATGTCGACGTATTTGGCGATCACCGCCAGCAGTTCCTGCTGGAGCATCGGCAGATAGTCGGGGCCGCTGCGCCCGGCGCGCTCGTGCGCCATGACGATCTGCAGCCGCTCCTTGGCCTGGACCGCCGACGGGCGCGGCGCCGAACGGAAGAAGCTGAAGATGCTCATGCGCTCCTCCGCAGGAGCCGGCTGAACAGGCCCTTCTTCTGGGGGTTGACGAAGCGGTGGTCGATGTCCTCGCCCAGGAAGCGGCCAACCGCGTCCATGTAGGCTTGGCCGGCGTTCGACGCCTCGTCCAGGATCACCGGCATGCCGACGTTCGACGCGCGCAGCACCGCCTGGCTTTCCGGAACGACGCCAAGCAGCGGGATCGCCAGGATCTCCAGCACGTCGTCGACCTTCAGCATCTCGCCCCGCTCGACGCGGTCCGGGTCGTAACGGGTCAGCAGCAGCTGCTGCGTCACCGGCTCCAGCCCCTGCTCCGCCCGGCGGGAGCGCGAGTTCAGCACGCCCAGGATGCGGTCGCTGTCGCGCACCGACGAGACTTCCGGGTTGGTGACGATGATCGCGTGGTCGGCGAAATACAGCGACATCAGGGCGCCGCGCTCGATGCCGGCCGGGCTGTCGCACAGGATGTAGTCGAACTCCTTCGACAGCTCGTTCAGAACCTTCTCCACCCCGTCGCGGCTCAGCGCATCCTTGTCGCGCGTCTGCGAGGTCGGGAGGATGTACAGGTTCTCGATCCGCTTGTCCTTGATCAACGCCTGGTTCAGCTTCGCTTCACCGTTGATGACGTTGATGAAGTCGAAGACCACCCGGCGCTCGCAGCCCATCACCAGATCGAGGTTGCGCAGGCCCACGTCGAAGTCGATGACGACCGTCTTGAAGCCGCGCAGGGCCAGCCCGGTCGCAAAGGCCGCGGACGAGGTCGTCTTGCCGACACCGCCCTTGCCGGAGGTCATGACGATGATCTTGCTCAACGAAGCCTCTCCCATAATCCCAAAGTTGCCGTCACCGATACCACAACGATCCGGAGTTTCCGTCCCCGGACAAGATTCTATCGACCGAACCTTTACACGGTCTTCAGCAGATCCATGCTGAGCACCCCGTCGCGCAGGAAAACCTGCACGGCTTTCTTGTAAAAGTCACTGCCGATGTCTTCGCTTACCCGATAATTGCCTGCGACCGATAGCACCTCCGCCTCCAGGCTATGGCAGAAGATGCGGGCGGTCGGGTCGCCGGAGAAGCCGGCGAGCGCCCGGCCGCGCAGGGCGCCGTAGACATGGATGTTGCCGTCGGCCAGCAGTTCCGCCCCGGGTGAGACGGCGCTGGTGACGATCAGGTCGGTCTTCTCGGCATAGACCCGCATGCCGGACCGCACCGGGTCGGTCACCACCACCGTCGGGCGATGCACCACCTCGATCAGCACCTGCGGCGCCGCCACCGGCGCCGCGTCGGCGACGCGCGGGTCGGGGGCCTTCACGACCTCCTCCAGCTTGGCGGCGCGGCCGGACGGCATCGGCGTCAGGCCGACGGTCATCGCCGCCTCGCGCACCGGCTGCGGCCCGCCCTGGAAGCCGACCGGCAGCAGGGCCTGCGCCCGCACCTGCGCCACGAAGGCACCGAGGTCGAAGACCACGCCCTCCGGCAGGTCGTCGAAGTCCAGCACGACCGGCGCGTTGCGGAAGAAGTTCGGCGCCTGACGCACCTTGACGTTCAGCTGGGTGAAGAAATCCGGCGATGTCGGGGCGAAAACCTTCAGCACCATCATGGTGAAGGAGTTGCCACGCAACTGGAACGGCACATCCCGTTCGGCGACCTGACTGGCGCTGCTCACCGTAGCCTTCCCGTTCGTTCCTGCCGCCCCACGACCGTGCGTCCGCGGTCCCCGGAAGCGCGCTCCCAAGCGCAGTCCCGCAGCATCCGCCGGTGAGCCTCGAAGCTCCGGCACCGGCATCGAGCCAGCCAATCCGCGCCTTCTAGCCGTCCGCACCGGTCCGGTTCAAGAGATTCCCGGTCCTCCCGGGTGACAATCGAAAGCCACGCCACCGCTTGCCGGTCGGCCGCCCAACCGTCCAGGACGGCCGGCAGGCACCCGGCATGGGCCCGGCCCTGCGGACCACAGCCATGACGAGCATGGCCGGCGGTCACAGCGGACAGGCCTGAGTTGCAGCGTATCGTTCGATTTCCCCCACTCGACCTATAGTAATGAAAGCGGCCGGCAGCGGCAAAGCCTTTCGGGGTCATCCGCCGGAAGGCCATCCGCCGCCGGACCCCGCCTCGGCGGAAAGGGTTACCATCGCCGGGTCGACGGCTTTCCTGCGGCACCCACACCACATCTGGTATGAATATTTTGCGTCGACCGCAATTCTGCCTGACGCCGGGCGTTATCACCGGTACAGTCGCGTTGTGTGGCTTCCACCGATGACGAGGGTCTCTTGCACCTTGTTTCGCCCATCGAGGATCGCGTGCTCCCGGCGTTCCGCCCCAGTGTCCACGGGCGGGCCCGCGTCGGATCGCATGGCGGCCTCGTGCGGAGGGGCATCGGGCGGGGCGGCACGGGGCGCGGCGGCCTATGGGGTCGCCGGGCTCTTCGCGGTCGGCCCGCACCGGCACGACCGGCTCCGGCACAGCGCCCGGCCGCAGCACCGACCAGCATGCACCCACGCGACCGATCGAGCCTCCCCCCTGCGGGAGGCTTTTTTGTGCCCGGAATCAGCGCCAATCCCACCTTTCGAGGAGATGCGACATGGCCAAGCGTTCGAGCAAAGTCATTGCCACGGCGGACGACTCCACGGTTCACCCGCTGTTCCCGGGCATCGGCGGCGGTGCCGGCCTCGCCTGGGATCCGCTGGGGGGTGAGGAGCGCCGCGACCAGAGCTATCTCCGCAAGGTCAAGCCGCAGAACCCGAACCAGAAGCAGCTGATGGACGCCATCCGGACGCACAATCTGGTGGTCGCGCTGGGGCCGGCCGGCACCGGCAAGACCTACCTCGCCATCTCCTCGGCGGTGGAGGCGCTGGAGGATGGCAGCGTCGACCGCATCGTCCTGTCCCGCCCGGCGATCGAGGCGGGCGAGAGCATCGGCTATCTGCCCGGCGACATGCACGAGAAGATGGCCCCCTTCCTGCGCCCGCTCTACGACGCGCTGACCGACCGGCTCGGTTCGAAGCGGCTGCGCGCCATGATGGCCGACGGCACCATCGAGATCGCGCCGGTCGGCTTCATGCGCGGCCGCACCCTGAACAACGCCTTCGTGGTGATCGACGAGGCGCAGAACTGCACCTACTCCCAGATCAAGATGCTGCTGACCCGGCTGGGCTGGCATTCCACCATGGTGCTGACCGGCGATCCCGACCAGACCGACCTGCTCGACAACCTGTCCGGGCTGGCCGACATCGCCCGCCGGCTGGAGGCGGTGGAGGGCATCGCGGTGGCGCGCCTGACCGAAAAGGACATCGTCCGCCACCCGCTGGTCGCCAGCATGCTGACCGTCCTCTGACCAGTCTTTAAAGCGCTGGTTGTGCGGAAGGCGCCGGCGCGGCGCTTTCCGCCATCCGGTGGCGGAACTTCGCCCGACACACCCGGTTATGGTTGCAATCGTGACATTCCGTTGAAATAAACATACGTCATGCAAACATTTTGACTTGACGGGCCGCCCGGCCCCGGCAAAAGTCCCGACAACTTTAGGGACTTTTACGGCGTTGTTTCCGGGGGGACCGTCACCGTGTTCGAGCGCATCAGCATCAAGGGCAAGATCGGGCTGATCCTGGCTGCGTCCGGCGCCGGGCTGCTTCTGGTGGCGGTGGTCAGCCTGCTCGGGCTCCGGGCGGAAATGACGGCCGACCGCCAGGACAAGACCCGCAACGTGGTGGAGGTCGCCCACACCCTGCTCGCCCATTTCGAGGCGCAGGAGCGCGCCGGCTCCCTGCCCCGCGCGGCGGCGCAGACCCAGGCCAAGGCGGCGCTGAGGGCGCTTCGCCACAACGGCGGCGAGTATTTCTTCATCACCGATCTGGCGCCGCGCATGATCATGCACCCGATCAAGCCGGAGATGGAGGGCACCGACGTCTCGCAGAGCGCCGATCCCAATGGAAAGCTGCTGTTCCAGGAGTTCGTGCGTGTGGTGAAGGCCGACGGCGCCGGTTTCGTCGACTATCTGTGGCCGAAGCCCGGCTCGGCGACACCGGTGGCGAAGCTGTCCTACGTCAAGGGCTTCGCACCGTGGGGCTGGTTGATCGGCTCCGGCATCTACATCGACGACGTCGACACCGCCTTCCGCGCCGCGGCGCTGCGGCTGGCCGGCACCGGGCTGCTGATCGGCCTGGTGGCCGCGCTGGTGGCGCTGCTGGTCAGCCGGGCCATCGTCCGGCCGCTCGACGGGCTGGGGCGCGTCATGCAGGAGCTGGCGGGCGGCAACAGCGCGGTCGCCGTCGCCGGTACGGACCGCGGCGACGAGATCGGCGCGATGGCCCGCACGGTGGAGATCTTCCGCGTCCAGCAGATCGACCTCTCCGGCCATTGGGAGCGCCAGAGGATCGAGCATGAGGTCAGCGAGCAGCGCGCCTACGCGCTGAAGCGGCTGACCGACCGTTTCGACGCCACCGTGGCGGAAACCATCCGCACGGTCGGCGTCGCCGTCACCACGCTGGAGACGACCGCCCGCGCCCTGTCGGCCACCGCCGACCGCAACCGGCGCGAGGCGACCTCGGTCGCCGGGGCGTCGCAGCAGGCCTCGACCAGCGTGCAGACCGTCGCCGCGGCGGCGGAGGAGCTGACCGGCTCGATTGCCGTGATCGGCGAGCAGGTGGTGACCTCGTCCGCCATCTCGACGCAGGCGGTGGAGGCGTCGCAACGCGCCGGTGCCCAGGTCGACGGGCTGGGCAGCGCCGCCCAGAAGATCGGCGAGGTCGCCGGCCTGATCGCCGGCATCGCCAGCCAGACCAACCTGCTGGCGCTGAACGCCACCATCGAGGCGGCGCGGGCCGGCGAGATGGGCAAGGGCTTCGCCGTCGTCGCCGGCGAGGTCAAGAATCTGGCCGGCCAGACCGCCAAGGCGACCGAGGAGATCGCCCAGCACATCGCCAGCGTGCAGGAGGCGACGCGGTCCGCCGTCGCCGCCATCCACGACATCGGCACCATCGTCGCCCGCAGCGACGAGATCGGCACCTCCATCGCCGCCGCCGTCCAGCAGCAGGGCGCCGCCACCGGTGAGATCGCCCGCAGCGCCGGCGAGGCGGCGGAAGGAACCCGGCTGGTGTCCAGCAGCATCGATGCGGTGTCGGAAGCGGCGCTGGAAACCGAACGCTCGGCCGACGCACTGCTAGGCGCGGCCGGCGGGCTGTCGCGTCAGGCCGACAGCCTGCGCGGCATGGTCGACGCCTTCCTGGTGAACGTCGAGGCGATCACCGCCGCCCCCCTCGCCGCCCTGCACGGCGACCGGACCGGGGACGGGGCGGGCGACGCCGCCATCTTCATGCCCTGGACCGGCGAACTGGCGGTCGGCGAAACCGGGATCGACACCGACCACATGATCCTGATCGCCCTGCTGAACGACGCCGCCTCCCTGGCCGGAGCGGCGGGGAACGCCCGCGGCGGTTCGGGCCGGACGGCGCTGCGCGAGGCGGTCGGCCGGCTGATCGCCTACACCGTCCTGCATTTCGAGCAGGAGGAGCGCCTGATGGACGAGTGCGCCTACCCCGACCGCGTCGCCCACAAGGCCCAGCACGAGGCGTTGCGCCAACGCGCCGGCAACCTGATGAGCCGCCTGGACGCCGGCGATTCCGTCGCCGACGAGCTGCTGGCGCTGGTGCGCGAATGGCTGTTCGAACACATCCGCCGCGTCGACAAGCGCATCGGCGAGCATCTGGCGGGACAGGCGGCGGCGGGCGGGGTGACGGGACGGGCGGCCTGACGGTCCCCGACCACGCCTCTTGACCTGTGCCGCGCACAGGCCCATTCCTGACGCATCATGAAGGCACGAATCCTCCGCATCGCCGCCGCCTCCGTCCTCGCCATCGCCGTGTCCGCCGGCATCGCGTGGTGGCAGGTGAACCACGCCGCCTCCTCCGTCGAAAGCGGCACGAAGAGCGCCGTGCCGATCGGCGGCCCCTTCACCCTGACCGACAACCACGGCAAGACGGTCACCGACGCCGACTACCGCGGCAAATACCTGCTGATCTATTTCGGCTACACCTACTGCCCGGACGTCTGCCCGACCGAGCTGGGGGTGATGACCCAGGCGCTCGACCTGCTGGGGCCGCAGGCGGACAAGGTGCAGCCGCTGTTCATCACGGTCGACCCGGACCGCGACACTGTGGCGCACATGAACGACTATGTCGGGCTGTTCCACCCCCGGCTGGTCGGCTTGACCGGGACCGCCGACCAGGTGCGCGAAGCCGCCCGCGCCTATCGTGTCTATTACGCGAAAGCGCCGCAAAAGGACGCAAAGCCGGACGAGTACCTGATGGACCATTCCAGCTTCATCTACCTGATGGGACCGGACGGCCGCTTCGTCGGGGTGTATCCCGCCGGCACCACCGCCGACCGCATCGCGCAGGATCTGGGGAGCCGAATCGCCGGCTGACCGGCGCGGAAGGGGTGAAAAACCGCCTGAAAGCCGCGAAAACCGGTCATACCACCCGGTTTTTTCGCAGGCTGGAGCGGGACATCGCGCCGCACCGCGGCAAAAACGGCGGCTTTTCCCTCCTTTTATAGTCTTTTCAAGGACTTAGCTGGAGGGTTTTGCGACTTGACAGTGCAACGCCCCACCCGTATGGTCTCGCCGCTTTCGCATGGCTGCGAGCCTGGAGAGATTGAGAGGCGGCATGAACAACAAATCGCCCCCCGATCCCTTGGAGGACCTCGAAGCCCGGTTGCGCAAGGCGCGCGAGGGACAACGCGGCTGGTCGGGCGAGTCTGGTAGCAAATACCACCGCCCGCCACAGAGCGCTCTCGGTGCCGCTTGGCGCATCGGCTCGGAGTTGATCGCGGCCATGATCGTCGGCGTCGGTGGCGGGCTCCTGCTCGATCGCTGGCTCGGCACCGCGCCCTGGGGACTGATCGTCATGTTCTTCCTGGGGTCCGCGGCGGGAGTCCTGAACGTCTACCGGGCCGTCAGCGGCTTCGGAATCGCCGCCGGCTACCGCCGGCCCACTGGGGACGACAACGAGCGCCGAGACGGCGACGAACACTGAGCGAGGACGACCTTGGATCCGCTGCACCAGTTCCAAATCCACTCACTGTTTCAGATCGTGCTCGGCGGCTATGACGTGTCGTTCACGAACTCGGCCTTCTACATGGTCGTGGCCGTGGCGGCGATCTACGCCCTGCTGGTGATGGGCATGGCGAACAAGTCGATGGTCCCGGGCCGCCTGCAGTCGCTGGCCGAGATGTCGTACGAGTTCGTCGCCAACCTGGTGCGCGACAACGCCGGCCACGACGCCCGCCCCTACTTCCCGTTCGTGTTCGCGATCTTCATGTTCGTGCTGATCGGCAACATGATCGGCATGATCCCCTACACCTTCACCTTCACCAGCCACATCATCGTGACCTTCGCGCTGGCGGCGACGGTGTTCGTGTTCGTCACCATCCTGGCCCTGCTGAAGCACGGCCTGCACTTCTTCACGTTCTTCATGCCGCACGGCGCTCCGGTGGCGCTTGCCCCGATCCTCATCCCGATCGAGGTGATCTCCTACGTGATGCGCCCCGTCAGCCTCTCGATCCGACTTTTCGCCAACATGATGGCCGGTCACACGATGCTGAAGGTGTTTGCCGGCTTCACGGTCATGATGATCAGCGGTCTCGGCGCGCTGGGCTTCGTCACCGGCCTCGTGCCCCTGGCCATCAACGTGGCGCTGACCGGCTTCGAGTTCCTGGTGGCTTTCCTGCAAGCGTACGTCTTCTCGATCCTGACCTGCCTGTACATCCGCGACGCGCTGGAGCTGCACTGAGCCGCTCCCGGCAACCCGCCGGACACCCTGTTCACCTCAAGTTCCAACCAGTTCACCCTTACCTAGAGGAAGAGAGTACAATGGATCCTCAAGCCGCCAAGTTCATCGGTGCCGGTCTGGCTGTCATCGCCCTCGCCGGTGTCGGCATGGGTATCGGCAACATCTTCTCGACGCTGATCGGCTCGATCGCCCGCAACCCGGCCGTCCAGCCGAAGGTCTTCCCGATCGGCATTCTGGGCTTCGCGCTGACGGAAGCCGTTGCGCTGTTCGCCCTGCTGATCGCCTTCCTGATCCTGTTCGCCTAAGGCCAGAGCGGCTTTTCAAAAAAACAGCTCTGACGCGGCGCCGGGCTTCTTAGCGAAGTTTCGGCGCCGCTCCTTTGCCTAGGGGGACCGATCATGCCGAACCTGTTGGCCAAAGGCCGGCTGGCCCGCTGGTCGGGAGTGGCGGGCGCCTCGCTCGTCACCCTCACCACGATGGCCGGCACCGTCCTGGCGGCCGCGGCGGAGCACGCTCCGGACGCGGCGCATGGCGGCGAGCACGCTTCCGGCGGCCTGCCGCAGCTCAATCCCGCCAATTTCCCGACCCAGATCTTCTGGCTGGCGCTGACCTTCGGCGTTCTCTATTACCTCATGTCCAAGAAAGCGCTCCCGCGCGTGGCCGAGGTTCTGGAGGCGCGCCAGGAGCGCATTTCGCGTGACCTCGCGAAGGCTGCCCAGTTGAAGGAACAGGCCGAGGCCGTGCTGGCCCAGGTCGAGGCGGCCCTCGCCGGCGCCCGCAGCGAGGCCCAGGCCCTGATCGGCAAGGCCAGCGCCGACATCGAAGCGAACAACCAGGCCCGTCAGGCCGCGTTGAACGCCGACATCGCCGAGCGTCTGCGCACCGCCGAGGCGTCGATCGCCGCGGCGAAGGAACAGGCGCTGACCAACATCCGCACCGCATCGACCGACATCGTCCGCGACATCACCGGCCGTCTGGCCGGCGTCGAGGTCGACCAGGCCCAGGCGGACGCCGCGGTCGCGGCCGTGCTTGAGGAGCGCCGGGGATGAACGCACCTGAATTTTGGGTCGCCATCGCGTTCGTCATCTTCGCCGTGCTGGTCTGGAAGAAGGTGTCGGCGGCGGTCGGCGGCATGCTCGACGGCCGTGCCGAGAAGATCCGCGCCGAGTTGGACGAGGCCGAGCGTCTTCATAAGGACGCCCAGACCCTGCTCAACAGCTACCAGCAGCGTCAGGCCGACGCGCTGAAGGAAGCGGAGGCCGTCCTGGCCCACGCTCGCGAAGAGGCCGACCGTCTGCGCAATCAGGCCGGTGCCGACCTCGAAGCGTCGCTGAAGCGCCGCGAGGCCCAGGCCATGGACCGCATCGCCCAGGCGGAAGCCACGGCGGTGGCCGAGGTCCGCAACCTGACGGTGGACGTCGCCATCGGCGCCAGCCGCCGCGTGCTGGCCGGTGGCCTGCCCCCGGTCCAGGCGGATGCGTTGATCGAGAAGTCGATCTCCGAACTGCCGAAGCACCTGCACTGAGCGGGCCGCTTGGCCCGATCGGCATGAGCCGGTGTCCCCCGCGGCGATTGTTGCGGAACGGACAACGGAGTTTCGAAAAACCCCGGCCTTGGCGCCGGGGTTTTTCTTTGGTCGAATGGAGCCGTCGCCGCCCTCCCCTGCCCGGCCGGAGCCCCGCCCTTCCATGCCCGCCACACCCGCTGATTCCCTTGCCACCGCCCTTCCCGCTGACGCCGCCACGGTCTTCCCGTCGGTCTTCGTGTCGCACGGCGCCCCGACCCTGATCATCGAGACCAGCGCCGGCCGCGATTTCCTCGCGACGCTCGGCCGCCGGCTCGGCCGCCCGAGCGCGATCCTCGCCGTGTCGGCCCATTGGACCACCGGGCAGCCGACGGTCAGCGGCGCCACGGCGCCCGACACCATCCATGATTTCTACGGCTTCCCGGATGTGATGTACCGGATGCGCTACCCGGCCCCCGGTGCGCCAGCGCTGGCGGAGCGCGTCGCCGCGCTGACCGGCGCCGCGATCGACCCATCGCAGGGGCTCGACCACGGCGCCTGGGTGCCGCTGATGCTGATGTACCCGGAGGCCGACATCCCGGTCGCCCAGCTGTCGGTGATGCCGAACCGCAGCGCCGCCGACCACATCGCGCTCGGCCGCCGGCTGGACGCGTTGCGACACGAGGGCGTGCTGATCCTCGCCAGCGGCGGCGCCGTCCACAATCTGCGGGAGTTCCGCTTCGGCGGCACCGGCGTCGCCGCCTGGGCTTCGGGCTTCGTCAACTGGCTCGACACCACCCTGGCGGCCGGCGACACCGAGGCGCTGGGCAATTGGCTCGACGCCTGCCCCGACGCCCGCCGCGCCCACCCGAGCGACGAGCATTTCCTGCCGCTGCCGGTGGCGCTGGGCGCGGCCGGCCCCCACCCGCGCGCCGAGCGCCTGCACGCCGGCTTCGAACATGGCAGCCTGGGCATGCACGCCTACGCGTTCAGCGGCGGGGACGGCGCCGTCTGACCTTTGGCGGTACCCCGTCCCACACTTGTCTGTTTGCCTGGGGGGTTTCGCAGGCTACAATCCGCGCCGCGTGGCCCCCGGCCTTCGGGATTCCGCGCGAATGATCAGGCACTAGCGCGATTGGGAGTCGGTGTGAAGCGGAACGGCATTCTGTCCCGGAGCGGCGGCCGGACCCGATTCCGCGACATGACCGTGTCGGCCCGGGTCACCGCAGGCTTCGGCGTCGCCCTGGCGCTGGTGGTGCTGCTGGGAGTGGTCGGGCTCGGCTGGTTCTACGCGGTGTCGCGCGACGTCGGCGCCTTCTCCGGCCGGGCGGACCTGTCCCAGGCGGCGGCCGACGCCGACGTCAGCCTGCGCGACCTGGAGGTCGCCGTCCGCGACCATCTGACCTACGGCGACGACCAAAGCCTGCTCGACGCCTCCTGGCGCCACGACACCTTGGCGGAACGGCTCGACACGCTGGGCAAGGGCGCGGTGGAGACGGCGGACCGCCAGGGGGTGGACAAGGCGCGCGCCTCGCTCGACGATTACTGGAAGGCGGTCCAGACCCTCATCCGGCTGCGCACGGAGCGCAACGGCCAGGTGATGAACGGGCTGGAGCCGCTGGTCGGTCAGACCCGGCAGAAGCTCGACTTGCTGAAAAGCGCCGGCGGCGTCGATTCGACCGCGCTGGCCAGCGACGCCGCGATCGCCGTGCTGCTGATGCAGGAGCATCTGACCCGCTACATCGACCGCCGCGACCCGCAGGACGCCGAGGCGATGCGCGCCCAGCTCGCCATCGCCCGCGATCGTCTGGCGGAAATGAACCGCTACCTCTGGGTTCCCGGCACCAAGCAGGTGATCGACGAGGTCGGGACACTGCTGTCCAAGGCCGGCGGCATCCTGACCGCCATCGAATCGACGGTCACCGAGGAAGACAACCTGCGGGCCGAGGCGATGGCCGCCAACGCCGCCGGCATCGCCGCCAACCTGGGCGAGATCCGCCGCCGCGCCGAGGCGGGCACGCGGGAACTGCGCGGCACGCTGGCCGACGGGCTGTCGGGCTACACCCGCGTCGCGCTGTGGATCGGCGGCATCCTGCTGTTGGCCGGGCTGCTGGCGCTGTGGCTGGTTCAGCGCAGCGTCGCCGGGCCGGTGCGGACGATGGCGACCGCGGTGACCGCGCTGGCCGCCGGCCGCACCGACGTCACGCTGCCGGCGCTGACCGGCCGCGACGAGATCGCCACCATGGCCCGCGCCGTCGAAACCCTGCGCGGCATCACCGAGGACACCGAGCGCCAGCGCCGCGAGGCGGAAACCGAACACACCCGGCTGCTGCGCGAGAAGGCGCTGGCCGAGTCCGCCAGCCAGGCCAAGAGCGACTTCCTGGTCAACATGGGCCAGGAGTTGCACGGCCCGCTGACCGAGATCGTCAACGCCAGCCAGTCGCTGATGACCGAACTGCACCGGCTGGGGGTGGACGAACTGGCGACCGACATCGAGCACATCCAGTGGACCGGCGAGCAGCTGACCGCGCTGGTCGACACCCTGCTCGACTACGCCAAGGTCGAGGCCGGGGCGATGGACGTCTGCCTGCAGGACTTCGACATCAACCGGCTGCTGACCGAAACGCGCGAGCGCTCGATGCCGGCGGCCGACCTGCACGGCAACGCGCTGGACCTGACGGCGCCGGCCGGGCTGGGGCAGATGCATTCGGACTTCACCAAGGTGCGGCAGGCGCTGCTGAACCTGCTGGACAACGCCTGCAAATTCACCCAGGGCGGCACCGTGACCCTGTCGGCCGAGCGGATCGAGCGCGACGGCGCCCGCTGGTACCGCTTCACCGTGGCCGACACCGGCCGCGGCTTCCCCAGCGCCCAGACCGGGCGGCTGTTCCAGCCCTTCGTCCAGGGCGCCGGCAGCGGCGCCATCGCCACCCGCGGCCAGGGCAAGCCGCGGGGCGCCGGGTTGGGACTGACCCTGGTCGGCCATTACACCGCGATGCTGGGCGGCGACATCGAGGTCGCCAGCGAGCCCGGCCAGGGCACCCGCATCACCATCGCCCTGCCCGCGGTCTACGAACCGCCGGCGGAGGAACGGCCGCTGCAACTGGAGGCGGTCGGCAACGCCAAGCCGCTGCTGAGCGTCGCCTCGCTGAAGCCCGCCGGCCATCTGGCCACCACATCGACGATGACGCAGCTCTCGCCGTAAGACGGATCAGTCCGTTCCGACGGATCAGGCCAGCGGGCGGGCGGTGTCTTCCGGCGCGTCGCCGTCGTCGACCGGCTGACCGTATTTCAGCCGCCGCATCTTCTCCGCCACCCGCGCGATCTCCTCCGGCGGCAGGATCACCGGCTCGCCGAGCTGCTGGGCGTAGAGATACTGGCGGGCCAGCGTTTCAACCTCGACCGCCAGCGCCAGCGCCGCCGCGACGCTCGTCCCCAGCACGATCATGCCGTGGTTGGCCAACAGGCAGGCGGTCCGCCCCTCCAGCGCCGCCAGCGCGTGGTCGGACAGTTCCTGCGTGCCGAAGGTGGCGTAGGGCGCGCAGCGGATCGAATCGCCGCCGGCCAGCGCCACCATGTAATGGAAGGACGGAATGCCGCGGCCATGCACGGCCAGTGCGGTGGCGAAGGTTGGGTGCGCGTGCAGCACCACCGCCGTGTCCGGCCGCGCCCGCAGGATGTCGCGATGGATGCGCCACTCCGACGACGGCCGCCGCTCACCCCGATAGGTGCCATCGAACCCCATCTCGACGATGTCGTCCGGCGTCATCGCGTCGTAGGGCAGGCTGGTCGGCGTGACCAGAAAGCCGCCCTCGACCCGGTGCGACAGGTTGCCCGACATGCCCTGGTTGACGCCGAGCCGGTTCATGGCGAGGCAACCGTCGATCACGGCCTGACGTTCGGCGAGGTAAGCGGTCATGGCGGGCTTCCGGGTGGGTGGGACGCGTCAGGGGGCCATGGGGGCCATCGGCCGTCAAGCCCCTTGCCGCCTCCCCGCCCGCCCTACTCCGCCGGCGTGCCGTGGTGGCCGTGGCGGACCTTTTCGCCGGTGACGTCCTCGACCCACAGGGAATGGTGCTCGCGCGCCCACTGCAGTTCGACCTGCCCGTCGCCCATGGCGGCGAAGGCGCCTTCCATGCCGATCGAGCCGATGTAGATGTGCGCCAGGATGATGGCGATCATCACCACCGCAATGGCGGCGTGGGCCAGTTGGAACAGCTGCATCTGCTCCATCGTGGCGAAGCTGAACGGGAAGATCAGCTGGACGCCGGTGAAGCCCAGCGCGGCGCCGCCGACCACCGTCGACCAGAAGATGATCTTCTGGCCACCGTTGAACTTGTGCGCCGGCGGGTGGACGCCCTTGGAGAACAGGCCGCCCGCCTTCAGGAACCACACCAGATCGTGGCGCGACGGGATGTTGTGCCCGACCCACAGCACGAAGGTCAGCGCCACCCCCAGGATGAAGGCGAAGCCGAGGTAATTGTGCGCCAGCTTGCCGTATTGGGTCAGCGTGGCAAAGGGCTGGGGCCCGAGCAGCGGCAGCAGCGTGTGGCGGCCGTACAGCACGTTCAGCCCGGAGATCGCCAGCACGACGAAGCTGCCGGCGGTCATCCAGTGGACACCGCGCTCGAACGCGTTGAAGCGCTGGATGGTGCGGCCGGTCTTCTCGCCGTCGATGCGGATGCGGCCGCGCAGCAGGAAGAACAGCGCCAGCAGCGCCAGGATGCCGCCAAGCATCCAGGAGCCGTACTGGCTGAGCGGACCGTTGCGCACCGCGCGCCACGCCTCGCCCTCCGACTGGATCAGCACGCCGGCCTGCTTGTTGGGAATCGAGACGGTGCCCTGCTCGCCCAGCCGGATGCCGTGCCAGGAGTCGGCCCGGCTCTGCCCCGGGATCTGGTTCGCCACCGGCGGCGCGTCGCGGTCGATGTGCTGGTCCACCGGACCGCCGACGCGGACGCTGGACTGGGCGGCGGCCGGCAACGCGGCTCCGCCGGCCAAACCGACCGCCAGCAGCAGAACCGCCACAGCCGCCTTCATGCGATGACCTTCCATCGGACGCTCCCTATCGCACAGCCTGGTAGGCGGTGCGCTGCTGCAGCGCCCGCAGCTCTTCCGGGGTGCGCGGCGTGTCGGCCGCGCCCTGGTAGACGCCCTTGTCCAGATGGATCGGACGCGGCGCCGCATCCTCCTGGCACCCGGCCAGCAGGACCGCGGCGCCCAACGCCAGCAGCAGCGCGCGTGTCACCCTCACAGCCCCTGCTTCTGGGTCGGCATGCCGCCGCCGGCACCGGGGATGGCCCCGGGGTTGGGACCCGGGCCGCCGGTGCCCTGGAACATCCCGCCGCCGGCGCTGCGGTCGCGCTCCTGGCCCGACCGGGTCTGGTAGGCGGTGCCCCAGCCCCAGGCGCCGGAACCGAAGCCGCGGGCGACGACGCGCTCGCGGTAGATGGCCGACACCATGTCGGCGTCGCCGGCCAGCAGCGCCTTGGTCGAGCACATCTCGGCGCAAAGCGGCAGCTTGCCTTCGGCCAGACGGTTGCGGCCGTACTTCTTGAACTCGGCGTCCGAGTTGTCGATTTCCGGACCGCCGGAGCAGAAGGTGCACTTGTCCATCTTGCCGCGGCTGCCGAAGTTGCCCGCCTGCGGGTACTGCGGCGCGCCGAACGGGCAGGCGTAGAAGCAATAGCCGCAGCCGATGCACAGATCCTTGTTGTGCAGGACCACGCCTTCGTCGGTCTGGTAGAAGCAGTCGACCGGGCAGACCGCCTTGCAGGGCGCGTCGGAGCAATGCATGCAGGCGACCGAGATCGTCCGCTCGCCGGGCTTGCCGTCGTTGATGGTGACGACACGGCGGCGGTTGATGCCCCAGGGCACCTCATTCTCGTTCTTGCAGGCGGTGACGCAGGCGTTGCACTCGATGCAGCGTTCGGCGTCGCACAGGAATTTCATCCGGGCCATGGTTCAAACTCCCGCGCGTCAAGCCGACTGGATGCGGCAAAGGGTGGTCTTGGTTTCCTGCATCTGGGTCACCGAGTCGTAGCCGTAGGTCGTTGCGGTGTTCGCCGCCTCGCCCAGCACGATCGGGTCGGCGCCGGCCGGGTATTTGGACCGCAGGTCCTGCCCCTGGTACACGCCGCCGAAGTGGAACGGCATGAAGGCGACGCCGCGGCCGACGCGTTCGGTGACCATCGCCTTGACCTTGACGCGGCCCTTCTCCGCCCCTTCCACCCACACCATCTGGCCGTCCTTGATGCCGGCGTTGTTGGCGTCGAAGGGGTTGATCTCGACGAACATGTCCTGCTGCAGCTCGGCCAGCCAGGGGTTGGAGCGCGTCTCGTCACCGCCGCCCTCATACTCGACCAGACGGCCGGAGGTGAGGATGATCGGGTATTCCTTCGAGACGTCGCGGTCCTGGATCGACTTGTAGAGCGTCGGCAGGCGCCAGGACTTGGTGTCCTTGTAGGTCGGGTAGCTGGCGACCAGGTCGCGGCGCGGCGTGTAGAGCGGCTCGCGGTGGATCGGAACCGGGTCCGGGAAGTTCCAGGCGACGCAGCGCGCCTTGGCGTTGCCCGGCGGGTTCAGGCCGTGCTTGATCGCCACGCGCTGGATGCCGCCCGACAGGTCGGTGGTCCAGGATACGGTGCCGATCTTGTCGCCGCCGATCTTCTGGATGACCGCCAGTTCCTCCGCCGTCAGATCCGTGTCGAAGCCCAGCTTCTGGAGCATCGCCATGGTGACTTCCGGATAGCCGTCCTTGATCGCCGACCCTTCGGGGTAGGAGCCCTCGGCCAGCAGGGTCACGCCGTTGCGCTCCACCCCGAAGCGGGCGCGGAAGGCGCCGCCGCCCTCGGCCACCGGCAGGGAGGGATCATAGAGGTTGGCGCTGCCGGGATGCTTGATCTCCGGCGTGCCCCAGCACGGCCAGGGCAGGCCGAAATAGTCGCCGTCGCACGGGCCGCCGTTGGCGCGCAGCGTGGTGCGGTCGAAGGTCGCCTGATGCTGCATGTGCAGCTTGATGCGTTCCGGCGACTGGCCGGTGTAGCCGACCGACCACATGCCGCGGTTCCACTCGCGGGTGATGTCCTCGATCAGCGGTTCGTTGCCGTTGACCTTGATCGCCTTGCAGAGATCCTCCGCGAAGCCGAACTTCTTGGCGAAGAGATACATGATCTCGTGGTCGGTCTTCGACTCGAAGAGCGGCTCGACGATCTTCTCGCGCCACTGGACCGAGCGGTTCGACGCGGTGGCCGAGCCCGAGGTCTCGAACTGGGTCGCCGCCGGCAGCAGGTAGAAGTCGTTCTTGCGATCGGACAGCACCGCCGTCATCGTCGGGTAGGGATCGACGACGACCAGCAGTTCCAGCGCCTCCATCGCCTTCTTCATGTCGGGCAGACGGACCTGGCTGTTCGGCGCGTGCCCCCAGAAGACCATGCCCTTCAGCGGGTTGGGCTGGTCCATGTTCTCCTTGGCTTCCAGCACGCCGTCGAACCAGCGCGACACCGGGATGCCGGTGCTCTCCATCAGCGCCTTGGAGCCGAAGCGCTTCAGCAGGCTGTCGTAGGAGACGTCCCAGACGCGGGCCCAATGCTTCCAGGCGCCCTCGGCCAGCCCGTAATAGCCGGGCAGGCTGTCGGAGGTGACGCCGAAGTCGGTGGCGCCCTGCACGTTGTCGTGGCCGCGGAAGATGTTGGTGCCGCCGCCCGACACGCCGATGTTGCCCAGCGCCAGCTGCAGCACGCAATAGGCGCGGGTGTTGTTGTTGCCGATGTGGTGCTGGGTGCCGCCCATGCACCAGACCAGCGTGCCCGGACGGTTCGACGCCAGCGTGCGCGCGACGCGCTTCAACTGCGAGCCCGGAACGCCGGTGACGCGCTCGACCTCGGCCGGGGTCCATTTGGCGACCTCGGCGCGGATGTCGTCCATGCCGTAGACGCGCTTGGCGATGTAGTCCTTGTCCTCCCAGCCGTTCTCGAAGACGTGCCAGAGGATGCCCCAGACCAGCGCGACGTCGGTGCCGGGACGGAAGCGGATGTACTCGTCGGCCTTGGCGGCGGTGCGGGTGAAGCGCGGGTCGGCGACGATCAGCGGCGCGTTGTTCTGCTCCTTCGCCTTCAGGACGTGGAGCATGGCGACGGGGTGCGCCTCGGCCGCGTTGGAGCCGATGAAGAACATCGCCCGCGACTTCTGGATGTCGTTGTAGCTGTTCGTCATGGCGCCGTAGCCCCAGACGTTCGCCACGCCGGCCACCGTCGTCGAATGGCAGATGCGCGCCTGATGGTCGACGTTGTTGGTGCCCCACAGGGCCGCGAACTTGCGGAACAGGTAGGCCTGTTCGTTGCTGTGCTTGGCCGAGCCGAGCCAGAACACCGAATCCGGGCCGGACTTTTCGCGGATCGCCAGCAGCTTGTCGCCGATTTCGGTGATCGCCTGGTCCCAGCCGACGCGGGTCCACTTGCCGTCGACCATCTTCATCGGGTAGCGCAGGCGGCGCTCGCCATGGGCGTGCTCGCGCACCGAGGCGCCCTTGGCGCAGTGCGAGCCCAGGTTGATCGGGCTGTCGAAGCCCGGCTCCTGGCCGATCCACACGCCGTTCTGCACCTCGGCGATCACCGTGCAGCCGACCGAGCAGTGGGTGCAGACCGACTTGACCTGCTTGACCGGTGCGCCGGCGGGCGCGGCCGGGGTGGCGGCGTCGGCCTTCTTCACCATGCCGAACGGCAGCGCCGAGGCCAGCGCGGCGCCGCCGGCGGCGATGCCGGAGCTGCGCAGGAAGGCGCGGCGGTCGACGGTGACGCCGGTGGCGGAGGCCAGCGTCTGGGCCAGGGTGCGGGACAGGTGGCGGCCGCCGGAGGTCGCCGGGCTTTTCTTGATGAGCATCGGGGCGTTCCTCTTAGAAGCGGCTCACGTCGTAGACCTTCCGCACATGGTCGGTCTCGCGGTATCCGGTGGTCTTGGGTTCGGCCGGCGCGGCTTGGGCCGTCCCGCCGGTGGCCGTGGCGCCGACCGCCGCGGCGCCCAGCGCGCCGACACCGAGTCCGGCGACGCGGAACAGGTCGCGCCGGTCCAGAGTGGTGTTCGTGCCGCCCGTGTTCTTATCGCCCTGGATGGCGTCCTTCGTGGCTTTGACCGCGTCCCGCGTCATGGCTCCGCTCCTTCGTGTCACGCCGCAAGGTCGAAGGCCTGCGCCTCGACCGCCAGAAAACTCCGTCCGACCGCACCGACCGCCCGGTAGAAGCGGGCCGACGGCGAGGTCTCCAAATCCGCGAAGAACCGCCCGGCCCAGGAGCCGACATGGCGGTCGTAGAAGGCGCGCTGCCCGGCGAGGCCGATGGACTCGTCACCGTCGCCGAAGGCGCCGCCGATCAGGCCGGCCATCATCTCGCACAGCGCGGCGATGTGGTCCTCGGGCTCCGACACGCCGTCGGCGCGCGCGATGCCCAGCCGCGCCATGTCGGCGCGCAGTTCGGCCAGCGGCTTTTCGTTCAGGAACCCGGTCAGGTAGAAGGAGCCGTAGGGCGTGCGCTCGCTGCCGCCGACGCCGATGAACAGCGTGGTGAACTCGTCCTCCACCGCCGCCGGATCGCAGTCCCGCGCCGCCGCGGCCAACTGGTCCAGCGCCGCCCCGAAGGCGCCACCCTCCCCCACCAGGTCGCCGAGCGTCGCCAACAGCGCCGCGTCGGGGGCGCGCGCCAGCAGGCGCGCCAGCAGGCCGTAGACCTGCGCGCGCAGCAACTCCTCCTCCGCGATGGCGGAGGGGATGGTGTGATCGACGGCCTTGGACACGCGCCGCAACTCCTCCCGGACATACGGACGGGACCATCGGCGTTCGCAGCCCCGCCACGCGCCGTATTTTGGAACCCCGCCCCGCACCCCTTTTGGTGCACCTGCGAAAAGCCTTTGCCCTACAGTGGCTTAGCGTTGCACAGGCAGATAATAAAAGGACTGAACCTATCCTTTTGTCAACTAAGGACACGGCCGGAAGAGGTGCAAATGAAACTTTATCGCCGCGCTATGCTCGCGCTAACAGAACGCCCCCGGCTTTTGAATGCGTTCAAAGCAGCGCGCCGATCCGTCGCGTTATGAGGCCGATTTTGCGGGAGGGGCTTCGCCCTCATCCGGCGCTGTCGGCGAATCATCGATCCGCCCGACGCCGTCGGCACGAACGTCGTGTGCGCAAGAGGCGGGAACGGCGGGAGCAGGGTCGGCACCCTCCACCACCTCGTCCAGTGCGTCGAGGAAGCCCTTGCCGGCGCGGTAGAGCGTCTTGACCGGAGCGCTGCCGGTGAACAGGCCGGTGTAGTCGTCGGCGTAGTCCTTCAGCCCGTCGTCGTTGGCGTAGATCGGGTCGGAGGTCCACAGCTTGCGCAGGGCCTGCCGGTGCACATCCTCCGGCACCCCGGCACGCAGGAAGGGGGTGAAGTCGGACTCGCCGGTCAACTCCTCGATCGGCGGCAGGTCCTTCAACGGGTCGGCGCTATCGGACGCCTCCGAGTCGGACGCCGGCGCGGAATCGGCTGCGGACTCGCCGGCGACGACCGCGGGCAGCGGCGCGACCTCATCGACCGGCGGCGGACCGTCGAGCGGGGTCGGCTCGGGCTTGGTCGCGGTGCGCTTCAGGCGCGACCAGCGGGACAGGAACGCCTCGTCGCTCACCGCCGCCGCTCCTCCTTGTCGAAATGGCGTTTGCGTTCGCGCTTGTAGAAGGGGACGTCGACGTGGTGCTGGTCGACGAAGTCGCGGACCAGCGCGATCACCTCCGGCGGCATCGCCACCGTCTCCACCACGTCGTCGCCGATCTGGTAGCCCTCGCCCTCGTGGGCGGAGGCGGTGACGACGAAGGGCGCCGGCGTCTCGCCATCCGGGCCGGGGCGCATCACCACCCACAGGCGCGGCGGGTCCTGCGACAGGTTGAGGCGATACCCCTCGGTGTCGGTGCGGAACAGTTCCAGCGTCAGGGTGGCGGCGTGGCTGTGGCTCCAGCCGTCGCCCTCCAGCAGGATGCGGCCGGGCGGCTCGACCGGGCCGGCGCCGGGGATCACCGACACCGGGCGCCAGTTCCAGTCGGCCCAAGGGGTGACGCCACGCCGGCGCTCCACCACGATGCCCAGCGCCATCGTCTCGACGCGGGCCAGGGGTTCGGCCTGGGGTTCAGGGCGGGGCCCGGTCATGGCACGCCTCCCGAGCGCAGCAGCCGTTCCGCCTCGGCCAGATCCTCCGGCCGGTTGGTGTTGAAGAAGGGATCGACCGGATCGACGTCGAAGTCGGCGACCGCCAGACGGTAGCGGGCGGTCCAGGCGTCCACCTTGCGGATGCCCTCCTCCACCATGGCGCGGCGCAGGTCGCCGGCCAGCCGCACCGGCCACAGGCCGAAGACCGGATGCTCCTGCCCGCCCGACCGGGCGCAGGCGAGATCGGCGCCCTCGCGCTCCAGCGCCGCGGCCATGCGGGCGACGAGGTCGCGCGGGATGAAGGGCGCGTCGGTGGCGAAGCTGGCGATCCAGGCGATGCCCGGCGCCGTGCCGCGCACCCATTCGATCCCGGTCAGCACGCCGGCAAGCGGGCCGGCATAGCCCTCCACCACGTCGGGCGCCACCGGCAGCCCGAATTCGGCGAAACGCTCCGGGTCGCCGTTGGCGTTCAGCACCAGCGGGCCGACCTGCGGCCGGACGGTGGCGACGATCCGTTCCAGGATGGTGCGGCTGCCCAGCGTCCGCAGGCACTTGTCGCCGCCGCCCATCCGGCGCGACAGCCCGCCGGCCAGCAGCACGCCGGCCATGTCAGTCGTCATCACGGCTTCCTTTGCGTCCATGGCGGCGGTCCTCGTCCGACGCGCCGGAAGGCTCGGCGTCGAACACCAGACGGTCGGTTCCGGCCAGCGCGATGAAGCGCCGGCCCTTGGCCCGGCCGACCAGCGTCAGGTTGGCCTGCCGCGCCAGCTGCACGCCCCAAGCGGTGAAGCCGGAGCGCGAGATCAGGATCGGTATGCCCATCTGCACGGTCTTGATCACCATTTCGGATGTCAAACGACCCGTGGTGTAAAAGATTTTGTCCGCAGCCGGAATGTTGTTCAGATGCATGTAGCCGGCGACCTTGTCGACGGCGTTGTGGCGGCCGACGTCCTCCATGTAGACCAGCGGCCGATCTTCGCAGCACAGCACGCTGCCATGGATCGCCCCGGCCTCCAGATACAGGCTCGGCTGCAGGTTGATCTGTTTCGACAGCGTATAGATCCAGGACGTGCGCAGCCGCACGTCGGCCGGCAGCCGGACCGACTCGAAGGTTTCCATCACGTCGCCAAAGGCGGTGCCCTGGGCGCAGCCGGAGGTCAGCGTCTTCTTCTTCAGCTTGGCTTCATAGTCGGTCGCACGTTCGGTGCGGACGACGACGGTGTCGGTCTCCTCGTCGACGTCGATGCCGGTGATGCGGTCGTCGCGGCGCAGCATGTTCTGGTTCAGCAGATAGCCGACCGCCAGACAGTCCGGGTAGTCGCCGATCGTCATCATGGTGACGATCTCCTGCCCGTTCAGGTACAGGGTCAGGGGTCGCTCGACCGTCACGGCGGTCTCGACGGGACGGCCGTCCTGGTCCAGACCGCGCACGCGCTCGGTCAGCTTGGGGTTCGCCGGATCCGGCGCTATGGTGAAGGTCTCGAGGCTCATGGTCGCGAGTGTGGGCGAGTGCCAGCCGTCCGACAAGCCCCGCCCCTGTCGAATTGGACTCCATGCACGATTTTTCCCAGGCTCTGACGGTGGCCGTCACCATGATCCTCTCGCTGGACGAGGGGTTGATGCGCATCATCGGCCTGTCGCTGCGGGTCAGCCTGACCGCGGTGGCCGCCGCGACGCTGATCGGGCTACCGCTCGGCGCCGCCGTCGCCGACCTGCGCTTCCCCGGCCGGCAGGCGGTGTCGGTGGCCCTGAACACCATGATGGGGCTGCCGCCGGTGGTGGTCGGGCTGGTGGTCTACCTGATGCTGTCGCGCTCCGGCCCCTTCGGCGTGCTGGGGCTGCTGTTCACGCCGACGGCGATGATCATCGCCCAGACGGTGATGATCGTGCCGATCGTCGCCTCGCTGGCCCGCCAGACGGTCGAGGATCTGCTGGTCGAGTATGACGACCTGCTGCGCGTCACCGGCGCCGGCCCGCTGCGCCGGCTGGCCACCCTGCTGTCGGAAGCGCGCTGGAGCCTGGTCACCACCGTGCTGGCCGGCTTCGGCCGCGCCTCGGCCGAGGTCGGCGCGGTGATGATCGTCGGCGGCAACATCGAACACGCGACCCGGGTCATGACCACCGCCATCGCGCTGGAGACCAGCAAGGGGGACCTGCCGACGGCGCTCGGGCTGGGCATCGTGCTGATGACGCTGTCGCTGGCCATCAACCTCGCCGCGTCGCTGATGAAGGAAACGGCGCGTCTCCAACAGTGACGCCACAACCCTGGGGCTTGCGACCCTTTGCCGGCCAGCCGGGGCTTGGCAAGCGGGTGCGGCTCCGTCCATAGTGCGATATGCTGTTCAGGCAACAACGCTTGCGGGGGGAGTGACGTCATGCTGCGCCGTTCGTTCGTGATGGGGTGCGCCGCCGCCGCGGCCCTTCTCGGTCTGGTCCAGGGGGCGGCGCCGTCCGGCGCGCTGGCCGCCGACCGCTTCATCACGGTGGCATCGACCACCTCGACCGAGGATTCCGGGTTGTTCGGCTCGATCCTGCCGAAATTCACCGCCAAGACCGGCATCGAGGTGCGGGTCGTCGCCAAGGGCACCGGGCAGGCGGTCGACCTCGCCAAGCGCGGCGACGCCGACGTGCTGTTCGTCCATCACAAGCCGTCGGAAGAGAAATTCGTCGCCGAGGGCTTTTCGACCGAACGCAAGCCGGTGATGTACAACGACTTCGTCATCGTCGGCCCGGCCGCCGACCCGGCCGGCGTCAAGGGCACCAAGGATGTCGCCGCCGCGCTGTCGAAGATCGCCGGGGCCAAGGCGCCGTTCGTGTCGCGCGGCGACGACAGCGGCACCCACAAGGCCGAACTGTCGCTGTGGAAGACCGCAAGCCTCGACCCGGCGAAAAACGACGGCGGCTGGTACAAGGCGATCGGCCAGGGCATGGGCCCGACCCTGAACACCGCCGCGGCGATGAACGGCTACACCCTGACCGACCGCGGCACCTGGCTGAACTTCAAGAACCGCGGCCCGCTGACCATCCTGGTCGAGGGCGACAAGCGCCTGTTCAATCAATACGGCGTGATGCTGGTCAACCCGGCCAAATTCCCCCACGTCAAGGCGGCCGACGGCCAAGCCTTCGTCGACTGGCTGGTGTCGAACGACGGCCAGAAGGCGATCGCCGACTACACCATCAACGGCGAACAGCTGTTCTTCCCGAACGCCCACGAGCCGGGGGCGTGAGGGGTAGGCCCTCTCGCCGTCCTCAAGGGTGAGAAGACTGCGAGAGAGCCTGCATCAGTGTTCCACCCAATCAGTCCCAATAAGATTCCCGTTCCCAACACGCCGCATTCCCCCATATGAGTGTCGGCAGGCCAGGGGCGTCAGCCCCAAGCGACGGGAGTCTTTGGGACCATGAAAATCGGCGATCGGACGGTGCTCGTCTGCGACTGCGCGAACAGCATGACGCTGGACGGCGCGGCGCTGGGCAAGGCTTGCGGCGCTGGAAGCGCCGTCACCGTCCACACCCAGCTGTGCCGGGCGCAGCTCGACCGCTTCGAGGCGGCGGTGGCGACCGGGCAGCCGCTGCTGGTCGCCTGCACCCAGGAGGCGCCGCTGTTCGGCGAGATCGCGGCGGAGGTGGCGCCCGACACCCCGCTGACCTTCACCAACATCCGCGAGCGCGCCGGCTGGTCGGACGAGGGCGCGCAGGCGCTGCCGAAGATCGCCGCGCTGCTGGCCGAGGCGGCGCTGCCGATCCCCCCCACCGGGGCGCTGACGCTGACCTCCCAGGGCACCTGCCTGGTCTACGGCAACGACGACCGCGCCATCGAGGCCGGGCGGGAGCTGGCCAAGCGTCTTGACGTCACCGTGCTGCTGACCAGCCCGAAGGACATCGCTCCGCCGCAGGTGATGGACGTGGCGCTGTTCCGCGGCCGCATCCGCAGCGCCCGCGGCTGGGTCGGCGCCTTCGAGATCGTGGTGGACGACTACGCGCCCGCCCTGCCCTCGTCGCGCGGGACGCTGGGGTTCGAGCCGGTACGGCAGGGGGCGTCGGCCCGCTGCGACCTGATCCTCGACCTGACCGGCGGCACGCCGCTGTTCCCCGACCACAAGCGCCGCGACGGCTACCTGCGCCCCGACCCCAACAGCCCGGTCCAGGTGGCCAGGGCGCTGCTGGAGCTGGCCGATCTGGTCGGCGAGTTCGAAAAGCCGCGCTTCGTCGACTTCAAGGCCGAACTCTGCGCCCATTCGCGCAGCCGCAAGACCGGCTGCACCCGCTGCCTGGACGTCTGCCCGACCGGCGCCGTCGCACCGAACGGCGACCATGTGGCGATCGACCCGCATGTCTGCGCCGGCTGCGGCTCCTGCGCCGCGGTCTGCCCGACCGGGGCGGCGACCTACGCCCTGCCGCCGGCCGCCACGGTGTATGAACGGCTGCGCACGCTGCTGGACACCCACCGGAAGGCCGGCGGGACAGCCCCGGCGCTGCTGATCCACGACCCCCGCCACGGCGACGCGCTGATCGGCATGATGGCCCGCCATGGCCGCGGCCTGCCCGCCCGGGTGCTGCCCTTCGCGCTGAACGAGGTGACGCAGGTCGGTTTGGACCTGTTCGCGCTGGCGCTGGCCTATGGCTGCACCCATGTCCGCGTGCTGACCGGGCCGGAGAACGAGGGGGAGACCGCCGGGCTGGCCTCGCAGATCGGACTGGCCGAGGCGGCGTTCAGCGGGCTCGGCTACGGCTCCGGCCGGGTGGCGGTGATCGACGCCGCCGATCCCGACGCGGTGGCGGACGAGCTGTGGGCGCTGCCGCCCGACACCGTCCAGCCCGGCATGTTCCTGCCGATGGGACCGAAGCGCACGGTGACCATGCTGGCGCTGCGCCACCTGCACGCGGTGGCCCCCCGGTTGGAGCAGGCGCCGGTGGAGGTGCTGCCGCTGCCGCCGGGCGCACCGTTCGGCCGGGTGGCGGTCGACGTGGCGGGCTGCACCCTGTGCCTGTCCTGCGTCGGCGCCTGCCCGACCGGGGCGCTGCTCGACAACGCCGACAAGCCGATGCTGTCCTTCGCGCAGGACGCCTGCGTCCAGTGCGGGCTGTGCCAGGCGACCTGCCCGGAAAAGGTCATCAGCCTGGTGCCGGAGATCGACTTCCGCGACCACGCCCGCGGCGCCGTGGTGGTGAAGGAGGAGGAGCCCTTCTGCTGCGTGTCCTGTGGCAAGCCGTTCGCCAGCAAATCCTCGATCGAGAAGATCGTGGCGACGCTGGCCGGCAAACACTGGATGTTCGCCACGCCGGAGGCCGCCAACCGCATCCGCATGTGCGAGGATTGCCGCGTCCAGGACCAATTCAACCGCGGCGACGCCCCCTTCTCGCTGGGTCGCCCGCCGGTGCCCCGCACCACCGACGACGACCTGCGCGAGCGCGAGGAGGCGATGCAGGAGGCGGTGCGACAAAAGCTGACATGACATCGTACACACTTGATCGCCATCAAAGTCGGCATACCGTGATGTGGAATACGCTCCCCCGATCGTTGCATGTCGTCCGTGCAGCGAACATATACTGGGGCGGCCCGCCGTCGGCCGTCCGTGGAGTCCATCGATGACCAGCACCCTGCCGCCTTCGACGCAGTTGCAGTCCCCGCCGTCGCTCTCCCAGCCCCGCCTCGCTCCGCTGATCGACCCGTTCGGCCGCAAGGTGGAGTATCTGCGCGTGTCGGTGACCGACCGCTGCGACCTGCGCTGCGTCTACTGCATGGCGGAGGACATGAGCTTCCTGCCCAAGGCGGAGGTGTTGACGCTGGAGGAGCTGGACCGGCTGTGCAGCGCCTTCGTGAAGCTCGGCACGCGCCGCCTGCGGCTGACCGGCGGCGAGCCGCTGGTGCGGCGCGACGTGATGCGGCTGATCCATGCGCTGGGCCGTCACATCAAGGCGGGCGACCTGGACGAGCTGACGCTGACCACCAACGGCACCATGCTGTTCAAGCACGCCGCCGGGTTGTACGAGGCCGGGGTGCGGCGGATCAACGTGTCGCTGGACACGCTCGACCCGCACAAGTTCCAGGCGATCACCCGCTGGGGCAAGCTGGACAAGATCCTGGGCGGCATCCAGGCGGCCAAGGACGCCGGGCTGAAGATCAAGATCAACACCGTTGCGCTGAAAGGCGTCAACGACGACGAGATCCACCGCATGGTGGCGTGGTGCGGCGAGCAGGGCTTCGACCTCACCTTCATCGAGGTGATGCCGATGGGCGACATCGGCGAGGGCGCCCGCCTGGACCAGTATTGGCCGCTGACCATGCTGAAGGCCGAGTTGCAGAAGCGCTGGACCCTGGAGGAGAGCGACCACCGCACCGGCGGCCCGGCCCGCTACGTGCGGGTCGGCGAAACCGGCCAGCGCATCGGCTTCATCACGCCGCTGACCCACAATTTCTGCGAAAGCTGCAACCGGGTGCGGCTGACCTGCACCGGCACCCTCTACATGTGCCTGGGCCAGGAGGACGCCGCCGACCTGCGCACGCCCCTGCGGGTCAGCGACGACGACGCCCCGCTGATCGACGCGGTGCGCGAGGCGATCACCCGCAAGCCCAAGGGCCACGACTTCATGATCGACCGCCGCCACCAGGGTCCGGCGGTCGGCCGGCACATGAGCGTCACCGGGGGGTGAGGCTTTCCGCCTGAGGCGCCGGCTCTTTGCCCTTCCTGTTTGATGCCCCCTCCCCATCCCTCCCCCGCCTTCGGCGGGAGAGGGGGTAGGAGCTTTGCAGGAATGCAACGGAGTTCCCTCTCCCTCGAAGAGGGGGAGGGTCAGGGTGGGGGCAACACCTTGCACCCACCGTCCCCGACCAACAACAAACCCCGAGCACCGCCATGCCCCTGCCCTTCCTGTCCGGCCTGCGCATCGTCGATCTCGGCCAGTATCTCCCCGGCCCGCACGCGGCGCAGCTGCTGGGCGACCTCGGCGCCGAGGTGGTCAAGGTGGAGGCGCCCGACGGCGACCCGCTGCGCCGGCTGGGCCCGACGGACAGCGACGGCACCACCGCCGCCTACAAGCTGCTGAACGCCGGCAAGACGGTCATCCGCATCGACCTGAAGTCGGCCGACGGCCGCGCCGCGCTGGAGTCGCTGCTGGCGAAGGCCGACACGCTGATCGAAAGCTACCGGCCGGGCGTGATGGACAAGCTGGGGCTGGGGCGCGAGCGGCTGCGGGCGCTGAATCCGCGGCTGGTCCACGCCAGCCTGTCGGGCTGGGGCTATGGCGGTCCCTACGCGACGCGGGCCGGGCACGACCTGAACTACATGGCGGTCGGCGGCGGTCTGGACGCCTCCGGGCTGCCCGACCGGCCGGTCATCAGCTATCTGCCGGTCGCCGACTTCGCGTCGGCCCAGCAGACGGCGCTGGCGGTGGTCGGCGCGCTGTTCGGGCGCGAGCGCAGCGGCACCGGCTGCTTCCTCGACCTGTCGATCATGGAATCGGTGCTGGGCTGGCAGGGGCTGAACCTGACCGCCGCGGCGCGCGGCCAGATGCCGAAGCGGGGCGAGGCGCTGCTGTCGGGCGGGTCGGCCTGCTACCGCATCTACCGCACCGCCGACGGCCGCTTCGTCACCCTGTCGGCGCTGGAGGCCAAGTTCTGGCGCGGCTTCTGCGAGGCGGTGGGACGGCCGGACTGGATCGCCCGCCAAGCCGATCCCCTGCCGCAGACCGCCCTGACGGCCGATCTGGACGCCCTGTTCGCCAGCCGGACGCTGGCCGACTGGAAGGCGCTGCTCGACCCGGTCGATTGCTGTTTCGAGGCGCTGCCGGAATTGACCGAGGTGGCAAGCCACCCGCACATCGCCGCACGCGGCCAGGTCCGCGCGACCGGGGGGCCGGAGCCGCTGGTGGAAACGCTGATGGGCCTGCGCGTCGACGGCGGCCCGCCGCCGGAGCGGGCACCCTTGCGCGAAAGCGACGCCGCCGCCGTGCTGGCCGGCTGGGGCTGAGCCCCACCCGACACTTCAGCCGTCCTGACGATAGGGCGACAGTTCGCCCAGCGCCTCGATCTCGGCGGCGATGGCGGGGCGTTCCTGGGCGAGATAGCGGTCGACGGCGCGGCGGAAGCCGGGGTCGGGGATCCAGTGGGCGCTGTAGGTGGTCACCGGCAGGTAGCCGCGCTGGATCTTGTGCTCGCCCTGGGCGCCGGCCTCGACCCGCGCCAGACCGCGTTCGATGGCGCAGTCCAGCGCCCGGTAATAGCACGCCTCGAAATGCAGGAAGCGGTAGCGCCCGTCCGAGCCCCAGTTGCGGCCGTACAGCGTGTCGCTGCCCAGCAGGTTCAGGGCGCCGGCCACCCATTCCCCGCCATCCTCGCACATCACCAGCACCACCCGGTCGGCCATGGTCCGGCCCAGTAGGTCGAAGAAGCGCCGGTTCAGGTAGCCGCCGCCCCATTTGCGGTCGGTGGTGTCCAGATAGAAGCGGTGGAAGGCATCCCAATGCTCCGGCTTCAGGTCGCCGCCGGTCAGGGTGTGCAGCCGGACCGAACTGTCGGCGACCTCGCGCCGCTCCTTGCGGATCGCCTTGCGCTTGCGGGAGTTCAGCGTCTCCAGGAACGCGTCGAAGCTGCCGTAACCGCGGTTGTGCCAATGATACTGGACGCCGGTGCGCTGCAGCCAGCCGGCCTCGCCCAGCCGGTCCCAGTCGGCCTTGTGCGGGAAGGTCACATGGGCGGAGGACACGCCGTAGCGCCCGGCGACCTGCTCCAGCGCCGCGACCAGCGCGTCCGCCACGGCGTCGGCCCGCTCCCCCGGCGCCGCCAGCAGCCGCGGTCCCGGCACCGGGGTGAAGGGCACCGCGACCTGGAGCTTGGGGTAATAGCGGCCGCCGGCCCGCTCGTAGGCGTTGGCCCAGGCGTGGTCGAAGACGTACTCGCCATAGGAATGGCTCTTCAGATAGGCCGGCACGGCGCCGACCATGCGGCCGGCGCCGTCATAGGCGGCCAGATGGCTGGGCTGCCAGCCGGACTTGCCCGTCGCCGATCCCGACTCCTCCAGCGCCAGCAGGAAGGCGTGGGACAGGAACGGGTTGTCGGGACCGGCGCAGGCGTCCCAGTCCCCCGCGTCCGCCTCGCCGATCCCGGTCAGAACCTTGACGGTGATCGCGTCGTTGCCATCCGGCATGCATGCCCTCCCTATGCCTTCGGCACCCGCTTATGCCTTCGGCATGGAGGTAAGTCTCATGCCGCAGCGCGGCAAGTCACCACCGTCCAGGACAGCCGATCTCAGGCGACTTCCAGGATCGCGTCGACCTCGACCGCGACGTTGCCGGGCAGCGACGGGGCGCCGACCGCGGCGCGGGCGTGCTGGCCGGCCTCGCCGAAGACGTCGCGCATCAGCTCCGACGCGCCGTTGATCACCAGCGGGTGGTCGTGGAAATCGGCGCCGGAGTTGACGAAGCCGCCCAACCGCAGGACGCGGGTGACGCGGTCGAGGTCGCCGCCCAGCGCGGCCTTGGCCTGGGCCAGGATGTTGAGGGCGCAGAGCCGCGCCGCTTCCTTGCCTTGCTCCACCGTGAAGTCCTGGCCGACCTTGCCGACGAACTTGCGCTCGCCGTTCCACACGGTGACCTGCCCGGAGATGTAGAGCGTGTTGCCCGAGCGCGTGTAGGGCACATAGGCCGCCACCGGGGCCGCCGCCTGCGGCAGCTCGATCCCCAGTTCCGCCAGGCGCGCGTCGATCCGACCGGTCATGCTGCTTGTCCTTATCCCTGCTGTGACGCTTGCGGTCACGGGTTGCGTGTCGACACCCGACCATAGCCGCACCGGTCCGCCGCTGGGAAGATTCGTTCCGTCGGGGCAATCGGCAGTTCCGTCCATCAGCGGCAAAAGATTCCGGGACTCTTTTTCGGACCGCCCCGCCCAACGGCCCGCCGGCACCCTGCGCTTTTTGCCGGCCCATTTTTATCTCGCAGTGAAATCAACGTCTTATGGCATGCCATCGCAGTTGGCACGGCGCTTGAAAGAGAGGCTGTCAGGAAAACGCACGTTGCCTCGCCGGTCAAATGACCAAGTGCGGGGACAGCCTCAGAAGGAGACTAGGACCATGGCCGGTAATGTGACCTTGACCGCCTCGATGCGCACGAACCTCCTGCAGCTGCAGAGCACGCAGGCCGGTATCGACAAGAAGCAGAACATCCTGTCGACGGGCAACAAGATCAACTCGGCCCTCGATGGTCCGACCGCCTTCTTCGCGGCCAAGGGCCTGAACCAGCGCGCCGGCGACCTGACGTCGCTGAAGGACGCGATGGGCCAGTCGATCAGCACGATCCAGTCGGCCGACAAGGGCCTGACCTCGATCGACTCGCTGGTCGACCAGGCCAAGGGCCTGACCACCGCCGCCTACGCCGCGCTCGGCAACGACAGCGCGTCCATCGCCACCCGCAAGTCGCTGGCCTCGCAGTTCAACACGCTGAAGGACCAGATCGACAAGCTCGCCGCCGACAGCGGGTATCAGGGCAAGAACCTGATCAACGGCAACGGCATGAGCATGGACAGCACCAGCGCCTCGCGCGCCGCGGTGAACACCATCACCGGCATCGACAACGCCCGCGTCACCAACGTCATCTCGGCCGACACCTACTCGATCCGCATCAAGGGTGACGGCTCGATCGAAGCCAAGACCGCCGACATCTCCAAGGCCGAAAACGCGCACGGCTTCACCGGCCTGAAGCTGTCGGGCACCATGTCGACGACGCTCGGCAGCTTCTCCGACGTCCAGCTGGAGGTCCGCGGCGCCAACGGCCGCACCCGCGACTTCATCGTCACGGACGGCAACGAAAGCCGCACCATCTCCTACTTCGACAACACGCAGACGATCGAAGCGAAGATGCAGACCGCCGCCAAGTCGGGCGTGTCGCAGGTCTCCACGGTGAACGTCAGCGGCACGATCGAAGCGGGCGACATCTTCACCATCACGGTGGAAGGCCAGTCCTTCAGCTACACCGCCACCTCGACGGACGTCGCGGTCGGCCAGAACGCCAGCGTCAACATCGCGACCAAGCTCCAGCAGTCGATCAGCGCGGCCATCACCGGCAGCGGCCGTCTGGCCGGCAAGGACGTCGCAGCGGCGGCGGTCGGCGGCAACGGCACGATCACCCTGACCG
>NZ_LGRA01000018.1:678619-768738 GCF_003116095.1 Azospirillum sp. TSO35-2
ATTTTCTTTTAAACAATTTTCCGGCGGGAATTTATTTTGAGGGGGCAGGGTGGTGGGACTCCCAAGGGACCGGAAGACACTCTTGTCCACCCCCTACTGCCTTGAAAACCGCAGTTCACGGATTGGGGCTAAACCGCTGTTGATTAGGTGTTGTTCAGCCCGTCCCTTCAGAGAGGGGGATTGTTTCGTTATTTGTCCCAACCGGGGGGAGGTGCGGCGCTCCGCCTCAGACCAGCGAGAGGACATTTACCGGAAAGATGGCCTTCTCAATGGCTGACTTTAGATCGACAAACTGGCCCTTGGAGTAGACGCCGAAGGTCATGTCCCCGCGCTCGTGCCCGACAATCAGCTTTGCGGTCGATAGCGGCACTTCACCGGCTTCCAGTGCTTCGGCAAGGTTCTTCCGGGTGGAATGGAACACCGTCTGGGGCGTGTCCACACCAAGCTTTCGCCGCTCCCTGGTGAACTTCTTCGAGACGTTCCACGACCGCTTATTGTCGGGGCCGCCCGGTGTGATGCTGGGAAAGAGCCAACCGTCGGGGTTGCCCTTGGCGCTGGATGCCTCGTTCTTCAGGGTCAACACCAGCGGCTCAATCGCTGAATGGACCGGGATCATGCGGACGGCGTTTTCCGTCTTCCCTTCGGTGATGGACAGCCACCAACTGCCTTCCTGCTCCTGCACGTCCTTTGCCTGAAGCGAACAAAGTTCATCCAGTCGGGCGCCCGTGAACAAGCCAAGTCGGAAAAGCGCATCCAGTGGCCGGCCTTCCAATCCGGTAAGGAGGGTGCAGATTTCGTCGGCAGTGTATGGGCGCCTCTTCTCGTCCTTGCCTGCGCGTTTGCCCTTCACCCGCAGAACCTGCCCTTGCCACGGGTTAGCTTCGACAAAGCCTTTCTGTTCCTGCCAACGCCACCACATCGACAGGGAGGAAATGTGCCGGTTGATCGTCTTGGCCGCCACGTCCGGGAATGCCTCGCTCACATAGCTGCCGGCTAGACGCTTGTTCACATCCGACACCAGCAGAACCCGTTTCTTCGTCGCCCATTCAAGGAAGCGGTTCGTGTCCGAGTTATACTGCCGGGCGGTCTGCTTGGTGATGGTGCGGCTTGCTTCGGGAAGCCACCTGTCGCGCGTCTCGGATAGCAGCGGGGATTTGCTCGTAGCGATCCGGTAGAAGTCCTTGGCGGCTTCCGGTCCCTGAGTGGCTTCAATCTCTTCCGCCCGGCTTTCGATAGCGAATTCCACGCCCTGTTGGGCGGTGTGCTCATGGTCAGGGTCCTGGGTGTCGTTGTCGGCGTTGATCCAGGCATCGCGCCAGATGAGGGCAGCGGCAACGGCCCGACCATCTTCGCCCTTCCCGATGGCGTCTAGCTCCGCCTTGATCTGGGCAACTGCCACATGCCGCAGGCGTTGGGCTTCTGCCAAATCTCGTGTCTTCAGGGTCCGCACGATATGCGTGTTGCCTACGGCCTCCCGAAGCCGCGGCGGCACCGTTACCCGGACATACCAAGTCTGCCGACGCTGCACCAAATATCGCGTATCCAACACCCACTCCCAAGCCGATAGGGCACACGTGTGGGGTACACGTTGGACCTTAAGAACCCATGAAGATCAAGGCTTTCATGGGCTTACAGGGTGTTTGGTGGAGTGTCCCTCTCCCTCCGCCACTAAGTTTCGGGCCAGAGCGTTGATTTCTGTAGGAAATCCGCTCTGGCCTTTTTCATTTCCCCACGGCTTTTCCCGTCTTGCACAGCCGATTTACGGCACGTCTCCCGGATAGGAGTCGCCCTGTGGCAGCAGGCGGCGGAATTCGTCGCGGATGATGCGGTAGCAGTCGCAGGCGGCCTCTTCCAGCCCCACAGGGTCGGTGATCGTGATGTGTCCGCGCGCGTGGCGGATCAGGCCGGCGTTCTGGAGAATGTTGGCGGTCACCGTCACGCCGGCGCGGCGGACGCCCAGCATCAGGGCGAGATACTCGTGGGTCAGGGGGAAGTCGTCGCCCACCCGGTCCCGGGTCATCAGCAGCCAGCGGGCGCAACGCTCCTCGATGGTGTGGAGGCGGTTGCAGGCCGCCGACTGCGCCATCTGGGCGAAGTGTGCCTGGGCGAAGCGCAGCAGCTTGACCCGCAGCGTGTCGCTTTGATGAAGCACGCTCTTGAGCGCCTGGGCCGGCATCTGCCAGCCGTCGCCCGGGATCTGCATGTCGCACTCGCAGGGCATCCGGTCGGTTTCCAGCAGGATGGGCGTGCCGACCAGCCCCTCGTTGCCGATGGTCCCGACTTCGATCGCGTTGCCGTCCGGCAGGGTGTTGATCAGGGAGGCGCCGCCGCGCTCGATGAACCACACCTGGGTGATCGGCTCGTCGCTGTGGAAGAAGGTCATCCTCTGCGGCAGGGGAACGGCGGTCAGATGCGGGCGGATCAGCGCCTCCTCGGCGGGTGAGAGGCTGCGCAGGATGTAGTTGCGGCTGTCCATCGCTGCCCTCCGGCGGCCGTTCAGCGGTTGATAACGATTCCAACAGGTGAAAACCGCCGCCGGCACGGTCTGTGTGCGCGGCCTTCTGTACGGCAGCGGACAGACCTGTCCCTGGGATTTGAACGATGACCGACCCGGATATGTTGCGCCCGGCCTTGTCGAACGTGGAGTTCACCCCATGAACATGCCAAGCCCCGGAAACAGGGTCATCGCTCTCCTGGAAGACGACGAGGCGGTACGGACGGCCATGACGCTGCTGCTCCAAGCGAACGGGCTTCACGTCGTGTCCGGTGCGTCCGGGTCGGAACTCGCCGCGGTGATTGCGGCAAGCGGCACGCGACCGTCGCTGATCGTTGCCGACTACCGGCTCGGCATGATGACGGCGGTCGACGAGGTGCCGGCGGTGGCCGCGGCGGCCGGCCCCGGCGCCGAGGTGGTGGTGACGACGGGCGACACCTCGCCGGAGACGCGGGAACTGATCGAGGCCTGCGGCTGGCGGTTGCTCATCAAACCGTTCCGGCCGGAGCAACTGCTCTCCTGCGTCCGGGGGGCGGCGACGGAAACCGTCTAGAGTGCGATCGGTTCAAGCGGAGTCGCTTGAACCGTGAATCGCACGGAAAACCAAAGAGCCAGAGTCTGCCAGGTGCTTCAGCAAGAACCTGACAGACTCTCGCCGCAGAAGGGTGGCCTCCCCTGGGCGCAGGAACGTCTTTGGACGCAAAAAAGCCCGCCCTCGCCCGGCGGATACACCGGTGGAGGGCGGGCTTTTCGCCGTCCGCGGGGACGGTCGGATGACCGTCCCCTACATCACTTCGCCCGCGACACGCGGCGCAGGAACTCGATGAACTGCACCTGCTCGTCCGGCGACAGGTCCTTGACCATACCCTGGTCATGGGCCTGCACGCGGGGGATCAGGTCGTCCATCAGCGACTGGCCTTCCGGCGACAGTCGCAACGCGTAGGAGCGGCGGTCGTTCGGCGAAGGGGCGCGGACGACAAGCCCGCGCGACTCGAGCCGGTCGATCACCGCCACCATGGTCGATCGGTCGATGCCGACCGCCGTGCCCAGATCGGACTGGGACAGGCCTTCGTTTTCCCGGATCATGATCAGCACGCCGAACTGGCCGGGCGTGATGTCATGCGGAGCGACGGCGTTCTGGAAGCTCTGGAACACCGCGACCTGAGCCTTGCGCAGGTTGTAGCCCACAAGGTCGGGAAGCGGGCCAAGCGCGAGCTTGCCGTTCTTGCCTGGACGCAGCCGCGACCGCCGGTCGGCTGGGGTGGAGCGCTCGTTGTCAGTCACCGTGGATGCCATGATTGGATGAATTATCGGGTGAACGGATAAAATGCGGGCAAGCCCCCGATTTGTCAGCAAGAACCGCAGGCCGCAGGGGCTATGCATATCAGGCATGCATGAAACGTATTGGTTGGCGCTCCTACGAATTCCATCTTCAAGAGTCAAGAAGTGATCGACCCCAATGGGGCGCCGATCGCCCGCAAAGCGGTTTCCCCTGCCGTGAGCGGGTTCCCGAATCGGAGCTTCCGACGCCCGGTCCCCCCCAGACCGGGCGTCTTCGTCTCCGGGCTCCGCCGTTTCCGAGTCGCCATCGGCCGACCGGGGCCCGACTCGGGGTTGGCGATCCGAAGTGCAGGGCAGGGCGGATGGCAGGATGGATGTTGGGCGCTTGGTCCGTCGGCGGCTTTCGGGTTAGCTGTTGGCGACTGTCCCAACGCATGAGCCGATGCCATGGCCTTCGCCATTCCCCTGTGGTCCCAACCGGCCGTTCCCGTCGCGGGCGGCGATCCGTTCCCGGTGCGCCGCATCTATTGCGTCGGCCGCAACTACGCCGCCCATGCGCGTGAAATGGGGGCCGATCCCGACCGCGAGCCGCCGTTCTTCTTCATGAAGCCGGCCGACGCCATCGTTCCCGACGGTGCCACCGTCCCCTACCCGCCCAAGACCGCCAACCTGCACCACGAGATCGAGCTGGTGGTGGCCATCGGCGCCGGCGGGCGCGACATCCCGGTCGACTCGGCGCTGGACCATGTGTTCGGCTATGCCGTCGGGCTGGACATGACGCGACGCGACCTGCAGAACGCGGCGAAGAAGGAAGGCAAGCCCTGGGACATGGGCAAGGGCTTCGACCAGTCGGCGCCGTGCGGCGTGCTGCGCACCGTCGCCGACATCGGCCACCCGGCCAAGGGCGCCGTCACCCTGGCGGTCAACGGCCAGACGCGCCAGACGGGTGACCTGTCGGACCTGATCTGGTCGGTGGCGGAGACGATCTCCTACCTGTCGGGCCTGGTCGAGCTGCAGCCGGGCGACCTGATCTACACCGGCACGCCGGAGGGCGTCGGCCCGGTGGTGGCCGGCGACGTGCTGACCGGCGCGGTCGAGGGCGTCGGCACCCTGACCCTGACCATCGCCTGAGCCGCCGCATGCGCATCGCGACCTGGAACATCAATTCGGTCCGCATGCGTCTGGACCTCCTCTTCCGCCTGATGGAGGAGGAGGCGCCGGACGTGATCTGCCTGCAGGAAACCAAGGTGGTGGACCCCGACTTCCCGCTCCAGCCCCTGGTGGAGCGCGGTTATGTCCACACCCACATCCACGGCATGAAGAGCTACAACGGCGTCGCCATCCTGTCGCGCCTGCCGTTCTCGTCCCACGACGTCCAGCACTGGTGCGGCAAGCAGGATTGCCGCCACGCGCTCGCCAGCCTGCCGGGCGGGGTGGAACTGCACTGTGTCTACATCCCCGCCGGCGGCGACATCCCCGACCCGGCGGTGAACGACAAGTTCGCCCACAAGCTCCAGTTCCTCGACGAGATGACGCACTGGTTCGGCAGCGAGCGGTCCGCCGACCGCCCCATGGTGCTGGTCGGCGACCTGAACATCGCGCCGCTGGAACAGGACGTCTGGAGCCACAAGGAACTGCTGTCCGTCGTCTCGCACACGCCGGTCGAGGTGGAAAAGCTGGCGGCGATGCAGGGTTCGGCCGGCTGGGTCGACGCCATGCGCCACTTCGTGCCGGCGAACGAGAAGCTCTACACTTGGTGGAGCTACCGGGCGAAGGACTGGGCGGCGTCCAACCGCGGCCGGCGCCTGGACCATGTCTGGGTCACGCCGCCGCTGGCCGGGTCGCTGAAGGGCGTTAAGGTGCTGCGCGACGCCCGCGGCTGGGAACCCAAGCCGTCCGACCATGTGCCGGTGATCGTCGACCTCGACGTGTGAGCCGTCGCCCCGGTCCCCCTGTTGCGCGCGAGCGGGAGAGGGGGACCGGGGCGGGGCAAGCGCGTGGCCGTTCACCCCACCAGCGGAATGTTCATCCTCGCCACCGACGGCGTTCCATCCTCCGCCAGGGTGAAGCGGTGGGCGCAGCCGTCGACCAGTTCTTCGGCCGGATCGCCGCGCATGTCCCAGCCGGTGGCGAGCGCGTAGAGCGCGCGCAGGATGCCGTTGTGGGCGACCGCGCCGGTCGGGCGGCCGTCCGCCGCGACATCGGCCAGCCAGGAACGCAGGCGGGCCTGCACCTCGCGCGGGCTTTCGCCGCCCGGCGCCTTGAAGTCGAGCCCCAGCCGGTCGTGGCGGTCGGGCATGCGGCCGTCGACGCGCAGGTCCTGGGTGCGGTGGCCCTCCCACTCGCCCCAGTCCATTTCGACGATGCGCGGCTCCGGCGTCGGGTCGAGGCCGAGCAGCGTCGCCGTCTCCCACGCCCGGCGCTTCGGGCTGGCGACCCAGCGCAGGGACGCCGACTCGGGCGGCAGGCGGTAAAGGGACACGCGGGCACGCCCGGCGTCGGACAGCGGCTGGTCGATGCTGCCCTGGATGCGCCCTTCGGCGTTCCAGGCGGTCGGGCCGTGGCGGAGAATCAGCAGCGTCGTCATGCGGCACAAATCAGGGAAATTTTGGAGAAGACGGCCCGCCCCGCTCTCGCTACGGTGGCGGCGCGGACGCGGTGGCGGACTGGCCGCCACCGCCGCCGCAATCACGGAGGGCAAGAGGATGGACAAGATCCTCACTCTCCTGATCCTGCTGCTGGAGATCGTCAAGCGGCTGCTTGACCTCCTGCACTAGGATCGGGTGGACGTGCCGGGGGTCGTATCCTCGGCACGTCTACCCCCTATATTGCCTCAACCCCGTTTCCCGTCAACCGACGAGAGATCGGCGGGCGGCGGCGTTGGTCAGCGCTTCGCCGGCTTCTGCGCCGGCAGGTCCTTGATTTGGGCCAGGGCCAGCCGGACGCGCGCCAGATCGGGGGCGGCCGGCGCCTTGGCGGGAGATTTGCCGGAGCTCTTTCCCGGCTTGGCCGCCTCGGCCACCTGCACCGGCGCGTGCGAGGTCGCCTGCGCCAGGGCCGTCGCCCGGGCCTTGGCGCGGGCACGGGCCTGCGCCTCTAGGATCTGCGGGGCCCGCGGCTCGCCGGTCTTCGGCGTCCAGGTGCGGAAGGGGCCGGTGTCGACATGGACATGGCCGGTGTGGGGATAGAGCGCGTAGCCGCCGCGCTGCATCGCCGCCGCCTCTTCCGCCAGACGGGCGGGCGGAACACCGGCGATGGAGAAATCCGCCGCCTGTCCGCGAATGTGGTATGAGTTCTCGGCGACGTTCGGGTTGGTCCGGGACAGGCTGGCGTTGGTGGCGCTCGACCGGTAGCCGGAGGTGATGCGGATCGGCGCGTCCGGCGGCGCACCGGTGCGCTGGCGCAGTTCCACCAGCATCTCGACCAGCGCCGGATCGATCGGGACTACCTCGTCGCTGCGGCGGTCGCGGAACAGGATGGAAATCTCGCGCAGGGCGGCCTGGTCGTAGCCGTCGGGGCGCCAGTAGGTGACGGACACCGTCTCTCCGCTGGCGGGGTGGGACAGCACCACCGATCGCGGTCCACCATCCAGCCGGGCGCTTTCCATCGGCGCGGTGGCGCAGCCGGCGAGCTGCGATGCGGTGAACAGGACGCCGAGAATCGCCAAGGCACGACCGGTCTTGCGCATCGCTTTCCCCCAAGCTTTGCACGCCGCAACACCCCGCACGCCCCACACGTGACAGGGTTGCACGCCGATCTAATACCAAGAATGTCACAAGAGGCCAGTGTGACAAAGCAACCTGTGGCGCATACGACACGCCCAAACGCTTTGTCATGAGGGAGTCGATGAATTCCGGTCAACCGCAGGGAAGGGCGGAGCCGCCGCCTGCAGGGTCAGTTCCATTCCCTCGCGGGCGACCAGCGATCCTGGACGCATCGCCTCCGCCTCCGCCGCGATGACGTCCAGCTCCGCGTCGGTGCGGGCGGGGTCGTGGTGGAAGATCACGGCGCGGCCGACACCCGCCGCCTCGGCCAGACGCAGGCATTCCTGCCAGGTCGAATGGCCCCAGCCGATCCGCGCCGGGTATTCGGCGTCGGTGTAGGTGCTGTCGTAGACCATCAGGTCGGCACCGCGCAGCAGGTCCAGGATCACCGGATCACGGCCCTCGGCCAAGTGTTCGGTGTCGGTCAGGACGCACAGGCTGCGTCCGCCGAACTCCACCCGGTAGCCGGTGGCGCCGTCGGGGTGGTTCAGGCGGCAGGTGCGCACCACCACGCCCGGCTTCGGCTCCAGCGTCTGGCCGGCGCTGAAGTCGCGGTACTCGCATTGGGCGCGGAAAATCTCGACCGGCACCGGAAACAGCGGCGCCGTCATCATGTCGGACAGCACGGTGCGGAACGGACGCTCCGGCGGCAGGTGTCCCGCCCACAGCCGCAGCCGGCTGGCCGGGTCGAAGGCCGGCGCGAAGAAGGGCAGGCCGCAGATGTGGTCGAGATGGCTGTGGGTCAGCAGCAGGTCGATGTCCAGCGGCTCGCCGCTCCGCACCAGCGCCTCGCCCAGTGGGCGGATTCCGGTGCCGCAGTCGAAGACGATGTGGGCACCGCCGCAGCGCACCTCGATGCAGGCGGTGTTGCCGCCATAGCGGATGGTTCCCGGCCCGGGGGCCGCAATGCTGCCCCGCACCCCCCAGAAGCGGACGGTGAAGGCCGCCCCGCCGCCGGCCTCTGCCCAGGCGGAATGGGGTGCGGAATTGATCGTAGAACGAACGGTCATGACGGCCGCCATGGTGGCGGCCCCGCTTCGGCAAGTCGAGCGAAATCCCACCCGTCCGGTCAGGACCGCTCCCAACCCGACAGCCTACGAAGGGCACCTGTCCAAAGCCATAAGATGTGGTAGTTTGCTCTTCGTCGCGCATTGCGCGGCACCTCTCCCGAGGTCCCCGCCGGCGGCGGGGGCCGGCTCCGGCGGAACCCGACGCGGATGGATCCTGACAAGCTCGCCAAAGTTCTCGCCATGGCCGAGTCGGAGCACCAGGGCGAGGCGCTGTCCGCGCTGCGCGCTGCGCGAATCATGCTGTCGCGGGCCGGCCTGTCCTTTCGCGACCTCGCCGAACGCGCCCGCTCGCCAGCCATGCCGGAAGCGCCGCCCGCGGCCGCCTCTCCCGGCGCCCCGGCCCAGCCGCCGCCGCCGGACGAGGTGGTCCGCGGCCTGCGCCGGCAGGTGAAGGACCTGGAACTGGAACTCGCCACCCTGCGCCGGCAGCTCGACAAGGCCGCGGGCGACGCCGACCGCCAGCGCGAGGAGGCCGACCGCTGGCGGACGCTGGCGCGCGACACTGCGGAAAAGCTGTGGGACATGGGCAAGGCGCTGGAGCGCAAGCATTCCCACCACGCCGACACCGACAAGCGCCGCGCCGTGCTGGAGCTGTTGCAGGACCCCGGCAGCGCGCTGCTGTCGGACCGTGAGATCGCGCGCCGCGTCGGCGTGTCGGCGCACGACGTCACCCATTGGCGCCGCCGGCTCGCCATCGTCGGGCGCAAGCTGCGGCTGCTGCCGGTGGTGCCGCGCGGCCGCGGCCTGTGGGGCGGCCCCTCGGCGATCGGGCTGGCCAAGCGGCCGCCGGCGCTGGAACGCCGCCGCTGGCTGGGCTTCAGCGCCGAGATCACCATCGCCGAGCGCGGCGGCCGGCAAGAGGTGACCCGCTACGGCGGTCGGGGCTGAACGGTTTTTCCCGTCCTTATGGCACCAGCCGGTAGCCGCCGGGCTCCGTCACCAGGATGCGGGCGTTGGACGGATCGACCTCGATCTTCTGGCGCAGCCGGTAGACGTGGGTTTCCAGCGTGTGGGTGGTGACGGCGGCGTTGTAGCCCCAGACCTCGCCCAGCAGCGTCTCGCGCCCGACCACCCGGTCGCCGGCCCGGTACAGGTATTTCAGGATCGCCGTTTCCTTCTCGGTCAGGCGGATCCGGCGCTTCGCCGCCTCGTCCAGCAGCAGCTTGGAGCCGGGGCGAAAGCTGTAGGGGCCGATGGCGAAGACCGCGTCCTCGGTCTGCTCGAACTGGCGCAGCTGGGCGCGCAGCCGGGCGATCAGCACCCCCAGCCGGAACGGCTTGGTGACATAGTCGTTGGCGCCCGATTCCAGCCCCAGGATGGTGTCGGCGTCGCTGGCGGACGCCGTCAGCATGATGACCGGGCAGCGCACGCCCGCGCGCCGCAGCAGCTTGCAGACGTCGCGCCCGTCCATGTCCGGCAGACCGACGTCGAGCAGGATGGCGGAAAAGCCGGCGCCCGGCGCGCCCCCCGCTCCCACATCCGCCCGCACCGCGGCAAGCGCCGCGGCGCCGTCGCCCGCCTCTTCCGTCTCGAACTCCTCCAGCAGCCGAAGCTGTTCCGCCAGCGACTGGCGCAGGGCGGTGTCGTCGTCGACCAGAAGGATGCGTTTCGCGGACGTCATGCGGTTGCGGACCCAAAGCGGGGAACAGGCACCCTGGCGGCACGGCCGGGGCCGCGCCTTACTAGCATGGCGCCGACGACTTGTCCCAATGGCATGTCGCGGGGCCGCAACCGCTGCCGTCGGGCGCCTACGCCGCCGTCAACGCGTCCGCCAAAGCCCGGGCGCCGGCATCGTCGTCGGCGGCGCGGACCAGCCGCTCCGGCCGCACGCCCAGCGCCTGCACCTCGGCGGCGACGGCATCGTCCGGCACCACGACGCGGCGCACCAGCGCCAGCGCCCCCTGCTCCAGGTTGCGGTGCACGGCGGCCTCCTCGGGCGTCAGCGCCGGGTCGGTCCAGCGGACGCGCTCCAGCAGCACGATGAAGCGCAGGCGGCGGTCTTCGGCCGGCAGGCTGGCGGCGAGGTTGAACAGCGCGTTGCCGTCCAGCAGCACCGGGGCGCCGTCGGGCATCCGCGACAGCGCGACGTCGGCCGCCAGGATCGCCGAGGGATCGACCCCGGGATGGGGGCCGGGCAGCGCGTGCACGGTCATGCCGGTCCCGGTCCGCCGCAGAGCCTCGATCATGCGGGCGCTGTAGGCGGTGGCGGGCAGCCCGGCCGGCATCACCACATGCAGGGCCGGCGGGTCGATGATCGGCGTTGCGGTCCGCTCTGGTGTCGAAGGGGGCGTCGTCACGGGGGAAAGGCTCCCGAAGGATGGTCCGGTTGAATACCGCCGCCATCCTAGCGCGGCTTTGGCCATGGCGTGGACTGGCCGTTGGTGGTGGCAGCCCCGCGGACGCTCGGCAACGGTCCCCGCACGTGTCTCCGCGGCGATCGTTGCGCCGCCGGCAACGGTGTGACGCGCGGGAATTGCTGGACAGGGGCGCGCCACCTGCGCTTTGCTTCGACCGCCCGACGCACCATGTCCCGCTCCTGCGCCGATCCAGGCGCCCCGATCTTGCAAAGCCGCCTGACGATGCACGCCGAACACCGCTCCGCCCCCTTCTCCGCCGCCCTTGGTTCCACGGCCGGAACCCCGATCGACGAGGCCGCCGTGCGCGCCGTGGACCGCGCGCTGGCCGCGCTGCGCCGGGGCGAGGTGGTGGCGATCGAAACCGCCGACGGTACGGTCGGCGCCGCGGTGTCGGTGGAATCGGTGGCGCTCGACGCGGTGGAGCGGCTGAAGGCGCTGACCGGCGGCACGCCGCGGCTGGTGGTCACCCGCCGCCGCGCCGTCGTGCTGGGGCTGGCCACGCCGCGCGTGGCGCAGCCGGCGGGCGACCTTGCGGACGACCAGGCCGCGGTGGAGTCGACCGAGGGCTTCGGCGCCATGGTGCTCGACCGCCGCGGCGGGCTGACCGCCGACCAGGCCCACGCGCTGGCCGATCCCGAACAGCATCCGGAAGCCCAGGGCCATCGGCCCACCGGCCTGACCGCGGCGGAGGCGGCCCCCGACAGCCGCGAGACGGCGGCCGTCGACCTCGCCCGGCTGGCCCGCCTGCTGCCCGCCGCCATCACCGCCGACATCGCCGGCGGTCTCGCCACCACCATCACCAACGCCGCCGATTGGGCGGCGGCGCACGACCTGCTGCTGGTGCGGGCGGCCGACGTCGCCGATTACCGCGTCCATGTCGTGCGCACGCTGCGCCGTGTCGCCGATGCGCGGGTGCCGCTGGCCGGGGCGGAGAACACGCGCATCTACGCCTTCCGCCCGGCCGACGGCGGGCCGGAGCATCTCGCCATCGTCATCGGCGAGCCCGACCCCGCCCGGCCGGTGCTGGCGCGTCTGCATTCGGAATGCTTCACCGGCGATCTGCTGGGCAGCCTGCGCTGCGATTGTGGCGACCAGCTCCGCGGCGCCATCGCCGAGATCGCCCGCCAGGGCAGCGGCGTGCTGCTGTATCTGGCGCAGGAGGGGCGCGGCATCGGGCTGGTCAACAAGCTGCGCGCCTACCGCATCCAGGACCGCGGCTTCGACACTGTCGACGCCAACGAGATCCTGGGTTTCGAGGCCGACGAGCGGGTCTATCTGCCGGCGGCGGAGATGCTGCGGCAGTTGGGCTTCTCCGCGGTGCGGCTGATGACCAACAACCCGGAGAAGCTGCGCCAGCTCGCCCGCTGCGGCATCGCGGTGGTGGAGCGGGTCGCCCACATCTTCCCGGCCAACGGCCACAACGAAGGCTATCTCCGCACCAAGGCGGAACGCAGCGGCCACATGTTCTGAGCGGCCGGTGTCCGGCGGCCTGGTCCGGGCCGCCCGGCGGCGCGTCGCGGTGGGGCGGGGCAGGAATCGCCCCACGGACCCGGCAGTTCTTGCCGACAACCAGCGGGTGGGAATCGGATTCCGGGTGGAGAGCCGTCCGAACCTCGCGAAACACGGGTCCGGCGGCGGCGGGCGTTCTGGCACGGGGCTTGCGTACCACGTTCCCTGACCACCGAGCCGGGAGACCGCCCATGGCCATCGACGCCACCACCATCGACAGCAGCGCCGTCCAACGCCCGACGGCCGCCGCGCGCGAGAAGGCGTCGCCGGTCATCAGCGACGGCCACAACGGCGGACCGGTCGAGATCAGGGGCGACATGTCGTTCTGGGACTTCCTGGACGTCATCAACCCGCTTCAGCACATCCCGATCGTCAGCACCATCTACCGCGAGATCACCGGCGACACCATCCAGCCCGCCATGCGGATCATGGGCGACATGCTGTATGGCGGCGTGATCGGGGGCATGGCCTCCATCGCCAACGCGGTGATCGAGGAAGGGACGGGCAAGGACGTCGGGCAGCATGTCCTGGCCTCGCTCGGCTTCGGGGACGGCGACCATCCCGCCGACTCCGTCGCCGTGGCGGCCGCCTCGGGGGAGCCGGCCGCGTCCGGTTCCCCCGCGGAGCCGCCGAAAGCGTCCGGCGCGGCGCCGGCGGCGGGGGGACTCGCCGCGGCGCTGGCCGCCGGAAAACCGACGGTGCTGGCCACCCCCCCCGCCCCGGCGGGCGGGATGCCGGCCGCCGCCGGTCAGCCGATCAAGCTCGCCGCCGCAGCCGCCCCTGCTGCCGCCGGCCCCGCCGCGGCCACCGCCGTTTCGGCGCCGCCGGCGCTGACCGCTCAACTGGCGGCCGGCGGAACGGTGCCGCACCCCAGCAAGATGCCGGCGCGCGACACGCCGCTGGCCAGTTCCGCCCTGGCCAAGCACAGCGTTCCGCGCTTTGCGGCGCCGCCACCCGGCTCGGTCTATGCCAACGCGCGGAATGCCGCCGCGACACCCAACGGCGCGCAAGGGGGCGCCGCCCAGGGCCAGCCGGCCGCCGGCCAGGCGGGCGCCGAGTCGGGGCCGGTGTCGCCCGACATGCTGTCGGAGACGATGATGCGCAATCTGGCGAAGTATGAGCAGTCGCGGAGGGCCGCGCAGACCGCCAGCACGACCCGGGTGACGGGATGAGCGGCGCGGCCATCGAAATCACCGTCACCGTGGATCGGTCCGGAAGCGCGGCCGGCGACCGGCCGACCACCGGGGTCCTGAGCTGGCCCGGTGGCGCCGTCGCCTGCGTGCTCGGCCGTGGCGGGGTGCGGGCCGACAAGCGGGAGGGCGACGGCGGCACGCCGGTCGGACGCTTCCCGCTGCGCCGGGTGTTGTGGCGTGCCGACCGTCTGCCCCGCCCGGACACCGGCCTGCCGGTCGATCCGATCGCCGAGACCGACGGCTGGTGCGACGCGCCCGAGGATCCGGCCTACAACCGGCCGGTGACGCGGCCCTATCCCGCCAGCCACGAGGCGCTGTGGCGGGACGACCATGTCTACGACATCATCGTGGTGATGGGGCACAACGACGACCCGGTGGTGCCGGGGATGGGCAGCGCCGTGTTCCTGCACCTTGTCCAGCCCGACCGCCGGCCGACCGCCGGCTGCGTCGCGCTGGCGCCCGACGACATGCTGCGGCTGCTGAAGGATTGCGGGCCGGGCAGCGCGCTGAGCGTGGCCGATCCAGCGGCGCGGCCTTGAGTCCTGGGGCCCCTTGAGTCTGTGCCTCAGGCCGCCGGGTAGGGCCGGGCGCCGAAGATCGCGGTGCCGACCCGGACATGGGTGGCGCCGAAGCGGACCGCCGTCTCGTAATCGCCGCTCATGCCCATGCTGACCTCGGCCAGCCCCAGCCGCCGTGCCATCTCCGCCAGCAGGGCGAAATGCATCGCCGGTTCCTCGTCCACCGGCGGGATGCACATCAGGCCGGTCACCGGCAGGCCCAGACGGTCGCGGCAGTCGGCCAGGAACGCGTCGACCTCCGCCGGGGCGATGCCGGCCTTCTGCGGCTCCTCGCCGGTGTTGACCTCGATCAGGCAGCGCGGCCGGCGGCCGGACTTCGCCATCTCCTCGGCCAGCGCCTCGGCCAGCTTGGGCCGGTCCAGCGTCTGGATGACGTCGAACAGCGCGACCGCGTCCTTGACCTTGTTGGTCTGCAACGGCCCGATCAGATGCAGTTCCAGGTCGGGGAAACGCTCCTTCAGCGCCGGGAACTTGCCCTTCGCCTCCTGCACCCGGTTCTCGCCGAACACGCGCTGGCCGGCCGCCAGCGCTTCCTCCACCGCTTCGGCCGGGTGGGTCTTGGACACCGCGACCAGCGTCACCGTCCCCGCGCCGCGCCCGCAGGCGGCGGCGGTGTCGGCGATGGCGCGGCGCACCGTGTCCAGCCGCGCCGTGACGGTGTCCGCCGTCGTGGAAGCGCCTGATTCGGCGCCGGTTTGCGTATCTTTGCCAGTGCCCTGCGTCGTCGTCATGGCGGCCCCCAATCCGGTCGCTGCGGGTGTACAGCGCTTCCGCGGCGTGTTAGCGGACGGTCCGCGGAAACGCAAGCGCCCCAAGGCGCCGGCATCACCATCGCTTGCACATCGAGGAGATCTCCGCATGCGGAGTCCGTTTCGTTCCCTGCTCTCCGCCCTGATTCCGGCCGTGCTCGCCGCCGCCCTGGTCGCCGCACCCGCCCTGGCCGAGGATCATGGAAAAAGCGCGCCGAAGGCCGCCGCATCGGACAAGCCGGGCGCCAAGGCGGCGGCCAAGCCGGGCGCGCCATCGGGAAAGGCCACGATGATGATCGGGTCGCCGCTGGCCAAGGTCAAGTTCAGCGAGCCGGCCTATCCGCTGACCGACGACGGCACCTACCGCGGCTTCATGGGCAAGATCCTGGACGAGTACGACCGCCGCTGCGTGCGGCAGGAGCAGTTCGGCTGGGAGATCGCCAAGGATGACCAGGAAAGGCTGGATTACGTCTTCCAGGGCACCATGGAGAATTTCGGCCGCGCCGGCTATCTGCTGGGCGAAGTCCATCCCAAGGCGGTGACCGACCCGGAGACCATCGCCTTCCTGGCCGATCTGGACAAGCGCCGGCTGCTGCTGGTCTGGACGCCGCTGGAGTCGTCGGTGCTGTTCATGATGTGCGAAACCGCCGCCAAGGACGCCAAGGAGGAGGGCAAGGACGCCCCCAAGGCCGGTCCCAGGAAGTAGGACGCCCACAGAAAAAGGCGGCGGATCGCTCCGCCGCCTTGGTATCCGCTGTCGGCTGCCCGTCGCTCAGAACGCGAATCGGGTGTCCCACAGGACGATGTTGGCATCGTTGTTGACGGTGCCGACCTTGTTGTCGAGGTAGCTGTATTCCAGGCCGGTGGTCAGGCCCGGGGCGACGGTGTAGGTCACGCCGGCCTGCCAGACATGGGCGCGGGAGTTCAGGCCGCTGAAGTTGCTGTCGACGCCCTTGGCATCGGTGTAGGTCGCGGCCAGGATGACCGGGCCCAGGGTGTAGTTGGCGCCGACGATCCAGATCTGCTGGTCGTCCACACCCGTGGTGCCCTTGACGTAGCCGCTGTCGCCGCTGAAGGCGTAGCTGCCGCCGATCTTGAAGCCGGCGTAGGACACATTGGCGCCGACATGCACCGACGACAGATCCTCCAGGCCCGACGCCGCCTTGGCGAACTGGTAGGCCGCGCTCGCCTCGACGCCGACGCCGCTGAACTCGCCCTTATAGGTCGCCTGGACCTCGCCCATGTCGCGATAGGCGGTGCTGTTCTTGCGACGGTTCACGTCGGTGTTGCTGCTGCCGTACACCGGGGTGTAGGCGGCGCCGACCTGGAAGCCGGCAAAGCTCGGCGTCAGGTAGATCAACTTGGTGCTGGCGTCGCCCGACTCCAGCGTGCGCAGGCTGCCCAGGACGTAGGGTGCGCCGGTGGCGTTGACGTAGTAGTTCAGGTACTGGGCGTCCGGCGACCCTTCGATGCCTTCGACGTTCGGGCCGATGACACCGTACTCGTCCGACAGGCCGTTGATCTGGCCGGCCTGGATGGTGCCGAACGTGCCGTTGGCGAAGATGAAGGCGCGGTCGGCGTCGGTGCTGCGGGCGTTGCTGGTGCCGTTGGCGGCGCGCAGGCGCAGGCGGGCACCGTATTCCAGACCGTTGTCGGCCTTGGCGGTCGGGGTGATCGTCAGGCGGAAGCGGTTGGCGAACTCGGTCTTGCGCAGGCCGTTGTCGTTGTCCTGATCGACGTAGGCGCCCTGGAAGAAGGCATCGCCACCCATCAGGATATCGAAGTGCGACTTGGACTGAGCAGAGGCGGTGCCGCAACCGGCGGCGAGGGCAACGGCGGCGCTGCCGATGACGAGAGAACGCTTCATGGATTGTCCATCCTTAATGGCGTGCACCCCTTCAGGGGGGCGAACAGTTGTCCTTGTGACTTTGACTTAACCGTGCGGCGCGGCTGCCGACAAGAGGCAAACTGCGGTCTAAACATCGTCGCCGACACACAGTTGCAACAAAAGCACATACGTAAGTCATTGGAATATAAGAGATATTCTTAATTGCCGCTTTTTTGACTTGTTTCCAGCCCGCAGTGCAAGCAGATCGCTCAAAGAATAGGCATAAAAAAAGAGCGGTGGCCGAAGCCACCGCCCTTCCTGTCCGTCACCGGACGTTCGATCGGAAACCCGATTAGAACGCCAGGATCGAGCGAACGAGCACCACGTTGCCCTTGTCGTCGGCAACCGCAGTGTCGTTGTTGATCTTGAAGTAGTCGTACTGGGCCTGCAGGGTCAGACCCGGGGCAACGGTGTAGCCGACGCCCAGCTCGTAGACCTGCAGTTCGCGGTCGCCGGCGGCGAGGAGCGAACCGGCATCCTTGCCGTTCTTGTAGTTGGCACCAACCACGATCGGGCCGGTGGTGTACTGAGCGCCGACAACCCAGTTGCGGGTGTTCTCGGTGAAGACACCGGGGCGCTTGTTCTGGCCCGACTTGCCGTAGTCGACGTAGCCGCCGCCCAGGCTGAAGCCGGCGTAGCCGACCGAGGCGCCGGCCTGCCAGGAGTTCAGGTCCTTGTAGTTCGAACCGGCGACGTCGTCGACGGCACGGCCCCAGAAGTAACCAGCGCTGGCCTTCAACGTCACACCACCGAAGGTGTTGTTGTAGTTGGCGCCGACTTCGACCATGTCCTGGTAGATGCCGTTGGCGGTGCCGGCGAGCGTGCCGACCGGCTTAACGCGGTTGACGTCGTTGTGCGAGCTGTCGTTGCGCGGGGTGTAGCTCGCGCCAACCTGCAGGCCGGCGAAGCGCGGCGAGAAGTACACGATCTTGGTCGCGTTGCCTTCGGCAACCAGCGACTGGGTGATGATCGTGTTGCCGTTGGTGACGACGCTGGCGGCACCGCTGGTGATGCCGTTGTTGCCACCGATCCAGGTCGGCAGGGCGTCATAGATGCCCAGCGGCAGGTAGTCGAGCGGGGCCGTGACGTAGGTCTCGTCGTTGAACGAGTTGGTCACGCCCATGCGGACCTGACCGAAGGTGCCCTGCGCGAAGATATAGGCGCGGTCAGCATCGGTCGTGCGGGCATTCGAAGCGCCGCTGTTGGCGCGGAAACGCAGGCGCGCACCGTACTCCAGGCCGTTGTCGGCCTTGGCGGACGGGATGATGTTGATGCGCATGCGGTTGCGGAATTCGGTCGAGCGCAGGCCGGAGTCGAGATCCTGATCGACATAGCCGGCTTCGAAGTAGGCGTCGCCGCCGACCTTGACTTCGAACTTGGCCTGAGCGTTGGCGGCACCAGCGCCGAGAGCGAGAGCGGCAGCGGCAGCGCCGGCCAGCAGATAACGGGTCATGATTGTTGCCTCCATCCTGGCAGCAGATGTTTCAGCCTGGTTGACGTCCTGGCTGAGACTTTCGTACGCACCCACGCCGTTGCCAGCAAGCGGCAAATCTCGCCGATTGCTGCATTGAGGGGACAGTGTGTCGCACGGGGCACACTAAGAACCGCCGGGCTTACGCCTCTGCCACAGTTGAACCTGGGGGTCCGCACCTGTTGTCGTGCAGGTGCGCAAAGACGCTTCCGCTGTTGCGTGGGGCCGTCCACTTATGGTCTGTTCACCGGCATTCCGCGCGTGACTCGCGCGCGGCAACCCCTTTTCTGAACCGGGTTCCCGACCATGCGCCGTTCGACCGCCCTTCGCCTTGTCCCAGTCCTGATCGCAGCATCCGTTTCGGTTGCCGGCTGCGCCAGCTGGGGCGGCAAGACCGAAACCGTCGAAGAGCAGATGAAGAACAAGGATTACAAGTTCGGCAGCCTGCTCGGGACGGACGGCGGCCTGAACCTGTTCGGCAAGAACAAGCGCGGCGGCGACCAGGACAGCGCCGGCGGCATCGGCGTGAACAGCTTCCTGTGGCGCGCCTCGCTCGACACGCTCTCCTTCATGCCGATCGCCTCGGCCGACCCGTTCGGTGGCGTGATCCTGACCGACTGGTACACCCCGCCCGATTCGCCGGCGGAGCGGTTCAAGGTCAACCTCTACATCCTCGACCGCCAGCTCCGCGCCGACGGCGTCCGGGTGTCGGTGTTCAAGCAGCAGCGCAACGGCAACGACTGGCGCGACGTGTCCGTCGGTCCGGAAACCGCCGGCACGCTGGAGGATGCGGTGCTGACCCGCGCCCGCCAGCTCCGCGTCGCGCAGAACGCCTCGGCGCGCTGACGCGCTCCACATCATTACGCATCCCGATCTGATCCAACGGAAACGGCGCCGCGCTCATGTCGCGTTACAATGTCAAGGAAACCGAGGCGAAGTGGCAGGGCGTGTGGGACGGCAAGGGCTGTTTCACCGCGCGCGAGGACGCTTCGCGGCCCAAATACTATGTGCTGGAGATGTTCCCCTATCCCTCGGGGCGCATCCACATGGGCCATGTCCGCAACTACACCATCGGCGACGTGATCGCGCGCTTCAAGCGCGCCAAGGGCTTCAACGTCCTGCACCCGATGGGCTGGGACGCCTTCGGCCTGCCGGCGGAGAACGCGGCGCTGGAGAAGAAGGTCCACCCGGCCACCTGGACGCGCGAGAACATCGCGGCCATGCGCGGCCAGCTGAAGACCATGGGCCTGTCGATCGACTGGGACCGCGAGATCGCCACCTGCGACGTGGAGTATTACCGCCACGAGCAGAAGATGTTCCTGGATTTCCTGCAGGCCGGCCTCGCCTACCGCAAGGAATCCTGGGTGAACTGGGACCCGGTGGACAACACCGTGCTGGCCAACGAGCAGGTGATCGACGGCCGCGGCTGGCGCACCGGCGCGCTGGTGGAAAAGCGCAAGCTGTCCCAGTGGTTCCTGAAGATCACCGCCTACGCCGAGGACCTGCTGAAGGGGCTGGAGACGCTGGACCGCTGGCCGGACCGCGTCCGCATCATGCAGGAAAACTGGATCGGCAAGTCGACCGGCGTGCGGTTCCGCTTCGCCATCAAGGGCCGTGCCGAGGCGCTGGAGGTCTTCACGACTCGGCCGGACACGCTGTTCGGCGCCTCCTTCGCCGCCATCTCGCCGAATCACCCGCTGGCCGCCGAACTGGCCGCGGCCAATCCGGAGCTGGCCGAGTTCATCGCCGAGTGCAACCGGCTGGGCACCAGCGAGGAAGCGATCGAGACGGCGGAGAAGCGCGGCTTCGACACCGGCCTCAAGGTCGTGCATCCCTTCGATCCGTCGTGGGAGCTGCCGGTCTACGTCGCCAACTTCGTGCTGATGGAATACGGCACCGGCGCGATCTTCGCCTGCCCGGCGCATGACCAGCGCGACCTCGATTTCGCCCGCAAGTACGATCTGCCGGTCCGTCCGGTGGTGATCCCGGCCGACGCCGACCCGGCGACCTTCGACGTCGGGACCGAGGCCTACACCGGCCCCGGCGTGCTGCGGAACTCCTCCTTCCTCGACGGGCTCGACACCGAGTCGGCGAAGGAGGAGGCCGGCAAGCGGCTGGAGGCCGCCGGCCAGGGCGAGCGCACCACCCAGTACCGTCTGCGCGACTGGGGCGTGTCGCGCCAGCGCTATTGGGGCTGCCCGATTCCGGTCGTCCATTGCGACGACTGCGGCATCGTTCCGGTCCCGGCCGACCAGTTGCCGGTCGTGCTGCCGGAGGACGTGACCTTCGACAAGCCCGGCAACCCGCTGGACCACCATCCGACCTGGAAGCACACGAGCTGCCCGACCTGCGGCAAGCCGGCGCTGCGCGAGACGGACACCTTCGACACCTTCATCGAGTCGTCGTGGTATTTCGCCCGCTTCTGCTCGCCGAAGACCGAGGATCAGGCCTTCACCCGCTCGGCGGTCGACTATTGGCTGGGCGTCGACCAGTACATCGGCGGCATCGAGCACGCGGTCCTGCACCTGCTCTACAGCCGCTTCTGGACCCGGGCGCTGAAGACCTGCGGCTACCTGAACCTGGACGAGCCCTTCACCGGCCTGTTCACCCAGGGCATGGTCAACCACGAGACCTACAAGGACGCCGACACCGGCGCTTGGCTGGCCCCGACCGACCTCAAGAAGGACGAGGCGGGCCAGTGGGTCCGCGCCGACAGCGGCCTGCCGGTCAACGTCGGCCGCGTCGAGAAGATGTCGAAGTCCAAGAAGAACGTGGTGGACCCGGCGCACATCATCGGCACCTACGGCGCCGACGCCGCCCGCCTGTTCATGCTGTCGGACAGCCCGCCGGAGCGCGATCTGGAATGGACCGAGGCCGGCATCGACGGCGCCTGGCGCTACATCAACCGCCTGTGGCGGATGGTGACCGAGGCGCCGGTGGAACTGCCCGCCGACGGCACGCCCAAGCCCGCCGCCTTCAGCGGCAAGGCCGAGGTGACCCGGCGCCTGATCCACAAGACCATCGCCGGGATGTCGGAAGACCTCGACAAGTTCCGCTTCAACAAGGCGGTCGCCCGCGCCCGCGAGCTGTCCAACGCGCTGGGCGAACTGGACGGCGAGGGCGAGGGCGAGGCCTGGGTCCTGCGCGAGGGCTTCGAGTCGCTGGTCCGTCTGGTCGCTCCGATGATGCCGCATCTGGGCGAGGAGCTGTGGACGCAGCTGGGGCACACCACCCTGCTGACCGACCAGCCCTGGCCCGCCGCCGACCCGGCCCTGGTGGTGGAGGACAGCGTCACCATGGCGGTCCAGGTCAACGGCAAGCTGCGTGCGACGCTGGAGCTGCCGCGCGACATGGACAAGGCCGCCGCCGAACAGGCGGCCCTGGCCGACGCCAACGTCCAGCGCGCGCTGGAGGGCAAGCCGGTGCGCAAGGTCATCGTCGTCCCGAACCGGGTGATCAATGTCGTCGTCTGATCCAAACGCCTGCCGCCATGGCGCGCGTCGTCGCGGTGTGACGCGGGGGCTCGCCGCCCTCGCGTTCGGCCTGTCCGCCCTGGCCCTGTCGGGATGCGGCTTCCAGCCGCTCTACGGCGAGCGCGGCATCGGCGCCGGGGCGGCGGAGCGGCTGAACGATGTGGAGATCGCGTCGATTCCCAACCGGGAAGGGCAGAAGCTCCGCAATCTGCTGATCGACCGCTTCTACCCCTCGGCCCGGCCCAGCAACCCGCGCTATCGCCTGGACGTTTCGGTGACGGCGGTGGAGCAGAAGCTGGCGCTGCAGAAGGACGCCACCGCGGTGCGCGCCCAGCTGCTGGTGAACGCCCCCTACCGACTGATCGACACCCAGACCGGCGCGGTGGTGTTCCAGTCCAGTTCGCGGTCGATGATCAGCTACAACACGCTGGAACAGCATTACGCCGCCATCGTGACCCAGCAGAACGCCTACGACCGCGCGCTCGACGACATCTCCAACGACATCACCACCCGCGTCGCCATGCATCTGGGCCGCGGGTCCTGACCCCGCCCGGAGGACGCCGGTGAAGCTCCAGCCCAGGGCGGTCGACGGTTTCCTGCGCAGCCCGGACCCCAAGGTCCGGGCGGTGCTGCTTTATGGCCCCGATTCGGGGCTGGTGCGCGACCGCGCCCAGAACCTCGGCAAGACGGTGGTGGCCGACCTGTCGGATCCCTTCCGGGTCGCCGAGTTCCTGGGACGCGCCCTGGCCGACGACCCGGCGCGGCTGGCCGACGAGGCGGCGGCGCTGTCCTTCACTGGCGGGCGCCGGCTGATCCGCGTCCGCGACGCCGAGGACAACGCCACCGCCGCCTTCACCGCCTTTCTCGACACCCCGCCGCCGGGCGACAGCCTGATCGTCGTCGAGTCGGGCGACCTCGGCGCCCGTTCGAAGCTGCGGCTTCTGTTCGAAGGGGCCGACGGCGCCGTCGCCATCCCCTGCTACGTCGAGGAGGAGGCGTCGCTCGGCCGTGTCATCGCCGACATCCTGCACGGCCATGGGCTGACCGCCGACCCCGACGCGCTGAGCTTCCTGTCGGCCAATCTGGTCGGCGACCGCATGGTTGCGCGCGGCGAGGCGGAAAAGCTGGCGCTCTACATGGGGCGTGAGACGCGCGTGCGGCTGGAGGACGCGCAGGCCTGCATCGGCGACAGCGCCGCCCTGTCGATGGACGAACCGGTGTGGGCGGCGGCGGAGGGCGACTTCGCCACGCTCGACCGCGCGCTGGCCCGGCTGTTCGCCGAAGGCACGTCGCCTGTGCCGATCCTGCGCGGGGCCCAGCGTCATTTCCAGCGCCTGCAACTGCTCTGCGCCCAGGTCGCCGCCGGCAAGTCGCCGGAAATGGCCGTCGAGTCGCTGCGCCCGCCGGTCTTCTTCAAGCTGAAGACCCGGATGGCCAAGCAGGCCCGCCGCTGGTCGCCGCCGCTGGTCCGTCAGGCGCTGGAACGGCTGGTCGACGCCGAGGCCGACTGCAAGCGCACCAACATGCCCGACCAGACCATCTGCGCCCGCGTGCTGTTCCAGCTCGCCTCGCTGGGACGGCGGTGAGCGGCCGGATTGGCGTGGGCCGGAGCGGCTTGGACTTGACCGTCGAGGTCGGCGCGCTATGTCGCGGTGCATGACCGACACGACCGCAACCCCCGCCTCACCGCCGCCGGCCGCCTTCCGCGTGCGCTGGTGGCAGCCCGTCCTGTTCTGGCTGATCGTCAACGCCTGGGGCTTCGTCGAACGCGGCGCCCAGCCCTTCGCCGGGCATCATCCCTCGCCGCTCCAGCCGCCGGGCTGGGTCTTCCCGGTGATGTGGTTCTCGCTGAACGTCTTCCAGATCTGGGGCGACATCCGCCTGCTCGACCCGGCGCGGCGCATCCGCGGCCGCGGCCTGCTGATCGGGCTCCAGGCGGTGACCTGGGTGATCTACGCCACCTTCAGCTTCGTCTACTTCACGCTGGGCAGCTCCATTCTCGCCGCGGCCTGGACGGTGCTGTTCTTCCTCATCACGTCGGTCTGCATCGCGCTGGTGGCGCGGGACGACCGCAGCATTGCGCTGATCTGGACGCCGCTGATCCTGTGGACCGGCTTCGCGTCGGTCGTCGGCATCCACAACGCCCTGATCAACCCTGACCCACTGTTTGGCACGGCGGCGCTCTGGGGATAAAACCCGGATAAAACCCTTGCCTCCGATATCACCCGGGTATAAACCGGGCGAGATGATGGAAGACCAGGGAGCGGGTGTGATGAACGCGGGTGGGAAGAACGGCCGCAAGGCGGCCCTTGCGGCCTACAAGGAACGCAAGAGCGTCGCCGGAATCTTTGCGGTCCGTTGCGGACCGGCCGGTGCGGTGTGGGTGGGCGGTGCGCCGGACCTCGACAAAATCCAGAACCGCATCTGGTTCCAGTTGAAGATGGGCGGCTGTCCGCACCGCAGCCTCCAGGTGGCGTGGAACGCCCACGGCGCCGACTCGCTGGCCTTCGAGGTGGTGGAGCGACTGGAGGAGGAAGAGTTGGCCTTCGCCCGCACCGCGGCCCTGAAGGCGCGGACCGCCCATTGGGCCGCGGCGCTGGGGGCCGAGGCGATCTGAAGCCGCCGACCGTCAGCCCCGGTAGTCGTGCAGCCGTCCGGTGAAGTCCGTCACCCGGTATTCACCCTCACCATCCTGCTCCTCGATCCAGGCCGGAGCGGCTGGCGCCTTGCCGTGGCCGCCGGGGATGTCGAGCACGTAGGTCGGCTGGCACAGGCCGGACACCCGCCCACGCAGCCCTTTCACCAGCGCCTGTCCCTCGGCCAGGGTCGGGCGGAAGTGGCTGGTGCCGGCGGCGAGGTCGGGGTGGTGGAGGTAGTAGGGCTTGACCCGGTTGCGCACCAGACCGCGGAACAGCGCCTCCAGCGCCTCGGCGTTGTCGTTGATGCCCTTCAGCAGAACGGTCTGGCCGACCAGCGGGATGCCGGCCTCGACCAGCCGGGCCAGCGCGGCGCGCACTGGCGGGGTCAGCTCGTCGGCGTGGTTGACATGGACGGCGACCCAGGTGGCGAGGCCGGGGGCGGTCAGCGCCTCGACCAGTTCGGGCGTCACCCGCTCGGGATCGGCGGCGGGGATGCGGCTGTGCAGGCGGACGACGCCGACATGCGGCATGTCCGACAGCGCCTGCACGATGCCGCGCAGCCGGCGCGGCGACAGCAGCAGCGGGTCGCCGCCGGTGACGACGACTTCCCAGACCTCCGGATGGTCGCGGACGTACGCCAGGGCGGCGTCGAGTTCCTCGGCGGTCAGCGCCTCGCCGCCGGGGCCGACCATCTCGCGGCGGAAGCAGAAGCGGCAATAGACGGCGCAGGCGTGCAGCGGCTTCAGCAGCACCCGGTCGGGATAGCGGTGGACGATGCCCTTCACCGGGCTGCGCACGACGTCGCCGATCGGGTCCTCGCGCTCCTCCGGCGCGGTGTACGCCTCGGCCGGGGAGGGGACGTACTGCGCGTACAGCGGATCCCTCTGCGGGTCGGCGGCGTCCGTACGTCCGGCCAGCGTCTCGCGCAGGTACGGGGTCAGGGCGACGGCGTAACGGTCGGCGACCGACCGCACGGCGTCGGCCGCGTCGGGAGTCATCAGCCCGGCGGCCACCAGATCGGAAACGCTGTGCAGGGCCTTCATCGCTCTTTCCCGGCTCGACGGAATGGGTCATGTAGGAAAGCGACCGCTCTTACTCCCGCGAGACCCATGCTGTCGACTCTTCCCCGCCTGATCGGCCACCGCGGCGCCAAGGAAAGCGCCCCGGAGAACACGCTCGCCTCGATCCGCGAAGCCGCCCACCAGGGCGCCCGCTGGGTCGAGGTCGACGTCATGCTGACCCGTGACCACCGCCCGGTGCTGATCCACGACGACACGCTGGACCGCACCACCACCGGCACCGGCGCCGTGCCGCTGCTCGATCTGGCGGAGCTGCAGGCGCTCGACGCCGGCACCTGGTTCGACCCCCGCTTTGTCGGCGAGCCGGTACCGACGCTGGAACAGGCGGTGGCGCTGATCGGCGAGCTCGGCCTCGGCCTGAACCTGGAGATCAAGCCTTATCCAGGCCAGGAGGAGATCACCGGGGAGGTGGCGCTGGCCACCCTGCGCCCGCTGTGGCCGGCCGGCCGGCCGCTGCTGCTGTCCAGCTTCGAGGTGCCCTGCCTGGAGGTGGCGCAGCGGCTGTGGCCGGAGATCCCGCGCGGTTACCTGCTGTGGGAGCCGCCGGCCGATTGGGCCGCCATCGCCGACCGTGTCGGTGCGGCGACGCTGAACGTCGACCAGTCGCGCCAGACGGCGGAGAGCGTGGCGGCCTACCGCGCCACCGGCCGTCCGGTGCTGACCTACACCGTCAACGACGCCGCCCGCGCCCGCGAGCTGTTCGGCTGGGGCGTGGCGGCGGTGTTCACCGACGCCCCCGGCCGGCTGGCCGCCGAACTGGGCGCCGAACTGGCCGGGGAGGCGCCCCAGGGGCCGGATCCACGCTGACGCTTCCGTTCGCAACTGCGGTAAATCGTGAACGTTTTTTGCGTGAGGGGCTGAATCCACTCGTAGGGCGGACCAATTCCTCATATATAGAACCGCATGGCGATGCCGCCGGAACCTGATTGGATTCCGACGGAGCTTTTCGTCGTCTGGTCGTCCGCCACATATGGTCGGGCATCCCGCGGGGTGCCCCGTTCGGTCTTTGGAGGGTTCGTTGAAGGCGTTGAAGCCGTTGCCGATGTCCGGCCGGGATGTTTTGCCGCTCGTCGAGGGTGGCAAGGGTATTGCCGTGTCCAACGGTGAAAGCTCCGGCGCCTGGGCGGCGGCCGGCGGAATTGGCACCTTTTCGGGTGTCAACGCTGACAGCTACGATGAGAACGGCAATCTCCTGCCCCAAATCTACCGGGGCAAGACGCGGCGCGAGCGCCACGACGAGCTGATCGCCTTCGGCATCCAGGGCGGCATCGACCAGGCGCGCATCGCGCACGAGGCGTCGAACGGCCAGGGCCGCATCCACATGAACGTCCTGTGGGAAATGGGCGGGGCCGAGCACATCCTGCACGGCGTGCTGGAAGGGGCCCAGGGCCTGATCCACGGCGTCACCTGCGGCGCCGGCATGCCCTACAAGGTCGCCGAGATCGCGGTGCGCTACGGCGTCCACTACTACCCGATCGTGTCGTCGGCGCGCGCCTTCCGCGCGCTGTGGCTGCGCGCCTACCACAAGTTCCGCGACAATCTGGGCGGCGTGGTCTACGAGGATCCGTGGCTGGCCGGCGGCCACAACGGCCTGTCCAACTCCGAAGATCCGCAGAAGCCGGAGGATCCGTTCCCCCGCGTCCTGGCGCTGCGCCAGATGATGAACAGCTTCGGCCTGAACGACACCCCCATCGTGATGGCGGGCGGCGTCTGGTGGCTGTCGGAGTGGGAGGACTGGATCGACAACCCCGACCTGGGTCCGGTCGCCTTCCAGTTCGGCACCCGGCCGCTGCTGACCCAGGAAAGCCCGATCTCGATGGCGTGGAAGCGCAAGCTGGTCGCGCTGCAGCCGGGCGACGTCTTCCTGAACCGTTTCTCCCCCACCGGCTTCTATTCGTCGGCGGTGAAGAACCCGTTCCTGCTCGACCTGATGGCGCGTTCCGAACGGCAGGTCGCCTACCTGTCCAAGCCGGTGGGCGAGCATTCGGCGGAATTCCCGGTCGGTCCGCGCGGCCGTCCGGTCTATCTGACCGAAAGCGACAAGGTCCGGGCCGAAGGCTGGCTGTCCCAGGGCTTCACCACCGGGCTGAAGACGCCGGACAGCACGCTGGTCTTCGTCACGCCCGAACAGTCCGACCGCATCCTGCGCGATCAGGTCGACTGCATGGGCTGCCTGTCCGCCTGCGGCTTCTCCAACTGGATGGAGAACGAGCAGGGGACGACCGGCAAGCGCGCCGACCCGCGGTCCTTCTGCATCCAGAAGACGCTCCAGGCGGTCAGCCACACCGACGACTGCGAAAACCAGCTGATGTTCGCGGGGCACAACGCCTATCGCTTCGCCAGCGATCCCTACTACAATGACGGCTTCATCCCGACGGTGAAGCAGTTGTTCGAGCGCATCGCCACCGGCTATTGAGCCGGAGGGGCGGATGGCCGTCGGCGCTGCCGCCGGCGGCCATGTCGTCCGGTGGCCCGTCCCGGCCGCGTTCCGTCCCCAAGGGCGGCCCCCCAAGGGGGCCATCGGCGCACCGGCCTATGACCACGCGCCTTGCATCCCTTTGTGGAATGGTTTTACAGTAGAACAAACTGCGGTCTGGCGTCGCGGTTTGCCCGTGACTTCGGGTCATCGGGCGTGTTGTCTTCCTGCAGTTTACTTTTGCGATGACCGAACGGGTGCCGCGCCCATGATGACCGCCGAACGCCCCTTCAAGCGAGCCCTCGACCGTCTGAACGGCGCCGGGCTGCGTCCGACCCGTCAGCGCCTGGGCCTCGCCCGCCTGCTGTTCGAAGGCTGCGACCGCCACGTCACCGCCGAACAGCTGCATGGCGAGGCGCTGTCGGCCGATCTGCCGGTGTCGCTGGCCACCGTCTACAACACGCTGAACCAGTTCACCGCCGCCGGCCTGCTGCGCGAGGTGGTGGTGGAGGCGGGCAAGTCCTATTTCGACACCAACACCAGCGACCATCACCATTTCTTCGTCGAGAACACCGGCCGGCTGGAAGACATCCCCGGCGATCGCCTGGCGGTGCAAAACCTGCCGACCGCCCCCGGCGGCACCCGCATCGCCCGCGTCGACGTGATCGTGCGGCTGATCGAGGACGACCGGGCGCCCTGATCGCGCCATCCTGACCTTGGTCATTTGAGCTGCGGCCCTTTCGAGCGCCGGCCTTTCCGATTGCGAGCTGTTCGCAAAAGCGGTTGCTGTGCGGCGCTTTGCCGGGGTCTTTAGAAAAACTCCAGACTGTTGACGGGGCCAACAGTTGGTGCGAAGATCCTTGTCACGCCGGCGCATCGCGCCAACGGCGAAGTGACGCCCGGCGCAACCGTCCGGAGGACCCCGTCATGTCGTTGAAGGGCAGCAAGACCGAAGAAAACCTGAAGGCCGCCTTTGCCGGCGAAAGCCAAGCCAACCGGCGCTACCTCTATTTCGCACAGAAGGCCGACATCGAAGGCTACAACGACGTCGCCGCCGTCTTCCGCTCCACCGCGGAGGGCGAGACCGGGCACGCCCACGGCCATCTGGAATTCCTGGAGGAGGTCGGCGACCCGGCCACCGGCCTGCCGATCGGCGAAACCGGCAGCAACCTGAAAGCCGCCATCGCCGGCGAAACCCACGAATACACCGACATGTATCCGGGCATGGCCAAATCGGCCCGCGATGAAGGCTTCGACGAGATCGCCGACTGGTTCGAAACACTGGCGAAGGCGGAAAAGAGCCACGCCGGCCGCTTCCAGAAGGCGCTGGACGCGCTGTAAGACGCGCGGCCTGGAAAGGGAAGGGCATCCGGCGCTTCCCTTTCCAAACCTCCCCATCCCCGTCAGCAGGGAGACACGCCCATGCGCGAAGGCAGCCTGGAGCCGCCGGTCCGCCATCCGCTCGACTGGCGCAATCCCGACTTCTACGACGAGGCCAAGCTCGACGCCGAGATGCGCCGCGTCTTCGACATCTGCCACGGCTGCCGCCGCTGCTTCAACCTGTGCGACAGCTTCCCCCGCCTGTTCGATCTGGTCGACAACGCCGGCGACGCCGAGCTGCACGGGGTGCCGTCCGAGGCGTTCAAGAGCGTGGTCGACGCCTGCACGCTGTGCGACCTGTGCTTCATGACCAAATGCCCCTACGTGCCGCCGCACCCGTGGGCGGTCGACTTTCCCCATCTGATGGTGCGCCACCGGGCGGCGGAGGCGAAGACGGCCGGGGTGCCCTTCGCGCTGAAGCAGCTGACCCAGACCGACCGCAACGGCGAGCTGGCGCGCCCGGTCGCCGCCATCGCCAACTGGGCCTCGGCGGAAACCAACAGCGTCACCCGGCCGATCCTGCAAAAGATCGCCGGCGTCCACGCCGAGGCGCACTTGCCGCAGTTCAACGGCAAGACCCTGGTGATGCGGGCCAAGGCCGAGCCGCTGGAGCTGAACCGCGACGCCCCGGCCTACGGCAAGCACAAGGTGGTGCTCTACGCCACCTGCTTCGCCAACTACAACAACCCGGCGATCGGCATGGCCGCCCGCGCGATCCTGGCCCGCAACGGGGTGGAGACCGAGGTGGTCTATCCGTCCTGCTGCGGCATGCCGCAACTGGAGCAGGGCGACCTCGCCGCCGTCGACGCCAAGGCGGCAAAGGTGGCCCAGGCGCTCGGCCCCTGGATCGACAAGGGCTATGACATCGTGGCGCTGGTGCCGAGCTGCGCCCTGATGCTGAAGCTGGAATGGCCGCTGATCGTGCCGCCGGACGCGCCGCACCGGGCCGCGGTGGACAAGCTGGCGCAGGCGACCTTCGACGTCAGCGAGTACATCGTCGACCTCGCCCGCCGCGACGGGCTGGCTGAGGGGTTGCAGCCGCTGCCGGGCGGCGTCGCGCTGCACATCGCCTGCCACGCCCGCGCCCAGAACATGGGCCAGAAGGCGGCGGAGATGCTGCGGCTGATCCCCAAGGCCGACCTGAAGGTGATCGAGCGCTGTTCGGGCCATGGCGGCTCCTGGGGCGTGCTGACCGAGAATTTCCCGGTGGCGCTGAAGGTGGGCAAGCCGGTGGCGACCCAGGCGCTGAAGTCCGGCAAGGCCTTCGTCGCGTCGGAATGCCCGATCGCCGGTCCGCACATCATGCAGGGCATCGAGCGGCTGAAGGGCGACGAGGCCGGTCCGGGTCCCGAGCAGCTCCACCCGGTCGTGCTGTTCGCCCGCGCCTACGGGATCATGGTTTAGCCGTTCGCTGTTTTGAGGGACCTTCCATGCCGCACAAGACGGAGATCACCCGCGCCGACATCCTGCCGATGGAGCGCTACGCCCAAGAACGTGCCGCACGCCGCAAGGCGGTGGTGGAGGTCAAGCGGAACCGCCGGGTCGCCGTCGGCCCGCACGCCACCTTCTATTTCGAGAATTACGAGACGATGTGGCAGCAGATCCACGAGATGCTGCACATTGAAAAGGGTGGCGAGGAGCAGATCGCCGACGAGCTGCGCGCCTACAACCCGCTGATTCCCAAGGGACGGGAGCTGGTGGCGACCGTGATGTTCGAGATCGACGACCCGGTTCAGCGCCACCGCGTGCTGAGCGGCCTGGGCGGGGTGGAGGAGCATATGACGCTGCAGGTCGGCGGCGACACCATCGCCGGCCGGCCGGAAGGCGACATCGAGCGCACCAACGCCGACGGCAAGACCTCGTCCGTCCACTTCCTGCATTTCGACTTCACCGACGCGCAGGTCGCGGCGTTCCGCCAGCCCGGCGCCCAGGTGCTGGTCGGCATCGGCCACCCGAACTACGGCCACCTCGCGGTGATGCCGGAGGCGGTGCGGGCGGCGCTGGCCGGGGATTTCGCGTAAGCGGTCAGGCGTCCCGGTCGTCGGTGGGCGGCGGCGCCGGTGCCGCCGTCCGGTCGACGAAGGGCCAGCGGATGTAGGCGAAGACCCAGACGGCGATGATGTTCACATAGGGGAACAGCAGCAGCAGGATCCACAGCGGGCTGCGTCCCGCCTTGGCCAGCACCCAGCCGCCGGCGACCATCGTGTAGGTCAGGACCAGCGAGATGATCAGATAGAACTGCCAGGGTTCCAGGCCGTTGACGAGGTCGCTCATGCGGTCCTCCGCGCCTTGGGCGTGCGTTTTTCACGCTCCGGCAGCACCGGCCAGCGGCTGTGCGCCAGCACACCGATCACCGGCACCAGCCCGAAGGGGATCAGCGCCAGCAACGCCCATCCGGGCGCCAGACCGGCGCGGCGCAGGATGCGCCACAGCGGCCAGACGATGGCCACGTTGAACAGCAGAAGCCCGAGCAGGGGGCTGTTGACGAAATCCTGAAGCATGGCCGGTACGGAACCTCTTCGACGCCGCCGGGCAGAGAAGCGCGGCCGGCCCGCTTTGTCGAGCCAAAGTTTTCACCACGCCCCCGCGCCGATCCGTGGCCCGGCCGCGCGGTCCCCGGCGGATCGGTCCGGATGGGGAACCGCGAGCGGTGAAATTGACCGCTCCCGCGTGCTACACTTCGCCGCGCGCGGCCGTTTCGGCTTGACGTCATCCTCGATGAAGCAGCGGCGGACCTCTCTTGGCGGATCTTTCCGAACCGGACAGCGGCACCTCTCCGGACCGTCGGCGCTTTTCGTTTCCGGGACCGGTCGCCGGCCTGCGCTTCGCCCTGCTGCTGGCGGTGATCGCCGCCTTCTGGCTGGTGGCCTACGCCGACCTCGACCGTGCTCGCGGCCGCGCCATCCAGGATGGCCTGCGCCAGACCGGCAACCTGGCCAACCTGCTGGCGGAGGACGCCCGCAACAGCCTGGCCCTGGCCGGCCACATCCTGGCGAGGATGGTGGAGGCCGGGGCTGTGCCGTCCGACGCTGTGGCCGGCCTGAGCGGGCGCTCGCCGGAATCGCAGTCGGTGTTGCGGACCCTGCTGATCGCGGACGCCGACGGGCGGGTGTGGCAGACGGCGGGCGTCGGCACCCCGGAGTCGGTCGCCGACACCGCCCTGTTCGACACCGCGCGATCCCTGATGGCCGGGGTGGAGTCCGGGCAGCCGGCCCTGTCCGCCCCCTACCGCGACCCGGTCGACGGTGGCTGGCGCGCCGCGCTGGTCCAGCGGCTGGCGGGGGAGAGCGGGCGCATCGCCGCCGTGGTGATCGACCTCGACCGCTTCGCCCGGCTCTACGCCACCCAGGACATCGGCACCCGCAGCATCATCATGCTGTATGGCGAGGACGGGGTGGTGCTCGCCTATTCGCGGCCCAGCGCGTTCCTGGATCCCGACCGCGCCGTCTTCGCGAAGGTCGTGCCCCGGCTGGCCCCCGGCGAGATGGCGCGCACCCTGTCCGGGATCGACCCGTCGGAGAAGCGGGAGCGCGTCGGCACCGTGCGCCGGGTGGCGGGCTGGCCGCTGTACCTCTATGTCCGGGTCGGGGCCGACGACGTCCTGGCCGGCTGGTACAACGACCTGTGGAAACGCGTGCTGGAAACCGCGGCGGTGTCGGTGGTGCTGGGGCTGCTGGCCCTGCTGGCGTTGCGGCAGCTCACCCGGCTGGAGACGACCACCCAGGCACTGCGCGAGAGCGAGCGGCGGTCGCAGGCGCTGTTCGACAGCAGTTTCCAGATCATGGGGCTGCTGACGCCGGATGGCCGGATCCTGGCGCTGAACCAGCCGGCCTGCGCGATGGCCGGGCTGCCGGCCGACGCCCTGGTCGGGCGCCGCGCCTGGGAGTTCCGCGGCTGGGCGCGCACCGACGAGCTGGCGGCGGCCTTCCGCAACTCCATCGACAAGGCGGCGTCGGGCCGCTTCGTCCGCTACGAAACCGACGTGGTCAGCGGCGGCGCCATCCAGATCATGGACGTGTCGATCAAGCCGGTCTTCGACGAGGCCGGGGCGGTCGTGCTGCTGGTGATCGAGGCGCGCGACATCACCGAACGGGTCGAGGCGGCCGAGCGGCTGGCCGCCGCCAAGGACCAGGCGGAGGCCGCCAACCGGGCCAAGAGCGCCTTCCTGGCGACGATGAGCCATGAACTGCGCACGCCGCTGAACGCCATCATCGGCTTTTCGGAGATCATGCTGCACGAGCTGTTCGGCCCGCTGGGCAGCCCGCGCTACCATGATTACGCCCGCCATGTGCAGGACAGCGGCCGCCATCTGCTGACGCTCATCAACGACGTGCTGGACATGTCGAAGCTGGAGGCCGGGCGCTACACGCTGGAGGAATCCCGGCTGTCCCCGGCCGAGGCGCTGGAGAGCGGCCGGGCGCTGGCGGCGGTGCCGGCCGATGCCGGCGGCGTGACGCTGACGGTGGAGTGCCCGGATGGCCTGCCGGACCTGATGGCCGACGAACGCGCGCTGCGTCAGGTGTTGCTGAACCTGCTGTCCAACGCGGTGAAGTTCACCCCGCGCGGCGGCCGGGTGGTGGTGAGCGCGGCGGTGGAGGCCGACGGCGGGCTGGCGATCACCGTGCGCGACACCGGCATCGGCATTCCGCCCGACGCGCTGGTGCGGATCGTCGAGCCGTTCCAGCAGGCCGACAACTCGATCGCCCGGCGGTTCGGCGGCACCGGCCTCGGCCTGTCGATCTGCCGCGACCTGATGGCGATCCATGACGGCAGCCTGTCGATCGACAGCGAGCTCGGCCGCGGCACCCGCGTCGTCATCCGCTTTCCCGCCGCCCGCGTCGCCCCGCCGGTTGCGGCGGCCGGGTTGCCGGCGTAAGCCTGTGGCCGGTGAAGCCGCAAGCGGGATGCAGCAGAGATGATCGGGAACGACGGGAAGCCGGTGTCGAAAGAGGCGCTGCGCGCCCACATCGCCGCCTACAACAGCCAGTCGCGCGGCTCCAAGGAGTTCGCGGCGATCCCACGCGCCCTGGTGACGATCCTCGACGGGCTGAAGCCGGGCAAGACCGGCTACGTGAAATGCCTGGACGGCCAAGTGCAACTGTCCCGCCGCAAGGACAACAGCGTCCAGGCGGGGTGAGGAAAACGCCCTCCCCGACAAGGGCGGGGAGGGCGTTCGGTCTCAGTGCTTCGCCGCCGCGGCGGCACCGATGCCGGTCTGCGAGCGGACGAACTGGTCGTCGAAGGCGGCGCGTTCGGCGCGGGCGGACGCGCTGCGGTCCAGCTTCGACACGATGATCGTCACCAGGAAGGCCAGCGTCATCGAGAACAGGGCCGGCTGCTCGTAGGGGAAGATCGGCGCCGGGTTGTTCAGCACCACCACCCACACGGCGTTCGACAGCACCACCATCGTCACCGCCGAGATCAGGCCGGCGATGCCGCCGGCCAGCGCGCCGCGGGTGGTCAGGCCCTTCCAGTACATCGACAGGATCAGCACCGGGAAGTTCACCGACGCCGCCACGCCGAAGGTCAGGCCGACCAGGAAGGCGACGTTCTGCTTCTCAAAGGCGATGCCCAGCACCACCGCCAGCACGCCCAGCACCAGCGACGCCATCTTGGAGACGCGCATCTCCTCGCGCTCCGTCGCCTCGCCCTTGCGGATGACGCGGGCGTAGAGGTCGTGGGCGATGGCGGACGCGCCGGCCAGCGCCAGGCCCGACACCACCGCCAGGATGGTGGCGAAGGCGACCGCCGACAGGAAGCCCAGGAACAGGTCGCCGCCCAGCGCCTTGGCCAGATGCATCACCGGCATGTTGCCGCCGCCGATCAGCTTGCCGCCGACCTTGCCGCCTTCGAAGAACTGCGGGTCGGTGCCGACGATGGTGATCGCCGCCATGCCCAGGATGCAGACGAGCAGGAAGAAGAAACCGATGAAGCCGGAGGCGTAGAACACCGACTTGCGGGCCTCGCGCGCGTTGGGCACGGTGAAGAAGCGCATCATGATGTGCGGCAGCGCCGCCGTGCCGAACAGCAGGCCCAGCGACAGCGACACCGCCGACACCGGGTCGGCCAGCAGCGTGCCCGGCCCCATGATCTTGACGCCGTCCTTGTGCGAGGCGATGGCGCTCTTGGCGATGGCCTCCAGGCTGAAGCCGAAGCGCGACAGGGCGAGGAAGGTCAGCACGACGCCGCCGCCCAGCAGCAGCACCGCCTTGATGATCTGCACCCAGGTGGTGGCGATCATGCCGCCGAAGGTGACGTAGACCACCATCAGCACGCCGACCACGATCACCGCGACGTTGTAGTCCAGCCCGAACAGCAGCTTGATCAGCTGGCCGGCGCCGACCATCTGGACGATCAGGTAGAAGCACACCACCGTCAGCGAGCCGATGGCGGCGAAGGTGCGGATCTTGCCCTGGTCCAGCCGGTAGGACGCGATGTCGGCGAAGGTGAAGTGGCCGAGGTTGCGCAGCCGCTCCGCCAGCAGGAACAGGATGATCGGCCAGCCGACGAAGAAGCTGATGGTGTAGACGAAGCCGTCATAGCCCTTGGCGAACACCAGGCTCGACAGGCCCAGCAGGGTCGCCGCCGACATGTAGTCGCCGGCGATCGCCAAGCCGTTCTGGAAACCGGTGATGCCGCCGCCCGCCGTGTAGAAGTCCGACGTCGACTTGGTCCGGCTCGCCGCCCAGTAGGTGATGCCCAGCGTCATCATGACGAAGGCGATGAACATGCCGATGGCCGACAGGTTGACCGGCTGCTTGTCCACCGCGCCCAGGTCGCCGCCGGCGGCCAGCGCCGGCAGGGCGAACAGGCAGGCGGCGCCGGCCAGGGACAGCGCGGGGGTGAGGATCTTGCGGGCGTTCATTGCAGGGTCTCCCGCGTGATCTCGTCGGTCAGGTCCTGGAACGCACCGTTGGCGAAGTGCGAATAGACCCCGGTCAGCAGCCAGGACAGCACGATGATCGCCGCCCCGATGGGGAAGCCGACGCTCAGCGCCGAGTCGTCCGACAGCGGCTTCTGCAGCAGGCCGGGCGCGAAGGCCACCACCATCATGAAGCTGTAGTAGCCGACCAGCACCACGGCCGACAGCGTCAGCGCCAGCCGGCTGCGGCGGCGGACCAACTCGTGGAATTTCGGGTTCCGGCGGACCCTCTCGTAGGCCGGGTTGAGGCTTGGCTTGGGGATGGCGCTCGACATGTTTCCTCCAGACGGTCATCGTCCTTGTTGGTCCCCCTCGCGGGGTTTATGTCTTCCGGCTAACAAAACAGTGTTTCGCAAATTTCCCGGAAATATGACGAATTGTTTCAGCGCAATTTCAGCAACAATATCACGCGATAGACGTTGAGCCGCGCTGCCGAAGCTGGGATGATGGCGCCACCTCCACTCCCCCCGACGTTCGCCCGCGCCATGGTCCGCTCGCCCCTGTTCCTCCGGCTGTTCTCGGCGATCCTGATCACGCTGGGCCTGTTCTCGGCCGCGGCCTACGTCTTCTCCGTCCCCTTCATCGAGGAGAAGGCGTACGAGATCGAACGCGACGCCAGCCGCACCATCCTCGACAATGTGTTCGAACTGGTCGGGAAGATCCGCGGCGGCCTGGAAGAGCAGCGGGTGACCACGGTGGAGTCCTACAAGACCCGCCTGCGCGACGTGCTGGAGCTGGCGGTCGGCTACATCGAGCATGTCTACGCCCGCGCCGACCGCGGCGAGATCACCGCCGATGAGGCGCGGCGCGAGGCGATGGAGGGGCTGAAGGCGTTCCGCTACGGCAACGGCGACTATGTCTGGGCGACCGACTACGACTCGGTGATCCTGTCCCACCCCTCGCCCGACTATCAGGGGCGGCAGGCATCCGACCTGCGCGACAATCTGGGCCGCCACATCCTGCCCACCATCATCGCCACCGCAAGGCGGGAGGGGGAGGGGTTCCACACCTATCCCTGGTGGCGCCCGAACGGCGACGAGCGGGCGCCGAAGCTCAGCTTCTTCCGCGACCTGCGCCAGCGCGGCATCATCGTCGGCACCGGCGCCTATCTGGCCGACGTCGACGCCGAGGTCGACCGCCGCAAGGCGGAGGCGACCGACGATCTGCGCCAGGCGCTGCGCCGGCTGCGCATCGCCCGCACCGGCTATCTCTACATCTTCGATTCGGCGAACCGGATGATCATCCACCCGAATTCGAACATCGAGGGCACGGCCTTCGGCGACCTGCGCAACCCCGCCACCGGCCGCCCGATCGCCGAGGAGCTGAAGGTCGCCGCCAGCCGCGGCGAGCCGCTGACCTACCTGTGGGACAAGCCCGACGATCCCGGCAACTACGCCTATGAGAAGATCAGCTGGGTCCGCCATTTCGAGGGGTTCGACTGGTACATCGCCTCCTCCGTCTATGTCGACGAACTGCGACGGTCGTCGGTGGTGCTGGGCAACCGCATCCTCGCCATCGGCATGGCGCTGATGGCGGCGGGCGGGATCCTGGGCTACGTCGCCGTCGGCCGGCTGGTGCGGCCGCTGCGCCGGCTGGCGGAGACGGCGGCGCAGGTGCGCGGCGGCGACCTCAACGCCCGCAGCGGCATCCGCCGCGGCGACGAGATCGGGCTGCTCGCCGCCGCCTTCGACGGCATGGTCGGGCAGGTGCGCGACACCGTCGCGACGCTCGACAGCCGGGTGCGCGAGCGCACGGCGGCGCTGGCGGAGGTGGAGACGCGGCAGCGCGTGATCCTCGACGCGATCCCCGCCAGCATCGCCGGGCTGGACCGCGACGGCCGGCTGACCTTCGCCAACCTGCGCTGGGCCGAACTGGTCGGGCGCGACAAGGCGGCGGTGATCGGCCGCGATCTGGCCGGCATCGTCGGCCGCCGGGCGATGGAGGCGCTGCGTCCCCACCTCGACCGCTGCCTGGCCGGCGAGGTGGTGACCTTCGAATACGCCTTTCCGCGCGACGGCCGCAGCGTGGTGACCAAGACCACGCTGATCCCCCACCGTGGCGAGGGCCAAGCGGAAGAGGGTGTTGTCACCGGCCTGTTCGTGCTGACGCTGGACATCACCGACGAGAAGGAAACCGAACGCCAACTGGTCGAGGCGCAGCGGCTGAAGGCGGTCGGCCAGCTCTCCGGCGGGCTGGCGCACGACTTCAACAACCTGCTGTCGATCATCATCGGCAACCTGTCGGCGGCGCGCGAGCGCTACGCCGCGGTGGAGGGGCTGGACGCCTATCTGGAGCCGGCCCAGCGCGCCGGCCGCCGCGGCGCCGACATCACCGCCCGGCTGCTCGCCTTCTCGCGCCAGCAACCGCTGAAGCCGGAGCCGATCGAGCTGTGCGGCCTGCTGCGCGACATGGCGGTGCTGCTGCGCCGCTCCTTCCCCAGTTCCATCGCCATCAGCGTGCCGGAGGAGGGGCGGGAATGCTGGACCATCGCCGACCAGACCCAGTTGGAGAACGCGCTGGTCAACCTCGCCATCAACGCGCGCGACGCCATGCCCGGCGGCGGGCGGCTCGGCATCGCGGTCGGCCTCCGCAAGGTGGAGGGCGACCAATCCTTCGACGAGCCGGTCCGCCCCGACGATTATCTGGAAATCCGCGTCACCGACAGCGGCACCGGCTTCACGCCCGAGGCGCTGGCCCGCGCGGTGGAGCCCTTCTTCACCACCAAGGCGCTGGGCTCCGGCCTGGGGCTGTCGATGGTCTACGGCTTCGTCAAGCAGTCGCGCGGCTATCTGCGCATCGACAGCGCCGCGGGCGAGGGGACGACCGTCACCCTGCTGCTGCCGCGCGCCGAGCCGGTCGCCCGGCACGCCGAACCGGACGCCGTCGCCGCCGAGCCGGAGGGCACCTGGACCGGCCAGCTCGCCCTGGTGGCGGAGGACAACGACGACGTCCGGCAGGTGATGCGCCAGCAACTGGTCGATCTCGGCTTCTCGGTGGTGGAGGCGGCCAGCGGCGACGAGGCGGCGGAACTGGTGGAGCAGATCGACGGGCTGTCGCTGCTGGTGTCCGACATCGTGATGCCCGGCCTGTCGGGGGTGGAGCTGGCCCGGCGGGCCCGGCGGCTGCGGCCCGCCATGCGGGTGGTTCTGGTCAGCGGTTTCGCGGTCGAGTATGGCGACATGCCGCCGGATGCCGTCATACTGCGCAAACCATGGGACAAGCGGGACCTGGTGGCGGCCATCGGCCACGCCGCCGAACCCGCGCCGGCCTGAACGAACGGGCCGCTGAGCGATCAGACAGCACAGGGCGAACGAGGAAACGCGCGTGGGACAGAAGAAGCGCATCTGTGTGATCGAGGACGAGGCCGACATCCGCCGGCTGGTGACCGAGGTGCTGGAGGGCTACGGCTACGAGGTGTCGTGCTGGGCCAGCGGGCGGGAGGGGCGGGCGGCGATCCAGCGCCAGCCCCCCGACCTCTGCCTCGTCGACCTCGGGCTGCCGGACATGGACGGGCTGACCCTGGTGCGCGAGCTGTGGGAGGACGTGCGCTTCGGCGTCATCATCCTGTCCGGGCGCGGCGGGACCTCCGACCGGGTGCTGGGGCTGGAGCTGGGCGCCGACGATTACATCGTGAAGCCGTTCGAACCGCGCGAGCTGGTCGCCCGCGTCAACAGCGCCATCCGCCGGCGCGAGCAGCTGGCCAGCGCCACGGCCGGCGGCCCGGCCGGCGCCGAAACCGGACGGGCGCGCTTCGGCCCCTGGGTGTTCGACCTCGGCGACCTGACGCTGACCGCCGACGACGGCCGGCAGGAAAGCCTGACCGCGGCGGAGGCGGCGCTGCTGCTGACCCTGGTGAAGGCGCCCAAGCGCGTGCTGTCGCGCGAGCATCTGCAAGGCTCCGACCTGGACCGCGACGACTTTCCCTACGACCGCAGCATTGACGTCCGCGTCTCGCGCATCCGCAAGAAGATCGAGGACGACCCGCGAACGCCGCGGCTGATCAAGACGGTCTACGGCGCGGGGTACCTGTTCGCGGCGGACGTGACGTGGTTGCGGTGAGGGGGCACCTGGGATGCGCCACTCCCGCAACATCCCCAATAACAATTGGTCATAATCCTGAGAAAGTTGCGCAAAGCTGATCGGGTAGAGCCTGTAGCCAACACCGCCGCGCCCCCGGATCCCGGGGGATGACGGCGCGCAACAAGAACCCTCTAGGGAGAACGGTCCGATGAGTGCATCCACCGCTGCCGGCGGCAACCCCTATGACCGCGACCTCGACCGCAACGCCGCGAACTTCGTCGCGCTGACGCCGCTGACCTTCCTGGAGCGCGCGGCGGCGGTCTGGCCGGACCGGGTCGCCGTCATCCATGGCCCGGTCCGCCGCAACTGGGCGGAAACCTTCGTCCGCGTGCGCCGTCTGGCCGCAGCGCTGGCGAATGTCGGCATCGGCGCCGGCGACACCGTCGCCATGCTGGCCGCCAACACGCCCGAGCTGTTCGAGGCGCATTTCGGCGTGCCGCTGGCCGGCGCCGTGCTGAACGCCATCAACACCCGGCTCGACGCCGAGGCCATCGCCTTCATCCTGAAGCATGGCGAGGCGAAGATCCTGATCGTCGACCGCGAGTTCTCCGGCGTCGCCAAGAAGGCGCTGGCGCTGCTGGAATCGCCGATTCCGGTGGTGGACATCGACGACCCGACCTACAGCGGCGGCGAGCTGATCGGCGACCGCGACTACGAGTCCTTCATCAGCGACGTCGGCACCGAGCATCCCTGGACCCCGCCGGCCGACGAATGGCAGGCCATCGCGCTGAACTACACCTCGGGCACCACCGGCAACCCGAAGGGCGTCGTCTATCACCACCGCGGCGCCTACCTGAACGCGGTGTCGAACGCGCTGTCCTGGAACATGGGCGACGCGCCGGTGTATCTGTGGACGCTGCCGATGTTCCACTGCAACGGCTGGTGCTTCCCCTGGACCATCGCCGTCACCGCCGGCACCGCCGTCTGCCTGCGGCAGGTCCGTCCCGACGCCGTGCTGTCGCTGATCCGCGACGAGAAGGTGACGAACTTCTGCGGCGCGCCGATCGTGCTCAACCTGCTGAACAACGCGCCCGCCGCGCTGAAGCAGGGCATCGACCACAAGGTCAAGGTGATGGTCGCCGGCGCCGCCCCGCCCGCCGCCGTCATCGCCGGCATGGAGCGCATGGGCTGGGAAGTCACCCACGTCTACGGCCTGACCGAATGCTACGGCCCGACCGTGGTCTGCGTCTGGCACGACCGCTGGAACGAGCTGTCGCTTGACGACAAGGCGGCGATCAAGGCCCGCCAGGGTGTGCGCGGCCCGATGCTGGAAGCGGTGATCGTCGCCGATCCCTTCACGCTGGAACCGATGCCGAAGGACGGCCGCAGCATGGGCGAGATCCTGATGCGCGGCAACAACGTGATGAAGGGCTACCTGAAGAACCCCAAGGCGACGGAAGAGGCCTTCGCCGGCGGCTGGTTCCACACCGGCGACCTCGCCGTCTGGCACGAGGACGGCTACGTCGAGATCAAGGACCGCTCGAAGGACATCATCATCTCCGGCGGCGAGAACATCTCTTCGATCGAGGTCGAGGACGTGCTCTACAAGCACCCGGAGGTGCTGGAGGCCGCCGTCGTCGCCCGCCACGACGAGAAGTGGGGCGAGACGCCCTGCGCCTTCGTCACGCTGAAGGACGGCTCCACCGCGACCGAAGCCGACATCATCGCCTTCTGTCGCTCGCACATGGCGCACTTCAAGTGCCCGCGCACGGTGGTGTTCGGCCCGCTGCCGAAGACCTCCACCGGCAAGATCCAGAAGTACGTCCTGCGCAAGCAGACCGAGGCGCTGTAAGGGGCACGTTGCCCCCCTCGCCAACCCTCTTCCGCCAACGCGAGAGAGGGGACTGCCTCCGTCCTTTGCGATGTCTTTGCAAGCATCCGCCCCCTCCCCCGCGTTCGCTCTCGCACAAAGCTATGCTTTGTGCTGGCGCGACAGGCGGACCATAGGTCCGCCGAGAGCGGGGGAGGGATGGGGTGGGGGCAACGCCCCTCCATGCCCGCACGCCGCCCAATTCCAAAGGGACCCGCGCCATGAAGATCCTCTGCGCCGTGAAGCGCGTCGTCGACTACAACGTCAAGATCCGGGTGAAGACCGACCAGTCCGGTGTCGAGACGTCCAACGTGAAGTTCTCGATGAACCCCTTCGACGAGATCGCCGTCGAGGAAGCGGTTCGCCTGAAGGAGGCCGGCACGGCGACCGAGATCGTCGTCGTGTCCATCGGGCCGGCCCAGGCTCAGGAGACGCTGCGCACCGCGCTGGCGATGGGCGCCGACCGCGCCATCCTGGTGCAGACCGATGTGGAGACCCAGCCGCTGGCCGTCGCCAAGGTCCTGAAGGCCCTGGTCGAGAAGGAAGCCCCCGGGCTGGTGATCCTCGGCAAGCAGGCGATCGACGACGACTGCAACCAGACCGGCCAGATGCTGGCGGCGCTGCTCGGCTGGGGCCAGGGCACCTTCGCCTCGAAGGTCGTGCCGGCCGACGGCAAGGTCACGGTGACCCGCGAGATCGACGGCGGCCTGGAGACGGTCGAGCTGGCGCTGCCGGCGGTGGTGACGGCCGACCTGCGGCTGAACGAGCCGCGCTACGCATCGCTGCCCAACATCATGAAGGCGAAGAAGAAGCCGCTGGAGACCGTCACCCCGGACAGCCTTGGCGTCGACGTGACCCCGCGCCTGACGACGCTGAAGGTGACCGAGCCCGCCAAGCGCAAGGCCGGCGTCAAGGTCGCCGATGTGGCGGCGCTGGTCGACAAGCTCAAGAACGAAGCCCGCGTGATCTGAGGGGAATGATCTGATCATGGCCAACATTCTCGTCATCGCCGAACACGACAACGCGGCGCTGAAGCCCGCGACGCTGAACGCCGTCACCGCCGCCGGCAAAATCGGCGGCGACATCCACATCCTGGTCGCCGGCAAGGGCGCGCAGGCCGCCGCCGACGCCGCCGCGAAGGTTGCCGGCGTCGCCAAGGTGCTGCTGGCCGACGATGCCGCCTACGAGCACCAGTTGCCGGAGGACGTCGCTCCGCTGGTGGTGTCCCTGGCCAAGAGCGGCTACGGCCATGTGCTGGCCGGCGCCACCTCGATGGGCAAGAATCTGCTGCCGCGCGTCGCGGCCCTGCTGGACGTCGCCGCCATCTCCGACATCACCGGCGTGGCGTCGGCCGACACCTTCGAACGGCCGATCTACGCCGGCAACGCCATCGCCACCGTGCAGTCGTCCGATGCGGTGAAGATCATCACCGTCCGCACCACCGCCTTCGAAACCGCCGCCGCCGAAGGCGGTTCGGCCGCGGTCGAGACGGTCGCGGGTGCCGGCGCGGCCAGCCTGTCGCGCTTCGTCTCGGCCGAGCTGACCAAGTCGGAGCGTCCGGAGCTGACCGCCGCCCGCGTCGTGGTGTCGGGTGGCCGCGGCATGCAGTCGGGCGAGAATTTCCCGCTGCTGGAGGCGCTGGCCGACAAGCTGGGCGCCGCCGTCGGCGCCAGCCGCGCCGCGGTCGACGCGGGTTTCGTGCCGAACGATTACCAGGTCGGGCAAACCGGCAAGATCGTGGCGCCCGAGCTGTACATCGCCGTCGGCATCTCGGGTGCGATCCAGCACCTGGCCGGCATGAAGGACAGCAAGGTGATCGTCGCGATCAACAAGGATGAGGAAGCGCCCATTTTCCAGGTGGCCGATTACGGCCTCGTCGCGGACCTGTTCAAGGCCGTGCCGGAGCTGACGGCCGAACTGGACAAGCGCTGACCTGGGCGCGGGGGGTGCACCGGCCCCGGCCGGCGCCTCCCGCGGTCCTTCCACCCTAATCCTTGCGGGACAGCCTCAATGACCACGATCAAGAAGATTGGCATCATCGGTGCGGGCCAGATGGGCAGCGGCATCGCCCAGGTCTGTGCCCAGGCCGGGTACGACGTCACCCTGTCCGACATCAGCGAAGCGGCGCTGGAAAAGTCGCTCGCCGGCATCTCGCGGAACTTCGATCGGCAGGTCCAGAAGGGCAAGCTGAGCGAGGCCGAGAAGGCGGCGGCGCTGGCCCGCATCGTCACCGGCACCGACCTGTCGATCTTCGGCGACTCCGATCTGGTGGTCGAGGCCGCAACCGAGAACGAGGCGCTGAAGCGCGACCTGCTGAAGAAGCTGGTCCCGCACCTGAAGCCGGAGGCGCTGATCGCGACGAACACCTCGTCGATCTCGATCACCCGCCTTGCCGCGGCGACCGACCGTCCGGCCAAGTTCATGGGCATGCACTTCATGAACCCGGTGCCGGTGATGCAGCTGGTCGAGCTGATCCGCGGCATCGCGACCGACGAGCCGACCTTCGAGGCGATCCGCGAACTGACGCTGGCCATCGGCAAGACCGCGGCGGTGGCCGAGGATTTCCCGGCCTTCATCGTCAACCGCATCCTGCTGCCGATGATCAACGAAGCCGTCTACACCCTGTATGAGGGCGTCGGCGGCGTCGAGGCCATCGACACCGCGCTGAAGCTGGGCGCCAACCACCCGATGGGCCCGCTGGAGCTGGCCGACTTCATCGGCCTGGACACCTGCCTGGCGGTGATGCAGGTGCTGTACGAGGGGCTCGCCGACAGCAAGTACCGCCCTTGCCCGCTGCTGGTGAAGTATGTCGAGGCCGGCTGGATCGGCAAGAAATACGGCCGCGGCTTCTACGACTACTCGCAGACCCCGCCGGTTCCGACCCGCTGAGGGTTGGGCTTTCGGGAGGTGGCTACGGCGGTGCCCCCTCCCTAACCCTCCCCCGCCTATTGGCGGGAGAGGGAACTGCCGCCCCACTCCTGCAAGGTTTCTACCCCCTCTCCCGCCAAGGGCGGGGGAGGGATGGGGAGGGGGCCGAGGTGCCCCCCGCTCCCTCACTTCGGCAGCGCATACGCGATCACCGAGTCGCCGGCCTTGGTGCCGAGCGAGCCGTGGCCGCCGGCCACCACCACGACGTACTGGCGCCCGTCCTCGCCCTGGTAGGTCATCGGCGTCGCCTGACCGCCGGCGGGCAGCCGGCTTTCCCACAGTTGCTTGCCGTTGCCAACGTCGTAGGCGCGGACGTAATAGTCGATGGTGCCCGACAGGAAGGCGACGCCACCCGCCGTGACCATCGGTCCGCCCAGGTTCGGCACGCCCATGCGGAAGGGCAGCGGGACCGGCGCGGCGTCGCGGGTGGTGCCGTTCTTGTGCTTCCACAGGATCTTGCCGCTCGTCAGGTCGGCGGCGGCGACATAGCCCCAGGGCGGTGCCTGGCACGGCAGGCCGAGCAGCGAGACGAACGGGCTGAGCTTCACCGCGTAGGGCGCTCCGAAATTCTCGTTCAGCGCCGGCAGGCTGAACTGCGGCCGCTCGCCGCCCTGGACATAGAGGTCCTTGTCGTTCTGGCGCGGCACCAGCTGGGAGACGAAGGCGAGATAGGCCGGGGTGGTGAAGGCGATCTGCCGCTTGGGATCGACGGCGACGCTGCCCCAGTTGAACACGCCGAAATTGCCGGGATAGATCAGCGAGCCCTGCAGCGACGGCGGGGTGAAACGGCCGTCGTAGCGCAGCCGCTTCAGCGCGATGCGGCAGGCGAGCTGGTCGAACATCGTCGCCCCCCACATGTCGCGCCCGGTGAGCGGCGGCGGATCGTAGGACAGGGCGGACACCGGCTGGGTGGGCGCGCTGTGGTCACCCTCCGCGGCACCCTGCGGCGCCGGCTTTTCTGTCACCGGCAGGATCGGCGCGCCGGTGCGGCGGTCGAGGACGAACAGCTCGCCCTGCTTGGTCGGCTGCACCAGCGCCGGCACCGTCTGGCCGTTGATCGTCAGGTCGATCAGGCTGGGCTGCGCCGGCACGTCATAGTCCCACAGGTCGTGATGCACGGTCTGGAAGACCCAGCGCACCTTGCCGGTCCGGAGATCCAGCGCCGTCACGGAGGAGGAGAAACGCTCCACCGCCGGGCTGCGGTGGCCGCCCCACTGGTCGGGCGGCTGGTTGCCCATCGGCACATAGACCATGCCCAGCGCCTCGTCGACGCTGGGGATCGACCAGCTGTTGGGTGAGTTGGCGGTGTAGGTTTGGCCGTCGGGGATCGGCGCGGTGTCGTCCGGCTTGGCGGAGTCCCAGTTCCACACCAGATCGCCGCTGTTCACGTCATAGGCGCGGATGACGCCCGACTGTTCGTTGGTCGAGACGTTGTCGAGCACGGTGCCGCCGACGACGATGCGGTCGGCCGTCACCACCGGCGGCGAGGTCGAATAGTAGGCGCCCGGCCGGACGTTGGGCATGTTGGCCCACAGGTTGATCGCGCCGTCGCGGCCGAAGTCGGTGCAGATCGACCCGTCCTCCGGCTTCAGCGCGACGAGCCGGCCGTCGGCGGTCGGCATGAACAGCTTGGCCGGGCAGGCGCTCCCGGCCGCCGGGTTGGTGGAGGCGACCGCGGCGGGGGCGGCCGGGGCCGGGTGGTAGGACAGGCCGCGGCAGGTCAGGTGCTGCAGCGCGAGTTGCTTCGGGTCGATCTTCAAGTCGCGGCGCCAGACCTCCTTGCCGGTCGTCGCGTCGAGCGCGATCACGTCCTGGTGCGGCGAGCAGAGGAACAGGCGGTTGCCGATTTTCAGCGGCGTCACCTCGAAGGTGGTTTCCTTGGGGTCGCCGGGCTGGCCGCGCATGTCGCCGGTCTGGTAGGTCCAGGCGACCTGCAGCCGGTCGGCGTTGTCCGGCGTGATGGCGGCCAGCGGCGAATAGCGCTGGCCGTAGCCGGTGCGGCCATAGGCCTGCCACTCGCCGTCGGGGATGGCGGGCGCCGATGACGCCGCACCGGCCGCAGAAGCGGTTTGCCGGTCTGGTGGAACGGTGCCGTCGATCCGGTGGGGGTCGGTGAACCAGGACGCGACGGCGACCAGCAGCGCGACGACCAGCGACGCCGTCAGCGGAATGCCGGTGCCACGGAAGGCGCCGGTCGGATAGGCGCCCGGCGCCGGCACGCCGGCCGTCGGCTCCGGCTCGCCGAGGCGGTGGGTAACCCAGGGCAACAGCAGCAGGAAGCCGACCACCGCGACCACGTCGCCGCGCGCCGCCAGCGGCCACCAGTCCAGCCCGGCCTCCCACAGCGCCCAGACCAGGGTGCCGATCACCAGCAGCGCGTAGACCGACAGCGCCGCCGGCGACCGCCGCACCAGCAGGGCCGCGGTGACCAGGAACAGCACTCCCGCGACGGCGTAGTACCAGGACCCGCCCAGCGCGACCAGCCACAGACCGCCGCCGCCGGTCGCCAGCCCCAACAGCGCCAGCAGGATCGTCATCGCCCAGAGGGCGACGCTTCGTTCCAAAGGTTTCATGACACGTCCTCGACCATAAGATTTTCCTGAACGAACAGCAGGGCGCGGCCAAGGTTGCGATGCGTCCGCACATGACGGGGAATTCATCATTCCAGCCGGCGGGCTGTCCGGCCGAACGCGCCGGGCCGGAACACCACGACACCCCTTCTGTTGAACGGCCAATGACTCCGTCCGCCAACAAGGAGGCCGCCATGACCATGCACCGTCACCCCTGGAGCGAAGAGTTCGCCAAGATGAGCCCGGAGCCGCGCTACCGCGGGGTCGGGCCGCGCAACTACCGCCGCTCGGACCAGCGCATCCTGGAGGACATCAACGAACGGCTGACCGACGACCACCACATCGACGCCTCCGACATCGGCGTGAAGGTGGAGGAGGGCGAGGTGACGCTGTCCGGCACCGTCACCGAACGCGCCGCCCGGCGCCGGGCGGAGGACATCGCCGAAAGCGTCTCGGGCGTCCGCCATGTGCAGAACGACCTGCGCGTTGCCCAGCCGGGCGCCACGGCCGGCGTGGGGGCGGTCGGTGTGGGCGAACGGGTGGAGCCGGCCGCCCGCCAGGGCGAGGGCAGCGTCACCGGCCCCGGCGCTCCGGCCCGCGACGCGATGGTCGCGGCGCTCGACAACAGCTCCATGGTGCTGGGCAAGCAGCCGCTGCCGGAGGATGACACGCGCCGCCGGTAGGCCGGGCGGCAGCCGCGCCGACACCTGCAGCGCGAGCGCTGCTGACCTGCGCGGCTCCCCGGCGGGGGGACGAGGGGGCTTAACGCTTGCTTAACCGTGCGGGACCATTGTCCCGCAGCGTTTCGATCCCCTCACAGTCCACTCAGAGCATCTGCCATCATGGGCAACAAGACCATCAAGCTTTCCGACAAGGGCGGTTACCGCGACATCGCTCTGGAGCAACTGCCGCGCAACGTCCGCGCCGCGGTCACCGACCTGTCGTCCAAGAACCCGGTCGCCGACATCCTGGTCGATCAGGCCGGCATGCTGTACCGCATCCACCTGTCCGCCCCGGCCAACATGTATGTCGACGTGCTGTCCGTCGCCTGAGGCGATTGCGGACCGGACACGACGACACGGATGAAGAGGGCGACCGCGGTCACTGCGGTCGCCCTTTTTGCGTTTTCAGCCCCTCAGGACAGCCGGCGCCCTTCCAGCCGACGCAGCGCGCCGTCGAGCAGGCGGGGCGGCAGCATGGCGACCGCGCCGTCCAGCACCGCGCGGACATCCTCCGGATCCAGGCCGGTGGCGGCGGCCAGTTGCCGGTCGTCCAGCCCGCGGTCCTCGGCCAGCAGGCTGATCCAGCCGGCCAGCGTGCGGGCCTGGGCCAGTTCGGTCCGGTCGTTGAACCACACGCGCCCACAGCCCGAGCTGCCGGGAACGATCGGTCCACCAATCGGCGTTGCGTTTTCGAAAGGCGTTTCGGGATCGAACGACGTCATGGACGCACCTCCCAGTCACGGTTTCTTTCGCAGGCGCAGCAAAGGGGCGCCCGGCCTCGTGCCGTTTCTTCGGCATCATTTATGGATCAGCATAGCTGTTTCCAGAGGCCGTGCGGTATTATTCGTCACCATTTCTCCTTTTCCCGGTACGGATGTTGCGCCGCAAGGTGAGCGTTGTCGTGGCCTGTGGCTTCCGGATTCTTTGAAACTGTCTTCGTCCGGCGGGGGCTAGGGCTGGGCGGTGGCTTCGGCTTATACAAGGGTGGCACCGTTCCCGCCCCGCTCGCCTCCCCCAGGCCCGCCTTCGGACCCGCCGCCGATGACCGTTTCCCCGCTTTCCGGACCGGCCCTTCTCGCCCGCATCGACGCGCTGGCGGCGATCAGCGCCGAGCCCGACCGCCTGTCGCGCTTCTACCTGACGCCGGAGCATCGCCGCGCCAACGACCTCGTCGGCGGCTGGATGCGCGAGGCCGGGATGAGCGTGCGCGAGGACGCGGTCGGCAACGTCATCGGCCGGTACGAGGGGGAACGGGCCGGGCTGCCGGCGCTGCTGATCGGCTCGCACCTCGACACCGTGCGTGACGCCGGGCGCTACGACGGCATGCTGGGGGTGCTGACCGGCATCGCGGTGGTCGCCGACCTGCACGCCCGCGGGCGCCGCCTGCCCTTCGCCGTCGAGGTCATCGGCTTCGGCGACGAGGAGGGCACCCGCTTCCAATCGACCCTGATCGGCAGCCGCGCCATCGCCGGCCGCTTCGACCCGGCGGTGCTGGACAGCCGCGACGCCGACGGGCTGCGGCTGGCCGACGCCATGGCCCAATTCGGGCTCGACCCCGCCGCCTGGGCGACCGCCGCCCACAGCCGCGACGACGTGCTGGCCTACGCCGAGCTGCACATCGAGCAGGGGCCGGTGCTGGAGGCGCTGGGCCGTCCGGTCGGCATCGTCACCGCCATCGCCGGGGCGACCCGGCTGGCGGTGACGGTGGAGGGCATGGCCGGCCACGCCGGCACCGTGCCGATGACGCTGCGCCGCGACGCGCTGGCCGCGGCGGCCGAGATGATCCTGGCGGTGGAGGCGCTGTGCTCGGGCCAGGAACGGCTGGTCGGCACCGTCGGCCGGATCGAGGCGTCGCCCGGCGCCACCAACGTGATCGCCGGCAAGGTCCGCTTCACCATCGACCTGCGCGCCGACCGCGATCCCCTGCGGCTGGAACGGGTCGGCGCCGTCCGCGCCCGGCTGGAGAGCATCGCCGACGCCCGCGGCGTCGCCATCGGCTTCGAGACGCTGCACGACAGCCCGGCCGTCGCCTGCCACCCGGCGCTGATGGCGCAGTTCGCCGCGGCGGCCGCCGCCGAAGGGCTGGACGCGCCGGAGCTGCCGAGCGGCGCCGGCCACGACGCCATGGCGGTGGCGGCGCTGACCGACATCGCCATGCTGTTCGTGCGCTGCGACCGCGGCATCTCGCACAACCCGGCCGAAAAGATCACCGCCGCCGACGCCGAGGCCGGCGCCCGCGTGCTCGCCCGCTTCGTCGAACATTTCCAGCCCGCACCGGACCGCCTGCCATGACCGATCAGTCCCCCACCATCCCGTCTCCTCTGGGCAACGCTCTTCAGGAGGCGGTGAACGCCCGCTTCGACGACGAGGTCCGCTTCCTGGCGGAACTGGTCAAGGTGCCGTCCGACAACCCGCCCGGCGACTGCGCCCCCCACGCCGCCCGCGCCGCCGAGCTGCTGGAGGCGATGGGCTTCACCGTCGAACGCCACCCGGTCCCGGCCGAGCTGGTGCGGGCCAACGGCATGGTCAGCGCCACCAACCTGGTGATCCGCCACCGCTTCGGCGACGGCCCAGTGGTTGCGCTGAACGCCCATGGCGACGTGGTGCCGCCGGGCGAAGGCTGGTCGAGCGATCCCTACGGCGCCGAGATCCGCGACGGCGTGATGTACGGCCGCGGCGTGGCGGTGTCGAAGTCGGACTTCGCCACCTACGCCTTCGCCCTGCGGGCGCTGATGGCGACCAAGGCGCCGCTGGCCGGCACGGTCGAGCTGCACCTGACCTACGACGAGGAGGCCGGCGGCGAGATCGGGCCGAAATGGCTGCTCGAGCAGGGGATCTCCAAGCCGGACTACGCGGTGTCGGCCAGCTTCGCCTATTCGGTGGTGACCGGCCACAACGGCTGCCTGCATCTGGAGGTCCAGGTCGACGGCAAGTCCGCCCACGCCGCCCGCCCCGACACCGGCCATGACGCGCTGGAGGCGGCGACCGGCATCCTGGCCGCGCTCTATGCCCACCGGCCGGAGCTGGCGACCCGCCGGTCGGGCGTTGTCGGCATCACCCACCCGTCGCTGACCGTCGGGCTGATCCAGGGCGGCATCAACACCAATGTGGTGCCCGACCGCGTCACCTTCCGCCTCGACCGCCGCATGATCCCGGAGGAAAACCCGGCCGAGGTCGAGGCCGAGTTGCGCGCCCTGATCGAGGGCGCCGCCGCCGGCCGCGACGGCATCCGGGTGACGGTGCGCCGCATCCTGCTGGCCCGCCCCTTCCGCTCGGTCGGCGACGCGCCGCGGCTGGCCGCCCTGTTCGCGCGCCACGCCGAAGCGGTGCTGGGCGTGCCGGTCGGGCAGAACGGCATCCCGCTCTACACCGACGCGCGGCACTATTCCGAGGCCGGCGTGCCCACCGTGCTCTACGGCGCCGGCCCGCGCGACCTGCTGGAGGCCAACGGCCACCGCGCCGACGAAAAGCTGGTGCTGGAGGATCTGCGCAAGGCGACGCTGGTCGTCGCGCGGGCGCTGGCGGAGCTGCTGGGGGGTTGAGGGCCGAATGCCCTCTCTCCCCCGGGGAGAGGGAGATGTGATCGCCTTTGGCAGATATGATCCTACCCAGCGAAACCCGTCATTCCCGCGAAGGCGGGAATCCAGCCGGCTCAGCGGCTTATCCGCGGAGTTTTCTGGATCCCCGCCTTCGCGGGGATGACGAAAGTTCCTTCAACGGACTCTGAGTCTCAGATGCGATCACCCTGCGCCTGGGGAGAAGGTTGGGTCTGGCCGACCCCGGCGTTCGCTACCCCACCCGCTCCCCCGACGGCAGGGTGAGGTTCCAGCCGCTCAAGCCGGTGGCGGATGAGGTGGCTGAGGTTGGCGAGTCCAGCGTGGCGAGGTGGCGGTCGATCAGGATGTCCAGCCGGTCGCGGGCTTCCCACACCGTCAGGCTGTGGTCGGAGCGGTCGAGATAGACCACCTCGATGCCGGGCAGGCCATGCAGCGCCCGGCCGCCCTCGCCCAGATGCAGCCAGAATTCCGCCAGCGTCATGTCGCCGCTGCTGTAGACCATCAGCACCCGCCGGCCCTCCGCCGACAGGCGGCGGAAGACGCGCAGCGCGTGGCGGGTCAGGCCGGTGCGGATCAGCACCTTGCGGACGAAGCGCGAGGTCAGCCGCTTGGCCAGCCCCATCAGCCGGGCACGGTTGCGGAAGGTGGCGCGCAGCCGGGCCGGCTTCAGCGCCTCGCGCAGATATTCCGTGGTGGAGCGGTGGGCGACCGTCCGCATCAGCTCGGCCACGGCGATGCCGGAACCCAGTTCGAAGCGGCCGGGGTTCAGCAGGATCTGACCGACGACCCGGTGGTCGCCCAGGCCGGCGTGCAGGGCGGGCGTGCCGCCGGCGCACAGGCCGATGACCACCACGCGCTCGTGCCCCTGCTCCTCCAGCCAGTTCAGCGCGGCGCGGACGTCGCTGATCACCTCCTTGTTGTAAAGCAGGTTGTCGGGGAAGCCCGGCCGGTCGGGGCTGTCGCCGATCCCCGCCGAATCGATCCGCAGCGAGGTGTAGCCGCGCGCCGCCAGCCGCCGGGCCTGGACCACGGTGGCGCGGCCGGACCCGACATGGTGGGTGGCGCCGCTGTTCAGGAACAGGATCGCCGGCCGGTTGCCGGTCGGCTCCGCCAGCACCGGCGAGCAATGGATGCCGAACAGCTCCGGCGACGAGCCGAAGAAGACCGGACGTTCCACCGCGACAGTCGTCATCAGCCCGGCCGGCCGGACCGGCGGCGGGGTGGCGCCGGTATCCACCCGGCCGGCGGCGATCCAGCGGACGACGGGATCGAAGGTGGCGGCGGCCTTGGCACGCTGCGGCTGCTGGATCATCTCCATCATGCCGCTGACGCCCATCGGCTCGACGTGCGCGCCCAGGGCACGCCAGCGGGCGGCCAGCGCCACCGAGCCCTTGGCTTCCGGCCGGTCGGCGACCAGGATGCGCCGGGCCGGCAGCGTCGGCTGCTCGCAGGGGTTCAGGCCGTTCAGCGCCAGCATGGTTTCCGGCGTCAGCGGCATGCCGACGACGTTGGTCCAGGCGGCGCGTTCCGGCGGTTCCGGGTTGCAGACCGGGCGCAGGACCATGCTGGCCAGCGTCTGCAGCTCGCGCACCGCCTTGCGGCCGGACGGGATCGGCGCCATCAGCACCAGCGTGTCGACGCCCTGCCCCGCTTCCGCCAGTTCCACCGCCGCCGCGGTGGCGAGCAGCGAACCCAGGCGGAAACCGACCAGCGTCACTTCGGTGACGTTGGTGTCCTCGCGCAGCCGGTGGACCGCCGCCTTGACGCCGTCCAGCCACGCCCGCACCCGATCGGGCTCGCTGTCGTCGCCCGCCGAATCGCCGGAGCCGGGATAGTCGAAGCGCAGCGTCGGCAGCCCCGCCGCCGCCAGATTCTCGGCGAAGGTCTTCCAGGCCCGGTGGACGCACAGCTCCTCGTGCCCGTAGGCACCGCACAGGACCACGCCACGCAGCCCGTGCGCCGGATGCAGCCAACCGAAACATCCATCGAACACCACCGGTGTCGGCTTCATGCGTTCCCCCTGTAGCGGACGGGCGCCAGCGCGTTCAGCGCGTGGACCTCGCCATCCGGCGTTTCCCCATCCGATGCCCCCAGGCCAATCCCAATGCCCCCAGCCCGGGCGCACGGCCGCAGGCGAACCGTCCGTTCGACGCCGGGGGGCAGGTGGAACCACGACTCCTCGGCGTGGAACCGCTCGTCCTCGACATGCACCGAACAGGCGAACCGCCGGGTGGCGAGCCGCAGCACCCAATCCCCTCCCCGCCGCTCGGCCACGGCCGTCAGGCCCAGATCCGCGCGCGGCAGCAAGCGTCCGCCAGGGAAATGATGTGACTCATCGATTGGTTCCCCACCACCATCGGCCGACACCAGTTGGGCCGTCACCGCGTCGTGCGGACACGGCCCGAACCGGTAGGCATAGGTGGCGTCAAAGAAGCGGTCCGACAACTCAGCCATTGGGAGAGCGACCGCCCCCCGCGCCGGAAGCGTCACCGGCCGCTCCACCCGCAGCACCGGCACCGCCCCGTCACGCCACGCCGTCAGCCGCAGCAGGGCGTCCACCGGCCGGGCGCCGTCGTTGACCAGATGCACCGCCAGCCCGTTCACCCCCTCGTCGGTCAGGATCACCCGCTGCGGACGGAAGGCGCGCTGCAGGGCGTGCCACGCCGGCTTGGGCGTGCCGTCGGCGGCGACGACGCCCCAGCCGGCCCCCGGCCACAGGTCGCGCCACTGCCAGACCAGCCCGCCGGCGCAGGAGGATCCCGCCCGGCGCCACTCGTCGAACACCGCCTGCATCACCTCGCCGGTCACCGCGCGCGACAGGCGGCGATAGCGGTCGGGATCCTCGGTGCGCAGCCGGCGCGGGTCGACGCGGTAGAGGTCTTCCAGATATTGGTCCCGCACATCCTCGAAGTCCCAGGAGGCGCCGGGGTCGCGCGGCACCCGTTCCTTCCAGCGCGGATGATGCAGCGCCGGCACGCCCAGCGGGTCGCCCTCCGGCACGTTGGCGAAGGCGAGGCATTCGCTGGCGAAGCGCACATCCGCCCGCCGCGCGTCGTCCAGCGGCCGCAGATAGGCGCCGACGCCGTAATAGTGGCTGACCCCGGCGTTGGCGATGAAGGGCAGCGCCCCACCGCTGGGCGAGTTCGGCACCAGGACCAGGTCGGGCCGCCGCGCCGCCGCCTCCGCGGTCCACACCGCCTCCAGCGCCGGCTGGGTCCGGGAGGCGCGCGGCAGGCCGAGCATGGCCGCCTGCTGCTCCATCTCGCTGCCGCCGCACAGCACCGCCAGCGAAGGCGACGCCTGGGTGCGGTCGAGCAGCTGGGCGATCTCCGCCCGGACACTCTCCAGGAAGGCCGGGTCAGTCGGGTAGTCGAAGTTGGCGAGCATCGCGTCCTGCCAGACCAGGATGCCCAGCTCGTCGCACAGCTCGAAGAAGGCGTCGCCCTCGTACAGCATGGTGCCGCCGACGCGGACCATGTTGGCGCCGGCCTCGCGCATCTGGCGCAGGGCGGGCTCATAGACCGCACGGTCGGACGACAGGCCGACGATGTCGGGCGGGGTCCAGCAGCCGCCGCGGCAGAAGACGCGGACGCCGTTCACCAGCAGGGCGAAGCCGCGGCCATCCGGTCCGCGATCGACGGCGAGCGAACGGAAGCCGACCCGTCCCAACTCGATGTCGGTCGTGCCGATGCGGGCGGTCACCGCGTGCAGCGCCGGCTCGCCATGGCTGTGCGGCCACCAGGGCGCCACCCCCGGCACCGTCAGGTCGGCGTGGAAGGCGTCGATCCCGTCGAAGGCCAGGGGGACGGCGGTGCCGGCGACCTCGACCGTGCCGGTGGTTCCGGCGGCCGCGCCCTCCACCGTCAGGCGCAGCGACAGGCGGCCGTCGCGGCCGTCGTAGCCGCTGCGCAGGTCGGCGGCGAGCACGCGCAGCGGGCCGCTGTCCTCCACCAGCTCCACCGGGCGGTAGGGACCGACGGCGTGGACCGGCGGGCACCAGCCCGGCATGTGGCCGAGCAGCGTGGTGCGGACGAAGCGCAGGGCCGCCGGCTCCGCCAGCTTGGTGCGCCAGCGCGCCCGACCCTTCTTCGCCGCCAGCGCCGGGTGCAGCGCGTGGAAGCGGATGGCCAGTTCGGCCTCGCCGTTCAGCGTCACCGGCACCTCGTGCGCCAGATGCATGCTGTCGGAGGTCAGGATGCATTCCCCGTCCAGCCGGACCTCCGCCAGGGTGGCGAGGCCGTGGAAGCGCAGGACGCGCGGTCCGTGGCCGTACAAACGTGTCAGGAAGAGACTGTCCGTGTCGTGCAGCGCGGACGGCGCCTCCAGCGACCACCGCCCGGCCGCGCGCAAGGCCTGGGCAGCGGTGCCGGGAACGGTCGCGGCAAGGGGTTCGCCTTGATCACCCGGCGCGCCGGGCGGCAGGAGGGACATCGTCCATCCATCCGTCAGGGCGGTGACCCGCCGTCCGCCGACCGATCTGATCCGCGCCATCGCCCCTCACCCGTAGTGACGGTTCAAGGCGCCGAGCGCGGTGTCGTGGGCACGTTCCAGCCGGTCGAAGCTGTCGGTCAGGTCGGGGGCCTTGCGCCGCGCCACCGTGCGGGCAAGCTGGAACTGCATCGCCTTGGCGCCCTCGGCGATCGACCGGCAGGCCTCCACCGCCTCGGCCGGGCCGTCGAGCCAGCCGACATGGGCGCCCAGCAGCTCGAAATTGGCGCCGAGCTGGCGCAGCAGGTTGAAGGCGTAGAGGTGGAAATCCTCCATCGGCCGCGCCAGCAGCCGGTCGAGATGCTCCGGGAAGGCGGCGCGGTAGGCGGTCACCGGGTTGCCCGCCGGCCGCCGCGCCAGATGCCGCCGCATCAGGTCGAGCGAGGCGCCGACCAGCGCCCGGCCCTCCAGCGGCGGCCGGCCGGTCTTGACGAACTCGACATAGGGGAACAGCGGCCCTGCGGCGGCAGCGAAGGCGCCGTCATAGTCGGCGCCCTCCAGCCGGTAAAAGCCGGCGTTGTGGAAATAGTCCATCCAGCGCGCCGCCGGATCGATCCGCACGATGCCGACCGTCGTCTTGACGTGGGTGGTGCCGTAGGAGGTGCCGCGGGTGTCGGGCAGGTGGAAGCCGTCGACCTCGACCAGCACCAGACCGCCGTCGGAGGTGCGGCGCAACTGCTCGGCGGCGTGGGCCTCGACGCTGTCGTAGATCGCCAGCTCCTGCACGCGCAGGCCGTACAGCGTCTCCAGATCCTCCAGCGGCACCTTGAAGAAGGTGAACTGGTCGCCCTCGAAGTCCTGGGTCACGGTGAAGCCCAGCATCGCCAGCGGGTCGAGCCCGCGGGCGTGCAGCGCCTCGATCCAGAGGTCGACGTAGCAGTTGGTCTCCGGCCAGATGCGCTCGCCCTGGTGCAGGGGGTGGCGGGCGTAGCCGTCGGGTCGGTGCGGCGTCCACATGATGCCCATCAGCCCCACAGCACCTGACGGACCGCCGCCGGCCAGGATTCCGGGTCGAAGCCGTGGTGGCGGAACAGCGCCAGCGCCACGCGCTCCATCCCGAAGCCGACGCAGGCGGTGTGCGCGACCGCGCCGTCGGCGCCGTGGATGTCCCACAGATGGCCGAAATGGTCCTGGTGGTAGTTGAAGCTGAGGCAGGCGGTCGGCTTCTCCACGCTGGTGATCGGGATCAGCAGCTCGAATTTCAGCTTCTGCTCGCGCTGGCTGCTCGACAGCATGGCGCCGGCCCGGCCGAAGAAGGGGTCGTTGGCGACGTCGACGTCGAGCGGCACCCCCAGCGAGGCCATCATCGCCCGGCCGCGCTCCAGCCACAGCTCGCGGAACGCCACGACCTGGTCGGGCGTGCCGATGCGGATGTACTCGCGCATGCGGAACAGCTGCATGCGGGCGGGGTCGATCGACGGCTCGTGCCGGAAGCAGTAGGAGAAGACGTCGATCAGGTGGCCCTCGTCCGGCAGCGCGCCGCGCCGTGCGATGGTCGGGTAGACCGGGTAGCAGGCCGCCGGGGTCATCACCACGTCGGTCGCCGCCTGGTCCTCGGTCCAGTCCTGGCCCTCCTCCAGCCGGCGCAGCAGGGTGCGGTGCGCCTTCTCGTCGCCGGCGAAGCTGTGGATGGTGCCGGCCAGATGCGGGAAGCTCTTCAGATACTCGCTTTCCTCGAAATACCGGCGGTTGAGGGCGGGCGGAAAGCGCATGACCTCCGCGCCGTCGCCGCCGCCCCAGCGGGTGACCAGGGCGTCGAACCGCTCCACCACGTCCTCGAACACGCCGCTGCGGCCGTACAGGCCATCCACGCCGGTCGGGATCAGAAGGCCCGCGTCGACCAGCTCGTCGCGATAGGCCGCTTGCGCCGCCGCTGCATCCATCATGTTCATTCGAATGGCCCCGATCCGTCCCGTTGAACGAGAAGCTGAGTGGCGATGTGCGACATGATCCGGTCGTTGCCGATCATCAGCGCGGCGGAATGGGCGTCGCGCAGGTGGCGGCCCAGGCTGTAGGGGGTGTCGTTGCGGTAGCCGGCCAGCCCGCAGGTGCGGATCGCCGCCTCCACCACCTCGCGCACCAGCTCCGAGGTGGTGACCTTCAGCGTGCCCATCGCGGTGGCGAAGGACAGGCCGGTCAGCAGCTCCGGCGAGCCGCTGGCCAGCTCGTACTGGCGGATGGCGGTCAGGATGGCGGCCTTCATCGACTGCAGCCTGGCCGTCGCCTCCGCCAGCCGGACGGCCGAGGCCGGGGTGGTGCCCGGCTTGCGCTTGGCCTCCGACCGGACATAGGCGCGGGCGCGGCTGACGGCGTCGGCGGCGATGCCGAGCCAGGTGCTGCTCCACAGGATGTGGGTCACCGGCAGCATGGTCTGGGCCGACAGGTCGGCGTAGGGCAGCGGCAGGATCTGGTCGATGCCGCCCGCCGCCTCCAGCCGGTAGCCGTCGGAGCAGGTGCCGCGCATGCCCATCGCGTCCCACAGCGTCGTCTTCTCCAGCCGGTAGTCCTCCTTGGTCACCACCACCAGCACCTGGTCGGAGGAGGGCGCCTCCGGGTTGCGGCGCGCGGTGACCAGGATCACGTCGGACTGGTCGCCGTAGGAGATGACCGAAGCGTTCTTGGCCAGGGTGAAGCGGTCGCCCTCGGCCCGGACGGCGCAGACGCTGTTGCGGATGTCGCCGCCGGTCTCCGCCTCCGTCGTCGCCGAGCCGAGCAGAAGCTGGTCGGCGGCGATGCGGGTCATCAGGGCGCGGTGCCAGCCGTCGCGGCCGTGGTTGACCAGACAGGCGACCTGGATCTGGTGCATGGCGTAGATCATGCCGGTGGCGGCACAGCCGCGGGCCAGCGCGTGGCAGGCCGACGCCACGTCGAACAGCGAGGCGCCGCTGCCGCCGCAGTCGGCCGGGACCATGACGCCCAGCAGCCCCTGTTCGCGCAGCGCGTCGAACGCCTCGGCGGGGAACCGGCTGTTGCGGTCGACGTCGTCGGCGTGGCGCGCCGCGATCCCGGCCCCGACGGCACGCGCCCGGGCGGCGAGACCTGGGACCGCCGCGTTCACGCGACGTCCCCGTCGAGCAGGCCGCGCACCGCGTCGCGGATGGCCGCCATGCTTTCGAAGGTGCGGCGGTTCAGCAGTTTTTCCGGAAACTCGACGTCGAACTGCTCCTCCAGCCCCAGCATCAGGCCGACGCAGCCGTGCGAGGTGAGGCCGGCGGCGTAGAGGTCGTCGTCGGCGTGCAGCGTGGCGGCGTCGACCGCCAGCCCGCCGCATTCGGCCAGCACGGCGCGGATGTCGGCGATCATCTGTTCATCGGTGCCGCCGATCCCGGCGGCGTGCGGTCCGGCGGAAGGCGATCCAGCGGTCTGCGAGCCATCGTAGGACGAGTTGGCGAAGACGGGGCTGACATCCTGCGGCATTCTCGGAACCTCTTGGAAACGCGATAGTCCCAAGCTAGCCACGCCACCCAGGTGCTTCCAGGCGGCATCGGTATGGCAGTGCCGCTATCCTTGTGATGAGGTTTTCGCCGGATGGGGTAAGCAGACGGATAGCGTCGGCCGATGGTGACGGCCACGGTCCGGACGGCAGGCCGGCCGCCGGGCCGGGGCCATAAACCTTGAGCTGTAGCGCGGAAATAGGCCGTTGGGCGACGGCCCCGCCGGAGCGGCCGAACGGCATGGAGTGCCACGAAGGGGGTAGCCGGGTACGCCGGAAAACCGGATTACCCCATTCGGAAAGACGGCGTGCAGCAAGGCCGGGGGCTTCCGTATGATGGAAGTTCCTGCAGTGTTTTTTCATGATAGTGGAAAACAGATTGACGCGGCATCGCGCAGTGGAAACCATGCCCGGGCCGGTGTGACCGATCGCCGCAGAGCCCATTCAGGGGTTGCGGTTCCGCGCCTGCGATCAACGCGCAGGCGCGGTCGGTAGGGGGCGACCGGCGTCCGGGACTTGCGACCACACCCGCCGGGAGACACCACGCATCATGGCCTCACACATCCTGGACAGCGCCGCATCGGCTGCTGCGCATTCCGGCGACCGTTCGGGTCCCGCCACCGGCCGCCGCCTCGGCGTGCGCGCCAAGCTGCTGCTGGCCTTCGCCGGCATGGCGGCGATGACGGTGGCGGCCAGCGCCGTCGGGCTGGTCTCCTTCGCCGCGGTGGAAACGCCGATGGCGCAGATCGCCGACACCACCCTGCCGGAGATGGAGCTGGCGACCCGGCTGGCCGGCGAAAGCAGCCGCATCGCCACGGCGGCCCCGACCCTGGACGGCGCCGACACCCAGCAGGAACGCGAGCGCATCCAGTCCGAAACCCAGGGCCGCGCCCGGACCTTCCTGGCCCTGGTCGACGATCTGGCCAACCGCCGGCCGCGGGATCCGCTGCTGTCGGAGGTGCGCGACACCGGAAAGGCGCTGATCGGGACGCTCGACACCGAAAACGAGGCGGTGGCCCGCCGCCTGTCGGCGCAGGCCCGCCGCGAGGCCGCCACCGCCCGGCTGACGCAGGTCTATGACGGCTTCCTCAAGACGCTGGGGCCGCTGGTCGACCGCGCCGGCCAAGCCCTGCACGACAAGGGCGAGGCGCTGGACGGCGGGACCGACCGCGACATGCGGAGCCTGTCCGACGCCATCCGCTCGATGATCGCGCTCTATGACCTGCGGGGCAGCATCGCCGGTGCGCTCGACGCCATGAACCGCTCCGGCACCGCGCCCAGCGCGGCGGCCATCGCCCAGCTTCAGCAGGCCTATCTGGAATCCTCGTCCCAGGTGACCGCCACCGTCGGCACGCTGGGCGACCGGCTGCCGCCGGGGACCGCCGGGAAGATCGAGACGCTGTTCCTCTACGGCTACGGCAAGGGCAACGTGTTCGACCTGCGCCGCGCCGCGCTGGACGGCACGGAGAACAGCGACGGCGCCGTCGACCGCAAGCTCGACGACCGGCTGACCGAGGCGCGGGCGCGCGCCGCCGAGCTGCTCGACGCGCTGCAGGCGCCGCTGCGCCGGGTGCAGAGCGAGATCAAGCGCGCCAACTTCGACGTCCGCTCGCAGGTCCAGGACGCCATCCAGGATCTGCTGGGCCGCGGCCTGGACCGTTTCCGCACCCATCTGGAGCTGTCGACCTACGGCACCGCCCTGGCCGGCGTGCTGAACGAGGCGGCGCAGGCGCCCGACGCCGCGCGGCTGGAGGTGCTGGAGGCGCGCTTCGCCGCCACCGCGATGGCGCTCGATGGGCGTGTGTCGAAGCTTGGCGACGAGGGCGAGGGCAAGGGGGAAGACGGCGCCGGCAAGGCCGCCATCGCCGCCGCGATCGACGCGCTGTCGGCTTTCGGCCGCGGCGACGACGGCATCATCGCCCTGCGGCGGGCCGAGCTGGCGGCGGGCGCCGACACCGCGCGGGTGCTGGCGGACAACCGGACGCTGGCCGAACGCTTCGCCACCACCGTCGACCGCCAGATCGCCGCGATGAAGACGGAGGCGGAGACGGCCGTCGCCGGAACCGGCGGGACCATCGCCGCCGGCCGCCGGATGCTGATCCTGTTCGCCATCGGCAGTCTGGTCGGCGCGGTGGCGCTGGCCTGGTTCGTCGTCGGGCGCCACATCGTCGCCCGGCTCAGCCTGTTGTCCGACGCCATGCGGGCGATCGCCGCCGGCGACCTGAACGCCGCGATCCCGGCCGTCGGCGCCGACGAGATCGGCGACATGACCCGCGCGCTGGCCGTCTTCCGCGACACCGCCAACGCCGCCAACGAGGCCAACGCCCGCGCTGAAACCGAACGCCGCCGCGCCGCCGGGGAGCGCCGCCGCGCCATGGTCGAGATGGCGGAAAGCTTCGAAAGCAGCGTGCGCGGCGTCCTCGACCGCGTCGCCCACGTCGCCGGCGACATGCAGGGCATGGCCGAGCGGATGACCCGCAGCGCCGACACCACCGCCGCCGAGGCGACGACGGCCGCCAGCACCTCGCAGCAGGCGGAAGGCAACGTCAAGGCGGTGGCCGCCGCGACGGAGGAGCTGTCGGCCTCGATCCAGGAGATCGGCAGTCAGGTCCACGCCTCAAGCCAGATCGCCCGCAAGGCCGCCGACGAGGCGGAGCGCACCGACCGCACGGTGGAGGGCCTGTCGCAGACCGCCAACAAGATCGGCGAGGTGGTTGGCCTGATCCAGTCGATCGCCGGCCAGACCAACCTGCTGGCGCTGAACGCCACCATCGAGGCGGCGCGCGCCGGCGAGGCCGGCAAGGGCTTCGCGGTCGTCGCCAGCGAGGTCAAGCTGCTCGCCGGCCAGACCGCCAAGGCCACCGGCGAGATCCAGGCGCGCATCGCCGAAATCCAGACCGCGTCGGGCACCGCGGTGGAGACGATCGGCGCCGTCACCCGCACCATCGCCCGCATCAACGAAATCGCCGGCGAGGTTGCCGCCGCGGTCGAACAGCAGACCGCCGCGGTGGGCGAGATCGCCGCCAACATCCACGACGCCGCCGACGGCACCCGCGCCGTGTCCGCCAACATCGGCGCCGTCACCACCGCCGCCGCGTCGGCCGAGCAGGCGTCCGCCGTCATGGTGCGGTCGGTCGACACCGTCACCGGCGACGCCGGCCGGATGCGGCAGGAGGTCGACGGCTTCCTGTCGGCGCTGCGCGCGTCCTGACCGGAGCGCGTCAGACCGGTTCCGCCGCCATCGTCCGTTCCGGCGGGAAGCGCAGGCGCACGCAGGTGCCGCGGCCGGGGGCGCTGTCGATGGCGATGGCGCCGCCGTGCAGCGCCACCAGCGCCGCGGTCAGCGGCAGGCCCAGGCCGGTCCCGTGCTGTGGCACCGTCATGGGGTCGTGCACCTGGGAAAAGGCGGTCAGCGCCTGCGGGATGTGCTCCGGCGCCATGCCGCGGCCGTCGTCGGTCACGGTGACGGTCAGGCCGCCGTCGCCGTCCGGTGCGGCGGTGACGGTGACGCGGCCGCCGGACGGCGTGAATTTCAGGGCGTTGCCGACGAGGTTGGTCAGCATCTGCCGGACCAGCGACGGGTCGCCGCGCAGCACGGGCAGGTCGTCCGGCACCCGCACGGTCAGCGCCACCCCCGCCTGTTCGGCCCGCGCCGCCATCATCGCCGTCGTCGCGTCGGCGATCAGCCCCAGCGGGCACTCATCCTCGTGCAGGTCGAGGCGCCCCGCCTCGATGCGGGCGAGGTCGAGCAGGTTGTTGATCAGCTCCAGCATATAGTCGCCGGCGGTGACGATCTGGGTCGCCGCCTCGCGGTAGCGCGGGTTTCCGGGCGGCCCCATCAACTGGTCGCGCAGGATCTCGGCGAAGCCGATCACCGCGGTCAGCGGCGTGCGCAGCTCGTGGCTCAGATGGTGGACATAGTCGGATTTGCGGCGGTTGGCCGCCTCGGCGCCGTCACGGGCGGCGGCCAGTTCGAGCGCCTGGGTCTTCAGGTCGGTGATGTCGGTGCGCAGGCCCACGGTGCCGCCGTCGCGGGTGCGCCGCTCCTCGATCCGCAGCCAGCGTCCGTCGCGCAACTGCACCTCCATCGGCGGCCCGCCGTTGCGGTGCAGGTCGAGCCGCTGGGCGATCCAGGCGTCGGCCCGCTCCGGAGCCAAGCGGTAGAGGCCGCTGCGCACCCCTTCCCGCAGCACCGTTTCGAACAGGGTCCCCGGTCCGGCCCGGTCCAGGTCGCCGACCATCAGGTCGCGGTAGCGCCGGTTGTACAGCACCAGCCGGTCGTCGGCGTCGTAGAGCACGAAGCCCTCGCCGATGCAGTCGATGGCGTCCAGCAGCAGCCGGTGCGCCGCCGCGTCGGCGATGGCGGCGGCGGTGGCCTCCAGCAGCAGCAGGGGGCCGCCGGGGCGCCGGTCGGTTCCGGGAGCCGGGCCGGCGCGGACCGACAGCTCCGTCGCCGGCTTGCCGCTCTCCCCGTCGCCCGCCCCACCGATGGTGACGCGCAGGTCGGCCGGTCCGGACAGGGCGTGGCGCAGCGACGATTCCGGTCCGAGGCGCGCGTCGTCGGCCACGCCCAACCGGTCGAGCAGGCGGCGGGCGGCGTCGTTCCGCCACACCACCAGACCGTCGGCCCGCGCCAGCCACAGCGGTGTCGCCAGAGCGGCCAGCCACTCGAGCCCGACCTGTTCGGTATCGTCGATGAGATGGGACAGCGTCGGCTCCCGGAAGGCGAACGGCGGCAGGCGAACGGCGGACGCGGCCCAGCCATGCGTCCGCATGCTAGCACCGCCATGCGCCAAGACAAGGGTGCGGACTCAGCCAACCGCCAACCTCGGCGTCAGGCATCGCCGTTGTCGGGCATGTCCCAGTAGTGGCAGGCAACGCGGTGGCCGGGCGCCACCTCCTCCAGCGGCGGCATCGCCTGGGCGCAGAACGGGCGCGCCTTGGGGCAGCGGCGGCGCAGGGGGCAGCCGGCCGGCTGGTTGAGCGCCGACGGGGCGTCGCCCGCCAGATCCGGGCGGTCGCCCCGCGCGGCGGCCAGCATCGCCCGGCTGTAGGGGTGCAGCGGCGCCGTCCGCAGCGTCGCGGCGTCGGCGCTCTCCACCACCCGGCCCATCAGCAGCACCAGGCCGCGGTGGGCGTCGCGCAGCCCCTCCTCCATCCGTTCGGTCGCCAGGATCAGCGACAGGTGGCGGCGGTCGCGCGCCGCCAGCAGGGTGTCGAGGAAACCGGCGCGTTCGTCCGCCGACAGGGTGGCCGCCGGCTCGTCGCCGATCAGCACGCGCGGCTCCGACAGCAGCGCGCGGGCCAGACCGACATGGGCCGCCTCCGCCGCCGTCAGGGCCGTCGGCCAGCGGGCGGCGGTCTCGGCGCGCAGCCCCGCTTCCTCCAGCGCCTCGGCGATGCGGTGGGCGCGGCGGTCCGCGGCGATGTCGGGGCGCAGGCTCTCCAGCACGATGGCGAACTGGGCGCCGACCGTCATCGCCGGGTCGAGCGACGCCGCCGGATCCGGGAACAGCGGCTGCAGGTCGCGGCGGGCGCGGCGCAGGCCGGCGGGGTCGGGATCGTCGCTGCCGGACGTGGTGGTGGCCGCCGCCGTCAGGTCGCGCCCCATCCAGGCGACCAAGCCGGTGGTCGGCGGCGGCAGGCACAGCAGGGCGCGGACCAGCGTCGCCTTGGCGCTGCCGGTCTCACCCAGCAGGGCCAGCGTCTCCCCATTCCGCAGGTCGAGGTCGACGGCGTGCAGGACGGTCAACTGCCGCCGCTCGCCATTGGGGGCGGGGGCGAGGGGGTAGGACACGCCGACCCCGTGGGCGCGCAGCCGCACCGTGCCGGGCACCTCCAGCGGGTGGCCCGGGGGAGCCGGCTCCGCGTCGCGTTGCGGCTCACCGTCGGGACCGGAGGGGACGAGGCGGCCGCGGCGCAGCGACAGCGCGCGGTCGGCCGGGCCGGCCAGCCCGTCCTCCGGCCGGCCGGCAAGGATCAGGGCGGTCCCCTCGGCGCGCGCCCAGTCGGCCAGCCGATGGAGCAGCCGCAGCCGCACCGTCGGGTCCAGCCCGGCGCAGGGCGCGTCGGCCAGCAGCAGGGCCGGCCCAATCGCGATCGCCATGGCGAACAGGCAGGCCCAGCGCAGCGAGTCGGGCAGTTGCTCCGGCGGCAGGTCGAAGCGCCGGGCGGCCGGCGGCACGCCCATGCGGTCCAGCCCGTCGGCCACCCGGCGCAGCGCGGCGCGCAGGTCGACGCCCAGATGGTGGCCGACCACCTCCGCCACCTGCAAGGCCAGCGGCCGGCGCGGCGCCAGCCGGCCGCCCTGCGCGATCAGCAGGCGCCGCCCGTCGACGCCGGCGGTTCCGGCAACGTCGACCCCCGGCACCGGCTGCCCGGCGAGCGCGCCCAGCAGGGCGGTCTTGCCCGACCCGGCGCCGCCGGTGATCGCCAGCACCTCCCCGCGCTCCAGCCGCAGCGTCGCGCGATCGAGCAGGACGTGGTCACCCAGCATCAGGGTCAGCGCGTCGACGTCCACCGGCGCGGCGGCCAGTCCGGGATGCCCCAGGGTGTGGTGGCCCGGGGTGTGGTGGCTGAGGCCGGGATCGCTCATGGCTTGCCGATCCGGCTGGCGGGACCGGCCACCCCGGCGTCGGCGATGGCGCAGGCCGCCCACAGCGCGAGCGCCAGCAGCAGCGCCGGCGGCGCCAGGGCCAGCGGGTCGCCCAGCCGCGCCGCCAGCCCGACGGAAGCCCCCCAACTGCCGAGCGCCGGCGGCAGGCCGAGGCCGAGCAGGCTGGCGAAGCTCTCCGCCGCGAGCGCGCGCGGCAGCGCCAGCATGCCGGCCGCCAGCAGCGGCCTCAGCGCGTTGGGGATCAGGTGACGGCGCAGGACCTCATGCTCCGGCAGGCCGGCGGCGCGGGCGGCGGTCAGGAACTCGGCCCGCATCAGGGCGTCCAGCTCGGCGTGGGCCAGGGTGGCGACGGCCGGCGCCGCGGCGAACGCCGTCGCCAGGGCGAGCAGACCGACGCTGCCGGACAGGCCGCCGGCCAGCGGCACCAGCAGGGCGAGCGGCAGCCCGGCCAGCCGGGTCGCGCCCCGCATCATCCGCCGCTCCACCCGGTCGCCCACCAGCCCGGCCAGCAGGTTGGCCGCCACCGCCCAGCCGACGCCGATCACGCCGCCCAGCACGCCGGCCAGCAGCGCGAAGGACAGGCTGCCGCGGCCGTCGAGCAGGGCGGCGACCACCGGGTCGGCGTCGATGCGGCGGATGGTGGCGCCGTCGGCCATCAGCGGCGCGGCGGCGCTGGCGAGCGCCAGGGCGGCCAGCACCGCGGCGCCCGACAGCCCGCGGGCGAAACCGGGGCGCGGCGTCGGCGGCAGTGCCTGGTGGGAGAGCGGTTGCGGGTCGATGCCGGCCATCACGCCCCCTCGTACGGGGTGGAGCTGCGGTTCGCCGGGTCGATCCAGTCGCGCACCGCCAGCCCAAGCGCGGCGAGCAGCGCGGTCAGCCCGCCAAGGGCGATCAGCGCCGGCACCGCGCCCGCCGCCGATCCGGCGCGGGCGGCGTCGATCATCAGCGCCCCGGCCCCCGGCAGGTCGAGCAGGCTTTCCAGCGCCACCGCCCCGGTCATCGCCGCCAACACGGCGACGCGCAGCCCGCCCATCACCGGGGCGACCGCCTGCGGCAGCGCGTGGTGGCGCAGCACCGCGCGCTCGTCCAGCCCCAGGCCGCGCGCCATGCGGACGGCCCCGCCCTCCGGCCCCGGACCCAGGGCGCGGCCCATCGCCGGCCGGGACAGCCGGGCGGCCTGGCAGGCGGCGGGAATGGCGAGCACGGTCCAGCCCAGCGGCGCCGGCGACGCCCCGGCCCGGACCGCCAGGGCGGCGACGGCGGCCAGCAGGAACCCCGGAAGCAGCGGCCCGGCGCCGGCGAGCAGCCGGCCGAACAGCCCGCCGGCGGAGCGCGGCGCCAGGGCGGCCCAGGCTCCGGCGAGCGCGCCGAGCGCGGTGCCGATGGCGAGCGCCGGCAGGATCAGCAGCAGCGTCACCACCAGCCCGCGCGCCAGCCCAAGCGCGGCGTCCGCCGCGTCGGGGCCAAGCGCCGCGGCCAGCCCGACCCCGGCCGCCATCGGCAGAAAGGCGGTGGGCACGGCATCGATCAGGCGGCGAAGGACGGAACGCGGCATAAGGCGGTGCGGCCGGGCTGACGGGATTGCGGGGATGGAGCGGGGGCCCCGCCTGGACGGACGCCCTGCGGACGCAAGACCATCGGACAGGCACCCGCTTCACGCGACCGTAAGCGTCCATGCCCCCGTCGGGCAATAAAATACGACCCCACGGCGCGGCGGAATGGGGTCTGCCCCGATTTCCGGCAGGACGAGTCCGGATAGGTCGCTGCAATTCCCATGCGGTCTCCCCAAATGGCGGAGGGCGGGGAAGGAAAGCACTTCCCAGATGTTATGTCCCAGGACACACTCCCGATCGGCCACCATGTACGCCCATTCGCCGCCCCCTCCGCTCCGCCCCGACAGCCTGCTCCCCGATCCCGCCGGGGCGGCGGCGCTGCGGCCGATCCTGGAGCCGGGGCGCACCTGCTGGCGGGTGGAGGACACCGCCCGGCTGGGCGTCGTCATCGACGCCGAGGATTACTTCGCGCTGGCCAAGGCGGCGATGCGGCGGGCCCGGCGCAGCATCTACATGACCGCCTGGGACTTCGACGCCCGCATCCGGCTGATGCCGCAGACCCGGCGCCCGCGCCGGCCGGACCGGCTGGGCCATCTGCTGAACTGGCTGGCGACGACCCGGCCGGACCTGCACATCCATGTGCTGAAGTGGGACTATGCCGAGCTGTTCGACATCGCCCGCTGGTCGCACCCCTTCATGCTGCGCAACTGGCTGACCCACCGGCGGCTGCAGTACCGGCTGGACGGCGACCACCCGACCGGCGCCTGCCATCACCAGAAGCTGCTGGTGATCGACGACCGGCTGGCCTTCTGCGGCGGGCTGGACGTCACCGCCAACCGCTGGGACACCCGTGCCCACCACGCGCACGACCCGCGGCGGCGGCAACCCGACGGCAAGCCCTACGAGCCGTTCCACGACATCATGATGGCGGTCGACGGCGACGCCGCCCGCGCGCTGGGCGATATGTTCCGCGACCGCTGGGCGCGGGCGACCGGCGAGACGCTGGCGCCACCCGCCGAGCATCCACCCGAACGGCACCTCCATGCGCCGCATTGGCCGGCGCGGCGGCGTTCGGTTCCCGCCGACCCCTGGCCGCCGGGGTTCGAGCCGATGCTGCGTGATGTCCGCGTCGGCATCGCCCGCACCGATCCGGCCTGCAACGGCCGCCCGGCGGTGCGCGAGATCGAGGCGCTGTATCTGGAGGCGATCGCCGCCGCCCGCGAGGTCATCTATTTCGAGAGCCAGTATTTCGCCTCCACCGCCGTCGCCGACGCGCTGAAGGCGCGGCTGGCGGAGGAGGACGGGCCGGAGGTGGTGGTGGTCAACCCGGTGCGCGCCACCAGCTGGCTGGAGAACACGGTGATGCTGGGCGCCCGCGCCCGGCTGACCGCCGAGCTGCGGGCGGCCGACCGCCACGGGCGTTTCCGCCTCTACGCCGCGACGACCGACGGCGGCGCCTGCATCACCGTCCACGCCAAGGTGATGGTGGTCGACGACCGCATGCTGCGCATCGGCTCCGCCAACCTGAACAACCGCTCCATGGGGCTCGACACCGAGTGCGACCTGGCGCTGGAGGCCGGCTCCGGCCCGGAGGACGCCGCCACCCGGCGGGCGATCCGGCGCACCCGCGACGACCTGATCGCCGAGCATCTGGGCAGCACGCCCGAGCGGGTGGCGGCGGAGGTCGGCCGGCGCGGCTCGCTGGTCGCGGCGATCGAGGCGCTGCGCCGGCCCGACGGCGAGATGGCGCTGGGCCGGACGCTGGAGCCGCTGCACGACCCGGTGCCCGATGGGCTGGCCGCCGCGGTGGCCGAGGCCCGCGTCTTCGACCCCGAACACCCGGTCGACGCGGTCGAGATCATGCGGCGGGTGCTGCCGTCCCGCATCCCGCGCACCCGCCTCTGGGTGACGCTGCTGGGCATCCTGGCGGTGGCCGGGCTGTGGGGCATGTGGCGCTACACCGCGCTGAAGGAATGGGCGACGCTGGACGCGGTGCTGGCCGCCTTCCACAGCCTGGGCGACAGCCCGTTCGCCCCCTTGTGGGTGATGCTGGCCTACATCGTCGGCGGCTACGTCATGTTCCCGCTGACCCTGCTGATCGCGGCGACCGCCATCGTCATGGGGCCCTGGTGGGGCTTCCCCACCGCGATGGGCGGCGCCGTCGCCTCGGCGGCGGCGCTGTTCTGGACCGGGCGGTTTGCCGGGCGCGACCTGCTGGAACGGCATGGCGGTCCGCTGATCGCCCGCATCAACGACCGGTTGTCCGACAGCGGCATCGCCGCCGTCGCCGGGGTGCGCGCCGTGCCGGTGGCGCCCTACACCGTCGTCAATCTGGCGGCGGGTGCGTCGAAACTGCGCTTCGCCGATTACGTGATCGGCACCATGATCGGGTTGGCGCCGGGCATCCTTGCCTTCAACCTGCTGGGCCACCAGCTTGAGCGCACCATCAGCAATCCCGATGCGGGCGACATCGCCCTGCTGACCGGGATGGCGGTCGTGGCGATCGGGCTCGGCGGGCTGACCAGCCGCCTGCTCGGCCGCAGGAATGGCCGGCAAGACGAAAGGAAACGAGGACCGTGATCCGATTCAGCCGTGACCGGGTGCAGCGCATCGCCGCCGCGCTGCGCGCCGCCCGCGCCCGTCGTCCCCGCCGCCGTGTCGACCGCCGCAGTTCCCCCGTCCCCGACGGCATGGCCCCGCTGGCCGTCGCCACCTGGAACATCCACAGCTGCGTCGGGCTCGACGCCCGATTCGCCCCCGACCGGGTGGCCCAGGTGATCCGCGACCTCGACGTCGACCTGATCGGTCTGCAGGAGGTCGGCTGGCACCACCGGGGCGAGGCGGGCATGGACCAGTTCGCCTTCCTGGAGCGCCACACCGGCCTGAAGGCCTACGCCGGCCCGACCAAGCACACCGAGCGCGCCCATTATGGCAACGCCCTGCTGACCCGCCTGCCGGTCCGCAGCATCGAGACCCTCGACCTGTCGGTCGGCAAGCGCGAGCCGCGCGGCGCCATCGACGCCGTGCTGGAGGTGCAGGGCCGCGCGGTGCGGGTCATCGTCGCCCATCTCGGGCTCGACCCCTGGGAGCGGGCCAAGCAGGTCGGCGACATAGTGTCGCGGGTGGTCGAGCGGCCGGACCTGCCGACCCTGTTCATGGGCGACTTGAACGAATGGACGCCCAGTTCCCCCCGGTTGCGCCGGCTGGCCGAATCCTTCGCCGACGTAGCCAACCCGCGCAGCTTCCACGCCCGGATGCCCACCCTGCGGCTGGACCGCATCTATGTGACGGGAGGCCTGCAGATCCCGACGTTCGAGGTGATCCGCAGCGTTTTGACCCGCCGCGCCTCCGACCATCTGCCGGTGCGCGCCGTGCTGGCCGTGCCCTGACGGCGTGGGTGGTTCCCTAAAGGTCAGAGCCTTTCCCGGAACGGCCAGGGCGGTCGCGGCGACCCCGCCCAAGGTCATAGGGGGATGGTTGCGATTGATAATTTTTTGTGCAGCGCAATGTTCTTTCAACAACAGAGCTTTGCATTTGCGAAGAGGCTCTTGACCTATACGCGATCCTCGACGAAAGATATGGTTGGTAATACGATCAATCTGCCGATCGAAGACTCGAAACCACCCTGGTCGACCGGGGGTCGCCGCGACGTGAGGATGTGACTTGCTGTATCACCTGTACGACATGCAACACGCTGCGATGCGGCCGATGCGCTTCTGGGCCGAAGCCGCCCAGCACACCTTCCAGAATCCGCTGATGCCGTTGTCCTACACCAAGCTGGGCCGGGCGGTCGCCGCCGGGGCCGAACTGGTGGAGCGGACGACCCGCCGTTTCGGCAAGCCGGCCTTCGGCCTGGACGAGACGGTGGTCGACGGACAGACGGTGCCGGTCACCGAGCGCTTCGTCTGGCAGTCGCCCTTCTGCAAGCTGCTGAACTTCGCCAAGCCGGAGGGCACGCCCCGCCAGCCCAAGGTCCTGCTGGTCGCCCCGATGTCGGGCCACCACGCGACGCTGCTGCGCGGCACGGTGGAGGCGCTGATCAAGGACCACGACGTCTTCGTCAGCGACTGGATCGACGCGCGGCTGGTGCCGATGTCGGCCGGCCGCTTCGACCTGGACGACTACATCGACACGGTGGCGGAGATGATCCGCTTCCTGGGGCCGAACACCCACGTGATCGCGGTGTGCCAGCCGGCGGTGCCGGTGATGGCGGCGGTGTCGCTGATGGCCGCGGCGGACGAGCCGGTGCAGGCGCGGACCATGACCCTGATGGGCGGCCCGATCGACCCGATGGCCAACCCGACGGTGCCGGTCAAGCTGGCGATGGAACGCCCGCTGAAGTGGTTCGAGCGCAGCGTCATCACCACGGTGCCGGTCTATTACCCGGGCGCCTTCCGCCGGGTCTATCCCGGCTTCATCCAGCTGTCGGGCTTCATGTCGATGAACCTCGACCGCCACATCAACGAGCATGTCGGCCTGTTCCGCCACCTCGTCCGTGGTGACGGCGACTCGGCCGAGCAGCACCGCCGCTTCTACGACGAGTACCTGTCGGTGATGGATCTGTCGGCGGAATTCTACCTGCAGACCATCGAGACGGTGTTCCAGAAGCACGCCCTGCCCGAAGGCACCATGGTGTCGCGCGGCCGCAAGGTGGAGCCGGCGGCGGTCCGCAAGACCGCGGTGATGACGGTGGAAGGCGAGCTGGACGACATCTCGGCCCCCGGCCAGACCATCGCCGCCCACCGCCTGTGCTCGTCCCTGCCGGACGAGATGCGCAAGACGCATTTCCAGAAGGGCGTCGGCCATTACGGCATTTTCAACGGCCGCCGCTGGCGCGAAAGCATCCTGCCGGAGATCCGCAGCTTCATCCAAAGCCACGACGGGGTGTGAGGAACTGCTCCGCCCGGAGTTAGACCCCCTCCTATCCTCCCCCGCTGGGCGGGGGAGGGACTGCCGCTTCTCTCCAGCCTAAGCACCATTCCCCTCCCCCGCCCAGCGGGGGAGGGTTAGGGTGGGGGTCTAACGTCTCCACCCCATCGATCCTTCAGTCCACCATCGACCGCGCTTCGGTGAAGGCGTCCATATGCCCCAGTCCACCGGTCGCGCCGGCCTTCACCCGCATGCCGGCGGTGGCGAGGTGGAACAGGTAGCCCAGCGCGAACAGCGCGACGAACAGCCCGAACACCAGCGCGTTGTAGTAGACCATGGTCAGCAGCGCCAACACCGCCAGACCCAGCGAGATCGCCGGGAAGACCGGGTAGAAGGGCGCGCGGTACGGGCGCTCCAGCGCCGGTTCCTTGGTGCGCAGGCGGAACAGCGCCGCCATGCTCATGATGTACATGACGATGGCGCCGAACACCGACATGGTGACGATGTTGGCGGTCAGCGGCTGGCCGGCGATCTGGATCAGCTCGTCGGAGTAGATGGCGGCGATGCCGATCACGCCGCCGGCCAGGATGGCCCAATGCGGGGTCTTGCGGGTCGGGTGCAGGCGGGCCAGCACCGGCGGCAGGAAGCCGGCGCGCGACAGCGCGAAGATCTGGCGTGAATAGCCCATGATGATGCCGTGGAACGACGCGATCAGGCCGAACAGGCCGATCCACACCAGCATGTGCAGCCAGCCGCTCGATTCACCGACCACCGCCTTCATCGCCTGCGGCAGCGGGTCGTTGATGTTGGACAGCGCGTTCCAGTCACCGACGCCACCGGCGAAGATCATCGTGCCGAAGGCCAGCACCACCAGCGTCAGGATGCCGCCGATGTAGGCGCGCGGCACGGTGCGCTTCGGGTCCTTGGTCTCTTCCGCCGCCATCGCGGCGCCCTCGATCGCCAGGAAGAACCAGATGGCGAAGGGGATCGCGGCGAAGATGCCGCCGAAGGCGTCCATCGAGAAGCTGTTCGACCCCGACCAGCCGTTGGCGGTGAAGTGGCTCCACGAGAAGCCGGGGTAGACGACGCCCATGAACACCACCAGCTCGACGATCGCCAGGATGGTGACGAACAGCTCGAAGGTGGCGGCGATCGACACGCCGGCGATGTTCAGCCCCATGAACAGGATGTAGGCGCCGACCGCGGCGGTCTTCGGGTCGAGGCCAGGGAACTGCACGTTCAGATAGGCGCCGATGGCGAGCGCGATGGCCGGCGGCGCGAACACGAACTCGATCAGCGTGGCGAAGCCGGCGACGAAGCCGCCGGTCGGCCCGAAGGCGCGGTAGCTGTAGGCGAAGGGCCCGCCGGCGTGCGGGATGGCGGTCGTCAGCTCGGTGAAGCTGAAGATGAAGGTGGTGTACATCGCCGCGATCAGGATCGTGGTGACCAGGAAGCCCAGCGTCCCCGCCGCCGCCCAGCCGTAGCTCCAGCCGAAATACTCGCCGGAGATCACCAGCCCGACGGCGATCCCCCACAGATGGAGCCCGCTCAGGCTCTTGCTCAATTCAGGTTTCGTGTTCCCAGACATGAAGTTGCCTCCTGCCCCTGTTCAAGGCGTTGGTGTCGTTGCAGCACTCACTGGTCGTGCCCGATCCGGCCGTTGTTTTGGTTGTTGTTCTGGTTGTCCGGACCGTTCAGGGACGGGGCGTCCTCTTTCAGGGCGACCCCCGTCAGCTTCCGCCGTGCCGCCTCGGTGGCGAGCCAGCACAGCTTGTCGGCGGCCGTCGCGATGGACAGTCCGTCGGCGTGGATGTTGGAAATGCAGTTGCGTTCGGAATCGGCGCGGCCCGGTTTCGGGTCCCAGGTCAGGTAGGCGCCCAGCGATTCCGCCGCCGACAGGCCGGGCCGCTCGCCGACCAGCAGGACCACCAGCCGGGCGCCCAGTGCCGCCGCGACCTCGTCGCCCAGCGCCACCCGCGCCTGCTCCGCCAGCACCACCGGGCCGATGCGCAGGTGACCCAGCCGGGCGACGCAGGCGTGGACCAGCGGGGCGGCGTTGACCTGCACCGCGGCGGCCGACAGCCCGTCGGCGACGACGAACAGGATGTCCCACTCGCCGGCCGGCAGTCGGGCCGCGTTGTCCGCCGCCAGCTTGCGGCCCAGATCCGGGCGGCGCAGGTAGGTCGGGCGGTCGGGCGCGGCGCTGTGGACGCGGATCGTCTCCAGCGGCGCCAGATCCGCCGCCAACCGGTCGATATCGACGGCGCTGTGCACGGCGTCGCGGGCGCGGGCGTGGGCGAGCTGGAATTCCAGCAGCGCCTTGGTCGGCAGGGCGTCGCCGCTGCGGCCCAGCGCGATGCGGGCCCGGGTGGCGCTGCGGAAACGCGCCCAGGGATCCTTGAGGTTGTCCTTGGGATTGTCTTTGCTGCCGGGCATCAGGCCGCACTCCCCAGCAGGGCGGAGACGACGAGGCTCCGGTCGGGCCAGGGCGGCAGGCGGCGCTGCTCGTCGAGCCAGCCGGCCTTGTCCAGCCACGCCTCGAACTCCGGCGCCGGCGGGCGCTTCAGCAGGTGCCGCAGACCGAGCACGTCGTGGTAGGACAGGCTCTGGTAGTTCAGCATGACGTCGTCGGCGCCGGGCACCGCGATCAGGAAATTGACGCCGGCGGTCGCCAGCATCGTCATCAGGACGTCCATGTCGTCCTGGTCGGCCTCGGCGTGGTTGGTGTAGCAGACGTCGCAGCCCATCGGCACGCCGAGCAGCTTGGCGCACATATGGTCCTCCAGCCCGGCCCGGGTGATCTGCTTGGCGTCGAACAGGTATTCCGGCCCGATGAAGCCGACCACCGTGTTGACCAGCAGCGGGTCGAAGGCGCGGGCGACGGCGTAGGCGCGGGTTTCCACCGTCTGCTGGTCGACACCGAAATGGGCGTCGGCCGACAGGGCGGAGCCCTGCCCCGTCTCGAAATACATGACGTTGTCGCCGATGGTGCCGCGCTTCAGCGCCCGGGCCGCCTCCTGCGCCTCGGCGAGCAGCGACAGGGTGACGCCGAAGCCGCGGTTGGCCTTCTCGGTGCCGGCGATCGACTGGAAGACGAGGTCGACCGGCGCGCCGCGCTCGATCGCCTGGATGGTCGTGGTGACGTGGGCCAGCACGCAGGACTGCACCGGGATGTCGAAGCGGGTGCGCACCGCGTCCAGCATCTCCAAGAGCGCGATGCAGGCCGGGACGTTGTCGGTCGCCGGGTTGATGCCGATCACCGCGTCGCCGATGCCGTAGAGCAGCCCGTCCAGCGTCGAGGCGGCGATGCCGGTCGGGTCGTCGGTCGGGTGGTTGGGCTGCAGCCGGCTCGACAGCCGGCCGGGCAGCCCGACCGTGGTGCGGAAGCGGGTGACGACCGAGCATTTGGCGGCGACGCAGACCAGATCGTGGTTGCGCATCAGCTTGGACACCGCCGCCACCATCTCCGGCGTCAGGCCGGGGGCGAGCGCCGCCAGCGTCGCGGTGTCGGCCTCATAGGACAGCAGCCAGTCGCGGAACTGGCCGACCGTCATGTGGGCGACCGGGCGGAAGGCCGCGGCGTCGTGGCTATCGATGATGAGGCGCGTCACCTCGTCGGTTTCGTAGGCGACCAGCGCCTCGTTCAGGAAGGACTTCAGCGGCAGGTCGGCCAGCACCATGCGCGCCGCCACCCGCCGCTCGTCGCTGTCGGCGGCGATGCCCGCCAGCTCGTCCCCCGACCGGCGCGGCGAGGCGCAGGCCATCACCGCCTTCAGGTCGTCGAAGCGGTGGCGTTGCCGCCCAAGATCGCAGTGGTAGTTCGCCATCGCCGGCCTCCCGCCCGTCTCACTCCGGCGCGAAGAGTGGCATGGGGCGATGGCCGGACAGTTGACCGCAGAACACAAAATGCGCCGCCGCCCACCCTTTCCCGGCGGTCATAGCCATTTTGGCGCCGCTCGTGCCCGGGCGGAGCGTGAGCGGCGCAATCGGCTAGTCCGGCGAAACCGGAACCGTGGCCGCAGCGTTGCCTTCCGCAGTGCAGCGCGCCGTCCCCGCGACGGGGTGCCGGATGATCAAAAGGGAGTTCTCCATGCTGACGCTGTTGCGCACCGCCGTCCTGATCCTGCCGCTGGTCGCGGTCGCCGCCTGCCACCGGGACGGCCCGGCCGAGCGCGCCGGGAAGTCGATCGACAACGCCGGCCAGAGCGTCAAGGACGCCATCGACCCGCCCGGCCCGGCGGAAAAGGCCGGCCGCGCCATCGACCGGACGGTGAACTGACCACCCGGTGAACGGACCGGATCGGCGGGCGCCGCCCGCCCGCCGGCCATCACCCGAGGGGACTCGACTTCCGCTGGTTGTTTGGGCACAGTCACATTGGTTGCAGGCTCTAGTAAAACCGTCCGTGTGGCTGTGACAGGCATGTAACGAGGGGGAGAGTCCCATGTCGCTCAACGGGAATGAGTATTTCACTTACTTCTTCGATGGGAATACAAGCGGGTGCCATAGAGAGGCGGAACAGGTCAAATCCATCACCAAGGGGAAGGTTACATACCATATACATCTCTCCGGGCAGTATGATGATGGAACGACGACAAGGCACAACTCGTTTGCGAAAAAGCACCTGATCACGTTCAAGGGCGGGAAGGGCCATGCCCAAGGTGGCCGGTCGGCCGATCCCGACCACAAGGCCGAGGGGATTCTGGCCCACCGCTTCAACAAGAAGACGGTCACCGCCTACAATCAGGCGCGGGATGCCAAGTTCAACAACCTCAGTGCCGACGGTCAGGGGAAATACGCCAAGGCTGCCCTGGGCGGCGCCGTGACGAAGCGGAACACCGTGGTCATCTGCGACTATCTCGATCCCGCCGAATTGTGGGATGCTTTCGCACGCGGCCTTCACGCCAAAGCGCCCTGGCGGGCAGGCGACAGGAAAACCATCCTCGTCGACTTCAACCTGCGGAAAACCTCGAAGGATTACTGCATCCTCAGCCGGGACGCCGCCGGGCTGGTGACGCAGGAGGGCACCGCGATGCATGTCCTGGCCCATTGCACCGAAATCTCCGGCAAGAACCTGACCTGCCACATCGTGCATTTCGAAGGCGTGGAATAGCCGCGCCCGACGCCCGGCCCCTCCCCGGTCCCACCGGCCCCCGGTTCAGCGGGCGGCGTAATCCTGCGCCGCGCCGCCGGTGGGCTCGCGCCCCGACACCTCCAGCAGCAGCTTGTTGAGGATCGCGTCGGCGAACGCCTCGAAATCGCGGGCCGGCACCAGGAAGGCGCCGGGGCCGCCGATGACGTGGTCGCGGTAATAGCCCTCCAGGTCGTTCGGCGCCGCCCCGCCCCACGGGTTGGGGCGGTCGTTGAGGATCGGCAGGCCGTTGATGGTGATGCCGCGGCCGACCGCGGCGTCGCGCGCCAGTTCCACCGGACGGCCACGGTTGTTCTCGCCGTCGCCCGAGATGTCGATCACCCGTCGCGTTCCCTCGAAGCCGTTGGCGTCGAACATCGGCACGACTCGGTCGATGACGCCGCTGATCGAGGTCCATTGTTCGGTGATCATCGGCGCCTCGGCCACCGCGGCGGCGAAGCGTTCAATGCTGGCGGGGTCGCTCAGCTCGGTCCAGTCGACGACGACGTGCTGGTACTCCTCGCCCGCCCATTCGATGTAGGTGGCGGCGATGCGGCCGAAGGGGCCGCCATGGATGGCGTCCTGCACCTTGGTGTTCATCAGCGCCTGGACATAGCCGTTGCGCTGGAGCTTCGCCTCGTCCGGGTCGACGCTGCCGGAGACGTCGATCGCCAGGACCAGTTCCAGGTCGACCGGAGTCTGGGCGGCGGCCGGTGCGGCCGTCCAGAAGGCCGGTAACGCGATGACGATCAGGAAGCCGATCACCCGACGGGACAACAGGCGGTGTGCACGCATCCGCAACCCTCCTTCTCGTCATCGTGGCCCTTTCGCCACCCCGGCCGACGGAAGGACTGAGGATTGGTGCGCCACCGTCCGCTGTCCATGGCTTGGGGAGGTATTCCGGCGGTTGCGCCCGGCCAAGGCGGAGTACCCCGCGGCCGCCGCCATTCGGCCGAAGCCGGCCGAAACCGGGGCGGGTGGGGCCGGCGAGGGTGACAAAGCGGGGCTTTGCAGCGTAGGATACGCCCTAAGAGGTAAGCCGATAGGATGAGTTGCCGCCCCGGATAACCGGAGCCATCGGCAGCGCCCCTTGCGGTCCGGATCCCACCCTTCCACAAAGCGGTCATCGACGTGGCCATTGGTCGTTCTGCGGCATCGCGGTTGTTCAAACGTCTGTCCCGGCTGGCGCTCTGCGCCCTGCTGTCGGCCGGCGGCCCGGCCGTGGCGGTGGCCCAGGTGCTGCATTCCGCCGAGCTGCTGGCGCCGGATCTTCCCCGCGTGGTCGCACCGCCCACCCACCCCGGCAACGCCCTGCCTTCACACACCCAGCCGCCCGCCACCCAGCCCCCCACCGCGCTGTCCGCCTGCGCGGATGGCGAGCCGGCCGGCCAGGCTGTTCTCGACGCCGTCTTCGGCGGTGACGCGGCGTTCGCCGAACTGGCCCGCCGCTCGCCGGCCGACGCCTTCCGCTGCTCCGCCCTGTTCCCGGGCGACGCTGCCCTGGCGGCGCTGCGCGACGCCGTGCCCGCCGCTCCGTTCGACGCCGTCAGCGTTGCCGACCAGCTCTCCGGCCGTCCCGGTGGCGCCGACATCCTCGGCAAGGCGCTGGACGTCGCACTGCTGACGCGCGCGCTCGACACCGGCCTGCCCTTCTACGAAACCCGGCACGAGCTGCGCAAACGGCTGCCCAAGCCGGACCTGCGGGCGCTGGAGGTTCATGCGTCGAAGGCGCTGGCCGCCTCCTTCGCGCGGGACCCGGCCGCGCTGGCGCCGAAGATCGGCGCGCTGATCGACGACATGGTGGACGATCCCCTGGTCGACCGGTTCCGCATCACGCTCGCGCTGTCCTCCGAAGACCTGTTCGAACTGATCGCGCGGATCGGGCCGCAGCTCTACACCTCGTCGCTCGACGGCCTCGTCAGCATCCTGCAGATCCAGTTGAAGCAGGAACGGCGCGGCTTCATCGATCTGGCGCGCAGCCCGCGAACCCAGGCGCGGTGGGCCGATTTCTTCGTCGCCATCGTCGGCGGCGGCCGGGGCGGCAGCCTGTTCGGCACCAACGCGACAAGCGCCCGCGAGCTGATGAGGGAAAGCATCCGGGCGTTGCTGGCGCCCGGCGGCGCGCCGGAGCCGGCGGTCGCCATCGGCGCCCTCGCCGATGCGATGGACACCGAGTCCCACCCGGTCCGTGCGGCGCTGGAGGATGAGCTGGCGGCGTGGTACCGGACCGCCGGCGACCCGTCGGCCAAGCTGATGACCGGGCTCGCCGGCAGCCTGCACGCGATGCGCCTGTCCGGCCGGCCGGCAACCGCCGCCTTCACGGCCGAGCGTTTCGCCGAGCGTCATTCCCTGGCGGCGCTGCCGGCGCTGACCGGACAGCGCCTGTTCCAGAACGGCATCAACGTGCAGCGGATGACCTTCTACGACGATCCCGACGGCCGGGCGTCGTTCCGCGGTTTCCTGCGGCAGCACCGGGCGATGGGCTGGGCGCTGCACAACAACGCCGGCTTCCTCGTCGCCGTCAGCCCGGAACGGCGGGGGCGCCGCATCGTCATCGTCGCCGACGTCCCCGGCGAAGGCGATCGCGGACGGGCGGCCGCGTGGGAATGGCTGGCCCGCGAAGGGCTGTCGCCGTCCATCGTCATCCATCGCGGGCACAGCTACCACGAGGACGGGACGATGTCGGAGATCGCGCCGGCGACGGCGCTGGTGTTCTGGGGGTCCTGCGGCGGCCACACCCGGCTGCGCGCCACGCTCGATCGCGCGCCGGACGCGCTGGTGCTCGCGACGCAGAACATCGGCGTGTCGACCGTCAACGAGGCGCTGCTCGGCATCATGGAAGAGCGGCTTCTGACCGACGGGACGCTCGACTGGAACGCGGTGTGGACCGACGCGCACCGCCGCATCCATGACCGGCGCTTCGCGTCCTACAAGCGTCCGGACCAGGATTCCACCAACATCGCGCTCCGGGCTTGGCGGGTTCAGCACACGCTGGAGTGACAGGAGGCGTGAACGCCGCCGGGTTCGATGGATGCCGTGGCCGGTCTCGAAACGCTGTGATTCCGCTCGGTGTGTCGTTACTTTCCCGGAGCCGTCCATTCCGCGGAAGGTTGGCCGTCGCATCGCGCAAGGACGTCCTTTTATGGTTCCGATCACCGTCTCCTTGCCGCAGAAACTCGAGGATCTTGCGCCGAGTTGGACATCCCGTGTCCTGTCGTTCACGCCGACATCGGGCTGGCCGGCCTTCAACCCAAGCATCTGGTGGAACGGGAACGACATCACGGTGTGTATCCGTTCGGCGAATTATCGCCTGGGTCATCGCTCGCTGCCGTCCGAGATGCTTCCGTCTCCCGGCGACCTGTCCCCTCCGCACGAAACCGATTTCCGAACGCTGAATTACATCGGCAGCCTTTCCGAAGGGCTGGAGTGGCGGCAGACCCCGACGCCGGTTGTCCTGCCGGACGGTGTCGGCGATCCGGCTTGGCGTGATCGTATCGAAGACTGCCGGTTGCTGATGATCGACGGAGCGCTGGGCGCGGTTGCCTCGATCTACGACCGGCCGCAGAACAAAGCCTTCATGTGCTTCATGAGAATCGGGGGCGACGGCAAGATACTCGGCATTCTTCCCCTTGTCTCACCGATGGATTGGGCGTGGGAAAAGAATTGGATGCCGGTCGTCCGGGGAAGGACGCTTCATCTGATCTATTCATGCCGCCCGTCGATTGTGATATCGCTCGATTTCACCAAGAACACGATGTCGACCTGGCAAGCCGGTTCCGGCCCCGAAGACTTGCAGGGGTGGTCCGGGTCATCGCAGGGCTGCGACATCGACGGATCGGCGCTCTGTGTCGTCCATCGCAAGGAGCGTGTCGATGACCGGCTGCGCTACAGCCATCGCTTCGTCATGTTTGATCGGGACCTGCGGATCTGCGCCATGTCCAAGCCGTTCATTTTCCAACAGGACGGCGTCGAGTTCTGTGCCGGCATGACCCGTGTTCGCGACCGCCTGTTCTTGAGCTACGGGGTGGCTGACACGGTGGCGATGATCGGGACGATGTCCGTCGATGAGGCCCTGGCCAGCCTGACCCCGCACACGCCGGCGTAGGCCGCCGGCGTCCGCCCCGGCTCCGTTCTTTTTCGGAAAGCATGGCTGCACTTCGTCCGAGACGGCTTGTCGAGGCTTCCGGTGCCATGGTCCTGTGGGGGCGTCCGATTGTCGCCCCTGCTCGCTATCGAGGATACCGGCCATGACGTGGCAGACGCTCGCCTTCTTCTTCGCCACCGCCTTCGTCATCTCGATGACGCCGGGGCCGAACATGCTGCTGGCGATGAGCCTGGGCCTGCGCTTCGGTGCGCGCCGGGCCGCCTGGGGCGGTGCCGGCATGTGCGCGGCGCTGGCGCTGATGGCGGCGCTGTCGGCCTTCGGGCTGGGCGCCCTGCTCTCCACCTCGGTGCTGGCGTTCGAGATCGTGCGCTGGGCCGGCGTCGCCTACCTGACCTGGCTCGGCATCGCCGCATGGCGGGCGCCGGTCGAACCGGCGGGGGAACGCGACGGCGCCGCTGCCCCGTCGGCCCAGGGCACGCCCGGCCGCCTGTTCCTGCGCGGCGCGCTGGTCGCCTTCAGCAACCCCAAGGCGCTGGTCTTCATGGGCGCCCTGTTCCCGCAGTTCATCGACGCCGCCGCGCCGCTGGCGCCGCAACTGATGGCGCTGGTCGCCACCATGGTGGTGATCGAGTTCGGCTGGATCATGGCCTACGCCACCGGCGGCGACCGTCTGGCGAGCAAGCTGACCAGCGTCGCCGCGGCGAAGTCGCTGAACCGGCTGACCGGCGGGTTGATGATCGGCGCCGGCGGGCTGCTGGCGCTCGCCCGCCGGGTGTAACGGCCGGCGTGTCGTCCCTCAGCCGCGCTTCGGCCGGACGACGTGCTTGATTTCCTGGAAGGCGGCCAGCCCCCAGGGGCCGAGTTCGCGGCCGATGCCGCTGCGGCGGTAGCCGCCCCAGGACGCCTCGACGAACACCATCTGCGGGCAGTCAATCCAGGCGACGCCGACCTCCAGCGCCTCGGCCACCCGCTCGGCGCGGGCGTCGTCGCCGCTGATCACGGTGCCGACCAGCCCGAAGTCGCTGTCGTTGGCCAGCCGGACCGCCTCGGCCTCATCCTCGAAGGGGTGGACCGCCAGCACCGGGCCGAAGACCTCCTCGCGCCACAGCGCGCTGTCCAGCCGGACGTCGGTGAAGATCGTCGGCTCGACGAACCAACCCTCGCCCCTACCCTGCGGGATGCCGCCGCCGGTGACCAGCGTGGCGCCGTCGGCCTTGGCCCGCTCGATGACGGACAGCACCTTGCGGTGCTGCGCCGCGGTGGTCAGCGGTCCCATTTCCGTCGCCGGATCCAGGCCGGGGCCGACCTTCAGCGCACGGGCGCGGGCGACCAACCGGTCGAGCAGCGGCCGGTAGGCCGACCGCTCCACCAGCAGCCGGCCGGTGGCCGAACACATCTGGCCGGCGTTGGTGAACAGACCCGACACCACCAGATCGGCGGCGTGGTCGAGGTCGGCGTCGGCGAAGACCAGGATGGCCGACTTGCCGCCCAGCTCCAGCGCCACCCGCTTGGTGCCATGGGCGGCGGTCTCCATCACCCGCTCGCCCACCGCGTTCGACCCGGTGAAGGAGATCTTGGCGACACCGGGGTGGGCGCAGAGCGGCGCGCCGACCGCCTCGCCGCTGCCGGGCAGGATGTTCAGCACGCCGGCCGGCAGCCCGACCGCCTCGGCGATGGCGCCCAGTTCGAGGTCGAGCGGGGCGGTGAATTCCGACGGCTTCAGCACCACGGTGCAGCCGGCGGCGAGCGCCGGCGCCAGCTTCCACGCCGAGGTGACCAGCGGGAAGTTCCACGGCGTGATCAGCGCGGCGACGCCGGCCGGCTCGCGCCGCAGACGGGCCTCGAAGCCGGGGTTGGCCAGCGGCACGGGCGCGTCCTGCTGCGCGTCGAGGGCACGGGCGAGGCCGGCGTAATAGGCATAGGTGCCGGCGGCGTCCTCCAGATCGACCCGCGCCTCGGCCAGCGGCTTGCCGTTGATGCGCGACGACAGGCGGGCAAGCTCCTCGGCACGGTCGCCGAGGGCGGCGGCGATGGCGTCGAGCAGGCGGGCGCGCTCGGCCGACGGGGTGCGCGCCCAGGACGGGAAGGCGGTCCGCGCCGCTGCGACCGCGGCGTCGACGTCGTCCGGGCCGGCGGCGGCGACCCGGTGGATCTCCTGCCCGGTGGAGGGATCATAGACCGGCAGCGTGCCGCCCGAGCCGGCGGTCCAGCGTCCGTCGATGAAGAGTTGGTCACGCATGCTGGCTGTCCTTTTTTTCTTTCCCTCTCCCGCCCCGGGAGAGGGAGGGGACCCGCCGCGAAGCGGTGGGGAGGGTGAGGGGTTGTCCGCCGTGCGGCGTGGGATTCTTGCCTTGCCCCTCACCCGGCGCCTTCGGCGCCACCCTCTCCCGGGGCGGGAGAGGGATTCAAGGCGCTGCTCCTGGGCATCAAACCGCGAAACCGATGCGCTCGTCGATCTCGATCAGCGTCGGCACGCCGCGGTCGGCCGCTTCGCCGAGCGCCCGACGCAAGGCGTCGGCGCTGTCGACCCGCTCGGCGGCGCAGCCGAAGCCGCGGGCGATGGTGACGAAGTCCGGCACCGTCAGGTCGACGCCGATCGGCTCGATCCCGGCCTCGACCATATAGCCGCGGATCTCGCCGTAGCCGCCGTTGTTCCACAGCAGCACGACGACCGGCGCCCCGGCCTCCACCGCCGCCGCGAGTTCGGTCAGGGTGAACAACACCCCGCCGTCGCCGACCAGCGCCACCACCGGCCGCCCGGGCGCGGCGATCTTGGCGCCGATGGCCGCCGGCAGGCCGTAGCCGAGCGTGCCGTAGCCGGTGCTGGCGTTGAAGAAGGAGCGTGCCGCCGCCGGCCGGTAGAACTGGTTGGCGGCGTAGACCGGCTGCGTCGAATCGCCGACGACGATGGCGCCCGGCAGCGCCGCGTCGACAGCCTCCATCACGGCGCGGTGCGGCGCGATCCAGCGTGGCAACTGGCGGTCCATCGCCGCCCGCAGATCCGCGGCGCGCGCCTCGCCCTCCCCCGCCGGCCCGGCGCCATCCAGCGCGCCCAGCAGCGCTGACAGCGCCAGACGGGCATCGGCCAGCATCGGCACGGTGGCGCGGAACTGGCGGACCAGCTGTTCGGGGTCGAGGTCGATGCGGATCAGGGCGCCGTCGATCGCCAGCGGCACCGGTCCGGGGTAATGCTCGGTCTCGCCGAACTCGGTGCCGACCGCCAGCACGACGTCGCTGTCGCGCAGCGCGGCGCGCAACGGCTCGGCCGCCATGTTCTCGCCCGCCGCCAGCGGATGGCCGGGCGGGATCAGCCCCTTGGCGTTGATGGTGTTGACGATGGGCATCCCGAGCCGTTCGGCCAGGGCCAGGGCGACGTCGCCCGCCCCAACCGCGCCGCCGCCCAGCACCAGCAGCGGCGTGCGGGCATTGCGCAGCAGATCCGCCGCCCGGTCAACCGCCGCCGGATCCGGGGCGGGCCGGCCGGGCAGCGGCCAGGGCGCGGCGCTCAGGTCGCCGGCCGGCATGGCGATGACGTCGACCGGGATTTCCAGATGGACCGGGCGCGGCCGGGCGCCGGCGAACAGCGCGAAGGCGCGGGCGAGCGCTTCCGGCAGTTGCGACGGGTGCAGGATGGTCTGGCTGAAGGCCGCCACCCCGGCCGCCATGGCGCGTTGGCTTGGCAGCTCGTGCAGGCGGCCCTGGCCGGTGCCGAGATGGGCCAGCCGGTTGACACTGGAGATCACCAGCATCGGGATGCTGTCGGCGTAGGCCTGCCCCATCGCCGTCAGGATGTTGGTCAGCCCCGGCCCGGTGATGGTGAAGCAGACGCCGGGCTTGCCGGTGACCCGGGCGTAGCCGTCGGCCATGAAGCCGGCGCCCTGCTCGTGCCGGGGCGTGACGTGGCGGATGGCGGTGGCCGGCAAGCCCCGGTACAGCTCGACATTGTGGACGCCGGGGATGCCGAACACCGTGTCCACCCCATAGGCCTCCAGCAGCCGGGGCAGCAGCTCGCCGACCGTGATGCCGGTCATGACCCGCGCCGCCGGGTCAGCGCGTCGGAGGCCAGGCACAGGATCTGGAACAGCATCTGCGCGCCGGCCTGGGCGGTGTTGGTGGTCGCGTCGTACTGCGGCGCCACCTCCATCACGTCGCCGCCGATGACGTCGATGCCGCGCAGGCCGCGCAGCAGTTCCAGCGCCTCGCGCGTCGTCAGGCCGCCGATCTCCGGTGTGCCGGTGCCGGGGGCGAAGGCCGGATCCAGCCCGTCGACGTCGAAGCTGACATAGACCGGCCCGTCGCCGACGACGCGGCGCGCCGTCTCGATCGCCGCGGCGATGCCCTTCTGCTGGACCTCCTCGGCGTGGATCACCGTCATGCCGCTGTCGTAGGAGAATTCCCACAGGAACTCGGCGTTGCCGCGGATGCCGATCTGCACCGTCCGCTCGGGGTCGAGCACGCCGTCGAGCACCGCCTGGCGGAACGGGCCGCCATGGTGGAACTTGGCGCCCTCATACTCGCCGCTGGTGTCGCAATGGGCGTCGATGTGGACCATGCCGACCGGCTGGTCGCGGCCGAGCGCCCGCAGGATCGAATAGGTGATGGAATGGTCGCCGCCCACCGTCAGCGGGATGACGCCGGCGTCCTTCACCTTGCTGTAGAAGGCGAACAGGTCGGCGTGGCACTGCTCCAGGCTGAAGCGGCTGGAGAAGGGCACGTCGCCGATGTCGGCCAGCTTGCAGTCGGCCGACGGCACCATGCGCAGCGCGTGTTCGTAGGGGCCGATGCGCTCCACCGCGCGGACGGCGCGCGGGCCGAGGCGGGCGCCGGCCCGGTTGGTGACGCCCAGATCCATCGGCGCGCCGATCAGCGCGATCTCCAGCCCGCCGAAATCCGCCAGATCGGCCGCGTCGGGCCGGTAGGGGGCGTCGAGCAGCGTGGCGGCGTTGGCGTAGGGCAGCGCCCGCTTGTCGCCGTCGGTGAACATCATGCCGGCGACCTGGGCGAACTGCGGGTCGAAGATGTCGCCGCCGGCCGCGTTGCCGTAACGGTCGCGCAGGCGCTGGAGCTTGGTGGCATCGAACATGGGAACTGGGTCTCCTGTCGGCATCAGTGCGTGCTGTCCTCGGCGGACCACGCACCGAGCAGCTTGGGAAGGTCGCCGAAGCGGGCGATCAGGCCGAAGACGAGCGCGGCGACGGCGACGAACAGCACGGCGATGGCCGCCATGGTCGGGGTGTAGCCGTAGCGCAGCGCGTTGAAGATCTTGACCGGCAGCGTCTCCATGGTGAAGCCGACGGTCATGTAGGTGATGATGTATTCGTTGAGCGACAGCACGAAGGCGAAGGCGAAGCCGGAGATCACGTAGGGCCGGATCAGCGGCGCCACGACGGTGCGCAGCACGGTGCGGTCGTCGGCGCCCATGGTGGCCGCCGCCTCCACCAGCGTCGGGTCGATGGCGGAGAAGCCCAGCGTCACCGTCACCAGCGGCAGGGTGACGAAAAAGATGCCGTGGCTGACCACCACGGTCCACGCCTCGCCGTAGAAGCCGGTCGAGGTCCAGAAGCCGAGGAAGCCCAGCGCGGTGATGACCGGCGGCAGGATGAAGGGCATCAGCCCCAGCGCGTGGACCAGCTTCGCCCACGGCGCCCGGAAGCGCCACAGGAACCACGCCAGCGGGAAGGCGACCAGCACCGCCAGGGAGGCGGACAGCGTGGCGACGATCAGGCTGGACTCCAGCGCCGCGCGCCAGCCGCTGTCGGCGAAGATCTCCGCGTACCACGCCAGCGAGAAGCCCTGCGGCGGGAAGGTCAGCGACTTCTTGGCGTTGATCGACACGCCGGCGACGACCACCAGCGGCAGCGCCAGGAACAGCGCCACGGCCGACAGGAACAGACGGTTCAGGAAGGCGCTCATGCCGCATGCTCCTTCTTGCCGACCAGCAGGGAGAGGCCGACCAGACCCAGGCTGACCAGCACCAGGAACACCGCCATCGCCGCGGCGAAGGGCATGTTGGCCTGGAACAGCGCCTGGTCGGTGATCAGGACCGACAGCGTCCAGTGCTGCGGCCGGCCCAGCAGTTGCGGCAGCAGGTAGCAGCCGAGCGCGAAGACGAAGACCATGATCAGCGTCGCCACGATGGTGTTGCGCAGCGCCGGCACCACCACGGTGAAGAAGCTCTTCACCGGCGAGGCGCCCAGCGTCCGCGATGCCTCCATCAGCGTCGGGTCGAGCCGGGACAGCGCCGGGTAGAGCACCAGCACCGTGTAGGGGAAGGCTTGGTAGACGATGCCGGTCAGCACCGCCCCCAGGCCGGGCGCCAGCGAGGTCGGCGTGTCCATCAGCCCGACGGCGACCAGCAGGTTGGAGATGCCGGCGTTGGCCGACAGCAGCGTCGACCAGGCGAAGCCGATGATGACCTCCGACAGCGACAGCACCGACAGCAGGAAGACCAGCCACACCACCTGCACCCGGCGGCGCAGCCGGGTCAGGATGTAGGTGAAGGGAAAGGCCAGCAGCAGCGACAGCACGGCGACGCCGGCGGCCAGCAGCATCGAGAAGCTCAGCACCCGGCCGAAGAAGACCGACAGGAAGCGGGCGTAGTTCGACCAGACGAAGGCCGGTTCGTAGAATCCGCCCTCGATCCGCTGGAAGAAGGACACCGCGATCATCAGCCCGAAGGGCACGGCGAAGAACAGCAGCAGCATCGCCGCCGGGAAGGCGATGGGACCGTAATCGAGGATCCGGCGGGGCGGCTCGCGCGTCATTGGTCGAGCACCACGCAGGCGGCGGCCGGCAGCTCGACCCCCACCATCTGGCCCGGATGGACGTCGGGCCGGTCCTGCGGGGTGGCCACGGCGATCAGCTCGCGGCCGGCGACGTCGATGCGCAGCTCCACCTGGGCGCCGAGGTCGCGGATGAAGGACACGGTGCCGGGCAGCCGGTTCGGGCCGGCGGCGTCGCGGTGGACGCGCAACTCCTCCGGCCGGACCGAGATGGTCGCCTCGCCGGCCGGCGGCAGGCCGGGCAGCGCCAGCGTGCCGCCCTCCACCGCCAGCCCGCCGGCGGCGACATGGCCGCGCAGCAGGTTGGTCATGCCGATGAAGTCGGCGACGAAGCTGTCGGCCGGCCGGCGGTAGACCTCGACCGGCGGGGCGGCCTGGCGGACGCGGCCCTGCGACATCACCACGACCAGATCGGCCATGGTCATCGCCTCGCGCTGGTCGTGGGTGACGACGATGGTGGTGATGCCCAGCCGCTCCTGCAACAGCTTCAGCTCGATCTGCATCGCCTCGCGCAGCTTGGCGTCGAGCGCGGAGAGCGGCTCGTCGAGCAGGAACAGCTTGGGCGACAGGGCAAGGGCGCGAGCGATGGCGATGCGCTGGCGCTGGCCGCCGGACAGCTGCGAGACGGCGCGGTCGGCGACCCCGGGCAACCGGACCAGTTGCAGCAGCCGGTCGACCTCGCGGCCCTGCTCGGCCTTGGTGACGCCGCGGATGCGCAGCGGGTAGGCGATGTTCTCGCCCACCGTCAGGTGCGGGAACAGGGCCAGCGACTGGAACACCATGCCGAAATTGCGCTGGTGCGCCGGCTTGTGGGTGATGTCGGTGCCGTCGAGCAGGATGCGGCCCTCGGTCGGGCTGTCGAGCCCGGCGACCATTCGCAGCAGCGTGGTCTTGCCGCAGCCGGAGGGGCCGAGCAGGCAGACGAACTTGCCGTGCGGGATGGTCAGGTCGGTCCGCTGCAAGGCGGTGAAGGAGCCGTAACGCTTGACGAGGCCGTCGAGGGCGAGACCGGACATGGGCGGGCGTCCTCAGCTTGAGGGAATGCGGGAGGTGCGGGCGTGATGCCCCCTCCCTAACCCTCCCCCGCCTTTGGCGGTGGAGGGGACTGCCGCGGCATCGCGAACTCTCCCCTCTCCCGCGCCAGCTCTCGCACAAAGCTTTGCTTTGTGCTGACGCGACAGGCGGACCATAGGTCCGCTGAGAGCGGGGGAGGG
>NZ_LGRA01000018.1:768748-900610 GCF_003116095.1 Azospirillum sp. TSO35-2
ACTTCTGCGCGCCGCACCGGCCGACCATCCTGACCGGCCTGCCGCTGGGCAGTTGGGCGCCGGAGCAGAAGAAGCGCTGGGTTGCCCGCATGCTGGGCGCCGATGTTCCGGTCATCACCTGCATGGCCCGCGACAAGGCTCGCTACGCCGGCCCCGGGACCGTGCTGGTCGACGACCGCGAGAAGGCCCGCGATCCCTGGGAGGCGGCGGGCGGCCGGTTCATCCTCCACCGCACCGCCGCCGACAGCATCGCCGAACTGGTCAAGCTGGGGTTCTGAGGGGAGCGCCGCCCCCCTTACTCCGCCGCCTTCACCCCTGTCTCCCGGCTGGTCTTCCACAGCGACACCACGACGCCGCCAGCGATCAGGCCCAGCGTGACGCCAAGCGTGATCAATGGGTCGGGCTTGGCGACGAGCTGGGTGTAGAAGATCTTGGCGCCGATGAAGACCAGCACCAGGGCCAGGGCGTATTTCAGGTAATGGAAGCGGTGAACCATCGCCGCCAGCGCGAAATACAGGGCGCGCAGGCCGAGGATGGCGAAGATGTTGCTGGTGTAGACCAGATAGGGGTCGGTGGTGATGGCGAAGATCGCCGGCACGCTGTCGACCGCGAAGACCAGGTCAGCCAGTTCGACCATGATCAGCGCCAGCAGCAGCGGCGTCGCCATCCAGCGCATCACCACACCGCCACCCTGCCCCGCCACCGGCTGCTTCACCAGGAAATGATGGCCGTGGAAGCCGTCGGTGACCGGGATGTACCGCTTCAGCAGACGCAGCACCGGGTTGCCGGCGATGTTCGTCTCGGACTCGGCCGTAAACAGCATCTTCACGCCGGTCAGCAGCAGGAAGGCGCCGAACAGATAGAGGATGCCGTGGAATTCGGCCACCAGGGCGGCGCCGGCGCCGATCATCAGGCCGCGCAGGACGATGACGCCCAGGATGCCCCAGAACAGCACCCGGTGCTGCAACGCACGGGGAACGGCGAAATAGCCGAAGATCAGCGATATGACGAAGACGTTGTCGAGCGACAGGCTCTTCTCGACGAAGAAGCCGGTGTAGTATTGCAGACCGGCCTCGCCGCCCATCGACCACCAGATCCAGCCGCCGAACAGCATCGCGACGGTGATGTAGAAGGCCGACAGCTTCAGGCTTTCACCGATCCCGATCTCATGGTCGCGCCGGTTCAGCACACCGAGATCGAGCGCCAGCAACGCCAGGACAACCCCGACGAACACCAGCCAAATCCAGATTGGTTTTCCCAGAAATTCGAGAAAAACCGGTGCGATCACACTGTCCATCGCAAGACCCACTTGATGACGCTGCGTCAGCGAAGAAATCAAGCGGTTCCGACATCACGACCGACGCCTCGGTCGCCAGAGGGGCCCGGACCCGAACTCTTTGCCAGATGGTGACGCCACCGTAAGGGTCAAGATGCGGCCTCACACCGCGTCGTCCGGCAAAGCATCGGCGGGCCGGATTGTTCCGGCGATCCTTGCAAAGCCTTGGGCGAGTCGCGGGACGAGTCGCCGGACCACGGTCAGCGCTGACGCCGGCGAACGGCCGGAATCATGGCGGCGAAGCGCCGGGACTCGGCGCTTGATGCATCGCCGCCACAGGTCGGATGGGAATAGAGCGCAAGAAAAACACCGTCGGTTGCCAATCCGTTGTTCGCTCTTGTGCGGATGGTGCCGTTCTGCCAATAACTCCGAAAAACCGAAACCAAACCGACCAAATGGAGTTTTGCATGAACCAGGCCGAACTGATCGAGACTGTCGCCACCAACGCCGGCATCAAGAAGGCCGACGCGGCCAAGGTCGTTCAGGCGGTGTTCGAGGGCATCTCCGGTGCGCTGGGCCGCGGCGAGGACGTGCGTCTGGCCGGTTTCGGCATTTTCGAGGTGGCCGAGCGCGCCGCCCGCGAAGGCCGCAACCCGCGCACGGGCGAGGTTGTCGCCATCGCCGCATCGAAGGCCCCGAAGTTCAAGCCGGCCAAGCAGTTGCGCGACCAGGTGAACGGCTGAGCCACACGCCGCCACTGCCGTTGGGGAGCGCAGCCATGACCATCGATACGACCGATCTGCAATCGCTGACCGCCAAGGTCGTTGCCGCCTATGTCGGCAACAACTCGGTGCCGGTCCATGAACTGCCGACGCTGATCAACAGCGTACAGGCCGCTTTCCGCAACCTGGGCGACGACAAGCCGGCCCCGGCCAAGGCGGAACTCGTGCCCGCCGTTGCGATCAAGAAGTCGGTGACCCCGGAATTCATCGTCTGCCTGGAAGACGGGAAAAAGCTGAAGATGCTGAAGCGGCATCTGAAGACCGTCTACGACATGACCCCGGACGAATACCGCGCCAAGTGGGGCCTGCCGGCCGAATACCCGATGGTCGCCCCGAACTACGCCAAGGCGCGTTCGGAAATGGCGACCAAGCTGGGCCTGGGCCGCAAGCGCGCGACGACCGAATAATCGGGACGTCACCGCCTTCGGATTGCGGCAACGGCGCGTCCTTCGGGACGCGCCGTTTTCGTTTCGTGACCCTCCGGCGGCATCGATGCGGTGCCGTCACGCTTCCGTTCGGGTATGACCGTCCGGCCAGCTCCGCCATTCCCCAACGCTCCGCATCCTGCCTTGCGGATGTATGACGAAGGTTCGGGTGGCGAAGCCGCTCGGCCTTCCCATCTAGGGTCCTAGGCCACGGGCGGTTCCAGACCCTCCCTCGCCGCTGAGGCATAGCCGCCTCCCGCCCCCTGGGCTGACCTTCAGCCAATCCCCTTTGCGGTGGCGGTGCCGGACATTCGGCTGGTGGGACAGGTAAGGGATCAGCCGGCAAAGCGACCTGCCCGAAAGTTCATCGGCGGATCGGCAACGGTCATAGGCATGCGTCCTCCGCCAGACTGCCGGTGCGCGTGGAAGAAGAGCCTGGGTATACGCCGAAAAACACCCGGAACATGCCGTTTACAGGCTTGATCCGTTGGGTTTGCGCGGCCACATTAACATTGTCGGAAGGACGCACTTCCTGACGACACCCAGAAAATACAAACCCCACACCAGCAAGAGCCGAAGCGACGGACGATATTCCTGCGTCCGCCGATGGATCATCGCCTCTCAGGCGATCCCCGTCACGGGCTCCGCCACGAGCAGGCCCCACGCGGGTTGGCCGTGAAAGCGTTGGAGAGGAGGCATTCGCGTGCTGAAGAAACTGCTGACCGGTGAAAACGCCAGCCTGACCCGCTACATCGAGGAGTCCAAGCGCTTTCCCATCCTGGCGCCGGATATCGAACGCGACCTCGCCATCGCCTGGCGGGAGCGCGGCAATCCGCAGGCGCTGGAGCAGCTCGTGGGCAGCCATCTGCGCCTCGTCATCAAGATCGCCCGTGGGTTCGGCGGCTACGGCCTGCCGCTGGTCGATCTGGTGGCGGAGGGCAACGTCGGCCTGATGCAGGCCGCCCAGAAATTCGACCCGCAGCGCGGTTTCCGCTTCGCCACCTACGCCACCTGGTGGATCCGTGCGGCGATCCAGGAATACATCCTCCACAGCTGGTCTCTGGTGAAGATGGGCACGACCGCCGCGCAGAAGAAGCTGTTCTTCAACCTGCGCCGCCTGAAGAGCCAGATGGCGGAACTGGAACAGGGCGACCTGTCGCCGGAGACGGTGGCGACCATCGCCGCGGAGCTGGACGTACCGGCCGCCGAAGTGGTGGAGATGAACCGCCGCCTTGCCGCCAACGACAGCTCGCTCGACGCCACCCTGTCGTCCGACGGCGAAACCAACTGGCTGGAACTGCTGGCCGACGACCGGCCGACGCAGGACACCATGCTGGCCGAGGCCGACGAACTGGCGCTGCGCCGCCGGCTGGTCGGTCAGGCGCTCGACCGGCTCGATGCCCGCGAGCGGCGCATCCTGTTCGAACGCCGCCTGAAGGACGATCCCTCGACCCTTGAAGCGCTGAGCCAGCAATTCTCGGTGTCGCGTGAGCGGGTGCGCCAGATCGAGGTACGGGCCTTTGAAAAACTTCAGAAAGCGGTGCTGAGCGCGGCCCAGGCGTTGCGCCGTCCGGCGACGCCGATGGTTGCCTGACGGCCCCTTCCCCTTGCCCCCGTCCGGCGCTGGCAGCGCGCGGGACAGGGCTCGTGCGGTGAACCGGACGGCAGTCCGGGGCACCGCACCACTCCCGCGGGCCTGTCGCCCGCCTGTTGCCTCCAGACCTGTCACCTTACCGCCGGCGGCGCCATCAGCTCCGCCGGCTTTTTTCTGTTCGGATCACGGCGCCCGGTGGTTCCCTCGCCGGTCGGCGGTCTGCGACAATGTGACCGGTTTAACGATGCGCCCGGCTGAGCATGATGTGCCGCCTGTTGGAAAATTTTGCATTTTGCGAAATATTTACTACTGTTGGCATATCTCATTCGGAGAAGGCTTCATGTCGAACGTTGCGCAGACTCAGTCCGTTATCGACCGCATCAGCTTCCTGCGCATCGATGAGGCCACCAAGGCCACGTTGAGAGAGTTCCAACCCCATCTGGCGCAGCGGATCGACCAGATCCTGGAGGAGTTCTATGTCTACCTGCGGTCGGTGCCGCAGGTGGCACCGCTGCTAAGCAACCCGGCGACGGTGGGCCGCGCGCGCGACCTTCAGAAGCAGCATTGGCTGCGCAACGTCTTCACCGGCACGTTCGACGAGGCCTACGTCAATCAGGTGCTGAAGATCGGCCAGACGCACCAGCGCATCGGGCTGGAGCCGCGCTGGTACACCGGCGCCTATTGCTTCACGCTGAACAAGTTGATCGATCTGGCCAGCCAGATCCATCGCAAGAAACCGGAAAAGCTGGCGCAACTGCTGCAGGCGATCAACAAGGCCGTGTTCCTGGACATGGACCTTGCCACCTCGGTCTACATCGACCTCAACACCGCGGCGATCATCGCCCGGGAACTCGGCACGACCGCCGACAGCTTCGAACGCGAGGTCAAGGGTGTGGTGCAGGCGGTGGCGACCGCGGCGCAGCAGTTGCAGGGCAGCGCCCTGACCATGAGCCGCACCGCGGAACGGACCAGCGAGCAGTCCACCCAGGTGGCCGCCGCGGCCGAAGAGGCCTCCGTCAACATCCAGACCGTCGCCGCGGCGGCGGAGGAACTGACCGCCTCCATCGGCGAGATCACCCATCAGGTGACGCAGTCCGCTGCCATCGCCAACGAGGCGATGACCGAAGCGGAGCGCACCAACGCCACCGTTCAGGGGTTGGCCGACGCCGCCAGCAGGATTGGGCAGGTGGTGAAGTTGATCCACGACATCGCCAGCCAGACCAACCTGCTGGCGCTGAACGCCACCATCGAGGCGGCCCGCGCCGGCGAGGCGGGCAAGGGTTTCGCCGTCGTCGCGTCGGAGGTCAAGAGCCTCGCCAACCAGACCGCCAAGGCGACGGAAGAGATCAATTCCCAGATTGGCGCCGTCCAGGGCGCGACGCAGGAGGCGGTCGGCGCCATCCGCTCCATCTCCGGCACCATCGCCCGCATCAACGAGATCTCGACCTCCATCGCCACGGCCATGGAGGAACAGGGCGCCGCGACGACCGAGATCGCCCGCAACGTCCAGCAGGCCTCCATCGGCACCCGCGAGGTGAGCGAGACCATTGTCGCGGTCAACGCCTCGGCCAACGGTGCCGGCGATGAAGCCCGTCATGTGCTGGACGCCACCAACGAGTTGTCGCGCCAGTCGAACACCCTGAGGACCGAAGTCGACCGCTTCCTTACCCGCGTCCGCGCCGGCTGACCCCTCACTGCCGCGGCAGGGCCCGCAACGACGAAGGGCGCGCTCCACGGAACGCGCCCTTCGTCGTTTGGCCCTTTGTCATTTGGCCCGCGCCGTTCGACGATCGGCGTTCGTGGACCACCGCCGGCGCAACCCGCCGGTGATGGCCCATCAGGGCAATGTGCGGACCACGAGGTCGCTGACCGGGATGTTTTCGGCCAGGGCGGCGCGGCGCACCTCGTCCACGCTGCGCCAGTGGCTGCGCCCGCCCAGGCTGGTCAGGCAACCGCCGCGCATGGCCACGAACAGTCCGGTGCGTCCAAGATTGACGATCCTCATCATGATTCACCTCCCCCAATCACATGAAAACATTTTAGATAAGTTTCTTAGGGTTCCGAAAAACAGAAGAATGCTTCTCTGCACGTGCATGTGCTTATCAAGCACAGCCGTGTGGCGTCAATAAGACTTCCGTCATTCAACCCTGCAACGAACTCCATACGGGTCCTTCGGGGACGGGCATAGAACTCTTCACCGCCACCGCAAATTTCCCCCGAATCTTTAATCAGGCTGAATATTCTCTAAAATTTTACGGAAGTGATCGCTGAGGGTGCTGACCGTTCCGTTCACCGGTCCTGGCCGAAAGCCTTATGCCGACCGATCAGCACTGGAACGGCCGTGCGGTGTGTAAGGTTGTTTCCGGCAGACCCGGACGCCCGCTTGGCAGGGTGACGGCCACGACGATGATGGGAACCGCGCAGGGCATCGGCATCATGGCACCAGCAAACCGGCGCACCGTGGCGAAGCACCCCATGTCGGAGCCGCAGGGGTCAGGTGCACCGGCCGTCGGCCGCACCACCCTGCCGCTGCCGGTGACGGTCCGGCCGGCCCGTGAGACGGACTTACCGACGCTGGAATGGTACGGCCTTCACACACCGCACCGCGAGATCATCGCCGGCGCCTACCGCCTGCAGGAACGCGGTGATGGCGCCATGCTGCTGGCCGACGTCAACGGCTTCCCCGCTGGCCAGATCTGCATCGACTTCCTGCGCAAGCGTCCGAGCGGCCGGGCCACCCTGTGGGCGTTGCGTGTGTTCCAGCCGTTCCGCGGGCTTGGGCTGGGGGCTTTGCTGTTGCGCGCGGCGGAACAGGTCGTGGAGCAGCGCGGCGTCACGGTCGCCGAACTGGGGGTTGACCGCGACAACGCCGGAGTTCTGCCCTTCTACGAGCGGTTCGGCTACCAGCACTGCGGGCGGGAGCGCGGTCAGTTCATCTATCACACGCCGGAGGGCCGGCTGGTCCGTGTCGCCATCGACCAATGGCTGCTGGAAAAACAGCTCCCGGCCGAGAGCGGCGGTCGACACCTGGCGGTTCGGAAAGCCGCCGAATAGACCTCCGCGCCGGTCACTCCGCGGCCATCGCCGCCACCAGCCGCGCCGCGCGCCGCCGCGGCAGATGAATGCGCGCGCCGTCCAGGATGCCCGCCAGTTCGCGCAGGGCGTCGGTCGCCATGCACAGCGCCACCAGCGGCAGCCAGCGGTCGAACAGTTGGGCCGCGCTTTCCGCGTCGCCGCCCTGCACCGCCGCCAGCGCATCGAGCAACGCCGCCTCGTCGACGCTGATGCGGCTGCAGGCGGGGCAGCGGATCTCCGGCCGCCGCGAACCGGCCACCGCGAAGGTGCCCAGCAGCGCGAACAGCGGCAGCAGGGCGGTGTTCGGCACCCCGGCAACGTTCAGCCCAATCCGCATCGACGCCATTGCCCCGGCGGTGCCGGCGCGGAACCACTGCCGCACGCCGCTCAACAGCGCCCGCTCAGCCGCCGTCAGGTCCGACGTCGTCCAGGGCGACGGCCGCCCCTCACCCACCGTACCGCACATGCCGATGCTCCTTCGTTCGGTTGCGGGGGCATCCTAACGTCGGACGCGATTGATTGCGAGTCATTCTTAATTGCGACACATTGACCCTGCCGCACCTGTGATAAAAAGCGGGCGCCAGGGAACGGAAAGGTCGCGTTAACCTCCCCAGCCAATTCTGAACCGACCAGCAGCACAAGGGAGCCGGTGGGGATGATGCGGACGCTTCGAGACGCCTTTCTGGGGTTGATCGCGGTGGTGGGGCTGCCCATGGCCTGCGGTTTGGCCGGTGGTCTGGCCGCCACCCCGGCGGCAGCCCAGATCATCCTGAAGCCCGCCTATGGCGAAGCATCGCTGGCGGGGCCGGCCAAGGCCCGCGGCGCCGTGGTGTGGAGCCACGGACGTTCGGTGGAATCCGAGGATTCGGAGGCGCCGACCCCGCTCTACATGAAGGCGATGCGCGACGCCGGCTGGGACGTCTACCGCCTCGACCGCATGCGGGTCAGCGACACGCTGCCCAACAGCTCGCGCGCGCTGGCCGGCTATGCCGAAGCGCTGCGGGGCAAGGGCTATCGCCGCGTCACCCTCACCGGGCAGTCCTTCGGCGCCTTCATCTCGCTGATCGCCGCTGGACAGACCAGCGCGGTCGACGCCGTGATCGCCACGGCGCCCGCCGCCTTCGGCAATTTCACCGAGGCCTTCGACAGCTACCGCGAGAACGCGGCGCAGCTCTGGCCGATCCTGCGCAACGTGCGTCAAGCCCGTGTCATGCTGTTCTTCTTCCACGGCGACGATTTCGATCCGGGCGGACGCGGCGAGCCGGCGCGGTCCATCCTGACCCAGCGCGGCCTGACCAACCTGGTGATCGACCAGCCGGCGCTGCTGACCGGCCATGGCGCCGCCAACACCGGCCTGTTCGTCCGCCGCTTCGCCGGTTGCATCATCCGCTTCGCCGAGGCACCGACCTCCCCCAACGACCCGCCCTGCGACGACTCCTGGGGCCGCAGCCCGAGCGCCGAGCTGATGCAGGCCGCCATGCCCGCGGTCGGTTCCGGGTCGGCCAACGGCACCCCCGCCAACACCCCCGCCGCCGTTGCCGCCGCCGCGCGCCCCTATGTCGGGGTCTGGTACGGCAGCTACATCAACGGCCGCGAAGTCGCCCTGTCGGTGGAAAAGGGCGACGGCGACGCGGTCTACGCCGATTATGTCCTGGGCGCCGGGATGGAGGCCGACCAGCCCTTCGAGCGGGTCCGCCGCAAGGGCCGGATCGAGGATGGCGAACTGGTGTTCGACGAGAAGGGCCGCAACCTCCTGCGTTATCGCCTGCGCCCCGACGGCCGCATCGCCGCCACGTGGCTCGACAAGGACGGGCACGGCCGGCTGGATACGGTGCTGCGCCGGGTGAACTGAGCGCAGCGCCACCGGCGGAGGCTCAGCCCTCCGCCAGGAAGTTGCGGACGACCGCGATCTGGTCGGCGGTCATCAAGGCCGGGGCGTGGCCGGTGTTGGGGAACTCGACCACCCGCACCAGACCGGAGGCTCCCGGACCCCGCTGGGTCATCCGCTCCGCCGTTTCGGCGCTCAGCAGGTCGGAATCGGCGCCGCGCAGCACCAGCACCGGGCAGCGCACCCGGTCCCACAGCGCCCACAAATCGACGTCGGTGATCGGCGCCGTCTTGAACGCCTCGCCGATCGCCGGATCATAGGCCAGCCGGAACCGCCCGTCGGGCATCGGCCGCGCGCTGTGTTCGGCCATATGGCGCCAGCAGTCGTCGCTGATGGTGCCGAAGCCCATCAGGACGAAGCGCAGGTAGGATTCCAGCGCCGCCATGTCCTCGAACACCGGGTCCTTGCCGACGTAGTCGGCGATTCGCTGCAACCCGGCCTGGGCGATGAAGGGGCCGACGTCGTTGATGACCATGCGGCGGATCGGACTTTTCGCCTGCGCGGCCAGCGTCATGCCGATCAGCCCGCCCATCGAGGTGCCGACCCAGTCGACCTGCTCCACCCCCAACCGGGCGATCAGCGCCACCATGTCGGCGCAATATTGCGGGTAGCCGTAGAGCGCCGGCACCGGCAGCCAGTCGCTGCGCCCGCGCCCGACCACGTCGGGGCAGGCGACGCGCCAACCATCAACCAGCGCCAGCGCCAGCCGGTCGAAATCACGGCCATTGCGCGTCAGCCCATGGACGCACAGCGCGGTGCGCGCCGCGTCGTCGCGCCCCCACTGGGTGTAGGCGATGCTGTGGAACCCGGCGGCGCTGAGGCCAAGGACGCTGCGTTCGGACATCGGCACGGGCGGGTCACTCCTGTTCCGGGCTTGGGATTCACTCACCCCTTTTTCGGCGATTTGGCCGGGCGTGGCAACTCCGCAGCCTCGTCCTTGGCGACACCGGCGAACGCCGGCGACGGTTCCGCCACCGCACTGTCAAAGGGATGGCGGTCGGCGGCGTAGAGGCGGCGGATGATGCGCACGTAGTTGCGCGTCTCCTCATAGGGCGGGATGCCCTTGTAGCGGTCGACCGCCCCCTCGCCGGCGTTGTAGCCGGCCAGCGCCAGCGTGACGTCGCCCTGGAAATAGGCCAGCAGCCAGCGCAGGTACTTCACCCCGCCGGTGATGTTCTCGCGCGCGTCGAAGACGTTGCCGACGCCGAAGCGGTCGGCGGTGTCCGGGATCAGCTGCATCAGCCCGGCGGCGTCCTTGGGCGACACCGCGTCGGTGCGGAAGGCGCTCTCCGCCTGGATCACCGCCAGCACCAGCGCCGGGTCGAGGCCGTATTTCGGCGCGATGGCGTTGACCAGAGACACCACCTCGGCCGGCGGTGGACCGAGTTCGCGCACCGGACCGGCCCCCGGCCGGCACCAGGGGCGGATGCGCCCCATCCGGCCAGGAACGTAATTGACCAGCCGGCGCGCCTCCGGATGCCCGCGCGAGGCGGCGGCGCGCAGCCATGCGGTGCCGAGCCGGCGGTTCTTGTGCACCCCGGCACCGAACAGGTACCGGCGGGCCAGCCGATAGGCGGCGTTGGCGTCGCCCTGTTCGGCAAGCTCGCAGTCGGTGGACTTGGTCTTGAGCGACGGCGGCGGCAGCTCGGCGACCGTTGCCGGCTTCGCCGCGGATTTGGCGTCCGCTGCGGCGGCGATGGGAACCGACGCCAACCCGGCGCCCCACAGCGCCAGCGCCATCAGCGGCACCATCACGACACGGCGAAACGACAAACCTCGGCCCTCCTCCGGCTCCCCGCGTCGTCCCGCGGGAAGCGGGAGTATGGTGATGCAACCAGCCGACGACAAGGGTGGCGCCCGTTCCAGCCGCAAGCTCACGGTCCGCGGCGGCGCCGTCCCTGCTTCTTCGAGGCGCCTTCGGGGATGCCGCGGCCCTGGCGGGCGGTGCTGATGCCGATGCTGCCGGGGGTTTCCAGACCCAGATCCATCGCCTCCAGCCGGCGCAACTCGTCGCGCAGCCGGGCGGCCTCCTCGAACTCCAGGTCGGCGGCAGCGGCGCGCATGCGCTTTTCCAGGTCGGCGATGACGGTCTTCAGGTTGTGGCCGACCAACTCGGTGGCGTTCAGCCCGGTCTTCACCGTCACATGGTCGCCGCGTTCGTAGACGCTTTCCATGATGTCGCCGATCGCCTTCTTGATCGACTCCGGGGTGATGCCGTGTTCCAGATTGTAGGCCATTTGCTTTTCACGGCGACGTGCCGTCTCGTCAATGGCGTACTTCATGCTGTCGGTGATCTTGTCGGCGTAGAGCAGGGCGCGGCCGTCGACGTTGCGCGCCGCGCGGCCGATGGTCTGGATCAGGGACGTCTTGGAACGCAGATAGCCTTCCTTGTCGGCGTCCAGGATCGCCACCAGCGCGCATTCCGGGATGTCCAGCCCCTCGCGCAGCAGGTTGATGCCGACCAGCACGTCGTAGGCGCCGAGCCGCAGGTCGCGGATGATCTCAATGCGCTCCAGCGTCTCGACGTCGGAGTGGATGTAGCGCACGCGCAAGCCCGCCTCGTGCATGTATTCGGTCAGCGCCTCCGCCATCTTCTTGGTCAGGGTGGTGACCAGCACGCGGTAGCCCTTGGCCACCACCTCCTTGCACTCGCCGATCAGGTCGTCGACCTGGGTCTCGGTCGGGCGGACGATCACCGGCGGGTCGATCAGGCCGGTCGGGCGGACCAGCTGTTCGGTGAAGACGCCGCCGGTGCGCTCCAGCTCCCAAGGGCCGGGCGTGGCCGAGACGAACACCGTCTGCGGCCGCATGCCCTCCCACTCCTCGAACTTCAGGGGGCGGTTGTCCTTGGCGCTGGGCAGGCGGAAGCCGTAGTCGGACAGCGTCGACTTGCGCACCAAGTCGCCGCGGTACATGCCGCCGATCTGCGGCACCATGACGTGACTCTCGTCGACGATCAGCAGGGCGTCGCCGGGCAGATACTCGAACAGCGTCGGCGGCGGCTCGCCGGCGGCGCGGCCGGTGAGATAGCGCGAGTAGTTTTCGATGCCGGCGCAGGAGCCGGTCGCCGCCATCATCTCGATGTCGAAGGTGGTGCGCTGCTCCAGCCGCTGCGCCTCCAGCAGCTTGCCTTCGGCGGCGAACTCCTCCAGCCGATCCTTCAGGTCCTTCTTGATCTGGTTGATCGCCTGATTGAGCGTCGGCTTGGGCGTCACATAGTGGCTGTTCGGGTAGACGCGCACCGCCTCCAGCGCCGCCAGCTTCTCGCCGGTCAGCGGGTCGATCTCGTGGATGCCCTCGATCTCGTCGCCGAACAGCGAGATGCGCCAGGCGCGGTCTTCCATGTGGGCGGGGAACAGCTCCACCGTGTCGCCGCGCACGCGGAACAGGCCGCGCCCGAAGGCGGCGTCGTTGCGCTTGTATTGCAGCTCGGTCAGCTTGCGCAGCAGGTCGGGCTGGGCGATCACCTCGCCCTTGCGCAGGTCGACCGTCATCTCCGAATAGGTTTCGACCGAACCGATGCCGTAGATGCACGACACCGAGGCGACGATGATGACGTCGTCCCGTTCCAGCAGCGCCCGCGTCGCCGAGTGGCGCATGCGGTCGATCTGCTCGTTGATCGAGGATTCCTTCTCGATGTAGGTGTCGGTGCGCGGGACGTAGGCTTCCGGCTGGTAATAGTCGTAATAGGAGACGAAATACTCCACCGCGTTGTTCGGGAAGAAGGACTTCATCTCGCCATAGAGCTGCGCCGCCAGCGTCTTGTTTGGCGCCAGCACCAGCGTCGGCCGCTGCAGCGTCTGGATGACGTGCGCCATGGTGAAGGTCTTGCCCGACCCGGTGACGCCCAGCAGCACCTGATCCTTCTCGCCCTGCCTCAGCCCGGCGGTCAGTTCCTCGATCGCCCGCGGCTGGTCGCCGGCCGGCGTGTAGTCCGACACGATGACGAACGGCTTCCCGGCTTCCAGCTTCGCGAGCGGCTTGGCGGGAATGGCGGAGAGGACAGGGCTTGCCATGGGGCGACGATCCGATCAGAGGAGGGGTACGGAACGGGAACCGATTATATGGAGCCACCGCCTCCCGCTGTCGAGTGCCGGCTGTGCGGCGCTGCTTCCCACGCAGAGCTTGGCGTGAGAACCGGAGCGGCATCTTGGCAGGTCGAGCCGCCCTGCTGATCGCGAATGGAACATTTGAAACCGGGTGAAACGTTCACGCCGGGCTGTTTCATCGTTCCATTCGCCCGGACGGCCGCCATGCGTCGGATCGGCGGACAGCAAACGGGCCGATTGTGGAGTGGTTGCGTGTCGGTCGGCAGCGGCGGGACATGCAGGAGCCTCCATCATATGGAACAGGCTTCTCCTTCCTAGCACGGCCACAGGTCGGGAATAAGCGGAGGATAAAAAACCTCGTCGGCGACCGGATCCGCCCCTACCCCGCCGCCTTCGGGTTCAAGATCGCCAGCCGCGCCTTGACGATGGCCTCCAACGAATCCAGCAGCGTGTCCTGGCCGTCGTGGTCGAAGTCGCCGGCGGCGATCTCGATGCACAGGCGGTGTTGCAGCGCCTCGACCCGGTGGCGCAGGTCGTTGCCACCGAGATCGTCGTAGGCGTCCTCGCCGTAGAGCAGGGCGAGCGCCGCCAGCATGGCGTGGCCGGAGGCGTCGAGGCCGGTCAACTCGCGCTGGGCAATCTCCAGCGCGTTGGCAACCATCAGCGCGGCGTAGCGCGCCTCGGGCGCCACATGGGGAAGCACGTCGGTGCGGAAGGTGGCCGCGGCGATGTCCAGCAGCCCGCGGGCGTCGGGGTTGGTCCGCATCAAGCCACCTTGTCGATGGCCGAACCGACGGCCGAGGTCGCCGACAAACCGCCGATCGACCGCAGATGGCGCAGCATGTCCATTTCGATCTCCGGCAGCATCCGGCCGGTCAGCGCCAGTTCCAGCGACGGTTCGGCGCCGGAGGTGTGGCGGCGTCCCTGCTCGACCGCGATGGCGGCCCAGCGCAGGTAGGCGGCGGTTTCCCAATAGGCGACGCGCGCCGGATCGACGCGGCGGCCGGAGGTTTCCTCATAGCCCGCATAGAAGTCGGCGCGGTCGGCGATGCCGCCGGCCTCGCGGTCGGGGCGGCGGAAGCGCCAGGAACGGGCGCAGAACCAGCCCAGATCCTCCATCGGGTCGCTGAAACCGGCGAACTCCCAATCCAGGATGGCGGTCAGGGCGCCGTCCTTGACCAGATAATTGCCGGTGCGGAAATCGCGGTGGCACAGCACCACCGCCCCCGGCAGCGGCGCGTTGACCTCCATCCAGCGCAGGCCCCAGGCCAGCACCGGGTCGCGCCGCCCGAGGTCGCCGAGCCAGGCGCGGAATTGCGCCAGCGTCTCCTGCGCCGGGCATTCCGGCGCTTCGGCGAGCCGGTCCAGGCCGGGCGTGTCGGGTGTCACCCGGTGCAGCCGGCCGAGCTGCCGGCCGAGTTCGCGCGCCAGGTCCGCCTGCGGCGCCTCGGAGCGGGTGATGGCGTGGCCGGCGCCCAGCCCTTCGGCCCGCCGCATGATGTAGAAGTCGGGGCCCAGCACCGCCGGGTCGTCGCAGGCGAACAGCGGCTCCGGCGCCGCGACGCCGGCCGCGAAGGCGGCGCGCAGCACCACGAACTCCCGCAGCTTGCCGATGCTGGCGGAGATCCGTCCGCCCCCCTCCGCCCGCAGCACGCAGGCGTGCCGCCCGGCCAGCGGGCCGCCGTCGATGTCCAGCGTCACCGCCAGATTGAGGGAGATCGCACCGCCGCCCAGACGTCCGTCCTCGGTCACCGTGACGCGGGAGGCACCGGCCTGCCCGGCCAGCCACCCTTCCAGGCGGCCCCGGTTGTCGTCCGCCAGCAGGGAGCGCGGCGGTTGATCGGACGCGGAGACGACGTGCATGGCTTCCTCCCTCGGAATTGCGGTCCGGTTGCTGCGGTTCGGTCGCGCGTTGGCTCGCGCGTCGTTGTCGGGCGTCGATGGTATCAGGAAGCGCCGCACTCACAAGTTTGACCTTGGTGGGAAGGGCGTAGCTCCTCCCAAAAAGACACCCCCTCCCCCGCCGGGCAGGCGGGAAAGGGGGCGGTGTGGGCGACGGCAGGACGATCTTGGGAGCGTCAGGCGGCCATCGGGCGGTTCGCACCCTGCTCCTGGGCAACCGGGGCGGTCTGCTGGACCGCGGGAACCGGCGCCGGCTTGGCCTCGCGGACCGGCAGCATGTCACCGATGGCGAAGGCGACGGCCATCAGGTTGGGCACCGCCATGGCGGCGAGCAGGATCGACCACAGCTCCAGCGACAGGGTGCCCAGCGGGTTGACCAGGGCCGCGGTGGCCGAGGCGGCGACCAGGGCGCCGGACAGGATGGCTTCCGGCCGGGCGCAGAAGCGGCCCTTGGACCGCTTGCCGCCCTTGGCGGTCACCCGGAAGGCGTCCTGTTTGCGGACCAGACCGCGCAGGGCGGCCAGCGCCACGGTGGTCGACAGCGCCATGCCGACGGCGCAGGCGCCCAGGCTCTCCTTCCAACTGTTGCCGGAGGCGTAGCGCGAGGCCAGCAGGCTGGAACCGGCGCGCAGAACCAGGGCACCCAGGACGGCGGCGGTGGCGGCCACCGGCGGCAGGTGCAGCGGCAGCACCAGCGAGGCGAAGGTCCAGACCACGGCGGCGGCGGCGGCGGCCAGGCCGACGGCGTCGGACCACCAGCGGATCCAGTTGGTGACGTAGCCCAGCTTCTGCCGCGCGCTCAGCTCGGCCGAACCCGGCAGGAACTTCTTCCAGTGGGCGCGGACGATCTGGGTCGAGCCGAACACCCAGCGGTCGCGCTGCTTGCGGAACTGCATGAAGTTGTCGGGGGCCAGACCAGCGCCGAGACGCTCGTCGGTGTAGGCGGCGCGGTAGCCGGCCGACAGGATGCGCAGGCCCAGTTCGGTGTCCTCGCAGATGCCGGCCTCCGACCAGCCGCCGACCTGGTCCATGGCGGAGCGGCGCAGCATGATCATCGTGCCGTGGCAGATGAAGGCCTGGGACGACACGCCTTCCTGCATGCCGACGTCGAAGAACGGACGGTACTCGGCGGTCATCGCGGCCTTCAGCGCCGTCTCGTGGCCGTCGCGGTGTTCCTGCGGCGCCTGGACGATGCCGACCGACGGGTCGGCGAAGGTCGGGGCCAGCTTCGACAGCCAGTCGGGCGACACGGTGTAGTCGGCGTCCAGCACGGCGACGATCTCGGCCGACGGGTCGGTGTGGCGCAGCGCGGCGTTCAGCGCGCCGGCCTTGAAGCCGGAGATCTTCTTGTACCAGTGGAACTTGAACTTGGGGCCGAGCGCCTGGCACATCTCCTCCACCGGGCGGACCAGATGCTCCTCCTCGGTGTTGTTGATCAGGACGACGACCTCGTAGTTCGGGTAGTCCAGCCGCGACAGCGAGGCCAGCGTGGCGTTCAGCACGTCCGGCTGCTCGCGGCAGGCGGCGACGTGGATCGACACCATCGGCGTGTGGTGACCGGCGGCCGGCACGGCGTGGGGCAGCAGCGCCGGGGCGCGGCCGGTCAGCAGGCGGCGGGCGACGTCGACCAGATCGGCGAAGGCGATGCTCATCATCAGGGCGCCGAGCGCGAAGGCGGAGCCCCAGGTGGTGACGGCGCCGAAGGTCAGGTACTCGGCGAAGGCGCCGGCCACGGCGGAGCCGATGGCGAAGCCGATGATGTTGGCGCCGAGCGAGGCGGCCAGCGCGAAGCCGGCGTTGGTCCGGCGGCGGAACACGGCGAAGGCCGACAGGGCAAGGCCGACGGCCAGCGCCACGGCGGCGCCGACCCGGTCGCCGTAGGGAGCGGCGACGGCACCGGTCATCGCCCATTTCGGCTGGCGATCGGCGTCGAGCACGCCCCAGGTCGGGCCGGGCGAACCTTCGATGGTCGACTTCCACACGCCGTCGAACGCCTCGACGACGTTGTAATGGATGCCGAGCGCGTTGGCTTCGGCCGCGAAGCCGCGGACGACGGCGGCCTGCGCCTCCGGCGTCGGGTAGGCGTCGTGGAAATTCTCGCCGCCCGACGGCCAGCCGACCTCGCCGACGAACAGCGGCTTGCCCGGATGCGCCTTGCGCACGGTGTCGAGGCGGTCGCGGATCCAGATCAGCGCGTCGGTGACCGGCACGCCTTCCCAGTAGGGCAGCACGTGGACGCCCATGAAGTCGGACGCCTTCACCGTGGCGTCGGCCTTGACCATCTCCGACCAGACGTCGGCGGTGCCGACCTTGATGCCGGCGGGGACGGCGGCGCGGACGCACTTGATGTAGCCGGCCAGTTCGGCGTCGGTCAGTTCGGCGCGCAGCAGCGTCTCGTTGCCGACGACGATGCGCTTGATGCCGCGGAACTCCTTGGCCAGCGCGATGCCGTGCAGCACCTCCCGCTCGTTGCGGACCTTGTCCTTGCTCAGCCAGATGCCGAGCGTGACGTCCAGGCCCTTGGACACCGCGACCGCCGGGACCTCGCCCTGCGACCCCAGCGTGGAATAGGTGCGCACGCCGTCGGCGAAGCCGGCGATGGCGCTCATGTCCTTCTCGATGTCCTGGCGCGGCACCACCGGCTGGTGGTTCGGGTCGTAGTTGCGGCCCGACGGCGAGTAGGACACGGATTCGATGCGACCGGGCTCCGCCTCCACCGGCGTCGGCGCGTTGCGCCAGGACCAGAAGGACGCGTGGCCGGCGGTCACGGCCAGCAGTGCGGCGGCAATCGCGGCGCGCCGGATCGGGTTCTTCGGGTTGCTCATGGGGAGTTCGCGTTGCCCTGTGCAGGGTGGCCGGGGCCACCGGAGTTGCAGGGTGGCTCGTGGCCACCGGACATCGCCATGAACGGCCACACCCCCACGACTATTCCGTGCTTTCTGAAAAATTTTTGTGCGCTGCGGCAGCGGGTGCGGTCGGAGGAACTCTGCGGGGATGGGGCTGTTGGACAACATCCACCTTGACCTCCGCCTCACCCAGGAGACCAACCCCATGGCCAACCGCCACGAACAGACCCCGGAACACAAGAAGGCCCACGACCTCGCCGAGCAGGCGCTGGACAAGGCGGCCGGCGGCGACCCCCGCAAGGCGCGCGAGCTGATCGAGGAGGCCAAGCGCATCGACCCGAAGATCGGCGACGAGATGGCCCGCGAAGCCGCCGAGGATCAGAAGAAGGCCGACAAGTACGTCGACAAAAACGACAAGTGAGCTGTTGCCCCCTCCCCGACCCTCCCCCGCGTTCGGCGGGAGAGGGTGCCTTTTGCCAAAGCGGCGGAGGGTTAGGGAGGGGGCAACCGCCGCGGCCCCTTACTCCGCCGCCAGAGCCTCCGCCGCGACCGGCGGGGTCCAACGCAGCACCGGCTTGCGGGCAGCCGCCGTCTCGTCCAGGCGGCGGCGCGGGGTCAGGCGCGGGGCCGCCTGGAAATAAGCGGCGTCGCCCGACTTGGCCCGCTCCGCCAGCGCGCGCAGCGCGTCGACGAACTGGTCCAGGCTGGCCTTGCTCTCCGTCTCGGTCGGCTCGATCAGCAGGGCACCGTGGACGACCAGCGGGAAATACATGGTCATCGGGTGGAAGCCCTCGTCGATCAGCGCCTTCGCCATGTCGAGCGTGGTGACCCCGGTCCCCTTCAGGAAACGGTCGTCGAACAGGCACTCGTGCATGCACGGGCCGTCGAAGGAGGCCGTCATCACGTCCTCCAGCCGCGCCATCACGTAGTTGGCGTTCAGCACCGCGTCGCCCGACGCCTGCCGCAGCCCATCGGCGCCGTGGCTGAGCATGTAGGCGAGCGCGCGGACGAACATGCCCATCTGGCCGTGGAACGCCTTCATGCGGCCGAAGGCCTGGCCGCCGCCGGCGTTTTCGACCAGCGCGAAGCCGTTCGCGCCATGGGTGACGTAGGGCACCGGGATGAAGGGCGCCAGCGATTCCGCGAACACCACCGGCCCCGACCCCGGACCGCCGCCGCCGTGCGGGGTGGAGAAGGTCTTGTGCAGGTTGATGTGCATGACGTCGATGCCGAGGTCGGCCGGACGCACCCGCCCGACGATGGCGTTGAAGTTGGCGCCGTCGCAGTAGAAATAGGCCCCGGCCGCGTGCACCGCCTCGGCGATCGTGATGATGTCGCGTTCGAACAGGCCGCAGGTGTTGGGGTTGGTCAGCATCAATCCGGCGACGTCGGGGCCGAGCTTGGCCTTCAGCGCCTCCAGGTCGACGCGGCCGTCGGCGGTCGCCGGGATGGCGTCGACGCTGTAGCCGCAGGCGGCGGCGGTCGCCGGGTTGGTGCCGTGGGCGCTTTCCGGCACCAGGATCTTGGTGCGGCCGCTGTCGCCCTTGGCTTCGTGCGCAGAGCGGATCGCCATGATGCCGCACATCTCGCCATGGGCACCGGCGGCCGGCGCCAGCGTCACGGCGGCCATGCCGGTCAGCGTCTTCAGCCAGTGGGCCAGTTGGTCCATCAGCTCCAGCGCCCCCTGCACCGTGCTGACCGGCTGCAGCGGGTGGACGTCGGAGAAGCCGGGGAGCCGCGCCATCTTCTCGTTCAGGCGCGGGTTGTGCTTCATCGTGCAGGAGCCCAGCGGGTAGAAGCCGCTGTCGATGGCGTAGTTCTTCTGCGACAGCCGGGTGTAGTGGCGGACCACCTGCGGCTCGGCAAGGCCGGGCAGCCCGACCTTGGCGCGCGGCTTCACCGCGCCCAGGCGCGAGGCGACCTTCGGCACGTCGGGCAGGTCGACGCCGCAGCGGCCGGCGCTGTCCTGTTCGAAGATCAGCGGCTCTTCGATCTGCAGGCCGCGGTTGCCGGTGTAGGTGCCGGTCACGGCGTCCGCCGTGCCGGCGGGAATGGCCGACGGACGGCCCTGGGTGTTCATGCTCATGCCAGAACCTCGGTCAGCGCAGCCGCGAAGGCGTCCATGTCGGCGTCGGTGTTGGTCTCGGTGACGGCGACCAGCAGCAGGTCATCCATTTCGCCGGGGTAGAGGCGCGACACCGGCACGCCGCCCAGGATGCGGCGCTTGGCCAGCTCCTCGACCACCGCCGCGGCCGGCTTCGGCAGCTTCACCGTGAACTCGTTGAAGAAGCCGTCGTTCAGCAGCTCGACGCCCGGCACCGCAGCCAGCTTGTCGGCCAGCTGGACCGCCTTGGCATGGTTTAGTTGGGCGAGCTGGGTGATCCCGGCCTCGCCCAGCAGGCTGACATGAATCGAAAAGGCCAGCGCGCACAGGCCGGAGTTGGTGCAGATGTTCGACGTCGCCTTCTCGCGGCGGATGTGCTGCTCGCGGGTGGAGAGCGTCAGCACGAAGCCGCGGCGGCCGTCGGCGTCCACCGTCTCGCCGCACAGGCGGCCCGGCATCTGGCGGACATACTTGTCCTTCACCGCGAACAGCCCGACATAGGGGCCGCCGAAGTTCAGCGCGTTGCCGAAGGACTGGCCTTCCGCCGCGACGATGTCGGCGCCCATGTCACCCGGCGGGGTCAGCAGCCCCAGCGACAGCGCCTCGGTCACCACGACGATCAGCAGGGCACCCTTGGCCTGGCAGGCGGCGGCAAGCTCGGTGTAGTCGCGGACATGGCCGAACAGGTCGGGGTTCTGCACGACGACGCAGGAGGTCTTGTCGTCGACCAGCGCCAGCAGATCCTCGCCGCCCCGCGGGGCCGGCGGCAGGGCCACCGCCTCGAAGCCGATGAAGCGGGCGTCGGTGGTGGTCACGTCGCGGTAATGCGGGTGCAGGCCGCCGGACAGGATCGCCTTCTTCCGCCGGGTGACGCGGTTGGCCATCATCACCGCTTCGGCGCAGGAGGTGGCGCCGTCGTACATCGACGCGTTGGCCACATCCATGCCGGTCAGCAGCGCGACCTGGGTCTGGAACTCGAACAGGACCTGCAGCGTGCCCTGGCTCACCTCCGGCTGGTACGGGGTGTAGGCGGTCAGGAACTCGCCGCGCTGGACCAGATGGTCGACGGTCGCCGGCACATGGTGGCGGTAGGCGCCGGCGCCGAGGAAGCTCGGCACCGACCCGGCCGGAAGGTTCTTCGCCGCCATCGAGCCCAGCAGCCGTTCGACCTCAAGCTCGCCCATATGGCTGGGCAAGCCCCCGATCGGGCCGGCCAGCCGGGCCGCCTCGGGCACGTCGCGGAACAGGTCGTCCACCGATGTCGCGCGGGTGGCCGCCAGCATCGACTGCCGGTCGGCCTCGGTCAGGGGCAGATACCGCATGTTAGTGGGATTCCTCCACGAAGGCCTTGTAGGCCGCTTCGTCCATCAGCGCGTCGAGCTGGGACAGGTCGCTGAGCGTGAGCTTGAAGAACCAGCCGTCGGTTTCGGCAGCGCTGTTGACCATCGCCGGGTCGTCGACCAGCGCCTGGTTCGCTTCCAGCACGGTGCCGGACACCGGGGCGTAGACGTCGCTGGCGGCCTTCACCGATTCGACGACGGCGGCTTCCTTGCCCTGCTCCAGCTTGCGGCCGGCCTCGGGCAGCTCGACGAACACCACGTCGCCCAACTGGCTCTGGGCGAAGTCGGTGACGCCGACGGTGCCGACGTCGCCTTCGACGCGCACCCACTCATGGTCCTTGGTGTACTTCACGGTCATCTGGGAATCCCCTGTTCCTGAAAATCGTTCGTTTGATTTGGAGATCGAAGTTCTTGGGTTCCGTCATCCCCCTGCGGGGACGACGGCCGACAGAGCGGCTGTCGGGTCAGCCCCGGTAATAACGTTGGGGCACGAAGGGCGTGGCGGCGACGCGGGCCGGCAGCGGCTTGCCGCGGACGATCAGCGCCAGCGGCGTGTCGATGGCGGAGTTGGCGGTGTCGACATAGCCCATGGCGACCGGCGCCCCGGCGGTCGGGCCGAAGCCGCCGCTGGTGATCTCGCCGATCCGCGTGCCGCTGGCGTCCTGGATCTCGGTGTGATCGCGGGCCGGCTGGCGGCCTTCCGGCTGGATGCCGACGCGGCGGCGCGACGCGCCCTCGGTCAGTTGCCGGTGGATGATGGCGTAGCCGGGGAAACCGCCCTCGGCGCGGCGGCGCTTGGGCAGCGTCCATTCCAGCGCGGCTTCGACCGGGGTGGTGGTGGTGTCGATGTCGTGGCCGTAGAGGCAGAGCCCGGCCTCCAGCCGCAGCGAGTCGCGGGCGCCCAGCCCGATCGCCTCGACCTCCGCCTCGCCGAGCAGGGCGCGGGCGATGGCCTCGGCGTCGGCCTTGTCGCAGGAGATCTCGTAGCCATCCTCGCCTGTGTAGCCGGAGCGGGTCAGGATCACCGGCACACCGTTGAAGGTGGCGGACAGGTAGCTCATGAACTTCATGGTGGCGGCTTCCGGCACGAAGCGGGCCATCACCGACGCCGCCGCCGGACCCTGGAGGGCCATCAGCGCCAGATCGTCCAGCAGTTCGACCTCGGCCTTGCCGGCCAGCTTTTCGCGCAGGTGGGCGACGTCCTGCTCCTTGCAGGCGGCGTTGACGACCAGGAACAGGTGGTCGCCGGCGTTGGTCACCATCAGGTCGTCGAGGATGCCGCCCTGCTCGTTCAGGAACAGCGTGTAGCGCATGCGGCCCTGCGCCAACCCCTTGATGTCGCCGGGAACCAGCGTTTCCAGCGCCGCGGCGGGATCGTCACCGGTCAGGCGGACCTGCCCCATATGCGAGACGTCGAACAGCCCGGCCTTCTCGCGGGTGTGCTGGTGCTCCTTCAGGATGCCCAGCGGGTACTGCACCGGCATGTCATAGCCGGCGAAGGGCACCATACGGGCGCCCAGCTCGACATGGAGCGCGTGCAGCGGGGTGGTCTTGAGAGCGGTTGCGGCCTCGGTCACGCGGGTCCTCCGACAGGGGTATGGCGCCCGCGCCGGGATCGGCGCGAGGGCTTGCCCCCTCTGTCTTGGACCTGAGAGATTCACCGCCGTCCGGTCGAGCCGGACACCCGGTTTACTCCTTCGGTGAGTCGCGGCGGGTGAGCGCCGAGGCTGCTTTCCAGAGTTGCCTTATCCCCTTGCGGTCCTTTTGCCTGAGAGTTTCCGGGGGCGGTTGCTCCTTCGGCGCCGCCCGTGAACCTGCCGATTTGCGACGAGCTCCCGGACGATCTCTCCCGCGAGGGATCATCGGCGTGATGGCGGCACACTGTCGCGATTGGATAAGTTTGTCAATCGGGGTAACGGGCGGCGGGCCGCCGAACCCGAGACGCCGTCTTGCCGGATTGCGCTCATATCGACGTCATTCCCGCGAAGGCGGGAATCCAGGCTCCACCTTCAAGCAACACAGTGGTAACGCTGGATTCCCGCCTTCGCGGGAATGACGGTCGGAAAAAACGAACTGGAAACTCACAACAGTCCGGCGCCTTACTTCTTCACCTGCGTCCGGTTGAAGTTCAGTTGCTCCGGCGTCAGCTGGAAGCCCAGATAGATCTTCCAGTCCTTGGCGTTGGCGTCCTTGGGCAGCGGGATCTTCGGGGCCAGTTCCTCCTTGCTGCCGGCGCGCGGCTGACCGGGGACGAAGGTCACGTCGGTGTCGAAATAGGCCTTGGACACCAGCGTGTCGTCCGGCTGGGCCAGCGCGACGAAATACTGGTACTTGGCGGTGTCGCCCTTCAGCGCCGGGCCGCGTTCGGCCACCAGATAGACGTTCACGTTCACGGTGACGCCGGTGCTGGTGTATTCGCAGTTGCCGGAATAATCGGTCAGGGCGGCGCGCGACTCCAGATCGGTCAGGTCCTTGCCGCCGGGACGGAACACCGTCACCTCCTGCAGGTCGCGGACGATGTTGACCTTCGGGCAGGCGAGCGCCAGTTCGGCGGGGTCCTTCGGCCCCAGGCCGGAGCAGCCGGACAGCACCAGCAGGGCCCCGGTCGCCAGCAGCGCAGGGCGGGCCATCGCCCAGCGGGACGCCAGCGGGCTTTTCCGGGCGGGGGTTCCTATATTACGGTCGCGGCGGTCCATCGGTTCGGCCTGATCGGTTAACGGGCTGTTGGACCGCGACTTTAGTGTCCCAGCTTGACCGGCACAAGGCCGCGCCGCGGTCCTATTCCTTGAGACGGTTCGATGTGACGGTTCAACGCAGGACGCAACCGGGCTGAAACGACCCCCAGATCGACCCATGGCAAGAACGGAACAGCGCCTATGACCACGACGCCTCCCCTGACGATCCTCCTCGCCGCCCCGCGCGGTTTCTGCGCCGGGGTGGACCGGGCGATCCAGATCGTCGAGACGGCGCTCGACCGCTACGGCCCACCGGTCTATGTCCGGCACGAGATCGTCCACAACCGCTTCGTCGTCGAAAGCCTGGAGGCCAAGGGCGCCGTCTTCGTCGACGAACTGACCGAGGTGCCGGACGGCGTGCCGGTGGTGTTCTCCGCCCACGGCGTGCCGAAGTCGGTGCCGCAGGCCGCCGAGGCGCGCGGGCTGTTCTATCTCGACGCCACCTGCCCGCTGGTCAGCAAGGTCCACCGCGAGGCCGAACGCCACCACGAGGACGGCCGCCAGATCGTGCTGATCGGCCACGCCGGCCACCCGGAGGTGATCGGCACCATGGGCCAGTTGCCCGACGGCGCCGTCGTGCTGGTCGAGACGGTGGCCGACGTGGCGGCGCTGGAGGTGCGCGACCCGGAGAACCTCGCCTTCGCCACCCAGACCACCCTGTCGGTCGACGAGACGACGGAGATCCTGGCCGCGCTGCAGGCCCGCTTCCCCGCCATCGCCGGGCCGAAGAAGGAGGACATCTGCTACGCCACCACCAACCGGCAGGCGGCGGTGAAGGCCATCGCGCCGATGGTGGACGCGCTGCTGGTGCTGGGCGCGCCGAATTCCTCCAACTCCAAGCGGCTGGTGGAGGTGGCGAAGACCCACGGCTGCCCGGCGGCCCAACTGGTCCAGCGCGCGGCCGACATCGACTGGACCGCGCTGGCCGGCATCGCCCGGCTCGGCATCACCGCCGGCGCGTCGGCCCCGGAAGTGCTGGTGGAGGAGGTGATTGCCGCCGCCCGCGCCCGCTTCGACGTGACGGTGGAGGAGTTGCGCACCGCGACCGAAAGCGTCGTCTTCAAGCTGCCGCGCGCGCTGACGGAGGAACCGGCAGCGGGGGTGTGACCGTCGGCGCTCCACTTTGCCCCCTCCCCAACCCTCCCCCGCTCGCGCGGGAGAGGGAGCAAGCGTCGGAGCGGCGGAGTTCCCTCTCCCGCGGAACGCGGGGGAGGGTTAGGGAGGGGGCACCGTCGGCCCCCGCCTTCACCCCTCCGCCACCGCCAGCAGCCCATCGACATCGACCACGCCCTCCAGCCGGTCGGCGATGGCGTCGAGCGCCCGTTCCACCGCGACGCCGTAGGCAAGCTCCGACCCAACGCCCAGCCCGCGCAGATAGGCGGCGCGGAAGCCGTCGGCGCCGAACAGGCCGTGCAGGTAGCAGCCGGCGACCCGCCCATCCGCCGACTCGGCACCGTCGGTGACGCCGCCGGCGAGCGCCAGCATCGGCCGTGCCCGGTCCGCCCCCTCGGTGCGGCCCATGTGCATCTCGTAGCCGGCGACGGCGGCGCCGGTGCGGCGCTCGGTGCCCTGCGCTTCCTCCAGCACCTTCGGGCCTTTCAGCACCGTTTCGACGTCGAGCAGGCCGAGACCGGCGGCCTCGCCCGGCGGGCCCTCGATGCCGTCGGGATCGGCGATGCGGTGGCCCAGCATCTGGTAGCCGCCGCAGATGCCGAGCACCCGGCCGCCGCGCCGCCAATGGGCCAGCAGGTCGATGTCCCAGCCCTGCGCCCGCAGGAACCCGAGATCGGCGATGGTCGCCTTGGTGCCGGGCAGGATCACCAGATCGGCGTCGGCCGGCAACGGGCGGCCCGGCGGCACCATGGTCAGGGCGACGCCGGGTTCCTGCGCCAGCGGGTCGAAATCGTCGAAGTTGGCGATGCGCGACAGCATCGGCACGGCGACGCGCACCGCCCCGTCCCCCGACGCCCGCGGCCGGTCGAGCGCCACGGCGTCCTCCGCCGGCAGGGTCGCCGCTTCGGCGAACCAGGGCACGACGCCGAACCCGCGCCAGCCGGTGTGGCGTTCAATCACCCGCAGCCCTTCATCGAACAGGCGAACGTCGCCGCGGAACTTGTTGATCAGAAAGCCCTTGATCCGCTCCTGTTCAGATTTTGGTAGAAGAGCGTGCGTGCCGACCAGACTGGCGATCACGCCGCCGCGGTCGATGTCGCCGACCAGGATCACCGGGACGTCGGCGGCGGTGGCGAAGCCCATGTTGGCGATGTCACCGGCCCGCAGATTGACCTCCGCCGGGCTGCCGGCGCCCTCGACCACCACGATGTCGGCCTCGGCCTTCAGCCGCTCGAAGCTGTCCAGCACGGTGCCGAGCAGCTCGCGCTTGCGCGCCTGATAGTCGGCGGCCCGCGCGGTGCCGACCACCACGCCGCGCACCACCACCTGGCTGCCGACGTCCGACTGCGGCTTCAGCAACACCGGGTTCATGTGGACGCTGGGCGCCACGCCGCAGGCCCGGGCCTGGAGCGCCTGGGCACGGCCGATCTCGCCGCCGTCCGCCGTCACCGCGGCGTTGTTGGACATGTTCTGCGGCTTGAACGGCCGGACGGTCAGCCCGCGCCGCACCAGCGCCCGGCACAGCCCGGCCACCAGCAGCGACTTCCCCACGTCGGAGCCGGTGCCCTGCAGCATGATTGCCCGCGACCGCATCGCCCGTGACCGCATGGCTCAGAACTCGATGCCGGCCTGGGCCTTCACCCCGGCCTCGAACGGGTGCTTGACCAGCGTCATCTCGGTGACGAGGTCGGCGGCGGCGATCAGCTCCGGCTTGGCGTTGCGGCCGGTGATGCAGACATGCAGATCGGGCCGGCGGGCGGCCAGCGTCGCCAGCACCTCGTCCAGGGCCAAGTAATCCATGCGCAGCACGATGTTCAGCTCGTCCAGCACGATCAGGCGATAGCGCGGGTCGGCCATCAGCTCCTTTGCCTTGGCCCAGGCGGCCTCGGCGGCGGCAATGTCGCGGGCGCGGTCCTGGGTGTCCCAGGTGAAGCCTTCGCCCATCGTGTAGAAGTCGACCAGATCCTCGAAGCGCTCCAGCGCCACCGTCTCGCCGGTCGACCAAGCGCCCTTGACGAACTGCACCATGCCGACGCGCATGCCATGGCCGACCGCGCGCATCATCAGTCCGAAGGCGGCGGTGGACTTGCCCTTGCCCTTGCCGGTGTGGACCATCAGCAGGCCCTTCTCCACCGTCTTGGAGGCGAGCGCCCGCTCCTGCAACGCCTTGCGGCGCTTCATCTTCTCGGCGTGGCGGCGGTTGGTCTCGTCGGTGTCGACCGGGGTATTGGTCATGCGGGGATTCCCTTCACGAACATCGGCAGACCGGCGACGGTCAGCACGACGCGCGGCGCCACGGCCGCGATGGATTGATGCAGGCGACCGGCATGGTCGCGGAAACGACGGGCCAGCGCGTTGTCGGGCACGATGCCCAGCCCGACCTCGTTGGAGACCAGGACCACCCGGCCGGGCAGCGTCGGCAGCAGGGCGACCAGCGCCGCGCTTTCAGCCTCGACGTCGCGGTCGGCCATCATCAGGTTGGTCAGCCACAGCGTCAGGCAATCGACCAGAACGCCGGTGCCGGCGGCGGCGTGGCGGCGGAGCGCGCCGGCCAGATCCTGCGGCTCCTCCACCGTCGTCCAGTCGGGGCCGCGGTCGGTGCGGTGCTTGGCGACCCGCTCCGCCATTTCGGCATCCCAAACCTGCGAGGTCGCGATGTAGACCCGCGGACCGCCCAGCCCAGTCACCAGCCCCTCGGCGTAGCGGCTCTTGCCGGAGCGGGCGCCGCCCAGCACCAGCGTGAGGTCGGTCGTCATTCCCAGGGCGTTCCATCGCGGTGGTGATAGGCGCCGTCGCGCCAGACCATGTCCTCGTCGGAGTAGTCGATCACGTCACCGGTGCTGCGGTCGCCGACCTCCAGGTAGCTGGCCGGTCGGTCACTGCGGTTGACCAGCCGGTGGCCGTCGGCGGCCCCAGCCGGGAAGCCGGCGCACAGGCCGGGGGTCAGAAGGGTCTCGCCGGCGTCGGTGACCAGAATCAGCTCGCCCTCCACGACATAGATGAACTCGTCCTGCCGGCTGTGCCAATGGCGCAAGGCGGAGGACGCGCCGGGCTCCAGCCGGGTCAGGTTGACGCCGAAGTTGGTCAGGCCCAGCGGATCGCCCAGCGCCACCCGATGCCGGCCGGCGACCTGCGCCCGGAAGGGCTGCGGGTAGTCGGTGGCGCCGGTTTCGGCGTCGAGGGCGGCCGGATCGAGAACCGGCGGCTTCTGGGGAACGGGATGGTCGGGCACGGCCGTCTCCTGGAACGGGTTGCGGTCGCTTGCGCGCCCGGACTGTCGCAAACCCGGCGGACGGCGTCAAACGGCGCAAGACACCATGCACAGCAGGGTTGCCCGGCGTCCGGCTGGACAGGGTGCGGTGCGCGCGCCATGCTTATTGCGATGCACAATAACAACCTGAGATGAGACGATCCGCCCGATGTCCGATCTGGAACTCATCAGCCGCCTCCCGTCCGGCACGCCGAAAAAGCCGCCCCTGCTGTTCGTCCATGGCGCTTTCAGCGGCGCCTGGATATGGGACGCCAAGTTCCTGCCCTGGTTCGCTGAGCACGGCTGGGAGGCGCACGCCGTCTCGCTCCGCGGCCATGGCGGCAGCGAAGGGCGCGACCGCCTGCACGGCTTCGGGATTTCCGACTATGTCGACGACGTGCTGGAGGCGGCGGACCGCCTGTCGGCGCCGCCGGTGCTGATCGGCCATTCGATGGGCGGCATGGTGGTGCAGCGCGCGCTGGCGCGGCGGCGCTTTCCCGGCGCGGTGCTGATGGCGTCGGCGCCGCCGCACGGCCTGTGGTCATCGACCCTGGGGCTGGCGTGGCGGGCGCCCTACGTGTTCCAGCAGATGGCGATGCTGACGGCCTTCGGCGAGAACGCCATCGATCCCGAAGCGATCCGCCGGGCCATGTTCTCCGACGACATGCCGCGCGCGGAGGCGGCCAAGTACGAGTCCTTCCTTCAGGAGGAATCGCGCCGCGTCCTGATGGACATCGGCGGCTGGATTCCCTTCCCCACCCTGCCGCCGCGCGACATCCCGGTGCTGGTGATGGGGGCGGAGAAGGATTTGCTGTTCCCGCGGGCCGAAATCGTCGCCACCGCAATGGCACTGGGCACCGAGCCGGTGTTCATGCCCGGCACGGGGCACGCGATGATGCTGGAACGCGACTGGCGCTCGGCCGCCGAGCGGGTCGAAGGCTGGGTGGCCGCAACCGTGCCGGCCGAGGCGGCGTAACCCCGCTCCGCCCCGGCTCAGGTCATCGGGACCGGGCGCGGCCTTACGCCGTGGTCGGGTTGGGCATGCCCGGCATCGGCTCATCGGCCGGAGGCGGGACTTCCGGCAGGATGCCGGGGTTCGGCGGCACCGGGTAGGGGTCCGGAGTCGTCGGCCGGTCGGGCTGCGGCGGGTTCGGGTTGGACGGCGCCGGTATTTCGCCGGGGCCGGTCGGCTTCTGCGGGTCGCTCATGCGGGCACTCCGTTTCTGTTCGTTTTGGGCGGCGGGGCTCTACTCCGCCGTGCGCTCGATGGCGCGGCCGCCGGCGCGGATGTCCTGACCGGCGCCCTCCACCGTGTTGCAGCCGGTCAGCAGGGCGGCAAAGGCGACCAGGAACGTCAGGAGCACCACCTCGCGCGCGGGAAACGGGATCGCGCGGGCCATGGCACGGTGGGGAGCGCGCTGGTGGTCCCGGTGCTTGGCGTGGCGCATGGTGTCTCTCCTGTGTCTGGGCCGGCGGGGGATCGCCCCGCTGGGGTTGATGGGGGTGTGCGTTGCGTGGGTCTGCCTTTGACAACGGGGCGGCGGCGGCTTGGTTCCGCCGCGCCATGCGCGCCACGCAACGGTCCTTTCGGAGCGGTCGAAAGCCTTGACGCGGTACGCCCACCGGGCAAGATGACCAGCTTTTGCGCAGCCTGCCCGCATTCCGGTCAGCCCCTAGGGTCGACGCGCCGTCCCCACCGCCCCGATCGCCTCACCCAAAAGCACTCACGGGTCCGACAATGAGCACCGACGCCCTGCCCGCCCCCGATCCACAGCGCTCCAGCCTGTCGACGCACATCGGCGAACTGCTGCGGCTGGCCGGGCCGGTCATCGTCTCGCGCGCCGGGCTGATGGTGATGATGGCGGTCGACACCGCCATCGTCGGCCGGTTCGCCGCGCAGGAGCTGGCCTATTACGGGCTGGCCCACCTGCCGGGGAACATCATGGTCGGCACCGGAGTCGGGCTGCTGATGGGCACCGTGATGATCACCGCCCACGCCTTTGGCGCCGGCACCGACGCGGAATGCGGACGGGCGTGGCGCCGTTCCGTCCCCTACGCGCTGCTGCTGGGCGTGCTGTTCGCCCTGGTGTCGCTGCTGGGCGAGCCGCTGTTCCGGCTGGGCGGGCAGACCGGCGACCTGTCGCGCGGCGGCGCCCATGTGCTGGCCGTCCTCGGCCTCGGCGCGCCGGGCATGATGCTCTACATCACCACCGGCTTCTTCCTGGAGGGCATCAAGCGGCCGCTGCCGGGCATGGTGGCGATGGTGATCGGCAATTTTGTCAACGCCGGGCTGGCCTGGGCGCTGGTGTGGGGCCATGTCGGGCTGGAGCCGCTGGGCGCCGTCGGCTCGGCCTGGGCGACGACGGTGGTGCGCTGGGGCATGGGGCTGGGCCTCGTCGCCTATGTCTGGTGGATGCGCGACCACGACCGGTGGGAGCTGCGCCGGCCGGTCGCCGGCTGGTGGAGCGGCGCCGCCCGCCAGCGCCATCTCGGCTATGCCGCCGGGCTCAGCATCGGGGTGGAGAGCGGCGCCTTCGCCGCGCTCGGCCTGTTCGCCGGCATGATCTCGCCGCTGGCGCTCGGCGCCTACACGGTCGGGCTGAACCTGACCGCCCTGCCCTTCATGGCGGCGGTCGGGCTGGCGTCGGCCACCGCGGTGCGGGTCGGTGTGGCCTATGGCCGCGGCGACCGGCGCGACATGGCGCTGGCGGGCTGGACCGGGCTGGGCGTCACCAGCGCCATCCTGGCCCTGGTCGGCATCCTCTACCGCAGCCTGCCCGACGCGCTGGGCGCCATCTACACCAACGATCCGGAACTGCTGGAGGCCGTCGCCCCGCTGATCGCCTTCGCCGCCTGGATCCTGATCGCCGACGGCGGGCAGACGGTGATGGCCAACGCGCTGCGCGGCCGGCACGACGCCTGGGTCCCGACCGCGCTGCACTTCTTCTCCTACGCGGTGGTGATGATTCCGGTATCGGCCGTGCTCGTGTTCGTACTCGGCCACGGCGCCCACGGGCTTTTCGAGGGAATTCTGATCGCCAGTGTGGTATCGGTGACGATCCTGTCGCTGCGCTTCGCGCATCTGAGCCGGCGCTGACCTGCAGCCGCCGGCCCCGGACGTTGTGTGCAGTTGCGGGAGTTGCTATATTTCTTGAGCAAAACCTTCGGCCGCCAAGGCCAGCGCGCCCGCATCACCGCGGCCGCGCCACCGAAGAATGAGTGTCCTGCTTGAGCACCACGCCCCTTCCGCCCGCCTCCGACATCGCGCCGATCAACATCGAAGACGAGATGCGGAAATCGTATCTCGATTACGCGATGAGCGTGATCGTGAGCCGTGCCCTGCCCGACGTCCGCGACGGGCTGAAGCCGGTTCACCGGCGCATCCTCTACGCGATGAAGGAGGGCGGGTACGACTCGACCAAGCCCTACAAGAAGTCGGCGCGCATCGTCGGCGACGTGATGGGTAAATACCACCCGCACGGCGACAGCGCGATCTACGACGCCATGGTCCGCATGGCGCAGGACTTCTCGATGCGCCTGCCGCTGATCGACGGCCAGGGCAATTTCGGTTCGATGGACGGCGATCCGGCCGCGGCGATGCGCTACACCGAGGCGCGTCTGGCCAAGTCGGCGGAAGCGCTGCTCGACGACATCGACAAGGACACCATCGACTTCCAGGCGAGCTACGACGATTCGGGCCGCGAGCCCACCGTCGTCCCCGCCCGCTTCCCGAACCTGCTGGTGAACGGCGCCGGCGGCATCGCCGTCGGCATGGCGACCAACATCCCGCCCCACAATCTGGGCGAGGTGATCGACGCCTGCTGCGCCTACATCGACAACCCCGACGTCACGCTCGAAGAGCTGATGGAGCATGTGCCCGGCCCCGATTTCCCGACGGGCGGCCTGATCCTCGGCCGATCGGGCAGCCGGGCGGCGCTGCAGACCGGACGCGGCTCGGTCATCCTGCGTGCCAAGACCCATTTCGAGGAGGTGCGCAAGGACCGCACCGCCATCGTCGCGACCGAGGTGCCCTATCAGGTCAACAAGGCCAAGCTGATGGAGCGCATCGGCGAGGTGGTGAACGACAAGATCATCGAGGGCATCTCCGACCTGCGCGACGAGTCGGACCGCGACGGCGTCCGCGTGGTGATCGAGCTGAAGCGCGACGCCGTTCCCGACGTCGTGCTGGCCCAGCTGTTCCGCCACACCCAGCTCCAGACCTCGTTCGGCGTCAACATGCTGGCGCTGAACGGCGGCCGGCCGGAGTTGATGCATCTCCGGCAGATCATCGAGGCGTTCATCCGCTTCCGTGAGCAGGTCATCACCCGGCGGACCGAGTTCCTGCTGGGCAAGGCGCGGGAGCGGGCGCACACCTTGGTCGGTCTGGCCGTCGCCGTCGCCAACCTCGACGCGATGATCCAGCTGATCCGCAGCGCCCCCGATCCGGTGTGGGCGCGCGAGGAGATCATGGCCCGCGAGTGGCCGGTTCACGACGTCGGCCCGCTGATCGAGCTGATCGACGAGCCGGGCCGCGGCGTCAACCCCGGGAACACGTACCGCCTGTCCGAGGTCCAGGCCCGTGCCATCCTCGATTTGCGCCTGCACCGCCTGACCGGGCTGGAGCGCGACAAGATCGGCGCCGAGCTGACCGACGTCACCGACCAGATCGCCGACTTCCTCGCCACGCTGGCCAACCGGCCGAAGCTGATGGGCATCCTGCGCGACGAGCTGGTCGAGATGAAGGAGCGGTTCGGCAACCCGCGCCGCACCGAAATCCAGGATCTGGAGTTCGAGGCCGACATTGAGGACCTGATCCAGCGCGAGGACATGGTCGTCACCGTCAGCCAGTCCGGCTATGTGAAGCGGGTGCCGCTGTCGACCTACCGGGCGCAGAAGCGCGGCGGCAAGGGCCGCGCCGGCATGTCGATGAAGGCGGAGGACGCGGTCAGCGACTTGTTCGTCGCCAACACCCACACGCCGCTGCTGCTGTTCTCGAACCGGGGCATGGTCTACAAGCTGAAGGTCTACCGCCTGCCGCTGGGCAACCCGCAGGCGCGCGGCAAGGCCTTCGTCAACCTGCTGCCGCTGCTCGACGGCGACACCATCACCACCGTCCTGCCGTTGCCGGAGGACGAGGCGGCTTGGGCCGACCTGCACGTCGTCTTCGCCACCTCCCGCGGCAACGTCCGCCGCAACCGCATGTCGGACTTCGCCAACATCCGCTCCAACGGCCTGATCGCCATGAAGCTGGAAGAGGAAGGCGAACGGCTGATCGGCGTCCACACCTGCTCCGATACCGACGACGTGTTGCTGGCCACCAGCGGCGGCAAGTGCATCCGCTTCGCGGTGGATGACGTGCGCGTCTTCGCCGGCCGCACCTCCACCGGTGTCCGCGGCATCCGCCTGGCCGACGGGGACGAGGTCGTCTCGATGTCGATCCTGGGCCATGTCGACGCCACCGCCGAGGAACGCGCCGCCTTCTTCAAGATGAAGCGTGACGAAGGTCTGGAGATGGAGGGCGAGGCCGCGCCGGAAGCCGACGAGGTCTCCGCCGAATCGGTCACCCTGACGCCGGACCGCTATGAGGAGCTGAAGCGCCTCGAGCAGTACATCCTGACCGTCTCCGACCGCGGTTACGGCAAGCGCAGCTCGTCCTACGAATACCGGGTGACCGGCCGCGGTGGCCAGGGCATCTGGAACATGGAGATGGGCGAGCGCAACGGCCGGATCGTCGCCGCCTTCCCGGTGGAATCGAACCACCAGGTGATGATGGTGACGAACGGCGGCCAAGTGATCCGCATGCCGCTGCACGACGTGCGGGTGGCCGGCCGCAAGACGCTGGGCGTCACGCTGTTCCGCGTGGGGGCGGACGAGCGCGTGGTGTCCGTCGCCACCATCGCCGAGGAAGACGGCGAGAACGGCGGCGAGAACGGCATCGATGCCGCCGGCGAGGCTGGTGTCGACAACGGCAGCGACGCCAACGGTTCCGCGGACACCGGCGACACCGCCGGCGACACCGCCGCGCCGAACGAGTAACGGAAGGGCGTAAAGGGGAACCTCCATGGCGACCAGCCAGACCGAGACCACTGTGACGGGGCGAATCGGTGTCTATCCAGGCACCTTCGACCCGATCACCAACGGTCACATGGACATCATCCAGCGCGCCGCCCGTCAGGTCGACCACCTGATCGTCGGCGTCGCACGGAACGCCGGCAAGGGCCCGCTCTATTCGACGGACGAGCGGGTGGCGATGGTGCGCGAGGACGTCGCGTCCTTGAACGCCGCCGGTGCCAGCATCGAGGTGCGGGCCTTCGACAATCTGCTGATGCATTTCGCCATCGAGATGAACGCCCGCGTCATCATCCGCGGCCTGCGCGCCGTCTCGGACTTCGAGTATGAATTCCAGATGGCGGGGATGAACGCGCGGCTGAATCCGAAGGTCGAGACGATCTTCCTGATGTCATCGGAAAAGCACCAGTTCATTTCCTCCCGCTTTGTGAAGGAGATCGGGCGTCTGGGTGGCGACATCCGCCATTTCGTCTCCGCCCGCGTTGCCGAGCGTCTGGCTGAACGCTTCGCGATGGAGGCCGGCAGCGGTACCCAGCCGACGGTCAACCAGACCTGATCTGCCCAATCAACCATGGGCTTGATGGCAATTTCCTGCCATTGCCATCAAGCCCATGGTTGACCTTTCCGGCGCGTCTTTCTATGGTGCGCCCACCTTCGGCGGAGGGCAGTTTTTCCTCCCGCCGCGCAGGATGATCCGGTAGCTCAGTCGGTAGAGCACGTGACTTTTAATCATGTGGCCGTGGGTTCGAATCCCACCCGGATCACCATCTTTTCAAGGCTTTAGCCTTCCTGTAGAGGTCGCTTCGGCGGCCTCTTTTGCTTTGTGGGGCAGATAGGCTCTCGCCTGCGTGTCGACCAGCGGCCACAACGGCTTGGTCCCTGACGCAAGCCTGGCGTCTGATCCGCTGCCCCAACGCAAAGAAAAAGCCCCGCCGAAGCGGGGCTTTTTCTTTGCGATCCGTACACGTCCCGTGGCGACCCCAGCTGGATTCGAACCAGCGACCTGCCGCTTAGAAGGCGGCTGCTCTATCCAACTGAGCTATGGGGCCTCATCACGGAACAGACCGTGACCCGAGCCTCAGAAGCGCGGGCGGTCGGTGCGGAAGTTGTCGGCGTAGTTGCGCGGGCGGATGCGGCGGACCGGGGCGTCCTGCACGGTGTAGTTCCAGCCCTCGCGCTCCGCGAAGGCAATGGCCTCTTCCTTCGTCTCGAAGGACAGGCGAACTTGGTTCAGCGTGTCACCCGAGCTGGTCCAGCCCATCAGCGGTTCCGGCCGGCGCGGGGTTTCGATCTCGTAATCCAGCATCCAACGGTGAGTCTTGGCACGGCCGGATTGCATGGCCGTCTTGCTCGGCTGATAGATCCGGACGTTCATGGCTCGCTCGTCTCCCCTACGGTCTGCGACTGCGGTCGTGCGCGTCGGCGCAACCGCGATGATTCCCCTGGCGATGGTCGGGGCGCCCGGATTCGAACCGGGGGCCTCCAGTACCCAAAACTGGCGCGCTGACCAGACTGCGCTACGCCCCGTCGCCGCGTTGTGAGATACACGAACGCCACGCCCACGGCAAGCGGACGGCGCACCAGTCAGCCGGTCTTTCTCCATCCGCCGGCCATCCGGCACGCCAAGCTGCGGCGTTCGGTCGCTCACTCGGCCCCATCAACACCGTTCAGGGTCCCATCGTTGCCTCTCCACCCCCTCCCCCTGCCTCGCATCGCGCTGTTTCTGCCCGATCTGGGCGACCGACCCGACCGCCGCGCCGCGATCGACCTCGCCAACCGACTGCAGGACGACGGCCACGCGGTCGATGTGGTCGCGCCGATGGGCGGCGGACCACTGCGGGCGGCGCTCGATCCCGCCATCGGGCAGATCGACCTCGCCAAGCGGCACGCCACCACGTCCCCCCTGGCGCTGGCGCGCGTGCTGGCGGAACGGCGGCCGGCGGTGCTGGCGGCGCCGGAGGGGGTGTTCTGGGTGGCGCGGCTGGCGGTGCGGCTGGCACGCGGTGGAACCCGGCTGGTGGCCCTGAGCGGCCGGCCTGAGGTGGATTGGGCGACTATTCGTGCCGCAGCGCCTCGATCGGGTTGAGCCGTGCCGCCCGCCGTGCCGGATAGAGGCCGAAGAAGACCCCAACCAGCCCGCTGACCACCACCGCCAGCACGACCGAGTCCAGCCGGATCAGCGTCGGCCAGCCGGCCAGCGCCGCGACGACCATGGCGGTCCCGATGCCGACGGCCACGCCGACCGCAGCGCCGATCAACGACAGGGTGGTCGACTCGATCAGGAACTGCACCAGGATGTCGCGCCGCCGTGCGCCGATGGCCAGCCGCAGGCCGATCTCCCGCGTGCGCTCGGTCACCGACACCAGCATGATGTTCATGATGCCGATGCCGCCGACCAGCAACGACACCGCCGCCACCGCCGCCAACAGGAAGGACAGCGCGCGAGAGGAGGCGTCGCGGGTCGCCGACACCTCCGTCAGGTCGCGCATCCAGAAATCGTCGTCCTGGCCGGGGATCAACCGGTGGCGCTGGCGCAGCAGGTCGCGGATCTCGGCCTGCGCCTCGGCCATGTCGGCGCCGTCGCGCATCTTCACCACCATGGTGTGGATGAAGCGCGGGTTGCTCTTGGCCATGCCGGGGATGTTGCGCTTGGCGGTCGACAGCGGCACGAAGATCACGTCGTCCTGGTCCTGGCCCTGGGTGTTCTGCCCCTTCTCGCCCAGCACGCCGATGACGGTCAGCGGGGTGGAAAAGACGCGCACCGGCTCGCCGATCGGGTCGCCGCCGCCGAACAGGTTGCGCACCACCGTCTGGCCCAGCACCACCACCTTATTGGCCTGCGCCACATCCTCGTCCGACAGGCCACGGCCCTGCGCCACCGACCAGTCGCGCGCGTCCATGTAATCGGGGGTGATGCCGAACAGGACGGTGCCCCAGTTCTGGTTGCCGGCGACGATCTGCAGCCCCCAGCGCACCGACGGCGCCGTCACCACCACGCCGGGGATGTCGGTCAGCACCGCCAGCGCATCATCCTCCGTCAGCGAGGAGGCGGTGCCGGCGCCGAGCTTCACCCCGCCGCGCGCGATGCTGCCCTGCCCGACCATGATCAGGTTGGTGCCCAGGCTGGCGATCTGGCGCAGCACCTGGTCGCGGGCGCCGGCGCCGACCGCGACCATGGCGATGACCGCGGCGACACCGATGACGATGCCCAGCATGGTCAGCGCGCTGCGCAACGGGTTGGCCCGCAGCGAATCCAGGGCGGAGCGGAACGCGTCCCAGGCGGTCATGCCGCGACCTCCGGTTCCTGCCTTGCGTCGTCGATCAGCCGGCCGTCGCGGAACTGCAGGACCCGGTCGGCGAAGCGCGCCACCTCCGGCTCGTGGGTCACCAGCACGATGGTGATGCCGCGACGGTTCAGCCGCTGGAACAGCGCCATGATCTCGCGGCTGGTGGCGGTGTCGAGCGCGCCGGTCGGCTCGTCGGCCAGCAGCAGCAGGGGGGCGTTGACCAACGCGCGGGCGATGGCGACCCGCTGCTGCTGGCCGCCGGACAGCTGCGTCGGACGATGCCCGGCCCGCTCGCGCAGGCCCACGGAGTCCAGCGCGGCGAGCGCCCGCTCGGCCCGCGCGGCGTGGCCAACCCCGGCATAGACCATCGGCAGCATGACGTTGGCGAGCGCGGTTTGGCGCGGCAGCAGGTTGAAGGACTGGAAGACGAAGCCGATGGCGCGGTTGCGCACCGCGGCCAGTTCGTCGGAGGTCAGGCCGGCGACCTCCTGCCCGTCCAGCCGGTAGTGTCCGGCGTCGGGGCGGTCCAGGCAGCCCAGCAGGTTCATGAAGGTGGATTTGCCGGAGCCGGACGGCCCCATCACCGCCACGAACTCGCCACGCCGGATGGTGACGGTGACGTCGTCCAGCGCGTGGACGGTCTGCGGCCCCATCCGGTAGTGGCGGGTGAGAGCCTCGACCGCGATGAGGGGGGAAGAGGGGGATGCGGCCTCTCGCAGGTCAGAAGCCAAGGCGCGGTCCCCGGCGGGTGTCGCGGTCGGGGGCGAGGACGCCGGTGATGACCTCCTGCCCGGCGCGCAGGTCGCCGGACACCAGTTCGGTGAAGCTGCCGTCGCCGATGCCGAGCCGGACCGGCACGCCGACCGGACTGCCGTTGCCGGGGCTCGGGACCCAGACGGTGCGGGTCGCCTCCCCCGCGCGGCCGGGTTCGACCAGGGCGTCGAAGCGGTCACGCTGTGCCGGGTCGAGCAGGGTCGCCATGCGGTCCAGCGTCGCCGTGCGGATTGCGTTCGCCTCCACCCGGCGGCGTTCGGGATCGCCACCTTCGGCGTCCAGCGCGGTGAAGCGCTCGCGCGCCTCGGCGACCAGCGCGGCGATGTCGCGGCGCTTGCCCTCGTCCAGCCTGAAGCCATCGATCACCCGCTTGGCCGCGGCCTCCAGCGCCGCGGCGCCGCGGCCGCCGTTCGGGCCGCCGGTGGTGGGCGTCGGCGCCCCACCGGCCGGCTCCACCCCAGGCGGACGGAAGCGCAGGGCGGCGTTGGGGATCTTCACCGCCGCTGGCCGCTCGTCCACCGTGATCCGCAGGTTGGCGGTCATGCCCGGCAGCAGCCGCAGTTCCGGGTTCTCCACCGTGATGACGACGATGTAGGTGACCACGGTCTGGTCCTCCTTCGGCGCCAGCCGGACCTGCGCCACGGTGCCGTTAAAGGAGTCGCCGGGAAAGGCGTTGACGGTGAAGCGCACCGGCATGCCTTCGCGCACCCGGCCGATGTCGGCCTCGTCGATGTTGGCCAGCACCTCCATCTGCCGCAGATCCTGGGCGATGGTGAACAGGGTCGGCGCCGACAGGCTGGCGGCGACGGTCTGGCCGGTGCTGACCGCGCGGTTCACCACCACCCCGTCGATCGGCGAACGGATGACCGAGCGGTTGACGTCGACGCGGACCAGTTGCAGCGCCGCCTCGCGCTGCGCCACCTGGGCGCGGGCGACCTCGACCTGGGCGGCGGCGACCTCCTGCGAGGCGGCGGCCGACGCTTCGGCGGCCTCGGCCTGCCGCTTCTGGGCGCGGGCGGCGACCAGTTGCGCGTCGGCGCTGCGGGCGGCGGTTTCGGTCTTTTCCAGGTCGGCGGCGGCGACCACCCCGCGGTCGCGCAGGTCGCGCCGGCGCCGCAGGTCGCGTTCGGCGTCGCGCTGGGCCAGATCGGCCCGCAGGATCTGGGCGTCGGCGTTGGCGACGTTGGCCCGGGCGCTGGCAAGGTCGGCGCCCGCCTTGTCCCGCAGGGCCTGCTGCTGCACCAGGGTGGCGCGGGCGGAGTCGACGTCGGCGCTGGCCTGCGCCAGCCGGGCCGCCAACTGGTCGCCGTTCAGCCGGGCCAGGATTTGGCCGCTGGTCACCCGGCTGTTGAAGTCGGCGTACAGCTCCGCGATCTGGCCGGAGAGCTGGGAGCTGACCTCCACCGTCACCAGCGCGCTCATCGTGCCGGTCGCGGTGATGGCGCTGACCAGCGGCCCCTGCTCCACCCGGGCGAGGCGGTAGGCCGGGGCCGGTTCCGCCCGCGCCAGCACGACGTAGGCCGACAGCCCGGCCGCGGCGCTCAGCGCAACACCAAGGAAGACCGCCGTTCGCCTGCCCATCCCCCGCCCCCCTGACGCCGATCGACGCCGTTCATCCTCGGGAACAATCTGGGGGAGCTTACGCCAAAGTCACCGGCACGGCTCGGCCGTTACGGCTTGGCCCCTACGGCTTGGAGAGATCGGGGGACACCACGCGGTCGCCGGGGTGGATGCCCAGCCGGGCGGTCATGCCGCCGTTCAACTCCAGGATCGCCTTCACCGGCCCGTCGGAATTGACGCCGTCGAGCGATTCCGGCACCGCGCGCTCGTGGATGTTCACGATGCGGCCGTCGGCGGCGATGAAGATCATGTCGAGGGGGATCAGCGTGTTCTTCATCCAGAAGCTGGCCGGCTGCACCCGGTCGTAGATGAACAGCATCCCGGCATCGGCCGCCATCGACTGGCGGAACATCAGCCCCTGCGCCTGCTGCGCCGGGGTCAGCGCCAGTTCCACGTCGAAGCGGAACTTGCCGCCGCTCGCCGTTTCGATGGTCAGCTTGGATTTCTGGAAGGTTTCCAGCGCCGCCGCCGGAAAGGCCGCCACCAACAGCAGGAGCGTGACCGCCACACCCCGAAAACTCCGACCGATCATCGTGTGCGTCCGTGAAGGCGGACCCCAGCGGGTCCGAAGTGGCGGGATTTAACCATCAAGCCGCGCCCACGCCAAGCCGGCACAGCAAAAAGCCCGCCTCTCTGACGAGAGCGGGCTTTTTTGCAGTCACCGAAGGCTTCAGGCGGCGCCGACGTTGCGGTCCTCGTCACGCTTCTTGCTGCCCGACGTCGGCTGATAGGCCAGGGCGGCGTGTTCGGCGCAATAGGGCATGCCGGCAAGCGCGTTCTTGCCGCAGAAGTGGAAATCCTGGTGCTTGGGGTCGCCGACCGGCCATTTGCACATGCGCTCGGTCAATGCCAGGATGGTCGCCCCGCGGGTGGGCTTTTTCTTGATCGGCGACGGGCGACCGGACAAGCCCAGACGGTGAGCCTTCCCGATGACCGCGTTGCGGGTGATATCTCCCAGAATGTCGGCAATCTCACTCGCGCTCAACCCCTGGGACCAGAGATCCTTGAGCTGTTGAATCCGCTCGTCCGTCCAACTCATCCCCGAGTACTCCCGATCCGGTGTCCGGTTCTGCTGTGGCAACAGGGTCACGGTCTAGCGCCGTTTTCCATAAGCCGCAACATTTTGTGCCAGCCGGTGAGGAAGCTACCAGATGAACGCCGCGAACGATAGAGGGGCGCGGCAACATTCCTGTTGATAAGTCCGCGCTTAGACTCATGAGTTCAGCGCGCCATAGACCTCCTCGGCGATGCCGGACAGGGTATCCCGATCGAGTTCGCCGGTGACGGCGAGCGCCAACCCGTTGTCCTGCCAATACAAAGCGTGGACGCCGCCGTCGGCGGCGAAGCGGAAGGCCGAACCTGAGGTGTTGGGAGCGGGGCGGATGTACAACGTAATGCGACGCCCGGCCGCATCCTCGTACATGTACAAGGCCACAGGGCCAGCGGAATCCGCCAGCAGACGGCCACCGATCAGCTGATAGCCGCCGCGTGTGACCGTTGGGCAACGCATGCTCTTTCCCAGCCGTTTCGACAGCCAGTTGACCAGATGCGCCTCCTGGTCGATGCCGACCTCCACCGGGTGACGGACCTCGACGGAGAAGACTCGGTGGGCGGCGACGGCGTCGGCGATGAAGGCGGCGGTCAGCGGGTCGGCGCGCCAGCCGACGCGGTCGCGCAGCAGCCAGCCACTGGCCCCGCCGGCGACGAACACCAGCAGCGAAGCGGCCAGCGCCATGCCCCACAGCGCCCCCCTGCCCCACCCGCTGCCCCAAGGACCGCGGACCGGTTCGGCGCGCTCGCGCAGGGTGAAGGGCGGCGTCAGGGCGTCGGGCACCGGCCGGTCGATCAGCGGGCCGAAGCTCTGCCCCAGCAGGGTGCGTTGCGCGCGGTAGCGATCGAAGCGCTGGGCGACCTCGGGATGGTCCGCCAGATGGCGCTCGACCGCCGCCAGGCGTTCCTCCGGCAACTCGCCGTCGAGCCAGGCGTGCAGCTCGGCCTCGGTCACGGGATTGCGGTCGGCGCTCATCACTTGATCCTCCTCACCACCTGCTGGGAACCACCGTCCAGCAGGACCCTCAACTTTTCCCGTGCGCGGGCCAGCCGCGACATCACCGTCCCGATCGGCAGTTCCAGCACCTCCGCCACCTCGCGGTAGGACAGCCCCTCCATCCCGGTCAGCAGCAGGATGGTGCGGTGTTCGTCGGTCAACTGGGCGAAGGCGCGGACGAAGTCGCGCACCGCGCCACGGTCGGCCGGCGGTGCGCTCAGCGCCAGATCGTCGGCCAGATCCTCGACCGGCACCTCGGCCCCGCGCCGCCGCCGTCCACGCTGGCCGGAGATGTGCAGGTTGTGCAGGATGGTCATCAGCCAGCCGCCGAGCTTCGACGGGTCGCGCAGCGCGTGGCGGTTGGACAGCGCCTTTTCCACGCAGTCCTGCACCAGATCGTCGGCGTCCGACCGGTTGCCGACCAGCGCGGTGGCGTAGCGCCGCAGCCGCGGCACATGCGCGGCGATGGCGCGGTCGTCGATGTCGGGCGGGCTCATGTCGGGTCCGGGGATGGCGTCGTCAGTCATGGGACGCTCCCGGCCGGTGTTTTATTCCCCGACGCCCCATCCGCTATTGGCCCGGGGTGGAGAAGCCGGCCTTGCCGTCGAAGTTGCTGAGGTTTTCGGTCTGGGTGAAGTCGATCCCGGCCTCGGCCAGCCGGCCCAGCAGCTCGACGATGGCGCTGTGCTGCACCGGGCCGTGCTGGGCCAGGAAGCGGCAGCGCCAGTGGTCGGTGCAGAAGACGTCGGCGTGGCCGTCGGGCCAGACCCGCTGCGAGCGGTTGGAGATGCTGACCAGCGTCAGCGCCTCGGTCGACAGCGGCAGGATCAGCTCTGCCAGATCGTCGGGCAGCCCGCCCGACCATTGCAGGAAGACGTCGACCCCGACCAGCTCCTTCACGGCGCGGACGCGCGGTGCCAGCCGGTTGACGCCGTCATAGGCCGGCCGCGCGGTGGAGTAGCCGACCGGCGGCATGGTCACCGGCGTCTGGCCCAGCCGTTCCACCACCGCCTCGGCGAAGGCGTGGGTGCCGGCGCGGACCCGGCCCAGACCGCGGGCGTAGATGTCGGCGGTGTGGATGCCGTCCTCGATCGTCTTGAGCCAGGCGTTGTGGATGCGCGCGGCGATGTCGCCCTGGCCGATGTGGACCAGCATCATCACCGCCGCCATCAGCAGGCCCGACGGGTTGGCGATGCCCTGCCCGGCGATCATCGGGGCGGAGCCGTGGATCGCCTCGAACATGGCGCAGGTCTCGCCGATGTTGGCGGAACCGGCCAGCCCGACCGACCCGGTGAGCTGGGCGGCGATGTCGGAGACGATGTCGCCGTAGAGGTTGAGGGTGACGATGACGTCGAAGCGTTCCGGCTGGTCGGCCAGCCGGGCGGCGCCGATGTCGACGATCATGTGGTCGGCCTTGATCTCCGGATAATCCGCGGCGATCTCGTAGAAGATCTTCAGGAACAGCCCGTCCGTCATCTTCATGACGTTGTCCTTGACGAAGGCCGTCACCTTTTCCCGGTGGTTGGAGCGGGCGAAGTCGAAGGCATAGCGGACGATCCGCTCCGACCCCGGCCGCGAGATCAGCTTGACCGACTGGATGACGTCGTCGGTCTGCCGGTGCTCGATGCCGGCGTAGAGGTCCTCCTCGTTCTCGCGGATGATGACGACGTCCATCCGCGGGTGCCGGGTCCGCACATAGGGGTGGTAGGACACGCAGGGCCGCACGTTGGCGAACAGCCCCAGCGTGGTGCGGGCGACCACGTTCAGCGACTTGTTGCCATAGCCCTGGGGCATGGTGATCGGCCCCTTGAGGAAGACCCGCGTCCGGCGGATCGAGCCCCAGCCGGCGGCGTCCAGCCCGCCCGGATGGCCGCGCTTGTAGACCGATTCGCCCGCCGGCACCTCTTCCACCTTCAGCCGCGCGCCGGCCGCGTTCATCACATAGAGCACCGCGTCCATGATCTCGGGGCCGATGCCGTCGCCGGGGGCGACCGTGACGGGGGTGATATCGCGCATGCACTCACTCCAAGGGGACGCGCGACCGTAGACGGAAACCGGGGGCTTTTTCAATGGTTGGAGGCAGCGACGGATCGCAGCATCGGGGGTGATGCCCCCCTCTCACCCGAAAGGAGAAGGAGGCACGGCCCGTCGTCAATGATGGGCGCCGGCGGTGCCGCCATGGCCGTCGGGAACGCCGATGCTGACATTCTGCATCATGCCCTGGTCCTCGTGGTCGAGGATGTGGCAGTGCAGGACATACTCACCGATGAAGCGTTCGTAGCGGGTGCGGATGACCACCTTGTAGGTGCCCTTCGGCGGCTCGGTCGAGCTGAGCGCGCTGGTGATGTCGCTCTTCACCCAGATGGTGTCCTTCCACACGCCCTTCATGCCGGCATAGTCCGGATCGCCCGAGCCGGGTTCGCTGACGTCGCGCCCGTCGGGGCCGATGATCGCCATGATCTCGAACGGGTTGACGTGGATGTGGAAGGGATGGCTGACGAAGTAGGACTGCAGTTCCCACTGCTGGGCGGTGCCGAGCACCACCGGCCGGTCGACGACGGCGGGCTGGTAGGCGCTGGCGCCCTTCGGGCCATAGGTGCCGTCAGGGTTCTCCACCACCTGGACGTCGTTGGCGACCTGGAACTGCGCCGCCTTCAGCGTCGAGGTCGCGGTCGGCAGGTTGATGTAGAAGACCAGTTCCTGCTTGGGCTGGCCCTTCACCTCCTGGTCGGTCACCGTCGGGTGGGCGGTGAACTTGCTGAAGCGCGGGCAATAGGGGGTGTCGGCCGCCAGCGCACCGTCGCAGCGGGCGTTCAGGTCGGCGACCACCTGCCGCGCCACCGCGGGGGCGTATTTGCCGGCGTTGGCGGAGAGCTGGCGGAGCGTCGCCTTCACCGGGTCCTTGACCACCCGGTCGCCCTTGACGCGGACGAAGCCCAGCACGCCGGTCGAGGTGGCGGCCTGGTCGGGGCTGCTGTTGGCGGCGGCGCCCTTGTTCACCACGCAGTAGATGCCGGCCTCGGGGAAGTTGACCAGCAGGTCGTCGCGGTAGCCGGGCTGCATCGGCACGCTGGTGCGCACCTGCCCCTGCCCCATGGTCAGCCCGTCCGACGCGGCCAGGATGTAGGGCACCGGCTTTCCGACGCACAGATCCTTGACGAAGCGGTCCTGGTTGGCCGCCGACAGGGCCTTTTCACGGGCGAAGAAGTCGGTGATGTCGAGCTTGCGGAACTCCACCGTGATCGGGGAGCGCACGCCGGCGTGGATCAGCCGCCAGCGCTCGGCCTGCCCGGTGACGGCGTTGGCGAACATCGGGCGGACGCGGCCGTTGATCGTGGTGAAGCGGCCGGACTGTTCCCAGGTTTGCGGCGCGAACTGGTCGTAGGACACGATCTCGCCGACCTCGCCCGCGGCGCAGCTCCAGTCGATGGAGCCGTCGGCCTTGTGCTTCAGCTTGCCGTCCTTGGTGCAGGCGTAGGGGATCTGCTCCATCAGCAGCACCCGGTCGGTCATCGCCCGGCCCTTGCGGCTCGTCAGCAGGGTGTCGAGGTCGCCGTTCGCCGCCTCGGTCGGCGGACGGTCGCCGCGGATGATGAAGGCGCCGGCCATGCCGCTGCCGACCTGCAGCGCGGTCGAGCCGTGGCGGTGCGGGTGGTACCAGTAGGTGCCCGCCGGATGGTCGGCCGGGATGTTGTATTCATACTCGAAGCTGACACCGGGGTTGATCGACACCAGCACATTGTCGCTGTTGCCGGTCGGGCTGACCCAGACGCCGTGGCTGTGCAGGTTGGTGCCGTTGAAGCAGTGCGGCGTGTTGATGTCCGCCGCCGGCTGGTGGGTGCAGTCCGGATCGGCCGGCAGATCGTTGTGCAGCTTGATCCGCACGGTGTCGCCCGGCGTCGCCTCGATCGTCGGCGCGACGTAGGGATGGTTGGGGTCGACGCTGGTGCCGCGGTAGCTGCGCAGCCGCACCGGGTCGGGACGGCCCTGCGGCGGGTTGCGGATGAAGCCGTCGGTGAAGGTCACGAACAGGTCGAGGTTGCGCGCCTGTCCGGTGTGCGGCCGCGCGGTCGCCGTCGGCGGACGCAGCAGCAGCGAGCCGGCGCGCGGCGTCGCCGAGTTGCCGAGCACCGGCGGGTTGCCGACGCTCTCGCCCGCCGCCGCGCTGTCCTTGGCCGGGGCGGTGGCGGTGGCGGCCGAGGCGCCCGGTGCGGCGGCCAGCGCCAGGGGCAGCAGCACACCCAATACGTATGCGTTCTTCATGGAATGCTCCATCATGCACAGGTGGTGGAACGTACCATGCGTCCTAAAAATTGCTTACTGTAACAGTGTTGCACGTTGTGTCAGACGGACGGGGCGGAACGGCGGATGGAACGTTTGAAACCCCCTGAACCGTTTCCCCGGCGGCGTTCCACGGTTCCATCCGGTCAGCCACGGCGCGGGAACGCCCCCTGCCCGCCCCGCCGTTCCAGCACCGAGCCGAGGTTGGGGAAGGGATCATCGGGGTTCAACGACCAGGGATAGACGCCCTTCGGCCCGTCCCCCTCCGGCCGGGCGAGGATGGCGGCGACGGCGTGCGGATCGGGCGGCGTGCGTTCGCGGAAGGCGCCGGGGACGGAGTCGTCGTCGAAGGCGGCAGCCGGGTCGGCGGCGGCGGGAGGAGCCGGCTGCGGATCGGCGGGCAGCGGTTCGGGGGCGGGGGTGGTGGCCGCGGGGGCGGCGGCAGCGTCCTTGGTGTCCAGCTCCTTGAACAGGCCAAGCCGCTCGGCCAGCCAGCGCACCGTCGACGGATCGCCGGCCGACACCAGCCGTTCGATCTGCTCCGTCACCTGGGCGCGGAGCGAGCCGAGCCGCAGTTCCGACTCCCGGTTCAACGCCTGCCGCTCCCACCACACCCGGACGCGGAAGGCTTGCGCGCCGTAATAGGCCCGCCACAGCGTGGTGCGGCTGCAGCCCATGGCGCGGGCGACCTGCTGGAACGAGGCGCCGCGCGCCAGCATGCCGGCGGCCATGACCCACTGCTCCTCGTGGAAGCGCGAACCGGGGACCAGCGAGCCCTCGGGCGGAACCGGCGGTTCGTCGGCCCAGCGCGGAAGGCTGTCGGTGGACAGGAGGTGGGTGGGAGGCAGGCAATCGGCGGGCATCGGGTCCTCCAGGGCGAATTAGGTGTTATTTCCCAACTCTGCCGGCTGTCGCGGGCAACAGTAGGTTGGAAATCCCTGTTGCCGACGCCGGGACCATCGACCGGCACGGCCCCTCGCCGGGAAAATGTTCGTATACCCACCATTCGCGGTGCCCGCCGCCGCCGCCGGGTGTATCCTGTCCCGACCGCGACCCGATCCCCGTCCCGCCCGGCCGGCCGACGCACGCCGCCCCGCCCGACCCGCGGATCGAGCCATCCTGTGCCGCCGCACCGCCGGCCCGTCCACCCCCCGCCGGGCCGCCCAGGGAAGAGGGAGCCGTCCCGCCATGGCAAACCGCTGGACCATGCCCGACCACCACATCCCGCTGAGCGACCGATTGGTGGTCCCCCACGACATCCGCATCCGCCGGATCGACGCCCACACCCTGGGCGAATCGCTGGCGCTGGGCTGGCGCGACTTCCTCGCCGCGCCGACGCAACTGTTGTTCCTGAGCGTGATCTACCCGCTGGTCGGTCTGGTCGCCGCGCGCGCGGCCTATGGCGGCGACCTGCTGCCGCTGTTCTACCCGCTGGTCGCCGGCCTCGCCTTCGTCGGCCCGCTCGCCGCCGTCGGCGTCTATGAACTGAGCCGCCGCCGCGAGGACGGCAAGCCGGTGTCCTGGGTCAACGCGCTGGACGTCTTCCACTCGCGGGCGATCTGGTCGATCGCGGCGCTGGGGCTGCTGATGCTGACGCTGTATGTGCTGTGGCTGGGCGCGGCGCAGATCGTCTACGACCACACGCTGGGCCGCCTGCAGCCGGACAGCGTCGGCGCCTTCGCCCACTTGGCCATCACCACGCCGGAGGGCTGGCAGATGATCGTGCTGGGCAACGCGGTCGGCCTGATCTTCGCCATGACCGCGCTGGCGCTGAGCGTCGTGTCTTTCCCGATGATGCTCGACCGCGAGGTGGACTGGATCATCGCCATGCAGACCTCGATCCGCGCGGTGATGGCGAACCCCGGCCCGATGGCGCTGTGGGGGGTGATGGTGACGGCGCTGTTGGTGCTCGGGTGCCTGCCGGCCTTCGTCGGGCTGGCCGTCGTCATGCCGGTGCTGGGGCACGCGACGTGGCACCTGTATCGGCGGGTGGTGGGGTGATTTTGACACACCTTAACTTCATTGGAAACGAAGCGACTCAACTCCCCAGCGCACTTCAGCATCGAAACGATAGGAATTTGACAGCTAGCCGTTGACGGCAACCTAAACGTATTCGTATATTAGTAGCTCCGCTCACGACGCATCCCCGTGTTTGAGTTTTCAGAAAAACTAATATAAATCTGGTTGCAGAAATGCACAGCTGAAGGATATGATTTCCATCTATCCGCATAACTGCAACCAGAGATTTTATCATGAATAGCGACGCTGATGCAGGCTGGTTTAGCGCATTCAATATTATGAAAGATAACTATGGGCTTACTGATGATGCCATCGGCGTCTTTGCGATCAATCTTCGTTTCAATTTAGACGATATTCAGACAATAGCAGCAGAATCAATCACAGGAGGAGGTGATGACAAAAAGTGTGACGTTCTATATGTCGACAAAGAAAGAAGAATAGCTGTCATAGCGCAATGCTATGTCTCTCAGAAGTTAAGACAATCAGCCCCCTCTAACAAAGCTTCCGATCTTAACACTGCTATTTCTTGGCTTTTGTCTGCCGACATTGATCAATTGCCGGCATCACTCAAAGGAAAAGCTGACGAGCTTCGATCAGCAATTTCATCTGGTGATGTAAAACAACTTTTTATCTGGTATGTGCACAACGCCCCCTCTTCCAAGAATGTTGAAGACGAGCTGCGCGCGGTCGAAAATTCAGCGCGTGTGGCTTTAAACCGCTATGAAACAGGTCGAGATATTAATATATTTGCAGAAGAAATGTGTAATAAAAAAATAGGCCACCTTTATATGCAGGCTGAAAGAACGGTAATTGTAACAGATGAATTTTCCCTCATAGTTCCTGATGTCGTGGAAACAATTGAGACTGACTGGAGCTCAGTTGTTACAAATGTGAATGGAGAATGGCTATACAATCTTTACCATCAATATGGGACGGATCTATTTTCTGCAAATCTTCGCGGATACCTAGGATCTCGTGATAGCGATTCGAATATTAACAACGGGATCAAAAAAACCGCCAACACACAACCAAACAACTTCTACGTATACAACAACGGAATTACAGCGCTCGTATTGGACTTTGAAATCGGTCGCCGCTCCAGAAGTGGCAGAAAGCTCAAGATTACTGGAATTGCGATTGTAAATGGGGCACAGACTACAGGCTCAATTGGGAACCTCGACAATAAGCCTTCAGCCGGATTGAAAATCCCGATCCGCTTTGTAAAAGCCAATAAAGACTCTATTGTAGCGGATGTCGTTAGATATAACAATCTTCAAAACAAGCTGCAGGCTGCGGATTTTCGAAGTGCTGACCAAATCCAAGAACGCCTCAGGACAGAATTCGAAAAGATTCCTGACGCCGAGTACGAAGGAGGAAGGCGCGGAGGCGCAAGCGACGCGATCAAAAGAAGTAAATTCACACTTCCTTCTTATACTGTTGGACAGTCTCTCGCGGCCTTTCACGGCAATCCTGTTACAGCTTACGACAAGAAATCGGAACTATGGACAAACGACAGTAACTACAGGCACATTTTCACCGAACGTACTACCGCTCGGCATATTGTATTCTGCTACTCACTACTTACGTCCATTAATGACAGAAGGCTAGATCTCACAAATATGGATAAAAAAGATGGTAATTCCTTAACAAAAATCCAGAAAACAAGCCTCGATTTCCTCAATAATAAGGGAGCCAATTACTTATTGCTGCATGTTATATCTCAGTGCATGGAGACAATTCTATCAAAGCCAATTCCAAACCGATTTGATCTTCAGTTTCGGCAAAACGTAAGCCCATTTGCAGCTGTATCTCTATGGAAGCCGATTGTTGATATGATGCTTTCTCTATCAAATCAGCTTGAGCCAGCGTTCTCAAGGAATAGAATATCAAATGAAAACGTCAACAAAACGGTTCCAAATTTTGTCGGGGTGGTTGCTTCAATCAAGGACCTTCAGCAAACAACATTCAATGATTTCGCATCAAAAGTCTCTGTTCAATAAATCTCAAATAACCGATTTAGAACAACTCTCCACCGATCGCTGACCAATATGGAGCTTATTATCGCAACAACTCCCGCATAGCCCCGTCCAGCCCCTCCAGCGTCAGGGGGAACATCCGGCCGTTCATCAGGCGCTGGAGCAGGCGGGTGCTTTCCGAGTAGTCCCAGTATTGCGGCGGGGTCGGGTTCAGCCAGACCGACTTGGCGTAGACCGACAGCAGGCGCTGCATCCACACCTCGCCGGCCTCCTCGTTCCAGTGCTCGACGCTGCCGCCGGGGTAGACGATCTCGTAGGGGCTCATGGCGGCGTCGCCGACGAAGACCAGCTTGTAGTCGGCCGGGTAGGTGTGCAGCACGTCCCAGGTCGGGGTGCGCTCGGCGTGGCGCCGCGCGTTGTCGCGCCAGACGCCCTCGTAGACGCAGTTGTGGAAGTAGAAGTGCTCCAGGTGCTTGAATTCGCTGCGCGCGGCGGAGAACAGCTCCTCGACCAGACGGATGTGGTCGTCCATCGAGCCGCCGACGTCGAGGAACAGCAGCACCTTCACCGAATTGTGCCGCTCCGGCACCATCTTCAGATCGAGCCAGCCGGCGTTGGTGGCGGTAGCGCGGATGGTGCCGGGCAGGTCCAGCTCGCTGGCGGCGCCGCTGCGGGCGAACTTGCGCAGGCGCCGCAGCGCCACCTTGATGTTGCGGGTGCCGATCTCCACCCGGTCGTCCAGATTCTTGAAGTCGCGGCGGTCCCACACCTTCACGGCGCGGCGGTGGCGGCTGCCCTGCTGGCCGATGCGCACGCCCTCCGGGTTGTAGCCGTAGGCGCCGAAGGGCGAGGTGCCCGCCGTGCCGATCCATTTCGAACCGCCCTGGTGGCGGCCCTGCTGCTCGGCCAGCCGCTGGGCCAGCGTCTCCATCAGCTTTTGCCAGCCGCCGAGCGCCTGGACCTGCGCCTTTTCCTCGTCGGTCAGGAAGCGCTCGGCCAGCTTGCGCAGCCACTCCTCCGGCAGGTCGGTGACCGCCACTTCGGCGCCGGCCTCGCCGCCCTCGCCGGTCAGGCCCTTGAAGGTCGCGGCGAAGACGCGGTCGAAGCGGTCGAGGTTGCGTTCGTCCTTAACCAGACAGGAACGACTGAGGTAATAGAAGTCCTCGACGCGGAAGGACGCGGTGCCCTGCTTCATGGCCTCCATGAGCGTCAGGTACTCCGTCAGCGAGACGGGGACGCCGGCCTTGCGCAGATCGAAGAAGAAACTCGTGAACATGAGCGGTCCTTCGCGCGGGGTCTCGGGCGGAGAGTAGCGCCGTACCAGAGAGAACACCATGAGCCTGCTGAACGCTCCCCTGCTGGATTTCGCCCGCGCGCTGGATTTCGCCGCGCACAAGCACATCGACCAGCGCCGCAAGGGCGTGCGCGCCGAACCCTACGTCAACCACCTGTCGGAAGTGGCCCTGCTGGTGGCCGAGGCGACCAACGGCCAGGACCCGGTGGTGGTGATCGCCGCGCTGCTGCACGACACGCTGGAGGACACCGACGCCAGCTATGAGGAGATCGAGCGGCTGTTCGGCACCGAGGTGGTGCAGGTCGTCGCCGAGACCACCGACGACAAGCGGATGTCGAAGGCGGAGCGCAAGCAGCACCAGATCGACGCCGCGCCGCACGCCTCGGCGCGGGCCCGGCTGGTGAAGCTGGCCGACAAGGTGTCGAACCTGCGCTCGATGGCCGCCAGCCCGCCGGCCGACTGGCCGCTGACCCGCAAGGTCGAGTATTTCGAATGGGCGCACGCCGTCGTCGCCGGCCTGCGCGGCACCGACGCCCGGCTGGAGCAGCTGTTCGACCGGGCCTATCACGACGGGCTGGCGGAACTGCGCGGGCAGAACGGCTGAGAGGGCTGAAATCCGGGAACCAAAATCCGGGGTAGGACGGGAATCCGCGCGTGAATTGATATCGCGCAATGTGACTCCATCACGGAAGTCTTATGGATAAGGGACGAAGCTGACGTCACCGTCCATCGACGGCCGAGGAATCACGCCATGTCCGTACGCCAAGAAGACACCCTCACCCGCCGTCCCACTCCGGCGCCCGCTCCGCAACCGTCGGCCCCCGCCCATGGCGAGACCCACGAGGATCCGGGCCGCCACTGGTTCATCAACCGGCCGAAGGTCTACGCCGCCGACGTGCACGGCACCTTCCGCCGGATCAAGTGGGCGGCGCTGATCGCCCTGCTGGCGATCTACTACATCACGCCCTGGATTCGCTGGGAACGCGCCCCCGGCATCCCCGACCAGGCGGTGCTGATCGACATGGTCGGTCGCCGCGCCTACTTCTTCTGGATCGAGATCTGGCCGCAGGAGGTCTATTACCTGACCGGCCTGCTGATCCTGGGCGCCTTCGGCATCTTCTTCGCCACCACGCTGGCCGGCCGCATCTGGTGCGGCTACGCCTGCCCGCAGACGGTGTGGACCGACCTGTTCATGTGGGTGGAGCGCAAGATCGAAGGCCCGCGCACCACCCGCATCCGCCTGGACAAGGCGCCGATGACCGCGTCGAAGCTGGGCAAGAAGGCGGCCAAGCACGCGGCGTGGCTCGGCATCTCGCTTTTGACCGGCGGGGCGTGGGTGTTCTACTTCAACGACGCGCCGACGCTGATGAACGAGATGCTGCACGGGCAGTTGACCAGCGGCGTCGCCACCTTCATCGCGCTGTTCAGCTTTACGACCTATTTCTTCGCCGGCTGGGCGCGCGAGCAGATCTGCATCTATGTCTGCCCGTGGCGCAGCTTCCAGTCGGCGATGGTCGACGAGGACACCTTCCTCGTCACCTACGAGGACTGGCGCGGCGAGGGCCGCGGCCCGATGCGCAAGTCGCAGAGCTGGGACGAGCGGCAGGCGGCGGGCTTGGGCGACTGCATCGACTGCAAGCAGTGCGTCCAGGTCTGCCCGACCGGCACCGACATCCGCGAAGGCCAGCAGATCTCGTGCATCGGCTGCGGCCTGTGCGTCGACGCCTGCAACGACGTCATGCGGCAGATCGGCCGGCCGATCGACCTCGTCCGCTTCGACACCCAGTCGAACCAAATCGCCAAGATCGACGGCAAGCCGGAGCGGGTGAAGCTGGTGCGGCCGCGCACGGTGATCTACTCGCTGATCATGCTGGTCGTCGGCTGCGCCATGGGCATCGCCCTGCTGATGCGCCCGACGCTGGACGTCAGCGTGCTGCGCGATCGGGCGCCGCTGTTCGTCGCGCTGTCGGACGGCACGGTGCAGAACGCCTACACCATCAAGGTGCTGAACAAGACGCACATCGCCCGCAACTACGTCGTGTCGATCGACGGGCTGCCCGGCGCCCAGCTCTCGGTGGTCGGCGACGACAGCGTCGGCAGCGGTGCCAGCCTGACGCTGAACGCCCAGCCCGACTCGGTGGCGACCTACCGCGTCTTCGTCAAGGTGCCGGCGGCGGCGGCGAAGTCCGGGTCGACCGACGTGTCGGTGATCGCCAAGGACACCGGCAGCGGCGAGGTCGGCCGCCACCCCAGCGTCTTCATGGCGCCGTGAGGGGTGGACGGTAAGAATCCCCCTCTCCCCCCCGGGGAGAGGGGGATTGTTCTATCCCCGCATCAGGCCGCGCAGGCGGTAGAGTTCTTCCAGCGCTTGCCGGGGGGTCAGGCTGTCGGGGTCGATGCTGGACAGCGCCGCTTCCACCGGTGATGGGCCGGCGGGAGGGGCTTCGGGTGCGGCCTCCGGCTTGGCCGGGGCGCGTTTCAGGGCGGCGCTGAACAGCGGCAGGTCTTCGGCGAGGCGGTGGATGGTGGCGTTCTGGTCGCCGCTCTCCAGCAGCTTCAGCACCGATTCCGCCCGGCCGACCACCGCCGGCGGCAGGCCGGCCAGCTTGGCGACGTGGATGCCATAGCTGCGGTCGGCCGCCCCCGCCGTCACCTCGTGCAGGAAGACCACATCGCCCTGCCACTCCTTGATCCGCATGGTGTGGCAGGACAGCGCCGGCAGCTTGGCCGCCAGCATGGTCAGCTCGTGATAATGGGTGGCGAACAGGGCGCGGCAGCGGTTGACGTCGTGCAGATGCTCGACGCAGGCCCAGGCGATCGACAGGCCGTCGAAGGTGGCGGTGCCGCGGCCGATCTCGTCGAGGATGACCAGGGCGCGGGCGCCGGACTGGTTCAGGATCGCCGCCGTCTCCACCATCTCCACCATGAAGGTCGAGCGGCCGCGGGCGAGGTCGTCGGCGGCGCCGACCCGGCTGTAGAGCCGGTCGACCACGCCGATGTGCGCCCGCTCGGCCGGGACGAAGCTGCCCATCTGCGCCAGCACGGTGATCAGCGCGTTCTGGCGCAGGAAGGTCGATTTGCCGGCCATGTTGGGGCCGGTCAGCAGCCACAACCGGTTGTCCGGCGCCAGATCGCAGTCGTTGGCGACGAAGGGGCCGGAATGGCCGGCGTCGAGCACCGCCTCCACCACCGGGTGGCGGCCGCCCTGGATGGAAAAGGTCAGGCTGTCGTCGACGACCGGCCGGTTGTAGCGCCGCTCGTCCGCCAATTCGGCCAGCGAGGTGGCGACGTCGAGCGCGGCCAGCGCGTGCGCCGCCTGGGCGATGGCGTCGGCACGGCCGGCCACCGCCTCGACCAGCCCGGCGAACAGCTCCAGCTCCACCGCCAGCGCCCGGTCGGCCGCCTCGGAGATGCGGCGCTCCAGGTCGGACAGCTCCACCGTACCGAAGCGCACCGCGTTCGCCATGGTCTGGCGGTGCATGAAGACCTCGCGACCCTTGTCCGACATCAGCTTGTCGGCGTGGGTGGCGGTGACCTCGATGTGGTAGCCCAGCACGTTGTTGTGCTTGATCTTCAGCGCCGGCACCCCGGCCAGCTCGGCGTATTTGCTCTGCAGGCCGGCGATCAGCCGCCGGCTCTCGTCGCGCAGCGTCACCAGCTCGTCCAGGGCGTAGCTGTAGTCGCGGGCGATGAAGCCGCCGTCGCGGGCGAGCAGCGGCAGTTCCGGCGCCAGCGCCTGGGTCAACTGGTCCACCAGTTCGGTGTGCACGCCCAGCCGCTTGTCGAGCGCGCCCAACCCGTCGGGCAGCGGGTGGACGGTGCCGAGCAGCTGGCGGATCAGCCCGGCCTGCATCAGCCCGTCGCGGATGGCGGCCAAGTCGCGCGGACCGCCGCGGCCGAGCGTCAGGCGCGACAGCGCCCGTTCCAGATCCGGGCAGCGGCGCAGCGCCTCGCGCAGTTCGCCGCGCAACCGGTCCTCGGTCAGCGCGAACTCCACCATGTCGTGCCGGCGGGCAATCGCGGCGGGGTCGGTCAGCGGCGCCGCCAGATGGGCGCAGAGCAGCCGGGCGCCCGCTCCGGTCACCGTGCGGTCGATGGTGGCGAGCAGGCTGCCGCGCCGCTCCCCGGTCAGGGTGCGGGTCAGTTCCAAATTGCGGCCGGTCGAGGCGTCGATCTCCATCACCGCCCCCGGCCCGAGCCGGCGCGGCGGAGACAGGCGGGGCACCCGGCCCTTCTGCGTCAGCTCGACATAGCCGACCAGCGCGCCGGCCGCCGCCACCTCGGCCCGGGTGAAGGTGCCGAAGGCGTCGAGCGTGCCGACGCCATACTGCGACAGCAGCCGCTGCCGGCCGTTCTCGCTGTCGAACCGCGGGGTCGGCTGCACCGTCAGGCGCGACTTCCACTCGCCCCACAGCTCGAACAGCTCCGGTGTCTGCGACAGCTTTTCGGAGACCAGCACCTCCTGCGGGTCGAGCCGGCCGAGCGCGGCGCCCAGCCCGGCGCGCTCCACCGGCTGCACCACCAGCTCGCCGGTCGACATCTCCAGCCAGGCGAGGCCGAGGCCGCCCGCCGCCTCCGCCACCGCCGCCAGCCAGTTGGAGGAGCGGGCGTCGAGCAGGCTGTCCTCAGTCAGGGTGCCGGGGGTGACGATGCGGATGACGCCGCGCTTCACCACCGACTTGCCGCCGCGCTTCTTGGCCTCCGCCGGATCCTCCATCTGCTCGCAGATGGCGACGCGGAAGCCCTGGCGGATCAGGCGCTGCAGGTAATTCTCGTGGCTGTGCACCGGCACGCCGCACATCGGGATGTCCTCGCCCATGTGCTGGCCGCGCTTGGTCAGCGCGATGTCGAGCGCCGCCGCGGCATTCACCGCGTCGTCGAAGAACATCTCGTAGAAATCGCCCATCCGGTAGAACAGCAGGCAGTCCGGATGCGCCCGCTTGATCTCCAGATACTGCGCCATCATCGGCGTGGCGTCGGCGGGGATCACGATGTCGGACGCGGTGGGGACGGTGGTGGAGGCCATGTCGGGCACGGGAACCATGAGGTGGTGGCGGACGTTGCGATGGGGCGCACCCTATCACGGGATATGCAGCGGCGGGATAGGCGGGATGGCCGGGTCATCGCCGGCGACCGGTCGGCCATCGACAGGCCCGCCATGGGACAATCGGACGCGTGCCCCGGATTCCGGCCATGCGGCGGTTGAGGTTGACGGCCGCTCTCCACCGGTCGTTACAATGGTGGGATGGCTGCGGCGGGCTTCGCCGGCCGCGGCCTGCAAATCGGACGTGAAGCTCCGACCATCATTTGGGAGACGGCCACCATGACGCAGACGACCGAATACAGCGCGCCCGCCGAGGTGCGGGAGGTCGTTGCCCTCTTCTCCACCCGCGCCGGCTTCGACCGGGCGGTCGGGGCCCTGCTGGAGGCCGGCTTCGACCGCGCCGACCTGTCGGTCCTGGCCAGCCACACCTCGCTGGAAGCGGCGGACCCGACGGCCAAGCCGCGGGACGAGGCGCTGACCGGGTTGGTGGGCGAGCTGAAATACGCCTTCCCCCTGACCACCGCCGGACTGATCGCCATCGTCGGCGGCCCGATCGAGGCGGCCATCGCGGCGCTGGTCGCCGCCAGCGTCGGCGGCGTGGCGATCAAGGACTATCTGGACGAGCTGACCAGCCACCCCAAGCCCGACGAGTTCACCCGCGCCCTGGAGGCCGGCGGCGTCATCCTGTGGGTGCTGGTCGATTCGCCGGAGGAGGAGCGGCGCGCCGCCGCGATCCTGGAACGCGAAGGCGGCGGCAACGTCCACGTCACGACGCGCGAGGCGTAGGGCCAAGCGCTCAGGCGGTCAGGTCGACCGTCGCGCCGCGGCGGGCGTCCTGGCCGGTCAGCTTGCGCTTCAACTCCTCGGCGATCTCCTTGTTGATCGCGTCACGCTTTTCGGATGGCATGCTGTTCAGCTCGTCTTCCGTCAGCTTGTGACGGGCGAGCCAATCGTCGCGCAACCGCTGCGCCGGCGTCTTCTTCGCCTCGGCGAGGTAGGCGTCGGTCGCGCTGGTCGTGCCGGTCGCGCTGGCCGATTCCCCGGTGGCGGTGTCGTTCCGGCGGCTTAGCGTCTGGGCCGTCGATGTCTGGCCGTAGAGGCTGGCGGGATAGCCGGTGATCTGCATCGCGGTTTCTTTCGACCGATGGGTCCGACGCCCGACCGCGGACCGGCCGACGCGACGAACCGCGATGCAAGCCTCGTGCAGAGATGAAACCGCCGATCGATCAACGGCTTGACCCAAAACGCCGTGGGTTCCACCCTGCCGGCTGGAAAAAGCTGCCGGGTCGATCCTGCCGCTGGAAGCCCGGCCCCAAGCCCGGCCCTCAGGCCGCGCGCGCCTGGGCCCCGCGGCCGCCATCGACCAGACGCAGGCCGTAATCGCGGTACTGGGCCTGGACGATCGAGGCCCAGCCCATGCGGATCAGCGTCAGCTTGACGCTTTCGGCGACGTCGGCGCCGGCGACGAGGTCGGTCACCTGCCACATCAGCGTGTCGTCGACCGCCTTCGGGTGCATCGCCGCGACACGCAACAGGCGGGCCATCAGCGTCGCCGCCGACTGGTGGCCAAGACCGCGCTCCGCCAGGGCCAGCGCGTCGTTCAGCGCCGCAAGCTCGCGCCGCGCCCGGACACCCTGCCCCGCCCCGGATTTGCGCCCGGTGGATCGTCCGCCTACCCGTCCCGCTGTGGTCCGGCCCGACATGTCCCGTCTCCCGTTCCAAAATGCCCGTCTTCCGGGTGGCACCACTCTGGCGCTTGCAACGGCGGGTGCGCTGTGACGGCCGTCACTCGCGGCGGCAACTTTGTTGTGGGTGCGCGCGCGGTTTGTGTCCCGGCGGGTGGCTGGACTGGTTTTCCAGTGCGGGCGTGCTACCTGAAGGCTTTAACGCTATAGTGCGAATGGTGCGGCCCGTCCGGACCGCCCGAACGCCGAGGTTCTTCCCGACCGATGCTGTCCGCCCGTACCAAAGCGCCGGTGCCGCCCGACGCCCCGTCGCCCGCGATCCCCAACAAGCGCGCCATCATCTCCCGCCGCAAATTGTCGGGGGAGCTTGAGGATCTGGTCGCCGAACTCGGCGTCGGCGACAAGCTGCGCGCCGCCCTGCTGGCCTGCCTGCGCAAGGCGCTGGCCGAGGGCCGGGCGGAGGTGCGGCAGCGCTTCGAGGCCGGCGGGTCGGGCGAGCAGTGCGTGCGCGAGAACTGCTATCTGGCCGACCGGCTGGTCGGCACGCTGGCCGACTTCACGGTGCGCCACATCTTCCCGACCGCCAACCCGACCTCCGGCGAGGTGTTCGACGTGGCGGCGACCGGCGGCTACGGCCGCGGCGAGCTGGCGCCCTTCTCCGACATCGATCTGCTGTTCCTGCTGCCCTACAAGCGGACGCCGCGGGTGGAGCAGGTCGTGGAGTATATGCTCTACATCCTGTGGGATCTGGGGCTGAAGGTCGGCCACGCGGTGCGCAGCGTCGACGAGTGCATCCGCCAGTCGAAGGCCGACGTCACCATCCGCACCGCCATCCTGGAGTCGCGCTATCTCTGGGGCCCCGGCAAGCTGTTCAACGAGCTGCGCAAGCGCTACGACAAGGAGGTCGTCGCCGGCACCGGCCCCGAGTTCGTCGAGGCCAAGCTGGCCGAGCGCGACAACCGCCACCTGAAGATGGGCGACAGCCGCTATGTGCTGGAACCCAACCTGAAGGACGGCAAGGGTGGCCTGCGCGACCTGCAGACGCTGTTCTGGATCGCCAAGTACCTGTACCGCGTCGAGGGCGTCGACGAGCTGGTCGGCAAGCATGTGCTGATGCCGGAGGAGGCGCAGCGCTTCGCCAAGGCGCAGAACTTCCTGTGGACGGCGCGCTGCCACCTACATTACCAGACCGGCCGGCTGGAAGACCGCCTGACCTTCGACGTGCAGACCTCGATCGGCGCGGCGATGGGCTACACCGACCACGCCGGCACCAAGGGTGTCGAGCGCTTCATGAAGCATTACTTCCTGGTCGCCAAGGACGTCGGCGACCTGACGCGCATCTTCTGCGCGGCGCTGGAGGCGGAATCGAAGCGGCCGCCCAAGTTCAACCTGCTGCGGCTGGCCTCGGTCGCCCGGCGCAAGGACGTTGACGGTTTCGTCGTCGACGGCGAGCGGCTGAACGCCCGCAGCGACAAGCAGTTCAAGGAACAGCCGATCGACATGATCCGGCTGTTCCACACCGCCCAGATCCACGACATCGACGTCCACCCGGCGGCGTTGCGCGCCATCACCCGGTCGCTGTCGGCGATCGGGCCGAAGCTGCGCGCCGACCCGGAGGCCAACCGGCTGTTCCTGGACATCCTGACCGGCCCCAAGGACCCGGAAATCACCCTGCGCCGGATGAACGAGGCCGGGGTGATGGCCCGCTTCATCCCCGACTTCGGCCGGGTGGTGGCGCAGATGCAGTACGACATGTACCATGTCTACACGGTGGACGAGCACACGCTGTTCGCGCTGGGCATCCTGCACAAGATCGCGTCGCGCGAGCATGTCGACGAGCTGCCGCTGTCGACCGAGGTGATCCACAAGGTGGTGTCGAAGCGGGCGCTGTACGTCGCCGTGCTGCTGCACGACATCGCCAAGGGCCGCGGCGGCGACCATTCGGTGCTGGGCGCCCGGGTGGCGGAAAAGCTGTGCCCGCGGCTGGGGCTGACCGCGGAAGAGACGGAGACGGTGGCGTGGCTGGTGCGCTGGCACCTCGCCATGTCGCACACCGCCTTCAAGCGCGACCTGGAGGACGACAAGACCGTCCGCGACTTCGTGGCGCTGGTCCAGTCGCCGGAGCGGTTGCGGCTGCTGCTGGTGCTGACCGTCGCCGACATCCGCGCCGTCGGGCCGCAGCGCTGGAACAACTGGAAGGCCACGCTGCTGCGCGAGCTGTACAACCGGTCCGAAGAGGTGATGTCGGGCGGCATGATGGTCGAAGGCCGCGGCCGGCGCATCCAGGCCGCCCAGGCGGCGCTGCGGGCCGAGCTGTCCGATTTCGACGACGCGGCGTTCGAGCATCACAAGGGGTTGGGCTACCCGGCCTATTGGCTGGCCTTCGACACCGACACGCTGGCCCATCAGGCCCGCATCGTCCGCGACGCCGAGCGCAACCAGCGCCCGCTGACCATCGACACCCGCGTCGACCGCGGCCGGGCGGTGACCGAGGTAACGATCTACGCCACCGACCACAGCGGCCTGTTCTCGCGGCTGGCCGGGGCGCTGGCGGCGACCGGGGCCGACATCGTCGACGCCCGCATCTTCACCATGACCAACGGCATGGCGCTCGACGTCTTCTCGGTGCAGGACGCCGCCGGCGGCGGGGCGTTCGAGAGCAGCGACAAGCTGGCCAAGCTGTCGGTGATGATCGAGAAGGTGCTGTCGGGCCAGTTGAAGCCGCTGAACGACCTGTCGGCCCGGCGCAACACCCAGGCCAGCCGCACCCGCGTCTTCCACGTGCCGCCGCGCGTGCTGATCGACAACAACGCCTCCACCACCCACACGGTGATCGAGGTGAACGGGCGCGACCGGCCGGGGCTGCTGTACGACCTGACCCGGGCGCTGTCGAACCTGACGCTGCAGATCAGCTCGGCCAAGGTGTCGACCTTCGGCGAGAAGGCGATCGACGTCTTCTATGTGAAGGACGTCTTCGGCCTGAAGGTCACCCATGAGGGCAAGCTGGCGAAGATCAAGGAACGCCTGCTCCACGCCCTGGACGACCCCAGCGGCGACGCCCCGCCGCCGACCACGGTGAAGCGGACGCGGACCAAGGTGGCAGGGGCGTAGGGGGGCCGGCACCAAAGGCCGGAATCGGAAAGGGAGGATGCGGCGGCGATCCGCATCCTCCCCCTATCCGTCTCGACCGGATTGGCCGGTCATGCACCCGACATCACTGCGCCTGGACGATCTCGCCGTGCCGGGTGCAGGACGCCTCGGCCAGCTCGACGAAGCGGTCGGTGACCTGGTCGGGCTGGGCGACGCTGGCGGGGTTCTCGCCGGGGAAGGCCTGGGTGCGCAGCTTGGTCGCCACCACGCCGGGGTCGATCATGTTGACGCGGACGGTGGAGCCGGCGACCTCCAGCGCGTAGGTCTTGACGATCATCTCCAGCGCCGCCTTGCTGGCGCCGTAGGGCATCCAGTAATGGTGCGGCGCCTTGGCGGCGGCGGAGGTCACGTAGATCGCCCGGCCGGTGCCCGACGCCCGCAGCAGCGGGTCCATCGAGCGGATCAGCCGGTAGTTGGCGGTGACGTTGAGGTCCATCACCCGCGACCACAGCTTCGGGTCGTACTGGGCGACCGGGCCCAGCGCCTCCAGCGCGCCGGCGTTGCCGACGACGACGTCGACCTTGCCGAACCGCTCGTAGAGGGCGCCGCCGAGCTGGTCGATCTTGTCGTAATCGCGCAGGTCCATCGGCACCAGGGTGGCCGACTGGCCGGACAGCTTCTGGATGGCGTCGTCCGTCTCCTCCAGCCCGCCGACGGTGCGGGCGACCAGGATCAGGTGGGCGCCTTCGGCGGCGAACCGCTTGGCGACGGCGGCGCCGATGCCGCGCGAGGCGCCGGTGACGAGAGCGATGCGGCCGGACAGACGGGACATGGGCGGAAACTCGGGATCGAGGTGGAGAGCGGCGGCGTGATGCGAACATCCCCCTCCCGGGATGGGAGAGGGATTTGCGTTACGCGCGGACGGCGACGTTCGCGTCGACCGGCGCGGCGTCGTGCAGGTCGGTCAGCGGGATCGGGTAATCGCCGGTGAAGCAGGCGTCGCAATAGCTGATCGTCGCCGGATCGCGCTTCTTCTCGCCCATCGCCCGGTACAGGCCATCCAGCGAGATGAAGGCGAGGCTGTCGGCCTGGATGAACTCGCGCATCTGCTCCACCGTCATGCGGTGGGCCAGCAGCTTGCCCTGCTCCGGCGTGTCGATGCCGTAGAAGCAGGGGTGCGAGGTCGGCGGGCTGGAGATGCGCATGTGCACCTCGGCGGCGCCGGCGGCGCGGACCATCTCGACGATCTTCTTTGAGGTGGTGCCGCGCACGATGCTGTCATCGACCAGCACGACGCGCTTGCCCTCGATCATCGCCCGGTTGGCGTTGTGCTTCAGCTTCACGCCGAGATGGCGGATCTGGTCGGTCGGCTCGATGAAGGTGCGGCCGACATAATGGTTGCGGATGATGCCGAGGTCGAACGGCACCCCGGCCTCCTGGGCGTAGCCCAGCGCCGCCGGCACGCCGCTGTCCGGCACCGGGACGATGACGTCGGCCGGCACGCCGGCCTCGCGCGCCAGCTCGCGGCCGATGCGCTGGCGGGCCTGGTAGACGGAGGTGCCCTCCATCACGCTGTCCGGCCGGGCGAAGTAGATGTATTCGAAGATGCACAGGCGGCGGCCGTGCGGCTGGAACGGCCGCAGGCTGTGCACGCCGTCGCCGTCGATGACGATCATCTCGCCCGGCTCGACGTCGCGGACATAGTCGGCGCCGACGATGTCGAAGGCGCAGGTCTCGCTGGCCAGCAGGTAGGTGTCGCCGAGCTTGCCCAGCACCAGCGGCCGCACGCCGAGCGCGTCGCGCACGCCGATGACCTCCTTGGAGGTCAGCGCCACCAGCGAGAAGGCGCCCTCGACCTGCCGCACCGCCTCGATCAGGCGGTCGACCGGCGAGCCGCCGCGGGCGGTCGCCATCAGGTGGACGATGACCTCGGTGTCGGTGGAGGACTGGAACAGGCAGCCGCGGCGGACCAGCTGGCGGCGCAGCGACTGCGCGTTGGTCAGGTTGCCGTTGTGCGCCAGCGCGAAGCCGCCGAACTCGAAATCGGCGTAGAGCGGCTGGACGTTGCGGATCGAGGTGTCGCCGGTGGTGGCGTAGCGGACATGGCCGATCGCCGACGGGCCCTTCAGCTTGGCGATGATCGCCTCGGAGCTGAAATGGTCGCCGACCAGACCCAGCGTGTGCTGGAGGTGGAACCGGCCGCCGTCGAAGCTGACGATGCCCGCCGCTTCCTGCCCGCGGTGCTGCAGGGCGTGCAGGCCCAGCGCGGTGATGGCGCCCGCCTGCGGGTTGCCGTAGATGCCGAACACGCCGCACTCCTCGCGCAGCTTGTCGTCGTCGAACGGATGCGTCGTCAGCATCTGCAGAGGTCCTTCGTCCAAGAGACGCCGTCAGCGGGCGTCAGCACACACAACGGGAAACGCACAACCGAAACGATGATCGCGCGGATCACCTCATCGGGCATTCTGCATAAGCCGTTCGAGGTCCGCGCGGTCGCGGTCCTTATAACCGGTATCCGACGGGGGTGCACCCCCGGTCTTCGCGGGGCTGGGCACCGGCGTCGACAAACGGTCGAGCGCCTGCTTGGCCTCCATCGCCTGCCGGGCGCGGTCGCGCGCCATATCCATCTGGCCGAGCCCTTCCTTGCGCAGATTCTCCGGCACGAAGCCGTAGAGCGTCTCCGCCCCGGCGGCCAGGAAGGGGCGGGTCTTCGCCTGCTGCAGCCAGACCGGCTGTTCGGCCTGGTTCGGAACCAGCCACAGGAAGAACAGGTAGGCGACCGACACCAGCACCGCCCCCTTGACCAGCCCGAAGACGAAGCCGAGCGAGCGGTCGAGCGCCGACAGCCCCGACGCCTGCACCCCGCGCGACAGGCTGCGCCCGAGCAGCGTCAGCGCGATCAGCGCCACGACGAACAGCCCGACCGAGGCGGCGGCGTAGGCCAGCATCTCGAACTTGATGTAGGTCTGGACGTAGGGAAGCACATGGGGCAGCGCGTAGAGCGTCACCACCGCGGCGCCGGCCCAGGCGGCGACCGACAGCACCTCGGCCACCATGCCGCGGGTGAAGGCGAGCAAAGCCGCCAGCAGCAGGACAGCGATGACGGCGATGTCGACCGGATTGACGGGAAGATTGTCCATGGCCCTGCGCTGGTTGCTGTCGACCGTTAAATGTATTCGTCGTCGCGCGGCTTGCGGGACGACCGCCCGCCGCCGCCATACCCGGAACCCGAACCGGAGCCCGACCCCGACTGGAACAGCGGCATCAGCTCGCCGAGCTGGTGAAGCTCCACCGTCTTCAGGCCGTTGTCGTGGCGGCTGCCGCGCGCGCCCGTCCGTCTAGCCGGAAAGATCGCCGAGGAGAAGCCCAGTTTGGCGGCTTCCTTCAGCCGCGTGTCGCTCTGGCCGACCGCGCGCACCTCGCCCGACAGGCCGATCTCGCCGAACACCACGGCGTCGGCCGGCACCGGCTCGCCGGTCAGCGACGAGACGAGCGCGGCGGCGACCGCCAGATCGGCCGCCGGCTCGGTGATGCGCAGGCCGCCGGCGACGTTCAGATAGACGTCGTTGGCGCCGATCTGCACGCCGCAGCGCGCCTCCAGCACCGCCAGCACCATGGCGAGCCGCGCCGAATCCCAGCCGACCACCGCGCGCCGCGGCGTGCCGAGCGGCGACGGCGCCACCAGCGCCTGCACCTCGACCAGCACCGGGCGGGTGCCCTCCATCCCGGCGAAGACGGCGGCGCCCGACACGTCGCCGCGCCGTTCCGCCAGGAACAGAGCCGACGGGTTGGCGACCTCGCCCAGCCCGGCATCGCCCATCTCGAACACGCCGATCTCGTCGGTCGGGCCGAAGCGGTTCTTCACCGCGCGCAGGATGCGGAACTGGTGCCCGCGCTCCCCCTCGAAATACAGCACGGTGTCGACCATGTGCTCCAGCACGCGGGGACCGGCGATCATGCCTTCCTTGGTGACATGGCCGACCAGCAGCAGCACGACGCCGCGCCGCTTGGCGATGCGGATCAGCTCCTGCGCGCTGGCGCGGACCTGGGCGACGGTGCCGGGGGCGCTGTCCAGATTGTCCATGTACATGGTCTGGATCGAATCGATGACGATGACCTCCGGCCCCTTGGCGTCGTCCAGCGAGGCGACGATGTCGCGCACGCTGGTCGCCGAGGCGAGGTCGACCGGCGCCGAGGCGCAGCCCAGCCGCTGGGCGCGCAGCCGCACCTGGTCCACCGCCTCCTCGCCCGAGACGTAGGCGCAGCGGTGGTCCTGCGCCAGCCGCGCCATCGCCTGCAGCAGCAGGGTCGACTTGCCGATGCCGGGGTCGCCGCCGATCAGGATCGCCGAGCCGGGCACCAGCCCGCCGCCGCACACGCGGTCGAATTCGGCGATGCCGGTCATCCGCCGCGGCGGCGCCTCGCTGGTGCCTTGGAGGCCGAAGAACTCGATCCGCCGGCCGCGGGCGGCGCCCAGCCCCTTGGGCGCGCTGTCCGGCGCCGCCTCTTCGACGAGGCTGTTCCATTCGCCGCAGGCGTCGCACCGGCCCGCCCATTTGGGGAAGGCGGCGCCACAGGCTTGGCAGACATAACGGGTGGTGGGCTTCGCCAAAGGTCTGGTAGTCCGATGGGGATAGGGCCGGCCACATATAGCAAGCCGGTCCGACGAATCCTATGGCCGTAGGGGTGGCATGCGGGGGCTTTTTTCAGACCCGCGGCGTGGTAGCTTGTTGCGCGGTCGGCGACGAACCCCTCTCCCGCCCCGGGAGAGGGGGTATCTATGGATGTTGAGGATTTTGTGACGGACAAGGAAGGCAAGCGAATCGTCCTGCACGGCCCGGAAGGCTTCGCGGCGCTGCGGAAGGCCTGCCGGCTGGCGGCCGAGACGCTGGACTACATCACCCCCTTCGTGGTGCCGGGCGTCAGCACCGGACGGCTGGACTCGCTGATCGAGCAGTTCCAGCGCGACCGCGGCGGCATCCCGGCGACCCTGGGCTACCACGGCTATCCGGCCTCGAGCTGCATCTCGCCCAACCACGTCGTCAACCACGGCATCCCCAGCGACGACAAGAAGCTGGTCGAGGGCGACATCGTCAACATCGACGTCACCGTGATCCTGGACGGCTGGTACGGCGACAGCAGCCGCATGTATTTCGTCGGCGAGAAGATCGGGGTGAAGGCGCGCAAGCTGGTCGACCTGACCTACCGCTGCATGATGGCCGGCATCGCCCAGGCCAAGCCGGGCAACCACCTGGGCGACATCGGCCACGCCATCCAGACGATGGCGGAGGCGGCGCGCTGCTCGGTCGTGCGCGATTTCGGCGGGCACGGCATCGGGCAGGTCTTCCACGACGCGCCGCACGTCGACCATTTCGGCAAGCCCGGCACCGGGGTGGAACTGCGCCCCGGCATGGTCTTCACGGTGGAGCCGATGATCAACGCCGGCCGGCACGAGGTGAAGATCCTGGCCGACGGCTGGACCACCGTCACCCGCGACCGCTCGCTGTCGGCCCAGTTCGAGCACCAGATCGGCATCACCGAGGACGGCTGCGAGATCTTCACCCTGTCGCCCGCCGGCTTCACCCAGCCGCCCTACGGAGACGCCGCATGAGCGACGACGCGCTGAAGCCCTGGGCGGTGCTGGACAGCCGCGAGCTGCTGGACGCCAGCCCCTTCCTGAAGGTGAAGGCGGAGACGGTGCGGCTGCCCGACGGCCGGACGGTGGACAGCTTCTATCAGGTGGAGCAGCCCGACTACGCCCTGATGTTCGTCGAAACCGAGGACGGGCGCGTGGTGATGCTGCGCAGCTACAAGCACGGCGCCCGCCGCGTCAGCCTGACCTTCCCGGCCGGCGCGCTGTCGCCGGGCGAGGACCCGCTGAGCGCCGCCAAGCGCGAGCTGCTGGAGGAAACCGGCTACGCCGCCGACGACTGGACGGCGCTGGGCGAGTTCGTGGTGCAGGCGAACCACCGCGGCTGCGCCTGCCACATGTTCCACGCCCGGGGAGCCCGCCAAGTGGCCGAACCCGACGACGGCGACCTGGAGGAGATGCGGATCGAGCTGCACAGCGTCCGCGACCTGATCGACGCCGCCGCCCGTGGCGAATACGCCTTCCTGCCGGTGATCGCGATGCTCGGCGCCATGCTGGTGCCCGAGCTGCGCGAAGGGCTGGGCATGGCGGCGCGGGCGCGGCCGGCGTCATGACCCGCCACGACCCAGACCTGACCGCCGAGCGGCTGATCGAGCTGCTCGGCCTGAAACCGCATCCGGAAGGCGGCTGCTACGTCGAGACCTACCGGGCGCCGGCCGACGCGGCGGGCGGCCGGGGTGCGGTGACGGCGATCTACTTCCTGCTGCGCGAAGGCGAGCGGTCGCACTGGCACACGGTGGACGCCGTCGAGATCTGGCTGTGGCACGGCGGCGCGCCGCTGGAGCTGTCGGTCTATGACGAGCGCGGCGGCGCATGCGTGGAGCGGCACCGGCTGGGCCTCGACCTCGTCGGCGGCGAGCGTCCGCAGGCGGTGGTGCCGGTCGGGGCGTGGCAGGCGGCGCGCAGCCTGGGCGGCTGGTCGCTGGTCAGCTGCACGGTGGCGCCGGCCTTCGACTTCGCCGGCTTCCGCATGGCGCCGCCGGGGTGGGAGCCGCCGGTGGGCTGAGCGTTTCCCCCTTGGGTCATCGCATTTGGGGATAAACGCCCTCTCCCGCCCCGGGAGAGGGAGGGGACCCACGAAGTGGGGAGGGTGAGGGGTGACGCAAGATGCGAGCGCTCCGATCCTTGGATCACCCCTCACCCTTCCCATGCTCCGCATGGGCCCCTTCCCTCTCCCGGGGCGGGAGAGGGAACCAGATGGGATGCTCCTCCCCCCCCCCGAACCGATCAGCTCTTCGCCAGACGGTCGAAGGCCTGGAGCTTGGCGAGCAGCGCCGGCATCTGCGACAGCGGGACCATGTTGGGGCCGTCGCTGGGGGCGCAGTCCGGGTTCTCGTGGGCTTCCATGAACACGGCGGCGACGCCGACCGCGATGGCGGCGCGGGCCAGCACCGGTACGAACTCGCGCTGGCCGCCCGAGGTGGTGCCCTGCCCGCCCGGCTGCTGGACCGAGTGGGTGGCGTCGAACACCACCGGGAAGCCGGTCTCCGCCATGATCGGCAGCGACCGCATGTCCGACACCAGCGTGTTGTAGCCGAAGCTGGCGCCGCGCTCGCACAGCAGCACCCGCTCGTTGCCGGAGGCGACCAGCTTGGCGGCGACGTTCTTCATGTCCCACGGCGCCAGGAACTGGCCCTTCTTGACGTTCACCGCCCGGCCGGTCTCGGCGGCGGCGATCAGCAGGTCGGTCTGGCGGCAGAGGAAGGCGGGGATCTGCAGCACGTCCACCGCCTCGGCGACCGGGGCGCACTGCGTCGATTCATGGACGTCGGTGATGACCGGGCAGCCGAACCGCTCGCGGATTTCGGCGAAGATCGGCAGCGCCTTGTCCATGCCCAGGCCGCGCGCCGTGGTGATCGAGGTGCGGTTCGCCTTGTCGAAGCTCGACTTGTAGATCAGCCCGATGCCGAGCGCCGCCGTCATCTCCACCAGCGCCGACGCGGTGTCCAGCGCATGGTCGCGGCTTTCCATCTGGCAGGGGCCGGCGATCAGGACGAAGGGGCGGTCGTTGGCGATCGACAGGTTGCCGACCTGGACGGTGCGCGGCGTGGTCATGGGAGTGCTCCGAACAAAGATGGCCCTTGCATCCCACTAAACGGAGAGATGGTCAATGGCGGGGGGCGTGGGGAACTGCAGGCCACTTAGGCGCCTGCCGAATGCCCCCCACCCTAACCCTCCCCCGCTGGGCGGGGGAGGCTAGGTGGGGGCGTCACCCTGCCCCTCACCCCAGATGCGTGCGGAAGAACTCCACGGTCAGGCGGTTGGCCTCGTCGGCGGCGTCCTCGTCGTAATGCTCGCCGCCGGGGCGGGCGAAGGCGTGGTCCATGCCGGGGTAGACCTTGGCCGTCACCCAGCGGTTGCCCGCCACGCCGGCCAGCAGCGCCTCGCGCTTGTCGGGGCTGGAGAATTTGTCGTTCTCGGCGATGTGCAGCAGCAGCGGCGCCGTGATGGCGCCGGCCTCGCCCAGCAGCCCGTCCAGGCCGACGCCGTAATAGCCGACATTCGCCTCGGCGTCCGATCGCGTCGCCATCAGGAAGGCCAGCCGGCCGCCCAGGCAATAGCCGACGCTGCCGGCCTTGCCGGTGCAATCGTCCTGCGCCCGCAGCCAGGCCAGCGTCGCCTTGAGGTCCTCGACCGCCTGGTCCTGGTCCAGGCCGTTCATCAGGGCGAAGGCCTGGTTCCACTCCTCCTGGCTCTTGTCGGTCAGTTGCACGCCCGGCTGCTGCCGCCAGAACAGGTCGGGGCAGACCGCCAGGAAGCCCTGCGACGCGTACCAGTCGCACAGCTCGCGCATCACGGCGTTGACGCCGAAGATCTCCTGGATCACCACCAGTCCACCGCCCGGCTTCACCGCCGGCTTGGCGACGTAGGCGGAAAAGCGGCCGCCGTCGGCGGCGTCGATCATCACCTCGGACATGGCGTCCTTCCTCCCATTGACGAATCCGCCCCTGATATGGGGCGGGATCGCCACCCGTCACCCCGCCATCGCTCAGAAGCCGAGGCTGAGCCCGACGAAGCCGCCGTAGTCGCGCCGGTTCTCCTCGCCGACGCGGGCGTTGAGCCCCAGCGTGCCGGTCACCGCGTCGGCCAGCTTGAAGGACGCGCCCGCCGTCAGGTCGACGTAGCTGCGGTCGGGCTTCGCCACCGCCACGTTGTAGGCCAGTGTCGAGACGCTGCGGCTCTCCACCCCGATGCTGCGCTGGTCGTCCTTGAACTCGCGGTTCAGCGTGACCTTGGCGTAGGGCAGGACGCTGCCGAAATCATAGGCCGCCTGATAGCCGACGCTGCCGACCAGCGAGTTGCGGGTCTGCGAATGGAAGGTGAAGCCGAACAGGCTGCTGTCCTCGCTGAAGCCCTCGACCTCGACATGCTGGTAGCGCAGGCCGAGCACCGGCCCGTGGGTCAGCCCGCCCATGGTGAAGTCATAGCCGCCCTCGACGCCGAGCGAGGCGTTGATGCCCTCGGTGCTGCCGCCGGTCGAATGGGCGGTGCCGTTGATGGTCACGCCGCGCCGCAGGTCGTAGTCGGCAAAGCCGAAGGAACCGACGCCGTTCAGGAAGGCGCCGCCCAGCCGGTAGACGCCGTAGCCGCTCAGCACATACTCGCGCTGCTTGTAGTCGCCGCCGGTGGAGAAGCTGCCGCGATAGTGCGACGCCGTGCCGGCGACGCCGAGCAGCAGGTTCTCGGTGAAGCGCTTGTCGATGCCGACGCTGACCGACAGCGGGGTGCCGCGCGCCCCCTCCTGCCCGCCGGCGCCGGGATCGCCGGTGCGCTCGCTGGTCAGCCGGCCGACGCCGCCGCTGACCCAGGCGCCGGACGTGCCGGGCTGGCGCGTCCACAGGCTGGTCGCCGCCTGGGCGAGGATCGTCGCGGTCAGTTGGTCGCGGGTGCGCAGCGGCGATTCGGCGAGCTGCGCCACGTTGCCCGGCGCGGTCAGCGCGTTCAGCACGAAGTCCGACACCGCGCGGTGGCCGGCCGTCGTCGGGTGGACGCCGTCGGCGAACAGATAGGTCTCCGCCGCGTTCGACGCCACCAGGGTGGAGGAGGTGCAGAGCAGCGAGCTGCTGGTGGTGCAGGCGGTGCCGGTCACGTTGGTGAAGCCGTAGGCCGCCGGGTTCGCCACCGCGGCGCGCAGCAGCGCATAGGTGTCGATCGGGATGACCGAGACGCCGGCGTTCGCCAGCCCCAGCGTGACCAGCTGGTTGTAGCCGCTGACCAGCTGGGTGATCTGCGCCGCGGCGGCCGTCCCCTGCGCCAGCCCGAACGGGGTCGAGCCGATGTCCGGCACCGTCGGCACCAGGATGGTCTTTGCGCCGGCCGCGCGCAGCCGCGCCACCTGCGTCACCAGATCGCTCGCCGCCTGGGTCACCGTCGCCTGGGCGGTGGCAGGGGTGTTGAGCGCGGCGAAGATGTCGTTGGCGCCGCCCCACACGGTGTAGAGCGCGTTCGGGTCGGCCCGCCCGCCGGTCGCGGCAAGGTAGCCGGAGATCTGCGTCGCCACGCTGGGCGCCAGCGCCGTCGGGCCGGTCGCCGGCACGCCGACCCCGGTGTTGACCCGCGCGCCGCCGACCGCGTAGTCGGTGCCGCCGCGCGCCGCCGTCGTCGCGGAGGTGCCGAGCGCCCCGGCGAGATTCTCCGCCCACACCGGGCCGGGGTTGGTGGTGAACTTGCCGCCGGCCGGCAGCAGCGACCGGAAGGCGCCGCTGTCGGTCAGGCTGTCGCCGAAGAAGATGGTGGAGGAATAGTCGGCGGCCCCGGCCGGGCTTGCGGCAAGGGCGGTCAGGCCGATGGCAAGGGCGGCAATCCTGGCTCGTCTCATGGTGTTTCCCCGATCCGATTGTTTGTTGCGCAGACTTTTTGCGGATCGTTACACAGGGATGGCGGGCGCGCAAGGAAGGTGACGTATGGGGAAGGTGGCGGGCATGAAAACGCCCCGCCTTTTGGGGCGGGGCGTTTGGAGGACGGTACAAGGGGCGGGACAGTTTTGCCCCCACCCTAACCCTCCCCCGCTCACGCGGGAGAGGGTGCCTTATGCGAAGCGGCGGCAGTTCCCTCTCCCTCGAAGAGGGGGAGGGTTAGGGAGGGGGCAAGTGCAGTACGCGCCCCTCAGACCAACCGGCTCTGGTCGATCGCCGCCTTGATGAAGGAGGTGAACAGCGGGTGCGGTTCGAACGGCTTCGACTTCAGTTCCGGGTGGAACTGCACGCCGATGAACCAGGGATGGTCGGGGATCTCGACGATCTCCGGCAGTTCGCCGTCCGGCGACAGGCCGCTGAACAGCATGCCGCAGCGCTCCAGCCGCTCCTTGTAGTAGACGTTCACCTCGTAGCGGTGGCGGTGCCGTTCGGAGATGTCGGTGGTGCCGTAGACCTCGGCGACCTTGCTGCCGTCCAGCAGCTTGGCCGGATAGGTGCCCAGCCGCATGGTGCCGCCCAGGTCGCCGACCTCGGCGCGACGCTCCAGCGTGTTGCCGCGCATCCATTCGGTCATCAGGCCGACCACCGGGTTGCCCGGCTTGCCCAGCTCGGTCGAGCCGGCGTCCTCGATCTTCGCCATGTTGCGGGCGGCTTCGATCACCGCCATCTGCATGCCGAAGCAGATGCCGAAATAGGGCACCTTGCGTTCGCGCGCGAACTGCGCCGCCCGGATCTTGCCTTCCGTCCCGCGCGAGCCGAAGCCGCCCGGCACCAGGATGCCGTGGACGTTCTCCAGCCGTTTCACCGCCGCCTCGTCGTCCTCGAAGATCTCCGAATCGATCCAGTCGAGGTTGACCTTGACGTTGTTGGCGATGCCGCCGTGGGTCAGCGCCTCGGCCAGCGACTTGTAGCTGTCGAGCAGGCTGATGTACTTGCCGACCACCGCGATGGTGACCTCGCCCTGCGGCTTGCGCACCCGCTCCATGATGCGGGTCCAGCGCGACAGGTCCGGCTCCTTGTCGGCCGACAGGCCGAAATAGCTCAGGACCTGGGTGTCGAAGCCTTCCTCGTGGTAGCTGATCGGCACCTGGTAGATCGAGTCGACGTCGAGCGCCGCGATCACCCGCTCTGGACGGATGTTGCAGAACAGCGCGATCTTCTTGCGCTCGTTCTCCGGGATCGGGCGGTCGGCGCGGCACAGCAGGATGTTGGCCTGGATGCCGACGCTCAGCAGTTCCTTCACCGAATGCTGGGTCGGCTTGGTCTTCAGCTCGCCGGCGGTCGGGATGTAGGGCAGCAGGGTCAGGTGGATGTAGAGGACATTCTCCTGCCCGACCTCGTTGCCGAACTGGCGGATCGCCTCCAGGAAGGGCAGCGACTCGATGTCGCCCACCGTGCCGCCGATCTCGATCAGGATGAAATCCTCATCGGTGGCGTCGGCCCGGATGAACTCCTTGATCTCGTCGGTGATGTGCGGGATGACCTGGACGGTGCCGCCCAGGTAATCGCCACGCCGTTCCTTGGCGATCACGGTCGAATAGATGCGGCCCGTGGTGATGTTGTCGCCACGGCGGGCCGGAACGCCGGTGAAGCGCTCGTAATGGCCGAGGTCGAGGTCCGTCTCCGCCCCGTCGTCGGTCACGAAGACCTCGCCGTGCTGGTACGGGCTCATCGTGCCGGGGTCGACGTTCAGGTAGGGGTCCAGCTTGCGCAGGCGGACCTTGTAGCCGCGCGCCTGAAGAAGTGCCCCAAGAGCCGCCGACGCCAGACCTTTGCCCAGCGAAGAAACGACGCCACCGGTGATGAAGATGTAGCGAGTCATGTCCGTCCGAAGAGCTTGAGAGCTGTTCCATGTCCCCGTAGGGGACGGATTCCACCGGTCCCCAGAGGGGACGGAGTCTTCATGTCCCCCGAAAGGGTCGCCGCCGAAACATCGTGTCGCGGTGGTCGGCCCTCAAAAGAAAGAGGCGGCTTCGGGGAGGCCGCCTCTGCTGTATGCACCCGTGCGTGACGACGTCCCGTTTACTGGGAAACCGGTGGCGCGGGTTGGGCCGGAGCCGCCGGGGCGGTCGGCGCCGCCGGAGCGGCCGATCCGGCCGGAGCCGCCGGCAGGGTGTCGATGATCGACGCCGGACGGGAATGCCCGCCGGCCAGGATCGCCAGCACGATGCTGGTGGCGAAGAAGCAGCCGGCCAGGATGCCGGTGGTCCGGGTCAGCAGGTTGGCCGTGCCGCGGGTGCTCATCATGCCGCCCATCGTGCCGCCGCCGATGCCGAGCCCGCCGCCTTCCGACCGCTGGATCAGGATCACACCGACCAGCCCGACGGCGATCAGCAGGTGAATGACCAGAATCACCGATTCCATGCGATGCTCACCCCACAACCCATCCCAAAAATCGAATAGCGCGCCACAGGCCGTCTTAAGGGCCCGTGGCGCGCGCCCACTGTTTGTACCGCGGCACCGCGCGATATGCTAGCGGCAACTGGTGCCGATCGCCCAGAAATCGTCGGCCTTCAGCGCCGCGCCGCCGACCAGCGCGCCGTCGACGTTGTCGACCGCCATCAGCTCCGCCGCGTTCGACGGCTTGACCGAACCGCCATAGAGGATGCGCACCTTGTTCGCGTCGGCGATCCTGCCCTCAAGCTGGGCGCGGATGTGGGCGTGCATCGCCTTGACGTCGTCCGGCGTCGCGGTCTTGCCGGTGCCGATGGCCCAGACCGGTTCGTAGGCGATCACCGTGTTGGCGGCGCTGGCCCCGGCGGGAATCGAACCGGCGAGCTGGCCGGCCACCACCGCGTCGGCTTGGCCGGCGTCGCGTTGCGCCTCGGTCTCGCCGACGCAGATGATGGCGATCAGGCCGGCCCGGTGGGCGGCGACCGCCTTGGCGTTGACCACCGAGTCGCTCTCGCCGTGGTCGGCGCGGCGTTCCGAATGGCCGAGGATGACATAGCGGCAGCCGGCGTCGGTCAGCATCGTCGGCGCCACGTCGCCGGTGTGGGCGCCCGAGGTCTTCGGCGCGCAATCCTGGGCGCCCAGCGCCAGCGGGCTGTCGGCGATCGCCTCGCCCACCGGGAACAGCAGCGGGAACGGCGGGCAGACCAGCATGTCGAACACCACCGGCCCGGCGCCCTTCAGCCGCCCGGCGAGGTCGGAGGCGAGATCCAGCCCGTCGGCCTTCAGCCCGTTCATCTTCCAGTTTCCAGCGATCAGTTTCCGGCGTTCGGTCATGGTCGTTTCCTTCTTTGTCTTGTCCGGCTTTGCCTTGGCCGGGCTTGGCGGGACGTTCTTTGCGGCCTCTCGTGCCCTAGCCCATAGCAAGCCCGCCGCGGAATATCCACCCACCCGACCGGACAAGAGCCGGACGGGACATCATGCAGCACCCCCTGGGGGGGCGGGATGATGGGGCCTCGTTCCCTCTCCCGCCCCGGGAGAGGGCGACCGTTGCCGGAGGCGATTGGACCGGTTCAGCCGAAGCGCCGATTTGACGATGTCCCCGGCCGGGATAGGATTATGGACGGCGGTTCCGCCGCCATCCCCGCGACCTCGTCCCCGATCCCCGCAAGGCTGCCCTCATGAAGAACTTCTCGGACCTGTCGGAAAAGGAGCTGCTGGCGCTCGCCATCGCGCTGGAGGAGGAGGACAGCCGGATCTATGACGAGTTCGCCCACGGCCTGTCCGACAACTACCCCGACACCGCCCAGCTGTTCCGCGCCATGTCGTCGGAGGAGAACGGTCACCGCCACCGGCTGCTCGACCTGTTCCGCGCCAAGTTCGGCGACCACATCCCGCTGATCCGCCGCCAGGACGTGAAGGGCTTCGTGGAGCGCAAACCGGTCTGGCTGACCCGCCCGCTGGGACTCGACACCGTGCGCCGGCAGGCCGAGCTGATGGAGGCGGAGACCAAGCGCTTCTACGCCCGCGCCGCCCAGCGCTCGCAGGACGCCTCGATCCGCCAACTGCTGGGTGACCTCGCCGAGGAGGAGCGGCGGCACGAGGCCAAGGCCGAGCGGCTGGAGGCGACCCTGGTCTCCCCCACCGTGCGCGAGCAGGAGCATGAGGCCGAACGGCGCCTGTTCGTGCTGCAGATCATCCAGCCCGGGCTGGCCGGGCTGATGGACGGCTCGGTGTCGACCCTGGCGCCGCTGTTCGCCGCCGCCTTCGCCACCCAGACCAGCCACGAGACCTTCCTGGTCGGGCTGGCCGCCTCGATCGGCGCCGGCATCTCGATGGGCTTCGCCGAGGCGCTGTCCGACAACGGCTCGCTGACCGGGCGCGGCAGCCCGTGGCTGCGCGGGGCGGTCTGCGGCGCCATGACGACGCTGGGCGGGCTGGGCCACGCCCTGCCCTACCTGATCCCGCATTTCTGGACGGCGACCGCCATCGCCATCGCCGTGGTCATGGTGGAACTCGCCGTCATCGCCTGGATCCGCAACCGCTACATGGACACGCCGCTGCTGTCCGCCGCCTTCCAGATCGTCGTCGGCGGGCTGCTGGTGTTCGCCACCGGCATCCTGATCGGCAGCGCCTGACGGTGGTGGTCCGAGACCAAGGGCAATCGCTTACGGACGCCAAATTCTCATACATGGATTCGGTCATCCCCGCGGAGGCGGGGAACCAGGAAGCTTTTGTGGAGCGTTGCTGAAATGGCTGGATTCCCGCCTTCGCGGGAACGACGGGGGTTTCCTTGCATAGGATCAAATCTGCCATATGCGATAGCCCTGGTCCGCCTCCCTCACCGGATCATCGGCGAAAGCGACGATCCGGTACGAGCTTGTTCTTGTAACGCGGCGCACGATTGTTTATGTCTGAGTTCCTGACCTAATTAGAACAAATCGAACCAACCGCGTCATCATGGCTGACCTTAAAGCGGGCGTGAACCAGCTCTTCCTCCGCGAGGAGGAACTCCGCACCGGCATGGAACTGCTGTTCTACGCCTACCGCGAATTCACGGCCGAACCGGATGAAATCCTGGGAGAGATCGGCTTCGGCCGGGCGCACCACCGCGTCATCTACTTCGTCGGCCGCTACCCGAAGATCACCGTGTCGGAACTGCTGGCGATCCTGAAGATCACCAAGCAGAGCCTGTCGCGCGTGCTGGGCGAGCTGGTGCGCCAGGGCTTCATCGACCAGCAGACCGGCGCCCGCGACCGGCGCCAGCGCCTGCTGGAGTTGACGGAAAAGGGTGTGGAGCTGGAACGCCAGCTGTCGGAAACCCAGCGCCAGCGCATCGCCCGCGCCTACCGCATGGCCGGGGCGGAGGCGGTGGAGGGTTTCCGCAAGGTGATGATGGGAATGCTGGACGAGGAGGACCGGACGAAGTTCGCGCCGCCGGTCCCCCCCGCCCGTCTCGCCGTCAAACGCTGACCGCTCAGCCGGTGGTCGATTCGGACCCTGTGGATTCCGCCGCTTCGTCGGTGGCGGTGTCGGTGTTGGCCGGAACGGCGGCGGTGTCCGCCGTGTTGGTGTCGCCGTCGGTGGCGCTTGCCTGGAGGGTTTCGGCGGTGGGCTCGGTTCCGTTCGTCGGAGCGGCAGCCTTGCCGTCCGCGGGAGCACGGCGACGGAAGCTGCCTTTGCGGTACACCACGTTTTCCGAGGCGCCCGGCGGGCAATGAACAATCGCTCCGCCCTTCGCCAGAAACGCGCGGGTCATCGCGTCCAGGTCCTGGCGGTCGTGGGACCTGTTGTCATCGGCCATAGTGATCGCTCCTGTTTCGCTCGGCCCTCAGTGAGGACGTCTGGAAGCTTAACACGGAAAACGGCCGAAACGGCCAAGCCCTTACACGCCTGCCCGCCATGCACCCCCCATGCTCCACACCTGTGGAGACCTTGGTGCCCCCCGCACAGGACGGCTATGTCGATTGCGGGGAGCCGCGTTATAGTCGAACCATGACCGAAGATCAGCCCCACATCCTGGTCGTCGACGACGACACCCGCCTGCGCGAACTGCTCCGCAAATACCTCGCCAGCAATGGTTTCCTGGTCAGCACGGCGCGCGACGCCGCCGACGCGCGGGCGCAGCTCGGCGGGCTGGCCTTCGACCTGCTGGTGCTCGACATCATGATGCCGGGCGAGTCGGGGCTGGAGCTGACCGAATCGCTGCGGCGCGAGCGCGACCTGCCGATCCTGCTGCTGACCGCCCGCGACGAGCCGGACGACCGCATCGCCGGGCTGGAGGCCGGGGCCGACGATTACCTGGCCAAGCCGTTCCAGCCGCGCGAGCTGCTGCTGCGAATCAACTCCATCCTGCGCCGGCAGGCCGCCCGCCCGCCGGAACCGGCCGCCCCGCCCGCCGCGCCGGTGCGGCTCGGCCCGCTGACCTACCTGCCCGACCGCGACGAGCTGCGCGCCGGCGACGAGGTGATCCGCCTGACCACGGCGGAAGCGAGCCTGCTGCGCATCCTCGCCGCCTCCCCCGGCATGACCTTCACCCGCGAGGAGCTGACGGAGCGCAGCAAGGTCGCCGGCAACGCCCGCACCATCGACGTCCAGGTGACCCGGCTGCGCCGCAAGATCGAGAGCGACCCGCGCGAACCGCGCTACCTCCACACCGTGCGCGGCGAGGGCTATGTGCTGAGGCCCGATCCGTGACCGCCGCCACCGGCCCCGACGCGGTGACCACCCGCCGCGGCGACCGGCGCCGCCGCACGCCGTGGCTGAAGCGGTTCCTGCCGCGCACGCTGTTCGGCCGGTCGCTGCTGATCATCGTCACGCCGGTGATCCTGGCCCAGGCGGTGGCGACCTGGATCTTCTACGACCGCCACTGGGACACGGTGACCAACCGGCTGGCCTTCGCGGTGGCCGGCGACATCGCCACCTCGATCGCCATGCTGGAGCGCGACCCGTCGCCCGACGGCCGCGACTGGGCGCTGGCCACCACCGCCCGCACCACCGACCTGATCGTCACGCTGGAACCGGACCAGGTCCTGCCCGACAAGAAGCGGGCGCCGAGCGGCCTGCTGGAACGCACGCTGGCCAAGGCGCTGGAGGAACGGGTGGCCCGCCCCTTCGCCATCAACACCCGCGTCGCCCATGAATGGTACGAGATCCGGGTGCAGATGCCGAACGGCGTGCTGTCGGTGATGTCGCCGGAACGCCGGCTGTTCTCGCCGACCAGCTACATCTTCATCCTGTGGATGGTGGGATCGGCGATCGTGCTGTTCGCGGTGGCGATCCTGTTCATGCGCAACCAGATCCGGCCGATCAAGCGGCTGGCCATCGCCGCCGACGCGCTGGGCAAGGGCCGCGACGTCTCCAACTTCAAGATGGAGGGGGCGACGGAGGTGCGGCAGGCCGCCTCCGCCTTCCTGCTGATGCGCGAGCGCATCCAGCGCCAGATCACCCAGCGGACCGAGATGCTGGCCGGCGTCAGCCACGATTTGCGGACGCCGCTGACCCGGATGAAGCTGGCGCTCGACATGATCGACGCCCCCGACCTCGACCCCGAGGTGGAGGAGCTGAAGGCCGACGTCGCCGAGATGGAGATGATGATCGAGGGCTATCTCGCCTTCGCCCGCGGCGAGGGGACGGAGGCGGTGCAGCCGACCGACCTGACCCGCCTGCTGAACGAGGTCGCGGCCGGCGCCCGCCGCGACGGCACCGAGGTGACGCTGACCGCGCCGGCCGGCCTGACCATGTTGGCCCGCCCCAACGCGATGCGGCGCTGCATCGCCAACCTGCTGGTCAACGCCGGCCGTCACGCCGGCACCGCCTGGGTCCAGGCCGAGCGGCGGAACGGCGTGATCGAGATCGTCATCGACGACGACGGCCCCGGCATCCCCGCCAAGCTGCGCGAGGACGTCTTCAAGCCCTTCTTCCGGGTCGACAGCTCGCGCAACCTCGACACCGGCGGCTCCGGCCTCGGCCTGACCATCGCCCGCGACGTTGCGCGCGGCCACGGCGGCGACATCACGCTGGACGACAGCCCCTATGGCGGCCTGCGGGTGGTGATCCGCCTGCCGGAGTGAGGGTCGGTCCGACGGCATGAAAAAGCCCGCCATCGTCGGGCGGGCTTTTTCATGTCATGCGACGGTTGCCCCTCCCCCACATCGTGGGAGAGGACGGGCGCGCGGCCCCCTTACTGGTTCGCCGCCGCCGCGACCACGTTGGCGCCGGCGAGTTCGCCGCCGATGCCGTTGTTGAGCGCCCAGATCGCCGCCTGGGTGCGGTTGGAGGCGTTGATCTTGCGCAGCAGGCTCTTCAGGTGGACCTTCACCGTCGCCTCGGTGATGTTCAGGTGGTTGGCGATCATCTTGTTGCTGTTGCCGTTCAGCAGGCAGCGCAGGATCTGCACCTCGCGCTGCGACAGGCCCTTGCGGCGGGTCGGCAGCTCGGTGCCCATGTCGTCGGTGCGGCCGCTGACCAGCAGCTCGGCCAGATGGGTCGGGAACACCTTCTCGCCCATCATCACCAGCTTCAGCGACTGCATCAGCGCCTCGCAGGCGATGTCCTTCAGCAGGTAGCCGCCGGCGCCGGCGCCCAGCGCGCCCGACAGGCGGCGGGTGCACAGATCGTTGGTCAGGATGACCATCTTGACCGAAGGATGCTCGTCACGCAGCGTGCGCATCGCCTCGATCTCCTCGTCGACGCCGCTCGGCGGGTCGACCAGGACCATGTCGGTCACGGTGCCGGCCTTCAGCGAGGCCAGACCTTCGCGCAGGCTGCTCGCCTCGCCGACGACGTTGAAGGACGTGCCCTCGAACAGGCGCTTCATGCCCTCACGGAAAAGCTTGTTGGCGTCGATGAGGAAAACGTTGATGGCATCCATGGTCTCAGCCCGCCTTTGTTCCGTTCCAATGAAAGAGCGCCCGTGTGGCGCATCCGGGGCATCCCCGACCGACCGCGCTTGCGTCCGGTCCCTTCCCCGTCAGGGTGCGGGGGTGCCTCGTTGTGATCCATAGATACCCCCGATTTGCGCCGCGCAAAATTTCGCTTAGGTAAATTTTTTGTCGAGCAATGGGCATATGCCCTAAGCCCGGATAAGACGAGATGCCGGTATGGTGGCCTTTCCGCTGGTCGGCCGGAATAACGATCTGTGACAGAAAAGAGCTTTTTGTTAACGGATGACCTCTGTGCTGTCCCGACTCTGAACAAAGGCTGTGGTAGACTTATCCATCTGCCGGAGTAGATCGCGCAGCATTATGCCCCGACCGATCGGTTGAGGCGTATGGCCCGGCCGCCGGACCTTCGGCCTACGCTTTGGCCCGCGGTGGGACCCCCGCCGCGGCGATCGCGCCGCCATCGGCCGGGCGCGGGCGGGCCGTCTGCGGGGTTCGGGGCGGGGCGGTTTGTGCTATATACGTTCCGACCGCAAGAAAGCCTGCCCACGCTTGTGCCGATTTCGGACGTCCGGACCCGAAGGTCGCGACGGACGCCAGGCACCAGCACCAGACGCCCGATTCCGGAAGAGCCCATGTCAGACGCCTACGACGACGATCCGTTGAGCCACGATCCGCTGATCAATGATCCGCTGAGCCATGCGGACCCCTCCGCCGCCTTTCCCTCCGGCGCGCCGGCTTCGGCGCAGCGCTTCGCCTATCTGGACGGCCTCAACCCGACCCAGCGGGCGGCGGTGGAGGCGTTGGACGGACCCGTCCTGGTGCTGGCCGGCGCCGGCACCGGCAAGACGCGGGTGCTGACGACCCGGCTGGCCCATCTGCTGATGACGCGCCGCGCCGCCGCCTTCCAGATCCTGGCGGTGACCTTCACCAACAAGGCCGCCCGCGAAATGCGCGAGCGCGTCGCCCATCTGGTCGGGATCGAGCCGGAGGGCTGGTGGCTCGGCACCTTCCACGCGCTGGCCGCCCGCATCCTGCGCCGCCACGCCGAACTGGTCGGGTTGAAGTCGAACTTCACCATCCTCGACACCGACGACCAGGTCCGCCTCATCAAGCAGTTGCTGGAAGCGGCGAACATCGATTCGAAGAAGTGGCCGGCGCGGCAGGTGCTGAGCGCCATCGAGCGCTGGAAGGACCGCGGCCTGACCCCCGACCGCCTGGCCGACACCGATGGCGGCGACGTGGCCGGCGGCCGCGTCGTGGCGATCTACCGCGCCTACCAGGAACGGCTGCGCACGCTGAACGCCTGCGACTTCGGCGACCTGCTGCTGCACAATCTGTCGATCTTCCAGGGCCACCCCGACGTGCTGGCCGAGTATCACCGCAAGTTCAAATACCTGCTGGTCGACGAATACCAGGACACCAACGTCGCGCAGTATCTGTGGCTCAGGATATTGTCGCAGGCGCACAAGAACATCTGTTGTGTCGGCGATGAGGATCAATCGATCTACGCCTGGCGTGGAGCCGAGATCGGCAACATCCTGCGGTTTGAAACCGACTTCCCCGGCGCTACTATTATCAAGCTTGAGCAGAACTACCGATCGACCGGGCACATCCTGGCGGCGGCGTCGGGGCTGATCGCCAACAACCAGGGGCGGCTGGGCAAGACGCTGTGGACCGAGGCCGACGGCGGCGAGCCGATCCGGGTCAAGGCGGTGTGGGACGGCGAGGAGGAGGCGCGCTGGATCGGCGAGGAGATCGAGACGCTCCAGCGCAAGGGCACCCCGCTGTCGCAGATCGCGGTCCTGGTCCGCGCCGGCTTCCAGACCCGCGAGTTCGAGGAGCGCTTCATCACGCTGGGCCTGCCCTACAAGGTGCTGGGCGGCCCGCGCTTCTACGAGCGGCAGGAAATCCGCGACGCGCTGGCCTATTTCCGCGTGGTGAACTCGCCCGACGACGACCTCGCCTTCGAGCGCATCGTCAACGTGCCCAAGCGGGCGGTCGGTCCGGCGGCGCTGCAATGCCTCTACACCGCGGCGCGGGCGCGCGGGGTGTCGCTGACCGAGGCCGGCTGGGCGCTGACCGAGACGGACGAGCTGAAGCCGAAGCTGCGCGCCACCCTGCGCGGGCTGCTGCAGGACTTCTTCCGCTGGCGGACGCTGATGGCGACGGTGCCGCACACCGACCTCGCCCGCATGATCCTCGACGAGTCGGGCTACACCCGCATGTGGCAGGAGGACAAGACGCCCGAAGCCCCCGGCCGGCTGGAGAACCTGAAGGAACTCGTCACCGCCATGGCGGATTTCGAGAACATGCCGGGCTTCCTGGAGCATGTCGCGCTGGTGATGGAGAACGCCGAGGCCGCCGGGATCGAGCAGGTGACGGTGATGACCCTGCACGGCGCCAAGGGGCTGGAGTTCGACCATGTCTTCCTGCCGGGCTGGGAGGAGGGCGTCTTCCCCAACCAGCGCGCGCTCGACGAAACCGGCATCGCCGGGCTGGAGGAGGAGCGGCGGCTGGCCTATGTCGGGCTGACCCGGGCGCGCAAGCGGGCCTATGTCAGCCACGCCGCCAACCGGCGGCTCTACGGCACCTGGGCCAGCGCCATCCCCTCGCGCTTCGTCGAGGAACTGCCGCAGGACAATGTCGAGACCGAGGCGGCGAGCGGCCTGTTCGCCGGCAGCGGCGCCCGCGGCGGGGCGGGGGGGTACGGGGTCGGCGGGGCCGGCGGTTATGGCGGCGGGATGGGGGGCGGCTTCCAGTTCCGCGGCTCCACCCGGCAGGCGCCGGCGCCCAAGACCATCACGCTGGACCAGGGGGCTTACGCCGTGGCGCCACGCCCGCGCCCCGACGCGCCCTTCGCCAAGGGGGCGCGGGTGTTCCACCAGAAGTTCGGCTACGGCACGGTCGTCGCGGTGGCGGAGGACAAGCTGGAGATCGACTTCGAGCATTCCGGCACCAAGAAGGTGATGGACAGCTTCGTCGTTCCCGCCGACAAGGCGGGGTGAGCCGCTCGCCCGCAACGGGCAGCACGCCGGGGCTGTGACGGCCGTCACAGCCCGGTGCGCCGCCGCGGCGCAGGGTTGGAGCGGTCGCAACAGCACCGGAGGCCATCGCCGTGTTCGGGACGGGCAGCGTCAGTTACGAGGTGCAGAGCCGCCGCGAGGGCCGTTGGCGCATCGAAGGCGCCTACACCGACCAGGAGGCGGCGCTGTCCGCCGCCCGCTCGCAGCTTGCCGCGTCGGGGGTGGACGAGGTCAAGGTGATCAGGTTCCGCACCGTCGCCGGCCTGTCGCTGGAAACGGTGATCCTGCACAAGACCGCCCCCAAGCCGCCGCGCCTGGGCCTGACGCTGGGCGGTACGGCCGAGGGTGCGCCGCTGTGCCGCACCCCGGACGACCTGCGCGGCTTCGACAGCCGGGTGGTGATCGGCCGGCTGCTCCGCCCCTATCTCGATGCCCAGCGCATCACCCCGACCGAGCTGCTGCATTCCTGGCCGCTGTTCCGCAAGCTGGACGAACAGGGCGCGCTGCTCGGCGCCGCCATCCACGCCGTCGCCCGCCATCACGCCGACATCCACGGCGTGGCCCCCGGCCCCCGCGCCCGCGAGCTGCGCCTGCTGGTGGAGGCGGTCACCGGTGCCGCCCGCGACACCTTGGCCGAACGGCGCCGGCTGCCGCGCTTCGACAGCAGCGATCTCCCCGGCACCAGCCGCAGCATCGAGGCCGCGGTGGGGGACGCCGGGCACGACACGCTGTTCCTGACCCTGCTGTGCCAGCATCTGGAAGGTGGCGGCACGCTGGCCGGCAAGCTCGACCTGCTGCTGGCGATGATCGATGGGGATGGGGAGGGCATGGAGCCCCGCCATCTGGCGCTGCTCGACGGCGTCATCGCCGACATCATGGGCTCCGCCGACACGATGAAGGAGCTGCTGGGCGCGCAGCCAAGCCTTCACGCCGGGCTGTGCGCGCTGATCGACGCCCTGTTCGACCGCGATCCCGATCCGGCGCCGACGTCCATGGCGGCTCCCGTGGCGGGGTCGCTGCGCCGGGTGTGCCTGCTGGCCCTGCGCGGCCGGGCGCCGCAGAGCCGCGCCGTCCTTTTGGAACGGCTGCGCCACGCCATCGCCGGCGAACAGCCGCTCGACCGCCGCGACGCCAAGGCCGAAGCGGTGCTGGCCCACGGCCTCGCCGACCGGCTGAAGGGGGCGGACGGCGCGCTGCTGGGGGGTGCCGCGATGGAAAAGGCGCTGGACCGCCGCCTGCTGCGCCACCGCCAGTCCGTCCTGCGCGCCCAGGGCATGCACGACATCGCCGACCGCCTGGGCGGGCGGTGACGGCCGGGAGCGGGCGGCGGCCATCGTGGGCGAAGCCGGTCATGGGAAATTCACATGACTGGCTTCGGGCACCTCCCTAAACAGGGAGAAACCCCCTCCGTGCCGACTTGGAAACCATCATGCACCGTTTCGTTTTCGCCGTTTTGCCCGCCCGCCGGACCGCTCTGGCTCTGGTGGCCGCCGCCCTGCTCGTCACCGCGGGCGCGCGGTCCGCGGCGGCCCAATCCACCGCCGGCCAACCCGCGGCGCCGGTGGTGACGCCCTTCTCCTTCGGCCTGTGGGGCGATTTGCCCTACGCCAAGAACGGCGACGGACCGAAGATGAAGCGGCTGATCGACAACATGAACGAGGCCGACATCGCCTTCTCGATGTTCGACGGCGACACCAAGGACGGCAGCTCCGAATGCACCGACGGCAGCTACGCCGACGCGGTGGCGCTGTTCGATCAGCTCAAGCGCCCGATGATCTACGTCCCCGGCGACAATGAATGGACCGATTGCCACCGCCTGAACAACGGCGGCTACGACAATCTGGAGCGGCTTGCCCACGTCCGCAAAACCCTGTTCGCCACCAACCAGAGCTATGGCCAAGCCAAGCTGACGCTGGAACAGCAGGGCAAGCCCGGCGAGGCGTTTTCGGAAAACACCCGCCTGATCCACAACGGGATCGTCTTCGTCGGGCTGAACATCCCCGGCAGCAACAACAACAAGGTGTTCGACGAGAAGGATTGCACCAGGAAGAGCGCCCGCAAGGCCGAGCAATGCGCCGCCGACAACGCGGAGTATGAAGAGCGCGACGCCGCCAACATCGCCTGGATGAAGGAGGCCCTGGCCAAGGCCAAGGCGATCGGGGCGCCGGGCGTGGTGCTGACCTTCCAGGCCGACCTCGGCTTCGACCTGCCGGAAACCGAGGGCGTCGACGAGCGCAAGACGCCGGGCTACGACGGCTACGACCGCTTCATCGACGCGCTGGTCGCCGAGGCCAGGGGCTATGACGGCCAGATCCTGATCGTCCATGGCGACACCCACTTCTTCAAGGTGGACAAGCCGCTGGTCAACCAGGCCAACCTGATCGCCAACGTCACCCGCGTCGAAACCTTCGGCAGCCCGAACGCCCATTGGGTGAAGGTCGACGTCGATCCGGCGGCCCGCGAGCTGTTCGTCGTTCATCCGATGATCGTTCCCGGCAACTGACCGGACCGGGGGACGGCGGGTGGGCGGACGCCGGTTCCGGCGCCGTCGGGACGGGTCGCGGAGGTGGGCGGCCCCCCTTGGTGCGGATTCCGATTTCTTCGGATCGGGAACCGCTCTAAAACGCTGCGGTCGTCTGTCGTCGTCGGAAAGCCCCTGCCATGTCGCAAACCCCGCTCTGGCGCATCGCGCTGGTCGTTCCCGAAGCCCATGTCCCGGCCTTTGCCGAGGCGGTGGGCGACCATGCCGATGCGGTGTCCACCTTCGAACTGGAGGAGGGCGGCGACTGGCTGGTCGAGGCGACGCTGTACGGCCAGCCCGACGAGCCCCGCATCCAGTCGCGCGTCGCGGTGCTGGCCAAGGCGCTGGGCATCGACGAGCCGGTGCTGGCGGTGGAAAACCTGCCGGCGATCGACTGGGTGTCGCACAGCTACCAGGGCTTCCCGCCGATCCGCGCCGGGCGCTTCTTCGTCCACGGCTCCCACCATGAGGGCACGGTGCCGGCCGGCAGCATCGCGCTGCTGGTCGACGCCGCCACCGCCTTCGGCACCGGGGAGCATGGCTCGACCAACGGCTGCCTCCAGGCGCTCGACCGGCTGTCGCGCCACCTGAAGCTGCCGCGCGGCGGCAAGGGCGGCGCGCTCGACATGGGCTGCGGCTCCGGCATCCTGGCGCTGGCGGTGGCCAAGCGCTGGCGCGTGCCGGTGACCGCGGTCGACATCGATCCGGAGGCGGTGCGCGTCACCCGGATCAACACCGCGCTGAACGGGCTGAAGGGCCGCATCCGCGCCCAGGGCGGTGACGGCTACCACACCCGCATCGTCTCGCGGCACAAGCCCTACACGCTGATCACCGCCAACATCCTGGCTCGCCCGCTGTCGCGCATGGCGCCGCTGCTGCGCCGCCATCTGAAGAAGGGCGGCTACGCCGTGCTGGCCGGGCTGCTGAACCGGCAGGAACGCCACGTCATCCAGGCCCACCGCAACCAGGGCCTGCGGCTGGTCGCCCGCATCCCGGTCGGGGAATGGACCACTCTTGTGGTGAAGCGTTGAAACCAACGGACCGGCAATCGACTTCCCCTAGGGACACTGTTCCGACACGTTCCTGGGGAGTCACCATGCTGAACCGCATCCGGTCCTTGTTCACGGGCGACAACGGCGCCGAACCGGGCGAGGACGCCGTGCAGGCGGCGGCCGCCGCCCTGATGGTCGAGGCCGCGCGCACCGACAACACCATCTCGGGCGAGGAGCGCGAGCGCATCCTGGCCGTCACCCGCCGCCACTTCGCGCTGAGCGAGGAGGAGGCGCAGGACCTGCTGTCCGCCGCCGTGTTCGACACGGAGGGCGCCTCGCCCTACCACCGCTACGTCAGCGTCATCCTGGAGCGCTGCGCGCCGGACCAGCGCCTCGGGATCATCGAGATGCTGTGGGAGGTCGCCTACGCCGACGGCGTCCTGAACGACCTGGAAGCCAGCCTGCTGCGGCGGATCGGCGGCCTGCTCCACGTCTCCGACGTCGAGCGGGGCGAGGCGCGCAAGCGGGTGCTGCAACGTCTGGGCCTGCCCGACGACGCCGGGTTGCCGATCTGACCCCACCCGCCCCGCCGGCACACCTTCCGGCGTAGGCGCCGCGCGACGGCTTGCGCCGGGACGGCGCGGTGCCTAGCCTGGGGGTGTTGGCTTCACCCTCTTGAGGAACCCGCTCCGTGCCCAGCGCGTACCGTGGCGACGACGCCCTTGCGACCCTGTTGACCCAGGCCGGGATCGTCCGTTTCCCCGCCGACATCCGCGCGCTGGTCGCCGGCGTGCTGGCCGCCCCCGAGGGCGAGGATCCGGCGGCCTGGCTGGTGCTGGTCGGCGACCCCTTGCCCGACGCGCTGGCCAGCCAGCTTCAGGCGCTGAAGGCGGAGATGGCCGCCGCGGCGGAACCGGCCCACCCCCATTCGGCCCGCCCCCATTCGGCCTGCCCGAGCCCGGCGGAGCGGCTGGCCGCGCTGCGCGCCGCCCTGAAGCGCCGCGACCTCGACGGCTTCATCGTTCCGCGCGGCGACGAGCATCAGGGCGAGTATGTGCCGCCGCGCGCCCAGCGGCTGGGCTGGCTGACCGGCTTCACCGGCTCGGCCGGCCATGCGGTGGTGACCGCCGCCCGCGCCGCGATCTTCGTCGACGGCCGCTACACCCTCCAGGTCCGCGGCGAGGTGCCGGCCGACCTGTACGAGTACAAGCATCTGGTCGAGGATCCGCTGGCCGACTGGATCGCCGCGGCGCTGCCGGACGGCGGGCGGTTCGGGTACGATCCGTGGCTGCACACCATCGGCTGGGTGGAGAAGACCCGCGCCGCGCTGGAGCGCGCCGGCATCCTGCTGGTGGCGTGCGAGGACAACCCGCTCGATTCGGTGTGGCACGACCAGCCGCCGGCCCCGCTGACCCCGGTGGTGCCGCAGGACGACGCCCTCGCCGGCGAAAGCTCCGCCGACAAGCGGGCCCGGCTGGCCGACGACCTGGCGCGCAACGGCATCGCCGCGGCGGTGCTGACTCAGCCCGACAGCATCGCCTGGCTGCTGAACATCCGCGGCGCCGACGTGCCCTGCACGCCGCTGCCGCTGTCCTTCGCCATCCTTGGCGCCGACGCCTCGGTCGACCTGTTCCTCGACCCGCGCAAGCTGGCGCCGCAGACCGGCGCCCATCTGGGCAACCAGGTGCGGGTGCGGGCGCTGGCCGAGTTCGGCGCGGCGCTGGACGCGGTGGCGCGCGGCTCCGCCCGCGTGCTGGCCGACCCGTCCTGCACCTCGGCCTGGATCGTCGACCGGCTGCATCTGGCCGGCGCGAGGGTCGAGCGCGAGGGCGACCCCTGCGCCCTGCCCAAGGCCTGCAAGAACGAGGCGGAACTGGCCGGCACCCGCGCCGCCCACACCCGCGACGGCGCCGCCATCGTCCGGTTCCTGCGCTGGTTCGCCGGGGCGGCGCCCAAGGGCGACCTGACCGAGCTGCGGGTGGTGGAGCGGCTGTTGGCCTTCCGCCGCGAGAACGAGCGGTTCCGCGGCGTCAGCTTCGACACCATCGCCGGCGCCGGGCCGAACGGCGCCATCGTCCATTACCGCGTCAGCCCGGACACCGACCGCAGGCTGGAGCCGGGCAGCCTGTTCCTGCTGGACAGCGGCGCCCAGTATCTGGACGGCACCACCGACGTCACCCGCACGCTGGCCGTCGGCGAGCCGACGCCGGAGATGCGCGACCGCTTCACCCGCGTGCTGAAGGGCCACATCGCGCTGTCGACCGCCCGTTTCCCGCGCGGCACGACCGGGTCGCAGCTCGACGTCCTGGCGCGGCTGCCGCTGTGGCAGGCCGGGTTGGACTACGACCACGGCACCGGCCACGGCGTCGGCAGCTTCCTGTCGGTGCATGAGGGGCCGCAGCGCATCTCCAAGGTCGGCAACACGGTGGCGTTGCAGCCGGGCATGATCCTGTCCAACGAGCCCGGCTACTACAAGACCGGCGCCTACGGCATCCGCATCGAGAACCTGATCGTCGTCCGCCCGCTGGAGGCGGAGGGCGATCTGGGTGGGGCCGAACGGCCGATGCTGGGGTTCGAGCCGCTGACCCTGGTGCCGATCGACCGGACGCTGATCGACCGCGCGCTGCTGACCGGGGCGGAGGTCGCCTGGATCGACGCCTATCACGCCCGCGTGCGCGAGTCGCTGCTCCCGCTGCTGGACCAGGCCACCGCCGCGTGGCTGGCCGGTGCGACGGCGGCGCTCTGACCGGGGGGCGGGACGGACTTTTCGACCGGGCGGCGGGGGTCAGGGTTGCTACCCCTGTCGGTGCCCTGTGGAATCGCTAAGATGCTGACGCGCGTGGTAACACGTTCTTTACCAGCCTGCTTCAGTGTGTGCCAAGGGGATGACTTTTGGCGGCGGTTAGGGCACTAAAGTCGGCATCACTTCCCGAATTACGGCGCAGCCCCGCGCCGGGTGGGCGTAAACGCCGGAGCGATACCGGCAATGGATTATTGCGGAGACGTCTAGATGAAGATCCTCGTCGTCGATGATTACGCCACCATGCGGCGCATCGTGCGGAACCTGTTGACCCAGATCGGCTACACCGACATCGACGAAGCCGGCGACGGCGTCTCGGCGCTGGCGAAGCTGCGCGAGAGCAAGTTCGGCCTCATCATCTCCGACTGGAACATGGAGCCGATGACCGGCCTCCAGCTCCTCAAGGAAATCCGTGCGGATGCGAAGCTGGCGGGCACGCCCTTCATCATGGTGACCGCGGAAAGCAAGACCGAGAACGTGATCGCGGCCAAGCAGGCCGGCGTGAACAACTACATCGTCAAGCCCTTCAACGCCGACACGCTGAAGCAGAAGATCCAGGCCGTCATCGGCGGCTGATCGTCGGGCGCATCGGTGATCGATCCGGGCGTAAGGCGGTCAGGCCGTTCCGCGTCCGGAGCGTAGGGCGGCTGGCGCATCCAGTTTGGGGAGTGGACCGGTTTGGAGCAGCTTCCACAGCTGTCCGATGAGGAGTTCGAGCAGATCGAGGACGCCATCGCCCGGTCGGCGAAGGGGAGGGCGTTCCTGCGGCGGCTCCACCGGCGGTCCCTCGGGGCCGCCACGGAAGAGGTGCGCGCCATGCTGCAGGAGTTTCGCGACTCCTGGAGCCGGCAGAACGAAGCGGTGGAGGCCGGCAAGCATGTCGGGGTCCTGCGCCGCGAACTGATGGAAATGGCCGCCTCCATCGAACAGGCCCGGCGCGAGGTGGCGGCGTTGCGTCCGCCCGACGGGTCGAGCGACAAGATCCTGTCCGCCACCAACGAACTGGACGCCATCGTCATCTCGACGGAGCGCGCCTCGTTCGAGATCCTGAACGCCGCCGAACGGCTGATGGATCTGGCGGGCAAGCTGCGCGCCAGCGGCGCCGACCCGGCGATGTGCAACGAGATCGACGGGGAGGTGAACAACATCTTCACCGCCTGCTCGTTCCAAGACCTGACCGGCCAGCGCACCAGCAAGGTGGTCAACGCGCTCCGCTACATCGAACAGCGCGTCATCGCCATGATCAACATCTGGGGCGAGGACGGTCTGGCCGGCATGGTGGTGGCGGAGGAGCAGACCGACAAGCGCCCCGACGCCCATCTGCTCAACGGCCCGCAGCTCGACGGCCACGGCGTCAGCCAGGCCGACGTCGACAGCATGTTCGACAGCCCGGCGCCCGCCCCGGCTCCGGCCCCGGTCCAGTCCAGCCAGGCTGACATCGACAGCCTGTTCGACAGCCCGGCCCCGGCCGCCGCTCCTCCGGCCGCCGCGGCTCCGGTGCAGGCGAGTCAGGCCGACATCGACAGCCTGTTCGACAGCCCGGCACCCGCCGCGGCACCCGCGCCCGCGCCGGCCAAGAAGCCGGTGCCGAAACCGCCGGGGGCTCCGGTCAAGGCCAAGGCCCCGCCGAAGCCCGCCGCACCGCCGCCGCCGCCCGCGGCGGCCGAGCCGCCGACACCGCTCGACCAGGCAGCCATCGACGCCCTGTTCGGGTAACGGGCGCCGACGGCAACCGGCACCCGCGGGTCCCCGCCCCCTTCCATCCCGATCCTTCCCTCCGGCTGCCCGCCGGACGGGCAAGGGCCGGCCCAGACACCGACACGCCGACCGAACATCAGCCACACTCCACCACCAAGGCCAAGGCGGCCGTTTCCGAGAGGCGGGACCGAGAATGAAGCAGATGACCAAGCCCTTCATGGCCGAGCTTCAGAAGGCCCGCAAATCCGGGCACCCGTTCAAGGCGCTGGTCGAGGACGGGGCGGCGCCCGCGCTGCCGGCGCCGGTGCAGGTGGTGCAGGCCGACAACAGCGACGTGATCCGCGCCATCGGCGACCTGGGCGCCAAGCTGGACCGCTTCCTGACCATGGACGCGGCGCAGATCGACCAGATCCAGGTGGAGATCGCCGACATCTCGGGCCGGATCAAGGCGACCAAGGTGGAAATGGCGGCGATCCGCCACCCGCTGGCCGGCGACGACAAGTTCCAGCAGGCCAGCCAGGAGCTGAGCGCCGTCGTCGCCGCGACGGAGGCGGCGACCAACACCATCATGGCCTGCGCCGAAGAGCTGGAAGAGGTGGTGTCGGAGCTGAAGTCCTCCCTGCCGGAGGGCTATCACAACGACCGCGTCAACGACATGGTCGACGTCATCGTCCGCATCTACGAGGCCTGCAACTTCCAGGATCTGACCGGCCAGCGCATCACCAAGGTCGTCCGCGCCATGTCCTTCATCGAAGAGCGCGTCGACGCGATGATGGGGCTGTGGAACAAGCGCGAGTTCGAGGCGATGCCGCTGCCGCCGTCGGTCACCAAGAAGGACGAGGACCTCGACCTGCACGGCCCGGCCGAAGCGACCCCCGACAGCGGCAACATCAGCCAGGCCGACATCGACGCCCTGTTCGGCTGAGCCGCTGCCGGTCACCCCTTGCCCGGACCAGGCGGGGGTGTTTCCCCGGGCTCTGCCGCCCACCCGCGTTACCGCTTGCGGCGCCCTCACCCCTGCGTGCTATACAGGGGCAACTTCGAAAGCGCTCAAGACGACGATGCTTCCACGCCCGTACCGCCTGCCGCTGACGGCCATCCTTCTGTCCGCCGCACTGTCCGCCTGCTCCTCCACCAAGGAGGACGCGTATGTCGAGCGTCCGGCCGATCAGCTTCTGTCGGAAGCCGACGCGGCGATGCGGGACGAATCCTATAAGAAGGCCGCCAAGCTCTACGACGAGGTCGAGCGGCAGCATCCTTATGCGGAATCGGCCAGCAAGGCGCAGCTCCTTGCCGCCTACGCCCATTACCAGGATCTGAAGTACGACGACGCCATCCTGGCGCTCGACCGCTTCATCCAGCTTCATCCGGGCAGCCCGGATGTCGACTACGCCTATTACCTGCGGGCCCTGTGCTATTACGAGCAGATCACCGACGTGCGCCGCGACCAGCGCATGACCCGGCAGGCGCTCGATGCCCTGTCGGACGTGGTGCGCCGCTTCCCCGATGGCCAGTATGCCCGCGACGCCAAGCTGAAGATCGACCTGACCAACGATCACCTTGCCGGCAAGGAGATGGAGGTCGGGCGCTTCTACCTGCGTCAGCATCAATACACCGCGGCGATCAACCGCTTCCGCGCCGTCGTTGAAAACTATCAGACCACGTCCCATGTGCCTGAGGCGCTGCACCGGCTGGTGGAGTGTTATCTGGCGCTGGGCGTGACCGACGAGGCGAAGGCCGCCGCGGCCGTGCTCGGCCACAACTTCCCCGGCAGCGAATGGTACACGGACAGCTACGCACTGCTGGTGGACGCCAATCTGCGTCCCGAGCGAAACGAGAAGTCGTGGCTCAATCGAGCCTGGAACTCCCTGTTCTAGGACGCTCCATGCTCGTGTCGCTGACGATCCGGGACGTTGTCCTGATCGAGCGGCTGAGCCTGTCCTTCCGCAAGGGCCTGTGCGCCCTGACCGGCGAGACCGGCGCGGGCAAGTCGATCCTGCTCGACGCGCTCGGGCTGGCGCTCGGCGCGCGCGCCGATTCGGGTCTGGTGCGCCACGGCGCCGACCAGGCGGCGGTCACCGCCGAGTTCGAGCTGTCGGGCGACCACCCCGCCTTCGCCATCCTGAAGGAGCAGGGGCTGGACGCCGATTCGGGTGACGGGGCGCTGGTGATCCGCCGCACCGTCAACGCCGACGGCCGCAGCCGCGCCTGGGTCAACGACCAGCCGGTCGGCGTCGGCCTGCTGAAGACGCTGGGCGCCGAGCTGGTCGAGGTGCATGGCCAGTTCGACACCCATGGCCTGCTGAACCCGCAGACCCACCGCAGCGTGCTGGATGCCTACGCCGGTCTCGCCGGCCAGGCGGCGCAGGTCGCCGCCGCGCATCGGGCGTGGCGGCAGGTCGAGGACGCCCGCCATTCCGCCGCCGCCGACATCGCCCGTGCCCGCTCGGAGGAGGAATACCTCCGCCACGCGGTGGCCGAGCTGGACGCGCTCTCTCCCAAGCCGGGCGAGGAAGCGGAGCTGGCCGAAAACCGCGCCGTGCTGATGCATCGGGAAAAGCTGGTCGACGGCATGAACGCCGCCTACGCCGAGCTGTCGGGCGACCGCGGTGTCGAGCGGGCGCTGTCCTCGGCGATCCGCACGCTGAGCCGCATCGCCGACAAGGCCGGCGGCACGCTGGACCCGGTCATCGCCGCGCTCGACCGCGCCGCGACCGAGGCGGGGGAGGCGATCGCCGCACTGCAGTCCGCCTCCAGCGGGGTCGACATGGACCCGCGCGCGCTGGAAAAGCTCGAGGAACGGCTGTTCGCCCTGCGCGCCGCCGCCCGCAAGCACGGCGTCGAGGTCGATGCGCTGGCCGCCCTGCGCGACGACATGGCCGGCCGCCTGCTGCTGATCGAGGACCAGGGCGACCTGCTGGCCAAGCTGGCCAAGGAGGCGGAGGCGGCCCGCGCCAGCTTCCACACCGCCGCCAAGACGCTGAGCGACGCCCGCCGGGAGGCCGCCGGCCGGCTCGACGTCGCGGTCGCTGCCGAACTGGCGCCGTTGAAGATGGAAAAGGCCAAGTTCCGCACGCTGGTCGAACCGCTCGACGAGTCGGAATGGAACGCGTCCGGCATCGACCGCGTCGCCTTCCAGGTCGCGACCAACCCCGGCTCGCCGCCGGGCGCCCTGAACAAGATCGCGTCGGGCGGCGAGCTGGCGCGCTTCATGCTGGCGCTGAAGGTGGTGCTGGCCCAGACCTCCACCGTCGGCACGCTGGTCTTCGACGAGGTCGACACCGGCATCGGCGGCGCCGTCGCCGCGGCGGTCGGCGAGCGGCTGGAAACGCTCGGCCACGGCTTGCAGGTGCTGGTCGTCACCCACAGCCCGCAGGTCGCGGCGCGGGGCACGGTGCATCTGAAGGTGCAGAAGTCGCAGAAGGGCGAGCAGGTCACCACCGGCGTCGCCGAGCTGGACGGCGACGAGCGGCGCGAGGAGATCGCCCGCATGCTGTCCGGTGCCACCGTCACCGCCGAGGCCCGCGCCGCGGCGGAAAGCCTGATCGCCGGGCGGGGCTGAGGCTCAGTTCCCCGCCAGCGCGTCGGCGTGGCGGCGGAACAGCCGCACCAGCGCCTCCACCACCGCGGCGACGGCCGGCGCGTCGCGCCGGTCGCGGTGGACCAGCAGATGGACATCCTCCGTCAGGGCGGCCGGCGGGTCGACGACGCGGACCAGCGTCGACTCGGCGTCGCCCAGCACGCAGGGCAGCAGCGTCGTGCCCAGCCCGCGGCGGACGGCGTCGAGCCGCATCGGCAGCTCGCTGAGCCGCGCCACGACGCGGGCGCCGCGCTCCCGTGCCATGTCGTCGACCCATCCCGACTGCGACGGCCGCCGTCGGGTCTCCGGCAGGCCGACCACCGGAGCACCGTCCCAGCGGCCGGACCAGTCGGCGCGCAGGTCCCGCACCGCGTAGAGCGTGAAGCCGAAGCGCGCCAGCCGCCGGGTGACCAGATCGCCTTCGGCCGGCACCCGGTCCATGCGCAACGCGATGTCGGCCTCCCGCTGCGCCAGGTTCAGGGCGTTGCGGGTGCTGAGGATGGTCAGGTCCGCTCCTGTGTCGGCGAGAAGGGTGGGCAGGTGAAGGGTGAGGAAGGCGGAGACCGAGGTGGTCGCCGTCACCCGCACCGGCTGCGCCGTCGTGGCCAAGCGGTCGGCCTGGCGGGCGAAGGCCGCGGCGGCGTCACCCATGGCGGCGGCGCTGTCCAGCACCGAGCGGCCGAGGGCGGTCAACTCCAGCCGGTTGGGCAGCCGGTCGAACAGCGGACCGCCCAGCCTGTCCTCCAGCCGCTTCAGCCGGCGGCCGAGGGTCGGCGGGCTCAGCCGCAGGCGTTGCGCTGCGCCGGTCAGGCTGCCGCAGCGCGCCGTGGCCAGGAAGGCGCGGATGTCCTCCCAGTCGAGATCCCCGTCGTCGATCATCCAGTCCCCGTCCGCATCGCCTGTTCCGGCCGGGCGGGCGGATGCCGTCACCGCGGCAGCAGGCCGTGAAGGGCAGCGTGCTGCAGCAGCATGATGGTCTTGCCGTCCAGGATCGCCCCGTCGTCGATCCTCGCAAGGGCATCGGCGAAGGTCAACTCGACCACCTCGATGTCCTCGCCCTCCTCGGCGACGCCGCCGCCGTCGCTGCGGTCGGTGGCCCGGTACTCGGCGATGAAGAAGGTCAGCCGCTCGGTCACCGAACCGGGGCTCATGAAGGCGTCGAACACCCGGCGCGGTGCCTGAACGGCAACGCCCAGCTCCTCCTCCGCCTCGGCGCGGATCGCGTCCTCCGGACTGCGGTCGTCGAGCAGGCCGGCGCAGACCTCCAGCAGCGGTTCCGGGTGGCCGTTGACGTGGGCCGGAAAGCGGAATTGCCGGGTCAGCAGGACGGTGCCGCGCGTCGGGTCATAGAGCAGCAGGGCCGCGCCGTTGCCGCGATCGTAGGTCTCGCGGCTCAAGGTCTGCCAGCGGCCGTCGCGACGGCGGTAGTCGAAGGTCGTCTTCTTCAGCACATACCAGTCGTCGGACAGCAGCGTGACCTCGCGGATGCGGATGCGGTCGTCTTGGATCGTGGGCGCGGTCGTCATGGCGGAACCCGGTGGTGGATGGGACGGCCGGCATCCTGTCCCGTCGCCGGCCGTCGCGCAGCCCGCCAGGGATGAACGGTGCCGCTGCGGATTCTTTGGGGTGAGGGCCCGGGGGCTTGGCGTCGGTGGTGGGATGGCGGCGTGAGGCTCGCCGCCCCTCCCGCAGGGATGACCGACAACAGAGCAAGTGATGCACCGGGTGCGGTAAATCTTATCCTATGTTAAGTCGCTATGCCGTAATTGGTGCATAGGAATAGCCATTTTGGAGCGTTGCGGCGCTCCATCCCTCTGCCTAGATTGTTGTCCTCATCCCTTGGCAGGGCGTGACAAGCGCCACTGGTCTAGCTTCCGCTTGAGGTCGCGTTTGTCCGAAGTCTCTGCTCGATGAGCGGCCCGGTTCCAGCGGGGTCTGCCGATCTCACCGATTGCGACCGTGAACCCATCCACCAGTTGGGGCTGATCCAGCCGACCGGCTTCCTGATCGCCGTCTCGGCCGACTGGATCATCCTGCACGTTTCCGCCAACATCGGCCGCTGGCTGGGGGTGGAACCCGACGCGCTGCTCGGCACGCCGCTGGCCCGGCTGATCGACGGCGAGGCGCTGCACACGATTCGCGGGCGGTTGCAGGTCGCCCACATCAACGGCGGGGTGGAGCGCGCCTTCGGTGTCCGGCTGTCCGGTCGCGCCCCGGTCTGCGACGTCGCCGTCCACCTCTCCGGCTCGACCATCGTCATCGAGGCGGAGCCGAGCGAGGGGGAGGGGCCGCCCGATTCCGGGTCGCTGCTGCGCTCGATGATCGCCCGCGTGCAGAGCGCCCCCGGCCTCGACGGTTTCTGCCGCGAGGCAGCGCGGCAGATGCGGGCGCTGACCGGCTTCGACCGGGTGATGGTCTATCGCTTCGCCCCCGACGGCTCGGGCGAGGTCATCGCGGAATCGGCGGTGCACGGCATCGGCAGCTTCCTCGGCCTGCGCTATCCCGCCTCCGACATTCCCCAGCAGGCCCGGCGCCTGTACGAGCGGAGCTGGCTGCGCTGCATTGGCGACGTCGACGCGGCGCCGGTGCCGCTGGTGCCGCCGCTCGATCCCACCGGCCGGCCGCTCGACCTGTCGCTCTGCCTGCTGCGCAGCGTGTCGGCGATCCATGTCGAGTATCTGCGCAACATGGGAGTCCACGCCTCGCTGTCGGTGTCGATCCTACGCCACGGCAAGCTGTGGGGGCTGTTCGCCTGCCACCACCGGCAGGCCCGCGCGCTGTCCTTCGAACGGCGGACCACCGCCGAGCTGTTCGGCCAGATGGTCTCGCTGCTGCTGGAGGGGCGGGAGCGCGAGCGCGACAGCCAGCACGAGGCGCAGGCCCGCCGCGCCCATGTCCGTATCATGTCGATGCTGGCGGGCAGCGAATCGCCGCTCGACAGCCTGACCGCCGTCGCCGCCGAACTGCGGACGCTGATCCAGTGCGACGGCTTCGCCTGCTGCATCGACGGGCAGATGCATCTGGAGGGCCGGACGCCGACGCGGGAGGAGACGCTGGGCGTCATGCGCTTCCTGCATCGGACGCCGCCCAGCCAGGTCTACGCCACCGACGAACTGGGCGCGGCGCACCCGCCGGCCCGCGGTTTCACCGAGCGCGCCTGCGGCCTGCTGGCGATCCCGGTGTCGCGCTCGCCGCGCGACTATCTGGTCTTCTTCCGCGGGGAGGTGGTGCACACCGTCACCTGGGCCGGCGACCCGCAGAAGTCCGCTCAGCCGGCGGAACCCGGCGCCGTCCCGCCGCGCCTCACCCCGCGCAAGAGCTTCGAGGCCTGGACCCAGACCGTCGTCGGCCGGTCGCAGCCCTGGACCGACATCGACCTGCGCGTCGCCGAATCGCTGCGGGTCACGCTGCTGGAGGTGGTGTTGCGCCTGGCCGACGTCGCCAGCCACAGCCGCAAGGCGGCGGGCGAGCGGCAGGAGCTGCTGATCGCCGAGCTGAACCACCGGGTCCGCAACATTCTCAGCCTCGTCCGCGCCCTGGTGCGCCAGAGCGAGAGCGGGGCGGAGACGGTGCAGCAGTTCGCCGGCATCGTCGCCGGCCGGATCGAGGCGCTGGCCCGCGCCCACGACCAGATCACCGCCGACAATTGGGGGCCGGCCTCGTTGCGCGCGCTGATCGCGGCGGAGATCGGCGCCTATTTGTCGGACAAGCGCGAGCGGGTGCGGCTGTCCGGGCCGGAGGTGCTGCTGGCGCCGCAGGCCTTCTCCGTCTTCGCGCTGGTGGTCCATGAGCTGACGACGAACTCGGCCAAGTACGGCGCGCTCAGCGACGGCGCCGGCTGGGTCGAGGCGCGCTGGTCGGTCGACGGCGGCGGCCGGCTGCATCTCGGCTGGCGGGAGAATGGCGGCCCGCCGGTGCAGGCGCCGAACCGCACCGGCTTCGGCACCACGGTGATCGAACGTTCGGTGCCGCACGATCTGCAGGGCGAGGCGGAGGTCACCTACGCCCCGTCCGGCGTGCAGGCCCGCTTCATGATCCCGGCCCGCTACGTCACCATCGCCTCGGCGCTGCCCGGCGGCGGGCCGGACCGGGGGGCGATGCCGGCGGACGACTTCTCCATCGACGGGGCGGTGCTGCTGCTGGAGGACAACATGATCATCGCGATGGCGACGGAGGACGTGCTGACCCAGTTCGGCGCCAGCCGCGTCAACACCGCCTCCGGTGTCCGCCACGCCCTGCGCCTGATCGACGAGGACCCGCCGGTGGTTGGCGTGCTGGACGTCAATCTGGGCAGCGAGACGTCGGTCGCGGTCGCCGACCGCCTGCGCGAACTGGGCATCCCCTTCGTCTTCGCCACCGGCTACGGCGAAGCCGCCGCGGTGCCGGAACGCTTCGCCGACGTGCCGGTGCTGAAGAAGCCCTACGGGTCGGATCAGGTGGTGCGGGTGCTGGCGTCGGTGATGGGGTAGGGGGCGAGGGGTGGGTGGGTGTCGGCTGGCGATGCCCCCTCCCTGACCCTCCCCCGCTGGGCGGGAGAGGGGACTGCCGCCGCCCTTTGCATAACCTCCGCAAAAATCCTGCCCCCTCTCCCTCGAAGAGGGGGAGGGATGGGGAGGGGGCACCCGAAGCCTACCGCCTCGCCGCCGCGAACCGCGCGTACAGCGCCACGCTGACCGCCACGGTGGCGTTCAGCGACTCCACCGCTCCGGTGGTCGGCACCGACAGCCGCGTCGCCGGGCAATCGGCCGGGACGCCCTGGCCTTCCTCGCCCAGGATCAGCCGCAGGTCGGCCGGCCAGTCGAAGCGGGTCAGATCGGCGCCGCCGCCATCCAGCGCAAAGAGCGGGCCGGCGGCGGCGTTCACCTCGGCCCAGCGCGGGCCGCGCAGCAGGGTCAGGGCGAACTGGGCGTTGGAGGCGGCGCGCAGGCATTTCGGGTGGAAGGGATGGGCCGCCCCCTCCAGCAGCACGACGCGCGACGCGCCGAAGGCGGCGGCGCTGCGCAGCAGGGCGCCCAGGTTGCTGGGATCACCCAGCGCGCACAGCAGCTCCAGCCCGTGGGGCGGCTGCGACAGGTCGATCCTCGGCATCGTCGGCACGGCGCCGACCAGCAGCGGGAAGCCGGTGCCCGACACGTCGAGCGTGCGGAACAGGGCGGGTGCCAACTGCACCGGCTCCACCCCCGGCGGCAGGGGCCAGCCGGCGACCTGGGCCGGGTCGGTGAACAGCAGCCGCTCGAACCGGTCGGGGTGGTGGCGCAGCGCCTCCGGCACCGTCTTCAGCCCGGCGAGCAGGAACTTGCCGTTCTTCTTCAGCCCGCGGCCGTCGAGCGCCGATTCCCACAGCTTGAACTGCGGGTTCTGCGGGCTTTCGATCAGCAGGGGCGGGCGGGACATGGCAGCAGGCTTCCAGGCGTTGCGACGATCCTGCCTAGCACAGCCGATCGTTCAAAGACAGCGCCCCAGGAACAGCAGCGGGCCGCGCTGGCAGGCGTTGGTGAAGCCGGCGCGCTGGTAGAAATCGACGTTGCGGGCAAAGACCGCGGTGACCAGATGCACGCCGGGCAGCCGGTCGGCGGCGCAGTCTTCGACGAAGCGGTCGATCAGCCGGCGGCCCAGCCCGTGGTCGCGCCAGCCCGGCCGGACGTTGATGTGGAAATGGGCGGGGTAGGCGGCGAAATGGTCGGCGAACACGTCGTATTTCGGGATGCGCCGGGCGAGATCGACGGCACCGGCGCTGTCCTTGCAGCCGGTGAGATAGCCGACGATCCGTCGGTCGTCATCCCCGGCCAGCGCCATCCAGACATCGTCCGGCGCTTGGGTGACGAACCAGCCGGTCCAGGTGTCGAGGAAGGCGGCGCGCTCGGCGTCGGACGCGAACTCCGTCCGGGTGGTGGAGGCGAAGAAGATCTCCTCCAGTGCCGCCAACGCCGCCCGGCGGTCGGGCAGGGCGGTCAGGCGTTCCAGCCGGATGGCCGGATGGATGGAGTCGCTCCCCATGCCGTCACTTCCGCAGCGCGGTCTCGACCGACGGGTTGCGCGGCGCCAGCATGGTGTAGTGGCCGCGCGCCTTCATGACGCCGGCCCCTTCCTCCGCCTGGGGGCCGTGGCCCCAGAACAGGTCGCCGCGCACCGGCCCCTTGATGGCGCCGCCGGTGTCCTGCGCCACCACCAGCCGGTTGATCGCGCCGCCCGGCACCGGCGCGTCGCGCACCTCCAGCCACAGCGGCACGCCGAGCGGGATGTGCTCGGCGTCGACGGCCAGGCTACGGCCGGGGGTCAGCTCCATGTTGCGGGCGCCACGGGCGCCGACCTCGGGCTTGACCTTGAAGAAGACGTAGGAAGGGTTGAGGTTCATCACCCGCTGGGCCTCGGCCGGATGCTCCTTCAGCCAGCGCCGGATCAGCTGCAGCGACATCTGCTCCGGCGTGGCGTCGCCGATGTCGATAATATGGCGGCCGATCGGGTAATAGCTGTGACCGTTCTGGCCGTCGTAATGGATGCCGACGACCGAGCCGTCGGCCATCACCGCCCGGCCCGACCCCTGGATCTCCAGGAAGAAGGCGTCGACCGGGTCGTCCACCCACATCAGTTCCAGCCCCTTGCCCTTCAGGGCGCCGGCCTCGATGCGGGCGCGGGTCGGCAGGCCGTTCTTGCCGCGCGGCGGCACGCGGTAGAGCGGCACGTTGTAGCGCTCGGTCGGCGTCCAGCTGCCGTGCACCTCGGTCTCATAATAGCCGGTGAACAGCCCGTTCTCGCCCCGGCTGACGTCGCGCGGGGTGAAGTGGGTCTCGAAGAAGCGGCGCGCCGCCTCGGAATCGCCGGCGGGCAGGTCACGGGCGGCGGCGCAGATGGCGCGCCAGTCGTCGGTGGTGCCGGCGGCCTTCAGCGCCCCCAGCGGCTTGCCCGGCGGCTGGTTCTTCACCCAGCCGCAGGTGCGCTGCACCGCCGGGACCGCCTGGGAATGGTCGTCGTCGATCCAGCCGGCCAACTGGCGGAAGTCGGGCGACACCTGGTCCCAGGTCGGGCGCTGGGCCAGCGGCCGCTGGCCGGTGACCGGCGGCGCGGTGCCGGCGCAGGCCGCCAGCGTCGCCAGCAGGCCGGCGACCAGGGCCAAGCGTCCCGCCCGTCCCGCCACCCGGCCCGCCGCATGGCCGACGCTCCGCGCACACATGTTCCCAGCCGCAGCCGCCATCGCGCACCCCGTTCCCAAGATCAGGCTTTCCGTTGGAGCCCTCACCGCCCGGTCCGCCGCCATCCTGTTCCAGGCGGCGGCGTGGTCACGACAAGGTCACATCCCTCGATCGTTTGTGCCGGGTGTTACCCCGAGTCGTCAATCCCCGTCGGCGCATTCGGGGTAGTCCCGCGCGCTGATGTCACGGGGCGGCGGGACGGCGGTCGAGGGTCGGGACGGCGTGCAGGGCGGCTCCGCGGCGGGCGAAGCGTGACAGCGGCGGGCAAACGCGGTATCGACGGTGTTGTGGAACGTGCCGAACCGTTTCCTGTTCGCCGCCATTGACTTCCCAAGTCGCCGCTATCGAATTCCCAAAGGGACCTGCCGCCATGACACCCGCCGCCCGCCTCCAGGCGGTCATCGATCTGCTGACCGAGATCGACGAGACCCCTCGCCCCGCCGACGCGGTGATGAGCGCCTATTTCCGCAACCGCCGCTACATCGGGTCGAAGGACCGCACCAACATCGCGCAGACCGCCTACGCGATCCTGCGGCGTCACGCGCGGCTCGGCTGGTGGATCGAACGGGCCGGCTACGAGCGTCCCACCCCGCGCGCCCGCATGCTCGCCTACATGCTGCTGGAGGAGCGCCGGAACGCCGGTGTCGTGCTGGAGATGTTCAGCGGCGGCAAGTTCGCCCCCGCCCGGCTGACCGACGACGAACTCGCCATGGTCACGGCGATGGACAGCCACACGCTGGAGCATCCGGAGATGCCGGAGACGGTGCGGGTGGAATGCCCGGACTGGGCCGAGCGGCCGATGCGCCTGTCGCTCGGCGACCGTTTCGCGGTGGAGATGGAAAAGCTGCTGGAGGCGGCCCCGCTCGACCTGCGCATCAACCCGCTGAAGGCCAACCAGCAGAGCGCCATCAAGGCGCTGGCCAAGGCGGAGATCACCGCCGAGGTGACGCGCTGGTCGCCGCTCGGCCTGCGGGTGAAGGGCCGGCCGCCGCTCGGCACCGTCGACGCCTTCAAGGACGGGCTGGTCGAAATCCAGGACGAGGGCTCGCAACTGGTGGCGCTGGCGGTGGCGCCGAAGCCGGGCCATCAGGTGGTGGATTTCTGCGCCGGCGCCGGCGGCAAGACGCTGGCGATCGCCGCGCTGATGAAGAACAAGGGTCGCGTCGTCGCCTGCGACGTGCTGGACAAGCGCCTGAAGCGCGCCGCCGAGCGCTTCCGCCGCGCCGGCCTGCACAACATCGAGGCCCACCCGCTGACCAGCGAGCGCGATCCGTGGGTGAAGCGTCACAAGCGCAAGTTCGACCGCGTGCTGGTCGACGCGCCGTGCTCCGGCACCGGGACCTGGCGCCGCAACCCCGACGCCCGCTGGCGCCAGCTCGGCCCCGGCCTTGACCAGTTGCTGCCGCTGCAGGCCAACATCCTGGACAGCGCCGCGCGTCTGGTGAAGCCGGGCGGGCGGCTGGTCTACGCCACCTGCTCCATGCTGCACGACGAGAACGAGGCCCAGATCGAGGCCTTCCTGCAGACCCACACCGACTTCATCGTCAAGCCGGTCGCCGAGGTCTGGGCGGAGGAAGAGGCCGGCGCCCCGCCGTCCGACGGCCCCTACCTGCGCCTGACCCCGGCCCGCCACGACACCGACGGCTTCTTCGCCGCCGTGCTGGAACGCCGCGCCGAAGAGAGCGTGTCGGCGGTCGGCAGCGAGGTCGAGGTCGACGCGGAGCAGGACGAGGTCGACGCGGTGGAACTGAGCAAGGCGATCGACGCCTGAGTGTGGGATGGGGAGGCGTCGGCTGACGATGCCCCCACCCCGACCCTCCCCCGCTGGGCGGGGGAGGGAGAAAGCGCTTGTACGGGATGGCGGCGGCAGTCCCCTCTCCCTCGAAGAGGGGGAGGGTTAGGGAGGGGGCATCCGGCAGCCGACACCTTCCCACGCCCCACACCCCCAACTTCGACAGCCGGGGTGGCGCGCTCCCGATCGGTGGAGTAGGCTTCCCGCGCTGAATTCGTTCCGGGCGCATCCGCCCGATCCCTCCCGTGGACTCCCCAAGAGGACCCGATGAAGTTCTCCTTCGCCAAGCCGTCCCTGCCCAGCTCGGGCGTTCTCGCCGTGACCGTTGCCGCCGACCGCAGCCTCGGCCCGATCGGGCGCGAGCTTGATCAGAAGACCGGCGGGTCGCTGGCCCGCGCCATGGCCGCCGCCCGCTTCAACGGCAAGAAGGACGAGACGCTGACCCTGCTCGCCCCGGCCGGGACCGATCTGGACCGCATCCTGCTGGTCGGCGTCGGCAAGGCGGAGGACGTCACCGACCTGATCCTCCAGGCGGCCGGCGGCGCCGTCGCCGTGACGCTCGACAAGGCCACCGAGGAGGCCGCGCTGCTGGTCGAACTGCCGGAGGGCGCCAAGCTCGCCGGGGCCGCCGCCGCGGTGGAGATCGCCTTTGGTGCGCAGCTCCGCGCCTACAAGTTCGACAAGTACCGCACCAACGACAAAAAGGCCGACAAGAAGGAGCCGAAGCCCAGCCTGCGCAAGCTGACGCTGCTGGTCGAGGACGACGGCGCCGCCAAGGCCGCCTTCAAGAAGCTCGACACGCTGGCCGACGCGATCCGCTTCACCCGCGACCTGGTGTCGGAGCCGGCGAACGTCATCTACCCGGAAACCCTGGCCGAGAAGACCCGGGAGCTGGAGCAGTTCGGCGTCGAGGTCGAGATCCTCGACCAGAAGAAGCTGCGCAAGATCGGCATGGGCGCGCTGCTGGGCGTGGCGCAGGGCAGCGCCTGCGAGCCGCGCGTCGTCGTGATGCGCTGGAACGGCAACCCGGACGCCGACGACAAGCGGCCGGTCGCCTTCATCGGCAAGGGCGTGACCTTCGACAGCGGCGGCATCTCGATCAAGGGTGCGGCCGGCATGGAGGACATGAAGTGGGACATGGGCGGCTCCGCCACCGTGATCGGCACCATGTACGCGCTGGCCGCCCGCAAGGCGAAGGTCAACGCCGTCGGCGTCGTCGGTCTGGTGGAGAACATGCCGTCGGGCACCGCGCAGCGGCCGGGCGACATCGTCACCTCGCTGTCGGGCCAGACCATCGAGGTCATCAACACCGACGCCGAAGGGCGCCTGGTGCTGGCCGACTGCCTGTGGTACGCGCAGGACGTCTACAAGCCCAAGCTGATGATCGACCTCGCCACCCTGACCGGCGCCATCATCACCGCGCTGGGGCATGAGCACGCCGGCCTGTTCTGCAACGACGACGACCTCGCCATGAACCTGACGGCCGCCGGCCTGAAGGTCGGGCAGCCGGTGTGGCGCCTGCCGCTCGGCGACGCCTACGACAAGGAGATCGAGACCCCGGCCGCCGACATGAAGAATGTCGGGTCGGGCGGCGGTGCCGGCAGCATCGTCGGCGCGCAGTTCCTGAAGCGCTTCGTCAACGACCTGCCCTGGGCCCACATCGACATCGCCGGCGTGGCGTGGTCGAAGAAGGACGCCGCCACGGTGCCGAAGGGCGCCACCGCCTTCGGCGTGCGCCTGCTCGACCGCTTCGTGGCCGAATACCACGAGGGCTGAGGCAAAACCGGCGATAATCCCCCTCTCCCCCCTGGGGGGAGGGGAACCCGGGAATTTTGCGATGCGACGGCCATGACCGAAGTCCGCTTCTATCACCTGCAACGCCGCACGATGGAACAGGCGCTGCCCAAGATCCTGGAGAAGGTTCTGGAGCGGAACTGGCGGGCGGTCGTGCTGGCCGGGTCGCCGGAGCGGGTGGACGCGCTGAACCAGCATCTGTGGACCTACGACCCCGGCTCCTTCCTGCCGCACGGGGCGGCGCGCGACGGGTTCGCCGAGCGCCAGCCGGTCTGGCTGACCGACAGCGACGAGAACCCCAACGGCGCCACCGTGCTGGTGACGGTGGACGGCTGCGTCAGCGACCGGATGGAGGGCTTCGATCTGGTCTGCGACCTGTTCGACGGCAACGACGACGAGGCGGTGATGGCCGCCCGCCAGCGCTGGAAGACCTGCAAGGCCGCCGGCCACGCGCTGACCTACTGGCAGCAGAACGAGCGTGGCGGCTGGGAGAAGCGGGCCTGACCGTGCCGCACGCATTTCGTTTGCATTCGCGCCGGCCAAGGGCAAAGCTGTTGACCCGTACGGTCGGTTCGAAGGTGAACGCGCCCCGATGAACAGGAGCCAGATCGACCCGGCCTTTGCCCGGCAGGTCAAGGATGCCGGCATCCTGATCGTGGACGACAACCCGTCCAACGTCGATCTCCTGCGCGAGATCCTGAGCCACGACGGCTACACCCGCGTGCTGGGTGAAACCGACCCGCGCAAGGTGCCGGGGCTGTGCGAATCCCAGAGATTCGACCTGCTGCTGATCGACATCCGCATGCCGCACATGAGCGGGTTCGAGTTGATGGAGCGGCTGAAGCCGGTCTTCGGCGACGATTACGTGCCGGTCCTGGTGCTGACCGCCCAGACCGACCAGGACACCCGGCGCAAGTCGCTGGAACTGGGCGCCAACGACTTCCTGACCAAGCCCTTCATCGCCTGGGAGCTGCTGCACCGTGTTCGCAACATGGTGGAGATCCGCATGCTCTACCGCCGCGCCGCCGAGCAGAACCGCGAGCTGGAAGGGCGGGTGTCGGAGCGCACCGCCGAGCTGTCCGAGGCGCTGGAGGCGGTGTGCAAGGCCGACCGCGCCAAGCTGGACTTCCTGGCGGTGATGAGCCACGAGCTGCGCACGCCGCTGAACTCGATCATCGGTTTCGCCGACGTGCTGGCGGGGGAGGGGATGGGCAAGCTGGGCCACCCCGATTACCTGGAATACGTCAAGCTGATCGAGGACAGCGGCAAGTCGCTGCTGACCATGGTCAACAACATCCTGGACTACACCCGCGGCTCCACCGGCGCGATCGAGCTGCAGGAAAGCGACGTGCAGATCCCGCAGCTTCTGACCGCCTGCGCCGACCTTCTGGCGCCGAAGGCGGTGGCGAAGCGGCTGGCGGTGACGGTCCACCCCTGTCCGACCTTCCGCATGCGCGTCGACCGCCGCCGCCTGCGCGAGATGGTGCTGAACCTGCTGGACAACGCGGTGAAGTTCACCCAGCCCGATGGTCGTGTCACGCTGGCGGTGGAGGATCGCGACAACTTCGTCGGTCTCTGCGTGCGCGACGACGGCCCCGGCATCCCGTCCGAGCTGATCGGCCGCATTTTCAACCCCTTCACCCAGGCCGAACGCTCGCTGATCCGCCAGCACGAAGGCGTCGGGCTGGGCCTGCCGATCGTCCGCCGCTTCGCCGAACTGCACGGCGGCGGGGTCGAACTGGACAGCGCGCCCGGCCGCGGGACCGCGGTGACGATCCTGCTGCCGAAGGAGCGGTTGCTGGAGGGGTGAGGCCGCCGAGGGTAAGTTCCGACTTACGCTCGACGGCAAGGGGCGCGACGGCGGCCCCGCAGGCTCATGCCTGCGAAGGCAAGCGGCCGGAGGGCCGCGCCCGCCGATTGAGGGCGATTGATCACTTCAGTGAAACGTGAAGGTCTCCGGCGCCGCGCCGATCCGCGCCATCAGACCGCCGCCGGGGGGCACCGGGCGCCACTGGTCGCGCTGGGCGTCGACCGGTTCCGACACCACGATCAGGCCGTTCTCGCCGCGCCGCCAATAGAGGCTGGGCGGCTTGTTGTCCGACGCCCAGCGCACCGCCCACACCCGGTCGCCGTCGGTCCAGGTTGCGGTGAAGCGCAGCGGCGCGGCGATGCCCTGCGCCCGCATCTCGTCGTGGATGGTGTGCAGCACGCGCTGGAAGGCGCCGACCGAATCGCGCTCCAGCCCCTGGCCCAGCGCCGCCAGGAAGATCGCCTCGCTGTCGGTGGTGCCGGTGCGGGTGCCGTACAGCTCGTCGGGGATCATCGCCTCGACCTTGCGGCGCAGGCGGGGCCAGTCGCCGACCTGGCCGTTGTGCATGAACAGGAAGCGCCCGGCCTTGAAGGGGTGGCAGTTGGCCCGGCTGACCGCGGTGCCGGTCGCCGCCCGGACGTGGGCGAAGAACAGGTGCGAGCGGACATGGCTGCAGATCGATTGCAGGTTCTCGTCCGACCAGGCCGGGCGGATCTCGCAGTAGCGTCCCGGTTCGGTCCGCTCGCTGTACCAGCCGACGCCGAAGCCGTCGCCGTTGGTTTCCGTCTTCGCCTCGGCGGCGTGCATCGACTGTTCGATCAGGGAATGGCAGGGCGTGCAGACCAGCGTTTCCAGGAACACCGGCTCGCCGCAATAGGCAAGAAACCGACACATCGAACGACGCACCGTGGCAGCCGCGACAAGGACTGCGTCAATTTGACCAGAAGCCGCCGGTGAAACAAGGGGGAGCGGTCACCAAACCGTCACGCCGGCCGCCCGGTGTTGCATTTCCGCCCTTTCGGCCGTCCGCCGGCCGATTCTTGTCACCGGACCACGGGCTTACCAGACCACGCGGGGCATGGCGGCGACCCGCAGCGGGCCGACGAACAGGGCGCGGTCCTGCACCGTCACCGGGGCGGTGACCACCGGCTCGCCGTTCGGGCCGGTCGGACGGGCCAGCATGGTCAGCACGGTGCGGGCGATCGCCGCCTCGTTCGGGCGCATCAGCGGCTTCACGGCGTCGAGCACCGCCGGCGCGCCGCGCACCTCGGCGGTCAGCGCCGCCTGCGGCTGAAGCTGCGCGTCGAGCGCCAGCGTGCCGGACAGCACCGCGCCCAGCGGTCCCCAATCCAGCGCCAGCCGGTCGACCTCCACCGTTCCGCCGTCGCGGCTCCAGGCCGACAGGCTGGCCGGCTCCGGACGCGGCGGCGCGCCCATGACGCGCAGGGTCAGTTCGGCCCGCCGCACCTCGCGGCCCAGCGCCACCGGCGCGCCGTCGGGCAGGGTCAGGCCGTCGGCGCTCAGCGTCACCGTCAGGCCGGCGGTGCCGTGGCCATCCGGCGGCTGGCCCGGCTGCGTGGCGCCGACATCGAGCGCGGCGACCGGCATCGGCACCCCGGCGACCTGGGCGGTCAGGCCGGTGAAGCGCAGGGCCAGCCGCTCCAGCGTGCCCGACAGCCGCCACACCGCCTCGCCACGGCCACCGTCGGGGGCGACGAGATCGACCGGCGGTTGCCCGGCCTGGACCACCGACAGGCGCTGTTCGCCCTGGAAGGCAAGGGCGACGGTGGTGGGGTTCCAGGGCGGCGCCTCCGCCACCAGCCGGGTGCCCTGCCATTCGGCGCCGCGCGTCGCCATGTGTGGCCGTTCCAGCACCGCGCGCAGGGTGAGGGGGAAGCCGCCGACCGCCAGCCCGCCATGATCCACCACCGCGCCGTTGGCGCGCTGGTCGGCGATCCAGACGTTCAGCCCGTTTTCCACCGCCCGGGCCGCCTGCCACCACCAGACCGTGTAGGCCGCGACCGGCAGCAGCACCAGCAGGGCCATGAGCAGGCCGATCCGGCGCCCGGTGAGCCGGCGGCGCGGCCCTGGGCCGTCCGGGCCGGGGCGCGGGGAGGGGGGCGCGGAAGTGGTGGGGGAGGGTCGCATCGGTGGCATGTCCGTTCCGTGTCCGTGCCGTTATAGCGGGGTGGGAGGCCTCATGCTAGGTTTGGGCCGTCCGAACACCAGTCCATTGGGTCCATGGCCCCCGATTTTCAGGCTCCGCCTCCCGTCTGGTCCGCCGACCTGACCGTCGTTCCCGGTACCGACCTGTGGGTGTTCGCCTACGGCTCGCTGATGTGGAACCCCGGCTTCCCGTTTGTCGAACGGCACGCCGCGACGCTGGCCGGCTATCACCGCAGCTTCTGCGTCGCCTCCCATCGCTACCGCGGCACGCCCGACCGGCCGGGGCTGGTGCTGGGGCTCGACCGTGGCGGCTCCTGCCGGGGCATCGTGTTCCGCGTGGCGTCGGCCGACGTGCCGTCCGCCCTGGATTACCTGTGGGACCGCGAAATGGACAGCCGGGTCTACGAGCCCAAGCTGCTGCGCGTCCGCCTGCGCGAGGGGCGGTCGGCGGAGGGGCTGGATTCGGTGCGGGCCTGCTGCTTCGTCGTCGATCGCGACCACCCGCAATACTGCCGCGGGCTGGATCAGGCTGCGGTCGTTTGTCGCATCGCCGGCTGCCGCGGCCAGCGCGGCCCCAACATCGATTACCTGGCGAACACCGTTTCACACCTTCAGGAGCTGGGGATTTGCGACGAACGGTTGACGAAGTTGTATGATTTGGTTTGTCTCTATGCCGAATGACCTAGATTTGAGCTTTCAAAGCGTTTTATTTGAAACGGATTGCGACAATTTTTGAACTCCATGTTTGTTCCTTAAAATCCGCCGTTTTGCGCTATTACATTAGATATAGGTGATGCACCGGTTTTGACTCTGATCGGTTTGGCCCCTAGGGTTTTCTCGACGTACCGAGGGGGCTCTCCAAATGCAAAACATCAGTATAAAAATAAAATTCGTCATTATCTCCATCGTGATGCTGTGCGCCATCGTCGGTGTCGGCGCGATTCTGCTGTCGGCCCTGCGTGACACGCAGGAGGAAGGAAGCCAGGAACGCGTCCAATCCGTTGTCGAATCCGCGGTTGGCATCATCAAGGACTTCGAAGCCCGCGCCTCCAAGGGAGAGATGACTGTGGAACAGGCCCAGGCGGCGGCGCGGATCGTCGTGCGGGCCATGCGCTATTCCGGCGAGGAGTATGTGTTCGTCACCGATCTGGAAGGCCGGCTGGAAGTCCATGGCGGACAGCCCCAGTTCGAAGGCAGGAACATGGGCGGGGCCAAGGACCCCAACGGCGTCTACTATGCCCGCCTGCTGACCGAAGCGGCGCAGAAGGGCGGCGGCTATGTCCGCTATTCCTGGCCGAAGCCCGGCCAGACCGAACCCAGCCCGAAGGTCGCCTATGCGCAGTTGGCGCCGGGCTGGAAATGGGTGGTCGGTTCCGGTGTCTACATCGACAACATCGACGCCAATTTCCGCCGCCACGCGATCGAGGCCGGGCTGATCGGCGCCGGGCTCGGGCTGGCGGCGCTGCTGCTGGCCCTGTGGATCGCCCGGTCGATCACCCAGCCGCTGTCGCGCCTGACCGTGGTGATGCGCCGGCTGGCCGACGACGACCTGGAGGTGGCGGTCACCGACACCGACCGGGGTGACGAGATTGGCCAGATGGCCAAAACCGTCGGCGTCTTCAAGGAACGCGGCGTCGAGAACCGCCGGCTGCACCAAGCCCAGGAGGAGATGCAGGCGAAGGCCGAGGCGGAGCGGGTGGCGCTGCTGTCCACGCTGGCCGATGGGTTCGAACGGTCGATCGGCGAGGTGGTCCGTCTGGTGACGACCTCGGCGGGGACGATGCGGCAGACCGCCCAGTCGCTGACGGCGAGCGCCGCCACCGCGACCGACCGCAGCTCCGCCGCCGCCCAGGCCGCGGAAGAGGCCGCGGTCAGCGTCAACACCGTCGCCGGCGCCACCGAGGAGCTGTCCAGCTCGATCGGCGAGATCGGCCGGCAGGTCAGCGCCTCCAACGACGTCGCCAACCAGGCGGTGGACGAGGCGGCGAAGACCAACGAGGTGATGAACGGGCTGGTCCGCGCCGCCAACGAGGTGGGCGAGGTGGTGAACCTCATCAACTCCATCGCCGGCCAGACCAACCTGCTGGCGCTGAACGCCACCATCGAGGCCGCAAGGGCGGGCGAGCATGGCAAGGGGTTCGCCGTCGTTGCCAGCGAGGTCAAGGGGTTGGCCAACCAGACCGCCCGCGCCACCGAGGACATCCAGAGCAAGATCGCCGAAATCCAGCAGGCCACCAACGTGGCGGTGGTGGCGATCCGCGACATCGGCAGCGTCATCGGGCAGATGACCAGCATCTCCAGCGCCATCGCCGCCGCGGTGGAACAGCAGGGGGCGGCGACCCGCGACATCTCCGCCAACGTCCATCAGGCGGCGCAGGGCGCGCAAGCGGTCTCGACCAACGTGGCTGGCGCCAACAAGGCCTCCGCCGACGCCGGCGGCAAGGCCGAGGAGATGCTGGACGAGGCCGGCCGGCTGTCCAGCGTGGCCGACCGCCTGCGCGGCGAGGTCGACGGCTTCCTGGCCAGCATCCGCGCCGCCTAAGGCGGGGTCAGTCCTCCAGCAGCGGCCGTTCGGCGGTGATGATCGCCACCAGCGCGTCCATCACCGCCCGCACCCGCGCCGACCGCCGCAGGTCGGGGTGGACCAGCAGCCACAGGTCCCGTGGTCGCGGCGGGGTCGCCTCCGCCGGCACCATGGTCAAAGCGGGATCGGACCGGCCGAGGAAATGGGGGATCGCCGCGATGCCGATACCGGCCCGCGCCGCCGCGTGCAGGCTCATCAGGTCGTTGGCACGGAAGGCGACGGGCCGGTCGCCGGCCACCTGCCGCAGCCAATGCTGTTGCGGCACATGGCCCAGGCTCTCGTCATAGCCGATGAACTCCCAGTCCGCCGGCGCGTGGCCGTCCAGATAGTCCCGCGCGGCGTAGAGGCCGTAGCCCATTGCCCCGATCCGGCGGGCGATCAGCCCGTCATCCTCCGGCCGGCTCAGGCGCAGGGCGAGGTCGGCCTCGCGCCGGGTCAGGCTGACGGCGCGGATGTCGCCGATCAGCTCGACCACCAGTTTCGGCATGCTGCGGCGCAGGCGGGCCAGCCGGGGCGCCAGGAAATGGCTGGCGAGGGCCGGCGGCGCCGACAGCCGCACCGTGCCGGCCGGCTCCCCCGGCTGGCCGCGGGCGTGACGCTCCACCGCCAGAACGCCGTCCTCCACCCGGCGGGCGAGGTCGACGAACTCCTCCCCCTCCGGCGTCGGGGCGTAGCCGCGCGGCAGCCGGTCGAACAGCCGGACGCCCAGGTCGCTTTCCAGCGCGGCGACCCGGCGGGCCACGGTGGAATGGTCCACCCCCAGCGCCCGGGCGGTCGCCGACAGGCTGCCGCTGCGGGCCAGCGCCAGGAAGACGCGCAGATCGTCCCAGTTCACGGCCGGCTCCCCTGTGCGAAAATCCCCAGATGATGGGCAATCTTGCCGAATGTCCGGGCGCTGCGCCACAGCCTAACCTCCGGCGCATCGCAACGAGTGCCGGAGACAGCCGACATGATCCGCAGCATCCAGATGACCCAGCCGGGCGGCGCCGAGGTCCTGACGCCCACGGCCGTCGCCGTGCCGCCGCCCGGACCGGGCGAGCTGCGCCTGCGCCACGCCGCGGCCGGCGTCAACTTCGTCGACGTCTACCACCGCAGCGGTCTGTACCCGCTGCCCGCCTATCCCGCCACGCTGGGTGTCGAGGGCGCCGGCGTGGTCGAGGCGGTCGGGCCGGGTGTCGAGTCCATCGCCGTCGGCGACCGCGTCGCCTGGGCCGGACTGCCGGCCGGCGGTTACGCCGAGGCGCGGCTGCTGGCCGCCGACCGCGCCGTCCGGCTGCCCGACGGGGTGGAACCGGTGGCCGCCGCCTCGCTGCTGTTGCGCGGCATCACCGCCCACATGCTGGTGAACCGGGTGTTCGCTGTCGGGCCGGGCAGCACGCTGCTGATCCACGCCGCCGCCGGCGGGCTGGGGCTGGTGCTGACCCAATGGGCCAAGAGCCTGGGCGCCACCGTGATCGGCACCGTCGGCAACGCCGACAAGGCGGCGGTCGCCCGCGCCCATGGGCTGGACCACGCCATCCTCTACCGCGAAACCGACTTCGTCGCCGCGACGCGGGACCTGACCGGCGGGCGCGGCGTCGATGCCGCGGTGGACGGCATCGGCGGCGACACGCTGCGCCGGACCTTCGACGCCGTGCGGCCGTTCGGCACGGTCGCCAGCGTCGGGCAGGCCGGCGGCCCGGTGTCCGCCATCGACATCGCCGAGATCGGCCCGCGCCGCTCGCTGTGCCTCGCCCGGCCCAGCGTGTTCGCCTACATGGCCGACCGCGACACCTACCGCGCCGCGGCGGCGGCGGTGCTGGACCGCGTCGCCGCCGGTCTCAGCGCCGGCCCGGTCACCACCCTGCCGCTGGAGGCCGCCGCCGACGCCCACCGCGCGCTGGAGGGCCGTGGCACCAGCGGCGCCCTGGTGCTGGTGCCGTAAAGCCGCATCGCGCTGGTGCCTTCGGGCACCGGCGCCCTATCTTGGAAGCATGACGAACGCGCGACCCCGGACCCTGGTCCTGGCGGCCGCGGTGCTGGCGCTGGGCGGGACCGCCCCGGCCGCTGCCGCCCCGCCGCATCACGACGTCGAGTTGACGCTCGATCCCGCCGCCGGCACGCTGGAGGCGGTGGACCGGCTGACCCTGCCGGCCGGGCCGCAGGCGTTCCAACTCGACCCTGCCTTGACGGTGCGCGAGGCGCGCGCCGGTGAGCGCAGCCTCCCGGTCGAGCGGCGCGGCGCGCAGGTCCGGCTGACCGTGCCGCCGGACGGGGCGGTGACGGTCCGCTACGGCGGCCGGTTGCCGGGCTTCACCGGCGGGACCGGGCCGGCGCTCGACGCCGACGGCGCCTTCCTGCCGGGGCTGGCCGGCTGGCTGCCGGAGCTGCCGGCCGCTGGAGAGGAGCCGCCGACCTGGCGCCTGTCGGTGCGGCTGCCGGCCGCCTACGCCGTCGTCGCCACCGGCCGGCTGGTGGAGGAGACACGGGACGCCGGCGGCACCCGCGCGGTGTATGAGGAGACGCGCAGCGTCGAGGAACCGTCGGTCTTCGCCGGCCCCTGGACGGTGGAGGAACGGCGGCCGGGCGGACTGCGCCTGCGGCTGTACCACCATCCGGAACAGGCGGGGCTGGCGGACGAGTATCTCGACCTGACCGCCCGGGCCATTGCCGGTTACGCCGCGCGCATCGGCCCCTATCCGTTCGACGGCTTCAGCATCGTCTCGGTGCCGCCGCCGGTCGGGCTGGGCTTTCCCGGGCTGACCGCCATCGGCCGGGCGGTGCTGCCGCTGCCCTTCATCCGCAGCCAGTCGCTGACCCACGAGATCCTGCACAACTGGTGGGGCAACGGCGTGCGGGTGGGGGCGGGCGGCAACTGGGCCGAGGGGTTGACCACCTACATGGCCGATTATGCCGCGGCGCAGGCGCGCGATCCGGGCGCCGCGCGGGCGATGCGGCTCGACTGGCTGCGCGACTACGCCGCCCTGCCGGCGGAGCGCGACCATCCGCTGACCGACTTCCGGGCCAAGGTCCATGACGCCTCGCAGATCGTCGGCTACGGCAAGGCGGCGATGCTGTTCCACATGCTGGAGGCGGAGATCGGCACGCCGGCCTTCGACGCGGGAATCCGCCGGTTCTGGAACGACCACGCCTTCCAGGCCGCCGGCTGGTCCGACCTGCGCCATGCCTTCGAGGCGGCGTCGGGCCGCGACCTCGGCGGCTTCTTCGCGCAATGGGTGGAGCGGCGCGGCGCGCCGATGCTGACGCTGGTGGAGGCCCATGCCGAGGGGGACGGCGTTACCCTGACCCTGCGCCAGGACGCTTCCTATGCGCTGCCCTATGCCCTGGAGGTGCCGGTGCGGGTCGAGACGGCGGCGGGTGTCGAGGACCACCGCCTGCGGCTGGAGGGCCGGGAGGTGACGGTGCATCTGCCGAGCGGTGCGGCGCCGGTGGCGGTGACGGTCGACCCGGATTTCGACCTGTTCCGCCGCCTGAGCCCGGGCGAGGCGCCGCCGATCCTGCGCGACGTCACTCTGCAGCCCGGCGCCGAGCGGGTGATCGCGGCGGCCGGCGACGCCTCCGAAGCGGCGAAGGCGCTGGCCGGGCGGCTGATGGACGCGTCATCGACCGGAGGGGCCGCTGGCGGATCCGTGCCGCTGCTGCTGGTCGGCACCGACGCGGCGGTGACGCAGGCGCTCGCCCAACGCGGGCTGCCGCCGGTGCCGGTTGAACTGGCCGGGCGTGGCAGCGCGCGGGTGTGGGTGTCGCGCGCGGCGGATGGGCGGACGGCGCTGGTGGTGTCGGGTGCCGACGCCGACGCCCTGCGCGCGCTGCTGCGCCCCCTGCCGCATTACGGCCGACAGAGCTGGCTGGTGTTCGACGGCGCCAAGGCCGCCGACCGCGGCGTCTGGCCGGTCGGCGACAGCCCGTTGCGCCGGGTGGTGGGGCGGTAACCCTCCCGCCGGGAGACTACCGCGTCCATAGATCTTCAGGCACCAATAAGTCACTGAAACCAAAGGTCCTTCCGTCATCCCCGCGGAGGCGGGGATCCAGGAAGCTCCGCGGATAGGCCGCTGAGCCGGCTGGATTCCCGCCTTCGCGGGAATGACGGCCGAAGAAGCCCATTGTTCTCAGTGCCCTGCTTCACCCTGAGCTGGGCACGCCGTGGCAGCCACCCTCACGCGGCCGGCTTGCCCTCGCCCCAGACCAGCCCGTTGAACAGCGGTTCGATCACCGCTTGGCCGACGTCGCGGGTGATGAAGACCAGCTTGGTGCGGTGGTCGTCGCTCGGCCAGTCTTCCAGGCGGACGGGGGGGTGGAACATGTGCTGGACGCCGTGGACCACCACCGGCAGCTCGCTCTCCTGGACGTTCAGCAGCCCCTTCACCCGCAGCAGGTTGTCGCTGGCCTGGGCGATCAGCGCCTCCATGAAATCGACGAAGCCGTTCCAGGGAACCGGCCGGTCGATCACCATGCAGAAGGCGCGGATGTGGTCGTCGTGGCGGTTGGCGTCGTGGTGATGATGCTCATGGCCGCAATCGGCGCCGCAATGCTCGCCATGCTCGTGGTCGTCGTGCCCATGGTCATGATGGTCATGGCCGTGCTCATCATGGTCATGGCCGTGCCCGTGGTCATGATCCCCGTGCCCATGCTCCGCCTTGGCCTGCTGGTCGCGGTAGGCCTCTTCCCGCAGCCAGCGGGCGACGTCGGGGCTCTTGGTTTCCGGATTGTACAGGCCGGCGTCGAACAGCTTCGCCGGGTCGATCTGGCCATGGGCGGCCGGGATCACCGGCGCGGCCGGGTTGATGGCGGCCAGCCGCTGCATCAGCGCCACCGTGGCGGCCGGGGTGGCCACGTCGGTCTTGGTCAGGACGATGCGGTCGGCGACCGCGGCCTGCTTGACGCTTTCCGGCTGGCGGTCGAGCTGGAGCGAGCCGTGCGCGGCGTCGACCGTGGCGATCACCCCGTCCAGGCGGAAGCGGGCGGCCAGCAGCGGGTCGGACATCAGCGTGTGGATGATCGGCGCCGGGTCGGCGAGGCCGGTCGTTTCCACCACCACGCGGTCGAAGTCGGGGATCTCGCCCTTCACCCGCTTCAGGAACAGGTCGCGCAGCGTGTCGACCAGATCGCCGCGGATGGTGCAGCACAGGCAGCCGCTGTCCATCAGCACCATGTTCTCCGACGCCTTGGCGACCAGCAGATGGTCGAGCCCGACCTCGCCGAACTCGTTGATGACGACGGCGGTGCGGGCCATGGCGGGGTTGTGCAGCAGCGCCTGCAGCAGCGTGGTCTTGCCGCTGCCGAGGAAGCCGGTCAGCACCGAGACGGGAAGGCGGGGAGAGGCGGCGGGAGCGCTCAACGGGGATTCTCCTGACAGGATTTGCACAGGCCGCGCACCTCGACGGTGGGGCGCTGGACGCGGAAGCCGCGCTCGGCCGCCGCGGCGTCGATGGCGGTGCCGACCCGCGGGTCGTCGATCTCGGCGGCGTCGCCGCAGCCCTCGCACACCAGGAACTGCCCGGAATGGACGGCGCCGGGGTCGGCGCAGCCGACATAGGCGTTTAGCGACTCGATGCGGTGGACCAGCCCCTGTTCGACCAGGAACTCCAGCGCGCGGTAGACGGTCAGCGGCGCCGCCGCCTTGCCGTCCTGCTGGCTCAGGTCTTCCAGGATCGCGTAGGCGCCGCGCGGCCGGTGGCTGGACCACACCAGCTCCAGAACGCGGCGGCGCAACGCGGTCAGCCGGGCGCCGCGTTCGGCGCACAGCGCCTCGGCGCGGGTGAGGGCGTCGGCGATGCAGTGTGTGTGGTCGTGGAGGGCGGACATGACGTTACTTTATAACATCGTGCCCGCCGATGCAACGCGGCGTCCCGCCCCGGCATCGGATATGGGAAAGGGCGACCCCGCTGCCGGGGCCGCCCTGCCGAGTGGCGATTCTTCTTGTTGCGGGGGAGGGACGCGTCGGTGGTGGGGACTGTCCACCGTCCTTCTTGGCCGCCGTCCTTCTTCGTTGCCGGTCAGCCTAGCCGGCCGCCGTGACTCTTTTGCCGCCGGCGCCGTGACGCTTCGATGAAACCCGGTCTCAGGCCGCCGCCCCGTCGCCTTGGCCCTTCAGCACCCGGTATTGCTCCAGCGCCCGGTCGCGGGCGGCGCCGTGGTCGACGATCGGCCGGGGGTAGTCGGTGCCCAGCCGCACCCCGGCCCGCGCCAGCACCTCGGCCGGGGCGGCCCAGGGCTGGTGGATCCAGCGCGGCGGCAGGCGGCCCAGCTCGGGGACATAGCGGCGGACATAGTCGCCCTGGGGGTCGAACTTCTCGCCCTGCAGCACCGGGTTGAAGACGCGGAAGAAGGGGGAGGCGTCGGCGCCGCAGCCGGCGACCCACTGCCAGTTGCCGGCGTTCTGGGCCAGGTCGGCGTCGACCAGCGTGTCCCAGAACCAGCGCTCCCCCACCTGCCAGGGCAGCAGCAGGTCCTTGACCAGGAAGGAGCCGACGACCATCCGCACGCGGTTGTGCATCCAGCCGGTCTCCCAGAGCTGCCGCATGCCGGCATCGACGATGGGGTAGCCGGTGCGGCCACGCTGCCATGCCGCCAGCCCCTCCGGATCGGCGCGCCAGGGGAAGGCGGCGAAGCGCTCGTCCAGCGGCTCCTCGGCCATGCGCGGGGCGTGGTGCAGCAGATGATGGTTGAACTCGCGCCAGCCGATCTCGCGCAGGAAGGCGTCGATGCCCGCCGCCAGCTCCGGCCGGGCGTCGGCGGCGTGGCGGGCGGCGTGCCAGACCTGCCGCGGTCCGATCTCGCCGAAGGCCAGATGGGGCGACAGGGCGGAGGTGCCGGCGCGGTCCGGCCGGTCGCGCTCCACCGGATAGGCGGCGACCGGCCCGTCGAGGAAGTCGGCGAGGTGCGACAGCGCCGCCGCCTCCCCCGGCACCCAGCGCTTGCGCAGCCCGGCGGCCCAATCGGGTTTGCCCGGCAGCAGGCCCCAGTCGTCGAGCGCGTCGCCGGCCGGCCGCTGCGCCGGGGCTGTCAGCTCGGCCGGGGCGCGGGTCGGCATCGGCGGGGTCAGCGTCGCGGCCAGATGGCGCCAGAACGGGGTGAAGACCTTGAACGGCCCGCCGCTCTTGTTGCGGATGGTCCAGGGCTCGGCGAGCAGGCCGGCGTTGAAGCTGCGGGCGTCGATGCCGCGCGCCCTCAGCCGCTCCTTGATCGCCGCGTCGCGGGCGACCTGGGCGGGGGCGTAGCGCCGGTTCCACAGCACGCAGCCGGCCCCCGTCTCGGCGATCAGCGCGTCGAGCACCGCCCCCGGTTCGCCCCGGCGCAGCAGCAGGGGTGCGCCATGGCGGACGCAGGCGGTGCCCAGCCGCTCCAGGCTGCCGTGCAGCCACCAGCGCGAGGCGCCGCCGAGCGGCCAGGGATCGCCCGCCGCCTCCTCCAGGATGTAGAGCGGGATGACCGGCGCACCGCCATGCGCCGCGGCGGTCAGCGCCGGGTTGTCGGCGAGCCGCAGGTCGTTGCGGAACCAGACGATGACGGGGGCGGCGGGGTTGGCATCGGCGGTGGGCTGGCTGGGCATGCGGCGGCTCGATCGAGGTCCATCAGACGCCTTTGATATAGGCCGCGCTCACGCTTCGGCCAGCGGGTCAGCGCGCGCGGTCCGGCGACAATCGGCCGCTGGGGAAGCGGTAGACCCGGCCGCGCACGGTCAGCAGCACCTCGAACCCCGGCGCCAGCAGGCCGTCGAAGGCCGGGTCGAGCACGTTCAGCCCGCCGGTGAAGCTGCCGAAGGCCGGCAGGATCAGCTTGGCGCCGTCCTGGGCGAAGCAGCGCTCGCGCACCCGCCGGCCACCCAGCGCCAGCGCCGCGGCGGGGTGCAGATGGCCCGACAGCTCGCCCACCGCGCCCGGCTGCGCCTCGTGTCGGAAGGTGAGGGGGCCGAGCGTCAGCTCCGCCACCACCCGGCCGCCCAGCCCCTGCGGCGGGTCGGGGTCGTGGTTGCCGGTGATCCACACCCAGTCCGCGGCGGCGGTCAGCCCGCGCAGCCGCTCGACATCGGCAGGGTCCATCCGCTCGGCGGCGCGGCGGTCGTGGAAGCTGTCGCCCAGGCACAGCACCCGCGCCGGCCGGTCGCGGGCGATCAGCGCGCCCAGCCGCTCCAGCGTCGCCTGCGTGTCGTAGGGCGGCAGCATCCGCCCGCGCGCGGCAAAGGCCGACCCCTTTTCCAGATGCAGGTCGGCGACCGCCAGAACCCCTTCCGCCGGCCACAGCAGCGCGCCGGACGCATCGGCGAGCAGCGCCGCCCCGCACAAGGCGACGGCGGCGCGGCTGTCGTCGGTACGACAGGAAGGCGGGGCGGATTGGGGGGAAGCCGACAAGGTTCGTTTACCTCCGATCATCGGAAACGGCCCATAACCTTATGAATTGTGTGGGCATGGCGATTGCACGAGGGCTGGCCGGCCGTCGCGGAGGCGCGGCGGGCCCATAACCACACCCGGAGGACCACCCATGGCCACAGTGACGTTTGCCGGCCTCAACATGGACAAGGACAAGACGGTCTACGCCGTTGCCGGCGACACCGGCACCTTGCTGGCGCTGGCGAAGGCGAACAACATCCCGATCCCGTTCCAGTGCCAGGACGGCGAGTGCGGCTCCTGCGTGGTGAAGGTCACCCATCTCGACGCCAAGACGCCGATGGCGATCGACCTGACGGAGAAGGAGAAGGTCACGCTGTCGATCAACGGCAAGCTGACCAAGGAGTTGGTGGAGGCGGCGGAGAACGCCCACCGTCCGCCGCCCCACCGTCTGGCCTGCCAGTTCATCGTCCGCGACGAGAACATCCGCGTCGAGTTCAGCGGCGAGCCGGGCGTCGAGCCGGACTTGCGCAAGTAAACCGGTGCAGCGCGGGGGCGGCGTCACAGGCTGAGCCGCCCCTGTTCCGGCTTGCGCTTCGAAGACGCCTTGCCCGGTGACGCCGCGTCCGGCGGGGCCAGCTCCGGCATCGCCTCGGCGATCAGTTCGGCCTCGGCGGCGGCGAGCAGCTCGTCGGTGGCGCTGCCCTCCACCCGCTCGCGGCCGATCTCCAGGATCACCGGCACCGCCAGCGGCGAGATGCGGTCGAGGTCCTTGTGGGCGATGCGCCCGCGCACCCGCGCCAGGAAATCGGACAGCCGGCGGATGTCGGTCAGCCCGCCGGCCGCGTCGGCCCGGGTCGCCCGCAGCAGCACATGGCCGGGGTCGTGCTTGCGCAGCACGTCGTAGATCAGGTCGGACGAGAAGGTGACCTGCCGGCCGGTCTTCTCCTGCCCGGGATGGCGGCGGTCGATCACCCCGGCGATCAGCGCCACGTTGCGGAAGGTCCGGCGCAGCATCGACGATTCGTCCATCCAGGCTTCCAGGTCGTCGCCCAGCATGTCCTGGTCGAACAGCGCGTCCATGTCCGTGGGAGAGCGCAGCGACCACACCGCCAGCACATAGTCGGTGGCGACGAAGCCCAGCGGCCCCAGCGAGAGGCGCTCCATCCGCCGGGTCAGCAGCATGCCCAGCGTCTGGTGGGCATTGCGCCCCTCGAAGGCGTAGGCGACGAGGAAGCGCTTGCCGGCCTTGGGAAAGGTCTCCACCAGCAGCCCGTCGCGCGCCGGCAGGACCGAGCGGTAGCGCTGCAGCCGCAGCCATTCCTGCACATCCTCCGGCAGGCCGTCCCACTGGCGCGGATCGGCCAGCATGCCGCGCACGCGGTCGGCCAGATGGGTGGTCAGCGGCAGCCGGCCGCCGGCGTAGGCGGGAACCTTCGGGTCGCCGCTGCCGCCCTTGGCGACCTGCGCCTCCATCTCGCGCACGCCGAGGAACTTCAGAAGCTGGCCGGCGAACAGGAAGGTGTCGCCGGGGGTCAGTCCCTGGATGAAATACTCCTCCACCTCGCCCAGCACCGGGCCGCGGTTCAGGCGGACGCGCAGCAGCGCCTCCTGCGTGATGGTGCCGACGTTCATGCGGTACTGCCGCGCCACCGCCGGCGCCGCCACCGTCATCCGCCCGTCCTCGCGCAGGGTCAGCCGCTGGAACCGCTCGTAGGCGCCGAGCGCGTAGCCGCCGGTGGTGACGAAATCCAGCACGTCGTCGAACTCGTCGCGGGTCATCGCCGCGTAAGGGGCGGCGGCGATCACCTCCTCATAGAGGTCGTCGGGGCGGAACGGGGCGGCGCAGGCCATGCCCAGGATGTGCTGGGCCAGCACGTCGAGCCCGCCCGGCCGCGGCGCCTCGCCGTCCAGCGTGTGGTCGTGCACCGCCTCCAGCGCGGCGCGGCATTCCAGCACCTCGAACCGGTTGGCGGGGACCAGCAGGGCGCGGCTCGGCTCGTCCAGCCGGTGGTTGGCGCGGCCGATGCGCTGGACCAGTCGGCTCGACCCCTTCGGCGCGCCGATCTGCACGACGAGGTCGACCGCCGCCCAGTCGATGCCGAGGTCGAGCGACGAGGTGGCGACCACCGCCCGCAGCTCGCCGCGCGCCATGGCACCCTCGACCTTGCGGCGCTGCTCCACCGCCAGCGAGCCGTGGTGCAGCGCGATCGGCAGATTGTCGTCGTTGACCCGCCACAGCGCCTGGAACACCAGCTCGGCCTGGGCGCGGGTGTTGACGAACAGCAGGGTGGTGCGCTGCTGGAGGATGCGGGCGTAGATCTCCTTCATGGCGTGCATCGCCATGTGGCCGGCCCACGGCACCCGTTCCTGGGAGGTCAGGATCTCCACCTCCGCCTGCGCGCCGGAGCGGCCGAGGACGAGGCGCACGTCGTCGTCCGCCGTCCCATCATGCCGGCCGCGGCGCGACAGCCACGCCAGCAGCCGGTCCGGCTCCGCCACCGTGGCCGACAGCCCGACCCGCCGGGCGGCGGGGGCCAGCCGCGACAGCCGCGCCAGCCCCAGCGCCAGCAGGTCGCCGCGCTTGGTGCCGGCCAGCGCGTGCAACTCGTCGATGATGACGCAGCGAAGGCCGCGGAACAGCCGGTCGGCGTCGGAATAGGACAGCAGCAGCGCCAAGCTTTCCGGCGTGGTCATCAGCATGTGCGGCGGGTGGGCGCGCTGGCGCCGGCGCTTGGCCTCCGGCGTGTCGCCGGTGCGGGTCTCCGCCCGGATCGGCAGCCGCATCTCGGCGATCGGCGTTTCCAGGTTGCGCTGGATGTCGACCGCCAGCGCCTTCAGCGGCGAGATGTAGAGGGTGTGCAGCCCGTCGCGCGGCCGTTCCGCCAGCTCGATCAGCGAGGGCAGGAAGCCGGCCAGCGTCTTGCCGCCGCCGGTCGGCGCGACCAGCAGCGCGCTCTCCCCCCGCTCCGCCGCCTCGACCATGGCGATCTGGTGCGGGTGCGGCGCCCAGCCGCGCGACCGGAACCACGCGGCCACGTTGGGTGGGATCAGGGTGGGGGAGGGGGCATCCATGGCCGTCGGACTGTAACGGATCGCCCGGAACGGAGGAAGAACGATGTGGGCGAGGGGGCGTCGCTCAGACCGCCGTCGCCTTCTTCACCCCGAAGCAATGCTCCGGCCCGGGGAAGGCGCGCGTCCGCACTTCGGCGGCGTAGGTCGCGGCGGCTTGGCCGACGGTTTCGCCCAGGTCGGCGTAGCGCTTGACGAATTTCGGGCGGAAGGCGCCGAACAGGCCCAGCATGTCGTCGGTGACCAGCACCTGCCCGTCGCAGGCGGGCGAGCCGCCGATGCCGATGGTCGGGATCGCCACCTCTTCGGTGATGCGGCGGGCCAGCGGTTCCATGGTGCCTTCGATCACCAGGGTGAAGGCGCCGGCGTCGGCGATCGCGCGGGCGTCGGCGGCGATGCGTTCGGCGGCCTCGGCGTCGCGGCCGACGGCCTTGTAGCCGCCCAGCGTGTTCACCGACTGCGGCGTCAGCCCGACATGGCCCATCACCGGGATGCCGCGGGCGGTCAGGAAGGCCACCGTCTCCGCCATCTCCAGCCCGCCTTCCAGCTTGACCGCCTGGGCGCCGGTTTCCGCCATCACCCGGGCCGAGGCGCGGAAGGCGGCCTCCTTGCTTTCCTGGTAGCTGCCGAAGGGCAGGTCGACCACGACGCAGGCCCGTTCCGACGCGCGGACCACCGCGGCGCCATGGGCGATCATCATGTCCAGCGTCACCGCCAGCGTGCTGTCCAGCCCATAGACCACCATGCCCAGCGAGTCGCCGACCAGCAGCAGGTCGACATGCGGGTCGAGCAGCCGGGCGACCGGGGCGGTGTAGGCGGTCAGGCACACGATCGGCTCGCCGCCCTTGCGGGCGCGCAGCGCGGGGACCGAGTGGCGGGCGGTGAGGTTCGATGCGCTCATGACCGTTTTCCCTCTGGGCCGTCTTTCCTGGGCGTTCTGTCCTGGCGGGCTTTCGCCGACGACCCCGTCCGCCGATCGCCGTCCGCCGATCGTTGCGCGATCAATACGCGTGGCCTACGGACTGTGCCGGCAGCGAAAAAGCCGCTCATACACCAAAACCGCCCACGCGATGCTCGCGGGACGGTCGGGTGCAAGACACAAGGGGTCTTGGGCGCGCATGACACGCGCCCGTCTCAGGCGCCGAAGCGCCGTCGATCAATAGCCCTCGCGTTCCATCCGCTTGCGGAGAAGCTTGCGGGTGCGGCGAACCGCCTCGGCCTTCTCACGCGCGCGCTTCTCCGAGGGCTTCTCGTAGTTGCGACGCAACTTCATTTCACGGAAAATGCCCTCGCGCTGCATCTTTTTCTTCAGCGCGCGGAGGGCCTGATCGACGTTGTTGTCTCGGACCAGAACTTGCACGTTTACCGTCACCCTTCCAAGTGGGTCGTGTTGCACCAAGGCAACAGACAGGCATGCGCGGCGGGCGCACCCCTTGTGTGGGCGCAGTGTGTAGCACGCTCCCCCGGCTTTGTGAAGGGGAGTCTTGTGATGGCGAGCGCGAGCGGGGCATGAAACGGTTGCCCCGCCGGCCTCGACACGCCAGATAATGAGGCATGCCCGTGATTCCAATCGCCCGTATGGGCAATCCCATCCTCCGCGTCGTCGCGGATCCGGTGGCCGACCCGACCGATCCGGCCGTCGCCCGGCTGGCCGCCGACATGATCGCCACCATGCTGGACGCGCCCGGAGTCGGGCTCGCCGCGCCGCAGGTGTCGGAGTCGCGCCGGGTCATCGTCTTCCGCGTCCCCGCCGACCGCGGCGAGGGGGAGGAGGTGGCGACCACCGTCCTGGTCAACCCGGTGATCGAGCCGCTGACCGACGAGCGGGCGCTGGGCTGGGAAGGCTGCCTGTCGATCCCCGGCCTGCGCGGCCTGGTGCCGCGCTGCACCCGCATCCGCTACAAGGGCTATGGGCTGGACGGCGCCCGGATCGAGCGGGAGGCGTCCGGCTTCCACGCCCGCGTCGTGCAGCACGAGGTCGACCACCTGGACGGCGTGCTCTATCTTGATCGCATGGACGATCTGACGCTCCTCGCCTGCACCGAGGAGATGCATCACATCAACGCGGCCCGTGCCGCGGGCAACGACGCGCCTTCCGCGCGGGGAGAGCAACGATGACCATCGAGCAGCTTCGCGACGACATCCTGGTGGCGGCCCTGCCCAACGTCGTCTTTGACGGCTGGAGCCTCCAGGCGCTGCGCGACGGCGCCCACGCGGCCGGGCACGACCAGGCGGCCCTGCTGCGCGCCTTCCCCGGCGGCGTCACCGACGCGGTGGAGCATTTCGCCGACTGGACCGACCGCCAGATGCTCGACCGGCTGGACGCGCAGCCGCTGGAGGCGATGAAGGTGCGCGAGAAGATTGCGCTGGCCGTCCGCACCTATTTCGACGTGCTGACCCCCTACCGCGAGGCCAAGCGTCGCCAGCTCTCCTATCTGGCGCTGCCGCAGAACGTGGCGCTCGGCCTGCGGCTGCTCTACCGCACGGTCGACGCGATGTGGTTCGCCGCCGGCGACACCTCCACCGACCACAACCACTACACCAAGCGGGCGCTGCTGGCGGCGGTGGTCAGCTCCTCGACCTTCTACTGGCTCGACGACCAGTCGGAGGACCATGCCGAGACCCACGCCTTCATCGACCGCCGCCTGGCCGACGTGATGGCGGTCGGCAAGGCGACCTCGACGGTGGGCAAGGTCGGGTTGCTGCTGTCGCACCTGCCGAACCCGCTGCGCTTCGCCCGCCAGATGCGCCAGCGCAGCACCGGCGCCCAGGCCAGCAACGCCACCATCCACATGGCGGAGGACATCTGACGGGCTGCGCCCCCTCCGCCACGGCGGGAGGGGGCGCGTTGCTCAGGTCGAGCCCGTAAAAATGAAATCCCGGCCGATCGCGACATCCTTGTCGAACGCGTAGCCGCCGATCCGGACGTGCGAACCGTCCTTGAACGTGAAGTCTCCCAACGCGAAGTAGCGGCCCGGAACGTCCGTCTCCGACACCGATATGTCGGCCGGCTTTGCCAGATCGCATTCGCTGTAACCAGCAAAGACCACCCTGTCGACGCCGAAGTCGAAGGAATGGACGCCGTCGTCGCCGAACCCGCCGACCATCCTGTTGAAGATGAAGGTGTCGCCGGGATCCTCCTGCGGCCCCAGGTCGTTGGGCCCCTCGTCGTAATCGGCCAGCCAGTCGTTGCCGGCGCCCCCGATGAAGGTGTCGGCCCCGCCGGAGCTTTCAAGGAAGTCGTTTCCCGGACCTCCAAGGATCAGGTCGTTGGCGCCCCAACTGAAAACCTGATCGTCCCCAGGGCCGGCAAGAACGACGTTGTATTGGTGGGTGGAGGAGGCCGATCCTCCGGCGAAGATCGTGTCGTTGCCGGAAAATCCGAAGATCAGGCTGTTCCTGTCCTCGTCGGACAGGATGCTGTCGTCTCCGGATGTGCCAAGCTTGACGTCCAGGTCAAGGTCGCTGAAGAGCCCGATGCTCTTGGGCATGACATCCCTCCATGCGGTCCCCAAGAAAACGCGCGAGACCTTCAGGATAGGGGATGTGGCTCTGCCGCGTGATTGGGCAACGGTGCATGCACCCTTCGATAGAAATCACAGGGCAGGTCAGCGCGATGCGCTGGACGGTGCCGGGCGTGTTCGCCGCCGTGTCGCCTTGGCGGCCTTTTGCGCGGCGGCGCGCAAGGCCGCCTCGAAGCCGGAGCGGGCCCAGGTCCGCAACTCGTCCGCATCGTCCAGCGCCGAGTCGGGGGGCGGGTAATAGGACAGGGTGGTCGGCTTGTCGGGCATCGGGCGGAAGGGCTCCAGCCCCAGCGCGGCGAACGACTCGCGATTCACCTCGTCTGCCTTGAGATACAGCGTCTCGTCGGCCACCAGCGCGAAGGTCAGCCCGTCGATCGACAGCCCATAGCCGCCGAACATCCGGCGCGCCTGCACATCGCCCAACGGCGCCATCATCTCGCAGAGCGTGACGACGTATTCGCTGGGCGGGCGGGGCGGCATGGATGCTGCGGCTGCCGGGGGGAGGGTTACTTCTTGCGGAAGGCGTCCAGGGCGACGACCTCGCCGCGCTTGGGCTCTTCGGCCGGCGCGCTGTCGTCCGCCTTCGGCTCGTCGGTGCGGTCGGTGGCGGCACGCGGCGGCATCGCCGCCACCTCCGCCGATTCGGCGGCGGCCAGCGGCTGGAACTGCAGGGCGAAGTTCACCGACGGGTCGGCGAAGGTGGTGATCGCGGCGAACGGGATCACCAGGCGCTCGTGCACGTTGTTGAAGCTCAGCGTGACCTCGAAATGGTCCTCCACCACCTCCAGCCCGTAATACTGGAACTGCAGGACGATGGTCATCTCGTTCGGGTACTGGCCGGCCAGATAGTCGGGGATGTCGACGCCGGGAAAGCCGGTCCGGAAGGTCAGGTAGAAGTGGTGATTGCCCGGCAACCCGCGCTCGGCCACCTCGGTCAGGGCGTCGCGGACGACGCCGCGCAACGCGGTCTCGACCATCCGGTCATAGCGAAGCTGCTCTTTCGGCATGCTTGGGCGGGTCCCTGGAATTCGCGTCGTGCTGCAAACGCTGGAAAGAAGAGGTGTGGGCCTTCTGTTGCTAGGCGGCCCACGGCCCCACCCTCAGGCGCTAACCATCAGGGATTAGGTTTAGGCTACCAGCCGCCGTTAGGCAGCGAGGCGAGCCTGAGCAACGTTGTCATTGGCAACTATTGCAATGGCCCGATAACGGCGGAACCATGCCGGGCGAAAACCATGTCTTTACCACGCGTGTCGATCCTATTTCGCCCCCAACGACCCCGGCCAATGATTCCGGAAGATGGTTGGTGGAGGCGCCGGGTACCGCCCCCGGGTCCACAACGCTTATTCCACAGGGCGTTTATCGCCATAGTCGGCGAACCGACGTTGCGAATATAGGCACTCCGATCCGACAAGGGAAGGGGAAGTGTGATCGCATCGCCGAAAGCGTCGCGTGGCGGTGGCCCCGTTGCAGTGGGCAGGGCGTCCCGGTATGGTGCCGCCACCGAGAACCCCGGAGTCACCATGCCGATCACGCCCGAGCAGCGCGACGAAATCGATCGCCTGCGCGCCGTCACCGCCACCACCCGCCGCGCCACCGTGCCGGCGCTGGAAGAGATCCTGTACCAGCCGCTGGAGGTTCTGGACCACGGCTTCGTCCGCGTCATCGACTATATGGGCGACGATGCGGCCGTCGTGCAGGCGGCGCGCGTGTCCTACGGCAAGGGCACGAAGAAGGTCAGCGAGGATTCCGGCCTCATCAAATATCTGATGCGCCACCGCCACTCGACCCCGTTCGAGATGTGCGAGATCAAGTTCCACGTCAAGCTGCCGATCTTCGTCGCCCGCCAGTGGATCCGCCACCGCACCGCGAACGTGAACGAGTATTCGGCGCGCTACTCCATCCTCGACCGCGAGTTCTACGTGCCGGCGCCCGAACAGCTCGGCGCCCAGGCCGTGGTCAACCGCCAGGGCCGCGGCGACGTGCTGGAGGGGGAGGAGGCCGCGTCGGTCATGCAGCTTCTGCGCGACGACTCCGAACGCGCCTACAGCCATTATGAGGAGATGCTGAACCAGCGCGAGGACGGCACCGTCATCGACCCGACCCGCCAGGGTCTGGCCCGCGAGCTGGCGCGGATGAACCTGTCGCTGAACTACTACACGCAGTGGTACTGGAAGGTCGACCTCCACAATCTTCTGCATTTCCTGTCGCTGCGCGCCGACAGCCACGCCCAGTACGAGATCCGCGTCTACGCCGACGCCATGCTGGACGTGGTGAAGCGCTGGGTTCCGGCGGTCTACGAGTCCTTCACCGAATACCGCATGGGCGGCACCCACCTGTCGCGCACCGGGCTGGACGTGGTGAAGCGCCTGCTGTCCGGCGAGCCGGTGACGCAGGAAACCAGCGGCCTGTCCAAGCGCGAATGGCGCGAGCTGATGGACCAGCTCGGCCGCTCCGAAGCCTGACCGAAGGACCGCAGCCGATGACGCCGGATCAGGCCGAAAGCACCTACCGCCAAGGCCTGATCGCCGCCCAGGCCGGCCGCTGGGGCGAGGCGCAGGAGCTGCTTGCCCAGGCGATCACCGCCTGTCCCGGCGTCCCCGTCTGGTGGGCCAACTACGGGCTGGTGCTGGAAAGCCAGGGCGACGCGCTGGGGGCGGTGCAGGCCTACGCCGGGGCGCTGAACCTGGACGGCGGGCTCGCCCTGGCGATGGACGGGCTGCTGGTGATGGCGGAGAGGCTGGCCCAGGCCGGCCGGGCCGATCTGGCGGAGGCCGCCTACCGCCGCGCCCTGGCGCTGGCCCCCGCGACGCTCGCGGCGCTGGTCAATGCCGGAAACCTGCTGCGGGCGCAGGCCCGGCGGGTCGAATCGGCGCTGCTGCACCGCCGCGCCGCCGCGCTGGAGCCGGAGAACTGGATCCCGCCCTACAACATCGGCAACGCGATGGCCGAGATGAACCGGCTTGGCGAGGCCGACCGCGCCTATCGCGCCGGGCTGTGCCTGGAGCCGGCGCGGGCGGAGCTGTGGGCCAACCGGGCCAGCCGGGCGCTTGCCCCCCAGACCCGCATCGGCGAGGCGCTGTCCGCCCTCGACCGCGCCCTGCGGCTGGCGCCCGGTGCCGCGTCGCTGCACGGCGCGCGGCTGTTCCTGATGCAGTACGACCCGGCCCGGACCATGCCGCAGATCGCGCAGGCCCACGCCGACTGGGGCGCCCGCTATCCCGACCGGCCGGCCGCCGCGGTTCCGGCCCCGGCGCCGCGGCTGCGCGTCGGCTATGTCTCCGCCGATTTCCGCGCCCATCCCGTCGGTTATTTTCTGGAGCCGGTGCTGGCCGCCCACGACCGCGGCGCCATCGAGGCGATCTGCTATTCCAACACCGCCAATCCGGACGCGGTGACGGCCCGGCTGCGCGGGCTCGCCGACGGCTGGGTCGACACCGCGGCGCTGGACGACGCGGCGCTGCTGGAGCGCATCCGCGCCGACGGCATCCACATCCTGGTCGATCTGGCCGGCCACACGCTGGGCAACCGGCTGGGCGTCTTCGCCCGGCGGGCGGCGCCGGTGCAGGTCACCTGGGCGGGCTATGTCGGCACCACCGGGTTGCCGGCGATGGACTATCTGATCTCCGACCCGCGGCAGAGCCCGGAGGGCGCCGACGGCTGGGCCATCGAGGGCATCGTCCGCATGCCCGACGCCTATGTGCCGTGGTCGCCCCCGGCCGACGCGCCGCCGGTGGCGCCGCTGCCGATGGCGGCGGGCGGCGGGCCGACCTTCGGCTCGCTGAACGCCCTGCCCAAGCTGAACCGCGGGGTCGCCGCCCTGTGGTCCCGGCTGCTGGGTGCGGTGCCGGGGTCGCGGCTGCTGCTGCGCACGCCGGGGCTGGACGATCCGGAGCTGCGGGCGCGCACGCTCGCCCTGTTCACCGCGGCAGGGGCTGATCCGGCGCGCATCACGCTGGGCGGCGCGGCGCCCCACGCCGAGTTCCTGGCGACCTACGGCGAGATCGACGTCGCGCTCGACCCCTTCCCCTATTCGGGCGGGCTGACGACGCTGGAGGCGCTGTGGATGGGGGTGCCGGTGGTG
>NZ_LGRA01000018.1:900620-1017729 GCF_003116095.1 Azospirillum sp. TSO35-2
CGTCGACCCGTGGGCGCGACGAAACGCCCTCTTGTCCAATGGTCATACCAGCCGTTAATGTTGCGTCGCAGCAAACGGTCTGGATGAAAGTCCGCGTCCAAGCTGTTCGTCCTCAAAACCGTCATCACAACCGTCGGCGTCCCGTGACAGACTGGGACCGGCGGCTACCCCAGCACCGGATCCGGTCATGACCGTTCGCAACCTCGACAAGCTGTTCAAACCTGCCTCCATCGCGCTGATCGGCGCCAGCCGCAAGCCGGGGACGGTGGGCGCCATGGTGGCGCGCAACCTGTTCCAGGCCGGATTCGACGGTCCGGTGATGCCGGTCAACGCCACCGAACGGGCGGTCGAAGGGGTGCTGACCTACAAGACGGTCGACAGCCTGCCGATCACACCCGACCTGGGCGTCATCTGCACGCCGCCCGATACGGTGGCGGCGACCATCGACGCGCTGGGCAAGCGCGGCACCAAGGCCGCCATCGTCATGACCAACGGCATGACGGCCGACCAGACCCAGGCGATGCTGGACACCGCCAAGCCCTACCTGATGCGGGTGCTGGGCCCGAACAGCCTGGGCGCCATGGTGCCGGGCCGCGGGATGAACGCCAGCTTCGCGCCGGTGGCGCCCAAGAAGGGCGACGTGGCGCTGGTGGCGCAAAGCTCGATGGTGCTGACCTCCATCGCCGACTGGGCGACGTCGCGCGGGATCGGCTTCTCGCACCTGGTGTCGCTGGGCGACCGCGGCGACGTCGATTTCGGCGACCTGCTGGACTATCTCGCCTCCGACGTCACGGTGCGCGCCATCCTGCTCTACATCGAGAGCATCACGCACGCCCGCAAGTTCATGTCGGCCGCCCGTTCCGCCTCGCGCCAGAAGCCGGTCATCGTCATCAAGGCCGGCCGCTCCGACGAGGCGCAGGAGGCGGCGGCCTCCCACACCGGGGCGCTGGCGGTGTCGGACGCCGTCTACGACGCGGTGTTCCGCCGCGCCGGCGTGCTGCGGGTGAACGACCTGGCCGAGCTGTTCGACGCCGCCGGGACGCTGGGCACCGGCGTGCCGATCACCGGCGACCGGCTGGCGATCCTGACCAACGGCGGCGGCATGGGGGTCATGGCGACCGACAAGCTGATCCAGGCCCGCGGCAAGCTCGCCACCCTGGCGCCGGAGACGCAGGAGGCGCTGGTCAAGGCGCTGGGCCCGCAGCCCGGCGGCACGCCCTTCCGCAACCCGTTGCGCATCGGTGCCGACGCCACGCCCAAGCGCTACGCCGAGGCGTTGAACGCGCTGATGCAGGACACCAACAACGACGCGGTGCTGGTGCTGCACTGCCCGTCGGCGCTGACCGACAGCGCCGCCATCGCCCAGGCGGTGGTCGAGACGGTGCAGGCCAACAAGGCGCGCCGGCACCCGGTGCTGACCAGCTGGATCGGCGACCAATCGGCGGTGGAGGCGCGCAAGGCGTTCGCCGCCAGCCGCATCCCGACCTACAGCGGCCCGTCGGACGCGGTGCGCGCCTTCATGCATCTGGTGCGCTACCGCCGCAGCCAACAGCTGCTGATGGAGACCCCGCCGTCGGTGGCGGAGGATTTCCAGCCCGACGAGATCACGGTGAAGAAGGTGATCTCCCGCGCCATGGCGGAAAAGCGCGACTGGCTCAGCGAGTTCGAGGCCAAGCGCGTGCTGGCGGCCTACGGCATCCCGGTGGTCGACACCCGCGTCGCCGAAACGCCGGAGGAGGCGGCCAACGCCGCCCGTGTCATCGGCGGCCCGATCGCGCTGAAGATCCTGTCGCACGACATCACCCACAAGTCCGACGTCGGCGGTGTGGCGCTGGGGCTGACCGGCCCCGATCAGGTCCGGGCGGAGGCCGAGGCGATGCTGGCCCGTGTCCACGACTTGGCGCCCGAGGCACGGATCGAGGGCTTCACCGTCCAGGAGATGGCGGTCCGTCCCGACGCCTATGAGCTGATCGTCGGCATGACCGACAACGAGATGTTCGGCCCGGTCCTGCTGTTCGGCGAGGGCGGCATCGGGGTGGAGGTGGTGGAGGACTACGCGCTGGCCCTGCCGCCGCTGAACATGAAGCTGGCGGCCGAGCAGATGAGCCGCACCCGCATCCACAAGCAGTTGCAGGGTTTCCGCTCGCGCGCGGCGGTCGATCTCGACGCGGTGGCGCTGACGCTGAACAAGGTCAGCCAACTCGTCGTCGATTTCCCCGAGATCGCCGAGCTGGACATCAACCCGCTGCTGGCCGACGCCGAGGGCGTGCTGGCGCTCGACGCCCGCATCAAGGTCGGCGTGCCGGCGCTGGCCGGGGCGAAACGGCTGGCGATCCGCCCCTATCCCAAGGCGCTGGAAGACCGCATCACCATCAAGGACGGCCGCCAATTCTTCGTCCGCCCGATCCTGCCGGAGGACGAGCCGCTGGTGCACCATCTGGTGGAGAACCAGACGGCGGAAGACCTGCGGCTGCGCTTCTTCGCGCCGCTGAAACGGCTGTCGCACCAAGCCGCGGCGCGGCTGACCCAGATCGACTACGACCGCGAGATGGGGCTGATCGCCGTCGGTCCCGACCCGCAGACCGGCGAGACGATCATGTATGGCGTCGTCCGCATCACCGCCGACCCCGACAACCGCCGCGCCGAATACGCGGTGATGGTGCGGTCCGACATGAAGGGCCAGGGGCTGGGCTACATCCTGATGAACAAGATCCTCGACTACGCCCGCTCCCGCGGCATCAGGGAGGTCTATGGCGAGGTGCTGCGCGAGAACACCAACATGCTGGGCATGTGCCGGGCCCTGGGCTTCGTCCGCAAGGAGAACCTGGACGAGCCCGGCGTGGTGGAGGTGCGCATCGAACTGGGCGGTGGGCTCGCCGCGGAGTGACCGAAAGGGCGTTCGCACCGGTTGACTGCGGACACGGTTGAGGCAATATCAGGCTTGGCGGACAGGGGGATTCCGCCCCCCTGCCCGCCGGCCCGATTCTAGCGGAAGAGGTCAAGCAGACGCTTGACGATCTCCAACGCCAGGATCAGGAGCTTGAGGATTTGCATCGTCCTCTTCACTCCTTGTGTGCAGCGGGGATGGCGGCCCATCCGCCATCCCGTCCGCGCAGGGACTGTGCCGCACGCGGCGGTGGCGCGGAAGGGCTTTGAACTCTCGGAATGCGATGGAATGCGACCTGCGACTCACCGTCGCGGTGTGATGCTCCTGTTCGTGGTCACGCTGGTTCCAACGTCACCTGGACGTCGGCGGGCGGGCCGAAGAAGGGGGCCGAGGTGATCAGCAGGCGGCAGCCAGCCGCGGCGTAGGCGGCGGCGTTGGCCTCGGTCACCCCACCGGCGGGCGCGACCACCGGTGGCGGCGTCAGGTCGCGGGTCGCCTTGATCACCGCGCGGGCGGCGTCGGGGGAGAGCTTTTCCAACTGGATGACGTCGGCACCGGCGCGGGCGACGGCCACCGCCTCGTCGATCGACCCGACCTCCACCACGATCTTCTTTTCCGGCGCCTTGCGGCGCAGCTCAGCAAGCCAGCTCTCGGGTGGCGCGGCCAGAAAGGCGCGGTGCTCGGGGAAGACCAGCAGTGTTTCCGACAGGCCCAGCCGGTGCATCACCGCCCCGCCGGCCTGCACCGCCTTGACGCTGAGGTCCTTGGCGCCGGGGAAGTTCTTGCGGGTGCAGGCGACGGTCACGCCGGGGGCGGCGTCGACGATCCGCCGGGCGCGGGTGGCGATGCCCGACGCGTATTCGGTCAGCGTCTGCGCCATCTTCCAGGCGCGGTGCAGGGCTCCGGCCGGCCCGTGCGACTCCAGGAAGACCGCCCCGGCCTCCAGGCCGGTGCCGCTGGGGGCGACGGAGTCGATCTGGCCGCCGGCCTTCACGATCAGCCGCGCCGCCTCCTCCGTGCCGGACAGCACCATGGCGCCGCGCGCGGCGAAGCGCATGCGCGCCGGCCGGTCGCCGATGCCGAGCAGGTCGGTGGTCAGGTCGCCGTAGGGAACATCCTGCGCCAGCAGCGCGTCGAGGGCGGCGTCGGGCAGGATGGTCGTCATCGGCGTCGTCCTTGGTGTCGGGCTTGTTGTCGGATCCGGTGCCTACAGCCAGCCGCGGCGGCGGAAGTACCAGAGCGGCACCACCGCCGACAGCACCATCAGCACGATGGCCATGGGATAGCCGAACTCCCAGTCCAGCTCCGGCATGTGCTTGAAGTTCATGCCATAGGCCGAGGCAATCAGCGTGGGGGGCATCAGGGCGACCGACACCACCGAGAAGATCTTGATGATGGCGTTCTGCTCGATGTTGATCAGCCCCAGCGTGGCGTCGAGCAGGAAGTTCGCCTCGTGCGCCAGGAAGCCGGCGTGTTCGGTCAGCGAGCGCAAGTCGCGCGTCATCGTCTTCAGCGCGGTCTTCTGTTCCTTGTTCAGCCGCCCGCCGCTGACCGAGGTCAGGAACACCACCAGCCGGTCGAGGCCGGCCAGGCTGTCGCGCACCTTGTGGGTCAGGTCGCCGGCGCGGCCGATGCCGCGCAGCACGTCCTGCAGTTCGTCCGGCTTCTTGGCCGCCTTGCCGAAGCCGCCGCCATCCAGCGAATCGTCGAAGATGCGGGCCGACAGCTCGTCGATGCGGCCACCCACCAGCTCCAGCACGTCGGCCACCCGGTCGATCACCGCGTCGAGCAGGCCGAACAGCGCGCTTTCCGAGGTCGCCAGCAGCTCGGGCTGGCGGACGCTGCGGGCGGCGAAGGTGATGACCGGCAGCGGTTCGGTGTAGCGCAGCGTGATCAGGTGGCGCGGCGTCAGCACGAAGGTCAGTTCGCCCTGTTCCGGGTGGGGCGAGGTCGCGCGCGAGATGATCGAGGAGGTCATGTACAGCCCCTCCCCCTCGACATAGAGCTGGCTGGACGCCTCGATCTCCTTCATCTCCTCGCGCGTCGGCAGGTCGCAGCCGGTCAGCGCGCCGACATGGGCGCGCTCGGCCTCGTTCGGACGCAGAAGGTCGATCCACACCGCATCGGCCGGCAAGGGTTCGCCGAGTTCCAGCGGTTGGCGCACCACCCGCCCGTCGCTGCGGGCGTGGACGGTGATCACCGGGTGGTCCCTTGGGCGTTCCCGAGGGATGCCTCTTCCGGCACCGGGGCGCCGGCCGCGCGGCAGGCGGCGGCCAGCGTGTTCAGCATCAGGCAGGCGATGGTCATCGGGCCGACGCCGCCGGGAACGGGCGTGATGGCGCCGGCGACCTTCACCGCCTCGTCGAAGGCGACGTCGCCGACCAGCCGGGTCTTGCCCGCTTCGGCGGCCGGAACGCGGTTGATGCCGACGTCGATCACGGTGGCGCCCGGCTTGATCCAGTCGCCGCGCACCATCTCCGGCCGGCCCACGGCGGCGACCAGGATGTCGGCGCGGCGGCACTCCGCCGGCAGATCCACCGTGCGGGAATGGGCCATCGTCACCGTGCAGTCGGCCTGCAGCAGCAGTTGCGCCATCGGCTTGCCGACGATGTTGGAACGGCCGAGCACCAGCGCCCGCTTGCCCTTCAGGTCGCGGCCCAGCGTGTCGCGGATCAGCAGCAGGCTGCCCAGCGGCGTGCAGGGCACGATGGCGCCCGGCTGGCCGGTGGCGAGCAGGCCGGCGTTGACGACGTGGAAGCCGTCGGCGTCCTTTTCCGGGACGATGCGGGCCAGCACCTTCTGGCTGTCGATGTGGCGGGGCAGCGGCAACTGGACCAGGATGCCGTGCACCGCCGGGTCGGCGTTCAGATGGTCGATCAGCGCCAGCAGGTCGGATTCGGCCATGTCGGCCGATTCGTGATGGTCGAAGCTGTTCATCCCCAGCTCGACCAGCGCACGCTCCTTGGAGCGGACATAGACTTGGCTCGCCGGATCCTCGCCGACCAGCACCACGGCCAGACCGGGGGTGACGCCGTGGCTGGCCTTCAGCGCCGCCACACCCTCCGCCACCCGCTTGCGCAGGCCGGCGGCGAAGGCCTTGCCGTCGATGATCGTCGCGTCCGCCATGCTCACTCTCCACCCTCGCTCAGGTCGCCGATCAGACCCGTCAGCCGCGGCATCAGCGCCGCCGGGTCCCCGGCCACATGCAGTATCTTGTTCCGGTCGGTGGCGCCGGCCACCACCGTCAGGCTGGTCTTGGGCAGTTTCCACGCCTTCGACAACAGTTTTATGACCGCCTCGTTGGCCTTGCCGTTCTCTGGCACGGTGGTGACGGCCACCTTCAACACCCGTCCGCCGCCGGCGCTGTCGGCCACCCCGGTGATCGCGTTGCGCGACGCCTTGGGCGTCACCCGCAGCGTCACCCGCAGGCCGTCGCCGACCGGCTCGAGTGGGGAGGGCGCCGGGGCCGCCATCAGAAGCGCGGCCAGTACTGGGCCATCAGGTTCTGGACGAAGGAAATCAGCAGCAGCACCACGATCGGCGACAGGTCGAGCCCGCCCATGCTGGGCAGGACGCGGCGGATCGGGCGCAGCACCGGTTCGGTGACCCGGTACAGGAAGTCGCCGATGACGTAGACCGCGCGGTTGCGCGTGTTCACCACGTTGAAGGCGACCAGCCAGCTGAGGACCGCCGACAGGATGAGGACCCAGAAGAAGAGATTCAGGATGGTGTCGATGAGCACATACAGCGCGATCATGCCGGGCCTGCTCCATAGCGGTTTTTTGCGACGGCCGCGCGCACGGGGAAAGCGGGCGCCAGCGTTTTCCGGGCACCCTAAGCACAAGCGGCAAGGGCTGTCCAGTGTGGCCATCCCGCGGTGAAGCATTGGAGCGGGACGCGGCCCAGGGGATGGACAGGGGATCGACAAGGATCGGCAAAGCGGGCGGACCGGACGCCGCGACGGCCCGCGCACCGCTTTTCATTTTTTCCGAATCAAGCGCTTGACAGCACCCCCCGTGATGGACAATAACCGCGCCACGCCGGAACGACGACTGACGGGACGGCGTGAGTGTGGGGCCGTAGCTCAGCTGGGAGAGCGACGCGTTCGCAATGCGTAGGTCGGGAGTTCGATCCTCCTCGGCTCCACCATTTTCCTTCCCAAGGACATCGAGAGTTGATCGTCGCGGGTGTTGCCGGAAACGGCGACTGACCCGCGTTTTTGCGTGTGTGCGCGGATTGGTCGCAGCGTGCCGACCGCCCCGCGTGCTTGCCCGAGCCTGCCGGCCGGGCCTAGCCGACCGACCGCGCGCGTTCCGACAGTTCGATCAGGTCCATCAGCTCGTTGCTTTTCCAATAGCGCGACTTGCCGACTTCGGTGCGGGCGGTGGCGACGAGGTCGTCGATGATCGCCTGTTCGTCGGGGCCGAGCGAACCGCCGCGTTCCAGGCGGTGCGACAGCAGGCGGGTCATGTTGTGGCTGAAGGTCGGGATCCAGGCGCTGATCCGCTGGCCGAACACGCCGCTCAGCGCGTTGATGCGCAGCAGATGCTCCATCCGCTCGTCGAACGGGTCGGTCTCTTCGAACTTCATCGCCTTCTCGACGTTGGCGCGCAGCTCCTCCAGCAGCGTCTCGCGCCACTTCACCAGGTCGTAGGTCTCGAAGCCGAAGTCGCGCGACATGCCCTGCCATTGCCAGAGCAGCCGGTCGAGCCAGACGATGTCGGCGTGGTCGATGACCGGCTGGCGCCGGGCCGCCGCCGCCTGGGCCGAGCGTTCCAGCGCCACCGCGGCCACGCGCGAGCCGATGATCTTCGCCGCCTGGGTCCAGGCGTTGCGGAAGGCCGGCTCGCTGCGCCGGTCCTCCATCAGGCCGGCGGCGGTGACGGCGTGGATCAACTGGTCCAGCCGCTGGGTCAGCGCCTCCAGCCGCGCCTTCTCCTTGGCGCTGGGGCGGATGGCGGAGCCGGGGACCCGCTCGTTCAGCTTCAGGATGACGCTCAGCGCCGCGGTCAGCGCCCGCGTCACCCCGATGAAGTGGCCGGTCAGCGCCGCGGTCATGGCATCGCCGCGGCCGGGATCGACGCCGCTCTGGCGGATGTAGAGCGCCGCGACGCCGTAATTGCGCTTCACCGTCAGCACCGACAGCGGCAGCAGGTTCGCCACCTCGTCGCTGCAGCGGTCGCGCAGCGCCTCGGTCGCGTCCAGCAGCTCGTCGGCCCGGCGGTTGGTCTCGGCCTCGCCGGCGCAGGCGGCGGGGACATCCTCCAGCCGGTCGGCGACCAGCTTCAGCGGCCCTTCGGCCCCGGCCAGGATCAGATGCATCAGCCGCAGCGTGCCGGCGTCGATCGCCGGGGTCTTTTCCAGGAAGCCGGACATCAGGCGGGTGCGGCGCGGCCGGTTGCGCGACATCCCGGCCAGCAGTTCCTCCACCGCCTTCTTGTTGCCGACGATCGCGTCGAGATGCTTCACCGCGGCGACCCGCATCCGCTCCTTCAACACGGTGGCGACGGGGGAACGCAGCACACGGTCGATCACCTCGCCGCACGCCATCTCGTCCAGCATCTCCTGCGCCTCGACCGCCAGCAGCGGGAAGGCGTCGCGGCTCAGCGCCTCCCACAGGGCGCCGACGTCGACCCGTTGCAGCATGCCGGGGATGGAGACGCCGGCGTGGTACAGCACGTCGTCGTCGATCAGGAAGGCTTCGAACAGGGTGGTGAACAGGCGCCGGGCGCGGTTGGTGCGCTGGCGGTTCAGATATTCGATGACGTATTGGCGGACGAGCTGGACGCGGTCGGTCGGCTCGCTGTCCATGCCCTCGATCTCGCTGAGGAGATGATAGACCAGGCTGGCGGGCAGGCGGGCGACCAGGGCGTCGATCTTGCGCCGCAGTTCCTCCTGATGCACCTCGTCGGGGCGCAGATCGTCTGAGCTGTCGTCGGTCATGCGCGGGAGGGGGCGACGCGGAGTTGTGACGCGGGAAGGTGGAGCCGGGATGGACGGCGGGTGGCGCCGTCCGGTCCCCGGAACTCCGATGTCGGCCGTTTGTAGTCCGGCAACGGTAAATTTTTACGTAATGAACCGTGCCGGACCGGCGCCGGGCGTCAGCCGTTGCGTTGCTTGGCGATGGGCTGCGAGAACTGCAGCTCGATGTCCCAGGGGAAGTGGATCCAGGTGTCCTGGCTGACCTCGGTGATGAAGGTGTCGACCAGCGGCCGGCCGGCCGGCTTGGCGTAGACGGTGGCGAAATGCGCCTTGGGCAGCATCTTGCGCACCACGACCGCGGTCTTGCCGGTGTCGACCAGATCGTCGATGATCAGCCAGCCCTCGCCGTCGCCGGCGTGCGCCCCTTCGGTGCCCTTCAGCACCATCGCCTCGCGCTGGTTCTGGTGGTCGTAGCTGGACACGCAGACGGTGTCGATCATGCGGATTTCCAGCTCGCGCGCGATGATGGCGGCGGGGACCAGGCCACCGCGGGTGATCGCGATGATGCCCTTCCACGGGCCACGGTCGATCAGCCGCCAGGCCAGCGCCTTGGCGTTGCGGTGAAGCTCTTCCCAGGACACCGGGAAATGCTTGTTGAAAGGGGCTTCGGCCACGGGACAGACTCCAAAAACAGATGGTCCCTGTATAACCCGGCGGCGGCCCGGCAATCCAGAGGCATCGCCGGGGTGCGCCCTTGCGTCATGCCCCCTTTCCAGCCGGCGTCCGCCGCGCCATCCTTTGGGGATGGGCATCCGCACCGGATGCGTGACGCGACCTCGTGAGAAGGATTCCTCGTCTTGCTCGCCAACCTGCTTGCCGTCGACGGCCCGGATACCGTCGCCATCACCCCCGTGACCAAGGCCGGGCTCGCCGACTGGCTGGCCGCGCAGTCGCCGGCCGTCGCCGCCTGGGTCAAGGCGGTGGGCTTCACCGGCGAGGCCGGGTCGACCGTTTTCCTGCCGGGGCCGGACGGCGCCGTCGCCCGCGTGCTGGCCGGCGTATCGGCGCTCGATGATTCCTGGGCCTTCGCCGGGCTGCCGTCGGCGCTGCCGGCCGGCTCCTACCGCATCGATCCGACCGGAACCGGGGCGGCGCTCGACGAGCGGGCGGCGACGCGGGCGGCGCTGGGCTGGGCGCTGGGCTGCTACCGCTTCGGCCGCTACAAGAAGCCGTCGGACAAGGGCTTCGCCAACCTGGTCTGGCCGGAGCGGGCCGACCATGGCGAGGTGGAGCGGGCGGCGACCGCCACCGCCCTGGTGCGCGACCTGGTGAACACCCCCGCCTGTGACCTCGGCCCGGCGGAACTGGCCCAGGTGGCGCAGGACCTCGCCGAAGAGTTCGACGCGGCGGTGGAGGTGATCGTCGGCCGGGACCTGCTCGACCGCGACTACCCGGCCATCCACGCCGTCGGCCGCGCCAGCCCGCGCGAACCGCGGCTGATCGACCTGCGCTGGGGCAACCCGGCACACCCGAAGGTCACCATCGTCGGCAAGGGCGTCTGCTTCGACACCGGCGGGCTGGACCTGAAGCCGTCCTCGGCCATGCTGATCATGAAGAAGGACATGGGCGGCGCGGCGCATGCGCTGGCGCTGGCCCGCATGGTGATGATGGCCGGGCTGCCGGTGCGGCTGCGCGTGCTGGTGCCGGCGGTGGAGAATGTGGTGTCCGGCGACGCCTTCAAGCCGCAGGACGTGCTGAAGACCCGCAAGGGCCTGACGGTGGAGGTCGGCAACACCGACGCCGAGGGGCGGCTGATCCTGTGCGACGCCCTGGCCGAGGCGGATTCGGAAAAGCCGGCGCTGCTGGTCGACTTCGCCACCCTGACCGGCGCCGCCCGCGTGGCGCTGGGCCCCGAATTGCCGGCGCTGATGAGCAACGACGACGCGCTGGCCGGCGACCTGCTGGAGGCCGGGACCGCGGTCGACGACCCGATGTGGCGGCTGCCGCTGTGGGCGCCCTACCGCAAGGGGCTGGACAGCAAGGTGGCCGACATCAACAACGTCACCACCAACGGCTTCGCCGGCGCCATCACCGCCGGGCTGTTCCTGCAGGAGTTCGTGTCGAAGGGCACGCCCTGGGCGCATCTCGACACCTACGCCTGGAACGGCTCGGCCCGCCCCGGCCGTCCGGAAGGCGGCGAGGCGCTGGGCCTGCGCGCCGTCTACGCGGTGATCGCCAAGCGATTCGGTTGATCCGACAATCCCATTGGGAGGGCGAGAGGGAACTTTTGGTTAAAATTGTCCCTTCTTTGCCTTCCCGAAGGGATGGCACCCCCAATCGGAACGTATTACAACGACGGGGCAGGATTCATGACGCCGCCGCGATTCCGGCGGCGCGGTTGGTGGAGGCGGAGACATGGCGCTGAAGGTTCGCGAGGACTACCGGACCCTCACCGGTCCGGAGAAGGCCGCCATCCTGATGCTGTCCCTGGGCGAGGAGCACTCGAGCAAGCTGTTCACCCTGATGGACGACGAGGAGATCAAGGAGCTGTCCCAGGTGATGGCCAACCTGGGCACCGTGTCCGCCAACCTGATCGAACGCCTGTTCGTCGAGTTCGCCGAGCAGATGTCGGCGACCGGATCGCTGGTCGGCTCGTTCGATTCGACCGAACGGCTGCTGCTGAAGACCTTGCCCAAGGACAAGGTCGACCAGATCATGGAGGAAATCCGCGGTCCGGCCGGCCGCACCATGTGGGACAAGCTGGCCAACGTCAATGAATCGGTCCTGTCCAACTATCTGAAGAACGAATACCCGCAGACCGTCGCGGTGGTGCTGTCGAAGATCCGCCCGGAACACGCCGGCCGCGTGCTGACCCAGCTGCCGGAAAGCTTCGCGATGGAGGTCATCATGCGCATGCTGCGCATGGAGGCGGTGCAGAAGGAGGTCCTGGACGACGTCGAGCGCACGCTGCGCACCGAGTTCATGACCAACCTCGCCCGCACCAGCCGGCGCGACAGCCACGAGATGCTGGCGGAGATCTTCAACGGCCTGGACCGCACCACCGAGCACCGCTTCATGGCCGCGCTGGAGGAGCGCAACCGCGACAGCGCCGAGCGCATCAAGTCGCTGATGTTCACCTTCGAGGATTTGTCGAAGATGGACCCCAGCGGCGTCCAGACCCTGCTGCGCACCGTCGACAAGCAGAAGCTGGGCACCGCCCTGAAGGGCGCGTCGGAGACGCTGAAGGACCTGTTCTTCTCCAACATGTCCGAACGCGCCGCCAAGATCCTGCGCGAGGACATGGCCGCCATGGGCCCGGTCCGCGTCCGCGAGGTCGACGAGGCGCAGATGTACATGGTCCAGCTCGCCAAGGATCTGGCCGCCCGCGGCGAGATCGTCATTGCCGAAGGCAGCGGCGAGAACGAACTGATCTACTGACCGGGGTGTGATACCGGCGAACGCTTGAACTGACTTGTCAAGCGTTCGCCGGCCGCCGCCCCCTATAGAGATCTGGGGCGGCGGCGCGCCCACACGGGCGCGGTAAAGCCTGCGTGGCGTTTGAACGCAATACGGCAGGTCAAGTCTTTGGCCTGCCGGTATAACAGGAGGGACAGGGATGGGGCGGACCGCCGGCACGCCGAACGGTCGCGACTGGATGGCGGTCCGCCGCGACGCGGACACCGGCATCGAAACCATCCGTGCCCATTTCCGCGGCCACGCCTACGACCTGCACGACCATGACGAGTTGCTGGTCGGCGTCACCGAACAGGGCGTGCAGGCCTTCCGCTGCCGGCGTCGGCTGCACACCAGCACCCCCGGCCGCGTCATCCTGATCGAACCGGGCGAGGCGCATGACGGCCACAGCCCGGCCGAGGACGGCTTCACCTACGCCATGCTCTACCTGCCGGTGCCGCTGCTCGCCGCCCGGACCGACGCGCTGCGCAGCCTGCTGCCGCAGCCTCCGACGCTGGGCTTCCGCGACACGCTGGCCGACGACCCCGGTCTGGCCGCGGTGATCCGCTCCGCCTTCCTGGCGCTGCATGGCGGCGAGGGGCGGCTGGCGCGCGACCTTGCCATCGACGCGCTGGCGGCGCGGCTGGCCGGGCACCTCGCCGACACTCCCGAGCGCCCACGCGGCCGGACGGAACCGGCGGCGGCGCGGGCGCGGGCGCTGCTGCACGCCCGTATGGCCGAGGATGTCGGGCTGGACGAGCTGGCCAGCGCTGCCGGCGTCGACCGTTTCCGCTTGAACCGCGTCTTCCGCGACGCCTTCGGCCTGTCGCCACACGCCTATCTGGTGCGCCTGCGGCTGCGCAGCGCCCGGCGGGGGCTGGCGGCGGGCGAGACGCCGGCGGCGGTCGCGGCGGAGGTGGGCTTCGCCGACCAGAGTCATCTCGGCCGCTGGTTCCGCCGCGCCTATGGCCTGACGCCGGCGGCCTACCGCGATCTGTGCACAAACGTTCCAGACTGAGGGCGGCGCGATCGGGCAGCGTGACGGCGAAGGAGACACCGCCATGCCCGACACGCTGATGACCAACACCGATCCCGACACGTCGGCTTCGCCCGACGCTCCCGTCCGCTTCGACACCAAGGTCGCGCTGATCATCCGCGACGACCTGCCGGTGTGGCAAAAGCTGAACGTCGCCGCCTTCCTCGCCACCGGCATCGCCGCCGCGGCGCCCGAGGCGCTGGGCGAGCCGTACATCGACGCGGCGGACCGGCGTTATGGCCGCATGCTCGGCCAGCCGATCCTGATCTTCACCGCCGACCGCGACCGGCTGCGCAGCGTCCGCGACGCGGCGCTGGAACGCGGCCTGACCCTGGTGCCCTATGTGGCGGCGATGTTCACCACCGGCCACGACGCCGCCAACCGCGCCGTCTTCCGCGCCGACGACGCCGACGCGCCGGATCTGGTCGGCCTCGCCCTGCGCGGCCCGAAGAAGGCGGTGGACAAGACCGTCAAGGGGCTCGCCCTGCACGGGTAAGGCGCGCCGTCACAGCTCCTGCGGCACCGTGATGGTGACGGTGGTGCCGGCGCCGGGGGCGCTGTCGATGACCAGACGGCCGCCGAGCGGGCCGGTCACCGTGTTGAAGACCACCGCCAGCCCAAGCCCCTTGTGCCCGCGCGCCCGTGCCGTGGTGAAGAAGGCGTCGGTCAGGGTCGGCAGGTGGCGGGCCGGGATGCCGGCGCCCTGGTCGCGCACGGTCAGGCGCCAGGCCGGGGTGGCGTCCAGCATCGCCGGCTCGATCGCCACGTCGACGGTGCCGGGACCGCCGGCGTAGCCGTGGGCGACGGCGTTGGCGAACAGGTGGTGCAGCACCCGGTCCAGATGCGGGGCGCAGCCGATCCAGGGGCAGGGGGCGCCCGGCACCACCCGCACGGCCAGCGGCAGCTCGGGCTGCTGGGCGGCGAACAGCGCGGCGGCGTCGGCCACCGCCTGCCGCAGGTCGAGGCCCTCCAGCGGTTCGTTGTTCTGGCAGGCGGCGATGGCGGTAAAGGCCTCCACCAGCTCCACCGCGCGGGCGAGGTTGGCGTCCAGCAGCGCCGCCGGTTCCTGCAGATCCGCGGCGCCCAGCGCCGCCGGTCCGGTCCGCGCCAGTTCCTGCAGATGGCTGGACACCGTCACGCAGACGCCGAGCGGCGTGTTGAGTTCGTGCGCCAGCCCGGTCACCGCCTGGGTGATGGCGCGGTGGCTGGCCAGCGCCGATTCGGCGGCGCGGGTGCGGCGCTCCAGATCCTCGCGCACCACCCGCTCCGACACGTCGCGGATCATCCGGGTCAGCTCGCGCAGCAGCTTGGCCAGCAGGTCCGGCGAGGGCGAGATCAGGGCGAGGAACAGGTCGCGTTCCAGCTCGAACACCGTCACCGGCGTCGCGGCGATCACCGAGGCGGAGCGGGAGCCGCCGTCGATCAGCGCCATCTCGCCGAAACAGTCGCCGGCGCGGCGGAACCCGACCTCCACCTGTCCGCCGAACGGGTCGCTGCGGACGACGCGGACCGTGCCGGCGAGCAGCACGTAGAGCGAGTCGGCGCGGTCGCCCTCGCGCATCAACACGGTGCCGGACGGGGCGTCGAACACCCGGCCGCGCGCCGCCACCGCCGCGCGTTCCTCCGGCGTGAAGGCCTCGAACAGGACGATGCCGTCGAGAATCCCGCCGGACGTCATCGTCCCGGTGGTGGCGCTGGTCATGGCTGGCGCAGACTCCGAAAGGGCTGTGTACGATCAGCATAAACCATGCAGGCGCCACACCGCGAGACGTTAACCGACTGTTTCGCGAATCGGATGCCCAACCTCGCGCCGCAGGAGGTCCAGCAGGCCGCGCGCCCCGGCCTCGCACAGGTCCAGCACCTCCTCGAACCCGGCGGCGCCGCCGTAATAGGGATCGGGCACCGCGCGACCCTGCAAGCCGGGCGCGTCATCCAGGAACAGCCGCAGCGCCGCGGTGGCGTCCGGCGGGGCGAGGCGGCGGAGGTCGGCGAGGTGGCCGTGGTCCATCGCCAGGATGTGGTCGAAGCGGGTGAAGTCGGCCGCCGTCACCTTGCGGGCGCGCAGGTCCGACAGGTCGACGCCGCGGGTCAGCGCCGCGCGCCGCGTGCGCGGGTCGGGCGGCTCGCCGACGTGATAGCCGTGGGTGCCGGCCGAATCGGCGGCGACCACGCCGTCCAACCCGGCGTTTGCGGCCAGCTGGCGGAACACCCCCTCGGCGGTCGGCGACCGACAGATGTTGCCGGTGCAGACGAACAGGACCTTGACCACCCTCACCATCCTCTCTTCTTTATGGCTGTCGCGGCATACCGCGCCGCACCGGATCACACCCGTGTTCCTGCACACCAGTGTCCGCGCATCCGGTTTCCGAACCGCTAAGGGCCACACCGCCAAAAGCCCGCTGCCAAAGGCCCATCGCCAAAGGCCCATCGCCAAAGGATCGTCCGATGTCCACCCTGACCAACCGCCTGCGCCCGACCGACCGGATCGTGATCCTGACCGGTGCGGGGATCTCCAAGGAGTCGGGTCTCGACACCTTCCGCTGCGCCGGCGGCATCTGGAGCCAGGTCGATCTGGAGGACGTGGCGACGCCGGAGGGCTTCGCCCGCGACCCCGATCTGGTCCACCGCTTCTACAACGACCGGCGGCGCGGCCTGCTCGACCCGGCGATCCAGCCCAACGCCGCGCACCGGGCGCTGGCCGAGCTGGAGCGGCGCTGGCCGGGCGAGGTCCTGCTGGTGACGCAGAACATCGACGACCTGCACGAGCGCGGCGGCTCCGCGGCGCCGCTGCACATGCATGGCGAGCTGCGCAAGGCGTTCTGCATGCACTGCCGCGCGGTGACGGACTGTCATGGCGACCTGTCGGTGCACGACCTGTGCCTGACCTGCGGGCGCAAGGGCGGCCTGCGCCCCGACGTGGTGTGGTTCGGCGAGATGCCCTATCAGATGGAGCGTATCCAGCGGGCGCTGGAGGAGTGCGACCTGTTCGTGTCGGTCGGCACCTCCGGCCATGTCTACCCGGCCGCCGGTTTCGTGGCGGAGGCGCGGTCCGCCGGCGCCTATACGGTCGAGCTGAACCTGGAACCGTCGGAGGGCGCCTCCTATTTCCACAGCTCCATCCACGGTCCGGCCACCCAGGTGGTGCCGGCCTTCGTTCGGGATATGCTGACACTTGTCTGATGTCGATGGTGACGGCGGATCGGACCTCGACCGCCTGTTCGCGCGGGTGCGGGCCTGCACCGTCTGCGCGGGGGCGCTGCCGCACGGCTGCCGGCCGGTGCTGCGCGGCACGGCGACCGCCCGCCTGCTGGTGATCGGGCAGGCGCCCGGCGCCCGGGTGCACGCCAGCGGCGTTCCCTGGGATGACGCTTCCGGCGACCGGCTGCGGGCGTGGCTGGCGATGGACCGCGCCGCCTTCTATGACGAATCGCGCATCGCCGTGGTGCCGATGGGGCTGTGCTACCCCGGCACCGCGCCGCCCACCGCCCAGGGGAAAAGCGGCGGCGATTACCCGCCGCGGCCGGAATGCGCGCCGCTGTGGCACCCGCCGGTGCTGGCGGCGCTGTCGGGGGTGCGGCTGACGCTGCTGATCGGGCAGTACGCCCAGGCGCGCTACCTCGGCGACCGCCGCAAGGCGACGATGACGGAGACGGTGGCGGCGTGGCGGGATTATGGTCCGGCCTTCATCCCGCTGCCGCACCCGAGCTGGCGCAACACTGCCTGGCTGAACCGCAACCCCTGGTTCGACGCGGAGCTGGTCCCCGCCCTGCGCCGCCGGGTGGTGGCGGCGTTGGACGGTTAGCCCATCGCCTCGATCCGCTCCATGTCGTCGTCGGAGAAGCCGAAATGGTGGCCGATCTCGTGGATCAGGACATGGCGGACGATGGCGGGCAGTTCCTCCCCGGTTTCGCACCAGTAATCCAGGATCGGGCGGCGGTAGAGGAAGATCATGTCGGGGCCGCCGCGGACATCGGCGACGCTTTGCCGCGTCAGATCCACGCCCCGATAGAGCCCCAGGAGGTCGAAGGGGCTTTCCAGCTCCATCTCCCGCTCGGTATCCTCATCAGGAAAATCCTCGACATGGATGACGAGGTTCCCGACCGGGGCCAGCAGCTCCGCCGGGATGGTGTCGAGCGCCTCTTCGGCCATGCGCTCCAGGTCTTCGACCGTGGGCGGAACCGTATGGGGACCTGAGGGTTTCCGTATCATGCCAAAGAAGGTAGCGAACCGCCGCCCATCCGCCAAGGAAGGGATGGGCGACAAAACGAAGGGAGGCCATCATGTCCGATCGCTTGGTCGGGGCGCACCGCCAGACGGCACTGAAGGAACTGCACGGCTGGTCGGAGGTGCTGGAACGCGACGCCATCCGCAAGACCTACCATTTCGCCGATTTCTCGGCCGCCTGGGGCTTCATGACCCAGGTCGCCCTGTTCGCCGAGAAGACCGGCCATCACCCGGAATGGTTCAACGACGTCGGCCGGGTCGAGGTGATCCTCTACACCCGCAGCGCTGACGGCGTCACCCAGGCCGACATCGAGTTCGCCCACCGGCTCGACCAGATGGCGCCGCTGCACGACCGCTGAGCAGGACCGCCGAGGCGTGCCGGCCGCCGCCCTTTCCCTCCCCCGCCAAGCGCGGGGGGCGGGGAGGGGCGACGGCTGTGGGATGCCCGGTCCGCACCGACCCCGGAAACGACAAAGGCCACCCGGAGGTGGCCTTGCGTGTCGCAGAGCGTGTTGTTTGGAGGATGGCGCGCCCGAAGAGATTCGAACTCCTGACCCTCAGATTCGTAGTCTGATGCTCTATCCAGCTGAGCTACGGGCGCCTTGATCCACCTGTGTCCCGACACCGGCGGAGGCCGTCGGCGTCGAGGCGCGCAACTTACTCAAAAGCCCCCGACCCCGCAAGCGCTTTTTTTGCCCTTTTTCGCCGCTGCGGGACGGCGGCGCCGCCGCTCGACGACGGCGCCCCCAGCGGGCGGGGGCTTGCGCCGGGGTGGGTCGGGCGGCATGCTCGGCGGCCCGTCGTTGCGCGTCATGCGCTGTCTTGCGAGGTGCTTTCGATGTCCGATCCGACCCCGTCCGACTTGACCCTGGTGATGGGCAACAAGGCCTATTCCTCCTGGTCGCTCCGCCCGTGGCTGGTGCTGAAGCAGGCCGGGCTGCCGTTCCGCGAGGTCGTCGTCCCGCTGCGCCAGCCCGACACCGCGGCGCGCATCGGCGAGCATTCGCCGTCGGGCCGTGTGCCCTGCCTGCGCCATGGCGACCTCACCGTCTGGGACTCGCTGGCGATCTGCGAGTATGTGGCGGAGCTGGCGCCCGAGGCCGGGCTGTGGCCGGCGGATCGGGCCGCCCGCGCCGTCGCCCGGTCGGTGGCGGCGGAGATGCATGGCGGCTTCGTCTCGCTGCGCAGCACCATGTCGATGGACCTGAAGCGCGACCGCAAGGGCGAGGGGATGACCCCGGCCACCGCCGTCGACATCGCCCGTGTCGAACGGCTGTGGGCCGATGCCCGGGCGGCGTACGGTCAGGGCGGGCCGTTCCTGTTCGGCCGCTTCACCATCGCCGACGCGATGTTCGCCCCGGTGGTCACCCGCTTCGCCACCTACGGCGTCGCGGTGGGCGAGGGGACGCGCGCCTATATGGACGCGGTGCTGGCCCTGCCGGCGCTGCAGGATTGGATGGCGGCCGCCAAGGCGGAGCCCTGGGTGCTGGAGCCGTGATGCCGCCCCCTTCCGGTATGGCGGAGGGGTGAACGAGAAACGGCGCGCCGTCCTGCCGGACCGGCGCGCCGTTTTCGCATCCGCGTCCCGCCCCGCCGCCCGGATGGGCGGGCGGAGCGGCGGCGCATCCTTACCGGGTCACTCCGCCGGGATGGCGCGCGGCAGGGTCACCGGCACGGCCAGACGGTGCAGCATCTCCTTCGGCACGACCTGCCAGAAGTTGCCGAGTTCACGCTGCCAGTCATTGAGGATCTCGGCGGCGAAACGGCTCTGCGTCTCGGCGACATGCTCCTCGATCAGGGCGCGGAGCTGGGCCTCGTAGTGAGGCACCTCGATCCGCTGGAAGATGACGCTCTCCTCGTTGATGTGCAGCGGCAGCGAGTCTTCCGGGTCGTACAGGTAGGCCATGCCCCCGGTCATGCCGGCGGCGAAGTTGTCGCCGACCTTGCCCAGGATCACCGCGGTGCCGCCCGTCATGTACTCGCAGCCGTTGGAGCCGCAGCCCTCCACCACCACGGTGGCGCCGGAGTTGCGCACCGCGAACCGCTCGCCGGCCTGGCCGGCGGCGAACAGCTTGCCGGCGGTGGCGCCGTACAGCACCGTGTTGCCGATGATGGTGTTGGTGTTCGACTCCAGCGGGCTGCTGGTCGCCGGACGGACGACGATGGTGCCGCCCGACAGGCCCTTGCCGACATAGTCGTTGGCGTCGCCCATCACCTCCAGCTTGATGCCCTGGACCGCGAAGGCGCCCAGCGACTGGCCGGCGGTGCCGCGCAGGCGGACGGTGATGTGGCCGGGCTGCAGCCCGAACATCCCGAACTTCCGCGTCACCATCGAGGACAGCCGCGTGCCGATGGCGCGCTGCGTGTTGCGGGCGTTGTAGGCGAGCTGCATCTTCTCGCCCTCCTCGAACAGCGGGCGGGCGTCGGCGACGATGCGGGCGTCCAGCGTGTCCGGCACCTCGTTGCGGCCCTGCAGCGTGCAGTAGCGCGCGTTCTCGCCCGGATCGACCTGGGCCAGAAGCGGGTTGAGGTCGAGGTCGTCGAGGTGGGCGCCGCCGCGACTGACCTGATGCAGCAGGTCGGTGCGGCCGATCACCTCGTTCAGCGTGCGGAAGCCCAGCTTGGCCAGGATCTCGCGGACCTCTTCGGCCAGGAAGGTGAAGAGGTTGACGACCTTCTCCGGCGTGCCGACGAACTTGTCGCGCAGCTTCTCGTCCTGGACGCAGACGCCGACCGGGCAGGTGTTGGAATGGCACTGCCGGACCATGATGCAGCCCATGGCGATCAGGCTGGCGGTGCCGATGCCGAACTCTTCCGCGCCCAGCATGGCGGCGATGACGATGTCGCGGCCGGTCTTCAGGCCGCCGTCGGTGCGCAGCCGCACGCGGTGGCGCAGCTTGTTCAGCGTCAGGACCTGATGCACCTCCGACAGGCCCATCTCCCAGGGCAGGCCGGCGAACTTGATCGAGGTCTGCGGGCTGGCGCCGGTGCCGCCGGAGTTGCCGGAGATCAGGATGATGTCGGCGTTGGCCTTCGCCACGCCGGCGGCGATGGTGCCGATGCCCGACCGGCTGACCAGCTTCACCGTGACCTTGGCGTCCGGGTTGATCTGCTTCAGGTCATAGATGAGCTGCGCCAGATCCTCGATCGAGTAGATGTCGTGGTGCGGCGGCGGGCTGATCAGCATGACGCCCGGCGTCGAGTGACGCAGCCGTGCGATCATCTCCGTCACCTTGAAGCCGGGCAGCTGGCCGCCTTCGCCGGGCTTGGCGCCCTGGGCGACCTTGATCTCCAGCTCGCGGCACTGGTTCAGGTACTCGGCGGTGACGCCGAAGCGGCCCGACGCCACCTGCTTGATGGCGGAGTTCCAATTGTCGCCGTTCTTGTCGGGACGGAAGCGCGCCGGATCCTCACCGCCCTCGCCCGAGTCGGACTTGGCGCCGATGCGGTTCATCGCGACGTTCAGCGTGCCGTGCGCCTCGGGCGACAGGGCGCCCATCGACATGCCCGGCGTGATGAAGCGCTTGCGGATCGAGGTGATGCTCTCGACCTCGTCCACCGGCACGGCGGCCTTGGTGGTGCGGAACTCCAGCAGGTCGCGCAGCTGCATCGGCGGCCGCTTGTTCACCTGCTCCGAATACTTCTTGAAGGTGGTGTAGCTGTCGTTGGTGACGGCCTGCTGGAGGGTGTGGATGATGCCGCCCTCCCAGCCATGACGGTCGCCCGACTTGCGGAAGCGGTAGAAGCCACCCACCGGCAGGGCCACGACCTCCTGGTCGTAGGCGACGGCGTGCTGCTCCAGCACCTTCTTCTGGATGCCGTTCAGGCCGATGCCGGAGATGCGGCTGACCATCGCCGGGAAATGCTCGGCGACCAGCGCGCGGCTGAGGCCGATGGCTTCGAAGTTGCCGCCGCCGCGGTAGCTGCTGATGACCGAGATGCCCATCTTGGACATGATCTTCAGCAGGCCCTCGTCGATCGCCTTCTTGTAGTTCGCCATCGCCTTTTCCAGCGACAGCGAGCCCAGCAGGCCGCGGCGCTGGCGCTCGGCCACCGCTTCCTGGGCGAGGTAGGCGTTGACGGTGGTGGCGCCGACGCCGATCAGCACCGCGAAGTAATGGGTGTCCAGGCACTCCGCCGTGCGCAGGTTCAGCGAGGTGAAGGTGCGCAGGTTGGAGCGGATCAGGTGGGTGTGGACCGCGCCGGTCGCCAGGATCGCCGGGATGGCGGCGCGCTCGGCCCCCATCGCCTCGTCGGTCAGGATGACGTGGTTGGCACCGCCGCGCACCGCGTCCTCCGCCTCCTGGCGGATGCGGCGCAGCGCGTCGCGCAGCGCGTCGGGGCCGGCGTCGACCGGGAAGGTCGCGTCGATCTCGGCCGCCGTCTCGCCCATGTAGTCGCGCATGGCGCGGAACTCGGCGGTCGTCAGCACCGGGCTGTCGAGCTGGAGCAGGCGGGTCTGGCTCTCGTCCTCGTCCAGGATGTTGCCGAGATTGCCCAGCCGGGTCTTCAGGCTCATCACCCGGCGCTCGCGCAAGCTGTCGATCGGCGGGTTGGTGACCTGGGAGAAGTTCTGGCGGAAGAAGTGGTGCAGGCCGCGGTACTTGTCGGACAGCACGGCGATCGGGCTGTCGTCGCCCATCGAGCCGATCGCCTCCTTGCCGTCCTCCGCCATCGGGTGGAGGATCAGCTCCATGTCTTCCATGGCGAGGCCGAAGGCCATCTGCCGCTTGCGCAGCTCGGCCTTCTCCATCTCCGACGGCTCGCCCTTCAGCGAGGCGGTCTTGACCAGCTCGTCCAGGTGCGTGGTGTTCTTGACCCAGTTGCCCCACGGCTTCTTCGCGGCGAGGTGGTCCTTCAGCTCGCGGTCATGGAACAGCTTGCCGGCCCGCAGGTCGACGGCGATCATCTCGCCCGGGCCGAGACGGCCCTTCTCGACGACCTGATTCTCCTCGATCTTGACCATGCCGGTTTCGGAACCGGCGATGATCAGCCCGTCGGTGGTGATGGTGTAGCGCATCGGGCGCAGGCCGTTGCGGTCCATGCCTCCGACGACCCAGCGGCCGTCGGTCATCGCCAGCGCAGCCGGGCCGTCCCACGGCTCCATCACCGAGTTGCAGTAGGCGATCAGCGCCTTGTGGTTGTCCGGCGTGGTCTGCGAGCTGGTCAGCGCCTGCGGCACCAGCATCATCTTGACCATCGGCGCGGTGCGGCCGGCGCGGACCATCACCTCGAACACGGTGTCGAGCGCGCCGGAGTCCGACAGGCCGACGCCGATCACCGGCTTCAGGTCGCCCATGTTGGCGCCGAACACCGGATGCTCCATCCGGGTCTCGTGCGCCTTCATCCAGTTGACGTTGCCCTTCAGCGTGTTGATCTCCCCGTTGTGGGCGAGCATGCGGAAGGGCTGGGCCAGCGGCCAGGTCGGGAAGGTGTTGGTCGAATAGCGCTGGTGGTAGATGGCGAAGCTCGACTCGAACCGGTCGTCCGTCAGATCCGGATAGAAGGTCGACAGCTGCTCGGCGAGGAACATGCCCTTGTAGATGATCGAGCGCGCCGACAGCGAGCAGATGTAGAAGTCGGTGATCTGCTCGTTGTAGACCGCCTTCTCGATGCGGCGGCGGATGATGTAGAGGTCCAGTTCGAACTGCTCGTCCGACACGCCCTTGCTGTTGCCGACGATGATCTGCTCGATCTCCGGCCGGGTGGCGTTGGCCTTCTCGCCGATGATGTCGACGTTGATCGGCACCTGGCGCCAGCCGTAGATGTAGTAGCCGAAGGACAGGATCTCGGTCTCGACGATGCAGCGGCAGGCTTCCTGGGCGTCCAGGCTGATGCGCGGCAGGAAGACCTGACCGACCGCCAGATTGTTCTCCGGCGGCAGGTGGCCGATGATCTTGACATGATCCTTGAAGAACTTCTGCGGCACCTGGACATGGATGCCGGCGCCGTCGCCGGTCTTGCCGTCGGCGTCCACCGCGCCGCGGTGCCAGACCGCCTTCAGCGCCTCGATGCCTTTCTCGACCACCGAACGGCGGGGCTTGCCGTCGATCGCGGCGATGAAGCCGACGCCGCAGGCGTCGTGCTCGTCGGCCGGATTGTAGGCGTGCGCAGTGGTCAGCGCCGCGGCGTTGGCGCGGAAGTCGGCGACGAACTGCTCACCCTGGTTCAACTCGGTGGTCATGGAACGACCCTTTCACAGTCTGGACGTTGACCTGGGGGGCCGAAGGGAAGGGCCCCCTGGGGTAGACGGTGGTTCTTGATGCGGGGGGCGTACGGCCCCCTCCCTAACCCTCCCCCGCTCACGCGGGAGAGGGGACTGCCGCCGCCGTCCCGTAAGGCACCCTCTCCCGCGAAGCGGGGGAGGGCTGGGGAGGGGCAGGTGGGTGGATTTACTCCGCCGCGACGGCCAGCGCCGGCGTCTTCACCGACTGGGCGTAGGCGTGCATGGCGTCGGCGGCGTCGCGGCCGTCGCGGATGGCCCAGACCACCAGCGAGGCGCCGCGGACGATGTCGCCGGCGGCGAAGACGCCGTCCAGGCTGGTCATCTTGGTGCGGTGGTCGATCAGCAGCGTGCCCCAGCGGGTGACCGTCAGGTCGGGCGAGCCGAAGGCGCCCGGCAGGTCTTCCGGCTCGAAGCCCAGCGCCTTGATGACGAGGTCGGCCGGCTCGGTGAAGGCGGAGCCCTCGATCACCTGCGGGGTCTGGCGGCCGGTGGCGTCGGCGACGCCCAGATGGATGCGGACGGCGCGCACGCCGGTCACCACATCCTCGCCGGTGAAGCCTTCCGGGGCGGCCTGCCAGACGAACTCGACGCCCTCTTCCTCGGCGTGCGCGACCTCGCGCTGCGAGCCCGGCATGTTCTTGCGGTCACGGCGGTACAGGCACTTGACGGAGGTCGCGCCCTGGCGGATCGCCGTGCGCACGCAGTCCATCGCGGTGTCGCCGCCGCCCAGGACCACCACCTTCTTGCCGGCGGCGTTCAGCGAGCCGTCCTCGTACGCCGCGACGCTGTCGCCCAGCCCGACCTTGTTCGAGGTGGTCAGGTATTCCAGCGCCGGGACGATGTTCTTCAGCCCGGCACCGGGGGCCTTGATGTCGCGCGCCTTGTAGACGCCGGTGGCGATCAGCACGGCGACATGCTGCTTGCGCAGGTCGCTGAGTTCGGCGTCGCGGCCGATCTCGAAATTCGGGTGGAAGATCACGCCGGCGTCGGCCAGACGCTGGACACGGCGGGCGACGACGTCCTTTTCCAGCTTGAAGCCGGGGATGCCGTAGACCAGCAGGCCGCCCATGCGGTCATGGCGGTCATAGACATGGACCTCGTAACCCTTGGCCCGCAGTTCCTCGGCGGCGGCGAGGCCAGCCGGGCCGGCGCCGATCACGCCGACCGACAGGCCGAGTTCCTTCGACGGCGTGCGCGGCTTGACCCAGCCGTTTTCCCAGGCGGTGTCGTTGATGTACTTCTCGACCGAACCGATGGTGACGGCGCCGTGCGTCGACTGCTCGATGACGCAGTTGCCCTCGCACAGGCGATCCTGCGGGCAGATGCGGCCGCAGATTTCCGGGAAGTTGTTGGTGGCCTGCGACACTTCGTAGGCTTCCTCCAACCGGCCTTCCGCGGTCAGCTTCAGCCAGTCGGGGATGTTGTTGGAGACCGGGCAATGCACTTGGCAGAAGGGAACGCCGCACTGCGAGCAGCGGTTGGCCTGCTCAGCAGCGCGCTCATCGCTGAAGCGGGCGTAGATTTCCGCAAAGTCCTGGCGGCGGTCGGCGGCCGACCGCTTGTCGGGCATCGTCTGCGCGGTGTGCACAAAGCCCAACATTTTCTGGTTCGCCATGACGTCTGCTCCTTCGCTTCGCGGCCCCGACGCCGGTGCGGGGCGGTCGCCTGACCGAGGGTCCTGGATGTCCCGGGACCGCCGGCTGGGTTGAAATCGAACGTCCGCGAACTGGCGGACGCTCGTCATATAACGCATGTGCAGCGGCCGCGGAAGCACAAAAGAACCGATAGGTCTCACTTGTTGACCTTTTCTTCCGCAAGGCTGAAATGCGTAAGCGTCACGGTGGATGGTCATGAAAGTGAGACAGAAAATTAGTCTCGTTTCAGGACAATATCGTAGAAAGGGGTACCGATCCCTCGACGTCGCCAAGCGCGGGCGTGCCTGATATAAGCCGCTGCATATCAAACCCTGCCGAAGGCTTGAGTGCCGCAATGCTGATCGATCAATATCTGGACGCCACCCTCCTGGGTCTGGTGGAGGGGCTGACCGAGTTCCTGCCGGTGTCCTCCACCGGCCACCTCATCATGCTGGACGAACTGCTCGGCTTTCAGGGTCCGCCCGGCAAGGTGTTCGAGGTGGTGATCCAGTTGGGCGCCATCCTGGCGATCTGCGTCGTCTACTTCCACCGGCTGTGGAACGTCGCGACCGGTCTGAAGGACGATCCGGGCGCGCGGCGCTTCGTCATGGCGGTGCTGATCGCCTTCCTGCCGGCGATGGTGCTGGGCGCCGGGCTGCACGGCATCATCAAGGCGGTGCTGTTCAACCCCACCGTGGTCAGCATCGCCCTGATCGTCGGCGGCATCGCCATCCTGGTGGTGGAGCGCTTCGTGCCGACCGCCCGCTACCACAAGATCGAGAGCTTTTCCGCCCCGCTGGCCCTGAAGATCGGCTTCTGCCAGTGCCTGGCGCTGGTGCCGGGCGTCTCCCGCTCGGGCGCCAGCATCCTGGGCGCCCTGCTGATGGGGGTCGACCGTCGTGCCGCCGCCGAGTTCTCCTTCTTCCTGGCGGTGCCGACGATGGCCGGCGCCACCGTCTACGACCTCTACAAGAACTGGTCGGGCATGAGCTTCGACAGCGGGCTGCTGATCCTGGTCGGCTTCATCACCGCCTTCATCGCCGCCGCCCTGGTGGTCAAGACGCTGGTCGACTTCGTCGGCCGCTACGGCTTCACCCCCTTCGGCTGGTACCGTATCGCCGTCGGCGCCGGAATGCTGGCGTTCCTGTATCTGTAAGGTCGCTTATGCCCGCCGCGGCACCGCACGGGCCGCCGCGGCGGCCACGAACAGGGCGAGCAAGGCGATCAGGGCGAAGGCGGTCGCGAGGCTGGTCGCCTGGGCGATGAAGCCGACCAGCGGCGGGCCGGCCAGCACCCCGGCGTAGCCCATGGTCGACACCGCGGCGACGGCGTGGTCGGGGTGGCCGCTCTCCACCGCGCCCGCCGTGCTGAACAGCACCGGGACGATGTTCGACAGGCCGATCCCGGTCAGGCCGAAGCCGACGATCGCCAGCAGCGGCGACCCGCCCGCCAGCAGCCCCGCCGCCAGCACCAGACCCAACCCGGCCGTGGCCAGCAGCCCGCCGCCGCGCATCAGCGTCGCCCCGCCGAACCGGTGCCGCAGCCGGTCGCCGCCGAAGCGGCCGACCGCCATCGCGCCGCAGAAGACGGCGAAGCCCATGCCGGCGAGCGAGGCCGCCGCGCCGAGATCCTCACGCAGGTGAATGGCGCTCCAGTCCAGGACGGCGCCCTCGCTCATGAAGGACAGGGCGGCGAGCAACCCCAGCAGCAGCGTCTTGCGGTCGGGCAGCACCAGCCCGCCGCCCGAGGCGTTGCGGTCGGGCAGCATGCGGCCCTGCAGGACCAGGAACAGGACGACCAGTCCGGCCGACACCAGCCCGGCCTGGGCGGCCGGCGGCATCAACGGCAGCAGCAGCCCGCCCAGCCCGGCGCCGGTCAGCCCGCCCAGGCTCCACATCCCGTGCAGCGACGACATGATCGGCCGGCCGAGCCGCCGCTCCACCAGCGCCCCTTGGGCGTTCATCGCCACGTCCATCGTGCCGCCCGACGCGCCGAACAGCGCCAGCACGACGCAGAGCGTCACCACGTCCGGCACCAGCGCCGGCAGCGGCAGCAGCCCGGCGAACAGCAGCGCGGTCACCCGCGTCACCGGCGCGCTGCCCAGCCGCCCGAGCAGCGGCCCGCTCGCGACCATCGCCGTCAGCGCCCCGACCGCCAGGAACAGCAGCGCCACCCCCAGCACCGCGGCGCTGAGGTCGAGCCGGCTCTTCAGCAGCGGGATCTGCGTCGCCCAGACGCCGAAGACCGTGCCGTTCAGGAAGAAGGCGGCGACGGTCGCCCAGCGCGCGGCGTCGGCGCGCGTCCTCTCGCCGACTCTGCGCTGGTCGGCTGCCGTGCCGTCGGGCGTCCGCCGGCTGACCGTATCGCTCATGAACCCGTCTCCACCGTCACCCTCACATCCACGCGCGGGGCCCGCGGCGGACAAGGGCAGATGCCATCGAATGGGAAGAAATCAAGCGGGAGCGGAGCGGTGCGCCGCCTCTCCCCAGCCAAACAACGGGCCAAGCAACCGGGCAAAAAGAAAAAGCCCCGGCGGTCGGCCGGGGCTCGTTCCGTGCGATGGAAAGACCGCTCAGTGCGCGCTGTCCGCCGCGCCATGACCCGCCGCGTCCTTGTCGCCGGTCAGCGTGGTGTAGCGGCCGCCGACGATGAAGCGCGACAGGTAGGTCGGCAGGATCACCTCGCAGGTCGCCAGTTCGGTGATGCCCAGCTCCTTGAAGCCCGGGGCGCCAGGGGCGACGATGTTGTCGCGCTTCAGCAGCTCCACCTGGTCGCGGGTCAGGACCGGGGCGAGCAGCGGCACCTTTTCCAGCAGGCCGCCCAGCGACTCCGCGATGTTCCAGGGGATCGTCACCAGCGGACGGTGGCGGCGGATTTCCTTCTGCGTCAGCTCCAGCAACTCGCGGAAGCTGTAGACGCGCGGGCCGCCCAGCTCGAAGGTCTTGCCCTTGGCGCTCTCCAGTTCCAGCGCGGCGACGATGGCGTCGGCGAGGTCGCCGACATAGACCGGCTGGAAGCGGGTCTTGCCGCCGCCGATCAGCGGCAGGGCCGGGGCCTTCTGGGCCATCGCGGCGAACTTGTTGAAGAAGTTGTCCTCCGGCCCGAAGACGATGCTGGGCCGCAGGATGGTCGCGGCGGGGAAGCCGGCGCGCACCGCCTGCTCGCCCGCCGCCTTGGAGCGGGCGTAGGCCGAATGCGAGGCGGCGTCGGCGCCGATCGCCGAGACATGGACCATGCGGGTCACGCCGTTGGCGGCGGCCAGCCGGGCGATGCGGCCGGCGGCGTCGGTGTGGACGCCCTGGAAGCTCTGCGCCCCGCGCTCGTACAGCACGCCCAGCAGGTTGATGGCGATGTCGGCGCCCTGCAGCGCGCGGGCGACCGACTCGTCCTTGGTGCAGTCGGTGCCGAAGGGCACGATCTGGCCGACGGCGCCGGCCGTCTTGAGGAAGGCCGCCTTGCCCGGCGTCCGCGTGGCGATGCGGATGACGGCGCCCGACTTGGCGAGGCGCCGGATCAGGTGGCGGCCGATGAAGCCCGAACCGCCGAACACCGTGATAACCTGAGTGCGATAGGACATCGACCGTCTCCCGTGCCGTTGCGCGCCTGCCGGGGGTCCTTGGAGCGTCGGGGCGAAGCGCCCCGGCCGCGCCCCCGCGCGTCGTCCGACTGTGTGTCGCCATGAAATCTGCGGGGATGCTTATAGCGAATGCCCGGACGGCAAGCTAGGGCCTCTGGACGGTGGGGGATCGTGTCGCGGGGATGGCGGCCTGTCGGAGGGGGGCCGGCAAGGGTGGCCGCGAAAAAGTGAAAGAGGCCGAAAAAAGCTGTTGACGCCCCCCGGCCGGATCATTAGAAAACCGCCCACACACCGAGCACCGAGCCCAGGTGGCGGAATTGGTAGACGCGCAGGTTTCAGGTACCTGTGGCAGAAATGTCGTGGAAGTTCGAGTCTTCTCCTGGGCACCATTTCTTTCTACCCGGCTGCGCCGCATGCACAGCTCTCTCGATCAAGAGGGAGGCCGTGCAGAGCGGCGTTCGTCGTTTCTAGGGTCCGTGGCCGGGGGCCTTACCCTTCCGGGAAGCGACCATGCCCATCGACCTTCATGACGGCGACCTGCCGGACGGCCTCGACCTCGCCGCCGGCGCCCGTGACAACGCCATCGCCATCGACACCGAGACGATGGGGCTGAACCCCCACCGCGACCGCCTGTGCCTGGTCCAGCTGTCGGCCGGCGACGGCGCCGTCCATCTGGTGCAGTTCCGCAAGGGCCAGTACGAGGCGCCGAACCTGAAGCGCCTGCTGACCAACCCCGACGTCACCAAGCTGTTCCACTTCGCCCGGTTCGACGTGGCGGTGATGCGGGCCTATCTCGGCATTTCCTGCCAGCCGGTCTACTGCACCAAGGTGGCGTCCAAGCTGGTCCGCACCTTCACCGACCGTCATGGCCTGAAGGATCTCTGCAAGGACCTGCTGGGGGTCGAGCTGTCCAAGCAGCAGCAGTCGTCCGACTGGGGCGCGGCGGATCTCAGCACCGACCAGATGAAGTACGCCGCGTCGGACGTGCTGCACCTGCACGACCTGAAGGCCAAGCTGGACGTCATGCTGGCGCGCGAGGGGCGGACCCATCTGGCCCAGGCCTGCTTCGACTTCCTGCCGGCCCGCGGCGAGCTGGACCTCGGCGGCTGGGAAACCCCGGACATTTTGGCGCACTGACCGGCAACCGGATGGGGCTGGCCCCAACCGGACCGGGCGTGGGTTTGACCCCGGCTGCGGTGGTGGGCATACTGTGCCGCGGCGGACGCCGACCCTGACGGGCTCTTTCCCGGACGGGATGCGGCGTCCGCCGCCGTGTGCCGAGCCGGCGTTGCCGGAGATCGCTTTGGAAGCCGGCGGTGCCGGCGTTTGTGTGGCAGCCGGCGGTGCCGGCGTTTGCCCGGCCATCGGGCCGCGGCCTTGAACGGAAGGCATCGACAGCCTTGACCAGCGTGATCACGTCCAGCCTGACCCCTCCCGCCGCCGGTGAATCGAGCGCGGTGGACAACCGCGACCTCGCCTGCGCCGTCCGCGTCCTCAGGACGGAGGCCGACGCGCTGGTCGCGCTGGCCGACAGCCTCGACGGCGCCTTCCTGCGGGCGCTCGACCTCCTGCACGGCATCCAGGGCCGTGTCGTCGTCACCGGCATGGGAAAGTCGGGCCACGTCGCCCGCAAGATCGCCGCGACGATGGCCTCGACCGGCACGCCGGCCTTCTTCGTCCATCCGGGCGAGGCCAGCCACGGCGACCTCGGCATGATCGCGAAGATCGACGCGGTGGTGGCGCTGTCCAACTCCGGCGAAACGCACGAGCTGGCCGACATCATCGCCTACACCCGCCGCTTCGGCATCCCGCTGATCGGCATGACCCGCAAGGCGGCGTCGCCGCTGGCCGAGCAGTCGGACGTGGCGCTGATCCTGCCGCCGGTGCCGGAGGCCTGCCCGCTGGGCCTGGCGCCGACCACCTCCACCACGATGATGCTGGCGCTGGGCGACGCGCTGGCGGTGGCGCTGCTGGAGCGGCGCGGCTTCTCCGCCGCCGATTTCCGCGAGTTCCACCCCGGCGGTCAGCTCGGCCGGGCGCTGCTGAAGGTGACGGACATCATGCACAAGGGAGCGGATCTTCCCCTGTGCCGTCTTGATTCGCCGCTGTCCGAGGTCATCTTCGAGATGACGGCCAAGCGGCTCGGCTGCGTCGGGGTAACCGACGAGGCGGGGGCGCTGGTCGGGATCATCACCGACGGCGACGTGCGCCGTCATCTGACGCCAGAGCTTCTGGCCGAGCGCGCCGACAGCATCATGTCCCCGCGGCCCAAGACGATCCGCCCGAAGGCGTTGATCGTCGAGGCGCTGCGCGTGATGAACGAGAAACAGATCACCACTCTGTTCGTGATCGAGGCCGACCGGCCGCTGGGCATCGTGCACATCCACGATTGCCTGCGGGCGGGCGCCGCGTGAGTCGCCGCATGAGCCATGGACGCCGAGGCCGAGCCGGAGGAACCGAGAGTTGAGTCTGGACGACCTGCGCGCGCCTGACCGCGCGACACCCGACCGCACCCCAGCCGGGAACGGGGCGCCGCAAGCCCCCGCGCTTCAGGCGCCGCCGCGGCACGTCCTGTCGCAGGCGTCGTCTCCGGAGCCGGCGGCCCCGTTGCGCGCCCATCGGCGGCGCGACACCCGCCCGGTCAGCCGGGTCTACAGCCGCTTCGTCTCCGCCATGAAGTTCGCCCTGCCGGCCGCCGCGCTGGCGATGGTGGCGCTGCTGGCCGCCTGGCCGTCGCTGTACAACCCGCCGACGCCGCGGATCGCCGCCGACGCCGGGCAGAGCGAGATGCTGAAGCCGCGCTATTTCAGCCTGGACGAACACAACCAGCCCTTCTCGCTGGTCGCCACCAAGGCCGACAAGTCCACCGACCAGCCCGACATCGTCCTGCTCGACGAGCCGAAGGCGGAGATGACGGAGACCAGCGGCACCTGGGTGACGATGAACTCCGACAAGGGCTGGTACAATCAGGCGACCGGCATCCTGCTGATGCGCGGCAACGTCCATGTCCTGCGCGACGACGGCAACGAGTTCACCACCAGCGAGGCCGAGGCGGACATCCGCAAGGGCAACGCCTGGGGCGACAAGGCGGTCACCGGGCAGGGGCCGCAGGGCGAGATCAACGCCATCGGCTTCCGCATGTCCGACCGCGGCAAGACCGTGGTCTTCCTCAACCAGTCGAAGGCCGAGGTCCAGGCCGCCGAACGCCCCGGGAGCAAGAAGCCGTGACGCCCAGCCGGTCGCCAGTCCATCCCCTTCGCCGGCCCCTTCACCGCACGGCGCTGGCCGTCGCGCTGGCCGCAACGCTGTGCGGCGGCCTGTTCGCGGCGAGCCCCGCCGCGGCGCAGGGGCTGCCCGGCATGGGCGGCAAGCAGCCGGTGGAGATCAACGCCGACCAGGCGATCGAATGGCACCAGGACGTGCGCGCCTACGTCGCGCGCGGCAACGCCTCGGCCAAGCGCAACGACTCGACCGTCTTCGCCGACGTGCTGACCGCCTATTACCGCGAGGTGCCGGGCAAGGGGAACGAGGTGTTCCAGCTGGTCGCCGACGGCAACGTCCGCGTGGTCAGCCCGACCCAGCAGGTGTTCGGCGACCATGGCGTCTACGACGTCGACAAGCAGGTGGCCGTCGTCACCGGCAAGGCTCTGAAACTGGTCACCACCAAGGACGTCGTCACCGCCCGCGACACCCTGGAGTATTATGAGGGCCAGGATCTGACGGTGGCGCGCGGCGACGCGGTGGCGGTGCGCGGCAACGACCGCCTGCGCGCCGACGTGCTGATCGGCCGGCTGAAGAAGATGCCCGACGGCACCACCCAGATGGAGCGGATCGACGGCTCCGGCAACGTGATCGTCACCACCGCGACCGATGTGGCGCTGGCCGAGAAGCTGGTCTATTCGGTCGCCGACAACGTCGCGGTGCTGATCGGCAACGTGAAGATCACCCGCGGCGACAACCAGTTGAACGGCGAAGCCGCCGAGATGAACATGAACACCAAGATCAACCGCGTGATCGCCGGCCGCGACGCCGGCGGACGGGTCAGCGGCCTGCTGATCCCCGGCGAGAAGAACGGCGCCGACAAGGGGGCCGACAAGAGCGGCGCCCCTGCGGGCAAGAAGCCGTGACCGTGCTGACCGCGAACGGCCCCGGCGCCGCCCCGACCGCCGGACCGCAAGCCCCCGCCGCCCCGACCGACGGGCTGGTGGCGCATCACCTGGGCAAGTCGTTCAAGAAGCGCCCGGTCGTCCGCGACGTCTCGATCGGCGTCCAGCGCGGCGAGGCGGTCGGGCTGCTCGGCCCCAACGGCGCCGGCAAGACGACCTGCTTCTACATGATCACCGGGCTGATCGCCGCCGACTCCGGCACGATCACGCTGGACGGGCAGGACATCACCGCGCTGCCGATGTACCGCCGCGCCCGGCTCGGCATCGGCTATCTGCCGCAGGAGGCCTCGATCTTCCGCGGCATGACGGTGGAGAACAACATCCGCTCGGTGCTGGAGGTGGTGGAGAGCGACCGCGACGCGCGCGAGGCGATGCTGGACGAGCTGCTGGCGGAGTTCTCGGTGACGCACCTGCGCCGTGCCCCCGCCCTGGCGCTGTCCGGCGGCGAGCGGCGGCGTGTCGAGATCGCCCGCGCGCTGGCCGGCCAGCCGCACTTCATCCTGCTCGACGAGCCGCTGGCCGGCATCGACCCGATCGCGGTGAACGACATCCGCGAGCTGGTCGGCCATCTGCGCGACCGCGGCATCGGCGTGTTGATCACCGACCACAATGTGCGCGAAACCTTGGATCTCGTCGATCGGGCATACATTTTGCACGATGGTGTGGTACTAATGGAGGGACGGCCGGACGAGATCGTGGCGCACGAGGGCGTGCGTCGGGTCTATCTCGGCGATCGGTTCAGTCTGTAGCCCTTCGTTCCCACTGGTCCCGGTTCGACAGCCATGGCGCTTGCTCAACGTCTCGACCTTCGACAAGCCCAGACCCTGGTGATGACACCGCAGTTGCAGCAGGCGATCAAGCTGCTGCAACTGTCGAACATCGAACTGTCGGACTTCGTGGACCGCGAGATCGAACAGAACCCGCTGCTGGAGCGCGACAGCGGCCCCGGCGACGGCGGCAGCGACCCCGTCGTGGGTGACGGCGCCGGCGGCGATGCGCCGGGCGGGCTGGACGGCCCCGGCGGCATGGAGGCGAACGGCCTCAGCGTCGACGGGCTGAACGGCCGCGACGACGGGCCGGCGATGCCGCCGTCCGACGGGCGCACCCGCGACACCGTCGAGATGACCTCGTCGGACACCATGGCCTCCTCGTCGGAGGCGCCGCTCGACACCGACTTCGAGAATGTCTACGGCGACGACCGTTTTTCCGACGGGTCGGACGGCGGCAGCGAGGTCTACGGCTCCTATGGCGAGCGCGGCGGCCGCAGCGGCTTCGAGGATGACGACAGCAACCTCGAAGCGACGCTGACCAGCGAAAAGAATCTGCGCGACCATCTGACCGAGCAGTTGAAGATCGACCTGCCCGACCTGGGCGACCAGTTGATCGGGCTGGCGCTGATCGACATGCTGGACGAGGCCGGCTGGCTGGTCGGCTTCGACGCCGAGGCGCTGGCCGAGCAGTTGGGCTGCGACGCGGCGCGGGTGGACCGGGTGCTGGCCGCCTGCCAGCGCTTCGACCCGCCCGGCATCTTCGCGCGGTCGCTGAAGGAATGCCTGAGCATCCAGCTGCGTGAGAAGAACCGGCTCGACCCGGCGATGGCGGCGCTGCTCGACAATCTGGAGCTTCTGGCCGCCCGCAACCTGTCGGCCATCATGAAGGTCTGCGGCGTCGACGCCGAGGACGTCGCCGACATGGTCGTCGACATCCGCAAGCTGAACCCGAAGCCGGCGCTCGCCTTCGACCACACGCCGGCCCAACTGGTCACCCCCGACATCCTGATGCGGGCCAGCCCGGGCGGCGGCTGGCTGATCGACCTGAACCCGGACACTTTGCCGCGGGTGCTGGTCAACCACCGCTATTTCGCCCGCATCTCCGGCAGCGCCAAGAGCAAGGCCGACAAGGAATACCTCACCGAACGGTTCCAGTCGGCGAACTGGCTGGTCAAGTCGCTGCACCAGCGCGCCACCACCATCCTGAAGGTGGCCAGCGAGATCATCCGCCAGCAGGACGCCTTCTTCATCCATGGCGTCTCGCACCTGCGCCCGCTGATCCTGCGCGACATCGCCGAGGCGATCGGCATGCACGAGAGCACGGTCAGCCGCGTCACCACCAACAAGTTCATGGCGACGCCGCGCGGCGTCTTCGAGTTGAAGTACTTCTTTACTTCCTCCATCCAGGGGGCCGACGGCCAGGCCGCCCATTCCGCGGAAGCGGTTCGGCACCGCATCAAGACGATGATCGACGCCGAGAAGCCCGAAGACGTGCTGTCCGACGATAAACTGGTGGAGATCCTCCGTGCCGAAGGGATCGACATTGCGCGAAGGACGGTCGCGAAGTATCGTGAAGCGATGAAAATACCGTCATCGGTGCAGCGACGACGTGCCAAGATGTCACGCATGTAGCCGGGAGGGTCGGGGCGGGCTCGATTGACAGCCCGGTAAGCCCTGACCTATCGTCCCGGCCCGCACGCGGCGGACCGTTCTCTGCACACGCCGTCTCTACCCCGTCCCCAGCGGACCAATTTGGAAACGTTCCACCATGCAACTCACCGTCAAAGGCAAGCAGCTCGACGTGGGCGACGCTCTGCGCACCCATGTGGCCGACAGCCTGAACGCCGTCGTCGGCAAGTACTTCGACAAGCCGATCGAAGCGACCGTGATCCTGACCAAGGACGCGCACCTCTACAAGGCCGACATCCAGGTCCATGTGGGCCGCGGCATCGTCCTGCAGAGCGCCGGCGACGCGACGGAGCCGTATCCGGCCTTCGACATCGCTTGCGAGAAGCTGGCCAAGCGCCTGCGCCGTTACAAGCGCCGCCTGCGTGACCACCACGCCGTCGAGAACGGCGCCGCCCTGCCGGCGCGCTACCAGATCCTGGAAGCCGAGGGCGACGAGCACCACGACGAGGCCGAGGCTCCGGCCGACGGCGCCCACCAGCCGATGGTCGTGGCCGAGATGGAAACCTCCATCGCCACCCTGTCGGTCAGCGAGGCGGTGATGCGTCTGGAACTGGCGCAGGCCCCGGCCCTGATGTTCCACAACGGTGCGCACGGCCGCCTGAACATGGTCTACCGCCGCGCCGACGGGAACATCGGCTGGGTCGACCCGGCGGAGAAGGCCGGCGCCTGACCGGCGCCGACCCCGTCCCGCTGGCATCAAGCGTCATGCTCGACCTCATCTCTCCGCGCGCCATCCTCCCGAACCTGAAGGCCGGCAACAAAAAGCAGGCCCTGCAGGAGATGGCGCGCAAAGCGTCCGAGCTGACCGGTCAGCACGAGCGGGCGATCTTCGACGTCCTTCTGGAGCGTGAAAGGCTGGGCACGACCGGCGTGGGCCATGGCATCGCCATCCCGCACGGCAAGCTGTCCAGCCTGGACCGCGTCCACGGCGTCTTCGCCCGCTTGGAGCGGCCCATCGATTTCGACGCGATCGATGAGCAGCCGGTCGACCTGATCTTCCTTCTCCTCGCCCCGGAACAGGCGGGTGCCGACCATCTGAAAGCGCTGGCCCGCGTGTCGCGCCTGCTGCGCGACCAGTCCATGTGCGAAAAGCTGCGCGGCGCCGAATCCGGCGACGCGATGTACGCGCTTCTGACCCAGCACGAGCCCAGCCCGTCCAACTGACGGGCCACTCGTACTGGCCGGCAAGCCGAAAGGGCCGCCGCACGTCCCCGTGCGCGGCCCTTTTCTTTTGCGGGGTGGCAGCCGGTCGTCAGCGCGCCAGGACGCGCTTGAGAAAGGCGGCGGTGGTGTCGTGGGCCTGCGGCGTGTTCAGGATCGTGTGCTTGTTCGAGGCCAGCGTCACGATCATGGCGTCCTGGTGCGATTTCAGCGCGTTGCCGCAATCGCCCCTGACGGCGTAGGGCCGGTTCCACGGGTTTTCTCCGGAAAAATAGGGATCGCGGGTGGCGATCATGCTGAGAACCGGAGTCTCCTGCGGAATTGCCGTCTTCGGGGCGTCGACGAAATAGTTGGCTTCGCAGCTCCAAGAATAGATGACGCGCGCCACTGGCAGCGGGTTGGCCAGCCGGGCGACCGGCACCGCGCCTTCGCTGGTTCCGACGATGATGATCTTCGCCGGATCGACCCAGGGCAACGCTTTGGCTCCGGCGAGCGCGTTCTCCAGCTCGCCCATCCGCAGCGTGTGGACCTTCTCGTAGAGATCGGTGGCGACCGGCGACGTGTAGGTCAGGCGGTCGGGGATCGCCATGCTGTCGGGGGCGATGGACGGCAGCCCCAGATCGTCCGCCAGCCAGCGCTGGTACTCGGTGACGAACGGGGCAAGGCCGCTGGAGCCATGCATGAAGAGGACGACCGGCGAACGGCCGCTGACCGCCGGCGCGTCGCGCAACGGTCCCTGCCAGAGCAGGCCGCCGGTCAACGCGGCGGGCAGCACCAGGCTGGCGCCGTTCCAGGTCCGCGCCATGTTCTCGGCGGACGGTGTCAGGTCGCTTCCCTTGATCTCCTGCGATCCGGCCGACCCCTGGGCCGCCAGCCACAACGCCGCACCGACCATCCCCGCAACCGCGATCCAACGCATGATGATGCTCCTCCAACCCCATGACCAGCCGTGAGCATGGGGCCGCGGAAACCGCATCGACAACGGGAACTCCAATGCGATAATGCGATCAATCGAGCCGCAAACCACCGACCGGTCCCTCGCCATGCGCAATCGCCGTCCGACCTTGGTGGAGCTGGAAGCTCTGCGGGCCACCATCACCAACGGCACCACGGCGAGCGCGGCGCGGCGCCTGGGCTGCTCGCAATCCTCGATCAGCCGCGCGCTGGCCCTGCTGGAGGCGCGGCTGGGCGTCCCGCTGTTCGAACGGTCGGGCCGGCTGATCCGGCCGACGGCCGAGGCGCTGGCGATCAACGAGGAACTGGACGACATCTTCCTGGCGCTGGATCGTGTCGCCTCCGGAATGGCGGCGATCCCGACGGCCGGACGACTGACGGTGGCGGCGCCTCCGGCCTTCGCGCTGTCGCTCGTCAGCCGTCTGGCCGCCCGCTTCCGGGCGCGTTACCCCGAGGTCCTCATCCAGTTGGAGGTCGTGGCGTCCGACATCGTCGTTGGGCTGGTGGCCGAGGGCCGCGCCGATCTGGGCATCACCGACAGCGCCCCGATGCACTCGGGCGTCCGGCTGGAGCCTTTCCACAGCTCCTTCCTCGCCTGTGTCATGCCGGCCGACCACGCCCTGGCGCGCCACGAGGTCCTGTGTCCGGCCGATCTGGCGGCGATGCCCTGCATCGCCCTGACCCGCAGGCATTCGATGCGTTCCAGGATCGACCAGCTCTTTGCCGATGCCGGCGTCACGCGTCGGGTGGTGATGGAAACCTCCACCGCCGTCTCCGCGCTCGAACTGGTCAGGGCCGGGCTGGGCATCGCCGTGATGAATCCATACCCGCTGGCCGACCGCCGCGACGCCACCCTGGTCTGGCGGCGGTTCGAGCCGGCCCTGGAATACCGCAGTTGCTGCGTCCTGCCCTCCGCCGTGCCGGTCACGCCGCACGCCCGCCGGTTTCAGCGGCTGTTGAGCGGGCAGGCGCGGGCGGAATGCTGGTCGCCGGACTGACCGCCGGGCTTCACCCCCGCTCGGCCCAGCCCATGTAGTTGACGTCGAGGTCGCGCGGGTTCAGGCGGAACTCGTCGGTCAGCGGGTTGTACGTCACGCCGGTCAGGTCGCGTACGCTCAGCCCGTACGCGCGTACGGCGGCGTTCAGTTCGGACGGGCGCAGGAACTGGCGCCAGTTGTGGGTGCCGCGGGGCAGCCAGCGCAGGATGTACTCCGCCCCGACGATGGCCAGCGCGAAGGACTTCGGCGTGCGGTTCAGCGTCGCCAGGAACAGGACGCCGCCGGGGGCCAGCAGGTCGGTGCAGGACTTCACGAACAGGTCGACGTCGGCGACATGCTCGATCACCTCCATCGCCAGCACCACGTCGAACCGCTCGCCGCCGGCGGCCAGCGCCTCCGCCGTGGTGGCGCGGTAGTCGACCGGGGTGCCGCTCTCCGCCGCGTGGGCGGCGGCGGTGTGCACGTTCTTCTCCGACGCGTCGATCCCGACCACCGTTGCGCCCATGCGGGCCATTGGTTCGGCCAGCAGGCCGCCGCCGCAGCCGATGTCGACGACGCGCAAGCCGGCCAGCGGCTGCGGCGCCAGCGGGTCGCGGCCCAGCCGCTTGCACACGGCGTCGCGGATGTAGGTCAGGCGCAGCGGGTTCAGCCGGTGCAGCGGCTTGAACTTGCCGGCGGGGTCCCACCATTCCGCGGCGATGGCGGAGAAGCGGGCGACGTCCTCCGGGTCCACCGTGCCGGCGCGGGGGGTGCGGCCGCCGGCGGGGCCGGTTGCGGTCGTGTGCGGGGCGGCGGAGGCGGTGGCGGTCATGGCTGGTGTTCCGTAAACGGGTTGGCTGTTCGGATGCGGGGCAACTTGCCTCGCTTCCACCGACGGAGTATGGATACGCCGCCCCGCGCCGGCAACGGTGGAGCGGGGGTGCGCTCCGCCGACCCCATGACACGATGATGCGTGGGGCGGCCAGACATGGTGTGAGGTATGGCGCGGATCGTCCTGAAGTTCGGAGGCACGTCGGTCGGCGACATCGACCGCATCAAGAACGTGGCCCGAAAGGTCGAGCAAGAGGTCAAGGCGGGGCATCAGGTCGCCGTCGTCGTGTCGGCGATGTCCGGCGTGACCAACCAGCTCGTCAAATACTGCAACGACATCGACAAGCTGCACGACGCCCGCGAATACGACGCGGTCGTGGCGTCCGGCGAGCAGGTGACCTCCGGTCTCCTGGCCGTGGCCCTGCAGTCGATCGGCATCCCCGCCCGCTCCTGGGCCGGCTGGCAGATCCCGATCCGCACCGACGACACGCACGGCAAGGCGCGCATCGTCTCGATCGATCCCACCGAGATGGAACGCTCCATGCAGACCGGCGAGGTCGCCGTGGTCGCGGGCTTCCAGGGCGTGTCGGACGACGGGCGCATCACCACGCTGGGCCGCGGCGGCTCCGACACCTCGGCGGTGGCGCTGGCGGCGGCGGTGAAGGCCGACCGCTGCGACATCTACACCGATGTCGACGGCGTCTACACCACCGACCCGCGCATCGTGTCCAAGGCGCGCAAGCTCGACAAGATCACCTATGAGGAGATGCTGGAGCTGGCCTCGCAGGGCGCGAAGGTGCTTCAGACCCGCTCGGTCGAGATGGCGATGAACCATCGCGTGCGCGTGCAGGTGCTGTCGAGCTTCGAAGCGGCGGCGGGCAGTTCGCTTCCCGGAACCCTGGTTGTTGACGAGGACGAGATCGTGGAAAAGGAAGTTGTGAGCGGCATCGCCTACAGCCGCGACGAGGCGAAGATCACCCTGGTGGGCGTCGCCGACCAGCCGGGCGTCGCCGCCGCCATCTTCGGTCCGCTGACCGACAACGCCGTCAACGTCGACATGATCGTCCAGAACGTGTCGGAAGACGGCAAGTCGACCGACATGACCTTCACCGTCGGCAAGGCGGACATCGCCCGCGCCGTGAAGGTGCTGGAGGACGCGCAGACGACGCTGAAGTACAAGCGCATCGTGTCGGACGCCAACGTGGTCAAGGTGTCGGTCATCGGCGTCGGCATGCGCAGCCACGCCGGCGTCGCCCAGCGCATGTTCAAGGCGCTGGCCGACAAGGGCATCAACATCCAGGTCATTTCCACCTCGGAAATCAAGATTTCGGTCCTGATCGCCGAGGAGTATGCGGAGCTGGCGCTGCGCGCGCTGCACACCGCCTACGGCCTGGACGCCGCCTGAGCGCGGGTGGACAGAGCAGGGAAGGGCCGGCCATGACCGACGCCACATCGCACGCGGCGGCCCGGTCGGCAGCCTTGTCGGCAGTCGTGTCGGGGGCACCATCGGCGCGGGTCCGGCTCGACCGGCTCTGGCAACGGGGCCGGGACTTCCTCGGCACACCGACCGCGGTGATGGGCGGCGCGATGAGCTGGGTGTCGGAACGGCACCTGGTCTCCGCCATCTCCAACGCCGGCGGTTTCGGCGTGCTGGCCTGCGGCTCGATGGGCCCCGACCAGCTCGCCGCCGAGATCGCCGGCACCCGGGCGCTGACCGCCAGACCGTTCGGCGTCAACCTGATCAACATGCACCCGGCGCTGGACCAGCTGATCGACGTCTGCCGCGAGCAGGCGGTCGGGCATGTGGTCATCGCCGGCGGCTTGCCGTCCGGTGCGACCCTGCGCCGCATCAAGGACGGCGGGGCCAAGGCGATGGGCTTCGCCCCGACGCTGGGCGCCGGCCGGCGCATGGTCAAGCAGGGTGCCGACGCGCTGGTGATCGAGGGGACGGAGGCCGGCGGCCACATCGGCCCGGTGTCCACCACCGTGCTGGCGCAGGAGATCCTGCCCGATCTGCGCGAGGTGCCGGTGTTCGTCGCCGGCGGCATCGGCCGGGGCGAGGCGATCCTGTCCTATCTGGAGCTGGGGGCGGCCGGCGTGCAGATCGGCACCCGCTTCGTCTGCGCGACCGAGAGCATCGCCCACCCCAACTTCAAGCAGGCCTTCATGCGGGCGTCGGCCCGCGACGCCCAGACCTCGGTGCAGATCGACCCGCGTTTCCCGGTGATCCCGGTGCGGGCGCTGGCGAACGAGGGGTCGAAGCGCTTCATGGCGTTCCAGCGCGACATCATCGCCAAGGTCGACGCCGGGGTGATGAGCCGCGACGAAGGCAACCTGGAGATCGAGCATTTCTGGTCCGGCGCGCTGCGCCGCGCGGTGGTCGAGGGCGACGTCGAGACCGGCTCGCTGATGGCCGGCCAGAGCGTCGGCATGGTCACCCGCGAGCAGCCGGTGGCCGACATCCTGGCGGAATTGATCGCCCAGGCCGAATCGGCGCTGGCAAGGCGTCCCTCCGATGAGGCATCGTTGATCCCGATGGCGGAGTCGCCCGTGGGAGCGTTGTAGCGATGACCGACACCCTCGACACCGCGGCCGGCGAGAAGGGCGTCACCCCCGGCTTCGACGGCACCTCGTCGCGCCGGCTGCTGGCCCGGCTGCGCGACATCATGGCCGGGTCGGGGTCGGGGCAGGACCGGCTGGACAAGATCGTCACGCTGATCGCGGCGGAGATGGGGGCGGACGTCTGCTCCTGCTACGTCATGCGCGCGGGCGAGGTGCTCGAGCTGTTCTCCACCGAGGGCCTGAACAAGACCGCCGTCCACAACACCCGCCTGCGGGTGGGCGAGGGCATCGTCGGCTACATCGCCGGCCACGCCCGCCCGGTGGCGATGGACAACGCGCCGACGCACCCCAGCTTCGCCTACCGGCCGGAAACGGGCGAGGATCCCTTCCTGTCGCTCGCCGGCGTGCCGATCCTGCGCGGCAGCAAGGTGCGCGGCGTGCTGGTGATCCAGCACAAGGACCGCCGCCGCTACGTCGAGGAGGAGGTCGAAACCCTCCAGACCATCGCCATGGTCGTCGCCGAGCTGGTGGCCCAGAGCGAGCTGGTCAACCCGGTGGAGGTCACCACCACCGGCGACCCCGTGCTGCTGCCGGCCCGCCTGTCGGGCACGGCGATGAGCGCCGGGCTGGCGATGGGGCTGGCGGTGATCCACCGGCCGCAGCTGACCGTCCGCCAGATGGTGGCGGAGGACGCCGACGCCGAGCTGGAACGCTTCAACACCGCGCTGTCGACCATGCACAGCGCCATCGACGACCTGCTGGAGGCGGCGTCGCTCGCCGGTCTCAGCGAGCCGCGCGACATCCTGGAAACCTACCGGATGTTCGCCGAGGACCGCGGCTGGCTGTCGCGCATCCGCGAGGCGATCCGCGTCGGCCTGACCGCCGAGGCCGCGGTGCAGCAGGTGCAGAACGACACCCGCGCCCGGATGAGCCATCTGACCGATCCCTACATCCGGGAACGGCTGATGGATCTGGAGGATCTGACCAACCGGCTGCTGCAGCATCTGGCCGGCAAGACCAGCAGCGCCGACGGCGCGACCCTGCCGGAGGACATGATCCTGGTGGCGCGCTCGATGGGGCCGGCGGAGCTGCTGGACTACGACCGCACCCGCCTGCGCGGCCTGCTGCTGGAGGAGGGCTCGCCCGGCAGCCACGTCTGCATCGTCGCCCGCGCGCTGAACATCCCGGTGGTGCAGGCGGCCGACGCGCTGAACCGGATCGAACCGCTCGACCAGTTGATCGTCGACGGCGACCACGGCTCGGTCTTCATCCGCCCGGCCGAAGACATCCAGATGACCTTCGCCGAGGCGGTCGCCCTGCAGCACCGCAAGGAGCAGATGTATGCGGAGATCCGCAACCTGCCCTCGGTGACGCGCGACGGCGTGCCGATCTCGATCCAGTTGAACTGCGGGCTGCTGATCGACCTGCCGCACCTGACGGCCAGCGGGGCCGAGGGGGTCGGGCTCTACCGCACCGAAATCCCGTTCATGGTCCGCGCCTCCTACCCCGACGTGCAGGCGCAGACCGAGCTGTACGCCCGCATCATGGACGAGGTCGGCGACCGGCCGGTCGTGTTCCGCACGCTCGACGTCGGCGGCGACAAGATGCTGCCCTACATGACCGGCGGCGAGGAGGAGAACCCGGCGCTGGGCTGGCGCGCCGTGCGCATCGGGCTGGATCATCCGTCGCTACTGCGCCAGCAGTTGCGCGCGCTGCTGCTGGCCGCCGCCGGCCGGCCGCTGTCGGTGATGTTCCCGATGATCGCCGAGGTCGCCGAGTTCGACGCCGCCCGCCGCCTGGTGGACCTGGAGCTGAAGCGGCTGGACGCCCAGGGCATCGCCCGACCCGGCAACCTGCGGGTCGGCACGATGCTGGAGGTGCCGTCGCTGCTGTGGCAGTTGCCGGCCCTGCTGCCGAAGCTGGATTTCCTGTCGGTCGGCTCCAACGACCTGACCCAGTACCTGTTCGCCGCCGACCGCGGCAACCCGCGCACCTCCGGCCGCTACGACCCGCTGTCGCCGTCGATGCTGTGCGTGATGCGCCGGCTGGTCGATGAATGCGCCAAGCACAAGGTGTCGCTGTCGATCTGCGGCGAGATGGCGGGGCGGCCGCTCGACGCCATGGCGCTGATCGGCGTCGGCTTCCGCACGCTGTCGATGTCGCCGCCGTCGGTCGGTCCGGTGAAGACGATGCTGCGCTCGCTCGACGTCGCGGCGCTGCGCCAGTACATGAGCGGCCTCTACATCGGCGCCGACCACAGCCTGCGCGACAAGCTGCGCAGCTTCGGCAAGGATCATGGTGTCCTGATCTGACGGCCGGACCATGGCGAAAGCGTGATTGTCACGGGCCATGGGCGCTGTCCGGTGTCGAACCACGGTCATAGCGGTTGCGCCGCGGGTGCGGCATGTCGTACCCATTCCGCTTGTTGCATCCGCACGGATGCCCCCTGTGCGCAAGCCCCCCTGCGCACACCTGTTGCGAGCAGATGGCGAGCCCATGGCCAAGCGCAAGGTTTTCAGCGATTTCGACCCGGCCCCGTCCGGCCCCACCGTTTCCGAGACGCTGCGCGACACGCGGGTGGCGCACGGGTACGACCTGCGCGACGTCGCCGCGATGCTGCGCATCCGCTATCCTTACCTGCTGGCCATTGAAGAGGGCCGCTACGGCGATCTGCCGGGCAGCGCCTACGCGGTCGGCTTCCTGCGCTCCTACGCCGAGTGCCTGGGGCTCGACCCCGACACCGTCGTCGCCCGCTACAAGGAGGAGGCGGCCGGCACGGTCCGCCGCCAGGAACTCTATCTGCCGACCCCGGCGGCGGAGGGACGGGCGTCCGGCGGCACGCTGCTGCTCGGCACGCTGGTGCTGGCCGGCATCGTCTATGGCGGCTGGTATTATCTGTCGACGACCGACCGTTCCGTCGCCGATCTGGTGCCGACGCTGCCCGACCGGCTGGTGTCGCTGCTCGACGGCGTGCCGAGCCGGCCGGACCACCCGCCGGCCGCCGACGCCACCGCCCCGGCGGCGGCCCCGGCCACGCCCCCGACGGCGCCCTCTGCCGTGACCCCTGCGGCCCCTCCGACCGGGGCTCCGGCCCCGGCCCCTGCTCCGACGCCCTCCGTGCCGATGCCGGTGGCGCCGCCCTCCGTGGCGTCGGCCACCCCGCCTGCGCCGGCGGCGGCGGGGCCCGCCCCCGGCGCGGCCAAGCCGGCCGTGACGGCGTCCGGCTCCGCGCCGCCCCCCGTGGCACCCGCCAAGCCGCCGACCGTCGCTGCCCTTGCTCCGGCGCCCGCCGGGGTCATCAACGTGCCGGCGCCGCCGGCCGAGGACGACGAGGACAGCACGCCGCAGGAACCCACCTCGCTCGCCACCGCCGCCGCGCCGCCCGCCGCTCCGGCCGCTCCGGCGGCGGAGACGGTGCCGGCGAACGGCAAGGTCTACGGCACGCTGAACACCAACGCGAAGCTGGTCCTGAAGGCGACGCAGGAAAGCTGGCTGCAGGTGCGCGACGGCAGCGAAATCGTCTTCACCCGCGTGCTGAAGCCGGGCGACACCTTCCGGGTGCCCGACAAGCCCAACGTGAAGATCCGCACCGGCAACGCCGGCGGGCTGGTGGTGATGGCCGACGGGACGGAAAGCCCGCCGCTGGGGTCGGTCGGTCAGGTGCTGCGCGACGTCACCATCGACCAGCGTGGGCTGGTGCGCCGCTGAACGGCGGTGCCGGGGCTCTTGATTCTCCGCTGCCGCACCGCACTTCTGGCCTGGGCCCGGCCGCGTCGGGAGGCGCGTCCGGCATCGTATTTGCTGTCTAGAGGCTTTCCGTCATGACCGTGCGCGCCTATCGCCAGATCCTCCGCCGCAAGTCGCGCCAGATACGCGTCGGCAACGTGCTTGTCGGCGGCGATGCGCCGATCTCGGTCCAGACCATGACCAACACGCCGACCACCGACGTGAAGGCGACGGTGGAGCAGATCCAGGCGGCCGAGCGGGTCGGGGTGGACATCGTCCGCGTCTCCTGCCCGGACCGCGAGTCGGCGCTGGCGCTGAAGGACATCGTGGCCCAAGTCAAGGTGCCGGTCGTCGCCGACATCCATTTCCACTACAAGCGCGCCATCGAGGCGGCGGAGAGCGGGGCGGCCTGCCTGCGCATCAACCCCGGCAACATCGGTTCGGCCGACCGGGTGCGCGAGGTGGTGAAGGCGGCCAAGGATTACGGTTGCTCGATGCGCATCGGCGTCAACGCCGGCTCGCTGGAGCAGGATTTGCTGGAGAAATACGGCGAGCCCTGCCCGGAGGCGATGGTCGAAAGCGCGCTGAACCACGCGAAGATCCTGGAAGACAACGATTTCCGCGAGTTCAAGATCTCGGTGAAGGCGTCGGACGCCTTCCTGGCCGTCGCCGCCTACCAGGGTCTGGCGGAGGCCTGCGACTACCCGCTGCACATCGGCATCACCGAGGCGGGCGGCCTGCGCGCCGGCACGGTCAAGTCCTCCATCGGGCTGGGCATGCTGCTGTGGTCGGGCATCGGCGACACGCTGCGCGTCTCGCTGTCGGCCGAGCCGGCGGAAGAGGTCCAGGTCGGCTACGAGATCCTGAAGTCGCTCGGCCTGCGCCGCCGCGGCGTGACGGTGATCTCCTGCCCGAGCTGCGCCCGGCAGAACTTCAACGTCATCAAGACGGTGGAGCTGCTGGAGCAGAAGCTGTCCCACATCACGACGCCGCTGACCCTGTCGGTGATCGGCTGCGTGGTGAACGGCCCGGGCGAGGCGCGCGAGACCGACATCGGCCTGACCGGCGGCGGCAACAACACCCATCAGGTCTACCTGTCGGGCGTCACCGACCACCGGCTGAAGAACCAGGACATCGTCGAGCATCTGGTCGGGCTGGTCGAACAGAAGGCCGCCGCGATCGAGGCGGTGAAGGCGGCGGCCGAGGCGGGGGCCGAGGCGGCCGAAACCACCCGAGACGTGGCGCCGGCCGCGGAGTAAGCTGCCTCCCAATCAAGCAGGGACAGCGATCCGCGGCGTGACCACCACCTCCTACCTCGTCATCGGCGCCAGCCACCGGACCTGTGCCGGTGTCGTCCGCGACCGCCTCTCCACCGACGAGGTGGAGGTTCCGGGCATGCTGGAACGGCTGCGCGCCGCCGGGGTGGGGCAGGCGCTGTGGCTCAGCACCTGCGACCGGGTGGAGGTGCAGGCCGTCCACGAACGCCCGAACGAGGCGGCGCTGGCGATCGCCGAGGTGATGGCGGACCGGGTCGGCCTGCCCACCGTCGACCTGGCGCCCCAGCTCTACACCCGCACCGGCATCGACGCGGTGCGCCACCTGTTCGCGGTGGCCTGCTCGCTCGACAGCCAGATCGTCGGTGAACCGCACATCCTCGGCCAGTTGAAGGCCGCCCACCGCAGCGCCGCGTCGGCCGGCATGACCGGGCCGGAGCTGGAGGCGGTGCTCCAGGCTGGCTACGCCGCCGCCAAGCGGGTGCGCAGCGAAACCCCGATCGCTGAGGGGGCGACCTCGCTCGCCGCCGCCGCCATCCAGGTGGCGCGCGACCTGCACGGCGACATCCGGCGCTGCGGCGCCCTGCTGGTGGGCTTGGGCGACATGGGCGCCCTGGTGCTGGAGGGGCTGCGCGAGGCCGGCTTGCCGCGGCTGACCATCGCCGCCCCGGTCGACCGCCGGGCGGAGGCGGCGGCGCGGCGGCTCGACGGCCACTTCGCGCCCTGGGCCGAGCTGGAGACGGCGCTGGCCGGCGCCGATATCCTGGTGACCGCGGCCGGTCTGGGGCGCTATATCCTGACCGCACCGATGATGGAGGCGGCGTTGAGGCGCCGCCGCCGCCGTCCGGTCTTCGTCGTCGACGCCGCCATTCCGGCCGACGTCGACCCGGAGGTCGCCGGCATGGACGGCGCCTTCGTCTATGATCTGGCCGATCTGGAACGGGTGGCGCTGCAGGGCCGCGTCGGGCGCGAGGCGGCGACCCAGGCGGCCTGGAGCATCGTCGACGAGGCGGTGGGGGCCTTCGCCCGCGACCGCGCCGAACGCGCCGCCGTGCCCGCCGTGGCGGCGTTGCGCGCGCATTTCGAGGCGGAGCGGCGGCGGCTGCTGTCCGGGCATGGCGACCTGGACGCGGCGTCGGCGACGCGGCTGCTGGTCAACCGGCTGCTGCACGCTCCGTCGGAAGCGCTGCGGGCGCTGGCGGCCGATGGCAGCGGCGAAGGGCTGGCCCAACGGGCGGCGGCCGAGCGGCTGCTGTTCCGGCTGTTCGGGCTGGACCGCTGTTCGGCCGCGGACGGGGCCGGGTTGGACGGAAACGAACGGGATAAGGACGAGCGACGTGAGCCTGGACGAGAAGTTCGATAGGGTGATGGCCCGCTACGACGAGCTGCGCGACACGCTCGCAGCCGGTACGGCCGATTCCGGCGACTTCGCCCGGCTGTCGAAGGAGTATTCCGACCTCACCCCGATCGCCGAGGCGATCGCCGGCCTGAAGAAGGCGCGGGCCGAGGCGGCCGACCTTGCCGGCATGATCGCCGACCCCGCCGGCGACGCCGAGATGCGGGCGATGGCCGAGGACGAGTTCCGCGATCTGGCCAAGCGCATCCCGGAGCTGGAGCGCGCCGTCCAGATCTCGCTGCTGCCGAAGGACGAGGCGGACGAGAAGAACGCCATCCTGGAGGTGCGCGCCGGCACCGGCGGCGACGAGGCGGCGCTGTTCGCCGCCGAGCTGTTCGAGATGTACCGGCGCTACGCCGGCCTGCATGGCTGGCGCTTCGAGGCGATGGACGTCAGCGAGACCGGCATCGGCGGCTACAAGGAGGCCACCGCCAACATCACCGGCCGCGGCGTGTTCGCCAAGCTGAAGTTCGAGTCGGGGGTCCACCGCGTCCAGCGCGTGCCGGCGACCGAGGCGCAGGGCCGCATCCACACCTCTGCCGCCACCGTCGCCGTGCTGCCCGAGGCGGAGGAGGTCGACATCCACATCGACGAGAAGGATTTGCGGATCGACGTCTTCCGCTCGTCCGGCCCGGGTGGCCAGTCGGTCAACACCACCGACAGCGCCGTGCGCATCACCCACCTGCCGACCGGCCTCGTCGTCATCCAGCAGGACGAGAAGTCGCAGCACAAGAACAAGGCCAAGGCGCTGAAGGTGCTGCGCGCCCGCCTGTACGACCGCGAGCGCGCCGAAAAGGACGCCGTCCGCGCCGCCGACCGCAAGAACCAGGTCGGCAGCGGCGACCGCTCGGAACGCATCCGCACCTACAACTTCCCCCAGGGCCGGGTGACCGACCACCGCATCAACCTGACGCTCTACAAGATCGACAAGGTGATGGCCGGCGAAGCGTTGGACGAACTGGTCGACGCCCTGGTCGCCGAAGACCAGGCCGCCAGGCTGGCGGAGTTGGGGTGAGCGTACCCGCCGGGCGACACCTATTTCCCTCCCCCGCCCAGCGGGGGAGGGTCAGGGTGGGGGCAAGTGTCCGCGTGCCTGGGACCTCCCAAAGCCTCCAGAACGCTCGCCGCCACCCCCTCCGGGTTGCGCAGCACCTCGTTGTTCCAGAACCGCAACACCCGCCAGCCGCGAGCCCTCAGAAACTCAGTGCGAGCGTCGTCATAGCTGGAGTCCGCATGCTGCCCGCCATCCACCTCGACCGCGATGCAGACCTCCAGGCACGCGAAATCAAGGATGTAGGGAGGGATCGGATGCTGACGCCGGAACCGCCAGCCGCCGAGTTGGCCGTTGCGGAGATATTGCCACAGGCGCCGTTCGGCGTCGGTCGGCAGCATCCGCATGCCGCGGGCGCGGTGTTTGAGGACGGGGTTGCGCATCCGGCACATCCTGCAATGAGGGACACTTGCCCCCACCCTAACCCTCCCCCGCTGGGCGGGGGAGGGGATTGGTTGTCGCGGGAGGGGGGCGCGCACCCATGAACCTCCGCGCCCTGCGCGCCGTGGCCGAGTCCCGCCTGCGCGAGGCCGGGGTCGACACCCCGGAACTCGACGCGCGCTACCTGCTCGAGCACGCGCTGACCCTGACCCGCACCGACTTCATTACGAAGGCGGAACAAGCCGTCTCCGAAGCCGATGCCGCCCGTGCGCTGGCGCTGGTCGAGCGCCGCGCCGCGCGGGAGCCGGTCGGCCGTATCCTGGGGCATCGCGAGTTCTGGACCATCGACCTCGCGCTCAACCCCGACACGCTGGAGCCGCGGCCGGACACCGAGACGGTGGTGGAGGCGGTTCTGGCGGCCATTCCGGACCGGAAGGCCGCGCTCCGCCTGCTCGATCTCGGAACCGGAACGGGTTGCATCCTGCTGGCGCTGCTGTCGGAGCTGCCAAACGCGACCGGTCTCGGCGTCGATCTCAGCCCGCTGGCGGTGACTGCTGCGGCCGGCAACGCCGCGCGCAACGGTCTGGCGGAGCGCGCGCGCTTCCAGACCGGCGATTGGGCCAAGGGAATCAACGATCGTTTCGATATCGTGGTGTCCAATCCGCCCTACATCCCCAGCGCCGACATCGCGACGCTGGAGCCGGAGGTGCGGGAGCACGATCCGCTGCGCGCGCTGGATGGCGGACCGGACGGGCTGGAGCCCTACCGGATCATCGCCGCGGAACTGCCCCGCCTGCTCGGGCCGGGCGGGCTGGTCGCCTTCGAGGTCGGGCAGGGCCAAGCCGAGGACGTCGCCGCGCTGGTCGAGGCGCAGGGGCTCGCCGACACCGCGATCCTGTGTGACCTCGGTGGGGTAAAACGTTGTGTTCGGGCGCGACACGGGCGGTGAGGGGCCGATTCACCAAAAAAACGGTTGGATCGCCGGGCCATGGCGGGTAGTGTGCGGTACACGACCGCGAACCTATGGCCTGCGGAGCATGATTCTCGGATGGTTTTCTGCCGAGCGCTGACCGCCAAGGCCTGCCGCACGCGATGCGGACGCGTCGTTTGAACCCCGTGACCGAGCCGTGGAAAATCGTCCATGGCGGGCTTGGTGGCCGGATGGCCGCCGAAGCGTTCCGGGGACTGCGCTTCTCTTGCATGGGGCCTTAAGAGCCGAATGAGACAGGGACCGAACTCCAGGCGTTCGCGTGGTCGTGGCAACAGCGGCGGCGGGGGTGGCGGCGGCGGTGGTGGCGGGGGCAGCAGTGCCGGCCGGCGCCAGAACGTTCCGCTGCGTCACCAGACCTTCGACAGCAACGGTCCGGACGTCCGCATCCGCGGCAACGCGTGGCAAGTCCAGGAAAAATACCAGGCGCTGGCCCGCGACGCGATGTCGTCCGGCGACCGGGTGCAGGCGGAAAACTACCTGCAGCACGCGGAGCATTACCTCCGCATCATCAACCAGATCCAGGAATCGGAAAACCGCCAGCGCGGCGGCCAGCCCGGCAATGGCCACAGCCATCAGTCGCAGGGCAGTTCCTCGATGGGCGACGACGATGACGCCGCCAACGAGGACGAGGCCGACGGCGAAGAGCGTACGGCCGTCAACGCCTGACGGCTCGGCGGTTGTTGATCGCCCGGCGGGTTTTCAGTCGTCGAGAATGACCGGATCGCCTTGCGCGATCCGGCCGCCGGTCACCACGCGGGCACGCAGCCGGATCTGGCTGTGGCCATAGCCGCGCTCCATGATCGTCGGCAGGCTGAGGTCGGCGATGCCGGTGTCCGGGTTGACGTCGTGGCCGGGACAGCAGTCCAGCGCCTCCACCACCTCCAGCTTTGCCCCGCCGATGGTCAGCGTCCGGCCGACCCAGGCGCGTTCCGCCCAGGCGTCCAGCCCGTCGATCAGCAGGTTGGCGCGCAGGCGGCGCGGATCGACCGGCTGTTTGGCGATCCGCTCCTCGACGTCGCGCAGGCTGGCGAGGTTCAGCAGGGTGACCGACGGCTCCTCGCTGTCGCCGAAGCTGCCACCCGTCGCCCCGCTCCCGGTCGCCTCGCCCCCGGTCGCCTCGATGAAGCGCGGCATGCCGGGGACGATGCCCGCCAGATAGGCGGCGAAGAACTGTTCCAGCAGGGTGCGGCCCATCGGCTGGTCCAGCCGGCCGCGCGACACCTGCCGCCCGCCGCGGCGGACGACCAGGGTCCGCGTCGCCTCGTCGAACTCGGTCTGGAGCGCGGCCAGCTTTTCCGTACGGTCCGGCGTGAAGAAGTCCGACGGCAGACGCCAGCCTTCCGTCTCCGCGTCCAGCGCGGCGGGGCCGTGCAGCAGCCCATAATGGCGGTCGAGCGGGATCGCCTGGCCGGCGGTCAGCTCGGCGGCGGGAAGGTCCTGGCCGCTCATCCCCTTGACGGGGTAGCGGCGTATCGTCGCGAGTGTGGCGTTCATTGCACTGCACAATGAGAGGGGCGGAGCGTCCCTGTCAACCGATGCGGTGCCGGAATTCCACGCCGCGGCGACGGCTGTGGCGGATCGGGACCACCGCGTCCGCCCGCTCCTCCCCCTTATTTGGTGACGCTACCAGCGTTCGGCGACCGGGCGGCGGCCAAGAAATTCGTCCAGCCGGCGCGCCGTGCCGGGCGACAACTCCGCCGGCAACCGGTCGAGCGGGAAGAAACGCGCCTCGACGATCTCGACATTGTCGGCCACCGGGGCCGTCGCCGGGCCGCCGTTCCAGCCGCGCACGACGAAGACCGCGACATGGTCGCTGGCGCCGTTGCGGAAGCGGGCGTAGACGGCGAAGGGCTGCGCCGTCCGGTCCACCTCCAGCCCGACCTCCTCGCGCACCTCGCGCCGCATGGCGTCGGCCAGCGTCTCGCCCCGCCCGACGCCGCCGCCCGGCAGATGCCAGCCGTCGACGTAGCTGTGGCGGATCAGCAGCACGCAGGCGCCGGCCGGGTCCGACTCGTCCAGCACGATCGCCCGCACCCCCATGGTCAAGGGCCGCGCCAGCAGATGCCACAGCCCGCGCAGCCGCCAGGCGCAACGCAGCAGCCGGGCCAGCGCCATCCTGGTCATCGGCCGGGCCGCGGGTTGGACCGCCGGCGGAGCGGCGGTGCCCGTCCGGTCGGTGCCCCTCCGGTCGGTGCGCGTGCGCGGGTCGGCAAGATCGGTCATGGTGGGGTTCCAGGCTGAGCGGACGGAGGGCGGCGGGGGAGGTGCCGCAGTCTAGACGCCGTCCGCCGGGGCGGGTAAGGGGCGCAATCGGCGGTCGTCGCGCTACCTCTTTCGCACTGGCTCGCGCCGGGCCGCGACGGCGTGTCCCAGCCGATAACCTTTCGCTGTCGATGGTCTTGCATGGCCTTTGGCCTTGCCTACATCTTCCGCAGCAACCTTGCGGATCGCACGGGTTATGTGGATCGGAACGACCGGGCTGCCTCGCGGACGGTCGTCGGGAGAAAGGGGAGCATCATGGACTTCGAAAAATACACCGAGCGCAGCCGCGGTTTCGTGCAGGCGGCGCAGACCCTGGCCGTGCGCCGGGGGCACCAGCGCCTGACGCCGGAACATCTGCTGAAGACCCTGCTGGACGACAAGGAAGGCCTCGCCGCCAACCTGATCCGTGCGGCGGGCGGCGACCCGCAGGCGGCCCTGTCGGCGGTCGACGCCGAACTGGACAAGCTGCCGAAGGTCGAGGGCAGCGGCGCCGGTCAGCTCTACCTGACGCCCGAGCTTTCGCGCGTGTTCGAGCAGGCGGAGAAGGTTGCCGAAAAGGCCGGCGACAGCTTCGTCACCGCCGAACGCATCCTGCTGGCGCTCGCCATGGCCGACGGCACCCCGTCGGGCAAGGCGCTGAAGGCGGCCGGTGTGACGCCGCAGGCGCTGAACACCGCCATCAACGACATCCGCAAGGGCCGCACCGCCGACAGCGCCAGCGCCGAGCAGGGCTATGACGCCCTGAAGAAGTACGCCCGCGACCTGACCGCCGCGGCGCGCGACGGCAAGCTGGACCCGGTGATCGGCCGCGACGAGGAAATCCGCCGCACCATCCAGGTGCTGGCCCGCCGCACCAAGAACAACCCCGTCCTGATCGGCGAGCCCGGCGTCGGCAAGACCGCCATCGTCGAGGGGCTGGCCCAGCGCATCGTCAAGGGCGACGTGCCGGAGGGGCTGAAGAACAAGCAACTGCTGTCGCTCGACCTCGGCGCGCTGGTCGCCGGCGCCAAGTACCGCGGCGAGTTCGAAGAGCGGCTGAAGGCGGTGCTGTCGGAAATCCAGGCGGCGGCCGGCGAGATCGTCGTCTTCATCGACGAGCTGCACACGCTGGTCGGCGCCGGCAAGTCGGACGGCGCGATGGACGCGTCGAACATGCTGAAGCCTGCGTTGGCGCGCGGCGAGCTGCACTGCGTCGGCGCCACCACGCTCGACGAGTTCCGCAAGTACATCGAGAAGGATGCGGCGCTGGCCCGGCGCTTCCAGCCGGTCTTCGTGTCGGAGCCGACGGTGGAGGACACCATCTCCATCCTGCGCGGCCTGAAGGAGCGCTATGAGGTGCACCACGGCGTGCGCATCACCGACAGCGCCATCGTGTCGGCGGCGACCCTGTCCAACCGCTACATCACCGACCGCTTCCTGCCCGACAAGGCGATCGACCTGATCGACGAGGCGGCGAGCCGCCTGCGCATGGCGGTGGACAGCAAGCCGGAGAGCATCGACGAACTCGACCGCCGCATCATCCAGCTGAAGATCGAGCGCGAGGCGCTGAAGCGCGAGTCCGATCAGGCGTCGCGCGACCGTCTGGTCAATCTGGAGCGCGAGCTGTCCGAGCTGGAGCAGGAGTCGGCCGAGCTGACCGCCAAGTGGCAGGCCGAGAAGGACCAGCTCCAGGGCGCGCAGAAGATCAAGGAGGACCTGGAGAAGGCCCGCACCGAGCTGGAGACGGCGCAGCGTGACGGCAACTGGGGCCGCGCGGGTGAGCTGGCCTATGGCGTCATCCCCGGCCTGGAGAAGGCCCTGAAGGACGCCGAGGAGCATGCCTCCAGCCGCATGCTGAACGAGGAGGTGCGCGACAGCGACATCGCCGCGGTGGTCAGCCGCTGGACCGGCGTGCCGGTCGACAAGATGCTGGCCGGCGAGCGCGAGAAGCTGCTGGCGATGGAGGACAAGCTGCGCGGCCGGGTCATCGGCCAGGACGAGGCGATCGTCGCCGTGTCCAACGCCGTGCGGCGGGCGCGGGCCGGGTTGCAGGACCCGAACCGTCCGATCGGTTCCTTCCTGTTCCTGGGTCCGACCGGCGTCGGCAAGACCGAGCTGACCAAGGCGCTGGCCGAGTTCCTGTTCGACGACGAGACGGCGATGGTCCGGCTCGACATGTCGGAATACATGGAAAAGCACTCCGTCGCCCGCATGATCGGCGCGCCTCCGGGCTATGTCGGCTATGAGGAAGGCGGGGCGCTGACCGAGGCGGTGCGCCGCCGGCCCTATCAGGTCGTGCTGTTCGACGAGGTCGAGAAGGCCCACCCGGACGTCTTCAACGTGCTGCTGCAGGTGCTGGACGACGGCCGCCTGACCGACGGCCAGGGCCGCACGGTGGACTTCCGCAACGTGGTCATCATCATGACCTCCAACCTCGGCTCGCAGGCGCTGGCCGAGCAGCCGGAGGGCGAGGACAGCGGCGCCGTGCGCGAGGAGGTGATGGAGGCCGTCCGCGCCCATTTCCGGCCGGAATTCCTGAACCGCCTGGACGAGATCCTGCTGTTCCACCGGCTCGACCGCCGGCACATGGGCGGCATCGTCAAGATCCAGCTCGGCCGCCTGACCAAGATGCTCGCCGACCGCGAGATCACGCTGACGGTGGACGAGGCGGCGACGGCGTGGCTGGCCAACGCCGGCTACGATCCGGTCTATGGCGCACGGCCGCTGAAGCGGGTGATCCAGCGCGAGCTGCAGAACCCGCTGGCGACCCTGATCCTGGAAGGCCGCGTCAAGGACGGCCAGACGGTGACGGTCGGGGCCGAAGGCAGCTCGCTGACGATCGACGGTCAGCCGGTCAGCGGGCTGGTTCGGAAGGGGTAAGGTTGCAAAGCCCTCTCCCGCCTCTCGCACAAACGTCGTTTGTGCCGACGGCGTCAGGCGGATCGAAGATCCGCCGAGAGCCCCGGGAGAGGGTTTTTCTTTCCGCCCCTCAGTGATACCGCGCCCCCGCAACGCGTGGACAAAGCGGGTCCTCCCCCATCGTTCGGGTCAAGCGGCCTCATCGCCGCCGCGGTCGGGCCAGCGCCTTGCGTGCATGGCACGGATGAGCTTGATACGGGTTTGTCGAGCAACCGAACTGTGCGTATGATCGGCGAAGCTGTTTAACAAATCGAACACCCTCCGGCGGACATTGATGCGGACGGCGGGGGGAGCGACCCGATCAGACCGAACAGGAAGACCCTCTCCATGACCGTTCCGGGCAGCACCGTCGGCAACTCTGCCGCCAGCCGCGACAAGGCCTTCATCCTCCACCCCTACACCAACCTGCACGCGCACGAGACGCAGGGGCCGATGATCATCGAACGCGGCGAGGGCGTGCGCGTCTTCGACGATGGCGGCAAGGGCTACATCGAGGGCATGGCCAGCCTGTGGTGCGTCTCGCTCGGCTGGGGTGAGGAGCGGCTGGTCCAGGCGGCGGCCAAGCAGATGCGGCAGCTGTCCACCTATCACATCTTCGGCCACAAGTCGCACGAGCCCGGCATCGACCTCGCTGAAAAGCTGATCGGGCTGGCGCCGGTGCCGATGTCCAAGGTCTTCTTCGCCAATTCGGGTTCGGAAGCCAACGACACCGCGATCAAGCTGATCTGGTACTACAACAACGCGCTCGGCCGGCCGGAGAAGAAGAAGATCCTCTCGCGCCAGCGCGCCTATCACGGCGTGACGGTGGCGACCGCCAGCCTGACCGGCCTGCCCAACAACCACCGCGACTTCGACCTGCCGATCGCCCGCATCATCCACGGCGACTGCCCGCACCACTACCGCAACGCCAACCCGGGCGAGAGCGAAGAGGAGTTCGCTACCCGGCTGGCCGAGCAGCTGGAGGGGCTGATCCTGGCGGAGGGTCCGGACACCATCGCCGCCATGTTCGCCGAGCCGATCATGGGCGCCGGCGGCGTCGTGGTGCCGCCGGCGACCTACTTCGACAAGATCCAGGCGGTGTTGAAGAAATACGACATCCTGCTGGTCGCCGACGAGGTCATCTGCGGCTTCGGCCGCACCGGCAACTTCTGGGGCAGCCAGACCATGGGGATGCGGCCGGACATCCTGACCTGCGCCAAGCAGCTGTCGTCGGGCTACCTGCCGATCTCCGCCGTCATGGTGTCGGAGGCGATCTACCAGGCCTGCGTCGACGAGAGCAAGAAGATCGGCACCTTCGGCCACGGCTACACCTACTCCGCCCATCCGGTGGCGGCCGCGGTGGCGTTGGAGACGCTGGCGATCTACGAGGAACGCAACATCGTCGGCCATGTCCGCGACACCGCCCCGGTCTTCCAGGGCCGGCTGAAGGCGCTGGGCGACCACCCGCTGGTCGGCGAGGCCCGCGGCATCGGCCTGATCGGTGCGCTGGAACTGGTGGCCGACAAGGCGACCAAGGCGCCCTTCGACCCGATCGGCCGCGCCGGCGCGCTGGTCAACAATCTTGCCCAGGACAACGGCCTGATCGTGCGCGCCATGGGCGATTCGATCGCGCTGTGCCCGCCGCTGGTCATCACCGAGGCGGAGATCAACGAGACCTTCGACCGCCTGACCAAGGCGCTCGACGCCGCGGTTCCGCTGCTGCGCGGCTGAAGGACGACAGACGGCCCCTCTCCCGCCCTGGGAGAGGGGACTTACCCCCGCCGCAGATGCATCTTGCCGATGCCGCCCAGGGCGTGGAACAGCTGGCCGAACTGGGTGAGGAACTGTTCCCAGGTGACCTTGGTCGTCGGTTCGAGGGTGGCGTGCAGGGCGCCCAGGCTGGTCTTTCCGTCGATCCGCGACAGGATCGGCCCGGCCAGTCGGGGCAGGGGAAGCGCCACCACGCTGCCCATCAGGTCGAATTCCAGGCTTCCGCCGGGTGGCACGGCCTTCGCCACGGTCGGGCCGTCGATGTCGCGCAGGACAGGCACCACCTCCGGCCCGTCCGGTTCGATGCGGGCGCCCTCCAGGTCGGCCGGGCGCAACAGGTAGGCGATGTGCTTGGTGAAGGCGCCGGTGATGCGCTCGGTCCAGGCGGCGCGCTCCAGCCGGTCCATGCCCTCCAGCCGCTTCAGCACGCGGGCGTCCTTGATCCACAGCGACGGCTCGTAGCGCAGCGGATCGATCAGCGTCGCCACCGCAAGCCCGGCGCTGTCCGCCAGCTCGACCAGTTGCGGCACGCTGTAGGGGCGGTCGCAGGAATGCAGCAGCAGGTCGTAGAGGTTGGCGTCGGCCAGCCGGTGGTCGCTGATGTGCGGGTTGTTCAGCAGCCAGTTCGACGCCGGCAGCGCCTGGATCAGGCGGCGGGCCAGCGCCACCTTTTCCTGCGGCGGCAGGCCGTCAGTCATGCTGCGCAGCGCCTCCTGCATCGGGTAGACGCCGGTGCGGCCGAGCGGCGCGTAGACCATGATGCCGATGCCGCCGCCGGGCGCCAGCGCCCCCACCAGCGAGCGCAGCCCCGCCGACGGGTCGTCCAGATGATGCAGCACGCCGCAGCAGTCGATGTAGTCGAACGGCCCGGCGTCCGCCACCGGCCCCCCCAACTCCAGCAGGGAGCCGCGGCGGAAGTCGATGTTGGTCAGGCCGCGCGCCTTGGCCCGCGCCTCGGCGACGGCGCGGCTGGCGTCGGACAGGTCGATGTAGGTGATGCGGCCGGGGTTACCGGCGTCGGCCAACTGCTGCGCCAGCATGATGGTGCCGTCCCCGGTGCCGCCGCCGGCCACCAGCACGCGCAACGGCTTGCCATGGTCGAGCCGGCCGCCGAAGACATGCTGCACCAACTCGTCGAGATGGCTGGGCGAGCCGGTGATCAGGCGTTTCGATTCGTCGGCCGGGTTGCGCGCCGGGTAGGGGTAGGCTTCGTACTGGGCGCGCAGGTCGTCGATGCTCATCGGGCGGCTCGGCTAGCGGGAACGGGCGCGGCGACCATAGCACCGCGCCCGCCCGATGACAGCCTTATCGCCGCCAGCCTTATCGCCGCTCAACCGGTTCAGCCGCCCAGCCACCCCGCCGCCGGCCGCACCTCGCCGACCCGGGTGCCGGCGCGGTTCAGCAGCGGGGTGGTCAGCAGATGTGGCACGCGCGCCCATTGCGCCGCGGTCAGCGCGTTGGTCGAGCGGATCAGGGCGGCCAGCGCCACCTCGCGGGCGCGGGCGGCGCCGTCCTCGATCTTCAGGGCGATGCCGATGCCCTGGTCCGGGATCACGGCGCAGCCCACCCCCTCGGCGCCGCCCTTGACCAGGACGGCGCCCTCGGCGGCCTCCATCAGCGCGGTGTCGAAGCTGCCGGTGCCGCCGATCAGGAAGGGGTGCTTGCCCCAGGCCCGGGCGATGCGGGTCACCGCCTCGGCCCGCGCGTCGGGCAGGTCGACCGGGTCGGCAATGCGGGCCATGGCGTAGGCAATGGCGCCGAGCGGCACGCCGACGGTCGGGATCGCGCAGCCGTCGACCCCCCAGGGGGCGCCGAACAGGTCCTGGCCGGTCATCTGCTCCATCACGCCCAGGATGCGCTGCTGCACCGGATGCTCGTACCGGACATAGCCGCGCAGCCGCTCGCCCTTGTGTTTGGCGGTGGTCAGGAAGCCGGTGTGCTTGCCGGAGCAGTTGTTGTGGAAGGCGGTCGGCGCCTCGCCGCGGCGGAGCAGGTCGGCGGCGGTGGCGCCGTCGTAGGGGACCTGCGCCCCGCATTCGTAATCGTCCAGCGTCAGCCCGACCCGCTCCGCCCAGGAGCGCGCCAAGTCGGTGTGCCGCGCCTCGCCATTGTGGGAGGAGCAGGCGAGCGCCAGCTCCGCGTCGCCCAGGCCGAAGGCGTCGAGCGCGCCGCTTTCCACCAGCGGGATCGCCTGCAGCGACTTGACGGCGGAGCGCGGGTAGACCGGCGCGTCGATGTCGCCCCAGCGCGCCAGCACATGGCCGCCGGCGTCGACGATGCAGGCGCGGGCGCGGTGGACCGATTCCACCAGGCCGCCGCGCGTCACCTCGACGGTGATCGGGCTTTCGGCCGGGCCGGACAGGTCGGCCTGCGCCCCGGCGGTGTCGCCGTGGCTGTGGTCGTGATCGTGGCCGTGGTGATGCCCACCGCCGCAGCAGGAGGAGTGATCGTGCGTCATGGCGGCAAGCTTGCCTCGGTCGGCCGGCGCGGGCAAGCTCGCGTCCTCGCGCGATTGCGGCGCTATCCTTACCTCTGAGGAACGGGTTTTCCATGCGTGGTTACTTCGGCATCGGCGTCGAGCGGATCAGCAAGCCGGGCAATGTCGGCAACCTGATGCGGTCGGCCCACGCCTTCGGCGCTTCCTTCTTCTTCGCCATCGATCCGGAACCGGACCTGCGCGAAACCAAGCTGGTCGACACTTCGGGCGCCACGATGCACCTGCCGCTCTACATCCACGACCGGGTGGCCGACTTCACCCTGCCCAAGGACTGCGCGCTGGTCGGGGTGGAGCTGACCGACGACGCCATCGAGCTGCCGAGCTTCCGCCACCCGACCCGCGCCGCCTATGTGCTGGGGCCGGAGCGGGCCAGCCTGTCGCAGCCGCTGATCGACCGCTGCGACTTCGTGGTGAAGATCCCGATGGCCTTCTGCATCAACGTCGGCGTCGCCGGCGCCCTGGTGATGTACGACCGCATGATCTCGATGGGCCGCTTCGCCGAGCGCCCGGTCCGCCCCGGCGGCCCACTGGAGCCGCCGGCCCTGCACCGCCACGGCAAGCAGATCATGCGCAAGGCCGACCGCCGCCGCCGCATCCGCGGCGAACAGAAGCCGATGGATGATGCTGACGAGTGACGCCGACGCGTGAGCGTGGGGTTAAGCGACCGAGTCCCGCCGAGTCCGGTCGAGTCGGCCCGCGCAGGCCGTGGGGACAAGCGACCGGGTGCCGTTGTCCCCACCCCGGCCCGTGGGGCAAAGCGGCGGGAATGTGGGGACAAGCGGCGCGACTCGGGCTTTCCCCATGGGGACAAGCGGCGACTCAACTAATAAGTCTAACAACTAACCACCGACTAGCCCGGTCGCCTAACCCCACGTTGACTCCATCGCCCAGCCCTCCCCAGGATGCCACAACATCTGGGTGAGGCGGCGATGGGCGACATACACAGGCTGGTGATCGAGCATGGCAGGGACAAGGCGCGCGCCCTGGTCCGGCCGGAAGAGCGAACGCTGGTGGACATCGCCGCCGACATCCTGGCCGACGAGAACCAGCATCTCGGCATCACCTACAGCGGCTTCTGCCTGACCAGCCTGCCGCACAAGAAGCTGGCCGACGACGCCCCCTGGGAAAAGCGCGGCCACCAGGTGACGCTGCTGGTCGAACCCGGCCGGCTGAAGGTCAACGGCAAGATGAAGCTGTTCGGCGTGCCCTATGGCGCACGGGCGCGGATGATCCTGATCTATCTGCAGACCCAGGCGGTGCGCACCGGCCGGCGCGAGGTGGAGCTGGGGCGGTCGATGCGCGACTGGCTGACCCGCATGGGCATCAGCGTCGGCGGCGAGACCTTCCGCGGCTTCCGCGAACAGTCGCTGCGCATCTCCGCCTGTTCGCTGAAATTCTTCTGGGACGGCGAAAACGCCGACGTCTTCGAGAAGGGCGGCATCGTCAAGCGCGGCCTGATCTTCCACGACGCGCTCGGCGACGACCGCCAGGGCACGCTGTGGAACGACGTCGTCCAGCTCGACGAAACCTTCTTCCAGGCGCTGCGCGACCACCCGGTGCCGCTGCTGGAAGAGGCGGTGCGGCAGTTGAAGGACCGCTCGCTCAGCCTCGACCTCTATGTCTGGCTCGCCTACCGGCTGCATTCGCTGGCCCGGCCGCAGCCGATCTCCTGGCCGTCGCTCTACGCCCAGTTCGGCGCCGGCTATGACCAGATGAAGCATTTCAAGCCGCGTTTCGTCCAGGCCCTGCAATACGCGCTGGCCGCCTACCCCGACGCCAAGGTCGAGCCGGCCGACGACGGCGTCGTCCTGCACCCCAGCCGCCCGCCGATCGCCCGCCTGCTGGCGTGAGCGTGGCGTGGGGTTAAGCGACCCCGGTTTGACTACGGATCGTTGCGGGTGTCTCCCGCCCCAGCCAACGCCTCCGGTCGCTTGTCCCCACACCCGAAAGCGCACCCCGGCCATTGACGCACGTCATGGGCGCCGCGGCCCGGAACCGGCTAGGATCGGCTCCGTTTCCGCGAAACGGAGAGGCTTGCCTTGGACGCCCTGTCGCTGCTCGATGCCGGATTGAACCAATGCGCCGTGGTGATCGACCGCGACGGCGGGCTGCTGCTGGCGCTGCTGTCGGCCGGGCTGGTCGGCGGCACCACCCATTGCGCCGGCATGTGCGGCCCCTTCGTGCTGGCCCAGGTGTCGGCGCGGCTGGAGCGGGTGCCGCTGTCGGCGATGTCGGAGTTCCGCCGGCTGACCGGCGCCGCCGTGCTGCCCTACCATGCCGGCCGCGCCACCAGCTACGCCCTGATCGGCGGGCTGTCGGCCTCGGTCGCCGGCCATGTCGGGGCGCTGCCCGGCCTGCGCTGGCTGTCGGTGGCGCTGCTGGCGCTGGCGGCGCTGTTCTTCCTGGGCTACGCCACGCGCGGCCTGCTGTCCTGGTTGCCGAAGGGGCTTCCGCGTGGTGACGGACGGGTCCAGCGCTGGTGGGGGGAGCGGGTGTCGCGCCTCGCCCGGCCGCTGTTCGGCAACCCGACCGGCTGGCGCGGCTATGGGCTGGGGGTGGCGCTGGGCTTCATCCCCTGCGGGCTGCTCTATGGCGCGGTGGCGGTGGCGGCGGCGAGCGGCAGCGCGCTGAGCGGCGCGCTGGGCATGGCGGCCTTCGCCCTCGGCACGGTGCCGAGCCTGCTGGCGGTCGGGTTGGCCGGCCACATCGCCGGCCGCACCTGGCGGACTGTGGTGGCCCAGGTCGCCCCGGCGATCATGCTGGTGAACGCCGGGGTTTTGGGCTGGATGGCCTGGAAGCTGGTGGCCTGACCCGCAAGGTGGGCGGTATCAGTGGCAGCCGCCGCCCTTCAGCGCGTCGCCCAGAGGCACCTGTCCGCTGCCGGGCTTCAGCGGTTGCTGCTGGCTTTCGTGCGGCGACCAGCCGGCCAGATACAGCACCTGGAAGGTCACCGGGATCCGCCCGTCGGGCTCGGCGTAGAGCTGGGCGTAGCGTTGCGCCGCGTCGAACAGCAGGCCGCGGGTGGCCGGCACCTTGCGGCGGGCCAGCACGGCGTTGCTCTCGCCCATGCCGCGCAGCTCGCGCATCAGGGCGAAGGCGTCGGAATAGGTGACGGTCAGCGTGTCGCTGTCGACCACCGGCAGGGCAAAGCCGGCGCGTTGCAGCAGCCCGCCGGCGTCCTTGATCTCGGCGAAGGGCGACACGCGGGGGGAGACGCCGCCCGCCACCGCCATTTCCGCCTCGTACAGGCAGCGCCGCAGCTCCAGCAGCGTCTCGCCGCCCAGCATGGCGGCGCAGAAGAAGCCGTCGGGCTTCAGCGCCTGCCGGATCTGCACCAGGGCGCCCGGCAGGTCGTTGACCCAGTGCAGGCTAAGGTTGCTGACCGCCAGATCGAAACTGCCGGGGGCGAAGGGCAGGAACTCCTCGTCGGCGGCGACCGTGACGTTGCCCGGACCAAGGGCGGCGCGGGCGAAGGCCGGCGACAGGTCGCAGGCGACCAGCCGTTCGATGCCCTTGCGTCCCTGCAACACCCGCCCCATCGCCCCGTCGTGGCAGCCGACGTCCAGCGCGGTGGGGAAGGGGCGGATGATGTCCTCCAGCCGGTCGGCCAGCCGCTCGGCGATCTCGTCGAACAGGAAGGAGTGGTCGGAGAACTCGGCGACGGCGCGGTCGCGGCGGCGGCGGACCAAGGCGCGGTCGAAGACGGTCATGCTGTCGGGACTGGTCATGGCCGCACTATACCCCAGCCCGGCGCGCCGGCAACCGTGCTACAGTCGCGGGGCAGCCACCGGCCCCCACCGGCTCCGACCCCCTTTTCCCGAGCGGGATATCCCACATGGGCATCGACGCGGCCATCGCCGTCAGCCACGAAGCGCTGATGGTCATCATGAAGATCACCCTGCCGACGCTGGGCATCACCGCCGTGCTGTCGGCCGGGCTGATGCTGTTCCAGTCGGTCACCAACATCCACGAAGCGTCCTTGCAGCAGGACGTGAAGTTCTTCGCCACGCTGGCCATCCTGTTCGCCACCGGCCCGGCGATCTTCCTGGCGCTGCGCGACTACACCGGCGTGATCTTCGAACGCATCGCCATGCTGCAGTGACCGGCGGGCGTGATGCCGGCCTTCGCCTCTTCCCTCGGCCGCCTCGCCACCGGTGCCGCGACGGCGCTGCTGGACGCGCTGCTGCCGCCACGCTGTCTGGTGTGCGGCGAGGGGGTGGACCGCCAGGGTGGCCTGTGCCCGCGCTGCTGGACCGGCCTCAGCTTCATCGCCGCGCCGCTGTGCGCCTGCTGCGGTATGCCGTTCGAGTATGAGGCGCAGGAGGGCAACCTGTGCGGCGCCTGCCTGGCTGAGCCGCCGCCCTTCGCCCGCGCCCGCGCCGTTCTGGTCTATGACGACGGCAGCCGGCCGCTGGTGCTGGGCTTCAAGCACGGCGACCGCATCCACGCCGCCACCGCCTACGGCGTCTGGCTGGCCCGCGCCGGGCGGGAGCTGCTGACGGACGCCGACCGGCTGGTGCCGGTGCCGCTGCACCGCGGCCGTCTGTTCCGCCGCCGCTACAACCAGGCCGCCCTGCTGGCCGGGGCGCTGTCGAAGAGCTGCGGCGTGCCGGCGGTGCCCGACCTGCTGCAACGGCGCCGCGCCACCCCGACCCAGGGCGGGCTGGACCGCCAGGGCCGCCACCGCAACGTCAAGGGCGCCTTCCGCCTGCGCCCCGGCCTGTCGGTGACCGGGCAGCGGCTGGTGGTGGTCGACGATGTGCTGACCACCGGGGCGACGCTGGCGGAATGCGCGCGGGTGCTGCTGCGCGCCGGGGCGGCGCGGGTCGACGTGCTGACGCTGGCGCGGGTGGTGAAGCGGTGAGGCTCCCGGCGCCGGAGGGCTGCCCGCGCGGATTGGCGTGATCTTGACGCTTGGCGGCGATCACGCCGGTGTCGGTCCCGCGGCGGTCCCGCTACCCTGTGCGGCGTTTCCCCCACCGCACCGGATCACAGGCCATGCTGGACCTCCGCCCCAACTGCGAATGCTGCGGCCGCGACCTGCCGCCCGAGTCGCCGGACGCCTACATCTGCTCGTTCGAGTGCACCTTCTGCGCCGGCTGCCGCGCCCGGTTGCCGGGGGAGCGCTGCCCCAACTGCGGCGGGGAGCTGGTGCGGCGGCCGATCCGCCCGGCGGCCAAACTGGCGGCCAACCCGCCCTCGACCACCCGCATCGTGAAGCCGGACGGCTGTGCCTCGCTGTTCTGAGCCGCCCCGGACGGCCCGCGCTGCCGCTGGCGTTCGCCGCGCAAATCGGCCAGAGTGTGGCATCGCCCGTGCGACGACGCGGGCCGCAGGGATGCCACCGCATGCTGACGCTCTACACCTTCCCCACGCCGAACGGCCACAAGGCCTCCATCCTGCTGGAGGAGCTGGGCCTCTCCTACGCGGTCCATCGGGTCGATCTGGCGGCGGGGGAGAACAAGCGGCCTGACTTCCTGGCGCTCAGCCCGATCACCAAGATCCCGGCCCTGGTGGAGGAACTGCCGGGCGGCCGCGTGCGCCGCCTGTTCGGCTCCGGCGCCATCCTGCTGCATTTCGCCGAGCGCACCGGCCGCCTGATGCCCGAGGACCCCGACGAGCGGGCGGAGGCGATGAGCTGGTTCATGCTGGGCGTCAGCGACCTCGGCCCGACCGCCATCGACATGCAGCGCTTCGCCGCCCGCGCGCCCGACCGCATCCCCCACGCCATCGACCTCTACAAGGGCGAGCTGATGCGCTGCTACGCCGCGCTGGAGGAACGGCTGGGCGCGGTGGAGCATCTGGCCGGCGCCTATTCCATCGCCGACGTCGCCTGCTTCCCCTTCATCGCCGCGGCGGCGGTGGCCGGCGGCGGCCTGCTCGACCGCTTCCCCAACCTGAAGCGCTGGCACGACACCGTCGCCGAACGGCCGGCGGTGCGGCGGGGCATGGCCGTTCCTGATTAGCGGGCCACCAGACTGCCCCGCTGGACCGCCCCCTGGACCACCTGGGCCGGACCACCCATTGTCAACGCGACCGCATCACGTTCCCCGAACGGCCTTTCCGTTCCAACCCAGCGTCAGAGACATGCCCATCAACAACCGCATCGCCGCCTTCCAGGACGACATGACCGCGTGGCGGCGCGACATCCACGCCCACCCGGAACTGGGGTTCGAGGAGGACCGCACCGCCGGCATCGTCGCCGCGAAGCTGGAGGAGTTCGGCATCACCGTGCACCGCGGCCTCGGCAAGACCGGGGTGGTCGGCACGCTCACCGGTCTGGGCACCGGCAGCGGCCGCACCATCGGCCTGCGCGCCGACATGGACGCGCTGCCGATGCCGGAGGCCAACGACTTCGACCACGCCTCGCGCCACGCCGGCAAGATGCACGCCTGCGGCCATGACGGGCACACCACGATGCTGCTGGGCGCCGCCCGCTATCTGGCGGAGACGCGCAACTTCGACGGCACCGTCCACTTCATCTTCCAGCCGGCCGAGGAAGGGCTGGGCGGCGCCCGCCGGATGATCGAGGACGGGCTGTTCCAGCGGTTCGACTGCGAGCAGATCTATGGCCTGCACAACTGGCCGGAGCTGCCGGCCGGCAAGATCGCCGTCCACCCCGGCCCGGTGATGGCCGCCGCCAACCAGTTCGAGATCCATGTGACCGGCCACGGCGCCCACGCCGCCATGCCGCACCGCAGCATCGATCCGGTGCTGGTGTCCGCCCACATCATCACCGCGGCGCAGAGCCTGGTCAGCCGCGGCACCGACCCGGCCGACAGCGCGGTGGTGTCGATCACGGTGGTCGAGGCCGGCACCGCGGCCAACGTCATCCCCGACAGCGCGCGGATGCTCGGCACCATGCGCACCTTCTCGGAAGAGAACCACCGCCGCATCCAGGAGCAGTTCGCCCGCCTGGTCTCCAGTGTCGCCGAGGGGCTCGGCGCCAAGGCCGAGCTGCGCTTCCGCCCCGGCTACCCCGCCACCGTCAACAGCGAGCCGGAGGCGCGCATCGCCGCAACCGCCGCCGCCCGGGTGGTGGGCGAGGAGAATGTGGTGTGGGCACCCGCCCCGACCATGGCGGCGGAGGATTTCGGCTACATGCTGAAGGAACGGCCGGGCGCCTACATCTGGATCGGCCATGGCGGCCATCGCGGCCCGTCCTGCCGGCTGCACAACCCGCATTACGACTTCAACGACGCGATCCTGACCACCGGCGCCAGCTATTGGGCCTCGCTGGTCGAGACGGTCCTGCCGCGGAGCGCCTGACATCCCGATGCGCCGATCCTTCCCGCTCGCCGCCGGGCCGCTGCTGGGCGCCCTGCTGCTTGCCCCCGCTCTGCTGACGCTGTCCGCCTGCCAGACCGGCAACGACCGCGCCGACGGCAACCTGCTGCCGGCCCAGGCGGAGGCCGGCACCGTCTGGCAGGGCGACCACAGCAGCGCCGCGGAGCGCGCCTACGTCGTCGCCCGCGACTCCGCCGAATGGACCGCGCTGTGGGCCCGCGTCGGCGAGCCGGCGCCGGCCGGCCTGCCCGGTGGCCGCATGGCGGTGGCGGTGTTCCTGGGGCCGCGCGACACGGCGGGCTACGGCGTCACCATCGACAGCGTCCGGCAGGCGGGCGCCGACCTGATCGTCGGCTACCGCGAGACGGTGCCCGGCCCGGCCCAGGCGGTGGCGCTGAACCGCACCAGCCCCTACGCCGTCCGCCTGATGCCCAGCGCGGCGGGAACGCCGAAGTTCGTCCGGGGGAAGTGACGTTCGGGGGCAAGGGGGTATTGCCCTCTGCCCATCCCCCCGCTCTCGGCGGACCCATGGTCCGCCTGCCGCGTCAGCACAAAGCATAGCTTTGTGCGAGAGCTCCCGGCGGACCTATGGTCCGTCCGATCGCCGGAGAGGGGGCGGGACGCTTGTTGGCGTGGATTGATTGGCGAAGCGGCGGCAGTCCCCTCTCCCACCGACGGTGGGGGAGGGCTGGGGAGGGGGCGCGGCTAAACCACCCTCAGCGCGGCATCTGCCACGGCAACGCCCCGCCGACCAGCTTGCCCGCCTCTTCCGGCGGGAGCGGGCGGGCGAAGTGATAGCCCTGGCCGTAGTCACAGGCCAGCGCGCGCAGCAGGTTGGCGTCGGCGCTGGTCTCGATCCCCTCGGCGATGACGTCGAAGCCGAGCAGGCGCGCCAGATCCATGATGATGCGGACGATGGCGCGGTTTTCCTCCGACTGGTGCATGGCCGAGACGAAGGAGCGGTCGACCTTCAGGCTGTCGATCGGCAGCTTGTGCAGGTAGGACAGCGACGAATAGCCGGTGCCGAAATCGTCGATCGACAGCTTGATGCCCAGCGCCCGCAGGTCGCGCAGCAGGCGGATCGACTGTTCCGCCTTGTCCATGACGGCGCTTTCCGTCAGTTCCAGCTTGATCCAGGACGGCTCCACCCCGGTTTCGCGCATCACGTCGCGCACGACCTGGACGAAGTTGGGGTCGGACAGCTGGTGGGTGGACAGGTTGATGCTCATGAACAGCGGGGCGGAGCCCGGCTCGCGCTGGTCCTGCCACTGGGCGATCTGCTGGCAGGCCCGGCGCAGCACCCAGGTGCCGAGCGACACCACCAGGCCGGTGCTTTCGGCGATCGGGATGAAGATGCCGGGCGGGATGTTGCCGCGTTCGGGGTGGGTCCAGCGCATCAGCGCCTCGAACCCGGCCAGCCCGCCGGTCACCATCTCGACGATCGGCTGGTAGGCGACCCACAGGTCGGAGCCGCTGTCCAGGGCGCCGCGCAGGTCGTGCTCCATCCGCACCTGCTCGACCACATGGGCGTGCATCGCCGGATCGAACCAGGCCTGCCGCCCGCCGCCCTGTTCGCGGGCGCGGGCGGTGGCGATCTCGGCGTCGCGCAGCACATCGTCTGGCCGTTCGTGGCTGGGCAGCGCCTCGGCCACGCCGATGCTGGCCGACAGGAAGACGGTGCCGCCGGAGCTGGAGCGCGCCGAGCGCACCACCGCCGCCAGCTCGTCGATGGCGCCTTCCAGCGCCGGGCGGTCGCAGGTGCCGCCGGCCAGCAGGGCGAAGGCGTGGTCGCTGACGCGGGCGATCAGGTCGAAGGAGGCCGCCTGCGCCCCCATCCGCTGCGCCAGATCGTCCAGCAGTTCGTTGGCGAAGCCCTGGCCCAGGCTGCTGCGGACCTCGGCGAAACGGTCGATGTCGAGGATGACCAGCGTGAACGGCTCGCCCATGCTGCGGTAGTCGGCCATGTGCTTCAGCAGCATCAGGCGGTTGGCCAACCCGGTCACCGGATCGTAGTAGGCGAGCCGGAACAGGTCGTCCTGCACCTGACGGCGTTCGGTCATGTCCTGCAGGATGACGAAATAGCCGGCGATGCTGCCGTCTTCCACCCGGTGCGGGGCGTGCAGCCGGGTGACGTAGCACTGCCGGCCGTCGGCCTGGGTGATCCACCCCTCCGTCTGCACGGTTTCGCCGGACAGCGCGCGGTCGGCGGCGGCGACGGTGCTGCGCAGCAGCTCCGGCCCGAGATGGTCGCCGATGGTGGTGCCGACCGCCGTCTCCAGCGTCGTCCCCATCATCTCCAGATAGGCCCGGTTGGCGTAGATGTGCCGCCGGTTCGGGTCCATCAGCGCCACCTTGACGGTCATTGCGTCGAGGATCTGACGCAGTGCGTCAAGCCCGGGCACGCCGGAGACGGCACCGGACAAAGCGTCTGCCAACGCGGAGATTCGGGGATCAGGGCTCATGGCGAGGAAAGAGCGGGGTACCCAACAGGAAAACGATAGCCAACACTTACGCGAAGTGTCGCCCTTGCGTCAAAACCAAAGCCACCCCCCTGCAACAAAGCTTGCCGGTTTCTACAGGCGGTGTGGCGACAACGCATCCCCATATCATAGTATTCACACAAGCCCGGGTTGCGTTTGGAACTTCAACTCAATTTCGTACTTTTATTCCGATCTTTGGAAAGGAATGGAATGTTTCCGCGTCTTGTCACCGCCGCTGCATTCTGGGATTGTAGAGGCGTATCGTTGGTCCCCCAACGGTCGATCGGTGGCACGACAGGAACGCGAAGTGGGCATGCCTGCGCTCCGTATTCGTGAGACACCGGCGCACGCGGCAGGATTTATACTGCCAAGGAAAATGGGGGTGTCGCCCCGTGCGGCACGTCCCCGTCAAGGACTCGACCAACGATCCCAACAATTTTCTGGGCAGGAAACACGCCATGGCTCTCAAGGATTTCCTCGTCGTCGTCGATGACGCCCCTGCATCCGCGGCGCGCCTCGACCTCGCGGCCCGCCTCGCGGTGCGCGCCGACGCGCACCTGACCGCGCTTTACGCCGTCAACGACATGGTGCTTCCCGGCTACATCGAGGTCGAGATCCCGCAGGAGGTGCGCGACACCCGCCGCCATGTCCGCAAGGAACAGAACGAACGCATGGTCGCCGCCTTCGACGACGCGATGCGCCACCACGGCCTGACCGACCGCTCCGAATGGCTGTCGGTGGAGGGTGATCCGACGATCGCCGCCGCGGTGCATGGCCGCTACGCCGATCTGGTCGTGGTGGGCCAGCCCGACCCCGAACGCGACCGCGACCTGCCCGTCGCCCAGCCGGCCGACCTGCTGTTCGAGTGCGGCCGGCCGATGCTGGTGGTTCCCTACGCCGGCCGCTTCGCCACCGTCGGCGAGCGGGTGCTGGTGGGCTGGAACGGCAGCCGCGAGGCGGCGCGGGCCGTCGGCGACGCGATGCCGCTGCTGGCGACGGCCAAGCGCGTCCTGGTGATGGCGGCCAACCCGAAGCCCGGCCCGAACGGCCTGGGTGACGAGCCCTGCGCCGACATCGCGCGCCACCTGTCCCGCCACAATTGCCGGGTGGAGGCAACGCACATCGCCACCGACGTCGTCGAGCCGGGCGATACGCTGCTGAACATGGCCGCCGACGAAAGCTGCGACCTGCTGGTGATGGGCGCCTACGGCCGCTCGCGTCTGCGGGAACTGGTGCTGGGCGGCATGACCCGCTTCATGCTGCAGCACATGACGATTCCGGTGCTGATGAGCCACTGACGGCCGGTACGCCGGGAAAGACGCCCTGGGAGGACGTCAGGGGGGCGCTCAGCGCCCCTCCTGCGTCAGCCGCAGCCACGCCATGGCGGCGGCCAGCGCGACGCCGAAGGCCCCGTCGGGGCGTACCGGAAGGTCGAGGTCGCGGACCAGGCTGTCCAGCCGCAGATCGACCGCGTGTTTCGAGGCGGCCTTGATCTTGCGGTCGTAATAGAGGCTGGACACCTCGATCCGCTCGTTCGGCAGCGGGCTGCCGATCAGCCGTTCCGCCATCGCCGCGGAAAAATCGAGGAAATAGCCGACCAGCGGGCGGTCGCCGATGAAGGCGCGCAGCAGGTCGCCGGCCTCGCCCACCCCGGTGTCGCAGCCCGGCCACAGCCGCAGCGCGCTGCCGGTCAGGATGCGGTTGCCGCGGATGCGGATCGCCACGATCTGGCGCAGTTCGGCGACCTCCGGGTCGTAGCCGGTGGCCTCGCAATGGATCGCCACGCGTTCAGGAAGGGGCATCGCCGGCGTCGCCTCAGTGGTTCAGGCGGAAATGGTGGGCGATCAGCTCCTTGAAGCTTTTCACCAGGGCCAGACAGTCCTTGAACTGGTCATGGTCGAGCTTGCCCAGCGTCTCCGGCCGGACGAGGTTGTCGATCGCGAGATCGCCGCCCGTCCCATCCGGTTCGCCGCCGTCCGCTCCCCCACCGTCCGGGGCGTCGACGCGGGCCTTCAGGCGGATGGTCGACAGGATGGTGAAGGCCTCCGCCAGTTCCGCCGCCAGCTTGCGGTCGAGCGCGCCCATCTCGGCCAGCGTCTGGATGCGCTCCACCGTGTTGGTTTCGGCCAGGTGCTTTTCCAGCGCCAGCGCGCGCACGCCGTGGACGATGGGGAAGATGCCGGCCTTCTTGATGTCGACCGGCTCGGCCCGGCGCCGTTCGAACAGCGTGGCGAACAGGCCCGACGGCGTGTCGAACGACAGGGTCGGGCGGGCGAATTGGGTGAAGAACATCTGGTTGTCCTGCAGCCGGCTCAGCAGATAGCCCTTCGCCTCGTCCAGCAGCGACGCGTCGCCGGCCACCGGGGCGGCGTCGTAGAAGATGGCGAGGTTCATCTGCGCCGCCTCGTCCGGCCGGTGGATCCAGGTGAAGATGGCGTCCTTGTAGCCGGCGAGCGGCCGGGTCCAGTCCGGGTTCGACACCATGATGTTGCCGGGGCAGGGCGGATAGCCGAACGTGACCAGATGGTGGGTGAAGTCGGCGGCGAAGGCGGTCAGCCCCGGCCAGTCGAAGCCGTCGCGCAGGATCAGTCCGTTGTCCTGGTCGGTCTTCAGCAGTTGCTCGCCGCGCCCCTCGCTGCCCATGACGATCAGGCAGGAATTGGCCAGCAGCTCCGGCGGGGCCAGCAGCTCGAACAGCTTGCGGAAGATGCGGCGGTTCAGTTCGGTCACCAGGTCGGCGATGAAGGCGACCTTGACGCCGGTGGCGTGCAGCGTGCGGATCAGCGCGACGATGGAGCGGCTGGCCCGGCGCAGGTCGTCCGGGGTCGTCGCCTGCTCCACCTGCACGCCGATGACCTGGGAGTGGTTGGACAGCACCGCCAGCAGGTCGCTTTGCCCCAACAGCCCGACGATGGCGCCGTTCTCCGTCACCACCACGCGACGCACCGCGTGCCTGGTCATCAGCACCAGGGCGTTGAACAGCAGGTCGTCGCGATCCAGCGTCAGCAGGTCGTAGCGGGCGAGCGGACCCACCGGGTCGGTCACCGGCCGGCCGTCCAGCACCACGAGGTCGCGCAGGTCGGTGCCGGTCAGGATGCCGGTGCTCCCGTCGGCGTTGCGGACCAGCACGCTGCTGGCCCGGTTGCGCTTCATCGCCAGGGCGGCGTCGCGCAGGCTGGCGGCGGCGTCGACGAACAGCGGCGGGTGCAGGTAGGCCTGCCGGATGCGGGCCATGGTCAGGGCCGCCATCTCGCGGTTGGAGCGCTCGACGGCGAGATCGCGCATGCGCTGGGCGAAGTCGCCGAGGATCGCCGCGCCGAAGGCCGGGTTGTCGTCGGCCAGCGCGTCCAGCGCGGCGCGCGGAATCAGGTGGCAGACGCTGTCCTCCGCCGCGATGAAACGGCGGGTGCCGGCCCCGTTGCCGCCGGAACCACCGCCATACAGCGCCTGGAGGCCGAAGCGGTCGCCCGGCCCATGGACCGCCGCCACCTCGCTGCCGCGGCGCTCCTGCACCGATCCGCGCAGCACGACGAACAGGGCGTCGACCGGCTCCTCGCGGGTGAGGAGGATGGCGTCGCGCGGGTACAGCGCGACGTCGAGCGCCCCGGCCAGCGTGGCGCGCTGGTCCGCCGTCAGCAGGTCGAAGGGCGGTCGCGCGAAATCGAAGGCGCCCGGATCGGTGGAGGAGGCGGTGTGCGGCAAGGGGCGGCTCCGTCGCGAAAGATTGGGCGGGGCGAAGGCTGGGCACGGCAAAAAGAAACGCCCCCGGATCTGTCCGGGGGCGTTTTCAGGATACACCCGCCGGGCCGGAGGCCGGAAGCGGGTGCGACACTTGGCAGCGCAGCCTTCACGCGAAGGCCAAAGGGGGGAAGGGCGCGGTGCGAGGCACGCCCTTCCCGTTCCGCCTCTTAGTGGGCGGAAGCCCCTTCGGCGCCCAGGCCGGTCTGCGACCGGATGTACTGGGCTTCAAACGCGCGGCGCTCCTTCTGGGCCTGCTCGCTGTTGTCGGTGATCGAGAAGAACCAGATACCGGCGAAGGCGAGCGGGATGGTGAAGAAGCCGGGGTTGTCGTACGGGAAGATCGCCGCCGGGTTGCCCAGCACGGCCTTCCACACGGTCGGGCCCAGCACCAGCAGGACGATCGCCGAGATCAGGCCGAGCGCACCGCCCATCACCGCACCGCGGGTGGTCATCTTGCCCCAGAACATCGACATCAGCAGGATCGGGAAGTTGGCCGAGGCGGCGATGACGAAGGCAAGACCGACCATGAAGGCGACGTTCTGGTTCTCGAACGCGACGCCCAGGATGATCGAGACGATGCCGATGACGACCGTGGTGATCTTCGACACGCGGATTTCGTCGGCCTCGTTGGCGCGGCCCTTGGCGAAGACCGAGGCGTAGAGGTCATGGGAGACCGCCGAGGCGCCGGCCAGCGTCAGGCCGGCAACCACCGCCAGGATGGTGGCGAAGGCAACCGCCGAGATGAAGCCGTAGAACAGGTCGCCGCCGACCGCATGGGCGGTGTGGATGGCCGCCATGTTGGTGCCGCCGATGATCGCGGTGATCGCCGCCTTGGCACCGGCCGCCGGGCCGGCCGTCAGGAACGGGTAGGCACCGTTGGCGTCGGGGGCCAGGATCATCAGGATGGCGCCGAAGCCGATGATGAAGGTCAGGATGTAGAAGTAGCCGATGAAGCCGGTGGCGTAGAAGACCGACTTGCGGGCTTCCTTGGCGTCGGACACCGTGAAGAAGCGCATCAGGATGTGCGGCAGGCCGGCGGTGCCGAACATCAGGGCCATGCCCAGCGAGATCGCCGAGATCGGGTCGGACACCAGCGTGCCGGGCGACATGATCGCCAGACCCTTCGGGTGGATGTCGACGGCGGCCTTGAACATCGCCTCGGGGCTGAAGCCGAACTTGGCGAGGATCATGAAGGCCATGAAGGAGGCGCCGGACAGCAGCATCACCGCCTTGATGATCTGCACCCAGGTGGTGGCCAGCATGCCGCCGAAGGTGACGTAGCCGATCATCAGCACGCCGACGAGGATGACGGCGACCAGATAGTCGAGGCCGAACAGCAGCTGGATCAGCTTGCCGGCGCCGACCATCTGGGCGATCAGGTAGAAGGTCACCGTGGCCAGCGAGCCGCAGGCCGACAGGGTGCGGATCGGGGTCTGCTGGAAGCGGTAGGACGCGACGTCGGCGAAGGTGTACTTGCCCAGGTTGCGCAGCCGCTCGGCGATCAGGAACAGCACGATCGGCCAGCCGACCAGCCAGCCCACCGAGTAGATCAGGCCGTCGAAGCCCGACGCGTAGACGAGGCCGGCGATGCCCAGGAACGAGGCCGCCGACATGTAGTCGCCGGCGATGGCCAGACCGTTCTGGAAGCCGGTGATGCCGCCGCCGGCGGCGTAGAAGTCCTTGGCCGACTTGGTGCGGCGGGCCGCCCAGTAGGTGATGCCCAGGGTGAACAGCACGAAGGCCAGGAACATCAGGATGGCCGACCAGTTGGTCGCCTGCTTCTGCACCGAGCCGCCGATGGCGTCGGCCATGGCGCCGGTGGGCAGCAGCAGCGCCGCCCCGGTGGCGGCGGCCGTGACGGCCGCGATGCGGGTGTGGATGGCGCGCATCACTTCGATTCCTCCAGGATCTGGCGGTTCATCTCGTCGAATTCGCCGTTCGCCCGGTGAACGTAGATGCCGGTCAGGATGAAGGCGGACACGATGGTGAAGACGCCGATGGGAATGCCCCAGGTCGTCACACCGGAACCGATCGGCGTGCCCAGGAACTGCTTCCCGAAAGCGACCAGCAGGATGAAACCGAAATAGATGACGAGCATAGCGATCGACAAAGTCCAGGCGAAGGCGGACCGCTTGGCCACCAGCTCCTGGAACTTCGGATTGTTCACAATCCGTTGTGCATTTTGATTCATGTGCGTCCCCTCATCGAGTGCCGAGCGATTGTTCGACGGCTTTGAGACACTCGGGCTGTTCCGTCCGGGCGGGAGCGTCCGGGAATGTCCCTTATTCCTACGCCCTTGACCTGCCCAATTGTTTGATACAGATCATTGTTGGGCGCACCCCCTACCTTGGTCGATGGGCAATCCGCCGGCCACCGCCCGGCCACCACCCGGCCGGCGCCGCGGCGGGGGAAAACCGAACGCCGCCAACAGCCTGGGCCGAAATGCGAAAGGCGCCCCCGTCGCCGGGCGCGCCTTGCAAATCGTCAGCTTTTCGGAAAGTTTCCTTCGGAATCGATCGCCCCGCCGTCACTTGGCCGGGGCGGGGACGGGTCAGGAATCGGTGCGCGGGATCCAGGGGATGCGGTGAAATGTCACACCCTCTTCATTGAGTTCGGCGACCTCCTCCTCCGACGCCTCGCCGTAGATGCCGCGCGGGTCGGACTCGCCGTAATGGATGCGGCGGGCCTCCTCGGCGAACTGGTCGCCGACATAGTCGCAGTTCTTCTCGACGCTGCGGCGGACCTCGGTCAACTGCCGCATCACCTCGGCCACCGCCTCGCGCTGGGCGTCGTTCAGCGTCGGCGGCAGGGCGGCCATCATGTCGGCCGGCGCCAGCGCCGGCGCCGGTATCGGGACCGGCAGCGCCGGCGCGGCGGCGGGCGCCACGGCGGCGGGCGCACCGGCGTTGGCTGCCGCCGCTGCCTGCTCCTGCGCGCGGTCGGCGGCCTTGGCCACGCCCCTGGCGATCCGCGGGGCCATCGGCGCCTTGGCGACGACGGTGTCGCCGCAGATCGGGCAGGCGATCTGGTGGGCCGCCGCCTGCTCGTCATAGGCGGCGCCGTTGCGGAACCACGCCTCGAACCGATGGTCGGACGAACATTTCAACGCGAAGAGGATCATGTCCCCACAAGCCCCAAGAACTACCGGCAAAGGAATGGTCGAAAGCCCGGGCGCCGAACCGGGTTGCGGCGCGACTCGGGAACGGCCTTAATTCAGCACGCCCGGGCCGCGCCGTCAAACGCCGGACGGGGTTGTCTTCCATTCCGGCCGCTCAATCCACCCGTTCGATCATGGTTCCAGAGGGTCCGCCGATGCCGTCCACCTCGCCTTTGCCAACCCCGTCCTCCGGTCCACCGTCCCCGCCGTCGCCCTGGGTGGTGCGCTTCGCCCCGCTGGTCCGCGCCGGCGGCGAGGTGCTCGACCTCGCCTGCGGTGGCGGGCGGCATCTGCGGCTGTTCCGCGACCGCGGCCACCCGGTGGTCGGGCTGGACCGCAACCTCGGCGGCGTCGCCGACCTGGACGGCGCCGACGGGGTGACGCTGGTGCAGGCCGACCTGGAGACCGGCACCCAGACCGGCACCCTCGGGCCGCTGCCGGAGGATCAGCGCTTTGCCGGGATCGTCGTCGCCAACTACCTGCACCGCCCGCTGTTCCCGGCGATCCTGGCGGCGCTGGAGCCCGGCGGCGTCCTGATCTACGAGACCTTCGCCGCCGGCAACGCCCGTTTCGGCCGCCCGTCCTCGCCCGATTTCCTGCTGCGCAGCGGCGAGTTGCTGGAGGTCGTCCGTGACCGCCTGACGGTGGTCGCCTTCGAGCAGGGCGAGGTAACGGCGCCGAAGCCGGCGGTCATCCAGCGCCTCTGTGCGATGCGGGACGCGGTGGAGGGGGGGGCCGGCGTGCCGCTGCCCCCTCCCTGACCGCCGGAACGCGCCGTCTCTCAGAACCCGAGGCGCTCCACCTCGAAAGCGCGGTCGTGGGTCAGTGACGGGACCATGCCGCGCGCCTCGGCGACGCGGTCGAGGTCGAGGTCGGCGACGATGAACCCAACGTCGCTGCCGGCATCGGCCAGCACCTCGCCCCAGGGGGCGATCAGCAGGGAGTGGCCGTAGGTCTGGCGGCCCTCGTCGTGGGTGCCGGTCTGGGCCGGGGCGACGACGAAGCAGCCGGTCTCGATGGCGCGGGCGCGCAGCAGCGTGTGCCAGTGCGCCCGGCCGGTCGGCACGGTGAAGGCGGCCGGCGCGGTGAGGATCATCGCCCCCGCCTTGGCCAGCGCCCGGTGCAGATAGGGGAAGCGCACGTCGTAGCAGATGGTCAGGCCGACGCCGCCCCAGGGGGTGTTGGCGACCACCGCGCGTTCGCCCGGCCGGAAGGTGGCGGATTCGCGGTAGACCTCGCCGTCCTTCAGCGTGACGTCGAACATGTGGATCTTGTCGTAATGGGCGACGATCCGGCCTTCGGCGTCGTACAGATAGCTGCGGTTGGCGATCCGCTGCTCGTCCAGCAGGACATGCAGCGTGCCGCCCAGGATCCAGGCCCCGGTTTCCCGCGCCAGATCGGCGAAGAAGGGGATGCCGGGATGCTCCGCCTCGGTCCGCACCCGCTCCATCGTCTTGGCGCGACCCTGGACGACCCAGCCGACATTCTCCGGCAGGGTGATGAACTCCGCCCCGGCGTCGCGCGCGCGGCGGACGAGGTCGCCCGCCGCGCGCAGGTTCGGCTCCAGCTCGGTGCCGGCGTTCACCTGGACGCAAGCCGCCTTCACGACGCTGCCGCTCATGCCGCGATGCCCAGCAGCGGGTCGAGCTTGCCGGCGCGGTCCAGCGCGTGGATGTCGTCGCTGCCGCCGTAGGGCTTCCCGTCGATGAAGATCTGCGGGACGGTGGTCCGGCCCTCCGACCGCTCGATCATCTCGCTGCGGCGGCCCGGCTGGACGTAGAGGTCGATTTCCTCGTAGCGGACGCCCTTGCGGTCGAGCAGGCTCTTGGCCCGCATGCAGTAGGGACAGAAGGGCGTGGTGTAGATGACGACGTCGGCCATGCCTCGGCGCTCCTCGTGGACGTGGAATGACTATAAAGTCAACCCATCAGCCACGCCAGACGTTGCACCCCGCCTTCCACGCCGGTCAGCGTTTCACACCCCGAGGCCCCAGTCTCACATCGCCGCCGCCCGGCGGCCGAACAGGGCGCGGAGCTTGCGGCCGATGGCGCCGCCCAGCATGCCGTGGCTGCCTTCCGCCCTGGGGAACCAGTCGGGGGCGTCGGTCTGGAAGCGGCGGACGACGTGGACGAAGGCGTCGACGACCCGCGGGTCGAAATCGCGCCCCGACCGCTCGATGATCCAGGCGATGGCGTCCTCCACCAGCCAGGCGCCGCGGTATTGCCGGCGGGTGATCAGCGCGTCGAACACGTCGGCCACCGCGGTGATGCGGGCGCTGATCGGGATGGCGTCGCCCTTCAGCCCTTCCCGATAGCCGGAGCCGTCGTAGCGCTCGTGGTGGCAGCGCGCGATCTCCGCCGCGATGGACAGCAGCGACCGGCCGCGCAGCGGCACCGCCGCTTCGGCCAGGATGCGGTGGCCGATCTCGGTGTGGCGCTGGATCATCTGCATGTCGATGCCGGTCAGCTCCCCCGGCATGCCCAGCGTCTCGTCCGACACGCTCAGCATGCCGACGTCGTGCAGCAGGGCGGCCAGCCCGACCTTCTCGACGAAGTCGGCGTCCAACTCGTCGCGGAACGCCTCGCGCCGGTGCAGTTCGCGGGCGATGGCGCCGACCAGCCGTTCCATGCGCTGCAGATGGCCGGTCGCCGCGTTGTCCTTGTATTCGGCGAGCGCGCCCATCGCCAGCACGGTGGCCTTCTGCGAGGTGTTCAGCTCCTCGATCAGCAGGGCGTTCTCGAAGGCGATGGAGCATTTGTTGCGGAACAGCTCCAGCAACTGCCACTCGCGCGCGGTGCCGTCGTTGCGGCCCTCGACATAGATCATGCCGGTGATGCCGCCGCTGGCGCGCAGGCGCAGCGCGCAGAAGTCCGGCTCGACGATGGTCTCGCTGCCGGGCGACAGCCGGTCCAGCGCGGCTTCGACCCGCGGTTCGCCCAGCTCCGCCAGATCCACGTCCTTCCAGCGGGCGAAGCGGCCGGTGGCGGCGCGCACCCGGATCCTGCGGTCGCGCGGCAGGGTGTCGCCCTGGATGCACAGCAGCGCGTGGTGCCCGATGCCGAGCAGCCCGACCACGCGCGGCAGGATGTTGGGGAACAGGACGTCGGGGGTGCGCATCTCCAAGAGGCCGGTGGTGGCCACCAGCATGCGGGCCAGCCCCTTGCGCCCGGCCGCCAGCGCCTGGAGGCCGGCGAAGGTGCGCAGCTGCCCGGCGACCGCGGTGCGCAGCGCGCGCGGCGTCAGCTCTGCCTTGGGACGCCAGTCGCTGACGTCGTTGGCGGTGATCGCCTCCTCCTCGCTGGCTGCGTCGGGATGGGCGGCGCAGACGACGATGCGGGTGCGTCGGTTGCCCAGGTCGCGGCGCAGGTGGGCGATCAGCTCCAGCCCGGCGCGGCCGCCTTCCAGCGCGATCTCCAGCAGGATCAGGGCGGTATCGGGATGCTCCTGCAACGCCGTGCGCGCCTCGGCGGCGGAGGTGACGGAGTCGAGCGTGACCCCGGCGCCGTCGATCGCCAGCCCGTCGAGCGCGGTGCGGGCCGTGGCCAGAAGCGCGGGATCGGCATCGACGATCAGGACCCTGAACGGCGGCCTGGCGACCGGTCCGACCGTCCCCGGCCGTGCATCGTCGTGGAGCATGGCATTCCCACCGGTTGCGACTCATCGGTGCGCAAGCGCCAAAGTAATCCCATCCCGTTGTTCATTCAACCGAAGACGCCATTGCCGTACAACGGCGGGCCCGTGCCGGTCATCCCGCAACGATGGCGGCCAGAACCTCCGACGCCAGCAGCGACGGGTTGATCGGCTTGGCGATGACGCGGGACACGCCCAGCCGGGCGAAGGCGGCGGCGGTCAGATCCTGCGGCACCTTGCCGTCGATCGCCGACAGGATCATCACCGGCATCTCCGGGCGCAGGTTGCGCGCCGCCTGGATCACTTCGAACCCGTCGTGCTGCGGCATGATGATGTCGGTCAGCAGCAGGTCGAAGGGCTGGAAGGACAGCGCCTCGATCGCTTCGACCGCGCCGGCGCACAGCGTCACGTCATGCTCGTCCCGGGTCAGGATCGCGCGGATCAGGTTGCGCGTGACCGGATCGTCGTCCACCACCAGTATCTTGGCCATGCCCATCCCCCTCGCGGCCCGTCCCGACCGTGACGGCGCCAACCTTCGGTATAGCGGGAACCCGGTATTTCTCCAGGATTTGCATCAAATCCGATGGTGCTCCCGGTGCGGCGAAATGTCACGATGCGGGTGCCGGGCCTCGTGAGAAAGCGGGTCCGATCCGGCCCTCCGGCCTTGGAATGGGCTGTCCCTTTGGGGTAGTGTCCGCCCGCACCCCACGGACCAACCACGAGCCGACGCAAGACCGATGTTGCAACACACCGCCGTCCGCCGCATTGCCGGGGCCGCCTTTGCCGGTTCTGTCCTCTCCGCCCTCGCCGCGTCCGCCGTCCTGAGCGGCCTGCTGGCGGCGCCCGCCGCCGCAGCCGACCCGCGCCATCTCGGCACCTTCAAGGACTGGAACGCGTTCGCCTTCGAGGAGAACGGCCGCAAGGTCTGCTACATGTCGAGCCAGCCCAAGAAGTCGGACCCGGCCAAGGCCAAGCGCGGCGACGTCTACGCGCTGGTCACGCACCGCCCGGCGGAAAAGACGCTGGACGTCGTCAGCATCATCGTCGGCTATCCGTTCAAGAAGGGCAGCGACGGCGACGTCACCATCGACGGCAAGGCCTTCAAGCTGTTCACCGACGGCGAGACCGCCTGGGCCCGCGATCCGGAAACCGACCGTGCGGTCACCGCCGCCCTGCGCAACGGCAAGCAGATGGTGGTCAAGGGCGTGTCCGGCCGCGGCACCAAGACGACCGACACCTACAGCCTGGACGGCGTCGGCCAAGCCTATGACGCGATCAACGAAGCCTGCGGCGTGAAGCGCTGATCGTCACGGTTGGTCCGCCCGGCCTTCGGCCCGGCGGTCCGCCCAGCGATCCACTTGGTCTTTTTTCACTTGGTCTTTTGACTCCGCGCGCTCATGGCCCTATGTAATCGGGCCATGAGCGCCTCCCATCATGCCTCCACCTTCGTGCTGCCGGCGACCGACGCCGACGGCCGCAAGAACCTTGTCGGCCTGTCCCGCGATGAGCTGGAAGCCGAGATGCTGTCGGTCGGCCTGGAGAAATTCCGGGCGCGCCAGCTCTGGCACTGGATCTATCACCGCGGCTCCACCGATTTCGCCGAGATGACCACGCTGGCCAAGCCGGTGCGGGAAAAGCTGGCCGACCTCTACGTCGTGGCGCGGCCGACGGTGGTGACGGACCTGACATCGACGGACGGCACCCGCAAGTGGCTGCTGCGCATGCCCGACGGCCAGGATGTGGAAAGCGTCCACATCCCCGAGACGGACCGCGGCACGCTCTGCGTCTCCTCCCAGGTCGGCTGCACGCTGACCTGCCGTTTCTGCCACACCGGCACGCAGCGGCTGGTCCGCAACCTGGATTCGTCGGAAATCCTGGCGCAGGTCATGCTGGCCCGCGACATGCTGGGCGAATGGCCGGCGCCGCCCGACGGGCGCATGCTGTCCAACATCGTCATGATGGGCATGGGCGAACCGCTGTTCAATTACGAGAACGTCGCCAAGGCGCTGAAGATCGTGATGGACGGCGACGGCATCTCGATCTCCAAGCGGCGCATCACGCTGTCGACCTCCGGCGTCGTGCCGATGATGGAGCGTTGCGGGCAGGAGCTGAACGTCAACCTCGCGGTCAGCCTGCACGCCGTCACCGACGAGCTGCGCAACATCATCATGCCGATCAACCGCAAGTACCCGCTGCGGGAGCTGATCGACGCCTGCCGCAATTACCCCGGCCTGTCCAACGCCCGCCGCATCACCTTCGAATACGTGATGCTGAAGGGCGTGAACGACACGCCGGCCGACGCCCGCGCGCTGGTCAAGCTGCTGGAGGGCGTGCCGGCCAAGATCAACCTGATCCCCTTCAACCCGTGGCCGGGCGCGCCGTACGAGCGCTCGACCGACCGGGCGATCCAGGTGTTCGGCGACATCGTCAACAACGCCGGCTACGCCAGCCCGGTCCGCACCCCGCGCGGCGAGGACATCATGGCGGCCTGCGGCCAGTTGAAGAGCGCCAGCCTGCGCCTGACCGCCGCCGAACGCGCCGCCATCGCCAACGTCATCGCGGAGAAGGACGCGGCGCTGGCCTCGTAGGGCCCGGTCACTCCCGACGCCGGTAGACGCGCATCCAGCCATGGTCGGAGACGTGGACCAACTCGTAGCCGGCGGCCAGCTGGTCGAGGGCGAGGTCGGCTCCGTCCATGGCGGCGCGCTCCGGCGTCAGCCCCCAGACCAGGACATAATCGACCTGGATGGCGCTGCGCGTCCCGGCCATCAGGAACTCGTCGGTCGGCGGCGTCTCGGGGTTCGCGCCGTTGCCGCGCAGGTGGACGTAGGGATCGGTGTCGCGCCGGTAGCGCACCGGAAAGTTCGGGGTCGACGCCTGATAGAGGTTCAGGTCGACCAGCGGACGGTTCACCACGAAGAGCGACTGCGGATGGCCGACGAAGTTCAGGCGAAAGCTGTCATGCGCCCCATCCGGGCTGGCCTTCCATCCGGTGAAATCGAGCAGCAGCATGGTCCGTCCCGGCTCCAGCCATTCGACGGCGCTGTCGAACTCGGCGACGTAGCGGCTGTTCCGGTGGTTGTGCTGCAGGTTGATGGCGAGCAGCCCGGCCGTCGCCACCCCGGCGATCACGGTGGTCGCCCGGCGCAGGGCGGGCCAGTCGCTGACCAGCGCCAGCCAGAGCATCAGCACGAGATACGGAAAGATCTGGATGCGCTGCACCGCCAGCCCGCCGCCCGACATGCTGTTGGGAATGGCGTAGCTGAACAGCAGCACCAGGAGCGCGCCCACCAGCATGCCGTCGAGGGGGGAGGCCGGGCCGGCCGGCGCCGGTGACCGCCCGCGGCGGCGGGCGATCAGCAGCGCCGGCGCCGCCACGATGGGCAGCAGCGCCACCGGGGTTGAGAACACCCCCTCCCACCGCGTGTGCGACAGGATGACGTTGCCGTAGAGCAGCATCTTGGTCCGGTACCAGAGGTCCGGCCCGAACTCCACCTTCTGCCCGGTGTTGCGCAGGGCGAACAGCAGCGTCAGCACCACGATGGGCAGCATCGCCAGCGCAAAGGCGGCGAAGGGCACCCACAGCCGGCGGGCTGCGCCTCCGTCCACCCTCTGGCGCGGTTCGGCGCGCCGCAATCCCGATGACCCGGGGTGCCGGATCTCGCACCACAGCAGCCAGACGCCGAGTCCGCCCAGACACAGGCACAGCACAATGGCGGCGGTCAGGTGGGAGGCGTAGGTGATCAGTCCCAGCAGCGTCATCACCAGGGTGCGGGCCGGCGTCATCGCGGTCCAACGGCGCAGGGCATAGCCCAGGGCGACGAACAGCCAGACCAGGCTGAAGATGAAGTTGTAAAGGCCGAGGTTGAGCGGCCAGGAGAACACGAAGGGCAGGGCGAACCAGGACAGCGGCGCGTTGCGCGGGTTGACCGCCGTCACCGCGTAGCGGAAGGCGTAGGGGAAGCCGATCACATAGCCGGTCAGCAGGATTTTCTCGGCCGTATAGGGATCGAACACCCGCAGCAGGCCGGCCAGGATCGGATAGATGAACCAGTTGGGTTCGGCCTGGATGTTGGGGGTGAAGTACTGCGACAGGATGGGATCGGCGGTGCCGGTCTCCAGCACCGTCAGCAGATGCGCCATCGCGACATGGACACCGCCGTCGGCGAAGCTGAGCTTCGGGATGCTCCACAGCGCCAGCACCAGGATCGACACCGCGCCGGCGAACAGGACACCCTCGCGCGACCGGCTGGGCGCCGCCCCCAGCGCGTTCGGGCCGAGGTCGAGGGTCGCGTCGGTCGGGTGCGCCATTCCAGTTCCCTCTCCCAGTCCGAGGCTTGCGGAAAACCAATGGAGGCCGGGCAATGGAAGCGCTCTCCGCAAGCAATGTCTACTGACCTTCCGTGCAGATGACAGTATCCACTGACCTTTCGGGCAGTGGAATGCACTGATATGTTCGGAAGGACTGGCGCAACCTGCGTCCTGTCTGGCAGTCGCTGGGCAGGGCGCAGCGACATGCCCGCCAGACGCCGGCGAACACTTGGAGCACCCCAATGGCGCCGGACCTGGGCGGTCGGAATGGGTAGGGCGGTGGCGGCCACCGCGGAATTGCGAACCTCCCCGCGCTGTGACAGGGTGGCGTCAACCGTTCCCGAACCAAAGCACCGCAGCCCCGGCATGCCCGCCCCGCCCATCGAGGATCTCATCGCCAAGGCGATCAAGGACGCCGACAAGTCCTTCTTCAACGAGGATTATGCCAAGCAGGCCCGTGCCGTGACCGCGGCGCTGAAGAAGGCGGGGTACGAGGTGGCGCCGGTCAAGCCGCCGCCCGGGCTGGTGGAATGGGCCAAGGACAACATTCCGTTCGGCCGCCTGCGCCCGGCGGAACTGATTACGCAGATGTACTCGATGATGGTGGAGAACGTGCGCCGCTTCGACAAGTAGCGGGACCGCAGGATCGGCCGCCGCCGCTGCCCACGGTTGCTGGTAATACCACGGAACCTGAAGGGCGTTTCTTTTCAGCCACTTCCCGCGCTGCGCCAAAATCGTCACACCAGCACTTTCGGCCACCCCCCGCCGTTGACTCGGCTGCTGCGGGAGCGTAATTCATTGCGCCAACCAATAGGACGGAGAACCGTCCCAAAAGGGCACGCACCACCCAGCCGCCGCGGCAATCGTCATGTTGCGCCGCGCCCGGCCGCGAACAGAGGACGACGCAATGGCAAACGGCAGCGGTCGGCCGCTCTCCCCGCATCTCCAAATCTACAAGTTCCAGTGGACCATGGCGCTGTCCATCACGCACCGCATTATGGGCGTGGGGCTGGCCGTGGGCACGCTTCTGCTGACCTGGTGGCTGGTTGCCGCCGCGGTGGGCCCGGACGCCTTCGCGCGGGCCCAGGGCTTCATCGGCTCGTTCTTCGGAATGCTGCTGATGTTCGGCTGGTCGATCGCGCTGTACTACCACCTGTGCAACGGCATCCGTCACCTGATCTGGGACACCGGCAAGTCGCTGGAACTGCCCGACGCCGAGCGTGGCGCCAAGATCGTGATCGTCGCCACGGCCGTCCTGACCGTGCTGACCTGGATCGTCGGCCTGGCCGTGTGGTGAGGAGAGAGAGCATGGCGTCCAACAACAAGACCCTCCGCTCGCCGCTGGCCCACGCCCGCGGCCTGGGCTCGGCCAAGTACGGCACCGAGCATTGGTGGCACCAGCGCCTCAGCGCGCTGGCCCTGGTTCCGCTGACCGTCTGGTTCGTCTTCGGCGTCATCGGCCATCTGGGTGCCGGCCACGCCGCCTTCGTGGCCTGGATGAAGTCGCCCTTCTCGGCGGTCATGATGATCCTGACGGCGGCCGTCACCTTCCACCATGCCCAGGCGGGCATGCAGGTGGTGGTCGAGGATTACGTCCATGTCGAATGGCAGAAGCTGGCGCTGATCATCGCCATCAAGTTCCTGTCCTTCGCGCTGGCGGCGGCCTGCGTGCTCGCCGTCGTGAAGATTTTCATCGGAGCCTGACCGACCATGGCGACCGCTTACAACATCATCGACCACACCTATGACGTCGTCGTCGTCGGCGCCGGCGGCGCCGGTCTGCGCGCCACCTTCGGCATGGCCGAAAAGGGCCTGAAGACCGCCTGCATCACCAAGGTGTTCCCGACCCGCAGCCACACCGTGGCGGCGCAGGGCGGCATCTCGGCCGCGCTCGGCAACATGGGCGAGGACGACTGGCGCTACCACATGTACGACACCGTCAAGGGGTCGGACTGGCTGGGCGACCAGGACGCCATCGAGTACATGTGCCGCGAGGCGATCCCGGCGATCATCGAGCTGGAGCACTACGGCGTTCCGTTCTCGCGCACGCCCGAAGGCAAGATCTACCAGCGCGCCTTCGGCGGCATGACCGCGCAGTACGGCAAGACCCAGGCCTACCGGACCTGCGCCGCCGCCGACCGCACCGGCCACGCCATCCTGCACACGCTCTACCAGCAGTCGCTGAAGCACGAGGCGGAGTTCTTCGTCGAGTACTTCGCGCTCGACCTCATCATGGAGGACGGCGTCTGCAAGGGCGTGCTGGCCTGGAACCTGGACGACGGCACGCTGCACCGCTTCCGCGGCCAGCTGGTCGTGCTGGCGACCGGCGGCTACGGCCGCGCCTACTTCTCGGCGACCTCGGCCCACACCTGCACCGGCGACGGCGGCGGCATGGTCCTGCGCGCCGGCCTGCCGCTGCAGGACATGGAGTTCGTGCAGTTCCACCCGACCGGCATCTACGGCTCCGGCTGCCTCATCACCGAGGGCGTGCGCGGCGAGGGTGGCTACCTGACCAACTCCAACGGCGAGCGCTTCATGGAGCGCTACGCCCCGTCGGCCAAGGATCTGGCGTCGCGCGACGTCGTGTCCCGCTCGATGACCATCGAGATCCGCGAAGGCCGCGGCGTGGGTGAGCACAAGGACCACATCCACCTGCACCTGGAGCACCTGCCGCCGGAGATCATCCACCAGCGCCTGCCCGGCATCGCCGAGACGGCCAAGATCTTCGCGAACGTGGACGTCACCAAGGAGCCGATCCCGGTTCTGCCGACCGTCCACTACAACATGGGCGGCATCCCGACCAACTTCCGCTGCGAAGTGGTGTCGCCGACCGCCGACAACCCCGACCAGGTCGTCCCCGGCCTGATGGCGATCGGCGAGGCGGCCTGCGTGTCGGTCCACGGCGCCAACCGCCTGGGCTCCAACTCGCTGCTCGACCTCGTGGTGTTCGGCCGCTCGGCCGCCATCCGCGCCGCCGAGATCGTCGAGCCGGGCAAGGCCCCGTCGGTCAAGGACAGCAGCACCGACAAGGCGCTGGAGCGGTTCGACCGCATCCGCAACGCCAAGGGCTCGATCAAGTCGGCCGACCTGCGGCTGGAGATGCAGCGGACGATGCAGAACAACTGCGCCGTCTTCCGCACCGGCGAGGTCCTGGACGAGGGCGTGAAGAAGATCGACGCCGTCTTCGCCAAGAAGGGCGAGATGGCGATCTCCGACCGCTCGCTGGTCTGGAACTCCGATCTGGTCGAGGCGCTGGAGCTGGACAACCTGCTGGGGCAGGCGGTCGCCACGCTGCATTCGGCGCAGAACCGTCCGGAGAGCCGCGGCGCCCACGCGCGTGAGGATTATCCGAACCGCGACGACGAGAGCTGGATGAAGCACACCGTCATCTGGGTCGGGGACAATGGCGAGACCCGGATCGATTACCGCCCGGTCCACATGTACACCCTGACCGACGAAGTCGACGTCTTCCCGCCGAAGGCCCGCGTCTACTAAGGCCCGCCGGATAGACCAGCCGGATAGCAAGGATATCAGCCATGGTTGAATTCAACCTGCCAGCCAACTCCAAGGTCGGCGTCGGCAAGACCGTCAACGTCGCGAACGGCGCCAAGCGGGCCAAGAGCTTCAAGATCTACCGCTGGAGCCCCGAGGACGGCCAGAACCCGCGGGTCGACACCTATGTCGTCGACCTCGACAAGTTCGGGCCGATGATCCTGGACGCGATCATCTACATCAAGAACCAGGTCGACAGCACGCTGACCTTCCGGCGCTCCTGCCGCGAGGGCATCTGCGGCTCGTGCGCGATGAACATCGACGGCACGAACACGCTGGCCTGCCTGAAGGCGATCGACGAGGTTCCGGGCGACGTCAAGATCTACCCGCTGCCGCACATGCCGGTGGTGAAGGATCTGGTCCCCGACCTGAACCACGTCTACGCGCAGCTCGCCTCGATCAAGCCGTGGCTGCAGACCCAGTCGCCGGCCCCCAGCCGCGAACGCCTGCAGTCGCCGGAGGACCGCGCCAAGCTGGACGGCCTCTACGAGTGCATCCTGTGCTTCTGCTGCTCGACCTCCTGCCCCAGCTACTGGTGGAACGGCGACCGTTACCTCGGTCCGTCGATCCTGCTCCAGGCCTACCGCTGGATCGTCGACAGCCGCGACGAGATGACGGGCGAGCGCCTCGACAACCTCGAGGACCCGTTCCGCCTGTACCGCTGCCACACCATCATGAACTGCACCAAGGCGTGCCCGAAGGGTCTGAACCCCGCCAAGGCCATCGCCGAGATCAAGAAGCTGATGGTCGTGCGCCGCTGATCGCAGCCGTCGCGTTCGTCGTTGCCACAGGCGAGGCGCCCCCACCGGGGCGCCTCGTTTGCGTTTGGGCGGGTGCTATCAAACGAAGTCCGGGTTGATCGGCTGCGACGGCGGCAAATCGCCGCCGGGGACCGGTGCGTCGGTGGTGCCGGGGCCGCCCGGGTCGGGCAGGTCGGGGTTGTCGGTGATCGGCACGTCGACGACCGGGACATCCTCGTGCGGGCGCGGTTGAGGGTTCGGTGGGGCGGCGTTCAGGCCGGCGCTGTCGGTGATGGGCATCGGTCGCTCCTCTGTGATGGTCTTGCGGTCTTCCCCCACATCAACGGTCCAACCCGCAAAGCGCTCCCGTCTTGTGCAGCGTTCACTTGTGCGGCGGTTGACCGATGGCGACGAGGGGGTATGCTTTCCGGAGGCCGGGATCGAAAACGACGTAGCACGGGCGGCGCGCTCCGGCGGCGCCCGACCGATCGGCTCAACCAATCGGCACAGTCTCAGACGAGGGAAGGACGTATCATGGGCGGCATGGCAGGGCAGGCGTGGAGCTGGATCCAGGGCGAGTGGGTGGAGGGCAACCCCCCGATCGTCGGACCGCTGTCGCACACGCTGTGGCTCTCTTCGACGGTCTTCGACGGCGCGCGCGCCTTCCAGGGCGTGGCCCCCGACCTCGACCAGCATTGCGCCCGCGCCATCCGCTCGGCCCAGGTCATGGGGCTGGAGCCGATGGTGACCGCCGGCGAGATCGAGGAGCTGTGCTGGGACGGCATCCGCCGCTTCTCCAAGGACGCCGAGCTTTACATCCGCCCGATGTTCTACGCCGAGGACGGCTTCGTCGCCCCGGCGCCGGAGACGACGCGCTTCGTCCTGTCGGTCTACGAGGACCCGCTGCCCAAGCCGACCGGCTTTGCCGCCTGCATCTCCACCCGCCGCCGGCCGATCCCGACCATGGCCCCGACCGAGGCCAAGGCCGCCTGCCTCTACCCCAACGCCGGGCTGGCGCTGACCGAGGCGCGCAAGCGCGGCTTCCAGAACGCCATCATGCTGGACGTCATCGGCAACGTCGCCGAATTCGCCACTTCCAACCTGTTCATCGCCAAGGACGGCGTGGTGCGGACGCCGGTGCCCAACGGCTGTTTCCTGAACGGCATCACCCGCCAGCGCATCATCGGCCTGCTGCGCAACGACGGCGTCACGGTGGAGGAATGCACCCTGACCCCGCAGGACGTGCTGGACGCCGACGAGGTCTTCTCCACCGGCAACCACGCCAAATGCGTGCCGGTCACCAAGGTGGAGGACCGCAGCTTCGCCGCCGGCCCCTGCTTCGAGCGGGCGCGGGCGCTCTATTGGGAATACGCGTTCCGCTGATCGAGCAGCAGCGTGACCGCGGCGCCGCGGTGATGGGCCAGCGTGGCGGCCAGGCGGGCCAGCCACGCGTCGGCCCGGCAGGACGTCGCGGTCAGACCGCGGCGGCGCCGGGCTATTGCGAGGCGCGCTTCCGCCGTGAGGTCGGTGTGCAGGCGGAGCGTTGCGGCGCGTTTGAGAGCATCGGCGCGGCTGGGACCGCCGAGCAGGGCGAGGCGAAGCTCGGGCTTCGGCGGCTGGCCGTCATGGGTGCGGTGAAGGCTGTCCAGGCGGGCGGTACGGTCCATGGATTGGACGGTAGCGTGTGGTTGCCTGGGGTGTAAAGGGAAATTTTCCTAGGATAAATGCCGGATCGGAGAGGTATTTGCCCCCTCCCTAACCCTCCCCCGCTCACGCGGGAGAGGGAACTCCGCCGCTCTTTTGCCGAATGTCACGCCGACGAACTTCCTGCCCCTCCACCGCCGAAGGCGGGGGAGGGATGGGGAGGGATGGGGAGGGGGCATCGGCGGTCCATCCGCCTCAGCGCGCAGCCCCCACCCTCACTGGCTGGCCCAGATGATCCGCGCCATCCAGGCGACGTCCGACAGCGGGATGCTGCGGTCGGGGTGGGCGCGGTTGATCGACAGCAGCTCGATCCGGGTCGCGGTTTCGCGGATCAGTTGCTTCGCCATCACCTCGCCGCCCTTGGTGCGGACGACGACGCGGTCGTTGCGGCGGATCTGCGCGGCGGGGGAGATGATGATGGTGTCACCGTCGCGGTACACCGGCTCCATGCTGTCGCCCGAGATCTCCAGCGCGTAGGCGTGCGGGTCGCCCAGGCTGGGGAACAGCAGTTCGTCCCAGCCGCTGCCGGCCGGGAAGCCGGCGTCGTCGAAATAGCCGGCGGAGCCCGCCTGGGCATAGCCGATCACCGGGACCCGCTGCAGTGGATTGGTGCCGGTGCCATCGCCGACCAGGCTGACGAACTCCGTCAACGAGGCGCCGGTGGCGTCCAGCACCTTGGAGATGCTTTCCGTCGACGGCCAGCGCAGCTTGCCGTCGCTGGTCGTGCGCTTGCTCTTGTTGAAGGTCGTCGGATCCAGTCCGGCGCGCCGCGCCAGCCCGGAGGCGGAAAGCCCGTGCTGCGCCGCAAGGCGGTCGATGGCCCGCCAGATGTCCGTGTGTTTCAGCATGGGACGATAATCTCATAAAGCCGCACCCCCGTCCCTAGGAACTTTTTCATAAAGTCGTTGACCGCCGCGGTTGGCCGGAACATAACGCAAACACCGGTGCGGCGCGGCCGACCCGGTCCAGTCCTTGAAAATCCGGCTTCCGATGGAGACCAGCATGCTGAGTCCGGCCACCACCCCTTTGCCCGCCGTTCGGCCGCACCGTTCCGCACCGGCGGTCCCCGAACCCTATGCGGCGGACGGCCAGCCCTTCGACGGCGCGGAGGAGGCGTGGTTCTGGGCGGTGCAGGCGCAGGACGCCAAGGCGGCGGGCGCCCGTGTCGTCGCCGGGCGCGGGCTGGTCGAGCGGCCGTGCGAACCGCAGGACGTCCTGCGGGTGGTCGACCGGCTGTACCGGGCGCGCCGGCTGCAGCGCGACCATCTGCACGTGCTGGTCCATTACGGCCGCCGGCTGAGCGCCCCCGACGCGGAGCGGTTCCGCGAGCAGCGCGCCCACGCCCTGTGGCGCGAAGCCTTCGACGTCATCGCCCCGGCGCTGCGCGACAAGGGCATCGCCCGATGAGCCTGTCGCCCGCCTTCCGCCCGGTGACCGCCTGGGTGGTCTATCGCGGCGAGGCGCCGCTGTGGTGGCTGCGGGTGCTGAAGCCGGGATTCCGCCACTGCCTCGCCCTGCTGCACGACGGGCGGCGCTGGGTGGTTGTCGACCCGCTGGCCGGCTTCACCGACATCGCGGTGCTCGACCTGCCGGCCGGCTTCGACCTGCCGGGCTGGTACCGCGCCCAGGGGCTGACGGTCGACGCCGCCCCGCTGCACCGTCCGGCCGCAGCCGCGCCCTGGGGCCCCTTCACCTGCGTCGAGGCGGTCAAGCGGCTGATCGGGCTGCGCGCGCCCTGGGTGCTGACGCCGTGGCAACTGCACCGCCACCTGTCCCGCCGCCCCGCCTGACCCCCAATCCCCGGAGACCGCCGATGCCCGCCCCGCCTCCCGTCACGCCGAAGCCCCGCAGGACGACGGAGCTGTCCGAGCCCGAAATCCTGCTGGAGCGCTATCGCGCCGCCCGCGAACGCCGCACCGTGTGGGAAAGCCACTGGCAGGACTGCTACGACCACGCGCTGCCCAACGGCCAGCCCTTCCGCGGCGGCGGCACCCCCGGCGAGCGCCGGGTCGACCGGCTGTTCGACGGCACCGCCCCCGACGCGGTGGAGCAGCTTGCCGCCAGCCTGCTGTCGGAGTTGACGCCGCCCTGGTCGCGCTGGTTCGGCTTCCAGCCCGGACCGGCGCTGGTCGGGGCCGAGCGCGACCGCATCGCCCCGATGCTCGACCGCGCCGCCGGCATCGTCCAGGCGCATGTCGACCGCTCGAACTTCGCGGTGGAGATCCATCAGGCATTCCTCGACCTCGTCACCGTCGGCACCGCCTGCCTGCTGATGGAGGAAGCAACCCCCGGCTCGCCGTCCAGCCTGCGCTTCACCGCGGTGCCGCTGGCCGAAGCGGTGCTGGAGGAGGGGCCGGACGGCCGGCTCGACGCCACCTTCCGCCGCAGCGAGGCGACGCTGGCCCAGATCCTCCAGCGCTTCCCCGGCGCCGACCTGCCCGACGAGCTGCGCAAGCGGGCGGCCGACGATCCCGACGCCCGCTTCGCCCTGGTCGAGGCGGTGCTGCCCGACGGCGCCGCCTACCGCTGGGGGGTGGTGCTGGACAGCGGGCTGGCCGATCCGTCCTGGCTGGCGCAGGGCCGCTTCGCCCAGTCGCCCTTCATCAACTTCCGCTGGCTGAAGGCGCCGGGCGAGACCTACGGCCGCTCGCCCGTGATGAAGGCGCTGCCCGACATCAAGACCGCCAACAAGGTGGTGGAGCTGGTGCTGAAGAACGCCTCGATCGCCGTCACCGGCATCTGGCAGGCCGAGGATGACGGGGTGCTGAACCCGGCGACGATCCGGCTGGTGCCGGGCACCATCATCCCCAAGGCGGTGGGCTCCGCCGGGCTGACGCCGCTGGCCAACCCCGGCCGGTTTGACGTGTCGCAACTGGTGCTGGACGATCTGCGCGGGCGCATCCGCCACGCGCTGCTGGCCGACCGGCTGGGGCCGATCGAGTCGGCGCGGATGACCGCGACCGAGGTGCTGGAACGCTCCGCCGAGATGGCGCGGCTGCTGGGCGCCACCTACGGCCGGCTCCAGGCCGAGCTGATGACGCCGCTGCTGCTGCGCGCGGTGTCCATCCTGCGCCGGCGCGGCGAGATCCCGGACATCACCGTCGACGGCCGGCTGGTCGAACTGCAACACCGCTCGCCGCTGGCCCAGGCCCAGGCGCAACGCGACGTCCAGGCGACGCTGCGCTGGCTCGACAGCGTCAAGGCGCTGGGGGCGGAGGCGGGCGCCGCGGTGGACGCGGCGGCGACCGCCCATTGGCTGGGCGAGGCCTTCGGCGTGCCGGCCAAGCTGATGCGGGCCGAGGTCGCAGCTGCCACGCCGCCCGCCCCGGTTCCCGTTCCTCCCACCGCACCGGCGCCCGCACCCGCACCCGTGGTGGTGGCGCATGGCTGAGCGCGCCGGCTGGGACTGGCTGGACGACCCGCCGCCGGGCGGCCCCCGCGCTCCCGCCGCCGATGACCCGGCGCCCAGCTTCGCCCGCTGCTTCGCCGGGACCGACGGCGCGCGGGTGCTGGCGGTCTTGCGGGCGATGACGCTCGACCGCGCGCTCGGCCCCGACGCGCCGGAGGCGACGCTGCGCCACCTCGAAGGCCAGCGGCAACTGGTCGCCGCGATCCTCGCGCTGGTGGCGCGGGGGCGGGCGGCCTGAATTGGGGCCGCCCCTTTTCCTTCTCCAGGACCTGACATGAGGAGTCGATGATGGCCGACAATCTGCTGACCGTTCCCCTGGCACCCGGCGGCGCGGTGCCGCCGGTGCCGGAGAAGTTCCGCGATCCCAAGACCGGCGCCCTGCGTGTTGAAGCGCTGCTGAAATCCTATCTGGAGCTGGAGCGCCGGCTGTCGTCGCAGGCCGCCGCGGCGCCCGCGCCGATGCCGGCGCCGATGCCCGGTCCGGGGGCGGAGGCCACGCTTCCCGACCCGGCCATGGCGAACCCCGTCGACCAAGCTCCGTTCGACCCGGCGGCGCTCGATCCGGGGCAGCTCCGCCGGGCGCTGGGGGCGCCGGACTCGCCGGACGGCTACCGGATCGCCTGCGACCACGGCCTGTTCCAGCCCGACCCGGAGATCAACGGCCGCCTGTTCGAGGCCGGCTACACCCCGGACCAGGCGCAACTGCTCTACGATCTGGCCGCCGAGCGGATGGTCCCGCTGATCCAGCACCTTGCGGCCGAGTTCCAGGCGGAACGCGAGGTGGAGCGGCTGGTCGCCCGCTTCGGCGGCGAGGAGCGCTGGCGCGAGGTGTCGCGGCAACTGCTGGCCTGGGCCGGCAAGAACCTGCCGCCGGCGGCGGTGGAGGGGCTGTCGACCACCTACGAAGGTGTCATGGCGCTCCACGCGATGATGACCGGCAGCGAGCCGGCGGCGCTGTCGATGGCCGGCGCCCGCAGTTCCGGCGGCGGGGGCGAGGCGGAACTCCGCGCCCTGATGCGCGACCCGCGCTATTGGCGGGAGCGTGATCCGGGCGTCATCGCCCGGGTCACCGAGGGCTTCCAGCGCCTCTATCCCAGCCAGCGCTAGGGTCCGGTTGTGCTCGCGCCGGCATGGGAGCTGCCGGCGCGAGGCAATGCGTCGCGGTGCGCAACCAAAGAATGGATTGGACCGCCATTCATGGCGTGTGCGAAGAAAAATTCAATTGCGTGTTTGAAACAAAAGCTCCACTTTCCGCTCCGTGCAACACATCGTCCGTTTATCGAACGGATGGAAGATCGACGCCGGGCCCCGATGACGTTGCGCCGCAAGATACGCTGGCTGACCTGGATCGGCCTGATCGGCTGCCTGATGGCGGCGATCCCCGCCCTCACCCTGCTGCGGCAGGGAATGATCGCGGAGCGCGGGCAGATGGCCGCCGCCCTGGTCGACTCGGCCAAGGGACTTCTGCGCACCCTCGACGACGCGGTGCGGACCGGCACGGTGACGCCCGCCGACGCCCGCGACCGGGCGTTGCTGGCGTTGGGCGCGCTGTCCGCCGCCCCGTTCCACGTCACGGTGTTCACCGACGGCGTCGTCCCGCCGGGCTGGCCGGCGCTCGACCGCTCGGTGACGGCCGAGGGGCGGTTCGAGCCGTGGGGCTGGGCGGTCGGCGCCGCCAGCGACGTCGACGACATCGACCGCGATTTTCGGGTCGAAGCCTCGGGATTCCTGCTGTTCCTGGGCGCGCTGCTGGTGCTGAGCTGGCCGGTGTCGCGCTTCCTGTCGCAGAACGTCGTCGGCCCGCTGGAGGCGCTGTCGGTCCGCATGCGCCAGTTGACCGAGGGGCGGACCGACATCGACATCCCCGGCCGCGACCGCCGCGACGAGTTCGGGGCGATGGCGCGGGCCATGGAGTTCTTCCGCCGCGCCGCCGTCGCCCTGATCGAACGGGACGAGCGGCTGGCCGGCATCATGACCAACGTCAGCGAGGCGATCCTGCTGGTCGACGCCGCCGGCCGGATCGAGGAGCACAACCCGGCCGCCGTCGCGCTGTTCGGCGTCGCCGCCGACGCCCTGCGCGGCCGGCCGTTGCCGGCGCTGTTCGCCGCCGCCGACCGCGCGCGGGTGGACGCGCTGCTGGCCGGGGTGGACGGCAACGGGGACGGGCCGTGGCCGGCGCGGGCGGAAGCGCTGGGGATCGAACGGCCCGGCCCGGGCGGCACCGCCCCCGGCGGGTGCACCCCCGTGGAGCGCATCGACGCGTCGCTCAGCGTGTCGCCGCTGGTGGTGCAGGGGCGCCGCGGCTTCGTCTGCGCCCTGGCCGACGTGACCGAGCGGCTGCGGCACGAGCGCGAGCTGATGCGGCTGGCCACCCGCGACCGGCTGACCGGCCTGCCCAACCGGGCGATGATCGAATCGGCGCTGGAGGCGGCGGTGGTGCGCAGCCGGCGTCATGACCGGCGCTTCGCCGTGCTGTGCCTCGACCTGTCGCGCTTCAAGCTGGTCACCGACACGCTGGGCCACCAGGCGGGCGACGCCCTGTTGCAGGAGGTGGCACGGCGCATCGCCGCCACCGTGCGTGACGCCGATCTGGTCGGCCGCATCGGCACCGACGACTTCGCCGTCATCCTGGAGGAGATCGGCGACACCGACGAGGCCGCCGCCGTCGCCGACCGCGTGCTGGAGGCGTTCGACACCCCGGTGACCCTGTCGGGGTGCGAGCATTACGTCCGGCCGGCGGTCGGCATCGCCCTCTACCCTGACCATGTCGCGGCGGACGAGGCCGACCACCCGCAGGCGCTGCTGCGCGCCGCCGACACCGCGCTCTACGCCGCCAAGCGGATGGGCGGACGCCGCCACGCCTTCTTCCGCCCGGAGCTGGCCGAGCAGGCGCGGCGGCAACTGGCGCTGGACGGCGACCTGCGCGGCGCCCTGGCGCTGAAGCAGTTCCGCCTGCACTACCAGCCCAAGGTGTCGCTGATCGACTTCTCGCTGGAAGGCTTCGAGGCGCTGCTGCGCTGGGAAAAGCCGGGGCAGGAGATGATCCCGCCCGGCGAGTTCATCCCGGTGGCCGAGGAAACCGGCTTCATCGTGCCGCTCGGCGACTGGGTGCTGGACGAGGCTTGCCGCCAGATGCGGGAGTGGCTGGACGCCGGGCTGGAACCGGTGCCGGTCGCCGTCAACATCTCGCCCAAGCATCTGCGCAACCGCAGCGCGGAGGATTTCCGTCGCATTGTCGACCGCCACGGCCTGCCGCCCCATCTGGTCGAGCTGGAGATCACCGAAGGTGCGGTGATGCAGGATCTCGACCACGCGCTGACCGTGCTGGCGGCGCTGAAGGCGATGGGGATCCGGGTGGCGGTGGATGATTTCGGCACCGGCCATTCCAGCCTGAGCTACCTGAAGCGGCTGCCGATCACCACGCTGAAGATCGACCGCTCCTTCATCAACGGCGTCCCGCAGGAGCGCGAGGACGCCGGCATCGTCTCCACCATCATCGCCATGGCCGACATGCTGGGGCTGCATGTGGTGGCCGAGGGGGTGGAGAAGACCGAGCAGGCCAATTTCCTGCGCCACCACAACTGCACCCAGGTGCAGGGCTGGCTGACCGGCCGCCCGGTGCCGGCCGATGCCGCCGGCGGCCTGCTGGTGGACCGGCTCAAGCAGACGGCGTAAGCGCCGCCGCCTTGCGGCGCGGGCGCGGCGTCATCAGCTCCGCCAGCGTCACCGGGCGGAAGCTCCAGACATCGACGCCGACGTCGATCTGCCGGGGTTGCGGCTTCAACTGGCCGTGGCTGTGGCCGTGCAGGTTCAGCGCCTTGCGGTGCATGCCGTTCCAGGTGCGGAAGGCGTAGTGGCACAGCACCAGCTCCACCCCGTCCAGCGTCAGTTCCGCGTAATGCTGCACGCTGGCCCAGCCGGGCAGCGCCAGCGTCGCCGGGCCGTCATTGTTGCCGGCGATCAGGTGCTTGGTGCCGTTCAGCCGGTCGAGCAGCGCGGCCATCGCGTCGGGCTTCATGTGCAGGGCGAAGTCGCCGAGGTGCCAGACCTCGTCGTCGGGGGCGACGGCGGCGTTCCAGTTCGCCTCCATCGCCGCGTCCATGGCGGCGGTGGACTCGAAGGGGCGGCGGAAGCGGCCGCGGGCGCCGCCATGGCCGAAATGGGTGTCGGAGGTGAAGTGGACGGTCATCGGCCGGTCAACGCGGTGGCGGGGCCGACGGTTCCCCGCCGGCTCCGCCACGAGCCGGCGTCAATGCTGGTGATCGCCGGCCGCCGGATCGAGGAAGCGGTGCAGATGCACGATGTAGTAGCGGGTGTGGGCGTCGTCGATGGTCTGGCCGGTGGCGCCGCGCCATGCCTTGTAGGCGTCCTCGTAGCTCGGGTAGATGCCGACGACGTGCAGCTTCGACGGGTCGACGAACTGGTCGGAATCCGGGCGGACGAGTTCGCCGCCGAACACGAGGTGGAGGAGCTGTTTGTCGGGCATGGCAGGGTCCTTTTTTGTCCGGGGGGTGAACGGGATGCGATTGGTATCGTTGAGCCGGTATCCGGCTGATGCGTCGCATTCTCATATCCGCCGCCCGGGCGGTGCATCAAGCCTGTTGACTCCGGATTCGACCTGCGCCACCACGGAACCGCGACGTTTTCAGGACCAGCGCAAAGAATCCGCCTCTTTGCCGCAGATGACGGACGCCAGGAACACGGCCAAACACTGCGAGGAACGAGCGATGCCAAGTGGTCATACCGCGACTCGGGAGAAACACCGCCGCGAGGTTCGGGTCTGGGACCTGCCGACCCGCCTGTTTCATTGGGCGCTGGTGGGTGCGGTGGCGGTCGCGGTTCTATCGGCCGAGCTGGATGTGCTTTCCGTTCATATGTTGGCGGGCGAAACAGTTCTGGCTCTGGTGCTGTTCCGGCTGGCCTGGGGCGTGGTCGGCAGCCAGACCGCGCGCTTCGCCGATTTCGTGAAGGGGCCGCGCGCCATCCTGGACTATCTGAAGCGGGCGAGGGCCGGGGGCGAGGCGGCCTTCACCCTGGGCCACAACCCGCTGGGTGCGCTGATGGTGGTGGCGCTGCTGCTGGTGCTGCTGGTGCAGGCGTCCAGCGGCCTGTTCGCCAGCGACGACGTCCTGGTCGATGGGCCGCTGGTGCCGCTGGCCTCCGGCGCCGTCGTGTCGGCGCTCAGCACCGTCCACCGCGTGCTGGCCAACGGCATCTTCGCGCTGGTCGGCCTGCACGTCGTCGCGGTGTTCTTCTACCTGCTGGTCAAGAAGGACAATCTGATCCGCCCGATGGTCACCGGCCGCAAGGCGGTGCCGGTCCCGGTGACGGAGCCGCGCCGTGCCCCGGCGGCGCTGGCGCTGGCCATCCTGGCGGCGACGGCCGGGCTGGTCCTGCTGGTGCTGCGCGCCGCGTCCTGACCCCTCGGGTCCGGCCTATGCCGTTGGTTGTGTGCGACAATGCGCCGTCTGGGGTTGGACGGCGTCTTGTCTAGAATGACTCCAGATTGATCCGCACCAAAACCAATGACAGCGGCCCGATTCCGGGACCAATCGACCTGCGACCGGTCGAAATGGCAGGTTGTGGGTGACGTGGCCGCGCCGGGGGACATCACCCATGAACGCGCTACCCGAACGCGGCCTCGCCGCATCCTTGAGACATGCGCTGATCGGCAGGGCCGCCGCCCTCGCCACCGCCCTTGGGGCCCTGGCCGTCGCCGGCGCCGCGCTGGCGGCCGACCCTGCGTCCGCCCCGTCCGCGAACGGTCCGTCCGACACCCTGATGAGCCGCGCGCGCGAGCTGTTCAAGCCGCTGCCGGCCACCCTTCCCGTGGTCCGCAACAACGCCGTCACCCGCGAGAAGATCGACCTGGGCAAGATGCTGTTCTTCGACCCGCGCCTGTCGGCCAGCGGCATCTTCTCGTGCAACAGCTGCCACAATCTGGGGCTCGGCGGGGTGGACGGGCTGGAAACCTCGGTCGGCCACGGCTGGCAGAAGGGGCCGCGCAACGCGCCGACCGTGCTGAACGCGGTGCTGAACGTCGCCCAGTTCTGGGACGGCCGGGCGGAGGACCTGAAGGCCCAGGCCAAGGGGCCGATCCAGGCCGGGGTGGAGATGAACAGCACGCCCGACCGCGTGATGGCGGTGCTGAACAGCGTCCCCGCCTACAAGGCCAAGTTCGCCGACGCGTTCCCGAACGAGACGACCCCCGTCACCTTCGACAACGTCGCGATGGCGATCGAGGCGTTCGAGGCGACGCTGACCACCCCCGCCGCCCCGTTCGACCAGTATCTGGAGGGCAAGGCCGACGCGCTGACCGCGACGCAGAAGGCCGGGCTGGGGCTGTTCATCGACAAGGGCTGCGCCGGCTGCCACAATGGCGTCAACGTCGGCGGCCATGACTATTTCCCCTTCGGCGTGGTCGCCAAGCCGGGCGCCGAGATCCTGCCGCCCACCGACAAGGGCCGCTTCGCCGTCACCAAGACCGCCGACGACGAGTATGTCTTCCGCGCCCCCACCCTGCGCAACGTCGCGCTGACCGCGCCCTATTTCCATTCGGGCAAGGTGTGGGACCTGCGCCAGGCGGTGGCGGTGATGGGATCGAGCCAGCTCGGCGCCACCCTGACCGACCAGGAGATCGACTCGATCACCGCGTTCCTGCAATCGCTGACCGGGCAGCAGCCCCGGGTCGAGTACCCGCTGCTGCCGGCCAGCACGCCGGCGACGCCGCAGCCGGTGTTCAAGTAACCTCGGGGCATGAAAAACCCCTCCGTCGCGGGGGCGGCGGAGGGGTTTCTCGGGCCGGCGTCCCGCTTATTCGGAGCGGTAGCGCTGGTGGCAGGCCTTGCAGCTGTCGGCCATCGCGCCGAACGCCTTGGCCGTCGTCGCCTTGTCGCCCGAGGCGGCGGCGACCTGGAGCGCCTTGGCCGAGGCCTGGAGATCCTGCGCCTTGGCGGTGAAGTCCGGGAAGTTCGCCCAGATCAGCTCCTTGGCCGCCGTCTTGCCCTTGTCGGAGCCGGGCGGGAACAGGCTGGGGATCGTCGCGGCGAAGGCGTCGATGCGGCCCGCCACCGGGCCGACCGTGGCCAGATCGCCCTTGCCCACGGCGTCCTTGATCTCGCCCATCGCCTTCTTGTAGTCGTCGAACCCGGCCTTGCGGGTCTGGATGACGTCCTGCGCCAGGGCGACGCCGCCGGTCAGCATCAGCGCGGCCGACGCCGCCAGCACAATACGGGAAAGCATCACGATACGCGTACCCTTCATCGGTTGAAGCCCCTGGCGTGACCTTACACACGGCGATGCCGACGCTGTCAAGTGAAGTGGGCGGACTGTGACCCGCCTGTCCTAGCGTTCATTTGTGTCATAAGCAATAATCCTGGCCGGAGCGGTGCCATTGTCTGCGCCGCACCGTGCTTCTCCGGCCGCGTTGCTTGGCCGCGCCGGCCGACATTGCGGCGGCTTCCTTTTGGTGCGGTCGTGTCACCGGGCGGAAAAACCGCCGATCCCGGCCGAATTCCCGGCCGAACCGGCCTTGCCACGGGCCGGGAGCGGAAGTAAGGTCCCGCGGCGCGCCCTGCCCGGATGGTTGGGGCCGCGCGCCCACGGTCTTCCGCCCTACCGCCACCACAAGCCCTGAGGGGGCCCATCGCCATGTCGATCATCGCGTCCCGCCTGTCCCGCATCAAGCCGTCGCCGACCATCGCCGTGACCAACAAAGCCCGCGAGCTGAAAGCGGCCGGTCGCGACGTCATCGGCCTGGGTGCCGGCGAGCCGGACTTCGACACCCCCGACAACATCAAGGCCGCCGCGATCAAGGCGATCGAGTCCGGCGACACCAAGTACACCGCGGTGGACGGCACGCCCGCGCTGAAGAAGGCGATCTGCGCCAAGTTCGAGCGCGAGAACGGCCTGAAATACACGCCGGAGCAGATCACCGTCGGCGTCGGCGGCAAGCAGGTGCTGTACAACGCCCTGATGGCGACGCTGAACCCGGGCGACGAGGTCATCATCCCGGCGCCCTACTGGGTCAGCTACCCGGACATGGTGGAACTGGCGGAAGGCACGCCGGTTGCCGTCTCCTGCCCGGCCGAGCAGGGCTTCAAGCTGCAGCCCGCCGACCTGGAAAAGGCGATCACGCCGAAGACCAAGTGGCTGATCCTGAATTCGCCGTCGAACCCGTCGGGCGCCGCCTACACCCGCGCCGAGATGAAGGCGCTGACCGACGTGCTGGTCAAGCACCCGCATGTCTGGGTCATGACCGACGACATGTACGAGCACCTGCTGTATGACGGCCTGGAGTTCGTCACCCCGGCCCAGGTCGAGCCGTCGCTGTACGACCGCACCCTGACGGTCAACGGCGTGTCGAAGTCCTACGCGATGACCGGCTGGCGCATCGGCTACGCCGGCGGCCCGAAGGACCTGATCAAGGCGATTGGCGTCATCCAGAGCCAGTCGACCTCGAACCCGACCTCCATCGCCCAGGCCGCCGCCGTCGAGGCGCTGAACGGCCCGCAGGACTTCATCAAGGAGCGTGCGGAGGTGTTCCGCCAGCGCCGCGACCTGGTGGTGTCGATGCTGAACCAGGCCACCGGCCTGCACTGCCCGAAGCCGGAAGGCGCCTTCTACGTCTACCCGTCCTGCGCCGGCACCATCGGCAAGACGACGCCGGACGGCAAGGTGATCAAGACCGACGAGGATTTCGTCACCTACCTGCTGGAGTCGGAAGGCGTCGCCGTCGTCCAGGGCTCGGCCTTCGGCTTGGCCCCGCACTTCCGCATCTCCTACGCGACCTCGACGGAAGCGCTGGAAGAGGCCTGCAAGCGCATCCAGCGCGCCTGCGGCAACCTGCGCGGCTGATCGCTGCGGCGCTGTTGATGAACGAAGGGCCGGCACCGCAGGGTGCCGGCCCTTTTCGTTTGGGCGCTCGGGGAGGGGGCGTCTATGCGCCACCCGCCGGGAATCACTTCCCGATCAGCACGTCCGACGCCTTGATGATGGCGGTGACGCTGTCGCCGACGGCGAGGCCCAGATCCTCGACCGTCTCGCTGGTGACGGTGGAGGTGATGATGGTGCCGTTGCCGACGTCGATCTTCACCTTGGCCGACACCGGGCCCTTGTCCACGGCGGTGACGGTGCCCTTCAGTTGGTTGCGCGCGCTGAGCTTCATCGGATGCGGTCCTTATCGCCAAGGGATTGCTGCGCCGCGACATGCGGACGACGGAAGCTTAAGCCCGGCCATCGTCATATCCAACAGGAAGCAGCGGAACCCCCCTGCCGCTGCCCGGCCCTTGGGCAGCGGCAGGAGGCGCTGTAGTCGATCGGCTATTGCGCGGCCAGCAGCTCCCGCCGGATTTCCACCGCGCGGTCGGCCGCCTTGCCGACCACCTCCTGCAGGCGTTCGAACTCGGCGCTGTAGCTGCCGACACCGAAGGTCAGCGACCGCAGCTCCACGATCAGATCCTGCATGTCGGACTGCGGCATGCACGCCTTCACCTCGTCCCAGCCGGGCCAGCCCGGCCGCGCGTCGAAGCCCATCAACTGGCCGCGCCGGCCGCTGACCAGCCGCTGCACCTTCGGCGTGAAGGCGCTGGGCACCGCGATGGTGACGGTCAGGATCGGCTCCAGCAGCACTGGCTCGCAGGCCGGCAGCGCCTCGGCCATCGCCTGCCGCGCCACCGTCTTGAACGCCATGTCGGAACTGTCGACGGCGTGGAACTGGCCGCCGGTCAGCGTCACCGCGAAGTCGACCACCGGGAAGCCCAGCGCCCCGCGGGCCGCCGCCTCGCGCACGCCGGCCTCCACCGCCGGGATGTACTGGCGCGGCACGCTGCCGCCGACCACCGCGTCCTCGAACCGGATGCCCTCGCCGCGGGGCAGCGGCCGGATCTCGACATGGATGTCGGCGAACTGGCCGTGGCCGCCGGTCTGGCGCTTGAAGCGGGTGTGATGGCTGGTGCCCTTGCGGATCGTCTCCTTATACGGAACCTGCGGCGGCTGGCCCTTGACCGCGACGTTGAAGCGGCTGCGCAGCCGGTCCATCGCCAGCTTCAGATGGACGTCGCCCTGGCCCCACAGCACCAGCTCGCCGGTTTCCGGCGACAGCTCCAGGGTCAGCGACGGGTCCTCCTCGCGCAGCTTCTGCAAGGCGGCGGACAGTTTCACCTCGTCGTTGCGGTTCTCGGCGCGGAGCGCCAGCCCATGCACCGGGGCCGCCGTTTCCGGCCAGTCGGCGGGCGGGCCGAGGTTGGCCTTCTCGGTCAGCCGGTCGCCGGTCGCCGCCTTGTCGAGCCGGCCCAGCGCCACGAGATCGCCGGCCATGGCCTGCGGCACCTTGGTCTGGTCGCGGCCGAACAGCTGGAAGATGCCGGACACCCGCTCGCCGCCCAGCGCCATGCCGTCGGTAACGGTGCCGCGCCACACCCGCGCGAGGCTCAGCTTGCCGGCGTGGGAGCCCATCATGGTCTTCACCACCTGCGCCGTGGCCGCCGTATCCTTCGGGGCGTCGATGCGGGCCGCGGTGACCGCCACCTCCGGCCCCTCGTGGCGCAGCGCCTTCAGCAGGCGGCGCACCCCGTTGTCGTTCTCGGCCGAGCCGAAGAAGACGGGGACGATCAGGTCGTCGGCCAGTTCGTGCGCCAGCGTCTCGTACAGTTCGGTGCTGTCGGGGGCCATGTCCTCCAGCAGCTTTTCCAGCAGCGCGTCGTCGAAATCGGCGGCCGATTCCAGCATCGACTGCCGCGCCTCGCTCTCCCAGTCGCGGGCGCTGTCGGGCAACGCCACGAGGTCGGAGGGCTTGTGCGGGTTGAAGCGCCACGCCCGCTCGCTGACCAGGTCGACCAGCCCGGTGATCTGGCCGTTCTCGCGCAGCGGCACCTCGCGCAGCACCAGCTTGCGGGTCGAGACCTCCTGGTAGGCGGCGACGACGTCGCGCACCCGCAGGTCGCCCAGCCCGTCGATCTTGTTGATGAACAGCAGGTGCGGGATGCGGTGGTCGTCGAGGAACTTGAACAGCGGCGCCAGCAGCACCGCCTTGTCGGGCGCGGCTTCCGCCACCACGACGGCGATGTCGGCGGCCATCAGCGCCGCCTGGGCCTCGCCCGCCAGTTCGACCGAGCCGGGGCAGTCCAGGATCGACCAGCGCTCCCCCAGGTAATCGAAGGAGGCGACGTTCAACTCGGTGCTCATCGACCGGGCCTTCGCCTCGGGCGCGCTGTCGCCCACGGCGTTGCCGTCGCGCACGCTGCCCTTGCGGGTGACGGCGCCGGCGGCGAACAGCAGGCTTTCCAGCAGCGTCGTCTTGCCGGCCAGATAGGGGCCGACCAGCGCTGCGCAGCGCGCCGTCCGGATTTGCGTATGCGGCATTCACACCTCCCGTGATTCCTCTGCCCGTGATTCCTCGGCCGCGGGTTCTTCGGGCCATCGATGCGTTGGGCCGTCTTCGCGGACCGCCGGGCCGGACGTCGTGCACCGGACGGCGAGCGGCCTGTTCGCCTGTGGCGTCGGAACTCTTCAGACCTACCAAGATCCGCGAAAGAGGGGCGGCGGTGGCGTGTCCTTGCGGCCCGACCCTCGTGGAACGCGCTGTGGGCGATGCCGGCGGCGGAAAAGCGGCCGAAAACGCGGCGAATCCGGGGCCGGCAGGGCGCCCGCAGCGGACTTGATCGATGGTCCACCCGAACGACGGCCCTGTCGATGGAAAAAAGGGGCGGCAAACCGTCACGCACGGGGAACGGCCGACGCGGGTGCGGCCATGGCGCGTCGATTCGCCGCAAGCGGCGCGTCACGCCCGGCTCCGACAACGGCGGTCCGGCGGGATGCCGGCGTAAACGCTTCAAATTGAAGGGACTCGCCGGTCCGGAACGCTTGGGCCCGCGGTTGGTTGCGCGATTGCTATATTGCAATGCAATATGACCGTAACGAAATCCGACCGACAAACAGACGAAACCTTCTGGTAGTACCGTCGCGGGCAACAAGCCGCAAACGCGAATGTGACCACGCGATGCAACGCGGCTGAACAACGTTCAACGGGCCGGCCGGTGACACGTCGGTGGGCCCTTATCCTTGGGGAAAGAGCACATGCGCCTGTGGTTCCGCTTGCTGGTGGCCGGCCTGATCTCCGTCGGGTCCGCCGTCTCCGCCCCCCTGTCCACCCCGGCTTTCGCCGAAGAGGCCAAGCCGACGCAGGAGGACGCCAAGGCCATCACCCTGAAGGCCGCCGACCTGATCGCCGAAAAGGGGCTGGACGACGCCGCCAAGAGCTTCAACGCCGATGGCCCGTTCAAGCATGGCGAGATCTACGTCAACGTCATCGACTTCGCCGGCGTGTGGAAGGTCTATCCGCCGCGCCCGGCCGGCGTCGGCCAGAGCGTCATCAACGTCAAGGACCCCGATGGCCGTTTCATCGTGCAGGACGTGCTGGCGGTCGCCAAGGACAAGGGCGAGGGCTGGGTCGAGTACCGCTGGCTGAACCCGGCCAGCAACAGGATCGAACCGAAGATCACCTATGTGAAGCGTGTCCCCGGCCAGGAACTGGTCGCCTACGTCGGCATCTACAAGTAACCGCGCTCGGGGCAGGCCGGTCGCCCGGACAGACCACCGTCCGGGGCGGCCTTTCGGGGCGGCGATAGGGGGGGGGTGATGATGAACGGCGGTGTCTTTGCGCGGCTGTCCGGCCTGTCGGTGGCGGGGCGGGTGTTCGTGGCCCCCCTGATGGGGATCGTCCTGACGGTGGCGGCGCTGGCGCTCGCCGACCGCGAAGCGGAGCGGGCGCTGACCGCGATCGACGGCATCCACCGCGAAGCGGCGGATCGGCTGGGTCAGGTCGACCGGCTGGTGGCCATCGCCTCCGTCATCCACAGCGACGTGTCGCGGCACCTGGCGCTTTCCGGCTCCGGCATCGAGGAGGCGAAGCTCCAGGCGATGCGCGACGCCATCGCCGCCAATCAGGCCAAGGCGCGCGCGACCATCGCGGCGCTGCGGGCGATGCCGCTGTCCGAGGCGGAGCGGGCGATGCTGGACGATGTGTCGGCCCGGCTCGACGCCTACGCCAAGGCGGTGGACGAGATGAACCAGATGGCGGCGATCGACCGCCTGATCGGCATCCCGATGATGGCCCACACCGACGACCGGTTCGCCGCGCTGACCGGCCGCATCATGGCGGCGCAGGAGGCGATCGGCCGGTCGACCGCCGCGGCGACCCAGGCGACCCGCGACGCCGCCGCCGACGCGCGGCTGCGCTTCGCGCTGGTGATGGCGGGGCTGCTGCTGGCGATGATGGCGGGGGGCCTCGTGCTGGCGCGCTCCATCACCCGGCCGCTGCAGCGGCTGTCGCGCAGCACCACCGACCTCGCCGCCGGCCAGCTCGACACCGTGGTGGAGGGCGGCTGGATGCGCAACGAGATCGGCGCCATGGCCCGCGCGCTGGAGGTGTTCCAGTCCAGCGCCCGCGAGGTCGAACGCCTGACCGCCGAGCAGGAACGCCAGAAGGCCGAGGCCGAGGCCGAAAAGCGTCGCGCCATCCGCGAACTGGCCGACCTGTTCGAGGCCCGCGTGGCGGAGGTGGTGCAGCAGGTCGGCGCCGGCGCCCATCAGGTGCGCAGCAACGCCGCCGGCATGCTCGACCGTGCCACCAGCGCAAACCGGCAGGCCGCCACCGTCGCCGCCGCCAGCGAACAGGCGGGGGCCAGCGTGCAGACCGCCGCCGCCGCGTCCGAGGAGATGTCGGCCTCGATCGCCGAGATCGGCGAACAGGTCCGCCGCTCCTTCGAGATGGTGCGCGGCGCGGTGCGGGCGGTGGAGGAAACCAACGGCCACGTCGTCGGCCTGTCCGACGCCGCCGCGCGCATCGGCGAGATCGTCGGGCTGATCAACTCGATCGCGGCGCAGACCAACCTGCTGGCGCTGAACGCCACCATCGAGGCGGCGCGGGCGGGCGAGGCGGGGAAAGGCTTCGCCGTGGTGGCGAGCGAGGTGAAGAACCTCGCCACCCAGACCGCCAAGGCGACCGAGGACATCGGCACCCAGATCGCCGCGATGCAGCAGGTGACCGGCGCCGCCGTCGCCGCGATCAAGGGGGTGGGCGACACCGTCGTCGGCATCGACGAGATCGTCGGCTCGATCGCCGGCGCCATGGAACAGCAGTCCGCCGTGACCCAGGAGATCACCCGCAACGTCCAGGAGGCGGCCACCGGCACCCAGGAGGTCACCCGGACCATCGCCGGCGTGTCGGCCAGCGCCGGCGAGACCGGCACCGCCGCCGGCGAAGTGCTGCGCGCCGCCGAACTGCTCGACGGCCAGGCGGTCACGCTCAACCGCGAGGTCAAGAACTTCATCGGCCGCCTGCGCCAGGGGTGAGCGGGGCCGGAAGGCCGGCCCGCGAAGTTTGGTCGCATCAGTCTTGAAACCTTCCTCCTGCGCCCAAGCTGTTGTCCGGAACCGCGGGGCGGCGGCCGGTGACGGCCGCGTCGGCGCCGGGGCATGATGCAGGACCAAGACAAGAAGGATCGAACGCATGAAGATCGACATCGGGATCTCGGACGCCGACCGTAAGAGCATCGCCGAAGGTCTGAACAAGGTTCTGGCCGACACCTTCGCGCTCTACATCAAGACCCATTCGTTCCACTGGAACGTCACCGGGCCGATGTTCAACACGCTCCACACCATGTTCATGACCCAGTACACGGAGCTGTGGAACGCGCTGGACGAGATCGCGGAGCGCATCCGCGCGCTGGGCTATCCGGCGCCGGGCAGCGTCTCGCAGTTCGCCGAACTGGCGTCGATCAAGGAAGAGGCGGGCGTTCCCAAGGCGAACGACATGATCCGCCAACTGGTCGAGGGGCATGAGGCCGCCGCCCGCACCATCCGCGGCGTCTTCCCGGCCGCCGAGCAGGGCAGCGACGAACCGACCGCCGACCTGCTGACCCAGCGCCTGCAGATCCACGACAAGACCGCCTGGATGCTGCGCAGCATGCTGGAGTAGCCGCTCCGCGGCTCTTCCCGCCGCGGACCCTGCCGCGGCGGGGCGTTGACCGGGGTTACGCCGCCGATTTGGCGTGGCGGGCGGGCTGGTTGGGGATCGACAGGGTGAAGATGGTTCCGTTGTCGCGCTCGATCTTCAGCGCGGCGCCGGCCTGATGCGACAGGGCCTGGACCAGGTTCAGGCCCAACCCGCTGCTGGCACCGCCCCGGCTGGGACGCTTGTGCTGGCTCGGCATGCCGGCGGGAAGGCCGACGCCGTCGTCGCGCACGATCAGGCGCATGCCGTTCTCGGCCCCTTCCAGCACGACGCGCACGGTGCCGGGGTGCCCGTGCGGGAAGGCGTGCAGCAGGGCGTTCGACACCAGTTCGCTGGTCGCGATGGCCAGCGGCGTGGCGCGGTCGGCGTCGATGATCCAGTCCTCCGCCTCCAGTTCCAGCCGGGCGGCGGTCGGGTTGTCGGACCGCACCAGCCCGTCGCACATCTGCCGCAGCGCGTCGGCGAAGTTCAGGTGCGCCGGCTCGTCGGAGCGGTGGAGCAGTTCGTGCAGCAGGCTCATGGTCTGGATGCGGCGCAGGCTCTCGTCGAAGCCGCGGCGCGCCCGCTCGTCGATGCGGGCGGCCTGCAGGCGCAGCAGGCTGCAGATCACCTGCAGATTGTTCTTCACCCGGTGCTGGACCTCCTTCAGCAGCACCTCCTTGTCGGTCAGCGCCAGTTCGAGCTGGGCGTTGGCCCGCTCAAGCTGGGCGGTGCGCTGGTGGACATGCTCCTCCAGCGTGTCGTAGGCGTGCTGCAGGGCGTCTTCCGCCTCGCGCTCGCGCCGCGCCCGCTGGATGGCGAGCGCGCCGATCACCGCGACGGTGGCGCAGGCGGCGGCGGCGAAGGCGGCGTAGATCCACAGCCGTTCGCTCCAGCGGGTCAGGACGCTGTCGGTGGCGATCGTCACCACCGCCGACAGCCCGGTGTCGCCGACCGGGCGGGACACCATGATGTCGTCGGCGCGGCCCGCACCGGCGTTGCTGCCGTCGTCGGTGCCGCCGCTCTCCGGCTCGCGCAGCAGCGCCGTGCCGTCGGGCCGGGTCAGCGCGATGCTGTGGCCGTAGCCGACGTCGAGCGAGCGGTAGACGTCGCGCAGGGCGCGGGCGTCGAGCCCCGCAACCGCCCAGCCGCGCGGCGCCCCCGCACCCGGGGTGTCGGTGCCGGGCAGCGGCTGCGACAGGGTGATGACCGGCCGCCCGTCCATTCGGCCGTCGCCGATCGCCCGCTTGGTGGCGGTGAGGGCCGGCTGGGTGTCGCCGCCGGGGGCGCGTCCGTCCGTCCGGCTCGCCAGACGCAGGGCGCCCGACGCGTCGCGGATTTCCAGCCCGACGACGTGGGGGGCGCTGGTCGCCAGCAGCGCCATGCGCTCCCGCGTGGCGTCGTCGTCGGGCAGCGGCGCACCGGCCGGGCCGGCCAGCGTGGCGGTCTGGGTCAGCAGCAGGTCACCCGATTCGAACAGGCGGGAGGCGTGCTCCGCCACCAGCAGGCCGATGTTGCCGGCCACCCCGGTGGCCTGCTGGATCGCCTCGTTGCGGTCGCGCCAGGCGAAGACGGCCGACAGCCCGATGGTCAGCAGCACCGCGGCCGTGCAGGCGATCAGGACCAGCGCCGAACCGGGAAGCCGGTAGAGCGGGGACGGGTGGGAACGCAGCGCGCGCAGCGGCATCGTGTCGGCAACCATGTGGAATTCGGCCAGTTCATGCTATCCGGAAACGGTAACACCGTCCGGCGGTTGGCGGTTCCGTCGAACGCTACCCGCGTTGAAGCGGCAGCGGCCACCACCTATTGTGTGGTGCCGACAAAGGCATCAGGCATTGGGAGGATGGTTTATGCGGATCGACGGTTCGGCCTATCGCACCATCTGGCCGGAGGAGGACGGGCGCGCCGTCGCCATCATCGACCAGACCCGCCTGCCGCATGACTTCGCGGTCGTCCGCCTGACGACGCTGGAGGACGCCGCCCACGCCATCCGCGCCATGCTGGTGCGCGGCGCCCCGCTGATCGGTGCCGCCGCCGCCTACGGCGTGGCGCTGGCGATGCGCGCCGACTCCGGCGACACCGGGCTGGAGCGGGCCTGCGCCACGCTGCTGGCGACGCGGCCGACGGCGGTCAACCTGCGCTGGGCGCTGGAACGGATGCGCGCCCGGCTGGCGCCGCTGCCGGAACCGGAGCGCGTCGCCGCCGCCGATGCGGAGGCAGCGTCCATCGCCGACGAGGACGTCGCCATCAACCGCGCCATCGGTGGCCACGGCGCAGCGTTGATCCGCGCCGCGGCGGAGCGCAAGCGGCCGGGCGAGCCGGTCAACCTGCTGACCCACTGCAACGCCGGCTGGCTGGCGACGGTCGACTGGGGAACGGCGCTGGCGCCGGTCTACGCCGCGTTCGAGCAGGGCATCCCGCTGCATGTCTGGGTCGACGAGACGCGGCCGCGCAACCAGGGCGCCAGCCTGACCGCGTGGGAGCTGAAGCACCACGGCGTTCCCCACACCGTGATCGCCGACAATGTCGGCGGCCATCTGATGCAGCATGGCCAAGTCGACCTGTGCATCGTCGGCACCGACCGCACCACCGCGACTGGCGACGTCTGCAACAAGATCGGCACCTATCTGAAGGCGCTGGCGGCGCACGACAACGGCGTACCCTTCTATGTCGGGCTGCCGTCACCGACCATCGACTGGACCATCGCCGACGGCGTGCGCCAGATCCCGATCGAGGAGCGCGATGGCCGCGAGGTCAGCGAGTTGACCGGCCGCACCGCCGACGGCCGGATCGAGACGGTCCGCGTCACCCCCGACGGCAGCCCGGTCGCCAACTTCGCCTTCGACGTCACGCCGGCGCGGCTGGTGACCGGCCTGATCACCGAACGCGGCGTCTGCCCGGCGACGCGGCAGGGGCTGCTGGGGCTGTTCCCCGAACGGGGCTGAACGACACCAGGGCCGGAAAGTGCCGACCACAAGTCGGAACTTTCCGGAATCAGTGTGATCCGGGTCAGCGATCGGCGGAGGAGGGGCGGCGGTCGGCCAGCAGGCGGCGCCACAGCCGCTTCGGCGCGCCCTCCGCATGCTTGGCGTCCAGCCATTCGTCGGCCAGTTCGCGAACCTGCCAGCCGCCCAGAAAGCGCTCGCAATCGATGGCGGTGTACAGCCGGACGCGCTCTTTGCCGAGGCGCTCGAAATAGGCCAGCGTTCTTTGGCGGTCGATGTCGTCCATAGGCCCCAATGAAGCGGTGATTGCGGACCGGTCACACCAAATGTTGATCCGCACACCGGATATTGGGAGAAGCGCATCGCTGGTGCAACTGTCCCTTTGTCGCGGCGCCCTGCACCGGAGGGGTAATGCGCTCTTGCGATGACCTCGGGACGAGCTGCCGCCGCCGGGTTAGGGCCGGCCATTCCGCAAGGCGCCGCCCGACATCGCACCGGTGTGGACGGCGATGTCCGACAGCGCGATTCCGGCGCGCGCCGCCGCCTGCTCCAGCGACGCGCGGTCGGGCCAGCACATCCGGCCACCGATGGCGGCCAACACGCCATCACGCTTGACCACCCACACCCCGGTGGTCGCCATTTCGATGACTTGGCCCAGCCGCAGCGGGGACGGACCGTCCGCGGCGCGGCGGTCGCCGAGCGGACTGTTGGCGGGGGCGATGTTGGGAATGGTGGCGCTGGTCGGCATCGTCTCTAGTCTTCCATATGGCCGGCCTTTCTCCCGGAACGACGCGGTGGCGCGGTCCGGCAGGGGCCGATCTCATGATCGCTCAGGTCAGCGGTGTCGGGATATAAAGGGAACTCCTAGCCAATTCATCGTGAAGATTCACGGGAAAAGTTATGATTGTTTGTGATCGTTTTCGACAAGGCGCACGGGTCTCACCAATTTCTTTTTGTCCACATTTCAATAATGGTTAAGCGCCAGAAAGGCTTTCGGGAAACCTTGCCGCCCTCCGCGCGTTGTTTCGAGCAGCGGGGTCGATGGCCTCAGGCACGCCACCGCCGCCGCCCAATTCAACGACCGTATTGGAGGACCCCATGGGTGCCGACACACCGAAGAACGAGGGGGAGGGCAACCGCACCGCCGACGCGCAGTACCGCCGCGGTGTCGAGGATCACGTCAAGAACCACGACGTGCAGGGCGACGCCGACCGGGCCCGCCGCGCGGTCGACGGCCCGGAGGGCGAGGAGCTTCGTCGCGCCGAGGAGAAGGGCAAGAGCCACGCCAAGGGCGAGGACCCGAAGTTGAAGCGCTGATGCCACCGGGCGGGCGCGGGACGGAAGCGCGTGTGGGCAAAGGGGGATAAACTCGCCGGCCGGGTGCGGCGGATACCCCGAAATGGTCACAGCAGCGCCGTGCGTCCGTCACCAAACATAAGCGTGGCCGTCGGAAGGCCTCCTCGGTGTTCGAGGGTCCAGCCCGGCGGCCATGCCTGTGTTTGAAGGAAGACACCCATGACGACGACCAAGCGGACATTCACCACCGGGGCGCTGGCGCTGCTGATCGGCGCGGCGGCCCTCGGCGGCTGTTCGAACCTGAACCATCGCGAGAACCGCGCGCTGACCGGCGGCGCCATCGGTGCGGCCGGCGGTGCGGCCATCGGCGCCGTGACCGGCGGCAGCGCGATCTATGGCGGCCTGCTGGGCGGTGCCGCGGGCGCCGCCGTGGGCGCGCTGACGGCTGACGACGGGCACCGGCATCGGTGAGGCCGAGCCGGTGATGTCCACCCGATGACGCGGCGCTGACACACGCCCCCCGTCAGTCCTCGTCATCCTCGAACTGGTCGAGGCTCAGCGCCCGCACCTCGGTGTTGGGCGCCGGGGCATTGGTGGCGGGGACCGGCGCGGGGGCGACCGCCTGGGACGGGCGCGGCGCCGGGCGGCTGGCGCCGCGATTCGGCGGCAGCCCGGCGTTGGGCCCCTTCAGCGGGCTGTTGACCGTCCCGCGCGGGCCGATGCTGGGCTCGTCGCCGAAATCGGGCAGGGGCGGGATGCGGTCCATCACCCGGCGGATCAGCCCGGCGATGCGGTCGGTTTCGGCGCGCAGGGCCTGCCCCTGCTCCCCCTCATAGAGGGGATCGTCGAGGAACTTGCGGATCTCCAGCACGCCGCGCAGTTCCACGCCGCACATCTCGTGCGTGCCGATGGGCAGCGCCTTCACCCGGGCGAAGCTGGCGAAGAAGCCGGCGCTGCCCTCGACGAACTGGACCACCATGCGGGCGTGCAGCCGCTCCAGCGCGGTGGTCATCGGGACGATCAGGTCCTCCATCTCCTCCGGCGCGGCGTCCAGCCGCTCCTGCGCCACCGCGGCCAGGGCGAAGAAGTCGCGCACCCGCCGGCTGAAGCGGCGGTAGCGCCCCAGCCCGCCGATCGACACCCGCTCGCGCGCCGCCGTCGCCAGTTCCGCCGACTGCTTCAGCGTGGCGTCGAGCCGCATCAGCAGCGTGGCGATCTCGCGCTGGCGTTGGGCCGGGCTGCGGCCGCCGCCCGGCGCCGGCGGGGCGGCGGGGCGGCGTGGGGGGCTGGAACGCATCATGCCGGTACGGGGTCGCTCCTGTCTTTGGACGGGGTCCTGATCGGGGGCCGCCGCTCAGCGTGCGGTGCGGACGGTCAGTGACTTCTGCCCGCCGTCGCGCACCACCGTCAACTGCACCGGCGTACCGACGCGCATGAGACCGATGCGGTTGCGGAAGTCGGTGGCGCTGCGCACCGGCCGGCCATCAACCGCCACCACCACGTCGCCGCTGCGCAGGCCGCCGCTGTCGGCCGGCGAACCGCGCTCGATCTTGGCGATCAGCGCGCCCTCGTCGCCCTTCAGGCTGAGGGTTTCGGCGAGGTCGGGCGTCAGATCCTGGATGGCGATGCCCAGCCGGCCGCGCCGCACCTCGCCATACTCGCGCAACTGCTCGACCACCGAGCGGACGATGCTGACCGGAACGGCGAAGCCGATGCCGACCGACCCGCCGGCCGGGCCGATGATGGCGGTGTTGATGCCGATCAGCTCGCCCTGGAAATTGACCAGCCCGCCGCCGGAGTTGCCGGGATTGATCGAGGCGTCGGTCTGGATGAAGTCCTCGTACCCCTCGATCTTCAGCCCGCTGCGCCCCAGCGCCGAGATGATGCCGGAGGTGACCGTCTGCCCCAGCCCGAACGGGTTGCCGATGGCGACGACGAAGTCGCCGACCTTGGCCCCGTCCGAGTCGCCGAGCGGCAGCGCGGTCAGACTGTCGGCCTTGATCTGCAGCAGGGCGATGTCGGTGGCGGCGTCGCGCCCGATCAGCTTGGCGCGCAGGCGGCGGCGGTCCTTCAGGGTGACGGCGATCTCCTGCGCGTTCTCCACCACATGGTTGTTGGTGACGACGTAGCCGTTGCGGGCGTCGACGATCACCCCCGACCCGGCGCTGACCTGCGGGCGGCCCTGCGGCATCTGGTCCGGCATGTTGAAGAAACGGCGGAAGAACGGGTCGCGCAGCAGCGGGTTCTCCGCCTGGGGCGCCTGGCTCAGCACCGAGATGTTGACCACCGCCGGCGTCACCTGCTCCAGCATCGGGGCGATGGTGCCGCCGCCGCCCACCGCGCCCAGCGGCAGCGCCGCCGCCGCCGGCGACGGCCCCAGGCCCCATCGGCCCAGCCCGGAGTCGGCCGGGGCGAAGAGGGCGCAACCGGTCAGCGCCGCCATCCCGACCGCCGTCGCAAACACCACCGGCCGCACGACCGCTTTCATGGTTCCGTCCTTCCTTGACTGTGGATTCTTGATTGGCTGGGCAGATTTGGGACAAACGCGCAGGCGGTTCAAGCCTGACGGCCCGTCGCTGGCCCGTTAGACACGACGCGGCGATGATAGCCGGAGGATGGCGGAAACTCCCGGTAAAGAAATTTGGTGGTATAGAGCAGGGCTGGCCCGGCCCCGACGACGTGCGGGGCGGGTGGACCAAGGGAACGGGTTGATCGGAATGACCGGCGGGTCGCTGCTCGAGTTGAGCGAGCAAGAGTATCTGCAGATGGAGGAGGCCCTGTCGCAGACCGCGCGGGGGCGCGCCTTCCTGCGCATGCGCGACCGGCGCTGCCGCGTCGTCGCCTCCGACGATTTCCAGCGGCTGGTCGGGCAGTTGGAGGCTCAGGTCAACCGGCTGGGCGGCGCCGCGCCGTCCGCCTTCGCCGCCTTCGCCCCCGGCGAGGATCCGCGCATCCAGCAGGAGCTGACCGCGATCACCCAGGTGGTGCGCGAGGCGCGCAGCGACATCGCCGCCCTGAAGGCCACCGACACCGGGTCGAACCGGATCGAGGCGGCGACCGGCGAGCTGGACGAGATCGTCGCCGCCACCGAACGCGCCACCACCGACATCCTGAACGCGACGGAGAAGATTCAGGAAATCACCATGTCGATGCCGCGCAACGACGCCGATCTGGCCGAACAGATCGACGCGATCGAGGCGTGGTGCATCGAGGTGATGACCGCCTGTTCGTTCCAGGACATCACCGGCCAGCGCACCACCAAGGTCGTCAACACGCTGCGCTACATCGAAGAGCGCGTGAACACGATGATCGAGATCTGGGGCGTCGACCGGCTGTCGGTCACCGATCACCCGCAAGGATCGGGCGAGGTGTCCTCGCACCGCAAGATCGGCGACACCCGACCCGACGCGCATCTGCTGAACGGTCCGCAACTGGGCGGGCCGGAGGTCAGCCAGGACGCCATCGACGCCCTGTTCGACAGCGTCCCCGGTGTGATGGAGCGTGCGGAGCCGGCCCCCGCCGCCCCGCCTCCGCCGCCCCCCGCGCCACCCCCACCCCCTGTCGCGAAGCC
>NZ_LGRA01000018.1:1017739-1150948 GCF_003116095.1 Azospirillum sp. TSO35-2
GCTGGCCGGCCTGACGCTGCGCGCGCCCGGCGCCTATTACCTGACCTGGAACCGCAATCTCGCGATGGGCGATGCCGTGCGGACGGTCCGGGACTGGATCGTCGGACAGGCCGCCGAAGAGACCGCCGCAGAGACCTCCGACGTGACCCGGACGGCGTGAGTTTTTCTCGACGCGCCGTCGATTTTTTTTCAGTCAGCCCGATCCGCGATCATCCGGTAAGCTGCGCTCGAATGATGGAGCGGCCGGCAGAACGGCCGATGGCCTGAAGCCGATCGTCGGCGAACCGACCAGATCCGTCAATTCCCCACGCCCGCACGGCCTGCAAGCCGCCTTCAATGGACGCCGGCAAGCGGCACGTTGCGCCAAGAATCAACCGACAGGCCCCGCCCCTCCCGGAGCATCGACCATGTTGCATGATGCGGACATCCTCGCAGTCCTGACCGAACGCCGTCCGCTATCCGGCGCCGCACGACCTCGTGAACTCCAAGGTCGCCCACCAGAGCGCCATCGTCGAGAAGGGCAACTGGGCGCTGGTCCGGGAGAACGACCGCGAGAGCCATCACTGCGCCGGCAACCATCCCGCCCTGTGCCGGACCTTCCCGGAGGGCGCGCGCCTGATCGGCAACAGCGGCACCGGCTTCTGCGGACGCTGTCCGGCGAGGTCGACATGGTCCACGGCGGCGGTGTTTCCGACGAGGACATCGCCAAGGGCTGCATCCTCGCCTGCTGCTCCCGCCCAATCGGAAGCGTCAGCCTCGACATTTGACGGACTGGCCCCCTCTGGCGGATCAAGCGATGCTCCTCGTCCGACCGATCGTCTCGTTGCTCGTCGCGGTGTTCCTGATGATGGGCGGCACGGGAGCGCTGACGACGCTCGTCAGCGTCCGCCTGGATGCCGCGGGCGCATCGCCCATCCTGCTCGGCGCCCTGACCGCCGCCTACTATCTGGGGCTGACGATCGGGTCGACGCAGGCATACCGGCTCGTTGGGCAGGTCGGCCATATTCGCGCCTTCAGCGCCTCCGCGACGGTTCTCGTTGCGGCGACGTTGGGACATGCCCTCGGAACCGACCCCCTGGCCTGGATCGCCCTTCGCCTGGTCGAGGGCTGCTGCATGGCCGGCCTGTTCGTCTGCATCGAAAGCTGGCTGAACCAGAGCGCCACGTCCAGCACACGCGGGCGGATCCTGGCCCTCTACATGATCGCCCTTTATGGGGCCCAAGGGGCGGGCCAGTATCTGATGGTCGTCGACGATCCGCACGGCTTCAGGCAGTTCGTCCTGGTGTCGATCCTGATCTCCCTGGCCCTTCTCCCGGTGGCGCTGACCCGCAAGGCCCCGCCCCTCCTTCAAAAGCTGGCGCCCGTCCGCATCGGTCACCTCTATCGCGCAAGTCCGTTGGGATTTGCCGGCACGGTGATCAGCGGGTTGGTGGTCGGCGCCTTCTATGGGCTGGGTCCGGTCTATATCCGGCACCTGGGCTATGATCTCGGCCAGTCGGCGACCTTCGTCAGCGCCGCCATCGTCGGCGGCATGGTCCTCCAGTGGCCGTTCGGGAAGCTGTCGGACCTTCTCGACCGGCGGTTGGTCCTCGTCGGCCTGTTCGCCGCCCTGGTCGTCGTCAGCATCGGCATGACGATGCTTCCGCCGATTGGGTTCCTGCCGCTGGTCGGCGGCATCGCGCTGTTCGGCGGGATCATCTTCGCCATCTATCCGATCTGCGTCTCGCACACCAACGACTTCCTGACGTCGGCCGAGATGGTGCCCGCAAGCGGCGGCATGGTCCTGGGATTCTCGATGGGCGCCATCGCCGGCCCCTTCCTGGCCTCTCTGCTGATGGCAGCGTTCGAACAGGATGGGCTGTTCCTCTACTCGGCGCTGGTGGCGGCGGTCGCGCTGTCGTTCGCGCTCTGGCGCATGACGGTCCGGCCTCCGGTCCCCGTGGATCGGCGCCTCCCCTTCCTCCCACAGACCCCGATAGCAGCCCCTTTGGACGGTTCGACAGCGGACGCTGGTGGAGGGACGGGCCGTGGAGGTGGCGCCTCGGCTCCGAATCAATGGCATCGCACCGACCTGGATGGACACGCCCCTGTGGCGACACCCCCTCCGGGAGGAGGTTGAGAGAACACACGCACATGTCGCGGACACGTGGGCTGGTGACGCAGGCAAGCATCTCCCGCCGGCGTCACCAAGTCGGCGGCGCCCTCCGGCCTCATCGCAAGCCGGAGGGGCCCCGCATGTAGTGGCGTTCGGGCCGGTAGGCCGGCCGGAACCAGGACGGAAAGCGGGCCCGGATCCATGCGCGCAACGCCGCCAGCATGGCTGTTTGCCTCCTTGTGCTCGGTTGCCTCACTTCAGGCCCAACGCCGCGCGCACCGCCGGGGCGGCGTCCTTGCCGTCGCGGGTCGACACGCCGGCCAGCCAGGGGCCGAGGAGGTCGGGATGCGCCTTCAGGTAGCCGGCCGCGGCGTCCTTGGGCGCCTTCTTGTCGTCGGTGATGGCGGCCATGATCTCGTTCTCCATCCCGACGGTGAAGGTGAGCTGGCCGAACAGGCGGTGGACATTCGTGCAGTCGTTGCCGTAGCCGCGCCGGGACAGGGTGTTGACCGTGGTGCTGCCGTAGTTCGGGCCGAAATAGGCGTCGCCGCCGCTGAGATAGGTCATGTCGATCCGGGTGTTCATCGGGTGCGGCTGCCAGCCGAGGAAGACCACCCAATCCTTGCTGCGCGTCCGGCGCAGCGCCTGTGTCAGCATCCCCTGCTCGCTCGATTCGACCAGGGTCCAGCCCTCCAGCCCGAAATCCTTCTTGTCGAGCATGCGCTGGATGTTCTGGTTCGCCGGCGCGCCCGGCTCGATCCCGTAGATCTTCTTTTCGAACCGGTCGCCGAAACGGGCGAGGTCGGCAAAGCTGTGCACGCCGGCATCGGCCACCGCGGTCGGCACCGCCAGGGTGAATTTGGCGTTCTCCAGGTTCGGGCGCACGATCTCGACCGCATTCTCGGTGATCAGCTTGTCGAGGAAGCCGGATTGGGCCGGCATCCAGTTGCCGAGGAAGACATCGATCTGCCCGGTCTTCAGCCCCTGGAAGATGATCGGGACGGCGACCGTCTCGACCTTCTGCTGGTAGCCCAGCGCGCCCAGCAGCGTTCCCGCCACCGCATTGGTCGCGGTGATGTCCGTCCAGCCGGGATCGGCCATCCTCACCGTCTGGCAACTGGCCGGTTCCGCCGCCGATGCCGCCGACACGACCGCGGTCATCCCGATCGCGGCCATCAGGCCGGCCAACGCCTTATGCCTGATCGCCGCACGCCCGATCGCCATTCCGCCCATCGCAACCCCCAGTGCACGCATGCTGCTGTCCCTCCTGTCGGGTGGTGGTGGTCGACGTCCGGTGCGCCGGCGCGCCGTCTCAGTGCGCCGGGGCGCCGGGGCGCGGGAAGCGCGCCATGGCTTCCAGATCGTCGAGATCCAGATGGTTGCGCATATAGCTGGTGCCGGCGTCGGTGAAGGGCTGGAAATCCCAGGGGCGGTGCCGCCCCTGCCGCAGCGCATCGGCCACCAGGAGCCGCCGCTGCTGGCTGGCGACGACCTCCCCGTGCAGGCGCGTCAGGTCCCAGCGCTGCTCCACCTCGGCGCGGTAGCGTCGTACGGTATCGGCCGCCACCGCATCAACGACCGGCTGCTCCGCCCGGTTCACCAGCTCGTCCGGATCGCTGGACAAGTCGTAGAGCTGGTCGGGATCGGCCGGCGAATGGATGAATTTGTCGCGGCCGCGTCGGATCATCACGATGGGGGCGACCGCCCCTTCGGCCAGATACTCGCCGATCACCTCGTCGTGGCCGCCGCTGCGCTGCAGGTGTGGCAGCAGGCTGCGCCCGTCGATCGGCGTCCGCCAGCTTGGCGCCGCCCCGTCATGGGCGAAATCGACCAGGGTCGGCAGCAGATCCATCGACGAGACCGAAGCGGCGACCCGCCCGGCCGGGAACCAGCCCGGCGCCCGGATGATCAGCGGGATGCGGCAGGCGGACTCGAAGAAGCTCATCTTGTACCACAGCCCGCGTTCGCCCAGCATGTCGCCGTGGTCGGACAGCAGGACGATGACGGTGTCCTCGGCCAGCCCGGTTTCCTCCAGCACGCCCAGCAGCCGGCCGATCTGGTCGTCCACATAGGCGACGGCGCCGTAATAGGCACGACGGGCGTTGCGGATCTGCCGTTCGCTGAGCGGCATCTCGTCCATCGCACAGACATGGCGCAGGCGCCGCGAATGCGGGTCCATCGCGTCCGGCGCCAGGGTGACGCGCGGCAGCGGCACCTCCGCGTCGGTGTGGCGGTTCCAGTAGCGCTCGGTGATGGCGTAGGGGTCGTGCGGATGGGTCAGCGACACCACGAAGCCGAAGGGCCGCTCCCGCCGGCCGCGGGCGAGGTCGTACAGCTTGCGCTCCGCAGTGAAGACCACCTCCTCGTCGAAGTCGAGCTGATTGGTGCGCAGGCAGGGGCCGGCGTCGCGCACCGAACTCATGTTGTGATACCAGCTCGGCCGCTCCTCGGGCCGGGTCCAGTCCGGCGTCCAACCGAAGTCGGCCGGATAGATGTCGGTGGTCAGCCGTTCCTCGAAGCCGTGAAGCTGGTCGGCCCCGCAGAAATGCATCTTGCCGGACAGGATGGTCTGGTAGCCGGCCAGCCGCAGGTAATGGGCAAAGGTGGGGACGGCGGAGGGCAATTCGGCGGCGTTGTCGTAGCCGCCGATCGCCGAGGGCAACCGCCCCGACAGGAAGACATAGCGCGAGGGGGCGCAGAGCGGGCTGTTGCAATAGGCGCTGTCGAACACCACTGCGCCGTCCGCCAGCCGGTCGATGTGCGGTGTCCGCACCGTCGGGTTGCCATAGGCACCGAGCGCCTGCGGGATCAACTGGTCGGCCATCAGGACGAGGATGTTGGGACGCCGTGCCATATCCGTCTGCTTCATACCGTTTGTGGACAGACTGTTCGATGAGGATAGAATTCACGCACCCGACAGCGGTCGTGAAGCCCCTGTCTGATCATATCGGTATGAAAGGTGCTCATGGGAAAGGACCGCCTGCCGCCGCTGCGCACCCTGCTTTTCTTCGAGGCGGCCGGCCGGCTGCTCAGCTTCAGCGCCGCCGCCCGCGAGCTTGCCTGCACCCAGTCGGCCGTCAGCCATCAGATCGGCTGGCTGGAGGCGGATCTGGGGACGGCACTGTTCCGCCGCCTTCACCGCGGGGTCGCGCTGACGCCGGACGGCGTGCGGCTCTATGAGGCGACGCGCGAGGCACTGGACGGCATCGGCGATGCGGTGACCCGCATCCGTGACCGGCAGCGGCCGGGCGTGCTGAACGTCGCCACCGATTTCGGCTTCGCCGCCGGCTGGTTGCTGCCGCGCCTCGGTGCCCTGCGCCAGCTTTTGCCCGAGTTGGACGTGCGGATCGTGACGATGCAGAACGCGATCGACCTGCGCCGCGAGGCGGCGGACATCGCCATCACCTTCGGCCACGGCCATTGGCCCGGCTGCGAGGCGGAACTCCTGTTCCCCGAACGGGTCCTGCCGGTCTGCAGCCCCGCCTTCCGGGCGAGCCGCACCCCGTTCGTCGCCAGGGCCGCCGCTGGCACCGCCGCCGACCCGGCCGATCTGGCGTCCCTGCCGCTCCTGCATCTGGAAAGCGTCGGGCCGGCCGCCTGGTTGTCCTGGGGAGACTGGTTCACCCTGCACGGGCTGGCGGTGCCGGCCGGCGGCCAGGACCTGACCTTCAACAATTACCCGCTGGTCCTGCAGGCCGCCCTGATGGGCCAGGGGGTGGCGCTGGGCTGGAGCCCGCTGATCGACGAGCTGATGCGGGACGGGCATCTGGTCGCCCTGCTCGACCGGCCGGTTCAGACGGAACGGGGCTATTTCCTCGTCATCGCCAGCCGGCGGAAGCCGGATGAGCGTCGCGACCGCTTCCGCCGCTGGGTGGTCGAGGAAAGTCGCCGGGACGATGGCCGCAGGGACAGCGATTAGCCGCCTCGCGACGTTCGTGAAATCGGCCCCCCACAAGGCATACATCCCAGAGCCGCCCGTTGAAGCTTTCCACGAAGCCATTCTGCGCTTCTTCAGCCGCCGCGCCTCGGAAACCTCCAGCCCACCATACTTGGCCTTCCAGGTGTAGAAGGTCGCTTGGCTGATCCCATGCCGGCGGCACACACGTCCGCCGGCTTCTGACCAGCCTCCTGCTCCTTCAGCATGCCGATGATCTGCTCCCCGCTGCACCGGCTGCGTCTTACGCGTCCGTCGCCTCCCGATGACGGACGCTCCCCAGTGCTGGAGGAATTATCCGGTTTCAGGTCAGAGCTGCGGCACCCGGCCGTGCAATCCGGAGGTGTGGAGGTCCAGCGTCGGCGTCACCGGACTGTAACGTCGTAGCCGAAATGCTGCTGGCTGAGCTTCGCGATCGTGCCGTCCTTGTTGGCGTCGGCAATCGCCTTGTCGAAGCGGTCCTTCAGCTCGGCATCGGTCTTGCGCAGCCCGACGCCCATGCCTTCACCCAGAACGCCGCGCGTCATGGTCGGGCCGACCAGCGTCATGCTGTCCTTGCCCATGCTGCGGATGATCGCTTCGATCGGCGAGCGGTCACCGAAGATCGCATCCACCCGGCCGGCGGCCAGATCCATGGCGGCATTGTCGATCTTGTCGTAGCTGCGCACCGCCACGTCCGGCAGATGCTTTTCCAGGAAGTCGACCTGGATGGTCGAGGTCTGGACCCCCACCGCCTTACCCTTCAGCAGCTCCGCCAGCTTGGCGAGCGCTGCCTTGCTGCCGGCTTCGTCGGCGAGGTCCAGGCGGTCGGCGCCGAAGGCGGCGCCGTTCAGCTTGGAGGATTTCAACACGGCGAAGGTGGACTGCTCGGTGCCGTAGGGACCAGCGAAGGCAATGACCTTCTTGCGTTCGTCGGTGATGGTCATGCCGGCCATGATGGCGTCGATCTTGCCCTGCTGCAGTGACGGTATCATGCCGTCCCAATCCTGGGCGATCAGCTCGCACTCCGCTTCCATGCGCTTGCACAGGTCCCAGGCGAGGTCGATTTCGAAGCCGACCAGCTTGCCCGACGAATCCATGCCGTTCCACGGGGCGAAGGAGCCTTCCGATGCGATGCGGATCTTCTTCGCGTCCTTGGCCATCGCCAGATCGGCGGCTCCGGTCGCCAGGGCGCCCAGCACCAGCGCCAAAAGGATCTTCTTCATTGGTTTGGATTCCTGTTTTCGTTTGTCCGCTCAGGGCCGGCCCTTGTGATCTGTACCGGCCGCGAAGCGACGGACTTTGGCACATGCGTCCGTCGACCGTCATCCTCGCGAACGCGAAAGTCCCTGCGCTTCCGTGGCGCACCCCCGTTGGCGCGGCGGGAGGCGTCCGGCCATTCCAACAGGCGCCTGCTGACCCGATCGGAAATATTCCGCCAGCAGAGGCCGAGCGACGTTATTATGCTGACCGGAAGCCGATGCCCACAGCAGCATGACTCACAAACAATGGCCGCCGACAATCTCGGAGCGGTTCATTGTTTACCCAACGCCTATCGCGCTCTCCTCGGACTGGCGAATAGAAACCAGGAAGCGCTCGGCCTTTTCCTGCAGAAGGTCGGACTGTTGCACCAGGGTTTTGGCCGCGGAGAGAACCGAGGTCGCCGCGCCTCCGACCTCGGCCGACGATTGGGTCACACCGGAGATGTTGGCCGACACCTCGCCCGTGCCCTGAGCGGCTTGGTTGACGTTCCGGGCGATCTCATGAGTCGCCGCGGCCTGTTCCTCGACCGCCGACGCGATGGTCGAGGCGATCCCGTTCAGTTCGGTTATGGTGCCCCCGATATCGCGAATTGCGGTTTCAACCTCCTTGGAGATTCCCTGAACGGCGGCGATCTGCTGGGCGATGTCACCACTGGCCTGCGAGGCTTGGCGAGCCAGCGCCTTGACCTCGTTTGCCACAACGGCAAACCCCTTGCCATGCTCTCCGGCCCGGGCCGCCTCAATGGTCGCGTTCAAAGCCAGCAGGTCCGTCTGCGAGGCGATGGACTGAATGAGGCCGACGATCTCGCCAATTTTCTGAGCCGCAACCGAAAGCCCCTCGACCGTGGCGTTGGTGCGGCGGGTCTCGTCAACCGCCTTGACGGCGATCTGCGCCGAACGGGTGACTTGTTGGCTGATCTCGCCAATCGATGCGGTCAACTCTTCGGACGCCGCGGCAACCGTCTGCACGTTCGTCGTCGCCTGCGTCGCCGCCGCCGCCACGACGGTAGCCTGTTCGCTTGCGCGGTTGGAGGTGACCGACATCGCCTCGGCCGTCTCCTGCATCTCCGACGCGGCAACCGTCAGGTTGCGGGAAATGGCACCGACACTTTCTTCGAAATCCCGGGCCACGCGGTCCATGGAGGCCCGCTGCTCCTCCGCGGCCCGCCGCTTGTTCTGCTCCTGCTCCTCGCGCAGTTGGTCGGCCTCCTGCGCATTCCTCTTCAGCACGTCCACCGCACAGGCGATGCGCCCGATTTCGTTGCGATGGTCGGTGAAGGGAACCGCCGCCGAACGATCGCCACGGGCCAAGTCGTCCAGCGTCCCGCACAAGACGTGGAGAGGACGGGTAACGCCGCGCCCCAGAAAGGCCGCGCCGCCACCGGTCAGAAGAAGAACCAGCAGACCCGTGGTGCCCAGCTCGATCGCCTTCTTGCGCACCGCCGCGTCGATGTCGTCGACGTAAACGCCGGCCTGGATCGCCCACTGCCACGGCGCGTAGCCGCCGACATAAGACAGCTTGGGCTGAGGCTCGCTGCCGCCACTGCGCGGGACGGAATATTCGGTGAAGCCGTCGCCCCGCTTGGCAAGCTCGACGATGTCGTAGACGAGGCGCCGACCGCTGGGGTCTTTGTAGTCCAGACGATTCACGCCCTCGTTCTTCGGGTTGCCATGGACAAGCGTGATGCCGTCGAACTGGTAGACGCCGTAATAGTCGCCATCACCCCATCTCATCGAGCGCAGAACGCGTTTGGCTGCATCCTGGGCCTGCTCCTGCGTCAGACGGCCAGCCTTCGCTTCTGCATCGTAGGTGGCGACCATCTTTACGACGCTGCCAACCATGTCGCGCAGCTTGTCCTGGCGTTCCGTCAGGATGGTCTGCCTCAGGCCCATGATCTGGTTGATCGAAACTCCGCAAAATGCAACCGCGGAGATCCCGATGATCATGGCCAGACGCCAAAACATCGACAAGTTCTTCATTCCGCATGATCCTGATAGGGGAAGCTTCCGACCGGCGGAGCCTCCAACCGCCGAATAACCTGTACGCGATTAGTTAAGGGAATATGTGAATTATGGTCTTCAATCAATGTGGTTCTTGTTCAGCACAACTCCCGTGTTCGGCTTGGTTTCGCCCACAGCTTGCGTCCGGGAGTAGTGTCGATAATACGAATTTAGCCACCTGGGTAGTGGATGATAACAGAAGAAGGCGGCGCTTTCTCGGCTCTCCTCGCTTATTTCCCGCAAAAATATACAAGTACGGACCTTAGCCAAAGTCCAGCCGAGGTTGAGAGCGTAACGTGACAACAAGACGCATGTGCTGCTGCGCAGGTCGGACATGCGTCCTTATTGGCTATCGCATAATACCATTGACTGTAACCTCCCCCTTTGTTGCAGAAACGAAAGAGGTGGATTGGTTCTAATTATCAAGACACCTGGAAACTCATATCGAATTTTCGAAGCCGGTGGCTCCCGACTGCATTCGCCTGTCGGGGCGCAAAAGCCATCGGGCGCAAGGGAGGGGGCTCCCATGCCCCCGGCAATGAAGGCCGATATCGTTCGCGCTCCAAGCCCCAGACCGGAGTTTCGGGTGCGGCCTGACCTTCGAAACCGAGTCGAGGTGGAGCATGAAGCCTGAAAACAACAGTTCCGGTCGCCGGACGAGAAAAGCTGCGAAGATACTTCTAGGAATCTTCATTGCAGGTGCCGCGCTCAGCGCCACCCTTTTCGTCGGGTTCGACGTCGTGGTTCACGAAACGAAATCGAACGAATTCTGCACATCCTGCCACACGATGCAGGGCAACTACGTCGAGTATCAAGGAACCCTCCACTACCAGAACCGGGTCGGCATCCAGGCCGGCTGCTCAAGCTGTCACGTCCCCTCCAGCGGACCTGAACTGCTGTGGGCCAAGGCCCGGGCGTCGAAGGACGTCCTGCACCAGCTTCTGGGAACCATCGGCACCGAAGAGAAATTCGAAACCGAACGCCATCGCATGGCGGAGTCCGTCTGGAAGAGCATGGAGGCAAACGACTCCCGCGAGTGCCGGTCGTGCCACAACTTCTCGAACATGGATCTGCTGGAACAGCGTCCGGCCTCCCGCCGCTACCATGAGGTGGCGATCAAGGAGCAGACCACCTGCATCACCTGTCACAAGGGCATCGCGCATTTCCTGCCACTGTCGAACGACGGCGATACCGGGGCCTCCAAGCTCCGCGAAGCCGCGAAAAGCGAATCGCCCCAGACGGTGGCCCTCTACGCCATCGAGACGACGCCCTTCTACCTTTCCGCCGACAGCCGGGATGCCAACGACGGCACGCTGATGCCCTCGGCGCCGGTCACCAAGATCGGCGAAGACAAGGGCATGGTGAAGGTGCGCATCGACGGCTGGCGACAGGAAGGCGTCGACAAGATCGCCTATTTCTCGGTCGGCAAGCGCGTCGTCAACGCCGTGATGTCCCAGGATACTGTCGAGCACGCGAAGCTCGGCCAGATCATCGACGACACGGCCAGCGGTCAGAAATGGACGGCGGTCTCCGTCGACGCCTGGATCGAACCGGGCCGCTTGGTCGGCGCACCGAAGCTGATCTGGGACGCTGCGGGCCAACTGTTGCGCAGCAACTGCGGCAACTGTCACGCAGAGCCGGATTTGACGCATTTCACCGCCAACCAGTGGATCGGCGTCGTCCAGTCGATGCAGATCCGGACCGCGATGAACGATGAGCAGAAGCGCTTGCTGATGCAGTACGTGCAGAAGCACGGACGCGATATGGCAGAGAGCGCCGCGCATTGAGAGATGCGGCCGGCTTGGAGATTTGCATTGCGCTTTCCGTGAGCGACAGAAATGGCGCCGGGGACAGGGCAAGCAGCGGAAACGGAGTGCATTATGAAAATCCGCGAGACTGAGGAAAAGATGGATCTGTCCCGGCGCCGGTTGCTGACGGCGTTGGGTGTCGGCGGGGCCGCGCTGCCGATGGCGGCAGGATCCAAAACCGTGCTGGCAGCGATCCGGAACCCGAACCTGCGGGAGGCGGAAGGCATCCTGACCGGCGCCCACTGGGGGCCGTTCCGTGCCGTGGTCAAGGACGGGAAGTTCGTCGAGGCGATTCCGCTCATTCAATCCCCGGCGGATGACATGATCCGGGCCATCCCCGACCAGGTCTATTCCCCGACACGGGTGAAATATCCGCATGTCCGGCGTGGCTTCCTGGAGAAGCGCAGCAAGGGTGATCCGTCTCTGCGTGGACGGGACGAATGGGTTCGGGTCTCCTGGGAGCAAGCGCTGGACATCGTCGCCTCCGAAATCCAACGTGTCCGAACCGAGCATGGGGCAAGCAGCATCCTGGCCGGCCTGTACGGCTGGAAGAGCGTGGGCCTGCTGCACAACTCACGCAATGCCGTCCGGCGCCTGATGTATCTGGGAGGCGGCTGCCAGGGCTATTTCGGAGACTATTCGACCGGTGCGGCCCAGATCATCATGCCCCACGTCATGGGGGCCCTGGAAGTCTACGACCAGCAGACGGTCTGGCCGACGGTTCTGGCGAACACCCAATTCGTCGTCATCTTCGGCGCCGATCCTTACGTCACCCTGAAGAACTCGTGGAATATCCCGGACTTCGAAGGCTACAGCGGGTTCGAAGCCCTGAAGGCAAAGGGAATCCGCATCGTCACGATCGATCCCGTCCATACCGATACCGCAAAGCAACTGAATGCCGAATGGGTGCCGGTCCGGCAGCGCACCGATGTGGCGCTGATGCTCGGGCTGATGCACACCTTGTACACTGAGAAGCTCTACGACCCGAAGTTCCTGAAGACCTATACGGTCGGCTTCCCGGAGATCGAGGCCTATCTCACGGGGAAGGACGACGGCGTGCCGAAAACGCCGGAATGGGCCAGCGGCCTGTGCGGCATTCCCGCCGACAAGATCCGTGGGCTTGCGCGTGAGATGGCTGGCAAACGCACCATGCTCATGGCCGGTTGGTCGATCCAGCGGCAGCAGCATGGAGAGCAGGCCCACTGGATGCTCGTCACCCTGGCGGCGATGCTCGGCCAGATCGGGTTGCCCGGCGGCGGCATCGGCTTCTCGTACCACTACTCGTCGGGCGGTTCGCCGACGGCCCGGGGTGGAATGCTCAAGGGGCTTGGCGCCGGCACCCCGACGGGACCGCTGCCGCCGCCGATCCCCGCCGCGCGGATTTTCGACTGCCTGATGAACCCCGGCAAGACGATCAGCGTGAACGGCAAGGACATCACCTATCCCGACATCCGGATGATCTACTGGGCGGGCGGCAACCCGTTCCACCACCACCAGGACATCAACCAGCTCGTCCGGTCCTGGCAGCATCGTCCCGAGGTGGTCATCGTCCACGAGCCCTACTGGACCGCGACGGCGAAACACGCGGACATCGTGCTTCCCGCCACCACGAGCTATGAACGCAACGACCTGGAAATGGGAGGAGACTACTCGGCCAAGTACATCTTCCCGATGCACAAGGTCATCGACCCGATCGGGGAGTCGCGCAACGACTTCGACATCTGCGCGGACATCGCGGAGCGCCTTGGATACCGCTCCGCCTTTACCGAAGACCGCGACGAGATGCAGTGGCTGAAGGACCTCTACAAGGGGGCCATGGTCGGAGCCCGGGCGTCGCGCGTGGCGCTGCCGCCCTTCGAGCTGTTCTGGAAGGCCGGCGACTACGTCGAGTTCCCAATCCCGGACAGCGCCAGGAAATGGGTTCGCCACGGCGACTTCCGCGGCGACCCGCTTCTGAACCCGCTTGGCACCCCGTCCGGCCTGATCGAGCTGTACAGCAAGAAGGTGGCCGGCATGGGCTATGCGGATTGTGCCGGCCATGCGAAGTGGTATGAACCGATCGATTGGCACAAAAGCGAGCGCGCCAGCCGGTATCCGCTGTCGCTGATCAGTTCCCACCCGGCCCACCGGTTGCATTCGCAGCTTGGAAACGCACCGTCCCTGCGAAAGAAATACGCGGTCGACGGCCGGGAGCCCTTGCTGATCAACACGCAGGATGCCGCCGCCCGCGGCATCAAGTCCGGCGACGCCGTCCGGGTCTTCAATGACTTGGGGCAGGTGCTCGCCGGGGCCGCCGTGACGGACGACATCATGCCTGGTGCGGTTCGTCTCGCCGAAGGCGGCTGGTACGACCCGGCCGAGCCCGGCGTCGCCGGCTCGCTCTGCAAGAACGGCAGCGTCAACGTTCTGGTGAGGGATATCCCAACCTCCGGCCTTGCGATGGGAAACTGCGGACAATCGGGCATCGTTCAGGTCGAGCGCTATGTGGGTCCTGACATGCCCGTTACAGCATTTGATGTGCCGAAGGGGGCCGTGAGCTGAGGGCGCCATCGCCCCGGTACCGCAAGCGTTACATGGATTACTGAGGACGCTGGCGTTGCGCTCCTGGAACACCCGTTCCGGGAGCGCAATTTCCTCGGTGAGCCGGCGCAACGCCAAGGCGGCCAAGCGCTTCGGCGTCGCCACCATGCGCTCGACCGCGCGCGCGACCACGTCGCCAATGGGCTGGACTTCGAGCCCCATGCTTGGTCCGAACGCTGCGAATTCAGCCAAAGTCCAGCCTGGTCATTCACGGTGCCTCAGCCCCGACGATCAGTCCGTTCAGCCCACGGTATAGCCACCATCAACCACCAACTCGTGGCCGTAGATGTTGCTCGCCTGATCGGAGGCGAGGAACAGGGCGGCGTCGGCGATGCTCTCCGGTGCGCCGAACGCACCCGGGAACAGGCGAGCGGTGACGGTGGAGGCCACTTGGCCCAGCACGTCCTCGGGCAGGCCGACCTTGCCCCAAATCGGCGTCGCAATTGGACCCGGCGCGACGGCGTTGACGCGGATGCCCTGCGGTGCCAGCTCCGCGGCCAGTGTCTTGGTTGCCGAGGTCAGCGCAGCCTTGCTGGCGCTGTAGATCGCCAAACCGGGGAAACCCACCTGCGCCAGGAAGGTGGTCACAAAGACGATCGAGCCGCCCCGCCGCATGTGCGGCAGGAACAGACGTGCGGTCTGGAGGGCACCAACGAAATTCACGGAGAACTGCTCGTGGATGGCATGCTCGTCGCTGTCGGCAAAGGACACCACCTTGGCGATTCCGGCATTCGGCACCACAACATCAACCCCACCGAAGCGCTCGACCGTTGCCTTTACCAAGCGCTCCAGATCTGCGTGTGCGGTGACATCGCCGGGCACCACGAGGACTCGATCCGGCGCCTTGGCAGCAAGGTCCCGCAGGGCGTCGGCATTGCGCGCGAACACAGCGACCTTGGCACCCTCCGCCAGATAGCGCTCGACAATAGACTTGCCGATGCCGCTGCTGGCACCGGTGACGACGGCGATCTTGCCATCCAGACGTTTCGTCATGACGTGCAGCTCCCAAAGGTGTGGACCAAGATGATCCTGGCACGCCAAGATCCATGACCGGACTTGTATGGTCCTTGATCGTAGTCAAGCTGCCCATTGCAGAAGAGGATCTTGGTTGGCCGACAAATCGACACTGTCAAGCTTCCCTGTTCTGTGGATCGGCGTCCAGCTACAGCCATACAGATCAACGTGCGAGGGGCAAAAGTCCGGGCCGTCAGGCGGGAACTGAGCGCATCCTGACGAGATCGGGCACGTACGGCGCTTGCACTCCCGGCACGCCGAGCCGATGGCGGAGGAACCTACCGCTGTTCACCGGCTTGGGGCTCGGTCTTCGGCCCCATGCCGCCGGGCCGGATCGCCGGCCGGCCCGGCACGCCCTTGAGCGCGGCGACCTCCGCCCGCCGATCCGCGACCGCCGGCTTCAGGGCCGCGTTGTCCGCCAGCAGGCGTTCGGTCAGGGCCTCAAGGTCGCCGCGCGACAGGCCGGAAAGAGAAACACATGTTCGGCTGAAGTCCGTCCCTTCCCCCGCGCTAAACCCGATCAATGCGTCCCGCATAGCAGCCGGGCTTGGCGAAATGCGCGTGAATGTAGGCGACGCGGTCGTTGGCGAACAGCCGGACGATCGTCCCTTCCATCTCGTGGCCGTTCGCGAGCTCGGCGTCGACCAGAAGGTGGTCGCGGTCGAAAGCCCGCAGCGACATCGGCCGGCTACGGAAAGCCTCGGGGATCTCACCGACACGGTCGTACGTGTCATGGGCGCCGTCGCGCACGAAGATCGCGTAGTTCGACTGATAGGGAGTGTTGGCCGGCTGATGCGTGTAATTGAGCAGGAGCACGGCCTCACCCGGCGCCGCGTCGCGCAACTCGACACGGTCGGGGAAGTGGCCGTCATCACCGACGACGTATCGGATGACCCCGGCCTTGCGCAGTTCGATGTCCGACAGGCCGTAGAGATGACGGAACGGTTTGGCACTGAGGCCGGTGACGCGGAACGACATGGCGAACTCCCGTGATTGAATTGCTGCAGGCACCCCATCTCGCACGCTTGGCGACACGCCGCATCCCGGTTCTTGCGCTGAAATCCACACACGGTATCGAGCGGCCGGGAGCGACCATCAGCCGGCTGGAACGGTGTTGGTGCATGGAGAGGGGGCCGGTCAAAGTCCGACACCGCTTGGCTCCATTCAACCTCCAGCCATTCCGCCGCGTGCCGGCCAACTTTGCAATAGAGCGGTCACGCTTACGCTTCATTCATTGGTTGGTGGGATGCTTGACGAGAGTGGGAAGCTCCCGAGAGCGTGACCTTAAGATGAACATCTTTGATCGCCTGTTCGGACAGGGAAAGAGCACGAAGCCCTACCCGACGCAGGGCCGGGAAAGCTCTGCCTCTCCCTCTGACGATGAGGGGGCGGGGGACTCCGCTTTCGAAGCGAAGCAGGATGAGTTCTTGCATCGGCTGCGCAATGTTCTTTCTGATCGCGGAGATGTCATTTCCGGCCGGCTGCATATGATCGGGTTGGAAAAGGTCAAGCCATCCTTCGGCGCCCGCTGGCCTCAGGTGGCCGACAAGGCGCACGAGATCGCCAAGCTCGCCATCGAGCGGCGGCTCAATCCCACCGACCTCTACACACGCTTCGGCGACCTCAGCTATCTGCTGGTGTTCGGCAACCTCGGCCGGGCCGACGCGCAGGTGAAATGCGCGCTGATCGCCCGCGAGATCGCCGAGAAGCTGCTGGGCACACAGGCGGCGGCCAAGCTGATGCAGGTCAGCTGCGTTTCCATGAAGGAAAATGGCCGCCTGATATTCGAGGACCTCGGCGACCTCGACGCACTGGTCAGGGAATTCGAAACCCGTTGGGCCGAGCAGAAGGCCGTGGAGAACGACGTTCAGCGGGCCGCCCTCCAGTGGGTCACCGAAGAGGATATGGAGCGCTCCTGGGAGGTTTTGGCCAAGCAGATCGGCTACATCTACCGTCCCATGTGGACTGTCCGCTCGCAGGCGGTGACCACCTACCATTGCCTGCCGACGCGGTCCGGCGAGGACGGCGGTATGCTGGTCGGCTACGACGTCATCCCGCGGGATGCCCCGCCGCGCTTCATCCCCAGGCTTGACGGGCTGCTGCTGCGCAAAGCCGCGCAGGAGCTGACGTGGCTGCGAAACGCCGACAAGCCGCTGCTGCTGGCCATCCCCGTGCATTTCGAAACTTTGGCGCGGACCCGCAGCCGCGTCGCATACATCAACGACTGCCACGATATCCCCGAGGAGTTGCGGCGCTATCTGGTCCTGGAACTGGTCGGTGTCGAGGACGGCATTCCGTCCGGGCGACTGATGGAATTGACGTCGGCTTTGTGCGCCGAATGCCGCGCCCTGCTGATCCGCCTGCCGATCGGCTTCACGGATTTCGACGCGGTCGGCAAGACGCAGGCCACCGCCTGCGGGCTCGCGGTCGATGAGCCGACCATGGCCGAAGCGCTGCTGTTCAAGGAGTTCAACCGCTTCTGCGAAGAGGCGGAGCGCGTGCACAAGCAGAAGTACGTGCACGGCCTGAGTTCACCCAGCTTGCTGACCGCGGCGCTCGGAGCCGGATTCGACTATGTGGACGGCGAGACCGTCGCCTCGGTGACGGAACAGCCGGAGGCGGCGCACCGCCTGGGGCTGGAAGGTATCTTCTTCCGACCAGAATCGACGACGGAGAATGAAGCATGAAACGTCTGCTCGTGGTCGACGACGACGCGATGGTCCGCGCCACCGTCCGGCAGATGGCCGAGGACGAGGGCTTCTCCGTGGTTGCCGTCACGTCCGGCAAGGCGGCGCGGGAAGCCTGCCGGCGTGCGCCCTTCGATGTCGCGGTGGTCGATGTGATCATGCCCGACGAGGACGGAATCCGGACCATGACGCTGCTGCGGCGCGAACACTCCGACCTCGCCCTGATCGGAATGTCCGGTGGCGGCCGCACCGGTAATTTCGAACTGCTGAAATTGTCGGAGCGGGCGGGCGCCGATGTGCTGCTGCGCAAGCCCTTCGATCACGGCGCCTTCGCCGAAGCGGTGCGCAATGCGGTTTTGGGCCACCGGAACCGTCCAAAGGATACCGTCCCATGATCTCTCCGGCCGCCGCGGAACGCTTCGCCCACCTTCTGGAGACGACAGCGGGAGGTATGATCGACGAACCGCTGCTCGACACCGGCGGTCTGTGCGCCGCACTCGCGGCTGACCTGCGTGCGGGCGGGACGAACGCGATCGCGCTCCTCCACGCCGGCGGTGCGCCGTGGCGGGGGTCCGGGGTGCCCCTGGCGACGCACCTCGCCGCCCTGAAGCGCTGCCGGGAAACGTGCCGCCACCTGCTGCGCTCCGGCGGCTTCGCCGCACCCGACCGCGACAGTCTCGATGACGCCCTCATCCATGCGTTCGACGCGTTGGAACTGGAGAGTTGCACGCACGGGGCCGGGTCAGACGGGATGGAAGCGTTCGTCGGTCGCATCCGTCACCTGCACATGCTGGGCGCCATGGCCCGTCCGCTGGGTCATGAGATCAACAATCTGCTGCAGCCGGTCATCGGCATGGCCTTCTCGGTGCGCCGCAAGTTTCCGGCGGACTCGGCCGAGGCGCGCAACCTTACCCTGGTCTTCGACGCCGGCAAGCAGGCCAGCGCCGTCGTCAACGATCTGCTGGGGCTGGCGCGGCAGCGGGGCGGCGCACCGCGGCCGGTCGATCCCATGGCGGAGGTCCAGCGGGCCGTCGCATTGCTGCGCTTCCGACCGCAGCCGGGGGTAGCCCTGCACACCTTTCTGGCATCGGAGACAGCCAGTGTCATCCTGCCGCCGGGAGGGCTGACGGAGATCGTCTTGGAACTCGCCATCAACGGCCTGGAGGCGATGGCGCAGACCGGCGGAGCGCTCACCATCACGCTGAAGGGCGGGGACGGCACAACCATCCTGGAGGTGCAGGACACCGGCCCCGGCATGACGCCGGAGGTGCTGACCCGCTGCCGGGAGCCGTTCTTCACCACCAAGCCGTCGGACCCCTGCGCCGGCCTCGGCCTGACTGTGGTCCAGGGCCTTGCCGACGCCGCGGGCGGGGCGCTGGAAATCGACAGCGCCGCAGGCGGCACCACCTTGCGGGTCATCCTGCCTGCTGCGACGGAAGGGAAGCCATGACGATGCCCTGGCCGGTTCGATGGAGCAGCCCATGAACACCGATCGTCCCGCCGCGGACGGGGCCACCCCGCCCTCGACGATCCTGATTGTTGACGACACGCCGCAGAATCTGCTGATCCTGGGCGAGCTTCTGCAGCCGTATTACCGTGTCCGGGCCGTCAATTCCGGGGAGCGGGCCCTTCGTGCCGCGCGCAGCGAACCGCGTCCCGACCTGATCCTGCTGGACGTGATGATGCCTGTGCTGGACGGGCACGACGTGCTGCGCCGCCTGCGCGCCGATCCCGCAACCTGCGGCATCCCGGTGATCTTCATCACCGCAATGGACGCGACCCGGGACGAGGAACTGGGCCTGTCGCTCGGCGCCGTGGACTACATCACCAAGCCGATCACCCCGGCCATCGTGCTGGCACGCGTGCGCACCCACCTTGAACTGAAGCACGCCCGCGACCGGCTGGCTCGCGAGAACGATTGGCTGGAAGCCGAAGTGGCGCGGCGGATGAGCGAGAATCTGCTGATCCAGGACCTTGGCATCCGCGCCCTTGCCTGCCTGGGCGAGGCGCGCGACAACGAGACCGGGCTCCATATTGTCCGCACGCGGAGCTATGTCGAGGTGTTGGCGCAGCATCTGGCCGGGCACGCGCGATTCCGGGATGCTCTTGCCGGCCCGCTTCTGGACATGATCGTCAAGGCGGCCCCCCTGCACGACATCGGAAAGGTCGGCGTACCCGACGCCATCCTGCGCAAGCCCGGCCGTTACGATCAGGCCGAATTTGCGATCATGAAGGAGCACCCCAAGATCGGGGCCGACGCCATCGAAAAGGCGATGAGGGACACCCTGGCCAGCGCCGACGACGCGGCGGTGGAGCAGGCTTCGGGCGCCTTCGCCTTCATGCGGGTCGCCCAGGAGATCGCCCTCCGCCACCACGAGAAATGGGATGGCAGCGGTTATCCCTCGGGGCTGGCGGGCGACGCCATCCCGGTGTCGGCCCGCCTGATGGCGCTGGCCGACGTCTTCGATGCGCTGATGTGCCGGCGCATCTACAAGCCGGCCATGGGCCTGGAGGAAACGACCCGGATCATCATGCAGGGGCGCGGCACGCATTTCGATCCCGATGTGGTCGACGCCTTCCTGGCCTGCCGCGAGCGCTTCGCCGACATCGCCCGGCGCTTTGCCGATCCCGAGACGGACATGACGGTCAAACCTCAGAGTGGAAACGCAGTGAGTCGCGAATGAACACGATCAACGGACGGAATCGGTCCATGGCGTCGCCATGGGGTATCGCCGCACGGATTTGTTCGTCATGTGGGCTGATGCTGCTGGCCGCGGCGATGATCGCCGCCGGACCGGCCGTCGCACAGCCGCCGCCGACCACAGCCAGGTTCGCAGAGGTGCCCGCGACCCCTGAGACGCTCCGCGACCTTCGGGACGGAGGGTTCACACTTTTCCTGCGCCACGGACCGAGCGACACCTCGCGTCCCGACCGGGTTCCGCAGGTCGATCTCGCGGACTGCTCGACGCAACGTCCCCTCAACGATGAGGGGCGGGCGATGATCGCGACGGTGGGCGAGTATCTGCGGCAATTTTCCATCCCCGTCGCCACCGTCCACGTCAGCCCGCTGTGCCGCGCCAAGGAGAGTGCCGCCTTGGCGTTCCCCAGGCACCAGGCCGTCATCGTCGTGCCGAACCTGATCTATACGGCCAACATGACGGCTGCCCAGAAGCGCCCGATCCTGGCGGAGACCCGTCGTCTGCTGTCCACCCCGCCGCCGCCGGGAAGCAATTCGCTGGTTCTCGCGCATGGTCCCAACCTGATGGACCTGATCGGCTACTTCCCCAAGGAAGCGACCCTGGTCATCTTCCGCCCGAAGGGGAACGGCGCCATGGATTACGTTGCCAGCATACCGGCTTCCCGATGGCTTGAACTCGCACAGTAGGAGAGGGCATGCCGACGCGCCGGACCTCGTCCACCCCGTATTTCCGCCTGCTGCTGCTCCCGGTCCTGGTGATCGTGGCGCTGTCGGTGGCGATCAACCTGCTGTCCTTCTGGAGCCTGAGCGAGAGCCAACAGGCCGTCAATCGGGAGTCCGAACGCGATGGCCAGGCCATCGAGGCGGCCAGCCACTTCAATGCCGCCCTGGATGAGGTGCAGGCGCAGGTGGTGACAACCCTGGACGATGCCGCCGGCGGGCGCCTGGATGAAGGCGAGGTCTATCGCATCCATGCCGGGTTCGTCGAGACGCTGGCCACCATGGCGGACCAGCTGAAGTCACTGGAGCGGGTTTCCGAACACACGGAAATGGCGATCAGCTGGTTCGACGACTACCGCAACTACATCATCATGGCAACCGATCTGGCTGCCATCGACCCTCCCCGTGCGCGCGCGTTCGCCTATAACGCGGCCGCCATTTTCGCCAACCTGTCGCACCATGCCCATGCCGTCGTCGAGGCAATCGTCCGCTCCTCCGGCGAACGCGAAGCGCGCCGGACCAGGATGCTGCATGACCGGACCTCCCGCCTGATGATCGCGGGAGTCGGCCTGAACCTAGGGCTCGTGGTGATGTGGTTGCTTCTCGCCCGCTGGACGTTCCTCCGGGTCCGCTTGATCAGCCGCGCTCTGCTCGATCTGGCCGACGGCAACGTCCATCCCACCGGGTTCGACCGCGTGCGGTCCATCGCCTCCGATAACCGGAGCGTGCTGCGCGACATGGGCCGGGCGGTGCTCAGCTTCCGGGATTCCCTGATGCTGCGCCAGAAGGCCGAAGCCGACCTGGGTGAGCGCATGAAGGAGCTTTCCTGCCTGTACGAGGTCGCCCGCATCACCGAACGCACCGATCTGGACGTGCCGACGATCTTTGAAATGGTTGCGGCGTCGCTGCCTGCCGCCATGCGCTATCCGGAGCATGCCGTCGGGCAGATCGCTTACGGGACTGTGGTGTTCGGTGAGGAGGTGGAGGGACAGCGGCTGACTGCCACGTTCGTCGACGGAGACGGCGTGGCCGGTACGGTCGCCGTTATCTACCGCGCTCCATTGCCCGCCGAGGCCGGCGCTCCGTTCCTGGACGAGGAAGCCGCCCTGATCGAGGCCGTTGCCCTGCGCCTGCAGATGGCGGTCCGCAGAAAGCGGGACGAAACCAGAAAGCAGGACCAGCAGGCGCTGATAAACGCCGTCGTCGAATTCTCGCCGCTTGCCGTCGAAGTGATCGATCCGGTTTCCCTCCGGTTCCTCAAGGTCAACGCCGCAGCCTGCCGCCAGCTCGGCTACAGCGAGGAGGAGCTTCTGGCGCTCGACCTTCCGGCCATCCAGGATGAGCTTCCGCGCGACCAGTTGCAGCGCAATGCCCAGAAGGCCTTCAGGGCCGGTGGCTTTCAACTGGAAAGCCGTCATCGCCGGAAGGACGGCTCGGTTTTCGACGTCCGCGTCAACGTCTCGGCCTTCCGGCAGGGTGATCGCGAGTATCTGCTGGCGCTGTGGGAGGACATCTCCCAGGCCAAGGCGGCGCGTGACGAAATCAGCAAACTCTCCTTGGTGGTGGAGCAGAGCCCCAACCTGGTGGTGATCACCGACCTGTCGGGGAACATCAGCTATGTGAACGACGCCTTCACCCGTGCCACGGGCTACAGCCGCGAGCAGGCCCTCGGCCGCAATCCGCGTTTCCTAAAGTCTGGCAAGACCCCGAGCGCGACCTACGAGGCGATGTGGAGTGCGCTGACCCGTGGCGAGGCCTGGAGCGGCGAGTTCGTCAACCGCACGCGCGACGGCCGCGAGGAGATCGAAGCGGCCTCCATCGTGCCGCTGCGCGGCGACGCCGGCGTGGTCACGCATTACGTGGCCGTCAAGGAGATCGTCACCGAACGCCGTCGGCAGGAGGATCTGCTTCGCAAGCTGTTCCTGGCGGTGAACCAGAGTCCCGAAAGCATCGTCATCACCGACCTCGCCGCCCGGATCGAGTATGTGAACGACGCCTTCTGCCGCAACACCGGCTATGGCCGCGACGAGGTGATCGGACAGAATCCGCGCGTTCTGCAGTCGGGCCGGACCGACCCGGCCGCCTACCGGGCGCTGTGGGACACGCTGGCCGCCGGCAACGCCTGGAACGGCGAACTGATCAACCGGCGCAAGGACGGCAGCGAATACATCGAGCTGGCCCACATCGCCCCGGTCCGGCAGCCCGACGGCAGCGTGAGCCATTACCTCGCCATCAAGGAGGATATCACCGAGAAGAAGCGGATGGCCGAAGAACTCGACCAGCATCGCCATCAGCTGGAGCGGCTGGTTGCCGAGCGCACGGCCGAGCTTCTTGCCGCCAGCCAACAGCAGGAAGCCATCTTCGACGCCGCGAGTGTTGGCATCGCCCTGATCCGCGACCGCCACATCGAGCGCTGCAACCACCGCATGGAAGAACTCTTCGCCTGCCCGGCTGGCGCAATGATTGGGGTTTCCACCCGCACTTGGTATGAAGACGAAGCGGCGTGGACGGCGGCGGGCGATGACATCTATCCGCAGCTCCGGCGTGGCGAGACCCATGTGCGCGCGCAGCGATACATGCGCCATGACGGCAGCCGGTTCTGGGCGCGCATCTACGCCCGCGCGATCGATCCGACCGACCTGGACCGGGGACTGGTCGCCATTTTCGAGGATATCACCGCCGAACGCGACGCCGCCGAAGCCCTGCGCATCTTCGCGGCGGAACAGCAGGCCATCCTCGAGTCCGCCACCTCGGGCATCGTGCTGATCAAGGACCGCATCCTGCAGCAGGGCAACATGAGGCTGCATGAGATGTTCGGCTGGCCGCCGGGTGAAATGATCGGCAAGCCGACGCGCATCTGGTACGCGGACGAGGATGCCTGGAACCTGGGCAACGCGTGCTATGGCCAGATCTGGCGCGGTGAAGCCCACCAGCGCGAACAGCAGCTGATGCGCCGCGACGGCAGTCTGTTCTGGGCGCGGTTGAACGCCCGTGCGGTCGATGCCTGCGATCCCGAACGCGGATCGGTGTGGGTCATCGACGACATCACGGCGGAACGCAAAGCCATTGAGGAAATGGCCAGAGCCCGTGCGCTCGCCGAAGATGCGGCCCGCGCGAAGTCGGATTTCCTCGCCAACATGAGCCACGAGATCCGCACGCCGATGAACGCCATCGTCGGCACCACCCATCTCTTGCGCCGGAAAAGCGCCGACCCGGATCAGGCCAAGAAGCTCGACACCATATCCGATGCCGCGCACCACCTTCTCACGCTCATCAACGATATTCTGGATCTCTCGAAGATCGACGCCGGGAAACTGGAACTCGAACTGGCCGACATCGACGTCGAGCGGGTTGTCGAACGGGTTTGTGCCCTGACTCGCGACAAGGCCGCGGCCAAGGGTTTGGAAATCGTCATCGATCTGCGGGATGTGCCGCACATGTTGCGCGGGGACGAACTGCGCCTTGGACAGATCCTGCTCAATTTCATGAGCAATGCCGTCAAGTTCACGGAAACCGGCAACGTCAGCCTGCGTGGCCGGGTCGTTGCAACCACCGCACAAGGCGTTGTCGTCCGCTTCGAGGTCACCGATACCGGCATCGGGTTGACCGCCGAGCAGAAGGATCGCCTGTTCCAACCCTTTCAGCAGGCCGACACCTCGACCACTCGGAAGTACGGTGGAACGGGGCTGGGGCTGGCAATCAGCCGCCGCCTTGCGGAGCTGATGGGCGGGCGCATCGGCGTCGAGAGCAGCTTGGGCGTGGGCAGTGCCTTCTGGATCGAGTTGCCTCTGGGCATTGTGAGGAGCGTCCCGCCGGCGCGGACGCCCGCGGTCGACCTGAAGGGGCGGCGGGTGCTGGTGGTCGACGATCTGCAGGAAGCGCGGGAGTCGCTCACCGACATGCTCGACCAGATCGGTATCCTGGTCACGGCGGTATCGAGCGGCCAGGACGCACTGGCCTGTGTGGCCGCCGCGGAGGCGGCTGGCAGGCCGTTCGACCTTATGCTGGTGGACTGGCAGATGCCGGGGATGGACGGGCTGGAGGTCGGCCGCCGCCTCATGGCCATGCCGCTGACACGGCCGCCCTCGTGCCTGCTGGTCAGCGCGTACGGCGACGGCGTGTCCAGGGACGAGCTGGTCCGCACCGGCTATGCGACGGTCCTCATCAAGCCGCTTTCTTCCTCGCGCTTGACCGACGCTCTTGAGGAACTGCTGTCGGGACGGACAGTCCCCGTCCATGACCTGGCGCCTGGCGAAGCTGAAGCGCGTCTGCGCCAGCAGCCGGGCAGCCGTGTGCTTCTGGCCGAGGATAACCCGGTCAACCAAGAGGTGGCACTCGAATTGCTTAACGAGGTTGGCCTTGAGGTCGACGTCGCCCGGGACGGACGGCAAGCCGTGGATATGGCGCAGGCTGCGGCCTACGACCTCATCCTGATGGATATGCAGATGCCGGAAATGGATGGCTTGGCCGCCACGCGCGCCATCCGCGGCTTTCCGCTGCACGCTCGGACCCCGATCCTGGCGATGACGGCGAACGCCTTCGACGAGGACCGGCAGGCCTGCCTGAACGCGGGTATGGACGACCACATCGCCAAACCGGTCGATCCTGAGGCGCTATACGCGACGCTGCTCCGTTGGTTGCCGCAACGGACTGCCACGGCGGGGAAAGGCAGCTCACCATCGTCGGATCGGGCTGTCGATTCTCCTGACGAAGGTCTATCGGATGCCGTGCGCAGGCAGTTGGAAGTGGTCCCGGGGCTGGATGTCGGGTTGGGACTGAAGGCGGCAAACGGACGGCTGGACCTTTACCTGCGTCTGTTGTCCCGCTTCGTCCAAGACCACCAAGCGGATGCGGCGGCTGCGTCTCTCGTCATCGGCGATTTCCTCGGGGCCCGGCGGGCAGCACACACTTTGAAGGGCGTGGCCGCAACCCTTGGTGCGTTCCGCCTGCGCGATGAGGCGGCATTACTGGAAGCCACCATTCCTGCCTCGCCTGAACCCAGTGCCGGCCCGGAAGCCTTGAACGACCTCATGGCGCGCGCTCGAGCCGTGGGTCAGAGCGTAGAGACGCTGAAAGCCGCGATCGCGGTGGTCCTGCCGACGTCGGCGTCGGGCCAGGAACCTTTGGCGTCGTCCGTTGACCGATCACGGATGCGTATGGTCATCAAGGACCTTGAGGCACTTCTTGCGGCTGATGATATGGCGGCCTCCCCCCTCTTTCACGCACATGAGGGCGAATTGCGTTTGGTGCTCGGCCACCATGCCGACGCCGTCGCACGGCTCATTGAAGACTTCGCTTTCGATGAGGCTCTCAACGCCCTGCGGGCCGGTGTCGTCAAGTGTCTGGGAGATGGTGAATGAGTAAAAAAGAGGATTCAGTTCACCGTGACCAAGCGCCTCCTCCCTATGATCCCAACCGGTTTCTGCGTCGAGCATGTTCTGCCGGAGCCGGACCGCATCACCATCTTCGTCCGCCCTCGGCGCCCGTCAGTTCCGTGCCCGCGTTGCCACCTGTCTTCGTCGCACGTGCACAGCCGTCATGAGCGCCGGTTGGCCGATCTGCCATGGCAAGGCCAGCCCGCAATTCTTCGCCTCCAAGCACGCCGATTCCTGTGCCGAGAGGCCAGTTGCCCGAAGCGCACCTTCGCCGAGCGCCTGCCGGGGATTGTGCAGCCCTCCGCCCGACGATCCGAGCGCCTCGTCGACATTCAGCGCCACATTGCCCTCGCCCTGGCGCCCGCGAAGCCGTCGGCACGGGACGTGAGGAAGGTGGCCACGCACGCTCCCCGTCACGCCCGATCGGATCGGGGCGCGTCGTCATCCCAGCCCTATACCGTTACCCAAATGCCTTGCCCAGCGGCAACTTGACGGTGCCGCTTCGGTCAATCGCAAACGGGTTTATCCAGGTTAAGGCGGCGTTTTGCCCAGGCGCGAGTATACCGCTTTCCGCTCACCGGGGAGGACATGGCCATGGGACAAAAGCCTCAGAACAGCCGCTCGATCATCGATAACCACCTGCAACCGGAACGGCGAGACCGGCTGATCCAGGAGAAGGAGCACGACCCCTACAAGTCGGACCTCAAAGCCGCCGATCCCAGCGTCTGTTCACGCTGCCACGCCGTCTACGAGGACGGTCGCTGGCATTGGGGCGCAAGGCCGGCCGACGCGACGGAGACCGTCTGCCAAGCCTGCCAGCGCATCGAGGAGCGGATCCCGGCCGGCATCCTGACGATGAGCGGCGCCTTCGTCCAAGCCCATCGTGCCGAGATCATGGCGCAGGTCCGTCATCAGGAGAAGCTCGAGACCGCCGAACATCCGCTCAACAGGATCATTGACATCCACGACACCGCCGACGGGATCGACGTGACGACCACGGATCTTCACTTGCCCCGGCGTATCGCCGAAGCGCTCGATCGCCATCATCAGGGTGAAGTGACGTGGAAGTACGCCGAGGGCGAGTGCTTCCTGCGGGCAAATTGGCATGCGGATTGAGAGGCCTGCCGGCCGCAGTGAAGTTTCACAGGCAACGCGGATCATGCGGGGCGGGTCAATCCTGCCCGCCCGGCAGACGCCAGTCCGAAACCGTCTCCGCCGCCAGAAGCGACCACATCCGCAGTGTCAGTTCCGGCGCGGTCTGGCAGAACCGCATCAGCGACTGGCGCGGGATCGGACAGGCGGTGAGGTCGGTAAGCGCCTCCACCGCGCAGGGCATGCAGCCGTTCGACACGGCCGGACAGTGCATGGCGCGCCTCTCCCATCGTATCGCTCTCCTGGGAGAACCGAGCAAATCTGGATGGTTGGCTGCGGGATTGTTGGCTGGGATCATTAGACCGCAAGACTTTGATGCGCCGCTTGATCCAGGTTAACGCCGGGACTCCTGGAGCCGCCAGAATAGTTGCCAGCGCGCTGTGCGTCCTGGGTGGCCGGTCTGCTTGTTACGGTCGAGGTGATGGTCGCGGAACGCGCCGCTCGCCGGCACACCCTGATGGACGCCAAACTCAAGGGGGGTGTACGGCCGCTGACCGGTGGCAACCGACAGGAGGAATGCCATGCAATTCCCGGTGCAGATCACCTTCGACAATCTGGAACCGTCACCCGCCCTGGAGACGGTCGTGCGGGAGCACGCCGCCAAGCTGGAGCGGTTCTTCGACCACATCATGGCGTGCCATGTGACCATCGACGCGCCGCACCGGCACCAGCACCAGGGCAAGCTCTATGCGGTCCGGATCGACCTGACCGTGCCAGGGGAAAAGCTGGTCGTGCGTTACGCCAAGCCCGAGGACCACGCTCACGAAAATCCAAGGGTCGCCGTGCGCGATGCGTTCGACGCGGCCCGCCGGGAGTTGGAGGATTACGCGCGCCGCCGCCGGCTGGACGTGAAGACGCATGAGGTTCCCGTGCACGGCCGCGTGGTCCGCCTGTTTGCCGGAGACGGCTACGGTTTCATCGAAACGACGGACGGGCAGGAGATCTATTTCCACCGCAACAGCGTGGCGGGCGGCTCCTTCGACGCCCTGAAGGTTGACCAGGAGGTCCGCCTGAGCATCGCTGAGAAGGAAAGCGCCCAAGGCCCGCAGGCGACCACGGTTTCGCCGGTCGGCAAGCATCATGTCGTCGGCGAGGGAACCGTCCCGGCGCCGTGACCCGTCACGCCCGCGAGCACGAGGCGAACCCGCCACCCGGCAACGCCGTGCCGATGGGACAAGGGGGCCGGAACAAGGAGGCCGGATATGCAGGACGCCACATACATCCGCTGGTTCTCCGACCTGGGCCGCGACGACGTGGCCCTGGTCGGAGGCAAGAACGCTTCGCTCGGTGAGCTGTACCGGCACCTGAAGCCGATGGGGATCGAGGTCCCGGACGGGTTCGCCCTGACCGCGGCGGCCTTTCGCGATGCGCTGACCACGGCCAAGGCGTGGGAGGACCTCCACGCGCTGCTCGACGGGCTGGATAAGAATGACGTGGCCCGGCTTGCCCGCGCCGGAGCCCGTGCGCGCGACATCGTCTACTCAGCCGGCCTGACGCCGGCGATGGAGGCGCAACTGCGCACGGCATTCCGGGCCCTGCTGGCCGAGTACGGGGAGGAACTGACCGTCGCAGTCCGCAGCTCCGCCACTGCGGAGGACCTGCCGACCGCCAGCTTCGCCGGCCAGCACGAGACCTATCTGAACGTGTCCGGGGAGGCCATGCTGCTCGACGCGGTGCGGCGCTGCCACGCCTCGCTGTTCACCGACCGGGCGATCTCCTACCGGATTGACCAGGGCTTCGACCACTTCAAGGTCGCGCTGTCGGTCGGCGTGCAGAAAATGGTGCGTTCCGACCTCGCCTCGGCCGGGGTGATGTTCACGCTGGATACGGAATCGGGATTCCGCGACGCCGTGTTCATCACCGGCGCCTATGGGCTGGGGGAAACGGTCGTCCAGGGGGCGGTCGATCCCGACGAGTTCTATGTGCACAAGGCGACTTTCCGGCAAGGCCACCGCGCGGTGCTGCGGCGGCGGCTGGGCGAGAAGCAGGTGAAGATGGTATACCGGCCGGGCCGCACGCGCGAGCCGACGCGCACCGTCCCCACCCCCGACGCCGACCGGGAGCACTTCTGTCTGACCGACGAGGAGGTGCTGCGGCTTGCCGGATACGCCATCCGGATCGAGGACCATTATGGCCAGCCCATGGACATCGAATGGGCCAAGGACGGACTGGACGGCGGCCTCTACATCGTCCAGGCACGGCCGGAGACGGTCGCCTCCCAGCGGGCGGCGTTGGAACTGGAGAGCTTCGTGTCGGAGGCGAAGGGGACCGTGCTCGCGTCGGGACGCGCGGTGGGCGGACGCATGGCCACCGGGACGGTGCGCGTGGTGACCGACGCCCACCAGCTGTCCGCCTTCCGTCCGGGTGAGGTGCTGGTGGCCGACACCACGACGCCGGATTGGGAGCCGGTGATGAAGACGGCCGCCGCCATCGTCACCAACCGGGGTGGCCGCACCTGCCATGCCGCCATCGTCGCCCGAGAACTGGGCATTCCAGCCGTGGTCGGAGCCGAACGCGCGACGGAGGTCCTGCGCGACGGGCAGACGGTCACCGTCTCCTGCGCGGAGGGTGAAACCGGCAAGGTCTATGACGGCGCCATGCCGTTTCGCGTGGAGCGCCTGGATCTTGGCCGGCTGCCGCGGCCGCAGACGCGCATCATGGTGAACCTCGGCAACCCCGATCAGGCCTTCCAGACCGGACGGCTGCCGGTGGACGGTGTCGGGCTGGCGCGCATGGAGTTCATCGTCAACGAGGCCATCAAGGTCCATCCGATGGCGCTCGTCCACCCGGAGCGTGTCGAGGACGTCGACGTGCGGGCCCGCATCGCCCGCCTGACCCGCAACCACCCGGACGGCAGCGCCTATTTCGTGGAGCGCCTGTCGGAGGGGATCGGCACCATCGCGGCGGCTTTCTTCCCGCGCCCGGTGATCGTCCGGCTGTCCGATTTCAAGACGAACGAATACGCTTCCCTGCTCGGCGGGAGGTGGTTCGAGCCGGTCGAGGAGAACCCGATGCTGGGTTTCCGGGGGGCTGCGCGCTACGCCCACCCCGCCTACGAGGAAGGCTTTGCGCTGGAATGCCGGGCACTCGCCCGCGTGCGTGGCGAGATGGGCCTGACCAACGTGAAGGTGATGGTGCCCTTCTGCCGCCGTCTGGAGGAAGCCGACCGTGTGATCGCCGCCATGGCGCGCCACGGGCTGGAGCGCGGGCGTGACGGCCTCGAGGTCTACGTGATGTGTGAAATCCCCAACAACGTGCTGCTGGTGGATGAGTTCGCCCAAAGGTTCGACGGTTTCTCCATCGGATCGAACGACCTGACGCAACTCACGCTCGGGGTGGACCGAGACAGCCCTCTGGTCGCCTTCGATTTCGACGAGCGCGATCCCGGCGTGCTGGCTTTCCTGCGCCAGGCCGTGGAGGGCGCGCGGCGCAATGGCCGGCCTTGCGGCATCTGCGGACAGGCGCCCTCGGACTATCCGGAGATCGCCGAGTTCCTGGTGCGCCTCGGCATCGACTCCATCAGCCTGACGCCCGACAGCGTGCTCAGGACGCTGCGCGCGGTTGTGGAACTGGAACAGAAACTCGGCCGCGCACCGCGCGAGCCCGGAACGGGAGGATCGTCATGAAGCACATCGTCGTTTTCGCGCATCCGCGCTCCGGCAGCTTCATCCGGCAGGCGGTGGGGGCCTATGTGGATGAGTTGGAGCAATGCGGGCACGCGGTCACCGTGCGCGACCTCTACTCCATGGGCTTCAACCCGGTTCTTTCGGAGGAGGAACTGGCCGGCAACGGTCCGATACCCGAAGACATCCAGCGCGAGCAGGATCTCATCACCGCCTGTAAGGCGGTTTCCTTCGTGTTTCCGATCTGGTGGGCTGGCATGCCGGCGATGCTGAAAGGCTACGTGGATCGTGTCTTCAGTTACGGATTTGCCTGGGAAATGCGGGGCGAGGAGATCGAGGGCAAACTGCATGGGCGCAAAGGGCTGATCATCACAAGTTCCGGCGCCCCGATGGCATTTCTGGAAACGACTGGTGAGAGGCAGGCCTTCACGGTGACACAGGATGTTGCGATCATGGGCCTATGCGGCATCAAGGTGGTCGAGCATCTGCATTTCGACGATCTGGGGCCGCACACCACGCCCGCGCAGGTCGACGACGACATCCGCCGCATCCGCGCGGCCGTACGCGACCATTTCTGAATGGGGCATGCGGCTCGGCCCCGCCGGACCGGGCCGCATGCCGAAGCCGCTTCTCAACCATTCCGCCGCCGATCCGATCCGCGCCACTCCGTTTCCCATAGTCTTGAGGTTCGTCGGATGGGCGTCTCTCTGGATGGAACCATAATTTGGTTCAGTGAAAATTCATAATACACAATTATTTAATGTGAATTCTGCGCGCGTTTTTGTACACGCGTGACGGGAAGTCAGCTTCGCGGCGTTTGCGATCCTGCCGCCGGTCCCAGAATGTGAAAGGGCCGTCCACCTCATCAACTCACTGAGCGACCGCCTCTGCATGGTTCAAGTGCCCTCCACTGGCTGAGATGTGCCTGCTGCGTACAAGTTCTCAATCTTGCCCAATGTTCGCGCGAACAGCCGCGCGCACCCTGGCCAGCGCCGGTGACGGATCGCGTTTGCGCCACGCCATGCCAAAGGCCAGGACCGGGGCTGCATCAGGCAACGGCCGGTAGGCCACGCCGGGCAGGACAAAGCGCGAAACCCAGTGCGGCACAAGAGCGATACCGAGCCCCTGCCCCACCAGCTGCAGCATGGTCAGCTTCTCCGTCACCTCCTGCACCGCCTGCGGGCGGTGGCCGTGTGCCTCGAACTGTCGGACGGTCAAGTCGTGCAGCAGCGGGCGGCTGTGTTTCGGGTAGCCAATGAAGGGCTGTGCGGCCAGCCATTCCCAGAACGGCACGTCGCTGGCTTGGGAGGCCGATGCTTCCGGCAGTGCCGCGATGAACGGTTCGTCGAACAAGTGGACGCAGGCGAGGTCGGGGTCGGTCACCGGGGGGCGAAGGAACGCCAGATCGATGCGCTGGCGGATCAGATCCGCCTCCTGCTCGGCAGAGCTGCCTTCGGTCAGGGTGATGCTCAGCGTCGGGTGCTCGGCGCGCAGACGGGTGAGCACCGGCGGCAGAACCGCCACCAGCGCCTCGTCGATGCCGCCGATGCGCAGGCTGCCGCCGCCATCCGCCGCCGCCCGCGCCACCCGGACGGTCCGCTCCGCCTGCTCCAGCAGTTGCCGCGCCTCGGTCAGGAAGGCCACGCCAGCGGCGGTCAGGCTGACCTGCCGCGTGGTGCGGAACAGCAATGGGCAGCCCAGTTCCGCCTCCAGCAGACGCACTTGATGCGACAGCGCCGCCTGGGCCATGGCCACCCGCTCGGCCGCGCGGCGGAAATGCAGTTCCTCAGCCACCGCGATGAAACAACGGACCTGACGCAGTTCCAAGAGCGGGTCTTCCAGCAAGGGGGGCCATGGATGGTGCGGAGCTTAGCACGGCACCCCTCACGATCAGCGACTTCTGTGGAAGTGGGCGTCCTCGCCGAAATGCTCCCGGTACGCGGCATCGGCCGCGGTCCCGTCGAACTCTCCGCACATCTTGGCGACCACGACCGTGGCAAGGCTGTTGCCGACGATGTTCGTCACGGCGCGCGCCTCGGCCATGAAGCGGTCGACGCCAATCAAGAGCGCCAACCCCTCCACCGGCAAAACGTGGGTGGCCGACAGCGTCGCGGCCAGCGTCACGAAGCCGGCTCCGGCCACGGCACCCGCCCCCTTCGAGGTCACCATCAGCAGCAGAAGCAGGCCGATCTGCTGACCGAGCGACAGGTCGATGCCATAGGCCTGGGCGATGAACAGCGCCGCCATCGACAGGTAGATCGACGTTCCATCCATGTTGAAGGAATAGCCGGTCGGCAGGACCAGCCCGACCGTCGGGGCCGAACAGCCCAGCCGCTCCAGCCGGGCCATCAGGCGCGGCAGCACGCTTTCCGACGAGGCCGTGCCGAAAACGATCATGATCTCCTGCCCGATGAAACGCAGGAAGCGCCGCAGGCTGAAGCCGCACATCCGTGCGATGGCGTTCAGCACCACGAAAACGAACAGGGCGCAGGTGACGTAGACCGCCATCATCAGCTTGCCCAGGACCAGGACGGAGCCCAGCCCGTATTTGGAAACGGCGAAGGCCATGGCCCCATAGGCGCCGATCGGGGCCAACCGCATGATCAGCGCGATGATCTTGAACAGGATGTCCGCCAGCGCATGCATGGCCTCGAGCGCCGGCTTCACCCGGTCGCCCGCCAGGGCGGCGGCGCAGCCGAACAGGATGCCGAACAGGACGATCTGCAGCAGATCGCCCTTGGCGAAGGCGGCCACGATGTTGTCGGGCACCAGATGGGTGAGGAAGTCGAGCATGTAATGCTCGCCCGCCATCTGGCTGTATTTCGTCACATCCACCGCGCCGGCGCCGAAGGCCGCGCGGTCGAAGCCATCGCCCGGACGCAGCAGGTTCATCACCACCACGCCGATGCCGAGCGCCAGCGTGGTGACCAACTCGAAGTAGAGGAGCGCCATGCCGCCGATCCTGCCGACCCGGCGCAGGTCGCCGATGGCGGCGATGCCGGAGACGATGGTCAGAAAGGCGATCGGCGCCACCACCATCTTGATGAGGCGGATGAAGAGATCGCCCAGCGGCTGCATCGCCTGCCCGAAGGCCGGCGCCAGATGACCGGTGGCGATGCCCAGCATGATGGCAAGCACCACCTGGACGGTCAGATTTCCGTACCAGCGGCGTCGGTCCGGAGTGGCCGGCGCCATGTCGGCAAGCGTGGTCATGGCAAAATCCTCCCTGTTCCCGCGTCCTGGGGCGCGCGGGTTTGTCGTTGTCGGGTTGCTGACTGGTAGCGGGGGACCGTCAGGCCGCTAGGGCAGCCAGGGGGTCCGCATCCGGTGACCGGCCTCGAAGTCAGCGATGGCGCCGGTACGGGTCAGGGTGGTCGCGATGTGGTCGCGGCCGTGCAGCAGCGCCTCGCGGCGGCCGGCATCGATGGTGAAGCTCCAGCGGCGGCCATCGGCCGTCGCGATGCTGCAACCGGTCAGATCGACGGTCAGCCGTGCCGGCTCCGGCCCCGCCGCCACCTCCATCAGGGCGTCGGCGGTTGCAGGGTCGAGCGTCAGCGCCAGCAGGCCATTGCGGGCGCAGTTGTCGAAGAAGATGCCGGCGAAGCTGGTGCCCAGCAGGGCACGCACGCCGCGCTGCTTGAGACCCCACACCGCGTGCTCGCGGCTCGAGCCGCAACCGAAGTTGGGGCCGACCACCAGGAATGCGGCATCGCGCCAGCCCGGCCGGTTGAGAATGAAATCGGGGCGCTCCCGCCCGCCGGCGTCGAAGCGCAGGTCATGGAAGGCACCCTCGCCGAGGCCGCTGCGATCGATTCCCTTCAGGAACTGCTTGGGCATGATCACATCGGTGTCGATGTTGGGCAGTGGAATGGCGGCGGCGGTTCCGCTGACGATGGTGAAAGACTCCATGGGCATGGTCTCCGGTTGGGTCAGGCCAGTCTGGTCAGGGAAGATCGCGCGGGTCGCACAGGCGCCCGGCGATCGCCGAGGCGGCGACGAGGGCGGGGCTCATCAGATGGGTACGGGCGCCGCGGCCCTGCCGGCCCTCGAAGTTGCGGTTGGTGCTGGAGGCGCAGCGCGCGCCATCCGGAAGCACGTCGTCGTTCATGGCGAGGCACATGGAGCAGCCGGGCTGGCGCCATTCAAAGCCGGCGGCGATCAGCACGCGGTCAATCCCCTCGGCTTCCGCCTGCCGTCGCACGGCCCCCGATCCCGGCACGATCATGCCCCGCACGCCCGGCGCCACCCGCCGTCCCTTCGCCACGCCCGCCACCGCGCGCAAATCCTCGATGCGGGCGTTGGTGCAGGAGCCGATGAAGGCATGGTCGATGGCGATGTCCCTCACCGGCGTGCCGGGGGCCAGACCCATGTACTCCAACGCGCGCACCATGGCGCGGCGACGGGTGGGATCGATTTCGGTGCCGGGATCGGGAACGGTGCCGTCGACGGCGACGGCCTGGTCCGGGCTGGTCCCCCAGGTCACCAGGGGCCGGACGGCCGCAGCGTCGAAGCGGACCTCGCGCAGGAAGTGGGCGTCCTCGTCGCTATGGAACCGGGCCCACAGCGCCGTCGCCCGCTCCCAATCGGCGCCGGACGGCGCCCGCGGGCGGCTTCGGACATAATCGGCGGTGATGGCGTCCGGAGCAATCAGCGCCACCCGCGCGCCGCACTCCACCGCCATGTTGCAGACGGTCATCCGGCCTTCCATGCCCAGGGCGCGGATGGCCGCCCCGGCGAACTCGACGGCGTGGCCGGCCGCCCCGTCGGCCCCAAGGGAGGCGATCACCGCCATGATCAGATCCTTGGCGCCGACCCCGTCGCCTGCAATGCCATCGAGGATCACCCGCATGGGAGCCAGCCGCCGGTGCACCACCGTCTGCGTCGCCAGCACATGCTCCACCTCCGACGTGCCGATGCCGTAGCCGAGCGCGCCGAAGGCACCATAGGTGGTGGTGTGGCTGTCGCCGCACAGGATGGTCATTCCCGGCTGGGCGAGGCCGAGGTCGGGCACCACCACATGCTCGATGCCCTGCCGCGGGTCCATGAGATCAATCAGTTCGATCCCGAAATCGGCACAGTTGCGCCGCAGATAGCGGATCTGACCGGCGGCGCTCTCGTCTGCGACATCCTCCGTCCGCTGCGGCGCCGTCGGATTGACGTGATCGACCACGGCCAGCTGCGCCGACGGCCGCCACGGTCGGCGTCCGGCCTCGCGCAGTCCGGTGAAGGCCTGCGGGCTGGTGTATTCGTTCATGACGTGCAGATCGACGTAGAGCAGCCGCTCCTCCCCGTCCAGGGAACAGACGGTGTGCGCGTCGAGCAGCTTGTCATAGAGCGTGCGCGGCCCCTGACGGTCGGGCGCGTGTGGAAAAAGGGGCTCTGGCGATGGCATGGGCGGGTCCTGTCTCGGTTGGAGGCGCGGCTGAAGCGTGCCGTCATCCTATCCGCCGGACGGTGGACCGATTGAGCGGGTTTGATTGTTCAATGAAACCGTGTCGCCGCTCGGCCGGTCGCCGGGCCAGGATCGGGCATTCCAAATCGATCAGGGGGGCTCCGTCATGATGTTCGAGGGTTTCGACGATTTCGAGGTGCCGACCGAGGGCGCGCACATCCGGGTCCGCCGCGGCGGCCAGGGTGCCCCGCTTCTGCTGCTTCACGGCTATCCGCAGACCGGCGCCATGTGGCACAAGGTGGCGGAGCGGCTGCGCGACCGCCACACCCTGGTGGTGGCGGATCTGCGCGGCTACGGCGGTTCCGCCAAGCCGGCGACCACACCCGACCATGCGCCCTATTCCAAGCGCGCCATGGCCGCCGACATGGTGCAGGTTATGGCCGCGCTCGGGTACGACCGCTTTTTCATCGCTGCCCACGACCGCGGCGCGCGGGTGGCGCACCGGCTGATGCTCGACCATCCCAGCCGGGTCGTCGCCGCCGTCCTGCTGGACATCGCGCCGACGCGGGAGATGTACACGGGCACCACCGATGCCTTCGCGCAGGCCTATTGGCACTGGTTCTTCCTGTGCCAGGCCGCCCCGCTTCCGGAGCGCATGATCGGTGGCGATCCACGATTCTACTGGTTGAAGAAATGCGGCTCCGGCAGTGCCGGCCTCTCACCCTTCACCCCGGAGGCGCTGGCGGAATATCTCGCCGCCTGGACCCCGGGGACCATCCACGCCTCCTGCGAGGATTACCGGGCCGCGGCGACCATCGACCTGCGCCATGACGAGGAGGACGGCGGCGCCAGGGTGGAATGCCCGCTCCGTGTGCTGTGGGGCGAGCATGGGGTGATCGAGCGATGCTTCGATGCGCTGGCTGAATGGCGCAAACGCGCCGTGAACGTCTCAGGCCGCAGCCTGCCCGGCGGCCATTACCTTGCCGAGGAGTTGCCGGACCTCGTTGCCGAAGAGATCCTGCGCTTCCTCACCGACAAGGGAGACTGACCCTCTGCAGTAGGAGACATCGTGCACCGGTGGGGCCAACGAGTTGACTGCGCCGGCTCTCCTCGCGTCTGGAGCCATCGTTGCGACCGCAACGCGGCAGTCCGAAGGAGTGGCGCGAACGATTTCGGGCGCAGGCAAACGGTTTGCCCAGGTGGTGCGCCCATGACGGGATAGCAGGCGAAGGGACTGGACGCCGGACCACGAGGAAGATGCGACCGAGCCGATCCGGATCGAGGCGATGGTATTTCCAGACCGGGAATTTAGAGAGTTTTGTCGTCCGGTTCCAGCGAGTGCGGTTTATGGGTGCTCTCGTAAGGTTTTATGGTTCCATCCAGAGGAGTTCCCCCGGTGCCGCCTCACGGCCCTTTTCGCGACAGCGGCCGGGCAGCAGGGCCGCTTCGTCAAGGTGCGGCGTCAAGCTCGATGACCAATAGGTCTTCATCGATGTGCAAGAATGAGTTCACTTCAAGGGTGCCACGAGCAATGGCCTCATTGATCATCACCTGAGCTTCAGCAAGCGTGATGGGTTCCCCCTCATAGAACAGCCGGCCGTCGGTGTACCGAATGACATGGTAGGTAGCCGTGGTCATGCCGCTGTACTCCGTTAACTAACTTCCTACTCCCATTAACGCTGGCGCCGACATTTCCGCTCAGGGACCCTCTATCCTGGGCCGTTTCGCCCGGACGGTATCAGGGGGAGGTGAAGGCTCCTCCTGTTCGCGACACTCTGATCCACCTGGATCAGAGTGTCCGCTTTGCCACCCTTTGACGGACAGGCACAAAGCTCGGCTGGACTGTAAGCATGGCTCGGTGATGCCGAACACATCACCGACGCTTTTACAGGTTCTTTATGCGGAGCGCGCAAATCCATATCGACCCTTTATGCAGCCACGCGCAATTGAAGAGGCCTGGGAAACAACCAAGGGCCGTTCGCATGCTCGACCTTCTGTTCATCGCCGTGACGCTCGCCTTTTTCGGGCTGAACGCCGCCGCGATCCGCGCCTGCGACCGGATGTGATCCGGGAAGGCGCCGCATCATGACCGTCGAACTCATCCTGGGTGGGCTGGTGGCCGTGGGGCTTCTCGGCTACCTCGCCTATGCCCTGATCCATCCCGAGCGTTTTTGAGGAGGCCGCCCCATGGACGCCGCGGGCATCCTTCAAATCACCCTCTATTGCGCCGTCATCGTCGCCCTCACACCGCTGATCGGCGGCATGATGGCCCGCATCTTCAGCGGCGAGCGCGTTTTGCTGACCCGGCTCCTTGGGCCGGTGGAACGCGGTGTCTACCGCCTGTGCGGGGTCAGCCCCGACCAGGAGCAGCATTGGACGCGCTACGCCGCCGCCATGCTCGCGGTCAACCTGCTGGGCGTGCTGCTGTTGTACGGGCTGTTGCGCCTTCAGGGCGTGCTGCCGCTGAACCCGGCCCATATGGCGGCCGTGGCGCCGGACCTCGCCTTCAACACGGCGGTCAGCTTCGTCACCAACACCAACTGGCAGGCCTATGGCGGCGAGAGCACGCTGAGCTATCTGACCCAGATGGCCGGGCTGACCGTGCAGAACTTCGTCTCCGCCGCGACCGGTATCGCCGTGGCGGTGGCGCTGATCCGCGCCTTCGCCCGACGTTCGGCGCGGACGCTCGGCAATTTCTACGTCGATGTGACTCGCGCCACGCTCTATGTCCTGCTGCCGATCTGCGTGCTCGGCGCGCTGGTCCTGGTCTGGCAGGGGGTGCCGCAGAATCTCGGTGCCTACACCGAGGCCACGACCCTGGAGGGAAGCCGCCAGATCATCGCGCAAGGCCCGGTCGCCTCGCAGATGATGATCAAGCATCTCGGCACCAACGGCGGCGGATTCTTTAGCCAGAACGCCGCCCATCCCTTCGAAAATCCGACGCCGCTCACCAACATGATCCACATGGTGGCGATCTTCGCCATCGGCGCCGGCCTGACCTTCACCTTCGGCCGCATGGTCGGCGACACCCGGCAGGGTTGGGCCATCCTGGCCGCCATGGGCGTGCTGTTCGTCGCCGGCGTCCTCATCGCCTATGGGGCGGAGGCGCAGACCAACCCGACCTTCGCGGCGCTGGGTCTCGATCCGGCGCTCGGCAACATGGAGGGCAAGGAGGTCCGTTTCGGCGTCGCCGTCTCCACGCTGTTCGCCGTCGTCACCACCGCCGCGTCCTGCGGCGCGGTCATCGCCATGCATGACAGCCTGATGCCGTTGGCCGGCATGATACCGCTGGTCAACATGATGCTGGGCGAGATCATCGTCGGCGGCGTCGGGGCCGGATTGTACGGCATGCTGCTGTTCGTCGTGCTCGCCGTGTTCATCGCCGGGCTGATGGTGGGGCGCACGCCCGAATATCTCGGCAAGAAGATCGAGGCGCGGGAGATCAAGCTCGCCGTCCTCGCCATTCTGGTGCTGCCGGTCGGCATCCTCGGGCTGGGGGCGCTGTCCACGGTGCTGCCGGCGGGCCTTGCCTCGGTGCAGAGCGGCGGGCCGCACGGGCTGTCTCAGATCCTCTACGCCTACAGCTCGGCCACGGCCAACAACGGGTCGGCCTTCGCCGGCTTCGGGGCGAACACGCTGTACCAGAACACCATGCTGGGCCTGGCCATGCTGATCGGGCGTTTCCTGATCATCGTGCCGGTGCTCGCCATCGCCGGGGCGGTGGCCGCCAAGAAGACCGTTCCGGCCTCGACCGGGACCTTTCCGACCCATGGCGGCCTGTTCGTCGGGCTGCTGGTCGGCGTCATCCTGATCGTCGGCGGCCTGACCTTCTTCCCGGCCCTGGCCCTCGGTCCGATCGCCGAACAGTTGCTGCTCGGCAGCGGAACGCTGTTCTGACGGAGGTCATCCCATGCCGTCCCTGAAGACATCCATCCGCACTCTGCCCTGGTCGGAACCATTCTTCCGCATCGGCCTGTCGGTGGCGGGGGTTTGGCTCGTGTCGCTGGCCGCCTGCGCGGTCCTTTTCTGAGGTTCGTCATGACCCATCATTCCCAACGGGACATTGGCTTGTTCGACCGGGCCATCCTCCGCCAGGCGGGGCGCGACGCCCTGCGCAAGCTCGATCCGCGCGACCTCGTCAAGAATCCGGTCATGTTCGTGACCGGCGTGGTCGCCCTGCTCTGCACCGTGTTGTTCGTCCGCGACGCGGCGTCCGGCGGCGGCAACGTCGCGGTGGAGGGTCAGATCGCGGCGTGGCTGTGGTTCACGGTGCTGTTCGCCAACCTCGCCGAAGCCATCGCCGAAGGGCGCGGCAAGGCGCAGGCGGCCTCGCTCCGCCGCACCAAGACCGAAACCCCGGCGAAAAAAGCCGCCGATCCCGAGGCCGCGACCTGGACGGAGGTTCCCGCCGCCAGCCTGCGCACCGGCGATCTGGTGCTCGTCGAGACGGGGGACGTCATCCCCGGCGACGGCGACGTGGTGGCCGGCATCGCCACCGTCGACGAAAGCGCCATCACCGGAGAATCGGCCCCGGTCATCCGTGAATCCGGCGGCGACCGCTCGGCCGTCACCGGCGGCACGCGGGTGGTGTCGGACCGCATCGTCGTCCGCATCACCGCCAACCCCGGCGAAAGCTTCCTCGACCGCATGATCGCGCTGGTCGAGGGCGCCAAGCGGCAGAAGACCCCCAACGAGATTGCGCTGACCATCCTGCTGGTCGGCATGACGCTGATCTTCCTGCTGGTGGTCGTCACCCTGCCGGCCTTCGCCAGTCCGTCGGGCACCGTCATCCCGGTGGTGTTCCTGATCGCCCTGCTGGTGACCCTGATCCCGACGACCATCGGCGGGCTGCTGTCGGCCATCGGCATCGCCGGCATGGACCGTCTGGTGCGCTTCAACGTCATCGCCAAATCCGGCCGTGCGGTCGAAGCGGCGGGGGATGTGGACGTGCTGCTGCTCGACAAGACCGGCACCATCACGCTGGGCAACCGCCAGGCCGCCGAGTTTCTCGCGATGCCGGGCGTCACCGAGCGCGATCTGGCCGAGGCCGCCTTCCTCGCCTCGCTGGCCGACGACACGCCGGAAGGCAAATCCATCATGGTGCTGGCCCGCGAACGCTTCGGCTTCAGCGCCGACGCCACGGACTGGGCCGGTCTGGTCTTCATCCCCTTCACCGCCCAGACCCGGATGAGCGGAGTCGATCGTCCGGCCGGCGGCTCGGCGACGGTCGGCGCCCAGGCGGTGGCGGCGGTCCAGATCCGCAAGGGCGCGCCGGACACCATCGTCGCCCGCATCGGCGCGCGCAACGCCAGCCGGGACCTGACCCTGGCGGTGGAGCGCGTCGCTAAGGCCGGAGGCACGCCGCTGGTGGTGGCGCGGGACGACCGCGCGCTCGGCGTCATCCACCTCAAGGACATCGTCAAGCCGGGCATCCGCGACCGCTTCCAGACGTTGCGGCGCATGGGCATCAAGACCGTGATGGTGACCGGCGACAACCCGCTGACCGCCGCCGCCATCGCCGCCGAGGCGGGGGTCGACGACTTCCTCGCCGAGGCGACGCCGGAGCGCAAGCTGGAGCTGATCCGGTCCTATCAGGCGGACGGGCGGCTGGTCGCCATGTGCGGCGACGGGTCCAACGACGCGCCGGCCCTGGCCCAGGCCGACGTCGGCGTCGCCATGAACACCGGCACCCAGGCCGCCCGCGAGGCCGGCAACATGGTCGATCTGGAAAGCGATCCGACCAAGCTGATCGAGATCGTCATGATCGGCAAGCAACTGCTGATGAGCCGTGGCGCGCTGACCACCTTTTCCATCGCCAACGACGTGGCGAAATACTTCGCCATCATCCCGGCACTGTTCCTTCTCGGCCTGCCGCAGCTTGGCGCGCTGAACGTCATGGGGCTGGCCAGCCCGCAAAGCGCCATCCTGTCGGCGATCATCTTCAACGCACTGGTCATCATCGCCCTGATCCCGCTGGCCCTGAAGGGCGTCGCCTACCGTCCGGCGGGAGCGGCGGCGCTGCTGCGCCGCAACCTGCTGGTCTACGGCCTCGGCGGGCTGGCGGTGCCCTTCGCCGGCATCAAGCTCATCGATCTGGGCGTGACCGCCCTTGGCCTCGCCTGACACCGGGAGATGTCCATGCTCAAGGAACTGCGTCCGGCCCTGATGCTCCTGGTCGTCATGACCGTGCTGACGGGCCTCGTCTATCCGCTGGCGGTCACCGGCGTCGCCCAACTCGTCTTCCCCTGGCAGTCCGCCGGCAGCCTGGTCGAGCGTGACGGCCGGGTCATCGGCTCGGCCCTGATTGCGCAGAACTTCACCAGTCGGGGCTATTTCCATCCGCGGCCCTCGGCGGCGGGAGCGGAGGGCTATGATGCGGCGTCTTCCGGCGCGTCGAATCTCGGCCCGACGTCGAAGCAGCTGGCGGACGTTGTGGCTGCGCGGGTCGCGGCGCTCCGGGCCGAGAACCCCGACGTCCAAGGGCCGATTCCCGCCGATCTGGTGACGGCGTCGGGCGGCGGTCTGGACCCCCATCTGTCCCCTGCGGCCGCCGCGTATCAGGTGCCGCGTGTCGCCAAGGCGCGCGGCCTGTCCGAGGACGCCGTCCGCGATCTGGTCGCGGCCCACACCGAGGGCCGGCAATGGGGCATCTTCGGCGAAGCGCGGGTGAATGTGCTGGCGCTCAACATGGCGCTCGACGCGCGGGCGGCGATGAAGTAGAGCGCGAGAAATCCTTGTGGGTGAAGGGCCATGGCCGAGAACGACACCAACGACCGCCCGTCCCCCGAGGCGCTGCTGGAGGAGGCGAACCGCGAACGGCGCGGGCGCCTCACCATCTTTCTCGGTGCCGCCCCCGGCGTCGGCAAAACCTACGCCATGCTGGAGGACGCCCAGGCCCGGCGGCGCGAGGGGGTCGAGGTGGTCGTCGGCATCGTCGAGACGCATGGCCGCAAGGACACCGAAACCCAATTGGAGGGGTTGGAGATCCTGCCCCGCCGCCGGATCGTCCACCGTGGCCGCGCGTTCCACGAGATGGATCTCGACGCCATCCTGGCGCGCCGTCCCCGGCTGGTTCTGGTGGACGAGCTGGCACACACCAACATTCCCGGCAGCCGCCACGTCAAACGCTGGCAGGATGTCGAGGAAATCCGCGACGCCGGCATCGACGTCTGCTCCACCCTCAACGTCCAGCATCTGGAAAGCCTGAACGACGTCGTCGAGCGGATCACCGGGGTGAGGGTGCGCGAGACCCTGCCCGACGGCGTGCTTCAGAAAGCCGACGAGATCGCCCTGATCGACCTGCCGCCGCAGGAGCTGATCAAGCGCCTGCGCGAAGGCAAGGTCTATGTGCCCGACCAGGCCCGGCGTGCGGTGGACCATTTCTTCTCCACCGGCACCCTGACGGCGCTGCGCGAGATGGCGCTGCGTCAGGCGGCGGAGCGGGTGGACGCGCAGATGCTGCGCTACATGCGCGCCCACGCGATTTCCGGCCCCTGGCCGACGCGCGAGCGCATCCTGGTCTGCATCGGCGACGGCCCGCAGGCCATGCGTCTGGTGCGCACGACCAAACGCGCGGCGGAGCGGCGCGATGTCCCCTGGGTGGTCCTGTATGTCGAGACGCACCGTCACCAATCCTTGGCCGAAGAGGACAAGGACAGCATCGCGCAGGCCCTGCGGCTGGCCGAACAGCTTGGCGGCGAGACGGCGGTGGTCCAGGCTGAACGCGTCGCCGAGGAAATCCTGGCCTTCGCCCGCGCCCGCAACGTCAGCCAGATCATCGTCGGGCGGGCGCACCCGAAGCGTTGGTTCCGCGCGCTGCATTCCTCGGTGACCGCCGACCTGCTGGCGCGGAACGAGGATTTCGACACGCTGGTGGTGGCCGGCGAGGACGAGCGCCCGCCACGCGGCCTGGACACCAGACCGATCCCCGCCGCCGTCGATGGGCTGGCCTACGCGATGGCGACGCTGACCGTGGCCGCCGCCACCGCCCTCGGCCTCGTCATGGACATCTGGCTGCCGCTGCCCAACATCTCGGTCGCCTATCTGGTCGGCGTTCTGCTGGTCGCCATCCGGCATGGGCTGGCGCCGTCGATCTACGCGTCGGTCCTCAGCTTTCTGACCTTCAACTTCCTGTTCACCGAGCCGAAATACACCTTCGCCATCTCCGATGTGCAGAACATCCTGACGGTGTTCTTCTTCCTGGTGGCGGCGGTCATCACCTCCAATCTCGCGGCCCGCGTCCGCTCGCAGGTCGAGGCGACGCGGCTCGGCGCCCGGCGCACCGCCAACCTCTACGACTTCAACCGCCGCATCTCGGCGGCGGTCGGGTTGGACGACGTGCTGTGGGCCGTGGTCCATCACGTCGCCTCCACCATGAACGGCCGCTCGCTCGTCCTGCTGCCGCGCGACGGCCGGCTGGAGGTGGTGGCCGGCTACCCGCCCGAGGACACACTCGACGAAAAATCGATGGCCGCCGCGCGCTGGTCCTGGGGGAACGGAAAGCCGGCCGGTCGGGGATCGACGACGCTGCCCGCCGCCGACTGGCTGTTCCTGCCGTTGAGGACCGGGCGCAACGCGGCTGGCGCCTTGCCGATGGGCATTCTGGGCGTCCAGCTTCAGGACGGCCAAGCCCTGCTGTCGCCCGAGCAGGGACGGCTGCTCGACACGCTGGCCGATCAGGCGGCGGTCGCCATCGAACGCACGGCTCTGGTCGCTGACATCGAGGCTGCGCGCGTCGCCGCCGAGACCGAGCGGCTGCGTGCGGCGCTGCTGTCCTCCCTGTCGCACGACCTGCGCACGCCGCTGGTTTCCATCCTGGGCGCCGCGTCGAGCCTGCACAGCTACGGTGACACCCTGAAGCCGGCCGAGCGTCAGGACCTTGCGCAGACCATCCAGGAGGAGGCCGAGCGGCTGAACCGCTTCGTGCAGAACCTGCTGGACATGACGCGGATCGGCTCGGGCACCCTGAGGCCGCGCAGTGACTGGGTCGACCTCGCCGACATCGTCGGGGCGGCGCTGGGCCGGGCGCGCCGCATGCTGGGCGACCGTCCGGTGTCGGTGGATCTGGAGGCGGGGCTGCCGCTGCTTCGGCTCGACCCGGTTCTGATCGAACAGGTGTTCTTCAACCTGATCGACAACGTCTGCAAACACTCGCCCGAGGGCCGGCCGGTCACCATCCGGGCGCGCCGCCGGGACGACACGGTTCTGGTCGAGGTGTGCGACCAGGGGCCGGGCATCCCGGAGGCCGACCGCGAGCGCATCTTCGACATGTTCTACCGCGTCGAGGCCGGCGACGCCCAAGCGGCCGGCACCGGCCTTGGCCTCGCCATCTGCCGTGGTATCGTGGCGGCGCATGGCGGCACCATCACGGCGGGAGCCGGGCATGACGGAACCGGAACCTGCATCACCGTGACCTTGCCGGTTCCGGCCGAACCGGAAATCGGGGGATTGGACCAGGATCGCGGCTTGCAAGCAGAGGGATGAATGGCGAAGATCCTGGTGGTTGACGACGAGCCGCAGATCCGCAAGTTCCTGCGGATCAGCCTGTCGGCCAACGGTTACGACGTGGTCGAGGCCGAGAACGGACGCGGCGCGATCGAAACCCACCGGCGGGAACGGCCGGACCTCATCATCCTGGACCTCGGCCTGCCCGATCTCGACGGGCAGGAGGTGATCAGCGCGGTCCGCGAAACGTCACCCGTGCCAATTATCGTGCTGTCGGTGCGCGCCCAAGAATACGACAAAGTCGAGGCGCTTGACCGTGGCGCCACCGACTATGTGGCCAAGCCGTTCGGCATCGGCGAACTGATGGCCCGCGTGCGCGCCGCCTTGCGTCAGCGCCCGGCCGACAGGGAGCCGCCGACCATCGTGACCGCTGGTTCGGTAACCATCGACCTCGCTCGGCGCGTGGTCGGGAAGGATGGCGCGGAGGTTCGCCTGTCGCGCAAGGAATACGAATTGCTCGCGGTGCTGGCGCGTCACGCCGATCATGTGCTGACGCACGCGGAACTGCTGCGGGCGGTCTGGGGACCGGCGCATGTTCATGACACCGTGTATTTACGGATCTACGTCAAGCAGCTTCGCCATAAACTGGAGAGCGATCCAAACCGGCCGAAACTGATCGTGACGGAGCCGGGAGTAGGATATCGGTTCAAACAAACGTCAGAAGAGTAGCGGCCTCTTTTGCCTGTTGTCCGGAGCTTCCAAGAAAGGTCCGTTATGCCGCCCTTTGACGGCCAGCCGCAAAACTGTCCGGAAACCCGCGTCGACGACGGCTTTCCGGACAAGCAGGAAGGGCCTCCGGAGGGAGAGCGACGACCTCCTCCATGGCGGTCACCGCTCCCTTTCGCAACAGCACCGGGGCGGCCGCGACTGCCATTGTCGCCCAGATCATACTGGACCGAAACGCTGCCTCGCCTAGCGGCTCAGGAACTTCACCATCAGGAGTTCATCGATGTAAATGCCATTGACCATCAGCGCCCTCGGCTCAGTGCCGTACGGCTCAAAGCCCAAGCGCCCGTAAAGGTTGACGGCGCGTCCGTTGGTGGTGGCGACGGAGAGGTGGACCTGCTCGACTCGCGTTCCGGCATGGTCGAGAACGGCGTCTATCACCGCTTCGGCAAGGCCGCTGCCCCGCCGACATTCCCGGACATAGACGCCCCAGAGCATGCCCTTGTGCATCTGCTTAGCCGTCCTGGGAATGGATAGGCCGGCCATCGCGTCGCACTGACCATCGACAAACCCACCGGCGATATAGCCGCCCGTGGTCCATGCCGCGAACGCATCGACGGAGCGGGCGCTCTCCTCGGCATGGCTCGATCCGAAGGCCTCCGGGTGCAACTCCAGGGATTCGAGACGGAGCATCCGCAAGGCCTCGGCATCCGCCGGCCCGAGTTGTCTGACCAAAGCCATCCGTCACGGTCTCCCTTTCGCGACATCCTCTTCAGCGGCTGATTCTAAGAGTTTGTTCGTGGCGGGTGTGCCCCCCGGTGCTGACCGGCATGCTACTTCAAGATGAGGAGATGTGTTGCGCCGTGGGCATAGTCTGGTCGGGCTATCGCCCTCGTCAACAGCCATCAGGTCGACATTTTATGGGCACTGCCGTTCATCCCGCAAGCACCACGCCGGCCTCGGGGGATGCGCTCTCGGACGTCGATGCCTTCGTGGAGGAAGTGCTGACCGAATTGACGGCGATGGCGGCGGACGGCACGCGGGCGACCCGCTCGGGACCGAAGCCGGCGCTGAGACCGGTGCGCCCTTGCGCAAAGCGATCATGGCCATTTGGTGTGTCTGTTGCTGTGGCATGCCGTGGCGCGCCATCGGCCAGCTCTCCGGCATCCCCTTCGGCACGCTGCACACGCTGTTCGCCCGCTGGACCCGGCTCGGGCTGTCGCGCCGGCTGCTCGACCGGCTGCGCCGGGCGTGGCGGCTGACCTGCGGCGACATGGCGAAACCAAACACCGTCGTGACCGACAGCCGCACCTGCCGCTCGGTTCCGACGTGCTTCGCGCGCGGCGTGGACGGCGGCAAGAAGCTCCGCGGCGTGAAGCTCCACATCGCCGTCGAAAATACGGTTTTCCCTCAGCGATCGATGCGTCGCCGGCGAACGTCCATGACACCACCGGCATCGTGCCACACCGAGCCGGCGCCCGCCGGGTTCACCCTGATCGGATTGCCCAACAACGAGCGGATGGAGACGGAGCACGCGATCAAGCTGCCCTGGCTGCTCGGCCTGATCGCCACCCGCTCCACCGACCGTGAGGTGACCGGCCTGATCGACCTGACGAAGCAGCACGAACAGCGCATCCGCAGCGGCATGATCGCCTACGCCAACCTGGAAAAGCTGCGGGCCGGCGACCGGTCCGACCAAGTGGTCGGTGCCTTCGAGGCGCACAAGGCCGACCTCGGCTATGGGCTGCTGCTGAAACGCTACACCGACGCGGTGGTCGACGCGACCGACGCGCAGATCGCCCTGGCCGCCCGCGACACCATCCCACCGGTGGCGCCGCTGTTCTTCGGCTTCCGCATCATGGTGGCGCTGGGCTTCACCATGCTGTTCCTGATCGCCGCCGCCTTCTGGTTCAACATGCGGCGGACCATCGCGGAACAGCGCTGGCTGCTGCGGGCGCTGGTCCTGGCGATCCCGCTGCCCTGGATCGCCTGCGAACTCGGCTGGTTCGTCGCCGAATTCGGCCGCCAGCCCTGGGCCATCGGCGAGGTGCTGCCGACCTTCCTCGCCACCTCGTCCCTGACGACGGGGGACCTGATCTTCAGCCTGGCCGGCTTCCTGACCTTCTACACCATGCTGCTGGCGATCGAGATGTTCCTGATGGTGCGCTTCGCCCGCAAGGGGCCGGCGTCGCTCGGCACCGGCCGCTATCACGGCGAGCGGGACAGCCAGCCATCCGGCGGCCCGCACATCGGCCACGGCCTTCCCCACCCGGCCGAGTGACGGGACCAGCGACGAGGACACGATCATGATACTCGACTACGAAACCCTGAAGCTCGTCTGGTGGGTGCTGGTCGGCGCCCTGCTGATCGGCTTCGCCGTCACCGACGGCATGGACATGGGGGTGGGCAACCTGCTGCCCTTCCTCGGCCGCACCGATGCGGAGCGGCGCGTCATCATCAACACCGTCGGCCCGCACTGGGACGGCAATCAGGTCTGGCTGATCACGGCCGGCGGCGCCATCTTCGCGGCCTGGCCGGCGGTCTACGCCGCCGCCTTCTCCGGCTTCTACATGGCGATGCTGCTGGTGCTGTTCGCCTTGTTCTTCCGCCCCGTCGGCTTCGACTATCGCTCAAAGATCGGCGACGCGCGCTGGCGGCGGGCCTGGGACTGGGGGCTGTTCGCCGGCGGCGCGGTGCCCTCGCTGATCTTCGGCGTCGCCTTCGGCAACCTGCTGCAGGGGGTGCCGTTCCACCTCGACTCCCTGCTGCGCGCCCATTACGAAGGCTCGCTGCTGACCGCGCTGCTGCCGCTTCTGAACCCCTTCGCACTGCTGTCCGGCATCATCAGCGTCGCCATGCTGACCATGCACGGGGCGATCTGGCTGCAACTCCGCACGGAGGAGCCGATCGCCGGCCGCGCCCGCAACGCGGTCGCGGCGATGGGCGCCGTGGCGCTGGCCGGTTTCGCTCTGGCGGGCCTGTGGGTGGCGGTCGGCATCGATGGCTACCGCATCGTCAGCCAGCCCGCACTGGATGCCCTGCCCAACCCGCTGGCCAAGCAGGTGATCGTGGCACCGGGCGCTTGGCTGGACGTCTATGCCCGCATGCCGGTGGCGATGCTGGCGCCGGCCGGCGGCTTCGGCGGGGTGGCGCTGGCGATGCTGCTGAGCCGGATCGGGCGGCCCGGCTTCGCCTTCGTCGCCAGCGCGCTCGGCATGACCGGCATCATCGGCACGGCCGGCCTGTCGATGTTCCCCTTCATCATGCCGTCCAGCACCCATCCGGGATCGAGCCTGACCGTGTGGGACGCGCCGTCCAGCCACCTGACGCTGACCGTGATGTTCTGGGCCGTAGTGATCTTCCTGCCCCTGGTCCTGGCCTACACCGTCTGGTGCTATGCCCGGATGTGGGGAAAGGTGACCGTGGACGCCGTCGCCGCCCACGGCTCCAACGCCTACTGAGACCTGCGGAGAGGGAGACGATCATGTGGTATTTCACCTGGATTCTCGGTTTGGCGGCGGCGCTGTCGCTGGGAATCATCAACGTGCTGTGGCTGGAGGCGGAGGACGGGGCCGGAAACCGGCTGACGCCGCCGCGGTCCTGACCGGGCCGGCGTCGCCATGGCCCGTCTGCCGGTCCCGTTCGCCGACACCCTGCCCCGCCACCGCGGGCGGCTGACCCTGGCGGTCGCCGCCCATGGAGTGGCGGGAGCACTGCTGATCCTGCAGTCCTGGCTGCTGGCCGGGATCCTGGACGATCTGGTGTTCGGGCACGGGACGGTGACGCCCGCCCGCCTGCTGGCCGTGCTGCCGGTCCTGCTGGGCCGGGCCGTCGCCCTCTGGCTTGCCGGCGTGCTGGCTGGCGATGCCGCCATCGCCGTCAAGGGCGAGGTGCGCCGGCGGCTGTGCGACGCCGCCGGCCGGCCGGGGAACCCGGACGCCCCGGGCGCCGGTCGTTTCGCCAGCATGATGGTGGACGGGGTGGAGGCGCTCGGCCCCTTCATCGCCCGTTACCTGCCGGCCATCGGGCAGGCGGTGCTGCTGCCGCTGGCGGTCCTGGCGGCGGTGCTGCCGCTCGACTGGCTGTCGGCGCTTATTCTCGCCCTGACCGCACCGCTGATTCCCGTCTTCATGATCCTAATCGGCCAGGGAGCGGAGGCGCTGAACCGCGACCAGTGGGCGACGCTCGCCCGGCTGTCGGCCTATCTGCTCGATGCCGTGCAGGCGTTGCCGACGCTGCGCCTGTTCGGCGCTGTGAACCGGGAGGCGCGGCAGGTTGCCAACGCGGCCGAGGATTACCGGCAGCGCACCATGCGGGTGCTGCGCATCGCCTTCCTGTCGGCGCTGGTCCTGGAGTTCCTGGCGACGGTCAGCATTGCAATGGTCGCGGTGTTCATCGGCTTCGCCCTGCTGTGGGGCGAGATGGACTACCGGCGCGGGCTGTTCATCCTGCTGCTGGCGCCGGAGTTCTATCTGCCGCTGCGCTCGCTCGGCGCCCATTACCACGCCCGCATGGAGGCGCTGGCCGCCGCGGAGCCGATGGCGGCGCTGCTGGCCGGCGGGACCGGGCCCCAAGCCGAGGCCGCTCCGCCCGCTGCACCCGCCTCCTTCCTGACCGCCCCGCCACGCGTCGAGGTCGCCGGCCTGCGGTTCGGACATCGCCACGGGGAAGCGCTGTTCGACGACCTGTCCTTCTCACTGGAGCCAAGCAGCCTGACCGCCCTGGTCGGAGCCAGCGGCGCGGGGAAAAGCACCTTGCTGGCCCTTCTGCGCGGGCGGCTCACCCCCTGGAGCGGCAGCATCCGCATCGCCGGGACGGCCCCGGGCGCCCTGTCGCCGCCGCCGGCCTGGATCCCGCAGGCCCCGCACCTGTTCGCAGGAACGATCGCCGACAACATCCGGCTGGGCGCCCCGCACGCCGACGACGGCGCGGTCCGGGACGCCGCCATCCGGGCGAATGCCGCCACCTTCATCGAACGGCTGCCCGACGGCTACGCCACCCGTCTCGGCGAACGCGGCGCCGGCCTGTCCGGCGGCGAAGCGCGACGGATCGCGCTCGCCCGTGCCTTCCTGATGGGCTCGCCGCTGGTGCTGCTCGACGAGCCATCCGCCAGCCTCGACCACGAGAGCGAGGCTGAACTGGTCGCCGCCCTCAACGAGCTTCGACGCAACCGCACGCTGTTGGTGGTCGCCCATCGGCTGACCACGATCCGCACCGCCGACCGGGTGATGGTGCTGGAGGGTGGTCGCATCGTGCAGGACGGCCCCTTCGCGACGCTGTCGCGGAGCGATGGCCCCTTCTCCCGGCTGGCCGGGGCGTCCTCGCCGCTGCTGGCCGCCGTGATGGCAGGACGCACGCCCCCTGGGGGAACGGCGGCCGGTGGCCCTGCGGTTCGGAGACGCACATGAAGACGCTCCTGTTCCTGCTCCGGCTTCTTTCGGGCAATTGGCGCTGGGCCCTGGCGGGATTGGCTCTGGCGGTGGTGTCGATGCTCGCGAACATCGCCCTGATGGCGGTGTCCGGAAGCTTCCTGACCGGCATGGCCATCGCGGGGGCGGCGGGGGCGTCCTTCAACTACTTCGTGCCGGCGGCGACGATCAGGGCCCTCGCCATCCTGCGCAGCGGCAGCCGCTATCTGGAACGCCTCGCGACGCATGAGGCGACCTTCCGCCTGATCGGCGGGATGCGGGCGCGGGTGTTCCGGGCGTTGGCTCCCCGCCTGCCCTTCGGCCTGCCGGGCGTCCACAGCGGGGACCTCTCCGCCCGGTTGGGTGGCGACCTCGACAGCCTGCAACGGGCCTATCTCCAGCTGCTTGTCCCGGCCGCCGCCGCCGGCTTGGTGGGAACCGCGGTGGTTGCCTATGGCTGGGGGGTCAATCGAACCGCCGCGGCGGTGCTCGCCGTCGGCCTGCTGCTGGGCGGCGCCGGACTGCCGGCCCTGCTGGCGCGAGCCGGACGGGTACCCGGCCGGACCGCAGTGGAGGCATTGTCCGACCTGCGCGCCTGGGCGGTGGACATGGCCGACGGCCGGGAAGAACTCGATGCGTTCGCGGCAACCCGACGCCATGCTGGACGGCTCGAAGGGATGCAGCACCGCCTGGCGACGGCACAGCGGCGCACCGCGCGGCAGGAGGCATTCGCCGCGTCCGGCACACAGGCGCTCGGTTCGTTGCTGATGTGGGCGGTGGTGCTTGCCGGAGCGCCGACGGTGGCTGCCGGCGCAGTGGCGGCGACCGATCTGGTCATGCTCGCATTCCTGGCGCTGGCAAGCACCGAAGCGATCGCACCGCTGGCCGGCGCCTTCCAGGCCTGGGGCGCGGTGGCTGCGTCCTGCGACCGCGTCCGCCCGTTGCTGTCGCCTGCGACAGCAGCGAGCCAGCCCGCAGACAAGCCCGCGGCGGCCACGCCGGTGAACCGGACACCACCCCTTGTGCGGCTGATCGATGTGACGGCCCGCTACCCTGGCGCCACGACGCCGGCACTGCGAAACCTGACGCTCGACCTGCCGCCGGGCGCGCGGATTGCGCTGATCGGCCCGAGCGGATCGGGCAAGAGCACGGTGCTGGCTCTGCTCGCCGGCTTCCTGGGGGTGGAGACGGGGCGGATCGAGATCGCCGGACGCGACGGGTGTGCGACGTCCCTGCTGACCACAGCACCGCAGACGCCGCATCTGCTCGCCGGTTCGCTGAGCCGCAATCTCCTGGTCGCCGATCCGGATGCGAGTGACGCCGCGATGCTGGGCGCCTGCGCGACGGCCGGGCTCGGTTCCTGGCTCGCCGGCCTGCCGGACGGGCTGGACACCGTCATCGGTGCCGGCGGGCGGCCGCTGTCGGGCGGCGAGGCGAGGCGCCTGACCGTGGCGCGGGCGCTGCTCGGTTCCGGGCCGCTGCTGGTGCTCGACGAGCCCGGCGAGGGGCTGGACCCGGCGACCGAACGGGCGATGATGGATCGCCTGCTGGAAGCGGCGGGAGGGCGTACGGTCCTGCTGATCACCCATCGCGCAACCGGCCTGGAGCACATGGATCATGTGGCCGTCCTCGACCGGGGGCAACTGCTCGACCAGGGCGCACCGTGGACGCTGGCGGGGCGCGACGGCCCCTTCCGTCGCTTTCTGGAACGCTCCTTCGTCTGAGCGCCCGCCGGACGGCGGTGCTATTCGATCATCGCCGCCTTGCGCAACGCCGGAAGGTTGCAGGTCACGATATTCGGCATCGTTTCCGCAATCAGGCCGTTGCGCTTGAACTCGGCCACGGTCCGGCTGGCGGTTTCCGTAGTGATCCCCAGCATCGCCCCCAGATCCTCCCGTCCGAACACCCGCACGGGTCGCTCCGGGGCATCGCCTGCCAGTTGGAGAAACAAGCGGGCCAGCCGCTCCCGCGCGCTGCCGGTCGACAGTTCCGTCAGCCACTCGTCGGCTTGGCGAAGCGATTGGTGCCACCGCTGCATCAATTGACGGTGCAGGCGTGGCGTCTCGCGGTTCAGACGATCGACGACCTCCCGTGGTATCCGGCAGACCGCAGCCTCCTGCAGGACCACCGCCGAATGCTCGTAAGCCGAACCGACCAGAACCTCCAGCCCGGCAATCGCCCCACGGCGCAGCAGGCGGACGATGCGCTGCGTTCCGTCCGGCAGATATTGCACCAGCTTGATCAATCCGGCGCGGACGGTGAACAGCGCCCACCCGTCCTCCCCGGCATCATACAGGTTGGAGCCGGACTGAAAGACCAATTCGTCGATCGGCAGGTGGACCAGCTTGAAATCCGGTTCCGTGAGATCGGCGAAAAGCACGAGGTCGCGGATGCCGCAGCTGCGGCATTCGGCCGTACCCTTCCACGCAGCCTCGATCTGACTGTGGCGCACGATGTTGCCTTCACAAGCGATGAGGACCTGGAACTTGTGACACTCGCCTTCTTTTGGCAAGGCTGCGAAGCTCAAATCGCGAACGCCGGTGCGCAGTTTGAGAGGTTCCGTCAGGTGTCGCGCCAAGTCTGAGCTGACGACGCCAAGGGTCGGCGAGCGGACGCCATGAGTTGGGCGACGGCGAGCATGTCGCGCAGAGCGACGGCCCATTGGGCATGGATGCCCGTCGCTGAGACGCACGGAACGTGCTGCCTGCGCCGGCTTTGGCGCACAAATCGCCACGAGGGCGGCGTCCGCCTGCATGCAGCGATAATCAGGCCACCTTGCGGGCGGCCGGCATGCGCACGGTGACCACCAGAGCGCCGATATCGGCTACGCTCGCGCGCCGGATCAGGTCGATGGTAATGCGCTCGTCTTCCGCCACATAGAGCTGGGATCACACGTGGTCGGGCGCCAGGGCCGCAATGTCCTCGATGGATGTCAGGCCGGCGGTGGACAGAATGCAGGGCACGTTGGCGTCGTGCACAGCCGGCGCCAGCAGCCGGTCCACCCTCGGCCAGATGAGGTTGCCCAGCCCCACCGGCTCCAGGCCGATGAGGGCGGCGTAGGTGCGGCCGAACAGGGTGACCGCGGTGTCGCGCGCCGACACGGCGCGAAGATAGCGTGGGGGTTGCGGCGCAGGTTGCCCCCGTCCCCTGCCCAGCCCTCCAGAAAGTCGAAGACGATGCGCCGCCGCCGCGCCAGTGCGCGCAGATCGTCGAGGCAGGCAACATGATCCAGGGCTGACATGGCGCTCAGCCCATGTGCGTCGGCAGGAAGGTGGCGAGCGTCGGGAACAGGATGAGGATCGCCAGCCGCACGATGTCGGTCACCACGAAGGGCAGCACTCCATAGAAGATCGTTGAAATCTTCACGTCCTTAACCACGCTCTTGATGACGAAGACGTTCATCCCAACCGGCGGGTGGATGAGGCCGAGTTCGACCGTCATGACGATGATGATGCCGAACCAGATCGGGTCGAAGCCCAGCGCCTGGATGACCGGGAAGATGATAGGCACGGTCAGTATGATCATCGCCATGGCGTCCATGACGCAGCCCAGCACCAGATACATCAGCAAGATCAGCACCAGCACGCCATAAGGGCCCAGCCCGGTGCCGGTCAGCAGCTCCGTCACCCGCTGCGGCGTCTGCGTGATGGTGAGGAAGTAGCCGAACAGCAGCGCCCCGATTAGGATGGTGAAGACCGCCGCCGTCGTCCGCACCGATTCCAAGAGACAGCGCCAGAAATCGGACCACGACAGCTTGCGCCGCAGCACCGCAATGATGAAGGCGCCGCCCGCCCCCATGCCCGCCGCCTCGGTCGCCGTGAACAGGCCGCCGTACAGCCCGCCGATGACGAAGGCGAACAACAAGGTCACCGCCCACACGTCGCGCAGCGCCGCCAGCCGGTCTCCCCATGTGGCGCGCGGGCCGGCGGGCAGGAAGCCGGGGCGCAGCAGGCCGATGGCGGTGATGGTGGCCATGTACAAGGACACCGCGACGAGCCCCGGCACGATGCCGGCGATGAACAGCCGGCCGATGTCCTGCTGTGTGATCAGCCCGTACACCGCCAGCACGGTGGAGGGAGGGATCATGATGCCCAGTGTGCCGCCCGCCGCGATGACGCCGGTGGCGAACCCCTCGGGATAGGCGTAGCGCCGCATCTCGGGATAGGCCACGGTGGAGAAGGTGGCGGCAGTGGCGACCGATGAGCCGCAGATCGCCGCGAAGCCGCCGCACGCCGCGATGGTGGCGATCCCCAACCCGCCCTTCATGTGCCCCAGGAAGGTGTTGGCAGCGCGGAACAGCTCCCGGCTCATGCCGGAGGTGGAGGCGAAGGCGCCCATCAGCAGGAACAAAGGTATGACGGCGAAGTTGGCGTCGGTGACCGTGCGGATGGGCGACTGCGCCAGCAGCTTCAAGGCCGGCGTGAAGCCGTTGAGGTAGCCGAAACCGCACACCCCCACCATCCCCATGGCGATGCCCACGGGCACGCGCAGCATCATCAGGCCGAACAGGGTGGCGAAGCCGGTGATGGCGACGAGGTCGGTGCTCATGTGGTCCCTCATTCGGCGGTGGTGAGGTGGTGCGACAGGCGAGCAAACGCATCCGACCGCAGGACGAGGCGCACGGCGCGCACCACCAGCAGCAGCACCGATGCGGCAAGCCCCACCCAGGCGACGGCGTAGAACACCCACACCGGCATCTGCGTGTCGTAGGTGAGGACGTTGTCGCGCAGGGTCCCCAGCACCTTGTTCCCCATCATCCAGGCGAACGCCGCCATGGCGACCAGCGTGACGAGCGCCGCAAACAGGTCCATCGCCTCCTGCACACGCGGGGCGCAGACGCTCCACAACAGGTCCACGGTGATGTGCTCGCCGCGATACCCCGCCCCGGCCATGCCCCAGAAGATGAGGATGCCGAGCATCAGGCAGCTGAGGTCATAGCTGTCCGGGATGGACCAGGCGAACAGGTAGCGCAGGAACACCGACACGAACATCAGCGCCGTGACGGCGGCGAGGAATCCCGCCGCCGTCAGCTCGATGCCGTGGATCACGCGGTCGATCACGCTGGATTCCATGGATCGGCTCCCCGGTTTCGGCTCAGAGGCCGCCCTTGTATCGTGTCAGGCTGGCCTGGAGTTCGGCCCAGACAGTGTCGGGGTTGGCACCGGTCTTGCGCACGGCATCGGCCCAATTCTTTTGCAGGGGTGCTGCCGCCTTCTTCCACTGGGCGAGTTGGTCGGGGGTAACGGGCACCACCTCGTGGTCCGGCATGGCCCGCATCTTGGCGCGTCCGCCGGCTTCGAAATCGGCCCAGGGACCGGCGAACTTCACCGCCCAGTCGGTGGTGCAGTGGTCATCGATCACCTTCTTCTGCGCCACCGACATGCCGTCGTAGACGTCCTTGTTCATCGCCCAGACGTAGGAGGTCGAGTAGAGCGGCACGTCCAGATGGTACTTCACCACCTTGTCGATGCCGAACAGGATGACCGACTGCCAGGGGAAGCTGATGGCGTCGGCAACGCCGCGCTCCAGGATGTCGCGCGCCTCCGGGGCGGAGGCCTTGACGTTGGTGCCGCCCAGCAGGGTGACGAACTCGCCCATGGTGCCGTGGGCGGGGCGAACTTTCAGGCCCTTCATGTCCTCCGGCACGACGATTTTCTTGCGCGAATGCAGCGTGCCGGGGTCGTGCAGGAAGGACATGCAGACCTTGACGTCCTTCATCTCGCGCGCAGCGTACTTGCGGTACCACGCGTCGAGCGCCGCCGTGCCGGCCGTGCCGTCGGCGAAGGTGAAGGGGATCTGCCCGGCGGCGATGATCGGGAAGCGGCCGGGCTGGTAGCCGGGGCTGATGTAGGCGAAATCGGCGATGCCATCGCGCACCATGTCATAGTGGTCGAACGCCTTGCCGAGCTGTTCGGCCGGGTAGATGGTGCCGGTGATGGTGCCCTTGGACTCCTTGGTGATGTCGTTGATCCATGCCTGAATGGAGGCCTGGAGCGGGTGCGTCGGCGGCACCCAGGTGGACATCTTCAGGTTCACCGGCTTGTCCTGCGCCAGCGCCGGCGCGATCCCACCCAGCATGGCCAGCAGGCCGAGCGTCACCGCCTGTACGGTCTTCATCGGGTTTCCTCCCACCTTTTTTGTTCCGCTGCCCGCACCGGGTCAGCGGTCGAACACCTTGCCCGGATTGAGAATGCCGCGCGGGTCGAGGGCGGCCTTGAGAGTGCGCATCAGCGCCACCGCCTCCGGCGCCACGGAATGGCCGAGGTAGGGCTTCTTCAAGAGGCCGATGCCATGCTCGGCGGACACCGATCCGCGGAACTCCCGCACCGTGCCGTAGACGAGGTCCTCGACCTCCTCTTCCGGCTGCGGGCCGTCGCCAACCTTGATGCAGACGTGGACGTTGCTGTCGGCGATATGGCCGAAGAACACCGGCGTCACGGCATCACCCCAACGCGCCGCCAGCCGGCCGCGCAACGTCTCCACGAAGGCGCCGATGCGCGCCACCGGGATGCTGACGTCGAAGCCCACGTGCGGCCACAACGTGCGCAGAAAGGCGCCCGAGGTGTCGCGCACCTCCCACAAGGCGCGCGCCTGATCCCCGGAGCGGGCGATCACCGCGTCCTCCACCACGCCGGCCTCGAACGCGCGCTCCAGAAAGCGTTCGAACCGCTCCTGGTCCGCCTGCTGGTCGGTGCCCATGCTCTCCACCAGCACGTAGCCTTCATGGCCGTGCGGCAACGGCAGCGCGCGGGACAGAGCGGAGCCGGCCAGCCGGTAGAAGTCCGGCCACATCATCTCGAAGGCGGAGAGCGTGCCGCCCAGCTCCTCCCGCGCCAGCCTCAGCAGATCGACGGCAGCGTCGAAACCGGCCAGCGCGCACAGCGCCGAGCACACGCCGCGGGGCTTTGGATGCAGGCGCAGCACGGCGCGCGTCACCACGCCCAGCGTTCCCTCGCTGCCGATGAAGAGCTGCTTGAGGTCATAGCCGGCGTTGTTCTTCAGCATGGTGTTGAGCGCCGACACCACAGTGCCGTCGGCCAGCACCACCTCCAGCCCGAGCACGAGGTCACGCGCCATGCCGTAGCGCAGCACCCGGTTGCCCCCGGCGTTGGTGGAGATGTTGCCGCCCACCTGGCACGAACCGCGCCCACCGAGATCAAGCGGGTAGAACAGCCCCGCCGCGTCCGCTGCCTCCTGCACCGCCTGCATGGTGACGCCGGCCTGCACGGTGATGGTGGCGCCGGCGGTGTCGACGTCCTCGATGGCGCGCAGCCGTTCGAGTGACAGGACGACGCAGCCCTCCACCGGGGTGGCGCCACCGGCGAGCCCGGTGAGGCCGCCCTGCGGCACCACCGGCTGGCAATGCTGATGGCAGAGGCGCAGCACGGTCGACACCTGCGCCGTGTCGCGCGGGTAGACGGCGGCCAGGATTCGCCCACCCTCGGGCAGCGCCAGCATCCAATCCCGGCGGTGGCGCGCGTCGATGTCGCCACCGATGCGCACCCCGTTTGGGCCGAGCGCCGCCTGCAAGGCGGCGACAATCCCCGTGGTGATGGCCGTGGTCATGGCCGATCCTCCCCTCAGAACGGATAGCGTGGTGCTTCGCCCTTGATGGTGATCCAGCGCCACTGAGTGAAGGCGTCCCAGTTGGCCGGGCCGCCGACGCTCTCCCCGTTGCCGGAATGGCCGCGGCCGCCGAAGGGGATGTACGGCTCGTCGGCGACCGTCTGGTCGTTGATGTGCAACAGGCCGGTGTTCAGCCGCTCACCCACGGCCAGCGCCCGCGCCACCGAAGCCGAGATGACGCCCGCCGACAGCCCGTATTCCGTGGCGTTGGCCAGCCGCACTGCTTCATCGTCGCTGGCGAAGCTGGTGACGCAGGCGACCGGGCCGAAGATCTCCTCCTCGAAGGCGCGCATGCCGGGCCTGACGCCGGACAGCACGGTCGGCCGATAGAACAGGTTTTCATAGGTGCCGCCGGCGACCAGCGTCGCGCCGGCCGCTATCGTGTCGGTCACGATGGCGTGCACGCGCTCCAACTGGCGCTGGTTGATCAAGGGACCGAGCGCCACCGACTCCAGAGCTGGGTTGCCGACGGGCAGGTGCCGTGCTTTCTCGGCCAGCCGCTCCACCAACCCCGCCGCCAGGGATTCGTGGACGAGGATGCGGCCGGATGCCATGCAGATTTGCCCCTGGTGCAGATAGGCACCCCAGGCGGCGTTCGAGGCGGCGAGATCGAGGTCGGCGTCGTCCAGGATGATCAGCGCATTCTTGCCGCCCAGCTCCAACTGCACGCGTTTCAGGTGCCGGCTCGCCAGTTCGCCCACCCGCCGGCCGGCAGCGGTGGAACCGGTGAAGGAGATCATGGCGACGTCCGGGTCCGTGCACAGCGCCTCGCCTGCGTCGCCGCCGCCGGGCAGCACGTGCAGCACCCCCTTGGGCAGCCCAGCCTCTTCCAGCACGCGGGCGATGATGATTCCGCCGGTGACGGGGGTTTGCGGGTCGGGCTTCAGCACCACCGCGTTGCCGGTCGCCAGCGCCGGCACCACCGCGCGGATCGACAGGATCAATGGGAAGTTGAAAGGGGAAATGACGCCCACCACACCGTGTGGCACCCGCTTGGCGAGGCTGATGCGGCCGTCCACGCTGGGCAGGACGTAGCCCTGCGGCTCGCCCAGCATGGCGGCCGCCTTTTCCAGGATGCCCTTGGCCATCTTCAACTCGACGCCGGCCTTGGGCGGGATGCAACCCGTCTCACGGACGATCCAGCCAGTCAGCTCCGCCTCGTTCTCCTTCACGAGGCGGGCGGCCGCACGCATGACCTCAGCCCGCTCCTCGAAGGAGGTGGCCGCCCAGGCCGTCTGGTTGGCGTGGGCGCTGGCGCAGGCAGCGCGCACATGCTCCGCCGTGGCGTGGCCGAGGCGGGTCAGCGTCTCGCCGGTCGCCTTCTCCAGCACGTCGATGCGCGCGTCGGCCGTGTTCCAGGCGCCGTCGAACAGGCGGCCGTGCCAGCGCGCCTCATCCAGGAACGGGGTGGTCGCTTGTGTGGTCATGGCGGGCATCTCCAAACCGGATCAGAGGTGGGGCACCTGGACGTCGAGCACCGCCGCGCGCTTGGACGTGCGCACGCAGGCGAAGGCTTCCTCCAGGGCGGAATCGAGATCGGCTGCGGCGTGCACGGTCAGGCCCAGCGCGCCGCCTGACGCGGCGGCGATGCCGGCGTAATCGGATGGCGGGTCGAAGGACACGCCAATGTCGTCGGCGCGGCTGGCGTAGCCGTCGGGGTGCACAGCCAGCGTGGAGAATTTGGGCGCACGCCAACCGCCGTTGTTGAAGACGATCTGCACGAACGGCGTTTCGTAGCGCCGCGCCATCCAATGCACCGAGGAGGGCACCGAAAACATGTACGACCCGTCGCCGGTCAGGGCGACAACGGTCTTGTCCGGGAACGCCAGCTTGGCCCCGATCGCCGCCCCGCCGTTCCAGCCCAGGGAGCCGCCGCCGCTGGTGAAGACGCCGCCCGGCCGGCCGGAGCGCAGGTGCTTCATCACCACGGGATAGTTGGTGATGCCTTCGTTGAGGACGATGGTGTTGTCGTCAACGAAGCGGCGCACCCGCGACACCAGGTATTCCGGGGTGACACCGCCCCCGTCCGTCGGCCGCTCCAGCGCCTCCAGCGCGCCGTCGAGCCGCTGGTGGCGGGCGCCGTAGTGGGCGCGCCGCTCGCCGACCAGGCGCTCGTCCGCAGGGAGCGTGTCGAGCCGGCCGTTCACCTGCGCCAGCGCCGTCGCCACGTCGGCCTGGAAGCTGCCGGCCGCCGGGATGTACCAGAGCGGCATCTGCTGTTTCAGCGCGTCCACATCGATGTGGTGGATGGTGGCCTGGGGATTCGGCCGGTTGACGGTGGGGATCCAGGGGATGTCGCTGTCCAGCACCAGGACGTAGTCCGCCTCGGCCAGCGCCTCGTTCTGCACCGGCTCGTTCCAGGCGATGCCCTGGTGCATGGGGTGGGTGAGCGGGAAGTTCATATAGTTGGACACGGATTCCAGCACACCCACCGCCAGTCGGTCGCACAGGCGCAGAAGTTCCGCCACCGCCTCGTGCCGACGGCCAAGGTACGAGGTGACGACCAGCGGCCGGCGCGCCGCCAGCAGCCTGCCCGCGATGGCTTCGACCGCCGTCTCGGGCAGCGGGGCCGGCGGCAGCGGAGGCGTCCAGGCCAGCGGGCCGGTCGGTTCCACCGCCTCCTCCATCACCTCTCGCGCGCCCATCAGGTAGACGGGACCTTTGGGGTCGCTGTAAGCGAGCTGGAAGGCGCGGTTGACGAGTTGGCGGACGTTGCGGCCGGTGCGGATCTCGTTGTCGTATTTCATGTAGCCGCGCACGAGGCCACGCTGGTCGTGAACGTCCTGGATCCACTGGATGAACTCGTTGCGGCTGCCCTTCAGCTCGCCCTCCTGGGTGAAGGGGGAAGCGCCGGCGAAGATCAGTGCGGGAATACGCGCCTTGGCGACGTTGTGGACGGCGCCGGCCAGCGCCTGGGTGCCGCACTCCACATGCACCACCACGGCCTGGGCGCGACCGCTGACCTGCGCGTAGCCGTGCGCGGCGCTCAGCGCCACCATCTCGTTGGGACAGGTGATGAGCCGCGGCACCGGGCGGCCGGTGGCGCGCGCCTCGGCCAGACTCTCGACCAACGCCGGATGGTCACTGCCGAGGTTGGCGAAGATGATGGACACGCCTGCGTCTTGCAGCGCGTCGAGAAAAGCCGTGCTGGTGGTGTACATGGTGTGCCTTCATTTTGCCCGGTCTTTGCCGGGGAGGTCAGCCCAGGGACATCTTGATGCGGCGCAGCAGGCGGATGAGCTCGGGCTTGGCGTCGATGCCGACAATGCGGTCCAGCTCGTCGTCGTGCGCCCGGGCGTGGGCGGACAGCGTACGGCTCAGCTCCTCCCCCGCCGGGGTAAGGGTAAGGGCGTAGCTGCGCCGGTCGTTGAGCAGGCGGCGCTTCTTCACGTAGCCGCGCCGGACGAAATCCTCGACCATCGGGGTCAGGCTGGACTTGTCGCGGCCGCAGCCTCGGCTCAGTGCCGTCTGGGTGATGCCGGGGTTTTCGGCGATCAGCGCCATGAAGGTCAGGTGTCCGGGCTTGATGTTCAGCCCCTCCAGTCCCTCATCCCGCGCGATGCGCTGGAAGAACGCCTGATACGAGGCTTCCTGCGCCAACCGCAGATGAAAGCCGATGAAGTCACCGAGCATCCCCAGCCACACCTCGCCGTCGGCGGGTGAACCCGTGGTTTCAATGTCGTCAGGCTCCGGCCTGGGGCGCGTGCCGCGTTCCGCCATAACAGATTCCTCCCCTGTGCGCCGCTTGCGTGAAGCGCCTGTGAACCTGCTTCGATGAGATGTGTCCTCCCGCACCCTGAAAGAATGCGGGTAAAGGGATTCCGCGCGCCAAACACGCAGGCCCCACGCAGCCCGGCAAGGACAGTCCATGCGATGGATCATGTCCTCTGCCTCCCTACGCACCACCGGTGAGGTGGCACAGCGCAGGGTCCCCCTGCTTCATTGTGAGCGGAGCGTAGCATCAGGTTTGTTCGTCTGCAAGATAGTTTGACTCCCTACTGTTGGGAGCAAAACGATTTCTCCTGGCGAGCCGGCCGGAGCGCGCGATCCGATGTGGGTGGCGCCCGCCGCCTGCGCGTCATGTCGACATTCGTGGCGAACCCTGATGTCGAAGCGTAGCGTTGGCGCAGCGAGGTACGGGATGGCTCTGTTGCAAACTTTTCGTATTGGCGCGTGATGATGGGCATCGGCATCACTGCCAATGCTGCGCTGCCTGAAGTTCAAGCTGCCGGCTGATGAACTGCACAGCCTCGGCGGGCACGCAGGGTCCAACGTCGAAGGTCCGTTCGACAAGGCGCGCCTCGCCCGGTATGTCACGGGTGATGTTGAAGCTGGACGCCTGGCCTTTGCGGAGCGCCCGCATCACCTCAAAGCCCTTGATCGTCGCGCACAAGCCGTCTTGAGGGTCTTGGAGACCCGCAACGGGCGGATCAGCGGCTTCAGCTCCGCCAAGGCCGGCCCATAAGTTGGCGCCTTGTCGGTGTTGATGACCGTTGGCGTCTCCCACGCCTTCAGACCGTTCAGCGCCTTGGACAGGAAGCGCTTGGCGGCGGTATCGCGTGGGAGAGAGGTAGAAGTCGATGGGGTTGCCATGCGTGTCGACGGCACACCGTGGGCGAGGAGCGCCTTTGCCCGGCGGAGCTTATCCTCTGCTACCACCGGCCTGCGCCCGCCCTTCCGGCCACGGGCGACGGCAGCGGCTAAACCGGCACGGGTCCGTTCCCGGATCAGCTCACGCTCGAACTGGCCGAGAGCACCGAAGATGTGGAACACCAGCCGACCGCCGGGGGTGGTTGTGTCGATCGCCTTGGTCAGAGAGCGGAAGCCCACACCGCGAACCTCCAGCTGGTTCACCGTTTCGATCAGGTGCGGAAGAGATCGGCCGAGACGGTCCAGCTTCCAGACCGCCAGACTGTCGCCGGCCCGTGCGAAAGCGATAGCCGCCGCCAGGGTTCCGTCAGCTCTCGCGCCAGGACAACTTTCCGAACCCGCTATCACCTCCCTGTCGGTCCACGCTTCCTTGATGGCCGTCAACTTCCGCCGCCGGAGCAGCCGCCACGTCAGCCATAGACCAGGCGGGGAAGCCACAGGACGATGCCGGGGAACAGGATGCACAGGAATACCCCGAACGCCTGCAGGCCGAGAAAGGGCACCGCCGACCGGAAGATCATCGCCATGCTGATCTGCGGCGGGGTCACGCTTTTCAGGTAGAACAGCGAATAGCCGAAGGGTGGGCTGAGAAACGCCATCTGCATGTTGACCATGAAGATGATGCCCTACCACAACGGCGTGTCCTCCGAGGCGACGCCGGCAGGGCGATCATCCCCATCGTGACCTCGGTGGCCCCGACCACGCCGACCATGGCCGCGAGCACGGTGCAGGCGATGACCGTCGCCGACGCCAAGCCGCCGTGGATGCGGCCGATGAAGGTGTGGATGACCTCGAACAGGTCCTCGATGATGCCGGCACGTTCCAGCATCGCCGCCATGAAGATGAACAGCGGAATCGCCGACAGCTGATAGTCGGTCATGAAGGGGAAGACGCGCGACGGCAGCATGTTCAGCATCGCCGTGTCGGCGAACAGGAACAGGAAGACGCTGGCCAGCCCGCCGGTGACGAAGGCCATCGGCAGCCCGGCCAGCAGCACCACCACCAGGGACCCGAACATCAGGACGGTCAGAAGTTCGATCGTGATCGGCAACGCCATGGTTCAAGCCCTTTCCTCGTGCGCGTCGCCGGACGTGCCGGCGCCTCCGGTTGCCGGCTCCGCCGCACGGCCCAGCGCCAGATCGACGTCGCGCAGCAGGTGGGTAAGCCCCTGCAACAGCAGCAGGACGGCGCCGACCGGGATCGACAGCTTGACGATCCAGTACTGGATTCCCCATTCCGAGAAGGAGGTCTCGCCGACCGCCACCGCGTCGGCGGCGAAACGCCAACCGGTGGCCAGCAGCGTCACCGAAAAGGCGAAAAAGAAGAACGAGGTCAGGACGTCGGCCGCCGCCCGTGCCCGCGGCGGCATCTTCACGTAAAAGACGTCGACCCGCACATGGCTTTCGGTGCGCAAGGCGTAGGCGCCGCACAACAGATACTGCATGCCGAACATCAGGAACATGCTCTCATGCGCCCAGTTGGTCGGCGAGTTGAACAGGAACCAGGCGACGACCTCGTAGTAGTAGACGAAGACGGCGATCACCGTCCAGGAGGCGACGAACTGCCCGACCCACAGGTTGATGCGGTCGATGGCGCGGGACAGCGGACGGTTGGCGACCCGCCGGCCCGGATGGTCAGGCCGGTCCTCCTCCGGCAGCACCACCGGAGGGGCGAGGTCGGGCTGGCCCCCGGCACTTTCACGGGCGCGGGTCCGGCGGACGAGGCCGGGCAGCAGCACCGCATCGACCAGCAGCCCGCCGAGCATGACCAGCGCGACGATGCCGGTGGCCCGATGCCAGCGGTCGGACCGTTCCTGCACGCCGGCCAGGACGCCCTGCGCCTGGGCCAGCTGCGCGGCGGCCTTGTCCAGCCGCTCCTGGGCGCCCGACCGTTTGCGGGCGACGGCGGCCTCCTCGCGGTGGACGACGCGCTCCAGCGACTGCGCGTCGGCCCGCGCGGTCGACAGCGTCTCGCGCATGTCGCGCACCTGGGTGTTGCCGTAGATGATCCCGGCCAGCAGCGGAAGAAACAGCAGGCCGAGCAGGCTTTTCAGATACAGCCGATGAAGGCCGGCGAAGCCGCCGCACAGCAGGAACAGGTAGGCGACGGGCAGGGACACCCTGGAGGACCCGCCGCGCGCCAGTTCGCGGCGCACCATGAGCAGGGCGAACAGGGGAAACAGCAGCAGACCGGCCCAATAGAGCCAGTGCGGCATGACGAAACCGAGACCGGGCATGGCGCCGTCCTTGATGGGGAGAGCCGCAAAGGAAAGGGCGCCCGGTTCGGGCGCCCCGCCGATCCAGGACTAGGGTCCGGACCCTAAGCTGGCGTCTGTCGAACACCATGGACGTCGAGTTCTGCATTGAGGCCATCGAGGAGGCGATGGCGCGGCACGGCCGGTGGATGGACAACGTCTTCATCGAACGGCTGTGGCGATCACTGAAATACGAGTGCGTCTACCTCCATGCCTTCGAAACGGGCAGCGAGGCCAGAGCCCGGATCGGCCGCTGGATCGATTACTACAACGCCGAACGCCCGCACTCGGCGCTCGGCGGCAGAACCCCGGCAGAGGCCTATGAGGGCACACTGGACCGGATCAGATTGGCGGCATAGCAGGAACCTGAACCAAGCTTATTCCAGCCGCCAAACTGTCCGGGAAACGGGGACCACCTCAGTTGCCGGAGCTGGTCGTGGCTTTCGTAGTAGAAGCGCTTGACCGTGGCGTCCTTGAGGGTGCGGTTCATGCGCTCGACCTGGCCGTTGGTCCACGGGTGCTTGGGCTTGGTCGTGCGGTGGTCGATGTCATGACGCGCACAGGCAAGTTCGAAGGCATGGGCCCGGAAGCGCTCGCCCTTGGCGATGGACTCCTTGATCAGGGGGACGGCCGATCCGCCGCCGCCCGGTGTGGTGAACTGGATGCCGTTGTCAGTGAGCACCGTGTGGATCTTGTACGGAACGGCAGCGATCAGGCGCAGCAGGAAGTCCCTGGAGGTCGCTGTCGTCGCCGTCTCATGCAGCTCGACAAAGGCGAACTTCGACGTTCGATCAATGGCGACGAACATGTGCAACTTGCCTTGTTCGGTCCGAACCTCGGCGATGTCGATATGGAAGAAGCCGATGGGATAGGCCTTGAACTTCCTGCGGACCGGCTTGTCTCCTTCGACATCAGGCAGGCGGGCAATGCCATGGCGCTGCAGGCAGCGGTGCAGTGAAGACCGCGTCAGGTGGGGGATTGTCGGCTGCAGGGCATAGAGGCAGTCATCGAGCGGCAGCAGGGTATAGCGCCGGAAAGCGACGATGACTGCCTCTTCTTCCACCGACAGCACCGTCGAACGAGGTGCCTTGGGACCAGTCTTCTTGTCGGTTACCGTGGGCCGCGCTTTCCACTTGGCAATCGTCTTCGGGTTGATCCCGTAGCGTTTGGCCAGAGACCTCAGGCTCTCTTGACTATGTTGTATCGCTCGACGGATCGCCTCTGTCGTCGTGGCGCTCCCATGGAGTACTTGGCCCATAGTGCATCCCTCCATTCCTGCAGGTAGGGTGCACCATCAAATGCCGGGACTAAACATCTAGCATTTATCCGACAGAGACGGAGGTGGTCGACTCCACCCTGCGATTGCTGCGGCTGCTCGACAGGCCGGCCTCGATGCCGATCCTGCAGCCGCAGCTGCTTCGCGAACTGCATTACTGGTTGCTTGCGGGGCGGCACGGGGGAGCCATCCGCAGCCTGGGCGTCACCAACAGCCACGCACGCCGGGTGGCGCGGGCGGTCGCCGTCATTCGTGACGGCTTCGCCCGACCGCTCAGGGTGGAACATCTGGCCGAGGTGGCCGGCATGAGCCCCTCCACCTTTCATGAGCACTTCAAGTCCGTGACTTCCCTGACGCCGCTCCAATATCAGAAGCAGTTGAGATTGATTGAAGCGCGCCGGATGATGCTGGCGGACGGTGAACCGATCGGCAGTGCCGCCTATGCGGTCGGGTATGAAAGTGTCACTCAGTTCACGCGCGACTATGGCCGAATGTTCCGGCTGCCGCCGGCCCGCGACCTGAAAGCAGCCAGGGCGCGGATGCAGCCGGAACATTCGGGATACGGATGTCTCCCATTGCCGAAAACCGACGCTGTTGCAGCGGATCGATGAGGCCACCCGTTGATCTTGCCCCGGTTTGGTGGCGCTCTGCCGTCTGGTCGAACGCGGGGTGGGGGTCGGCGTCGTCCCGGAAACCGCGGCCATGCGCGCGCTCGACAGCGGCACCATCCGGGTGATGCCGCTGCGCGACGCCTGGGCACCGCGCCTGTTGATGCTGTGTGCCCGCCGCTTCGACGATCTGCCCGCCCATGCCCGCCATCTTGTCGAGAATCTTTCGGAAAACGCCCCCGCCGCGGCGGAAAACGCCGTCTAGTCAGCGACACTGCCGTTTATTTGGCGGGTCCGGCACCGGGCGACCGGCCGCGACACCGCGTTGCCGTCATCAGCGGGCGCCGAGTCGACATACCCCCGGCTTCGGGCAGGTTCCGGCGGTTCGCACTGTGGCGAATCGGCGCGGCGCCGCTTTGTCGCGCTCCGTCCGTGCGGTGGAATGTCAACGCCATTTGCACAGATTCGGCGGTTATGTGACTGGGTTGTCCGAATCTATGGCGAAATACCCCAAAGGCGCAGGATTCTCCGTTTAGTCAGAAGTCCTGCCGTTTATTTGCCGTCGAATTGTCGGTTTTACGATGGTACTACCAATCAAAGAAAACCGAGAGGGAGTCGAGCACTATCATGCGGACGGCGACGAAGGATCTGGCGGGCGACTTGCGGCAGCAACTGGCCGAACTGGTGCGCAGCCGGGTTCCGAACGCGCGGGCGGAGCGCTTCGTGAAGCGCTTCTACGCCAACGTGCCCCCCGACGACCTGCTGCGCGCCACGCCGGAACAGCTCTACGGCGCGGCGCTGGCGATGTGGCAATGGGGGCAGCAGCGGCAGCCCGGAACCGCCAAGGTGCGCGTCTACGCGCCCCGGCTGGACGAGCATGGCTGGCAGTCCGACCGTTCGGTCGTGGAGATCGTCAACGACGACATGCCCTTCCTGGTCGATTCCGTCACGGCGGAGCTGAACCGGCAGGGCGTCACCGTCCATCTGGTGATCCACCCGGTCACCCGGGTGGTGCGCGACGCCGACGGCCGCATCGTCGAACTGCTGGAGCCGGGTGAAGAGCAGGCAGGCGCGCGCGACGAATCCTTCATGCACTGCTCGATCGACCCGCTGTCGGATCCGGCCGCCCAGGCCCGGCTGCGCGAGGGGATCGAGCGCATCCTGCGCGACGTCCGCGCCGCGGTGGAGGACTGGAGCCCGATGCGGGCACGCATCCGCGCCGCCCGCGACGACATCGCCCACGCCCCCGACAGCGAGGAATCGCACGAGGCCGCCGACTTCCTGGCCTGGGTCGACGACGGCAACATGACGCTGCTCGGCAGCCGCCAGTACATCGCCACCATGGGCGACGACCGGACGGAACCGTGGCTGGAGCTGGTCGACGGCAGCGGGCTGGGCGTGCTGCGCGACCCGGAAACCACCGTGTTCGACGAGCATGGCCACGCCGCCATCCTGCCCGCCGAAATCCGCGCCTTCCTGCACCAGCCCCGCGCGCTGCTGGTGACCAAGGGCACCCGGCAGGCCACCGTGCACCGCTCCGTCCCGCTCGACGCGCTGCTGGTCAAGCGCTTCGACGACCAAGGCAACGTGGTGGGCGGCACGCTGGCGGTCGGGCTGTTCACGTCGGGCGCCTACAACCGCAGCCCGCGCGAAATCCCGTTCCTGCGCCGCAAGGTCGCCCGCGTCATGGGCCGCGCCGGCTTCGACCCGCAGGGCCATGACGGCAAGGCCCTGCTGAACATCCTGGAGACCTACCCGCGCGACGAGCTGTTCCAGACCCCGTCGGACGAGCTGTACGAGACCGCGCTCGGCATCCTGCATCTGCAGGAACGCCAGCGCCTCGCCCTGTTCGTCCGCCGCGACCCGTTCGAACGCTTCGTCTCCGCCCTGGTCTTCGTGCCGCGCGACCGCTACGACACCGCGCTGCGCCGCAAGATCCAGGCGATGCTGGAAACGGCGTTCCAGGGCACCTGCGCCTCGACCTTCACCCAGCTGTCCGACAGCGCGCTCGCCCGCCTGCACCTGACGGTGAAGACCGAGCAGGGCCGCGTCCCCACCGTCGACATCGAGGAGCTGGAGGCCCGGCTCGTCCAGATCTCGCGCAGCTGGGCCGACCGCCTGCGCGACGCGCTGATCGAGGCGCACGGCGAGGAGATCGGCAACGCCCGCCTGCGCCGCTACGCCGACGCCTTCCCCGCCGGCTACCGCGAGGCCTTCACCGCCGAAACCGCGGTCCACGACATCGACCGCATCGAGCGGGCGCTGGCCGAACAGCGCCTCGGCATCGTGCTGTTCCACCCGCTGGAGGCGGACGGCGACGAGCTGCACGTCAAGATCTACCACCAGGGCCGGCCGGTGCCGCTGTCCGACGTGCTGCCGATGCTGGAGCACATGGACCTGAAGGTCATCACCGAGCAGCCCTATGAGGTGCGGCCGGCCGACGGCACGCCGGCGGTGTGGATCCACGACTTCGCCGCCCGCACCCAGACCGGCACGGCGGTCGATTGCGTCAAGGTCAAGCAGACCTTCCAGGACGCCTTCGCCGACGTCTGGCACGGCCGGATGGAGGATGACGGCTTCAACCGGCTGGTGCTGCGCGCCGGGCTGGCCGGCCGCGAGGTCTCGGTCCTGCGCGCCTACGCCAAGTTCCTGAAGCAGGCCCGCTTCGCCTACGCCCAGGACACCATCGAGACGACGCTGGCCGCCCACCCGCAGACCGCGCGGCTGCTGGCCCGTCTGTTCGCCGCCCGCTTCGATCCGGCCAACCGGGTGGACGCCATCAAGGCCGACGAGGCGCCGATCCTGGCGGCGATCGACGACGCGCTGGACAGCGTCACCAACCTGGACGACGACCGCATCCTGCGCCGCTTCGTCACCCTGGTCCGCGCCACGCTGCGCACCAACGCCTACCAGACCGGCCCGGACGGCGCGCCGAAGCCGCATCTGTCCTTCAAGCTCGACAGCGGCTCCATCGACGAGTTGCCGCTGCCGCGCCCGTGGGTCGAGGTCTTCGTCTGCAGCCCGCGCATGGAGGGTGTCCACCTGCGCGGCGGCAAGGTCGCCCGCGGCGGCATCCGCTGGTCCGACCGGCGCGAGGATTTCCGCACCGAGATCCTGGGGCTGATGAAGGCCCAGATGGTCAAGAACACCGTCATCGTGCCGGTGGGCTCCAAGGGCGGCTTCGTCGTCAAGCGGCCGCCGCCGCCCAGCGCCGGGCGCGAGGCGGCGCTGGCCGAAGGCATCGAGTGCTACAAGACGCTGATGCGCGGCCTGCTCGACATCACCGACAACTTCGCCGCCGACGGCACGGTGGTCCCGCCCAAGGACGTCGTCCGCCACGACGCCGACGACCCCTATCTGGTGGTCGCCGCCGACAAGGGCACCGCGACCTTCTCCGACATTGCCAACGGCGTGTCGATCGACCACGGCTTCTGGCTGGGCGACGCCTTCGCCTCGGGCGGCTCGGTCGGCTACGACCACAAGGTGATGGGCATCACCGCCCGCGGCGCCTGGGAATCGGTCAAGCGCCATTTCCGCGAGATGGGCACCGACATCCAGGCCACCGACTTCACCGTGGTCGGCGTCGGCGACATGTCGGGCGACGTGTTCGGCAACGGCATGCTGCTGTCCAAGCACATCCGGCTGCTGGCCGCCTTCGACCACCGCCACATCTTCCTCGACCCCGATCCCGATCCGGCGGCGAGCTGGGAGGAGCGCAACCGGCTGTTCGCCCTGCCCCGCTCCTCCTGGGCCGACTATGACCGCTCCACGCTGTCGAAGGGTGCGATGATCGTCGAACGCTCCGCCAAGACGGTGGAACTGACGGCGGAGGTGCGGGCGCTGTTCGGCATCGACCAGGACCACCTGTCGCCGTCCGAGCTGATGCGGCGGCTGCTGACGGCGTCGGTCGACCTGCTGTGGTTCGGCGGCATCGGCACCTACATCAAGGCGTCGACCGAAACCAACGCCGAGGCGGGCGACAAGGCCAACGACGCGCTGCGCGTCGACGGCGCCCAGATCCGCGCCAAGGTGATCGGCGAGGGCGCCAACCTCGGCGTCACCCAGCGCGGCCGCATCGAAGCGGCCGGCAAGGGTGTCCGGCTGAACACCGACGCCATCGACAATTCGGCCGGCGTCGACACCTCCGACCATGAGGTGAACATCAAGATCCTGCTGGGCGACGTCATGGCGCGCGGCGACATGACCCTGAAGCAGCGCGACCGCCTGCTGGCCAGCATGACCGACGAGGTCGCCGCCCTGGTCCTGGCCGACAACTACCGCCAGACCAGCGCGCTGACCATCGCCGAGGCGCAAGGGCCCGCCCTGCTGGAGGCGCAGTCCCGCTTCATCCGCACCCTGGAGCGAACCGGCCGGCTGAACCGCGCCATCGAGTATCTGCCGACCGACGAGGAGCTGGCCCAGCGCATGGCCGAACGCCGCGGCCTGACCCGGCCGGAGCTGGCGGTGCTGCTGGCCTACGCCAAGATCACGCTGTACGACGAGCTGCTGGCCTCCGAACTGCCGGATGACCCGGCGACCGTCGAGGACCTGCTGCGCTATTTCCCGCAGCCGCTGCGCGAGGGCCAGCGCGAGGCGATCTTCCGCCACCGCCTGCACCGCGAGATCGTGGCGACCTCCGTCACCAACAGCCTGGTCAACCGGGTCGGCCCGACCTTCGTCAAGGACATGATGGAGAAGACCGGCCTCGGTCCGGCGGACGTCGCCCGCGCCTACGCCATCGTCCGCGACGTCTTCCAGCTCCGCCCGCTGTGGGACGCGATCGACGCGCTGGACAACGTGGTGCCGGCGGCGCTGCAGACGGCGCTGGTGCTCGACACGGTGCGGCTGATGGACCGCGCGGTGGCGTGGTTCCTGGCGCACAGCCCGCACCCGCTGGATCTGGGCCGCGAGTCCGCCGCCTTCCGTCCGGGGGTGGAGGCGCTGGCCGCCGGTCTCGACCACTTCCTCGACGCCGAGGAGGCCGGCCGTCTGGCCGCCCGCGTCGCCGACGCCACCGGCCAGGGCGTGCCGGAGGAGTTGGCGCGCCGGATCGCCGCCTTGCCGGTGCTGGCCGCCGCCCCGGATCTGGTGCGCATCGCCGAGCGCACCGGCCGCGCGGTGGAGGGCGTCGCCTCGATCTACTTCGGGCTGGGCCGCCGCTTCGGTCTGGAGTGGCTGCGCGACCGCGCCAGCGGCGCCAAGGTCGACAACCACTGGCAGCGCCAGGCGGTTGCCGCCATCGTCGACGACCTGTTCGCCCACCAGAGCGCGCTGACCGTGCGCGTGCTGGAAAGCGAGGGCGACGAGGCCGCGGCGGTCGATGCCTGGATCGCCAGCCGCCATCTGGTGGTGGACCGCGTCGAACAGCTTCTGGCCGAACTGCGCGCCCAGCCGGCGGTCGACCTCGCCATGCTGGCGGTCGCCAACCGGCAGCTGCGCGGCCTGATCGCCGGCTGACGGAGGCTTATGGAATAGGAGACGGCTCGGTTCGGACGGTTCCGCCGCGCAACGTCGCGCGGCGGGGCCCCCGGAGCGTCGGCGCCTTTACAGGCACGTTCGGGCGTCGGCGCCGTATCTCCTGGCCTTGGGCGGATCACCCCGTGAAAGCGGGTGGGTCCGCCCATTTTCTTGTTCGAAAGCAACTCTGGCGGGCATTGCCTCCCCGCCCGTTCGCCCTCAATCCACCCGTCCGGGATGGTCGCTGTCCAGCAGCGCCTCGACATGGGCGCAGACGGGACCGAGCAGCGCCGGCCAGTCGTTGTCGCTGCGCTCCAGGAAAGCGGTGCGCACGCGGTCGCGTTCGGCGGCGACGCCGTCGGGGCCCAGCTCGTGAAAGATGTGGCGCAGGTTGGCGCGGTTGGTCTCCTGCGCCGCCGGGTCGTAGCTCCAGGTGAAGCGCGGGTTGCCCGCCCCGTCCCACCAGTCGTCATGGCCGTAGACGGCGAAGCCGGACAGCAGATACTCGATCATGTTGATCGGCCCGGTTTCGGAATAGGAGGTGTTGGCGACGACCAGGAAGTTCTGGCGCAGGAAGGCCATCAGGTCGGCGCGGTCCTTCGGCACATGGGCGGCGACGCTGAAGTCGCTGTTTTCCTGCAGGCCGATGTCGCGCAGCGTGGCGATCAACTCGGCCGAGTTCTTGCGCGGACCGGCGTGGTAGACCAGCATCCGCGTCTTGGCCGGCGTGGCGAAGCCGGTGGCCAGCCGCGAGAACTCGACCTTGTCGATCGGGTGCGGATGCACCGACAGGTGCCGGGCCAGCGACGCCATGTGGTCGTAACAGGCGGCGACCTGGGGATCGCGGGCGGCGACCCGGCGGATGGCGACGTCGTTGCTCAGCACCACCAGCGCGTACTGGTGCCGCAGCGCCGCGTCCCCCGCCGCCACCGCGTCGGTCGGCGCGTTCAGGCCGAAGCGGCGGAAGGCGGCGTGCCGCCACTTGTCGACGTCGAAGTTGGAATTCTCGATCAGCACCGAGCGTTTCCAGCGCGTCAGCGCCGGGTGCGGCTGGAAGGACACCAGCACGTCGCGCCCGGCCGGTTCCAACGGCGCCGTCCAGGGCGAGAAGCGCACCCGCGCGCCGAAGCGGGCCGACAGCGCGGCGAACACATGGCGGCTGAGCTGGGCGTGCCAGTGCAGCGTCGTCGGATAGGCGTCGGGCGCCATCGGGAAGGAGACATGGATGATGGGATCGCTCATGCCCTCCCCTCCCCGTCCGGCTGGAGATCGATCGCCACCGGCGGCAGCCCGGCACAGCGGCGGCGCCACGCGCTGCGGTAGCCGGCCTCCACCGCGCGGGCATAGCCGGCCTCGTCCATCAGCGGCGACCGCCGCATCCGCCCGCGCAGGTCGGCGCGCTGGGCATCAAGGAACGCGCGGTCGGTGGCGAGCCGGACACCCTGCGCCAGATAATCGTCATCGCTGTGCGTCACCAGCGCCTCCAGCCCGACCGCCGCGAGCAGCGTCGCGCCCCAGCGCCCGATCTTGGTCGGCCCAACCTGGTTGAGCACCGGCACCCCCATCCACAGCGCGTCGCAGATCGTCGTGCCGCCGTTGGCGAAGACGGGATCCAGCGCCACGTCGATGGTCGTGTAATCCTGGTAGGGGTCGGCAGTGATGCCGCGCAGCTCCAGCCGCTCCGCCCCGACGCCGTGGCGGGCGAAGGCGTCGAGCAGGCGGCGGTCCAGCCCGCCGCCGCTGCCCAGGCCCCGCCATTTCAGCACCAGCCGCGCCGTGGGCAACGCCGACAGCAGCCGCGCCCACAGCGCGATGGTCGCGGCGTTGACCTTGGTGACGTTGTTGAACGAGCCGAAGGTGACGACGCCGTTGCGCTCCAGCGGCGGCCGGTCCGGCGGGGCGAAGCCGGACTCCGCCGGGCGGTAGCACAGGATGCAGCCGGGCAGCCGGATCAGCTTTTCGCTGTGCAGCGCGTCGACGCCCGGCGGCGCCAGACGCGGGTCGGCCAGTTGGTAATCGATCGCGCTCAAGCCGGTGGTGTTGGGATAGAGCGGCAGGCTGACCTGCAGCGGCGCCGGCCGCCGCGCCATCAGCGGCATGCGGTTGCGCGACATGTGGCCGCCCGCGTCGACCAGGATGTCGATGCCGTCGGCCCGGATCCGGCGGTCGAACTCCTCGTCGGACAGCGCCGCCACGTCGCGCCAGCGGTCCGCCGCCGCCTGGAAGCGTTCGGTCGTCGCATCCCGGTTGCGGTCGTTGTGGTAGCACGTCACCTCGACCGCCGCCCGGTCGTGCCCCTCGACCAGCGGCAGCAGGAAATGGTAGCCCGGCCCCGGGTAGCGCTGGAAGTCCGGCGACAGATAGCCGACGCGCAGGCGACGGTCCGGATCCGGGTCGGCCACGGCGTGCGGCATCGCCGGCGGCCGCGGCAGATGCTCCTCGAAGCGGCGGTGTTCCCGGAAGACCGCGGCCGGATCCGCGCCGTCGTCGAAGCACAGGCAGAACAGCATGTTGGAGCGGATCGCCGCGTCGCCGGGCGCCCGGTCCAGCGCGGCGCGGAAGGCGGCCACCGCCTCGGCATGGCGGCCCAGCGCCATCAGCGCGACGCCAAGGTTGGACCAGGCCAGCGCCCCCTGGCCCGGGTCGTCCAGCCGCAACGCCCGCTCCAGCGGCGGGATCGCCTCCTCCGTGGCGTTGGCGTCGAGCCGGTGGCTGCCGACATTGACCCAGGCGGCGGCGTCCTCCGGCCGCAGGGCCAGCGCCCGGCGGTGCCAGACCAGCGCCGCCTCCGGCTGCCGGGCCAGTTGGAAGGCCGATCCGGCGTTGGCGGCCAGCGCCGCGTCGTCGGGCGCCAGCCGCACCGCGCGCCGCACCGCCCGCAGCGCCCCCTCCATTCCAAGCGTCGCCTGCGCCAACCCCAGCCCGGACAGGGCCAGACCGGCGGCTGGCGCCACCGTCAGCGCACGGCGGTACCAGCGCTCCGCCGCCGCGACCCGGCCCCTGGCGTAGAGCCGGCCGGCCAGCGTCAGCGCCACATCCTCCGCCAGCGGGTCGAGCGCCGCCGCCCGCGCCAGCCAGCCCGTATCCTCCCCCGTGTCCTTCGGTGCGTGCGCCCCCAGGATCTTGGCCGCCGCGCCATGCCCGGGCACCAGCGCCAGCAGCGTCCGCGCCGCCACCGTCGCCGCCGTCCCCTCGCCCAGATGGTGGCACAATTGCATCCGCTGTTCCCACGGCTCCACCATCAGCGGGGCGCGCAGGGACAGCGCCCGGAAGGCGTTCGCCGCGTCCGCCAACCGGCCGGCATCGCGCAGGGCGGCTCCCCGGTTGAAGGCCGCTAGGACCCGCTGCGGCTCCAGCACCGCCGTCCGGCCGTACCAGGCGGCGGCGGGCAGGAAAGCCCCATCGTCGTACAGCGCATCGCCCAACGCGGCGGCGGACTCCACCTCCGCCGGTTCCAGCGCCATCGCCCGAAGCAGCGCCCGCGCCGCCGGTCCGTGCTGGCCCAGCCGCGTCCGCGCCGCCGCCTCCATCCGGTGCGGCGCCGGGTCGAGCGGCGTCAGACGGGCGGCGTTGCGGAAGGCCGTCGCCGCGTCCTCCCAGCGCTCCGCCGCCTCCAGCAGCCGGCCCAGGTTGGTGTGGAACAGCGGCTGGCGTCCGTCGGCCTTCACCGCAAGGCGGATCCGCTCGATCCCCTCCGCCAGCGCCCCCGTCTGCGCCTTGATCAGGCCCGACAGGTGCAGCGCGTCGGCCTGCTTCGGCAGCCGCTTCAGCACCTGCTCGTACAGGGTTGCGGCTTCCGCCAGCTGTCCGTTCTGATGATGGGCGACTGCCCGGTTCAGCAGAGTCGTCGCGTCGGCGCTGCCCTGTGGGCGCCCCGGTGGGCGATGGTTCGGTTTCATCGGCCTTCCGCGCTCGCTGGTGGTCGGCCGGATAATGCTGGGCGGCGGGCGCCGATTGCAACAGCGGCGATGGCAGGACGCGGGCCGCCGCGTCACGCTGCCGGTCGGCGAGCGCGGCCTCCCGCGCCCGGCTGCGGCGGCGCTGCTCCTCGGTGCGGGCGCGCAGGCGCTGTTCCTGCCGCAGCCTTGCGGCGAGCCGCCGCAGATCCTCGGCGGCGCGGCTTTCCGGCGGCGCCGGCGCGGCGGCCAGCGCCTCGCGGAAGTCGCCCAGCGTCGGAAAGCGGCTCCAGCCGCTGCGGAAGCCCGCCCACACCGCGTCGAACGCCGCCATCCAGCGGTCGGCCGGCCATTGCGCCATCGCGCGGACATCGGCTTCCAGCAGGTCGGCGTCGGGCAGATCCAGCGCGAAGCGGTCGGCCAGCTTCTCCAGCCCGGTCAGGACATTCTCCAGCCCGATCGGCGGCGTCAGCCCGTCGAGCGCCCGTTCCACCCGGTCGGCCAGCGCACCAAGCTCGTCGGGCGACAGATCCTGCGTCTCGAACCGCAGGTCGGCGACCTCAAGCCGGGCCAGCGAGGCGAAGGCGCAACGCGGCGAGGGTGTCGCGGTTGCGGTTGCCGGCGTCGGAACCGGAGGAAGCGCCTCCGCTGCGGGTGGATTGGCGCTGGGCATCGCTGCGACCAGCGCGTCGGTCGGGGTGGGCGGCATGGCGTGGCTCCCGGCGGAACTGGGGGGCGGAGATCGGCGGGGCGGCGGGCGAGGCAACCGACCGGTCGGCCGGCTCCGGGGGCGGCGTCACCAGCTCGCGGCCGATCCAGCGGCGCCACGCGGCACCCGGATCGGCCGGGCGATAGCCGTTGCGGCGATGGGCCTTGCGGCACCAGGCGACGAACTTGGCCGTCACCCGGGCCGGGTCGACGTCGGGGCGTTCCCGCGCCGCCCAGGCCAGATCGTCGGCATCCGGTTGCCAGTCGGTCGGCAAGGCCCCGTCCGAGGCTCCATCCGCCCTCCCCTCGTCCGGATGGGAGGAGGAGGATTCAGGATTCCCTGAGTCCAAGGAAAAGCCGGCTGGCGGACCGCCGGTGTCAGCCGGCTGACAGAAGGTTCCACCGACGGATCCCGCCAATCGATAAGCGAATCCGCGCAAGCCGCGGCGTGGCTGGGCGCAGACCAGCGCGGCCGGCGGCTCTTGCAGGCCTTTCAGCACGGCGTTGAACCAGGCGCGGCTCTGCCCCAGCTCTTCCGCCAGCTCGCCCTGCGTGGCGGTGCAGACACCATCACGATCGGCGTGGGCGTAGAGCGCGGACAGCACCGCGATGTCGGCGGCCTGAATGCCGGGTATGGCGATCCAGTGCCGGTACATGTCGATGTACGGCTTCATGTCTCACCCGTCTGTCGGTCCCCTGCATGGGGCCGTTGTGTGGGCCATCCCCGGACGGGTGAAGACAAAGGGACAACGTCAACGGACTCGCAGTGAATCCGCTTGGCTTCGTGGGCCTGCCCTGCCATCATGGAGTCGCCAAACCGCCAGATGTGGGGTGGCCGAGTGTCCCTCGGTCTCCTCCGTCCGACACGAAGGGCCCGGAGCAATCCGGGCCTTTTGTGTTTCCGGAGGTCGGTCCTCCGCTACGTCATGGTGCTCTCCTTCAAGGGTGCACAAGGGTGCACAACCCCGTGGCGCCGGCCAGCAACTGGCGATGGCGCACGATGATGGCGTCAGGGCGGTTTTCGCCCTTTTTTGAAATGTGTACGTGTCGTTGCGCTCCTGTCCACGATCTTTGGGAAAAGGCGGATCGGGGGTCCGAAACGCCGGGCGGCTCCGACTTTCCGAGGTATTTCAGCATCTTGGCACCGGATCAGCGCCGCCGGTCGGCAGCAAGTGTCGCCGTTGTGCCGAAAGATTCGGGTCTGAACGTCGCCGTTGTGCCGAAAGATTCCCGGCGGTGGCGCCTTGGCTTGCGACGGCTGGAAGGCCGGAATGTCGCCGTTCTGCCGAATGATGGGGCCCGCCCTGCCCCCTCACCGCCGTTCGCGGCCGGGAATCGGCGGAGAATCGGACCGGAATCGGCGCCGGGGCGATCGCGGCGAACGTCGCCGTTCTGCCAGTCAAAGGCCGTATCGGAGGGCCAGGGGTGGTGATTTGCGGGGCGCTCATCGGAATGAACCAAGCAATTCCAATGGGTTAGCCGTCGTCCGCCACCCTCCGCCCTGGCCCGGCACGGCAGAACGGAGACGGTGCCCTCTGCCCACGGTCCGAACCAACGGCGGCAGACGGCGTGCATCCGCTGTCCGGCCGCGATTGCCGAAAAACTGGCAGAACGGCGACGTTCGCCCCGCCGCTTCCGGGCGAAAAGCGGGAATCTTTCGGCAGAACGACGACGTTTGAGCCGGAGCGGTGGAACAGGGCGGCGGGCTTGTGGATTATGGCTGTAACCACTCGGCGACGGCCTTCGCCGGGCGGCCGACCTTACTCAAGCCGGACAGGACCTGCGGAGAGACGGCATGAACCAGCCCCCCAACGCCGAGTTGCTCGACCGGCCGCTGCAACTGGCTCTGCGGCTGGATTCTCCGCTGACCGGCGACGTCCAGAACGACCGCCACATGATGGTCTACAGCCTGTTCGGCCTGTCGAAGGACAAGGCGGAATCGCTGCCGACCTACGACGACGGCAAGGTGCGGATCGAGGTGCGGGCGCCGAAGAACGTCGGCGTTGCGACGATCTGGGACAAGGCGGTGCTGCTCTACGCCATCTCGCTGCTGCGCGAGAAGATCGAGCAGGGCAAGGGGCCGGCCAAGCTGGGTGAACTGCACTTCACCACCAGCGACCTGCAGCGCATCGTCGGCAAGACGGCGGGCGGCAGCGCCTACGACAAGATCGAAGGCGCGCTGGAGCGGCTGCAGGGCACCCAGATCAAGACCAACCTGGAAACCGGCGGCGAGGGCGAGAGCGGCGCCTTCTCGTGGATTTCCGACTACAAGCTGCTCTACCAGCGCAAGAAGGACGGCGAGCGGGCGGTGCGCGGGCTGAAGCTGACGCTGTCGGGCTGGGTCACCCGCGCGGCGCTGGGCCACAATCTGCTGAGCTACCACGACCAGTATTTCGCGCTGAAGCCGGTGGAAAAGCGGCTGTACGAGATCGCGCGCGCCCATCTGGCGCGTGGCCACGCCTTCTGGATGGCGCTGGAGCCGCTGCGCAAGCGCGTCGGCTCCGACAACGACCTGCGCAAGTTCAAGAACGCGCTGGTGCCGGTGCTGGCGGCCGACCGCATCCCCGGCTACGGCGTCCGCATCGTCGAGACGGCCGAGTACAAGGAGACGATGAAGGCACGCGGGGCCGTGCTGGGCCGCGTGCTGAACGCCGACCTGCCGGTGCTGTTCTGGAAGAAGGACCAGGGCCAGCCCGCCTCCTGGATCGACGCGCCGAAGGTGGAATACGACGAGACGGTGTAACCCCGCCCTGCCCGGACGGTAGACACCCGTTGCCGGAGTGGCGACGACTTGCTAGGGTCGGACCCACCGGTGTGGGAACCGGTGCCGGCGGCAGGAGAACGGGTGTGACAGGGGACCAGTTGAAGGCGTTGCGGGAACGGCGTGGCCTGACCCAGACGCAGATGGCGGCGTTCGTCAACGAACTGACCGGCCGCAAATACGACAAGCAGCGCCTGAGCAAATGGGAAACCGGCAAGGAGGCCCTCCCGCGCGAGGTGCTGGGCCGGCTGCTGCTGCTGGACCTGGAACGGCCGGACAGCGCCCTGCCCCGCCGCGGCACCACCGTTGCCGTCGGGCTGCAAAAGGGCGGCACCGCCAAGACCGCGACCTCGATCAACCTCGCCTTCATCCTGGCGCGGGCGGGCAACCGCGTGCTGCTGGTCGACGCCGACCCGCAGGGCAACGCGTCGGTCCATGTCGGCGTGCCGCAGTCGGACATCGTCGCGCTGACCGAAACTGGCAAGGTGCTGTACCACGCGCTGATGGGCAAGACGCCGCTCGACGACGTCATCCTGCCGACCAGTGTCGCCGGGCTGGACGTGGTGCCGAGCAGCATCGCGCTCGCCAGCGCCGACACGGAACTGCCGGGCAACCTGACCAACGCCCAGACCGCGCTGGCCGAGATGCTGGACGGGGTGCGGGCGCGCTACGACGTCATCGTCATCGATTGCGCGCCGAACCTGGGGGCGGTGACGATCAACGCGCTGACCGCCGCCGACTATGTGCTGGTGCCCTGCCAGGCGGAGCCCCACGCCATCCTGGGCGTCAGCGCCTTCCTCGACACCGTCGCCAAGATCCAGCGGCGGCTGAACCCGCGGCTGCAGGTTCTGGGCATCCTGCCGACCATGGTCAACCCGCGCCAGACCCAGGACCGGTCGTCGCTGGAGGACATCCAGCGGCTGTGGGGGACCGAACGCCACGTCTTCCCGCCGGTGCCGCGCGCCACCATCTACGCCCAGGCGGCGGGCGCCAACGTCATCACGCTGGACGCCGACATCGGCGCGCCGGGGGTGGAGAGCTACGCCGCCATCGCCAACGCCCTGCTGACCGCCATGGGACGCCTGCGGGAGACCGTCGATGCCGCCTAAGAAGCTGACCCGCCAGACCGCCGCCGCCGTCCTGCAAGCCAAGGAGGCCGGCTTCGCCGCCGAAACCGACCGTATGTTCGGGTTGAGCGGCGTGCTGCCCCGGCTGATCGAGGCCGACCTCGACGCCATCGACACCAACCCCGGCCAGCCGCGCACCGTCTTCGACGACGAGTCCCTGCGCTCGCTGGCGGACTCGATCGCCCGCCATGGGCTGCAGCAGCCGGTGCTGGTGCAGGAGGGGGCGGAGAAGGGCCGTTACCGCCTGGTCGCCGGCGAACGGCGGCTGCGCGCCCACCGGCTGCTTGGTCGCGGCACCATCGCCGCCATCATCACCAAGGGGCGGCCGGAAGAGATCGCGCTGATCGAGAACGTCCAGCGGGTCGATCTCGACGCCATCGACCTCGCCCGTGGCTTGGCCCAGCTGATCGACGCCCACGGCTACACCCAGGCCGAGGTCGCCGCCGCCGTCGGCTGTTCGGAGGCCGAGGTGTCGAAGCGCCTGAAGGTGCTCCGCCTGCCCGACGACATCCTGGCCGATTACCGCGCCAACCCCGACGCGGTGTCACGCTCCGCCCTGGTCGAACTGGCCTTCGTCGAGGATGAGGGCGAGTTGCGCCGGCTGTGGCAGACGGCGCGGACCGGCGGGTTGACCGTCGGCGCGGTGCGGGCCGCCCGCCCCGCCTCCTCCACCTCGGCCGAGCCGTTGCGGGTGCTGGGCAAGGCGATCAACCGCATGGACAAGGATCTGGCCGCCATCGACGGCGCCGCCCAGGCCTTGCAGCGCGAGCATCGCGAGCGCTTGCAGGCGCTGCGCGACCGCATCGACGCGCTGTTGAACACCTGACGCTTTCGACCGCGAAAGCGCGCCCAGGTTGCTTCCGTAATATCATGCAGCGTCCGGTTGCCTTTCGATTGCGAAAGCCTGCGGCGAGCGGGTAGGGTGACCGCTCGCCGTCCTCATGCTAAAGGACGGGATCTGATCCTTGATCTCACCGACCTCATAGGTCTTGCGATGACGGCTGTGCAGAGACGACATGTTCTCGGTCTTCTCGGGGCCATGGCCGCAGCGCCGGTTTGGGCGCCGGCCCGGGCCGCCGCCAGCGGCGTGCTGCGGATCGGTGTCAAGTCCCTGCCCGCCTCGCTCAACCCGCTGACGGTCAATGACCTCGTCGCCCGCCAAATCCTCGGGGCGATGTACGAGAGCCTGACGACCGTCGATCCGCAGGGCCGCATCCTGCCGGGGCTCGCCGTCGCCTGGGAGGCGTCGGCCGACGCCCGGCGCTGGCGGCTGACGGTGCGGGACAATGTGACCTTCCACACCGGCCGCCGCTTCACCGCCCACGACGTCAAGCGCAGCTTCGAAGCCGCGCTGGTGACGGAGGGGTCCAACTTCGCGGTCCTGGCGCTGTCCAAGGTCCGCGGCTTCCGGGAGCTGCGCGCCCGGGAAACCCGCGATCTCGCCGGCGTGACGGTGCTCGACGACCGCAACCTGGAGGTCGTCTGCGACGAACCCTGCGCGGTGTTTCCCTTCGCGCGCTTCAACATCGTCGACATGCAGGCGGTGGAGCAGGCGGGTGGCGACTGGTACCGGACCCTGTCGGCGGGGACCGGAACCTACCGTCTCCTGCGCACCAACGACGGCATCGCCATTGATGTGGAGGCCAGCCCGCTGTGGCGCGGTGGTCCGGCGCCGTTCGAGCGGGTGTCTTTCCTCGCCACCGGGATCGGCAACGACGGCATCACCCTGTTCAACGACAGCCAGATCGACTTCACCTTCGTCGACACCGACGCCCTGCGCGGGGTGATGGACGATCCCGGTTTCAAGCGGTCGCTGTCCAACGTGCCGCGCATGCAGATGCGGGTGGTGGCGCTGGACCCCCGCCGGGTCCCGGCCTTCGCCGACCTCCGGGTGCGTCGGGCGATGTCACTGTTGATCGACCGCCAGGCGATGGCCGAGCGCTTCTTCCGCGGGGTGGCCGCCGTTCACAACGGGGTGGTGCCACCGGCGCTGCTGGCGAACGAGCGGCTGGAGCCGCTGGCCTACGACCCGACCCGCGCCCGCCAGTTGCTGGAGGAGGCCGGCTTCCCCGAGGGCCGCGGCATCGATCCCTTCACCGTGAACGTCATCCCCGAATACCGGCGCGAGTTCGTCTATTACGTGTCGCAGTGGAACAACGCCGGCATCCCGGCGAAGCTGGTCATGTCGCCGCGTCAGGAGTTCATCGCGCGGTCGCGCCGGCGCGACTACGACGCCTTCCTGTTCGGTTGGACCGCGACCTACCCCGATCCGATGAACTTCCTCGACGAGCTGTTCACCAGCCGCAGCCGCTTCAACCCGGTCGGCTGGTCGAACCCGGCCTTCGACGCGCTGATCGAACAGGCGATGGCGATTCCCGATCCCGGTCGCCGGGCCGAGGTCTACAAGGACGCGGAGGCCATGGTGATGAACGACCTGCCGGTCCTTCCGCTGGTGGTGCCCGACTATGTCGCGTTGCGCGGCAACGTGCTGAGCGACAACTTCATCACGCCGTTCGGCGGCCTGAATTTCGGCTGAAGCCGCGGCTGCGGCGTCCGCCGCATCGGCATGAAAAAAGCCCCTGTCCGCCGAAGCGGGCAGGGGCTTTTTCATGGTGGCGTCCGGTGAGGGTCAGACGGCGTCCTGTGCCGTCCGTGCCTCGCGCAGACAATCGGCGGACTTGGCCTCACGCAGGCAGTCCGCGCCTTTCGCCTCGCGCAGGCAGTCGGCGGCCTTGGCTTCGCGCAGGCAATCCGCCGTCGCAGCTTCGCGCAAACAGTCGGCGCTCACCGCTTCACGCAAGCAGTCCGCCCCCTTCGCTTCGCGCAGGCAGTCCGCGTTCACCGCCTCGCGCAGGCAATCGGCACTCTTGGCTTCGCGCAAGCAGTCGGCGCTCTTGGCCTCGCGCAGGCAGTCCGCGGTGTCGAACAGGCGGGCGCTGTCGGCGCGGGCGGCGGCCATGCGCTCCGCCGGCACGGCGACGCCGTTGTGATGGAGGTATTCGCCATAGACCGCGTCGCAGAAGCGGACATAGGCGCGGGTGTCGGCGACGATGAACTCATGCCACAGATCGTCGCAGGCGGCGGATTGCGGCACGATGTCCCGGTCGGGATGCTCGGCGCAGGCCAGCAGGAACGCCTTCAACTGTTCCAGCGCGATCCTGGAGGTGGGGCGGGGCATGCCCGCGGCGATCGCCCGGTTCACGACATAGCCGAAATCGAATCCGGCGATGATGTCGCGCGCGCGCGTGATATCGCTCTTGGTGGCACCGTGCATCACAGTCTCCCAGGTTGCTTCTTCCGTGCCCTTCACCGGGTCGTCGAGCAATCCGTGGGCACTGTTCGAATGTTGTGCCACAGGAGCGAGGTGTACGTATGTTTTTTTTGGTCCTAGAGCCGCCGCCAGGGGCAACAGTCTGTCACTTGGCCGGGGTACTAGCCCGAACAGCCTGCCGCGCGCCCGTCATCGTCTCGACCAGGGCGGTCAGCCGGTCGGGCAGGATCGGTTTGGCGGCCACCAGGATCCCCATCTCGCCGGCCTTGCGCGTCACCTCGGCGTCGAGCCGCCCCGACATCAGGACCGCCGGGACGCGCACGCCGAGCCGCCGCCAGATCTCGGCGATGAAATCCAGCCCGTTCTCGGTGGCGGACAGGTGGTAATCGGCGATCACGGCGTCCGGCCGCATCGTCCCGTCCTCCATCACGCGAAGCCCCTGGGCGACGGTGGAGGCCCCCTGGACGCGGTGGCCGGCGCTGCCGAGGAACAGGGTGATGGCCGACAGCACGAAGCTGTCGTCGTCGATCACCAGGATCGCGATGTCCCCCGCCCCCCGGACGGTGTCGCCGGCCATCGCAGGAGCCGCCGCGGCAACGGGAAGGGGGAGGGGCGCCCCCGTGACCGCCGGCATGGGCTGTTGGACCAGCGCCGGCTCCGGCACCATTGCGTCGGGGGCGAGCGGCACGGTGACCGAGAAGACCGACCCCTTGCCCGGCACCGACCGCAGCTTCACCGGATGGTCGAGCACCGCGGCCAGCCGCTTGACGATCGACAGGCCGAGGCCGATGCCGTTGTCGCGGTTGCGCTCCGGGTTGCCGATCTGGTGGAACTCCTCCCAGATGGCGTCCAGCCGGTCTTCCGGGATGCCGATGCCGCTGTCGCGCACCTCGACGATCACGTGGTCGCCGGACTCCAGGCAGGCGACCTGCACCTGACCGCTCGGCGTGTAGCGGATGGCGTTGTCGATCAGGTTGCCCAGCAGGCGCAGCAGCAGGACACGGTCGGTTAAGACGCTCGCGCGGCAGGGCGGCACGCTGAAGGCCAGCCCCTTGTTGCGGGCGACCGGGCCGAACTGGCTTTCCAGCGCCTCGAACAGGTCGGCGATCTCGTGCACGCCCTTGTTGGCGGGGACGCCGCCGGCGTCGAGCCGCGACACCTCCAGCAGCTCGTCCAGCAGCTGCTTCAGCGTCATCACCACCTGTTCGATCTTGCGGGCCGACTCCTCCACCGTCGGGTTCGGCGCCGTTGCCCGCAGCATCGCCGTCAGCATCAGCAGCGACTGGGCGGGCTGGCGCAGGTCGTGGCTGGCGGCGGCCATGAACTTGGCCTTGGACGCCACCGCCTGCTCGGCGCGTTCCTTGGCGGTGCGCAGATCGATGGCGTTCTGGCGGAAGGTGCCGAGCGCGGTCGCCATGCGGCCGATCTCGTCGTCGCGGTGGCGCATCGGCACGTCCACCGTGACGTCGCCGGCCGCCAGATCGGCCATGGCGCGGGTCATGCCGGCAATCGGCAGCGTCACGCCGCGCGTCGCCCACACCACGCCCAGCACCACCAGCAGCAGCGTCACCGCGCCGATGCCGCTCAGCAGCAGCACGTGGTGGCGGATGGCGGCGTTGGTCGGCGCGGCGTCCAGCCGGACCAGCAGCGTGCCGATGCTGCGCGGGGCGCCGGTGCGGTCGACGTGGGTCAGCGGCACCGCGGCGGCCGTCGCGGCCTCCTCGGTCAGCGGGCCGGCGCCGGTCTTCCGGTAGGTGGCGAAGCGCTCGCCCCGCGTGCCCAGGATCAGCGCCTCGGCGAAGCTGTCGATCGACCGCAGCGGTGCGAGCGCGGTCGCCGCTTCTTCCGGATCAAGGTCCCACAGCGCGTTGGCGACGTCGTCCAGCACGATCTTGGTCGCCAGTTCGGCCCGGATGGCCAGTTCGGCCCGGGTGCTGCGGACGTCGGCCTGGATCAGGACGACCATCGGCACGGCGATCAGCACCGACACCAGCATCACCGCCGATGCCGTCGTCCGGGCGACCAGGCTCCGCGAAAAAACGTTCAACAGCATTCCGAAGCTTTCGAGGGCAGCACGACCACCAGAAATCCGCCAGAACATCCTAGCCGAAGCGCCGCGGAAACTCGACATCCTCTTCATGCTGGTACAACAACTGGTGGCGAGAACTGCCGACCGGCCGGCGGGTCGGCGTGCGGCGAAAGCATCCGGCCGTGCCGACGGGGCTGGTGATATACAAAAAGGCCAGGAGACTGTGTCGAATCGATGCTTCTTCTTGCCCGGTTGCCTGTGTAAAAGTCCGCGACGCGGACGCGAAGAATTCAAACGGCGCCGGACCGGGGGCGAAAGGCGGGGGACCATGCGGACGCCATGGGGGGCGGGGCGATGGGAACGGGCATAGTCATCGCCCTTGCGCATGGCGTCGGCCTGCTGGCGCTGGTGCTGCTGGCCTACCGCTTCGTGCTGCGGCGGTTGGGTGTCCGGCGCCGCCCCTTCGTGCTTCTGTCCGGCCTGCTGTTCGGGGTGGCGGCCGCCATCTCCATGCTGGACGGCCACAGCGCCGCTCCGGGCGTGATCGTCGACCTGCGCAACGTGATGATCGGTCTGGCCGGACTGTTCGGCGGTTGGCCGGCGGCGCTGGTGTCGGCGGCGGTGGCCGCCGCGGTGCGGCTGTGGCTGGGCGGGGCCGGGGCCGTCACCGGGGTGGCCGGCATCCTGCTGACCGCCGTCGCCGCACCGTTGCTGGCCCGGCTGTTCGCGCGGCACGCGGCGGGCAGCGAGGCGGGGCGGGGGGCGCTGGGCTTCGGCAGGCTGGCGCTGTTCGGCCTCGCCATCACGCCGTTGACCCTGGCCGGTTTCCTGCTGCTGCCCGATGCCCGCCTCGGCCTCAGCCTGCTGGAGCAGGTGGCGCTGCCGCTGACCGCCTTCACCAGCCTGGGCATCGGCGTGCTGGGCGTGATGCTGGCGCGGGAGCACCGGCGTTTCGCCGACGAACGGGCGTCGGCGGAGAGCGAGGCGCTGTTCCGGGCGGTGTTCGATGTGTCGGCCGACAGCCTGCTGATCGTCCGGGTGGGGGAGGGCGGGGCCTTCACCCTGCACCGCGCCAACGACGCCGCCTTCCGCATGCTGGGCACGACGGCGGAGCAGGCGGAGGGCCGGCCGCTCGACACCGTGCTGGCGCCCGATCTGGCGGCCAAGGTGATGGCCGACCTGCAATCCTGCATCGACGCCGGCGGTCCGACCCGCTTCGAGGAGCAGCACACCCATGGCGGCGTCACCCGCTGGTGGGAGGTGTCCCAGGTGCCGATCCGCGATGCCGCCGGCGCGATCGTCATGGTGTCGGTCGGGGCCCGCGACATCACCCGCCGGCACGAGGCGGAGCGGATCATCCGCGCCAGCGAGGCGCGCTACCGCCTGCTCGCCCGCAGCGTCACCGACATCATCAGCCGCATCGGGCTGGACGGGGTGCGGCGCTTCTGTTCGGAGGCGACGCGCGACAGCCTGGGCTGCGCCCCCGGCGACCTGCTCGGCCGGCCGCTGGTCGAGCGCGTCCACCCCGACGACCGCGCGGCGGTGGCCGACGGGCTGGCGCGGCTGACCCTGGACCGCCCGACGCTGAAGACGACCTACCGCCTGCGCCACGCCGACGGCCATTGGGTGTGGATCGAAGGGGCGGTGCGGCTGATCGCCGACGATTGGGGGGCGCCGCAGGAGTATGTCAGCGTCGAGCGCGACGTCACCGCCCGCAAGATGATGGAGGCGGAGCTTCAGGACACCCGGCAGGCGGCGGAGGCGGCGAGCCGCTCCAAGACCGAGTTCCTGGCCAGCCTGAGCCACGAGCTGCGCACCCCGATGAACGCGGTGATCGGCTTCGCCGACCTGATCGCGCGGGAATCCGAAGGGCCGGTCGGCCATGACTCCTACCGCGACTTCGCCGTCAACATCCGCGACAGCGGCCAGCATCTGCTGGAGCTGATCAACGAGATCCTGGACCATGTCCGGGCGGAGGCCGGGCAGCTGGTGCTGGACGACGAGGTGGTCGACCTCGACGCCGCCGCGGTCTTCGCCATCCGGCTGCTGACCCCCAGGGCGGCGCGCGCCGGCATCACCATCGGCGCGTCGGTGGCGCCCGGCGCCCGCCATCTGCGCGGCGACGAACGCCGCATCCGCCAGATCCTGCTGAACCTGCTGTCGAACGCCGTCAAATACACGCCGGCCGGCGGGCAGGTGTCGCTGACCGCCGCGCCGGCCCCGGACGGCGGCCTGCTGCTGGAGGTGCGCGACAACGGCGTCGGCATTCCCGAACAGGATCTGGGCCGCGTCCTGCTGGCTTACACCCGGGTCGACAGCCCGGCGAACCGCCAGACCGAGGGCGCCGGGCTGGGGCTGCCGCTGACCCGCCGGCTGGTGGAGCTGCATGGCGGCACGCTGACGCTGTCCAGCCGGGTCGGGCAGGGCACCACCGTCACCATCCGTTTCCCGCCGGAGCGGCTGGCGGACGAAGGCGGCCGGCCCGCCCACCCGCCGGCCGGGCGTCCCAGCCTGTCGATCCTGATGGTGGAGGACGACCACAACATCCTGGAGCATGGCTGCGCGCTGCTGCGCGGCTGGGGCCACCGGGTGATCGGCGTCTCGGGCGCCGGCGAGGCGCTGGTGGTGCTGCGCGGCGGGCAGCCGCTGGATCTGCTGTTCAGCGACATCGTCATGCCGCCGGGCATGAACGGGGCCGAGCTGGCGCGCGAGGCGCGGCGGCTGCGGCCGGACCTGCCGGTGCTGCTCGCCTCCGGCTTCGCGGCGCACGCGGTGGTCGCCGACGACGTGGCGCTGGGCGGCTACGACCTGATCGCCAAGCCCTACGACCCGGCCGAGCTGCGCGACCGGCTGGACCGGCTGCAGGCGCCGGTTTCGTCCTCGTCCCCGCCCTCCCTGCCGGCGCCGGGGACGATCCGGCCTCTGCCCCCTCCGGCCCCAGCCGCTCCGCCAACCCCTCCGGCCGCCGTGGAACCGCCGGCGGACGCGCTGCGCATCCTGGTGGCGGAGGATGTCGAGATGAACCGCCTGCTGGTAGTCACGCTGCTGAGCCAGGCCGGGCATGCCGTCACCGCGGTGGAGGACGGGGCGCAGGCGGTGGAGGCGGTTGGCCGCGACCCCTTCGACGTCGTCCTGATGGACGTCAACATGCCGGTGATGGATGGGCTGGAGGCGACGCGGGCGATCCGGGCGTTGCCGCCGCCGGCCGGTCGGATCGCCATCGTCGCGCTGACCGCCAACAGCTTCCCCGAGGACATCGCCCGCTGCCGGGCCGCCGGCATGGACGGTTATGTGTCGAAGCCGATCGACCGCGCCGTGCTGTCCCGTGAGATCGCCCGCTGCGTCGCCGCCCGCCGCGCCACCCCGAGCCTTCGGGACTAGCCGGCCGGCGGGGTTGATCGCGCGGCGTTTCTGACCGACCTTGGGGGCGACCTGTTGCAAACCCGAAGGATCATGCGATGACCGCCGGCCCCGCCTTCACCTGTGTGCTCGACGCCCGTGCCAAGCTGGGGGAGGGGCCGGTCTGGTCGGTGGCGGAACAGGCGCTCTATTGGGTCGACATCAAGGGGCGGGCGCTGAACCGTTTCGATCCGGCGACCGGTGCCAACAGCGTCCTGGCAATGCCGGAGGAGATCGGCTGCGTCGGCCTGCGCAAGGGCGGCGGCTTCATCGCCGGGATGCGCTCCGGCCTGTGGGAGCTGGACGGGCAGGGCAGGCCGTTGGCCTGTCTCGCCCCTAACCCGGAGGACCAGACGGCCAGCCGCTTCAACGATGGCCGGGTCGATCCCGCCGGCCGCTACCTCGCCGGCACGCTGGACGAGCCCAAGGCTGGCGGCAAGGCGCATCTCTACCGTTACGACCGCCGCGGGCTGGCGGTGCTGGCCGGCGGTCTGCTGACCTCCAACGGGCTGGCCTTCAGCCCGGACGGGCGGACGCTGTACCACGCCGACACCCCGACCTTCACCGTGCGCCGCTACCGCTACGACCCGGCGACCGGTGAGATCGCCGACGGCGCGGTCTTCGTCCGGCTGCAGCCGACGGCGGACGACCGCGGCCGTCCCGATGGCGCCGCGGTGGATGCCGACGGCTGCTATTGGACGGCGCTGTACGAGGGCGGCCGGGTGGCGCGCTTCGCCCCCGATGGCCGCCTGCTGTCGGAACACCCGCTGCCGGCGCGCTGCCCGACCATGGTGGCGTTCGGCGGCCCCGACCTGCGGACGCTCTACGTCACCACCGCCAGCGCCGGCCGGCCGGCCGATGAGCTGGAGCGCTTGCCGCAGTCGGGCGGCCTGTTCGCGATGGCGGTCGACGTCCCTGGCTTGGCCGTGCCGTTGTTCGACCCGGCGGTGTAGCGCCTACAGGTAGTTCGAGACTTCGACCAGATTGTCGTCGGGGTCGCGGAAATAGACCGAACGCATCGGGCCGGTGGCGCCGGTGCGGGGGACCGGGCCTTCCTCGATGGCGACGCCGTGCGCCTGAAGATGGGCGATCACGGCGTCCAGCGGCGTCTCGGTGATCAGGCAGAAATCGGCGGAACCGGCGGTCGGCCGTTTGGCCTTGGGCTCGAACTCCCGGCCGACCTCGTGCAGGTTGAACTTCTGCGCGCCGAAGGCGAGCGCCCGCCGCCCGCCGGCGAAGGTGACGACCTCCATCCCCAGCACGTCGTGGTAGAAGGCGCAGGTCGCCTCGATCGAGGCGACCGTCAGCACGACGTGGTCGAGGCGGGCGATCTTCATGCGGTCCTCACATGCGGGTCGGGGCGGGGACCGGCTTGGCGACCGCCGGGACCGAAGCGGAGGACAGGGTGTTCGGCGCCTGTGCCGCCGGAACCGGCAGCGGCGCCGGCTTGCTGAGCGGACGCAGGGTCGACACCGGGGTCACCGGGGCGGCGGAGCCGTTGGTGGACACCGCCCCGGTCGGGGACGGAACCGACGAGGGCGCGGCCGGGGCCGGCGTGCTGGGCGGATCCTCGTAGATGTCGGGATGGACGCGCACGGTGCCGCTGGTGTCGACCGAGGCGTTCCAATAAACGAAGCGCACCGGGATGGCGTTCGGCAGGCGGATCGTCTTGGTCTCTCCGGTGTCGAGCTGCTGGCCGATGCCGCTCGGCGTCAGCTTGGCGGCGCTCAGCAGCGTCTCGGCCATCAGGCGGGCGTCCTCCAGCCGGACGCAGCCGGAGCTGGCGGCGCGCAGGTCGCGGCTGAACAGCTTCGGGTCGTTGGTGCCGTGCAGGAAGATGCCGTCGCCGTTGGTCAGGTTGAAGCGGAAGCGGCCGAGAGCGTTGTCGTCGCCCGGCTTCTGGACGATGCGGATGCGGCCGGGATCGACCGACCACCAGTTGATCGACTGGGTGACGACCTCCGCCCCGTCCAGATAGACGACGGCGTTCTTGATGCCGGTGGTGCCCTTCTTGCGCAGGGCCGGCAGCTTGTCCTCGCTCAGCACGGTCGGCGGGACGGTCCAAGTCGGGTTGATGGTGACGCTGGTGATCTTGTCCTGCAGCAGCGGCGTCTTGCGCGACGGCCGCCCCACCACCGCCCGCATGGTGAAGGCCGGCCGGCCGCGGTCGATCAGGGTGACCGACTGCGCCGGCAGGTTGACCAGCACCGTGGTGTCGGGGATCGAGGCCTGCTGCGCCCGCATCGCCGCGGCGGCGCGGCGCAGCAGGGCGACGGTCTGCGCCGGCGTGCGGTCCAGCGCCTGCCGCGTCACCTCGCCGACCTTGCCGTCGGGCTGAAGCCCCTCGGCGGTCTGGAAGGCGCGCACCGCGTTCTCGACATTGTCGTCGAATTTGTCGGTCCACTGGTCGGCCGGCAGATGGCCCAGCTCGATCAGGCGGCGGGCAACCCGGCCGACGCGGTCGGCCAGCGGCGAGCGCACGCTGAAGACGACCGGCGGCGCCGGCTCCACCGGGGCGAGGCCGGGCAGGGTGGGGGCCTGGTCGGCCACCGGCACCTCGACCGCCGCGGCGACCGTCTCGACCATGCCGCCGTCGTCCTTCTTGACGACCGCGCCATAGCCGATCCGCGTTGCCTGGGCCTTGGGCGCGTTCTGGATCTCCAGCGCGCGGTGCTCCAGCGCGGCGGCCCAGCCGGCGACCAGCGGCGGTTTGGCGGCGTGCGCCGCCTCCTTTTGCTGCGCTTCGGCCAGCACCGGACCGCTCAGGACGACACCGACGAGGCCGCCGACCAGGCAGAGGGCGGCGGAGCGTCGGGAGAACAGGCGGCTTTGATCATGCATGGCGGACTGGACCAGATCGTGAACGGAAGGATCGAGCGGTGTATCCTTTAGCCAGCGCTTCGGGATCCGCAAGCGACATTTGGTGTCGGCTGCTCTGCTCGTCACACTGTTGCTCCCATGCATCGCGGCGTCATCCCGGGGTACCTCGGCCGTTACAGGCGTTAGTCACCAACGGTCGACGCCGGGGACGGCGTTTTATTCCACGGTCCGGCGGCGTCTTTCCGGCCCGGCCGGCGGGGGCGGCGGTATGTGTCATTTGACGTAGATACGCCTTTTCGCATGCGCGGTAGCCTCTGTCCGACGATGTGGTGAAGCTCCGGGCCAACCGGGGCGCCAGTGGAAGGGGGCAACTTCATGCGGACCAAGCAACTGACGTCGACGTTCGGGATCGGCGCGCTCGCCGGGCTGGCGATGGGCGCGATGGCGTCGATGGCCGCGCCGGCGATGGCGGCGGACGACACCATCAAGGTGGGCATCCTGCATTCGCTGTCCGGCACGATGGCGATCAGCGAGACGACGCTGAAGGACGTCATGCTGATGCTGATCGACGAGCAGAACAAGAAGGGCGGCGTTCTCGGCAAGAAGCTGGAGCCGGTGGTCGTCGACCCCGCGTCGAACTGGCCGCTGTTCGCCGAAAAGGCGCGCGAGCTGATCTCCAAGGACAAGGTGTCCGCCGTGTTCGGCTGCTGGACCTCGGTCAGCCGCAAGTCGGTGCTGCCGGTGTTCGAGGAACTGAACAACATCCTGTTCTACCCGGTCCAGTATGAGGGCGAGGAATCCTCGCGCAACGTCTTCTACACCGGCGCCGCCCCGAACCAGCAGGCGATCCCGGCCGTCGATTACCTGATGCAGAAGGAAAAGGTCCAGCGCTGGGTGCTGGCCGGCACCGACTACGTCTACCCGCGCACGACCAACAAGATCCTCGAAGCCTACCTGAAGGGCAAGGGCGTCAAGGACGAGGACATCAAGATCAACTACACGCCGTTCGGTCATTCCGATTGGCAGTCGATCGTCGCCGACATCAAGAAGTTCGGCTCCGCCGGCAAGAAGACCGCGGTGGTGTCCACCATCAACGGCGACGCCAACGTTCCCTTCTACAAGGAACTGGGCAACCAGGGCATCAAGGCGCAGGACATCCCGGTCGTCGCCTTCTCGGTCGGCGAGGAAGAGCTGGCCGGCATCGACACCAAGCCGCTGCTGGGCCATCTGGCCGCGTGGAACTACTTCCAGTCGGTCGAGAACCCGGCCAACGCCGAGTTCATCAAGAGCTGGAAGGCCTACACCAAGAACGACAAGCGCGTGACCAACGACCCGATGGAAGCCCACTACATCGGCTTCAACATGTGGGTGAAGGCGGTCGAGGCGGCCGGCACCACCGAGCCGGACAAGGTCATCGACGCCATGGTCGGCGTGGCGGTCCCCAACCTGACCGGCGGCTATTCGGCGATGCTGCCGAACCACCACATCACCAAGCCGGTGCTGATCGGCGAAGTGCAGGAGAACGGCCAGTTCGACGTCGTCTCCAAGACCCCGGGCCTGGTCCCCGGCGACGAGTGGTCGGACTTCCTGCCGGACAGCAAGGACCTGATCGCCGACTGGCGCAAGCCGATGTCCTGCGGCAACTTCAACGTGAAGACCGGCAAGTGCGGCGGCAAGGGGTCGTGAGGGCAGCGTTCGCTCTCTGATCTGAGTGGTCGCGACGCTTGCCCCCACCCTAACCCTCCCCCGCTCCGCAGGGGAGGGGATCTCTCCCTCCACCGCCCAGCGGGGGAGGGTCGGGGTGGGGGCAAGCGTCGCTCTTTGTAAGCCCCCCGCAGCAAAGGACCCGCGATGCGACGCGCTCTCCGCTGGCTCATGGCCGTTTGCGTGGTGGTCGCCACCTCGACGACCGCGCTGGCCGCTGACCTCCGCCCGCTTGTCCAGGCCCTGGGCAGCGGCGGCTATTCCGGCACCGAAAAGGCCTTGGCCCAACTGTCGGAGGCCGGCGACCCGGCCGCCGTGCCGGTGATCGAGGCGCTCCAGGCCGGCGACCTCTTCGTGCGCAAGGCCGACGGCACCGTCGTCGTCGCCCGCAAGAGCGGCGACGCCTTCACCCTGACCGACCCGCTGACCGGTGCCGCGCTGGGCAACGCGCCGTCGGGGGCGATCGACAAGATCCGCATCAACAATTCCCTGCGCCGCGCCCTCAGCGCCGCGGTCGGCGCGCTCACCCTGATGAGCCCCGACGCCGGCGTCCGCCGCTCCGCCGCCGACGCGGTGTTCAAGAGCCGCGACGCCGCCGCGCTGGAGACGCTGAACACCGCCCTGGCCAAGGAGCAGGACACCGGCATCCGCCGCGCCATGGAGCAGGCCCGCGCCGCCATCCTGCTGACCGCCGGCGGCGCTTCGGACGCCGACACCCAGGCGGCCGTCGCCACGCTGGCCGCGCGCGGCGACCGCGACGCCCTGGCGCTGCTGTCGATGATCGCCACCTCCGGCGCGTCGGACACCGCCAAGACCGCCGCCGCGTCGGCCGTCGCCACCGTCGAACAGACGCTGATGTTCTGGGGCGCCCTGCAGAACCTGTGGTACGGGCTGTCGCTCGGCTCGGTTCTGCTGCTGGCCGCCATCGGGCTGGCCGTCACCTTCGGCGTGATGGGCGTCATCAACATGGCGCATGGCGAGATGGTGATGATCGGCGCCTACACCACCTTCCTGGTGCAGGAGCTGTTCCGCGCCCACGCCCCCGGCCTGTTCGACCTGTCGATCCTGGTGGCGCTGCCCGCCGCTTTCATCGTGGCCGGCGGCGTCGGCATCGTCATCGAGCGCAGCGTGATCCGCTGGCTCTACGGCCGCCCGCTGGAGACGCTGCTCGCCACCTGGGGCCTGTCGCTTGCCCTGCAGCAGGCGGTGCGCTCCATCTTCGGCCCCTCCAACCGCGAGGTCGGCGCGCCGAGCTGGATGTCCGGCGCCTTCGAGCTGGGCGGCCTGACCATCACCTACGGCCGGCTGTGGATCGTCGTCTTCGCCTTCGCCGTCTTCGGCGCCCTGCTGGTGGCGCTGAAGCGCACCTGGTTCGGCCTGTCGATCCGCGCGGTGACGCAGAACCGGCCGATGGCCAACGCCATGGGCATCCGCACCGCGCGGGTCGATGCGCTGACCTTCGGGCTCGGCTCCGGCATCGCCGGGCTGGCCGGGGTGGCGCTGAGCCAGATCGACAACGTCAGCCCGAACCTGGGCCAGGGCTACATCATCGACAGCTTCATGGTCGTGGTGTTCGGCGGGGTCGGCAACCTGTGGGGCACGCTGGTCGGCGCGCTGGCGCTGGGCTCGCTCAACAAGTTCCTGGAGCCCTACGCGGGCGCCGTGCTGGGCAAGATCCTGGTGCTGGTGTTCATCATCCTGTTCATCCAACGGCGTCCGCGCGGCCTGTTCGCGCTGAAGGGCCGCGCGGTGGAGGCCTGACCGATGCTGCTGCGCTTTTTCCTGATGGGGCTCGACCGCAAGGCCGGGATCGTGCTGACGATCCTCGCGGTGCTGGCGGTCGCGGTCCCGGTGATGACGCTGTGGGTGCCGGCGGACTCGCCCTTCCACCTGTCGATCTTCACCGTCTCTCTGCTGGGCAAATACCTGTGCTTCGCGCTGCTGGCGCTGGCGCTCGATCTGGTCTGGGGCTATTGCGGCATCCTGTCGCTCGGCCACGCCGCCTTCTTCGCGCTCGGCGGCTACGCCATGGGCATGTACCTGATGCGGCAGATCGGCCCGCGCGGCGTCTACGGCAACCCGCTGCTGCCCGACTTCATGGTCTTCCTGAACTGGAAGGAGCTGCCCTGGTACTGGCTGGGCTTCGACCATTTCTGGTTCGCCGCGCTGATGGTGCTGCTGGTGCCGGGGGCGCTGGCCTTCGGCTTCGGCTGGTTCGCCTTCCGCAGCCGGGTCACCGGCGTCTACCTGTCGATCATCACCCAGGCGCTGACCTTCGCCCTGCTGCTCGCCTTCTTCCGCAACGACATGGGCTTTGGCGGCAACAACGGCCTGACCGACTTCAAGGACATCCTGGGCTACGACATCCAGGCCACCGGCACCCGGGTGACGCTGTTCGTCGCCACCGTGGTGGCGCTGGCGGTCAGCTACATGATCGCGTCGGGCGTCATCGGCTCGAAGCTGGGCAAGGTGCTGGTGGCGCTGCGCGACGCCGAAAGCCGGGTCCGCTTCATGGGCTACGACACCGAGAGCTACAAGCTGTTCGCCTGGACGCTGTCGGCCTGCATGGCCGGGGTGGCCGGCGCGCTCTACGTCCCGCAGGTCGGCATCATCAACCCGTCGGAGTTCGCCCCCGCCAGCTCGATCGAGGCGGTGATCTGGGTCGCCGTCGGCGGCCGCGGCACGCTCGCCGGCGCCATCCTGGGCGCGGTGCTGGTCAACATGGGCAAGAGCTATTTCACCGGCGCCCTGCCGGAGCTGTGGCTGTTCGCGCTCGGCGGCCTGTTCGTGGCGGTCACGCTGTTCCTGCCCAAGGGCCTGCTCGGGCTGGGCGCGCAGGTGACGGCCAGGCTTCCGGGACGCAAGAGCCAGGATCTTCCCAGCGGCAAGACCGCCGACCAGAAGGGGGTGTGACCCATGAGCGCGGAATCGACCCTTCTCTACCTCGACGGCGTGTCGGTCAGCTTCGACGGCTTCAAGGCGCTGAACAGCCTGTCGCTGGTGATGATGCCGGGCGAGATGCGGGCGATCATCGGCCCGAACGGCGCCGGCAAGACGACGATGATGGACGTCATCACCGGCAAGACCCGCCCCGACCACGGCACCATCCTGTTCGAGGGCGCGACCGACCTGACCAAGCTGCGCGAGGCGGCGATCGCCAACCTCGGCATCGGCCGCAAGTTCCAGCGCCCGACGGTGTTCGAGCCGCACACGGTGTGGGACAATCTGGAGCTGGCGCTGAAGGCGCCGCGCCGGCCGCTGAAGACGCTGACCTACGCCATCAGCCGCGACGACCGCAGCCGGATCGAGGAGATCCTCGACACCACCCGCCTGTCGGCGCTGCGCCACCGGCCGGCCGGCAGCCTGTCGCACGGGCAGAAGCAGTGGCTGGAGATCGGCATGCTGCTGGCCCAGGACCCCAAGCTGCTGCTGGTCGACGAGCCGGTGGCCGGCATGACCGACGCCGAGACCGAGCAGACGGCGGAGCTGCTGTGCAGCATCGCCGGCAAGCATTCGGTGATCGTGGTGGAGCACGACATGAGCTTCGTCCGCGCGCTGGGCGTCAAGGTGACGGTGCTGGCCGAAGGCTCCGTCCTGGCCGAAGGTTCGCTCGACGCGGTCAGCGCCAACCGGCAGGTCATCGACACCTATCTCGGCCGCTGAAAGGACCCCGACCATGCTGGACGTTCGTTCCGTCGATCTGCATTACGGCGCCGCGCAGGCGCTGCGCGCCGTGTCCATGAAGGCCGAAATCGGCAAGGTCACCTGTCTGGTCGGCCGCAACGGGGTGGGGAAATCCAGCCTGCTGCGCGCCATCGTCGGGCTGAAGCCGGTGTCGGGCGGCGCCATCGGCTGGGACGGCGCCGACGTCACCCGGCTGGCGCCGGCCGACCGGGCGCGCCGCGGCATCGCCTATGTGCCGCAGGGCCGCGAGATCTTCCCGCTGCTGACGGTGCGGGAGAACCTGCTGACCGGCTACGCCCCGCTGCCGCGGTCGCAGCGCTCGATCCCTGACGAGGTGTTCGAGCTGTTCCCGGTGCTGAAATCCATGCTGGAGCGCCGAGGCGGCGACCTGTCGGGCGGCCAGCAGCAGCAGCTCGCCATCGGCCGCGCCCTGGTGACCCGGCCGCGCCTGCTGGTGCTGGACGAGCCGACCGAGGGCATCCAGCCCTCCATCATCAAGGACATCGGCCGCGCGATTTCCTACCTGCGCGACAAGGGCACCATGGCGATCCTGCTGGTGGAGCAGTATTTCGACTTCGCCCGCGACCTCGCCGACGACTGGGTGGTGATGGAGCGCGGCGAGGTGATGCTGTCCGGTCCCCGCAGCGGCCTGGACGAGCAGGAGGTCCGCAAGTACCTGACGGTGTGAGGACATTCGGGGGAGGAAAGACCGGGCGAGGAAAGACCGGCGCCCCCGTCACCCTGACCGTTGGAGGTAGGGTGCGTCCGCCGTGGTACGTCGCAAGGGCCACCGGTGCGGGCGTCGCTCTTTAAAGGTCGTTAAGGATCGAAACCTCATGATGGCCTCACCGCGATCCTGCCCCAGGAGACCCAGGCCATGTCGATCTACAACGCCTCCTTCGACGCCGCCCCGACCGCCGAACCGACGGTCCGCAAGATGCATGGTCTGCCGCGCATGGCGGTGTGGGCGGTGATGATCGTGACGCCGTGGGTCGCCATCGTGCAGGCGGTGCGCCTGGTCTTCTGAGAACCGCGCACCACCCGCCGTTCCTGCCATTAGGGGGCCGGCGCCACCCAGGGTTCCAGCGCGCCGATCTTCTTGGCCCGCTTCTCATCCGCCGACAGTTTGAAATTGTGACCGTAGGGCGCGCTCTCGAACGAGCCGTAGCCGGGGTTGGCCAGCATCAGCCAGTCGCGCCCGAAATGCTCCTTCGCCGTCTCGTAGGCCTTCTGCCGCTCGGCGTCGCTGCCGTTGGCGGCATCGCTGAAGTCGCCGAAATTGTCGCCGAACAGCAGCACGATCCGATAGTCCTTGGCGATGGCGGCCCGGCGCGCGCTCTTGGCCGAGCCCCATTCCGGCTTTTCCTTGGACATCAGGAAGGTGTCGACGTTGCCGCCCATCGGGAAGCCCAGCGCCTGCGCGTTGCGGCGGGTCGGCTCCTCCTGGTCGGCGCTGCGGTTGGTGACGTAGAAGACCTTCACGCCCTTCTGGTCGGCGTATTGCGTGAACTCGACCGCGCCCGGCACCGCCGTCGCCTTCTCCGCCCGCACCCAGGCGTCCCAGCTCTTGGGCGCGAAGTCGGTGCCGCTGGTGACCAGCCCGGTCTGGTAGGCGGAATTGTCCATCGCCGTCTCGTCCAGGTCCAGCACCACCGCCGGCGGCAGATCCTGGTAGTTGCCGCTCTGCTCGGTCGCCGCGGTCCAGTTCTTGTCGGCCAGCGCCTGATCCAGCCGGATCCGGCCCAGCGCGTAGACCGCCAGCGCGTTGGCCTTGTATTCGACCGAGCGCTGCATCCACAGCTCGGCGTTCAGCAGGTCGTTCTGCGGCACCGGGTCGGCCGCCATCGCGGGCCCGGCCAGCAGGGAGAGGACAACCGCACCGGACAGCAGCGACCAGCGCCCGGATTCGGCGGATTTGCGCATCGACACACCCACTCGCTCAGTGTCATGGAACTGTCATCGAAGCACAGTTTCCGGCGCTTGGCGATGGTCCTGCGACGCTTGCGTCAGGGTGTCCCGGTACGCTCCTCCAGCCCGGTTCCCTCCCCGCCGGCGGCGGCCGGGAGGGGGAGGCCCCGGTGCGGCGGCGCTCAGGCGGGTTGGGGAATGGCGCTCCGCGGCATCGGCGTCAGCGCCGGGATCGCCTCCACCCGCTCCAGCCAGCGGCGGACCGCCGGATAGGGATCGAGCGGAGTCCGTCCTTCGGGTGCGTGGGCGACGTAGGCGTAGCAGGCGATGTCGGCGATGGTCGGCCGCCCCGCCGCCAGCCAGTCGCGGGTTGCCAGATGCCCGTCCATGAAGTGCAGGATGCGGTCGGTAAGCGCCTGGGCGTCGGCGAACGAGGTCGTGCCACCCCACAGCGTCAGGAAACGCGTCCGCGCCGGTCCGAAACGCAGGTCGCCGGCGGCGATCGACAACCAGCGCTGCACCTGCGCCGTCTCCTCCGGCGCCTTCGGGTTCCACAGGCCGGATCCGTCGTAGCGCTCGGCCAGATAGACCAGGATGGCGTTGGAATCGGGCAGGACGAGGTCGCCGTCGACCAGCACCGGGATCTGCCCGAGGGGGTTCAGGGCGAGGAAGGCGTCCGACCGCCGCAGCTCGGCGTCGGCCTCGACGCAGCGGTGGGGCAGGCCGAGGATGTTCAGGAAGGCTTCCACCCGATGGGCGTGGCCCGACAGCCGCATGCCGTAGAGCGTGATGGCGGGTTCGCTGCTGATGCTCATCGCACTGGGTTCCTTACTCTCTGGACTGCGGATGCCCACAGCCAACCACTTGCGCGCCGACGCAGGAATGCGCTTTGATCACAAGGAACCCTTTCGGAAACTGGAAGAATTGTGGACCGGCTGGACGAACTGGCGATCTTCGTCGCAATCCTGGAGGCCGGCAGCCTCGCCGCCGCCGCCAAGCGGCTGCGCCGGTCGGCGCCCGCCGTCACCCGCGCCCTGTCCGGGCTGGAGGAGCGGCTGGGTCTGCGGCTGATCGAGCGGACGACCCGCAACCTCGCCCCCACCGACGCCGGCCGGCGACTGGCCGAGCAGGCGCGCCGGCTGCTGGCCGATTATGACGAGGCGCTGGCCGCCACCGGCACCGACCAGCCGCTGCGCGGGCGGCTGCGCGTCACCGCGCCGGTGATGTTCGGGCGCAAGCATGTGACGCCGCTGGTCCTCGACTTCATGCGCGCCTTCGCCGACATCCGGGTCGAACTGGTGCTGTCCGACGGCAACCTCGACCTGATCGAGGAGGAGCTGGACGTGGCCATCCGCATCGGCCCGCTGCCCGATTCCGGCCTCGTCGCCCGGCGGGTCGGGCAGGTCGCGCGCTATCTGGTCGCCAGCCCCGGCTATCTGGCGCGGCGCGGCACGCCCGCGATGCCGGAGGATCTGGCCCGACACGACCTGATCCTGTCGACCGCCCGGCCCGGTCCGCCGGACTGGCGTTTCCTGGTCGACGGGCGCGAGCGGGTGGTGCGCGTCACCCCGCGGCTGGCGGTCAGCCACATCGAGCCGGCCCTGCTCGCCGCCCGCGACGGGCTCGGCATCGCCCGTCCGCTGTCCTACCAGGCGGCCGACGACCTCGCCGCCGGCACCCTGGTGCGCCTGATGCCCCACACCGAACCGGTGCCGCTGCCGGTGCATGTCGTGGTGCCGACGGCGCGGCTGATGCCCGGCCGGGTGCGCGCCTTCCTCGACCACGCGGTGCAGGGGCTGGCGGCGCTGGCCGTGCTGCGCGCCTGACGTGGGGCCGCCGGAACAGGCGTTCGCCGAAGGGCCGATCCGCGCAACCGTTCACCGCGTTTCGACGCGCGCCCGGTCTTTTTCGACCGTGCTTTTGCCAAATCCGGCGGCATACTGGCGCACTCCGATCAAGGAGGGTGTCCGGGCCACCGGCCGCACCGACGACAAGAAGCGTTCAACGACAGGGGGTTCAGGATGAGGGCATTTCTGACCGCGGCGATGATGATCGCCGCGACCGTCACCGCGGTTCCGGCGGCCCAGGCGGCCGACGGCGTGCTTCAGACGATCCGGCAGGCCGGGGTGATCCGGGTCGGCACCACCGGCGACTACAAGCCCTTCAGCTACAAGGGCGCCGACGGCGCGCTGGTCGGGGCCGACATCGAGATGGCCAAGGACCTCGCCGCCACGCTGGGGGTGCGGGTGGAGTTCGTGCCGACCACCTGGAAGACGCTGATGGAGGACTTCAAGGCCGAGAAGTTCGACGTGGCGCTCGGCGGCATCACGGTCAATCCCGACCGCGCGGCGGTCGGCGACTTCTCCGTCCCGAATGTCAGCGACGGCAAGCGCCCGATCGCGCGCTGCGCCGACAAGGAGAAGTTCACCACCGTCGAGGGGATCGACCAGCCGACCACCCGCGTGGTGGTCAACCCCGGCGGCACCAACGAGAAGTTCGCCCGCGCGACCTTCACCAAGGCGCCGATCGAGGTGTGGCCGGACAACAAGACCATCTTCGCCCAGATCGCCGCGGACAAGGCCGACGTCATGGTCACCGACGGGATCGAGGCGGACATGCAGGCCAAGCTGAACCCCGGCGTCCTCTGCGCCGTGCCGGTGGCGGCCCCCTTCACCCACTTCGACAACGCCTATCTGCTGCGCAAGGATCCGGAGCTGAAGGCGTCGGTCGACCAGTGGATGACCAAGGCGTTGGCCAGCGGCCTGTGGAAGGCCAAGCTCGACGCGGCCATGCAGTAAACCCGGTCAAGGAGGCGTCCCGACGGCGCCGAGCGCGGCCGAGCGGCCCGCCGAGGCGCCGCCGGTCGCGCTCGACAGCTCGCGGGCGACGCGGATGCCGTAGGCGGCGTAGCCGGTGTCGGCACGGTCGGCGCGGCGAACGGCGGAGCGCACGAAGCGCGGGTTGCTGTGCCAGGATCCGCCCCGCATCATCCGCCGCGTGCAGTCGCCGGTCAGGCGCGGCGCCGCCGATGCCGCCGCATCGGCCGGGTAGCCGTCGCCGGCGCAATCCTCCACCCACTGCCAGACGTTGCCCAGCATGTCGTAGAGGCCGAAGCCGTTCGGCCGGTACGACCCGACGGGGGCGGTGAACAGGGCGTTGTCGCGGCAGTTGGCGACCTCCCAGTCGGTGAAGCGGTCCTTCGCGGTCAGGTCGGCGCCGTTGGCGGCGTCGCAGCCGGCCTCCGCGGCCTCGCCCCACCAGCGGGCCGAGCGGGTGCCGGCGCGGGCGGCGTATTCCCACTCCGCCTCGGACAGCAAGCGATAGCCCTGGCCGGTCCGCCGGCCGAGCCACGCGACGTAGGCCTGGGCGTCGTACCAGCCGACGCAGACGGCCGGGTCCTGGTTGGTCTGGTCGAAGCCGGGCTGGCGCCAGGAAAAGCGCCAGCGCTTCCGCAGCTCGGTTTCCCCGGCATAGCCGTAGCAGGCGGTCTTCGGTGTGTAGCCGCTGTCCTCGATGAAGCGGGCGTACTCGCCGCGGGTCACCGGGTACTTGCCGACGGCCAGCGGCTGGCGGACCGTCACCCGGCGTTGCGGCGATTCCTCGGGGAAATGCCCGGCCTCGCCGTCGGGGGAGCCCTGGACATAGTCGCCGGCCGGCACGACCACCAGCACCGGCGCGTCGGGGTGGTCCCAGATCTCGCGCACCGTCTCGCGCAGCGGCAGGCCGGACACCGGGTGAACGGCGGGCCCCGGCGCGGCGGGGGGAGCGCGGTGTCCGGCCGGATCGGGCGAGCCCGGTTGCTCCTGCCACGCCTGGAAGACGGCCAGCCGCGCCGCCCGCCAGCCGGTCAGGTCGACCGGCTCCGCCCGCCGCCACGCCGCCACCCCGCCGAGCGCGACGGTCAGGGCCACGACGACGCTCAGCGATCGCGGCAGGGCAGGCTTCATGACGGGGGCTCTCGTGATGCGGAGGTTTCAGCGGACCGGCCGCGCCATTACCGGCCGGCAACGACCACCCCGCAACCGCGCGTCCGTGTCCTGGTGGGAGCACCCCCCGCGCACCCGGCCGGCCCTCCCGGTGGTCACACGTCGTAGATCGGGCCGGGGGTGTTCCTGTTGGCGCCGCCGGCCTCCTCCTCCGACTTTTCGGTCAGGGTCTTGTCACGGTCCTGGCCGGTGCCGGGCTTCGGGCTTCGGCTGGCCTTGTCCTGTCCCGGCTTCTGCTGCCCCGGCTTCTGCTGCTTGGACGCGTCGTTCATCGCGGTGTCTCCCGGTTGTGACGATGCACCCTCAACAGCGCGGCGGCGCCATGATCCCGCCCGCGGCCCTCCCCGCAATCCGGCATCGCAAGCCAGCCATCCCGCCCCGTCCGGATTTTGCCCGGTGACGGACCGGGTCGCTTTGCCGTAAGACAGGGGACGGGTTTCATTACGGATGGTCCCCCCGTGTTCCGATCGGTTTCCTTCTGCCTGCTCGTCGCTGCGGCCGGCGCCCTTGCGGGCTGCACGTCCGACTATTCCCCCAACACCTACGCCTCCAGCGCCGTCCAGCAGGCCAACAAGGTCGAGCCGGCGGTGGTCGTCGGATTCCGCCAGGTGGCGATCAGCGCCAACGGCACCGTCGGTGCGGTCAGCGGCGGGGCCGCCGGCGGCATCCTCGGCGCGCAGGTCGGGACGGGCGGCATCAACTCGGCGCTGGGCACCGTCGGCGGCACCGCCGTCGGCAGCCTGCTGGGCACGGCGATGGAGCACATCGCCGGCGACACCAACGGCTGGGAATACATCGTCCGCAAATCCAACGGCGAGCTGCTGTCGCTGACCCAGAAGGAACCGACGCCGCTGCCGATCGGCCAGAAGGTGCTGGTCATCACCGGCAGCCAGGCGCGCATCGTGCCGGACTATTCCACGCCGCTCGACCCGGCCGCGGCCGAGGCCGCCAAGGCGGAGGCGGCCAAGCCGCAGACGGCCAAAGCGGAACCGCAGAAGCCCGAGCCCTCGAAATCCGAGCCGCCGAAGCCTGAGGCGCCGAAATCGGACATCAAGGCGGTGCCGCTCGACCCGCCGGCTGAATCGGCCTCGACCACGCCGCCGGCCACCGGGGGCGGGCCGGTCCGCCTGAGCGCGCCGACGGAGAGTGCGGCCCCGGCCCCGACTCCCGCTCCGGCCCCGGAAGCCAGCGCTCCGGCGGCGCCCGCCGCCGCCCCGGCCGAGGGCAAGCCCGCCGAGTAGCTCCATACTTGCCCGAATGGTGGAGTTGGCGCACTGTCCGGTGACGCAACCGTCAGCCCACCGTTCGAGGACCCATGTCGACCGACGACCGCACCCCTGCCGCCACCCCCGCCATGTCCAAGGACGAGTTGGACGCCCTGATCCGCGAGGGGGTTCCCCTGGTCGGCAGCTTCGGGGTGGTCATCGACAGCCTGGGCGCCGGCACGATCCGCCTTCGCCTGCCCTACAAGGACGATTTCGTCCGTCCCGGCGGCACGGTGACCGGACCGGCGATGTTCGGGCTGGCCGATGTGGCGCTCTACGGCGCGGTGCTGAGCCTGATCGGCCGGGTCGAGCTGGCGGTGACCACCAGCATGACCATCAACTTCCTGCGCCGGCCGCCGCCGGTCGCCATCATCGCCGAGGCCCGCGTCCTGAAGCTGGGCAAGCGGCTGGCCTACGGCGAGATCCTGATCTTCTCCGAAGGCGATCCGGAGCCGGTCGCCCACGCCACCGGCACCTATTCGATCCCGCCCCACGACCCGGTTACCGTTGCGGTATCCCACTACCGTACAGACGGAGCGTCCTGAAAAATCGTTGTGGATCAATGGGTTTGCGGTCTTGGTATTATGATACCGCGTTTGCAACCCCTTGTTCCACAACAGGAATTTTTCGGTTGACAGAGGGGCTGCGCGAAACGTAGAAAGCCGTCCGCTTCGGCGCCCCGGATTCGGCGGCCTGCCGATCCGTATTCGAAGAAACGAGTGTGGCGATGAAGACCTTCAATCTGAAGCCGACCGAGATCGAGAAGAAGTGGTACGTCGTCGACGCCGACGGCCTCGTTCTCGGCCGGCTTGCCAGCATCCTGGCGAACATCCTGCGCGGCAAGACCAAGCCGACCTACACCCCGCACATGGATTGCGGCGACCATGTCGTCGTGATCAACGCGGAAAAGGTGAAGCTGACCGGCAACAAGCGCGATGCCGACTTCTTCTACTGGCACACCGGTTATCCGGGCGGGATCAAGGGCCGTTCCAAGGGCCAGATCCTGGACGGCAAGTATCCGGAGCGCGTGATCGAGAAGGCCGTGGAGCGCATGGTTCCGCGCGGTCCGCTCGGCCGCCAGCAGATGACCCACCTCAAGGTCTACAAGGGCGCCACGCATCCGCACGATGCGCAGCAGCCGGTCGCCCTCGACGTCGGCGCCATGAACCCGAAGAATAAGCGGAGCGCGTAATCATGGCTCAGGTCACCACCACCCTCTCCAGCCTGAAGGATCTGACGGGCGCCGCCGCGACCGCGACCGTCACCGAAGAGCTGGCCGCTCCGAAGCTGGACGCCCAGGGCCGCGCCTACGCCACCGGCAAGCGCAAGGACGCCGTCGCCCGCGTGTGGATCAAGCCGGGTTCCGGCAAGGTCACCGTGAACGGCCGCGACCAGTCGGTCTACTTCGCCCGTCCGGTGCTGCGCATGATGATCGCCCAGCCGTTCGGCATCGCCGAGCGCGTCGACCAGTTCGACGTGGTCGCCACCGTCGCCGGTGGTGGTCTGTCGGGCCAGGCCGGTGCCGTCCGTCACGGCATCTCCAAGGCGCTGACCTACTTCGAGCCAGGCCTGCGCCCGCCGTTGAAGGCCGCCGGCTTCCTGACCCGCGACGCCCGTACGGTCGAGCGTAAGAAGTACGGCCGCGCCAAGGCCCGCCGCAGCTTCCAGTTCTCGAAGCGCTAAACCCTACACGGGCCCGCGGCTTTACGGTACAAGCGAGGGGCGTCCCGGACGGGGCGCCCCTTTCTTTTTGCCCGCTTTTCCCTCACACGCTCCTCCCGTCAAGCGAAGGACATCGGTTCCATGGCCTCGATCACCACCAGCGGCTCGAAGATCCGCGTCGGCATCCTGGGCGCGTCCGGCTACACCGGCGCCGAACTGGTGCGCATGTTGCTGCGCCACCCCAACGTCGAGATCACGGCCCTGACCGCCGAGCGACAGGCCGGCAAGCCGATGGCGGAGGTGTTCCCCCATCTGGGCGGCTATGGCCTGCCGAACCTCGTGAAGATCGACGAGCTGACGTGGGACAAGCTCGACTTCGTCTTCTGCGCCCTGCCGCACGGCACGACGCAGGAGGTGATCGCCGGCCTGCCGAGCGGGCTGAAGGTGGTCGACCTGTCGGCCGATTTCCGCCTGACCGACCCGGCCGAATACGCCACCTGGTACGGCCATGAGCACCGCGCCGTCAGCCTCCAGAAGGAGGTCGCCTACGGCCTGACCGAGTTCAACCGCCAGGGCGTGCGCAAGGCGCGGGTGGTGGCGAATCCGGGCTGCTACCCGACCAGTTCGCTGCTGCCGCTGCTGCCGCTGCTGATGGAAAACCAGATCGAGCCGGGCGGCATCATCATCGACGCCAAGTCCGGCGTGTCCGGCGCCGGCCGCGACGCCAAGCAGGCCAACCTGTTCACCGAGGTGTCGGAAGGCTTCAACGCCTACGGCGTCGGCCACCACCGCCACATGCCGGAGATCGAGCAGGAGCTGCGGCTGGCCGCCGGCCGTCCGGTCACCGTGTCCTTCACCCCGCATCTGGTGCCGATGAACCGCGGCATGATGGCGACCATCTACGTCCGCATGGCCGACGGCGTCACCGCCGACGACCTGCGGGCGACGCTGGCCGCCCGCTACGCCGACGAGTATTTCGTCGGCGTGACCCCGGCCGGCGTGGTTCCGGCGACGCGGCACGTCCGCGCCTCCAACCATTGCCTGATGGGGGTGGTCGCCGACCGCACGCCGCGCGGCGCCATCATCGTGTCGGTCATCGACAATCTGGTGAAGGGCGCGTCGGGCCAGGCGATCCAGAACATGAACGTCATGATGGGCCTGGGCGAGACCACCGGCATCGACCAGGCGCCGCTGTTCCCGTAAGAGGACAGGCGTCGTCGATGCGGCGGGATGGGGCCGCGACGGTGTTGTGGCCCCCTGTCCGCACTGTTGCATAGAGGCACCAATCGGGATCTGCTTTGGCCGGTCACTACGAAATCGGGTGGTGCCATCCGCCTTACGGTGCTTCAATCCCGCCCGTCACGCATGACTTATCGGTACGACTTGATGTCCGGCCTGCTTCGCGCCTTCAACGGCATACTGCCCACCGTCGACCCGACCGCGTTCATCGCGGAAACGGCGGCGGTGATCGGTGATGTCGTGATCGGGGCGAACAGCAGCATCTGGTACGGCTGCACCCTGCGTGGAGACGTCAACGAGATCCGAATCGGCGCTCGCACCAACATCCAGGACGGCACCGTGATTCACGTGGCCTCCGAAGGGCAGGGCACCTACATCGGCGACGACATCACCGTCGGCCACATGGCGTTGCTGCACGCCTGCACGCTGGAAGACGGCTGCTTCATCGGCATGAAGGCCTGCATCCTGGATGGGGCCTATGTCGAGTCGCGGGCGATGGTCGCGGCCGGTGCTCTGGTGACTCCCGGAAAGCGGGTGACGTCCGGATTCCTGTGGGCCGGGAGCCCGGCGCGGCCGGTTCGCGAGCTGACGGAGCGTGATCTCGGCGTTTTTCCGGTTCTCAGCCACCGCTATGCGGATTTGGCGGAAACCTACCGGAAAAACTGATATGGAAGTGGAGCATAGGTCCAGGAACGGGTACGGTTCGGCCGAACGGCTGAGGTGTCGGAACATCACCGCGCACCACATGTTGGGAAGGTCGCTGCCGCGCTTGCACGTGGGCGGATGCTTCGATTGCAAGGTTCATCCCCCGCAGGCACTCTGATGGGGAAGGGTTCTGGAAGGGAGTGAAGACATGAAGACTTTTGTTCGCGCGGGCCTGGCGGTTGTTCCGGCCGCCATCGTCGCTTTCGGTCTGTCGGTGGCCGCCAACGCCCAGGACGCGAGCCTGGTCGGCAAGGGCACCGAATGGTGCAACCCGGTCATCGGTTGGGGCAACGTCGCCGCCCGCACCGCTGACGGCGGTTACGTGATCCATCAGGGCAGCTACCCGTGCCCGCCGGCCGCCGCCGCCCCGGCCCCGGCCGCTGTTGCCGCGGTCCAGAGCGAATACCTGGTGTTCTTCGACTGGGATAAGTCGACCATCACCCCGGCCGCCGATCGTGTGATCGGTGACGCCGTGTCGGCCATCCTGAAGAACGGTGGCGCCAAGATCAACGTCGTCGGCCACACCGACACGTCCGGGTCGCCGGCCTACAACCAGAAGCTCTCGATCCGTCGCGCCGACGCGGTCAAGAAGGCTCTGGTCGCCAAGGGCATCCAGGCCGCCAACATCACGACCGAAGGCAAGGGCGAGAGCCAGCTGCTGGTCAAGACCGGCCCGAACGTCCGCGAGCCGTCCAACCGTCGCGCGCAGATCCTGCCGCGTCTGCTGAACGCTCCGTCGTCCTAAGGACGGGTTTGGGCAGGGGCCGTTCCGGGGGTTTCGGAACGGCCGGACGCCCACACGAAAAAGGCCGCGACCGGGAAACCGGTCGCGGCCTTTTTCGTGCGTGCTGTGCCGGTGGGGCGGCGTCAGCCCTCCGCCTGGGCCGGGTCGCGCACCGGTTCGCCGGCGACGATCCGCAACGGCACGACGCCCGCCCACACCGGGTGGGCCATGTCCTCCGCATCGTCGGCCGGCGGGCCGCAGCGCCGCTTGGCCGATGCCTCGGCGATCGGGAAGGCCAGCACGCTGGTCGCCTTCAGCTCCTGGACGTTGGGCGCCCGCACCTTGGCGCTGCGGCCCGGCTCGATCTTCTCCATCAGCGCGTCCAGCGCCGCACGCTTCTCCGCCTCGTCGGCGACCAGACGCGGCCGGCCGAACAGCATGACCGAGCGGTAGTTGACGGAGTGGTGGAAGGCCGAGCGGGCCAGCACCCAGCCGTCGATCAGCGAGACGGTGATGCAGGCCTCGCCCCCCTCCTGCAAGCGGCGGATCATCCGGCTGGACGAGGCGCCGTGGATCAGCAACTCGTCGCCGACCCGCCAGGGGATCGTCGGGATGACGATGGGCGACGGCGCATCCTGGCCCCGGATCCCGTCATCGACGAAGCCGATGTGGCAGATCGGCGCCTCGTCGATGATGGCGTGGATCAGGGTGACGTCGTGGCTGCCGCGGTCGCCCAGCCGCACCGTGCGGGTGCGCGGCGTCTGGGGCAGGGTGGGGGCGTCGGTGTGGTCGATGGTCATGGTCCTGATCCCGTCGATGGAAAGCCCGCGAAGGCCGATGCTGTTGCGAGGCCCCAGCTTTGCCGGCAGAATGGCTCCTTCGAAAGGTCCGGAATGTCGATTCCGTTGGGACCAATTACTCTCCAGCCGCCGAGGGATCGCGATGGCCCGGCCCGCCCGCCCGGTGTTGTCCAGCCTGGGACCGCTGGCGCTCGATCGCGCCGGCGCCGAACCGCTGCACCGGCAGCTCTACCGTGCCCTGCGCCAGGCGGTGCTCGACGGCCGGCTGCGGCCGGGGGAGCGGCTGCCGCCCAGCCGGGCGCTGGCGACGGAGTGGGGGCTGTCGCGCAACACGGTGGTCACCGCCTACGACACGCTGCTGGCGGAGGGCTACGTCACCGGCCGGGTCGGTGCCGGCACCTTCGTCGCGTCCTCCCTTCCCGATGCGGCGCCGGGCGGCGCCTCACCGCGGGCGGAGGCGCGGCGCGGCGTCGGCCTGTCGTTGCGCGGCCGGACGCTGGCGGAGGCGCCCGCCCTGGCGCGCGACGGCGTCGGCCGGCCCTTCGCGCTCGGCACCCCCGACCTCGGCGCCTTCCCCTTCGCGCTGTGGGCGCAGTTGCTGGGGCGCTGCTGGCGCCAGGGCGGGCGCGGTCTGGCGGCGGAGGCCGACCCGCTGGGCCATCCGCCGCTGCGGGCCGAGATCGCCGGCTACCTGCGCGCGGTCCGCGCCGTGCGCTGCGAACCGGAGCAGGTCGTCATCGTCTCCGGCGCGCAGCAGGGCTTGGCGCTGGTGGCGCAACTGCTGCTCGATCCCGGCGATTCGGCCTGGGTGGAGGAGCCGGGCTGGCCGGGCAACCGCGCGGCGCTGCTGGGGGCGGGGGCGCGGCTGGTGCCGGTGCCGGTGGACGGCGAGGGCATCGACGTCGCCGCCGGGGTGGCGCGTGGACCCGACGCCCGGCTGGCGCTGGTCACCCCGTCGCACCAGTTCCCGTTGGGGGTGACGATGAGCCTGACGCGCCGGCTGCGGCTGCTCGACTGGGCGGCGGCCCGCGACGCCTGGATCGTCGAGGATGACTACGACAGCGAATTCCGCTACGCCGGCCCGCCGCTGGCGGCGCTGCAGGGGTTGGACGGCGCCGGGCGGGTGATCTATGTCGGCAGCTTCAGCAAGGTGATGTTCCCGTCGCTGCGGCTGGGCTACGTCGTGGTGCCGCCCGATCTGGTGGCGCCGGTGCGGGCGGCGCGGCGGCATTTCGACGGCGGGACCAGCACCGTGCCGCAGGCGGCGCTGCACCGCTTCCTGGCCGACGGCCATTTCGCCTCGCACCTGCGGACGATGCGGGCGCTCTACGCCGGCAAGCGCGCCGCGATCCTCGACTCCATCGGCCGCGCCTTCGCCGGTTTCGGTGAAGCCGCGGCGGGCGAGGCCGGGATGCACGTCCTGCTGCGCCTGCCGCCGCGCTGCCCCGACCACGGGCTGTCCGAGCGTGCCGCCGCCATCGGCCTGACCACCCCGGCGCTGTCCGGCTATGGCGGCGCTGGAGAGGGCGGCAACGGCCTGCTGCTGGGCTTTGCCGCGCATGACCCGGCGGCGCTCGACCGCGCCGTGCGCGATCTCGCGCGGCTGGCGGAGGCTTACTCCGCCGGCTCTCGCACCGGCGTCGGTCCCGCCACGGCCCAGGCCGGGTAGCGCAGGCTGAGCTGGTGCGTGCCGTCCCGCATGTCCAGCACCGGCCGCAGCACCGTCGGGTCGGCCCGCATCGCGTCCTCGCCGGCCATGTGGACGATGCCGAGCCGCCGGTTCGGCAGGTAATATTCGACCAGCTCGGCCCGGTCCGGGTCGAAACGCCAGGGGCCGATGTAGTTGCACCATTCCGGCAGCAGCTCGACCGGCAGCCCGTCGAGGTAGATCGCCCCGGCCATCGCCAACTGGTCGGAGGTGAACAGGCGCCCCTTGCGCAGCACCCGCGTCTGCCAGCGCTGGAACGCCGCCCAATGCGGGGCGTCGGCCTTCAGCGCGTAGGCGCCGGCGTTCAGCGTCGGCCGGGTGGCGAGCGCCCGGCATTCCGCCGCGGTCAGCCCGGCGCGGCTGGCGTTCTTGAACAGGATGGACCGCACCCGCGCGAAGCGGCCGAACAGCCAGTCGAGCCGCAGCTCCGTCTCGGAAAAGCGGCCGAACTGGGCGACGATGGCGAAGCGGTTCAGTGCGGCGCCGCGGCGCAGCAACTCCACCGCCTCCCAGTCCTGCACCCAGGCGTCGGCGTCGATCCAGATCAGCGTGTCATGGCCGGGGAAGTAGGTCGGCAGATGCAGCTTGGCCAGATTGGCCTTCAGGTGGATGCGGTTGCGCAGCCGGTGTGCCGGGATGCTGACCGGCCAGGGCGGCGTCACCACCGTCACACCCTCCTCGGCCGCCAGTTCGGCGAGCTGCTCCGCGGTCAGCCCGGCGTCGATCACCCCGATCGGGCAGGCGGCCGCCGGCTTCAGCGCGCGCAGCGACGCGATCAGTTCGCGGATCATCGGGTAATAGCGGGAGTCGCCACCGGTGACGACGATGAAGGAGCCAAGCATGATCCGTCCGACGCGTCCCAGGCGCATGGTGATAGGGCGGCCACCCTGCCGGTATTACCTCTCCCCGTCAATCCGCCCATCACTCCGGAATAGCTGCGGACGGGCACGGTCCCGAAATGGTCCAATCGGACCAACCCCATCGCGTGGAACGGCCGGCCGCCGGGGCCCCGCCTGTCCGGAAGTCAGGGGTTGTCTGGCGGCCTTGGGGGTGAAACCTTCGACCCGTTGGCTTGTTTCCGTCCCGTGTTCCCGCGACACGTGTTCCATCAAACGCTTGCGAAAGTGCTGGACCCATGATCGATCGGCAGGACCGGCTCTGGTACAAGGATGCCGTCATCTATCAGCTTCACGTGAAGGCGTATTTCGACGCCGACAACGACGGCATCGGCGATCTCGCCGGCCTGACCCAGAAGCTGGACTACATCCAGGACCTGGGGGTAACGGCGATCTGGCTGCTGCCCTTCTACCCCTCGCCGTTGCGCGACGACGGCTACGACATCGCCGACTACACCTCGGTCAACCCGACCTACGGCGATCTGGAGGATTTCCGGCGCCTGCTGGAGGAGTGCCACAACCGCGGCCTGCGCGTCATCACGGAGCTGGTGATCAACCACACCTCCGACCAGCACCCGTGGTTCCAGCGCGCCCGTGAGGCGCCTCCCGGCTCCAACCACCGCGATTACTACGTCTGGTCCGACAGCGACCAGAAATACCAGGGCACCCGGATCATCTTCTGCGACACGGAGAAATCCAACTGGACCTGGGACCCGGTCGCCAACGCCTATTACTGGCACCGCTTCTATTCGCACCAGCCCGACCTGAACTTCGACAACCCCGAAGTCCTGGAAGAGGTGCTGAAGGTGATGCGCTTCTGGCTGGACATGGGGGTAGACGGGCTGCGGCTCGACGCCATCCCCTACCTGAAGGAGCGCGAGGGCACCAACAACGAGAATCTGCCGGAGACGCACGACGTCCTGAAGGCGATCCGCGCCGCGCTGGACGCGGAGTATCCCGACCGCATGCTGCTGGCCGAGGCGAACCAATGGCCGGAAGACGTGCTGCCCTATTTCGGCGACCCGGAGAAGGGTGGCGACGAATGCCACATGTCCTTCCACTTTCCGCTGATGCCGCGCATCTACATGGCGGTGGCGATGGAGGACCGGCACCCGATCGCCGACATCATGCGCCAGACCCCGGACATCCCGGCCGATTGCCAGTGGGCCATCTTCCTGCGCAACCATGACGAGCTGACGCTGGAGATGGTCACCGACAGCGAGCGCGACTATCTCTGGAACTTCTACGCCGCCGACCGCCGCATGCGGATCAACCTGGGCATCCGCCGCCGCCTCGCCCCGCTGCTGGAGAACGACCGCCGCAAGATCGAGCTGCTGAACAGCCTGCTGATGTCGATGCCCGGCACCCCCGTCGTCTATTACGGCGACGAGATCGGCATGGGCGACAACATCTACCTGGGCGACCGCGACGGCGTGCGCACGCCGATGCAATGGTCGATCGATCGCAACGGCGGCTTCTCGCGCGCCGACCCGGCGCGGCTCTACCTGCCGGCGGTGCTCGACCCGATCTACGGCTTCATGGCGGTGAACGTCGAGGCGCAGGGCCGCAACCCGTCCTCCTTCCTCAACTGGATCAAGCGGCTGGTGGCGGTGCGCAAGCAGCGCCAGAGCTTCGGCCGCGGCAGCTTCACGCTGCTCTACCCCGGCAACCGCAAGGTGCTGGCCTACATCCGCTGCCTGGAGACCGAGAGCGGCGCCGAGATGGTGCTGTGCGTCGCCAACCTCTCGCGCTCCGCCCAGGCGGTGGAGCTGGATTTGAGGAGCTTCAAGGGCCGCATCCCGGTCGAACTGCTCGGCCGCACCGTCTTTCCGCCGATCGGCGATCTGCCCTATCTGCTGACGCTGCCGGCCTACGGCTTCTACTGGTTCGCGCTGACCGCCGAGGCCGAGCTGCCGACCTGGCACGAGGCGCCGCCGGAACCGATGCCCGACCTGCTGACCATCGTCATGCGCGACGGCTGGAAGAGCCTGACCACCGGCAAGGCCGCCGACGAGCTGGGGCGCGACATCCTCCAGCATTACCTGCCGGCGCAGCGCTGGTTCTCCGCCAAGGACCGCCGCATCACCCACTCGCACGTCACCATGGCCGCCCATCTGGACGGGCCGGGCGACGGCTTCATGCTGGTCCGGACCCAGGTCGGGCTGGACGGCGACGCGCCGAACCAGATCTATTTCCTGCCGCTGGCGATGAGCTGGGAGAGCGGGGCGGGCGGCACCGGCTGGCCGCTGCTGCCCTACACGCTGGCGAAGGTGCGGCGCGGCCCGCGGACCGGCGCCCTGTACGACGCGGTGCAGGCCGACGGCTTCGCCCTGTCGCTGATCGAGGCGCTGCGGCGCGGCGAGACGCTGCAGGCGGCCTCCGGCGGCGACAGCATCCGCTTCGCCCCGACCGAGGCGCTGGCCGCCATCACGCTGTCGGAGGAACCGGAGGTCCGCCGTCTGGGCGTCGAGCAGAGCAACACGTCGGTGCTGGTCGACAGCCAGATCGTGCTGAAGGTGCTGCGCCGTCTGGTCGAGGGCGAGCATCCCGAGGTCGAGATGGGTCGTTTCCTGACCGAGGTGGCCGGCTTCGCCAACACCCCGGCCCTGCTGGGCGCGGTGGAGCAGGTGGCGGACGACGGCACGCCGACGGCGCTGGCCGTCGCCCAGGCCTTCGTCCGCAACCAGGGCGACGGCTGGGCCAGCACGGTGGAGGAGCTGGAGCGCGCGCTGGAGGACATCCGCCTGGGCGTCGCCGGCTCGACCGAGGATGCGGCGGAGGCGGGCGAGCCCTTCGGCATGCATCTGGTGATGATGACCACGCTCGGCCAGCGCACCGCCGAACTGCACCGGGCGCTGGCGCAGACGACCGGCAACCCGGCCTTCGATCCGGAACCGGTGACGGCCGCCGATCTGGCGGCCTGGACCGCCGCCGCCCGCGCCCAGGCCGAGGCCGCCTTCGCCGCGCTGCCCGGCACGCTCGACCGGCTGCCGGCCGACGTGCGGGCGGACGCCGAACGGCTTCTGGCCCGCCGCGACGAGGCGATGCAGCGCCTGAACGCGCTGGCGGGGATGAGCGTCGACAGCGTCAAGACCCGCATCCACGGCGATTATCACCTGGGACAGGTCCTGCGGGCGCAGAACGACTGGTACATCCTCGATTTCGAGGGCGAGCCGGTCAAGTCGCTGGACGAACGCCGCGCCAAGGTCAGCCCGCTGCGCGACGTCGCCGGCATGCTGCGTTCCTTCAACTACGCCGCCTGGGCGGCGCTGTTCCGGCTGGACAACGCCACCGAGGACGACAGCCCGGCGCTGGCAGCCGCCCGCGACTGGGAACGGCGCAGCGTCGAGTCGTTCCTCGACGGCTACCGCACCACCATCGAGGGCTGCGCCGCATGGCCGTCGCAGACCGAAACGGCGCGCGGCCTGCTGACGCTGTTCCTGCTGGAAAAGGCTTTCTATGAGATCGGTTACGAGGCGTCGAACCGGCCGAACTGGATCGGCATCCCGGTGAAGGGCGTGCTGGGCCTGCTCGACGATGCGAAAGAGGGCGACGGGAAAGAGGGAGGAGGCGGCCAATCCGCGGGATTGGTGTGACGAACCGGCTCCGCGTATGTTCACGTCCGGAGAAACGTACGGCAGGCTGTCCGCAGCCCCGATCCTTTTCGACCTGTCATTCCCGCGAAGGCGGGAATCCAGAGGTCCCATGGGGTACGCTGTGGGAAAGCCTGCATCCCCGCCTGCGCGGGGATGACGGTGTCGATGAATGGTCCGGTTTGCAGGACCGTCCATGAGACGATAGGGCCTCCACAAGAAGGGCAGTTGGCAGATGGCGAGCGACATGACGACGGACACCCGCAAGGACCAGGCGCAGACCGGCGTCTCCGAAAGCCGTTCCGACGATCGTCGGCCCGATGACCCGTGGGCAGCGACCCTGCACGCGGCGGCCGACGCCATCGCGCGGGCCCAGCATGGCGACCCCTTCGCCGTGCTGGGCATGCAGCAGGAGGCGCCCGGCCGGCCGGTGGAGGTCCGCGCCTTCGTCCCCGGCGCCGAACGGCTGTGGGTGATCGACAGCGCCACCGGCGAGCCGGCGGGCGAGGCGGAGCTGATCCAGCCGGACGGCTTCTTCCGGGCGACGCTGGCCGACCGGACCGAGCGGTTCCGCTACCGCCTGCGCGTCCAGTACCCGCTGGCGACTGAGGAGTTCGAGGACGCCTACCGTTTCGGCAACATGCTGGGCGAGCTGGACGTCCACCTGCTGGGCGAGGGCACCCACCTGCGCGCCTACGAGAAGCTGGGCGCCCACCCGCGCGAGGTCGACGGCGTCGCCGGGGTGTCCTTCGCCGTCTGGGCGCCGAGCGCCCGGAACGTCAGCGTGGTCGGCGACTTCAACAACTGGGACGGCCGCCGCCTGCCGATGCGCCGGCGCGTCGAGGTTGGCGTGTGGGAGATCTTCGTTCCCCACGCCACCGCCGGCCAGCGCTACAAGTTCGAGATCCGGGGGCCCAACGGCAATCTGGTGCCGGCCAAGGCCGACCCCTACGCCTTCCAGGCGGAGATGCGGCCGGCCACCGCCTCGGTCGTCCATGGCCTGCCCTCCTACGAGTGGCGCGACCAGGAGTGGCAGAGCCGCAAGCTGGCCAGTTCCGACCGCAACGCCCCGGTGTCGATCTACGAGGTGCATCTCGGCTCCTGGGCGCGCATCCCGGAGGAGGACAACCGCTTCCTGACCTATCAGGAGCTGGCGGAGCGGCTGATCCCCTACGTCAAGGAGATGGGCTTCACCCACATCGAGCTGCTGCCGATCACCGAGCATCCGTTCGACGGCTCCTGGGGCTACCAGCCCATCGGCCTGTACGCGCCGACCTCCCGCCACGGCTCGCCGGAAGACTTCAAGGATTTCGTCAACGCCTGCCACCGCGCCGGGCTGGGCGTCCTGCTCGACTGGGTGCCCGGCCATTTCCCGACCGACCCGCACGGGCTGGGCGATTTCGACGGCACGCATCTCTACGAGCACGCCGACCCGCGCCAGGGCTTCCACCAGGACTGGAACACCCTGATCTACAATTTTGGCCGTACCGAGGTGCAGAACTTCCTGCTGGGCAACGCGCTGTTCTGGCTGGACCATTACAAGCTGGACGGCCTGCGCGTCGACGCCGTCGCCTCCATGCTGTACCTCGACTACAGCCGCAAGGAGGGGGAGTGGATCCCCAACAAGTTCGGCGGCCGCGAGAACCTGGAATCGATCGCCTTCCTCAAGCGGATGAACGAGCTGGTCTATGGCCAGCAGCCCGGCGCGATGACGGTGGCGGAGGAATCGACCTCCTGGCCGATGGTGTCGAAGCCGACCTACCTGGGCGGCCTCGGCTTCGGCTACAAGTGGAACATGGGGTGGATGCACGACACGCTGCACTACATGCAGAACGATCCGATCCACCGCCGCTACCATCACCACCAGATGACCTTCGGGCTGATCTACCAGTTCTCGGAGAACTTCGTCCTGCCCTTGAGCCATGACGAGGTGGTGCACGGCAAGGGCTCGCTGATCAACAAGATGCCGGGCGACGACTGGCAGAAGTTCGCCAACCTGCGGGCCTATTACGGCTTCATGTTCGCCCATCCCGGCAAGAAGCTGCTGTTCATGGGTTGCGAGTTCGCCCAGTGGCGCGAGTGGAACTACGCCCAGAGCCTGGACTGGCACCTGCTGGACCAGCCGATGCACAAGGGGATGCGCGACCTGATGCGTGACCTGAACGGCCTCTACCGCGAGCTGGAGCCGCTGCACAAGACCGACTGCGACCCGTCCGGTTTCGAGTGGATCGAGTCGAACGACAACGAGAACTCGGTCTTCACCTTCCTGCGCAAGGCCGACGACCCCGAGCACATCGTCATCGCTGTCTGCAACTTCACGCCGGTCCCGCGCCAGGGCTACCGCGTCGGCGTGCCGCTGCCCGGCCGCTACGTCGAGCGGATCAACACCGACGACCGCAAGTATGGCGGCAGCGGCGTCGGCAACGACGGCGGCATCTACGCCGAGGCCACCCCGTGGCACGGCCGTACCCACTCGCTGGACCTGACCATCCCGCCGCTGGGCACGCTGATTCTGGAGCGGCGGGGCGACCAATAGCGGCCGGCGCCGGCGGCGCACTCTGCCCCAACCTCCCTTGACGGCGGTGGAGGGAGGCTTTCTTATTGGATCCGTTGTGCCTTTTTGGAGATCCGGGCAACCGGGCCTTGGCTGATGATCGATAAGAGACGCCTTCCCTCCGCCGCCGAGGTGGTGCGGACCTTGCGGGGGAACCGCGAGGCGCTGCGCCGCCGGGGGGTTCTGCACGCCGCGTTTCTGCCGGGATTTCCAACCTGCGCTTACCGACGTTACAAGCCCGTGATAGGAAGGAAAAACCTGTTTCCGGTCGCGGAGGCTTTCGCATGTCCAGGCGCTGCGTCCTGATGTCCGATCACAAGATGCGGCACCGCCGTCCTGCCGCGCAATCGGATGGAACAATGGAACGGATCTCGGATTCTGTTCCGTCCGGTTTCAAACGTTCCATTCGCCACGGGAGCATCGGCGAAGCAATAGCCCTCTCCCCCCTGGGGAGAGGGTGGCCCGGAGGGCCGGTGAGGGGGATGCGCGGCGGCCGTTTCCTGGCCGGCGGCAGGCATCGTTGCCGCATTCTCGTCAGTCTCCGCTGTGCAATTCTCTCGCTCAACCCCCTTCCCGCTTTCGGGGGACCCGAGGTTCGCCGGTCGCATCGGCGCAAATTTCGTTTGCGCGTGAGCGGGGGGGCGAGGGTTCGTTCGCAGCCGCTTTTAAACAGACAGGCCATCCCCTGATGCCCCCCACCCCCGTCCGTACCCCGGTCTGGCCCGGCAAGCCCCATCCGCTGGGTGCCACCTGGGACGGGTTCGGCGTCAATTTCGCGCTGTTTTCCGCCAACGCCGAGTGGGTGGAACTCTGCCTGTTCGACAAGACCGGCCAGCGCGAGGTGGAGCGGATCACCCTGCCCGAACACACCGACGAGGTGTGGCACGGCTACCTGCCCGATGCCCGGCCCGGCCAGCTCTACGGCTACCGCGTCCATGGCCCCTACGAGCCGGAGGAGGGGCACCGCTTCAACCCCAACAAGCTGCTGCTCGATCCCTACGCCCGGGCGCTGTTCGGCGGCTTCAAATGGTCGGACGCCCATTACGGCTACCGGGTCGGCTCGACGCGCGAGGATCTGTCCTTCGACCGGCGCGACAACGCCCGCGGCATGCCGAAATGCCGGGTGGTGGACGGCGCCTTCACCTGGGGGCATGACCGGCACCGCACCATCCCCTGGACCGACACCGTCGTCTACGAGACGCATGTCCGCGGCTTCACCATGCGCCATCCGGACGTGCCGGCCCACCTGCGCGGCACCTTCGCCGGCCTGTCGACGCAGAGCGTCATCGAGTATCTGCGGGCGCTCGGCATCACCTCGGTGGAGTTCCTGCCGGTCCAGGCGGTGGCCGACGAACAGCATCTGGTCACCCGCGGGATGACCAACTACTGGGGCTACAACACCATCGGCTTCTTCGCGCCGGAGCCGCGCTACATGACCACCGGCGTCCTGTCGGAGTTCAAGACGATGGTCGCCCGCCTGCACGAGGCGGGGATCGAGGTCATCCTCGACGTCGTCTACAACCACACCGCCGAAGGCAACCATCTGGGGCCGACCCTGTCCTTCAAGGGCATCGACAACCTCAGCTACTACCGGCTGATGCCCGACAGCCCGCGCCACTACATCAACGACACCGGCACCGGCAACACCCTGAACCTCAGCCACCCGCGGGTGGTGCAGATGGTGATGGATTCCTTGCGCTACTGGGTGACGGAGATGCATGTCGACGGTTTCCGCTTCGACCTCGCCACTGTGCTGGCGCGCGAGCCCTACGGCTACGACCCCGGCTCGGGCTTCCTCGACGCGGTGCGGCAGGACCCGGTGCTGGCCGACGTCAAGCTGATCGCCGAGCCGTGGGACATCGGCCCCGGCGGCTATCAGGTCGGCAATTTCCCGCCGGGCTGGGCGGAGTGGAACGACCGCTACCGCGACACGGTGCGCCGCTACTGGCGCGGCGACGACGGCATGCTGCCGGAACTGGCCGGCCGCATCGCCGGCTCCGCCGACCTGTTCGAGAAGCGCGGGCGCCGCCCCTGGGCCAGCGTGAACTTCATCACCGCCCATGACGGCTTCACCCTGCACGACCTCGTCACCTTCAACGACAAGCACAATTGGGCCAACGGCGAGGACAACCGCGACGGCCATTCCGCCAACTGCTCGTGGAACCACGGGGTGGAGGGGGAGACCGCCGACGTCGGCGTCAACGAACTGCGGGCGCGGCAGAAGCGCAACCTGCTGGCGACGCTGATGCTGTCGCAAGGCACCCCGATGATGCTCGCCGGCGACGAGCTGGACCACAGCCAGAAGGGCAACAACAACGCCTATTGCCAGGACAACGACATCACCTGGCTCGACTGGTCGAAGCGCGACGGGGCGCTGGTGCCCTTCGTCCGCCGGCTGATCGCGCTGCGGCGGGCGCATCCGGTGCTGCGCCGCCCGACCTTCCTGCACGGACGGGAGGTGGCGGCCAACGGGCTGAAGGACATCGTCTGGTACAACGCGCAAGGGCTGGAGAAGACCGCCGAGCATTGGCGCAACACCCAGGCCCGCTGCATCGTCCTGCTGCTGAACGGCCGCGCCGGCAACCATGTCGGCCCCGACGGCCAGCCGCTGTCGGACGGCGTGCTGCTGATTGTGCTGAACGCCCACGCCGACACGCTGGGCGTGACCCTGCCCGATGTGCCGGGCGGTCGCGGCTGGCGCTGCGTGCTCGACACCCGCGTCGCCGACGGGGCGGGGGACGAGCGCATGCATCTGGCCGGCCGGGCGCTGCTGGTCGACGGGCGCACCGTGCTGGTCTTCACGCTGGTCGAACAGCCGGGGCTGTGACGCCGGGGCCCGGTTCCCTGCGTTCCTTTGCCCACTGTCCAGCCGGCTGGAGAGATGCTACCGAGACGAGCGGCGACAAGGCGTGCTACCCTCATGGTCGCAGCGGAGCTTCGGGACGGAACCATGCCGGATTACGATTTCTCGCAGGTCGACGCCGCGATCATCGACAACCAGCTCAACACCGCGCGTGTGTTCCGCGACGTGCTGATCCGCATGGGCTTCCGCCGGGTGGAGCTGTTCGATTCGGTCAAGGCCGCCGCCGGGCTGCTGACCGCCGCGATGCCGGACCTGATCCTGGTTGACGCCGACGCCGAGGATGGCGAGGCCTTCCGCTTCATCCGCACGCTGCGCAACGAACCGACCGTGCCCAACCCGTTCACCTGCGTGATCGCCACCACCTGGGCCCCGACGCCGGCGCTGCTGACCCGCGCCACCAACGTCGGCGGCGACGACCTGCTGATGAAGCCGGTGTCGCCCAAGCAGGTGCGCGACCGCATCGTCAGCCTGATCGAATCGCGCAAGGGCTTCGTCGTCACCGCCGACTACACCGGCCCCGACCGCCGCAAATCGCCGCGGGACGGCGCGCAGGTGCCGGTGCTGGACGCGCCCAACACGCTGCGCCTGAAGGCGACCGGACAGTGGACCCAGTCCGGCGTGCGGATGCTGCTGAACGAGGCGATCGCCACCGTCGCCACGCAGAAACGGCTGCGCGCCAGCATCCAGGTCGCCTTCCTGGCCGAATTCGCCATGGTCGGGTTGGCGCGGGCCACGCCGGACCGGATGGCGGTCGACCATGTCGGCCGCATCGGCGGCTTTCTCGACGATCTGCTGCGCCGGCTCGACGGCGATGGCGACCACGCCCCGGTCGAGGCGGTCGCCCGCGCCGTCAAGACGCTGGTCGAGACGATCCTCAGCCGGGTGCAGGCCGGCCCGGCCGGTGCCGACGATCTCGCCCAGTTGCAGACGCTGTCGCGCGCGCTGATGCAGGCCGTCGACCCCGACCGCCCGCTGGAGGCGATGACCCGCGAGGTTTCGACCGCGGTCACCGGCTATCGCGCCCGGCTGGAGCAGATGGCCCAGGCCAAGGCCGCCGCAGCCGCCGCAGCCGCGCCGGCCGATCCCGCCGCGGCGATGCCGCCGCCGGCCGCCGGCGCACCGGATGCCCTGGTGTCGGCGTCTGCGCGTCCGGGCGGCTGATGCCGCGCCGATGGCATAGGCCGCCGGGCGGCATTGACGTCGTCCGCCATCGCGCCAATCCCTATGCCTCCACCACGACGTTTTGCACAACCCGCGGGGACCCTGCATGAGTGATCTCGACCGGCTGGCCGATCTGCTTGGACTCGAACCCGTCTACCACGACATCTGGGGACACCGGCGCGAGACCTCCGTCGCCACCAAACGGGCGCTGATCGCGGCGATGGGGCTGAGCGCCGCCACGGACGACGATGTCGCCGCCAGCCTGCGAACGGTCGAGCGGCGGGCCTGGAGCCGCCCGTTGCCGCCGGTCCTGGTCACCGTGGAAGGGCAGGGCATCACCTTGCCGGTCGCCCTGCCGGCCGGTCTCGACGACGCCACCCTGGCCTGGGAACTGACGCCTGAGGACGGCGCGCCGCAGCGGGACCGCGCCACGGTGCGCGACCTGCCGCTGGTCGACCACGCCAACGTCGATGGTCGCCATTATGAACGCCGGGCGCTCGGTGGGCGGCTGCCGGTGTCGCTGCCGACCGGCTACCACCGGCTGGAGGTGCGCGTGGAGGCCGCCGAAGGGGCGCCCGGGGGGGTGGACGGCCCGACCGGCACCACCACCCTGATCGTCACGCCCGAGCGCTGCGTGACGGTGGAGGAGATGGTGCCCACCGGGCGGGTCTGGGGCATTGGCCTGCAGGTCTATTCGCTGCGCTCCGACCGCGACTGGGGGATGGGTGACTTCGGCGACCTGGCCGGCTTCGCGGAGGTCGCCGGGCGGCTCGGTGCCGGGCTGGTCGGGCTGAACCCGCTGCACGCGCTGTTCCCGGCCGATCCCCACCACATCGGCCCCTATTCGCCGTCCAGCCGTCATTTCCTCAACATCCTCTACATCGACCCGACCGCAGTGCCTGAGCTGGCCGACGCTGCCGACCTCCGCTCGCGCCTCGCCGATCCGGCCTTCCAGGAGGCGCTGGCCGCCGCGCGCGATGCCGAGCTGGTCGATTACCCGGCTGTGGCGGCGCTGAAGCTGCCGGTGTTGGAGGCGCTGCACGCCCGCTTCCGCGACCTGCCGGCCGACCACCCGCGCAAGGTGGCCTACGCGACGTTCCGGCAGGCCATCGGCCCGGCGCTGGACCGTCACGCCCGGTTCGACGCCCTGCACGAGCATTTCTTCCGCCGCGACCCGTCGCAATGGATGTGGCGGACCTGGCCGGCCGCCTTCCAGGACCCGGACAGCGCCGAGGTCGCCGCATTCGCCGCCGAGCATGCCGGGCGGGTCGACTTTTTCGCCTGGGCGCAGTTCGAAGCCGACCGTCAGCTGGGCGAGGCCGCGGCGCGCGGCCGGGCCGCTGGCCTGACCATGGGGTTCTACCGCGACCTTGCCGTCGCCGCCCATCCCGGCGGCGGGGCGGCCTGGGCCGACTCCGCGATCCTGGTGCAGGGCGCCAACGTCGGCGCGCCGCCTGACCAGTTCAACCTGAAGGGCCAGAACTGGGGTCTGTCGCCGCTGTCGCCGGTGGGGCTGCGCGAGGCCGCCTACCGCCCCTTCATCGAGCTGCTGCGCGCCAACATGCGCCACGCCGGCGCCCTGCGCATCGACCATGTCATGGCCTTGCAGCACCTGTTCTGGATCCCGGAGGACGGCAGCGACGGCGCCTACGTCGCCTATCCGTTCGAGGACCTGCTGCGCATCGTGGCGTTGGAAAGCCGGCGCAACCGCTGCGTCGTGATCGGCGAGGATCTGGGCACCGTGCCCGAGGGGTTCCGCCCGGCGCTGGAGCGCGCCGGCATCCTCAGCTACCGCGTGCTCTATTTCGAACGCACGCCCGACGGTGGCTTCAAGCCGCCGGGCGAGTACCCCGCCGGGTCGATGGCGACGGTCAGCACCCATGATCTGGCGCCGTTCAAGGGCTTCTGGACCGGCCGCGACCTCGACTGGCGGCAGCGGCTGGGCCTTTACCCTGACGACGCGATGCGCGACAAGGACCGCTGGGACCGCGGTGTCGACCGCTGGCGCCTGTTGCAGGCGTTGTCCCGCGAAGGTCTGCGCCCGGCCAGCTACCCCAGCGACGAGGGAGACCAGCCCTTCCGCACCGAGCTGTCGGCCGCCGTCCACGCCTATCTGGCGCGCAGTCCGGCCTGCATCGTCATGGCGCAGATCGAGGACGCGCTGTGCGACGACGAGCAGCCGAACCTGCCCGGCACCGTCGACCAGCACCCGAATTGGCGCCGCCGGCTCCACCGCCGCCTGGACGAGTTGGAATCCGACGACGATCTCCGCCAGATCGTCGCCCCTCTGGCCAAAGCCACCACCCACTGACCGACCACCCATTCCGCCGGCCGAGGGAAACCCCAGCCGGCGGAGCCCCGCCGAAGAAAAATGCATCCACAGCAAAAAAAGCTCTTCACAGCCCGTCACGTCATCGCTATAAACCCGCCCACACCACGGGGCACGGCGAACGAGCCGCCCCGGTGACGGTCTGGGGGATCGTCTAGCGGTAGGACAGCGGACTCTGACTCCGCCAGCCTAGGTTCGAATCCTAGTCCCCCAACCAACTCTCACGACCTCCCTTTAGAATCAAGCACTTGGCTCCGCCGCCCCTGCAACGATCCGCAGGTGGTGCCCATGGCTGCTGCCCAAAGCTGCTGCCCAAGCGCCGCCCGGACCCGTCCGAGCATCGAGCATGGGCCAGACCGCGCACCTCGTCCTCCGCCACCAGATCTGGCACTGGCGCCGCCGCGTGCCGTCCGACTTGCAGCTGACCGCCCCGCGCGGGAGACTGAGCGTGTCGCTCGGTACGGGCGTCCTCCGAGGAGCTCGGCGCATCGCCCTGCTGCTCGACCTCGCGCTGGAGGAGTTGCGCATGCATCAGGCACCGCTGGACCCCGCCACGCTGACCTCCATCCTCACCCGGGTGCGCGACGACGCCCTGGCCGCCGACCAAGCCGAACGCGCCCAGCAGCCGCCGGACCTGAGGTTCGTCCCGCGTCCCACGGCGGCGCGCCGCATCGTGGTGCCGGAGGACCTCGCCCAGTCCTTGCTGCACTGGCTGGCCAAGCAAGGACCGATAACCGGCATGGATGACGCCGAACTGAAGGATCCGGACAAGGGCCGGGCCGATGGGATTGCGGCAGGTCCATCCGTTGGCGCTCCAACCCGAGGCGGCGACGACCAGACCACCACCATGGTGGACGGGCTCGCCGAAGGTGGGCCTGTCCACCGGGGCCCCTGGCTGCCGCCGGATTTGGACCGCGCCATTCGCGACTTCGTCGCGGAGAACCCTCCACCGCCGGCGCAACTGACGACGGCGCGCGCCGCCTCGACGATCCGCGCCACCATTGCCCAAGGCGTGCAGGGAGCGTACCTGGACGCCGCGCGCCGCAACGACCGCCCTATGGCGCAGGCCTATGTCCAGCGCGCTGTTGAGCGGTTGGAGACGGAGGGCATCGCCGTTGACCCGAGCAGCCGCGGCGTCCTGGAACGCCAAGCCCTGTCGGTGCTCAGCGCCGTGCATGGTCAGGCAGCCTCGAGTGAACGCGCACCGCCGGAGATCGTGCTGGCCCCGCCGGGCTCACCCAAGGCTCGCCAGGCGGCACTTCAGACCGCTGTGGCTTCGTCGCCCGCCACGACACCCGTCGCGGCCCCTTCTGCGCCCGCACTCCGCAAGGCGGTGCCGACGATTACGGAGATGCTGCAGAAGTGCATCAAGCTCAAGCAGAACAAGGGCTGGAACGACAAGTCCATCGCCGATGCGACCACCAGCATCCGAATGTTTACGGAGTACCGGGGCGACGTGCCCATTGACCAGGTGACCAGCGCGGACGCAAGCGACTACAAGGCGCTACTTCTCGATATGCCGAAACTCGCCGGCAAGGGACGATTCGCCAAATTGACGATCAGGGATACGGTTGCCGAGGCGGACGCGCTCGAGCAGGCTCTGAACGACGATCAGGTGGACCCGTCAACTGCCCATGGCATCTATCATGACGAAGACGACGGCAGCTGGCACGTGGCACGTTACTCGTTGACGACGATTAACAAACACATCAATTTTTTGAACGTGGTCTTCGCGGCCGGCATGAAGTATCTGGACCGAAAGGAAGGCGAATCTGTCTTCGCTAGCGAGTACTACGACAAGGCGCTGGTCAAGGAGCACCGCCGGAAGCGGCTCGCGTACGAGGTGAGCGAGTTGGAACACCTGTTCCGCTCACCGGCGTGGGCCGGCTGCGTCGACGATCGCCTGCGCGCCACGCCTTCCAGCAGCCCGCCACCGCGCGATGCCCGGTTCTGGGGGCCGCTCATCGGCGCGCACCAGGCATGCGGCTGGAAGAGATCCTCCAGTTGCAGCCGGACGATGTGGGCGAGGAGGGCGGTATTGCCGTCTTCCGCATCCGCAAGGGTGCAGGGCGGACCCTCAAGACCGCGGCGAGCGCCCGCACGATTCCCGTCCACTCGTCGTTAGTCCGTATCGGCTTGCTGAAGCATGCGGAGGAACGCCGAGCCGAGGGCGCGCCCCTGCTGTTCCCCGAGTTGAAGCGCGGCGGCGGGTTCGGTACGTACGGCCACGCGTACAGCCTGTGGTGGACGGAGTACCGCCGGGCGATCGGGATCTACCAGCCCGGCCAGGATTTCCATAGCTTCCGGACGACCGTGAACACGCACCTTCTTTGCAGGAGATGCAACGAGACGATGATCAAGGCGCTGCTCGGCCACAGCGTGGCCGGTGACATCACGACGGACGACTACAACGCGGGGCTGAGCCTTGCCGATCTGCAGCAGGCACTGGAACTCTGGCAGTTCGACCTCAGCCATCTGCAAGGTTGATGGACAACCCGCGCGGGCGCTCCCTGTTCGGTCCGGGATAGGGAACCACCCTGGAGCGCTCAATCACCGAAGGTGATATGGCGCGGCTGCAACTGGCGAGAAATGGAGCCTACAGCGGCCCGCGTCGCCCCTGTTTTGCGACATGGTTACGGGCCGCTGCTGATCCAAAGCGTACGACCGTTCAAGACTGCAGAGCGCCAGGAGCGCGAATACTCAGCTGTTGTGCCGAGGCGTCAACGAAACGTCAATCAAAGCCCTGCTCGTCCACAGCGCCAATGGCGATATCACTGCCCAAGATTACAACGTGTTTCTGATGATAGCCGATCTCCGTCGAGCGCTGGAACTTTGGCATTTTGATCTCAACCACTCGATTGGCTGACCAGCTCAGTCTCAACGGGATCATGATTCTCCGTCAGCCGAAGAGGGACGGCGGCGGGTTTGAGTCGGTTTTCATCGACCACCAACATCTATGGCTCTTCCATTCAAACCGATTACAATCAAACATTGTCGGCACGATGCTTTGCGATCGCAGCAGCGTCACGCATGCGTTGGTGGGCTGTCGCTTGCGGCGGCACCGGCGCCGGAGCCCAATGAGTGATTTCATCGTCGGTCACGAATATTTTGTAATCGTCTACCCAGTAACCCACCTGACTGACCCAACGAACAAAAATACAGTACTCATCACCCGGAGAATTCCAAGGCTGATGCTGCATGAAATCGTCCGACATGGCGACGATAATTCTCGATCCGTCGCGTGGAGCCGTTTCAATGGGCTGCCAGTCAAACATCGCCATTTCCCTTGTGTGTAGGAATTTATTTTGCATTGCAACATCCACTCCAAAATTTATGTACTTCGCCGAAGTCCTCTATGATCAAGCGCTGCCAAGATTACCATTCTCTGGTGAGCAGTGGGCTTCCAGGTTTCAGCCAATTTGAGCATCCGGTCGGCGTCATCCAGTGACATCGCATTACACCTTCGAGTCCGTGACGCGATTGCCCAGATGGCCTCCCAAAGAATGACACGCGTCCCATAGATCACGCTGTCGATGGTGCCGCTGGTGGCCACTCCTAGGGTCCGGACCCATAAAGAGCCTTTTCGTCAGGGAGCCGTTGTGATTCAACGCCCTGGAAAGGGGCTTTGCGATGAGCGACGGTCAGTTCTGGTTGACTGTGGAGCAATTTGGGCGGCTTGAGCCGCACCTTCCTCGCGACACCCGAGGCAAGCCGCGCGTGGACGATCACCGTGTGATCAGCGGAATCGTCCATGTGCTGAAGTCGGGCGGGCGCTGGGCGGATGCTCCACCGGTCTACGGTCCGCGCAAGACGCTCTACAACCGCTTCGTCCGCTGGGCGGCGAAGGGCGTGTGGGAGGACATCTTCCATGCCTTGGCCGCGGCGGGTGGCCCACCGGCCCAGGTAATGATCGACTCCACGGCCGTGCGCGCCCATCGATCGGCAAGCGGCGGCAAAGGGGGGAGCGCGCCCAGGCCATCGGACGGTCCCGTGGCGGACGAACCACCAAAATCCATGCCTTGAGCGATCCGCGTGGGCGGCCGCTCGCCTTCCTGCTGACCGGCGGTCAGGTTGCCGACTGCACCGCCGCCGACCGTCTGCTCGACCGGATGCCTGCCACCGACCTCCTGCACGGCGACAAGGGATACGACAGCGCCGCTGTTCGCCGGAAGATCGAAGAGGCCGGGGCCGCGCCCAACATCCCGCCACGCGCCAACAAGCGCTGGAAAAACTGCTTCTCACCCTACCTCTAACGGAACCGCAACGTCATCGAGCGTATGTTCGGACGCCTCAAGGACTTCCGGCGCATCGCCACCCGCTATGACCGCTCCGCTACCAACTTCATGGCGGCCGTCCACATCGCCGCAACCGTCGCCTACTGGTTATGAGTCTGGACCCTAGCATTACAGTTGCGATGGAACGACCCCCCGTCTGTTGAACAGGCTTTGGGAGGTCGCCATGTCCGGTGTCGCGGTCGAGGACCTGCTGGGGCTATGGTCAGACGAGTTGCGTGGAGCCAAGGCCCGGCTCCGGCCGCTGTTCTTGCAGTCAGGTACGGCGGCATCAGCCGGCGCGTTCCTGGACGGACTGCTTGGGCCGGAGCGGCGCAAGACCGGGTGGATGCGAGCCGAAGCCGCAGGTGATCGGGGACCCTGGCGTCAACAGGCGGTACTCGGCCGTACCTCCTGGGATGCCGACGCGCTGCGCGACGTGGTCCGCGACTACGCGCTCGATGCCTTGGCAGAGCCCGATGCCACGCTCGTCATCGACGAAACCGGCTTCCTCAAGCAGGGTAGAGCCTCCTGCGGCGTCGGGCGCCAGTACACCGGCTCGGCGGGAAAGATCACCAACTGCCAGATCGGCGTCTTCGCCGTCTACACCTCATCCAAGGGCCACGCCTTCATCGACCGGCGGCTCTACCTGCCCAAGGACTGGACGGGCAACCCAGACCGCCTCGCCAAGACCTACGTGCCCGAGGACGTGCGCTTCGCCACCAAGCCGGCCATAGCCGCCGCGATGGTGCGCCGGGCGATTGACGCGGAGGTGCCTTTCGCTTGGGTGGCAGCCGACAGCGTCTATGGCGTCGGTGAACTGGAGATGGTGTTGCGCCGTGCCGGCAAAGGCTACGTGCTCGGCGTGACCGGCAGTGACCTGAGACCGGAAAATTCCTCCGGGGAAAGGTAGAGTCCGTCATCGAGAGGAGACGGACGGATGAGACGCAGCCGATTCAGCGAGGAGCAGATCATTGGCATCCTGAAGGAGCAGGAGGCTGGTCAGAAGACGGCGGACGTGTGCCGCCGGCATGGGATCAGCGAGGCGACCTTCTACACCTGGAAGGCCAAGTACGGCGGGCTGGAGGTTTCCGAGGCGCGGCGGCTTAAGGCGCTCGAGGACGAGAACACGCGGCTGAAGAAGCTGCTGGCCGAGGCCATGCTGGACAACGCCATCCTGAAGGACGTCGCCGCAAAAAAATGGTGACGCCCGCGGCTATGCGGAATGCTGTTGCCCATGCCCGTGCCAGCCACGGCGTGAGCGAGCGGCGGGCGTGCCTTGTACTGGGAGCGGATCGCTCGACCGTGCGCTACCGCTCCCGGCGCCCGAACGATGCTGCTGTCCGTGAGCGGCTACGCGAGTTGTCGCGCCAACGGCGGCGCTTCGGTTATCGGCGGCTGCATCTGCTGCTGGCCCGCGAAGGCCATGCCATGAACCAGAAGAAGCTGCGCCGGCTCTACAGAGAGGAGAAACTCCAGGTGCGTCGGCGCGGTGGACGCAAGCGCGCCCTGGGCACGCGGGCGCCGCTGGTGCTGCCGCAAGGGCCGAACCAACGCTGGTCGCTGGACTTCGTCGCTGACGGCTTCAGCGACGGGCGGCGCTTCCGGATCCTGGCGGTGGTGGATGACTTCACGCGCGAGTGCCTGGCGCTGGTGGCCGACACCTCGCTGTCTGGCGCCCGCGTCGCCCGTGAACTCGACACCCTGATCGCCCGACGCGGCAAGCCGCGGCTGGTGGTCAGCGACAACGGGACCGAGTTGACCAGCATGGCCATCCTGCGTTGGAGCCAGGAGCACCGGGTGGAGTGGCACTACATCGCCCCCGGCAAGCCGATGCAGAACGGCTTCGTGGAGAGCTTCAACGGGCGACTGCGGGATGAATGCCTGAACGAGACGCTGTTTGCGTCGCTGTCTCACGCCCGGGCCGTCCTGGCCATCTGGAGGGAAGACTACAACCACATCCGGCCGCACTCCGGTCTCGGCGGCGCCACGCCCGCCGAGGTCGCCGCGGCCGCAACGCAAGCTGGGTTGGGGCATGCCCCAGCCCAGCTTGCCATCACTGCCCACTTCGGGCATCACAACTCACAGAGACTCTGCCAATGACCGGAGGAAACTTCGGTCTCAGGTCATGCTGCATCCGGCTCCCGTCGGTTTGAGGTGGTCCCCGTTTGCCGGACAGTTTGGCGGCTGGAATAAGCTTGGTTCAGGTTCGTGTCACGCCGCCAATCTGATCCGGTCCAGTGTGTGCCCTCGTAGGCCTCTGCCGGGGTTCTGCCGCCGAGCGCCGAGTGTGGGCGTTCGTGGATGCAATAATCGATCCAGTGGCCGATCCGGGCTCTGGCCTCGCTGCCCGTTTCGAAGGCGTGGAGGTAGACGC
>NZ_LGRA01000018.1:1150958-1151559 GCF_003116095.1 Azospirillum sp. TSO35-2
TGGATGTGCAGCGCCTGGGCCAGCCGCCGCATCGTCAGCCCATCCACCCCCACCTCGTCCAGCAGCGCCATCGCCGCGGCGATGACGTCCGGTCGTTGCACCTTCATGGCGGCTCCCTCCCCCACATCCGTCTCCCCATTGACAAACTAACGTCGTTAGGCAAACCTAACAACGTTAGTTTGCTGGCGGGCAGCAGACGCCATGGGCGGAGAGCCGAGTTGGCCGAGTTGATCGATCCCCACCGCATCACCACCGTCGACGCGTTGCGGCGGCTGTACCACCTGCCGACCGAGCGCATGGTGAAGATGACCTTCCCCTTTCTCGACGATCACTGCCTGCGCTTCATCGCCGAATCGCCGCTGGTGTTCGTCGCGACCGCGTCCGAAACCGGGATGGACTGTTCACCCCGTGGTGGGCGTCCCGGCTTCGTCCAGGCGGTGGACCGGCGCGAACTCGCCCTGCCCGACTGGCCCGGCAACAACAAGCTGTCGTCGATCACCAACCTCCTGACCTCCGACGGGGCCTGCGGGCTGGTGTTCCTGGTGCCGGGACAGGACGTCTTCCTGCGGGTGAACGGCAGCGCCACCGTCACGACGGCGCC
>NZ_LGRA01000013.1:0-676 GCF_003116095.1 Azospirillum sp. TSO35-2
GGGACGAGCGTGCCGGCCGCGACATGGTTGCGGACCAGCCGGTGCCAGCCGATGGCGACACCCTGCCCGGCTTGGCAGGCCTGGAGGGCGAAGGCGAAGTTGCTGAAGCGCCGCCCCGGCAGTGGGGCATGGGGGATGTTGCCGCGCCGCAGGAATTCGTCCCACCCGGTCCAGTCCGGATCGACCCAATCGATGTGAAGGAGGGGCAGCGATGGAAGATCGGCAATGGTGATGCCCCGGTAACGCTCAGCCAGGGTGGGGGATGCGACCGGATAGATCGTCTCTTCAAAGAGCTGAACCGAGATTTCATCCGGCCAGGCGCCAAAGCCGTAGCGGATCCGCAGATCGACCTCCGCCCGGCGGAACCCATGGGCGTCGTCGGTGACGAGATGGTTGACGCCGATGTCGGGGAAGCGGTGCCAGAAGTCGCTCATCCGCGGCATCAGCCAGCATTTGGCGAAGGCATCGGTGCAGGCCAGCGTCACCGGCCGCTGCGGCTGCCCGGCGCGGATCGTGTCGAGGGTGTCGGCCGTTCGCCGGAAGGCTTCCGCGAGGGTGGCGTAGAGCGTTTCCCCCTCGGCGGTCAGCGCCATGCCGGATTGGTTGCGGCCGAACAGCGGGATGCCGAGTTCCTCCTCCAGCCCCTTGATCTGGCGGCTGACCGCGCCCGGGGTGA
>NZ_LGRA01000013.1:686-1182 GCF_003116095.1 Azospirillum sp. TSO35-2
TGCCACCCGCGCCACCTACTGGACGCCGGAGATCGCCGGCTTCAAGCTCGGCGCCTCCTACCAGCCGTCGTCGGACAGCAGCAACACCGACGTCAACCGGCTGAAGGTGGCGCTGCCCTCGGCCAACCGCACCGGCGCCTACCGCGACGTCTACGAGGTCGGCGGCACCTACGCCAACAGCTTCGGCGGGGTGACGGTCAACGCCAGCCTGTTCTACCTGGGCGGCAAGGCGAAGGACTCCAGCGTGTCGGCGGCGACCTTCGACGACCTGTCCTCGACCCACGCCGGCCTGACGGTGGCCTATGGCGGGCTGAAGGTCGGCGGCAGCTACGCCTGGTCGGGCGACAGCGGCTACGCCAAGCCGGGCAGCAGCGTCGGCATCGTCAGCCGCGAGAAGCAGGACGTCTGGACCGCCGGCGCGCAGTACACCTTCGGGCCGACGACGCTGGGCGTCGGCTACCTCAACGCCAAGGACGCCGGCGACCTGACGGTGCGC
>NZ_LGRA01000013.1:1192-1331 GCF_003116095.1 Azospirillum sp. TSO35-2
CATCGCCGGGGAAGGGGACCTCGACGAGCTGGCGCTGATCCGCAAAGGCGCGCTGCTGTTCGCCATTCTGAACCCCTACAACAGCCGCGACCATGTCAAGGCCTACGCCGACGCCGGCGTGAACGCCTTCGCCATGGAG
>NZ_LGRA01000013.1:1341-233877 GCF_003116095.1 Azospirillum sp. TSO35-2
AACGCCGTCGCCGGTCTCGATGGTGCCGGGGAAGCGGCCATGGACGCTGTCGTACTTCAGCAGGTGGGCGTTGGCCTTGAGGTCGGCGAGGTCGTTGATCGCCACCACTTCGACGTCCTTGCGGCCGCTCTCGTAGATCGCGCGCAGAACCAGACGGCCGATGCGGCCAAAACCGTTGATCGCTACCCGAACAGCCATGACTTCCTCCAGTTTTGATGATCCGGGGCGCCCACACTCTGCCGGGCGCCCCTCCGCTTCTCTCAGAGACGCGCCTTGACGGCGTTCGCAACCGCTTCGGCGGTGATGCCGAAGTGCTTGTAGAGCTCCTGGTAGGGCGCCGACTCGCCGAAGCCGGCCATGCCGACGAAGGTGCCGTTGTCACCCAGCCAGCGGTCCCAGCCGAGACGGATGGCCGCCTCGACGCCGACGCGCACGCCGGTGCCGAGCACGCTGGCCTTGTACGCGTCGTCCTGCTTGGCGAACAGTTCCCAACTCGGCATAGACACGACGGCGGTGCCGATCCCCTCGGCCTGGAGCGCCTTGCGGGCCTCCATGGCGAGCGAAACCTCCGAACCGGTGGCGAGGATGGTCGCCTTGCGCGCGCCCTCGGCCTCGGCCAGGACGTAGGCGCCGCGGGCGCTGCGGTTCTCGGCCGTGTGCTCGGTGCGCAGGGTCGGCACGTTCTGGCGGGTCAGCGCCAGCACCGACGGGGCGCCGGTGGCCTCCAGCGCGATCTGCCAGCACTCGGCGGTCTCGACCGCGTCGGCCGGGCGCAGCACCAGCAGGTTGGGGATGGCGCGCAGCGCCGCCAGATGCTCGACCGGCTGGTGGGTCGGGCCGTCTTCGCCGAGGCCGATCGAGTCGTGGGTCATCACGAAGATCGTGCGCTGCTTCATCAGCGCGGCCAGACGGATCGACGGGCGGCAATAGTCGGCGAACTGCATGAAGGTGCCGCCGTAGGGAATGACGCCGCCGTGCAGCGTCATGCCGTTCATCAGCGTCGCCATGCCGTGCTCGCGCACGCCGTAGCGGACGTAACGGCCGGCGAACTCGCCCTTGCCCTTCACGTCGGCGGTGTTCTTGACCTTGGTGTTGTTCGACGGGGTCAGGTCGGCGGAACCGCCGATCATCTCGTGGATCGCCGGGACCAGCACCTCCAGCACGTTGCCCGAGGCGACGCGGGTCGCCCAGTTCGGCTTGTCGGCGCTGACCTTTTCCTTGAAGGCGACGATGGTGTCGGTCAGGGCGGACGGAACGCCGCGGCCGAACGCCTCGTCGAACGCCGCGCCGGCGCCCTTGGTCAGGCCGGCGCGGCGCTCGTTCCAGGCACGCACCTGATCGGCGCTGCGGGTGCCGGCGGCGCGCCAGGCGGCCAGCACCTCGTCGGGAACGACGAAGGGCTCGTGGGTCCAGCCGATGGCGGTGCGGGTCGCGGCGACCTCGTCGGCGCCCAGCGGCGAGCCGTGGCAGCCGTGGGTGTTGGCCTTGTTCGGCGCGCCCTTGCCGATGATGGTGCGGCAGGCGATCAGCGTCGGCTTGTCGGTGGAGGTCCGCGCCTGGGCGATCGCCTTGGACACCGCGTCGGTGTCGTGGCCGTCAACGGCGATGGTGTTCCAGCCGTAGGAGCGGAAACGCGCCTGGGTGTCGTCGGTGAAGCTGAGGTCGGTCGAGCCGTCGATGGAGATGTGGTTGTCGTCCCACAGCACGATCAGGCGGTTCAGCCCGAGATGGCCGGCCAGCGAGCAGGCCTCGTGGCTGACGCCCTCCATCAGGTCGCCGTCCGAGGCGATGACGTAGGTGTAATGGTCGATCAGCTCGTCGCCGAAGCGGGCGTTGGTGATCCGCTCCGCCAGCGCCATGCCGACCGCGGTGGAGACGCCCTGGCCGAGCGGCCCGGTGGTCATCTCGATGCCCAGCGTCGGGTCGACTTCCGGATGGCCCGGCGTCAGGCTGCCGAGCTGGCGGAAGCGCTTGATCTCGTCGATCGTCATCCGCTCGTAGCCGGTCAGGTAGGCCAGCGAGTAGAGCAGCATCGAGCCGTGGCCGGCCGACAGCACGAAGCGGTCGCGGTCGGGCCAGGCCGGGGTCTTCGGATCGAACTTCAGGAACTGGGTGAACAGCACCGTGGCGACGTCGGCCATGCCCATCGGCATGCCGGGGTGGCCGGACTTCGCGGCCTCGACCGCGTCCATGGACAGGGCGCGGATCGCGCTGGCCATCGTGTGGAGGGAAGGCTGGGCGGCGGAGGCAGCGGACATCGGGGCGTTTCCTGCGGGTCGGGCGCGCGGTTGCGGCAGCGGCAACGGTCGTTGCACGGTCGCCCGAAAGGGCGCCGCGAAACGGGCGCACCATGCAGAACCGCCGTGCCCAGGTCAACATGGGATTGGGGGTGGACCGGGCATGGCAGGTCGCGCCGGACCGGGGAGCGGTATCGGCAAGGAAATCCGGCATGGTCCCGGGACGGTTGGACCGCTGCGGCCTTCCGTCACGCCGTGGCGTTCCGCATCGGCTTTCAGTGGTAAGGAACTTCGGAACGGTTGACGCGGCCGGCGTGGCGGCCCAACTCTATCGGCTCGCAACGGCAGCGGCTCGGCTTCACCGGTTTCCGGGCGGGCGTCGGGTCCCCCGCTGCACGACGTGCCCACTGGTCGAGGTTTGACGTCCATGGACTCCCTGAAAGCCGCTCTCGACCGTCTCGGCCGGGCCGTGGACCGGCTGGAACACGCCGCCGCCGCCCGCGAGGAGCGGGTCGGCCGGCGCGAACAGGACCTGTCGCAGGCGCTGGAAACCGCGAGGGAAGACCGCGCGACCGCCCAGGCCACGGCGGAGGCGGTGTCGCAGCGGCTGGAGGTCGCCATCGCCCGCCTGCAACATGTGCTGGAGAGCTGAGCCATGGCCCAAGTCGACCTCGAGGTGAACGGCCGCGCCTATCGCATGCTGTGCGAGGACGGCCAGGAGGAGCGGCTGCGCGAGCTGGCCGCCTACGTCGACGGCCGCCTGCGCCAGCTGACCGGCGGCGGCCGCAGCGGGGCGGAGGCGCAGATGATGCTGATGACCTGCCTGGTCCTCGCCGACGAATTGCAGGACGTGATGGCCGGGCGCGGGATCGCCCCGGCGGTCGACGAGGCCGCGGTGGCCGGTCAGCTCGATACCGTGGCAAAACGCATCGAAGAGGTTGCCGCGCGGCTCGAACGTGCCTAGATTGGTGTACGGAAGGACCGCTGCCTGGTTCGACAGGCTGCAATAATCCCCAGGGCCGATAACCTTGAACTCTAGGGAGCTGTCCCTGTCCGGGCCCTAGGCCCGGGTATATGGCGCCCACCTGCTCATGCAGGCCATGGAGGATAGGCATATGGCCACCGGCCGAGGCGGCACCTTCCGCCCTTCTTTTCCCGACGACGGCCACGAGTCCGCGATGATCGGCCCGCCGGATGCGGACAAGCCGACCGCGGACCGGGAGTCCGCCGACCGGCAGGCCAAGGACGCCGCCCGCCGCGCGGCGCGCGTCCGGCGCGACTCCATCGCCGATCCTGACCGCCACGCCGCCGCCACCGCGGTGCGCGACCGTGTCGCCGCCCTGGCGCGCGACGGCCATCTGCCGCGGGGCGCCGTCGGCGGTTACTGGCCGCTTGGTTCGGAACTCGACGCGCGGCCGGCTTTGCTCCATCTTAAAGCCCTGGGTCATCCGGTGGCGCTGCCGGTGTCGGGGCCGCGCGGCACGGCGCTGGTCTTCCGCGCCTGGGATCCGGCACTGCCGATGGCGGTCGGGCGCTACGGCATCCACGAGCCGGAGGAGGGCCGCGCGCTGCTGCGGCCGTCGCTGCTGCTGGTGCCGCTGCTGGCCTTCGACCGCGGCGGGCATCGGCTTGGCTATGGCGCCGGCTATTACGACCGGACGCTCGACACGCTGCGGGATCTGGGCCGGGTGGTGGCGGTCGGCGTCGCCTTCGCCGCGCAGGAAATGGCGGCGGTCCCGGTCGACGGCCATGACCAGCGGCTGGACTGGATCGTGACGGAGCGCGAGACGCTCCGGATCGGCGTGTAGGTTTTCACAGGTTTTCAGGGTTTTGGGAGCAGGGTGGCGATGCGGATTCTGTTTTTCGGTGACGTGGTCGGGCGGGCCGGGCGCGAGGCGGTGATCAACCACATGCCGGCGCTGCGCGAGCGGCTGGACCCCGACCTGACCGTGGTCAACGGCGAGAACGCCGCCGGCGGCTACGGCGTCACCGTCAAGATCGCCGAGGAGTTCTTCGCCGCCGGCATCGACGTGGTGACGCTGGGCAACCACACCTGGGACCAGAAGGAGCTGGTCGGCACCATCGAGCAGCAGCCGCGCATCATCCGCCCGCTGAACTACCCGGAGGGCACGCCCGGCCGCGGCTTCGTCCTGCTGCAGGCGCGCGGCGGGCGCAAGGTGCTGGTCGTCAACGTGCTGCTGCGCCTGTTCATGGAGCCGATGGACGACCCGTTCGCCGCGGTCGACCGGGTGCTGAAGGCGCACCGGCTGGGGCCGGGCGGCGTCGACGCGGTGCTGATCGACATGCACGGCGAGGCGACCAGCGAGAAGATGATCATGGGCCATCACTGCGACGGCCGCGCCTCGCTGGTGGTCGGCACCCACAGCCATGTGCCGACCGCCGACCACATGGTGCTGCCGAAGGGCACCGCCTACCAGTCCGACGCCGGCATGTGCGGCGACTATGACAGCGCCATCGGCATGAAGAAGGAGATCGCGCTGGCCAAGATGGTGCGCAAGCTGCCGACCGAGCGTCTGTCGCCGGCGGAAGGCGAGGGCACCGTCTGCGGCTGCTACGTCGAGACCGACGACCGCACCGGGCTGGCGTTGCGCATCGAGCCGCTGCGCGTCGGCGGCCGCCTGAGCCAGACCTTGCCTGAACGGATGCAATAGCGCTCGCCGCTTCCGCGGCCAGGCTCCCGCTGGGGCCGCGCCGCAATCTCGCCATATTGACTTTCTAATCCGGTGGGTGTCGTCTCCCGCGCCGAAAAGGTGCGGTGGGGCGGCAGACCTGTTACATGTGTCGTGCGCTCACCCGCCGATTGACCAAATTCCGTTTTTCGAGGCTCGTTCGACCCATGGCCGGTCATTCCCAGTTCAAGAACATCATGCACCGCAAGGGCGCACAGGACGCCAAGCGGTCCAAGATCTTCAACAAGCTCGCCCGCGAGATCACCGTCGCCGCCAAGAGCGGCCTGCCCGACCCGGCGGCCAACCCGCGGCTGCGCGCCGCCATCCTGGCCGGCCGCGCGCAGAACATGCCGCGCGACCGCATCGACCGCGCCATCAAGCAGGGCACGCCGGGCGGCGGCGACGACACCAACTATGAAGAGGTGCGGTACGAGGGCTACGGCCCCGGCGGCGTCGCCCTGATCGTCGAGGCGCTGACCGACAACCGCAACCGCACCGCCTCGGAAGTCCGCTCCGCCTTCACCAAGCATGGCGGCACGCTGGGCGAGACCAACTCGGTCAGCTTCATGTTCAACCGGGTCGGCGCCATCTTCTACCCGGCCGCCGCGGCGGACGCCGACGCCCTGTTCGAGGTGGCGCTGGAGGCCGGGGCCGACAACGTCGAATCCGACGAGAACGGCCACGAGGTGACGAGCACGGTCGAGAATTTCGGCCTCGTGCGCGACGCGCTGGAGGCCAAGTTCGGCGGTGCGGAGAGCGCCCGGCTGACCTGGCGCCCGCTGAACACCGTCGCGCCGTCCGAGGACGCCGCCGCCAGCCTGATGAAGCTGCTGGACGTGCTGGAGGACAACGACGACGTCCAGGCGGTCGAGGGCAACTTCGACATCTCCGACGAGCTGATGCAGAAGCTGACCGCGTAAGCGCAAGGCGGATCGGTGCCGGGCCGGAGTTCGGGCCGGCGATGAGTCGGGACTGGCGGGAGACGGGGGCCGTGGTTGCGCGCGCCGGACGGACTGATGCGACGGTGCCCACGCCGGTGCGCCTGCTGGGGATCGACCCCGGCCTGCGCCACACCGGCTGGGGCATCATCGACGTGGCGGGCAACCGCCTGAGCCACGTCGCCGACGGCGCGGTGCATTCCGACGACTCCTGCTCGCTGGCCGAACGGCTGGTCCAGCTCCACGACGCCCTGTCGGCGGTGCTGGAGCGCTACCGCCCCGACGAGGCGGCGGTGGAGGAAACCTTCGTCAACGCCAACGCCGTGTCGACGCTGAAGCTGGGGCAGGCCCGCGCCGTGGCCCTGCTGGTCCCGGCCCAGGCCGGGCTGGCCGTGGCGGAATACGCCAACAACATGGTGAAGAAGGCGGTGGTCGGGCAGGGCCGCGCCGAGAAGGCGCAGGTCCAGATGATGGTTCGCCTGCTGCTGCCCGGCTGCGAGATCGGCAGCCCCGACGCCGCCGACGCCCTGGCCGTGGCGATCTGCCACGCCCACCACCGCGCGAGCTGGTCGATGTGGCGGAAGGGAGCGGAAAAGCCCCAGAAGGCCCTCTCCCGCCCCGGGAGAGGGAGGGGACCCGCCGCAGGCGGGGGGGGGGAGGGGCCATCCGCCTCGCCGCTCGCCACACAAGCCAAACGCTATCCCGCCCCTCAGGAAGCCGAACGCGCACGCGTGCTTCGCCGTGATTCCACCGAGGTGGAAAAGCTCCTGTGGCAGAAGCTGCGGAACGGCCAGCTGGGCGCCAAATTCCGCCGGCAGGAGCCGATCTTCGGCTTCACCGTCGACTTCGTGTCGCATGACCACCGGTTGATCATCGAACTCGATGGTGGTCAGCATGCGGAACAGCGCGCCGCGCACGACGAGCGTCGAACCAAGATGCTGGAGCAGGCCGGTTTCCGGATCGTGCGATTTTGGAATACGGACGTTGGCGACAACCTCGACGGTGTTCTGACGATGATCAAGGCGCGGCTGGAGGAAACGTCGGTTCTGCGGCGGCCGGTCGCCGTGGCGAACCCCTCACCCGGCCCTGCGGGCCACCCTCTCCCGGGGCGGGAGAGGGATTCGGAGTCCTGATCCATGATCGCCAAGCTGACCGGCATCGTCGATTCCACCGGCACCGACTGGGTCGTGATCGACGTCAACGGCGTCGGTTACCTGCTGTCCTGCTCCAACCGCACGCTGTCGCGCATGGCGGTGGGGGAGCGGGTGTCGCTGGTGGTCGAGACCTTCATCCGCGAGGAGCGCATCGTCCTGCACGGCTTCGGCGATCAGGCCGAGCGCGAGTGGTTCAAGCTGCTGACCACCATCCAGGGCGTCGGCGCCCGGCTGGCGCTGTCGATCCTCGGCGTGCTCGACCCCGACCAGCTGACCCGCGCCATCGCGGCGCAGGACAAGACCGCGCTGGTCCGCGCCGACGGCGTCGGGCCGAAGGTGGCGGCGCGCATCCTCAACGAGTTGAAGGACAAGGTCGGCAATCTGGCGCTCGGCCCCGCGGCCGGCGCCGGTGCGGCACCGGTCAAGGGCGCGCCCGCCGGGGTGCCCGGCGCCAGCCCGGCGCTGGCCGACGCGGTGTCGGCGCTGGTCAATCTCGGCTATGGCCGGTCGGAGGCCTTCGGCGCGGTCGTCGCCGCCGGGCGGGTGCTGGGTGACGGCGCCGGCGTCTCCGACCTGATCCGCCAGGGCCTGAAGGAACTGAGCCAATGAGCGACCCAAACCACGATCGTCTGGTCCAGCCGGGTCAGGGCAGCGGCGACGGCGCCGAGTCCTCGATCCGCCCGCTGACGCTCGCCGAGTTCATCGGCCAGCGCCAGGCGCGCGAGAACCTGTCGATCTTCATCCAGGCCGCCCGCTCCCGCAACGAGGCGCTGGACCATGTGCTGCTGTTCGGCCCGCCCGGCCTGGGCAAGACCACGCTGGCGCAGATCGTCGCGCGCGAGCTGGGGGTGGGGTTCCGCGCCACCTCCGGCCCGGTGATCGCGCGGGCCGGCGACCTGGCGGCGCTGCTGACCAACCTGCAGCCGCACGATGTTTTGTTCATCGACGAGATTCATCGCCTTAATCCCGCCGTGGAAGAGGTGCTGTATCCCGCCATGGAGGATTTCCAGCTTGACCTCATCATTGGTGAAGGCCCGTCGGCGCGGTCGATCCGCATCGACCTGCCGCCCTTCACCCTGGTCGGCGCCACGACGCGCAGCGGCCTGATCACGCGCCCGTTGCGCGAACGCTTCGGCATTCCCGTCCGCCTGCAATTCTACGAACCGGACGAGCTGGAACTGATCGTGCGCCGCGCCGCCGGCGTGCTGGGCATGGGCATCACGCCGGAAGGCGCGCGGGAGATCGCCAACCGGTCGCGCGGCACGCCGCGCGTGTCGGGGCGGCTGCTGCGCCGGGTGCGCGATTTCGCCGCGGTCGCCGGGGTGGAGGAGGTCGACAAGCGCGTTGCCGACGCAGCGTTGACCCGGCTGGAGGTCGACCGGCTCGGCCTCGACAGCATGGACCGCCGCTATCTCGGGCTGGTCGCCACCAACTATGGCGGCGGACCGGTCGGGGTGGAGACGCTCGGCGCCGCGCTGGGCGAGCAGCGCGACGTGCTGGAGGAGGTGGTGGAACCCTACCTGATCCAGCAGGGCTTCCTGCAGCGGACGCCGCGCGGGCGCATGCTGACCGACCAGGGTTTCCGCTATCTCGGGCTCAACCCGCCGAGCGCGCCGGTCCGGCAACTCGACCTGCTCGACCGCATCCCGGACGCCCCCGACTCTGCGGATGAGGGCGCCGATGAGTGACGCGGCCGCCGGTTCCACCCCCACGCCCACCGGGTCCACGCTGTCCGGCTGGTTCGCATCGGATGGGACGCACCGCTTTCCGCTGCGCGTCTATTACGAGGACACCGACGCCGGCGGGATTGTCTACCACGCCAATTACCTGTGCTTCGCCGAGCGGGCGCGGTCGGAAATGCTGTACCTGCTGGGCTTCCGCCAGACCGAGATGGCGGCGCCCGGGGGCGATGCCACAGGTGTGTCATTTGCGGTACGGCGCGCGACCATCGATTTCGACGCCCCTGCCAAGCTTGAGGACACGCTTGAAGTGGAAACGCGAATCGTCGATATCCGCGGAGCCTCCTTCGCAGTTGCACACATCATCCGCCGCGACGGTCGCGTGCTGGCGCGCGCCGACCTGCAGCTGGTGACGATCAATCGGGCCGGACGGGCCGTACGCCTTCCCGAACCGGTGCGCGCCGCGATGGCGGCGCTGTATGAGACCCAGACGGACCGTACCCGCGACGCCTCCCCGTCTTCCTGATCGCCCGGTTCCTGACTTTGTCCCTTTGATCTTCGGCCCTCTGACCCTCTCTTACTCCCCCACCCCCGTGCCCACAGCGCAAACGCGAGACTGACTGCGATGGATGCCCTGCAAACCGCCCAACTGGTCGGCAACGCTGCCGCAACGGCTCACGAGGTGACGATCCTCGGCCTGTTCTGGCAGGCCGACGCGATCGTCAAGATCGTGATGCTGATGCTGGTCGTCGCCTCGATCTGGTGCTGGGCGATCATCATCGAGAAGTTGATGCGGATCCGCCGGCTGAACGCCCAGGCCGACGCCTTCGAGGAGGCGTTCTGGTCCGGCGGCTCGCTGGACGCGCTGTACGACCGCATCGGCCAGACGCCGGGCGACCCGATGGCGGCGACCTTCGCCGCCGGCATGCGCGAGTGGCGCCACGCCGCCGACCGCGGCATCGCCGGCACGATGAAGGGGTCGCTGCAGCAGCGGGTGGAGCGGGTGATGGCGGTGACCATCGGCCGCGAGATGGCGCGGGCCGAACGCTACATGACCTTCCTGGCCTCGGTCGGCTCGACGGCGCCCTTCATCGGCCTGTTCGGCACGGTGTGGGGCATCATGAACTCCTTCACCTCGATCGCCGGGTCGGGCAACACCAGCCTCGCCGTGGTGGCGCCGGGCATCGCCGAGGCGCTGTTCGCCACCGCCATGGGCCTGCTGGCCGCCATTCCCGCCGTGCTGTCCTACAACAAGTTCTCCACCGACCTCGGCCGCTACGCCGACCGGCTGGACACCTTCTCCGGCGAGTTCTCGGCGATCCTGTCCCGCCACCTCGAGGAGCGGGGAGCCGCCTGAACCATGGCCGGACAACTCGCAGGCAAATCCCACGGCCGCGGCAAGCGCCGGGGCTATCGCGCGATGGCCGAGATCAACATGACGCCGTTCATCGACGTCATGCTGGTCCTGCTGATCGTCTTCATGGTCGCCGCCCCGATGCTGACCGTCGGCGTGCCGGTCGACCTGCCCAAGACCAACGCCGCTCCACTGGAGCAGCAGAAGGACCCGCTGTTCGTCACCGTGCAGACCGACGGACGCCTGTTCGTGCAGGAAACCCCGGTCGAGCTGGGCAACATGGTGCCGCTGCTGATCGCGGTGACCAACAACAACCCCGAAGCCCGCATCCTGGTGCGCGGCGACGCCAAGATCGCCTACGGCAAGATGCTGGAGGTGATGGGGACGATGAGCGCAGCCGGCTTCAAGAAGGTCGGTCTGGTCGCCGAGATGCCGAACGGTCCGACCGCGTCCTCCGCGCGGGTCGGGGCCAAGCCGGCGCGTTGAGGCGGGCGGAACTCCCATGCGCAAGCCCCTGATCGCCTCGGCGGTGCTGCACGTCGCGCTGGTCGCGCTGATGGTGCTCGGCCTGCCGCCCAGCGATCGCAAACTGGAAGTGGCCGCCTCGATCCCGATCGAGATCGTCGACATCGGCGAGGTGACCCAGGCCGCCCGCACCGAGAAGGGCGAGCCGAAGCCGGCCAACGCCGCGCCGCGTCCGCCGGTGCCCGAGGCGAAGCCGGCCCCGCCGGCGCCCGAACCACCCGACGCGGAGGACGAGCCGCCGCCGCCCCCGCCGCCGCCAACCAAGACACCGGAGCCGCCGAAGGTCGCCCAGGTGCCGCCGCCCCCGCGCGAGCCGACGCCGCCGCCCAAGCCGACCCCGGCGCCACCCCCGCCGCCCCCTCCGCCGCCGCCTCCCCCGGATCCGGCGCCGTCGCCGACTCCGAAGCCGCCGGAGCCGCCGAAACCGGAACCCCCGAAGCCCGAGCCTCCCAAGCCGGAGCCGCCGAAGCACGAGCCGAAGCCGGAACCGCCCAAACCGGAACCGCCCAAGCCGGAGCCGAAGAAGCCGGAGCCGCCCAAGGCCGAGCCCAAGAAGCCGGAACCGGCCAAGCCGGAGCCGTCGAAGGAGGTCGCCAAGGCCGAACCGAAGAAGTCGGACGCCCCGGCCAAGCAGCCGGAGAAGCCGTCGGCCAAGACCGACCCGCTGTCCGACCTGCTGTCGAACGTCGGGAAGATCAAGCCGTCGGACAACCCGAAGGCGGACGGCAAGGCATCGGCCAGCGCCAACAGCGACGCCAAGCCCAGCCAGAAGACCGCGTCGGCGGCGCCCAGCGGCGCGGCGAAGGCGACGAACGGCCCCGACCGGCCGTTCAAGCCGTCGGGCCGGGCGCTGGACGCCATCCGCGGCCAGCTGAGCAAGAACTGGAACGTCGACTCCGGCCGCAAGGACGCAGCGTCGATGCAGATCGAGATCCATGTGGAGGTCGGCCGCGACCATTCGGTGATCCGCGCCTGGATCGACGACAAGTACCGGTCGCGCTACATGTCGGACGCCGCCTTCCGCGCGTCGGCCGACGCCGCCGTGCGCGCGGTCAAGCGATCCAGCCCGCTGGATCTGCTGACCAGCGAGTTCACGGCCCAGACCTATGAAGACTGGCGCTTCATCGTGTTCAATTTCGACCCGAGGGACATGTTTTGACCATGACGACGAAGACGAGGCTTCTCCTGAAGCTGGCCGGGCTCTCCGGCGCGCTTCTCCTCTCCCTCGGCGTTGCCGCTCCGCAGGAGGCGCGCGCCGAGTTGCGCATCGACATCACGCGGGGCGTGGCCGAACCGCTGCCCATCGCGATCACCAGCTTTGCCGGGTCCGGCGGCCGCGATGCGCAGATCGGCGCCGACATCTCCAAGGTGATCTCGGCCGACCTGGAGCGTTCGGGCCTGTTCCGTCCGCTCGACCCGCGCGGCTTCCTGCAGACGCCGGACCAGCTGCGCACCGGTGAGCCGCGCTACCAGGACTGGAAGGCGCTGGGCGCCCAGGCGCTGGTGGCCGGCAACACCACCACCGGCGGCGACGGCCGCATGAAGGTGGATTTCCGCCTGTGGGACGTCGCCGCCGGCCAGTACATGCAGGGGCTGAGCTACAGCGCCTCGCCGCAGGAATGGCGCCGCATCGCCCACATCGTCGCCGACGCCATCTACAAGCGCCTGACCGGCGAGGACGGCTATTTCGACACGCGCGTCGTCTATGTCGCCGAGTCGGGGCCGGCGAACGCGCGCAAGAAGCAACTGGCCATCATGGACCAGGACAGCGAGAACCATCAGTTCCTGACCGACGGGCAGACGCTGGTCCTGACGCCGCGCTTCTCGCCGACGACCCAGGAAATCACGTACATGTCGTACTTCAACAAGAAGCCGCGCGTGTACCTGTTCAACATCGACACCGGCCGCCAGGAGGTGCTGGGCGACTTCCCCGGCATGACCTTCGCGCCGCGCTTCTCGCCGGACGGCAACAAGGTCGTCATGTCGATGGCGCAGAACGGCAACACCGACATCTACACGCTTGACTTGCGGACGCGCCGCCAGACCCAGCTGACCGACTCGCCGGGCATCGACACCGGCCCCAGCTATTCGCCGGACGGCCAGAAGATCGTCTTCGAGTCGGACCGCGGCGGCAGCCAGCAGCTCTACATCATGGGCGCCGACGGCTCCGGGGTGAAGCGGCTGAGCTTCGGCGAGGGCCGTTACGGCACCCCAGTGTGGTCGCCGCGCGGCGATCTGATCGCCTTCACGCGCCAGCGTGGAAGCAGCTTTGCAATCGGGGTAATCCGCCCGGACGGGACGGGTGAACGAATCCTGACCGAGTCCTACCATGTCGAGGGCCCAACCTGGGCGCCGAACGGCCGTGTTCTGATGTACTTCAAGGACTTGCCGTCGGGTGACGGTCGTGGTCGCAACGCAAAGCTGTACACCATCGACATCACCGGTGCGAACGAACGTCGGGTCAGCACCCCGCTGGACGCATCGGACCCTGCATGGTCGCCCTTGATTCCCTAGTGGAGTAGCCCTATTTTGCGGCGGCGCGGGAGCAAGGCGAAGACAAAGGCCGGATGTCGTCTTACCGTCGGGGCTTGGCGGGAAGAAGCGGCTCTCACGCGGATAAAGACCGGTCAAATCAACGACTGTCGTTCAAGGGGTCCCTGAACATGCGTATGAAGTTCCTCGCTCTCGCCGCGGTTGCTCTGCTCGCCGCTTGCGAATCCACGCCGAACGACGCCGCCAACGGCGCCAACACCGGTGCCAACCAGTCGGCCGTCCGTCCGGGCTCGGCGGAAGATTTCGTCGTCAACGTCGGCGACCGCGTCTTCTTCGGCTTCGACCGCTTCGACCTGTCGCCGGAGGCTCGCGCCACCCTGGACCGTCAGGCCAAGTGGCTGCAGACCTACGGCTCGGTCACCATCACGATCGAAGGCCACGCCGACGAGCGCGGCACCCGCGAGTACAACCTGGCGCTCGGCGAGCGTCGCGCCAACTCGGTGAAGAACTACCTGGCCGCCAAGGGCATCCCCGCCAACCGCGTCACCGTCGTGTCGTACGGCAAGGAGCGTCCGGCGGTGGCTGGCTCGGGTGAGGCCGCCTGGTCGCAGAACCGCCGTGGCGTGACCGTCGTCAACTGACGCCGGTCCCCGCCTTCGGCTGGGGTTTGAGGGAAGGCGCCGCCATCGGGCAACCGGGGCGGCGCCTTTTCCTTGCCTGCCTTTTCCCGCCTGTATTTTCCTGGCCGCATGTTTTGCCCGGGCGCGCGAGTTCTGTTAAACAGCCGCCACCGGCTTGCCTTTTTCGGTCGCTACGGTCCCACCCAGATCGCTTCCAGGATCCCACGCGCATGACCCACATCCGTCCCTTCGCCGTCCTGTCGTCCGCCGTGCTGCTGGGTGGTCTGCTCGGCGCCAGCCCCGTCCTCGCCCAGTCGGCCGGCCAGATCGACCGTCTGCAACGGCTGGAGGCCCAGGTCGCGGCGCTGGACGGCCCGGTCGAGGTGGCGCAGCTGTCGCCGTCGGTCGCCGCCGACTTCGAGATCCGCCTGCAGAACCTGGAACGCTCGATGTCGGAGCTGACCGGCAAGTACGAGGAATCGAACCACCAACTCGCCACCCTGCGCGACCGGCTGGAGAAGATGAACGGCGACATCGACTTCCGCCTGAAGGACCTCGAGTCGAAGGGCGGTGGGGCGATGGGTGGGGCGATGGGCGGCGGCGCGATGTCCGACGCGGCCCCGCCGCCGAAGGCGACGGCCAAGAGCGAGGACAAGAAGCCGGCGCAGACCGCCGCGGCCACGCCGCCCTCGACCGCCGGGATGACTCCGGAAAAGCAGTATGAGCAGGCGTTCGAACTGCTGCGCAACTCCGACTACGACCACGCGGAGAAGGCGTTGCAGGACTTCATCGCCAAGAACAAGTCGCACGCCTACGCCGGCAACGCCCAATACTGGCTCGGCGAGAGCTATTACGTCCGCAACAAGTTCCCGGAGGCGGCGCAGGCCTTTGCCGAGGTGCTGTCGAAGTACCGCTCCAACCCGAAGGCGGCCGACAGCCTGCTGAAGCTGGGCATGACCCTGCAGCAGATGAACAAGAAGTCGGACGCCTGTACCGCCTTCGGCCAGTTGCTGACCAAGTTCCCCGAAGCCTCGGCCAGCGTGAAGCGCCGCGCCGACACCGAGCGCAAGCGCATCAATTGCCCCGCCTGATGGCGGGGACGGCGCCCGTCGTCACCCCTGCGGCCGATCCGCGCCCCATCGGGGCGGCGGAGTTCGCCGGCGCCATGGCGGCGCTGGGCGGCTTCGAACCGGCGCCGGCCGTCGCGGTCGCCCTGTCGGGCGGCGGCGACAGCCTGGCGCTGGCGCTGTTGCTGCGGCAATGGGTCGCGGCCTGTGGCGGGACGCTGCGGACGCTGACCGTCGACCATGGGCTGCGCGCCGAATCGGCGGCGGAGGCCGCGGCGGTGGGCGACGCCATGACCCGGCTCGGCGTGCCGCACCGGATCCTGCGCTGGGACGGCGTCAAGCCGGCCGGCGGGCTCCAGGCCGCGGCGCGGGCGGCGCGGCACCGGCTGCTGGCCGACGCCTGCGCCGAGGCCGGCATCCTCCACCTCGCCCTGGCGCACCACAGCGACGACCAGGCCGAAACGGTGCTGCTGCGGCTGGCCCGCGGTTCCGGCACCGACGGGCTGGCCGGCATGGCGGCGGTGCGCGCCGATGGTCCGGTCCGGCTGATCCGCCCGCTGCTGGGATTCCCGAAGGAACGCCTGCTGGCGACCTGCCGCGCCCACGGCGTGCCCTGGGTCGAGGACCCGTCCAACCACAACCCCCGTTTCGCCCGCGCCCGGCTGCGCGTCGCCCGCGACCTGCTCGGCGGCGAGGGGCTGGATCGCGAGCGGCTGTGCGAGGTCGCCCGCCGTGCCGGGCGGGCGCGCGCCGCGCTGGAACAGGCGACGGCCGCCCTGCTGGCCGAGGCGGCGACGCTGCAGCCGGAAGGCTGGGTCACCCTCGCCCCGGCCGCGTTGCGGGCGGCGCCGGAGGAGATCGCGCTGCGGGCGCTGACCCGGGCGCTGGCGCTGGCCGGCGGCGGTGCCCACCCGGTGCGCGACGAGGCGGTCGAGCGGCTGCTGGCGAGCTTGGCGGTGGCGCCGGGCCGGGCTGTTGCCGGCACCACGCTGGCCGGCTGCGTCGTGCGGCCCTGGCGCGGCGCGGTGATGATCGCGCGCGAACCCGCGGCGGCGGTCGAGCGCCTGACCGTCGAACCGGGTGGCTGCGTGTGGTGGGATCGCCGTTACAGCGTCCGGGTTTCCGCGGCGCGCGGCGGGCCGGTGACGGTCGCGGCGCTGGGCGCCGCCGGCTGGAACGAATGGGCGGAACGAACCCCGGCCGCGGCGGCGAAAGCGTTGCCGGCCGTGGTGCGGGAGACACTGCCAAGCCTTTGGTCGGGAACGGAATTGTTGGCGGTGCCCGCAATGTTTTCGGGCGCTGACGAGGACGCTCCGGCGGACAGCGCCAGCCTTGCCCCGTCATTCCCGCTGGGAAGACAAGCTTTTGCGGTTGTTTCGCACCGCGACGGCATTATTTAATCTGAAGAACGTGCCCGTGGAGACCGGGGTGCGGCCTTGTCGGCGCACCGCATGGCGATGGGTTCGCAGAAAGGCGTGTGACGTGAACAATTTCGGCAAGAACCTCGCGCTCTGGATCATTATAGGGCTGCTGCTCGTGGCCCTGTTCAATCTGTTCCAGAGTTCCTCCACCCGCAGCCCGCAGACGACCGTTCCGTTCAGCGAGCTTCTCGCCGAAGTGGATCGGGGCCAGGTCGCCGACGTGACGATCAAGGGCAACCAGGTCTCCGGCCATTTCACCGACGGCCGCTCCTTCAGCACCTATGTCCCGCCCGAAGCGGGGCTGGTGGAGCGCCTGACGAACAAGAACGTTCGGATCAACGCGGTCCCCGACGACAGCAACGTGCCGTCGCTGTTCTCGGTGCTGCTGTCCTGGTTCCCGATGCTGCTGCTGATCGGCGTGTGGATCTTCTTCATGCGCCAGATGCAGTCCGGCGGCGGCAAGGCGATGGGCTTCGGCAAGTCGCGGGCCCGGCTGCTGACCGAGAAGGTCGGCCGCGTCACCTTCGACGACGTCGCCGGCATCGACGAGGCCAAGCAGGAACTGACGGAAATCGTCGAGTTCCTGAAGGACCCGCAGAAGTTCCAGCGGCTGGGCGGCAAGATCCCGAAGGGCTGCCTGCTCGTCGGCCCTCCCGGCACCGGCAAGACGCTGACCGCGCGCGCCGTGGCCGGTGAAGCCAACGTGCCGTTCTTCACCATCTCCGGTTCGGACTTCGTCGAGATGTTCGTCGGCGTCGGCGCCAGCCGCGTCCGCGACATGTTCGAACAGGGCAAGAAGAACGCCCCCTGCATCATCTTCATCGACGAGATCGACGCGGTCGGCCGCCATCGCGGCGCCGGCCTGGGCGGCGGCAACGACGAGCGCGAGCAGACCCTCAACCAGTTGCTGGTCGAGATGGACGGCTTCGAGGCGAACGAGGGCGTTATCCTGATCGCCGCCACCAACCGTCCGGACGTGCTCGACCCGGCGCTGCTGCGCCCCGGCCGCTTCGACCGCCAGGTCGTGGTGCCGAACCCCGACGTGCTGGGCCGCGAGAAGATCCTCAAGGTCCACATGCGCAAGGTGCCGCTGTCGCCGGACGTTGACGCCAAGGTCATCGCCCGCGGCACCCCCGGCTTCTCCGGCGCCGATCTGGCCAACCTGGTCAACGAGGCGGCGCTGCTGGCGGCCCGCATCGGCAAGCGCGTCGTCGGCATGAACGAGTTCGAGGCCGCCAAGGACAAGGTCATGATGGGCGCGGAACGCCGCTCCATGGTCATGACCGAGGACGAGAAGAAGCTGACCGCCTACCACGAGGCCGGCCACGCCATCTGCGCGATCCACTGCGTCGACAGCGACCCGGTCCACAAGGCCACCATCATCCCGCGCGGCCGTGCGCTGGGCATGGTGATGCGCCTGCCGGAAGGCGACCGCATCAGCCTGTCGCAGGCCAAGCTTCTGGCCGACCTGTGCGTCGCCATGGGCGGCCGCATCGCCGAGGAGCTGATCTTCGGCAAGGAGCGGGTGACCACCGGCGCGTCGGGCGACATCAAGATGGCGACCGAGATGTCGCGCCGCATGGTGACGGAGTGGGGCATGAGCGACAAGCTCGGCCCGCTGCTCTACGGCGAGCCGACGCAGGAGGTGTTCCTGGGTCATTCGGTGACCCAGCACAAGAACATGTCCGACCGCACCGCCCAGCTGGTCGACGAGGAAATCCGCCGCATCGTGGACGAGAGCTACGACCGCGCCCGGGCCATCCTGACCGAGAACATCGACCAGCTCCACACCCTGGCCAAGGGCCTGCTGGAGTACGAGACCCTGAGCGGCGACGAGATCAACCGTCTGCTGCGTGGCGAACCGATCCTGCGCGACGACGACCGCGACAGCCTCGCCGCCACCCCGCCGCGTCAGCCGACCTCGACCGGCCGCCGCTCCTCCGTGCCGCCGAGCGGCAAGGAAAGCGGCGGGATGGACCCGGAGCCGCAGGGCACCTGAGGGTTCAGTCCTCGACAAGAAGAAGGGCGGCGCTGTGAGGCGCCGCCCTTCTTCTTGTTCTGCGTATGTGGGTTAGGTGGGGAGGGGCCTCCCGCGCCTCGTCAGGACAGCCTCAGAAGGCGCCCTTCTGCTCGCGCCGGCGGTCCAGGGCGACGTCGAACTGGCGCAGCAGCTTCTGCATGCCTTCGAAGTAGAGCTTGCGCGACGGCGTGTTCTTCATGCAGCGGGCGTCCAGATGGGCGACGCTGGTGAGCGCCGAGACGCAGTAGCCGAGCAGCCAATAGCGCGAGCGGATGCTGCGCAGATAGTCGCGGAAGGGTTCCGGCTGGCCGTTCATGAAGGCGCTGAAGGCGGTCTCGTAGTCCGACAGGATGGTGCGGATGTCGAGCAGCGTCGTCTCCAGCAGCTTGCCCACCTTTTCGATGTGCATCAGCAGCTGGGTCTCGTAGGGCTTGTGCATGCGGATATCGACCGGAATGCACTCGCGCGACTTCAGCCAGGTCAGGATGATGCGGGCGCGCGGCGCGATGCGGCGCAGCTGGTATTCGTAGAAGGTCGTGCCCTTCCAGGCGCTGAAGATGGTGTCGGCCTCGCTGCGCTCGATGCCGAAGGCGGAGACGAACAGCCCGGCCTCTTCCAGGTTGGGGTTCCAGATGGCCTCCAGGAACCGTTCGATGCTCTGGGCGTTGCCCTGGCTGCCCGACAGCGCCTTGCGGACGATCGGTTCGATGCGGGCGCGGATCAGGCGGCGGAGCTGGTGGTCCTCCTCGTTGCTGATCAGCCAGTGGCGCGGGTCGACGTTGATCTTTTCCGCTTCGAAGCAGGTCTTCAGCAGGAAGGCGTCGAGCGACGGGACATCGTCGATCATCGACAGCATCTTCATGTCGCCGATGACGCCGTTTTCCTGCGGACCATTCGTGATGCCGAACTGTTCTTCCAGCAGCGCCGACGCGTTGCGGGCCCGCAGGTAGATGGCGACGCCGCCGGCGTCCGGCGCCTTGGCGTTGTGGGGGACGTAGATGCCGGTTTCGACCGGCCGTTCGCCACCCTCCAGCTCCTCGTCCTCGGCGATCGGGTCGCCGCCGTCGTCGGCGCGGTCGTCGAAGCTCGGGTACTTGAACAGGATGGCGCTGTTCAGTCCCTGCGCCTTGAACATGCGCTGGTCTTCGGGGATTTCGCGCGTGATGGCGATGAGGTTCATCGACACGCTGGAGCCGCCATAGAGGATCTGCTCAAGAACCGGAGAAACAGAGTCCATTTTCTTGCGAGCGCGCATTAATCTTACCCGAAGTCTCGAATATTGCAAAAATCATAGACGCCGTTGCCGCAAACGCAAAGAGGGATCGTTGCCGATCCCTCCTTCCCATCCTGCGATGGCGAGCGCATCACTGCTGTTCAACTCACGCGTTGGATTTCGGCGTCCCGCCCAGCGAGCCCAGCAGGCTTGCAACTTCGGCTGCCTCGTCCACCGCGACCATGCCGACGGTGTGATAGCCGCTGTCGACGTGCATCACCTCGCCGGTGACGCCGCTGCCGAGATCCGACATCAGGAACAGGCCGGCGCCGCCGACCTCCTGGATGGTGACGTTGCGCTTCAGCGGGGCGTTCAGCTCGTTCCATTTCAGGATGTAGCGGAAATCGCCGATGCCGCTGGCGGCCAGAGTCTTGATCGGGCCGGCGGAGATCGCGTTGACACGGATGTTGCGGCCACCCAGATCGACGGCAAGGTAGCGCACGCTCGCCTCCAGCGCCGCCTTGGCGACACCCATCACGTTGTAATGGGGCATGACGCGTTCGGCGCCGTAGTAGGATAGAGTGAGCAGGCTGCCGCCGTCCTTCATCAGCGGCACGGCGCGTTGCGCCACCGCGGTGAAGGAGTAGCAGGAGATGTCCATGGTCCGCAGGAAGTTCGCCCGCGTCGTGTCCAGGTACAGCCCGTCCAGCTCGTTCTTGTCGGAAAAGGCGATGGCATGAACCACGAAGTCCAGCCCGCCCCATTCCTGCTCGATCGCGGCGAAGGTGGCGTCGATGCTGGCTTCGTCCGTCACGTCGCAGGGCAGGACCAGCTTGGCGCCGACCTGGTCGGCCAGCGGCTTCACCCGCTTCAGCAGCGCGTCGCCCTGATAGGTGAAGGCCAGCTCCGCCCCGTGCTGGGCCAGGGTGGAGGCGATCCCCCAGGCGATCGAACGATCGTTGGCCACGCCCATGATCAGGCCACGCTTGCCGGCCATGAGCGGCATCGGATTGGACATCGGAACCTCGTGAACGACGGAAGTGCTGCGGGTGTTGCCGCGAAAAGTGCGGCGCATCCTACACGAAAGCGTCCATTGGTCAAACCGAGGCAACCGACCTTGGCACAGGAGGCGCCGCATGGCTCACCCTAAGGGCAGTCTCCACGGCGAGGAGGAGGAGCGCAGCCGCATCCTGGTGGCCCTGCGCGAGCTGGGCGGCTTCTTCGGCCATTCGATGCTGCGCTTCTACAACGACAACTGCTTCCAGACCGCGGCGGCGCTGACCTACACCTCGCTGCTGGCGATCGTGCCGATGATGACCATCGGCTTCGCCATCTTCTCGGCCTTTCCGGCGTTCAGCGCGCTGCAGATGCGCATCCAGACCGCCCTGATCAAGAATCTGGTGCCGGAGATCGGCGACGCGATCCTGGAGTATCTCGGCCGTTTCATGGCGAACGCCGGGCAGATGCCGATCTTCGGGGTGATCGGGCTGGCGGTGTCGGCGGTGCTGCTGATCTGGACGATCGAGGGGTCGTTCGCCACCGTCTGGCGGGTGCGCGAGCCGCGATCCTACGTCACCCGCATCCTGTCCTTCTGGGCGGTGGTGTCGCTGACCCCGCTGTTCGCCGGCGCCAGCCTGTCGCTGTCCAGCAGCCTGTGGACCGCGCTGGAGGTCGCCCACCTGGAAGGGGTGGTCCACCCGCTGGCGGGCATCGGCATGCTGCTGCCCTTTGCCCTTCAGCTCGTCGGCTGCTCGCTGCTCTATCTGGTGATCCCGAATCGCGACGTGTTCTGGCTGGACGCGCTGTGCGGCGGGGCGATCGGCTCGATCCTGCTGGAGGGGTCGAAGGCGATCTTCGGCTGGTACATGCGCGAATACCCGGCCTACCAGACGATCTACGGCGCGCTGTCGGTGGTGCCGATCTTCCTGTTCTGGCTCTACATCGCGTGGTCGACGGTGCTGTTCGGCGCGGTGGTGGCGGCGTCGCTGCCGGAATGGCGGGCCGGCAAGGTCACCCGCGGCGGCATGGAGGGGCTGCTGCCGGCGCAGCGGCTGGCGCTGGCGCTGGCGGTGCTGCACGAGCTGATGGAGGCGAGCCGGCTGGGCGTCGGCATGCGCCGCCGCACGCTGGTCGGCCGGGTGCCCGTCGGCACCCTGCTGATCGACGGCATCCTGGAACAGTTGCGCGACGCCCATTGGGTCGCCCACACCACGCGCGACGCCTGGGTGGTGACCCGCGACCTGGGCGAGGCGACCCTGCTGGAGCTGATGAAGGCGCTGGGCATCGGCATGCGCGGCTCCGTCCACGGGCTGGGCGGGCTCGACCTGCCCTGGCAGGAGCGCACCGCCCGCCTGCTCGCCGCCGCCGATGCGCGGGAGAGCGACCTGCTGAGCGTGTCGATCAAGACGCTGCTGACCGACGACCAGCCGCCGGAAGGCCAGCCGGCCGGCCAGGGGGCGGCGGGGCAGGGCGCCGTGCCGTTGCGGGCGGTGAAGAAATAGCCGTCAGGCGGCCGCGGTCGAGCCGGCCGCTGCCAGCGGCGGTGGGCCGAAGCGGTTCTCCGTCGCGTCGCCCTTCGTCGCCGCCCAGACGAAAAGGACGATCCAGCCGATCAGCGGCACCAGGACGATCAGCAGCCACCAGCCGGAGCGGTCGAGGTCGTGGAGCCGGCGGACCGAAACGGCCCAGCCCGGCAGCAGGAAGACCAGGTTGGCGATCGAGTTCAGCGGGCTGACGTCGTTGTCGGGGAAGAGCGCGAGGTCGAGGATGACCGTGGCGATGCTGACCAGCACGGTGAACAGCACCCAGTACCAATATTCCGACCGCGCCGCGCGGCCGGACAGCCCGACATACTGGGAAAACACCGATTTGACGGCGTCGACAAAGCCCATCGTCCCCCCTTTCGGCGTTTGGAACGCCACGATCGAAATGCCCGGATGCCGTCACGTTTCCCAGGCAATCGGCGGGCCGCAACACCGTCTCCGGGAACCGGCGCGGCCCGCAGCATCGTGTCGCAGCATGACCATGCGGCGGTAAAGGGAGGGTGCGCTCGCGAAAACGGCCTGCCCCGGAGGGCAGGCCGTCGATCGTCGTCCCGGACGGGGCCGACCTACTCCAGCCCGGCCTTCTTGCGGACGTCGTAGCTGCGGGTCTTGGCCCACTGCTCGACGAAACTGACCAGTTCGGCGTCGGGCGGGTCGGGCAGGACGACCTTCAGCTTGACGTATTGGTCGCCCGGCTGCTTGGTCGCCGGGTTCATCACGCCCCGGCCGCGCAGCCGCAGGACCGAGCCGGTGTTGGCCCCGGCCGGCACCTTCACCGCCACCTTGCCGCTGATGGTCGGCACATGGATGGTGGCGCCCAGAACCGCCTCGTTCAGGGTGATCGGCAGTTCGAGATGGATGTCGCTGTCCTGCCGGGTGAAGAAGGGGTGGGCTTCGACATGCACCTCGACGATGGCGTCGCCGTTGGGCATGCCGCCCATGCCGGGCAGGCCCTGGCCCTTCAGCCGCAGCTTCGTCTCGTTCTCCGTGCCCGGAGGGATGGCGACGTCGATGCTCTTGCCGTTGGACAGGTTGATGCGCCGCTTGGCCCCGTTCGCTGCCTCGATGAAGGGGACGGTCACGGAGTAGGAGATGTCGCTGCCGCGCACCTTCGGCCCGGCGGACCCGCCGCCGGCCGCCCCGGCCCCCGGCCCGCCGCGCCGCCGGCCGCCGCCGAACAGGTCGGAGAACCAGTCGTCGCCGCCGGCGGCCCCGCCGAAGAAGCTGTCGTCGGCGGTGCCGGTGTAGGCGCGCCCGCGGCTGGTGCGGCTGCGGGTGCCGAAGCCCGCGTGCCGCTCCTGCCCGGACGAGTCGATCTCGCCCCGGTCGAACCTGGCGCGTTTCTCGGCGTCCGACAGCAGCGTGTAGGCCGCCGAGATTTCCTTGAACCGCTCCTCGTTGGCGGAATCGCCCGGCTTCAGGTCCGGGTGATGCTGCTTGGCGAGCTTGCGGTACGCCTTCTTGATGTCGTCGGCAGTGGCGGACCGGCTGACGCCGAGAACGCTGTAGGGATCACGCGTAGCCACGGGCAGAGGATTCCCACCCCAACGGGGCTTAAAGGTTGCGGGACGGTCGGATTACTGGTTCCCGATGATCTTCCACGTACCGTCGGCCTGTTTGCAAGCGGTTCCGTAGGCCTGCTCCGTCCGGCCCTGGACGACGACGGTCTGCTGGAACTCGCGGCAGTAGGTTCCGGTGTTGCTGTAGCCGTCGCGCGTGGTCACCACGGTGCCGGAATTGCCGGACTGCGGGTTGTTCCAGGTGATGCGGTCGCCGACCGGGGCGGCGTAGGCCTTGCGGGCCGCCGTCTCGGCATAGCCGGCGTCCGCCTTGTCGAGCGAGTTGCCGACCTCGCGGCCGATGAAGGCGCCCAGCAGCGTTCCGACGCCGGTCGCCACCAGCTTGCCGGTACCGCCGCCGATCTGGGAACCGATCAGGCCACCGGCCACGGCGCCGCCGACGGTGCCGACCGTCTCCTTCTGGCCACCCGTCGTGCATGCGGCCAGCGTGGCCACGACGATCAGGGCCGGAACGACTTTCTTCACGAACATCCTTGCGCCTCGAAAAGGTTGGTTGCCGCGCGCCATACCCATCCGCTTCACGGTGGGGCTTCGCGGTGGACAGTGATATAAGCGAGCCTATCCTTGCTGTGAATTGTGATGAGGCTGTGACCCTTACGCTTTCGCATCAGGACACGATCCGCCGCCATCCCCGGCCGCCCCTCGGCCGCCCGCGGACCGGCGCGGAGCCATCGACGCAGGACCACCAGTCATGACCGACAGCAGCGACCGCGATCCCTACGAACTCTTTGCCGAATGGCTGAAAGAGGCCGAGCAGAGCGAGCCCAACGACCCCAACGCCATGGCGCTGGCGACCGCCGATGCGGCGGGCATTCCGTCGGTCCGCATGGTGCTGCTGAAAGGCGTCGACGCCCGCGGTTTCGTCTTCTACACCAACACCGAAAGCCGCAAGGGCGAGCAGTTGCTGGCGAATCGGAACGCCGCGCTGTGCTTCCACTGGAAGACGCTGCGCCGCTCCGTCCGGGTCGAGGGCGCGGTGGAGACCGTCACCGACGCCGAGGCCGACGCCTATTTCAACAGCCGCCCGCGCGAAAGCCGCATCGGCGCTTGGGCCTCGGTGCAGTCGCGGCCGCTGGAAGGCCGCTGGGAGCTGGAAAAGCGCGTGGCGCAGTACGCCGCCAAGTTCGGGCTGGGCACCGTGCCGCGCCCGCCGCACTGGACCGGCTTCCGCGTGCTGCCCGCCCGCATCGAGTTCTGGCGCGACCGTCCCTTCCGGCTGCACGACCGGCTGGTCTATCTCCGCAGCCCGGCGGAGGCCGTGGCCGACTCCGGCAGCGGCGCGCCGGGCTGGACGACGGAGCGGCTGTTTCCGTGAGCGACGCGCCGACGCGGAGCGGCGTCGCGTCGCCGGACCGTCTGCGCCGGTACGCCACCTACGCCAGCGTGGCGGTCGCCTCGACGCTGATCGCCACGAAGCTGGTCGCCTACCTGATGACCGAGTCGGTCAGCATCCTGTCGTCGCTGATCGACAGCAGCACCGACCTGATGGCTTCGGTGGTCACGCTGCTGGGGGTGCGCCACGCGCTGCGCCCGGCCGACGCCAACCACCGCTTCGGCCATGGCAAGGCGGAGGCGCTGGCGGCGCTGGCGCAGGCCGCCTTCATCGGCGGATCGGCCGTGCTGCTGAGCATCGAGGCGGTGCGGCGGCTGCTCCATCCCGAACCGATCACCGAAGGGGCGGCCGGCATCGGCGTCATGCTGCTGTCGATCGTCCTGACCGCGCTGCTGATCGCCTTCCAGCGGCGGGTGCAGGTCGCCACCGGCTCCGTCGCCATCGGTGCCGACCGGCTGCATTATTCCGGCGACCTGCTGATGAACAGCGCGGTCATCGCCGCCATCCTGCTGACCGGGGCGACCGGCATCACCGTGATCGACCCGCTGTTCGGCGTCGGCATCGCGCTGTTCCTGGTGAACGGCGCCCGCGGCGTGGCGCGCGACGCGCTGGACGTGCTGATGGACAAGGAACTGGGGCCGGAGGAGCGCGAGCGCATCGTGGCGCTGGTGCGGGCGGAGCCGGGGGTGCGCGGCCTGCACGACCTGCGCACCCGCAACGCCGGGACCGGCCGCTTCATCGAGCTGCATCTGGAACTGGACGGCACCCTGACCCTGACCGCGGCCCACGACATCGCCGACGGGGTGGAGCGGCGGCTGAGCGCCGCCTTCGACAACGCTGAGGTCCTGGTCCACCAGGAACCGGCCGGGCTGGCGGACGAACGGCTGGACCACCGAATCGAAGGGTAGGGCGGATCGAAGGGTGGGGGCGACGCACCTTCCCCGCATGGCGCGACAAAGGGGGGCTTGGCTGCAATCTCCGCGCGCCTTCCCCCATGCGATATCCGACCAAAGGACAGTGTGACAAGACGCGTCTTGGTACCTCCATCCGTTGCGTAAACATCTAAAAATCGTAATAATCCTGCCCGGGAGAACGCGCTCGGTTACAAAACATCAAGAACGGTGGCGACCATGGACAGTGGGTTCGGGCTTCGGCCGCACCTCATCGCGGACATCGCGAAGGAGGCGGGAAATCTCGGCATCGAAATCGCGGACATCGCCGGCCACATCCAGGATGTGAACGCCAGAGTCACCCACCAGTCGGAGGTTTTCACGCAGTTGCGTGACACCGGCGCCAAGATGTCCCGCAGCACGCAACGCATATCCGAGGCCTCATCGGTGGCGCGCTCGGTGACCGAACAGGCGCGGCAGGAGGTCGACGGCTCCCACGACCGGGTGCAGCGGTCGATGGCTGACATCCACGCGCTGGTGGCGTCGGTGACCGGGATCGAGGGCCAGATCATCGGGCTGCGCGACGCGCTGGACCGGGTCGGCAAGGTTGCCAAGGAGATCTTCACCATCGCCAAGCAGACCAACCTGCTGGCGCTGAACGCCACCATCGAGGCCGCCCGGGCCGGGGACGCCGGCCGCGGATTCGCCGTGGTCGCCAACGAGGTGAAGTCGCTGTCCACCAAGACCAGCGAGGCGACGACCGAGATCGACGCGACGCTGAAATACCTGAACGAGCAGGCGCAACGCCTGATGGCCGAGAGCGCCGCCAGCGCCGCCAAGGCCCGCGCCGTCAGCGAGGGCACCAGCGCCATCGGCACCGTGATCGAGACGGTCGGCCGCGCCATGCGCGAGTTGAACGGGGAAACCGACAAGATCGACGCCGCCTCGTCGGAGATCGGCAGCAACTGCGGCGAACTGGAGCATGAGATCGCCGATCTGGCGGTCGGCGTGAAGCTGTCCAGCGAGAATCTGGCCAAGGCCGGCGAGCGGGTGAACAGCCTGGTCGGCATGAGCGAGCGGCTGATCGGCATCACCGCCGAACTGAACATCGAAACGGTCGACACCCCCTTCATCACCGCGGTGAAGGACGCCGCCGCCCGCGTGTCCGCGGCGTTCGAGGACGCGCTTGCCCGCGGCGACCTGACCGAGGCCGACCTGTTCGACCGCGCCTACCAGCCGGTCGCCGGATCGGACCCGCAGCAGTTCATGACCCGCTACACCCAGCTGTGCGACCGGGTGCTGCCCGGCATCCAGGATCCGGTGCTGTCCGCCAACGACCGCATCGTCTTCTGCGTGGCGATCGACGACAACGGCTATCTGCCGACCCACAACCGCCAATTCAGCCAGCCCCAGGGCCGTGACCCGGTGTGGAACGCCGCCCACTGCCGCAACCGCCGCATCTTCAACGACCGCGTCGGCCTGGCCGCCGGGCGCAACACCAAGCCCTTCCTGCTGCAGACCTACCGCCGCGACATGGGCGGCGGCACGTTCGCCCTGATGAAGGACGTCTCCGCCCCGGTGACGGTGCGCGGCCGCCATTGGGGCGGGCTGCGCGTCGCCTACAAGGTGTGACGGCGGGCAGGGTGTAACGCGGGGGCCGCCTCCCGGGCAGCATCACCGTGTACATCCGGTCAATTCGCGGTAGACTCCCGCTCCAAAGGGCAGAGGCGGCGCCAACGTGCGCTTTGGAGGCGGGGGAATGGGGTTCACGGTCACCTTCTGGGGCGTGCGCGGCACGATTCCCTGCCCGATGGCCTCGCATCTGGGCTACGGCGGCAACACCTCCTGCGTCGAGGTGCGGGCCGGGCGGCAGCGCATCATCATCGACGCCGGCACCGGCCTGCGGGCGCTGGGCCGGAAGCTGCTGGCGGACGGGGTGACCAGCGCCACGCTGCTGCTCAGCCACACCCACCTCGACCACATCAGCGGCTTTCCCTTCTTCGCGCCGGCCTACACCAAGGGGTTCGGCCTGCGGGTGATCTCCGGCCACCTGTCCGGCAGCCCGGACATCGAGACGGTGATGGCGCGGCAGATGGACCGGCCGCTGTTCCCGGTGCCGCTGCGCACGATGGGCGGCGACATCAGCTTCATCGAGGTGCCGGCCGGCCACAGCTTCAAGCTGGAGGGCGGGGTGCGCATCCACACCGCGGCGCTGAACCATCCCGACGGCGCCACCGGCTACCGGATCGAGTACCAGGGCCACGCCATGGCCTACGTCACCGACACCGAGCATGTGCCGGACCATCCCGACCGCAACATCCTGAACCTGGTCGACGGCGTCGACCTGCTGCTCTACGACTCGACCTACACCGACGAGGAGTGGGCGCAGCGCATCGGCTGGGGCCATTCGACCTGGATGGAGGCGGTGCGCATCGCCCGCGCCGCCCACGTCAAGCGGCTGGGCCTGTTCCACCACGACCCCGACCATGACGACGCCACGATGGCGGCGATCGAGGCGCAGGCGCAGGCGGAATTCCCGGACTGTTTCGCCGCGCGCGAAGGCACGACGATCACGCTGGCCTGACGACAAGGCTTTCCAAGGCTTCCATGACCCTCACCATCCTGCTGCTGTTCACCGCCACCTATGTCGGGATGGCGCTGGGGCGCTTTCCCGGCCTGCGCATCGACCGCACCGGCATCGCGCTGGTGGCGGCGATCCTGCTGCTGGCGACCGGCGCGCTCGACACCGGCCAAGTGGTCGCGGCGGTCGATTTCCCGACCATCTTCATCCTGCTCGGCCTGATGATCCTGTCGGCGCAATACGCCGGCAGCGGGTTCTACGACTGGTGCGCCCTGCGGGTGGCGCGGGCGGCGCGGTCGCCGGCGCGGCTGCTGGCGGTGATCGTCGCGGTCGCCGGCGGGCTGTCGGCGCTGCTGGCCAACGACGTCGTCGTCTTCGCCATGACGCCGATGCTGTGCCTGGGCCTGCAGGCGCGGCGGCTCGACCCGCGGCCCTACCTGATCGCGCTGGCCGGGGCGGCGAACGCCGGGTCGGCGGCGACGATGATCGGCAACCCGCAGAACATCCTGATCGGGCAGGTCGGGCACCTCGATTTCTGGCGCTTCCTCGCCGTGTGCGGCGGCCCGGCGCTGGTCGCCATGCTGATCGTCTACGCCACCGTCGGGCTGGTCTGGCGCGGCCGCTTCGGCCTGCCGGAGGGCATGGGGGAGGTGACGCCGGTGCCGCTCGACCGTTGGCAACTGGCCAAGGCGGTGGCGGCGACCGTGGCGCTGCTGGTGCTGTTCACCCGCGACATCCCGCAGGAGCACGCGGTGCTGCTGGTCGCCGGCGTGATGATGATCAGCCGCCGCATGGCCAGCCGCGACATGCTGGGGATGGTCGACTGGCACCTGCTGGTGCTGTTCGCCGCGCTGTTCGCCATCAACCACGCGCTGGGGCTGACCGGCCTGCCGGCGGCGCTGGTCCAGGACCTGGCCGCCGCCGGCTGGCTGCCCGACCGGCTGGCGGTGATGGTGCCGCTGGCGCTGGCCGGCAGCAACAGCATCGGCAACGTCCCGGCGGTGATCCTGCTGCTGGCCGCCTGGCCGTCGCCGCCGGTGGGGGCGCTGTACGGGCTGGCGCTGCTGTCGACGCTGGCCGGCAACCTGCTGCTGCCGGGCAGCCTTGCCAACATCATCGTCGCCGAGCGGGCGGCGGCGAGCGGCGTGCGGCTGGGCTTCGTCGAGCATGCCCGTTGCGGCGTGCCGATGGCGCTGCTGTCGATGGCGGTGGCGGCGCTCTGGCTGTGGGCCGGCGGCTGGATGGCGCCGTGACATCGTTCGTGCTGTAATGATTCGGTGACCGGACCGCCCCGATGGCTCTTCTTCCATCCGACGCATATGGGGTAGTGTTCCGGCGTTCCCGTCGGGTGTCCTGGTCCGGCTTGCGGGGTGGGGGAGTGCGGTCGCGGTGGTGCTGGTCGGTCAATTTCTGGAATTCATCGAACGCGCGCCGAACCAGTCCCTGCGCACGCTGAGCGGCCGTGTCCTGCACAAATGCCGTGAGCTGACGGGGGCGGAGGCCGGCAGCATCTTCATGCTGCACGGCCGGGGCCGGGGCCGCCAGTTGGAAGCGGTCAGCGTCCAGAACGACGCGGTGCGCACCCGCTCCACCCTCTTCACCGTGCCGGTCGACCTGACCTCCATCGTCGGCTACGTCGCGGCGACCGGCGAGACGCTGCTGCTGGACGACGCCTACGCCATCCCGCCGGACCGCCCCTACCGTTTCAACCCGGCCTTCGACCAGCGCACCGGCTACCGCACGCAGTCGATCATGACCTTCGCGCTGAAGGGCTTCCGCGACCGGCCGGTCGGCGTGGTGCAACTGATCAACCGCCGCGCCGCCGGCGATGAGCCGGATCGCGGTGGAGTGCCGACCTTCCTGCCCGACCACGAGCGGATGATCGCCCCGGTCAACCACATCGTCGGCCGCGCGCTGGAACGTGCCGCGACGCTGGAACGGCTGACCGAACGCAACCGCGCCCTGACCCGAGAGCGCCGCCGTGTCGCCGAACTGCAGGCCGAGACCGAACGGGCCTTCATGGTGTCGGTCAATTTGCTGGCCCGCGCCGCCGAGGTCCATGACGAGGACACCGGCAACCACATCCTGCGCGTCAACGAATACTCCCACGCGCTGGCGGTCTGGGCCGGCTGCAACCGCGCCTTCTGCAACGAGATCCGCTTTTCCGCCGCCCTGCACGATGTCGGCAAGATGAGCGTCGACCAGGCGGTGCTGCACAAGAAGGGCCGGCTGGACGAGCGCGAACTGGCGGAGATGCGCCGGCACCCGGTCTATGGCTTCGACATCCTGTCGGCGTCCGACCGGCTGAAGATGGCGGCCGACATCGCGCTGTGCCACCACGAGCAATGGGCCGGCACCGGCTACCCCCGCGGCCTGAAGGGCGAGGACATCCCGCTGGCCGCCCGCATCGTCGCGCTCGCCGACTGCTACGACGCGCTGCGCAGCCAGCGGCCCTACAAGCCGTCCTTCAGCCACGGGAAGACGGTGGCGATCATGCTGACGGGCGACGACCGCATCGACCCGGCCGCCCATTTCGACCCGCGCCTGATGGCCCTGTTCGCGGCCCGCCACGCCGAATTCGACGCCATCTGGGAACGGCTGAAGGATCGGGAGCCGGTCGAGGCGTAACGGCCCGGGAGTCCGCTTCCCCCGGCCCGGTCCCTCCCGAACCGCTCGCTTGATCCGTATCAACGCGAACGATCCGGTTTGCCGGTGAAATGGCGGAGCAGAGGGAGCGCCCATGAAGTACGTCGACGAGTTCCGCGATCCGGTCCTGGCCCGCAACGTCGCGGCCGCCATCGCGCGGGAAGTGCGGCCGGACCGCGCCTATCACCTGATGGAATTCTGCGGTGGCCACACCCATGCCATCTCGCGTTATGGCATTCCGGACCTGCTGCCGGCCAACGTCCGCATGATCCACGGGCCGGGCTGCCCGGTCTGCGTCCTGCCGGTCGGGCGGATCGACGACGCCATCGCGCTGGCCCGCCGGCCCGAGGTGACGCTGTGCACCTACGGCGACGTCATGCGGGTGCCGGGGTCGGGGCGGCTCAGCCTGCTGAAGGCCAAGGCGCAGGGGGCCGACGTCCGCATGGTGGTGTCGGCCGACGCCGCGGTGCGGATCGCCGCGGAGAACCCGGACCGCCAGGTGGTGTTCCTCGCCATCGGCTTCGAGACGACGACCCCGCCGACCGCGCTGGCGGTGCGGGCCGCGGCGGCGCAGGGGCTGACCAACTTCACCGTCTTCTGCAACCACGTCCTCACCCCGTCGGCGATCGACGGCATCCTGGCCAGCGAGGTCGGGGCGGAGGACGCGCCGTCGCTCGACGGGTTCGTCGGGCCGGCCCACGTCTCGGTCGTCATCGGCTCGGACGCCTACGCCCCGGCGGCGGTGGAGCATGGCAAGCCGGTGGTGATCTCCGGCTTCGAACCGCTCGACGTGCTGCAGTCCATCCTGATGCTGGTCCGCCAGATCAACGACGGCCGGGCGGAGGTGGAGAACCAGTTCACCCGCGCGGTCACCGCCGAAGGCAACCGCAAGGCGCAGGCCCTGGTCGCCGAGATCTTCGAAACCCGGCCGTCCTTCGAGTGGCGCGGGCTGGGCAGCATCCCGCACAGCGGGCTGAAGCTGCGCGACGCCTACGCCGCCTTCGACGCCGAGCGGCGCTTTGCCGTCGCCAACGCCAGCGTGCCCGACCACAAGGGTTGCGACTGCGGCGCCATCCTGCGTGGGGTGAAGCGGCCGATCGACTGCAAGCTGTTCGGGACCGTCTGCACGCCGGAGAACCCGATGGGGTCCTGCATGGTGTCGGCGGAGGGCGCCTGCGCCGCGCACTACACCTATGGACGCTTCCGCGACGCCTGACCGACCGGGCGCCGCGATCTTACGCCGCGGAGCGGATCCACAGGCTGGACGAACGCCCCGCGGTTAAACATGATGCCGATGAAACAATCAGCCACACCCCCGAGCCCGCGGTCGATCACCGCCGGCGGGCCGGGGGAGGGCGGATCAAAGACCAGGGACCGGCGTCGCAGGACACCGAACCACATTCCGGGAGGGCCGCATGGCTTACACACACATCCTCGTCCATCTCGACAGCAGCCCGCACGTCGAGGCGCGACTCGACGCCGCCATCGCGCTGGCCGCCAAGCACGGCGCCTTCCTGCGCGGGCTGTTCGCCCAGGGCGACCGCAACGCGACCAGCATCATCGCCCGCCGGTCGAGCGAGCATCTGGTCGAGGCGGCGGCGCGCAGCGAGGCGCTGTTCAACGAGAAGCTGGCGGCGGCCGGGATTCAGGGCCATTGGCACGGCCTGACCCACGGTGAGTACAACCACGTCATCCGCGAGGTCATCATCTGGTCGCGCTTCGCCGACCTGACGGTGCTGGGCCAGTACGACCGCGACGCCGGCGCGCACGCGGCGCCGGAGGAACTGAACGAGCAGGTGGTGCTGAACTCCGGCCGGCCGGTCCTGGTCATCCCCTACGCCGGCCGCTTCCCGGTGATCGGCAAGCGGGTCGCCGTTGCCTGGAACGCCGAACGCGAGGCCGCCCGCGCGCTGTCCGACGCCATGCCGATGCTGGAGAAGGCCGACGAGGTGACGGTCATCACCGTGCTGACCCAGGCCGCGTCGTCGGTGGCCGAATCGCCGCGAGTCGGCGTGCTCGACCATCTGGCGCTGCACGGCGTGACGGCGGAGCAGACCCACTTCACCGTGACCGACATCGGCGCGATGGACGCGCTGCTGGCCCGCGCCATGGACACCGGCGCCGACCTGATGGTGATGGGCGCGCACGGCCATTACGGCTTCCCGTTCCTGCACCGCGGCGGCGGGACGCGCCACGTCCTGCGCACCTGCCCGGTGCCGCTGCTGCTGTCGCACTGACGGCGCGGTTCCGGATTGCAAGGAAAAGCCCCTGTTCCAAGCGGAACAGGGGCTTTTTGCTGGGATCGCGCTCGGGTGGTGCCGGGGTCAGGCCGTCTTCACGCCGGTCAGGAAGCTCTCGACCTCCTGGCGCAGGCGGGCCGATTCGCTGGTCAGGTGGTCGGCGACGGTGCGGACCTCGCCGGCGGCGCGGCCGGTGTCGCCGGCGGCGCGGGTGACGCCGACGATGTTGCTGGTCACCTGCTGGGTGCCCTGGGCCGCCTCCTGGACGTTGCGGCTGATCTCCTGGGTGGCGGCGCTCTGCTGCTCGACCGCCGAGGCGATGGTCGCGGAGATCTGGCTGATCTCGGTGATGATGCGGCCGATCTCCTCGATGGCGGTGACCGCCTCGCGCGTGGCGCCCTGGATGGTGGTGATCTGGCCGGTGATCTCCTCGGTCGCCTTGGCGGTCTGGTTGGCGAGGCTCTTGACCTCGCTGGCCACCACGGCGAAGCCCTTGCCGGCTTCGCCGGCGCGCGCCGCCTCGATGGTGGCGTTCAGCGCCAGCAGGTTGGTCTGGCCGGCGATCGAGTTGATCAGCTCGACCACCGCGCCGATCTGCTCGGCGGCGGACACCAGGCTGGAGACGATGTTGGTGGTGTTGGCGGTTTCCGTCACCGCGCGCGATGCCGTGTGGGCGGCGCTTTCCACCTGACGGCTGATCGCGGCGATCGAGCTGCGCAGCTCCTCGCTGGCCTGGGCGGCGGACTCGACGCTGTCGGACGCGCCCTGCGCCGCGCCGGCGGCGGCGTGCGCCTCCTCGGTCGTGCTGGCGGCGTCGCCGGACAGCGCTGCGGTGCGCTCGTGCAGCGCCACGGTGGAGGTGCTGAGCATCGCGACGACCTCGTCCATGGCGCGGGCGAACTCCGCCGCGCGCGCCGACAGGCGCTCGCGCTGCTGGTCGCGCACCGCGCGCTCCAGCTCCGCCCGCTCCGCTTCGTCGTGGGCGACCCGCAGGGTGGTGGCGAGGCCGGCCACGGCGCGCGCCATGTCGCCGATCTCGTCCGGCCGCTCCGCATGCGGCACCTCGACCGCCAGATCACCACCGCCGATCCGGCCCAGCACGTCGCGGATCGCCAGCAGCGGGCGCGACATCCCGCGCGACACCCAGACGCCGATGCCGACGCTGACCGCCAGCAGCAGCAGGCTGACGATCAGCTCCCGGCCGGCGCGGGCGCGGAACTCCGCATCGACGTCGTCGGTGTAGATCCCGGTGCCGATCATCCACTTCCACGGCTGGTAGCCGGTGGCGTAGGCGATCTTCGGCGTCGGCTCGGCGTCGTCGCTGCGCTTGTGGCGGAAGGCGACGAAGCCGCCGCCGGCCTTCGCCGCCTCGGTCATCTGCACGTTGAAGGGAACGCCGTCGGGGTCCTTCAGGTTCAGCAGGTTCTTGCCCTCGACCTGCGGCCGCAGCCCGTGCACCAGGCTGACCCCGTCATAGTCGTAGACGAAGAAATACTCGCCGTTGCCATAGCGCATGGCGCGCACCGCGCTGCGGGCGCGGTCCTGCGCCTCGGCCCGCGGCAGGGTGCCGGCCTTTTCCTGCTCGCCATACAGCGCGATCACGGACGCGGCCGCATCGACCATCTCCTTGACCTTGGCCTTGCGCTGTTCGATCAGGTTCGTGCGCATTCCCGTCAGGTGGACGGTGGCACCGGCCAGCGTGCTGAGCAGCGCCACACCGAACACCAGCAGCAAAAGCCGCGTACCAATCTTGAGCTTCATCGCGCCCTTCTCCTCATCATCACCGCGCGGCACCGCGCGGTTCCCACGCATCGTTCGGTCTTGGTGTCGTTCTCTGTATCCGGTCATGCCGCCGCCCCGGCGGGGCCGCAGCGGGCCGGAAGATCGCAGCGCCAGCGCTCCGCGCCGCCGGCCGGGTCGGGACGGCGGCTAAAGGCGACCACCGCGCAATTCTCCAGCTCGACGCCCGGCCGGCCGGCCAGATGCTGCAGCAGGATCCGGCCGATCCCCTTGCTGCCGACCAGCAGCGGCCGCTGCGCCAGCACATCGTCCAGCCCGGCCACGCCGGCCAGCACGCGGCCGGCGAACGCCGCCTCGCCTTCACCGCCGGGCGGGGTGTCGCCGGCCGCGAACCAGGGGCGGGTGAGCGCGATCGGCAAGCCGTTCCACGCGCCCAGCGCCCGCTCGCGCAGCCAGTCCCGGGTCAGCAGCGGCACGCCCAGCTCGGCCGCGAACAGGGCGCCGGTCACCGCGGTGCGCTGCAGCGGCCCGGCGATCACCAGACCGCAGCCGGTTTCGGCCTCGCGGAAGCGCGCCGCCGCCCGGCGGGCCTGCTCGACCCCCTGGTCGGTCAGCGCCACGTCGCGATCGCCGCCGCACCGCACGCCGCGGCGGTTGTCCTCGGTCTGGCCGTGACGGACGAAATGGAAGCCGGTCGTCATGGGCCGGCCCTCAGCGGAACAGGATGCGGTCGGCGCCCGCCGTCCAGCCGATGGTGCTTTCCACCGGCCAGGGCTGGGGCGCCGCCAGCCAGCGGCGCAGCGCCTCGATGTGCAGCGGATCGCTCAGCGTCGGGGTGTGGCCGACGTCGGGCACATGCAGGACGCTGACGCGCGGCTTGTCCAGCATCCGCGCGATGGTCGTGTCCAGCAGCGCGTCGCTCATCATGCCGTGCACCAGCAGGACCGGGCACTTGACGCGTTGCCAGTCGTCCCACTGGTCGTGGTCGCGGCTGGCGCCGTCGCGGTAGCATTGCAGCGCGCGGATGTCGTGCCGGTAGACGCGTCCGCCATTCTCCTCCGACCAGCGCGTCTGGTGGAAGCTGTTGTGCAGCAGGACGGTGTCATCCACCGGGCCGTCGTTCTTCTGGGCGGCGCCGGTGCGGTGGAACAGCTGGGCCGGGTGGCGGAAGACGTAGTGGCGGGCGACCGCCTCGGCGCGGCGGCGGCGGCGCTCGGTCGGGATGAACGGGCCGATGTCGTTGAGGATCAGCCCGTCGACCAGCTCCGGCGCCTCGGCGGCCACCCGCATCGCCACGTTGCCGCCCAGCGAGGAGCCGAGCAGCGTGACGCGGCCCAGCCGCTTGTGGCGGATCAGCGCCAGCACCTGGGCGACGTTGCCCTCGAAGCTGTAGTCGGACTGCTCCACCAGCCAGCCGCTGCGGCCGCGGCCGGCCCAGTCCATGCACAGGACATGGTGGTCCGGCGCCAGCGCGCGGGCGAGATAGTCGAACCGCCGGGCCGAGTTGGCGATGCCGCCCAGGCACAGCAGCGTCGGCTGCAGCGGGCTGCCCCATTCCGTGTAGGCGAGGCGGACGGTGTAGTCGCTGCGCAGCCGCTCCACCGTGCCGGGCTGCAGCGCCGCGCTGTGGGTGTAGTCGAAATGGCGCAGCGTGTGGCCGGCGCCGATCAGCGGCTCGATCGTCCGCATGATCTTCTCGTAATCCTTCCAGGCCATCCGGTCGGCGGCGACGCCGAGCGTGTCGAGCGCGCTGCGCAACGCGCTCATCGCCGCCGTGTGCGGGTGGCCGTGATGGGTGTCGGTTCGGCAGGTCAGGGCGGCCGGGTCGGCCTGGATGGGCTCCACGAGCATCTGGTCAGGCATGGGCGTCATCGCCTCCATGATCGATGGGTGGGGTGAAGGACGGTGGCAGGGGGAAAGCGGGACGGTCATGGGGCGGCACCGTCCCGGGCGGCGTCCGGCACGGGAGCGGCGGCGTTCGGCGCCAGCAGGAACACGGCGCAGAACGCCGTCCCGCACAGCATGCCGAGCCCGCCGAGCGCTCCCAGCGCCGTCTGGACGCCGAAGCGGTCGGCCAGGGCGGCGGCCATCAGCGGGCCCAGCACCGAGCCGCCGCGTTCCAGCAGGCGGTAGACGGCGAAGACGCTGGTCGAGCCGATGCGGGCGCACTCCTCGCGGCAGACGTCGGGCACCAGCGCCAGCTGCGTGGCGTTGTTGAAGGCGTGGGCGCCGCCCAGCGCGGCGATGCCGGCCAGGATGCCCGGCACGCCCGGCGCCTGGAGGATCACCAGGGTACCGAGCCCGCCGACCAGCCCGCCGAGGCCGGCGAACAGCGCGTGGCGGCCGGTGCGGTCGGCGATCCGCGACACCCAGGGGCCGAGGACGACGATGGTCAGGCCGTAGGTCATCATCATGCGGCCGATGCCGGCCGGCGTCTCGCCCGCGGCGTGCAGCGACACCGGGACCAGATAGAAGAGGTAGCCGGTCAGCATCAGCTTCGTCGGCACCGACGAGAACAGCAGAAGCGCCAGGAAGCGCGGGTTGGCCAGCAGGCCGGTGGCGTCGCGCAGGCGGACCGGCCGGGCTTGCGACGGTTCGATCCGGTCGGCCGGCAGCAGCGTCGCGGCGGCAACGGCGGCGGCGAGCGCCAGCAGCGCCGACACCAGGAAGGTGGCGCGCTCGCCGAGATGGTCGGCCAGGATGCCGCCGATCGGCGCGCCGCACAGGCCGGCGACGATCACCGCGGCGACGAACTGCGCCATGCCGCGCGCCCGGTGCCGCGCTGGGGTGTGGCGGGCGATGAAGCCCTGCGCGCCGATGAACATCACGGCGTAGCCGAGCGCGCAGGCGCTGCGCCACAGCAGCAGCTCGGGCAGCGACTGGGCCATGGCGGTGCCGGCGAAGCCCGCCACCGCCGGCAGCGTGCCGAGCAGCAGGGTGCGGCGGCTGCCGAACCGGTCGGCCCAGACGCCGGCGACGGGGGTGAAGACGGCGACCAGCAGCATGAACAGGCCGATCGGCAGCCCCATCACCAGGGTGTCCGACAGGCCGGGCACCGGCGTGTACAGCGCGCGGGCGTAGAGCGGCAGGAAGGAGCGCGACAGCTCTTCCGCCAGCATGAACAGGAACAGGGCGAAGCGCATGCCCGCCACCGACGTGTCCTGGGCGGCGTCCGGCGCCGTCGCCGTCTTCCCGCGTGGTCCGGCGCCCAGCAGCAGCAAGCCCTCGAACACCAGCAGCAGCGCGACGACCAGCAGGATGGTCCCGTCCAGCATGAAGCCGCGCAGCGCCTCGGCGTTCAGCGTCTCCGCGATCGGCGGCAGCAGCGCGGCGCCGAGCGCCAGCAGGACACCGGTCACCAGCAGCAGGGCGCGCAAGGGGGTGGCACCGGCGGCGCGCAGGAGGGACGGCGCCAGCAGGGCGGCCAGACCGACGCCGACGGACAGCGCCGCCGCGGCCATCGTCACACGGTCGCGCACCGCCTGCAGCGCGGTGTGGAGCAAGGCCTCGCTGGCGTCGCCGCCGTGCTGGATAAATGTTGCGTAAAATTTCGCATAAAACAGGTAAGACAGGAGGCAAAGCCCGAAGATCGTCAGAACAGGCAAAGTCGTGCGCGGGTTTGCGATCAATGGGGGTTGCATAAACGGCTCCAGGCACACCAGCACTTTAGGAAAGTGTGTTGGAGGCTAAACGGTAACTCCAAAGATTTGGTAAACCGAAATTGTGTAGGAAATATTTGTTTTGTAATGGTATTGACATATCATAGTATGACAGTCGTTCGCGTCACAGATACTTTTGATGTTTCATAAAATGTTCGGTTATCGTGGCTGTGACTCTGGATGCATCAACGACTTGGCGGAAATAAGGGCTGTTAGGGTCAGAATACCTACGTATTTCACAAGATCAGCGAAGGTTGTTGCGACGACGCAAATTCAAGTTGTGTTGACCGACACGAAGGATCCACGATTTCTGGTTGGAAGCCCGCGCACGTCCAATCGGATGGCTGGCAGCCGATTTGCTCGCCGCCGACGGCGCGGTCCGGATGATGCGAAAGGTTTCTTCCCGGTCACGGAACCGGCAGGCCGCGGCCGCGCGTCATGGGGCCGGTCAGGGCTTTCGGATCAGTCGGCGGCGACCCGGGGATCGCGCAGCGGAGCGTCCCCATCGGACGCGCCGGCCGGCAGCGCCGGCAGCAGGATGCGCATGGTGGTGCCGACGCCCTCGGTGCTGTCGACGGTGATGTGGCCGCCCCAGTTGGTGACGATGCCATGCACGACGGGCAGCCCCAGCCCGGTTCCCTCGCCGACCGCCTTGGTGGTGAAGAACGGGTCGAAGACGCGCTTCAGCGTCGGCCCGTCCATGCCGCACCCGGTGTCGCTCACCGTCAGGAGGGCGCAACGGCCGGCCGGCTGTGGCCATCCCGCCTCCACCGGATCGCCCGGACCGACGGTGCCGAGCCGGATTTCGACCTCGCCGCCGCCGTCGCCCAGCGCGTCGGCGGCGTTGCGGATCAGGTTGATCAGGATCTGCGCCACCTGCGTTTCGTCGGCATGGACCACCACATCCTCCGCCTCGATCCGCCAGATCAGGCGGACGTGGCGCGGGACCATGACGTTGGCCATGTCGGCGGCGTTGCGCACCGCCTCGGCCAGCCGCAACGGGCCGACCCGACCACGGTCGGACCGGCTGAAGGTCAGGACCTGCTGCGTGATGCGCTTGGCCCGCTGCGCGGCCTCGATCACCCGTGCGAGGTTGCTCTGGGCCTGGCTGTCCGGCGGCACGTCGTCCATCACCAGTTCCGTCAGGCCGATGATGGGCTGCAGCATGTTGTTGATCTCGTGCGCCAGCCCGCCGGCCAGGCAGCCCAGCGCCTCCAGCTTCTGCGCCTGCTGCAGTTGCGCCTCCAGCACCATCCGGGCCTCCGCCGCTTCCCGCCGTTCCTCGGCGCGGCGCAGCTCGGATTCGCGGACGCTCAGCACCTCGGTCACCGCCTCGCGTTCCTCCGTCGCCTGGCGCACGGCGGTGAGCAGTTCCACCACCGTCGAGTTGAGGGTGTCCGCGCCGTCCGACGCGATCTGCGCCGTGTAGCTGCCGATCTGTTCGACCCGGCCGTAGAGCGATCCGGTGGCGCCGTTGCGGCTGACCAGATTCTGGATCAGGCGCTGGCGCAGCCGGTTCAGCATGCGCAGCCGGTTGCTGCGGGCGCGGCTGAAATAATTCTGGAAATTCGCGTAATGGACCGGGAAGCGGCTGGCGTACTCGTCACGGAACCGTCCGGTGCCGTCGTCGGCGAAGAACAGGACCGCCGACAGCGTCTCGTTGACGTTGATCCCCAGGGTCTCGCCGAAGGTCGAAAAACCGGCGACCGGGATGTCGTCGAACATGGTCAGCCGCGACAGGTGGGGGACGTTGTTCAGGCGCCGCAGGACGCAATCGTTGAGGATGCCGCCGATCGGCTTGGGCTTGCCGTCGAGGAAGGCGGCGAAGTCGGCTTTGGTCTGTTCGACGAAGTCGGTCGCCTCGACCAGGAACAGCTCGTCGCCGGAATCGATGTCGCAGAAGAAGGCGACCTTGCCGCTGGCGTGGCCGATCCTGGCGACCGAGCGGACGAACAGCCCGCCGTCGAGGTCGACGGCGAAGGTGTGGGCATTCAGTCGGCGCTCCAGATCCTCCCGCCGGCAGCCCAGGCTTCGGCACAGCGCGTCGATGAAGCCGACCACCTCCAGGCTGTCCGGGTCGATGACGCTGGAGACGGTGCGGCGGATCGGGTCGCAGTCGAGGATGGTGAAGGAGATCGCCGTCTTGCGGAAATTCTGCGACTTGAAGACGCCGTAGCGCTTGTCCGCCGCCATCCTCACGAAGGCGATGACAGCGTGGTTCTCCAGGATCCGCTCGCCGTCGAACAGCCAGGTGTTGCGGAAATCCAGCCGGCCGCCGGCCGACCCGCCGACGAACAGCACCGGAAAGCGGCCGGTGGCGTAGACCGCTTCCATCAGGCAGCTCTCGCTGGCCGACAGGCCGTCGATGAACAGCAGCGCCAGGCTGTCGTGGCAGTCGAGCGGGAAGGAGGGGGTGACGGCGTCCAGCTCCCGCCGGATGGCGGCGATGCGCTGGTCGTGGCTCAGCCGGATGTCGCCGGACCGGATGTCTTCGCTGTGCAGCGGAACGGTGTGGAGGCTGACATCCGCGAACAGGTCGCGGCTGAACGCCTGCAGGACGATGATGTCCCGATCCCCGGCGCCGGGGTCGTAGAGCCCCCCCGGCGTTCCGGAGCACAGTTCCCCGGCGGTGGAGACCAGGATCAGGCGGGTTCCGCCGTCCAGCGCCGCGCGCAGGCTGCCGGCGACCTCGGCGAAGGGCACCTCCGGCGAGACGAAGCCGAGGACGAGCGCCGGGGCGTCGCCCGCGAAGGCCAGCGTCGCCAGGGCGTCGGGGGTCAGGTCGGCGGCGGTGAGGGTGAGCGTCCTGATGGCCGCGCTCGAGCATCCGGTCGTGAAGGGCATCGCCGAACCTCCGGTCGTTGGGTGCGCAGCCTCCGGCCCCGTCCGCTACCGCGGGGCGTCCCGCAGGAACAGGTCCTGCCAGCGGAAGCGCAGCATGTGCTGCGGGATCTCCTCGGCGCGGCCGATGCGGTCGCCCGCGATCAGGGTGGTTCCCGCCGCGCGCGCCGCGATCGCCAGGCTGGTGGAGGCGACGCCGACCACGCAGGTCCGCAGGTTCGCCCGCTCGGCGGACGCGACGAAGCTGTTCAGGTCCTCCATGGTCCGCGCCTCGGCCGCCCGGTCGGACGGCACCAGCGTGGTCAGCCCGGTCAGCCCGGTCCCGGCCAGACTGGTGAAGCTCTGCTGCCTGAACTCCACCCGCAGGAACGACCAGCGGCAGAAGGGGCGCATCTCGTTGACCAGTTCGGTCATGCGGCCGTTGGGAACGCCGGCCGGAAAGCGCAGGAACTCGAAGCTCAGGAACTGGCGCAGGTAATCCGGCACCGACTGGCAGACCGCGATGTACTCCTGCCGCGTGCGCCGCGCCGCCAGCGTCTCGAAACAGACCGGGACCGACACCATCAGCCGGAATTTGTTGCGGAACAGCTCGTCGAGGATTTCGACGGTGTCGATCAGGGTGTCGGTGTTGATCTTGGCCAGTTGCTGCGGGTCGGTGATCGCCGCCAGGGCCGCCACCCCCTCGACCGCCGACCCGTCGGGGAAGCGGCGGACCGGCGTGCACATGTAGGTGGAGATGACCTGCCGCCCGACGTCCCAGAGCGGGCGGAACATGGTGCTGATCTGCGCCAGCTCGACCTGCGACAGCTGAAGCTTGCGCGGCTCCGTCGGGCGGGCCGCGGCCGGTTCGGCGGACGGGGCAACGGCGGTGGGCGCGGCGTCGACGGCGTCGGTGGCACGGGGGCCGGCGGCCTGCCCGATGGTCGACAGCAGATCGGCGACCGACGCGTGTTCGTACAGGATCTTGCCGTCCAGTTGCCCGACGGCGGTCGCGATCTTGATGTCGGCCAGATCGGGATCGCCCAGGAACAGCCGGTGGAGTTCCTCGGCGACCTTGGCGCAGACCAGCGTGGCGGCCTGCCGGTTCAGCGTGGCGAAGACGATGATGTACTCACCGTCCCCGGTTCGGAACTGGACGTCCTGGTCGGCGATGTGGCGGGCGATGATGCGGTCGGCGGCGGCATGGACGCGGTCGCGCATCTCCTCCCAGGCGGTGCCGAGGCTGTCGCGCAACTGGGTGAAATTGAGCATGTGGACACGGCCGGCGGACAACAGTTGCGGCTGCGCCAGCAGGTCTTTCAGCCGGCGTTCCAGGGACTGCATGCGCTCCAGGTCGGCCAGCCCGGCCGGAGCCGTCTTCGCCGGGTGCGCCGTGGCGATCGGCTCCTCCTCGGCGAACCAGTTCCGCAGTTTTTCCCCCAAGGACAGGCCGAGCATGATCGTTTCCTCCAGGACCGCGACGTCAACGGGGGCGGGGACCCGGGGCGGTGTTGGGACGGTTGGGCAGGCAGGCGGCGACGGCGGCGGTCATCTGGTCCCGCGTGAACGGCTTCGCGAGGGCATGGTCCGCCCCCATCTCCTCCGCGACCTTCAGCAGTTCCATGGCGTGGCTGCGGCCGCCGCCGGATATGGCGATGATCTTCATCTTCGGCGCGATCTGCCGGATGTGCATGATGGTGCCGATGCCGTCGGCCCGCGGCATGATCAGGTCGCAGATGACCAGGTCGATGCGATGGGCGCGGAACAGCCGCAAACCCTCCTCGCCGTCCTGCGCCTCGACGACCTCCATCCCCAGGCGTTCGAGGAACTGCCGCAGAACCAGACGAACCATATCCTCGTCGTCGATGACCAGCACGGTCGGCATCGCCGTTCCCCTTCACGCACTGTTCTTGTGTCGCGCTTGGGTTCAAGGATGCTCTGGCGCTCTTGCCAAACTGTTAACAGCAAAGTCAGGGGTGTTTACAGGCCCCGGGGCGGGTTCTTCCGGCTCTGTATAGCGCCCTGTATGACGCATATCCCTAAAATCATACCGATTAATAGTCTTCTTACTTGGCAGATTCTTGCAGCGCCGCCAAGCGACGGTGATCTCATGCAACGTCGCCGTGACACAGAATTGCCGTGAGCACCAGGCGACGGAGGGCGCGTGCGGCCATGCCACGCGCGCCCTCCGTCGCTACTCTTCGGCCGAGGCCGGCAACGCTTCGACGATCACTCCACCGTCAGCGCGATGGTTCCCATGGTGCCGTAGCGCGCCACGGCGCGGCTGCCCGGCTGCACGAACACCGTGCCGGTGCAGGAACCGGTGGTGACGACGTCCCCGGCGTGCAGGCCGCCGACGCTGCGGGCGCCGGTGTTGGCCATCCACACCAGCAGGCGGACGGGATCCCCGGCGGAGTTGCCTCCGACCGTCTCCACCGCGACGGCGCCGTCGACCTCCAGCGTGACCGCCTCGGTCAGCGGGTCGAGCGCCCGCCAGTCGGCGATGGCCGGGCCGACGACCAGCGCGCCGTGGTTCATCTGGTCGGCCGCGTGGCTCAGCGGGTCCTGGCTGCCGAAGCCGGCGAAGCGGGTGTCGACGATCTCCCAGGCCGGGTGGACGGAGGCGACGGCGTCCAGCACCTCTTCCCGGCTGTAGGGTTGTTCGCGCGCCGGCAGGTCGCGGGCGAAGCGGTAGGCGATCTCCGCCTCGATCCCGATGACCTGGAACAGCGACGCCGGCAGCCGGTCGACGCCTTCGAACAGGGTGGCCTGGTTGATCGGGCCGCGGAACGGCTCGGACTCCGGCGTCTTCGCCCCGACCTTCCAGCCGGTGACCGGGCCGAGCCGGCGGGCGACCGCGTCCTGGATGGCGTAGGCTTCGGCCTCGTCCGCCGGGCGGGCCGGCAGTTCGCTCAGCCAGCGGCGGGTTTCGCGCGCCGCGATCAGGGCGTCGACGATCTCGTTCATGATGTCTCTCGGCTGTTGGATCGGGTCGTTTCAAAGGGTGGGGGAGCCGCCGCCGCAGGAGGCGCGGACGACCAGCCGGCTCGGCAGGATGATGCGCTCCGGCGGTCCCTGCGGGTCGGCGATGCGGCGCAGCAGCAGGCGGGCGGCCTCCTGGCCGATCTGCCGGGCGGAGGTGGCGACGGTGGTCAGCGCCGGGCGGCTCAACGCCGCTTCCGGCACGTCGTCGAAGCCGGTGACCGCCAGGTCGCGCCCGGCCCGCAATCCGCGCGCCTCCAGCCCGAGCAGCAGGCCGAGCGCCAGCACGTCGTTGTAGCACAGCGCCGCGGTCGGCGGCTCGGGGCGGTCGAGCAGCGGCCCGACCACCTCCGCCCCCGCCCGGCGGGTGAGCGGGCAGCGCAGCACCAGATCGTCGGACAGCCCGTGCCGCCGCATCGCCGCGGCGAAGCCGGCGCGCCGCGCCGCGTAGGCGGAGTGGTCGAGGTTGCCGCCGACGAAGGCGATCCGCCGGTGCCCCAGCCCGACCAGATGATCGGTGACCGTCTCGACGCCGGCCTGATAATCGACGCCGGCGTAGTCGCTGTCCCGCGCCGAGACGAAGCGCAGCGCCTGGACGAACGGCAGGTCCCAGCGGCGCAGGCGGTCGAGCAGGTCGGGCGACGTGCCGGCGGCCGGGCACAGGATCACCCCGTCGACGTTGTGCTCCCGCATGCGCTGCAGGAAGCGGTCCTGCCGCTCCGGCGATTCGGCGGTGTTGGCGATGAAGGCGACGAAGCCTTCGGTGTCCAGCACGTCGTCCACCCCGGCCGTCAGTTCGGCGTAGAAGGGGTTGTTGATCTCGCAGACCAGCAGGCCGGCGGTCTGGGTCCGGGCGGCGCGCAGGGTGGCGGCGCCGCGGTTGTAGATGTAGCCCAGCGCCGCGATGGCAGCCTGGACCCGCTCGCGCGTGTCCGCCGCCACCAGCGGGCTGCCGCGCAGCACCAGCGACACCGTCGACCGCGACACCCCGGCGTGGTCGGCGACCTCCGTCAGGGTGATGCGGCCGGGACGCTGGTCGGTCCGCCCATCCGTCCGCCCATCCGTCCGCTCTGCCATCCGCCCGGCCGCCTCACACCACGGCCGTCGGCAGCGGCTGGTCGGCGAAGTAAGCGGCCAGATTGTCCAGCACCAGCTGGCCCATCGCCGTACGGGTTTCGATCGTGGCGCTGGCCTGGTGCGGCTGGAGCACGACGCTGTCGAGGCCGAACAGGGCGTCCGGCACGTTCGGCTCGTCGGCGAAGACGTCCAGCCCGGCGCCGCCCAGGCGCCCTTCGGTCAGGGCGGCGACCAATTCCGGCTCGTCGACGACGCTGCCGCGCGCCACGTTGACCAGGATGCCGTCCGGCCCCAGCGCGTCGAGCACGGCGCGCCCGATCATGTTGCGCGCGTCCGGCCCGGCCGAGGCGGCGACGACCAGGATGTCGCTCTCGCGCGCCAGATCCACGGGGGAGGCGACGAAGCGGTAGGGCACGCCCTCGCGCGGCTTGCGGTTGGTGTAGGCGATGCTCATGCCGAAGGCGGCGGCGCGCACCGCGATGGCCTCGCCGATGCGGCCCAGCCCCAGGATGCCCATCCGCTTGCCGGTGACCTTGCGGGCCAGCGGCAGCTTGCCGGTCGGCCATTGCCCGGCGCGGACGAAGCGGTCGCCGACCGCCATCCGCCGCGCGGTGGCGATCACCAGCCCCATCGCCAGATCGGCGACGTCGTCGGTCAGGACGCCCGGCGTGTTGGTGACGCGGACGCCGCGGCGGCGGGCGTGCTCCAGGTCGACCGCGTCGGTGCCGACGCCGTTGATGGCGACGATGCCCAGCTTGGGGCAGGCCTCGACCACCGCCGGCTTCACGCCGGTGCCGCCGCCGGTGACGACGGCGCGCACCCGCGGCCCCACCTCGGCGATCATGCCGTCGCGGTCGGGCGCGGTGGCGAGGCGGTGAACGGTGTAGGCCGCGTCCAGCGCCGCCTCGATGGCGGGCATCATCGGCTCGACCAACAGAATCTCGGGCTTCATCGCAACATGTCCTTAGTGGGAGAGAATCTGACCGAGGAAGCTCCGCGTGCGTTCGGACTTCGGATCGGTGAAGAATTCGTCCGGCGTGTTCTGCTCCACGATCTCGCCGCGGTCCATGAAGATCACGCGGTGGGCGACCGATTTGGCGAAGCCCATCTCGTGGGTCACGCACAGCATGGTCATGCCGTCCTCGGCCAGCCCGATCATGGTGTCGAGCACCTCCTTCACCATCTCGGGATCGAGGGCGGAGGTCGGTTCGTCGAACAGCATGACCAGCGGGTTCATGCACAACGACCGCGCGATGGCGACGCGCTGCTGCTGGCCGCCGGAGAGCTGGCCCGGATACTTGTCGGCCTGCTCCGGGATGCGGACGCGCTCCAGGTAGGTCATCGCGGTGGCCTTCGCCTCGGCCTTCGACACGCCGCGGACCTTCAGCGGCGCCAGCATGCAGTTCTCCAGCACGGTCAGGTGCGGGAACAGGTTGAAGCTCTGGAACACCATGCCGACCTCGCGCCGCACGGTGTCGAGCTGGCGGTGCTTGGGGCCAAGCTCGACGCCGTTGACGACGATGCGGCCCTTCTGGTGGCGTTCAAGCTGGTTGATGCAGCGGATCAGCGTCGATTTGCCCGACCCCGACGGGCCGCAGATCACGATCCGCTCGCCCTTGCGGACCTCCAGGTCGATGTCCTTCAGCACCTGGAACTGATCGTACCATTTCTGGACGCCCTCCATGCGGATGACGACGTCCGCGCTCATCGGTTCGGCCGCCAGTGCCATGCTCGTGTCCTCCGCGGGGGGCGTGTCGGATAAGGGGCGCGCGGGCCGGCCCGGCTGCCGGCCCACACCAGGGGGGATCAGGACTTGGTGGTGACCGCGGCCGGCAGGTCGGTGCCCAGCCACTTCTGGTGGATGGCGTTCAGCTCGCCGTTCTTCTTGACCGTGTCGAGGAAGCCGTTGACCCAGCCCAGCAGCTTGTCCTGGCCCTGGCGCAGGGCGACGCCCTGGACCTGGCTCTTCAGGACGAACTTCATCTCGTAGTTGGCCTGCGGCGCCATCGTCTTGATCTGCTGGGCGACGACGTTGCTGACGCCCAGCGCGTCGACCTGGCCCGACAGCATGGCCTGCACCGCGCTGGCGTCGTCGTCGAAGCGCATGATGCGCGCGTCCTTCGGCGCGACGGCGGTCAGCGACTGGTCCTGCGTGCTGGCGCGGGCGACGCCGACGCTCTTGCCCGACAGGTCCTCGGCCTTCTTGACCGGCGACTTCTGCGGCGCCAGCAGCCCGATCTCGATCGCGGCGTAGGGGTCGGAGAAGGCGACCTGCTTGGCCCGTTCCGGCGTGATGCCGAGCGAGGCGACCAGCACGTCGACCTTGCCGGTCAGCAGGTAGGGGATGCGGTTCGGCCCGGTCACCGGCACGATCTCCACCGGCACGCCCATGTGCTTGGCCATCAGCTTGGCGACGTCGGCGTCATAGCCGTCGGGCTTGCCGTCGGCGCTGGTGATGCCGAAGGGCGGGAAGTCGACCAGCATGCCAACGGTCAGCTTGCCCTTGCCCTTGATGTCCTCGACCGACTGGGCGTGGGCCGGGGCGGCCAGCGACGCGGTGAGACCGACGGCGCCGGCCATCAGGGCGCCGGCGACGGCGAGACGGCGGGTGACGGTAAAGGCCATGGGGGTTTCCTCCGTTTTTCGAGCGTTTTGGGTGTTCAGCGGGTGGGGGCGGCGTAGCGCGCTTCGAGCCGGGCGCTGAGCAGCGACAGCGGCCAGCACAGGACGAAATACATCGCGGCGACGACGCCGAAGACCAGGAAGGGCTGGAAGGTGGCGTTGTTGACGATCTGGCCGGCGCGGGTCAGCTCGACGAAGCCGATGATGGCGGCCAGCGAGGTGCCCTTGATGACCTGGACCAGATAGCCGACGGTCGGCGGCACCGCGACCTTCACCGCCTGCGGCAGGACGACGTAGCGCATCAGGCCGGGGTAGCGCAGGCCCAAGGCCGACGCCGCCTCCCACTGGCCCTTGGGCACCGACTGGATGCAGCCGCGCCAGATCTCGCCCAGGAAGGCGCTGGTGTTCAGCGTCAGGCCCAGCGCGGCGGCGACCCACGGGCTCATGTCGATGCCCAGCACGGTGGCGCCGAAGAACACCAGGAACAGCTGCATCAGCAGCGGCGTGCCCTGGAAGATCTGGATGTAGCCGGTCGCGAGCCAGCGCAGCGGCTTCACGTCGCAGGTGCGGCCGAGCGCCACGAACAGCCCGACGGTGGCGCCGCCCAGGAAGGCGATGACCGACAGCGCCAGCGTCCATTGCACGGCGCTGAGCAGGAACAGGAACTCGTTGTACCCGAAGGCGCGGATCATGGCGTGGCCCCCCTTCAGCGCCGGTCGACGGAGTAGGCGAACGCCAGGCGGTAGATGCCGGCGAACAGGGCCGAGAACATCATCGCCAGCACCAGATAGATTCCGGTCACCACGATGTAGATCTCGAAGCTGCGGAAGGTCTGCGACTGGATGTTGTTGGCGACGGAGGTCAGCTCGTCCGCCGAGATGGCGGAAACCACGCTGGAGCTCAGCATCAGCAGGATGAACTGGCTGGTCAGCGCCGGGTAGACCGTCCGCAGCGCCGGCTTCAGCACGACGTAGCGGAAGACCTGCAACGGGCGCAGGCCCAACGCCAGCCCGGCCTCGATCTGGCCCTTGTGGATGGATTCGATGCCGGCGCGGATGATCTCGGTGGCGTAGGCCCCGACATTGACCACCATGGCGATCAGCGCCGCCACGTCGGGCGACAGCCGCAGGCCGATCGTCGGCAGGCCGAAGAAGATCAGGAAGATCTGCACCAGGAACGGCGTGTTGCGGATCACCTCGATGTAGGCGTTGATCAGCCAGCGCACCGGCTTCGGGCCGGAGGTCTTGCCGAGCGCGCACAGGATGGCGACCACCATGCCGATCGCCATGGCGCCGAACGACAGCTTGACCGTCAGCCAGGCCCCGGTCAGCAGATAGTCCCACGACGCGAACACCGCATCGAACTGGAAGTTGTAGGTCACGGGCGTTCCTCCGCAGCCGCGCCGTTGCCGGCCCCCTTTTTTTGCGGTGTTCGGGGGTGTGGCGTCGCGCGGATCGTCCTGGTCCAGAGACGGTGTCCGGAAACCACGCGTCCCCGGCAAGCCTGGGGACCGTCGAACCAACCGGTCTGTCGCCACCCTAATTGGATCGATCCAAACGCGCAACGGGAAATGAGTGACGTCGTGACAATTCGCACACCAAATCTTAATGAGGACGCTGCGGCGGGCGGGCCGGGGGTTGGGGCATAAATGCCCTCTCCCGCCCCGGGAGAGGGAGGGGCCCCACGAAGTGGGGAGGGTGAGGGGCGATCCGGACATGGATCCTCGATCCTTGGATCAACCCTCACCCTTCCCATGCTCCGCATGGGCCCCTTCCCTCTCCCGGGGCTCTCAGCGGATCTTCGATCCGCCTGACGCCGTCAGCACAAACGAAGTTTGTGCGAGAGGCGGGAGAGGGCGTGAATGCCCAATGCGACTGCTCCGCTCTCACACCCCCGGCGGCACGATGCGCCAGATCGCGGCGGGGTTGCGGTGGGGGTCGAGCCAGACGTGCTGGAACTTGCCGATCCAGGTGAAACGGTGACCGCTGAACAGGTCCTCGACCTGGACATGGGCGCCGTCGGGCAGGCCCAGCTCCCACAGCGGCACCTCGATGGTTCCGCCATGGCCGTTGTACGGGTCGAGGTTGACCGCGATCAGGATCACGTTGTCCTTGGCCGCCGTCATCTTGCCGTAGAGCAGGATGTTGTCGTCAAAGGCGTTGTAGAAGCGCAGGTTGGTGAACTGGTGCAGCGCCGGATTCTCGCGGCGGATGCGGTTGATCGTGGTGACATAGTCGCGGATGTTGCCGGGCTGGTCCCAGTTCCAGTGCCGGACCTCGTACTTCTCTGAGTGGTTGTATTCCTCCTTGCCGGGATAGGCTTCGGCTTCGCACAGCAGATAGGGGCCGTACAACCCGTAGACGCCGGCCAGCGTCGCCGCCAGCACCGCCCGCATCATGTGGGCCGGCCGGCCGCCATGGGTCAGGATCGGCGGCAGGATGTCGGGCGTGTTGGCGAAGAAGTTCGGCCGCATGTACTCCCGCGATTCACCCTGCGTCAGTTCGGTCAGGTACTCGGTCAGCTCCGGCTTGGTGGTGCGCCAGGTGAAGTAGCTGTAGGACTGGGTGAAGCCGACCTTGGCCAGCCGCTTCATCAGCTTCGGCCGGGTGAAGGCTTCGGCCAGGAACAGGGCGTCGGGGTAGCGGTCCTGCACCTCGCGGATCATCCATTCCCAGAAGGGGAAGGGCTTGGTGTGCGGGTTGTCGACGCGGAAGATGCGGACACCCTCCCGGCACCACATCAGCACGACGTCGCGCAGCGCGTACCACAGGTCCGGGTAGGACTGGCGGTAGAAGCTGACATTGACGATGTCCTGGTACTTCTTCGGCGGATTCTCGGCGTAGCGGATGGTGCCGTCGGGCCGCCAGTAGAACCAGTGCGGATGCTCCTTCACCCAGGGATGGTCGGGGGAGCATTGGACCGCGAAGTCCAGCGCGATCTCGATGCCATGGCGCTTGGCCTCGCGCACCAGCCGGCGGAAGCTGTCGAAATCGCCGATCATCGGGTCGATGGCGTCGTGCCCGCCCTCCTCCCCGCCGATGGCGTAGGGGACACCGGGATCGTCCGGGCCGGGATTCAGCGTGTTGTTCCGGCCCTTGCGGAAGGCGCGGCCGATCGGGTGGATCGGCGGGAAGTACAGCACGTCGAAGCCCATGTCGCGGACCATCGGCAGCATCCCGACGACATCGTCGAAGGTGCCGGGCCGCGACGGATCGGGCGAGGCCGAGCGCGGGAAGATCTCGAACCACGCCGAATAGGCGCCGGCGGTGCGGTCGACATAGACCTCCAGCTCGCGGACGTAGCGCGACTTGTACTGCCGCTCGCCATAGCGCGCCATGATCCGGCGCGGCTCGTCGGACAGCGCGTAGTCGATGGCCTCGCGGCCGGCCAGCGCCTGCATCCGCTCGATCACCGCGGCCAGCGCGGCGCGGCCGTCACCATGGTTCAGTTCCAGCGCCTGCTCGACGAAGCGGCGGCCCTCCACCAGCTCCAGGTCGACGGTCATGCCGACGTCGACCTTCTTCTTGAAATCGGCGCGCCAGCTTTCCCAGACGTCGCGCCACGCCTCGATGCTGTAGGTGTAGCGGGCGTTGCGGGTCAGCGGGACATGGCCGGTCCAGCGGTCGTTGTCCAGCAGGCGCATCGGCGCCTCGCTCCATGCCTCGTCGCCGTCCGCCTTGTACATCACCGACGCGGCGAGCACGAAGGTGCCGTCGGTGAAGATATCGGCACACACCTCCATCACGTCGCCGACCGCACGCTTCACGGCGAAGCGGCCGCCATCCAGCTCCGGCGAGACGTTCTCGATGGTCATCCGGCCGGCGGCGATCGAGTCCATCCAGCCGCGCTCCTCCACGTCGTGCAGTTCGACGGGGTGGGCGCGGGCCTGGCGGGCGCGGAAGACGCGCAGTTCCAGCGGGCGCAGGGTCAGCGGGGTGCCGGGCTCCATCGGCAGCGGCTCGGCCTCCGGCGTCACGTCCTCGAACGCCTCGAAGCCGCCGCCGGTGGCGGCCAGCACCGGACCGACGTCGAGGACATGCGGCCGGTTCTCGTCCGGGTTCAGCAGCAGGATGGCGCAGCCGTCGGGCTGGTCCAGCGCGGCGCCGTCGACCTGCCGCACCAGCCCCAGCACGGCGCTGTGCGGCGACGTCACGCGGCGCTGCGGCCCCTCGACGTTCAGCGCCGGGGTGGCGGCCTTCATCGCGTTCACCGCGCCGATGAAGCCGGTCAGGTCCAGCTTGGGCTGTTCCCAGTCGCCGGGGTGGGTGTTGACGACGTCCAGCTTGCGGGTGAAGCCGTATTCGAAGCCGACCGGCATCATGATCCCGGTGGAGAAGCTGGCGGCGAACAGGTAATGCATCTTCAACTGGGCGGCCAGCCGCACCGCGTCCTGGCTGCCGACCTCCGCGGCGAGGCGGTCGGTGTCGTGGCTTTCGGGGAAGGCAACGGACGGCGCGATCCAGCGGAACGCCTCGTACTGGTCGAGCAGCCAGTCGGCCTTGAAGTCCCACCATTTGGCGCTGTTGAACAGGAAGTCGAAGCCGGCGCCGCACAGCTCGCGCACCTGCTCCACCGTGCAGCCCAGCGTCTCGGCGAAGAATTTGATCTCCGGGTTCCAGGAGCGGGCGGCATCGATCAGGCTCTTCCACACCTCGGCCGGGACCTGATAGGCGGCGTCGCAGCGGAACCCCGTCACCCCCAGACCGACGTAATGGCGCAGATAGTCGGTCCAGTAGGCGACCAGCCCGGCCCGTGCGTCGGCCCGGTCATAGTCGAGCGAGGCGAGGTCGCCCCACACCGTGACGTGGTTGGTGTTGGTCGGATCGACGGCGCCGGGGCTGTGCAGGTCACCGTCGGGCCCGCGCGTGTACCAGTCCGGATGCTGGTCGACCAGCAGGGCGTCGCGCGCGGTGTGATTGATGACAAGGTCCATCATCACCGACTGGCCATGGCGCCGCGCCTCGGCGATGAAGCCGCGCAGCAGGTCGTCGTCGCTCTCCGGCGCATCGCCGCGCAACTGCGGGTGCAGCCGGTAGGGGTCCTTGATTGCGTAGAGGCTGCCGGAAAATCCGGGCTGGTGGATGGGGTTCAGGAAGATCCAGTCGAATCCCATCCCCTGGATCCGCGGCAGGTGCCCGGCCCAGTCGCGGACCGGACCGGCCAGGGTCGGAAACAGGTTGTAGATGCGCGGTCCGACGATGTTCATGGAACCCCCTTCCTTGACGCTGGTTCTCCGGTCCGGGCCGGCCGGTCGCGCGCGGCAGGGAATGCCCCGCCGCAGCCTCCACCGTTGACAGCCCGCCGCCCCCGTTGTGGGATCGATGGCGAGGATCGGACGCGCTCCCCCGGAACCTCGTTCTTCGGGGCGCGGCACCACCGGCGGTCGGCGCCACACCCCCGCCGCTCAAACCCGGCGGAGCGGCGAAGGTTCCGCCCCACCCCACCCGCGCAACAGCCCACAGGATGACCCGCATGGCCGCGACGTCCGGCAAGACCCCGAAAATCCGCCTCGCCAAACTGGATCAGACCAAGGCGCGGATCGACACGGCGGAGGAGTACGACCGCCGACTCGGCAAGCTCCAGAAGGAGCTGCTGCACATCCAGCAGACCTACTGGCACGAGAAGCGCCGCGCCGTCGTCCTGTTCGAAGGCTGGGACGCCGCCGGAAAAGGTGGGGCCATTCGCCGCATGACCGAGCCGCTCGACCCCCGCGGCTTCCACGTCTGGCCGATCTCCGCCCCCACGGCGGAGGAGCAGAGCAAGCACTATCTCTACCGCTTCTGGACCAAGCTGCCGGCCGGCGGCACCTTCGCCGTCTTCGACCGCTCCTGGTACGGCCGCGTCCTGGTCGAACGGGTGGAAAAGCTGGCGACCAAGGAGCAGTGGAAGCGCGCCTACGACGAGATCAACGAGTTCGAGCGGCTGCTGACCGACGACGGCGTGCGCATCGTCAAGCTGTTCCTGCACATCACGCCGGAAGAGCAGCTGGAACGCTTCCGCGAGCGCATGAAGAACCCCTACAAGCGCTGGAAGCTGACCGAGGAGGATTTGCGCAACCGCGCCCGCTGGGACGATTACGCCAAGGCGACGGAGGCGATGTTCGACAAGACCTCCACCCCGCAGGCACCGTGGCACGCGGTGGAGGCGAACTCCAAATGGCACGCCCGGCTGAAGGTGCTGGAGATCGTGACGGCCGCGCTGAAGGCCGGCGTCACCATCGCCCCGCCGCCGGTCAACGGCAACGTCGCCAGGATCGCCGCGGAAATCCTCGGCATGCATCCCGGCGCGGGTGGGGAAGACGGCGACCGCAACGTGGAGGCGTGAGGGGGCAGACGCTCCTCAGTCCCGTCCCCACAGCCCGCGCTCGCCCAGATCCTCGCCGCGCTGGCGTTCCAGCGCCTGGGAGTAGCGGCGCAGCGCAAAGGACTCCGTCACATAGCCGATGACCCGGCGGTCGGTGGGGGAGGACAGGACCGGCAGCGCCTCCACCTCCGCGCTGCCGAAGCGGCGCAGCACGGTGCGGGCGTCGTCGCCCGGCAGCAGGACCGCGTCGGCGTTGCGGGCCAGCGTCGAGACGCGGGTCTCGCCGGCGGTCGCGTCCTGGTCCGGGTCGTGGATGGTCGCCATGTCGACGAGGCCGGCGTAGGTGCCCGCCTCGTCGACGGTGAACACCATCTTGGCAGCGCCCAGCGGGTAGAGCCGGCGCAGCGCCTCCACCGTCAGGTTGGCGGGGGCGATCTTGGCGTCGCGGCGCATCAGCCGGAACGCCGTCAGCTCCGACAGCCAGCCGACATCGTAGGCGCCGCGGATCGGCACGCCGCGCAGATGGAAGCGCCAGGTCGCGAAGGAATAGCCGAAGGCCTGACGCACCACCGTGGTAGACAGCACCACCCCGATCAGCACGCCCGACGCCGCCCACAGATCCTGCGTCGTCTCCAGCACCAGCAGCACCATGGTGACCGGCGCGCCGACGATGCCGGCGGCGACCGATCCCATGCCGACCAGCAGCAGCAACCCGCCGTCGATGCCCAACTGCGGCAGGAACCCGTCGGTCGCCACCGCCAGCAGGCCGCCGAACAGCCCGCCGATGAACAGCGAGGCGCTGAACAGGCCGCCGCGGAAGCCCGATCCCAGCGACAGCGCCGACGCCAGCACCTTGGCGACCAGCGTCAGCGCCAGCGCCAGCGCGCCGCCCGCCAGCTCCGGCGGGACCGCCCCCGGTCCGCTGCCCATCACCGCCGGCACCGCCAGCGCCAGCGCGCCGAAGGCGGCGCCGCCCAGCGCCGGCCGCAGCCACAGCGGTCCCGGCAGGCGCTTGAACACCCGCTCCGCCACCGTGACCGCCTGCATGGCCAGGATGCTGAGCCAGCCGGCCAGGAAGCCGACGACGCCGCAGGCGGCGTAGTCCCACCCGGCGATCACCACCGGCCGGCCGAGCGCCAGCGGGATTTCGCCGCCGGTCAGCAGCCCGGACGCCGCCACCGCCAACACCGCCGCCGCTCCCACCGGAGCCAGCGCCGCCAGGGTGTAGCCGCCCAGCACCAGTTCGAAGGCGTAGAAGGCGCCGGCCAGCGGCGCGTGGTAGGCCGCGGCGATGGCCGCCGCCGCACCGCAGCCGACCATGGTGCGCAGGTCGGCCCGCCGCAGCCGCAACCGCTGCCCGACGACCGACGCGAAGCCGGCGCCGGCCTGGGTGTAGGCCGCCTCCATCCCCACCGACGCGCCGGAGCCGTTCGACAGGGTGGTGGTCACCGTCAGGCGCAGGCTGTCGATCAGCGACATCTTGCCGCCGTAGAGCGCGTTCGCCTCCACCGCGTCGATGATGGCGTTCGGGCGCCAGCGCCGCACCAGCGACGACAGCAGGCCGAGCAGCAACCCGCCCGCCACCGGCACGCCCAGCGTGCGCAGCATCTCCGGCGCGCTCTGGCCCAGACGTTCGCCGTGCGGCAGGTCGAAGGCGGCACCCTGGAGCGCCAGCACCCCCTCGTGCAGCAGGCCGACCGCCAGCCCGACCGCGCCGCCGATCAGCGCGGCAAGCAGCACAACCGCCAGCACGCTGTCGCGCACGCTCCAGCGGTCGGACAGGGTGGTGGCGGCCGAGGCGTCGAGCGTCGCGTAAAGGCTGGCTCCGGTGCGGGCGTTGTCGCCCACCCCGTCGATGGATGCGGTGTTGTCTGGCATGATGGCGTGCGATGCTTCAGATGTATTGATTACATCCGAATTGTGCATCGGGTTCCAATCATGTGGAAATATGGATTGAGCCCGATAGAATCGCAGAGCTCCCGTGTTTCGCGCCAACCCTCTCAACTCGCTCCGCAGGGCATTCGACCCCAAGCACCAGACTCTTCTCCCCATCCGCAAAGCGGCCCGAAAAGGACCGTGGATATCAGGAGCGGGCGTAGCCCGTCGCCCGATGCAATTGCACGGCGGTATCGAAAATCAGTGCCAGAGTTTCCTGATTAAAGTGACGGCGAGCGATCAGATACAGCAGTTCATGGAGGAGCCACGGCTTGGAGGCTCCACCTTCTCCAGGTTGGACGAAGGGAGCCTTATCAATCGCAATGCCCAGAATTGATTCCGAAATCAGCCGTAAAACCACCAATTCCTGGACACGCCCAAAATAGCTGTCGGTTATTCGCCCGTTCGTATGGCCGATGTGAATGATTCGGTGGCGCAGCAGCCGAAAGGCGATCATGCCCGCCACTTTGCCCTCGGCAACGCCTTTGGTCCGCACATCTTCTGCCCGAAAGCCGCGACGAAGCATCAGAAAGCGCAGATCATTCTCCGCCTCTCTGAAGGCGGATTCGAGTTCGGGCTCCGATACCCAAAGACGGCTGAAATCGATATCAGTCGGCTTGCCGGATGTCACGGCAAAGCCTTGAATCTGACGGACGACAAGCTTCACCGTTATGTAGAACTGCTTGGTCAGCTCTTCGAGCATCTCCTTGGTTAGGAAGCTCGGCAATTCTTTATCAACCGGCACTATAAATCTCCACCAGGGTAGTCGAAGCGCCCCGGCCATGATTCAGATTAAATATTGTTAAATAAATCAGATTCCAAGATCGTTAACGGCCTGGACCAGACTGTGGCTAAGATCAGCCGATATATCCCTTTCGTCCGCCATGCGCGGAATAGATGATGCCCGGATGCGGGTGAGTAGCTGATCGGGTGTTACGCCACTGTTCGTTACAGGCGCGAACCCAACATTTAAGGCGCGGTGCGCAACATTGGACGCAATCTCCTTCATTGCGTCCTCTGATCCGACGAGGTCCAAAAAGGACATACCCAGCTACCCCTGCTATTTCCGTTCCTCAATAGGGCATTTTTAAGATCGATAAGAGTGGAAGTCAACATTCTTTCCTAAGAACTCACGGGTCATTCGACCGAATCCCGACAGGCGATCAACCTATCTTGGGAAAGCAAGATCAGATTTCGAGGTTGGTTACAATCGCGTGGCCTCTAAACACATCGTCCAGAGATTCGGATCCCAGACCGGACCCCGTGGAATTTTCATGAAGTAACTTTGTAAGTCTGTGAAGTCAACAAAATCGCCGCCCAATCGCCCTCTTGCGTTTGGCGGCTCAGACCACACCCTTCTGTGCAAATCACCTGAGAATGCTCAATGAGTTACAGCCGACCATAATCCAAGTGCCGGAAAGGGGTGGAGAAGCTGGACAGTCATCAGGACTTGGAGGGGGGTGGCTTCGTCTGTGGCTTCACCGACGGCACAGCGGCAGGGGGTGTGGGCGACGCCGCCGGAGCGGGAGGCGTGAACGGCGGGCTGGCCGGGGCAGCAACCGCATCGGCCGGCGCACCAGGAGCCATCGTACCGGCACGGCGCAGCACCTGGGCGAGGTTGTCGCGCACCTTGTCGGCCAACGCCACGTCGGGCTCGCCCGCCTCGTGGAACAGCACGGTGAACAGCCGGCGCTGCGACAGCAGGAAGGTCAGGGAGACGTGCAGCGTGCCCTGCGTCATCGCGCAGTCGACGGCGCCGGTGCGCAGCCACACCGCACCGGACTGTTCGGGCGGGTTCAGCGTGATGGTGCCGGTGCCCTCGCATTTCTGCTTCATGCTGTCGGCGAAGGAGGTGGACAGCTCGTCGATCTTGGCGCCTTCGGGCACCGCGCGCTCGCGGATGCCGCCGACGATCGGACCGAAGCGCCAGGCAACGTCGGCCGGGCGCCGCTCCGGCGGCACCTTGTCCATCGGCACCAGCTCCGCGTCATGGACGCCGGCGGCGGTCAGCAGGGTCTCCAGCCCTTCCGGCAGCCGCGCCGCCTTCGGCTTCTCGGGCGCCGGCCGGCCGGCCGCGACCTTGATCGGCGGGACGTTGCCGTCCTTGTCGACACAGGTCTTCAGGTCGCCCAGCGCCTTCTTGGTGCCGCTCAGCTTGAAGGTGATCCGGTCGGTGGCGGAGGACACCACCAGTTCGCTGCCGTTCATCAGCGCGGTGACCAGCTCCTCGTCCTTGCCGTTGGAGACGACCAGCATGTCCGGCTGCGAGGCCATCGCGGTCCGTTCGCGCTTCAGCTTGCCGTCGACCTCGACCTTGACCGGCCATTCGCCGCCCTTGGGCAGGTCGGCGCCGGGAATGCCGATGCCGAGGTTGGTTTCGCCCTTCGGGCTGCGGGCGATCATCAGCACATGGCCGGAGGTGAATTCCCCCTCCACCACGCAATAGGCGAAGCTGCCGTCCTTCTTCTTGGCGGCGCCGCCGTCCCAGCTCTCGATTAGTTCGGCCGGCCCGTCGGCCTTGCCGTCCGGCTTGGGCCCCGGCTTGTCGGGGCCGCCCTTGCCCGGCGGCGCCTTCGCCGGGGCATCGTTGGCCCCGCCACGCGGCACCACCAGTTCGGACTCCGGTTCCGGCAGGCCGTAATAGGCGGATGGCGGAACGTTCGGCTCGACCGGCACCAGTTCGGCCATCGCTGGAACCGACGCCGCCCCCAGCAGGAGAAGAGCGGACAGCGAAGCGGCGAGGCGGGCGGTCATGACGAGGTAATCCACAGAGTCGGTTGTGGCGGCGAAGCTATCCGTGCCCGCATCCATCCGCAAGCGCAACCGGCCTGCCGACCGCGGGAGGCTGCCACCTGTTGCACAGGACACGCAGCAGGCGCAGCGACGCTCCCCTCACCCGAAGAAGGCATCCCGCACCGCCTCCTCCGACAGCGCCGCCACCGGCCCGTCGGCCACGACACGGCCCAGCCGCAACAGCACGGCGCGCGGGGCGGCGGACAGGGCGCGGGCGGCGCTCTGTTCGGCGAGCAGCACCGCGGTGCCCGCCGCGGCGATATGGCGGATGGCGGCGAAGACCTCGTCGGCCAGCTTGGGCGACAGGCCGAGCGACGGTTCGTCGAGCAGCAGCAGCCGCGGCCGGCCCATCAGCGCGCGCCCCAGGCTCAGCATCTGCTGCTGCCCGCCGGACAGGCGCCAGGCGCTGTCGCGGCTCTTGCGCGCCAGATCGGGGAACAGGGCGAAGACCCGCTCGACGTCCTCCGCCCGGTCGCGCGCCGCGGCCAAGCCGGCGACCTCCAGATTGTCGCGCACGCTCATGCCGGGGAAGACCCGCCGCCCCTCCGGCACATAGCCGATGCCGCGGCGGACCCGCGCCTCGGTCGCCAGCCCGCCGAGATCGGCGCCGTCGAAGCGCAGCTCCCCCCGCGCCGGCACGAGGCCGAGCACCGCCTTCAACAGCGTCGACTTCCCCGCCCCGTTGGCGCCGAGCAGCGCCACCGTCTCCCCCGCCGCGACGGTCAGCGACACGCCGTCGAGCGCGTCGGCGCCGCCGTAACCGGCGCTCACGCCCGTGATGGACAGCAGCGCGCTCACGCCGGCCGCTCCGCCGGCGGGACGGTACCGAGATAGGCGGCGGCGACCGCCGGGTCGCGGCGCACCCCGTCCGGCGGACCATCGTAGAGGGTGCGGCCGCGATCGAGGCAGACCACCCGGCCGGCGAGCGGCAGCAGGAAGCCCATGTCGTGCTCGACCAGCAGGATCGCCATCCCCTCCCGCGCCAGGGCGCGCAGCAGCGTCGCCAGTTCGGCCTTCTCGCCATCGGTCAGTCCGGCCGCCGGCTCGTCCAGCAACAGCACCGCCGGCCGACGGACCAGCGAGCGCGCCAGTTCCACCCGCCGCCGCAGCGCCGCCGGCAGGCCGTCGCACGACCTCCCGGCCAGTTCGCCGACGCCCAGCCGTTCGAGCGCCCACAGCGCGTGCGCCTCCGCCGTCGCCGCGTCGGGATCAAGGGCGAGGCGGGCGGCGGCCACCGCCTCCAGCACGGACGTGCCGCCGGGCAGCGCCGCCGCCTGGAAGCTGCGGGCCAGCCCGGCGCGGGCCAGCCGGTCGGCCGGGGCGCCGGTGACGTCGCGGCCACCCAGCCGCACCCGACCGGAGTCGGGCTGCTCCAGCCCCGACAGCAGGTTGATGACCGTCGTCTTGCCCGAGCCGTTGGGGCCGATCAGCCCGGTGATGCCGCCGGGCCGCAAGGCCAGCGACACCCCGTCCACCGCGCGGACGCCGCCGAAGGACTTCTCCAGCCCCGCCACCGTCAGCCCCTCCGCCGGGGTGGGTGGGCGCGGCGGCTCCCGCGGGTCGGGCAGGCGGCGGGGGCGCGGGCCGAACAGCCGGACCGCGGCGCGGTCGAGCAGCCCGGTCAGCCCGTCCGGCGCCAGCACCACCGTCAGCAGCAGGGCGGCGCCGTAGACCACCAGATAGCCGCGCTCCAGGAAACGGAACCACTCCGGCAGGTGGAGCAGCAGCACGGCGCCCAGCACCGCCCCGGCCATCCGCCCGCGCCCGCCGACGACGGCGATGGTCAGGATCGACACCATGACCGGGAACTCCAGCACCTCCGGCGAGACGACGCGCTGGGTGTGGACCGCCAGCGCCCCGGCGGCCCCGGCGAACAGCGCGCTCACCGCGAAGGCGGTCAGCCGCAGCCGGCCGACATCCAGCCCCAGCGTGGCGGCGGCCAGCGGGTCGTCGCGCAACGTGGTCAGCGACCGCCCCAGCCGCCCGCGCGTCAGCCGCCAGCCGGCCAGCCCGCCCAGCGCCACCAGCCCCCAGACCAGCGCCGCCATCGGCAGCCCGCGCGGCACCGCCCAGCCGAACAGCACCACCCCCGGCACCCCCGCCAGCCCGTTGGCACCGCCGGTCAGCTCCGGCACATTGACCGCCAGCAGATGCAGCACCTGGGCGATGCCCAGCGTCGCCAGCGCGAAATAATGCGACTCCAGCCGCAGCACCGCCAGTCCAACCGGCGCCGCCACCACCACCGGCACCAGCAGCGACAGCGGAAAGGTCGCTTCGAAACCCAGGCCATAGCGGCTGCCGAGGATCCCGGTGACGTAGGCGCCGAGGCCGAAGAAAGCGCCCTGCGCCAGCGACAGCGCCCCGCCCAGGCCGAAGACAATCTGGAACCCGAAGGTGGCCAGCGCATAGACGCCAGCGACCGTCAGGACGCGCAACCCGTAGGGCGAGGCGGTGGTGAGGGCGTAGACCAGCAGGGCGAGGGCACCCGCAACGCACACGCGATTCCCCCCTCTCCCCCCCAGGGAGCGCGGGCTATCCACGGCGGCGCACCGCTTCGCCGAACAGGCCCTGCGGCCGCAGCACCAGGATCGCCAGCAGGGTCGCGTACAGCGCCCCCAGCGCCACCGGGTAGGACAGCACCGACGATACCCCGACCTCGAACAGCGCGATCAACAGCGCCCCCACCACCGCGCCGGGCACCGAGCCCCAGCCGCCGACCGTCACCGCAATGTAGGCTTTCAAAATCAGGTCGCCGCCCGCCGTCGGCGTGACGAAATAGCGGTTGGCGAGCAGCAGCCCGGCCGCCCCGGCGCAGGCGGCGCCGATGGCGAAGGTCACCAGGATCATCGCCGTCACCGGCACGCCGCAGGCGCGGGCCATCTCCGGGTCCTGCGCCGTCGCGCGCAGCCGGCGGCCGAGTTGCGTGCGGCCGAACACCCATTGCTGCGCCCCGATCAGCAGCGCCGCCACCGCGATGATGGCGAGCGACTGCTCGGGCAGCGCCAGCCCGCCGAGACGCAGCGTGTCGTCGCCGAACAGCGGCGGCGCGGCGCGCGGCTCCGGCCCGAACAGGATGGCGGCGCCGTTCTGCAGGATGATGCCAACCGCGATGGTGCTGATGAAGACCGACACCGGCGGCCGGTTGCGCAGCGGCAGATAGGCCACCACCGCCAGCAGCAGCCCAAGCGCGGCCATCAGCGCCAGCACCACCGGCAGCAGCACGATGCCCGGCAGGGGGATCAGCGGCGCCGCCGCCACGCCGAGCAGCCCGCCGGCCATCACCAGGTCGCCCTGGGCAAAGTTCACCGCCGCGGTGGCGTTCAGCACCAGCACGAAGCCCAGCGCCACCAGCGCATAGGCGGCCCCCAGCGCCACGCCATTGACCAGCAGTTGCAGCGCCGCCATCGGCTCACTGCGCCGCGAGGGTCGGGTCGTCGTACCGCTTGGCCAGCTTCGGCACCCGGCTGGTCCCGTCGTAGCAGACGATGACGGCCGAATGGGCCATGTTCCCCTTGCCGTCGGACTTGTAGGTCATCGCCAGCCCCTGGAATGCCTCCGCCGACAGCGCCTTGCGGATGGCGTCGGGACTGCGGGCGCCGGCCTTCACCGCCTCCAGCACCATGGTCATGCCGTCATACTGGCCGAGCGCGAAGGCGTCCGGCTCCTTGCCGAAGGCGGCGCGGTAGCTGTCGGTGAAGGCCTGCATCTCCGCCGAACCGCCGGACACCGGGGAGGCCGCGGTTTCGGCGCAGACGCCCTTCAGCTCCGACGGCTCCAGCAGCGCCGCCGTGCTCGGCTGGTGCATGGCGGAGCCGGCGACGATCGGCAGGGTGACGCCGCTGGACGCCGCCTGGCGCAGCAGCAGCGCGGTCGGGCCGGAATGCAGGTGCAGCACCAGCACGTCGGGGCCGGCGGCCAGCGCCTTGGTCAGCACCGGCAGCAGGTCCTTGGCCGCCGGGTCCACCCCCTCCTCGAACACCGGGGTGACGCCCAGCGCCTTGAAGGCGGCGTCGAGGTGGGTCTTGCCGCTCTGGCCATAGGCGGTGGTCTGGTAGATGACGGCAGGACGGCGCTTGCCCAGTTCCTCCACCACATAGCGGGCGTGGGCGGATTTGGTCACCGCGTCGCCGGGGAAGAAGCGGAAGACCCAGGGATTGCCCTGCTCGGTGATCGAGGCGGTGCCGGACACCGTCACCAGCGGCAGCTTCAGCTCCTGCGCCAGCGGCAGCATCGCCAGCATCTGGGTGCCGAGCATGCTGGCCGCCACCGCACCGACCGTGCCGCTGCCGGCCGCGCGCTCCAGCGCCGTCACCGCGGCCTCCGGCGAGGTGCCGGTGTCGACCACCTCCGACGCGACGGTGATGCCGGCCGGCGTCTGCTTCAGCGCCAGGACCGCGCCGTTGCGCTGGCTGGTGCCCTCCAGCGACAGGAATCCGGTCAGCGGCACCAGCACCGGGAAGGACAGCGTGTCGGCCCTGGCCGCGATGGGAACGCCCGCCAGCAGGCCGATCAGAAGGGAAAGCGCGCGCCGCATGACCGAATACTCCTCACTCGCGCCGGCGGCAGGGGGCGACGCGGGAGGACGGGCCGTCAGGCGGATCGTCGGGTCCGGTCGGCTCCCTTCGCCGGCATGACCCGGATCAGGTTCGATGGGTGTGTCTCAGCCCGTGCAGCCGCGCATCCTGCGCCGGCACGGGCACCCCAGCCGTGAACGAGGGGCGAGAGTGTCGCCGCCCGGCGTCCTCTGTCAAGCACCCAGCCGGCGGCGCGCCACCAGCGTTTCACGATGCAGGATGTAGAGCCCGCTGCCGATGATGACCATGGCGCCGGCCAGCACCGGCACCGTCGGCAGGTCGCCGAACACCAGCCAGCCGAACAGGCTGGCCCACACCATGCCGGTGTACTCGAACGGCGCCACCACCGATGGCGGCGCCCGGCGGAAGGCCTGGGTCAGCAGCACCTGCGCCCCGGCCCCGACGGCGCCCACCAGCGCCATCAGCCCCAGCGCCGCGGCGGTCGGCGCCGTCCACACCGGCAGCGCCAGCGCGCCGCTGACCACCGTCGTCGTCAGCAGCAGATAGAGCACGATCGACGCGCTGGTTTCGGTCCGCGACAGCCCGCGCACCGCCAGCGCCGCCAGCGCGTAGAACAGCGCCGCGGTCAGCCCGACCAACACCGGCACCAGCGGCGCCCCGGCCGACGGCTGCGCCATCACCACGACGCCGCCGAAGCCGGCGACCACCGCCAGCCAGCGCCGCCAGCCCACCGGTTCGCCCAGCAGCGGGGCGGACAGCGCGGTGATGAACAGCGGCCCGGCAAAGCTCAGCACATAGACGTCGGCGAGCGGCAACTCCTTGAACGCGTAGAAGAAGCAGCCCATCGAGATCAGCCCGGCGAAGGCACGCCAGACATGGCCCAGCGGCCGCCGCGTCCGCATCGCCGCCAGCCCGCCGCCGCGCACCAGGGTGTAGCCGCCGACCATCAGGAAGGCGACCAGCGAGCGGACGAACATCAGCTGCGGCACCGGATAGTCGGCGGTCAGCAGCTTGATCAGCGTGTCCATCGCCGCGAACAGCAGGATCGCGCCCAGGAAGCAGCCGACGGCGTAGGGAACCGAATCGGCCTCGGCGGGCAGCAGCTCGGCGGTTTCGGCGTCGGTCATGGGATCGGTTCGGGACAGCAATGGCGGGGGATGCCCACATTATGGGCAAACGCCGCCGCGTCCCAATGCCGCAACCGCAGGTCAGACCGGCGTGGATCCCGAACCGGTCCAGCCGGCATGCCCCTCCCCGGCCGAAGGCACAGAGCGCCGATGGCGGATCGGCCGATTACCGGCTTCTGGCCTTCCGGGCCGCGTAGCGCGCGTCGCGGGCGGCCTTCGCCTCGGCTTCCTTTGCCACTTGGCGCGCCGCCCGCTCGACGGTTTCCTGGGCGTCCAGCGCCTCGCGGGCGGCACGCTCGGCCTGTTTGGCCTGCAACGCCTCCTGTTCGGCGGCCTTGCGCGCGTCACGCTCGGCCTGACGCCCAGCCTCGCGGGCCTCGCGAGCCTCACGGACGGCCCGCCGGGCCTCTTCCCGTTCCACGAAGACCGGATCGTTCACACCCGGCTGCGCCTTGAATTTCTCGAGCAGCGCCTTTTTCGCGCTGGCGGCCGTGCTCAACCGTTCGGAAAGGCCCGCGTTCTTGAAACCGTTCATGTTTGTCCATTTCCTGAATTCGGCCCTGCCCCCAGGCCGGCCGTCATGCAAATCCTACGTCGGGACCGTTCGCCGAAGGCGGCGATGCGGCGCTGGACATCAACCGTCCCGGCGCCGGCGTTCCCGGATTCCAATACAAAAAGGGCGGCCGGAGCCGCCCTTCCTTGCCGAACCGGCTGCGCTCAGAGCGCGCGCAGGTTCTCGGCAGCAACCTTGCCGCGACGCGGATCGCGAACGGCATCGAAGGAGAGCTTCTGGCCTTCCCCAAGGTTGCTGATCCCGGCGCGCTCGACGGCGGAGATGTGGACGAACACGTCGGCCGTGCCGTCTTCCGGCTGGATGAAGCCGAAGCCCTTGGTGGCGTTGAAGAACTTGACGGTACCAATAGCCATGGATCGCTTCCCTTCCTGGCTGTTGCCCCACACGACGTTGCGTGAGGCATCAATTTCACTTCGGGAAGAGACCCAGATCCAGTGACGGATCAGAATAGCATAGCCCAGAGTAACGTCGACCAGTCAGAGGTAAGGCGCGCCCCGGCAACTTACAAGTGAAAACTTGCGATTGCCGGCAATTGCATGGTTTGGTTGCCATGGCGCGGGGTCGGTGAGAGGCTTTTCATTTGATCGAGGGGCGTCCGTATTCACGTCCCTCACCGGGTCAGCACCATCACCAGCCGCTCGACCGGGGTGTCGTTGACCAGATGCGACTCGACGATCTCGTCGATGTCCTCCGGCGTTTCGGGGCGGTACCAGATGCCGTCGGGATAGACCACCATCAGCGGCCCGGCGGAGCAGAAGCCAAGGCAGCCGGTCATCGCCATGCCGACGTCGACCAGCCCCTTGCCCTGGATTTTCTGGTCGAGTCGCTGCCACAGCGGGTGCGCGCCCTTGGCGGCGCAACTGCCGCGCGGGTGGCCGGGCGGGCGCTGCTGGGCGCAGCAGAAGACGTGATGGCGGAAGGTCTGCGGGATATCCAGCGGCATCGGGCGCTCCATAGCCATAAATTTTTTATGGATATGGATCATGCCAGAATGCTGCGGCGCGGCAAGAATTTTGTAACGGTTCTAAGCTCGATCCCCGCCGGAAAAACCCTGGCGACTAAAAGTCTTGGTCAGGGCGTGAATTGCCGGTTAAGAATCCGGTCAGGGGCAATCCGGGGGAAGCCGTGGTGCTGAGCGGGTCGGGGAAAGGGCAGCCGGGCGCCGTGCCGGGCTGGGTCGGGTACGCGCTGCTGCCGGTTCTGAACCTCGTCGCCGCCTTCGCTCTGTCGGGGCTGGTGATCCTGGTCATCGGCGAGAATCCGGTCGACGTGCTGTCGCTGATGCTGTCGGAGGCCCTGGGCTACCCGGAGGCGATCGGCTACACCCTCTATTACACCACCGATTACGTCTTCACCGGATTGGCGGTCGCCATCGCCTTCCATTGCGGGCTGTTCAACATCGGCGGCGAGGGGCAGGCCTATCTGGGCGGGCTCGGCGCCGGGCTGGTGGCGCTGGCGCTGACCGGCTGGCCCTGGCCGGTGGTGGCGCTGCTGGCGGTGCTGGCGTCGGCCCTGTTCGGCGCCGCCTGGGCCTTCATCCCGGCGTGGCTGCAGGCCAAGCGCGGCAGCCACATCGTCATCACGACGATCATGTTCAACTTCATCGCCGCGTCGATCATGACCTGGCTGCTGGTCGATGTGCTGATCCGCCCCGGCAGCCAGTCGCCGGAAACCCGCGAGTTCGACCCCGGCGTCTGGCTGCCGTCGATGGACCGGGCGCTCGGCTGGTTCGGCATCACCATCCCGTCCTCGCCGCTGAACCTGTCCTTCCTGTGGGCGCTGGCCTGCTGCGGCCTGTTCCACCTGTTCCTGCGCCACACCCGCTGGGGCTACGAGCTGCGCACCGTCGGCCGCAACGAGCGGGCGGCGGTCTATGCCGGCATCTCGCCGTCGCGCAACATCGTCATCGCCATGCTGATCTCCGGCGCGCTGGCCGGCTTCGTCGGGGTGAACGAGATCCTGGGCGTGCAGCACCGCGTCATCCTGAACTTCACCGGCGGCGTCGGCTTCGTCGGCATCGCCGTGGCGCTGATGGGCCGCAACCACCCGGTCGGGATCATCCTGGCAGCGCTGCTGTTCGGCGTGCTGGCCCAGGGCGGCGGCCAGGTCTCCTTCGAATACCCGACGATCAACCGCGAGCTGGTGATGGTCATCCAGGGACTGGTCATCCTGTTCGCCGGCGCGATGGAGAACCTGTTCAAGCCGCAGGTGGAGGCGCTGTTCCGGCGCCTGTTCCGGCGCCGCACGGCCGTCACTGAAGCGGGAAGGGGCTGACGGCGATGGATGACGCGCTGCTGCTCGCCCTGCAACTGCTGGCCGCCACCATCCGCGTGGCGACGCCGCTGGTGCTCGCCGCCTTCGCCGGGATGTATTGCGAGCGGTCGGGCGTCGTCGACATCGGGCTGGAGGGCAAGATGCTGGCCGGCGCCTTCTTCGCCGCCGCCGTTGCCTCGGCCACCGTCAACCCATGGCTGGGGCTGCTGGCCGGCATCGCCGCCGGGGTGGCGCTGGCGCTGATCCACGGCTTCGCCTGCATCACCCACAACGGCAACCAGGTGGTGTCGGGGATGGCGATCAACATCCTGGTCGCCGGGCTGGCCCCGACGCTGGCCTACGCGTGGTTCAAGCAGGGCGGCCAGACCCCGCTGCTGCCGGCGGAGGCGCGCCTCCCGGCGGTGGAGTTGCCGGGGGTCGAGGCGCTGTCCGGCGTGCCGGTGCTGGGACCGGTCTGCCGGGAACTGCTGAACGGCAACAACATCCTGATCTGGGTGACGCTGGTCGTGGTGATCGCGACGCATTGGGTGCTCTACCGCTCGCGCTTCGGGCTCCGGCTGCGCGCGGTGGGGGAAAACCCGGCGGCGGTCGACACCGCCGGCCTGTCGGTGACGCGGCTGCGCTATCAGGCGCTGCTGGTGACCGGGGCGCTGACCGGCATGGCCGGGGCCTACCTCTCCACCGGGCACGGCGCCGGCTTTGTCCGCGACATGACCGCCGGCAAGGGCTATCTGGCGCTGGCGGCGCTGATCTTCGGCAAATGGCGGCCGGGGCCGACCCTGTTCGCCTGCCTGCTGTTCGCCTTCACCGACGCGGTGCAGGTGCGGTTGCAGGGCGTGGCGCTGCCGGGGATCGGCGTCATCCCGGTGCAGTTCATCCAGATGCTGCCCTATGTGCTGACCGTCCTGCTGCTGGCCGGCTTTGTCGGCAAGGCCATCGCCCCGAAGGCGAGCGGCATCCCCTATGTCAAGGAGCGCTGAGCGATGGCCGACACGCCCGACTTGTCCCTCCTGATCGAGGCCGCCCGCGCCGCGCGGGAGAACGCCCACGCCCCCTATTCGAAATTCAAGGTCGGCGCCGCCATCCTCGGCGAATCGGGCCGCATCTTCGCCGGCTGCAACGTCGAGAACGCCGCCTACCCGCAGGGGCAGTGCGCGGAAACCAGCGCCATCGGCGCCATGGTCACCGCCGGCGACCGCCGCATCCGCATGATCGTCGTGATGGGCGGCGAGCCGGGGGCGGCGGAGCTCTGCACCCCCTGCGGCGGCTGCCGCCAGCGCATCCGCGAATTCGCCGCCCCCGATACGCCGATCCATGTCTGCGACCCGGCCGGATTGCGGCGGAGCTTTACCCTCGACGCGCTGTTGCCGCAGTCGTTCGGCCCCACCAATTTAGCCTTCTGAGCGGAGACACCCGACATGACCGCAGCCCGCGCCGCCGCGGACATCCTTCACCGTGCCCCCGGCCACCGGCCGCGGGTGGGCATCGTGCTGGGCTCCGGCCTCGGCGGCATCGCCGACCGCATCGCCGACGCCGTCGCCATCCCCTACGCCGACCTGCCGGGGTTTCCGGTCCCCAGCGTCTCCGGCCATGCCGGGCGGCTGGTGGTCGGACGGCTCGGCGGGGTGGAGGTCGCCTGCATGCAGGGCCGCGTCCACGCCTATGAGGGCAACGGCTTCGACGCGCTGAAGACCGCGGTGCGGGCGCTGAAGCTGGCCGGCTGCGACACGCTGGTGCTGACCGCCGCCGCCGGCTCGCTGCGGGTGGAGGTCGGGCCGGGCCGGCTGATGGCGATCAGCGACCATCTGAACCTGCTGGGCGCCAACCCGCTGACCGGCCCGAACGACGAGGCCTTCGGCGAGCGTTTCCCCAGCATGACCGACGCCTGGGACCCGGCGTTGCGCGGCCTGCTGCGCGACGTGGCCTCCGGCCTCGGCATCGACCTGGCGGAGGGCGTCTACGCCGCCTACCCCGGGCCGTCCTTCGAGACGCCGGCCGAGGTGCGGATGATGAAGGCGCTGGGCGCCGACGCGGTCGGCATGTCCACCGTTCCCGAATGCATCGTGGCGCGCCACTGCGGCCTCAGGGTCGCCGGCTGCGCCGTCATCACCAACCTGGGGGTCGGGCTCGGCGACGGGCCGGTCGACCATCACCAGACGCTGACCGCCGCCGCGGCGGCCGCCACCGACCTGGAACGACTGCTGGTCGGCTTCCTCGAACGCCTGCATGAGAAGGACGGGTCCCGGTCATGAAACTGTCTGCCGACCTGCAAAGCGCGCTCGACGCCAGCGCCAACGCCCCGTCCGACGCCGCGCTGGCGCGCCGGGCGGTCGGGCTGCTCGACCTCACCAGCCTGAACGGCGACGACAGCGAGCGGACGGTGGAGGCGCTATGCGCCCGCGCCCAAACGCCGGCCGGGCCGGTGGCCGCCGTCTGCGTCTGGGCCCGCTTCGTCCCCACCGCGCGCAAGGCGCTGGAGGGCACGCCGGTGAAGATCGCCACCGTCGTCAATTTCCCCAGCGGCGAGGCGGACGCCACCGCCGTCGCCGCCGAGACGCGGCGGGCGATCGCCGACGGCGCCGACGAGATCGACGTCGTGCTGCCCTACAAGGCCTTCATCGACGGTGCCCGCACCCAGCCGATGAACGTGGTCAAGGCCTGCCGCGAAGCCTGCGGGACCAAGGCGCTGATGAAGGTCATCCTGGAATCGGGCGCCTTCCCCGACGCCGACCTGCTGGCCTGGGCGGCGCGCGACGCCATCGCCGCGGGGGCGGATTTCCTCAAGACCTCCACCGGCAAGACCCAGCCGGCGGCGACCCTGCCGGCGGCGGCGGTGATGCTCGACAGCATCTATGAATCGGGCAAGAGCGTCGGCTTCAAGGCGTCCGGCGGAATCCGCGACACGGCGGAGGCGGCGCGCTATCTGGCGCTGGCCGACCACATCCTGGGCGAGGGCTGGGCGACGCCGCAGACCTTCCGCTTCGGGGCGTCGAGCCTGCTCGACGCGCTGCTGGCCGCCACCGGCGACGGCGCGGACGCGCCGGCCCCCGCGCCGGCCGGAGGATACTGAGCGATGCTGCCGCAGGAGATCGTCCGCGCCAAGCGCGACGGCCAGCCGCTCGACGCCGCCACCATCCAGGACTTCGTCGCCGGCATCACCGACGGCCGGGTGTCGGAGGCGCAGGCCGCCGCCTTCGCCATGGCGGTGTTCTTCCGCGGCATGAGCCTGGACGAGCGGGTGGCGCTGACCCGCGCCATGCGCGACAGCGGCACGGTGATGGAGTGGCGCTCGCTCGGCCTGCCCGGCCCGGTGATCGACAAGCATTCCACCGGCGGCGTCGGCGACAAGGTCAGCCTGATCCTGGCGCCGATGCTGGCCGCCTGCGGCGGCTTCGTGCCGATGGTGTCGGGCCGCGGCCTGGGCCACACCGGCGGCACGCTCGACAAGTTCGAGAGCATCCCCGGCTACCGCGCCAAACCCGACAACGATCTGCTGCGCCGGGTGGTGAAGCAGGTCGGCTGCGCGGTGATCGGCGCCACCGACGACATCGCCCCGGCCGACAAGCGGCTCTACGCCATCCGCGACGTCACGGCGACCGTCGAGTCGCTCGACCTCATCACCGCGTCGATCCTGTCGAAGAAGCTGGCCGCCGGGCTGGACGCGCTGGTGATGGACGTGAAGTTCGGCAGCGGCGCCTTCATGCAGCGCCTTGAGGACGCCGAGGCGCTGGCCGACAGCATCGTCACCGTGTCGAAGGGCGCCGGCCTGCCGGCGGTGGCCCTGCTGACCGACATGAACGAGGTGCTGGGCCGCAGCGCCGGCAACGCGCTGGAAATGCGCGAGTGCCTCGCCATCCTGCGCGGCGAGCCGGCCGAGCCGCGGCTCTACGAGGTCACCGCGGCGCTGGCGGCCGAGCTGCTGGCGCTGAGCGGTCTGGCGCCCGACGCCGTGGCCGGCCGCGCGATGGCCGACCGCTCCATCGCCAGCGGGCAGGCCGCCGACCGCTTCGCCCGCATGGTCGCGGCGCTGGGTGGGCCGGGCGACCTGCTGGAACAGCCGGACCGCCATCTGGACCGCGCGCCGATCGTCCGCCCGGTGTTTGCCGAACGGGCCGGGTTCGTCGGCGCCATCGACACCCGCGGCGTCGGCATGGCGGTGGTGGCGCTGGGCGGCGGCCGGACCAGGACGACCGACGCCATCGACTTCGCCGTTGGCTTCGACGAGGTCGCCGGCCTCGGCGACGCCGTCGGCCCGACCGGGCGCCCGCTGGCGGTGCTGCACGCCCGCACCGAGGCGCAAGCCGCCGAGGCCGAACGCCGCCTGCGCGCCTCGTTCACCGTGGGGGAAACAGCGCCGGAGCGTGGCCCGTTGATCGCCAAGCGCCTGGGGTGAGGTGCGCGGAATGCCCCTCTCCCGGGACGGGAGAGGGACGACCGGCGGTCGCCGATTACCGCCGGAACAGGAACTCGCGGCCGACCTTCACCCGGCGTTCGCCGTCATACTCGATGATGTCGGCGGTGGCGTAGGTCTCGGTCCAGCGTTCGGGCAGGTAGCTGCCGGTGCCGATGACGTCGACCGGGGCGTTGGCCTCGGCCATCAGCCGGCATTTGGCCGGGCCGAAGCCGCTGCTGGCGACGATCTTCACCGCCGGGAAGCCGGCGGCGTCGAGCCGTTCGCGGACATAATGGATCGCCGCGGCCGAGACGCCGGTGCCGATCAGGTAGCGCAGCTGGGTTTCGTCGCGATAGCCGCGGATCGAATGCGGCGCGTGGCGCTCCAGCACGGCGTAGGAGCCGGGCGGGTCCAGCCCCTCGACGAAGCGGCCGCCGGGGGTGTCGAGCCGCAGCGACAGCTTGCCTTGCGCGGCGAGCTGCGGGAAGCGGCGGCAGACCTCCAGCCCGTCGGTGATCTCGCGGCCGAAATAATCGACCAGCACGGTCAGCGGCAGGTCGGGGAAGGTTTCGTGGAACATCTCCGCCGCGCGGACGGTCGAGCCGGCGTAGCCGATCAGGGCGTGCGGCATGGTGCCCATGCCCTTTTCCTGGCCGAAGAAGGGCGCGGTGGCGTCGGTGGCGTTGCCGATGAAGCCCTTGGCCCCGACCTTGCGCTTGGCGCGGTCCGACCCGACGGTGGCGGCGTAGGCCATCATCTCCGCCATTTCGGTGCCGGCGCAGTGGCGGGCGTCCATGGCGAGGAAGGCAACCTTCGGCAGGTCGGCGCACATGGTGAAGGCGTTGTAGGCGGCGACGCTGGCCGGCCCCAGCTTTTGCAGGAGGATCGTCTCGCAATCGACGAGATGATAGAAGGAGCCGGTGATGTACAGGATCGGCTCGCCGGCGCCGATCCATTTGCCCTCGGGGTAGTTCAGCTCGATCTGGACCGGAAAGTTGCGCTCGCGCGCCACCGCCTCCAGCCATTCCACGGCCAGTCGCGGCGCGCAGACCACCGGGCGGCGCATGAAGATCGCGTAGGTGACCGTCTTGTCGCCGAACTTGCCGACCGCTTCCTTGGTGCGGCGGAAATAGGTGTCGGTCCAGTCGGGAATCGCCGCCGCCGCCGGATGCAGCGAGGGATGGGCCTCCGCCGGACGGTTGCCAACGGATCGGTTGCCAACGGATCGATTGTCGCTGTCGCTCATGCCGCTCGCCCTCGCCTTCCGCCCCTGCCTGGGTATGATTCAACGCTGATTCGTCGTGAATGGCCCGTTCGCCACCCGCACAGCCACGCGATTGTCGTGGGATGCCAGCATTATACGCCCCGGGCGGGCGGGGGAAGAGGCTTCCTGCCCCGTCCGGCCGTCACGATGGCAGCGTTGCGTTTCCAGAAGGGAGTTGGTCATCCGAAGCGCCGCAGCTTGACAACGGCGGCACGCCAAGCAGTTTCAACAAATGCCACCCATCTCCGCACGGCGCGACGACCAGCCGCCGCTGTCGATCCAAGACAAAACCCGCTAAAATGCCTTTATTTGACCTACCCATTTTGCGCTTCTACAGTCCTGGGACACGCTTCGGCTTCGATCGGCGGACCGTCGTCACTATCGCGGGTGCACCCGGCATGGCAAAGACAGCGACGATGGACACACCGACCGGGCGCAGCGGCCTCGCGGCCCTGCCGGAGCGGGTCGGGAACCGTCTGGTGCTGGTCCTGCTGGCCCTGCTGCTGACCTTCGCCGGGACTGGCGCCGCCGGCCTGCTGCTGCTGCGGCCGGCCCCCGCCCAGGGCGCCTACGCCCCGCCGCCGGTTCAGACCCCACCGGCGCTCTACGCCACCATGCCGACGATGACCTTCACGCTGAACGACGGCATCCGCCTGCGCGAGCTGCGGGTGCGCGCGGTGCTGGAGTTCGATCCGACGACCTCGCTGGAGGCGGTGATCCCCCACCTGCCGCGGATCGCCGACGCGATGGGCCTGCGCATGCTCGACGTCGACCCCGCCGACCTGCGGGGGGCGGATGGTTCGGCCTACCTCAAGGACGCGCTGCGCTTCGTCGCCAACCGCACCATGCGACCGTTGAAGCTTCGACAAGTGCTGATCCAGGACATGCTGCTGCGCTGACGGCGCGCTTCCCATCGCCGCCCCACGCCCCATATGCTGCCGGTCCGCCTGTTCCGCCGGCCGGAAGACCATGAAGGGCGGAACGAGACGCAGTCGACTGGAAGGAGACGGCCGTGGCCGAGTTCGATTTCGACCTCTTCACCATCGGAGCGGGTTCGGGGGGTGTCGCCTCCAGCCGGCGCGCCGCGTCCTTCGGCGCCAAGGTCGCGGTGTGCGAGGGCAGCCGCGTCGGCGGCACCTGCGTCATCCGCGGCTGCGTGCCGAAGAAGCTGCTGGTCTACGCCGCCCAGTTCCGCGACGGCTTCGAGGATTCGGTCGGCTATGGCTGGAATTCCCACGTCCCCGCCTTCGATTGGGAGGCGCTGATCGCGCGGAAGGACCGCGAGATCGATCGGTTGAACGGCCTCTACATCACCATGCTGAAGAATTCCGGCGTGGCCCTGGTCGAGGGCAACGGCCGGATCGTCGATCCCCACACCGTCGAGGTCGCCGGCAAGCGCTACACCGCCCGCAACATCCTGGTCGCCACCGGCGGCTGGCCATCGCTGCCCGCCGTCGAGGGGATCGAGCATGTCGCGACCTCCAACGAGGCGCTGCATCTGCCGACCCTGCCCCATTCGGTGCTGATCATCGGCGGCGGCTACATCGCGGTCGAGTTCGCCAGCATCTTCCGCGGCCTGGGCGCCGAGGTGACGCTGATGATCCGCGGCGACGACCTGCTGAACGGCTTCGACGACGACATCCGCATCGCGCTGGCGCAGGAGATGACCAAGCGCGGCATCACCATCGTGTCGCGCTGCAAGCCGGTGAAGGTGGTGCAGGGCGCCGGCGGCTACACCGTCACCGACCATATGGGGCGCGAGCATTCCGCCGGTCTGGTCATGGCCGCCACCGGCCGGCGGCCGAACACCCGTAATCTCGGGCTGGAGGAGGTCGGCATCGCGCTGAACGCCGATGGCGCCATCCCGGTCGACCAATGGTCGCGCACCAGCGTCGACAGCATCTACGCCATCGGCGACGTCACCGACCGCATGGCGCTGACCCCGATCGCCATCGCCGAGGGTCGCGCGCTGGCCGAAACCCTGTTCAACGACAACCCGACCCACATCAGCTACGACAACGTGCCGACCGCGGTGTTCTCCCTGCCGCCGCTGGGCACCGTCGGCCTGACCGAGGCACAGGCCCGCGCCAAATACCCGCAGGTCGACATCTACAAGGCCGGCTTCCGCCCGATGAAGCACACCCTGTCCGGCCGCGACGAGCGGGTTCTGATGAAGCTGGTCGTCGACGGCGACAGCCAGCGCGTGCTGGGCTGCCACATGATGGGCATGGACGCGCCGGAGATGATGCAGGCGCTGGGCATCGCGCTGAACTGCGGCGCCACCAAGCGCGACTTCGACCGCACCATCGCGCTCCACCCCTCCACCGCCGAAGAGTTCGTGCTGATGCGCGAAAAGGCGCCGCCGCCGCAGACGCTGTAGAGGGGCTCGCTCCGGCCGGATAAGGCGCTGGACTTAACTCGAATGCGTTACCTAGAGTGGGTGGGCGTTTTACCCACTTCAGGAACGGTCCACCCATGCGCGGAATTATTGCTGCGGCTGCCGGCGTTGCAGCCCTCTTCTCCATCGGCACGGCCCATGCTCAAACGAAAATCGGCGTGTGGACGGTCAAGATCGACAAGGACTGCAGCATCACCCAGGAATGGAAGACCGATTCGAAGGACACGGCCGTCGTTGGCCTGGCCTACACCAACAAGGGCCAAGCCATGGTGATGATCTTCGGCGACTCGAGCTGGAAGCTGAAGGAAAAGGAAGATCTGACCATCTCGCTGTCGGTCGACAAGAAGTGGAGCGACAAGTTCCCCGGCGCCGCGATCGACAAGACGATGGCCGCCGTCGGCATTCCGGCCACCTCCAAGGCGATCGACGCCCTGATGAACGGCCGCGAGCTTTACATGGAAATCGACGGCAAGAGCGACGACTACGCCTACACCTATTATCTGGACGACACGCGCAAGGCGATCTCGGCGCTCGAAGCCTGCCGCGCGCAGGCTCAGTAACCCACCCGTCGTTCCCGCCGGTCCGACGACGCCGCGACGACACCCAAGCGGCATAGCGCGCCGGTACAGGGACATTCCTCTGGAACGCTTCTAAAAAAAGCGGGTTGAGAGCATGGAGCGATCCGGGGTGGGGCCCGCCCGGTCCGGATCGTCCGCCATCCCTCGGCCCATAGAAGCGGGAGGAGTCCCTCGCATGTTCATGCACAACAAAAACCTCATGTACACGGTGCGCGTGTCGGAGCCCAATCCGGTGCTCGCCAGCCTGATGCTGGAGCAGTTCGGTGGCCCGCAGGGCGAACTCGCCGCGGCCATGCGCTACTTCACGCAGGGGCTGGCCGATGAGGATCCGGGCCGCAAGGACATGCTGATCGACATCGCAACCGAGGAGCTGAGCCATCTGGAGGTCATCGGCTCCATCGTCGCCATGCTGACCAAGGGCGTGAAGGGCAAGCTGGCCGAAGGGGCGGAGGAGACCACCGACCTGTACGCCAACATCACCCAGGGCAACGGCAGCCACACCCTGTCGATCCTCTACGGCGGCGGCCCGGCGCTGGTGAACTCGGCCGGCCAGTTGTGGACCGGCGGCTACATCGACAGCATCGGCGATCCGACGGCCGACCTGCGCTCCAACATCGCGGCGGAATCGCGCGCCAAGATCATCTACGAACGGCTGATCAACGTGACCAACGATCCCGGCGTGAAGGACGCGCTGGGCTTCCTGATGACCCGCGAGATCGCCCACCAGAAGAGCTTCGAGAAGGCGCTGTACGCCATCGACAACAACTTCCCGCCGGGCAAGCTGCCGGGCATGCCGCAGTACACCGACAAGTACTACAACACCAGCCAGGGCGAGGGCGACATGCGCGGCCCCTGGAACCAGGGCGCGCAGTGGGAGTTCGTCGACGTCAAGAGCACCGACGCCCCGGTCAACGGCGGCGACGGCAACCCGACGGTCAAGCTGGCCGCGTCGGAGCTGGCCGCGGTCAACGCCGTGGCCGCCCGCACCATGTCCAAGCCGGACAGCGACCCGACGACCGGCGCCGACCTGGGCGCCGGGCCGGGCGCCGGCAAGACCAAGACGACCGCCAAGACCAAGGGCTGATCGTCCCCGCGGCGTCGCCGTTTCCGCTACTCGGCGGGGACGGCGGCTTCGCTCCGCCGCTGCAGGCCCATCAGCCAGACCAGCAGGCAGAGCGCCGGCAGCGAGCCGGCCATCGACAGCAGGAAGAAGCTGACCCAGTCCATCCGGTCGGCCAGCCAGCCGGACGAGGCGCCGAACAGGTCGCCGCCCAGCTTGTACAGGCTGGACAGCAGCGCGTATTGCGTCGCCGTGTAGGCGGCGTCGCACAGGCTCGACAGGTAGGCGACGAAGGCGGCGGTGGCGATCCCGGCGCAGACATTCTCGACCGCCACGGTCACCGCCAGCATCGACACGTCGTTGCCGGTCCAGGCCAGCGCGACATAGCCCAGGTTCGACACCATCTGCAGGATGCCGCCGATCATCAGGCCGCGCAGCACCCCGACCCGCCCGACCAGCAGCCCGCCGAGCAGCCCGCCGGCGATCGTCGCCCACAGCCCGAACAGCTTGCTGACCGTGGCGATCTCCGCCTTGGAGAATCCCAGATCGACGTAGAAGGGCGACGACATCACCCCGGCCAGCACCTCGCCCAGCTTGTAGCTGGCGATGAAGGCGAGGATGACGATCCAGCCGCGCCGGCTCATGAACTGGGCGAAGGGCGCCACCACCGCGCCATAGAGCCACGCCAAGACCACGCCGCTGCGCCCGGACAGGTGTGGCCGGGCACGCAGCCACTCGGCGATCTGCCGTTCCCGCGCGTTGACCGGCGGCGCCTTGGGCTCCGGGCACAGCAGGATGGTGGCCATGCCGACCAGCACCAGCGCCGCCATCGTCTCGTAGGCGGCGCGCCAGCCGTGGAACTCGGCGATGTAGAGGGCGCCGGCCCCCGCCGCCATCATGCCGAAACGGTAGCCCAGCACCAGCACCGCCGCGCCGGCCGCCTGCTGCCGCTCCTCCAGCACCTCGACCCGGTAGGCGTCGACGACGATGTCCTGGCTGGCCGAGCAGAAGGCGACCAGCACCGCGCAGAGCGCCGTCCACCACAGGTCGGCCGCCGGGTTGGTGCTGCCCAGCCCCAGCAGCGCCGCGATCAGCGCGGCCTGCGCCGTCAGCGCCCAGCCGCGCCGCCGCCCGAACAGCCGCGCCACCACCGGCAGCCGCAGCCGGTCGATCAGCGGCGCCCACAGGAACTTCAGCGCGTAGGGCATGGTGACCAGCGCGAACAGCCCGATGCCGGTCTTGCTGACACCCTGCTCGCGCAGCCAGACGTTCAGCGTCGCCCCCGTGAGCGCCAGCGGCAGCCCTTCGGAAAAGCCGAGGAACAGGATCGCCAGCACGCGTGGGTCGCGGTAGACCGCCAGCGCCTGCCCCCAGGAGGCCAGACGCGTGGTCGGCCGGGATGTCGCTTTCACCGGGTAAGGCTCCTCGAAGGCTGGGTTGGCGCCCCCGATGTATAAAGGGCGCCGCGGTCCGCCGCCAGCGGCGCCGGCGCGAAGTTTTTTGGGCCGGCGCCCATCTGTGGTGGTTCCCGGCAACGGTCGGCAGCACAGCGTTGCCGGCAGGCGGCCCGAAACTGTGGAAAAGTTACCGCGAGTCGCGCTATAGAGTACCCCCCACGGGTCCCGCCGCCGGTCGTTCGCCGCCCGCCCGGCCCCCGTTCCGCAATCGTCAAGGAAGAGCAGGCGCGTCATGGTCGAGCGTTGGACACCCGCCAGTTGGAGGACGAAACCGGCGAAGCAGATGCCGACTTATCCCGACCAGACCAAGGTCGAGGCGGTCGAGCAGCGCCTGTCCTCCTACCCGCCGCTGGTCTTCGCCGGCGAGGCGCGCCGGCTGAAGGCCAAGCTGGCCGAGGCCGCCGTCGGCAAGGCGTTCCTGCTGCAGGGCGGCGACTGCGCCGAGAGCTTCGCCGAGTTCCACCCCAACAACATCCGCGACACCTTCCGCGTCCTGCTGCAGATGGCCGTGGTGCTGACCTTCGGCGCCTCGATCCCGGTGATCAAGGTCGGCCGCATGGCCGGCCAGTTCGCCAAGCCGCGCTCGGCCGACCTGGAGACGATCGACGGGGTGGAACTGCCGTCCTACCGCGGCGACATCGTCAACGGCTTCGATTTCACCGCCGACGCCCGCGTTCCCGACCCGGAACGCATGATGCAGGCCTACACCCAGGCCGCCGCGACGCTGAACCTGCTGCGCGCCTTCGCCCAGGGCGGCTACGCCGACCTGCACAAGGTCCATCAGTGGACGCTGAGCTTCGTCGAGAAGTCGCCGGCCGGCGAGAACTTCCGGGAACTCGCCAACCGCCTGGACGAGACGCTGTCCTTCATGGCCGCCTGCGGCATCACCGCGGAAACGACGCCGCAGATCCGCGAAACCGACTTCTTCACCAGCCACGAGGCGCTGCTGCTGCCGTTCGAGCAGGCGCTGACCCGCGTCGACAGCACCAGCGGCGACTGGTACGACGTGTCGGCCCACATGCTGTGGATCGGTGACCGCACCCGCCAGCCCGACGGCGCCCATGTCGAGTTCCTGCGCGGGGTGAAGAACCCGATCGGGCTGAAATGCGGCCCGACCACCGACCCGGACGAGCTGATCCGCCTGATCGACATCCTGAACCCGACCAACGAGGCCGGGCGCCTGACGCTGATCGTGCGCATGGGCTCCGACAAGGTGGCGGAGAAGTTCCCGCCGCTGCTGCGCAAGGTCCAGCGCGAGGGCCGCACCGTGGTGTGGTCCTGCGACCCGATGCACGGCAACACGATCAAGTCGACCACCGGCTACAAGACCCGGCCGGTGGAGCGCGTGCTGGCCGAGGCGCGCGGCTTCTTCGAGGTCCATCAGGCCGAAGGCACCCACGCCGGCGGCGTGCATTTCGAGCTGACCGGCCAGGACGTGACGGAGTGCACCGGTGGCGCCCAGGCGATCACCGACCACAATCTGGCGCTGCGCTACCACACCGCCTGCGACCCGCGCCTGAACGCCAGCCAGTCGCTGGAGCTGGCCTTCCTGCTGGCCGAAAAGCTGAAGCAGGGCCGCAAGGACCGTGAGGCCCAGCGCCGCGCCGCCGCCGCGGAGTGAAGGAAAGGGGGGTGGGCGTCCCGACGCTCACCCTTCCAAACTGATCAGGGACGAGCGCGCCCGCGCAAAGGCCACCAGCAGTTCCGCGGCGGCCAGCGCGGCGATGACCTCAGGGCGCTTGTCGCCGGTCAGCGCTGTGGCGATCGGGCAGGTCAGTCCGGCCAGCCCCGTTGCATCGCCACCGCGGGCTGCGGCCCGCGCGCGATACCAGCGCTCGAACTTGGCGCGCTTGGTGGCGGAGCCGATCATTCCGACATAGGCGACGTCGCCACGCCGCAACGCCGCTTCGGTGATCTCGAAGTCCAGCGCGTGGCTGTGGGTCAGCACCAGACAGCCGGCGCCCGCCGGGGCACTCGCCAGCGGGTCGAGTGGGCTGTCGGTCAGGATGCGCTCCACCCCCGCCGGGATGTCCGTCGGAAACTCCTGGGCGCGACCGTCGATCCACAGCAGGCGCAGCGGCAGCGGCGCAAAGGCCATCGCCATGGCGCGCCCGACATGCCCCGCCCCGAACAGCAGCAGCGTCGGCCGGGCCGCCGCGTCGCGGCGCTCGCGCTCCTGCAAGGCCGCGACGGTGCCGGCGTCGGCCCGTTCCAGCCGCAGCACGACATGGCCGCCGCAGCACTGCCCGGTCGCCGGCCCCAGCGGCAGGTCGAGCGTCTCAAGCGCGCCGCCATCCTCCAGCATCCGGCGGGCGGTGGCGATGGCGCTCCATTCCAGCCGGCCGCCGCCGACGGTGCCGGCGCAGGCGTCGCGGCCGACCAGCATGCCGGCGCCCGCCTCGCGCGGGGTGGAACCGCGCGCCTCGGCGACGGTGACCAGCACGGCGGGTTCGTTGTCGGACAGCCAGCCGGTGAGGGTGGTGGAGAGGGGGGTCATGGTGGAGATGACGTCGAATGCCCCCTCCCCATCCCTCCCCCACCTTCGGCGGTGGAGGGGGCAGGATGCTGGTCGGCGTGACTGATGTGCGAAGCGGCGGCAGTCCCCTCCACCGCCACCGGCGGGGGAGGGTTAGGGAGGGGGCATTCGCCGCCACCACCCATCCGCTCACGCAACGCCGCGATGCAGCGCAACACCCGCTCCGGCGTCGCCGGCGCGTCCAGCCGGGGGTAAAGCTGGTGGCCGGCGACGCTGGCGACGGCGTCGGACAGGGCGTGGAACACCGACATGCCGAGCATGAAGGGCGGCTCGCCCACCGCCTTCGAGCGGAAGATGCTGTCCTCGCGGTTGGGCTGGTTCTCCAGCAGCGCCACGTTGAAGATGCGCGGACGGTCGGAGCAGGCGGGGATCTTGTAGGTGCTGGGGGCGTGGGTGCGCAGGCGGCCCTGGGCGTCCCACCACAGCTCCTCCATGGTCAGCCAGCCCATGCCCTGGACGAAGCCGCCCTCGATCTGGCCCCGGTCGATCGCCGGGTTCAGTGACCGGCCGCAGTCGTGCAGGATGTCGACCCGGTCGACAATGTACTCGCCGGTCAGCGTGTCCACCGTCACCTCGGCGCAGGCGGCGCCATAGGCGAAATAGTAAAACGGCGTGCCGCGCCCCGCCGCCCGGTCCCAATGGATCTTCGGCGTCTTGTAGAAGCCGGTCGCCGACAGCTGCACCCGGGCCATATAGGCGGCGCGCACCAGATCGGCAAAGCTCATCTCCCGCTCGCCGACCTGGACGCGGTTGCGCGTGAACCGCACCGTCTCGGGCGCCACGCCCCAATTCTCGGCGGCGAAGGCGACCAGCCGCTCCTTGATGGTGCGCGCCGCCGCCTGGGCCGCCTTGCCGTTCAGATCGGTGCCGGACGACGCCGCTGTGGCCGAGGTGTTGGGCACCTTGCCGGTGTTGGTGGCGGTCGGGCGGACGTTGGCGATGTCGACCTGGAACTCCTCCGCCACCACCTGGGCGACCTTGGTGTGGAGCCCCTGCCCCATCTCGGTGCCGCCGTGGTTCAGCTGGAGGCTGCCGTCGGTGTAGACATGGACCAGCGCGCCGGCCTGGTTGTAGTGGGTCGCGGTGAAGGAGATGCCGAACTTCACCGGCGTCAGCGCCAGCCCTTTGCGCAGGATCCGGCTGGCCGCGTTGTAGGCGCGGATCTCCTCGCGCCGCTGCCAATAGCCGCTGCTTTCCTCCAGTTGCGCCACCAGCTCCGGCAGGATGTTGTCGGTGACGGTCTGGTGGTAGGGGGTGAGGTTGCGTCCGTCACGTTCGGGATCGGTGCCGTAGAAGTTCCGCTTGCGGATCTCCAGCGGATCCTTGCCCAGCGCGAAGGCGATCTCGTCGATCAGCCGTTCCGCCGCCATCGTGCCCTGCGGACCACCGAAGCCGCGGAAGGCGGTGTTGGACACGGTGTTGGTTTTCAACGGCAGCGATTCCAGCCGCGCCGCCGGGTAGAAATAGCCGTTGTCGGCGTGGAACAGCGCGCGGTCGGTCACCGGGCCGGACAGGTCGGCGGCGTAGCCGGCCCGTGCGGCAAACAGCATGTCGACGCCCTGGATCAGCCCGCTGTCGTCGAAGCCGACGCGGTAATCGATCTCGAAGTCGTGGCGCTTGCCGGTGACCTGGAAGTCATCGTCGCGGTCGGGGCGCAGCTTGGCGGCGCGGCCGGTCCGCTTGGCGACCAGGGCGGTGCAGGCGGCGAACAGGTTCGACTGGGTTTCCTTGCCGCCGAAGCCGCCGCCCATCCGCCGCACCTCCACCGTCACCGCGCCGCTCGGCACGTTCAGGACATGGGCGACGATGTGCTGCACCTCGGTCGGGTGCTGGGTGGAGACATGGACCAGCACCTCCTCATCCTCGCCCGGCACCGCCATGGCGATCTGGCTTTCCAGGTAGAAATGCTCCTGCCCGCCGACCGCCAGCCGGCCGTCGACGCGGTGGGGTGCGGCGGCCAGCGCGGCGTCGGCGTCGCCCACCCGCAGCGTCATCGGCGCGGTGACCAGGGTCCGCTCACCGTCGCGGGCGGCGGCGACGGTCAGGACGGCCGGCAACTCCTCATACTCGATCACCGCCAGCCTTGCGGCACGGCGGGCCTGGTCGCGCGTTTCGGCGGCGACGGCGAAGATCGGCTGGCCGACATGCTCGACCAGGGTGGAGGCGAACAGCGGCTCATCATGCTTGCCCATGCAGCCGATGTCGTTCACCCCCGGCACGTCGTCGGCGGTGAAGACCGCCACCACGCCCGGCGCCTGCCGCACCGGACCCAAGTCGATGGAGCGGATGCGGGCGTGCGCCTTGGCGCTGAGGCCGAGTTGGACATGCAGCAGTCCGGCCGGCTCGGCGATGTCATCGACATAGACCGCCTCGCCGCTGACATGCTTGTGGGCGCTTTCGTGCCGGCGCGGGTCGTGGACGGCGCCCTCGATGCGGTCGGGAACCACCGTGGCAGGGGCGGCGGGAGCCATAACGTCAGGCATGGGCAAGCCTCCGGTCGCCGACCAGACGGGTGTCCGCCGCCGGGTCGCTGGTCTCGACATACAGCTTCATCAGAAGGTTGGCCGCCACCATGGAGCGATAACCCGCGCTGGCCCGCCAGTCGGACAGCGGCGCGAAGTCGGCGGTCAGCGCCTCCATCGCCTGCCGCACCGTCTCCTCGGTCCAATGGCGGCCGAGCAGCATCGCTTCGGCACCGGCGGCGCGCTTGGGCGTGCCGGCCATGCCGCCGAAGGCGATGCGGATGTCGGCGACCCGGCCGTCGCCGTCCAGCGTCAGGCGGAAGGCGCCGCAGACGGCGGAGATGTCCTGGTCGAAGCGCTTGGCGATCTTGTAGGCGCGGAAGCGCACCTCCGCTGTCGGCTTTGGCAGGATCACCGCCTCGACAAACTCGCCCGGCCGGCGGTCCTGCTGGCCATAGGCGATGAAATAGTCCTCCAGCGGCAATTCGCGCGTCTCGTCGCCCCGGCGCAGCCGCAAGCGGGCACCGCAGGCGATCAGGGCCGGCGGCGTGTCGCCGATGGGGGAGCCGTTGGCGATGTTGCCGCCGATGGTGCCCATGTTGCGCACCTGCTCCGCACCGATGCGGCGGATCAACTCGCCGAAATCGGGGTAGAGCGCGGCGATGGGGCCGGCCGCCTCGCTGTAGGTCACGCTTGCCCCGATCATCAGGGCGTCGCCGGCGTCCTCGATCCGCCGCAGCGCGCGGACCCGGCCGGTGTAGAGGACGGTCGCCAGCACGCGCTGGAACTTGGTCACCCACAGCCCGACATCGGTCGCCCCGGCCACGATGGTGGCGTCGGGGTTGTCCAGCAGCAGTTGCGCCAGTTGCGGCACGGTGGCCGGCGCGATGAAGCGGCGGCCCTGCGCCCCGACGCTCAGCGTTTCCTCGTCGCGCAACGCCATCAGCCGGGCGGCGACGGCCGCCCCGTCGGCGAAACGGTCGGCGCCGCGGTCGCCGATGTCATACATGGCGTGGGCCGCCTTGACGATCGGCTCATAGCCGGTGCAGCGGCACAGATTGCCGGCCAGCGCGTCGTCGATCCGCTGGTCCCCCGGCTGCGGGTCGTTGAGGTAGAGCGCCAGCAGCGACATGACGAAGCCCGGCGTGCAGAAGCCGCATTGCGAGCCGTGTCCATCGACCATCGCCTGCTGCACCGGGTGCAGCCGGCCGTCCGGCCCCTTCAGATGCTCCACCGTCAGCAGTTGGCAACCGTCCAGCGTCGCCAGGAAGCGGATGCAGGCGTTCACCGCCTCGTAGCGCAGGCTGTCGCCGTCCAGCCGGCCGACCACCACGGTGCAGGCGCCGCAGTCGCCCTCGGCACAGCCCTCCTTGGTGCCGACCCGCCGTTCCGACAGGCGCAGCCAGTCGAGCACCGTCAGGGTCGGATCGACCGTGTCGATCTCCCGAAGCTCGTCGCCGAGATAGAAGCGGAGGCGCTGGCGCATGGCTGCTCCCGTTGGGCTGGTGACGAAACGACGCAGTATTCCACCGACGTCGACTCTGTCACCAGATCGGGAGCGCGGGAAAGACTTTCAAACGATCCGCAAAGCAGGCCCCGCCGCCGCATCCTACCGCAGGGGCCGGCAGGTCATCTCCGGCGCGCCGACGCCCCACACCACCGCCGCCTCGCCATGATGCTCCCAAAAGGCGGTGTTCTGCCCTTCATAGCGGGCGCCGCTGGCGGCGGACCGCCCATACATCAACGACGAGCGGCCACCGCGCTCGGCGATCAGCGTCGGCGGATCGGTGTCGAAGAAGCGCACCGTCACCAAGCTCTTCGCGTCGCCGTCGCAGACCCAGACGATCGGCGGCTCGGCGGCGACCAGCCCATAGCGCGCCTGAAGCTCGACGATGCGGTCCTGGTAAAGCTGCTCGACGCAGCCTCTCATATCCTTGCTTTTCCAGCAGTCGTCGCGGCCCTTGATCCAGCCGCGCTGTTCGGCCTTCAGCGTCACCGGGTCGGCGGTTGCCATCCGGGTGGCGGCGGCCTGGACGAACACCTCGGCCAGCTTGCGATCGAGGTCCGACAGCGACTGGTCGGCGCACACCAGCCTCTCGACGCTGCTCGACGCCTGCGCGCAGGAGAAGGACGGCCCCTGCGCCAGCGCCGGGCCGCCGGACAGCACCGCGCCGAACAAGCTGGTGAGGGCCAGCGCCACACCCCTCCAGCGGCGAGGCCTCCGGCGTTCCGGATCAGGCGTTCCCCTGCGGTTCCATCCCGGCCAGCCCGTCCCCGTCATCCCACACCCCGCCTTCCGCCCGCACCGACGCCAGCGTCAGGGCGTGCCAATAGAGATCGAGCAGCGCTGCCGGCATGCCGCCCTCCTCATGCCCCGCCATCGGCAGCACGGCGGAGGCGTGGGCGAGCGCCGCCGTGGCCGCGTTCAGACTGCGCGTCACCGCGTCGCCCAGCAAGCCCAACGTCTGCCCCAACGCTGCGGCGTCGAAGCGCAGAAGAGCCGGCGCCACGGTGATCTGCGCCTCGCCCCCACGCAAACGGCCGACCGCGATGTAGACGTGCAGCAGGTCGGGCCGCTCCTCCGGCCGCAGCAGGGCGGCGACGATGCGGTTGCCGGTCAGCGGGCCGGTGCCGTCGAACTCGTACAGGGTGGCGCGCTCGCCCTGGCGGGCGGCGGCGAGGCCGGTAATCCGGGCGGTCAGCGGCTGCGCCGCGCGGCGGGCGGCCTCGTCGAACAGGGCCGGATGGCTGCCGCCCTCGCTCAGCACCACCAGCGGCGCGTCGGTCGCCGCCGCGGCGGCCAGCATCCGGGCCAGCATGGCGAACGGGTCGGTGCCCGCCTCGTCGGTCCCGCTGTCGAGCAGGCCGGCGCCGCGGCGCAGCATCGCCTCGGCAAAGCTGATGTCGATGTCCATGGCGTCGCCCTCCCTCTGCTCAACGCCGGCTGTTTTAGGGCAGGGCGGCCCCGCGGCTCAATGGTAACCGAAGGCGCCCGTCACCTTTCCGCGGAACACCCAGTAGGAATAGGCGGTGTAGCCCAGGATCGCCGGGATCAGGAAGGCCATGCCGACCAGCAGGAACACCTGCGTCTCGGGCGGGGCCGCCGCCTGCCACACCGTGACGCCGGGCGGGATCAGGTGCGGCCACAGGCTGATGGCGAGGCCCAGGTACGACAGGGCGAACAGCGCCATCGACAGCGCGAAGGGCGCCACCTCCCGCCCGTCGTCGATCGCCCGCCATAGGGCATAGGCCAGCGCCGCGGTGACGATCGGCACCGGCGACAGGAAGATCAGGTTGGGCATGGAGAACCAGCGCAGGGCGATCTGCGGCATCAGGAAGGGCGTCCACAGGCTGACGACGGCAACGCCGGCCAGCACCACCAGCATCAGCCGCTTCGCGGTGCGATAGCACCAGTCCTGCAACGGACCGATGGTGCGCCAGATCAGCCAGGTCGCCCCCAGCAGGGCATAGCCGACCACCAGCGCCGCGCCGCAGAACAGGCTGAACGGCGACAGCCAATGCAGCATGCCGCCGACGAACTGCCGTCCTTCGACCGGGATGCCCTGGATGAAGGACCCCAGCACGACGCCCTGCGCGAAGGTCGCCAGCAGCGACCCCAGGAAGAAGGAGCGGTTCCACCAGTGCCGCCGCGCCTGCGCCTTGAAGCGGAATTCGAACGCCACGCCGCGGAAGATCAGGGCGACCAGCATGACCAGCAGCGGCAGGTACATCGCCGGCAGCACGACGGCGTAGGCTATGGGGAAGGCGGCGAACAGCCCGGCGCCGCCCAGCACCAGCCACGTCTCGTTGAAGTCCCAGACCGGCGCCACCGTGTTCATCATGGTGTCGCGGTCCTCCTCGGTCGGCGCGAAGGGGTAGAGGATGCCGATGCCGAGGTCGAAGCCGTCCATCAGCACATACATGAACACCGCGAAGCCGACGATGCCGACCCAGATCAGGGTGAGCAGGCTTCCTTCCGCAATCTGTTCCATGGCGGTCACTCCGCGGGGGTGATGGCGTGGTCGTCGCCCGGCTCCGCGGCCGACAGCGGCCGCTTCGGGCTCTGCGCCTCGCGGGGCTGGCCTGTGTCGTGCAGCGGTTTCGGCCCGATACGCAGCAGCCGGATCAGGTAATAGGTGCCGGCGCCGTAGATGATGCTGTAGGCGACGACGAAGGCCAGCAGCGAAGTCAGCGCCGCCGCCACCGTCAGCGACGGCGTCACCGCGTCGGCGGTGCGCAGATGGCCCTGGACGACCCAGGGCTGCCGGCCGATCTCGGTGGTGAACCAGCCGGCCAGGATGGCGATGAAGCCGATCGGCATGCAGGCGATCAGGACCCGGAAGAACCAGTCGGTGCGGTACAGCCGGTCGCGGAACCGCAGCACCAGATGCACCACCGCGACCGCCAGCATCAGCATGCCGATGCCGACCATCAGGCGGAAGGTCCAGAAGATGATGGCCGGGCTCGGCCGCTCATCGGCCGGGAACTCCTTCAGGCCGGGAACACGGCCGTTGAGGTCGTGGGTCAGGATCAGGCTCGACAGCCCGTCGATGCCGATCTCCCAGTGGTTGGTTTCCGCCTTCACGTCGGGAATGGCGAACAGCACCAGGGGGGCCCGCGTGCCGCCCTCCCAGTTGCCTTCCATCGCGGCGATCTTGGCCGGCTGGTGTTCCAGCGTGTTCAGGCCGTGCTGGTCGCCCAGGAAGATCTGCAAGGGCGCCAGCACGGTGATCAGCCCCAGCGCCATGCTCAACCCCAGCCGCGCGTGGTCGAGGTAGCGGCGCGTCAGCAGATACCACGCGCTGATGCCGGCGACGACGAAGCTGGTCGTCAGGAACATCGCCGTCACCATGTGGACGAGGCGATAGGGGAAGGAGGGGTTGAACACCACCTGCCACCAGTCGGTGACGAAATAGCGGCCGTCGCGGATGGTGAAGCCGGCCGGGGTGTGCATCCAGCTGTTGGCCGACAGGATCCAGAAGGACGACAGCAGCGTGCCCAGCGCCACCAGGCAGGCCGCCATCAGATGGATGCCGCGCGGCACCCGGTCGCGGCCGAACAGCAGGATGCCGAGGAAGGCGGCCTCCAGGAAGAAGGCGGTGACGACCTCATACTGGATCAGCGGGCCCAGCACATTGCCCACCGTGTCGGACCAGCGGCTCCAGTTGGTGCCGAACTGGTAGGACATGACGATCCCCGACACCACGCCCAGCCCGAAGGACAGGGCGAAGATCTTGGTCCAGAACTCCGACAGGCTGCGGTAGATGCCCTTGCCGGTGCCGACCCACAGCGCCTCCAGCAACGCGATCCAGCAGGCAAGACCGACGGTGAAGCTGGGGAACAGGATGTGGAAGGAGATCGTGAACGCGAACTGGATCCGCGACAGGATCAATGGATCGAGGTCCATGGCCGCCGCCTCTTTTTGTTTGGGCGCATGAAAAGCCGCACGCCGAGCGCAAGCGCGGCGTTGGCTGTGGCAAGACCCCATGTAGGGTGAGTGATTGCGCCGGAAAGGGGACTAGTCTTTCGGGGCCATCCTGGCGCTGAACGGGATAACAGCGATGCGCCGCTTTTCGCCGGATGGCCCACAGTCGCCGGAGCGGGGGGCTCCGGCGCGGGGATTCAATGCGGCGGATAGACGCTGGTGATGCCGGAAATGATGGTCTGCGCCGCCAGCGCCGCCAGCACGATGCCCAGCACCCGGCTGACGGTGTGGATCACCGTGCGGCCCAGCAATCGCCCGACCCGGTCGGCCGCCAGCAGGATCAGCGTCACCCCGCCGATCACCGTCGCCGCCGCCCCCAGCACGCTGGCCTGTCCCGCCACCGTGACGCCGGTGCGGTCCATCAGCAGCAGGATCGAGGTGATCGCCCCCGGCCCGGCGATCAGCGGCACCGCCAGCGGGAACACCGCGATGTCGTGCGCGTCCTCGTCGGTCATCGCCTCGCCGGTGTCACGCTCCTTGCGTTCGGAGCGCCGGCCGAACAGCATCTCGAAGGCGATCCAGAACAGCAGCGCACCGCCGGCGATGCGGAAGGCCGGCATGTCGATCGACAGCGTCTGCAGCACGACCTTGCCGAAATAGGCGAAGAACACCAGCACCACGAAGGCGATGGCGGTGCCGCGCAGCGCGATGATCCGCTTGTGGCGGTCGTCGAAGCCGCGGGTCAGCGCGATGAACAGCGGCACCAGCCCCGGCGGATCGACCACGACGAAGAAGACGACGAGGTTGCTGATGTAGTCGGACAACGCGGCACCGCCCGTTTGCATTCAAGGATTGGTCACACCAATCATAGGCTTGGCCGACACGGGCGTCACCCCTCGATCAATGCGTGGGCGAAGCTCTCCAGCCCCTGCAATCCCGCCGGGGTGAGTTGGTAGGTGCCGCGCCCGACCCGCTCGAACCAGCCATAGACGTTGCGTTGCAGGATGGCGGCGACGTCCTTCGGCGCCCCGGCCTTGCGCAACGCGGCGACCGTCAGCGGCCCGGCGCGCAACAGCCGGGCGCAACGCAACGCGTCCTGGCGGTAGGCAGTGACGATGGCGACCCGGGTCGAGCCGCCGCGGTTGGGATCGCCGACCCGCCGCGCGTGCTCGCCCAGCAGGCGGTGAGTGCGTTTCTTGTCCTTGCGCGGGGTGTAGGGGACCGGGTCGAGCAGCACGGCGACGCGATGGCCCTCCGCCAACCCAAGATCGACCATCAGCAGGCCGAGCCCGAGCCGGCGGCACAGCTTCTTCACGTCGCTGTCCAGCGGCGACGGGCCGGTCGCCTTGCGCCCCGGCTGCGGCACGGCGAGGTAGACGCTGTCGCTGATCGCCAGCCGGTCGACGCCCTGGAGCACGAGGTCGAGCGTGAAGCGTTTCTTCAACTCGACCACCACCGGCGGCTCGGCCGCCCGGGTGGCGACGAGGTCGCAACCGTGGATCTCGGCCTTCACGTCATAGCCCTGGGCTTCCAGAAAGGCTTTCACCGGGGCGTAGAGGTCGGTTTCGGCGGTGATGGTCAAAAATCGCCTGTCAGGACATCAATGGCGCGTCGAATCGCGAAATAATCATGGTTCAGCGATGACACGACTGGTCCAATATGGGACACCGAAACCGCAGCCATCTCGGGGGTCATCACAACAAAGGCTTCGCCGAGAACATTGACGACCGGCATGATGTCACGAATGAGCGGCGGTGCATGCGCCTCACGCCTCAGAGGTACAACGAGCTTCGATGCCCGTATCTCGACATAGTCCCCTTGCACGATCAGCAGGTAGGGCACCGGATTATTGCTCGGGCTGCGCGCTGCCGGATTGCGGCACACATCCAGAAAACGCATCAAAACAGCCTTAAGCCGTCACCGAAAACACCACTCTTCTCTACGTATTCATCATAGGCTTTCATGGCCTCACGATTTTCCTCGATCCACCGTTGCTTTTCAGCTTCGGTGGTTTTGGCCTGCCCATGCCTGCCGGAGTGACGCGAAGCAGCCGCGCCGTTCTTTCCGGCCGAACGATTGGCCATAGGCTTGCCTCCCACTCCTGATCGGTTTGTAAAGGATAGGCTCCCGCCCCGGCACTGTCCAGGGCGGGAAAGCAGGCAAGCCCTATCGGCCACCCATCACGCCGCAGCCTTCTGCTTGCGCAGGATGCCCAGGATGTCCGCCGCGGCCTTCGGGATGTTGGTGCCCGGCCCGTAGATCGCCGCGGCGCCCGCCTTGTACAGGTAATCGTAATCCTGCGGCGGGATGACGCCGCCGCACACCACCAGGATGTCACCGGCGCCCTGTTTGCGCAGTTCCTCGATCAGTTGCGGCACCAGGGTCTTGTGGCCGGCGGCCTGGCTCGACACGCCGATGACGTGGACGTCGTTCTCCACCGCCTGGCGGGCGGCCTCGTCCGGGGTCTGGAACAGCGGGCCGATGTCGACGTCGAAGCCGATGTCGGCGAAGCTGGTGGCGATGACCTTGGCGCCGCGGTCATGGCCGTCCTGGCCCATCTTCACCACCAGGATGCGCGGCCGGCGGCCTTCCTCAGCGGCGAAGGCGGCGACATCCTCCTGGATCTTCTTGAAGCCCTCGTCGCCGTCATAGGCCGAGCCGTAGACGCCCGACACCGAGCGGATGACCGCGACATGCCGCGTGAAGGCCTTTTCCAGCGCGTCGGAGATTTCGCCGACGGTGGCGCGGGCGCGGGTCGCCTCGACGGCGAGCGCCAGCAGGTTGCCGGTCTTCTCGGTCGCCGCCTTGGTCAGGGCCTCCAGCGCCGCGACGCACTTGGCCTCGTCGCGGTTGGCGCGGACCGATTTCAGCCGGGCGATCTGCGATTCGCGGACGGCGGTGTTGTCGATGTCCAGCACGTCGACGCCCTCCGGGTTTTCCGGACGGTACTTGTTGACGCCGACGATGACCTCCTCGCCGCGGTCGATGGCGGCCTGCCGGCGGGCGGCGGCCTCCTCGATCAGCAGCTTGGGCATGCCGCTCTCGACGGCCTTGGTCATGCCGCCCATCTCCTCGACCCGATTGATCAGTTCCATCGCCGCCTTGGCGAGGCTGTGGGTCAGGTGCTCGACATAGTAGGAGCCGCCGAGCGGATCGACCACCTTGGTCACGCCGGTTTCCTCGGCGATCACCAGCTGGGTGTTGCGGGCGATGCGGGCCGAGGTCTTGGTCGGCAGGCCCAGCGCCTCGTCGAAGGCGTTGGTGTGCAGCGACTGGGTGCCGCCCAGCACCGCCGCCATCGCCTCGATGGTGGTGCGGATGACGTTGTTGTAGGGGTCCTGCTCGGTCAACGACACGCCCGAGGTCTGGCAATGGGTGCGCAGCGCCAGCGAGCGCGCGTCCTTCGGCTGGAACTTCTCCTGCATCAGCGACGACCACAGCAGGCGCGCGGCGCGCAGCTTGGCGATCTCCATGAAGAAATTCATGCCGATGGAGAAGAAGAAGGACAGGCGCGGCGCGAACTTGTCGACCGGCAGGCCCTTCGACATGGCGGCGCGGACATATTCCAGCCCGTCGGCGATGGTGAAGGCGAGTTCCTGCACCGCCGTCGCCCCGGCTTCCTGCATGTGATAGCCGGAAATCGAGATCGAGTTGAACTTCGGCATGTGCTGCGAGGTGTACTCGATGATGTCGGCAATGATCCGCATCGAGGGTTCGGGCGGGTAGATGTAGGTGTTGCGGACCATGAACTCCTTCAGGATGTCGTTCTGAATGGTTCCGCTCAGCTTGTCCTGCGACACGCCCTGCTCTTCCGCCGCGACGATGTAGCCGGCGAGGATCGGCAGCACCGCCCCGTTCATCGTCATCGACACCGACATCTTGTCGAGCGGGATGTCGGCGAACAGCAGCTTCATGTCCTCGACGCTGTCGATGGCGACGCCGGCCTTGCCAACGTCACCGACGACGCGCGGATGGTCGCTGTCGTAGCCGCGGTGGGTGGCGAGGTCGAAGGCCACCGACAGGCCCATCTGCCCGGCCTTGAGGTTCGCCTTGTAGAAGGCGTTCGATTCCTCGGCGGTCGAGAAGCCGGCGTACTGGCGGATGGTCCAGGGCTTCACCGCGTACATCGTGGCGCGCGGGCCGCGGGTGAAGGGGGCGAAGCCGGGCAGGCCATCCAGTTCCAACCCCTCCAGGTCGGCGGCGGTGTAGAGCGCCTTGACGTCGAGACCTTCCGGCGTCTTCCAGGTCAGCTTGCCCAGGTCGCCGTCGGCGCCGAGATCCTTGGCGGCCAGCTTGTCCCAATCGGCAAGGGTCTTCTTGGGGAACTCGGTCATCGACGCCTCCTGAGGGCTTCTTATGGGCGTAGGTAGGAGCTTTTCAGTGCGCTTCCTCCCGAAACCCCTCTCCCGCCGGTCGGCGGGAGAGGGGCAAGGGGGACGCTTCCTCTCGGGTGCTTTTTTTCTTATTGGGTTACGCGAATTCCACGATCTTCTGATCGACCGCCAGGCTGCTGCCCGGGGCTGCGTGGATTTTCGCGACCGTTCCGTCCTGCGAGGCCCGCAGGATGTTTTCCATCTTCATCGCCTCGACCACGGCCAGCACCTCGCCGGCCTTGATCTCCTGGCCTTCCGTCACCGCCAGCGACACCAGCAGGCCCGGCATCGGCGACAGGAGGAACTTCGACATGTCCGGCGGCGCCTTCACCGGCATCAGCGCGTCGAGCGTGGCCGCCTTCGGCGTCAGCACCTTCACCACCGCCTGCGAACCGCTGTGGTGCAGGCGATAGCCGATGCCGACACGGTCGATCTGGATGCAGACATGCTCGCCGTTGACCGTGCCGCGGAACAGCGGCTCGCCCAACTGCCAGTCGCTCCACACCGTGTGGTGCTTGCCGTCGATGTCGACGGTGTAGCCGACACGCTGCGGGCTACCCTCGGCCGGGTGCAGGTGCACCGGGTGCGGCGTGCCGTCCAGCACCACCACCCAGTCGTCGCGCACCTTGACCTTGCTGCCCGGCAGCTTGCCGGAGATCTGGATGTCGCGGTCGTTGTGGCTGCGGTGGATGACGGCGGCGACCGCGACCAGCACCGCCGGGTCCTCCGGCGGCAGATCCGACGCGTGGAAGCCGTTGGCGTATTCCTCGGCGATGAAGTTGGTGGTCAGCCGGCCGTCGACGAAGCGCTGGTTCGCCATCAGCGAGGCCAGGAACGGGATGTTGTGGCTGACGCCACGGATGTAATACTGGTCCAGCGCCTCGCGCATCCGGCCGATCGCCGCATCGCGGGTCGAGCCCCAGGTGCAGAGCTTGGCGATCATCGGGTCGTAGAACATCGAGATCTCGCCACCCTCGAACACGCCGGTGTCGACGCGGACATGGGGGTCGTCGGCGGGCGGACGGTACTGCGACAGGCGGCCGGTGGAGGGCAGGAAGTTGCGGAAGGGGTCCTCCGCATAGACGCGCGCCTCGATCGCCCAGCCATGCAGGCGGACGTCGTCCTGCTTGATCGTCAGCTTCTCGCCCGCCGCGACACGGATCATCAGCTCGACCAGATCGAAGCCGGTGATCAGCTCGGTGACCGGGTGCTCGACCTGGAGACGGGTGTTCATCTCCAGGAAGTAGAAGTTGCGCTCGGCGTCGACGATGAACTCGACGGTACCGGCCGACTTGTACTGGACCGCGTCGGCCAGGGCCACCGCCTGCTCGCCCATCGCCTTGCGGGTGGCGGCGTCGAGGAACGGGCTCGGCGCCTCCTCGATCACCTTCTGATGGCGGCGCTGGATCGAGCATTCGCGCTCGCCCAGATAGAGCGAGGTGCCCTGCCCGTCGGCCAGCAGCTGGATTTCGATGTGGCGCGGCTGCTGGATGTACTTCTCGACGAAGACGCGGTCGTCGGCGAAGCTGGAGCGTGCCTCGTTGGTCGCCGAACGGAAGCCCTCGCGGGCCTCCTCGTCGTTCCAGGCCACGCGCATGCCCTTGCCACCGCCGCCGGCCGACGCCTTGATCATCACCGGATAGCCGATGTCGCGGGCGATCATCACCGCCTCTTCATCGTCGGCGATGACGCCGAGATAGCCGGGGACGGTCGACACGCCGGCGGCCTTCGCCAGCTTCTTGGACTCGATCTTGTCGCCCATCGCCCGCATGGCATGGGCGTCGGGACCGATGAAGGCGATGCCGGCAGCGGCCAGCGCCTCCTGGAAGTCGGGCTTCTCGGACAGGAAGCCGTAGCCGGGATGAACGGCCTGGGCGCCGGTCTTCTTGCAGGCGTCGACGATCCGGTCGATCAGCAGGTAGCTCTGCGCCGAGGCCGGCGGGCCGATGTGCACGGCCTCGTCGGCCATCTCGACATGCAGGGCGTTCTTGTCGGCGTCGGAATAGACCGCGACCGTCTTGATGCCCATGCGGCGCGCCGTGCGGATGACGCGGCAGGCGATCTCGCCACGGTTGGCGATGAGAATCTTCTCGAACATGCTGCCGGCCCTCACAGCGGAATGTTGTCGTGCTTGCGCCAGGGGTTCTGGAGCTGCTTGTTCTTCAGCATGGACAGCGCCTTCGTGATGCGGCGGCGGGTGCCGTGCGGCATGATGACGTCGTCGATGTAGCCACGCGACGCGGCGACGAAGGGGTTGGCGAACTTCTGGCGGTATTCCTCGGTCCGCGCCTCGATCTTCTCGGCGTCGCCGATGTCGCCGCGGAAGATGATCTCCACCGCACCCTTGGACCCCATCACGGCGATCTCGGCCGTCGGCCAAGCGTAATTGATGTCGCCGCGCAGATGCTTGGACGACATCACGTCGTACGCGCCGCCGTACGCCTTGCGGGTGATGACCGTCACCTTCGGCACGGTGGCCTCGGCGTACGCGTACAGCAGCTTGGCACCGTGCTTGATGATGCCGTTGTACTCCTGGCTGGTGCCGGGCATGAAGCCGGGGACGTCGACCAGCGTCAGGATCGGGATTTCGAAGGCGTCGCAGAAGCGTACGAAGCGCGCCGCCTTCTTGGAGCTGTCGATGTCGAGGCAGCCGGCGAGCACCATCGGCTGGTTGGCGACGATGCCGACGGTGGAGCCGTTCATCCGGGCGAAGCCGATCAGGATGTTCTTGGCGTATTCCGGCTGGAGTTCGAAGAAGTCGCCCTCGTCGACGATCTTGAGGATCAGCTCCTTCATGTCGTACGGCTTGTTCGGGTTCTCCGGCACCAGCGTGTCGAGCGAGAAGTCCTGGCGGTCGAGCGGGTCGACGCAGGGACGCACCGGCGCCTTCTCGCGGTTCGACGACGGCAGGAAATCGACGAAGCGGCGCAGTTGCAGCAGCGCCTCGACGTCATTCTCGAAGGCCAGGTCGGCGACACCCGACTTGGTGGAATGGGTGATGGCGCCGCCCAACTCTTCCGCGGTCACGACCTCGTGGGTGACGGTCTTCACCACGTCCGGGCCGGTGACGAACATGTAGGAGCTGTCCTTCACCATGAAGATGAAGTCGGTCATCGCCGGCGAGTACACCGCGCCGCCCGCGCACGGTCCCATGATCAGCGAGATCTGCGGGATGACGCCCGACGCGTCGACGTTGCGCTGGAACACCTCGGCGTAGCCGCCGAGCGAGGCGACACCCTCCTGGATGCGGGCGCCGCCGGAATCGTTCAGGCCGATCACCGGCGCGCCGACCTTCAGCGCCTGGTCCATGATCTTGCAGATCTTCTCGGCATGCGCTTCCGACAGCGCGCCGCCGAAGACGGTGAAATCCTGGCTGAAGACGAAGACGAGTCGCCCGTTGACGGTGCCGTGGCCGGTGACCACGCCGTCACCGGGGATCTTCTGGTTTTCCATGCCGAAGTCGATGCAGCGGTGTTCGACGAACATGTCGAACTCCTCGAACGATCCTTCGTCGAGGAACAAGTCGATGCGTTCGCGCGCGGTCAGCTTGCCTTTGGCATGCTGGCCGGCGATGCGCTTCTCACCGCCGCCCAGCCGCGCCGCGGCGCGCTTGGACTCCAACTTGGCCAGAATGTCTTGCATCGGGCGTTTCCACTCCTAGGCGTCGCCGTGTCGGTCCCCGCTCCAGCGTCGGCGACGCAATCGTTCACCGGAACGCCGCGGATTATTCACAAACTTCGCATGGGTTCAAACAGCCTGTTCGCAAAAACGTGCGAACTTGCGAAGCCCTTTGCAAACGCCACTCTACGCTTGCTAAGCTTGCGAAGAACGGAGGCTTTCCAAGGCCGGCGCCGGGGCGGGATTTTATACGCATGCAAAAGAAACTCTTCCTTGGCTACAAGCTGCGCCGCCTGCGCGAACAGCGAGGCCTGACCCAGGCGTCGCTCGCCAAGACGCTGGAACTTTCTCCCAGCTATCTCAACCAGTTGGAGAACAACCAGCGCCCGCTGACCCTACCGGTGCTGATGCGGATCGCCGCCGTGTTCGAGTTGGAGCTGTCCGCCTTCCTGGAGGACGAGGACAGCCGCCTCGTCTCCGACCTGCGCGAGGCGCTGGCCGACCCGCTGTTCGGCGGAGCCCCGCTGACCGCGGGAGAGCTGCGCAGCGTCGTCGGCTCCAGCCCGGAACTGGCCCGCCGGGTGCTCAGCCTGCACCAGGCCTACCAGAAGCTGCACGAGCGGGTGCAGTCGCTGGCCGACAGCCTGTCGAACCGCGAACAGGGCGACAGTTTTGCCGGGCCGCAGTTTCCCTACGAGGAAGTGCGGGATTATTTCCACTACTGCAACAACTACGTCGGCCCGCTGGACGAGGCGGCGGAGCGGCTGTGGGACGACGAGAAGATCCATTCCGGTTCGCTGCTGAACGAACTCGCCGCCTACCTGAAGCGGCGCCACGATGTGCGGGTGAAGATCGTCGCCGACGAGGCGGGCGACACCGCCATGCGCAGCTACGACGCGTCCACCGGCACGTTGCGGCTGTCGGCGCTGCTGAACGGGCCGAGCCGGGCCTTCCACATGGCCAACCAGATCGCGCTGCTGGGCTTCGGCGACCTCATCGACGAGCTGGTCGATCAGGCGAAATTCTCCAGCGAGGACGCGCGCTCGATCTGCCGCGTCGGCCTCGCCAACTATTTCGCCGGGGCGCTGGTCATGCCCTACCGCACCTTCGCCGCGCAGGCCCGCGCGCTGCGCCACGATGTGGAGCAGTTGCAAAGCCGCTTCTCCGCCAGCTTCGAGCAGGTCTGCCACCGGCTGTCGACCCTGCAGCGGCCCGGTGCCCGCGGCCTGCCCTTCTATTTCGTGCGGGTCGACATGGCGGGCAACATCACCAAGCGCCATTCGGCGACCCGCTTCCACTTCGCCCGCTTCGGCGGCGCCTGCCCGCTGTGGAACGTGCACGAGGCCTTCGCCCAGCCCGGCAAGATCCTGGTGCAGTTCGCCCAGATGCCCGACCGCACCACCTACATCAGCATCGCCCGCACCGTCACCAAGCGCGGCGGGGCCTATCTGAAGCCCTCGCGCCAGTTCGCGGTGAGCCTGGGTTGCGAAGCGAGCCACGCGCCGGAGCTGGTCTACGCCACCGGCATCAACATCACCGATGTCAAGGCCGCGGTGCCGATCGGCGTCAACTGCCGCTTGTGCGAGCGCACCGACTGCCAGCAGCGCGCGTTTCCACCGATCGGCAGCGAGTTGCGGGTGAACGAGCATCACCGCAGCTTCGTCCCCTACCTGTTCAACCCGCCGGACATGCCCCAGCGCTGAACACCCATTTTCCCGATCGGGCCCATCTGCCCCATCTGGCCCGCCGCTTGCTGAGAAACGGTCGCAGGACCGGGCTCGGCGACGGCATCCGCCGTTTTCGGAACCGGTCCGTGCAACCTGCTTCGCATTTTGCCAATGGCGGGCCATGGACAGTGACATTTTGCATCACGCACCGACCCGGCGGGGGACTCCCTTCGCGCCGGAGGCGCTTGCCCGCATGCTGTCGGTGTCGGCCGCCCCGCTCGCCCACAGCCGGGGCATCCATCTGGACATCCACGTGCTGTCGGGCACGCCGCCGCGGCTGGTCGGCGACGCGGAAACCGCAGCGGCGCTGTGCAACGCGCTGGCCTCCAGCGCCATCGCCAGCGTCGTCGCCACGCCCGATCCAGGCCCCGGCCGGCTGACCCTGCGCCTGTCGGCCCTGCCCGACGGAGGGGAGCGGGTCACGCTGCGCGCCGAGCTGACCGGCCGGTTCGACGCCCGTGGCGACGGCGGCGCGGCTGACGGCGGCTTCGGACTGGAGTTGTCCCGCCGGTTGATGGCGGCGCTGGGCGCCCGGGTGACGCTGGAACGCCAGCCGGACGGGCTGTTGCGCGCGGCGCTGGACCTGCCGGTGACGCTGCCGTCGCGCGCCACCGACGCCGACCGCCTGATGCACTGGGCGCAGGCCCGCGGCGGCCGGCTGCTGGTGGTGGACGACAGCGCGACCAACCGGATGGTCGTCGCCGGGTTGCTGGCCAAGGCCGGATTCTCGGTGGAAACCGCCAACGGCGGAGCGGAGGCGGTGGTCGCCGTCGCCCAGTCGGCGGTGCCGCCGGAGGCGGTGCTGATGGACGTCGCCATGCCGGACATGGACGGGGTCGCCGCCACCACGACGATCCGGTCGCTGGGCGACGACCGCGCCCGCATCCCGATCATCGCGGTGACCGCCAACGCCCAGCCGGAGGACCGCAGCCGCTGCCTCGCCGCCGGCATGAACGACTATCTGACCAAGCCGGTCCGCCGCACCGACCTGCTGGGCGCCCTGGAACGCTGGCTGGCACCGGCGGCCTGACGGCCCACCCTCAGAAGGACGAGTCCGGCTCCGTCAGGAACGCCTCCTCCTCCGGTGTGCTGGGGCGGCCGAGGACGGCGTTGCGGTGGGGGAAGCGGCCGAAGCGCTGGATGATCTCGCGGTGACGCTCGGCGTAGCGCAGCGTGGTGTCATCCTCCACCCGCTCGGCGAACAGGGCGACCGAGCGGTCCTGGCTCGCCATGTCCTCGTGGTGTTCATAGGGCAGATAGAGGAAGATCCGCTCGTCGTTGGTGCATTCCAGGTCGAATTCGTTGGCGATGGCGTGGTCGCTGACCGCGCGGGCCTTGGCGTCGGTTTCGAAGGCGCGCGGGCTGTCGCGGAACATGTTGCGCGGCACTTGGTCGAGCAGGACGCACAGCGCGATGCAGCCGTCGACGTCCTCCATCCAGTGATCATAGTCGCCGCGCGCCGCCGCCTCGTGATGCGGGCCCAGCGTGTCGGCCACCGCCCGGTCGAAGCTGTCCGACCGGCGGAACCAATAGGGCTTCATCGCCTCGTCGAACCAGAAATCGACGATCTCGTCGATCAGACTGTCCACCATGCCTCGTCTCCTGCGTGTCTGCCCGGTCGACCCTGTCCCCCAAACAAAACAGGGCGCCCGAAGGGGCGCCCTGTCCAGTCGAAACACCGAGCGCCGAGGCAAGCCTCAGTGCAGCGTGCTCCACAGCTTGCGCTTGGTCGCGTACATCAGGCCGGCCAGCACCAGCAGGAACAGGATCACCTTGACGCCCATCTGCTTGCGGGCATCCAGGTGCGGTTCCGCGACGAAGGTCAGGAAGGTCGCCACATCGTGGGCTTCCTGCTCGACCGTCGCCTTGGTGCCGTCGGCGTAGGTCACGCCGTCGGGCTGCAGGATGTTCGGCATGCCGACCTGATGGCCGGGGAACACCTTGTTGTAGTTCATGCCGTCCATCAGCTTGACGTCGGCCGGCGGCTCCTCGAACCCGGTGAGGAAGGCGTAGATGTAGTCCTCGCCACCAACGCGGGCCTTCGCCATCAGCGACAGGTCCGGCGGCAGGGCGCCGTTGTTCGACGCGCGCGCCGCCTGGTCGTTGGGGAACGGCGACGGGAAGCGGTCGGCCGGAACACCCGGACGCTTGAACATCTCGCCCGCGTCGTTCGGACCGGCCTGCATCTCATAACCGGCGGCGATGCCCTTCAGCTCGTCCTCGGTGAAGCCGATGCCCGCCAGCGTGCGGATCGGGACCAGACGCATCGAGTGGCAGGCCGAGCAGACTTCCTTGTAAATCTGGAAGCCGCGCTGCGCCGCCGCCTTGTCGACGGTGCCGAAGATGCCGGCGTGCGGCCAGCTCTGCTTGGGGATGTGCACGCCTTCGGAGGCCTGCGCGGCCCCGGCGATGCCGAGCGCCAGCGCCGCCGAGAGGATTGCAGTCTTCAACGCGCGCATCAGGCCTTCTCCATCGGCTTGGCATGGGCGCCGGCGGCGACGCGGCCACCGCCCTTCAGAACGGACTCGCTGATGCTGGTGGGAAGCGGACGCGGCCGTTCCAGCTTGCCCAGCACCGGCAGCAGAACCAGGAAATGGAAGAAGTAGTAGAAGGTGCCGAGACGGGCGATGATCAGCCAGGCGCCTTCGGCCGGCTGCGCACCGGCGTAGCCCAGCACCAGCCCGTCGATGGCCAGGATCCAGAAGAACTGGCGGTAGATCGGACGGAACTTGCAGCTGCGGACCTTGGAGCGGTCGAGCCACGGCAGGAAAGCCAGCAGCGCGATCGAGCCGAACATCGCCAGGACGCCGCCCAGCTTGTCGGGAATGGCGCGCAGCATGGCGTAGAAGGGCAGGAAGTACCATTCCGGCACGATGTGCGCCGGCGTCACCAGCGGGTTGGCCGGGATGTAGTTGTCCGGATGGCCCATGTAGTTCGGCATGAAGAACACGAACGCCGCGTAGGCGATCAGGAAGATCACCACGGCGAACCCGTCCTTGACGGTGACGTACGGGTTGAACGGGACGGTGTCCTGCGGGCCCTTGGCGTCGATGCCGAGCGGGTTGTTCGAACCGCAGACGTGCAGCGCCGCGGTGTGCAGGATCACCAGACCCAGCAGCACGAACGGCAGCAGGAAGTGCAGCGCGAAGAAGCGGTTCAGCGTCGGGTTGTCGACCGAGAAGCCGCCCCACAGCAGGGTGACGATCGGGTCGCCGACGATCGGGAAGGCCGAGAACAGGTTCGTGATGACGGTGGCGCCCCAGAAGCTCATCTGGCCCCACGGCAGCACGTAGCCCATGAAGGCGGTGCCCATCATGACGAGGAAGATGATCACGCCCAGGATCCACAGGATCTCGCGCGGCGCCTTGTAGGAGCCGTAATACATGCCGCGGAACATGTGGATGTAGACGGCGATGAAGAACATCGACGCGCCGTTGGCGTGCAGATACCGCAGCAGCCAGCCGTAATTCACGTCGCGCATGATGCGCTCGACCGAATCGAAGGCCAGCGAGGTGTGCGACGAATACTGCATCGCCAGGAACAGGCCGGTGGCGATCATGATCACCAGCATGATGCCGGCAATCGCGCCGAACGCCCACAGATAGTTGACGTTGCGCGGCATCGGGTAGTGATTGTACTCGTGATCCATCATCGTGAAGATCGGCAGGCGGCTGTCGATCCAGTTCACGACCGGATTCTTGAATTTCGAGGCTTGAGCCTGAGCCATCTCGGGGTCTCCAGAACCTTAGGGCCGTTTAACCGATCCGGATCTTCGTGTCGCCGGTGAAGGCGTAGGTGGGAAGAACCAGATTGGCCGGAGCCGGGCCCTTGCGGATGCGCCCAGCGGTGTCGTAGTGCGACCCGTGGCAGGGACAGAACCACCCGCCATAGTCGCCGCGCGGATCGGTGACCTTCTGCCCAAGCGGCACGCAGCCGAGATGGGTGCAGATGCCGATGACGATCAGCCATTCCGGCTTCTTCACGCGGGCGTCGTCGGCGACCGGATCACGCAGGTCACCGAGGTTCACCGTCTTGGCGGACTCGATCTCCTCGGCGGTGCGGTGACGGACGAAGACCGGCTTGCCGCGCCAGGTGACGGTGATCGCCTGCCCGACGACGACGGGAGCCAGATCGACCTCGATGGAGGCCAGCGCCAGCGTGTCGCGGGCCGGGTTCAGGCTGTCGATGAACGGCCAAGCCGCCGAAGCGGCTCCGACAACGCCGACCGCACCGGTGGCAAGATACAGAAAATCGCGGCGAGAACCGCCCTCGCCGCTGGAGGCCGCGTGGCCACCCGTCCCGGGCGGATGCGTGGTCTGAGCCATAAGCCTGTTTCTCCTAAAGGCATGCCCGACGCACTATACCCGCGCCGGACGACCGTTGGACCGTTCTTTAAGCACGACGCGACGGACCTGTCCGCCGGGTCGACGACCCTCGGCCATGCCGCGCGCGCCCGGAGTTGGTTTCTCCGGAGTTTCGGGTGCGGTATACCGTCGCGTCGACCTCTTGAAAAGTCCTAGTCCGGGGGACAATTTGTCGCGTGTGCGAAGGGCACGAACATTTGTATGCAAAACAAACACTTCCAGGCAAGGCCTGCGTTGCGTCTCGTGCTGTTCGAACCGGACATTCCGCAGAACGCCGGCACGCTGATGCGACTCGCCGCCGGGCTCGGCGTGGCGCTCGATCTGGTCGAGCCCTGCGGCTTCGTGCTGGACGACCGCCGGCTGCGGCGGGCGGGCATGGACTACCTGGACCATCTCGACTGGACCCGGCACAGCTCCTGGGCGGCCTACGCCGCCGCGCCCCGGCCGGAAGGGCAGGCTCCGGGACGGCTGGTGCTGCTAACGACGCGGGCGGCGATCCCCTACACCGGCTTCCGCTTCGCCCCCGACGACCGCATCCTGGTCGGGCGGGAAAGCGCCGGGGTGCCGGACGCCGTGCATGAGGCGGCCGACGCCCGGCTGATCATCCCGATGGTGCCGCCGGCCCGCTCCTTGAACGTTGCGGTCAGCGCGGCGATGGTGTTGGGTGAGGCCTTGCGGCAGACTGCCGCACCGGGGCCGGACAGCCCCTGGAGCCCCCCGCCGGACACGGACACGCCATGACCGCCGCCACCCCACCCGAATCGGCCACCTCCCCGACCTCGGCTGAAACCGAGGATCGCAAGGCCCGTGCCGCCGCCTGGTTCCAGGAACTGCGCGACCGCATCTGCACCGCGTTCGAGGCGCTGGAGGACGAGTTGACCGGCACCCACGCCGATCTCGCGCCCGGCCGTTTCGAACGCAGCCGCTGGACCCGCCCCGACCATGGCGGCGGCGAAGGCGGCGGCGGCACCATGTCGGTGATGAAGGGCCGGGTGTTCGAGAAGGTCGGGGTCAACATCTCGACCGTCCATGGCGTGTTCAGCCCGGAATTCCGCGCCAGCATTCCCGGCGCCGCCGAAACCGGCGAGTTCTGGGCCGCGGGCATCAGCCTGGTGGCGCACATGCGCTCGCCGCTGGTGCCGGCGACGCACATGAACACGCGCCACATCGTGACGACCAAGGGCTGGTTCGGCGGCGGGGCCGACCTGACGCCGATGGTGCCCGACGACCAGGACACCGCCGACTTCCACGCCGGGCTGCGCGCCGCCTGCGACCGCCACGACCCGGACTATTACCAGCGCTACAAGGAGTGGTGCGACCGCTATTTCTACCTGCCGCACCGGGGGGAGGCGCGCGGCGTCGGTGGCATCTTCTTCGACGGCCTGGACAGCGGAGACTGGGAGGCCGACTTCGCCTTCACCCGCGACGTCGGCACCGCCTTCCTCGACACCTACGCGGCGTTGGTGCGCCGGCACATGAACCGCCCCTGGACCGCCGAGCAGCGCGAGCACCAGCTCGTCCGCCGCGGCCGCTACGTCGAGTTCAACCTGCTGTACGACCGCGGCACTACCTTTGGCCTGAAGACCGGCGGCAACACCGAGGCGATCCTGATGAGCCTGCCGCCCGAGGTGAAGTGGCCGTAAGGCCCGGTCAGCGCTTGGTGGCGTTCAGCCACGGCGCCCAGGCCTGCCGCACCATCTCGCCCCACAGCCGCATCGGCGCCAGCCACAGGTCGGCCAGCGGGGTGGAGGACGGCATCCCGGCCGCGCCGATGCCGGGGCCGCCCAGCAGCAGCGGGGTCATCAGCGACGGCGCCAGCAGGCCGCGCATCGCGTCGAAGGACGGGGTGGCGCGGAACTGGATGGCGATCACCTCGGCGTTCTCCTCCGGGCAATCACGGTGGATGATCTGGATCTCCAGGTTCGGCAGGCTGGCGGTCAGCGTGGTTTCGTCCGGCTTGCGGTCCATGGGATGGCTCCTGAAAGGGTGGGCGGTGGCAGGATAGGGTTTTTGCAACTGCGAAGTAACCCTCTCCAAAGGAGGAGCCTGCAACCAAAGCAGGCGCCGGCCGTTGATGCCGGCATGGACAACGCCCTCCCCTCTCCCGACAGCGGCACCGGCGCGGACACACCGTCGCCCGAACAGGACGCCGCCTGCGCCGGCCTCGCCTACAGCTCCGACGAGACGCCCGGCATCCGGCGACGACGGGCCGGCAAGGGCTTCCGCTACCTCTGGCCGGACGGCCGGACGGTGACGGAGGAGGACACGCTCGCCCGCATCCGCAAGCTGGCGATCCCGCCGGCCTACCGCGATGTCTGGATCTGCCCCGACCCCGACGGCCACCTGCAGGCGACCGGCCGCGACGCCCGCGGGCGCAAGCAGTACCGCTACCACCGGCGCTGGACCGAACTGCGCGAGGGCACCAAGTTCGGCCGCATGCTGGAGTTCTGCCGCGCCCTGCCGGGGCTGCGCGAGCGGGTGGACGCCGATCTGGGCCGGCGCGGCCTGCCGCGCGAGAAGGTGCTGGCCGCGGTGGTCCGGCTGCTGGAAACCACGCTGATCCGCGTCGGCAACGAAAGCTATGCCCGCGAGAACCACAGCTACGGCCTGACCACGCTGCGTGACGGCCACACCGAGATCGATGGGTCGGAGGTCCGCTTCGCCTTCAAGGGCAAGTCGGGCAAGGAATGGAACGTGGCGCTGCGCGACCGCCGGCTGGCCCGCGTCGTCCGCGCCTGCCGTGACGTGCCGGGCGACGAGCTGTTCCAGTATCTCGACCCCGACGGCCAGCGGCACGCCGTGACCTCCGGCGACGTCAACGCCTATCTGCGCGACGCCACCGGCGCCGACTTCACCGCCAAGGACTTCCGCACCTGGGCCGGCACCGTGCTGGCGGCGATGGCCTTGACCGAGTTCGAAGCCTTCGACAGCGCCACCGCCGCCAAGCGCAACGTCACCCGCGCCATCGAGCAGGTGGCGACCCGGCTGGGCAACACCCCCAGCGTCTGCCGCAAGAGCTACATCCACCCCGAGCTGCTCGACGCCTATCTGGAGGGCAGCCTGCTGGACGCGATGAAACGCGAGGTCGAGGCCGAGCTGCGCGACGATCTGGCCGGCCTGGACGCCGAAGAGGCCGCGGTGCTCGCCTTCCTGCGCGAACGGCTGGAACGCGAGAGCGCGTCCCGGGCGCGGGAGGGCGCTCGGAAGAAGACGTAGCCTTTACGGCACCTCCGCCGCGCCCGCCGCCGCGACGCCGCGCTTCAGCCGCTGCTCGCGGTAGACGATGAACAGGCCGCTGCCGATGATCAGCGCCGCACCGATGCCGATCCGCAGGTTCGGCGCCGTGCCCCAGACCAGCAGGTCGAGCGCCACCGCCCACAGGATCGAGACATACTGGAACGGCACCACCACCGCGGCCGGGCTGAGCTGCAGCGAGCGGTTCATCATCGCGTGGCCGATCAGCGCGGTGACGCCCAGCAGGCCGAGCAGGAAGAAGTCGAGCCAGCCCGGCAGCGACCAGGACCAGGGCAGCGCCGCCCCGCCGATCAGCAGGCCGCCGACCATCTGGTTGCCGACCAGCGTCAGGCTGCCGGACTGGCGCAGCATCCGGGTGGAGATCACGCTGCTGGAAAAGATGACGGCGCCGAGTAGGGCGACCAGCGACGGCAACGGGTCGAACCGGCCGGTCGGGTTCAGCACGATGACGACGCCGACGAAGCCGACCAGCACCGCCGCCCAGCGCCGCCAGCCGACGCTCTCGCGCAGGATCAGCACCGACAGCGCGGTGACGATCAGCGGCGCCGACATGTAGATGGTCATGACGTCGGCCAGCGGCAGATAGCCGACCGCCCAGTAGAAGCAGGCGACGTCCACCGTCATCATCACGACGCGCAGGATGTGCAGCGGCAGCCGGCGGACGGCGAAGACCGTGGCCACGCCCTCGCGCAGGATCAGCGGTGCCAACACCGCCAGCCCGAACAGGCTGCGCACCGCCACCAGCATGGCGACCGGGTGGTCGGCCACCAGCCATTTGCCGAGCGCGTCGTTCAGCGTGAAAAGCGTCATCCCGCCCAGCATCATCAGGATGCCGAGGCGGGTGTCGGTCGCGGGTGCGGCGGTCATGAGGTCGCCCGGAGGTTCGAGGGTCGGTGGTGACGGGGACGGCACCCTAGCGGAAACGCCGCCCCGGCATCACGCCCTCAGATCACACCCCTGTCCCGCAGCGCCGAGATGTCGGCCGCGCTCAGCCCCAGCCCGTCGGCCAGGACGGCGTCGGTGTGCTGGCCCAGCGTCGGCGGGGCGGTGTCATGCACCAGCGGGGTGCCGGAATAGCGGATCGGGCTCGCCACCGTCGGCACGCTGCCCTGGGTCGGGTGCGGCAGATCCTGACGGATGTTGCGGGCCTGGACCTGGGGATCGGCGAACACCGCCGTCAGGTCGTTGATCGGGCCGCAGGGCACGCCGACCGCCTCCAGCGCGCTCAGCCAGTCGTGGCTGTCGCGGGTGCGGATCAGCTCCTCCAGCAGCGGCACCAGCTCCTTGCGATTGGCGACGCGGGCGGGATTGGTGGCGTAGCGTTCGTCCTTCGCCAGATCCGGCCGGCCGGCGACGGTGCAGAACTTGGCGAACTGGCCGTCGTTGCCGACCGCCAGGATGATGTAGCCGTCGCGGGTGGCGAAGGCCTGATAGGGCACGATGTTGGGGTGGGCGTTGCCGAGCCGCTGCGGCGCCGTGCCGCCGACCAGGCAGTTCATCGCCTGGTTGGCGAGGACCGCCACCTGGACGTCGAGCAGCGCCACGTCGACCTGCTGCCCCTCGCCGGTGCGGTCGCGGTGGGCCAGCGCGCCCATGATGCCGATGGTGGCGTAGAGGCCGGTGAAGATGTCGGTCACCGCGACGCCGACCTTGACCGGACCGCCGCCCGGTTCGCCGTCGGGCTGGCCGGTGACGCTCATCAGCCCGCCCATGCCCTGGATCATGAAGTCGTAGCCGGCGCGGTTGCGGTACGGCCCGGTCTGCCCGAAGCCGGTGATCGAGCAATAGACCAGCCGCGGGTTGACCGCCTTCAGGCTGTCATAGTCCAGCCCGTATTTGACCAGCCCGCCGACCTTGAAATTCTCGATGACGACGTCGGCCTGGGCGGCCAGCTTGCGCACCAGCTCCTGCCCTTCCGGGCGCTCGAAGTCGATGGTGATGGAGCGCTTGCCGCGGTTGGTCGACAGGAAATAGGCCGACTGGTCGCCGGCCCAGGGCGGACCCCAGGCGCGGGTATCGTCGCCGGCCCCCGGCCGTTCCACCTTGATCACGTCGGCGCCGAGATCGGCCAGCGTCTGCGCCGACCACGGCCCGGCCAGCACGCGCGACAGCTCCAGCACCCGGATGTGCGACAAGGGTCCGGCCAAGACTGTTCCTCCCGATTGGTTTTTTATAGCCCTCTCCCGCCCTTAAGTCCCCTCTCCCCCTGGGGAGAGGGGCAGGGTGAGGGGGAAGCATTGCGGAGCGCCGGTGATGATGCCGGCACTCCGCGTTGCTTGAAAATCCTCGCCATGCTTCCCCCTCACCCTTCCCAAGCTTCGCTTGGGCCCCTTCCCTCTCCCCAGGGGGGAGAGGGAAGCCGGGCGGGAGAGGGATCAGTTCACGCCGACACCAGTTCTTCCAGGGAACGCTCGATGATGTCCAGGCCTTCGTCGACCAGGGCATCCGACGCGGTCAGCGGGACCAGGACGCGGATGACGTTGGCGTAGGTGCCGCAGGACAGCAGGATCAGGCCCTTTTCCGCCGCCTTGGCGACCAGCGCCTTGGTCAGGTCGGCTGCCGGCTCCTTGGTCTCGCGGTCGGTGACCAGTTCCATCGCCACCATGGCGCCCAGGTTGCGGACGTCGCCCACCACCGACAGGCTGTTGCGCTGGCCCATGGTGCGGAAGCGGCCGGCGATGCGCTCGCCCAGCTCCTGGCTGCGCTCGACCAGCTTCTCGTCCTCGATGACCTTGATGACGGCCAGCGCGGCGGTGGTCGCCAGCGGGCTGCCGGCGTAGGTGCCGCCGAGGCCGCCCGGGACCGGAGCGTCCATCAGATGGGCCTTGCCGGTCAGCGCCGACAGCGGGAAGCCGCCGGCCAGGCTCTTCGCCATGGTGACGAGGTCCGGCTCGATCCCGGCATGCTCGACGGCGAACATCTTGCCGGTGCGGGCGAAGCCGGTCTGGATCTCGTCGACGATCATGACGATGCCGTGCTTGTCGCACAGCGCGCGCAGCGCCTGCAGGAAGGCGGGCGAGGCGATGTTGAAGCCGCCTTCACCCTGCACCGGCTCGATGATGAGCGCGGCGACGCGGGCCGGATCGACGTCGGACTTGAACAGGGTGTCCAGCGCCTTCAGGCTTTCCGCCTCGGTGATGCCGCGGTAGGCGTTGGGGAACGGCACATGGTAGATGTCGGCCGGGAAGGGACCGAAGCCGACCTTGTAGGGCACGACCTTGCCGGTCAGGCCCATGGTCAGCAGGGTGCGGCCGTGGAAGCCGCCGGAGAAGGCGATGACCGCCGGCCGGCCGGTGGCGGCACGGGCGACCTTCACCGCGTTTTCCACCGCTTCAGCGCCGGTGGTGAAGAAGGCGGTCTTCTTCGGGGTCGGGCCGGGGACCAGGCTGTTCAGCTTTTCCGCCAGCTCGACGAAGCTGTCGTAGGGCGTGACCATGGCGCAGGTGTGGGTGAAGCGGTCGAGCTGGGCCTTGACCGCCTCCATCACCTTCGGGTGACGGTGGCCGGTGTTCAGCACGGCGATGCCGCCGGCGAAATCGATGTAGCGCTTGCCCTCGATGTCCCAGATCTCGGCGTTTTCGGCGCGATCGACGTAGATCGGCAGGCCGGCGGAAATGCCACGGGAAACGGCGGCCTCGCGGCGGGTGGCGAACGACTGGTTGCTCATTGCTGGTCTTCCTTGAAGCAAGCGGACGTCAGGCGCCGAGGCCGACGCAGAGGTATTTGACTTCCATGAAATCGTCGAGGCCGTACTTGGAGCCTTCGCGGCCGATGCCGGACTCCTTGACGCCGCCGAACGGGGCCACCTCGGTCGAGATGATGCCCTCGTTGATGCCGACGATGCCGTATTCCAGTTGCTCCGCCACACGCCAGACGCGGCCGATGTCGCGGCTGTAGAAATAGGCGGCCAGGCCGAACTCGGTGTCGTTGGCCATGCGGATCGCCTCCTCTTCCGTCTCGAAGCGGAAGAGCGGGGCGACCGGGCCGAAGATCTCCTCGCGGGCCAGACGCATCTCGGGGGTGATGCCGGTCAGGATCGTCGGCTCGAAGAAGGTGCCGCCCAGCGCGTGGCGCTTGCCGCCCAGCGCGACCTTGGCGCCCTTCTCCAGCGCGTCGCCCATCAGCTCCTCGACCTTGGCGATGGCGTCGGCGTTGATCAGCGGACCCTGGGTCACGCCGGCCTCGACACCGTTGCCGACCTTCAGCTGCTTGACAGCCTCGGCCAGCTTGGCGGTGAAGGCGTCGTAGACGCTGGACTGCACCAGCAGCCGGTTGGCACAGACGCAGGTCTGGCCGGCGTTGCGGTACTTCGACGCCATGGCGCCCTTGACCGCCTCGTCCAGGTCGGCGTCGTCGAAGACGATGAACGGGGCGTTGCCGCCCAGCTCCAGCGACACCTTCTTGACCGTGCTGGCGGCCTGCCGCATCAGCAGCTTGCCGACCTCGGTCGAGCCGGTGAAGCTGACCTTGCGGACGATCGGGCTGTGGGTCAGCTCGTTGCCGATGGCCGCCGGCTCGCTGCCCATCACGATGTTGAAGACGCCGGCCGGCATGCCGGCGCGCTCCGCCAGTTCGGCCAGCGCCAGGGCGGACAGGGGGGTGTCCTCGGCCGGCTTGACCACCACGGTGCAGCCGGCGGCCAGCGCCGGGGCGCATTTGCGGGTGATCATCGCGTTCGGGAAGTTCCACGGCGTGATCGCCGCGACGACGCCGATCGCCTCCTTCAGCACGACGATGCGCTTGTTGGCGGCGAAGGTCGGGACGACGTCGCCGTAGGCGCGCTTGCCCTCTTCCGCGAACCACTCGATGAAGGAGGCGCCGTAGACCACCTCGCCGCGGGCCTCGGCCAGCGGCTTGCCCTGCTCGGCGGTCATCAGCTGGGCCAGATCCTCCTGCGCGGCGAGGATCAGCTCGTACCAGCGGCGCAGGATGGCCGCGCGCTCCTTGGCGGTCTTGGCCTTCCAGCCGGGCAGCGCGGCGTTGGCGGCGTCGATCGCCTCGCGCGTCTCGGCGGCGCCCATGTCGGCGACCTCGGCGATGACCGCGCCGGTGGCGGGGTTGGTGACCGGGAAGCTCTTCCCGGAATCGGCCGCGCGCCACGCACCGTTCACGTAGCCCTTGGTTCGAAGAAGGCCCTGGTCGTTCAGCGACAGCATGTTCGATCCGCCCTGGAATGGAAAGGTTGGGTCTGGGAGGCCGCGCCCGGCTGAAAGGCCCGGCGGAACGGAACGTTCCGGGGCGGCTTCCGGCGCGGGGGCCTGGACCATGGACAGGAGCCTACCATGTTTAATAAATTAAACAACCCCTGTTTAACTGTTCATATTCTGATGACGGGGTTGCGCAGATGGGCTATTGCCTAGACCGGAACGGGAGGGGGTATCGGTGATGGAATTCGATGTCGGCGCGCGGTTGAAGCAGATCCGCGAGCAGCACGGCCTGTCGCAGCGGGCGCTGGCCCAGCGGGCCGGTGTCACCAACGGCACGATCTCGCTGATCGAGCAGAACCGCAGCAGCCCGTCGGTGTCGTCGCTGCGCAAGGTGCTGCAAGGCATCCCGATGAGCCTTGCCGAATTCTTCTCCTCCGACGACCTGCCGCCGCCCGAGCAGATCTTCTTCCAGGACGGCGAGTTGATCGAGCTGGCCGGCGAACTGAAGGGCACCGTCGGTCAGGTCTCCTTCCGGCAGGTCGGCGACCTGCGCGGCCGCAACCTCCAGATCCTGCACGAACGTTACGCTCCCGGCGCCGACACCGGCCGCACCATGCTCCAGCACGAGTCCGAAGAGGGCGGCATCGTCGTCAAGGGCCGGATCGAACTGACGGTCGGCGACCGCAAGCAAATCCTCGGCCCCGGCGACGCCTACCTGTTCGACAGCCGCATCCCCCATCGCTTCCGCAACATCGGCGACGAGGACTGCGAACTGATCAGCGCCTGCACGCCGCCCTATCTGTAAGCGCCCGTCGCCGCGGAAGGGAGGGGCATAAGCCCCCTCCCCCGGCCACTCCCCTACTCCACGTTCCCTTTCAGCCGCTCGTTCCGCCGGCGCAGGAATTCCAGCGTCGACAGCAGGCAGACCGAGATCACCGTCAGCACCACCGCCACCGCGGTGATGGTCGGGCTGATGTTTTCGCGGATGCCGCTGAACATCTCGCGCGGCAGGGTGCGCTGCTCCGGCCCGGCGAGGAACAGCACCGTCACCACCTCGTCGAAGCTGGTGGCGAAGGCGAACAGAGCGCCCGACGCCAGACCGGGCAGGATCAGCGGCAGGATGACTTTGCGGAAGGTCAGCAGCGGCGGCGCCCCCAGCGAGGCGGCGGCGCGCGCCAGCGTCATGTCGAAGCCCTGCAGGGTCGCCGACACCGTGATGACGACGAAGGGCGTGGCCAGCGCGGTGTGCACCAGGATCAGACCGAGATAGTTGCCGGTCAGACCCAGGGGCGCGAAGAAGAAATAGACGCCAACCGCGGTGATGACCACCGGGACCACCATCGGCGACAGCACCAGCGCCAGCACCAGCGGCTTCCACTTGCTCTTCCACTGCGCCAGCCCCAGCGAGGCGATGGTGCCCAGCACCATCGACAGGCAGGCCGACGAGACGCCGATGATGACGCTGTTCTTCAGCGACGACATCCAACGGGCCGAGCTGAGGAAATCGATGTACCAGCGCAGCGAGAAGCCGGGCAGCGGGTAGGTCAGATAGGTGCTGGAGCTGAAGGACAGCGGCACGATCGCCAGGATCGGCGCCATCAGGAAGATGAACACCAGCGTGGCCGAGACGATCGTCGTGATCCAGGCGATCCGCTGGCTGGCGGTGCGGGGGGAGTGGGCGGCGCTCAATTCTTCAATCCTCCCGTCGTCTGGCGACCGAGCGCCAGCTTGCCGTAGACCGTCGCCAGCACCAGCGTGGAGAGCAGCAGCACCGCCCCCAGCGCCGAGGCCAGGCCCCAGTTGACCGTTTCCGTGGTGTAGAAGGCGATGAAGGCCGAGATCATCTGGTCCGCCGCGCCGCCGACCAGGGCCGGCGTGATGTAGTAGCCGATGGCCAGGATGAAGACGAGCAGGCAGCCGGCGCCGATGCCGGGGATGGTCTGCGGCAGGTAGATGCGCCAGAAGGCGGTGGTCGGCGGCGCGCCCAGCGAGGCGGCGGCCCGCATGTAGGCCGGCGAGATCGACCGCATGACGCTGTAGAGCGGCAGGATCATGAAGGGCAGCAGCACATGGGTCATCGCCATGTAGACGCCGAACCGGTTGTAGATCAGCCGCAGCGGCTCGTCGATCACGCCCAGCCATTGCAGCGAGCCGTTGACGATGCCCTCGCTCTGCAAAATCACGATCCAGGCGCAGGTGCGCACCAGAAGCGAGGTCCAGAAGGGCAGCAGCACGAAGATCATCAGCAGGTTCGACCGGCCGGTCGGCAGGTTGGCCAGCAGGTAGGCCACCGGGAAGCCCAGCACGAGGCACAGCACGGTGACGCCGATGCCGATCGTGAAGGTGCGGATGAAGACGTCGCGGTAGATCGCCTGGTCCTCCGGCGCCGAGACGATGGCGCCGTCGGCGTTCCGCGTCAGGTCGACCGCCGCCAGCAGGTAATAGCTGGTGACCGGACCGCTGGCGCTCTTGATCGCCGTCCAGCTCTCGCGCTCGCCCCAGGCCGGGGTGAGGCCGATCAGCGTCTCCTTGGCGGTGCCGGGGGCCGGCTGCTCCTTCAGCTTGCGGGCGGTCGACAGCAGCGTGGTGCGGAAGCCGTTCACGACGTAGTTCAGCCGCTTGGCCGCCACCGGCAGCGTCCCGGCGTCGCGCGCCGCGCGCATGTCGGCGGCCAGCGCGGCGTAGGCCGCCTCGTCAGGCAGTCCCTGGCCGTTCCAGTGCTCCAACGCCGCCACGGTGTGGGGCAGCACCTGCGGCACCTCCCAATCGTCCACCGACTTCCAGATCATCCCGGCCAGCGGAATGACGAAGGTGAACAGCAGGAAGGCCAGCAGCGGCATCACCAGACCCAGCGCACGGAGCTGCCGGGCCCGCTCGGACCGTTTCAATCGACGCTTCAACGGCACGTCGGCGCCGGCAACGAATGCGGCTGTCATCGGGTTCGTCCTGTCGAAAAGTCGCTTCCCTCTCCCGGCCCGGGAGAGGCGTGTAACCGTCCGACCGATGGTCGGAAGAGCGCCGAAGGCGCTGGGTCGGAAGAGCGCCGAAGGCGCCGGGTGAGGGGTGATCCAAGGAACCATGCGGTTCAGGATTTTTGAGCTGCCCCTCACCCTTCCCACCGCTCTGCGGCGGGTCCCTCCCTCTCCCGGGACGGGAGAGGGAAATACCGCTCACACGCTTACTTCGCCGCCCACTTGTTGAAGCGCTCGGTCAGGCGGTCGATGTTTTCCAGCCAGAAGTTCACGTTGATCTCGATCGCGTTCTTCATGTTGGCCGGGGCGGTCGGCAGGTCGGCCAGGATCGCCGGGGGGACCAGCGACGGGGCCTTCTTGTTCGACGTGCCGTAGGCGATGCCCTGCGACAGCTTGGCCTGGTTCTCCGGCTTGCCGACGAAGTCGAGGAACTTGTGCGCGGCCTCGACGTTCGGGCTGCCCTTCAGGATGACCCAGCTGTCGATGGTGAACAGCGCGCCGTTCCACACCATGCCGAAGTTCTTCTTCTCGTTCTTGTTCGCGGCGTCGATGCGGCCGTTGTAGACCGAGGTCATCGCCACTTCACCGGACGCGAGCAGCTGCGGCGGCTGGGCGCCGGCCTTCCACCAGACGATGTCGTTCTTGATGGTGTCGAGCTTCTTGAAGGCGCGGTCGATGCCGGCCTCGGTCGCCAGGACCTTGTAGACGTCGGCCGGGGCGACGCCGTCGGCCATCAGCGCGATTTCCAGCGTGGTCTTGGCGCCCTGGCGCAGGCCGCGCTTGCCCGGGAACTTCTTGGTGTCGAAGAAGTCGGCCCAGCTCTTCGGCGGGTTCGCCATCTTGTCCTTGTCGTAGCCGAGCACGAAGTCATAGACGATCGCGCCGACGCCGCAGGGGTTCACCGTCGCCGGCAGGTAGGCATCCTCGCCGCCGATCTTCGAATAGTTGATCTGCTCGTACAGGCCTTCGTCGCAGCCCAGCGCCAGCTCGTCGCTCTCGACCTGGACAACGTCCCAGGTGGACGCGCCGCCCTGGACCTTGGCGCGCAGGACGCCGACGCCGCCGTCCCAGGATTCATCGTTCATCGGCGTGCCGGCGGCCTTGAACGGCTCGAAATAGACCTTCTTCTGCACGTCCTGATAGGCGCCGCCCCACGACACGACGGTCAGGTCGCGGGCGCTGGCGGCCGAGGCCAGGGCCGTGATGGCGGTGAAGGTCGCGACGAAACCGAGAGCCATCCTAAACTTCGACATGATCCCCGTCCTTTTATCCGTGGTTGTTCGTTGGTGGGAGGCACCTGGCCTGAGAAACCACGCTCTCAGACCGGATCGAGCGCCCGGCAGTCGTCCGGGCGGAAGGCGATATAGACGTCCTGGCCCGGAACCAGCCCGGCATAGGCGCCGGCCGGCAGCTTGACCATGAATTCCGGATTGCCGGGGGTGTGCAGCACCGCCAGCGTGTGGTCGCCGAGATAGATCAGGTCGGTCAGGGTGGCCGGCAGGCGGTTCATGGTGGTGTCGCCCGAATCGCCGGTCTCGATCGCCACCCGCTCCGGCCGCACCGACAGCGAGGTGCGGCTGCCGGGGCCGCCGATGTTGACCGCCAGCGCCGTCACCGTCCCGCCGGTATCGAGCGCGACGCGGACCCAGCCCTGTTCGATATTTTCAACGACCCCGCTCAGGACGTTGCTCTCGCCGATGAAGTTGGCGACGAAGCTGTTCACCGGGCGCTCATACAGCGCGTCGGGGCGGTCGATCTGCTGGACGATGCCGTCGTTGAAGACCGCGATGCGGTCGGACATCGTCAGCGCCTCCCCCTGGTCGTGGGTGACGTAGACGACGGTCAGGCCCATCGTCTCGTGCAGGCGCTTGATCTCCAATTGCATGTGCTCGCGCAGGCGCTTGTCGAGCGCGCCCAGCGGCTCGTCCATCAGCACCAGGGCGGGGTTGAACACCAGCGCCCGCGCCAGCGCGACACGCTGCTGCTGGCCGCCGGACAGCTGGCCGGGGCGGCGGTTGGCGAGGTTGCCGAGCTTGATCATGTCCAGCGCGGCGGCCACCCGTTCCTTGATCTCCGCCTTGGAAACGCCGCGCACCGACAGCGGGAAGGCGACGTTTTCCTCGATCGTCAGGTGGGGGAACAGGGCGTAGTTCTGGAAGACCATGCCGATGTCGCGCTTGTGCGGCGGCATGTTCTTGATCGGCCGGTCGGCGAGGAAGATCTCGCCCTGCGTCGGCACCTCGAACCCGGCCAGCATCATCAACGTGGTGGTCTTGCCCGAGCCCGACGGGCCGAGCAGCGTCAGGAATTCGCCCTTGCGGATGTCGAGATCGAGGCTTTTCACCACGAGATGCTCGCCATCGTAGGATTTCTGCACCCCGGTGAACCGCACCAGGGTTTCTGTCGTTGCGATCATCCCGCCGTCCATCCGTCCGCTCCCGTCCGAGGGGACCCGATCCTGGGGAGGTCAGCCCCGGCCCGGTCCGTCTTTCTGGTCCTGACGGTAGCATGCGTTTAAGAAAATAGACAAGAGGAATGACTATGTCGTGATCAATTCAACAGTTTGCCGTTTTTTTGTGCAACTGCGAACGCCGTGCCCACGCTTCGATCGGCAGTGTGCTCCATCCGCGTGCGATTGAGAAGGCCGATGATCGTTATCACGGATGGACATACCGACGCAGGCGTCCGGCGCCACGGATTTGCGGGGGCGAATCGCTGTCGGGCGACCCACCCCCACAGGCTCAGCGACGCTGGGCCGACTGGCTGTAGACGAAGCTGTCGAAGCCGTTCTCGGCCACGCGGAACCACAGCCGCTCCTCGTCCAGGAAGGGCTTCCAGGCGTCGTAGACCTTCTTGAAGCGCGGGTTGCCGGCGGCGAGCTTGTCGTAGAACTCGAACGCCGCCGTCTCGCACGCCTGCATCATGTCGCGCGGGAAGGCGCGCAGCACCGCACCGCCGCCCACCAGCCGCTTCAGGGCCTTGGCGTTCACGGTGTCGTACTTCGCGATCATCCAGCTGTTGGCCTCCCAACAGGCCTGTTCCAGGATGGTGCGGTAGGAGGCGGGCAGCGATTCCCACGCCTGGATGTTGAACATCAGCGGGATCTGGGCCGAACCCTCCCACCAGCCGGGGTAATAGTAGTTCTTGGCGACCTTGTAGAAGCCCAGCTTCTCGTCGTCGTAGGGGCCGACGAACTCCGCCGCGTCGATGGTGCCGCGCTCCAGCGCCGGGTAGATGTCGCCGCCGCCGAGCTGCTGCGGCACCAGCCCGAAAGGCGTCAGGATCTGGCCGACCAGCCCGCCGATGCGCATCTTCAGGCCCTTCAGATCCTCAAGGCTCTTGATCTCCTTGCGGAACCAGCCGCCCATCTGGGCGCCGGTGTTGCCGGCCGGGATGTGCAGGATGTTGTAATCCTTAAACACCTCGCGCATCAGCTCCAGCCCGCCGCCATGCATCATCCAGGCGATGTGCTGGCGGGTGTTCAGGCCGAAGGGCATCGCCGTGTCGAAGCAGAAGGTCGGGTCCTTGCCGACATAGAAATAGGCCGCCGACTGGCCGCACTCGACCGTCCCGTTCTGCACCGCGTCCAGCACCTGCAGCGCCGGCACCAGCTCACCCGCGGCGAAGGGGCGGATCTGGAACTTGCCGTCGGTGGCGTCGGACACGCGCTTGGTGATGAACTCGGCGGCGCCATAGATGGTGTCGAGGCTCTTGGGATAGCTCGACGCCAGGCGCCACTTGATCTCGGGCTGGCTCTGGGCGATGGCCGGGGCTGCGACGGTGCCGGCGGCAAGGCCGACGCCGGCGCTGGTGAGGAACGCACGCCGTTTCATGGTGGAGTTTCTTCCCGCTTGGTTGGCTCTGTTGGCCGCCCATGATAGCGCAAGCAGGCGGCGGGGGAATCCCCTTCGTCCCGGAGCGGACTGTCGACTTGCGGATTGTCGAAGACACGACGGTGCGGGCCACAAACGAAAAATCCAGCCGCATGGGCTGGATTTTCGGCGACGCAGCATTATTTTTCGTTTCGATCGCCTTTCAGGCGTTTCCTCCCTAGACTCAGGCCGCGGCTGTATAGCTAGCGGCCTTTCTCTTTTTACGCAATACGCTGAAAGTCAGCTCCGCCAACTTTTCCAGCGCGCCGCGACCCTTGGATGTCAAGGACGGATTCCTGCTCGCGGGAACATTGTGCAGACTCTTAATGGGATATGCTTGACCCGTTCGATTGGAGCGGGATGATGGATGCGTGCCCAATCCCCTGCGGCATCGTTCGTCCGTCGCAGCACCGGCCCGCCGTCGAAAGGTCCCCTGCATGATCCGACCTGCGCAGCGAAACGGCGACTCGTACCGGCCCACCCAGCCCCTTGGCCTGAGGATGACGGTCGCCATCACCCTGGCGGTGCTGGTGTTGTGCTCCACCCTGGCGAAGGGGCTGTTCATCGGCAATGGCGCCGCCGACGCGCTGGCGGCCGAGATCGGCAGCTCGATGACCGGGCTGGCCCAGTCGTTGGCCCGGCAGCTCGATTCGACGATGTGGGCGCGCGCCAACCAGATCGCGGCGCTGTCGCGCATCGAGGCGCTGAAGGACCCGGCAGTGGCGCAGTCGACCATCGACGAGTTGAAGCGCCGCGACCCGACCATCGCCTGGATCGGCATGACCGACGCGACCGGCCGCGTGGTCGCCGCCTCGAACGGGTTGCTGATGGGCGCCGACATCGGCAGCCGGCCGGTGCACCAGGAGGGCATGAAGAGCCTGTTCGTCGGCGACGTGCACGAGGCGGTGGCGCTGCGGGGCAAGGTGCCGCATCTGCCGGGCGAGACGCCGAAATTCGTCGACGTGTCGGCCCCGCTGCAGAAGGCGGACGGCACCCCCATCGGCGTGCTGGCGGCGCATTACAGTTGGGACTGGGCGCAGGGCGCGATCCGCCAGTTGATCGAACCGCTGCACGACCGCAAGGGGCTGACCCTCTACATCCTGTCGGCCGACGGCACCGTGCTGATCGGCCCCGACCCCACCCCCGGCAAGCCGCTGCCGGTGCCGACGGTGACGGCGACGCTGCGCGACGGCTGGAGCCGCGACGTCTGGCCCGACGGCGTCACCTACGTGACCGGGGTGGCGCACGGCAAGGGGCTGCATGATTACGCCGGGCTGGGCTGGACGGTGGTCGCCCGCCAGCCGGCCGACGTCCTCTATGCCGAAACCAACCGGCTGCGCCTGAAGATCCTCGGTGCCGGCCTCGTGCTGGCCCTGCTGTTCAGCGTGATCGGCTGGTTCGCCGCCGGCCGCATCGCCCGGCCACTGACCGCCATCGCCGACGCCGCCGAACGGCTGCGCCATGGCGAGCGCGGCGTGGTGATCCCCGAGGTCGGCGGCGCGGCGGAGATCCGCCGGCTGTCGGTGTCGCTGCGCGACCTGATCAGCCTGACCAACAAGGACGCCGCCCTGATGCGGCTGGAGGACATCGCCTATGAGGACCGGCTGACCGCCCTGCCCAACCGCCGTTATTTCGAACAGTATGTCGAGGCGTTCACCGGCGGCGATGGGTCCGCCACGGTGATGTGCATCGACCTCGACGGCCGCAAGCCGGTCAACGACCGGCTGGGCCACGACGCCAGCGACGCGGTGCTGCGGCAGGTCGGCCGCCGGCTGGCCGCCATCGTCCGCAACGACGACGTCATCGCCCGGCTGGGCGACGACGAGTTCGCCGCCATCCTGCCCTGCCGCGCCAGCCATCCCGGCCCGGACAGCGCCGAACTGGCGGCCCGCATCATTGCCGCCGTCAACGAGCCGGTGTCGTTTGGCAGCCAGAGCCTGCGGGTCGGCTGTTCGATCGGCATCGCCGCGTGGCCGGAGGACGGCACCGACATGGCGGCGGTGCTGCGCCACGCCGACGCCGCGCTCTACAAGGCCAAGCGCGAGGGCCGCAACCGCGCGGTGCGCTGGTCGCCGACCGTCGCCGACGCGCCGGTGCACACGGCGCCCTCCCACTGACGGCGCGCTACAGCGCGCGAACCAGCCGGTTCATGAAGCCCAGCTTTCCGATCACCGTCGCCGACAGGATGAAGGGGTAGAGGTCGGGCTGCCCCATGCTGCGGTTCAGGCTGTTCACCGCGTAGGTCAGGGGCAGCCACGCCTCGATCAGATCCTCGATCCGCTTGGCCTTGTGCGGGTTGAAGTCGACCTCCGCCTCCAACTCGGCGCCTTCGCTGATGCGCGGACGGATCCGCAGGCCGAAGGCGCGGGCGGTTTCCAGCGTGTCGATGATGTGCAGGTAATGCGCCCAGGTCTCGGCGAAATCCTCCCACGGGTGGGCGGTGGCGTAGGCGCTGACGAAGTTCGCCTGCCAGTCGGGCGGTGCCCCGTTGGCGTAATGGCGTTGCAGCGCCTCGCCGTAATCCCCGCGTTCGTCGCCGAACAGGGCGCGGAAGCGCTCCAGCACCGCCGGGTCGTCACGGACCAGCCGGTCCCAGACGTAATGGCCGATCTCGTGCCGGAAATGACCGAGCAGCGTGCGGTAGGGCTCCCCCATCACCGCGCGCCGCTTCTCGCGCTCGGCGTCGTCGGCCTCGGCGACGTTGATGGTGATCAGCCCGTTGGCGTGGCCGGTCAAGACCGGCGTGACCGCGCCGTCGGGCCCAACCGTGTCGGACAGGAAGTCGAAGGCCAGCCCCTCCTCCGGGTTCTCGATCCGGGTCTGCAGCGGCAGCTTCAGGTTGGTCAGCGTGTAGAACAGATGGTGCTTGGCCAGCTCCATCCGGCGCCACAGCGTCAGGTTGGCGGTGTCCGACAGGTCGGGGATGATATGGTTGTGCCGGCAGGCGACGCAGTGGGTGTCCGCCGAATCGGCCGGCAGCATCCAATTGCAGGCGTCCAGGTCGGCGTTCGCACAGAACTTGTAGAGCGGCTCGTCGGTGGCGAGCGCGCTCCACACCTCGTCATGGTCGGTCGGGTTCAGCGCCGACAGCGTGCCGATGTCCGGCAGATAGCCGAGCCGAAAGCCGCAACGCTCGCACCGGGTGTTCTCGAAATAGAGCGGCTGGTGGCAGTTCTGGCACTCGAACAGCTTCATGACGATGTCTTCCCGGCCGGCTTGGACACCCGCGCCGCCGGGATCGCCTCCACCACCTCGGGGGCGGCGTCCGGCCCAACCTCCTCCGCCTCCGGCTCGCTGGCTTCGACTGGAACCGCAGGCTTCTCCGCGTCCGATGCGCCTTCCCCGAACGACACCGGGGTCGGCGATTCAGCGACGTTGCGCAGGGCACGGGCGGCGCGGCGCAGGGCGAAGGACGGCTTGCCTTCCGGCTCCAGCGCCAGCAGCAGCAGCGAACGGCCGGTCACCATGTAGCTGTCGCCGGTGTCGACGCGCGGCGCCTCGTCGGGGTCCGGCAGGTTGGTGTCGACCAGACAGCGCCAGACGCTGCCGCCCGTCACCTCGGGCAGGGTGAAGCCGACCACGTCGTGGTGGGCGTTGATGACCAGCAGCAGCGTGGCGTCCATCGCCGGCCGCTTGATGCCGGTGGCCTGGGCACGGCCGTCCAGCAGCATGCCCATGCAGCGGGCGTTGCCGTCGTGCCAGTGGCTCTCGTCCATCTCGTCGCCGGCGGGGGTCAGCCAGGTCACGTCCTTGATGTCGAACTCGGCGTTGTACTCGCCCGACAGGAAACGCCCGCGCCGCAGCATCGGGAAGGACTGGCGCACCGCGACGACCCGGCGGACGAACTCGATCAGCGCCTGCCCATCCTCGTCGATGCTGTCCCAGTTCAGCCACGCCGTCTCGTTGTCCTGGCAGTAGGCGTTGTTGTTGCCGTGCTGGGTGTTGCCGAACTCGTCGCCGGCCAGCAGCATCGGCGTGCCCTGCGACAGCAGCAGGGTGGCCAGCATGTTGCGCTTCTGCCGTTCGCGCAGCTCCCGGATCTCGGGGTCGTCGGTCGGCCCCTCCACCCCATGGTTCCAGGACAGGTTGTGCGAGTGGCCGTCGTTGTTGTCCTCGCCGTTCGCCTCGTTGTGCTTGTCATTGTAGGAAACGAGGTCGTTCAGCGTGTAGCCGTCGTGCGCGGTGATGAAGTTGACGCTGGCCCACGGCTTGCGCCCGCGCTTGTTGAAGACGTCGGCCGAGCCGCACAGGCGCGGTGCCACCTCCGGCAGCTTGCCCTCGTCGCCCTTCCAGAAGGCGCGGGCGGTGTCGCGGAACTTGTCGTTCCACTCCGCCCAGCCCGGCGGGAAGTTGCCGACCTGATAGCCGCCGGGGCCGCAGTCCCACGGCTCGGCGATCAGCTTCAGGCTGTTGAGGATCGGGTCCTGCAGGCAGCTGTCGAGGAAGCCGCCGCCCTCGTCGAAGCCGTAGGGCTCGCGGCCCAGGATCGTCGCGAGGTCGAAGCGGAAACCGTCGACGTGCATCTCCGTCGCCCAGTAGCGCAAGCTGTCCGTCACCATCTGCAGCACGCGCGGATGGCTGAGGTTGACGGTGTTGCCGGTGCCGGTTTCGTTGATGTAATAGCGCTGCTGGTCCGGGATCAGCCGGTAGTAGGAGGCGTTGTCGATCCCCTTGAAGGACAGGGTCGGCCCGCGCTCGTTCCCTTCCGCCGTGTGGTTGTAGACGACGTCGAGGACCACCTCCAGCCCACCATTGTGGAGATGGGCCACCATCTCCTTGAATTCCTTGATGGCGTTGCCCGACGCGGCGTAGCGCGGCTCCGGCGCGAAGAAGCCGATGCTGTTGTAGCCCCAGTAGTTGGCCAGCCCCTTGTCGACCAGATGCTGGTCTTGGACGAAGGCGTGGACCGGCAACAGCTCCACCGCAGTGACGCCCAGGCTCTTGACGTAGTCGACCACCTCCTTCACCGCCAGCCCGCCGTAGGTGCCGCGCAGCGTGTCGGGCACCGCCGGGTGCAGCCGGGTGAAGCCCTTGACGTGGGTTTCATAAAAGATGGTGCGGTCCCAGGCGGTGCCCGGCTTGTGGTCGCGGCCCCAGGTGAAGGCGGGGTCGATCACCTTGCATTTCGGCATGAAGGGCGCGCTGTCGCGCTTGTCGAAGGTCAGGTCGTCGCCCGATTCCATCACATAGCCGAAATGGGCCGGGTTCCAGCGGATCTCGCCGACCAGCTCCTTGGCGTAGGGGTCGAGCAGCAGCTTGTGCGGGTTGAAGCGGTGCCCGTTCTCCGGCTCGTACGGGCCATGGACCCGGTAGCCGTAGAGCAGGCCGGGGCGGGCGTCGGGCAGGTAGCCGTGCCAGATCTCGTTGGTGAATTCGGGAAGCTCGATGCGCTCCAGCTCCTCCTCGCCGCTCTCGTCGAACAGGCACAGCTCGACCTTGGTGGCGTTGGCCGAAAACAAGGCGAAGTTGACACCCAGCCCGTCCCACGTCGCCCCCAGCGGAAAGGGCATTCCTTCGCCGAGCCGCGTCGCCTGCCTCAGGATATTCGCCATGGTCGCCCTGCTCTCCACCGTAAAGGAACCGCACCGGCTCAAGACAGTGAGGAGCACGGTGCCAGCCTTCAACCCGGCCGATGGGCGCTTGTTCCTTACCCCTGGGAACCATCCTTTCCGGACGACAGAGTTTTCGTCCCGGCGGGGGCGGCGCGGCGCAGCCGGTCGGCCAGTTCGTCCAGGCCGCGGGCCCGCGGGTCGCCGGCGCGCCGGACCAGACCGATCACCCGGCCCGGCGGCCCTCCGGTGGCGGTGTCGGCGAAGTCGCGGTACCCCACCAGACCGCCGACGCTGGCCACGCCGCCGTCCAGGCCGCGGGTCGCCAGCAGCGGCATCAGGGTGCAGCCGGCCCCGGCCGCCACCATGTGGCGCAGCGTCTCCAGTCCGGTGGCGTGGACGCCGCCGCCGCGCGCGGTCAGGCCGCAGGCGGCCAGCGCCTGGTCGCGCAGGCAATGCCCCTCCTCCAGCAACAGAAGCTCGCTGGCGTCGAGATCGCCCAGCGCCGGTCTGGGCAGGGCGCAGAGCCGGTGCCCGGCCGGATGGGCGAGCAGGAAGGGTTCGAAGAACAACGGCTCGGCGTGCAGGCCGTCGACCTCGACCGGCAGCGCCAGCAGCACCGCGTCCAGCCGGCCATCGCGCAGCTCCTCCAGCAGGTCGTCGGTGCGACCCTCCGACAGGATCAGCGTCAGGTCGGGCCACGCCGCGCGCAGCGGCGGCAGGATGTGCGGGAACAGGTAGGGACCCAGCGTGTGGATCGCCGCCAGCCGCAGCCGCCCGCTCAGGCCGCCGTCCGACCCGTCGGCCAGCGTCAGCAGGCGCCGCGCCTCGTCCAGCACCACGCGGGCCTGGGCGACGATCGCCTCGCCGGCCGGGGTCAGCAGCACCTTGCGGCTGGTCCGCTCGAACAGCGCGACGCCGAGCTGCTCCTCCAGCTTGCGGATCTGGGCGCTCAGCGACGGCTGGCTGACGGCACAGCGCTCCGCCGCCTTGCCGAAGTGCCGTAGCTCGGCGACCGCCACCGCGTATTCCAGGTCGCGCAGGGAAAGGCCGGCGATATTCATAGGCGCTGCCTATTGGTTCGTTTTCTTCAATGTCTTGGATATATCGTTCAAGACGCCGGATAACCAAGGCGAAACAATGACGCAGCCCGTGGCAAGCGCCATTCGCCAACCGCCTTCAGCAAGGACGATCCGATGACCACCCTGACCACCAGCTTCGGCCAGCCGGTTCCCGACAACCAGAATTCGCTGAGCGCCGGTCCGCGCGGGCCGCTGCTGCTGCAGGATTTCCACCTGATCGAGAAGCTGGCCCACTTCAACCGCGAACGCATTCCGGAGCGCGTCGTCCACGCCAAGGGCGCCGGCGCCTACGGCACCTTCCGCGTCACCCGCGACGTCACCGCCTGGACCAAGGCGGCCTTCCTGTCATCGGTGGGCAAGGAGACCGGCGTCTTCCTGCGCTTTTCCACCGTCGGCGGCGAAAAGGGCTCGGCCGACGCCGACCGCGACCCGCGCGGCTTCGCCGTGAAGTTCTACACGGAAGAGGGCAATTACGATCTGGTCGGCAACAACACGCCGGTCTTCTTCCTGCGCGATCCGCTGAAGTTCCCCGACTTCATCCACACGCAAAAGCGCAACCCGGCCACCAACCTGAAGGATCCCACGGCGATGTGGGACTTCTTCTCGCTGTCGCCGGAGACCATGCACCAGCTGACCATCCTGTTCAGCGACCGCGGCACCCCGCGCGGCTACCGCCACATGGACGGCTTCAGCAGCCACACCTTCTCGTGGATCAACGCGGCGAACGAACGCGTCTGGGTCAAGTACCACTTCAAGACCCGCCAGGGCATCCAGAACCTGACCGCCGAGCAGGCCACGGCGATGGCCGGCATCGACCCCGACCACGCGACCCGCGACCTCTACGCCGCCATCGAGGACGGCGACTTCCCGGCCTGGACCGTCTCCGTCCAGATCATGCCGGAGGCCGAGGCCGACAGCTACCGCATCAACCCGTTCGACCTGACCAAGGTGTGGCCGCACGCCGACTACCCGCTGATCGAGATCGGCGAGCTGGTGCTGAACCGCAATCCGGAGAACTTCTTCGCGGAAACCGAGCAGGCCGCCTTCAGCCCGGCCAGCGTGGTGCCCGGTGTCTCCTTCAGCCCGGACAAGATGCTGCAGGGCCGCCTGTTCGCCTACGCCGACGCCCACCGCTACAGGCTGGGCGGCAACTACGCGCACATCCCGGTGAACACGCCCAAGGGCTGCCCGGTCCACAACTACCAGCGCGACGGCGCGATGCGCACCGACGGCAACGGCGGCGGCCGGCCGAACTACGAGCCGAACAGCTTCGGCGGCCCGGCCCAGACCGGCGTCGCCTCCGAACCGCCGCTGCGCATCAGCGGCGACGCCGCCCACTACGACCACCGCGCCGGCAACGACGACTACGCCCAGGCCGGAGCCCTGTTCCGCCTGATCGGCACCGAGGCGCAGGACCGGCTGATGGACAACATCGCCGGCTCGCTGGCCAAGGCCCCACTGTTCATCCAGCAGCGCCAGCTGAAGCATTTCCTGGCCGCCGACCCGGCCTATGGCGAGGGCGTCGCCAAGCGCCTGGGCCTGACCGTGGCGCAGGCGGCGGGGTGACGGTGACGGCCCTCCCCCACAGTGGGGAGGGTCTCGTCCCGCTTCGGGGCGATCGGCGCTCCATTCCCGCCCCCTTCCCTCCCCCGAATGGTGGGATCTCCGCATGGGGGCAGACAAATCCGGTCCAGCCGTCCTACAGTCCGCCTTCAGCGCGACAGCGACGAAAGCGGCATGGGACGGGACCGACACAGCGACACGTCATCCGGCGGCCTGACCGGCAAGGGCCTGGACACCCTGCTGGCGGCGGCGGAGACCCTTCCCCACGCGCCGGAGGATGCCTGGCGGCTCGACCTGTTCCGCGTCGCGCTGCGCATCGCCCGCTCCACCGAATCGGTGGCCGACCTGGAGCGGGCGAACATCGCCTTCCGGGCATTGCCGCCCCGCCTGCGCACGCCGCTGGCCGAACGGGCGGCGATGCTGGCCCGGCGGGAGGCGGAGCGGACCCAAGCGACCGAGGAGCCGGATGACCAGCCGCGGCCCACCGGATTGCTGGGCGGACTGTTCGGCCGGGGGGCCGGGCGGCCCAGCCGGAAGACCGCCAAGGAACGGCTGTTGCGCGAACTGGCAACCCGTCGCGATCCGGACGATGACCGGGAAAGCTGAGGACCGGGAATCCTAGGGGCCGCACCGGACGGCAGATGCCCATCCGGTCGCTTGGCCGACCGAAGGACTCCGGCGCCCTCCCCCCTCCGCGTCCTCCGGCCGCGTCGAAGATCACAGCCGGGACGGTTTACGGCGAAGCCGGAATGTGCAAAGGTCGCTACCTCCAATTCGGACTTATCCAAAAGCAGAATCGAACGATGACCGGGGGTTCCGTGCGTCGCCTCAAGCCGTTGCTGACCTGTGCCGCCCTGACCGCCCTGCTGAGCGCCTGCGCCAGCGGCGGCGGGTCGCACCGAACCGCGTCCCCGGCGGAAATCGACGCCCATGTCGCCGAGGCGTCGAAGCGGTTCGACATGCCGGAGTTGTGGATCCGCGAGGTGATCCGCCAGGAAAGCGGCGGGCGCACCACCGTCAACGGCCAGCCGATCGTCAGCAAGGCCGGCGCCATGGGCCTGATGCAGGTGATGCCGGCGACCTACGACGAGATGCGGCGCAAGCACAATCTCGGCTCCGATCCCTACGATCCGCACGACAACATCATCGCCGGCACCGCCTATCTGCGCGAGATGTACAATTTGTTCGGCGCCCCCGGCTTCCTCGGCGCCTACAATTGCGGTCCGGGCTGTTACGGCGACTATCTGGCCGGCAAGCGCAACCTGCCGGGCGAGACCAAGCGCTACATCGCCTCGGTCGGACCGCGGCTGAACCGCACCCCGGCGCCCAACGGCGCCGACATCGTGCTGGTCAGCGCCCCGTCCTCCGACTCGCCGCCCGATTACGGCTCGGCCTACGCCTCCTCCCGGCCGACTCCGTCCTACACGGCGCCCTCCTACACCGCCCCATCCTACGAGCCGCCGGCTGCCCGGGTGCAGAACCGGGCGCCGATCAGCGTCGCGGCCCTGCCGTCTCCCGCGCCGACGCCGGCCCCGGCTCCCGCGCCGGCCGTCCGGGTGGTGGCGCCCGACACCTCGACGTCGGAATCCCCGGCGCCGCGGCTGGTGGCGTCGGCCGGTATCGCTTCCGGAGTGGCGATGGGCGGCGGCTCCAGCGGTGTGTGGACGGTGCAGTTGGGCGCCTTCCGCTCGGCCGACGACAGCTCGCGGGTGATCGACCGCGCCCGCAGCTCGATGCCCGGCATGCTGTCGCGCACCCAGCGCGTCGTCCAGGCGGTCGACACCCAGACCGGGCCGCTCTACCGCGCCCGCCTGTCCGGCCTGTCGCAGCAGGACGCCGCCAGCGCGTGCAGCGGCCTCGTCACCATGGGCATGGCCTGCTTCGTCGTGGCGCCGGGCGCGTGACCGCGTCGGGCGAACGGATGACGCCCGTCCGTTGGTTTGCCGCCGGCCCGCTCCGCTTGCTATCCTGGGGCCGCAACAGCAGCGCGGGATGACGGACGTGGCGGCAGCGGGTCTTCAGCCGGGTGGCGGGTTGGGCGACGCGACGATCGCCTTCCTGGCCCGCAGGGTCAGCGTCAGCGTCGCCTCCAGCGACCGGGCGAACCGCCCCTGCGTCGGGCGGGCGCTGGGCGCGCGGGCCTCGGCCGACGGGGCGCGGCTGACCGTGCTGGTCGACGGCCGGGCCAACGCGGCGCTGGTCGCCGCCGTCGCCGAGACCGGGCGCCTCGCCGTCGTCATTTCCGAACCCAGCACCCACCGCTCGATCCAGGTGAAGGGCGACACCGCGGTGGTGGCAACGCCGACCGCGGATGAGGCCGCCCTCCCCGCCCACCACACCGATCTCTTCGTCGCCGAACTGGTTGGCATCGGCTTCACCGAGCCTTTCGTCCGCACGGTGTGCGCGCACGACCCGGCCGACCTCGTGGCGCTGCATCTGCGCCCCGGCGCCGTCTTCGACCAGACGCCCGGCCCCAACGCCGGCGCGCCCCTGTCGACACGGGTGCCGCCATGAGCACCGATCCGGGCGCGTCCGGCCGCGCCACGCCCACCGACCTCCCGCCGCCCTGCGACCGGCTGACGCTCGACGCCATCCGCGCCTGCCTGGAAGGGGTGATCCCGGCGACCATCGCCACGGTGGCGCCCGACGGCACGCCGAACGTGTCGCTGCTGTCGCAGGTCCATTACGTCGACCCCGACCACATCGCCCTGTCCTACCAGTTCTTCAACAAGACCCGCGCCAACATCCTGGACAACCCGGACGCGCTGCTGCAGGTCATCGACCCGCCGACCGGCGCGCAGTACCGGCTGCGGCTGAGCTACCTGCGGACCGAGACGGCGGGGCCGCTGTTCGAGAGCATGAAGGCGAAGCTGTCGGGCATCGCCTCCCATGTCGGGATGGCGGAGGTGTTCCGGCTGCGCGGCGCCGACCTGTTCCGCGTCGTCGCGATCGAATCGGTGCCCGGCCGCTCGCTGCCCGCCCCGGTGCGCCCGCGCAGCCTGCTGTCGGCCGCCCGCCGCGCCTGCGAGGGCTTGCGCGGCTGCGCCGATCTGGCGGAACTGCTCGACCGCGCCATGGCGGCCTTGCGTGATCTGTTCGGGGTGGAGCACGCGCTGATCCTGCTGCCCGACGCGGCGACCGGCCGGCTGTTCACCGTGGCGGCGCTGGGCTACGAGGGCAGCGGCCGCGGCTCCGGCATCGGCTGGGAGGTGGCGCCCGGCGACGGTGTGATCGGGGTGGCGGCGCGCGAGCGGGTGCCGATCCGCATCACCCACATGACGACCGACGTCGCCTACAGCCTCGCCATGCGCGACGCGACCGCCGATGATCCGGGGCTGGCGCGCGAGATCCCCTTCCCCGGCCTGGAGCGCCCGCACAGCCAACTCGCGGTGCCGATCCTGAGCCACGAGCCCGGCCTCCCGGACGAGCAACTGGCCGGCATCCTGTTCGTCGAGAGCCCGCGCGAGATGCGCTTCACCTACGACGACGAGGACGCGCTGGTGACGGTCGCCGCCCAGATCGGCGCGCTGATGCGCGGCCTGCCGGCGCCCCACGCGGCGGAGGCGGAGGAACCGGCCCGACCCGCCGCCGCACCGGCCGACATCCGTCTCACCGGCTGCCCGCACGGCGCGCCGGTCACCGTGCGCCACTATGCCACCGACGACAGCGTCTTCCTCGACCACGACTATCTGATCAAGGGGGTGGCCGGCGCCATCCTGTGGAAGCTGGTGCGTGACCACACGTCGCTCGGCCGCGTCGACTTCACCAACCGCGAGCTGCGGCTGGCCCCCGACATTCCGTTGCCCGACTTCGCCGAGAATCTGGAAGCGCGGCTGATCCTGCTGCAACGGCGGCTGGCCGACCGCTGCGGCGCCCTGCGCATCGAGAAGACCGGCCGCGGCCGCTTCCGCCTGCTGGTCGCCACGCCGCTGCGGCTGGAAGAGATGCACTGACCGGTCAAGGGCGGAACCAGGAGCGCATGAAAGCGACATACTCCGCCTCCGGCAGGGTGCGCCGCGCCTTGATGAAGCCGCGGGCGTCGTCGCCGACCAGATAGCGCAGTTGGTCGGTGCCGTCGGTCACCGCCTCGAACACCACGCGGGCGACATCGTCGGAATCCATCGTCGTCGCCGACACCATGCGGCCGAAGGCGTCGCGGGTGCGGGCGACGAAGCCGTCGTAATCGGCCAGTTCGGCGTCTGCCCGGTGCTCCTCCGCGCTCCGTTCGCCGAAGCGGGTGGCGGAAACGCCGCCATGCGGTTCGACCAGCTTCACCGCGATCCCCTGCGAGGCCAACTCGTAGGACAGCGCCTCCGAAAAACCCTCCAGCGCGAATTTGCTGGCGCAATAGAGCGACAGCATCGGCAAGGTGAACAGTCCGGCCCCCGACCCGACATTGACGATGACCCCCGCCCGGTTGGCGCGGAACTGCGGCAACAGCGCCCGGGTGACGTCCATCACGCCGAAGACATTGACATCGAATTGTTCCAGCATGGTCTCGCGCGGTGCCGCCTCGAACAGGCCGAAATGGCCAAAGCCGGCGTTGTTGACCAGCGCGTCGATCCGCCCGAACCGCCCCAGCCCGACACTGACGGCCTCGGCGATGCTGGCGCGGTCCTGCACGTCGAGCCGCGTGACCAGGATGTCACCGCCGGACTCTTCCACAGGCGTCGGCAGAGGTTCCGGCCGCCGCATGGTGGCGACGACGTTCCAGCCCTGCCGCGCAAACCGCAAAGCGGTGGCCCGGCCGATGCCCGACGAGCAACCGGTGATGAGTACGGTCTTGCGCATGGTGTTGGTGTTCCTTCGGTCGTGAGAACGGGCGCTTGACCCGCGACCCGGAACGTAGTGCCTTGGGATTGGCCCGATAAGCGGGATGATCCTGGATGTGATGATGCGGAAAATCGAACAATGACCGGTGGCCGATGAACCGGAGCGGACTGGTCGAACTGCACGCCGTCGCAGCGGTGGCTGAGCATCGCAGCTTCCGCCGCGCCGCGTTGGACCTCGGTCTGTCGACCTCGGCGTTGAGCCACGCCATCGCGGCGCTGGAACGGCGGCTGGGCACACGGCTGTTCCACCGCACCACGCGCAGCGTGGCGCTGACCGACGCCGGCGAGCAATTCCTGGCCCGCATCCGCCCGGCCCTGCGCGCGATCGACGAGGCGATGACCGCAGCGAACGATCGGCGCGACCGGCCCGCCGGAACGCTGCGCCTCAACAGCTCGGAGGAGGCCGCGCGGCAAATCCTGCGTCCGGTGGTGCTGGAGTTCCTGCGCCGCCATCCCGACATGCGGATCGATCTGGTCACCGAAGGGCGACTGGTCGACATCGTCGCGGAGGGTTTCGACGCCGGCATCCGGCTGACCGACACCGTGCCCCAGGACATGATCGCCGTCCCCTTCGGTCCGCCGCAACGTTTCGCCGTGGTCGGGTCACCGGGCTATCTCGCCCGACACCCGCTTCCCACCACGCCCGCCGACCTGCACACCCACATCTGCATCCGCCGCCGCATGCCGAGCGGCCGCCTCTACACATGGGAGTTCGCAAGGCAGGGCGAGGAACTGCGCATCGACGTGCCGGGCGTGCTGACGCTCGACAGCTCCCGCCTGATGCTGGAGGCTGTGCTGGACGGCGCGGGCCTCGCCATGCTCGCCGAACCGATGGTGGCTCAGGACTTGGCGGCCGGCCGACTGATCCGGATGCTGGAGGATTGGACGCCGCCCTTCGCGACCCTCGGCCTCTATTATCCCGGGCACCGCCATGTGCCGGCGGGACTGCGGGCCTTCATCACGCTTCTGCGCGAACGCTCCCCAACGATCGGGGCGCCGATTGCGGCGCCCCCGCCAGTTCCCGCGCCGGGGCGGTAGCGACCGCGGCCTGCAGATACTCCAGGAAGGCGCGTTCGGCCCGGTTCATCTTCGCCTGCTCGTTCCAGATCAGGTGGATGTTGACCGGGGCGACGCCCTCGTAGGGCGGCAACTCCCACAACAGCCCGTCCTCCACGTCGCGGGCGGCGATGTGCTCCGGCAGCGGGCCGATGCCGAGGCCGCAGACGATCATCCGCCGCACCTCCTCCAGGTTGGCCGAGGAGGCGACGACCCGGCCGGCAAAGCCCTCCCGCGCGCGGAACAGGGTCAGCGGCGACAGGGCGCCGTCGATCTGGTCGGAGGTGAAGGACACGAAATTCTCGTGCCGCAACTCGGCGATGTCGATGTCGCTCTGGCCGAACAGGCGGAAGTCGGGCCCGCAATAGAGCCGGTAGGTCTGGCGCAGGAAGATGACGCTCGACAGGCCGGGAATCGGTTCGCGCAGCAGGCAGATCGCCATGGCGCCGACCCGCTGCTGCAACGCGATGTGCGCGTCGGCCGAGGCCATCACGTCGATGCGGAAGGTCACCTGCGGGTAGAGCCGATGGAACTCGCGCAGCGAGCGGTCGAACAGCGCGGTCTGGATGCGGCTGGTCATCAGGATGTGGACATGACCGCTGACGCCGTCCTTGGCGTCGCGCACCAGGGCGCCCAGGCGCGACACCGTGCCATGGATCGACACCGCCTCGTCATAGACCTGCTCGCCCGCCGCGGTGACGACGAAGCGGCCGGGGCTGCGGTCGACCAGCGGCCGGCCCAGCTGCTCCTCCAGCCGCTTCAGCGCGAGGCTGACCGCCGGCTGCGTCAAAAACAGGCGGACGGCGGCGCGGGTGATGCTGCCTTCCTGCACGATCACCATGAAGGTGCGCAGCAGGTTCCAGTCCAGTTGCTGGCCCAGACGGGCCAAAGCCTGCCGTTCCGCCTCGGTTTCGTTCACCGCCCGCCCTCTCGCTGCGCTGCCTTTTTCCGGGGCAACCGCCCGGCCGCTCAAATTCTACGCACATGAACGCGCTGTGAGCAACTGCGGCATAAATCAAACTCATGGGCGCAATGAAAAATGCTTATTTGCGTCGTGGCCTTCCGACACCGCCTAATCAATTCATGGCGGCTTCCAAACAACGCCGCACCCGATCGAACACAACCAGCCGATAGGACGGTCATATCCATTGCGGATGGCCGCGACTCATCCGCTCCATCTTTTGCGCAAGACCGCGCGGGCGTTCCGCAGCGGCGAAGAGGATCAGGAATGACACGAGAAACAGCCGCGTCACACAACCCTGACCGTCTTGCCCCCAACCATCTCGAGCAGGCGTTGCCAGACCCCGGCCTGCGCGCCGCCATCCTCGACGCCGCCGACGCCGAGCAGGGCGACTGCGTGGCGCTGCTCTCCGACTTGGTCCGCCAGCCCTCCCTGCTGGGGGGAGAGGCCGGGGCGCAGGCGCTGATGGCCGGCCGCTTCGCCGATCTCGGCTTGGCCGTCGACCGCTTCGAGGTGGACGAGGCGGCGATCTCGACGCTGCCCGGCTTCTCGCCGCCCGTGCTCCCCGGCGCCTACGCCGGCCGCGAGAACGTCGTCGGCGTCCACACGCCGCGCGAGGCCAAGGGCCGCTCGCTGATCCTGAACGGCCACATCGACGTGGTGCCTGCCGGCCCGGCCGAGCTGTGGACCACCCCGCCCTTCGAACCGCGGATCGCCGACGGCCGGCTCTATGGCCGCGGCGCCGGCGACATGAAGGCCGGCATCGCCGCCTATACCGCCGCCTTCGCCGCCCTGCGCCGCCTGGGCTACCGGCCGGCCGCCCCCGTCTTTCTCCAGTCGGTGATCGAAGAGGAATGCACCGGCAACGGCGCGCTGGCCTGCCTGCACCGCGGTTACCGCGCCGACGCCGCCGTGATCCCGGAGCCGTTCAACCACTCCATCTCCATCGCCCAGGTCGGGGTGATGTGGGTGACGCTGGTGGTCACCGGCACGCCGGCCCATGTGCTCGACACCGCCGCCGGCACCAACGCCATCGAGGCGGCCTACGCGCTGGCCGCCCACCTGAAGGCGCTGGAGGTGCGCTGGAACGAGCCGTCCTGCCGCCACCCGGCCTTCTGCGGCCACGCCCACCCGGTCAACATCAACCTCGGCCGGATCGAGGGCGGCGAATGGCCGTCGTCGGTGCCGACGCGCTGCACGCTCGACCTGCGGCTCGGCTTCTTCCCCGGCCAGGAGCCGCAGGCGATCCGCGCCGAGGTGACGGCGGCGGTCGAGCAGGCCCGCCGCGCCGACCCGGCGCTGGCCGGCGTCGGGGTGGACCTGCGCTGGAACGGCTTTCAGGCCGCCGGCTGCGACATCGACCCGAACCACCCGCTGGTGACGATGCTGGCCGACAGCCACCGCGCGGTGCGCGGCGACGAGCCGGAGCGGGTGGCGCTGACCTGCACCACCGACGCCCGCTTCTTCGCGCTGTACGGCGATACCCCCGCCACCTGCTACGGGCCGGAAGCGACGCGCATCCACGGCATCGACGAGTCGGTGTCGCTGGACAGCCTGCGCGACGTGACCCGCGTGCTGGCGCTGTTCATCGCCGGCTGGTGCGGCCTGGAACCCCTGTGATGCCCCCCTCGACGAGATCCCATGCCATGACCGCCGCCACGCTGACCGCCACCGCCGCCCACGCCCCGCGCTCCACCCTCGCCTGCTCCGACGTGGAGTGGAAGGCGCGCACCGACCTTGCCGCCGCCTACCGGCTGTTCGACCGGCTCGGCATGACCGACCTGATCTACACCCACATGTCGGCGCGCATCCCCGACACGCCCGACCATTTCCTGATCAACCCCTATGGCCTGATGTTCCACGAGGTGACGCCCGACAACCTCGTCAAGGTCGACATCGACGGCAATCTGGTCGATGGCCGCGACGGCGAGGCGATCAACCCGGCCGGCTTCACCATCCACAGCGCGGTGCACCACGCCCGGCCCGACGTCGGCGCCGTCATCCACCTGCACACCGACGCCGGCATGGCGGTCAGCGCCCAGGCCGATGGGCTGCTGCCGATCACCCAGCATTCGCTGCGCTGGTACAACCGCATCGCCTACCACGCCTATGAAGGCATCGCGCTGGATCTGGCGGAACGGGAGCGGTTGGTCGCCGATCTCGGCCGGCATCACAGCATGATCCTGCGCAACCACGGCCTGCTGACGGTCGGCCAGGACGTCGCCGAGGCGGCGGTGCTGATGTATTACCTGGAGCAGGCCTGCAAGCAGCAGATCATGGCGCTGGCCGGCGGCCGTCCGCTGATCACCCCGCCGCACGACGTGTGCGAACACACCGCCCGCCAATACGAACACGCCTACCCCCGCGCCGGCGTCCTGGAGTGGGACGCGCTGCTGCGCTGGCTGGACAGCACGTCCGGGCCGGTGGGGCCGCGGTGAGGACAGCGCGGCTGCCCCCTCCCCAACCCTCCCCCGCCTTTGGCGGGAGAGGGAGTAAGTGGCAGCGCGGCGGCAGTCCCCTCTCCCTCGAAGAGGGGGAGGGTTAGGGAGGGGGCATCGTCCGCCGAACCCTCCCCAAAACAACAACCGACGACGACAGGGTCGCCAACACCACCGACACTTCTGGAGACGAGGACACCCGATGACCAGACGCCTTACCGGTTTCCCCGCCAGCTTCCAACGCGGCTTCCGCCGCAGCGTCCACCGCGCCGTCGCAGCCGGCCTGCTGGCCGCCGCGCTCGCCATTCCCGGCACGGCTGCCCTGGTGGCCGCCCCGGCCATGGCCCAGGAGACGCCCGTCCGCGGCGGTGTCCTCAACTCCATCGTCCAGCCCGAACCGCCGACCCTGATGCTGGGCCTGAACCAGCAGGGTCCGACCCAGACGGTCGCCGGCAAGATCTACCAGGGCCTGCTGACCTACGACCAGAAGCTCAATCCGATGCCGTCGCTGGCCGAAAGCTGGACGGTGTCGCCCGACGGGCTGACCTACACGTTCAAGCTGTTCCCGAACGTCAAATGGCATGACGGCCAACCCTTCACCGCCAAGGACGTCGTCTTCTCCACCTCCAAGTTCCTGATGGAGGTCCATCCGCGCGCCCGCGCCGTGTTCAGCCGCTGCGAGTCCATCACCGCGCTGGACGACCACACCGTCGAGTTCAAGCTGAAGGAGCCGTTCCCCGCCTTTATCCAGGCGTTCGAGGTGTCGTCGGCCCCGATCGTCCCGGCCCACATCTACGAGGGCACCGACTACCGCGCCAACCCGGCCAACAACACCCCGATCGGCACCGGCCCGTTCAAGCTGAAGGAGTGGGTCAAGGGCAGCCACATCCAGCTCGTCCGCAATGAGGAGTATTACAAGAAGGACCTGCCCTATCTGGACGGCATCACCTTCCGCGTGATCCCCGACGCCGCCAGCCGGTCGCTGGCGCTGGAAAGCGGGCAGGTGCAGCAGACCCAGTACAGCGACCTGGAGCCGTTCGAGGTTCCGCGCATGAAGGCGCTGCCCAACCTGACCCTGACCACCGCCGGCTACGAGTTCGTGGCGCCGCTGTCCTGGCTCGAGATCAACCACCGGGTCAAGCCGCTGGGTGACAAGCGCTTCCGCAAGGCGATCGCCTACGCCATCGACCGCAAGTTCATCCGCGACAAGATCTGGTTCGGCCTCGGCCGCGTGCCGACCGGCCCGATCAACTCGGTGGTCAAGTTCTACGATCCCAAGGTCACGACCTACGAACCGAATCTCGACAAGGCCAAGGCCCTGCTCGACGAGATGGGGCTGAAGCCCGACGGCAAGGGTGTGCGCGCCACCGTCAAGCTGATGCCGATGCCCTATGGCGAGACCTGGACCCGGCTGGGCGAGTATCTGAAGCAGGCGCTGGGCAAGGTCGGCATCGCCGTCGTGCTGGAGAGCACCGATGCCGCCGGCTGGGCGCAGCGCGTCTCCAACTGGGACTATGAGATCACCACCAACTTCCTCTACCAGTACGGCGACCCGGCGCTGGGCGTCGCCCGCACCTACATCTCATCCAACATCCGCAAGGGCGTGCTGTTCACCAACACCATGGGCTATTCGAACCCCAAGGTGGACGAGCTGTTCGCCCACGCCGCGCAGGAAATCGACCCGGCCAAGCGCCAGGCCGACTACAGCGAGGTCCAGCGCATCCTGTCCGACGACCTGCCCGTCGTCTGGCTGCTGGAGATGGAATTCCCGACCTTCCTCGACAAACGCGTCCGCAACGCCAACACCACCGCCATCGGCGTGAACGACACGTATGAGAGCGTCTGGCTGGCGAAGTAACGAGACGCGCCGCTGCACTTGCCCCCACCCTAACCCTCCCCCGCTGGGCGGGGGAGGGAACTCCGCCCTCCCGAACAAGCACTTGCTCCCTCCCCTGCGAAGCGGGGGAGGGTCGGGGTGGGGGCATCGGGTGCCGGGGCTCCGCACACAGGAACACGCCCATGCTGGGATTCGCCCATCTCTTCGCGAGCCGCCTGGTCAAGGCCGTCGCGATCCTGATCGCCATCGTGGTGATGAACTTCTTCCTCGTCCACGCCGCCCCCGGCGACCCGGCCATGGTGATGGCGGGCGAGGCCGGCGCCGCCGACGAGAGGTTCGTCGCCCAGCTGCGCGAGCAGTTCGGCCTCGACCGGCCGCTCTACGAACAGCTCGGCACCTACGTCGGCAAGATCGCGCAGGGCGACCTCGGCTTCTCCTACCGGCAGCAGCGGCCGGTGTGGGACATCCTGGCGGAACGGCTGCCGGCGACGCTGGTGCTGACGCTGACCGCCTTCGTGCTGGCGCTGGCGCTGGGCGTCGCGCTGGGCACGCTGGCGGCGGTGACCGTCGGCACCTGGGCGGACAGCGCCATCACCGTGGTGGCGCTGCTGGCCTACGCCACGCCGATCTACTGGATCGGTCTGATGCTGAGCCTGCTGTTCTCCATCCAGCTCGGCTGGCTGCCCGCCTTCGGCTACGAGACGATCGGCGCCGGCTACACCGGGCTGGCCCACGCCGCCGATGTGGCGGCCCACCTGATCCTGCCGGTGATCACGCTGGCGCTGTTCTACATGGCGAGCTACGCCCGGCTCACCCGCGCCTCGATGCTGGAGGTGCGCGGGCTGGACTTCATCAAGACCGCGAAGGCCAAGGGCCTGTCGCAGAGCCGCATCGTCACCCGCCACGTCCTGCGCAACGCCATCCTGCCGGTCATCACCGTGGCGGGCATCCAGGCCGGGCAGCTCGTCGGCGGCTCCATCCTGATCGAGACGGTGTTCGCCTGGCCCGGCATCGGCCGGCTGGCCTTCGAGGCGGTGTTGCAGCGCGACTATCAGGTGCTGCTCGGCATCTTCCTGGTCACGTCGATCATGGTGATCCTCTTCAACATCCTGACCGACATCCTCTACGGCCTCGTCGATCCCCGGATCCAGGTTTCCCAGTAAGCAGGTGTCCCGATGATGAAATCCGATTTCTGGCGGGCCTTTGCCCGCAACAAGGGCGCCGTGCTGGGCCTCGTGATCCTCACCGCCATCGTCGTGCTGGCCGCCTTCGCCTCCGTGCTGTTCCCCGGCGATCCGTGGGACATGGCAACGGCGCCGTTCCAGCCGCCGCTGTCCGAGGGGGCGCCGCTGGGCTCCGACATGCTGGGTCGCGACATCGCGTCGGGCATCGCCCATGGCGCGCGGGTGTCGCTGCTGATCGGGCTGACCTCCACCGCGGCGGCGCTCGCCATCGGCGTCACGCTGGGGGCGCTGGCCGGCTTCCACGGCGGACGGATCGACGACGCCATCATGCGCTTCACCGAGCTGTTCCAGACCATTCCCAACTTCGTGCTGGCGGTGGTGCTGGTGGCGATCTTCACCCCCAGCCTGACCACCATCGTCGCCGCCATCGCCGTCGTCAGTTGGCCGCCGCTCGCCCGCCTCGCCCGCGCCGAGTTCCTCAGCCTGCGCACCCGCGAGTTCGTGCAGGCCGCCATCACCACCGGGCAGAGCAACAGCAGCATCATCCTGCGCCAGATCCTGCCCAACAGCCTGTCGCCGATCATCGTGTCGGCCTCGCTGATGGTGGCGACTGCCATCCTGCTGGAAAGCTCGCTGAGCTTCCTCGGCCTCGGCGATCCCAACGCGATGAGCTGGGGCTACATGATCGGCGCCGCCCGCACGGTGATCCGGCAGGCGTGGTGGATGAGCGTCTTCCCCGGCCTCGCCATCGTGCTGACGGTGCTGGCGCTCAACCTGGTCGGCGAGGGGCTGAACGACGCCCTGAACCCGAAGCTCGCCCGGTCGCGGGGCTGATGCGATGAGCCAGCTCGACCTGCTCCGAACCCCCGTGGAGACCGCCGCCATGACCACGCCTCTCCTGGACGTGCCCCTCTTGGATGTTCGGGGCCTCAGCATCGCGCTGCCGCCGGGCGCCGACCGCCCGCTGGCGGTGGACAATCTGACCTTCACCCTGAACCCGAACGAGATCCTGTGCGTGGTCGGCGAGTCCGGCTCCGGCAAGTCGATGACCGCGCACGCCATGATGGGGCTGCTGCCGGCTCCCCATGTCCGCGTCGCCGGCGGCAGCCTGCTGTTCAAGGGCCGCGACGTGCTGACCATGCCGGAGGCGGAGCAGCGCAGTTTGCGCGGCGGCCGCATCGCCATGGTGTTCCAGGAGCCGATGACCGCGCTGAACCCGCTGATGCGGGTCGGCCGCCAGATCGGCGAGAGCCTGCGCGAGCACACCACCCTGCCCCCCGCCGCGCGGCGTGCCCGCGTGGTGGAGCTGCTGGCCCAGGTCGGCCTGCCCAACCCGGCGGAGCTGGCCGACGCCTACCCCTTCCGCCTGTCGGGCGGCCAACGCCAGCGCGTGATGATCGCCATGGCGCTGGCCTGCCAGCCCGACATCCTGATCGCCGACGAGCCGACCACCGCGCTGGACGTCACGACGCAAAAGCAGATCCTCGACCTGATCCGCGCGATCCAGGCCGAGCGCCACATGGGCATGATGTTCATCACCCACGACTTCGGCGTGGTGGCGGAGATCGCCCACCGCGTCGCGGTGATGCGGCACGGCAAGCTGGTGGAATATGGCGCGGCGTCCGACGTGCTGAACCGGCCGCAGCACCCCTACACCCGCCAGCTGATCGCGTCGGTGCCCCACTACATCGAACACCGCGACGACCACACCAAATCCGGCGCGCCGCTGCTGGTGGCGGAGCGGGTGCGCAAGGTCTTCCAGGTCGGCGGCGGGCTGTTCCGGAAATCCAAGCCGGTGGTGGCCGGCGACGACCTGTCGCTGACCATCCACCCCGGCGAGACGGTCGGGCTGGTCGGCGAGTCCGGGTCGGGCAAATCGACGCTGGGCCGCAGCATCGTCGGGCTGATCAAGCCGGATTCGGGCCGCATCCTGTTCGAGGGCACCGACCTGCTGGCGCTCGATCGCAAGGGCTTCCGGCCCTACCGCCGATTGGTGCAGATGGTGTTCCAGGACCCCTACGCCTCGCTGAACCCGCGCCACCGCGTCGGCGACATCGTGGCGCAAGGGCCGGTGGCGTTCGGCGAGGACCGCGGCCGGGCACTGGCCCGCGCGCGGGAGCTGCTGGCGATGGTCGGGCTCGATGGCTCGGCCGCCGACCGCTACCCGCACGAATTCTCCGGCGGCCAGCGCCAGCGCATCGGCATCGCCCGCGCGCTCGCCATGGAACCGAAGCTGCTGGTGGCGGACGAACCCGTCTCGGCCCTCGACGTGTCGGTGCAGGGGCAGGTGCTGGAGCTGCTGGACGACATCCGCAAGCGCCTGAACCTCGCCATGCTGTTCATCACCCACGATCTGCGGGTGGCGGCCCAGGTCTGCGACACCATCGCGGTGATGCGCCGCGGCAAGATCGTCGAGCTTGGCACCGCGCGGGAGGTCTTCACCCACCCCAGGGACGCCTACACCCGCAGCCTGCTCGACGCCATTCCCGGCAAGGCGTGGCACATCCCCGACGACCTGCAGACCGCCAAGGCGGAGGCCCACTGAATGAAGGTCGCCATCATCGGCGCCGGTGCGGTGGGCGGCCTGCTGGCGGCCCGGCTCGGCGCCACCGAGGCCACCACCGGCGGCGAGGTGACGCTGGTTGCCCGGCCGAACGCCGCGACCGCGATCCGCCGCAGCGGCCTGACCATGGTGACGCCGCTGAACCGCGTCGCCCGGCTCAGCCCGCGCGTCACCGACGACAGCCTGTCGCTCGGGCCGCAGGACGCGGTGTTCCTCTGCGTCAAGGCACACGCCCTGCGCGGCACCATCGACACGCTGGCCCCGCTGCTGGGGCCGGACACCGTCCTGGTGCCGATGGTCAACGGCATCCCCTGGTGGTATCCGCACCACCAGCCGGAGCCGCTGGCCGACCGGCCGCTCGCCAGCGTCGACCCCGACGGGCTGCTGTGGCGCTCCATCGACCCCGACCGGGTGGTGGGGGCGACCAGCTTCGTCGCGGTGGAGGGCGATGGCCCCTGCCGCATCCGCCATGTCAGCGACCAGCGCTTCGTCTTCGGCGACGCCGCCGGGCGAGAAAACCCGGCGGTCGACCGCATCGTCGCCCTGTTCGGTCAGGCCGGGTTCCAGCCGGCGAAGACCGCCGACATCCGGCAGGCGATCTGGGTCAAGCTGTGGGGCAACCTCGCCTTCAACCCGTTGAGCGTGCTGACCGGCGCAACGCTCGGCCGGCTGTGCAACGACCCCGGCACGCGCGAGACCGGCCGCGCCATGATGCAGGAGGCCAAGACGGTCGCCGAACGGCTGGGGGTGGTCTTCACCACCAGCGTCGACGAGCGCATCGCCATGGCAGCCGGCGTCGGCGACTTCAAGACCTCGATGCTCCAGGACTACGAAGCCGGCCGCCGGTTGGAACTGGAGGCGATCCTGGGATCGGTGATCGAGCTGGCCGAGCGCGTCGGCGTCGAGGTGCCGATGCTGCGCGCGGTGCAGGCGCTGGTCGACCTGAAAGCGCGGGAGCGGCGGGAGGCGGCCTGAGGCCCGCCCGCCATCCCTTTTCCAGAACATTCCCCCGGAGTCCCCCATGCCCCTGCCCTCCAACCTGCCGATCGACGCCGGCCGCCTGTGGGATAGCCTCGCCGCCATGGCGCGCATCGGCGCGACCGCCAAGGGCGGCAGTTGCCGCCTCGCCCTGTCGGACGAGGACAAGGCAGGCCGCGACCTGTTCGTCTCCTGGTGCCGCGACGCCGGCTGCACCGTCACCGTCGACCGCGTCGGCAACATCTTCGCCCGCCGCCCCGGCCGCGATCCCGCCCTGCCGCCGGTGGTGATGGGCAGCCACCTCGACACCCAGCCGACCGGCGGGCGCTTCGACGGCGTCTTCGGCGTGCTGGCGGCGCTGGAGGTGGTGCGCTCGCTGAACGACCGCGGTGTCGAGACCCGCCACCCGGTGGAGGTCGCGGTGTGGACCAACGAGGAGGGCTCGCGCTTCTCACCGCCGATGATGGGGTCGGGCGTCGTCACCGGCGTGTTCACGCTGGAGGAGATCCTCGACAAGGTGGCGCAGGACGGCGCCCGGCTGGGCGACGAGCTGGTCCGCACCGGCTACGCCGGCGACGCCACCACCGACCACTCGATGCACGCCTATCTGGAGGCCCACATCGAGCAGGGCCCGGTGCTGGAGGTCGAGGGCAAGGAGATCGGCGTCGTCACCGGCGCCCAGGGCCAGCGCTGGTACGAGGTGACGGTGACGGGGACCGAGGCGCACGCCGGCCCGACGCCGATGCGCCTGCGCCGCGACGCGCTGGTCGCCGCGTCAGCCATGGTGCAGGCGGTGCAGCGGGTCGGGCTGGAGACGCCGGGCGACCCGTGCGCCACCGTCGGTATCCTCGACGTCCATCCGCATTCGCGCAACGTCATCCCCGGCCGGGTGTTCTTCACCGTCGACCTGCGCCACCCCGACGCCGGCACGCTGGCGGATATGGATCGCCGCTTCCGCGACGCCGTCGCCGCGATCGCCGGACAGGCGGGGGTGACCGCCGAGGTCGCCGATTTCTGGCACTTCCCGCCGACGCCCTTCGCGACGGAACTGGTCGACCGCGTGCGCGCGGCGGCGGCCGGCTTCGGCTTCAGCCACCGCGACATCGTGTCGGGCGCCGGCCACGACGCGGTGTATGTGGCGGGCAAGGTGCCGACCGCGATGATCTTCATCCCCTGCGAGGGCGGCATCAGCCACAACGAGATCGAGAACATCACGCCGGCCGACGGCGCCCGCGGCGCCGCCGTGCTGTTCGACGCGCTGGTCGCCACCGCCGGACGGCCTTGACCGCCTGAGTTCCCTCCCGCTCCGGAGTCCCCCCATGAAGTTCGTCCACCACCCCGACGCCGCCCTGCACCGCCCCGCCACCTACTTCAACAAGGGCCTGCTGCGCGCCCTGCCGGAGAAGCCCGAGCGGGTCGGGGCGCTGGCCTCGCTGATCGAAAAGCGCGGGCACGCCCTGATCCGTCCCGACGATTACGGCTCCGCCCCGCGCGCCGCGGTGCACACGCCGGCCTATCTCGCCTTCCTGGAGACCGCGCACGCCCGCTGGGTCGCCGAGGGCGACATGGGCGAGGTGGTGCTGCCCAACGTCCACCGCATGCAGGCCGCACCCTCCTACCCGACCAGCGTCGTCGGACAGGCTGGCTGGCACATGTTCGACACCGCCTGCCCGATCGACGGCAACACCTGGACCGCCACCTGCGCCGCCGCCAACGCCGCTGTGCACGCCGCGCGGCTGGTCGCCACCGGGGCCGACCGCGCCGCTTATGCGCTGTGCCGGCCGCCGGGGCACCACGCCACCCGCGACATGGCCGGCGGCTTCTGCTACCTGAACCACGTCGCCATCGCCGCCGAATCGGTGCTGCCGACGCTGCGCGCCCAGGGCCGCCCGGCCCGCGTCGCCATCATCGACGTCGACGTCCACCACGGCAACGGCACGCAGGACATCTTCTACGACCGCGACGACGTCTTCTTCGTCTCGGTCCACGGCGACCCGGCCGAGTTCTACCCGCACATGGCCGGCTACGCCCAGGAGCGCGGCACCGGCCGCGGCGAGGGCTACACCCTGAACCTGCCGCTGCCGATCGGCAGCGACGAAGCAACCGTGCTCGCCACCATCGGCACCGGTCTGGCCGACATCGCCCGCTTTGCGCCGGAGATCCTGTTCGTCTCACTGGGCTTCGACACCTTCATCGGCGACCCGCTGGCCGCCTTCGGCGTCACCACCCCCGGCTTCGCCCGGATGGGCGCGATGATCGCCGCCACCGGGCTGCCGACCGTGCTGGTGCAGGAGGGCGGCTACGCCATCGACGCGCTGTCGGCCAACCTGTCCAGCTTCCTTGATGGGTTCGAAGGCGGCTTCGAGAGCACGGCCGGCGCATGACCGCCGTCACCGCCGCCGGCGCCGGCCGCGATCCGGTCAAGTACATCCTGATCGCCACCATCAGCCTGTGCTGGGGCCTGAACTGGCCGGCGGTGAAGACGATCCTGACCCAGGTGCCGATCTTCAGCCTGCGCGCCATCGGCTTCACCGCCGGGGCGCTGCTGATGCTGGGGGCGGCGCGGCTGGCCGGGCACCGGCTGCGGGTCGACCGGGCGGAATGGCCGGCGCTGGCCACGGCGGCGCTGTGCAACGTGCTGGTCTTCAATGTGTGCAGCGCGCTGGGCCAGACCCTGATGGCGACGTCGCAGGCGGCGATCGTCGCCTTCACCATGCCGGTGTGGGCGACGCTGCTCGCCATTCCCCTGCTGGGCGAGCGGCCGGGGCGGCGCCAGATCGTCGGGCTGGCCTGCGGGCTGGCCGGGCTGGCGGTGCTGATGGGGCCGGAGGCGCTGTCGGCGCCGCCGGCGGCGCTGGCCGGCCCGGCGGTGATGCTGGTCGCCGCCGTCGCCTGGGCGCTCGGCACCATCGTGATGAAGCGGCAGGTCTGGCGCACCCACCCGATGGTGATCACCGGCTGGCAATATGCGCTGTGCGCCCTGCCGATGCTGCTGCTCGCCGCGACCGAGAGCCGGCCGGCGCTGGCCGAGCTGCACGGCGCGGTGTGGGTAGGCTTCGCCTGGCACATCGTCTGCTCGATCTGCGTCGCGCAGGCGCTGTGGTACGTCACCGTCCGCCGCCTGACGGTGGGCGAGGCGGCGGTCAGCACCCTGCTGATCCCGGTGGTCGGGGTCGGCAGCGCCGTGCTGCTGCTGGGCGACCCGCTGACCCTGCGGCTGGCGGCGGCGCTGGCGCTGATCCTCGCCGCCGTCGCCTGCGTGCTGGGGGCCCGACCCAACCGGGCCTGACCCCCGTCGCCGCTCACACCGCGGTGACGCGGCGGCAGCGCCGCTTCATCAGCGCCACCGCGTCGGCCACCCGGTCGGCGCCGAGGCTGAAGTCGCGCTCGTCCAGCAGCAGGCCGTCGGAGTTGTAGGCGCGGACCTGCAGGCCGTCGTCGGTCTCCTCCACCGTCAGGTCGAGCACGCCGTCGGCCGTCTCGTTGCTGGCGATGTCGAGGAAGTCGTTCACCTCGTCGAAGCTGCCGGGACCCTCCTCCGGCCAGTTGCCGTCGGCGGTGAAGTCCAGCAGGTCGTTCAGCCCGCCGATCGGCTCGCAACGCCGCACCCGCGGATCGGCGGCGGCCACCGCCTCGGAGAAGGCGGCGAGCGATTGGCGGACGCGCTCCTCCTCGATCGGGTCGAGTTCCGGTTCCGGCTGGTCGCCGAAGCCGAGGTTCAGCGGGTCGGGCAGCGCGTCCGCCGCCTCGCCGGTGTCCTCCTCCTCGACCAGGCCGACGACGGCGACCAGACGGACGCCGGTGTCGTCGGGTGCGGCCACCAGATCCTGCTGGCGCACGAAGGCCTCCGCCTCGGCCGGCGCGGCGAGCAGGCGGTGCAGCAGGGTGCGGCGGTCGGCGGCCTCCAGGTAGGACAGCGGCTCCGGGTCGAGCCACAGCGGCAGCAGCCGCATGTCGGCGGCCTTTTCCAGCAGGCCGGCCGAATCCAGCGACTGTTCGATCACCTCGATCGCCGGCGGCGCGTCCAGCCGGCCGTCGACCTCCAGCACCAGCCAGAACAGCGTCACGATGGTCGGATCGTCATGCTCGTCGGTGCGCTGGAGCGTCTCGGCGAAGGATTCGACCTCATCCATGAAGTCGTAGCCCTCCTCCTCGCGCAGCTTGCCGAGCGCCGCCTCGATCACGCCCTGGCGGTTGCCGTCCAGCACCTCGTCCAGCAGCGCGCCGAAGCGCTCGTCGTTGTTGCGCCACAGCCGGACCAGCCGGTCGGCCGGAGTCCCGGTGAACTGCGCGCCACCCTTACCGTTGACCCCGTCCTTGCTCGCCATGATGCACTCGCCCTTCTGATCGCCGGCAGGATCGCCAGCAGGATCGTCCGCTTCCGGTCGGCGTGACCATAGGAGCGGCGCGCGGTCCTGTCGACCGCGATATGGTGACGGACGCTCCACCGATGGCGGACACGACAGCGGCGATTGGCCCCCTTTCCCCCCGCGTGGAAAGAGGTAGGATCCCCCCCATCCTCCATCCGGGTGCACCGCCATGGCCGAGTTTCCCGCCTTTCCAAAAGATTTCCTGTGGGGTGCCTCCACCTCCGCCTACCAGATCGAGGGCGGGGCGGAGGCCGACGGTCGGGCGCCCGGTATCTGGGACAGCTTCTGCCGGCTGAAGGGCCGGGTCGACAACGGCGACAGCGGCGACGTCGCCTGCGACCATTACCACCGGATGCCGGAGGACGTGGCGCTGATGGCGTCGCTCGGCCTGCAGGCCTACCGCTTCTCCGTCTCCTGGCCACGGGTGCTGCCGCGCGGACGCGGCGGCGTGAACGAGGCGGGGCTGGATTTCTACGACCGGCTGATCGACCGGCTGCTGGAGAGCGGCATCGAACCGTGGCTGTGCCTCTATCATTGGGACCTGCCGCAGGCGCTGCACGACCTGGGCGGCTGGTCGAGCCGGGATTGCGCCGGCTGGTACGCCGATTACGCCGCGCTCTGCGCCAAGCGCTACGGCGACCGGGTCAAGCGCTGGATCACCTTCAACGAATTCTCGGTCTTCACCCTGTTCGGCTACGCCATTCCCTGGGCGGCGCCGGGCATCGTCGACCGGACGCAGCATCTGCGCGCCATCCACCACGTCAACCTCGCCCACGGCGCCGGGGTCGAGGTGCTGCGCGACCTGGTGCCCGGCGCCTCGATCGGCGCGATCCACAACCGGCAGGTCGTGATCCCCGAAACCGACACGGCGGAGAATCGCGCCGCCGCCGCCCTGCTGGACGAGCACTGGAACCTGGTGTTCTGCGATCCGCAGATCCTGGGCCATTACCCGCCGCAGACCGCCGCCGCGATCGAGCCGTTCGTGCAGGCCGGCGACATGGCCCGCATCGCCCGGCCGGTCGATTGGTTCGGGCTGAACCATTACGGCCCGATCTTCGCCAAGACCGACCCGACGCGGGTCTGGGGCTATGGCTGGGGCGACGCCCCGCCCGATTCGCCGACCCATGGCGTCGGCTGGGCGATCTTCCCCGACGCCTTCCGCGACGAGCTGCTGACCATCCACAACCGTTACCGCCTGCCCATCGTGGTAACGGAGAACGGCTGCGGCGGCAGCGACGTGGTCAGCCCCGACGGCGCCGTCCATGACCCCCACCGCATCAATTACCTGACCATCTACAACGCGGCGATGCGCGACGCGATGCGCCAGGGCGCCGATGTCCGCGGCTATTTCGTCTGGTCGCTGCTGGACAATTTCGAATGGGGCAGCGGCTATGGCCAACGCTTCGGCGTCGTCCACGTCGATTTCCAGACCCTGGCCCGCACCTCGAAGGACTCGGCGCGCTGGTACGCCGACCTGATCCGGGCGGCGAAGGCTTAGCGCCGGCGCACCTCGGCGCAGACCGCCTCGGCGTCCGCCGCAACCTCGACCTGCGCCGCGAGGCCGCGCAGCAGAAGGCTGTGTCCAGCCGGCAGGGTGACCGATTCACCACCGTCGGGGGTCACGGCGACCGTTCCGGCCAGGGCGTGGATCAGCAACGCATCGCCCTGCGCGCGATGGCTGGAAACCGGATGACCGGCTCCGGCCAGCAGGGTCAGCGCCCCGGTGGCGCCAGCGCGGTCGAGCATCAGGTTGACGTCGCGAATCGGGCCGGCGGTCGGCTCGCACCACACCGCGGCCTCTCCCGGGAAGGCGAAGGCCGGCTCCAGCCGGCGGCGCTCCACCGGTGGGGCGCCGTCGACCGACAGGCGCATGCCGGCGCCTTCCACCACGGCGATCAAACGGTCGTATCCGGGAAAGGCGGAGAACGGGCCGGCGACGGTCACGTCGGCGATGCTGACGCGCCACAGGAAGCGGCCTTGCCCCGCGGCATCGTCCAGCGGCTCAACCGCGAGTTCGGTGGTGACGCCCTGCCCGTTCTTCCAGGGAACGCGGCGGTGGTCGGCGGGGGTCAGACGGGTGATGGACGGCACGACGGTTCTCCGCAGCGACTCGGGAGACGCGTCATAGCATCCGTCCGGATCGGACGAACAGTCAGACGAACAGGCTGAAGCTGCCCATCAGCTTTTGCGTGCCGGTCAGGCCGGTCTGGATCGAGTTCATGCTGCTGATGGAGCTGTTCAGCCCATCCAGCATCGCCTGCTGCCCGGTGGTCAGCGTCAGGCCGGTGTCGCCCTTGGACGGCTGTTTGGCGGTGGTGTCGTAATCCTGGCTGTAGTTGCCCATCACCAGCTGCATGGCGTAGTTCTTCGGATTCTTCTCCGGCTCGCCCTTCTGACGGCTGACGCGCAGCGTGTAATCGCCCTTGTCGAGGGACAGCCGGCCAGCCTGCAGCTTCTTGAAGCTGTCGTAATTGTCGCCGGCCTTGGGATCGCTGTCGGCCACCACGGTGCCGAGCTTGCTCATCACCTGGATCCGCAGACCGTCGTCGCCGACCTGGCCCAGCGTCGCTTCACCCTTGGAGGTGACCTTGAACTTGTAGAAATCGACCTTGTCGTTCGCCGCCAGAGTGCTGGCGACGTTCAGGCGCGTGGTGTTCTTGGCGAGGACGCCGATATCGGTGGCGCCGCCCGTGGTGTTCAGCGGCGATTTCTTGACCGTCTTCTCATAGGTCTTGACCTCGCCGATGGCTTGGTTGCTTTGCGACTTCTGAAGGGCAGCCACCGCGTTGTTGATCGACGCGTTGAGGCTGGACACCATAGAGCTGACGCTTGAGAGAGCATCATCCGCCATGATTGGTCATCCTTCTTCCATACCGACCATTCGCAGGGCTCCGGGCGGCAATCGCCCAGGACACCGGCACGGCCGGCTGTTCCGTCGCACAGGGTCCACCCCCAAAGAGGGAGCATACCCGTCCGAGAGTATACGACAACAGCCGGCGAGTCCTGTGCAGGATTCGTGATTTTTTTGATCGAATCGTCGGGGCCGGGACCGGGCGGCCACAGTCGGCCGCCGGGGTCGCGGGCGAGGACGGGCAAGACGCCCGCTCAGGACGGCTGTTTCACCTTTGCCTCCGGGCGGGAGTGGGCCGAAGCCGCCTGCGCCGGTGCGGTGGCGGACGACGGACCAGGGGAGTGGATCGGGCCGGCGGCGGCAGCGTCTTCGGCGTGGGGATGGGGCGGCTGGGTGGGGCCGGTGACGACGTCGAAATCGAACATGACAACCTCTCTTGCGGATGGTGAGGCCGCCCGGGTCGCCCGTGTTCGGATTTTCAGAATGTGCCGCCCGTAAGGGCTTGGTCTTGGGGTCACACACGAAAGCCGCCGCGGGTCGGTCCGGGCGGCTTCGGGAGTGAGCGACGAATGCGCGTTCCTAGGCCGCCTGGAGAAACCAGCGGCCAAAATATCGGGAGCGTCCGGTGGACGTGCCGACAGACGGAATGGAAAGCGTGTGTCGCATGTCATGACCATAGCGCGCCGCCACGGCCGTGCCAAGCCAATTCCGCGGTGCGGAACGCCTCAGCCCGTCTTGCGCTCGCCCAGCGTGTCGGCGACGTAGGCGTCGCGCCGGCCCATCGGGCGTTCCGGCCGCCCGTCGCGGTCGGTGGTGTCGCGGGCGGTCTGGTGCTCGATCTCGGCGTTCAGCTCGGCCCCCAGCAGCACGACGTAGGAGGTCAGGTTGAACCACAGCAGCAGGATGACCACGGCGCCGACCGACCCGTAGGTCTCGTTGTAGCTGCCGAAATGGGACACGTAGACCGAAAAGCCCGCCGATCCCAGCAGCCAGACCACGGTCGCCGTCGCCGATCCCCACGACACCCAGCGCCATTGCGGCTCGCGCCGGTCGGGGGCGTAGCGGTAGAGCACGGCGAGCGCCACCACGATCGCCACCGCCAGGATCGGCCAGCGGGCAAGGCTGGCGATCCAGCCGATCGGCGTGTCCTTGAGCCCGACGATGTTGATCGCGGCGGGCACCGCGACGATCATCACCATCGCGACGATGACGAACAGCAGCCCGGCCACCGTCAGCCCCATCGACAGCGCGGCCAGTTTGACGATGCCGCGCGTCTCCTTTTCGCCGTAGGCGATGTTGAGCGCCGACACCAGCGAGTTGGTCCCGCGCGACGCGCTCCACAGCGTCAGCAGCAGGCCGAACAGCAGGCCGAAGCCCAGCCCCTGCGACGGGGTCGTCGCCACCTTGCGCGCCTGGTCGCTGACGATCGACAGCGCCTCCGGCGGCAGCAGGGCGGAGAGCTGGCTGATCTGGTTCTCGATCATCACCGGGTCGGCGACCAGACCGTAGATCGAGACCAGCGCCGCCACCGCCGGGAAGATGGCGAGCAGGGCGTAATAGGCGACGCCCGCCGCCAACATCGACACGTTGTCCTTGCTCTGCTCGTCCCACACCCGCAGCAGGATGTCCTTCCAGCCGCTTTTCGGGATGTCGGACGGGGTGTCGGCCGAGCGCCCGCGCCCGTCGTTGGCGGGACGCTGGCGGGCGTAATGGTGGCGACGGCTCAATCCCAGCATGACGCCTCCTCAGACCACGGCTTCGCGGAGCGCGCCGACGCGGTGGCGCGCCGTCTCGATCGCGTGGAACTGGGCGCCGATGGCGACCTGGAGATGCTCGTCCCGGACATCGTGCAGGGCGTTGCGGAACAGGGCGAGCGTGCCGTCCAGCCCGCCTTCCAGCGACGCCAGCAGATCGCCGCGCCCGCTGGCCCCGCCCACGCCGGCGACGACGCTGCGGGCGCTCGCCTCGGCCAGCCCGTTGATCGGCGACCAGACGCGGTGGACGCCGACGTCGCCTTCGGTCTCCGACCACGCGACCGACTGGCGCAGTTCGGCGTCGAGCGCCGCGGCGCTGCGGTCGAGCTGATCGGCGAGGCTCTCCAGACGGCTCGACAGGCCCTGGTCGCCGATGGTCATGTCGGCACGGCGGAACGAGCGGGCGCCGTCGCGGCAGACGGCGATCAGGTCGGCCAGCAGTTGCCGGCCCTCCGGATCGAGCCGGCGGCCGTGGGCATCGTAATCGTCGAATTCGGTGGTCAGCTCCGGCGTGCGGGCGACCGCCCAGCCGAGCCACAGGGCGCCGACACCGATCAGGGCGACCGGGATCGGGTTGGCGCGGACGGCGCGGGCGATGCGTCCCGACAGGCCGTCGCCACCGCCCTGGATGACGTCGTGGACGACCTGCATCACCCCGCCCGACATCTGGCCGGGCGACAGGCGGAACTCGATCTCGTCGATCACGGCGTCCATGCGGGCGCGGATCGCACCGATCTCATGCTCGATCTCTTCCGGCCGGCGGCGTTCGATGTCTTGCGCCCCGAGGCCGGGCGCCGTGGTCGTGGTGGCCTCGGATCCCGAGGCGGACGGAATGGCGTCGTCGTGGTGGGTCATGCCGGCGTCTCCCTGGAGGCTGCCGGCTTGCAACACCGTCTGGCGCCGATTGTTCCGGCGGCGCCACCGATGCGGACGGTCTCTTCAGCGCCCCTTCCGGTCAGCCGACATGCTGGGAGAAGGCCAGCACCTCGATGCTGCCGTGGTAGATCATGCGCACCGCGACGTAGGCGATGACCGCGAGGCCGAGATAGGCGACCCAGTGGAAGCGGCTCAGCAGCCGGGCGATCAGGCTGGCCGCCGCCCCCATCAGCGCCACCGACAGCAGCAGGCCGATCGCCAGCACCCACAGATGCTCGCGCGCCGCACCCGCGACCGCCAGCACGTTGTCGAGCGACATCGACACGTCGGCGATGATCACTTCCCAGATGGCGGTGCCCACCGGCTTGCCGCCGCCGACGGGGGCGGCGACGGGGGCGCCGCCCTCGTCCTCGGCCATCACGGCGGCGGCCTCCGCCTCCTCGCGCTGGCCGCGCAGCTCGCGGAACAGCTTCCAGCACACCCACAGCAGCAGCAGCCCGCCGGCCAGCGTCAGGCCGATGACGTCGAGCAGCCGCGTCGTCGCCAGGGCGAAGCCGATGCGGAGCACCACCGCGGCGGCGATGCCCCAGAAGATGACCTTCGCCCGCTTGTCCCGGGCCACGCCGGCGGCGGCCATGCCGACGACGATCGCGTTGTCGCCGGCCAGCACCAGATCGATGAAGACGACCTGACCCAGCGCGATCAGTTCCGGAATCAGCGAGTCCACGGGCGATCCGTCGTCGGTTGTTGGTTAAGGGAAGGCAAGCCCTATAGCGCGTGAACAACACGGCACGCAACCATGTCGCCCGGCGATGGTGGAAAAACATCGGAAAGACGTTGCGTGCGAAGGCCGCGCCGGCGGAGCCGGTTTCCGGCCGTCCGAACATCGGGGTGGGTCGATCCGCCGCGGGCTTGCGCCGCCGCCGGCAGGGTCGCAACCGCAGCCGCCCTGCGATTTGATTGAGCAGAATGCCCACTGGACGCGCATATAGCACCGACTTTGCACGAGGACGTTCCAATCTCGACCGGATACGTCGCTTCTTGCGGCGCTACTCATTCCATAAGACACGGTTTGGTAACCACTTCTGTCTAGAAGCTCCCCTCCATCGCGCCATCGTCACGCCCGGGCCGTCGCCGGGGGGAGAGTTCCGTATGCGTCACCTCATCGACCGCCTGTCCTTCGCCCAGAAGCTGGTCGGCCTCACCCTGCTCGGCACCCTCGCCAGCTGTGCCGCCACGCTGGGCGTCGCGCTCTACTTCATCACCACCGACCTGAAAGCCCAGGAGATCGAACGCCAGAACCTGAACATCCGGGTGGCGCGCGAGATCCTGAACCCGAACGCCGGCCCCTACCGGATCGCCGATGGCAAGCTGATGGTCGGCGACACTCTGCTGGAAGGCGCGACCGGGCCGGTCGACCGGATCAAGGCGGCGCTGAACGTCACCGTCACCCTGTTCCGCGAGGACACCCGCATCGCCACCACGCTGGTCAACCCGGACGGCACCCGGCCGGTCGGCTCCAGGATGCCGGCGGACATCCACCGGCGCGTCGTCGGCGAGGGCAACAGCCTGCTCGGCGAATACCCGGTGCTGGGGACCAGCTATCTGGTCAGCTACGAGCCGTTGAAGGACCAGTCGGGCAAGCCGGTCGGCGCCATCGCCGTCGGCATGCCGTCGGGCGAGTTCTACGCGCTGGTCGGGGCGCTGGGCTGGCGCATCGCCCCGGTGTCGCTGCTGGTCGGGCTTGGCCTGTGCGGGGCGATCTTCCTCTACGTAAAGCGGCAGATGCGGGCGTTGCAGCATCTGGCCGGCGCCATCCAGGCCATCGGCACCAAGGACTTCTCCGTCACGGTGCGGGAAACCGACCGCGCCGACGAGATCGGCGACATGGCCCGCGCCGTCGCGGTGTTCCGCGACAGCCTGAGCGACGCCGAGACGTTGGCCCGCCAGCAGCGCGACGCCGAGCAGGCGCAGGCCCGCCGCCACGCCGAGATCGACGCCGCCACCCGCGGTTTCGCCGGCAAGATCGACGGCATCGTCCGGTCGGTCGCCGAATCGGCCCAGCGCATGCGCGGCAACGCCGAGCGGCTGTCGGGCAGCGCCGAAAGCACCCAGGCGGCGGCCAGCAGCGTGTCGAGCGCCTCGGTCCAGGCCTCCAGCAACGTCGAGACGGTGGCCGCCGCCGCGGAGGAGCTGTCCGCCTCCATCGGTGAGATCGGCCGTCACGTCGGCGAGGCGAGCGCCGTCGCCGAGCGGGCGGTCGGCGAGGCCCAGGCGACCAACGACACGGTGAAGGGGCTGGCCGAGGCCGCCAACCGCATCGGCGAGGTGGTCGAACTCATCAACTCCATCGCCGCCCAGACCAACCTGCTGGCGTTGAACGCCACCATCGAGGCGGCCCGGGCGGGCGAGGCCGGCAAGGGCTTCGCCGTCGTCGCGCAGGAGGTGAAGAACCTCGCCAGCCAGACCGCCAAGGCGACCGAGGACATCCAGACCCAGGTCGCCGGCATCCAGGGCGAAACCCACGCGGCGGTGGCGGCGATCACCACCATCGTGTCGACCATCCGCCGCATCAGCGACCTGACCACCACCGTCTCCCACGCCGTCGGCCAGCAGGGCGAGGCCACGCGCGAGATCGCCCGCAACGTGCAGGAGGCCTCCACCGGCACCCACGAGGTGACCACCAGCATCGAGGACGTCTCCCACCAGGCCCGCAGCACCGGCGCCAGCGCGGAGGAGTTGCTGTCCGCCGCCCACTCGCTGCTCGGCGAGTCGCAGACGCTGTCGAGCGAGGTGTCGGGCTTCCTGGCGGTGGTGCGCCGGGACTGAGCGGCGGTCATGAAAAGGGCCGGACGGGGGTTGCCCCGGTCCGGCCCTTTCGCCAGCCGTGTTGTGTACGGGCCGGGTGTCAGGCCAGCGCCGCCAGCGCGACGCCGCCCAGGCCGATGACGGCCCCCAGGCCGCGCAGCGCCAGGGCGCCGGTGCGGCCCTGGGCCAGACCGCGCAGCGACAGCGCCGCGGCGACGCCGGCGCCGTGCAGCGCCGCGGTGGCGAGCGCGAAGCCCAGGCCATAGAGCAGCGGCTGCGCCGCCTCCGGCATCTCGACGCCGTGGGCGTGGCCGTGGAACAGGGCGAACAGCGCGACCGCCGCCATCGACACCGGCAGCGACAGGCACGCCTGCGTCGCGACCAGGGCGCCCAGCGCGACCACCGAGCCGGCGATCCCCAGTTCCACCGCCGGCAGGCCGACGCCGGCCATGCCGAGCAGCCCGCCGCCGACCATCGCCGTCACGAAGGCCGCCGGCAGCGCCCACAGGGCGGCCCCGCCGCGCTGCGCCGCCCACAGGCCGACTGCGACCATGGCGAGCAGATGGTCCAAGCCGCCGATCGGGTGGAGGACACCGTGGACGAAGCCGGCGTCGTGCGCGCCGAAGCTGTGGGCGTCGGCGACCGCGGGCAACACCACCCCGGCCAGGGCAACGGCCGAGGCGAGCGAGAAACGTTTCATGCGAAGCACCCCTGATGTCAGGTCACGCCCGGTCAGCCCCCGCCGGTCCGGCGAAGGGATGGCGGTGACTGCCGGGCGCATTTGACCGGAAGTGTAGCAGAAAGCCGTACCGCGGCCAGGGCCGACGGGCCGGCGCTGCACCGCCGGATCTACGTATTTTGACGCAGGTCAATGTGTTGCGGCACGGTTCCGTCAGGATAGGCGTCGGTTTTTGGTCCCTCTCCGCACCGGCCGCCGGCCGGTGGTGTCTGTCGTCCCCGAAGGGTAGTGCGCGCATGTGCCTGGGCATTCCGAGGCAGGTCCTGGACACCAGCGATGTGGGCGGCAATGGCAACGGCACGGTGCGGCGATGAGCGGACACAGCCTGCCCCCCGCCCGTCTGGCCACCGCCCCTCTGCCCACCGAAGGTTCCGTGACCGTCCGGCTGGCGGTGGCCGATGGCGCCATCCGCCGGGCCACGGTCGCCAGCCGACGCCCGCGGGCCGTCGCGGCGCTGGTCGGGCGCACCCCGGACGAGGCGGTGCGGCTGGCGCCATTGCTGTTCAGCCTGTGCGGCACCGCGCAGGGTCTGGCGGTCGCCCGCGCCTGCGAGGCGGCGCTCGGGCTGGACGCCGGCGCGCACGAGACGGCGCGCGCCCTGCTGACCGACGCGGAGGCGCTGGAAAGCCACGGCTGGCAGGCCGTCGTCGAATGGCCGGCGCGGCTGGGACAGTCGCCGCGGCCGGCGGATCTGCGCGACCTGCGCGCCGCGACGGCGGCGGTCGCCGCGGCGCTGTACCCCGGCAAGGATGCCTTGCGACTCGGCGGCGGCGCCCTGCGGCCGGATGCGGCGGCGCTGCGCGAGGCGCTGGCCCGGATGACCGGCTGGCTGGAGCAGCGGGTGTTCGCCGGCTCGGCCCCGCAGGACGCCGACGCGCTGGCCGCCTGGGCCGCCCGCGGCGGCTGCGACGCGGCGCGTCTGGCGGCCCGGCTGCTGGAACCGGCGCTGGCGGGTTGGGGAGCCTGCGGCGTCCCGGCCCTGGCCGAGCGGTCGCCCGACTGGTTCGCGGCGGCGCTGGCCGCCGACCCCGGCTTCGCGGCGCGACCGCGGTGCCACGGCGCCCCGGCCCATACCGGCCCGCTGGAGCGGCAGGCCGGGCACCCGCTGGTGCGGTCGGTGACGGAGCGTCATGGCGACGGGCTGGCCCGGCTGTTCGCGGCCCGCCTCGCCGATCTGGCGGAGCTGCCGCGGCGGATGGCCGCCGCCGTCGCGGCGTTGGACGCGGCCGACCCGGTGGAGCAGCGATCGGCGCATGGTCCCGGCTCCGGCGGCGGTGTCGCGGAGACGGCGCGCGGGCGGCTCGCCCACTGGGTGCGGCTGGACGGCGACGGCCGCCTTGCCGATGCCCGCATGGTGGCGCCGACCGACTGGAATTTCGCGGCCGACGGGCCGCTGGCCTGCGGGTTGGGAGACATGCCGACGGGTGGCGGCGACGGCGATGCGGTGGAGCGGGCGCGGCTGCTGGTCGCCATGCTGGATCCCTGCGTCGCCTGCACCATCACCGTCGACGATGCGGACACTCTTGAAAACACGACGGATGACGCGCGAGATGGCGGCCGGATGACGGGCGACGCGACGCGCGATGAGCGGGAGGTGGAGTGATGTGCACGGTTTGCGGATGCGGTGAAGGCGAAACCCGGATCGACGGCGTTGCGGCCGGCGGCGACCATGAACACGGCGACCATGAACACGTCGGCCCCGACGGCAAGATCTACCGTCACCGCCACGATGCCGGGCACGATCACGGACACGACGGGGGACACGATGGGGGCCACACCCACGCCCCCGGCTACCACCACGAGGCGCACCACCACGACGACACCCACGAGCATGTCGGCCCCGACGGCACGGTGTTCCGCCACAGCCACACCGGTCATGACCACCATGAGCACCATGAGCATGATCACGGCCATGATCATGACCACACCCATGGCCACGACCATCACCGCCCCGACCGGCCGGACGCCATCGATGGCGGGGCGGCGCTGAACCAGCCGCGGCTGGTGACGATCGAGCGCGGCATCCTGGCCAAGAACGACGCTCTGGCCGAGGTCAACCGCCGCCGCTTCGCCGGCCGCGGCGTGTTCGTGCTGAACCTGATGTCCAGCCCCGGCTCGGGCAAGACGACGCTGCTGACCCGCAGCCTGACCGACCTGAAGGGCCGCTTCCCGGTCGCGGTGATCGAGGGCGACCAGCAGACCAGCTTCGACGCCGACCGCATCCGCGCCACCGGCACCCCGGCGGTGCAGGTCAACACCGGCAAGGGCTGCCATCTCGACGCCGGCATGGTGGCCCAGGCGACCGACAAGCTGGCCGCCGACGGCCAGTTCGCCGGCGACGGCGTGCTGTTCGTCGAGAATGTCGGCAACCTGGTCTGCCCGGCCGGCTTCGACCTGGGCGAGACGCACCGCGTCGTCGTGCTGTCGGTGACGGAGGGCGAGGACAAGCCCCTGAAATACCCGGCGATGTTCGCCGGCGCCGACCTGCTGATCGTCAACAAGATCGACCTGCTGCCCTATCTCAGCTTCGACGTCGAGCGCATGATCGGCTACGCCCAGCGCCTGAACCCGTCGCTGGCGGTGATCCAGCTGTCCGCCACCACCGGCCAGGGGCTGGATGAGTGGTACGACTGGATCGCCGACGGGCTGGCGGAGGTCAAGGCCGCCGCCGCCGTCACCGCCTGATCGAGAAGAAGGACCGCCGCCATGTGCCTCGCCGTTCCCGCCCTGGTCACCGCCCTGCTGCCCGACGACCGCGCCACCGTCAGCCTGGGCGGCGTGTCCTCCACCTGCTCGCTGGAGCTGGTCGACGGCGTCGCGGTCGGCGACTATGTGATCGTCCATGTCGGCTACGCCCTGTCCCGCCTCGACGCGGAGGAGGCGGAGCGCACGCTGGCCCTGCTCGCCGAGGTCGCGGACGCCGGGGCCGCAGCCGCCTGACCACCAGCCCCGCTTCACCTCCAGGCCTGCTTCACCGCCGCCCCTCCCGCCGACCATCCCGGACGCCATCATGACCGACCGCCGCCTCTTCGCCCGCAAGCTCGACATCGCACATGGAGCGGTGGACATGACCCATGGGTCGGGCGGCAAGGCGATGGCCCAGCTGGTGCGCGAGCTGTTCGCCGCCGCCTTCGCCAACCCCTGGCTCGACCAGGGCAACGACCAAGCGGCCTTCGACGTGCCGGGCGGGCGGATGGTGATGACGACCGACGGCTTCGTCGTCTCGCCGCTGTTCTTCCCCGGCGGCGACATCGGCTCGCTGGCGGTCCACGGCACGGTCAACGACGTCGCCATGGCGGGCGCCGTGCCGCTGCACCTGACCGCCGGCTTCATCATCGAGGAGGGCTTCCCGCTGGCCGACCTGAAGCGGGTGGTCGACAGCATGGCGGCGGCGGCGCGCGAGGCCGGGGTCGCCATCGTCTCCGGCGACACCAAGGTGGTGGAGCGCGGCAAGGGCGACGGCCTCTTCATCACCACCACCGGCATCGGCATGGTGCCGCCGGGGGTGGCGCCGTCGGGCGACCGGGCGCGGCCGGGCGACGTCATCCTGGTCAGCGGCACCATGGGCGACCACGGCGTCGCCATCATGTCGACCCGCGACAATCTGGGATTCGAGACCGCCATCCGCTCCGACAGCGCGGCGCTGAACGGGCTGGTCGCGGCGATGGTGGCGGCGGTCCCCGACGTCCACACGCTGCGCGACCCCACCCGCGGCGGGCTGGCGACGACGCTGAACGAGATCGCGCACCAGTCCGGCGTCGGCATGCGGCTGTCCGAGGCGGCTATCCCGGTGCGCGCCGAAGTCGCCGCCGCCTGCGAACTGTTGGGTCTGGACGCGCTCTACGCCGCCAACGAGGGTAAACTGATCGCGATCTGCGCCGAAGAGGAGTGCGACCGTCTGCTCGCCGCGATGCGCGCCCACCCGTTGGGGGTGGACGCCGCCTGCATCGGCCGTGTGGTCGAGGACCCCCACCGCTTCGTTCAGATGGAGACCCGCTTCGGCGGCCGCCGGATCGTCGACTGGCTGACCGGGGAGCAGCTCCCCCGCATCTGCTGACCGGCTCCGCCGGGCTAACCCGTCCTTTCCAAAAACACCGCCCCGTCGGAAGGACCCCATTCGCGCCCTGGCCGTTGCCTCTCTCGGATGGTCCTATGCTCTGACCCGAGACGATCAGGGACGACGAATTCCGATGGCATTGTCCAACATCGCTCTTTTGGGCGCTCCCCGTCTGGACCCCGGCCGGCTGGCCGGGACCCGGTCCGCCATGCAGGCGATGGACCGGCTGCCCGGATGCCCGCCGCTGCACCGGCACCGCGTGAAGCGTGCCTTCGACATCATCGGTTCGCTGGGGCTGCTTGCCCTGTTCGGGCCGCTGATGCTGGCGGTGGCCTGGATGGTGGCGCGCGACGGCGGACCGGCGGTGTTCGGCCACCGCCGCATCGGCGCCGACGGCCGCCCCTTCACCTGCCTGAAATTCCGGTCGATGGTGGTCAACGCCAACGAGGCGCTGGAGCGGCTGCTGGCGACCGACGAGACGGCGCGTGCCGAATGGCTGGCGACGCGCAAGCTGCGCAACGACCCGCGCGTCACCCGGGTCGGCCGTTTCCTGCGCAAGTCGAGCCTGGACGAGCTGCCGCAGCTGGTCAACGTCCTGCGCGGCGAGATGAGCCTGGTCGGCCCCCGGCCGATCATCGACGACGAGGTGCCTTATTACCGCGCCTGCTTCCACTTCTACGCCCGCTGCCGCCCCGGCCTGACCGGGCTGTGGCAGGTCAGCGGCCGCAGCGACGTCGATTACGTGCGCCGCGTCCAGCTCGACACCGCCTACGTCGTCGGCTGGAGCTTCTGGGCCGACCTCTCCATCATGCTGCGCACGGTGCGCGTCATGGTGAAGGGCAGCGGCGCCTATTGAACACGAGAGCGACGCAGCATCGCCATCCCCCTCGCACCCCCGAAAGCAGCCATCCGTTCACGCCCGCGCGCGTCCCATCCGGGCGCGCGACAGGGCCGTTCGCACGCCCCATCTGCGGTTTCGGCGCTACCCTCTTGCCGAAATCGGGGCGGACTTTGAGAATGGGCGAACGACGTGCTAGGGTCGCCGCACCGGCGAAACCCCTGGTAAACTGAACGATGCATGCAAGACCGCCGGACGGACCGGCCAGTCAAGAGGGGCCTAGGATGGCGAAGCTGCTGGGTGCCCTGCTGCTGCTGATGGTGGCGATCGGACCGGCCTGCGCCGTGGCGCCGACCAGCCGTGCCGATACCGTCGCGGCGCTCGACCGCTACCGCGGGGAGTTCGCGAAGGTCCGTGGCTACGGCTCGCTCTCCACCGCCGACCGCAATTACGTGCTGTTCGCCGACGCGATGCGCCGGGTCCTGACCGAACATGTGAAGCCCTACGACCCGCAGGTCCTGGTCGACAAGGCGCTGGTCGGCCTTCAGAAGAAGAAGGCGGAAACGCCGAAGGCCGGCGACCGCGCCCTGACCGAAGCGGCGCTGGACAGCATGCTGGGCTCGCTCGACCCCTATTCCAGCTTCCTCGACGCCGAGCGCTACCGCTATCTGCGCGAACAGACGCAGGGCGAGTTCGGCGGCCTCGGCATCGAGGTGACGATGGACGAGGAAAGCGGCCTGATCCGCGTCGTCTCCCCCATCGACGGCTCGCCCGCCGCCCGCGCCGGCCTGCGCACCGGCGACCTGATCACCCGCATCGACGACGTCGCGGTCAAGGGGCTGAACCTGCACGACGCCGTCGCCCGCATGCGCGGGCCGGTCGGCAGCTCGGTGGCGCTGACCATCCGCCGCCCGCCCTCGACCGAGGCGAACAACCGGGTGTCGCTGACCCGCGCCATCGTGAAGATCCAGCCGGTGCGCTACCGGCTGGAGGGCGACGTCGCCTATGTCCGCATCGCCACCTTCAACCAGTCGACCTCGTCGTCGCTGGACGCGGCGATCGAGGACATGCGCCGGCAGGCCAAGGGCCGGCTGGCCGGCGCCGTGATCGACCTGCGCAACAACCCCGGCGGCCTGCTGGAGCAGGCGGTGCAGGTGGCCGACCGCTTCCTGGGAACGGTGGACATCGTGTCGGTGCGCGGCCGCGATCCGGAGGAATCCCGCTCCTACCGCGGCACCCCGGGCGACCTGCTGTCCGGCCTGCCGGTGGTGGTGCTGATCAACAGCGGCTCCGCCTCGGCGTCGGAGATCGTGGCGGGCGCCTTGCAGGACCATCACCGGGCGCTGCTGTTCGGGTCGCGCTCCTACGGCAAGGGATCGGTGCAGACCATCTCCTCGCTCAGCGCCGACACCGGCATCCGGCTGACCACCGCCCGCTATTACCGTCCGTCAGGCGCGCTGGTCGACTGCTTCGGCGTGTCGCCGAACCTGGAGGTCAAGCCGACCCACGGCAACACCGAGGAAACCCACCCCGACCCCGCCACCTGCGATCCCAACGCCCCGGTCCCGCCCAAGCCGCGGGTGTGGGCGGCGCCGGAGATGTGCCGGGACGTCATGGACAGCCCGCCCAAGCCGGATGACGACCGCCAGTTGGAATGCGCGGTGTCGGCGATCCGCAACCGGCTGATCGGGACGCTGGCGGGCAGCGGGGACTGAAAACGGTGAGCGACCGTTGATCGGGAGGGGATCGCTTGGCGACGCCCCTCCCGATCACCCTCAATCCCCGGCGCAGGCCGTCGCCAGCCGGGCGTTGGTGACACGGTCGTCGAGCAGCGCCGCCCCCCACACCAGGATGCCGCAGAGCGCCAGCGCCGCCCCGACCCAGCCGGTGGAGGTCCAGCCCCAGCCGGCGGCGATGGCCATGCCGCCCAGCCAGGGGCCGAGCGCGTTGGCGGCGTTGAAGGCGCTGTGGTTGAGTGCGGCGGCCAGGGTCTGCGCGTCCTCCGCCACGTCCATCAGCCGGGTCTGCAGCGCGGTGCCCAGCCCGCCGCCGCAGCCGATCAGGAAGACCACCGCCGACACCGCCCAGATGTTGCCGGCGGCCAGCGGGTAGAGCGCCAGCGCGGCGGCGCTCCACAGCAGGATGCCGCCGACCGACGGCATCAGCGCCCGGTCGGCCGCCCAGGCGCAGGCCAGCGTGCCCACCGTCATGCCGGCGCCGAAGACGGCCAGCACGACCGGCACCATCGCCGGCGACACCTGCGTCACCTCCATCAGGGTCGAGGCGACGTAGGTGTAGACGGCGAACAGCCCGCCGAAGCCGATGGCGCCGATGCCCAGCGTCAGCCAGACCTGCCGGCGCTTCAGCGCGCCCAACTCGCGCAGCGGGCTGGATTGCGGGTGCGGCCGGTCGTTGGGTGCGAAGGCCCAGACCAGGGCGACGGTCAGCAGGGCCAGCAGCCCGACGACGCCGAAGCCCCAGCGCCAGCCCACCGCCTGCCCGATCCAGTTGGCGAGCGGCACGCCGACGATGGTGGCGATGGTCAGCCCCAGCATGGTGCGCGCCACCGCCTGCGCCCGGCGGTCCGGCGGCACCAGCGAGGCGGCGACCAGCGAGGCGACGCCGAAATAGGCGCCGTGCGGCAGGCCGCTGAGGAAGCGGAAAGCCAGCATCCAGCCATAGGACGGCGAAAAGGCGCTCAACACGTTGGCGACGGCGAAGACCGCCATCAGCGCGATCAGCAGGGTCCGTCGTGACAGCCGCGCCGCCAGCACCGCGATCACCGGCGCCCCCACCACCACGCCCAGCGCGTAGGCGCTGATGACGTGGCCGGCGGTCGGCTCGTCGATCGACAGGCCGCGGGCGAAGCAGGGCAGCAGGCTCATCGTCGCGAACTCGGTCGTTCCGATGGCGAAACCACCCATCGCCAACGCCAGGAGCACCAGACCGGGATGGTGGGACGCCGCGAGGTCGTGACGACGCGCGTCGGCGTCGTGCCCGGCAGAAGGCATGGTGATTCTCCGCTGTCGCCGCTGGGAAAAAGGGCCCGGCGGTCGGACGAACGGACGCAACCGGGGACCAACCACGATATTTGCCAAGGGCACCCCGTGGCAATCGGTCGCAGGCCGTCAATTTCGCGGGTGCGAGATGAACATGGGGCATGGCTCGGCCACGGCCGCACGGCCCGGACGGCCGAGCGACCGGATGGCAAAGCCGCGTTACAGCAGATCCTTGAACGCGAACTGCGCCGGCGGGTCGGCCCGCTTCGACCGGCGGGGTGGGGACTTGGTCTTCGGCTCCGCGGATGGTGCGGGGGCCAGCGGGGGCTCGGCCGGGGACGGAGGCTCGGCGACCACCGGCGGGGCGGCCACCGGCGCCGGTGCCGGCTCGGGCGGGGCGGCGGGCTTGGGGGCTGCGGGCTTGGGGGCCGTCGAGCGTGGGGCGAAGCCGACACCGTCCTTGGCGCGCTGCTTGGCCTTGTCGCGGGCCTGGGCCTCCGGCGCGTTGGGATCGCCGTCCAGCCATTTGCGGTGCTTGATCACCTCGTTCACCCGGCCCTGGTTCACGCCGAGCTGAAAGGCGATCTCCTGCTGGGTCATGCTGGTGGTCTGGTGCAGGTGCAGCACCTCGGCGGCGAGTTCCGGGGTCATCTTGCGCCCGGTCAGGCGCCGCGCCGGGCGGACGGTGCGCTGGCTGCGGTCGCGCGCCCGCAACCCCTCCAGGATGTCGAGCGCGGCGGTGTTGCCCGCCGCCTTCAGCGCGTCCTCGAACTCCTTCAGCGTCGCCATCAGAACCCTCCCGCTGTCGCCGACCGGTCCCCGCTGCAACCGACAGGATCACAGATAGTTCGTGGCTTGGCGATGAAAAAGCCATCGGCTGTCCGGGGCTGTCCGGATTCGCCAGCGCCGGACGCGTCCGGTTTGTCCAAAGCTGTTCACATCTCGGCCACTCCCGTTCAACCCGGCGGGGCACGTTGTTCAAGCGCCGGCGCGATGGTGGCGGTCGACCGGCCAGGGGCGCGCCCCGGCCACGGCGACCAGAATGACCAAGGCTGAAGGAGCCACGCCCCGTGAAGACCTCTCTCCGTGCGTTCGCCATCGCGGCCACCCTGTCCGTTTCCGCCATCGCCCTGACGAGCATTGCGGCATCCGGCACCGCCCAGGCCGGCGCGACCTTCGACGGCGTGAAGCAGAAGGGTTACGTCCAGTGCGGCGTCAACCTGGGCCTCTACGGCTTCTCGGCCCCCGACGACAAGGGCAAGTGGTCGGGCCTGGACGTCGACGTCTGCCGCGCGGTCGCCGCCGCCATGTTCGGCGACGCGGAGAAGGTGAAGTACACGCCGCTGTCGGCGCAGCAGCGCCTGCCGGCGCTCCAGTCCGGCGAGATCGACATCCTGGCGCGCAACACCACCCGCACGCTGACCCGCGACACCGCCAACGGCCTGAACTTCGCACCCACCAACTATTTCGACGGCCAGGGCTTCATGGTGGCGGCCAAGCTGGGGCTGAAGAGCGCCAAGCAGTTGAACGGCGCCACCGTCTGCGTGCTGCCCGGCACCACGACCGAGCAGAACGTCTCCGACTATTTCCGCGCCAACAAGATGACCTTCAAGCCGGTCGTCATCGAGAAGAACGAGGAGCTGCACAAGGCCTTCTTCGGCGGCCGTTGCGACGCGCTGACGTCGGACGCCTCGCAGCTCGCCGCCATCCGCGCGGCCGAGACGCAGAACCCCGCCGACTACGTCATCCTGCCCGAGCTGATCTCCAAGGAGCCGCTGTCCCCGGCGATCCGCCAGGGCGACGAGGATTGGACCAACTTGGTGACCTGGGCCTTCTACGCCATGGTCCAGGCCGAGGAGAAGGGCATCACCTCGGAGACGGTCGACGCCGCCATGACCTCCCCCGACCCCGACGTGAAGCGCCTGCTGGGCGTCACCGCCGGCAACGGCAAGGCGCTGGGCGTCGAGGAGAACTGGGCCTTCAACATCGTCAAGCAGGTCGGCAACTACGGCCAGAGCTATGAGCGCAACGTCGGCGCCGGCTCCAAGCTGAAGATGCCGCGCGGCCAGAACGCGCTCTACACCGAAGGCGGCCTGATGTACGCCCCGCCGCTGAAGTAAGGCCGCGCATTGCCCCCACCCTAACCTCCCCCGCTGGGCGGGGGAGGGGATCTCTCCCTCCCCTGCGGAGCGGGGGAGGGTCGGGGTGGGGGCAAGTGTCCGCCACGCCTCACTCCCCCGCACGGAGCATCATCATGTCCAACCTAGTCCAGGCGCTGAACTCCGCGCGCGTGCGGGGGTGGCTGTATCAGGGGCTGTTCCTGGCCTGCGCCCTCGCCGTCGCGTGGTATCTGGTTTCCAACACCCTGACCAACCTCGCCAACCGCGGCGTCGCCACCGGCTTCGGCTTCCTGAACCGCGAGGCCGGCTTCGAGATCGGCGAGAGCTTCCTCGCCTACGCCGCCTCCGACACCTATCTGAAGGCGCTGGCGGTCGGGCTGCTGAACACGCTGGCGGTGTCGGCCGCCGCCGTGGTGCTGGCGTCGGTGCTGGGCGTGCTGATCGGCGTGGCGCGGCTGTCGTCGAACTGGATGGTCGGCCGCTTCGCCGCCGTCTATGTCGAGACCATCCGCAACGTGCCGCTGCTGCTGCAACTGGTGGTCTGGTACACCATCATGAACCGGCTGCCGAGCCCGCGCGAGGCGCTGGAGCCGCTGCCGCACGTCTTCCTCAGCAACCGCGGCATGAAGTTCCCGGTGCTGGCCGAGCATCCCGGCCATGGCTGGGCCCTGCTGGCGCTGATCGCCGGCATCGCCGCCGCGGTCGCCCTCGTCCGCTACGGCCGCCGTCACCGCGAAACCACCGGGAAGCCCTTCCCCACCGTGCCGCTGGCCATCGCCGCGGTCATTCTGCCGCCGGTCGCCGCGTTCATCGCCACCGGCGCGCCGCTGGCCTTCGACCTGCCGGTGCTGGCCGGCTTCAACTTCGAGGGCGGCGGCGCGGTGACGCCGGAGTTCACCGCGCTGCTGATCGGCCTGTCGGTCTACACCGCCGGCTTCATCGCCGAGATCGTGCGCTCCGGCATCCTCGCCGTGCCGCAGGGCCAGACCGAGGCCGGGCTGGCGCTCGGCCTGTCGCCGGTGCAGATCCTGCGGCTGGTCATCCTGCCGCAGGCGCTGCGGGTGATCGTGCCGCCGCTGACCAGCCAATACCTGAACCTGACCAAGAACAGCTCGCTGGCCGTCGCCATCGGTTATCCGGATCTGGTCAGCGTCACCAACACTTCGGCCAACCAGACCGGCCAGGTGGTGGAGGCGGTGTCGATGATGATGGCGGTCTACCTCGTCATCAGCCTGTGCATCGCCGGCTTCATGAACTGGTACAACCGCCGAGTGGCCCTGGTGACGCGATGAGCAAGGACACCCCCACCACCCCGTCCACCCTTCCCGCCGCCGGCTGGGCCGCCTCCTATGAAGAGGAGCCGTCGCAGGCCTCGGCCCCGCCGCAGCCGAACGGCGTCACCGCGCTGAAGCCGTTCGGCTGGGCAAAGGACAACCTGTTCAACACGCCGCTGAACACGGCGCTGTCGGTGGCCTGCCTCGCCATCCTGTGGTTCGCGGTGCCGCCGATCGTCGGCTGGGTCCTGCTGAACGCCAGCTGGAGCGGCTCGTCGGAGGCGTGCCGCGAGGCGGCCGGCGCCTGCTGGTCGATCATCGTCGTCAAGCACCGGCTGATCTTCTTCGGCACCTACCCCTATGACGAGCAGTGGCGCCCGTTCCTGGCCTGCGCCCTGTTCGTGGCGATGCTGGGCGTCAGCGGCGTGCGCGCGCTGTGGCGGCCCTGGCTGGCCGGCGCCTGGGCGCTGGTGCTGGGCGCCATGGGCGTGCTGATGTGGGGCGGCGTCTTCGGCCTGACCTACGTCGCCAACGACAAGTGGGGCGGGCTGCCGATCACGCTGATGCTGTCGGTCTTCTCGATCACGCTGGCCTTCCCGCTGTCGATCCTGCTGGCGCTGGGCCGCCAGTCCTCGCTGCCGGCCATCCGCAGCTTCTGCATCGGCTTCATCGAGCTGATGCGCGGCGTGCCGCTGGTCAGCGTGCTGTTCATGGCGTCGGTGATGTTCCCGCTGTTCCTGCCGGAAGGCGTCACGGTGGACAAGCTGCTGCGCGCGCTGGCCGGCCTGACCCTGTTCACCGCCGCCTATCTGGCCGAAGCCGTGCGCGGCGGCCTGCAGGCGATCCCGCGCGGCCAGTACGAGGCGGCCGACGCGCTCGGCCTGTCCTACTGGCAGAAGACGGCGCTGATCATCCTGCCGCAGGCGTTGCGCATCGTCATCCCGCCCATCGTCAACCAGTTCATCAGCTGCTTCAAGGACACCTCGCTGGTCACCATCGTCGGCCTGTACGACCTGCTGACCGCCGCGACGGTGGCGACGACCGACCCCGAATGGCGCCCCTACTTCGCCGAGGTCTATGTCTTCGCCGGCCTGATGTTCTGGATCTTCTGCTTCAGCATGTCGCGCTACAGCCAGTGGCTGGAGCGTCTGGCCAACCGCTACACCCGCCGCTGACCGGCTTTTGGAGACGAGACATGACCGAGAACGCCATCATCGAACTCCGCAAGGTCGGCAAGTGGTACAACAGCTACCACGCGCTGCGCGACGTCAGCCTGACCATCGGCAAGGGCGAGAAGGTCGTCGTCTGCGGCCCGTCGGGCTCGGGCAAGTCGACGATGATCCGCTGCATCAACCGGCTGGAGGCGCACCAGACCGGCCACATCATCGTCGACGGCACCGAGTTGACCGACGACGTCAAGTCGGTGGAGAAAATCCGCCGCAAGGTCGGCATGGTCTTCCAGAACTTCAACCTGTTCCCGCACCTGACCGTGCTGCAGAACCTGACGCTGGCGCCGATCTGGGTGCGCGGCATGGCGAAGTCCGAGATCGAGGAGATCGCCATGATGTACCTGAAGCGGGTGCGCATCCCCGACCAGGCGCACAAGTTCCCCGGCCAGTTGTCCGGCGGCCAGCAGCAGCGCGTCGCCATCGCCCGCGCGCTGTGCATGCGGCCGGAGATCATGCTGTTCGACGAGCCGACCTCGGCGCTCGACCCCGAAATGGTCAAGGAGGTGCTGGACGTCATGATCGAGCTGGCGGGCGAAGGCATGACCATGGTCTGCGTCACCCATGAAATGGGCTTCGCCCGGCAGGTCGCCGACTCTATTGTCTTCATGGCCGAAGGCTCGATCATCGAGAGCGGGTCGCCGGCCGACTTCTTCGAGAACCCGAAAAGCGAGCGCACCCGCCAGTTCCTCGGCCAGATTCTGGAGCATTGAGGACAGGGCGGGCGGCGACAGGCAGAAGCGGATGGGGGTCATGCCGGCGACCATTGCGATCACCGACGACGACGCGGTGACGCGCGAAACGCTGAAGTCCTATCTGGCGGACGAGGGCTTCGCCGTGCTGGCGGCCCGCAGCGCCGAGGAGCTGAAGGAGCTGCTGGCGACCACCGCGGTCGATCTGGTGCTGCTCGACATCCGGCTGCCGCGCCAGGACGGGCTGACCCTGACCCGCGAGCTGCGGGCGGCGTCGGAGATCGGCATCATCCTGGTCAGCAGCCGGGCGGAGAAGCTCGACCGCATCGTCGGGCTGGAGATGGGGGCGGACGACTACATCGCCAAGCCGTTCGAGCCGCGGGAGATCCTGGCGCGGGTGCGCAACCTGCTGCGCCGGCTGAAGGCGCCGGGCGACCAGCGCGACGACCGGCGGCGGCTGTTCGCCGGCTGGACGCTGTGGCTCGACCGCATGCGGCTGACCGACCCGCAAGGCCAGCCGGTGCGGCTGACCGGCGCCGAGTTCGAGCTGCTGTCGACCTTCGTCTGCAACCCTGGCCGGGTGATGAACCGCGACTATCTGCTGACGGCGACGACGCGGCGCAAGTCCGACGCCACCGACCGCACCATCGACAGCCTGGTCCGCCGCCTGCGCCGCCTGATCGAAAGCGATCCCGCCGACCCGCGGCTGATCGTGACCGTGCACGGCACCGGCTATCTGTTCGCCGGCGACGTGGCGCAGGACGGCTGAGCCTTACCGGACAACCCCGAAATCGAGTACCCCGAGCAAACTCCCCCGCCGCAGCCATCACGCGGCGGCCACGCGCTCGGCAACCTGGCCACGGAAGCGGTGAACAACGTGTCACCCGCTGCCGTGGCCCTATTTTTGTGCATTCATCGCGGCAGGCCGCCGCTTTTCAAGTCATGTCGTCACTCGTGGTTGCTGCTTTTCTTTTCCGTTGCGACCGGGGCGAAGTCATGCTCCGGCCCCGGCGGCAGAAAATCTGGTGAATTTTTGGTCTCGACCGCTCGTCTTGTCCCAAATGCGAACGAAATGACACGAGCTGTTCACACAGCGACGCTAAGCCGTTCAAAGAGCCGAGCGATGATGACCGTGTTGCAATCCGTGAAACCGTGTTCTGGCGGCGGGGGGTTTGGGCATGAGGGCAGTCGCGACGATGGTGAAGGCACGGGCGGCAAGGGCACGGGTCGATGAGTCCGGGGCCCGCTTCCGCTTCTGGACCCTGCGGCGGGCGATGGTGTCGGTCGTCGGCGTGCTGGTGGCGGCGCTGATCGCCAGCCAGGCCTGGGTGTCGCAACGCTACACCGACTTCGCGGTGGCGACCTTCAACAGCAGCAGCGCCGCGACGCTCAGCGTGCTGGTCAACGACCGCATCCGCAAGAACTACACGGAATGGCTGCAAGGCCACGCCAACGAATGGAGCCGCGACGGCTTCCTGGTCGACAGCGTGTCGCAGAAGGATTTCGCCAAGGCGACGCTGGCGCTGAAGAACATCCACGCCCGCCCGGTCGTCGTCGACCGCGAGGTCAAGCTGGTGTCGGTCGCGGTGTTCGACGCCGACATGAACCGCGTCGCCGCCACCGGCGGCACCGACCAGGACACCGTCGCCACCGTCGCCCCGCTGTTCGAGGCGCTGAAGGCGCGCGAGCTGGCCGACAAGCGCCGCCCCGCCGGCCTGCTGTGGCGGGACGCGCAGGGACGGCCGCTCCACAGCATGATCATGCCGATCGGCGGCTTCCGCGTGCTGGGTTTCCTGGAGGTGGTGACCGACCCGCTGCCGGCGCTGTCCAGCCTGGGCGCGGTGCTCGACGCCGACATCCGCTTCAAGGACGCCAAGGGCGAGCTGCTGTACGAGAGCAAGGGCGGCGCGCCGTCGCAGCACGCCACCCTGTCGAACACCAGCGTCGCCATCGGCGGCGACGGCGGGCTGCCCTGGGCGACCGCCGAGATATCGCGCGACATCGCCGATTTCGTCGGCGCCACCGAGGCGTTACGCAACGACGCGCTGACGATGGTCGGCGCCTTCGCCCTGGCCGTCGCCATCGCCGCGGCGCTGCTGCTGCGCGTCGCCGTCTTCGCCAGCCTGCGCAAGTTCGCCCGCGCCATGGAGCAGATCGCCGCCGGCGACCTGTCGATCGAGGTCCCCCGCACCGGCCGCGACGAGCTGGCGGTGATGGCGGCCGCCCTGCGCCGGCTGCGCGGCAGCGTCGAGCAGGTGCTGCTGATGAAGCGCATGGTCGATTCCAGCCCGGTGCCGACGGCGCTGCTGCGCACCGGCGGGCCAACCGGAGACGGACAGGTCGGCTTCGTCAACCCGGCGGCGCGCCGCTTCTGCGAGGCGCACGGCATCGACCCGGCCAGCCCCGACCTGCTGGCCCAGGGGCCCGGCTTCACCGCCGACTGCACCGATCCCACCCGCCCGCCGATCCCGCGCCGCACCCTGACCGTCGACGAGACGACGGTGGAGGCCCATGTCGACACCGTGTTCGACGACCAGGGCAACGTGCTGGGCAAGACGCTGTCCTGGACCGACGTCACCGATCAGGTGCGCTCGGCCGCGCTGGCCCGCCAGTTGATGGAGGACGTGCATCAGGTGGCGTCGGGCGTGGCGCTGCAATCGGGCCAGTTGCGGACGCTGGCCGACACGCTACGCCAGCAGTCGGCCAGCACCATCGACAGCACGGTCAGCGCCGGCAGCTTCGTCGCCGAGAGCAACCGCAACGCCGCCACATGCAACGGCAGCGCCGTGACGCTGATGGACACCATCGGCACCGTCGCCAGCCTGGCGAACGAGGCCGCCGGCGTGGTCGGCGCCACCATCGGCGAGCTGGGCGCCGCCCGCGGCGTGGTCGGCCAGCTGGGCGAGAACACCGACCAGATCCGCCGGATCGTCGACGTCATCACCGGCATCGCCCACCAGACCAAGCTGCTGGCGCTGAACGCCACCATCGAGGCGGCGGTGGCCGGCGAGGCCGGCAAGGGCTTCGCCGTCGTCGCCGCCGAGGTGAAGAAGCTGGCGGAGGAGACCGCCAACGCCACCGTGCAGATCGCCACCTCGGTCAGCGCCATCAACGGCAGCATCCAGAACACGGTGGACAGCTTCACCCGCCTGTCCTCCTCGGTCGAGCGGATCAACACGGTGCAGGACCTGATCGGCGACGCGGTGGCGCGGCAGACCGAATCCTCCACCGACATTCGCAACCGCGTCGGCGAGATCGCCGCGACCTCCGGCGAGGTGGCGGCGCTGATCGACGGGGTCAGCGCCCAGGCCGCGCGCACCGGCGACATCGCCGGCACCCTGACCGAGACGGCGAACACGCTGGCCGAGGAAGCGGGATCGCTGCATAGTCTGCTCAACACGCTGCGCGCCCAGCAGGCGGCCTGATCCCGGGGCCGCGCGCGCCGCGTCCGGTGGGGTGGAGCGGCGGTGGCGATGGGGTTCGGCGCGTGGATGGTGATGGGCCTCGCCGTTTTGGCGGGGCTGGCGACCTCCGTGGTCCCGGCCCGGGCGGCCGACGGTGAGACGCTGGAGCGCATCCACAACCGCGGCGTCCTGGTCTGCGGGCTGCGCAGCGGGGTCAGCGGCATCTCCTTCACCGACCCGCAGGGCCATCTCGACGGCTTCCTGGTCGATGTCTGCCGCGCCTTCGCCGCCGCAACGCTGGGCAGCGCCCAGGCGATCCGCGTCGTCCGCCTGCCCGACAAGCCGCAGGAGTTCGAGGCGGTGGAGAAGCACGAGGTCGACGTGGCGCTGACCACCACGACCTGGACCTTCAGCCGCGACCTGTCCTTCGACGTCGAATTCCTGCTGCCGCTGCTCTACGACGGCCAGGGCTTCGCCATCCTCAGCGACGGCCCGCCGCCGCCGCTCGACCGGCTGGGGCCGCAGACGGTCTGCGTCAAGTCGCCGACCACCACCGTCCGCAATCTGGAGGACCATATCCGGCAGGCCGACCGGCCCTGGACCATCCGCACCTTCAAGACCTTCGACGAGGCGCTGCAGGCGTTCCTGGCCCATGAATGCGGGCTGCTGACCACCGACCGCACCGTGCTGGTGACCTCGCTGGCCGGCTACCGCGAGGCGGTGGGCATCCACATCTACCCCGACGTGATCTCGCGCGAACCGCTGACGCCCTACATCGCGCGCGGCGACCGCAACTGGTACGACGTCACCCGCTGGATCCTCCACGCCATCATCCTGGCCGACGCCAAGGGCGTCACCGCCGCCGACGTGCAGGCCGGCCGCATCCCCGACGACCCGGAACTCGACCGCATGCTGGGCCATGCCGGCAACGCCGCCCGCAACTTGGGCCTGCCCGACGACTGGGCCCTGCAGGTCCTGGCACAGGTCGGGAACTACGGCGAGATCTTCGACCGCAACCTGGGCAAGCCCTACGGGATGGAGCGCGGGCTGAACCAGCCCTGGACCCGCGGCGGCATGCTGTACGCCCCGCTCTTCCGCTGAAAACGTTCCGCTGAAACGACGAAGCCCTCTCCCCGGGGGGAGAGGGCTCGTTGTCACACCGGACCGGGGACCGCGCTCAGTGCGCCGAACCGCCGCCCTCGAAGGACGGCGCCGGCAGGCCGGACGCCACCAGCTGGTCGATCAGGGCGGTCTTCAGCCGCTCCAGACCCTCCTGGCTGTAGGACTCGGCGCGGGCGACCAGCACGTCCTGGGTGTTGGACGCGCGCAGCAGCCACCAGCCGTCGTCGGTCGTCACCCGGACGCCGTCGATGTCGTTGACCTTGGCGCCCGACGCCTTGACCCGCGCCTTCACCTCGTCGACGACGGCGAACTTGCGCTCCTCGTCGATCTGGAAGCGGGTCTCCGGGGTGTTGACCATGTCGGGCAGGCCGTCGCGCAGGGCGGCCAGCGTGGTGTTCAGCTTGCTGACCAGCCCGACCAGCCGCACGCCGCAATAGAGCGCGTCGTCGAAGCCGTACCACTTGTCGGCGAAGAAGATGTGGCCCGACATCTCGCCGGCCAGCGGCGACCCGGTCTCCGCCATCTTGGCCTTCAGCAGCGAGTGGCCGGTCTTCCACATCAGCGGAACGCCCCCATGCTTGGCGATCTCGTCGAACAGGGCCTGGCTGGCCTTGACGTCGGCGATGATGGTGGCGCCCGGATGGCTCTTCAGCACGTCGGCGGCGTAGAGCGCGACGAGCTGGTCGCCCCACACCACGCGGCCCTTGTGGTCGATGGCGCCGATGCGGTCGCCGTCACCGTCGAAGCCGATGCCGATGTCGCAGCCATGCTCCGCCACCGCCTTCTTCAGGTCGATCAGGTTCTTCTCGACCGTCGGATCGGGGTGGTGGTTCGGGAAGTTGCCATCGATGTCATCGAACAGCAGGATGTGCTTGCCCGGCAGCTTGGCGGTCAGGCGGCGCAGGATCTCGCCCGACGCGCCGTTGCCGGCGTCCCAGGCGATCGTCAGGTCGCGGGTGCCGTCATAGTCCTTCAGCAGGCGGGCGACATACTCGTCCTGGACGTCGATCTTCTCCGACGAGCCCTGGCCCTGCTCCCAGTCGGCCTTGGCCGCCATGGTGCCGAGGTCGAGGATCTGCTGGCCATAGACCGGGCCCTTGCCCAGCATCATCTTGATGCCGTTGTAGTCCGGCGGGTTGTGCGAGCCGGTGATCATGATGCCGGCCGCCGCCTCGCGGTCGCGGGTGGCGAAATACAGCATCGGCGTGGGGCCGAGCCCGATGCGCAGGACATGCAGGCCGGTGGAGACCAGACCCTCGACCAGCGCTTCCTCCAGATCCGGCGAGGACAGACGGCCGTCGTAGCCGACGCAGACCGTCTTGCCGCCCTTGCGCACCACGACGGTGCCGAAGGAACGGCCGACCGCGCGGGCGTCGGCGGGGGTCAGCGTCGTGCCGACGATGCCGCGGATGTCGTACTCGCGCAGCACCGTGGGGTGGAAGGTATGGGCTTCGCTCATCGTCTTGTTCGTCCTCTGTTGCACGCCGTCTCAGACCTCAGCCACGGTCTGTGTCGCCGGACGGCGTCGTCGGCCGGCCATCGGGGTTGGCGGCCGGCGTCGGCCGACCGATGGAACTGTAGGTGAATCCGGCCTTTGCCATGTCCTCGGGGTTGTAGATGTTGCGCAGGTCGACCATCACCGGCCGCTTGAGCATCGTCTTCACCCGACGCAGGTCGAGGGCGCGGAACTCGTTCCACTCCGTCAGGATAGCGACGCAGTCGGCGCCCTCCAAGGTGCCATAGACGTCCTTGGACCATTCCACGCCGGGAAGCAGCTTTTCGGCCTCGTGCATCGCCGCCGGGTCGAAGGCGCGCACCGTGGCGCCGGCCGCCTGCAGGGCGGGAACGATGTCCAGCGACGGGCTGTCGCGCATGTCGTCGGTGTTCGGCTTGAAGGCGACGCCCAGCACGGCGACGATCTTGCCGTCCACCGTTCCGCCGCAGGCGGCGATGATGCGCTCCGCCATCTGCTTCTTGCGCTTGTCGTTGATGTCCACCACCGTCTCGATGATGCGCAGCGGGCTGCCGACCTGCTGGGCGGTGCGGACCAGCGCCAGCGTGTCCTTCGGGAAGCAGGACCCGCCATAGCCGGGGCCGGGGTGCAGGAACTTGCGGCCGATGCGGCCGTCCAGCCCGATGCCGCGCGCCACGTCGTGGACGTTGGCGCCGACCTTCTCGCACAGGTCGGCGATCTCGTTGATGAAGGTGATCTTGGCGGCCAGGAAGGTGTTGGCGGCGTATTTCGTCAGCTCCGCCGTCTCCAGCGAGGTGATGACGATCGGCGTCTCGATCAGGTAGAGCGGCCGGTACAGCCGGCGCATCACATCGCCCGCGCGGTCCGAGGTGGCGCCGATGACGACGCGGTCGGGCCGCATGAAGTCGCCGATGGCCGAGCCTTCGCGCAGGAATTCCGGGTTGGAGGCGACGTCGAACTCGGCGTCGGGCCGCACGCGGCGGATGATCGCCTCGACCTCGCGGCCGGTGCCGACCGGGACGGTCGATTTGGTGACGACCACGGTGTAGTGGTCGAGATGCTGGGCGATCTCTTCCGCCGCGCCATAGACGTAGGACAGGTCGGCGTGGCCGTCGCCGCGGCGCGACGGGGTGCCCACCGCGATGAACACGGCGTCGACGCCCTGCATCGCTTCCCGCAGGTCCATGGTGAAGGACAGCCGGCCGGCGGCGACGTTGCGGGCGACCAGATCGTCGAGGCCGGGTTCATAGATCGGAATCTCGCCGCGCTTCAGCCGCTCGATCTTGCCGGCGTCCTTGTCGACGCACGTGACGTGCACGCCAAATTCCGAAAAGCAGGCGCCGGAGACCAGGCCGACATAGCCCGTGCCGATCATCGCTATGCGCATCGTGTCCCCCTCATGTCCTTTGAATTAAGGAATCCCGTATCACTCGTGGGCGCCCTGCCGGGCTTTCCTCGGGCCGGCCTGTTTCTTGCGGCCGGCTCATTCGTTGGTTGGCCGAATTGGCGTCGGCACAAACGCACGCGCCCGCCGCCGTCCGGTTCAGGGGACGGGGCGGGCACGGCATCACGCATGCTGCCCGTCGGTCAGCAATATTTCCGCAGCATCTCGCGCACCTTGCCGGCCATGTCGGGCCGGTTCAGCGCATGGGCGAGCGTGGCCTCGATGAAGCCGATCTTGTCGCCGCAGTCGTAGCGGGTGCCTTCGAAGCGCAGGCCGTGGAACGGCTGGTTGCCGATCAGCTTGGCCATCGCGTCGGTCAACTGGATTTCGTTGCCGGTGCCGCGCTGCTGCTTTTCCAGATGATCGAAGATCTCCGGCTGCAGGATGTAGCGGCCGATGATCGACAGCGTCGACGGCGCCTCTTCCGGCTTCGGCTTCTCGACCAGCCCGCGCACGGTGGCGAGGCGGCCGTCGTCCTTCTCGACATCCAGGATGCCGTAGCTGCTGGTGCGCTCGCGCGGCACGTCGACGACGGCGACGATGTTGCCGCCGACCTCCTCGTACGCCTCGACCATCTGCTTCAGGCAGGGGGTCTTGCCCTGGACATAGTCGTCAGGCAGCACGATGGCGAAGGGATCGTTGCCGATCAGGGCGCGGGCGCACCACACCGCGTGGCCGAGGCCGAGCGGCACCTGCTGGCGGGTGTAGAAGCAGCGGCCGGGCGCGATCTCGCTGTGGCGGACCTCTTCCAGCGCGTCCAGCTTGCCGCGCTCTTCCAGGGTGCGGTTCAGTTCGGTGTCGGCGTCGAAGTGGTCTTCGATGGCGCGCTTGGAACGGCCGGTGACGAAGACGAAATCCTCGATGCCGGCGGCGCGCGCCTCTTCGACGGCGTGCTGCAGCAGGGGGCGGTCGACCAGCGGCAGCATCTCTTTCGGGATGGCCTTGGTGGCCGGCAGGAAGCGCGTGCCGAGACCGGCGACCGGGAACACCACCTTGCGCACGGGTTTCCGCATTGGACGTCTCTTGTGGTTAAGGCGAAGGCAAGATCAATGGTCGCGCACACGCCGGACCGCAAGCGGAACCGACGGGGGCACAGCCGTTGTCCCGGCTTTCTGCCATGCCTTCCCCGGCGGCGCAACAAACCTTCCGAGACCGGGCAAAAGGCTAGTCCCAGAGGGCGAAATCAAACGAAAATCAGCCGAATGTCCTCGTTGCAGTCGATCTTTATCCGCAACGTCCGACATAAACCCGAACCTTTCTCATAGGCGGTGGAGCGCACGGCGCGACACCGTGCCGCTGCCGTTCATCGCGTTCCGGACCCCCGTTCCAGCCCCCGTTGCCACCACGTCCGGCGGGCTTGCATCGCCGGGCCACTGCGGCCATGGTGCCGGCCGTCTTCCGCACCGGCCGGACCGCCATGACCCCCGACTCGCTGCGCGCCCGCGTGCTCCACCAGGATGAGCTGTGCTTCGTCATCGACAAGCCGGCCGGGCTGGCGGTCCACAAGGCCGGCCGCATCACCGATCATCTCGACCTCTACCTGCCGTTCCTGGCCGACCCCGGCGGCGAGCCGCCCAAGCTGGCGCACCGGCTGGACCGCGACACCGCCGGCTGCCTGATCCTGGGCCGCACGTCCTGGGCGTTGAAGCGCTTCGGCCAGATGTTCGCCGCCGGCCAGGTCGACAAGACCTATTGGGCGGTCGCCGACGGCATCCCGGCGGACGAGGCCGGGACGATCGACCTGCCGCTGCTGAAGCGGATCATGCCGAAAGCGACGCCGGAGGCACCGGCCACCGGGCAATCCTCCTGGACCATCCTGCCCCATCCCGACGGCCAGCCGGCGGTCACCGACTACCGCGTGCTGGGCACCGGCAACGGCCGCTCCTGGCTGGAGCTGAGCCCGCGCACCGGCCGCACCCACCAGATCCGGATCCATTGCGCCGCGATCGGCTGCCCGCTGGTCGGCGAACCCTTCTACGGGCCAGAGCGCCGGGTGCCGGGCGGGCTGCATCTGCTGGCGCGCTCGGTCACCTTCCAGCTCGCCTCCGAACGGCCGCGGATCACCGCGGTCGCCCCGATCCCAGAACACATGCGCGACGCACTGGCCGCCTGCGGCTGGCCGGGAGACTGAACGCAAATGGGGTGCTTCCGTCCCGACCGGCGCGCCCCAATGTTTAGGGAAAGGCCGACCGCAACAAGCAGGGATGAGGACGGAATGGGACAGGCGATCACCGACAACCGGGACCAGAGCCGGTTCGAACTGGCCGTCGGCAACCAGACGGTCTTCGCCGACTACCGCCGCAACGGGCGGACGCTGGTGATCTCCTACGTCGAGGCGCCGCCGTCGCTGCGCGGCACCGGGGCCGCCGGGCGGCTGATGGAAGGGGTCATGGACGCGGCGCGCAGCGAAGGGCTGAAGGTGGTGCCGCTGTGCAGCTACGCCGCCCTGTGGATGCGGCGGAACAAGCAGCACGGCGACCTGCTGGCCTGACGGCCCGGGCCGGCCGGGGCGCTGGACGTTGCTTTCCCGGCGGGAGTGCGGTTAAGTCCCCGCCGGTTTCCGCAGTCCGCGCAGAGTTCATGGCCGTCACCGTCTCGCGTCCCACCGCCTCCACCCATGCACCGCGGGCTGCCGGCCCCGATGCGGCGTTGCGCCTGCTGTCGGGCGCCGCCGCCCTGGCCCTGGGGCCGCTGGCGGCGCTGGCCCCGCGCGGCCTGCCGATCTGGGCGATCGCCTTCACCCTGCTGGCGCTGGCCGGGCTGGCGCGCGGCCACGCGCTCGGCCGGCTGGCCCGGTCGCGGACGCCGATCCTGGTCGTCGTCGCCTTCCTGCTGGTGGCCCTGCTGTCCTGCCTGTGGAGCCCGTCCGACCGCGCGCTCGCCACCGTGGCGGAGATCGGCTACATCGCGCTCGGCGCGCTGGCCGGCGGCGCCTGGGTGGCGACGCTGCCGGCGGCCGACGCCCGGCGGCTGGCCGTCCTGTTCCTCGGCGGCGGGCTGGCCGGCGTCGCGGTGTTCGCGGTCGAGGCGGCGCTGGACTTCCCGCTGAACCGCTGGTGGAACGCCGTCCCCGACGACCATCTGCCCAACCTGCTGAACGGCAACGTGCCGAAACGGACGGCGGCGCTGCTGTGCCTGCTGGTCTGGCCGGCGGCGCTGGCGGTCGACCGTTTCGGCCACCGCCTGATCGCCCTGCTGGTGCCGGTGGGCTACGCCCTGGTCTGCCTGCCGCTGACCAGCCGGTCGGCGATGCTGGGCATCGCGGTCGGGCTGGTGACGCTGGCGGCGGCGCGGCGCTGCGCCCGCTGGACCCGCCGGGTGATCGGCGCCGTCGTCACCGCCGCCTTCCTGCTGGTGCTGCCGGGGGCGCTGCTGATCGCCGGACGGCTGGATCTGGACCACGCCCACTGGCTGTTCCGCTCCGCCCAGCACCGGGTCGAGATCTGGGGCCACGCGGCGACGCGCGCCCTGCAGACCCCGTGGTTCGGCCAGGGCATCGATTCCTCGCGCGCGCTGCCGCCGGAGGGCGCGGTGTCCGACTTCGCGCCGATCGGCGACAGCCTGTTGCCGCTGCACCCGCACAACGCCTTCCTTCAGGTCTGGCTGGAGACCGGCGCCGCCGGGGCGATGCTGGCGCTCGCCGCGATGCTGCTGCTGCTGGCCGGGACGGCGCGGTTGAGCCGGCACGACCAGCCCTTCGCGCTGGCGCTCTACGCCACCGCGCTGGCGATGGGCAGCACCGCCTACGGCATCTGGCAGGCGTGGTGGATGGCGGGATTCCTCGCCGCCGCGCTGATGCTGCGGCTGGCCACCCGCATCGCCGGACAGCCGGAGGGAGACCCGCGATGAGCAAGCGTCCGCTCCGCATCCTGGTCATCAAGCTGGGCGCCTTCGGCGACTTCTTCCTGGCCCAGACCGCTTTCGCCGCGATCCGCCGCCACCATGCCGGCGACCGGCTGACCCTGCTGACCCTGCCCTCGCTGGCGCCGCTCGCCCGGATGAGCGGCCTGTTCGACGAGGTGCTGGAGGACCCGCGCGAGCGCTCGCTCGCCGCCTATCTGGCGATCCGCCGGACGCTGCGCGCCCACCGGTTCGACCGCGTCTATGACCTCCAGGCGCAGACGCGCACCGACCTGTACCACCGGCTGCTGTTCCCCGGACCCTGGCCGGAATGGTCGGGCACCGCGCACGGCGCCTCGCACCCCGACCGCTACGAGGGGCGGCGCAAGGTGCCGGTGCGCGAGCGCTACGTCCGCCAACTGGCGCCCTTCGGCATCGTCCTGGACGAGACGCCGGACCTGTCCTGGCTGGACGCCGACATCGGGCGCTTCGGCCTGGACGGCCCCTTCGCGCTGCTGGTGCCGGGCTCCTCCCCCGGCCGCCCGGACAAGCGCTGGCCGGTCAGCCGCTACGCCGAGCTGGCGGCGGCGCTGACCGGGCGCGGGGTCACGCCGGTGGTGATCGGCACCGCGATCGAACGCGACCTCGCCCGCGCGGTGGTGGAGTTCTGCCCGCAGGCGGTCGACCTGACCGACCGCACCAGCGTACCGGAGCTGGGCGGGCTGGCGCGGCGGGCCTGGGGCGCCGTCGGCAACGACACCGGCCCGACCCACCTGATCGCGGCGGTCGGCTGCCCGACGGTGGTGGTCTTCTCCGACGCGTCGAACCCGATCCACAGCACCGGCCCGCGCGCCCTGATCCACCACCGCCCCGACTTCGCCGCGATGGACAGCGCCGGCGTGCTCGACGCGCTCGACGGGATACGCGGCAAGGCGTCTTGATACCATCGAGCGCAAGTTCTGACTGACGCTCGACGGCAAGGGCCGCGACTGCGGCCCCGCAGGCCCATGCCTGCGAAGGCAAGCGGCCGGACGGCCGCGCCCGCCGTTTGAGGGCGTGCGTAAAGCCTGATATGTCAGGCTTTACGCACGACGGTATTAACGGCAGAACGGGAAGGGCGCCACCTTCGGCATGTAGATCGGGATCCAGTCGCAATGGGTCACCGGGTTGGGCAGCCGGCGGCTCTCGACGACCGGCCAGGCGTGGGCGGCGACCACCACCAGCGCGACGCCGGCCAGGATCCAGCGGCGCGGCCGCGGCCGGTCGAGCAGGCCCGGCAGCCGCGTCAGCACCCAGGCGGCCGACAGCACCGCCAGCGGGTCGGTGTAGGCGGCGTAGGCGCGCTGGAAGCCGCGCAGCGAGAACAGCGCCTCCAGCCCCCAGGCCACCAGCAGCAGGAACAGCGCCTGGACCGCCGCCAACCGCTGGCCGCGGCGCCACAGCACCACCGAGCCGGCGATGGCGAACCACTCGACGATGATGGTCTGCGGGATGTTGTCGGGGTGCAGGACGATGGTGCGGATCGCCAGCGTGCGGCCGATCCCCGCCAGCAGCAGCGCCAGCGTCCCCTCCCCCACCACCTGCCCCTGGCCCTGGAGTTCGGCGCCGTGGCGCCAGGAGGTGAAGACGAACATGTGCTCGACGAAGTTCGCCACGGCGATGGCGTTCTGCTCGTTCCAGCGAAGGTCGAGCGCCAGCAGCCCGAGCGACAGACCGAGCAGCACCGCCGCCGCCCCGGCCACCGCCCGCAGCGGCGGCACCCGGTGCACCCCGGCATGGACCAGGATGCCGAGCAGCACCCAGCCGGCGACGATCCCCTGATAGCCGCCGCCCGACAGCCCGCCGCCGACCGGGGTGTAGGGGTAGACGGCGCGGCCCCAGCCGGCCAACCCCGCCGCGACCAGCCCGAAGGCCGGCACCGCCGCGGCGACCGCCAGCCCGACCAGCACCGCCGCCGTGGCCCCCGTCTTGCCTTGTAGGCCGGTCCGGTCCTCACCGGTGCGGCCGAACAGGATCGCCGCCACCGGGATGCCCATCGCCAGGAACACCGCCTGCACCTTGGTCACCATGGCGAGCCCGACCAGCAGCCCGGCGAGCGCCAGTTGCAGGACCGACCGGCCGCCGCAGCCCCGGCCCGGCAACGGGCGCACCGCCTGCAGGACCAGCAGCAGCGCCGTGACGACGAAACCGGCCGACAGCAGGTCGGTGCGCATCTGCCGGCCCTGCGCCGTCAGCCCGACGCCGAAGGCCAGGACGATGCCGGCCAGCAGCGCCACCCGGCGGTCGCCGGTCAGGCCGCGCAGCAGCGTGGCGTAGGTGACGGCGAAGGCGGCGGTCAGCAGGATCGACAGCGCGCGGCCCGCCTCGACCAGCGCCTGCCACGCCGCCGCGGTCGCCGCCGGATCGGCGCCGGGCGGCAGCGCCGACAGGGTGGCGACCGGCAGCAGGCCGAGGCCGTGCAGCAGCCGGTACCAGACGTCGATCACCAGGAAATAGCCGTAGCCGGGATGGTCGAAATACTCCTGCGGCAGCCCGTCGCCGAACAGCAGCCCGTGATAGGCCAGCACCAGATCCTGGTCGGCGTGCATCCAGTAGGGCAGCCGGAAACCAACGAGCAGCACCGACAGCGCCATCGCCGCCGCCAGCCCCAGGCACAACGCCCACCAGGGCGCCGCCGCGACACGGTCGAGGAGGGAGGGGCGGGCGGTGCGGAGGTCGGGTGTCATGGCGGGCGTGCGGTCCAGTGTCGCTGGCCGGTTCGGACCGGCCGCGCCTTGTGGCACGGAATCCGCCGGTTGGGAACCATGTCCAGCGCCCCCTGTTGCACGCTCATCACAGGGTGGACGCGTGCGCGTGCGCCCCTTTCGGGGTGCCTCGCAGGAGTGGCTTTGCAACACCGGCGGGGGACTGCCACAAAATACGGTATGGCAGACCAATTGGGCAGACGAACGGGGGACCCGATGGCCGACACCGATGATATCCAGGAGCGTATCCGACGCCGCGCCCACGAACTGTGGGAGCGCGAAGGGCATCCGCATGGCCGCGAGAGCGAGCATTGGGCCCAGGCCGAGGCGGAAATCCGCGGCGCCGGCGTGCCGGAACCGGCCGAGAAGGTGGCCGGCTCGCGCCGCAAGGCCACCGCCAAGACGGCCCCGGACAAGGCGGGCGCCGAAAAGGCGGGCCCGGGCAAGACGACCGGCAAGACCACCCGCGCCGCCGCCGAATCCCTGTCGGAGGTCGACAAGGCCGCGCCGCCCTCCACCCGCAAGGGCGGCAGCAAGGCCGAAAGCACGAAGACCGAAAGCGTGAAGGCGGAGCGCGGCAAGGCCGAAACCGCCCAGACCGGCAAGACCACCGGCAAATCGACCGGCAAGACCGCTGAAAAGGCCCCGGCGGCGAAGCCCGCCCGCGGCTCGAAGAAGGACAGCGGCAAGAGCGCCTCGGCCGGCTGACCACACCCGGCGGCGAGGCCGCGGCGACGGAACCGTCCAGCTTCCCGAACGGTTGTCTGACCACACTGACAACCGACCGGAGGACCGACCGATGACCGCCTCGCCGTCGATGGACGACTGCATCCGAAACTGCACCGACTGCCACGCCGTCTGCCTGGCGACCGTTGCCCATTGCCTGACCAAGGGTGGGCAGCACGCCGAGGCCGGGCACATCCGCCTGCTGCTGGACTGCGTCGACATCTGCCGCACCAGCGCCGACTTCATGATCCGCGGCTCGCGCTTCCATCACCGGACCTGCGGCGCCTGCGCGGAGATCTGCGCGGCCTGTGCCGACGGCTGCGACCGCATGGCCGACGACCCGATGATGAAGCGCTGCGCCGAAACCTGCCGCCGCTGCGCCGAAAGCTGCCGGGCGATGTCGACCGCAGCGGCCTGACCTTTGCGACAGGGCCGCCCCGCCTACTCCATCACCGCCGCGTCCGCCGCCGCCGCGCCCGCTTTCGGCCGGCGGAGCAGCAGCAGCATCGGGATGACCAGCAGCGCGACGTACATCATCAGCTTGAAGTCGTCGATGTAGGCGATCATCGCCGCCTGCTGGGTGACCTGGGCGTTCAGCATCGCCAGCGCCGCCGGCGACGCCACCGCCTGTTCGCTCAGCGTCGACGAGAAGGGCGTGAGGTGCGCGGCCAGATCGGCGTGGTTGATCTGGGTGTTCTGCGACAGCAGCGTCATCACCACCGAGATGCCGACGCTGCTGCCCAGGTTGCGGACCAGGCTGAACAGGCTGGCGGCGTCGGTGCGAAAGCGCGGTTCCAACGTCGCGAAGGCGATGGTGCTGAGCGGCACGAAGACGAGGCCGAGGCCCAGCCCCTGCACCACGCCGCTGATGATGATCGGGCTGCGGTCCATCACGATGGTGAAGCCGGTCATGGCCCACAGCGACCAGCTGGTCAGCAGGATGCCGGCCAGGATCAGCAGCCGCGCGTCGATCCTTCGCACCAGCCGCCCGACCACCAGCATCGAGATCATCGTGCCGACGCCGCGCGGCGCCAGCACCAGGCCGGTGGTGACCGTCGGATAGCCCAGCAGATTCTGCAGCATCGGCGGCAGCAGCGCCATGGTCGCCAGCAGGATCACGCCGATCACGAAGATCAGGATCAGCCCGGCGATGAAGTTGCGGTCGCGCAGCAGATGCGGGTCGATGAAGGGCTCGGTCCGGCTGTTGCCATGGGCGGTGGCGATGTGAATGGCGAAGATCCAGAAGGCGCAGGCGGCCAGCGCCGTCTCGACCCAGATCTCGGTCGCGCCGAACCAGTCGAGCTGCTCGCCGCGGTCCAGCAGCATCTGGAAGGCGCCGACCGCCAGGCCCAGCATGGCAAAGCCGAAGACATCGAACGAGCGCTGGCGGCCCTTGGTTTCGTGCAGGAACACCAGCATGCCGAAGAAGGCCAGAAGCCCGACCGGCAGGTTGATGTAGAAGACCCAGCGCCAACTGAAGCTGTCGGTCAGCCAGCCGCCCAGCGTCGGCCCGGCGATCGGCCCCACCATGATGCCGGCGCCCCACATCGCCATCGCCTGCCCGTGCCGCTCCTTCGGGTTGATGTCGAGCAGCACCGACTGCGACAGCGGCACCAGCGCCGCACCAAAGATGCCCTGGACCAGCCGGAAGGCCACCATCTCCGTCAGGCTGCCGGCCAGCCCGCACAGCACCGACGCCGCGGTGAAGCCGGCGACCGCGATCAGGAACAGCCGCTTGCGCCCGAACCGGTCGGCCAGCCAGCCGGTGGCCGGCGTGGCGATGGCCGCGGCGACGATGTAGGAGGTCAGCACCCAGGTGATGGTGTCCTGCGCCGCCCCCAGGCTGCCCTGCATGCTGGGCAGCGCGACGTTGGCGATGGTGGTGTCCAGCACCTGCATGATGGTGGCGAGCATGATCGACACGGTGATCATGCCGCGGTGCTTCACCTCATGCGGGGCGGCGGAGGATTGGGTGGCGGCCATGGGAGTGCCTGCGGCTGATGGGAAACGTGATTGCCCGATGCCCCTCCCCAACCCTCCCCGGCTTGTCAGCGGGAGAGGGAGTAAGTGCTTGATTGGGAGAGTGGCGGCAGTCCCCTCCCCCGCCCAGCGGGGGAGGGTTATGGTGGGGGTCGAGCTTTACCGGATCGCCGCCAGCGCGCTGCCGATCACCCCCGGCAGCGGCCGGGCGTAGTGGGTGTCGACCTCGACGTCGGCGCTCAGGCCGGTGCGCAGCGGCACCGCCGCGTTGCCATCGACCGGCTCGTTGCCGTCGATGCGCAGGCGGACCGGCACGCGCTGCACCACCTTCACCCAATTGCCGGTGGCGTTCTGGGCGGGCAGCACCGAGAACTCCGACCCGGTGCCGGCGCCGATGCTCTCGACATGGGCGGTCAGGGTGCGGCCGGAATAGGCGTCGACCACCACGGTGGCGGTCTGGCCGACCGCCATGTGGGTCAGGTCGGTCTCCTTGAAGTTGGCTTCGACCCAGCTCGCCCCGTTCATGACGACGCTGACCGCCGACAGGCCGACCGGCATGTACTGGCCGACCAGCAGCCGCTCGGTCTGGCTGACGACGCCGTCGGCCGGCGCCCGCACCACCGTGTGGTCCAGGTCGCGCTGCGCCGTCGCCGTCTTCGCCAGCGCCTCCAGCACCGTCGGGTGGCGGTCGGTGGGGACTTCGGGGTCGCCGCCCAGCGCGGCGCGGGCGCTGACCACCGCCTGCTTGGCGGTGTTCAGGTCCTGCTGCGCCGCCATCAGGTCGTGGCGGACGGAATCGTAGGTCGCCCGCGCGGCGACGCCGGTCTTCAGCAGATCCTGCTGGCGCTGGAACTCGCGCTGCTCGAAGGCGACCTTCTCCTCGGCGGCGGCCTGCTTGGCCAGCTCCTCGCCCAGGTCGGCGCGCAGCTGCTCCACCTTCAGCCGGGCCGAGGCGAGCGCGGCCTCGGCCTGCTGCAGGGCCAGCCGGTAGGGCTCGTCGTCGATGCGGAACAGCACGGCGCCGCGCGACACCGGCTGGTTCTCGCGCACCGCCACCTCGACGATGCGGCCGGAGACGTCGGGGCTGATCGTCACCTTGTCCTGCTGGACATAGGCGTTGTCGGTCGAGACGAAGCGGCCCCCCACCACATACTCGTAGCCGCCGCCGACGGCGACCAGCAGCGGCAGGGCGGCCATCAGCAGGTAACGCCGCCAGCGCGACCGCCGGGCGGGTTTCGCAGGAACGGTGGGGCGGGTGTCGGTATCGCGGTCGGTCACGGCGGTCATCGGGGTCGGTCCCAAGCGGAAGAACGGTGCGGGTTCAGGAAAGGCGGCCTCACGAACGAACAACCGCCTTGGCGGCCGGTTCGGCACGCCGGTCGGACAGGTTGGCACGCATGGCGGCCAGGATGCCGACCAGGCGCTCCTCGGTGTCGGGGGGCAGGCCGGCCAGCGCCTCGGCGTAGATCTCCGCGGCGAGCGCCCGGCCCTGCTCCAGAATGGCGTGCGCCTTGGCGGTCAGGTGCGGCAGGCGGGCGCGCCGGTCCTGCGGGTCGGGGTGGCGCTCGATCCAGCCGCCCTCCTCCATGCGGTCGATCTGCCGGCACAGCGTGATCGGCTCGATCTCCAGCAGGTCGGCCAGCGCCGCCTGCTTGATCCCGCCGTTCCGCGCCAGCGTGGCGATCACCGACCATTGGGCGCGGGTCAGGCCGAGATGGCGGGCGCGCTGGTCGAAACGCACGCGCATCAGCCGCGCGGTGTCGTTCAGGACGGCGCCCAGGGTGAGGGAATGCGGTTTGGCGCTGGAGGGCATGGCTCGACATCATAAGCTTGCTTATTACTCCGGCGAAGTTAATAAGCTTGCTTACGATCGACAATCCTCGCCGCGTGCATGGCAGGGCCACGCGGGCGTCGCGCCTCTGGCATCCGCGACAGGAGATTGCTAAGGTGCCCACCCGTTTCGTTCCATTCCTTTCGCCAACTCGCCAAAATCGACCAGCTGAGGACCGATCCATGCCGCACTACCGTTCCCGCACCTCCACCCATGGCCGCAACATGGCGGGCGCGCGCGGCCTGTGGCGGGCGACCGGCATGAAGGACGGCGATTTCGGCAAGCCGATCATCGCCATCGCCAACTCCTTCACCCAGTTCGTGCCCGGCCACGTCCACCTGAAGGATCTGGGTCAGCTCGTCGCCCGCGAGATCGAGAAGGCCGGCGGCGTCGCCAAGGAATTCAACACCATCGCGGTGGACGACGGCATCGCCATGGGCCATGGCGGCATGCTCTACAGCCTGCCCTCGCGCGAGTTGATCGCCGACGCGGTCGAATACATGGCGAACGCCCATTGCGCCGACGCGCTGGTCTGCATCTCCAACTGCGACAAGATCACCCCGGGCATGCTGATGGCCGCCATGCGCCTCAACATCCCGGCGGTGTTCGTGTCCGGCGGCCCGATGGAGGCCGGCAAGGTCAACTGGCGCGGCAAGGTCAAGGCGGTCGACCTGATCGACGCCATGGTCGCCGCCGCCGACCCGACGGTCAGCGATGAAGAGGCGGCGGAGATGGAGCGCGGGTCCTGCCCGACCTGCGGCTCCTGCTCCGGCATGTTCACCGCCAACTCGATGAACTGCCTGACCGAGGCGCTGGGCCTGTCGCTGCCCGGCAACGGCACCATCCTGGCCACCCACGCCGACCGCAAGGAGCTGTTCCTCGCCGCCGGCCGTACCGCGGTCGAGCTCTGCCGCCGCTGGTACCAGGAGGAGGACGCGACCGCCCTGCCGCGCGGCATCGCCACCAAGGAAGCTTTCGAGAACGCGATGACGCTGGACATCGCCATGGGCGGTTCGACCAACACCGTGCTGCACATCCTGGCGGCGGCGCAGGAGGGCTGCATCGACTTCACCATGGCCGACATCGACCGGCTGTCGCGCCGCGTCCCCAACGTCTGCAAGGTCGCCCCGGCGGTGTCCGACGTCCACATCGAGGACGTGCACCGCGCCGGCGGCATCTTCGGCATCCTGGGCGAGCTGGATCGCGGCGGCCTGCTGCACCGCGACGCGCCGACCGTCCACGCCAGGACGCTGGGCGAGGCGCTGGACCGCTGGGACGTGGTGCGCACGCAGGACCCGGCCGTCCACACCCTCTACAAGGCGGCGCCCGGCGGCATCCCGACCGTGGTGCCCTTCAGCCAGGAACGCCGCTGGCCCGACCTGAATCTCGACCGTGAGAAGGGCGTGATCCGCAAGGTCGAAAACGCCTTCAGCCAGGATGGCGGGCTGGCCGTGCTGTACGGCAACATCGCGGCGGACGGCTGCATCGTGAAGACGGCGGGCGTCGACGCCTCCAACCTGATCTTCGCCGGTCCGGCCCGCGTGTTTGAAAGCCAGGACGACGCCGTCGCCGGCATCCTGGGCGACGTGGTCAAGGCCGGCGAGGTCGTGGTCATCCGCTATGAAGGCCCGCGCGGCGGCCCCGGCATGCAGGAGATGCTGTACCCGACCAGCTACCTGAAGTCGAAGGGGCTGGGCAAGGCCTGCGCGCTGGTCACCGACGGCCGCTTCTCCGGCGGCACCTCCGGGCTGTCGATCGGCCACGCCTCGCCGGAAGCGGCGGCCGGCGGCGCCATCGGCCTGGTCGAGGACGGCGACCGCATCGAGATCGACATCCCCAACCGCGTCATCCGTCTGGTCGTCAGCGACGAGGAGATGCAACGCCGCCGCGACGCGATGAACGCCAAGGGCGTCAACGCCTGGAAGCCGGCCAGCCGCGACCGCGTGGTGACTCCGGCGCTGCGCGCCTACGCCGCCCTGACCACCAGCGCCGACCGTGGCGCGGTGCGCGACGTGTCCCAAGTCGAAGGCATCGCCGTCCGCCGCTGATCAACACAGGCTGGCCATGACACCGCGCCCCACCAACGCGCGGCGTCGGCTATCCCATGCAAATAACGCCAACAAGCGCCGCGTGAATCGCGGCGCTTTCTTTTTTGCGGGGATCGCCATACGGCCGTATGTTGCATTCCACCCACGCGAAAAACTTTACGCCCTGCATCGCTGGGATATTCGCAAAATGCAAAATGCATGCTCTAATATGTCAACGCGAATTCCGCGAGGGGGGCGGACATGGCGGACACCGACTGGAGCGCAGCACCCGACGACGGCCGGCCCTGTCAGGACGCATCGCGCCTGACGGTTGGAAAGCCGCGCGAGCGCAAGGTCGTCACCGCGATGTTCGTCGACATCGTGCGCTCCTCCGTCATGGTGGCCGGCTGCGATCCGGAGGACGCCGACGACCGCCTGCTGTCGATCCTGACCTGCCTGACCGAAGCGGTGCCGCGCTATGAAGGCACGGTGACGCAGATGCTGGGCGACGGCTTCATGGCGCTGTTCGGCGCCCCCGGCGCCAAGGAGGACCACGCGCTGCGCGCCTGCCTGGCGGCGCAGGACATCCTGAGCGCCACCCGCGACCAGACCGGCCTGCCGGCCTTCCAGATCCGAATCGGCATCAGTTCCGGCGATGCGGTCGCCCATGTCATGTCGAACGGGCTGTGGGCCGACTATCGCGCCGTCGGCGAATGCGTGCACATGGCGGCCAAGCTGCAGCAGCGCGCCGCCCCCGACACCGCGCAGCTCAGCCGCGACACGCTGGACCTGATCCCGGTCGGGGTGGCGGCGCGCCCGGTCGGCAGCGTCACCCTGTCGCCGACCGTCGAACCGACGCCGGCCTTCCTGCTCGACGGGGCGCGGGCGGTGCGCCGCACCGCGACCGACCTGCTGTCGGCCAGCGACGCGCCCTATGTCGGCCGGGCGGCGGAGGTCGCCACCCTGTTCGCCGCCGCCTCGTCGGTGGAGACGGGGACGGCCGGCGCGCTGCTGCTGCAGGGCGAGGCCGGCATCGGCAAGTCCCGGCTGGTCGGCCAGTTCCTGCGCGATCCGCGCAGCCGGCGCTGGACCCTGCTGCAATGGCCGCAGATGCCGATCCGCCGCCTGACCGATCCGGACGACCTGGAGGCGGTGGCGCTCAGCCTGGCAGAGCAGGTGGCGGGCCGCGCCAGCGCGGAGGGCATCGGCTGGGTGTGCGACGCCGCCCACCACCGGTCCGGCCCGCTGGCCGGCGACGCCGTGCGCGCGCTGTTCGGCCGGCCGGCCAGCGATCCGCTGTGGACCGGCCTCGACCCCTCCCAGCGCCTGTCCCTGGGCATCGAGGGGCTGGTCGGCGCCGTCCTGGAACTGGCGTCGCCCAGCCCGGCCGCCGCCCTTGCGGCCGCTCCCGCGGACATCGCCGGAGAGTTGGCCGGCGTCGTCGGCCGTCCGTTGCTGGTCCTGGTGGAGGACGCCCATTGGGCACGGCCGGTGATGGTCCGGCTGCTCGACCGGCTGGCGGAGGCGCTGCGGGGCAGCGGTGCCCGCCTGCTGCTGCTCGCCACCCGGCGGCCGCCGCCGCTCGGCCCGGAATCGCAGGAGCGGGGCTGGGTCGGACCGCCCGGCACCCGGCGCCTCGAACTGGGCACGCTGACGCCGGAGCAGGTGCAGGCGTTCCTGACCCATTGGCTCGGCCCCGACTGGTCGCTGGTCGAACTGAAGGCCCAGGTCGCTGCCCGTTGCCAGGGCGTGCCGCTGTATCTGGAAGAGGTGCTGCGCACGCTGGAGGCGTCGAACGCCATCGAGGGCACCCCCGGCGCCTACCGGCTGAACGACCCGATGGTGGTCCACCGGCTGCCGCGTTCGCTGCACGGCCTGCTGGCCGAGCGGATGGACCTGCTGACGCTGGAACGGCGGCGGCTGCTGATGAACGCGGCGGTGATCGGCACCACCTTCGACGTCGGCCTGCTCCAGGCGCTGACCGGCATGGCGCAGTCCGTCCTGACCGAGCATCTGGCCTATCTGGAACGCGCCGGCTTCCTGCTGCGCACCCGCCTGCTGCCCAACCTGGAATTCTCGTTCAAGCACGCGCTGATCCAGGAGGTCGCCTACGCGACCCTGACCAAGGCCGACCGCAGGACGCTGCACACGCGGGTGCTGGAGGCGCTTCAGCACCGCCGGGACGAGAATCTGCCGAACCGCCTGGATCTGCTGGCCCACCACGCCTTCATGGCCGAGAACTGGCCGGCCGCCTACCTGTTCGGCCGCCGGGCGGGGGTGCGGGCGGAGTTGCGGTCCAAGCTGGAAGACGCCAGCCGGCATTGCCGGAACGCCCTGGACGCCCTGTCACGCTCACCGGACACGGCGCACAACCGCCTGCGTCGGATCGACGGCTCGATCGCACTGGCGCGGGTCAGACTGCCGCGCGGTCTGACCGACTCCAACGAGCTGCTCGAACAGGCCCGGCAACTCTCCCAATCCATTCCCGACGCCCGGCGCTTCGCCAGGGCGTCGTCGATGCTGGCTGCGATCGAATGGCCGCACGGTCACATCGACCGTGCCATCCAGTACAGCCAGCAGGGTCTGGACGCCGACGACGGCAGGTTTGATCTGAACACCCGTATACAGCTCCTGGGACGCCTTGGCGGTATCCTGACCGAAAAAGGAAATTTCGCAGAAGGGCGGGACGTGCTGGAAACGGCTCGAGGCATGCTTTCCGGGGGGCGCCCGCACGAGCGATTCGGTCTTGCCGTTATCGGCGAGGTTGGAGTCTGTGCGAACCTTGCCCGCAGCTATGCCGAAATGGACTGCGCCGCCAAAGCCATTTCAGCAGCATCCAAAGCCGTCGATGCTGCCGAATCCAGCTCGCATAATTTCTCGCGGCTCTTCGCTTATCAGCACATGGGCTGGTCTTACCTGTTGTTGGGGGACCCCGGAAACTCGATTCGATATCTTGGAACGGCATTGGAGCTTTGCAATGCAATAAACTCCAAGCTTCATAAAGCGTTTTTATTGGGCGCCAGCGCCTATGCGCATGTCCTTGGAGGACAGAGCCAGGAAGGCTTTCGGCTGTTCGAGCAATCGTTCCTGTCAGCCCGACATGAGCCGGTCAGCGCCTATTTGAACCAAGTCCATTTATGGTTTGGAGAATCGTGTCTGCTTGCCCGGAACGCGGCGGAAGCTCGACAGCACGCCGCACTGGTGCAGGCGTCGGCCTACAAGACGGGCCGAATCGGCTATCTTACCAAAGCACAGGCGCTCGACGCCGAAGCTGCATTCATGATGAGCGGCGGCGACGAGCAATCTTACGAGGCCCTGGTTCGGGCCGAGCAGGAAGCACAACGTCTATCGTTGAAGAAAATTGCTGCCCGCTGCGCTGATCTTCGAATCGGAAACACGAAGATCAACCGTTTTGGCCTGGCCGGCACCATCACAGTGGTTTGACACGGTCAACGCACTTCGGCTTCGCGGTAGTAATCCAGAACATAGCTGCGGATCGCGCTGGTCAGAGGCGTGCTCGATGGCCGGGTCGCGTCCACGTCCCGGCACAATTCCTGAACCGGCCGGCGTTCCTTCCGGGCGATGTCGTCCAGACCGCTCCAGATCGCCGATTCCAGCCGCAGCCGGGCGCGCCGGTTCGGCAACGGAATGGTGCGCGAGACAACCGTCGGCCACGCCATGAGGGCGGTGAGGTCGATCACGTCGGTCGTTTCGGTGAAAGCCCTCTTCTGAATGAACATCGGTCCGCTCCTCCCTGCATTGCATCCTCGCCGTGCGCGCCATACGACGCGTTCGCCATGCGATGACAGCATGTGACCGTGTCTACACCGCCGGTACCGCCCACACTGTGAAATCCTTCACAGCGGAACATCCCTTCGCATGTGAAGAATCGGCCCGTCACAACGCACAAGAAGGAACGTGTTCATGAACGTCTCGATCTCCCAGGCTTCGATGGTCCGCGGCGCCGACGGCCGTCTCTATGCCGTGACCGCGCATGGTGTGTCGGAAGTCGCCGACACCGCCACCGCCACCGCCCGCAGCCATATTCGTTCGGGCGACCGCGACGGTGTCCAGTTCGGCGACCACGAAGCCGCCCGCGTCATGATCACCCCGGGCGCCTGATCGGGTCCTCGGATCCGGTTCTTTCGGACCGTGGCCACCAGCGCCGCAAGGCGCTGACCGGCCACGGACCCGAGGCCGGCACTCCTGTTTCGTTTTGGCCCTCTGTCTCGTTGGCCCCCTGTCTCGTTGATTGTCTTTCGCCTGGATGAGCCGCGATGCCCTTCGATCTGCTCGATGTCCAAGCGTCCGTAACGGACGCGGTGAAGGCCCACACGGTGGGCACCCACCGGGTCATGGCACCCGAACAGACCCTGGCGCGGGTCGCGCCGTTCCTGCCGATCATGGGGATCACCCGGGTCGCCAACGTCACCGGACTCGACGGCGTCGGGATCCCGGTCGTCATGGTGACGCGGCCGAACTCGCGTTCGATCTCGGTGTCGCAGGGCAAGGGGGTGACGCTGGCCGCCGCCAAGGCGTCGGGCGTCATGGAATCGATCGAGAGCTACCACGCCGAACGCATTACGCTGCCGCTGAAGTTCGCCAGCTTCGAAGAGCTGCGCTGGACCCACCCGGTGGTGAACGTCGACCGCCTGCCCCGGCTGTCGACCAGCAGCTACAACCCGCACAGCCCCATCCTGTGGATCGAGGGGCAGGATCTGCTGAACGGCGGCCCGAAATGGGTGCCGTTCGAGATGGTCCACCTGAATTTCACCGTGCCGATGGCCCCCGGCCATGGCGGATTCCTGGCCGGCTCCAACGGGCTGGCCTCCGGCAATCACCGGGTGGAGGCGATCAGCCACGCGGTGACCGAGCTGGTGGAACGCGACGCGACCACGCTGTGGCGCCTGTCCGGCCCGGCGGCGCAGGCGGCGACCCGGATCGACCTCGACAGCGTCGACGACCCGGTCTGCCGCTCGCTGATCGACCGGTTCGAGGCGGCGGGCGTCGCCGTCGGCGTGTGGGAGATCACCAGCGACGTCGGCCTGCCCGCCTACCTCTGCCGCATCGTCGAGCGTGAGGAGCTGCCGCAGCACTCCATCCGCCCGGCCACCGGCATGGGCTGCCACGCCGCGCGCGAGATCGCCCTGTCCCGCGCCCTGACCGAGGCGGCGCAGAGCCGGCTGACCTTCATCGCCGGCGCGCGCGACGACATGCCCCGTGCCGAGTACGAACGGCACCTCGACCCCGCCCACCACGCCCGTTGGAAGGCCTCCATCGTCGACGGCCGCGGCCGGCGCGCCTTCGCCGAGTGCCCGACCAGCGCCGCGCCGACCATCGAGGCCGACCTCGCCCACCAGCTGGACCGGCTGCGGGCGGTCGGCATCGACGAGGCGGTGGCGGTCGACCTGACCAAGCCCGAGTTCGGCATCCCCGTCGTCCGCGTCGTCGTGCCCGGGCTGGAGGGTGCGGACGAATCCCCTGACTATCTGCTGGGCGACCGCGGGCTGCGCGCGCTTGGCCATGATGCACTGGAGAAGGCGGCATGAGCGGCGTCTATGTCTTCCTCGGCCCGACCCTGCCGCGTGAGGACGCGGCGCGTGAGTTGGACGCCACCTTCCTGCCGCCGGTCGCCCAGGGCGATGTCCTGCGGCTGTGCGCGCAGAAGCCGGCGGCGATCGGGATCATCGACGGCTTCTTCGAAAGCGTGCCGTCGGTGTGGCACAAGGAGATCCTGTACGCCATCCACGCCGGCATCCCGGTGTTCGGCGCCTCCAGCATGGGCGCGCTGCGCGCGGCGGAGCTGTACCCCTTCGGCATGATCGGCGTCGGCGCCATCTTCGAGGCCTACCGCGACGGCCGGCTGGAGGACGACGACGAGGTGGCGGTGATCCACGGCCCGGCCGAGCTGGGCTACACCGCCCTGTCCGAGGCGATGGTCAACATCCGCCGCACCCTGTCCGACGCGGTGGCCGAGCGGGTGCTGGCGCAGGACACCGCGTTGCGCCTGGAGGCGATCGCCAAGGAACTGCCCTACCGCGACCGCGGCTATGGCCGCATGCTGCGCCTTGGCGGCGACATCGGCCTGTCGGCCGGCGAACTGGCGGCCTTCCGCCAATGGTTGCCGCAGGGCCGCTTCGACCAGAAGCGCAACGACGCCAAGGCGATGCTGCGGACCATGGCCCGCCGGCTGGGCCGGGCGGCCGACCCGCGCGACGCGGCGGCGGAAGCCCGCTTCCATTTCGAACACACCGTTCTGTGGGATCGTGCCCTGCGCGAGGCCGCCCCCCTCGCGATGTGAGGGCGCATCCGCTACAGTGATCGCGCTCCGGTGGAAGACCGGTTCACCGGGGCGCGAAACGGTGTCTGGATGGATGGATGAACGCGCCGATGGATGTTGCGGGGGTGCTGCGGCGCAACCGCTTGCTCGAAGAGCTGGATTCCGGGCAGATGGCCGAACTGCTCGGCCTGGGACACATTGCCCGTTTCGACGCCGACCAGACCATCTTCGACAAGGGCGACCCGGGCGACTGCCTGTTCGCCGTGCTGAAGGGGCAGATCGCCATCCGCACCTCGTCGGCCGACGGCAAGACGATGCTGCTGAACATCCTGGAGACCGGCGACGTCCTGGGCGAGATCGGCCTGATCGACGGGCGGGAACGCACCGCCGCCGCCATCGCCCTGCGCCCGACCCACCTCTACCGCATCGACCGCGCCGATTTCATCCCGTTCCTGGAACGCCATCCGAAACTGTGCACGCGGATGATGGTCGTGCTGTGCGAACGGCTGCGCTGGGTGTCGGAGAACATCGAGGACGCCGTCTTCCACGATGTCCCCCGCCGTCTGGCCCGCCGCCTGCTGCTGCTGTCGGACAGCTATGGCCAGGCCACTCCGGCCGGCTTGCGGCTGACCCTGCCGCTGTCCCAGGAAGCGCTGGCGAACATGCTGGGCGTCACCCGCGAGATGGTGAACAAGTGCCTCGGCGCGCTGCGCAAGACTGGCGCAGTGACATATGCCAAAGGTTTTATCGTCATCACGGATCTGGCTCTACTCAAGGATATGGCCGGGGATCCCGAGCGGGGCCCCTAGGGGCAATACTTACCAGCCGAAAGTTTTGTTCCCTTGGCGGGTGGCAGTCGCGCTATAATGGGTGTGCGGTGGGGGGCCATCGCACGGGTAGCACGAGGATCCAGGGTCATGTCGAGCGACGGGAACAGAACACCCCGCAGCAATCAACCGTCAGGCGTTGCATCGTTGGAAACCCGCACCTTGAAGCTGTTGGGTCGTGCAACCGCAATCCGGCTGGAACCCTCCTATTGGGAAGGGCTGGAGGAGATCTGCCGGCGCGAGGATCTGACGGTGGACGAGTTGTGCGCCGACGTCCAGGACCGGATGGAGCAGCAATCCCGCCGCGCGGCGCAATCCGGCGTTTCGCTCGCCAACGCGTTGCGGGTGTTCGTGGTCGGTTACTTCCGGCAGGCGGCGACGGAACGCGGCCATGCGCGGGCCGGGCACGGCCAAGGCCGCCCCTTCATCAGCACCCCGTTCGACACCGTCCCGGTTTCCAGCGACAGCTGACACCCGCCGGCTTTGGTCGGCATTTGGTCGGCAGGGGCGCCGACAGCCCCTTCACGGCTGGCGGACCCGCGACAGCGCGGGGAAGGCGTCGCCCCCGGCCCGGGGGCGCACAAGCCGGGCGCGCGGGCGCGTCAGACCGCCTGACGCTTCTCCAGCAGTCCGCGCAGCAGGGTCGTCAGGGTTTCAGCCAGACGGTACTGGTCGTCCGCCGGCAGGTCGGCGATGACGTCGGCGAAGCCGTTCAGCGGGTCGTGGCGCAGCAGCTCCAGCGCCTTCGGCGTCGGGTGCAGTTGGGTGACCCGGCGGTCTTCCGGGACCGGGACACGGACCAGCAGTTCCTTGCCCACCAGCACTTCCACCATCTGCGAGGCGGCGCCCCGGGTGGTGGCGTGGAAGTCGGCGAAGGCCGACACCGTGCGCTGGCTGTTGTTCGCGCTGGCGAAATAGCGCAGGGCCGTCCATTGCGACGGTTTCAGCCCATGCGTGTAGCCGAGGCTGTCGGCGATGTGGGCGATCTGCAGCATGACGTCGGCGATCGCCGACGGCGATGCGCCGCCGCCCATCCCAGTCGAGTCGAGTCCGTCCATCGCGGCTCCCACAGCCGATCCGGCCGGTGACCGATCCAGTGCAACCGTGTTCCGCAGCATGGCCCGATCCACCGCAACGCCGCGCAATTTTGTGAGGTCCATTTGTTCCACTCTATAACGTATAGAGGCTATACGATGGGCATACAAAAAGGCTGGCGGCTATCGCTGTAACGGCGGCAGCCACGTCGATCCTAAGATCGCGAAGCACTGTACCGCGACTGGAGAGAAAACGGAACCCGGCAGACTTCATCCTTTTGTTGCGAATTGTCGCATCGGCCCGGCGGGTGCCGGACGCGCTTCCCGCTGGCGCCCGGTCCGGCGGAATCGGCATGGCCGGCATGACGAAGATGGGTCCGATCAAGGTTTCTCTGGCGCCTCTCCCGGCAAGCCTGTATACGCGCGCGATGACCACATCGTCCGTTGCCAAGCCCACCTCGCCGGCTTCCGCCCCGAAGGTCGGCATCGTCAGCCTCGGCTGCCCGAAAGCCCTCGTCGATTCCGAGCGCATCCTGACGCGCCTGCGCGCCGAGGGGTACGAGATCTCGCCGTCCTACGACGGCGCCGATGTCGTGCTGGTGAACACCTGCGGCTTCCTCGACAGCGCGAAGAAGGAATCGCTCGACGCCATCGGCGAGGCGATCAAGGAGAACGGGCGGGTCATCGTCACCGGCTGCATGGGCGTGGAATCGGACCTGATCCGCCAGACCCACCCCGGCGTGCTGGCGGTCACCGGTCCGCACCAGTACGAACAGGTGGTCAGCGCGGTGCACGACGCGCTGCCGCCGGTCCACAACCCCTACACCGACCTGGTGCCGCCGGAAGGGCTGCGGCTGACCCCGCGCCACTACGCCTACCTGAAGATTTCCGAGGGCTGCAACAACCGCTGCAGCTTCTGCATCATCCCCAGCCTGCGCGGCGATCTGGTCAGCCGGCCGATCACCTCGGTCCTGCGCGAGGCGGAGAAGCTGGCGGTCGCCGGCGTCAAGGAACTGCTGGTCATCTCCCAGGACACCAGCGCCTACGGCGTCGACGTGAAGTACAAGCCGGAGACCTGGTACGACCGCGAGGTCCGCACCCGCTTCTTCGACCTGTGCAAGGAGCTGGCGAACTTCGACCTGTGGGTCCGCCTGCACTATGTCTACCCCTACCCGCATGTCGACGAGGTCATCCCGCTGATGGCGGAGGGCAAGATCCTCCCCTACCTCGACATCCCGTTCCAGCACGCCTCGCCGACGGTGCTGAAGGCGATGCGCCGCCCGGCCGCCCAGGAAAAACAGCTCGACCGCATCCGCAAGTGGCGCGACGAGTGCCCGCATCTGGTGCTGCGCTCCACCTTCATCACCGGCTTCCCCGGCGAGACGGAGGAGGACTTCCAGTTCATGCTGGACTGGCTGAAGGAGGCCCAGCTCGACCGCGTCGGCTGCTTCAAGTACGAGCCGGTGGAGGGCGCCGCCGCCAACGAGCTGCCCGGTGCCGTCCCGGAAGAGGTCAAGCAGGAGCGCTGGGAGCGGTTCATGGAGACGCAGAAGGCGATCAGCGCCGAGCGCCTGCAGCAGAAGGTCGGCTGGACGCTGGGCGTGCTGATCGACGAGGTCGACGAGGACGGCGCCATCGGCCGCTCCTACGCCGACGCCCCGGAGATCGACGGCAGCGTCTTCCTGAACGGCGAAACCGGCCTGAAGCCGGGCGACCTCGTCGATGTCACCATCGAGCACGCCGACGAGTATGACCTGTGGGGCAGCGTCGAACGCGACGCCTGAGTGATTCGGTGATTTCAGCATGTCCCGGCTGTTGGCCGGGGCATGCTGAGCCCTCAGACGCCGCCGTCGTGGCCGGGGCCGCACAGCCTGGGACACTATATAAGGAGTGCGCCATGCCCGTGACGCCGGACGATGCCCAACTGATGGACGTCCAGCAGGGCGGGCGCTGCTTCTTCTGCGATGGGCCGGTGGGTGGCCAGGCCACCTTCGATCACCTGATCCCGCAGGCCTATGGCGGGATCGACGACCCGGCCAACGTCGTGCTGGCGCACCGCCGCTGCAACCAGCGCAAGGCCGACCGGCTGCCCACCCCGGACGAACTCGACCGTTTCTTCGCGCTCCGCCGGTCCAGCCGGCTCGGCGTGTGGCCGCCCTTGCGGGCGCTCCATGACGCCGACGATGGCGATGAATGGATCGCGGTGGCGCAAGCCATATCGCAAGAAAGATGAGTTATAATCGATTCCTTATAACCAACGTATCGCGATAATTTTCCTGTATTTTCCAAGCCGATTTTCCATGCCTTAATCCGCCGATCGACCGGTGCCGCGCGTCCGTGCGGCGGCAGCCGGAAAAACGTGGCCGGACCAGCGGAGGCATGATGAGCGGTCGGTATGATGTGGTGATCGTCGGTGGCGGCGTGATGGGCTGTTCGGTGGCCTATTACCTGGCGTCGGACCCTGGTTTCGGCGGCAGCGTCGCCGTGGTGGAGCGCGACCCGACCTACCGCACCGCGTCGTCCGCCCTGTCGGCCAGTTCGATCCGGCAGCAGTTCTCCACCCCCGCCAACATCGCCCTGTCGCAATACGGCCTGTCCTTCCTGCGCAACGCGACCGAGCATCTGGGCGTCGACGGCGATCCGGTGGATCTGGGCCTGCGCGAGCCCGGCTACCTCTATCTGGCGACGGCGGCGGGGGCGGAGATCCTGGCGCGCAACCACGCCATCCAGAAATCCTGCGGCGTCGACGTCGCCCTGCTGACGCCGGACGAGCTGACCGCCCGCTTCCCCTGGCTGTCGACCGAGGGGCTGGTGTCCGGCTCGCTCGGCCTGTCGGGCGAGGGCTGGTTCGACGGCTACAGCCTGATGCAGGGTTTCCGCCGCAAGGCGAAGTCGCTGGGCGTCACCTTCATCACCGCCGACGTCACCGGGGTGGAGACCGAGAACGGCCGCGTCACCGCGGTGACGCTGGACAACGGCGACCGGCTGGCCTGCGGGGTGGCCGTCAACGCCGCCGGCGCCAAGGCGCGCCGCGTCGCCGAGATGGCCGGCGTCGAACTGCCGGTGTCGGCGCGCAAGCGCTGCGTCTTCGTCTTCGACTGCCGCGAACCGCTGCCCGGCTGCCCGCTGGTCATCGACCCGTCGGGCGTCTGGTGGCGGCCGGAGGGCGCGCAGTTCATCTGCGGCGCCCCGCCGCCGGCCGACCGCGACCCCGACACCGACGACCTGACGGTGGAACATGACCTGTTCGACGAGATGATGTGGCCGGCGCTGGCCGCCCGCGTCCCGGCCTTCGAAGCGATCAAGGTCACCAACGCCTGGGCCGGCTTCTACGAATACAACGACGTCGACCAGAACGCGGTGATCGGGCCGCACCCCGACCTCGCCAACTTCATCTTCTGCAACGGCTTCAGCGGCCACGGCCTGCAGCAGGCGCCGGGCGTCGGCCGCGGGCTGGCCGAGCTGATCGTCCATGGCGGCTTCCGCAGCCTGGACCTGACGCCCTTCGGCTACCAGCGGCTGGTCGAAAACCGTCCGCTGCTGGAAACCAATGTGATCTGATCCGGTTGACGGGGGACATCCTTCACAAGGGAGAGTCCCCCGATGACCGGTCCGCAGAACAAGCAGCCCCACACCGAACAGACCGTCCGCCACACCGAGGGCGAGCAGAACACCGGCAACCACAAGACGCCCGACGCCCCCGACGCCAAGGGCGCCGACCGCTTCGGCGGCACCCGCGCCGGCGCGGAGAATGTCGAGCACAAGAAGAAGGGCTGACCCGGCGGGCCGACGTCCGGATGCCGGCAGCGCCGGGGCGGACCGCCCCGGAACCGCCGGCCGCGACGGTCAGGCCGCTTCCTTCAGAGCCGCCATCTGGCTTTCGAGCTGGGCCAGCGTCAGGCCGGCCGGGGTCGTGCCGCCATTCTCGATCCAGCTGGTGTCGACGATGGCGTAGACCTCGTCGACATACTGGGCGAAGAAGGCCCAGGTCATCGTGTAGTAGTTCCCCCAGGAGATGACCCGGACGCCGTTGTCGTCATAGCCGGCCAGAACGACGGCGTGGCCGCCCTTGATCGTGGTGTCGCTGGTCTGGACGTCCCAGATCGCCGGCGACGGCTGGTCCGGCGGCAGGATGAACTCCGGAACCTGGAAGCCGATGTAGGCGACACCGCAGTCGGCGATCACCGTCTTCACGTCGACGGTGTTGCGCGGATCGACCTCGACGAAGGCGGCGATCTTGTGGCGCGACTGGCCGTCCGGGCCCACCGGGGCGCCGGTGTTCAGCAGGTAGGTCAGGACGTTCTGCTCGATTCCGCCCGGCCCCTCGCCCGGCTCGTTGGGGTTGTAGCCGCAGGCCTGGATGTAGAGCTGCTCGACGTCGACGTCGGGCTGGGTCTGGATGGCGCCCTGCGCCTTGGCGCTCCAGACCTGAAGCGCGTGGTAGAAGGCGGCGCAGGTGCAATCGCCCAGCCGGTCGTTCAGCATCACCCCCAGGTTGGCGGGCAGGCCGGCCGTGTAGTCGACCGACGCCGGCGGAGGCGGCAGGGTCTGGCCGGACAGCAACGCGCTCAGATGCGGCACGCGCGGGTTATGGACACGGGGAAGGCGGCCGAGCTTCTTGGTGGACATGGAATCTGGCTTCCTGAGGCTGATGTCGCTTGCGCGTTTCCCGGAATGGCTTCAAAACACACTCCGCATGCACGCAAAGGATTGCCGACCCATGGCGGGCGTTGCAAGCAACAAATTCCATTAATGCGCGCTGTTCTGTGACAAAACTCAACCGCCCTCCAGCCGCCGGACGGGCGCCGTGACCGTCGGCAGCCGGGCGGCCGCACGGAAACCCTGGCGTCCGGCGACCGGCCTGTGCGAGATCCGGGGGACGGTGCCGCAACGCACGCCCACCACCAACCGTCCCCCACCACCGCCCGCGTGACCTCATGGCACCTTCGATCTTCAAGCGCTACAAGCTGCACTTCACCCGCCCGCTGCCCGGCCTGCGCCCCGGCCGGCCGGAGCGGGACTCGATGGTGGAGCGGGTGCGGCGGCTGGCCAGCGAGAACGGGATGGCCGGCGACCTGCACACCATCGCCCCCAACGCCGGCTTCGGCATCCTGGAGGTCCGCTGCACCGAACGGCTGGCCCGCCGCCTGTCCGACCTGTCGGAGATCGAGACGGTGCAGGAGGCGTGATACAGTGCCGCGGCCCCGTCAGGCCGCCCGCACCGTGGCGATGAAGCCGGTCAGATCGTCGCGCAGCGAACGTGCCAGCCCGTCGAGGTCGCGCGCCGCGTCCAGCACCTGACCGGCCATGGCGCCGATGTCGTCCGCCGCCGCGGCGACGCCGTCGACCGTGCCGGACACGCTTTCCGCCCCGGCGGCGACCTGCTGGATGGTGGCGGCAATGCGGTCGGTCGCCGCCTCCTGCTGCGCCAGCGCGGCGGCGATGCGGGCGGCGATGTCCTCCATGCGCGACACCGTCCCGCGGATCGTGCCGATGGTGTTGACCGCCGCCAGCGCGGCCTCCTGGATGCCCTGCACCTGTCCGGCGATCCGCTCGGTCGCCCGCGCCGTCTGGTTGGCCAGCGTCTTCACCTCGCCGGCGACGACGGCGAAACCCTTGCCAGCCTCCCCGGCGCGGGCCGCCTCGATGGTGGCGTTCAGCGCCAGCAGGTTGGTCTGGCCGGCGATCTCGTGGATCAGCCCGACCACCTGACCGATCTGGTTCGCCGCCTCGTGCAGGCCGCCGACGGTGCCGCTGGTGCGCTCCACCTCGGCGACCGCCGCGCCGGTGACGCGCAGGCTCTTCTCGGTCTGGCGGGTGATGTCGCGGATGGCGGCGCTCAACTCGTCGGCGGCGGTGGCGACCGTCCGCACCCCATCGAGCGACTGGCGCGACGCGCCCGCCATGGTGAGCGAGCGCTCGCTGTTCTGCCCGGCAAGGTCGGTCATGCGGCGGGCGCTGTCGTGCATGCGTGCGGCCATCGCCGTCATGGTGGCCAGCGCCCCGTCGCTGCTGGCGCCGAAATCATGGACCGCGTCCTCCAGCGCACGCTGGCGTTCCTCCGCAAGGTCGCGCTCGCGCTGTTGCTGGGCGGCGAGCGAGGCGACATCGCCGGTTCCGTCGCCCGTACCGTCGCGAAACCGGCCCGCCGCCTCGCCGGCCCAACCCGGCAGCGCCCCTCCCGCCGCGACCAGCCGACCAGCGGCGGCGGCCATGGCGCCGGCCACCCCGTCGCCACGCCGCGCCTCCGCGGTCAGGCGGCGGCGGGTCCACCAGACGGCCAGCCGCAGCAACGGCGACGCCCCGTCGAGCGGCGCGGCGAAGGCGCGGCGCGCGCTGTCCAGACCGCTGGCGCACAGGCGGCCGAGGTCGGCGATCAGCGCGTCCTCCACCGCCTTCAGCCCGTCGATGCGGCGGGTGGCGGCGGCAAACCAGGCGGGGCCGTCCATCCCCTCCAGCGCGCCGGTCAGCCCGCCGGCCCGCACGGCGTCGCGCATCCGCGCGAACTCCGCCTGATCGGCCAGCAGAGCCCGCAACCGGTCGGCCAGCGCCGGGGCGGCGGTCTCGGCCACCACCTGGAACGAGCGCTCCTGCGCGGCGATCAGCGCCAGGAAACGGCGGTGCTGCGCGGTGTCGAACCGCCCGGCCGACAGGCCGGCCGCACCGGTGCCCCGCTCCTGCGCCGCCTGCTCCTTGCCCTGCATCAGGTTGAAGGCGGCGATCAGCGCGCGCGACACCGAAGGATCGGCGGCGACGTCGGTCGCGACCGACACCACCGCCAGCAGCTTGGCGATCAGGCCGCAGAAGATGGCAAACAGCTCGCGCGCCGGGATCTCCGCCCGGCCGGCACGCCCGCGCGCCGCCGGCAGCGCGTCGAGGTCGGCCAGCGCCCGCCGGACCGCGCCGAACAGGGCGGCGCCATGCGCCATGCGGTCGAGGCCGTCGATGGCGGCGCGGACAGCCTGCTCATGGTTGCGGCACGCGCCGGTCTGGGCGTCGAGCGGGCCGGAAAAGCGGCTTCCGGCGGTGCCGAGACGCAGGTTCCACAGGCCACGCTCCTTCTGCAGCTCGTGGATCAGGCCGGCGACGGCGGACACCAGGCCGCAGACGGCGGCCAACTGCTCCAGGTCGCGCACGCGCCGGAAACGCGTCACCAGGACGAACCGGGCGGCGGCGCGCAGATCGCGCATCGAGACACCCCGGGTCGAGACGGTTCCTGTCATGCTCACCCCCCTTGCCAATGCCATTGCCGGCCCCGCCACGGCGATCGGTCGCGGGACCCCAGCCGAAAGGGCCGATCCTTTGGCCCCGCCCGCCTTTCGATCTTGCGACGCAAAATGCGGGCCGTTCGGCTTGCCACGCCGCGGAAGGGGACCAAAAGGAGGAATTGACCTGCAACTGTTCAACCCTTGGGCTGACTGGCGCAACGATGTGCAGATCGGGGCGCCGCCCTGCCGCAAAGGGGTATGCCGATGGCGGAGCGGCCGCGGCGCCCCACTTGACGCTGGACAGGCTCCCGACCGCGGCGAGCCGGCAGAGGCACAACCACCAAGAGGGGAGACACCGGACATGGCGATGCGGCAATCGGACGCCGAATGGCGCGGCGACCTGAAATCGGGCAGCGGCACCATGCGGCTGGGCAGCGGCGCCTTCGAAGGCGCCTATTCGTTCCCGTCGCGCTTCGAGAACGGCAGCGGCACCAACCCGGAGGAGCTGATCGCGGCGGCGCACGCCGGCTGCTTCTCCATGGCGCTGTCGGCCGGGCTGAGTCAGGCCGGCCACCCGCCGACCCGCGTGCACACCACCGCCAAGGTGCATCTGGAGAAGGCGGGCGCCGGCTTCGCCATCAGCCGGATCGAGCTGGCCTGCGAGGCCGAGGTCCCCGGCATCGACGACGCCGCCTTCCAGGAGCAGGCGAACACTGCCAAGGCCAATTGCCCGGTCTCGAAGGCGCTGGCCGGCACGCAGATCAGCCTGACCGCCACGCTGCTGTGAGCGCGGCGTTTCCCTTATAGGTCAGACCAATGCTAGGGTGCGCGGCCCGGGGCCGGGCGGCGCACCCCTCCGCCACGCCCCTGGAGCTTGGAATCGACGGGGGCGGAGAGTGGCGGCATGACGGCGGCCAACAGCTTTGTAGACGAGGGTTTCGTCGAGGTGGAGGACGCCCGGCTGGAGTTCCGGCGCATTCCGGCCCGGCGCAGCGGCGCGCCGACGCTGGTGTTCCTGCATGAAGGGCTGGGCTGCGTCGCCATCTGGAAGGATTTCCCCGACCGCCTGGCCGCGGCGACCGGCTGCGCCGCTGTGGTCTATTCGCGGCGGGGCTATGGCCGCTCCACCCCCTGTCCGCTGCCGCGCCCGCTGCACTACCACCGCGACGAGGCCGACGGCGTGCTGCCGCCGCTGCTGGAGCGGCTGGGGGTGAGCGGCGATCTGGTGCTGGTCGGGCACAGCGACGGCGCGACCATCGCGCTGCTGGCGGCGGCCGGGACGCTCGGCCCCCGCATCCGCCTCGCCATCGTCGAGGCGCCCCACGTCTTCGTCGAGGACGTGACCATCGCCGGGATCGAGGCCGCCTGCGCCGCCTACCGCGACGGTGCGCTACGCCGCGGGCTGGAGCGGCTGCACGGCGCCAACACCGACACCGCCTTCCGCGGCTGGAGCGAGACGTGGCTGGCGCCGCATTTCCGGTCGTGGAACGTGGAGGACCGCCTGCCCGCCATCGGCGCGCCGCTGCTGGTCATCCAGGGCGTGCACGACGAATACGCCACCGCCGCCCAGTACGACGCCATCGCCGCCGGATCCGGCGGGCCGGTGAGCGTGCTGGTGCTCGACGAGTGCGGGCACACCCCCCACCGCGACCAGCCGGACCGGGTGCTGGCGGCGATGGCGGAGGCGATTGATCGGCTGGACGGGCCGACGGATGCACCCTTCGGCCGAAGGGCAGATTGACCTTACGGCATCCCCCCACCCATAGTGCCGCGTTCTGCGTGCGGAAGCCCGTCTTCCGGCCGCACCCCATTGAACGACGGACGATGCTGGCCGCCAGTCTCCGCCTTCCCCTGCTGCTTGCCCTGCTGCTCCACCTCGCGTGGGCAGGAAGCACCCTGGCGGCCGCGCCGGAGCCGGTGATCCTGGCGCTGGATGGGGAGTTCGGGCTGACCAACAGCACGTCGGCGGAAGCGATCGAGCGCGGCATCCGGACCGCCATCGACCAGATCAACCGGTCGGGCGGCGTGCTGGGCGGGCGGCCGCTGACCCTGATCACCCGGGAACACCGGTCGATCTCCGCCCGCGGCATCAAGAACATCCGGGAACTCGCCACGATCCCCGGCCTCGTCGCCGTGTTCGGCGGGCGCTTCAGCCCGGTGGTGATCGAGGAGCTGCCCGTCCTCGAGCAGACCCGCACCCTGTTCCTGGCGCCCTGGTCGTCGGCGGACGCCATCGTCGACAACGGGATGACGCCCAACTACATCTTCCGCCTGTCGTTGCGCGACAGCTTGGCGATGCCGTTCCTGCTGCGGCGCGCCGCCGACCGCGGCCTGACGCGGGTCGGCCTGCTGCTGACCAACACCGCCTGGGGCCGCTCCAACCTCGACGCCGCCAACCGCCACTTCGAACGGCACCGGGTGCCGGAGTCGGTCGGGACCGTCTGGTACAACTGGCGCGACCGCTCGCTGATCGACAAGTACGAGACGCTGGCCGCCGCCGGCGCCCAGGCGATCGTGCTGGTCGCCAACGACGACGAGGCCGCGGTGCTGGTGCGCGAGGTCGCCGCCCTGCCGCCCGAACGGCGGCTGCCGATCCTCAGCCACTGGGGCGTCACCGGCGGCAATTTCGTGGCGGAGGCGGGGCCGGCGCTGCAGCAGGTCGACTTCACCGTCATCCAGACCGTCAGCCCGCTGCGCATCCCGCCCGACCGTCTCGCCCCCGTTCTGGAAACCGCCGGGCGGCTGTTCGGCATCCACCGGCCGGAGGACATCGTGTCGCCGGCCGGCTTCCTCCAGGCCTACGACCTGACGCGCATCCTGGCGCTCGCCATCAATCGTGCCGGCACCACCGACCGCGCCGCCGTCCGCGACGCGCTGGAGCAGGTCGGCCCATACCACGGGGTCGTCAAGGATTTCGACCGCCCCTTCACCCCGGACCGGCACGACGCGCTGGGACCGGACGATCTGCTGATGGCCCGATTCCGCCCGGACGGTGTCCTGGCGCCGGTCGATTGAGGAAGCGCGGATGTCCGGTGACGATCCCCACAGCACCCTGCATTCCGGCCCATACCCCGGTCCGGTCCCCGGCCCGCGGCACCGCGGCCCCCCGCGGCGGCTGACCTCCGGCCGGCTGGCGCGGCGCTTCGCGATGGTCTCGCTGATGCTGGGGGTTGTGCTGGCGGTGATGATCGGCGCCAGCCTCTATCTGGTGTCGAGCCGCCACCTGATGCGCCAGCACCACGCCAACGTCGAGGCGAACGCCAGCCTCGCCGCCCGCCAGACCGAGGGGCTGCTCGGCACGCTGGCGAGCACGGTGCGCGAGTTGGCCGACAACAGCGTGCTGGCCACCGCGCTGGTCGATTCCGCGGGCAAGGAAACCTACCTGTTGCCGTTCCTGCGCAGCTTCAACCACATCGCCAGCGTGCCGGTGGCGATGATCCTGACCGATTTCGAAGGCAGCCCGATCGCCGACAACGGGCGCCACTCCGGCGCGCTGGCCATCACGCCGGGCGACATGGCGTGGCTGCGCACCGTCATCGCCACCGGCAAGCCCGCCGCCATCGTGGTCGAGCAGGGCGGCACCGCCTATCTGCTGGCGGCGGAGATGCTGATCTACTCCCGCACCGCGTCGCCGGAGGGGGCGCTGCTCTACAAGGTGCCGCTCGACGCGCTGGTCCCCCATCCGGAGGCCGACCTGATCTACGCCGGGCAACCGCCGATCCCGGTGCCCAGCGACCGGATGGTGGTGACCGTCCCGCTGACGGTGCCCTACCGGCTGTCGACGCTGGGGCTGATGCTGCGGCTGGAGGCGCCGGCGGCGCCGACCGCCGCCTTCCTGTCCTGGATGCTGCCGGCCTATGGGCTGGTGACGATCGCCGCGCTGCTGGCGATCTATCTTGGCAGCCGCGCCGTCGGCAACCACATGACCCGCTCGCTGCGCGATCTGGAACGGCTGGCCGGCTCCATCGCCACCAACGGCTTCACCGGGCAGCGGGCCACCGTGCGCGGCGACGACGAGGTGTCGGCGCTGGCCCGCGGCTTCAACGCCATGCTGGACCACATCGCGGCGATCCAGCGCGAGCGCGAGATGCGCGCGGCGGAAGAGATCACCATCCAGCGCACGCTGGCCGAACGGGCCGAGCAGGCGCGCGCCGAGGCCGAAAGCGCCCGCAACGAGGCGGAACGCTCGCGCCAGGAGGCCATCATGGCGCTGATGGTGGCGGAGCGCGCCAACGCCGCCAAGACCCATTTCCTGGCGGCGGCCAGCCACGACCTGCGCCAGCCGGTGCAGTCGCTGGTGCTGCTGACCTCGGCGCTGGCAATCCGGCTGGGCGACCATCCGGCGGCGTCGCTGGTCGGCAGCATCGAGGCGTCGATGGACGCGCTGTGCCGGCTGCTCGACGCCATCCTCGACGTCTCCAAACTGGACGCCGGCACCGTCTCGCCCACCGTGCAGACGGTGTCGCTGGGCGCCATCTTCGAACGGCTGGAGGGTGAATACCGGTTGCGCGCCGCGGAGAAGGGCATCGCCTTCCGCAGCGTGCCCAACAGCCTGACGCTGTGCGCCGACCCGGCGCTGCTGGAGCGGATCATCCGCAATCTGGTCGAGAACGCGCTGCGCTACACCGACCATGGCCGCATCCTGCTGGGCTGCCGCCGCAGCGCCAAGGGCCTGCGCATCCAAGTCTACGACACCGGCATCGGCATCCCGCAGGAGCATCTGGAGCGCATCTTCCACGAGTTCTACCAGGTTTCCAACCCGACCCGCGACCGCGGCAAGGGGCTGGGGCTGGGGCTTGCCATCGTCGACCGGCTGGCGCGGCTGCTGGGCTACCGGGTGCATGTGGCGTCCTGGCCGGGCAAGGGCTCCTGCTTCACGCTGGAGATCAGCGATCCGGCCTTGCCCAGCACGGCGGGGCCGGCGGCGGACGAAACGGCGGAACTGCCGCCGGATCCCGGCCGGGGCATGGCGCTGGTGATCGACGACGATCCGCTGGTGCGCGAGGGGCTGACCCTGCTGATCGAGGATTTCGGCTGGCGCGCGATCGCCGCCGACAGCGCCGCCGACGCCCTGCGCCTGCTGGGCGAGTCGTCCCCCTCCCCCGATCTGGTGATCGCCGATTACCGGCTGGAGGCGGGCGCCACCGGCCTGGAGGCGATCCGCGCCGTCGAAGCGCTGCTGAAGGAACGGGGGCGCCCGCAGCCGCTCTGCGTCGTGCTGACCGGCGACACCGCCCCCCAACGCATCGCCGACGCCGAGGCCAGCGGCTACCGCATCCTGCACAAGCCGATCGCCGCCAAGGAGGTCGCGCAGTTGCTGAGCCAATCCGGGCGAGCGAAGAAACCGGCGTCCCGCAGCCCCGCCCCCCGCAATCACGGATCGGCCGCGCTACGCGGCTGAGGACGGGCGGCCGACGGGGCGGAGCCGGCGTCACCAGCCCGTGCCCCGTTGCGTCTTCAACTCCCCTGCGTCTGTTCAATCACGGTTGATGTGGCCACCGTTGATGTGGCCACCATCGACTTGACCACCGTCGACTTGGCCGGCCGCATCGACCTGCATGGCCAGCCGTTCGATGAACTGCGCCGCCAGTTCCTGGTGGTGGCGCACCGGTCCCGGCGTCTCCTGCCGCAAATGGGCCGCCGCGGCGTCCTCCAGCGCCCCGCGGGCCTCCTCCGCCGTGAGCAGGCCCTTTTCAACCATGGCAATCACCAGCGATTCACAAATCGAGAGAGCGGCCAAACCCGCCGCTCCATCCTCCGATGTCATCACGTCCCCCGCATGTCGGGTTTCAAGGTCGTTTCGGGTTCCCACCGGCATTGCCCGAAGACATAGGAACAACAGCCGGGTCCTGGGGCCGTCGCACGGTGTTCGAGAAAAATCTTAGTCCCCTTAACCTATGTTGTAGCCGCCTTCGTCGAAAGCCTTAATCGTGCGAGACCGCTCGGAACAGGGTTAGCAGCGAGTCCGTTCCTTAGGCACTGAATATTAGGACAAAGAAGGCAAAGAGACGATCATGACTCGCGCCCCGGCGAGCCGAGTGCCGGAACCCACTCCATTGTGGCTCAAATTGAGCAGCTACCTCGTCCTGTCGGATGAGGAAAAGATGTACCTCACCGATCTGGAGAACACGACCTCCAGGCAACCGCCGCGCACCGACCTCCTCCAACAGGGCGAACGGTATCGCGACGTCCGGATCATGCGGGACGGCTGGGCGATCCGTCACAAGGCCTTGCCGGACGGGCGCCGGCAGGTCGTGAACTTTGTTCTGCCCGGCGACATCATTGGCATGTACTGCACGCTGTTCGAATCGGCCGACCACAGCGTCACCACGCTGACGGCGGTCGAGGTGGCGAGCTTCCCGCCGGAACGGCTCGGCGAGCTGTTCCGCTCCTTCCCGCGGCTGGCGGCGGCGCTCGCCTGGTCCGGCGCGCGGGAGGAGGCGATCCTCGCCGAACGGCTGCTCAGCCTGGGCCGGCGCACCGCGCTGGAACGCACCGCCCACCTGATCGTCGAGCTGCTGCGGCGGCTCAGCGTCGTCAACATGGCCACCGACGGCCATTTCGTGCTGCCGGTCACCCAGGAGATCCTGGCCGACGCGCTCGGGCTCAGCATCGTCCACATCAACCGCACCTTGCGGCGGCTGCGCGACAGCGGGCTGATCGACCTGAACGGCCAGCGGATCACCGTCAACGACGTTCGCCAGCTCGCCTCGGTCGGCCAGTTCGACGAGTTGTACCTGCACCTGATCCACGCGCCGCGGCGTCTGGAGCGCGCCTTTTCCGACGTCCGGCCCCGGCACGCGCCGCATGACGACGCCGAAAGACCGAAGGCGTGACGCTGGCGGGACCGCCGCACGACGCCGGGCAGACCGTCAAGGCGGACAGGTTGCCGTCACCGCGCCTGCGCCGCATGGCGCGGCGGCTGGGGCTGGGCGCCGGGCTGTCGGCGGGCGTCGTCGCGGTGGCGCTGGCCGTCGCCGCCTATGACTTCCACCAGCGGGCGGAGCGCGACGTGCTCGCCGCGCTGGAGGTGCAGGCCGACTCGCTGGCCGACCGCACCAAGCTGGTGATCCAGGCGGCGGCCGTGCTGCTCGACCGGGTGACGCGGCTGGGGGAAGACACCGACTGGGCCGATCCGGCCAGCGCCCCGCGGGTGTCGGCGGAGCTGCGGCGGCTGCGCACCCTGCTGCCGCCGGTGGTCCGGCTGGGCCTGTGGGACACCGCGGCGCGGCCGCTCGCCACCACCGAAAGCAATCTGGCGCCGGGCCTGAGCATCGCCGACCGGCCCTACTTCACCGTCCACGCGGAGCGTGGCGCGGGCGGCCACAACGGGCTGGAGATCAGCACCCCGCTGTCCTCCATCGTCGACGGCTCCGCCATCCTGGTGCTGAGCCACCGCCTGAACCGCCCGGACGGCGGTTTCGCCGGTGTGGCCACCCTGTCGGTCCGGCCGGCGGAGATCGCCGCCGACCTGATGCGGGACACCGCTCGTCCGCTCATGGGCGACGTCAGCCGCATCCGCTGGCGGCACCGGGACGGGCAGGACATGGCGGTGCTGTCCCGGCCGGATGGCGAGCCGGCGGGGGCGACCGTCCGCCGGATGGTCGGGGACCACCCCCTGCTGGTGGAGGTGACGGCGACCGGGCGGGCGGTGCTGGACCGCTGGATGGCGACCGCGCCACCGGCCCTGGCGCTCGACCTGATGGTGTCGGTGCTGCTGGCGGTCATCGCCCTGGTGCTGCTGCGCTGGTCGACCGCCGACGAGGCGAGCCGGAACGCCCTGACCGCGCTGGCCGGACGGCTGCGCCGCACCAACATCGAGCTGGAGGAGCATGTCTCCGAGCGCACCCAGGCGCTGGCCCAGCGCGACCTGCTGCTGCGCGAGGTCAACCACCGCCTGAAGAACAGCCTGCAACTGGCGGCGTCGCTGGTGCAGATGCAGCGGCAGATCGTCGAATCGCCGGACACCCGGCAGCAGTTGACCGACACGGTGGCGCGGCTGCACGCCATCGCCCGCGTGCATGACCAGCTCTACCAGACCTCCGACGTCCAGCGGGTGGAGATCGCCGCCTATCTCCGCGCGCTCTGCGCCGATCTGCAACAGTCGGCTCCGGCCAGCCAGCCGCTCTGGCGCATCCGGGTCGCCGCCGATGCGATGGACCTGCCGACCGACCAGGCGGTCCCGCTCGGGCTGATGGTCAACGAGCTGGTCACCAACGCGCTGAAGCATGGACAGCCGCGCACCACCAACGCCGACGACTGGACCATCGAGGTCGGGCTTGGGATGGACGCCGAGGGGCTCGTCACCATCAGCGTGCGCGACCATGGCCCCGGCATGCCGGCGGAGGCGATGACCGGCAAGCCCAAGAGCCTGGGCATGCGGTTGCTGACCGGGCTGACGCGGCAGCTCGACGCCCGGCTGACGGTCGAGGACGCCGGCCCCGGCACCCGTTTCCTGGTGCGGTTCCGCCCGCAGCCGCTCGCCCCCGGCACGGAGCCGGACCGCTAAGCAGCGGCGCGGCGCGCGGTGTCGGTTCGCCAATCGATTGCAAGATTATCGAAGGAAAATAAACCCGGAGACGGCATCGCGGCCGCCGGCCGCCGATTTCCGGGCCCGAAACAAATGGTTGCACCGTCCCGCACCATCGGGCCGGGCCGGATGTCTTGCCAGGACTGTCGCCCCTCCAGCCGTCGCCGGGCGGATCTTTTGAGAGTCGCGCGATGATTGGTGCGAATGGATGTATTAACCCGCCGGAATTCTGGCCGGGCCTCCCGCAACGTATGGCGGCACCGGCCGAGGCCGATGGCCGCGGTCTCAAAACACAGCGTTTTCGTCAACCATAGCGCCGGCCCATCCACCCCCGCCCGGCCCACCGTTCCCCGCACCGCACAAAAGCGGCGACAGACGCACATTCCTGTATCGCTGTCCGCCGCCTTCAATCAAAACCGGCGGGATCGCAGGCTCTCCCTCTTCGGGATAACTCGGCTTATAGAGCTGATTTCATTGAATTTTCTCCGGCAGGGCAGGAGCCGGCACCAAAGCGACACATATTTTCGCTTTACAGTCTTTGATCTGTATCATATTTTCCGCACACACATTGTTCGCTGGACGTTCAATCCATCTCGGGGACGCCGATGTACACGCAGGGTTTGGATGCCAAGACCGACCAGGGCGCTCAGCCGTCTCCCCGGCTGGTGACGGACGACGAAATCCGCCTTCAGGGCCGCTTCCAGGCGCGCGTCGACGCCGAGGAGAAGATCGAGCCGCGCGACTGGATGCCGGAGGGCTACCGCCGCACGCTGGTCCGCCAGATCTCGCAGCACGCCCATTCGGAAATCGTCGGCATGCTGCCGGAAGGCAACTGGGTCACCCGCGCGCCGACCCTGCGCCGCAAGGTCGCCTTGCTGGCCAAGGTCCAGGACGAGGGCGGGCACGGCCTGTACCTCTACAGCGCGGCGGAGACGCTGGGCGTGTCGCGCGACGAGCTGGTCGGGCAACTGCTGTCCGGCAAGGCCAAATACTCCAGCATCTTCAACTACCCGACGCCGACCTGGGCCGACATCGGCGCCATCGGCTGGCTGGTCGACGGTGCGGCGATCATGAACCAGGTGCCGCTCTGCCGCTGCTCCTACGGGCCCTATGCCCGCGCCATGGTCCGCATCTGCCGCGAGGAGAGCTTCCACCAGCGCCAGGGCTACGAGCTGATGCTGGCGCTGGCCCAGGGCACGCCGGAGCAGAAGCGGATGGCGCAGGACGCGCTGAACCGCTGGTGGTGGCCGTCGCTGATGATGTTCGGTCCGTCGGACGACCAGTCCGCCCACTCCGCGCAGAACATGGCGTGGAAGATCAAGCGCTTCTCCAACGACGAGCTGCGCCAGCGCTTCGTCGACGCCACCGTGCCGCAGGCGGAGTTCCTCGGCCTGACCATCCCGGACCCGGAGCTGCGCCTGAACGCCGAGACCGGCCATTACGAGTTCGGCGCCATCGACTGGACCGAGTTCAACGAGATCCTGAAGGGCAACGGCCCCTGCAACCGCGAGCGCATCGAGGCCCGCCGCCAGGCGTGGGACGACGGCGCCTGGGTGCGGGACGCAGCATCCGCCCACGCCGCCAAACGCAAGCAGCGCGCCCTGAAGAAGGCCGGCTGACCAAAGAAATCCGAGGGGACGAGACCATGGACCGTAAAGACTGGCCGCTGTTCGAGATCTTCATCCGGCCGAAGAACGGGTTGTCGCACAAGCATGTCGGCAGCCTGCACGCCGCCGACGCCCACATGGCGCTCGACAACGCCCGCGACGTCTACACCCGCCGCGGCGAAGGGGTCAGCATCTGGGCGGTCCCGGCCGCCAGCATCGCGGCGTCGGATCCCTCGGACAAGGCCAGCCTGTTCGAACCGGCCGATGACAAGGTCTACCGCCACCCGACCTTCTACGACATCCCGGCAGACGTGAAGAACATCTGATGAGCACGGATCTCAAAGAAGCGCTCTTCGCCACCACGCTGCGGCTGGGCGACACCTCGCTGGTGCTGGGGCACCGGCTGTCGGAATGGTGCGGCCACGCGCCGGAGCTGGAGGAGGACATCGCGCTGACCAACGTCGCGCTCGACCTCGTCGGCCATGCCCGGATGCTGCTGACCTACGCCGGCGAGCTGGAGGGCAAGGGCCGCGACGAGGACCGCCTCGCCTACCGGCGCGACGTCTTCGACTACCGCAACCACCTGCTGGTCGAACAGCCCAACCGCGACTTCGGCCACACCATCGTCCGCCAGTTCCTGCACGACGCCTGGGCGGTGGAGCTGTACGGGCGGCTCTGCGCCTCGACCGACGCCACCCTGGCCGGCATCGCCGCCAAGGCGGTGAAGGAGGTGCGCTACCATGTCCGCCACAGCGGCGACTGGCTGGTCCGGCTGGGCGACGGTACCGACGTCAGCCACGCCAAGGTCGCCGACGCGCTCGGCCGGCTCTGGCCCTACACCGGCGAGATGTTCGAGCGCGACGAGGCCGAACAGGCGCTGGTCGCCGCCGGCATCATCCCCGACCCGGCCGAGCTGAAGGCGGCCTGGACCGCCCGCGTCGAAGCGGTGCTGGAGGAGGCGACGCTGGACCGCCCGGCCGACGGCTGGATGCAGAAGGGCGGCCGCCGCGGCGAGCACAGCGAGCATCTGGGCTATCTGCTGGCCGAGATGCAGTTCCTGCCGCGCGCCTATCCCGACGCGACGTGGTGAGGGCGTAATGCCGGATGCAGCGGGCTGCTGGGGACCGGAACCGGGCGCCGACGCGGGCGTGAAGGCCGCCTGGGACGCCCTGGCCGGGGTGATGGATCCGGAGATCCCGGTGCTGAGCATCGTCGATCTCGGCATCGTCCGCGCGGTGTCGGCCGACGCGCAAGGCCGGCTGTCGGTGGATCTCACGCCGACCTATTCCGGCTGCCCGGCGACCAACGTGATCGTGCTGGAAGCGGAAACCGCGCTGGCCCGCGCCGGGCTGGACGCCGCCGTGTCGGTGGTGATCGCCCCGCCCTGGACGACCGACTGGATCAGCGACACCGGCCGGGAAAAGCTGGCCGAGGTCGGCATCGTCCCGCCGCCGCACTCCGGCAAGCGGTCGCTGACGGCGCCGGACGAGGTGATCGCCTGCCCGCGCTGCGGCTCGCACGACACCCGCCAGATCAGCCGCTTCGGTTCCACCGCCTGCAAGGCGCTGCACGCCTGCAACGCCTGCCTCGAACCGTTCGACGTGTTCAAATGCCATTGATGAGTGGTCGCGGCGTTTGCCCCCTCCCCAACCCTCCCCCGCTTCGCGGGAGAGGGAGCACGCGCCAAAACGGCGGCAGTCCCCTCTCCCGCGCCAGCGGGGGAGGGTTGGGGAGGGGGCCTCGTCGCGTCTGCTCCACAAGGATCCCGAGCCCATGACCACCCCCAGCTTCCACCCGCTGACCATCCGCGAGTGCCGGCGGGAGACCGCGGACACCGTGTCGATCGCCTTCGACGTGCCGGCCGATCTCGCCGACCGCTTCCGCTTCATCCAGGGCCAGTACCTCACCCTCAAGACCCGCATCGGCGACGAGGAGGTGCGGCGCTCCTACTCCATCTGCTCCGGCGTGGACGAGGGCGAGTTGCGCGTCGCGGTGAAGAAGGTCGATGGCGGCCTGTTCTCCACCCACGCCAACCAGTCGCTGGCGCCCGGCGCGGTGCTCGACGTGATGACGCCGATGGGGCGCTTCCACACCCCCATCGACCCGGAGGCGGCCCGCACCTACGTCGCCTTCGCCGCCGGCAGCGGCATCACGCCGGTGCTGTCGATCGTGAAGACCGTGCTGGCGCAGGAACCGAAGAGCCGCTTCGTGCTGGTCTACGGCAACCGCACCGTCTCCTCCATCATCTTCCGGGAAGAGCTGGAGGATCTGAAGAACCGCTACATGGGCCGGCTGGTCATCCACCATGTGCTGAGCCGCGAGCCGGAGGAAGCCGGGCTTCTGCGTGGCCGCATCGGCGCCGAGCTGGTGCGCGCGCTGTGCGATGGCCCGCTGACGGCGGAGGACATCGACGCCGCCTTCCTCTGCGGTCCCCAGCCGATGGTGGAGGAGGTGCGCGACGCGCTGGCCGCCTGCGGCACACCCGCCGCCAACATCCATGTCGAGCTGTTCGGCACGACGACCGCCGCACGCCCCGCCGCGAAGAAGGCCGCCGCCGACACCCCGACCGACGCGGCGACCATCGCCATCCTGCAGGACGGCAAGCGCAAGGAATTCACGCTGCCCTATGACGGCGAGAGCATCCTCGACGCCGCCCACCGCCACGGTGCCGACCTGCCCTATTCCTGCAAGTCCGGCGTCTGCTGCACCTGCCGCGCCAAGGTCCGCGAAGGCAAGGTGGAGATGGCCGAGAACTACTCGCTGGAGCCGTGGGAGGTCGAGGCCGGCTATGTCCTGACCTGCCAGTCGCGCCCGCTGACCGAACGGGTCGTCATCGACTTCGACGCCGCCTGACGCCCCACCGCCTGCCCAACGACAATAAGGAAACGCCCCGCCATGACCAGCACTCCGCATCTGACGCCACTGGGCCTGTTCGAGACGCATGAGGCGACGCTCCGTCAGGCGGTGGACGCCTGCCGCAGCCGCGCCTACTGGGCGGCCTTCCCCGAGATGCCGAGCCCGCGCGCCTATGGCGAGACGGCGGCGGCCGATGGCGAGGCGGCCTTCGCCGCCTACCGCGACAAGCCCTTCACCCTCGACCAGCCCGGCGTCACCGGCACCGCGGGGGGCGAGCGCTCGCCCTTCGGCTTCGACCTCGGCATCACCTACCCGGTGTCGGACATCGATGCGCTGCTGAAGGCGGGCAAGGCGGCGATGCCGGGCTGGCGCAAGGCCGGGCCGAACGGCCGCGCCGGCGTCTGCATCGAGATCCTGAAGCGGCTGAACGCGCGCAGCTTCGAGATCGCCAACGCGGTGATGCACACCACCGGCCAGGCCTTCATGATGGCGTTCCAGGCCGGCGCCCCGCACGCCCAGGACCGCGGGCTGGAGGCGGTGGCCTATGGCTGGAAGGCGATGACCGACCAGACCCCGACGGCCCGCTGGGAAAAGCCGCAGGGCAAGAACCCGCCGCTGGTGATGGACAAGCGCTTCGAGGTGGTCGGCCGCGGCGTCGGGCTGGTCATCGGCTGCGCCACCTTCCCGACCTGGAACGGCTATCCCGGCCTGTTCGCCAGCCTCGTCACCGGCAACGCCGTGGTGGTGAAGCCCGGCCCGACCGCCATCCTGCCGCTCGCCATCACGGTGAAGATCGCCCGCGAGGTGCTGGCGGACTGCGGTCTCGACCCCAACCTCGTCACGCTGGCCATCGGCGACACCGTCGCCAAGGATCTGGCGCTGCGGCCGGAGGTGGCGGTGATCGACTACACCGGCTCCACCGGCTTCGGCGACTGGCTGGAGCAGAACGCCCGCCAGGCCCAGGTCTACACCGAGAAGGCCGGCGTCAACACGGTGGTGATCGACAGCACCGACGATCCCAAGGGCATGGTGCGCAACCTCGCCTTCACGCTCAGCCTCTATTCGGGGCAGATGTGCACGACGACCCAGGTCATCTTCGTGCCCAAGGACGGCATCCAGGCCGGGCCGGAACGGATGAGCTTCGATCAGGTCGTCGCGGCGCTGGCCGGCGGCGTCGACAAGTTCCTGTCCGACCCGGAACGCGCGGTGGAGGTGCTAGGCGCCATCCAGTCCGACGCCACGCTGGCCCGCATCGACGAGGCCGCCAAGCTCGGCACCGTCGTCCTGCCGTCGCGCGCCATCACCCACCCGAAGTTCGGGCAAGCCCGCATCCGCACGCCGCTGATCCTGACCATGGACGCGGCCGACGAGGGCAAGTACGGCCATGAGCTGTTCGGCCCGATCTCCATCATCGTGAAGACCGACAGCACCGCCGACAGCCTGGAGCGCGCCGCCCGCCTGACCCGCACCAAGGGGGCGCTGACCACCGGCCTCTACAGCACCGACCCGCAGTTGATCGAGCAGGCGACCGACCTGTTCGTCGAGGCCGGCGTCGCCCTGTCGGTCAACCTGACCGGCGGCGTCTTCGTCAACCAGTCGGCGGCCTACAGCGACTTCCACGGCACCGGCGCCAACCCAGCGGCGAATGCCGCGCTGTGCGACCTCGCCTTCGTCGCCAACCGCTTCCGCGTGGTGCAGAGCCGCGTTCCGGTGCTGGAGACCGCGCAATGAGCGACAAAACCATCCTCCTGGCCATCGCCGACGGCGTCGCCACCATCACGCTGAACCGGCCGGACCGGCTGAACAGCTTCACCGCGGCGATGCATGAGGAACTGCGCGAGGCCGTCGGCGAGGTGCGCGACGACAAGGCCGTGCGCTGCCTGCTGCTGACCGGCGCCGGGCGCGGCTTCTGCGCCGGGCAGGACCTGTCCGATCGCGCCGTCGCGCCGGGCGCCCAGGGTCCCGATCTCGGCGTGTCGATCGAGACCAACTACAACCCGCTGGTCCGGTCCTTGCGCGCCCTGCCGATGCCGGTGGTCTGCGCCGTCAACGGCGTCGCCGCCGGGGCGGGCGCCAACATCGCTCTGGCCTGCGACATCGTCCTGGCGGCGCGGTCGGCCAGCTTCATCCAAGCCTTCTGCAAGATCGGGCTGATCCCCGACAGCGGCGGCACCTGGACCCTGCCGCGTCTGGTCGGCCATGCCCGCGCCATGGGCCTCGCCATGCTGGGCGACAAGGTCTCGGCCGAGCAGGCGGAAGCCTGGGGCATGATCTGGAAGGCGGTGGACGACGACACGCTGATGGCCGAGGCCGGCGCGCTCGCCCGCCAGCTGGCCACCCAGCCGACGCGCGGTCTCGCCCTTATCAAGCAGGCGCTCAACGCCTCCTCCGCCAACGACCTCGACACCCAGCTGGACCTGGAACGCGACCTCCAGCGCGAGGCCGGCCGCACGCAGGACTATCGCGAGGGCGTTGCCGCCTTCGTCGAGAAGCGCGCGCCGAAGTTCGAGGGACGGTGATGGCGGCGCTCGATCCCTCCGTCACCATCGCGGTGGTCGGCGCCGGCGCCATGGGCCAGGGCATCGCCCAGGTCGCGGCCCAGGCCGGCCACCCGGTCCTGCTGGTCGACACCCGCCCCGGTGCCGCGCAGGCCGCCGTCGAGTCGATCGCCAAGGCGCTGACCGCGCTGGTCGACAAGGGCAAGCGCACGGTGGCGGAGCGCGACGCCACGGTCGACCGTCTGCGCGCCGTCAACGGCCTGCCCGACCTCGCCCCCGCCGGGCTGGTGGTGGAGGCCATCGTCGAGGATCTCGACGTCAAGCGCCGCCTGTTCGCCGAGCTGGAGGGCATTGTCGGACCGGATGCCATCCTCGCCACCAACACCTCGTCGCTGTCCGTCACCGCCATCGGCGCCGGGGTGCAGCGGCCGGAGCGGCTGGCCGGGCTGCATTTCTTCAACCCGGCGCCGCTGATGGCGCTGGTGGAGATCGTCAGCGGGCTGGCCACCGACTCAGGCGTGCTCGACACACTGTTCGACACCGCGAAGGGCTGGGGCAAGAGCCCGGTGCGCTGCCGCTCGACTCCCGGCTTCATCGTCAACCGCGTCGCCCGCCCCTTCTACGCCGAAGGGCTGCGGTTGGTGCAGGAGCAGGCGGCCGCCCCCGCCACCATCGACGCCGTCGCCCGCGAGGCCGGCGGCTTCCGCATGGGGCCGTTCGAGCTGATGGACCTGATCGGCCATGACGTGAACTTCGCGGTCACCCGCTCGGTCCACGCCGCCTATTTCGGCGACCCGCGCTTCCAGCCCTCGCTGATCCAGCAGGAGCTGGTGGAGGCCGGGCGTCTCGGCCGCAAGACCGGCCGCGGTTTCTACAACCACAGCCCCGGCGCCGCCAAGCCGGCGCCGCACACCGCCGAACCGGCCGCCAAGCCGGGGCGGGTGACGGTGCAGGGCGACCTCGGCCCCGCCGCAGCGCTGGTCGGGCTGCTGCGCGAAGCCGGCATCGCGGTCGAGGAAACCGCCGGCCCCGGCGTCCTGCTGGTGGATGGCGTCACGCTGGCCCTGACCGACGGCCGCACCGCCACCGCCCGTGCGGCGGAGGACGGCATCGCCCCGCTGGTGCTGTTCGATCTGGCGCTGGACTACGCCAAGGCGACCCGTGTCGCGCTGGCCCCCGCCGACGGCGCGCCGGCGGACGCGCTTGCCGCCGCGGCCGGCCTGTTCCAGGCGCTGGGCAAGGCGGTGTCGGTGATCGACGACGCCCCCGGTCTGGTGGTGATGCGCACCGTCGCCATGCTCGCCAACGAGGCGGCCGACGCGGCGATGCAGGGCGTCGCCAGCGCCGCCGACGTCGACACCGCGATGACCAAGGGCGTGAACTACCCGCTGGGGCCGCTGGCCTGGGCCGACCGCATCGGGCTGCCCCATGTGCTGGCCGTGCTCGACGCCCTGGCCCGCACCTATGGCGAAGACCGTTACCGCGCGTCGGCCCTGCTGCGCCGCAAGATTTCCGGAGGAAACCGCTTCCATGGCTGAGACCCACACCGATCCCCAAAGCCTCGCCGAAGCGGTCGGCCGCGGCATGTACGAGCGCGACCATTGCGCCCAGGCCCATGGCATCGAGCTGCTGGAGATTGCCCCCGGCTACGCCCGCATGGCGATGACCGTGCGCAAGGACATGGTGAACGGCCACGACATCGGCCATGGCGGCATGACCTTCACGCTGGCCGACACCGCCTTCGCCTACGCCTGCAACGCGGCGAACGAGGTGACGGTGGCCGCGGGCTGCTCCATCACCTTCCCGGCCCCGGCGCGGCTGGGCGACGTGCTGACCGCCGAATGCCGGGAGGTGCACAAGCGTGGCCGCTCCGGCGTCTACGACGTCACCGTCACCAACCAGGACGGCACGGTGGTCGGCCTGTTCCGCGGCCAGTCGGCGCGCATTGCGGGGACCGTGATCCCGGTCGAATAGCTGCCCCTGGCGGCCACGGTCACGATCCCCATCTGATAGTTTCGGGAGCCAACCATGCGTGAAGCCTTTCTCTGCGACGCCGTCCGCACCCCCTTCGGCCGTTATGGCGGCGGGCTGGCCCCGGTGCGCCCCGACGACCTCGCCGCCGTGCCGCTGAAGGCGCTGATGGAGCGCAACCCCGGCGTCGAATGGTCGGCCGTGGACGACGTCATCCTCGGCTGCGCCAACCAGGCCGGCGAGGACAACCGCAACGTCGCCCGCATGGCGACGCTGCTGGCGGGACTGCCCGACGGCGTTCCCGGCACCACGGTCAACCGCCTGTGCGGCTCCGGCATGGACAGCATCGGCATGGCCGCCCGCGCCATCAAGGCGGGCGAGGCCGAGTTGATGATCGCCGGCGGCGTCGAGAGCATGACCCGCGCCCCCTTCGTCATGGGCAAGTCGGACAGCGCCTTCTCCCGCCAGGCCGAGATCTTCGACACCACCATCGGCTGGCGCTTCGTCAATCCGCTGATGAAGGCCCGCTTCGGCATCGACAGCATGCCGGAGACGGCGGAGAACGTCGCCGCCGACTACGGCATCAGCCGCGCCGACCAGGACGCCTTCGCCGTCCGCAGCCAGCAGCGCGCCGGCCGCGCCCAGGAATCCGGCCGCCTCGCCCGCGAGATCGTCCCGGTCAGCATCCCGCGCCGCAAGGGTGAGCCGACGGTGATCGCCGCCGACGAGCATCTGCGCCCCGACACGACGCTGGAGGCGCTGGCCAAGCTCGGCACCCCCTTCCGCAAGGAGGGCGGCAGCGTCACCGCCGGCAACGCGTCCGGTGTCAACGACGGCGCCGCCGCGGTGATCGTGGCGTCGGAAGACGCGGTGAAGCGCTATGGCCTGACCCCGCGCGCCCGCATCGTCGGCACCGCGGTGGCCGGTGTCGCGCCGCGCGTGATGGGCATCGGCCCGGCCCCGGCGACGCAGAAGCTGCTGGCCCGCCTCGGCCTCACCATCGCCGACGTCGACGTGATCGAGCTGAACGAGGCCTTCGCGGCGCAGGGGCTGGCCGTGCTGCGCATGCTGGGTCTGCCGGACGACGCGGAGCATGTGAACCCCAACGGCGGCGCCATCGCGCTCGGCCACCCGCTGGGCGCCAGCGGCACCCGTCTGGTCGCCACCGCGGTGATGGAGCTGGAAGACCGCAAGGCGGCGCGGGCGCTCTGCACCATGTGCATCGGCGTCGGCCAGGGCATCGCCATGATGCTCGAACGGGTCTGATCGGGCGGGTTCGACGCCACACCGGCCGGAAAGCGCCGGAACCATGACAACGGGAGAAACGCACCATGTCGTCCATCATGACCGAGACCGCGCCCGCCGCCAGCACCAAGGGCGGCATGGATCAGACCGCCGCCGCCCAGGGCGGCCTGGACCGCTACGAAATGGCCAGCCGTGACGAGATCACGGCGATGCAGACCGAGCGGCTGGCCTGGTCGCTGCGCCACTCTTACGACAACGTCCCGCCCTTCCGCGCCAAGTGCGAGGCGAAGGGCGTTCATCCCGACGACTTCAAGGAGCTGAAGGACCTGGCGCTGTTCCCCTTCACCGTGAAGGACGACCTGCGCCAAGCCTATCCCTTCGGCATGTTCGCCGTGCCGATGGACGACATCGTCCGCGTCCACGCCTCCAGCGGCACCACCGGCCGGCCGACGGTGGTCGGCTACACCCAGGGCGACATCGACGTGTGGGCGGAGGTCGTCGCCCGCTCCATCCGCGCCGCCGGCGGCTCGCGCCGCGACCGGGTGCACATCGCCTACGGCTATGGCCTGTTCACCGGCGGCCTGGGCGCCCATTACGGCGCGGAGCGGCTGGGCTGCTCCGTCATCCCGATGTCGGGCGGCCAGACCGAGAAGCAGGTCCAGCTGATCCAGGACTTCCAGCCGACCATCATCATGGTCACGCCGTCCTACATGCTGAACATCGCCGACGAGATGCGCCGCCAGGGCATCGACCCGCGCAGCACCAGCCTGCGCGTCGGCATCTTCGGCGCCGAGCCCTGGACCGCCGCGCTGCGCGAGGAGATCGAGCGCACCTTCAACATCCACGCCGTCGACATCTACGGCCTGTCGGAGGTGATGGGGCCCGGCGTCGCCTCGGAATGCGTGGAGACCAAGGACGGCCCGGTGATCTGGGAGGACCATTTCTATCCCGAGATCATCGACCCCGACACCGGCGAGGTGCTGCCCGACGGCTCCTACGGCGAGCTGGTCTTCACCACCCTGACCAAGCAGGGCATGCCGGTCATCCGCTACCGCACCCGCGACCTGACCCGGCTGCTGCCGCCGACGTCCCGCGGCATGCGGCGGATGGACAAGATCACCGGGCGGTCGGACGACATGCTCATCATCCGCGGCGTGAACGTCTTCCCGACCCAGGTCGAGGAGCTGATCTGCAAGATCCCGGCGCTCGCCCCCCACTACGAACTGGTGGTGACGCGCGACGGCCACATGGACAACCTCGCCGTCCGGGTGGAGATGCACGAGGGCGTCCACCCGTCGGAATGGGACGGCCACGCCAAGCACCTGCAGCACTCGATCAAGTCGTTGATCGGCATCAACACCCGGGTCGAGGTCGTCGAACCGGGCGGCATCGCCCGGTCGATCGGCAAGGCCAAGCGGGTGCAGGACCTGCGGCCGAAGGCGGTTTGATCCTCCGGCTCAGTTCTTCTGCGACAACAGCGGGAAGGCGTCCAGAACACCGGTCAGCAGGATCTGGACGCCGACGCAGAACAGCAGGAAGGCGAACAGCCGGGTCAGCACCCGCACCCGCGTCGGCCCGAGGAAGGCGACGATGTGGTCGGCCGAGCGGTAGGACAGCCAGATCAGCCCGGCGATCGCCAGCGCCGCCCCCGACATGCCGATGAAGAACTCCACCAGCCCGCCGCCGCGGGTCGGGCGGGTGGAGCCCAGCGCGATGGCGACCGAGATGGTGCCGGGCCCGGTGGTGAAGGGGATGGTCAGCGGGAAGAAGGCCGATTCGGCGACGCCCTCGCCCTCCCCGGCCGAGGCGGCCTGCTCCTGCTTGCGCGCCTCGTGGGTTTCCGGGGCGGACAGCAGCGCCCAGGCGCGTTCCGCCACGATGAAGCCGCCGGCGATCCGCAGCGCCGCCATCGACACGCCGAAGAAGTTCAGCACATAGGCACCCGCCCACAGCGCGGTCAGCATGACGATGGCGGAATAGAGGCTGACCAGGCCGGCCAGCCGCGCCCGGTCGCGCCGGCTGCGCTCCGCCGTCACCTGGCTGAAGATCAGCGCCATCGCGATCGGGTTGACGATCGAGAACAGCGCGGTGAAGGCGAGCAGAAAACTGTCGATCATGAGATCCGGTCAGTCCGTCGGTCGGCCCACCAGTTAGCGGGGACGCCGCACGGCTGGCAAGCTCCGGTTTGCTGCCGTCCCGCCGCCCAAAATTTGACCAGACCGGCGACGGCAGCCCGGAGAATGTGCGGCCGCCCCCCACCCGAACCGGCCCGGCGCTGTCCGTTCCGTCAGGTCCTGTCCGGTCGGACAGGTTTCCCACCTTTGAAATCAACGGGTTGGCGTGGCAGCCGCGGCGCGGCGCCCGGTCTGGCTCGCTTCTTGCTGCCGTTCCGGCGAGAGAGGCCAACGCGAAGGGACCAGGACCCCCGTGCCAGCCGCCCAGCCCCGGCCACGCCGAGCCTCGCGGCGCCTTGCCCTTTTTGTTCAATGGGCTGAAGATCAACGTGGCCCCGACGCCCGTCTTTACAGTCCGTCCTTATAAAAAGCCATTTGCAGACCCCAGCCAAAAGAGGATCGCACGCGATGAAGACCCTTGCCTCCGCCGTCCTGCTCGCCGCCACCGCGCTGACCGGCTTCGCCGACCCGGCCGCCGCCGCCGACCCGCTGACGCTCCAGCTGAAATGGGTGACCCAGGCCCAGTTCGCCGGCTACTACGTCGCGGCGGCCAAGGGCTTCTACAAGGACGCCGGGCTGGACGTGACGATCAAGGCCGGTGGTCCCGACATCAACCCGACCCAGGTGATCGCCGCCGGCGGCGCCGACGTGATCGTCGACTGGCTGCCCTCGGCGCTGGCCAGCCGCGAAAAGGGCGTGCCGCTGGTCAACATCGCCCAGATGTTCCAGACGTCGGGCATGATGCTGACCTGCCGCAAGGACGCCAACATCAAGGATCCGAAGGACTTCAAGGGCCACACCCTGGGCGTCTGGTTCTCCGGCAACGAGTATCCGTTCCTGTCCTGGATGAGCAAGCTCGGCTATTCCACCTCGGGCGCCAACCCGGACGTGAAGGTGCTGAAGCAGGGCTTCAACGTCGACCCGCTGCTGCAGAAGCAGGCGGCCTGCATCTCCACCATGACCTACAATGAATACTGGCAGCTGATCGAAGCCGGCATGAAGGCCGACGAGCTGACCGTCTTCAAGTACCAGGACCAGGGTGTGGCGACGCTGGAGGACGGTCTCTACGCCACCGAAAAGTCGCTCTCCGATCCGAAGATCGTCGCCAAGCTGGCGAAGTTCGTGAAGGCCTCGGCCAAGGGCTGGGAGTACGCCGCCAAGAACCAGCCCGAAGCGGTGAAGATCGTGCTGGAGAACGACACCACCGGCGCCCAGACCGAAGAGCACCAGACCACCATGATGCAGGAGGTCGCCAAGCTGATCGAGGGCGGCGCCAAGGGCACCGGCTATCTCGACCCGGCCGACTTCGACCGCACCGTCGGCATCCTGATGTCGGGCGCGTCCACCCCGGTGATCTCCAAGAAGCCGGAGGGCGCCTACAGCCACGCGGTGTTCGACGCGGCGGCGAAGCTGTAAGGCCAGCGGCACCGGTCATCGGCCGGTGTCGCTGGAGGGCCGCGACGGCGGCCCCGCGGGCCCATGCCCGCGATAGCCAAGTGGGCGGAGGCCCGCGCCGGCGATTGAGGCTGAACCCACCGCTCACACCGCGTCGCCGGTTCGTGGGCGGTGGGCCGCGGCGGCACGGCTGAGGCCGGCGATGGCGAGGGCGGCGACGACCAGGACCGCCGCGACGGCGAAGGTCGCCCGCATCCCGGCGGCAACGGCGGCGGGCGGTGCCGCGGTGATGTCGGCCGCCCCCGCCGTCAGCGCGAACAGCGCCCCCATCGCCGACGCCCCGGTGATGAGCCCCAGGTTGCGCGACAGGTTCAGCATGCCCGACACGACGCCGCGCCGGTCCGCCGCGACGTCCATCATGACCATGGTGTTGTTGGCGGCCTGGAACAGCTGGTAGCCCGGCGTCAGCACGGCGATGGCCGCGATGTAGCCGGCAACGCCGAACAGCGACGGCAGCACCGACAGGGCGAGCGCACCGGCCGCCGTCGCGGCGAGCCCGGCGACGACCATGACCGACGCGCCGAAACGGTCGACGATTCGGCCGGCGACGATGCCGCTCAGCGCCGAGATCAGCGGGCCGACCGACATGACCAGCCCGACCAGCGCCTCGCCCAGCCCGAGCGAGACGGAGAGGTAGAACGGCCCGACCACCAGCGTCGCCATCATCACCGCCGAGACGAGCGCGTTCATGGCGAGGCTGCCGCTCAGCACCCGGTCGCGGAACGCCGCCGGCCGGATCAGCGGCGAGGCCACCCGCGCCTCGACCCGCAGGAACAGGAAGCCGCCGAGGGCCGCGGCCAGCAACAGGGCGATGGTGACGCGATCGAACCGGCCGTGCCCGGCCGTCATCGCCAGCGCGTAGGCGGCGAGCGTGCCGGCGAGCAGCAGCGTGCCGACGCCGTCGAAGCGGGGGCGCTCCGCCTTCGGCACCACGCGGTCGCCCGGCAGGAACCGATGGCCGAGCACCACGGCCAGCAGGCCCAGGGGAAGGTTGACCAGGAAGACCGCCCGCCAGCCGAACCCGCCGATCAGGACGCCGCCGAGCGACGGCCCCAGCGCCGTGCCGACCGCCGACATGGTGCCGAGCAGCCCCATGGCGCTGCCGGTCCGCTCCTTGGGCACCGTCTCGCCGACGAACGCCATGGCCAGCGCCATCATGATGGCGGCGCCCAGCCCCTGCGCCGCCCGGGCGGCGGTCAGCAGCCCGAGCGACGGCGCGACGCCGCACAAGGCCGAGGCCGCGGTGAACAGGACCAGCCCCGCCAGCAGCAGCCGGCGACGGCCGACGATGTCGCCCAGCCGTCCGACGCTGACGATCAGGGTGGTGATCGCGAGCAGATAGGCGAGGACGACCCACTGGACCTGCGGGAACGAGGCGGTGAAGGCGGCGGCCAGGGCCGGCAGGGCGATGTTGGCGCTGCTGGTGCTGAGCGACGACAGCAACAGCGACAAGGACAGGCAGCCCAGCGCCCCCAGGATCGGCGGCGGTGCGCGTCCCGTCATGGCGTCGTGGTTCCCGGCAATCGGTGGTGTCGTCATGGGCGGTGTCCCCTGTTGGCTCTGAAAGTCGGAGCGATGAGGAACGTTAGGCCCGTGCCAAGGATGGCGGAACACGCACGGTTTGCAGTGTATTCGTGCATCCAGCGCCATGTCCCGGCGTACCGCCCGTGCTATGGTCGGTCGATGACGCACCCCGATTTCAACCTGCTCCTCACCCTCGACGTGCTGCTTGCCGAGGGCAGCGTCGCCCGCGCCGCCCGGCGGCTGCGGCTCAGCCCGTCGGCGATGAGCCGCGCGCTGGCACGGTTGCGCGAGGTCACCGGCGACCCGTTGCTGGTGCGCGCCGGGCGCGGTCTGGTGCCGACACCGCGGGCGCTGGAGCTTCGCGGGCGCCTCGGTCCGCTGGTGCAGGAGGTGGAGGCCGTCCTGCGCCCCGCGGAGACGCTCGACCTGACGCGGCTGGCCCGGACCTTCACGCTCCGGAACCGCGAGGGCTTCGTCGAGAATTTCGGGCCAGCCCTGATCGCGCGTGTCGGCGAACAGGCGCCGGGCGTCCGGCTGCGCTTCGTGCCGAAGCCGGACCGCGACAGCGCGACCTTGCGCGACGGCAGCGTCGATCTGGAAACCGGCGTCGTCGGCGATGCCACCGGGCCGGAGTTGCGGGCGCAGGCGCTGTTCCGCGACCGCTTCGTCGGCGTCGTCCGGCCGGGTCACCCACTGTCCGGGGCGGCGGTCACACCGGCGCTCTACGCGGCGGGCCGGCACATCCTCGTCTCCCGCCGCGGGGCCGACCGCGGGCCGATCGACGATGCCCTGAACGCGGCGGGGCTGAGGCGGGAGATCGTGACGGTGGTCGGCGGGTTTTCCGAGGCCCTGGCCCTGGCGCGCGCCTCCGACCTGATCGCCAGCGTCCCCGAACGCTACACCGGCACCCTGCGCGTCGGCCTGCACAGCTTCCCGCTCCCGCTCATCCTGCCGGAGGTCACCATCTCGCTGCTGTGGCACCCGCGGATGGACGCCGATCCGGCGCATCGCTGGCTGCGCGGCTGCGTGCGGGAGGTGTGCGCCGAACCGCCGATGCCTGAGGCCGGACGCTGATTGAGGCCGGACGCTGATCCCGCCCGGGACGGCGTCGGGTGTCGCCGCCGCCCTCGTCAAGGCGGCGGACCGCCGTCAGCCGCGACCAAGCTCCTGGAGTTCCAGCCGGTGCGCGTGCATGCGCCGGAAAATCCGGTAGTCCCGCTCGTAGCCGGCGGCGCTGGCCGGGTTGGCGGCGCGGCGGTGGCAGGGCTGCTGCATGGCCCGCGCCGACTCGGCGAGGCTGCCGTACCAGCCGGCGGCGGTCGCGGCGACCATCGCCGTGCCCGACAGCACCGCGTCGGCGGCCGTCGTCTCGTGGATGGCGGCCTTGGTGGCGTCGGCGTACAGCTCCATCAGCAGCGGGTTGCGGCTGTGGCCGCCCGCCACATGCAGCGCGTCGATCGGGTAGCCGTGATCGGCCAGCCCCTCCAGGATGTGGCGCACCCCCAGCGCGATGGCGACCGCCGTCCGCCAATAGACCCGGCACAGCCCGTCGAAGGAGCTGTCGAGCGTCAGGCCGCTGATCACGCCGCGCGCGTGCGGATCGGCGAAGGGCGAGCGGTTGCCGTGGAAGTCCGGCAGGATGTGCAGATCGCGGCCGAGATCGGCGTCCGGATCGCGGCGCATCGCGGTGATGCGGGCGATGATGGCGGCGTGCGCCGCCGCGCTGGGCGGTGTCCCACCGAAAACCTGGATGACATGGTCAAGCAGGGCGCCGGTCGCCGACTGCCCGCTTTCGACCAGCCAGTGTTCCGGGAGGACCGCGCCGAAATAGGGTCCCCAGACCCCCGGCGCCGAGCGCGGCCGGCGCGAGAAGCCGGTGATGCAGCTCGACGTGCCGGTGATCAGGGCGGCGCGCCGGTCGTCCGAGCCCTCGGCATGGCCGCCGACGACGCCGAGCGCGCCGGCGAAGGCGTCGACCAGCCCGGCGCCGACGACACAGGAGGTGTCGAGCGTCAGTTCGCGGGCCGCCCGCTCGGTCAGATGCCCCAGCGCGGTGCCGACCGGCGTCGCCCGCGCCGGCAGCCCGCCCTGTTCCAGCAGGTCGCCGACGCCCAGCCCTTCGAAGAAGTCGCGCTGCCAGCCGTCGGCGTGGGCGAGATAGGTCCATTTGCAGGTCAGCGTGCATTGCGACCGCGCCGTCGAGCCGCAGGCCCGCCAGGACAGGAAATCGGCAAGGTCGAAGAACAGCCGGGCGTCGCGCCAACGGTCGGGGCGATGGCGTTTCAGCCACATCAGCTTCGGCGTCTGCATTTCGGGCGACATGACGCCGCCCAGATGGCTCAGCACCCGGTGCCCGGTCGCCGTACAGTCGTCGGCCTCCGCCATCGCCCGGTGGTCGAGCCACACCATGGTGTCCCAGCAGGTCCCGTCGCCCGCAGGTCCCTCGTCGGGACCGCCGTCCGCCGACACGCTGACTTGGCGTCCCTGCTCGCCCCGCACCACCAGCGAGCAGGTGGCGTCCCAGGCGATGGCGGCGACGCGCTCCGCCCCGGCGCCGGCCTTGACGCGGGCGGCCGCGACGGCGCGGCACACCGCCCGCCAGACATCCTCCGAATCATGTTCGGCGTGGTCCGGGCGCGGCCGGGACAGCCGGAGCGGATGCTCCGCCCGCGCCAGCAGGGCGCCGGTCCGATCCAGGATGCCGGCCCGCGCGCTGGTCGTCCCCACATCCACCGCGCACACAAGATCGCGCATCAGACCGTCTCCCGCGCGGCCTCCCCGTCCAACCGGCCCCCATCCAGCAGACGCGGCAACTGGCGCATGTCGTCGAAGACCAGATCGGGCGCCAGCGCCTCGACGGTTCGCCGCAAGCCCGCCGGTTCGGCGTGCGACCCGCCGACGAAGGCGAACACCCGCATGCCGGCCCGCTTGGCCGCCTCGATGCCGGCGGGGCTGTCCTCGACGACGACGCAGCCGGCCGGGTCGGCCCCCATTCCCTGGGCGGCATGAAGGAACAGGTCGGGCGCCGGCTTGCCGCTCTTCACCATGGCCGAACTGTAGATGTTCCCATCAAAATATTCCAGAAGACCGGTCACGGTCAGGGACAGCCGGATGCGGTCCGGCTGGCTGGACGACGCGACGCAGCGGCGCCGGCCGAGGCGGGACAGCGTGTCCGCCACGCCGGGAATGGGTTGCAGAGCGGCGCGGAAGCGGTCGAACAGCCGCGCGCGCATCGCCTCCTGGTGCGCCGCGTCGAAACACAGGCCGTATTCCTCCAGCAGGATCGACCCGATGGAGCCCAGCGAGCGGCCGAGGAAGCGCCGGTAGGCGACGCTCTCGTCGATCACCGCGCCGGCGGCGCGGATGCCCTCGACCAGGACGGCGATGGAGATCGGTTCGCTGTCGACCAGGACCCCATCGCAATCGAAGATCACCAACTGCGTGCCCGCCCCCATTCCCGCCCCCTTCCCCATGACCTCCCCTTCCCTTCACAGCGTCCCGCCCAAATACCGCCGCAGCGTC
>NZ_LGRA01000013.1:233887-356534 GCF_003116095.1 Azospirillum sp. TSO35-2
GTCCTCCGCCTCCAGCGCGCGGGCGATCTCGGGATCGCCGATCAGGCGGCCCAGGCTCTGGTCGACGCGGCCGGCGGCACCGGCCAGGGCGAGTTGCCACGAGGTCTCCAGCCGGGCCAGTTCCAGCGCGCGGGCGTGCTGGTCGGCGGCGTCCTCGCGCAGGCCGGCGAAGCCGAGCAGAAGCCCGGCGACCACGGTGACGGTCGCCAGCACGAACAGGATGATGCGGGTCTGAAGCAGCATGGGGGCCTCTCAGCTCCGCGGAACGACGATGGAGCGCGCCATCAGGGCGGCGAGCAGGGCCGGCACCAGGGCGGACGCGGCGAGGGTGGCGCCGTCCCAGCCGGTCGCCGCCCCCCACAGGATGGCGGCGACGGCACCGGACGCCAGCGCACGGGCGACGACGCCGCCACCAGCCCCCGGCCCGACCTGACGGCGCCGGTAGGACAGCGACAGCCCGGCCGCCAGCCCGGCGCACAGCGCCCCCGGCAGCAACCCGGCCGCGGCGACGCCCTCCAGCAGCAGCACGGCGGCCACGACGGTCGTCGCCATCGTCAGCAGCGCCGCCCACCGTCGCCAGCGCGCGGCGACGGCGTACCCGGCGCCGGCCCCGGCCAGCGCGGCGGCCAGCGCGGCGAGGCCAAGGCCGAGCGGACCGGTCCAGGCCGCGCCGGGCGTCGTCGCCGCGCCGCCCAGCGCCAGCAGGACCGCCGCGGCGGTGGCCAGGGTGGCGAAGGCGTGGACGTCGTCGGCGCGGGCGTCGACCACCCGGCGCGGCGTCGCCTCCAGCCCGGGACCGAGCGCCGCCAGCGCCTCGCTGCGGGTGCGCTCGACGGCGGCGGCGACCTCCGGGTCGAACACCGCGGTGCGCACCTCCTCGGCGTGGGCGGCGAAGCGCTGGCGGCGGTCGTGCAGGCCGTAGACGACGGCGTTGAAGGCGAACAGCAGGCGGCCGACCTGATCGCGCGGCCGGCGGCCGATCAGCGTGGCGAAACGCCCGGCGGACGCCTCGTCCATCACGCCCGCCAGCCGCCGCAAGGGGGCGCGGAAACCGGCGCGGACCAGCACGCCGGCCAGCTCGGCCACCAGCAGCAGCACGCCCAGCGCGCCCAGCGCCACCGTCACCAGCTCCCCGGCGATCTGGCCGCGCACGTCGCCCGGCTGGACGCCGACCAGCACATGGCCGGCCGGCGGCTGGCTGACGCCGCCACCGCCGCCTTCGGAGGAATAGCGGCCGACCCGCACCGGCAGGCGCAGGATCAGGAAACCGTCCTGTTCGATCGGCTGCAGCGTCGCCGCCCGCGTCTCGGGCGTCGGCAGGCCGCGCAGCGCCGCGGCCAGCGCCGCCAGCGTCCCGGCGTTCGGCCGCCCCGTCTCCGGGCTTGGCCCCTGGGCCGTTGCCGACGCGCCGCCGAGCGCGCCTTGCAGCAGCGCGCCGTCCGCCCCGGTCAGGGCGAGGACGCCAAGGTCGGGGTTGCGCCCGGCGATGCCCTGGAGATAGGCGCCGACGCCCTCGATCCGCTCCAGCGGAATGCCGAAGCCGATGGCGCGTTCCAGGTCGTGCTGCACCGCCTCCGCCACCGCGGCGGCCTTGGCGGCGCGCGCCTCGCCCAGTTGGGTCTGCGCCAGCAGGGTGCCGAGCAGCCCGACGCCGGCCATCGCCAGCAGCGCCGCCAGCAGGATGACGGCGGGGATGCCGGCCATGAACAGGCGGGTTCCGGGGGGATGGCTGGGCGCGGCGGTGGTCATGCGAGTTCGTCCAGGCGCGCGACTTCGCGCTCCGCCCCATCGAGGATGTCCAGGCGCCGGCGCACCGCGTCGGCAAAGGCATCGGCCGGCAGGCCGAGCGTCCGCGCGGCACCGGCCGCGGCGGCGGCCGGGGTTCCGGACGGCCCGGCGCCCTCGCCCAGCCCCTCCAGCGCCGCGGCAAGGTCGGACAGCGCGCGGCGCGGCCGGCGGGCGAGCCACAGGCCGGCCAGCCACGCCAGCAGCGCCAGCGGCAGCGCCACCAGCACCGCGCCGATCGCCAGGGTCAGCGCGTAATGGCGCATCGGCTCCGCCATCGCGCCGGCCGGCATCCGCAGCAGCACGCTGCCCGCCACGGTGTCGAAGCTGGTGGCGAGCCCGACGCCGTAGACCCGCTCGGCGCCCTGCCCCTCCGACCAGAAGCCGGTGACGGCGGCGGAGCCGGACGCATTGGCGGCGTGGCCGATCGGCGGCCGCTCCCCGACCTCCACCGCGTTGGTGGAGAACAGGACGGTCCCGGCCTCGTCCAGCACGGCGACCGACTGGATGCCCGGCAGGGCGGCACGGGCGCGGGTCAACAGCCCGTCGACCCGCGGCAGATCCTCCAGGGCGAGGCCGAGGTTCAACTGGACCTCCAGCGACGCCTTGGCCTCGCTCAGCACGAAATCGACCTGGGAGGTCACCGCCTCGTCCAGCCGGCGCGCCTGTTCGCGCGTCCACAGCACGACGGCGGACAGGGCGGCGACCAGCACCGCCACCGCCACGAACGCCGCCAGCCGTGCCCCGAAGCTTCCCGATCCCATCCCGGCCTTCCCCCTTCGGCGCCGCTCAGCGGCCGCGCCCGCGCCACACCCGCCCGCACAGCGCGTACCAGCGCCGGGCGGCGCCGTCGCCGGCGGCGACACGGCCCCAGACATGCCCGCGCTCGAACACGTCCCAGCGGCCGGCCAGATCCTCGATCGCCACCAGCTCGGCGGTGGCCGGGTCGAAGATCGGGTCGGTGGTGAAGTCGCGGTGGACCAGCAGCCGCACCAGATCGCCGCCGACGCGGACCAGCCGCTTCGGGTAGATGCCGTGCCCGGCGAGATGGCCCCAGCTGCAATGGTTGCGCGGGCTGACCGTGGTCAGCAGGTGCCGGCGGCCCAGCGCCTCCGCCACCTCGATGCGCCAGTCGATCAGCCGGTGGTGCAGGCCGCGCCCGCGCTCCGACGGGTCGACCATCGCCGACGACATGTGGGCGACGGAGCCCAGCTCCGCCTCCGGCAGGTCGAGGTCGCGGCCGCGGTTGGGGTCGTCCGCCCCGGGCAGGCCGAGCGCGCCGTAGGCCACCAGCCGCCCGCCGCGGAAGACGCCGGCGGTCAGCCCGCGGTCGCCCAGATGGTCGGCGACGAAGTTCCCGACCTCGCCCGCCATGCGGTAATGGTCGGGGTCTTCCAGCGTCGCCACCACCCGCACGCGGAAATCGGCCAGCAGGCTGGAATCGTCGCCGTCCATCAGCCGGACGGACAGCCCGTCCGGCAGCAGGGCGGCCAGCCGCGACAGCCGCACGGCGGCAACCGCCCGGGCCGCGTCGCCGCGCAACGGCAGGGCGCCGACTGGCAGCCCGGCGCAGGAGCGTGGGCTCATGACGCGCCCCTCCCGTTGGCCCGGGTGATACGCCCGCTCATGATTCGATGATCTCCGCGAAGTTCAGAAGGCCGATCGGCGGGTAGTGTTCGAGCGCCCGCACGGTCGCCATGTTGATGATGACGGAAAAGCGTTTCAGCGTTTCGACCGGGATGTCGGCCGGGCTGGTGCCGTCCACCAGGATCTGCGCCGCCTTGAAGGCGGTGAAGCGGCCGATGCCGTAGCTGCTGCTGGCCAGCGCCAGCATCGCCTTGTCGGTGCGCACGATCAGCTCGGTGACCGAGAAGGTCGGCAGCCGGTGGCGCAACGCCTCCGCCGCGACAACGCTGCGGTTGTGGAAGGCGATGAAGGTGTCGGGGCCGATGTACAGCACCTCCGCCCCGCGCTTGGCGACGCGGGCGATCATCTCCGGCACCGCCGAGGCGTCGGGGTCGCCCTTGCCGTCCAGCGGCACCGGCTCCTCGATCAGCTCCAGCTTGCGCAGCGCCACCTCCGCCCGCAGCCCCTCGATGGTGAGGACCGAGTTGCGCTCCTGCGGGTTGTAGACGACGCCGATGCGGCGGACCGGGCGGTAGGCCTGGATGGTGTTGAGCTGCACCGCGATCGGCGCGATGTGGACGGTGCCGGTGACGTTGCGGCCGGGATGGGCGAGGTCGGGCACGATCCGCGCGTCGACCGGGGCGGCGACGAAGGTGAAGACGACCGGGATGTCGGTGACGTAGCGGCGCGGATCCGCGTCGTCGTAGGGACCGACGAGGCCGCGGGTCTGCGGCGTGCCCCAGCTGTAGATCAGGTCGGGCCGGGTGTCCTTGATCTCTTCGATGATGCCCGGCAGCTTCGCGCTGTCGCCGCCGGTGTTGCGGATGGTGAACTCGGCCCTCAGGCCGCGGCGGGCCAGATAGTCCTTGAACCCGAACTCGTTGTCGCTCTCGCCGCGGCCCAGCACCATGGTGATCCGGAAGGTCTTGTCGGGCACCGTCGCCGCCAGCGCCCGGCCGGCCGCCGCGGCGCCCGGCAGGGCGAGCGAGCCTGCCGCCGCCAACCGCAGCAGCGAACGCCGTCCGATGGGAAGGAGGCGGGGATCGAAACTCATGATGGTCAGGCCTCCTGCGGTCGGGCGGCGGGGGTCGCCGGCCGGCCGGTGCGGAACAGAATCCAGAACAGCAGCGCGCTCGCCCCGCACAGCAGGCCGATGCCCAGCATCGCCTCGCGGTAGGAGGTGGCGACGGCGACCGCCATCGCGGTGACGGGACCCAGCGCGCCGCCCAGCCGCTCGATCAGCCGGTACCAGCCGATCGCCGCGGTTTCCGGCAGGCCGCCGTCGCGGGCGATCTGCGACACCAGGGTCAGTTGCGGGGCGCCGACCAGCGCCTGGGCCAGCCCGAACAGCGCGATGGCCAGCGGCGGCCCCCACAGCGCCTGGGTGGCGACGATGGGCAGGCAGCTCGCCAGCGTGCCGAGGCCGCCGGCGGCGATGAAGCCGCGCCGGGCCTGCCAGCGGTCGGACAGGGTGGCGGCCAGCGGCGACACCAGGATGAAGGCGACGAAATACATCATCTGCACCCGCCCGACCTCCGCCTTGCTGGCGCCGTCGGCGGTCAGCAGCAGCGGCACCAGGCAGAACAGGAAGGCGGTGGAGGCGATCTTGGTCGGGATGGCGCTGAGCAGCATCAGGGCGGAGAAGCGGGCGTCGCGGAACAGCGGCAGCGCGGCGCCCAGCGCCGGCCGGGCCGCCGTCGGACCCGCCGCCGTCCCGCGCCCGCGCAGCAGCAGCAGGCTGACCGACAGCCCGGCGCCCAGCGCCAGCGCCGCCCCCAGCAGGAAGGTGGCGCGGAAGCCGACCTGATCGGCGATGATGCCGCCGCCGACCGGGCCGCAGACGCCGGCGGCCAGCAGCGCGCCGATGAACATCGCCATGCCGGTGGCGCGGTTGCGCGGCGTGGTGTGGTCGATGACGATGCCCTGCGCGGTGATCAGCACCAGCCCGTAGCCGAGCGCGGTCAGGCAGCGCCACAGCATCAGCTCGAACAGCGACCCGGCGCCGGCGGTCAGCGCCAGGCTGGCGGCGGCCAGCAGCGCCCCGATGGTGAAGGACCGCGCCCGGCCCCAGCGTTCGGAAAAGCGCGCCCCGCCCGGCTGCGACAGCGCCCAGACCAGCATGAACAGGGTGATCGGCAGGCTGACCACCATGTCCGGCGTCAGCCATGGCACCTCGCCGGCGAAGGACTTGGCGTAGGCCGGCAGGAAGGGGCGCGACAGCTCCTCCGACAGACAGAACAGGAAGACCGGCAGGCGCAGGAAGACCAGGTTCAGCGGCGTCGGCGCGGCGGTGGTGGTGGTGGCGGGATCGCGGAAGCGGAAGCGCCGGGCCAGGGCCGCCAGCCCGGCCTCCGCCCGGCCGACCCGCGGGTCGTCGGCGCCCAGGCCGCCGCGCAGCGCCGCCACCCGCGCCGCCAGACCGGCGTAGCGGGCGTTCACCGCGTCCAGCGCCGTCCGCACCCCGCCCTCCTCCCGCGCGAGGTCGGGGGCGATGGCGTCGCCGCCGGTGGCCGGTGGCAGGGTGGCGCGGAAGTCGCCCTCCTCCGCCCGGTCGGCGAGCAGCCGCAGGGTCAGCACCCGCCGCATGGCGAGGTTCACCACCAGCTGCAGCACCTCGAAGATCAGCAGCACCGACACGATGACCACCGACAGCACGTCGAGCGCCAGATCGGTGGAGGCCTTGGCGAGGAAGGCGCTGTCGATGCCGACATGCAGCACGCCGGCCGGCGCGGCGTCGTCGCCCAGCGGCCGGTCGATGTCGATGAAGCCGCCCACCAGCCGCCCGTCGGCCGGCCCGCCCAGCCGCTCCACCGCCAGGGCGGCGGTCCCGGCCAGCGGTGTTCCGGCCGCGGCGACGACGCGACCGGACGGATCGGTGACGGCGACGTAGGCGATGTCCTCGTGGCGGTCGACCTCCGCGGTGAACAGGCTGTCGAGGCCGGCCATGCGGTTCAGCGGGATCCGGACGGCGAGGCCGCGGTTGATCTGCGACGCCAGCAGGTCGCCGACCGTCTGCGCCTTGCGCGCCAGTTCCGGCTGGAACAGCGGGTCGAAGCTGCGCAGCGCCAGCCAGGACGCGGCGCCGGCGGCGAGCAGCAGCACCGCCACCGTGACGATGGTCAGCCGCAGCACCAGGGCGCTGATCGGATCGCGGGACATGCCGGCCTTGTTCATGAGGCCACCCCGTGCAGGGAAGTGCCGGGTGGCACCATGGCGAAGGTGCCGGGAGGCACCATGGCGTCGAGTTCGCGCTCCAGTTCTTCCATGGCGTGGTCGGCGGCGTCCATCCCCTGTTTGAGGCGGTCGTGCACCACGCCGAGCGGGGCCGTGCCGGCGGCGAGGCCGCGGCGTCCGCCGCCGTGCCGAACCACCAGGAAGACCGCCACCAGCGTCACCAGCGCCGCCAGCGCGACCAGCATCAGCGTGCCCACGCGCAACCGGTCCTCCACCAGCGCGACGCGCGCCCGCAGCCCGGCCAGGGACGAGCGCAGGATCTCCTCGCCCACCGTCTGGCCGAAGCTGTTGCGCACCCCGGCGCCCAGCACCAGGGTGTCGCCGTCGATCCGCTGGCGCAGGCCGGCGGCCGGGGCCGCGGCGTCGCCGTCCCAATGGACCGGGGTGGGATGGCCGATGGCGGCGCGGTCGGCGGCGAACAGCACGACGCCGCGGTCGTCCACCACCTCGACGCCGAGGATCTCGTCACCGGCGCCGGCGCGTTCGGCCTGCGCCTGCACATCGACCAGTTCCGACAGGTCGAGGCCGAGCGTCAGGCCGTATTCGACCCGGCGGCGCATTTCATCGGCGACGACCGACAGGCGGGAGCTGGTGACCTCGCGCAGCTTCTGTTCGAACTTCAGCCCGGACAGCGCCACCGACAGCAGGACGGCCGTCGCCACCGTCGCCGCGATGACGGCGCCGGTGCGCAGGGCCAGCACCCCGCCCAGCCTCATGGAGTCGCCGCTCCGGAAATATGCGCCGCATCAGCCACGGATCGCCCAAAGCTCCATCGCAACCTGTGGGAAGTCACCCGCCAGATGAACCGCGATTCCGCCCGACGTTGCAAGCTGTTTCCAAATCGGGCTACCCCGTTCAAGCTCGAAATACACGGCGCCGGCGTGATAGGGCAGTTGCCGCGGCGCGACCGGCAGCGGCCTTACACGGATGCCGGGCAGCTGGACATTCACCAGCTCGCGAATTTGTTCGACCGGGCCGATCTTCACCAGGGCCGGGAAGTTGCGGCGCAGCGCCTCGCCCGGCATGTCGGCCCGCACCGCCAGGACGAAGGTCGCCGTGGTGATCAGGCTGCGGTCGGCGATGGTGCCGACGCGGATGCCGTACTTGCGCTCCTGCAGGTCGATCGGGACGGCGGTCTGCTCCAGCACCGCGCTCAGCGACCGGCGGATCTCCGCCACCACCGGCTCCAGCGTGCCCTGCAGGTCGTCGTGGCGGTAGGGCGGGAAGGACGGCGGGCGCTTGTTGGCGGCGGTGAAGGTCGCCAGCTCGCCGGCCAGCCCGAGCACCAGGGTGTGCAACCTCTCCGGGTGAATGTCGGGCATGCGGGCGAGGTTGGCCACCACCGGCTCCATCCGGTTGACCACCTGGAGCATCAGGAAGTCGGCGATCTCCGCCGCGCCGCGGGCGCCGGAGCCGGAGACGCGGGCGGCCAGCGCCTCGGCCCGGCTGCCCAGCAGCCCGAGGATTTCGGTGACGTAGCCGGCGAGCGGCGGCAGCGCCGCCACGTTCAGGGCCGGCGGGATGTAGCGGTCGTCGAGCGTGGCGTGGCGGTCCGACCGCACCTCCTGGATGCGGGCGAGGCCCAGGCAGTGGTAGCCGGCGCGCTCCTGCCGTTCCAGCCGGTAGCGCAACCGCAGCTTGCCGGTGCGGATGCGCGACACGCTGGCCGACCCGGCGACGGCGTCGACCGTCTCGGTCTCCTCGCCGACATAGCGGGTGGCGGCGTCGGCGCTCTCGCCGACCTCGAACTCGACGCCGCCGCGCTGGCGCACCGGCAGGGCGAGGTAGACGATGCTCGACCCCAGCGTTTCGGGCAGGTCGAGCGGCGGCGGCGGGTCGTCGTCGTCGGGGATGTTGATCGGCGTGCCGTCCTCCAGGATGCCCTTGCAGCGCAGCACGGCGAACTTGCCGACGGCCAGCAGCTCGCGGTTGATCGTCAGCTCGGTGATGCCCCAGGCGAAGGGGCGGATGCCGCCGACCCGGCCGCGCACCAGCCGTTCCACATAGCGGTCCTGCTGCTGGAAATGCTGCGCCCGCAGGAACATGCCTTCGGACCAGATGACCTTGTCGTCCCAACTCATGGGCGCGTTCCCTCTTGCAGGATGATGGCTTGCAGGATGATGGCTTGCCGAATGATGGCGTGTGGACGGTGGGACGATGCCATGGCCGCCGCCGTCAGCCGCCCAGCGCGTGGCGGTGGATCGGCAGCAGCCGGCGGTAGAGCGCGGCCAGCCGGGTGCCGCCGTCGGCGGTCTCCCCCGTCAGTTCGCGGACCGCGGCCAGCAGCGCCGACTGGTGGGCGGCGCCGTCGGCGATCACCGCGCGCAGCAGCTCCTCCGCCTCCGCCGGCGGCAGCGCCCGCAGGCGGGCCAGCGCGTCGTCGGGGTCGGTGGCGCGGCGCAGCAGCGAATCACCCTGCGCCAGCGTGTCGTCGGGGTCGAGGCCGAGCAGCGCCTCCAGCGCCGCCTGCCGGCGGACCATGGTCAGCACGACATCGACCAGCGCGCGGGTCAGCGCCGGATCGCCGCCCGGATCGCCGGACGGCGCAAGAGGCGCGGCGGAAGGCGGCGCGGCGCGGGCGGCGAAGGCCGGCGGCACCAGCGGCTCGTCGTCCCAGTCGGGCGCCAGGGCGGGCGGAGCCGGGGGTGCGGCGGCGAGCGGCGGAGCGTCGGCCGGCGGCGCGGCGGCAACCGGCTCGTCGAGCCAGTCGTCGGGGATCCCGCCACCGGCGCCGTCGAGGCCGACCCGCATGGTGCCGAGCCCGCTGGGAACGAAGTCGGTCTGGGTCGAGTCCGGCCAGTCCGCACCGCCACCGCCGGTGTCCGAACCGCCGGCGGCGGTGCGTTCCCAGCCGGCGAATCCGCGGGAACCGCCAGCGGCCGGCTCGCCGAACAGGTCGTCGTCGTCGGGGATCGGCATCACCGGCATCGACCCGCGCTGGAAAGCCGGCAGCGCGAAGGGGTCGTCACCGGCCGGCCCGCCGAATCCCGGATCGGCCGCCGGCGGGCCGGAGCCGCGCAGCACCGCCAGGAACGGGTCGTTGGCCGGCGGCGCGTCCTCGGCGGCGAAGCCGGCGCGCATCACGAAGCCGCCCAGCCGCAGCCGGTCGCCGTCGCCGATCACCGCCGAGTTGCCGCGGCCGATCGGCGCCTGGTTGTCGTTCAGGAAGACGCCGTTGGTCGAACTGTCGATCACGACATAGACGCCGCCCTTGAACTCCACCAGGCAGTGGGCCTTGGACAGCAGCCGTTCCGGATCGTTCAGCACCCAGTCGCAATCGGGACCGCGGCCGATCACCAGCCGCCCGGTGCCGAGGTCGCGGCTGATGTCGCCGCCCTGCGCCGGCGGGCATTGGATCAGGGTCAAACGCAGCTTCATCGCCTTCGCCGCTCCCTCACCCGGCCTTGTCGCCGGCAACCTTGCCGCCACCGACCATGCCGCTGCCGCCGTTGGCGATGTCCAGCGCCTGGACCAGCGTGGCGCGCTGGCGGGCCAACACCTCCTTGGGCACCGCGGCGGCGGCGATCAGCACCGCGGCGGCGGCGGCGGTCCCGGTCAGCCCGTCGCCCGGCGGCACCACCACCGCGGCGTCGGGCGGGGCGAGGCTGCCGCCCGACCAGAAGGCGGCCAGCGCGGCGTAGGCGCAGGCGGTTTCGAACCCCATCGCCTCGGCCGGCGCGAAGCAGGCGCGGCGGTTCTCCTCGGTCGGGCGGTAGACCCAGGCCTCCGCCGCCTCCAGCGCCGCGATGTCGGCCGGCTTGGGCTCGGGCGGCAGCGCGCCGCGCGCCGCCAGACAGCCCCACCACACCGCCTCGCGCCGCGGCAGCGCCATGCCGAGCAGCCGGATGGCGTCGGCGTACAGCTCCGCCGCGATCAGCGCCTTCAGCAAGGCCGCCGTGCCGGCGTTCGGCGCCATCAGCGCCTTGGCCTCCGGCGACAGCTCCATGCCCGCGACCGCTTCGGCCGCGCGGGCGAAGCGCAACTTCGGCAACAACCCGATGTCCACCGTCCCAAACCCCGCTCGCAAGGCCGTCCCATGTCCGGACGGCGCCCCATCCGTTGACGGCATCCTCAGTTGATGGTTACCACGCCGCCCTTGACCTGGACCATGCCGTCGCCGTTCACCTGGGTGATGGCGCCCTTGATCTGGACCTGGGCGTCGCCGGTCACCTTGACCATCGTACCCTTGATGGTGACGCCGGTCTGGTCGATCTTCAGGCTGTTGGCGCCGACCTTCAACTCGATCGAGGTGGTCGCCTGCAAGGTGATCTTGCCGGTGCTGGCCTTCACCGTCGCGTCGCCCATGCCCAGCGTCAGCGCGTAGTTGCCCTGGCTGACGTCGACCGACAGGTTGCCCTGGCCGACGGTGAGCGCGTCGTTGCCCTGCCCGACCTCGACCGTCCGGTTGCCCTTGGCGACGGTGTGGCTGTCGTTGCCGGCGCTGACGGTGACCGTCCGGTTGCCCTTGGTCACCTCGTGGGTGTCGTCGCCTTCGGACACCGTCACGGTGCGGGTGCCCTTGGCGATGGTCACCGCCTCGTTGCCTTCGGACACCGTCTCGGTCCGGTTGTTCTTGATGGTGATGGTCTGGTCGTGATCGACCTGGAGCGTGTCGTCGTTCTCCACCATCCGCTTGAAGTCCTTCTGGGCGTGGAAATAGATCTCCTCCGCGTCCTTCTTGTCCTCGAAGCGCAGCTCGTTGAAGGTCGCCGCGTCGCCGCCCTTGCTGGAGCGGGTCTTGATGCCGCTCTGCGTCTTGTTGTCGGGCAGCGTGTAGGGCGGCATGTTCTCCGCGTTGTAGACGCAGCCGACGATCAGCGGCCGGTCGGGGTCGCCGCCCAGGTAATCGACCAGCACCTCCATGCCGACGCGCGGGGTGAAGATGGTGCCCCAGTTCTTGCCGGCCATGGTCTGGGCGACGCGCAGCCAGACGAAGCTCTTCTCGTCGTTGGTGCCCTTGCGGTCCCAATGGAACTGCACCCGCACCCGGCCATACGTGTCGCAGTAGATCTCCTCGCCGCTGGGGCCGACCACGGTGGCGGTGTCGGGGCCATGGGTGCGCGGGCGCGGCACCGGCGGCGGGCGGAACACCACGCTGTCGGGGATGGCGGTGAAGCGGCAGCCGAAGAAGGGCGCCGCGCCGCTGTTGCCGAGATGGCTGTCGTCCTGGGCGCTGAGGGCGAGGCCGGTCAGGACATAGCCCTTCCCCACCTCCGCCGCCACCGCATGGTCGGTCATGGTGATCTTGCCGCCGCTGAACAGGCCGCGGTAGGTGCCGCTGCCCTCCACCACGTCGTAGCCGGTCTCGGTCTCCTCCATGCGCAGGCGCGACCGGGCGGTGCCGTCGGCCTTGACCATGTGCCCGCCGGGATACTCGAACCGCTCGTGCGCCTTGAAGGCGGGGACGCTGACCACCGTCGTCGTGCTGGCGGTCAGGTCGGTGCTCGGCGTCTCGAAATTATAGTCCTTCAGCGTCCATTTTCCGGATTCGTAGGACTGGCCGTGCGACCAGCCGTCGATCATCAGGGTGTTGCCCTGGCTCGACGCGGCGTGGACGACGTCCTTGTCCAGGCAATCGCCGTAGCCGGCGGCGGAATCGCTCAGCACCAGCGTGTGCTTGCCGGACTCGTGCAGGAAGTGGAAATAGATGCCCTCGTCCTGCAGCAGGCGGGCGATGAAGTCGAAATGGGTCTCGCGGTACTGGACGCAGACCGGGCGGGCGTTGTGGGTGCCGGACAGGCCCTGCTTCTTCACCTCGGTCACGCCGCAGTCGGACAGCACGGCGTCGACGATCTGGACGACGGTCTTTTCCTGGAAGACCTGGCAGTCGGACCGCAGGGTGGTCAGCCACAGCGTCGGCACGATCTCCGCCGTGTAGCGGCGGTAGCCGCGCATGGCGAGCGGGCCGGCGGAAAAGCTCTTCACGATGCCGTTGATGAGGCGCGGATCGCCGCCCTTGCGCGCGATCGACAGCGTCAGCGACTTCCCCAGGATGTCGGCCGGCGCGATCGTCATCTGCGACGAGATCATCGTGATGGTGTAGCGGAACAGGCGCGACAGCCCTTCCTCACCCTCGACGGCCACCGGGATCAGCGCGTCCGCGCCCAGCGGCGAGGTCAGCGACAGAAGCCGGCCGGTCTGCGAGATGGTGGGCGCATCCGACATGCGGGCTTGGTCCTTGAAGTGGAGAACGTCTCAGCGATGGCAAAGGTTTGCCCCCTCCCCGACCCTCCCCCGCTTGTCAGCGGGAGAGGGTGCCTCATGCGAAGCGGCGGCCGTCCCCTCTCCCACCAAAGGTGGGGGAGGGTTGGGGAGAGGGCACCGCTTATCAGGCGCTCTTGGTGGTCGACAGGTCGTAGGAGACCGAGATCGGCGTGCCGGCCTTGTTCTTGTCGTCGTACGGAATGAACTTGTACTCCATCTTGGTGAAGCTGATGGAGATCGATTCCGACGGACGGTCACCGCCCGAGGACATCGAGTAGGCCGAGACCAGGGCGTTGGTCAGGGTGTATTCGGCGTAGGTGTTGCCCGGGCTGCCGGTGGTGACGAGGTGGATCTGCACCTTCTTGCCGACGGCGCCGGTGCAGGACTCGACGAAGAACTTCGGCGAGGAGCTGTCCATCAGCTTGGAGATGGTCACTTCCGACACCGACGGCTCCGACGCCTCGCGGTTGGCGGTCGACCCCGACGGGGTGCTGATGGCGCGGCCGATGCCCCACTGCAGCGAGCTGACGTCGAGCCACTTCTTGTGGGTCTCGTGCGTGGCCTCGCCGTCGATGCCGTCGTACTTGATGTAGATCGCCATGGTGGTCTCCTCACGGTCTTCGGAATGTTGAAGCTTGATCGGTGCGGTATGGTTACGAAAGAATTGAAGCGGGGGCTGTGACGGGCGTCACCGCCCGCTTTTTTTGCCCCCGCCCCGGGCGTCAGGCGATGTCGTAGACGAAGCGGTCTTCGCCATCGACCGAGACGTGGACGCGGGTGATCGGCTCGCCCTCGCCCATGCGGGCGAGGATGCGGGACGAGATCTCCGGCAGAAGGGTGCGGTTCAGGATGGTCTCGATGTTGCGGGCGCCGCTCTCGACCTCCTGGCAGCGGTTGACGATGCTCTGGATCAGCCCGTCGGAATGGCTGAACTCGGCCTTGTAGTTCTGCGCCACGCGCTTGGCGATGCGGTTGAGCTGGAGCCCGACGATCTTCGCCAGGTTCTCGTCCGACAGCTGGAAATACGGGATGACCGTGCAGCGGCCGAGGAAGGCCGGCTTGAAGCTCTTCTGCAGCTCCGGACGCAGCGCCTCCAGCAGCCCGTCGGCGTCGGGCGTGGTTTCCGGATCGGCGCTCAGCTTGTGGATCAGGTCGGTGCCGGCGTTCGACGTCATGATGATGACGGTGTTCTTGAAGTCGATGTCGCGGCCTTCGCCGTCCTTGATCGTGCCCTTGTCGAACACCTGGAAGAAGATGTCCTGCACGCCGGGGTGGGCCTTCTCCAGCTCGTCCAGCAGGACGACGCTGTAGGGCCGGCGGCGCACCGCCTCGGTCAGGACGCCGCCCTCGCCGAAGCCGACATAGCCCGGAGGCGAACCGAGCAGCAGGGAGACCTTATGCTCCTCCTTGTACTCGGTCATGTTGATGGTGGTGACGTTCTGCTCGCCGCCATAAATCAGGTCGGCCAGCGTCAGCGCCGTCTCGGTCTTGCCGACGCCGGACGTGCCGACCATCAGGAAGACGCCGATCGGCTTGCGCGGGTCGGTCAGCTTGGCCCGGCTGGTCCACATCGCCTGGGCGATGGCGTCCAGCGCGTGGTCCTGGCCGATGATCCGCTCCTTCATGCGGTCGGCCAGCGACAGGATGGTCTTGATCTCGTTGGAGACCATGCGGCCGACCGGCACGCCGGTCCAGTTGGCCACCACCTCGGCCACCGCCTGCCCGTCCACCGCGACCTTGACCAGCGGATCCTCGCCCTGCAGCGCGGTCAGCTCGGCGGTCAGGGCCGACAGCTTGGCGGTCAGCGCGGCGGCGTCCAGCGGCTCCGCGGCGGTCGCCCCCTCGGTTGCGCCTTCCGCGGGCTGCGCCTTGGACTGCTCGTGGGCGGCGACGAGCTGGTCGCGCGTCTCGTTGATGGCGCGGACCAGCTCCAGTTCCTTGGCCCAGCGGGTCTCCAGCGCGGCGAGGTCGGTCCGGGCGGCGGCGATCTTGTCCTTCAGCGCGGCGATCTGCTCGGCATGGTCGATGCCGATCGCCTGCTCACGCTCCAGGATCGCGACCTCGGTCTCGGTGAGCTGGATGGTGCGGCGACGGTCCTCGACGGCGGGCGGCGTCGCGGTCTGGCTCATCGCCACGCGGGCGCAGGCGGTGTCGAGCAGGCTGACCGCCTTGTCGGGCAACTGGCGCGCCGGGATGTAGCGGCTGGACAGCCGGACCGATTCGATCAGCCCCTCCGTCACGATGCGGACCTTGTGGTGCTTTTCCAGGGTGGCGGTCAGGCCCCGCATCATGTCGACGGCGACCGGTTCCGCCGGCTCCTCCACCTTCACCACCTGGAAGCGGCGGGTCAGCGCCGGGTCCTTTTCGAAATACTTCTTGTATTCGGCCCAGGTGGTGGCGGCGACGGTGCGCATCTCGCCGCGCGCCAACGCCGGCTTCAGCAGGTTGGCGGCGTCGTTCTGGCCGGCCTGCCCGCCGGCGCCGATCAGGGTGTGCGCCTCGTCGATGAACATGATGATCGGCTGGGTGGAGCCCTTCACCTCGTCGATGACGCCCTTCAGCCGGTTCTCGAACTCGCCCTTCATGCCGGCGCCGGCCTGGAGCAGCCCGAGGTCGAGCGACAGCAGGCGGACGTTGCGGAGATCCGGCGGCACGTCGCCCTCGGCGATGCGCAGGGCGAAGCCTTCGACCACCGCCGTCTTGCCGACGCCGGCCTCGCCGGTCAGGATCGGGTTGTTCTGGCGGCGGCGGGTCAGCACGTCGATGATCTGGCGGATCTCGGCGTCGCGGCCCAGCACCGGGTCGATCTTGCCGTTCCGGGCGCGGTCGGTCAGGTCGACGGTGTACTGGTCGAGGTTGGGGGTCGCCCCGCCCACCTTCGGACCGGCGCCGGCCGAGGCCGCGCCGCCGCCCGACCCGGCCGCGCCGACCGGGGCCGAGGTCCGCGCCTCCGCCGTGTCGGCAACGATCTTGGGCAGGTCGCGGCGCAGCGCGTCGGCGCTGATCTTCGCGAACTGGCCCGACATGTCGCGGGCCTGGGCCGACAGCGATTCGTCGGACAGCAGCGCCGCCAGCAGATGGCCGGAACGCACCGCCCCCTCGCCATACTGCAGCGAGGCCAGCACCCACGCCTCGCGCATCAGTTGCACCAGGTTCGGCGACAGCGCCGGGGCCCGGCTGTTGCCGGTCTTCAGCTTGTCCAGCACGCGGGTGAGGTCGGCGGACAGCCGCCCGGCGTCGATCTCGTACACCCGCAGGATCGCCGACAGGTCGCCGTCGGCGGCGCCGATCAACTGGAGAAGCCAGTGCTCGATCTCGCAATTGTAGTGCGTGCGCGACAGCGTCTGGCCGGCCGCCGCCTCCAGCGCCCGCCGGCACAGGGGGTTCAGACGCGAAATCATGCCCTGCAGATCGACCGCCACCATGGCTCCATCCCCTTCGTGTGACTTCTGAGCATTCAACTCAAGCGGGCGTCACGCCCGCAAGATCCGTCCGGCACGGCAATTCGTCCCCTGGCTGCAAGACGAACTGTGGCCAAGCCATTTTGAAAAATCCACCATGATGCTTCGCCCTGGCCGCCGCCTCTGCCATGAACTTTCCCGCATCATGCCCGCAACATGATCAAATGCGTCCTGTATTGCATCAAAGCGCGGTCATGCATGCGGACCGTCCAGGGAACATCCATCGGCTCAACCACGACGCGCAGCCGTTCGACCGATTGCGGGTGGGCGCCCGGGGTCAGCAGGCGGGCCAGCACCGCCTCGCAGCGGCCGGCGTCGTCGCCGCGTTGCGAATGGCCGCCCAGCCACGCCTCGACCGGCGTCGCCTGGGTCGCCCAGTCGAAGGGCGTCGCCAGCACCGCGCCGCCACCGTCCGCCACCGCGCCGTCGATCGCCCGCAGCAGGGCCGGCGGCGACGCCACGCAGTCCAGCACGTTCATCGCCGTCACCAGCGCGAAGCCGCGCGGGGCGAAGGGCGGGTACAGCGCGTCGCCGATCCAGAAATCCACCCGCTCCGCCGCGGCGAAGCGCGCCTCGACCCGGCGGCGGTCATAGGCGATGCCGGACCGGCGCAGCGGGTAGACCGCCTCCCCCTGCTCCAGCACGCGGCGGGCCAGCGCCAGCAGCGGCCAATGCAGGTCGAGCCCGAGCACGAGGCCGTCGCCGCGCTCCGCCACTTCGAAGCTGGTCCGCCCGGCGGCGCAGCCGAGGTCGAGCACCGGCCCGGCCGGCAGCGCCGCCATCCCGCCGAGGGCGTCAAGCGCGGTGGCGAGACAGCGCAGGACCGACCCGGCCGCCGCCGCCTCGCCGCCCGGCTGGCGGTCGAGGTCACCGTAATGATCCCAGCCGTAGCTCGACAGATGCTGGCGCGTGACGTTGAAGGCGCTGTCGGGGCCCAGCGCGTCGCCCAGCACCCCTTCCATCGTCGGCGGAATGTCCGTCCGCGCCGTCAGCAGCGGACCGTTGACCGCCATCCAGCCGCGCAGGTCGGGCACCAGGATCGGGGCGCCATCAATGATCGGGTATTCCATGGCGCAGCCGGGATCGCCGCAGACCAGCGTTCCCCAGCGCACCGACGACGCCGTCGCCTCCTCCACCACGCCCAGCCCCAGCGGCACGGCGGTACCGCGTGTGGCGAGGCAGCGCGGGCAGACCGGGCGCAGCCGCTCGAAATGGCTGAGGCGCATGCGCTCAGCCGCCGATGATGACGGTGGGGCAGCCGGGCGGCAGCACCTTGCCGACCGGGCCGGGAATCGGGGCGACGCAGCTGGTGTGGGCGGTCATGTCGTTGATCCGCGCGGCCGGAAGGTTGTTGATCAGCACGGTGGTCGAACCCTGGGCGATCATGCCCGGCCCGGCGGGGACGCAACCCGGCAGCATGCAGGGCGCCGAGATGTCGGTCAGGCGCGCGGCCGGCATCGTGCCGATCAGCACGGTCGGGCTGCCCAGCATGATCGCCAGCGGCATGCCGGGATGCGGCACCGGCGTCGGCACCGGGGCCGGCGGGTGGATCGGCGCGTGGCAGTGCGGCGTGTCCTGCAAGATCAGGTCGCCAAGGCGGGCGGCGGGCGGCATGGGGTGTCTCCGGCCGGTCAGAACAACGAGTCGGCGGACGCCACCGGCGCACCGATCGTGGCGGGCGGGATCACGACCGGGCGGCCGTCGCGGAACAGCGTTTCCGCAACCACCGTCTCGCCATCCTCCGCGAAGAAGATGCACGTCCCTTCCAGCATCCCGTTCGCCACCCCGACCCGCGCCAGCAGCCGCCCCGACGGGCTGCGCTTTTCCACCAGGACGGGTGTGACGCGGACCGGAGGAACCGGACCGGCGTCGGCGCCGTCGCTGCAGGGGATGAGGCTGGGCGCGTCAGGAGGCATCGCGATGGGGGTTCCGGACGGGGTCATGCCGATGTTGGACCCGCAGCATCCATCCGCAATTTCGATTCGTCAAGCGCCGAGGGGTAAATCAAACGCCCGATTGTTACGCAGTTGCAATATTCCCTATGGCCGTAGCCCCCTGGACGAATAGCCTTGTCGAACCCGTGGAAGTAACGCTATCAATTCGCCGGTGCGGGAGCTTGGCACCCGATGGGATGCGAACCGCCGGACTGCCCCCAGACTTCCCTCATATGACCATGAAAAGGGTGCTTTCCTTACATGCCGACACCTCAGCTTTTCGACATTGAGGGATTGCTGCAACCGGTCGGGGAGGACGCCGAAACCGGAATCGACCTGCGCGAGAACGCCTCGGCCGACTACTACACGGTCAAGGATGCCCGCAGCGCCGCACGCGCCGCCGAACGGTCGATGGATGTGGAGGACGACGCCGGCGGCCTGCTGCCGGAATGGCGCACCATCCTCGACGTCTGCCCGACGATCCTGCGCACCCAGGCCAAGGACCTGGAGGTCACCGCCTGGTTCATCGAGGCATTGCTGCGGGCCCAGGGCTTCGCCGGCCTGCGCGACGGCTTCACCCTGGCGCGCGGCCTGGTCGAACGCTACTGGGACACGCTGTACCCCGCCCCGGACGAGGATGGCATCGCCACCCGCGTCGGCCCGCTGGCCGGCCTGAACGGCGAGTCGGCCGACGGCACGCTGATCCAGCCGATCCGCAAGGTGCCGCTGACGCTGGGCGACATGACCTACGCGCTCTGGCACTACGAGCAGGCGATCGAGCTGTCGAAGATCACCGACGAGGCGCGCAAACAGGCGCGCATCGACAACGGCGCGGTGACCTGGGAACAGTTCGAGCAGAGCGTGCGCGAGACGCCGGCGGCGGACTTCAAGACGCTGGTCGAGGACATCCAGGGCGCCAGCGACGCGTTCGAGGCGCTGGGCAAGGCCCTGTACGACAAGGCGGGCCATGACGCGCCGCCCGCCGGCAACATCCGCACCGTGCTGAACGCGGCGCTGGACGCGGTGAACTACGCCGCGCGCGACCGTCTGGCGACGCTGGCCGGCGACGAACCGGCGGCCGACCAACCCGCGGCGGCCGAGCCGGCGGCGGGCGGCGGCGCACCGGCCGCGGCGACGGCCAAGTCCCAGGTCAGCGGCGCTGTGACATCGCGCGAGGACGCCTTCAAGGTCCTCTTGCAGGTTGCCGATTTCTTCCGCAAGACGGAACCTCATTCCCCCATCTCCTACACGCTGGAGGAGGTGGTCCGCCGCGGCCGCATGCCGCTGCAGGAGCTTTTGCAGGAACTCATCACCGACGAGGAAACGCGGCGGCAGTTCTTCATCGCCTCCGGCGCGAAGGCGCCGCCGCCGGCCGAGCAATCCGGGTATTGACGATCACCGCCTATCATAGGGCGTGAGCAGGGAGGTTCGATCACATGGCGAGTATCCACCAGAAGCTGGATCGCGTGCGCAAGCCCCGCGTCCACATCACCTACGACGTCGAGACCGAAGGCGCGACGGTGGTCAAGGAATTGCCCTTCGTCGTCGGTGTGCTCGGCGACTTCTCGGGCGATCCGACCGAGCCGCTGAAGCCGATGAAGGACCGCAAGTTCATCCAGGTCGACCGCGACAACTTCAACGACGTCATGGCCCGCATGACCCCGGGCCTGAAGCTGAAGGTGGACAACACGCTGGCCGACGACGGCACCCAGCTGTCGGTCGACCTCGCCTTCAAGTCGATGGAGGATTTCGAGCCGGGCCGCGTCGTCCAGCAGGTCGAGCCGCTGCGCAAGCTGCTGGAGACCCGCAACCAGCTCCGCGACCTGCTGAGCAAGGCCGACCGCTCGGAAGAGCTGGAGGGCCTGCTGGAGCGCGTGCTGCAGAACACCGACGAGCTGCAGGCGCTGAACGGCGAGCTCGGCACCGACGAAAAGAAGGAAGGTTGATCCCATGAGCGACGCTCAGAGCCAGGGCGCAGCCGCCGCCGGCGCGGTCACCGAGGGCACCGGCCTGTCGATCCTCGACCAGGCCATCGCCGCCACCAAGCAGACCGAGCCGGACCGCGCGCAGGAGCTGCTGCGCACCCTGACCCAGGAAGCGCTGGCCGGCACGGTCACCTTCAACAAGAACCTGGGCCAGACGATCAACAAGGCGATCGCCGCGATCGACGCCAAGATCAGCAAGCAGCTCAACGCCATCATGCACCACGAGAAGTTCCAGAAGCTGGAAGGCTCGTGGCGCGGCCTGAACTATCTGGTCTCGAACTCGGAAACCGGCTCGACGCTCAAGATCCGCGTCATGAACTGCGGCAAGAAGGAGCTGTACAAGGACATCTCCAAGGCCGTCGAGTTCGACCAGAGCAACCTGTTCAAGAAGATCTACGAGAACGAGTTCGGCATCGCCGGCGGCGAGCCGTACGGCGCCCTGATCGGCGACTACGAGTTCACCAACCACCCCGACGACATGGAGCTGCTGTCCGGCGTGTCGAACGTCGCGGCGGCCGCCTTCGCGCCCTTCATCTCGGCCGCCAGCCCGAAGCTGTTCGGCTTCGAGGACATGACCGAGCTGTCGAAGCCGCGCGACCTGGAGAAGATCTTCGACAGCGTCGAGTACACCAAGTGGCGCAGCTTCCGTGAGAGCGACGACAGCCGCTTCGTCACGCTGACCATGCCGCGCGTGCTGGCCCGCCTGCCCTACGGCGCCAACACCAAGCCGATCGAGGAGTTCGAGTACGAGGAGGCCCCGTTCGACGGCGGCGTCGCCCGTCCGATGCACCACAACGACTATTGCTGGATGAACGCGGCCTACGCGATGGGCCAGCGCCTGACCAACGCCTTCTCGCAGTATGGCTGGTGCACCGCCATCCGCGGCGCCGAGGGCGGCGGCAAGGTCGAGAACCTGCCCTTCCACACCTTCACCTCGGACGATGGCGACAGCGACGCCAAGTGCCCGACCGAGATCGGCATCACCGACCGCCGCGAGGCGGAACTGTCGAAGCTCGGCTTCCTGCCGCTCTGCCATTACAAGAACCAGGACTACGCCGTCTTCTTCGGCGCCCAGACCACGCAGAAGCCCAAGAAGTACGACCGGCCGGAGGCGACCGCGAACGCCGCGATCTCCGCCCGCCTGCCCTACATCATGGCGACCTCGCGCTTCGCCCATTACCTGAAGATCATGGGCCGCGACAAGATCGGCTCCTTCATGGAGGCGAGCGACTGCGAGGCGTGGCTGAACCGCTGGATCCTGAACTACGTCAACGGCAACGCCGACGCCGGCCAGGAGATGAAGGCGAAGTACCCGCTGGCGGAAGCCAAGGTGCAGGTGAAGGAGATCCCGGGCAAGCCCGGCTCCTACAACGCCGTCGCCTGGATGCGCCCGTGGCTGCAGATGGAGGAGCTGACCACCTCCATGCGCATGGTCGCCCGCATCCCGCAGGCCGGCTGACAACGGCATGGGCGAGGCTGCGGTCGAACGTCCTGGCGACGACGCGGAGGCGACGGTCATCGAACGGCCGTTGCGCCTGCGGGCAGTCGACATGGCGCTCGGCCGCGCCGACCCGGCCCTGCTCGACGCCTTCCTGGCGGCGGGCGATGCCGGCGCGGCCCTGCGGCTGTGGTTCGGCCTGACCCTGCCGGTCTACGACAGCCTGGACCGGCTGCGCGCCGCGCTCGACCGCGACATCGCGGCGATCGACGCGCTGCTGTCCGACCAGGTCAACGCCATCCTGCACCACAAGCGCTTCCAGGCGCTGGAAGCCTCGTGGCGCGGGGTGCGCACCCTGGTCAAACAGGCGGAGGCGGCGGAGTCCGTCGCGCTGCGCCTGCTGAACGTGACGTGGCCGGAGATCTGCCGCGACCAGGAACGCGCGATCGAGTTCGACCAGAGCCAGCTCTTCAACAAGATCTACAGCGACGAGTTCGGCATGCCCGGCGGCCGTCCCTTCGGCGTGCTGCTGTGCGACTACGCCGTCCAGCACCGCCCGGGCAAGGAGCGGCCGACCGACGACGTGTCCGGCCTGAAGGGGCTGGCGCAGGTCGCCGCCGCCGCCTTCGCCCCGGCCATCGTCGGCGCGGCGCCGGAGCTGTTCGGGCTGGAGACCTTCCACGAGCTGGGCCTGCCGCTCGACCTGAAATCGGTGCTGCGCCAGACCGAATACCAGCGCTGGCAGCGCTTCCAGGAGACGGAGGATTCGCGCTTCGTCGGGGTGGCGCTGCCGCGCGTGCTGATGCGCGCGCCCTACGGCGACGACCCGCAGGCCCGCCACGGCTTCCGCTTCCGCGAGGAGTCGCTGGACAGCGGCGGCGGCATGCGGCTGGAGGATCATTGCTGGGGCAACGCGGTCTACGCCTTCGGCACCGTGCTGATCCGCTCCTTCATGCAGCATGGCTGGTTCGCCGACATCCGCGGCGCCCAGCGCGACGTCGTCGGCGGCGGGCTGGTGACCGAGCTGGTGGTGCCGGACTTCGCCACCGACGCCAGCCGGGTCGCGCAGAAATTCTCGGTCGAGGTCTCGATCTCCGACCAGCTGGAGCGCGACCTCGACGATCTGGGATTCATCCCGGTCAGCCGCTGCAAGGACACGCCCTATCTGGTCTTCTACGGCAACCAGTCGGTCCAGCGGACCTCGCAATACACCAACAGCGCCGCGACCGCCAACGCCCGGCTGTCGTCAATGCTGCGCTACATGTTCTGCGTCGCCCGCTTCGCCCATTTCCTGAAGGTGATGGTGCGCGACCGCGTCGGCTCCTTCGTCACGCCGGAGGAGTGCGAGCGCGACCTGCAGAGCTGGCTGCACGGCTATTGCCTGGGCAACGACGACGCCAGCCTCGACCAGAAGGCGCGCTATCCCCTGCGCGAGGGCAACATCCAGGTCCGCGCCATCCCGGGCAAGCCCGGCAACTATCAATGCGTCATCCATCTTCGGCCGCACTTCCAGCTCGATCAGGTCTTCTCGACCTTCAAGCTGGTGACCGAACTCGCACAAACCGGCGGCGCCGCCTGACCCGGTCAGGACGCGTCCGGCCGGCGGCTCGACCCAGGGGGAGACATCCACGATGAGCGAAACCGCAGCCCAGCTCTTCCAGGCGGGCCGCCTCGACGAGGCGATCACCACGCTGAACGGCGAGATCCGGAAGAACCCGACCGACCACGACCGTCGCGTCTTCCTGGCCGAACTGCTGTGCTTCGCCGGCAACCTGGAGCGCGCCGACCTCCAGCTCGACACGCTGGGCACCCAGGAACCGCAGATCGCGGTGACGATGGCGCTGTTCCGCCAGCTCGTCCGCGCCGACCAGGCCCGGCGCCAGCTGTTCGCCGACGGCCGGGTGCCGGAGTTCATCGACCTGCCGCCCGACCATCTGCGCCTGCATCTGGAGGCGCTGGTCGCGCTGCGCGCCGGCGACGGCGCCGGGGCGGTCGCCACGCTGGCCCGGGCGGAGGAGCTGCGCCCGCCGGTGTCCGGCACGCATGACGGCACCGCCTTCGACGATTTCCGCGACCTGGACGACGTGACCGGCGGCTTCTTCGAGGTCTACACCAGCACCGGCAAGTATTTCTGGATCGCCACCGAAACGGTGGAGTCGGTCGAGTTCCGCGCCCCGCAGCGCCCGCGCGACCTGCTGTGGCGCCCGGCCCACATGGTGGTGCGCGGCGGTCCCGACGGCGAGGTCTACCTGCCGACGCTCTACGGCGGCGCCCCGGCCGACGCCGACGCCGCGCTGAAGCTCGGCCGCGCGACGGAGTGGTCGGACGCCGCCGACGCCCCGGTGCGCGGCATCGGCCAGCGCTGCTTCCTGGTCGGCGAGGAGAGCGTGCCGATCCTGCAGCTCGGCACGCTGGAGTTCACCGGGGCGGTGTGAGGACGCGCTTGCCCGCGGCCCCCTCCCCATCCCTCCCCCTCTTCGAGGGAGAGGGGGCAGGAGCTTTGCGGCGTGAACTGAATCGCTGAGCGGCGGCAGTCCCCTCTCCCGCCAAAGGCGGGGGAGGGTTAGGGAGGGGGCCGAGAGGTCACGCATAGGAAACCCCATGGATCACGCCCAGTCCATCACCCTGTCGGTCCTCGACCGTCTGCTCGACGACACGCCGGAGCACGTGGCGCCGCGGCCGCACACGGTGGCGGACCTGCGGGCGGCGATCCGGCGCGACCTGGAAAACCTGCTGAACACCCGGCGGCGGGTGGTCGGCTGGCCCGACGACCTGACGGAGCTGGCGGACTCGATCCTCGGCTACGGCTGCCACGACCTGCTGGTGGAGAACGTCGCCACCGAAGCCCGCCGGCGCGAGGTGGTGGCGCAGATCGAGATCGCCATCCGGCGCTGGGAACCGCGCTTCGCCCGGCTGTCGGTGGTGATGACCGACAACAGCGACCCCGCCGACCGCACCCTGCGCTTCCGGATCGAGGCGCTGATCCACGCCGACCCGGCGCCCGAACCGATGGTGTTCGATTCGGTGGTCGACCCGACCTCCAACATGGTCACCGTGACGAGCAAGACCCGTGGCTGACGAACTCCTTCCCTACTACAACCGCGAGCTGACCTATCTGCGCCGCATGGCGGCGGAGTTCTCGGAGGCGCATCCGAAGATCGCTGGCCGGCTGCGGCTGAGCGCCGACGCGGTGGAGGACCCGCACGTCGCCCGGCTGCTGGAGGGCGTCGCCTTCCTCAACGCCCGCATCAGCCGCAAGCTGGACGACGAGTATCCGGAGCTGGTCGACACGCTGCTCGACGTGCTCTACCCGCATTACCTGGCGCCGATCCCGTCGATGGCGGTGGTGCAGATGCGCAGCAGCCCCGACCTGACCGGCCCGCACACCGTGCCGAAGGGCACCGAGCTGGAATCGGAAGCGCTGCGCGGCGAGACCTGCCGCTTCCGCACCGTCTACCCGACGACGCTGTGGCCGGTCGAGCTGGACCAGGCGACGCTGGCCGGCCGGCCGCTGGTCGCCCCGGCCAACCCGCGGGCGTCCGACGCGGTGGCGGCGCTGCGGCTGTCGCTGCGCTGCCGCGTGCCGGACATGAGCTTCACCGAGCTGCAGCCGAACACCCTGCGCTTCTTCCTGCGCGGCCAGCCGCAGCAGGTCTATGCGCTGCACGAGCTGCTGTTCAACAACGCCGTCTCGGTGGCGCTGGCCGACGACCCGCGCGATCCCGACCCGGTCATCCTGGGGCCGGACGCCATCCGCCCGGTCGGTTTCGGCGACGAGGAGGGCATGCTGCCCTACCCCGCCCGCTCGCACCGCGGCTACCGGCTGCTGACCGAGTATTTCGCCTTCCCGGAGAAGTTCCTGTTCTTCGACCTCGACCTGTCGTCGAAGGTGCTGCGGCGCGCCGGCAACAAGCTGGAGGTGTTCGTCTACCTGAACCGCACCGAGGGCGACCTGGAACGCGCGGTGTCGAAGGAGAATTTCGCCCTGGGCTGCACCCCGGTGGTCAACCTGTTCCGCCAGCGGGCGGAGCCGGTGGCGCTGACCCAGACCCAGCACGAGCACCGCGTCGTCCCCGACGCGCGGCGCCCCGGCGCGCTGGAGGTCCATTCGGTCGACAGCGTGCTGGCGACCGACCCCGACGGCAAACAGCGGCGCTTCCTGCCCTTCTACGGCCTGCGGCACGGCGGCGTCGAATCGGTCACCCGCACCTACTACACCGCCAGCCGCCGCCCGGCCGGCGGGCGCGATCCGGGGACCGAGGTGCATCTGGCGCTGGTCGACCTCGATTTCGACCCGTCGAGCCCGGCGGATTCGGTGCTGTCGGTCGAGACGACCTGCCTCAACCGCGACCTGCCGGGGCAACTGCCCTACGGCGGCGGCCATCCCCACCTGAAGCTGACCGAGGGCATGGCCGCGGTGCAGGGCGTCGCCTGCCTGACGCCGCCGACCCAGACGCTGCGCATCGCCGAGCGCAAGGGCCATCGCTGGCGCCTCGTCTCGCACCTGATGCTGAACCACCTGTCGCTCTCCGGCGGCGAGGAGGGGACGGAGGCGCTGCGCGAGATCCTGCGGCTCTACGACTTCCGCGATTCCGCCGAGACGCGCGGCATCGCCGACGGCATCGTCAAGGTGGCGACCAAGCGCGGCACCGCGCGGGCGCCGTCGCGGCCGGGCGACGTCGCCTGGGGCGACGCGATGTGCCGCGGCATCGACGTGACGATCGAGTTCGACCCGCAGCGCTTCAGCGGCAGCGGCCTGTTCCTGCTCGCCATGATCCTCGACCATTTCCTGGGGCTCTACTGCTCGATCAATTCCTTCACGCGGCTGACCGCCACGGTCAAGGGCCGCACCGGAGTGCTTCGCACATGGCCCGCCCGCGCCGGCAACCGCCCGCTTCTGTAATCGACCGGCTGTTCCGCGCGCCCCACCGCTTCGACTTCTTCCAGGCGGTGCGGGTGCTGGAATGGCAGGCCCGCCGCGACGCGCGCGACAGCCGCACCGCGCCCCGCCACGCCGTCGGTCACGACCATGACCCGCGCGAGGAGGTGGTGCGCCTGCGCGCCGACACCTCGCTGACCTTCCCCGGCAACCAGGTGGCGGGGGCGGAGCCCGGCGCCGACGGCAAGCCGCCGCAGCTCGTCGGCGCCTTCATGGGGCTGGTCGGGCCGCTGGGCGTGCTGCCGCAGCACTACACCGAGATGATGATCCGCTCCTTGCGCGAGCGGAACCGGGGGCTGCGCGACTTCTTCGACGTCTTCCACCACCGCGCCTTCTCGCTGTTCTACCGCGCCTGGGCCAAATACCGGCTGCCGGTGTCGTTCGAGCGCGGCCAGGGCGGCGGGAACGAGCCCGACCCGGTCACCACCGCCATCGCCAGCGTCGTCGGCATCGGCCAGCCCTCGCTGGCGAACCGGCTGGTGGTGGAGGACGAGACGCTGCTCCACTACGCCGGGCTGATGGCGCGCGGCGCCCGCTCGGCCAACGATCTGCAGGAGATGCTGTCGGACTATCTCGGCCGTCCGGTGACGGTGGAGAGCTTCGTCGGCGGCTGGCTGCCGATCCCGCCCGACGGCCAGACCCGCCTGCCCAGCGCCGCCGAGCCGCAGGGGCTGCATTGCCGGCTGGGGATCGACGCGCTGGCCGGCGACCGCGCCTGGGACGTCCAGGGCAAGTTCCGCCTGCGCATCGGCCCGCTCGACCGCGAGCAGTTCCACGACTTCATGCCGGAAGGCCGCGAGTTCCGGAAGCTGCAGGATCTGGCCCGCCTCTATGTCGGGCCGGAGCTGGATTTCGAGCTTCAGGTGACGCTGGAGCCCGCCCATGTCCCGGCCGCCCGGCTGGCCTCGGGCGACGACGACCGCAACGCCGCGCGCCTGGGCTGGAACGGCTGGGTGCTGCACGCGCCGAGCCCGGTCGAGCGGGCCGACGCGGTGTTTCCGATGCAGGATTTGTGAGACTTGCGGGCGCGCTGCCCAAGACAACGAGGATCCCATGAGCGACTGGAGCGCCGGCTATGTGTCGGACATCGAATATCTGCCGGGCTTCTACCGCGAACAGGGGCCGGCGCATCTGACGCTGAGCTGCCTGATCAACGGCATCGCCCCGCCCTCGACCGCGGGCGGCTTCGACTATTGCGAACTCGGCTGCGGCCACGGCACGACGGTGGCGCTGTTCGCCGCGGCCAACCCGCAGGGGCGCTTCCACGCGGTGGACTTCCACCCCGCCCACATCGCCCGCGCCCGCGACGCCGCCGAGGCGGCCGGCCTGACCAACATCGCCTTCCATGAGGCGAGCTTCGCCGAGCTGGCCGACGGCGCGGGGCCGGAGCTGCCGGAGTTCGACTTCGTCACGCTGCACGGCGTCTACAGCTGGGTCAGCCCGATGAACCGCGGCGCCATCGCGCGCTTCCTGGCGAAGAAGCTGAAGCCCGGCGGGCTGGTCTATGTCAGCTACAACGCCATGCCGGGCTGGGCGCCGATGATGCCGCTGCAGCGGCTGCTGTTCGAATATTCCGGGCTGGTGCACGAGCGCAGCGACCGGCAGGTCAAGGCCGGGCTGGACTTCGCCGAGCAGCTGTTCAAGGCCGGCGCCAAGATCCTGGGCGACGACGCGATGTTCGGCAAGCTGCGCGGCGAGACCAAGACGCAGAGCGCCGTCGACCAGTCGGTCTATCTGGCGCACGAGTATCTGAACGGAAGCTGGCAGCCGCTCTACCACGTCGACGTCGCCCGCGAGCTGGGCGAGGCCAAGCTGACCTACGCCGGCTCCGCCACGCTGTTCGAGAATTACCCGGATCTGGCGCTGACGCCGGAGCAGCGCCGGGTGCTGGACGGCATCGGCGTGCCCAGCCTGCGCGAGACCTTCAAGGATTACTGCGTCGGCCGGCCCTTCCGCCGCGACGTGTTCGTCCGCGGCGCCCGGCGGATCAGCGTTGCCAAGCGCGACGCCATGCTGGCCGACATGGCGATGGCGCTGACCATCCCGCGCGCCGACGCCCGCACCACCATCCAGGTGCCGCTGGGCGAGGCGACGCTGGAGGCCAGGCACTACGAACCGATCTTCGACGCGCTGGCCGAACGCCCGCGCCGCATCGGCGAGCTGATGGAGCTGCCGGAGGTGCGCCGGGCCGGCGGCAACCTGTCGGCGGTGGAGATCGCCGGCATGCTGACCGGCTCCAACCAGGCGCTGCCGCTGCCGAATCCGCCGGAAACCATCACGCCGCTGCCGTCGGTGCTGTCGCACAACCGCGCCGCCGCCGCCGAGCTGGCGACCAGCGAGGGGCGCAAGAGCAGCGCCTTCGCCGCGTCGGCCGGCGGCGCCGGCCTGCATGTCAGCACGATGGAGGCGCTGCTCTACGACGGGCTGAGCGAAGGCGTGCCGGAGGAGCTGAACGCCCTGGTCGCCCACGCCATGCGCCGGCTGTCCGCCCCGGAGAACGCCGACGACGCCAGCCGTCAGGCGATCGCCGACAGCATGGGCTGGTGCCTGCGCAACAGCCTGCCGGTCTGGCGCAGCCTGGGCGTGATCGGGTGACCGCGCGTCAGCCGGGCATCCACTGCGTGCGGTCCACCGGGTTCCGCTCCGCCTGATGCTGCCAGTTCGCCGCCTCCACCTCGTCCTCCTCGACGCCGTCGCCGGCGCGGTGGAGGTCGGCCAGCGCCGCCATGGCCTCGCGGTCGCCGCGGCTCGCGGCGGCGTGCAGCCAGCGGGCCGCCTCGGCCGGGTCGCGCGGGGTGCCGACGCCTTCGCGCAGGCACAGCCCCAGCCGGACCTGGGCGGCGGGGTGGCCCTGGCCGGCGGCCTGGCGCAGCCAGTGGACGGCTTCGGCCTCGTTGCGCTCGACGCCGCGGCCGTCGAGCAGCAGCAGGGCAAGGTTGACCTGGGCGGTGGCGGAATGCTGCAGCGCCGCCAGCCGGTACCACAGCGCCGCCTTGGCCGGGTCGCAGGGCACGCCCGCCCCCTGTTCGTGCATGTAGCCCAGGTTGTTCTGGGCGCCGACGTCGCCCTTGGCGGCGGCGCGGCGGTACCAGGCGATGGCGCGGCGCGGGTCGGGCGGCACGCCGATCCCGTTGGCGAGCAGGAAGGCCAGCATGGTCTGGGCAGGGATGTGTCCCTGCCGGGCGGCACGACGGTACCAGGGCACCGCCGACGCGACGTCGCTCACGCGCAGCGATTCGGCGAGGAGGTACTGCGCGTCGCTGTCGCCCAGTTCGGCTTTCATCCGGGTCCAAAGCGTCGGCATGGCGTCAGGCACCTTCGGTCAGTTCCCATGGGGCGGCCGGTTCCCACCGCTTGTCCCGCCGGTCGGGTCCGGGGCGGTGTGTCCAGGGCACCAACAGCGGGCGAACCGTGCTTATTCCGTTCGCCGCGGCGTTGCGGAGGCCCCCTCGTCCCCGACTCTGTCCCGCTGGGGCCTGCGGTTCAACCTATCCAGCCGGCGGTCGAGCAATTGTCACTGTGCGCCCTTTGGTTAAGGATGACCATCCGTTCGTGCCCTGCTATATCCATCCGTATGAGGGGAAAGGTGTCGTGATGCTCGGGAATGCCGGTCGGCTGTTGGCCCGGAACTGGGCGGGATCCGCCCTCGGCGCAGCCGTATGGCAGGCTTTCGCAGCCGTGATTCCGGCTTTCGCAGCCGTTTCGCTCACCGCGTGCAGTTCCACCCCGACGCCACCGCCGCCGACCACGATCGAGCTGACGGTGGTCGGCTCCGCCGCGCTGAACCCCGACCCCAACGGCCGGCCGTCGCCGGTGATGCTGCGGCTGTACCAGCTCGGCCCCAGCGACGCCTTCGCCAACGCCGATTTCTTCCAGATCGTCGACCAGGACAAGGCGACGCTCGGCCCGACCCTGCTCGACCGGCAGGAGCTGGCGGTGCCGCCCGACAGCCGGCAGACCGTCACCATCGCGCCGAAGCCCGAGGTGAAGACCCTGGCCGTCGCCGCCGCCTTCCGCGCCTATGAGGAGGCCGGCTGGCGCGCGATGGCGGTGATCAAGCCGAACACCAGGAACGCCTTCGTCCTGACCGCCAAGGCCAGCAAGGTCACCCTCACCCCGCCCCGCGACGACACCGACGGGGATTCCGCCCCAACGGAGGACGGCGCGAAAGCCGACGACGCCAAGGCCGCGGACGCCAAGCCGGACGACAAGCCCGCCGCGAAGGACGCCGCCATCAAGGCCGTGACCGACCCGTTGCCCGCCGCCACGACCAATCTGATCGTGAAGGGGGCGTCATGAGCGTCCGGCCGCCGCCCGACAAGAACCCGTTCGAGGAGCCGGACGACATCGACGCCACGGTGATGCAGCCGATGGCGTTCCAGCGCCCAATCGCCCCCGCGGCCGGCACGCCGTCCGCCGCTCCCTCCGCCGCCCCGTCGGTTGCGCAGCCCTACGCCGGCGGTCCGTCCGGGCTGGTGCCGCCGGCCTTCGGCCAGGGCGGCGTGTCGCAGGCCGGCTTCGCCCCACCCGCCTTCGGGTCCGCCGCCGCCCAGCCGATGGGCCGGGCGGTTCCGCCGGCTGCGCCGTCCTCGTCCTCCCTCGGCGCCGGCTACCGGCCGCTCGACAGCGCGACGCTGGCGGCGCTGGGCGCGGTCAGCGACAACCCGCTGGTCACCGCGGCGGCGCCGATCCTGGCGATGGTGGTCCGCGTCCGCGAGCTGGCCCAGCACCGCGACGTCGATGCCCTGCGCGAACGGGTGATCGCCGAGATGCAGCGGTTCGAGACGGCGGCGCCCCGCGCCGGCCTCGCCGCCAACCAGATCCGCAACGCCGGCTACGCCCTGTGCGCGACGGTGGACGACGTCGTGCTGGCCACCCCCTGGGGCAGCCAGAGCCTGTGGGCGCACAAGAGCATGGTCTCCACCATCCAGAAGGAGACCTGGGGCGGCGAACGCTTCTTCGACCTGCTCGACCAGATGGTGGAGGCGCCCGACCGCCACCTGATCGAGCTGGAGCTGTTCTACCTCTGCGTCTCGCTGGGGTTCGAGGGCAAGTACCGCGTCCTGCCGCGCGGCTACAGCGAGCTGGGCCGGCTGCGCGACCGGCTCTACCGCGTCATCCGCAAGCAGCGCGGCGAGGCGGAGCGCGACCTGTCGCCCCACTGGCGCGGGCAGGCCGACGGCTTCCGCCCGCTGGCGGCCTCGGTGCCGCTGTGGCTGCCGGCGCTGCTGGTCGTGGCGCTGCTGGCCGCGCTCTACGCCTGGTTCGTCTTCGCGCTGGCCGACCAGTCGGACGCCGCCTACCGCCGGCTCGCCGGGCTGATCCCGGGTACGGCGGTGCAGATCGCCCGCGTCGCCCCGCCGGCCACCCTGCCCGCCCCGCCGCCCAGCCGCACCGTGGCCCAGCGGGTCGCCGCCGCGCTGGCCGCCGACATCAAGGCCGGTCTGGTCGAGGTCAGCGGCGGCACCGACGGGCAGGTCACCGTCCGCACCCGCCTGACCGTCTTCGCGTCGGGCAGCAACCGGATCGAGCCGCGCTATGTCGAGGCGTTCCGCCACGTCGCCGAGGCGTTGCGCCACGAGCCCGGCCGCATCACCGTGATCGGCAACACCGACAGCGTCGCCATCCGCTCGCTGCGCTACCCCTCCAACCAGGAGCTGTCGGAGGCGCGGGCCGACACCGTGCAGCGCCTGATGACGGAGGTGCTGGGCAACGACGCGGCCAACCGCCTCGCCGCCGAGGGACGCGGCGACAGCGACCCGATCGCCCCCAACACGACGGCGGAGGGCCGGCAGGCCAACCGGCGCGTCGACATCGTGCTGGCGCCCTGACCGATGCTGAAGTCCATCCTGTCCGCCCTGACCTCCCGCTGGTTCCTGACGCTGGTCGCGGCGCTGTGCCTGGCCGCGCTGGTCTGGTTCCTGGGGCCCCTGGTCGCCGTCGCCGGCGCCTTCCCGCTGGAGGACCCGACGGTCCGGCTGGCGGCGGTGTTCGGCATCCTGCTGGTCTGGGCGCTGGCGATGCAATGGTCGCTCTACCGCCACCGCAGCGCCAACGACCGCATGGTGCAGGCGCTGGCGACCGCCACCCCGGCGGCGAAGGGCGACCCGAACGCCGACGCCGTCGGCCAGGAAACCGACCTGCTGCGCGGCCGGCTGCGCGACGCGATGGAGCAGTTGCGCAAGGCGCGCTTCGGCGGCACCTGGGGCCAGCGCTACCTCTACCAATTGCCCTGGTACCTGCTGATCGGCGCGCCGGGGGCCGGCAAGACGACGGCGCTGGTCAATTCCGGCCTGCGCTTCCCGCTGGCCGCCGAGATGGGGCGGACGGCGCTGCGCGACTTCGGCGGCACCCGCGACTGCGACTGGTGGTTCACCGACGAGGCGGTGCTGATCGACACCGCCGGGCGCTACATCACCCAGGACAGCCAGCCGGCGATCGACGCCCGGGTGTGGAAGAACTTCATCGGCCTGCTGAAGCGCCACCGCCCGCGCCAGCCGGTGAACGGCATCCTGCTGGCGGTCAGCCTGCCCGACCTCGCCGCCTGGAGCGAGGCCGAGCGCAAGAGCCACGCCGAACAGCTCAAGCTGCGGCTGAAGGAGCTGCGCGGGCAGGTCGGATCGCGCGTGCCGGTCTATGTGCTGCTGACCAAGGCCGACCTGATCCCCGGCTTCGCCGAGTTCTTCGACGACCTCAGCCGCGAGGAGCGCGAACAGGTCTGGGGCGTCACCTTCCCGCTCGACGACGGCAAGACCGCCGACGACGCCCCGGTCTACCGCTTCCCGGCCGAGTTTGACGCGCTGACCGGCCGCATCGCCCGCCGGGTGCTGGACCGCGTCCACGCCGAATCCGACATCCAGCGCCGCTCGCTCGACGCGCTGTTCCCGGCCCAGGTCGCGGCGCTGAAGCCGGCGATCGCCGATCTGCTGACCGTGATCTTCGAGCCCAACCGCTACGAGGAACGGCCGCTGCTGCGCGGCCTCTACCTGACCAGCGGCACCCAGGACGGCGCCCCGGTCGACCGGCTGGCCGAGACGGTGACCGGCTCCTTCGGGCTGGAGCGGCAGGTGCTGCCGGCCGGCAGCGGCGGGCGCAGCTTCTTCATCAACCGCGCGCTGCGCGACGTGGTGTTCGCCGAGGCCGGGCTGGTCGGCACCGACAGCGGCCAGGAGCGGCGGCGCCGCCTGCTGCGTGCCGGGGCGGTGCTGGCGATGCTGCTGGCCGGCCTGGCGCTCGCCGCCTTCTGGGCCAACAGCTTCACCGAGAACACCGCGCTGGTCGCCGGGGTCGACGCCGCCGCCGCCAAGGCCGCGGCGGAGCTGGAGCCGCTGTCGACCGGCCCGCGGTCGCTGACCAAGATCGACGACACCGACTTCATCACCATCGTGCCGCCGCTGAACACGCTGCGCGCCATCCCCGACGGCTGGGACGACCCGCCGCCGCTGGCGATGACCGGCGGCCTCTACCAGGGCAACCGGCTGGGCCGGCAGAGCGAGGCGGTCTACGCCCGCGCGCTGCGCACCACGCTGCTGCCCCGCGTCTTCCTGCGGGTGGAGGAGCAGTTGCGCCGCGAGCGCGGCCGGCCCGAATACCTGTTCCAGGCGCTGAAGGTCTATCTGATGCTGGCCGGCAAGGGGCCGCTGGACAAGGCGCTGGTGTCGGAATGGATGGCGCTGGACTGGATGGGCAGCCTGCCGGGCCCGGCCTATGACGGCATCCGGCGCGACCTGCGCAGCCATCTCGACGTGCTGCTGGCCGCCCCGCTCTCCCCCCTGCCTCCCGACGACGCGCTGGTGGAGGAGGCCCGGCAGAGCCTGACCCGCTACCCGCTGGCCGAACGCGGCTTCGCCATCCTGCGCGACCGGGCGGAGATCCAGGCGCTGGCCGACTGGCGGCTGGTCGACAACGCCGGGCCGCTCGCCGGCCGGGTGCTGATCCGCCCGTCGGGCAAGCCGCTGTCGGACGGCGTGCCCGGCCTCTACACCTACGACGGCTTCCACAAGGCGGTGCTGCCGGCGCTGCCCAAGGTCGCCAAGGCGCTGGTCGACGAGAACTGGGTGCTGGGCCAGCCGAGCAGCGGGCCGCAGGCGGTCGCCAGCGCGCAGACCTTGGAGAAGGGCATCCTCGCCGTCTATCTCGACCGCTACGCCCGCCAGTGGGACGAGCTGCTGGGCGACGTGGTGATCGTGCCGCTGCGCAGCCTGAACCAGGCCGCCGACGCGCTGAACACGCTGTCCGGCCCGCAATCGCCGCTGAAGCTGTGGCTGAGCGCGATGGTGCGCGAGACGACGCTCGCCCCCGGCCCGCAGGACAAGGACAAGGCTGGTGCCCCCGCCGGTGGTCCCGCCGGGGCTCCCGTTTCCGGCGGGCCGCTGGCCGGCGTCGCCCAGCAGGCGCAGGCGGCGGAGAAGGCGCTCGATTCGACCGGCACCAACGCCGCCTATCTGGCGCGGCTGGCCGGCGTGTCGCTGCAGCCGGCCGGGCCGCCGCCGGGCCAGCCGATCAACGACCATTTCCAGGCGCTGCGCATCCTGGTGCAGGGCGAGCCCGGCGTGCCGTCGAAGCTGGACGACGCGCTGAAGCTGCTGGGCGAGCTGTACCAGCAGATCGCCCGCGCCGCGAATTCCCCCGACCAGAACGGCGCCCTGCTGGCCGGACTGACCGGTGGCGGCGACAAGGCCGCGGTGGCGGCGCAGCTCCGCACCCTGACCCGCGACCTGCCCGACCCGATCGGCGGCATGGTCGCCACCGTCGCCCAGTCGTCGGCCAGCGTCAGCGTCGGCGGCGCCCGGGCGCAGATCAACAAGGCGTGGCAGTCCTCGGTCCTGCCCTTCTGCCGGGCGGCGCTCGACAACCGCTTCCCGATGGTGCGCGGCAGCACGGTCGATGTCACCGCGGCCGATTTCGCCAAGCTGTTCGCACCGGGCGGCATGATCGACCAGTTCTTCAACACCAACCTGCGGCCCTTCGTCGACATGACGGTCAGCCCGTGGGCGTGGCAGAAGGTCGATCAGGTCGATCTCGGCATCCCGCCGGCGGTGCTCGACCAGTTCGAGCGGGCGGCCCGCATCCGCGACAGCCTGTTCCCGGCCGGCGCCACCGCCGCCAAGGTGGTGTTCGAGATCACCCCGGTGGAGCTGGACGCCAAGGCGACCCAGGTGGCGCTGGACATCGACGGCCAGACGCTGATCTACCAGCATGGGCCGCCCCGCCCGCAGGTGATGAAATGGCCGGGGGCGGAGGGCACCAGCAGCGTGCGGCTCGGCTTCGGCCCGCCGCTGCCGGGAGAGCCGGCCGGCATCGCCCGCCAGGGTCCGTGGGCCCTGTTCCATTTCCTCGCCGACGGCAAGCTGGACTCGACGCCGCAGCCGGACCGCTTCACCTTCGCGGTGACGGTCGGCACCCGCAAGGCGGTGTTCGCGCTGCGCGCCGACAGCGTGAACAACCCGTTCGGCAAGAATCTGCTGGAGACCTTCCGATGCCCGACGGCGCTGTAGGCGCGACGCTCCCCGGCCCGATCGGCCCCTATCGGGTCGAGGGCGTGCTGGGCCAGGGTGCGATGAGCGTGGTCTACCGCGCCACCGACAGCCGCGACGGCCGCGCCGTGGCGCTGAAGCTGCTGCGCGCCGAGCTGCTGGCGGCGGCGGAGCGCAACGCCGTGCTGGCCCGCTTCGGGCGGGAGGCGCAGATCGGCCTGCGGCTCGACCACCCGAACATCGTCCGGGTCCACGACTACGGCACGCTGGACGCCGGCCAGGGCGGCGCCCCCTACCTCGCGATGGAGCTGGTCCGCGGCCGCGAGCTGAAGCATTACCTGGAGGCCGACCAGACGCTGTCGACGCCGCAGGCCGGCGGCCTGATGCTGGCGGTGCTCGACGCGCTGGGCTACGCCCACGACCGCAACGTCATCCACCGCGACATCAAGCCAGCCAACATCGTGGTGCAGGACGACCTGACGCCCAAGCTGGCCGATTTCGGCATTGCCCAGGTGTCGTCGTCCGACCTGACCCAGGCCGGCGACCTGCTGGGCACCCCCGCCTACATGGCGCCCGAGCTGCTGCGCGGCGAGAAGGCCGACGCCCGCAGCGACCTGTTCTCCGCCGGGGTGGTGCTCTACTACCTGCTGGCGCAGCGCCGGCCCTTTTCCGGGTCGGTGGCGACGGTGATGCAGCAGATCCTGTTCGTCGAGCCGCCGCCGCCGTCCCACGGCAACCCGGAGCTGCCACCGCCCTTCGACACGGTGATCCTGAAGGCGCTGGCCAAGGCGCCGGCCGACCGCTACCCCAGCGCCGCCGCCTTCGCCGACGCGCTGCGCCACGCGCTGGCCGTCGCCGGCACCGCAAGGGTGGCGACGCCGGCCGCCGAGCGGACGCTGTTCAACGCCGGGCTGCCGGCCGCCGCCCCGCCGCCGGACCGCGACGCGCTGACCGCGGCGCTGGAGAGCGCGTTGCGCGCCATCCCCGGTCAGCCGCTCGACGAACGGCGCCTGGCGGAGCTGCTCGGCCTGCTCGCCGACTGGCAATCCGGACAGGGTGGCGACGCCGGCCGCTGGCAGGCGGTGATCCTCGGCGCCGGGATCGGGCCGCTGACCGACCTGATCATCGCCGCCGCCCCGGCCCCGCGCGCCGCGCCGGCGACGCAGCGGCGCGACTGGATGCCGTTGGTCCGGCTGTTCGCCGCGCTCGGCCGTGCGCTGGCGGCAACCCCGGCGGCCGACCCAACGAACATCGACCGGGCGCGGATGTCGGCGGCGCGCATCGGCTTCGACCTGTCCGGCCGCTTCTTCCTCTATTCCGGCGAGCTGAACCGGGTGCTGATGGACGGCGACAACCCGGACATCCAGATGCTGTCGCTCGACTTCCTGCGGCTGGAGATCCTGCAGCACGCGCTGGAGGAGCTGGGCGCCGAGGCCGAGCTGGCGCAGAGCCGCAGCGCCATGCTGATGTTCGCGGTGCAGGTCATCCGCAAGGTGACGCAGATCCTGCGCGCCTGCACCGACGGCAACGACGGGCTGGCCCGCTTCGGCGTGGCGATCATCCTCGCCAACATCGAGGAGCTGATCGTCATGGCCCAGCGCCTGTTCGAGACCGGCGGGCAGGCCACCGGCGGGCTGCCGCAGGACGCAGTGGCCGAGTTCATCGCCGCCGCCGGCCGCTTCGCCGCCCTGTCGGTGGAGGAATTGCGCGGCGAGGTGGGCCAGGGGAGCATGACCGGGAGCATGACCGGGGGTGGCTCGGCCGACAGCTTCGCCGCCCGCCTGCGCGGCGTCGGCCAGCTCTATCTGTTCGCCACCCGGCTGACCGCGCCCGACTGCGCGCCGCTGATGCACAGCCTGTCGACCATGCTCTACGGCCTCGTCGCCGGGCTGACCGCCGACCTGGGCAACGCGCCGGTCGACGACACCGGGGCGCGGACCCGGCTGGTGGCGCTGGCCGAGATGGCGAGCGGGCTGGGCTGGAGCGAGGTGGAGCGGATCGCCCTGACGGCGCTGCGCCGCTGGGCGGTGGCCGGCGTCGCCGCGTGACCCCCGTCACCGGCAGGGGCCGTGGATGGGGCTGTGGACGGGATCGCAACAGGATCGAACGGTGGAGGATGTCGGCGCATGGGTGAGCGGATGGGCGATTCCACGAGACGCCGGCTGGACCTGGTCCTGCGCAACGACCTGTCGGAACTGGAACGGCTCGCCGTCGCGGTCGACGATTTCATCGAGCGCAACGACCTGCCCCCCGACCTCGCCTTCAAGTTCAACCTCTGCTTCGACGAGCTGATCACCAACATCGTCTCCTACGGCTACGGCGACGGCGGCACCCACGAGATCCGGGTGCGGCTGGAAGCCGACGGCGCCGAGCTGCGGGCGGAAGTGGAGGACGACGCCGACGCCTTCGATCCGTTCGCCGAGGCTCCCGCCCCCGACCTGACCGGCGACCTCGACGACCGCCGGATCGGCGGGCTCGGCGTGTTCCTGGTCAAGAAGACGATGGACCGCGCCGCCTACCGGCGGGAGGGCGGCCGCAATCTGGTCCTGCTGGCCAAGGCGCTGGCGTGAGCGCCCCCGACGCGCTGGCGTCCCAGGCGGCGCTGATCCAGGCGATCGACCGCGCCGCCAGCGCCGCCGACGCCGCCGCCGTGCGGTCGATGGCCGACACCGCCGGCGTCCAGCCGGCCACCACCCCGGCGTTGCCGCTGGAAACGCTGGCCCGCTACGCCCCGGCGGACGTCCGCAGCCATCTGCTGGCGCAGTTCGGCCGGGCGCTGGAGCGTTCGGCCGGACCGGCGCTGTGCCGGCATCTGGTGGCGGTGATCGCCGACCCCACCGCCGGGCTGCCCGACGCGGTGACGACGGCGGAGGCGCTGGCGGTGCTGCTGCGCGCCGCGCCGCGCGGTGCGCTGCACGACCAGGCCGGCGCGGCGGCGACCCTGCTGGCCGAACAGGCGCGGCTGTCCACCAACCGGCTGTGCCGCCGGCTCGACCAGCCCGACTTCCCCGACCTGCGCTCCATCTCGCTGGACGTGCTGCGGCTGGAGGGGGTGCGCTGGGTGCTCGGCATCCTCGGCCACAAGGCGGCGCTGGCCGCGCTGTCGGAGCATGGCCGGCGGCTGAGCCGGTTGACGCTGAAGCACGCCGCCGCAACCATCACCGCCTTCGTCGCCAAGCCCGACCTGCTGGCGCTGTACGACAACGTCGCCGTGGTGTCGCAGGTCGACAACCTGCTGACGGTGGCCGGCCGGCTGCTCGACGCGCTGGCCGACGGCGAGGAGGAGCGCACGCCCTTCGTCGAGCCGGACGATCAGGTCGCGCTCAGCGCCTTCGCCGCCGCGCTGAACGGGCTGGCGGAGATGCTGGGGCGAATCGCGCTGAAATCGGTCGGGCGCCGCGACGTCACGCCGGGGCTGGTGACGGCGCCGCTGGACCAGCTGCGCTTTCTGCGGCAATTCACCGCCCGCCTGGGGCCGAGTCGGCCGGCGGAGTTCAGCACGCTGGACGACACGCTGCAGCGGGTCACGCGCGCCATCGCCTTGCGGTTCGACGAGGTCACCGCAACCAGTGGAGGCAAAGTTGGTGGTGCAACCGACGATGCAGACCCGCTGACGACCCAGGCGCGGGCGGTGTCCCGCCTGCTGTCCGCCTTGTCCTGAGCCGGTTGCGGCGAAGTCCACAGGCTTTACAGGGCTTTGCCGCGACAGCAGACCAACCCCGCAATATTTCCGCCAAATGTCGATCAATCGCCGTCCATGTCACTCCGGCAAAGCTGCGTCTGCAACTTTGCAACAAACCGCTACATGACAATGGCGCCGTTTTCTTGCATTGTTATCACCGATCACCGTTCCGATGGGCAGAGCCGCTGCGGTGCAGCGATCACCGGGACGGCTCGGGCAAACGCTGACGTGTGGAAACGCTAACGTGTGGAGTCGACGCATCATGACCGGGGCGCAGTGCCAGGCGGCACGGTTGCGTCTTGGCTGGTCGACACGGATGCTGGCGAGCAAGGCCGGTGTGCCGTGGTACGCCGTGATGAATCTCGATTACGGCACCGGCGAGGTCGATCCGTCGATCGTCGACGCGCTGGCCCGCGCCTTCAAACGGGCCGGGCTGGAGCTGCGCTGAGCCCCCGCCCTCCCCCCGCCGGTCGGGGAGAGGGCACCGACGGCGCGGACGCCTATTTCCTGGACTTCTTGTCCTTCTTGCCCGGCGGCCGGTCCTCCGGGCGATCGATCCGCTTGGCCGATTCGGTGTCGGGTGTGATCGGCTTTCCGGTGTCGGACACCGCCCGGGCGGCTTCCAGCGGGTCGGCGATGTCGCGGTCGGGCTCGTTGGTCAGGGCCTTGCCCTCTTCGGCGGTGCCGGGGCGGTCGCCGGATGTCTGGTCGGCCATCGGACTGCTCCTTCGTTGCGGTCATCATGCCCATCACAACAGCCGGACGGCGCCGGCGCTCCCGACCAGCGGCCCGCCGCGCGGCGGATACCGTCTGTTACCGAAAGGCCGGCCACCGGACACAGGCCGGCAACGAGTCGGCCGCATGCTGGCCGCCGGGAACGCCGATCCGGCGGCGGAACCGGACCGTCACCCAGGCAAGGCCGTCACCAAGGATGGAATCGATGAAACGCACCCTGCTCGCCGTGGCCGTCGCAACGCTCACCCTGGCCGGCGCGGTCGGCACCAGCGCCAGCGCCCAGGGATGGGACCAGCCGCGCCCCGACGAACGGCATGACCGCGGCCCCAACGAGCATCGGCCCGACCCGCGTCGCCCAAACGAGCATCGACCCAACGAGCACCGCCCCGACTCGCACCGCCCCGACGCCAATCCCGGCCACCGGCCCGATGTCCGGCCGGAGCATGGCTGGCGTGCCGGGGAACGGCTGCCGCCGCAGTGGCGGGAGCAGCGCTACGTCATCGCCCGGCCGGCGACCCACCACCTGCACCGGCCGCCGCCCGGCCACCGCTGGGTCCGCGTCGGCCCGGACGCCGTGCTGATCATCTCCGGCACCGGCGTGATCGTCGAGTTCGTGCCGAACCTGTTCCGCTGACATGACCGGCCGGGCTACTCGCCGATGCCCTTCTGCGCCAGGACCACGAAGACCTTCTCTTCCAACTGGTCCGGCGTGAAGGGCTTGGCGATGTAGCCGCTGACGTGGTGGGCCAGCGCCTTCTTCACCGCGTCCAGCGTCGCCAGCGCCGTCACCATCAGGAACGGCAGGTCGCTGCGGCTCTCGCGCACGCACTTCAGCAGGTCCAGCCCGTTCAGCCGCGGCATCATCCAGTCGCAGATGATCAGGTCATAGCCGGCCTCGTCCGCCTGGAAGCGGTCGCGCGCCTCGTGCCCGTCGGCGGCGGTGTCGATCTGCCCGATCCCCAGCTCGTGCAGGACGGACGCAACGAAGGCGCGCGGCCCCTCCTCGTCATCGACCACCAGCACGCGCTGGGTGGCGAGGTCGAGGAAGGGCACCCCGACGGCGGCCAGCGACTGCCGCAGCCAGTGCGCCCGCGCCACCCGCTCCTTGGCGCCGGGGGCGTTCAGCAGGACATGGCGGACGAAGCGCGGGCGGTGGCAATGGCGGTAGAGCACGCGCGCCACCGCCATCCGGCTCTTGCCGGCGCAGAAGGCGCCCTCCCCCGCCAGCCGGACGAGGTCGACCACCATGTCGGTCGGCGGGTCGTCCTTGGCCTGGATCAGCGGGGCCAGCACGCGCTGGGTGCGCAGGAAGGCGTTCTGGATGTCGTCGATCTGGCCGGCCAGGGCCTCCCGCTCCTCGTCGGGGAAGGCGCTGGCGACGACCATCCGCTGGACCTCGGCCAGCCCCTTCAGCTTCTCAGCCCGGTCCTTCCAGCAATCGAGCAGCCGGCCGGCGAAGTCGCGGCTGTCGAAGAAGCTCTTCAGGTAGTCGGTCACCGCCTTGGCCGCGGTGGGCGACAGCGGCATCTTCTGCAGGACGAACAGGATGCGCAGCTTCTGCGCGAAGTTGCGGCCGCGGGTGATTTCCGGGACGGTGTCCTCGTTGACCAGCAGCGCGGTGCGCCGTTGCAGTGACGCCTCGGTGCGGGCGCCGCCGGCATACTGGCCGTCCGGACCGCGCAGCCGCCCGGCCAACTCGCTCAGCGCCATGATCTCGCGCTGGACCGCCTCGATCCCGAACATGTCGCCGGCGCTGGCGATGGTGAAGCAGGCCGGCTTGGCCATCTCGCGGCGGAAGGCGGCGATCAGGCTGTCGCGCAGGGCCGGCATCGGCGTCCGCCGCATCAGCGCCTCCAGCCGGCGGAACAGCGGCGGGGCGTCGTCCGGCATCGGCCGGTCGGCGGCGATCAGCGTCACGATCAGGTCGACCAGCGTGACGAAGGGCGCGTCCCTGGCGCAGGATGCGGTGCCGGCGTCGCTCAGCAGGATCTCGCCCAGCAGCCGTTCCAGCGGCGCCAGCGCGTCGGCGTGGCCGGCCGCCTCGGCCAGCGCCAGCAGCGCCTCGGCCTTCTCGGCGAAGCTGCGCCCGGTGACGATGTGCTGGGCGATCGCCGCGTCCAGCAGGAAGCGGCCGAGGAAGCCGCCGTTCGACAGCAGCTCCGCCGCGATGCCGGTGTAGCCGTCGGCCAGGAACTCCGGCGTCGGGTGCTCGCGCAGCCGTTCGCGGGTCAGGCGGGCGGTCTCGTTGACCAGCGGGGTCAGGGCCCCCTTGCGCTCCATCACCCGTTCGGCCTGGGTCAGGATGGCGACGAAGGTGGCGGTGTTGGACAGCGCGGTCTGGTGGCGCGGGTGGTGCAGCAGTTCGGTCGCGGTCAGCGCGTTCTCGTCGAGGAAGCGCCGGCAGAAACGGCCGACGCTGTCGCGCCCGGCCGGGGCGTAGAGGTCGGCCGGCTCGCGGCACTCGACCACGGCCTCGGCGGCAGCCTCGCTGCCGGCCTGGGCGGCGACCTCGTCGGTCTCCGGCGACACGCTCGTCATCGCCGGCTCAATCGGCCAGAAGCCCGCGCAACGCCTGGAGCAGCCGCTCCGGCGTCACCGGCTTCATCACGACCTGCCGCCCCGGCTGCGCCATCAGCCCGGCCGCCGTCTCCTTCGAGGCGTAGCCGGTCAGGAACAGGATGCGCAGATGCGGGTTGCGCTCCTCCAGGGCGCGGGCAAGGTCGGGGCCGTTCATCCGCGGCATCGACACGTCGCTGACCACGGCGTCGAACAGGCCGCCGGCGGCGTCATAGCGCTCCAGCGCCTCCAGCCCATCGGCGGCCTCGGTCACCACGCAGCCGGCCTCCTCCAGGGCAAGGCGCAGGTAGGTGCGCACCGCCTGCTCGTCGTCGACCAGCAGGATGGCGGCGCTCTCCCCCTCGGCGACGATGAGCGGGTCGAGGCCGGCCGGCGCCGGCGGCGGATCGACGGCGGGCAGGTAGAGCGCGAAGGTCGCACCGGTCCGCTCACCGGCCCCCGGCGTGGCCGCCGGCCGCTCCCGCTCGCCCCGCTCCAGTTCGACGGCGCCGCCGGCCTGCTGGGCGGTGCCGTAGACCATCCACAGCCCGAGCCCGGTGCCCTTGCCCGGTTCCTTGGAGGTGAAGAAGGGCTCCCAGATGCGGTCGCGGATCGCCGCCGGCACGCCGGCGCCCTGGTCGGACACGCGGATCACCACATAGCGGCCCGGCTTCAGCCCGGCGTGGCGGGCGAAGAAGGCGGCGTCGGGCGTCTCCACCGTCAGCGCGATGGTCAGGGTGCCGCCGTCGGGCATGGCGTCGCGGGCGTTCAGCGCCAGGTTCAGCAGCGCCTGGTTCAGCGTGACCGGGTTGACCAGCGCGTGCGCCGTCTCGTCCGCCCCGGTGATCGCCACCGCTATCCCGGCGCTGAGCAGCGGTTTCAGGAAGACCCGCAGGTCGCGCAGCAGCGGCCCCACCGCCACCACCTCGCGCTCGTCGGTCACCCGGCGGTGCGAGAAATCCAGCAGTTGGCCGGTCAGCGCCGCCGCCCGTTCCGACGCCTTGGCGATCTCCTGCACGCAGGTCAGCACCCGGGGCGCGTCGCCGGGGTTGCGCTCCGCCAGCCGGGCGAAGCCGCCGATCGCGGTCAGCATGTTGTTGAACTCGTGCGCGATCCCGCCGGCCATGCGGCCGACCGCCTCCATCTTTTGGGCGCGCTGCAACTCCCCCTCGACCCGGCGGCGGTCGGTGATGTCGTTCAGCACCAGCAGCACCGCCGGCTCGCCGCGGTAGACCACCGGGGTCGCCCCGACCTCCAGATGGCGGTGTTCGCCGGACGGGCGCAGCGCGTCGCATTCCACCCGCCGGCTCTCGCCGTCGGCGGCGGTCGCCAGCGTCGCCTCCAGCGCCACGCCATGGTCCAGGAAGCGCGCCAGCGGCGCCCCCTCCAGCCCGGCGGCGTCGACCCCGAGGATCGAGGCGGCGGCGGTGTTGGCGAAGCGCAGGGCGGCGCGGTCCCAGATGACGATGCCGTAGGGCGCCAGCTCCACCAGTTGGCGATAGCGCCGCTCGCTCTCGCGGAGCGCGTCGACCGTGCGTTCCAGCCGGGTGGTCTGGCCGGCCAGCTCCTCCTCCCGCGTTTTCAGCTCGGTGATGTCCATCAGGATCTTCACCACGCCGCCGGTGCCGGTCGCGTGTTCGCTGATGCGGTACCAGCGGCCGTCGGACAGCAGGCCGTCGACCGGCGCCGAATGCCGCAGATGGCGGTTCAGCCGCTGCTCCACCCAACTGCCGATGTCGCCGTCGCCCTCATAGCCGCCGCGCTCCGCCGCCGCGCGCAGGATGTCGGCGAAGCTGCGGCCGGGGGTCAGCAGGTCGGCGAGGTTGGGATAGGCGCGGCGGTAATGCTCGTTGCAGATCAGCAGCCGGCCGTCGGCGCTGAACAGCACGAAGCCTTCGGAGATGCTGTCGAGCGCGTCATGCATCACCGCCTGCATGAAGCGCGCCTCGACCAGCGCCAGCGTCTCGGCGGTGGCGTCGACGCCGCAGCCGCGATAGCCGCGGAACCGCCCGTCGGCGCCCAGCACCGGCACCGCGCTGAGCCGCAGCACGAACTTGCGGCCGTCCGCCGCGTCGAATCCGACCTCCAGGTCGCGGAAGGGCCGGCCGGCGTCGATGTCGCCCCGGTACTCCGCCCAGGTCGCCTCGTCCCCGGCCAGCGCCGCCAAATCCAGCAGGGAATCGCCGAACACCGACCGCGGGTCGCACCCCAGGATCGCCGTCAGCTGTTCCGACACATAGAGATAGCGGTGGTCCGCCCCGGTTTCCCAGAACCAGTTGGACGAGGCGGCGATGAAGTCGTGCGCCCGGCCGTGCACGGTGCGCAGATGGTCCTGCGTCCGCCGCAGCTCCGTTTCACAGCGCGCCAGCGCCCGCGTGGTCGCCGCCGTCCGCCACGCCCCCCACAGGGCGAAGCCGGTGACCGCCGCCAGGGCGCCGGCCACCGGCAGGCTGGCTTGGCCCGCCACCGCCAGCGCCAGGATCGATCCGACGCCGGTCAGCCCGGCCAGGGTGCCGGGAAGCCGTTCGGACAGGGCGGGCCGGTGCACCGGCGCGGCTGTGACCGGGGGGCGGATCGGTTCGTCGGCGCTGGCAACGTCCACGGGACCTCCGTCGGGCCGGAAAGACAAATGCTCGATGAGTTTTCATCGAATGCCTTCCGTCATAGGAGATCAGGCGTTAACAGCAAGTTTCGACCGGCGGGTTTCTTTCTGTCGCAATGGCCGGGGCGGCTGCAACCTTTTGTCGCGGCGCGGCGGACACTGTTGCCGCCGCGCCGGACCAGCGGCGTTCAGACGTCGAGGTCGATGTCGATCTCGCCGTCATCCTCGGGCGCGCGGCCCAGCAGCAGGTCGGCGGCGTCCAGCGTCAGCGCCTCCAGATCGGCGTCGCGCTCCTCGTCGGGCATGCGCAGCGAATGCATCACCTGGGTCGCCAGATGGATCAGCATGGCGCGGACGCAGTCGTCCTCCGGATACTCCAGCCCGACCGTGTCCTTCAGGAAGGCGCCGAGCTGGTCCGGCGTGTTCCAGGGATGGGTGACGACGGTGTCGAAGCCGCTGGTGCCGAGGAAGACGCTGTTCAGCGCGATGGCCTGCCGGTTGATGCCGTCCACCGCCTCGTCCTGGTCGAGACGGCCGTTCAGCACCTCGTTGAACGCGCCCAGGCTGAGATCGACGAACTGGCGGACCAGCAGGCGGACGACGGATTCGTCCGACAGGTCGTTGCGGGCCTGGGTCAGCACCGGCAGCGGTTGCAGCAGCGCCGCGATGATCGGCTTTGCGGACTGGGATTCCATCGCGGTTGCTCCTGTCATGACGGCCCGCACCGCGTGCGGGTCCTGTGGCGTGGGCCCATGGTCCGGGCCCTGTGGTTCAAGTCCGGTGACTTATGGCACCGATACTGCCAGACCCGCGGCCAAAACGCAAAAAGGCCGCCCCGGTCAGGGCGGCCTTTTCGGAAAACCGCGGGCGGAGTGCCCGGGATCCTATCAGCCCACCAGCTCGATGCCGGCGAAGAAGAAGGCGATTTCCTGGGCGGCGGTGTCGGCGGCGTCCGAACCATGGACCGAGTTCGCCTCGATCGATTCGGCGAACTCCTTGCGGATGGTGCCCTCGGCGGCGTTGGCCGGGTTGGTGGCGCCCATGATCTCGCGGTTGCGGGCGATGGCGTTCTCGCCTTCCAGCACCTGCAGGACCACCGGGCCGGAGATCATGAAGGAGACCAGGTCGTTGAAGAACGGACGCTCGCGGTGCACGCCGTAGAACTGCTCGGCCTGGGCCTTCGACAGCTGGACGCGCTTCTGGGCGACGATGCGCAGACCGCCGTCTTCGAACTTGGCGTTGATCTTGCCGGTCAGGTTGCGGCGGGTGGCGTCGGGCTTGATGATCGAGAGGGTGCGTTCAACGGCCATGCTGGTGACTCCTGCAGGAAGGGGCTTTTCGCCGATTAAAAGCGTGCAGGCGCCACCGGAAGGACCGGGGCGCCGGATGGGCGGCTTTATAGAGGCGCTTTCGCGGCGCGGCAAGGCGTTCGTTGGAGCGCGCGGCGGTGCGGCCGCGAGGAACGCACGGTGGAGCGCCCGCGGCCTCGGCCGAATGTCTGGCGAGGAACCGGTCATCCGTGCTACTTATGTTCCATCAGCCGGCACCGCCCCGCAAGCGGCCCGACGCAGGCGAAACCCCCGTCACCGCTCGCACCGGTCGGCGCCGTTGATTTCGCAGGGATCTTTGACCGGGTGAAGAACGAAACAGAACCAGGATTCCTGACCACCCGATCAGGATCGCCGACCGCTCGCAATCACGCCGACTTTCCGTTGTTTTCCAGCAAGCTGCAGGGCAACCTGCTTTCCCGAGCAGAAATGCTTGGGCCTCATTGAAGCGACATGACCCTCAACATGGTCAAGACGTCGATCCGCGCTTTCCCGAGCAGAAATGCTTGGGCCTCATTGAAGCACGATGCCGGGCATCTGGGGAATGGCGGAGATGGTCATTCAGGCTTTCCCGAGCAGAAATGCTTGGGCCTCATTGAAGCAGGCGTAGCGGCGCATGGCGCCAGCGAAGACGGCGCGGGCTTTCCCGAGCAGAAATGCTTGGGCCTCATTGAAGCGCGGTCAGGATGCCGTAGGAGGCTTGCAGTTTCTCCGGCTTTCCCGAGCAGAAATGCTTGGGCCTCATTGAAGCCCAGATCCCCCCGTCCAACCAGCTCCGGAAAGGGCGGCGCTTTCCCGAGCAGAAATGCTTGGGCCTCATTGAAGCCCAACAGCGACAACGGCGGACGCCTGGGGGAGGTGGCGGGCTTTCCCGAGCAGAAATGCTTGGGCCTCATTGAAGCGCCACACGCGAGGCGATCAAGGCGGCGACCGACCTCGCTTTCCCGAGCAGAAATGCTTGGGCCTCATTGAAGCTCAAAGGTCCGATAGGCACCCAGGCCGAGCATCGGCACGCTTTCCCGAGCAGAAATGCTTGGGCCTCATTGAAGCCTGACATATTCGAGCGCGATGGTTTCCCCTACCCCGCTTTCCCGAGCAGAAATGCTTGGGCCTCATTGAAGCGGCGCCGTCCTTGCCGCAACTGACGGCGATGCGGGCGCTTTCCCGAGCAGAAATGCTTGGGCCTCATTGAAGCCCGGAAACGCTCCGCCGTCTCGTATCGCTGATACGAGGAGCTTTCCCGAGCAGAAATGCTTGGGCCTCATTGAAGCCGTTGCTTCGGCGTCATCGGCCCGGCCGAGGCCGCGGCGGCTTTCCCGAGCAGAAATGCTTGGGCCTCATTGAAGCTGGATTGGGCTGGCGACAGCCGAGGGCGAGGTGGTGGCGCTTTCCCGAGCAGAAATGCTTGGGCCTCATTGAAGCCGCCGCCCACTCGGTGACGGAGGTCGTCCGCAACGTCCTGCTTTCCCGAGCAGAAATGCTTGGGCCTCATTGAAGCTGGTGCTAGAACCGGGGGTTTTGCTGCATGCGTTGCACGCTTTCCCGAGCAGAAATGCTTGGGCCTCATTGAAGCGGAGCCACACGATACAGCAGATACTCGGTCACGGAGCTTTCCCGAGCAGAAATGCTTGGGCCTCATTGAAGCGGTGAGAAAGCCGCCGGCGGTGTGCCGCTCCATCGGATGCTTTCCCGAGCAGAAATGCTTGGGCCTCATTGAAGCTAACGACCGCTTAGGATACCAACGAAGGTATTGCCGGTGCTTTCCCGAGCAGAAATGCTTGGGCCTCATTGAAGCCTGCACGGGCAGACCGACACCCGGTGGCGCCACATCCCGGCTTTCCCGAGCAGAAATGCTTGGGCCTCATTGAAGCCATTTTTCCGCCGCCGCGGGTCGAGCCCGCTCACCCCGCTTTCCCGAGCAGAAATGCTTGGGCCTCATTGAAGCGCTACACGGCGGTCAACAAGGATCGCCTGCTGTTCCTCAACGCTTTCCCGAGCAGAAATGCTTGGGCCTCATTGAAGCACTTCTGGTCCCGCCCCATGTCCAGCCGGTCCACCGCTGCTTTCCCGAGCAGAAATGCTTGGGCCTCATTGAAGCGACTACCTCACCCGAGGTGACCGCTTCCACTTTGTCGCTTTCCCGAGCAGAAATGCTTGGGCCTCATTGAAGCCCCGTGGGCTTGAAGTAGAGGAAGGCGGCTTTGAGCGTCGCTTTCCCGAGCAGAAATGCTTGGGCCTCATTGAAGCTAGGGAAGGCTTCCAGAGACATAGAGGCCCTTCTTCTCGGGCTTTCCCGAGCAGAAATGCTTGGGCCTCATTGAAGCCACTGCCTGGGCTGCGGCCGCGTGGCCGTGCTGGAGGCTTTCCCGAGCAGAAATGCTTGGGCCTCATTGAAGCAACCGCTCTTCTTTGATGAACTTGTAGACCTCGGCCAGCTTTCCCAAGCAGAAATGCTTGGGCCTCATTGAAGCTTGTACCCATAAGGGAAACGGTTGCGGGCCGAGTTCAGCGCTTTCCCGAGCAGAAATGCTTGGGCCTCATTGAAGCGCGTCGATCGGGGGCGCACCGATCCGGTCACCCCGGATGCTTTCCCGAGCAGAAATGCTTGGGCCTCATTGAAGCTCCCAATAGCCGCGGGTGTCGGGCGCCTCGTCCTGTCCGCTTTCCCGAGCAGAAATGCTTGGGCCTCATTGAAGCGTCCGGCCATCCGCCGGCGTGACCGGCTTTCGGCGGGGTTTCCCGAACAGACATGCACAAGCTCCATCGTCCAAAACCATGTCCGACATCCGCTGCGGCCGGCGCTCTCCGCCGGGGCGGTGAAACGATGAAACACCCGCCGGAAAATGGTTCATGCTGTTTCAAACGTTCCATCCACGCCGGCCCGAGCGCGGCGAAATGGCGGATTCCCACGCTTTCACCCGACCGACCGGCGGGAGCCGTGCAACACGCCCCCACCCCCGCAAGGGACAAAGCGCGGGCTTTCGCCCCGCCCCGCTTCAAATCCGCGGCCCCGCGTGCTACATCCTCGCCGCTATGCTGCACATCAACGACCTGACCTTCCGCTTCGGCGGCCGAGAGTTGTTCGACCACGCGACGGCGGTCGTGTCCAAGGGGCACCGCGTGGCTCTGGTCGGGCGCAACGGCACCGGGAAATCAACCCTGCTGAAGCTGATCGCGGGTCAGCTCCAGACCGACGCCGGGGCGATCACGCTGCCCGCCGGCATGCGGATGGGCATGGTCGCGCAGGAGGCGCCGAGCGGCCCGACCACGCTGATCGACGCCGTGCTGGCCGCCGACACCGAACGCACCGCCCTGCTGGCCGAGGCGGAGACCGCGACCGACCCGATGCGCATCGGCGAGATCCACGCCCGCCTGACCGACATCGAGGCGCACTCGGCGCCGTCGCGCGCGGCGCAGGTGCTGTCCGGCCTGGGCTTCGACGCCGAGGCGCAACAGCGGCCCTGCTCCGACTTCTCCGGCGGCTGGCGGATGCGCGTGGCGCTGGCCGGCGTGCTGTTCTCCCGCCCCGACCTGCTGCTGCTCGACGAGCCGACCAACCACCTCGATCTCGAAGCGACGATCTGGCTGGAGGGCTATCTCAAGAACTACCCGCACACCATCCTGCTGGTCAGCCACGACCGCGAGCTGCTGAACGCGGTGCCGACCACGACGATCCACATCGACAACGGCAAGCTGGTCACCTACAGCGGCAACTACGACCAGTTCCTGTCCCAGCGCCGGGCCAACCAGGAACGGCTCGCCTCGATGGCGGCCAAGCAGGAGGCGCGGCGCAAGCACATGATGTCCTACGTCGACCGCTTCCGCTTCAAGGCCAGCAAGGCCCGCCAGGCGCAGAGCCGCCTGAAGCTGCTGGAGCGGATGGAGTCGATCACCCTGCTGGACGACGATCCCGAGGTCGTCTTCAACTTCCCGCCGCCGGACGAGCTGGCGCCGCCGCTGATCGCGCTGGAAGGGGTCAGCATCGGCTACGGCGACACGGTGATCCTGCGCCGGGTCAACCTGCGCATCGACATGGAGGACCGCATCGGCCTGCTCGGCGCCAACGGCAACGGCAAGTCGACGCTGGTCAAGCTGCTGGCCGGGCGGTTGCAGCCGATGGCCGGCGAGATGCGGCGCCCGTCGAAGCTGCGCGTCGGCTATTTCGCCCAGCACCAGTCGGAGGAGCTGGACCTGTCGCTGACGCCGATCCAGCAGACCCAGCGCATCATGCCGCTGGCGCTGGAGGAGAAGGTGCGCGCCCATCTCGGCCGCTTCGGCTTCCCGCAGGCCAAGGCGGAGACCAAGATCGCCAACCTGTCGGGCGGCGAGAAGGCGCGGCTGCTGCTGGCGCTGATGAGCCGGGAAGTCCCGCACATCCTGATGCTGGACGAACCGACCAACCACCTGGACATCGACAGCCGCGAAGCCCTGATCGAGGCGATCAACGATTTCCCCGGCGCGGTCATCATCATCAGCCACGATCCCCACCTGATCGAGATGACGGTCGACCGGCTGCTGCTGGTGGCCAACGGCACCGTCCAGCCCTATGACGGCGACCTGGAGGATTACCGGCGCTACCTGCTCGACCGCGCCAAGGCCGAACGGGCGGTGGCGAAGGGCACGTCCGACCGCGACGCCGGGCCGAACAAGAAGGACCAGCGCCGCGCCGCCGCCGAGACCCGCACCGCCCTGGCGCCGCTGAAGCGCAAGGCGACCGACGCCGAGGCTTTGGTCACAAAATTGAGCGACGAAAAGCGCAAGATCGAGGCGAAGATGGCCGATCCGGCGCTCTACACCGGTCCGGCCGAGGCGCTGACCAAGCTCCAGATCGACCTGGGCACCGTGGAGAAGAAGCTGGCAACGGCGGAGGAGACGTGGTTGGAAGCCCTCGAAGCCTACGAAAGCGCCGCAGCGGAGGCGGGCGCGTGACCGCCCGCGACGCGGACGACGACGTCATCGCCCTGCCCGCCCTGTCCGACGAGGTGGAGGAGGAGCGCACGTCCGACCTGCTGGCCCGCTTCCGCGCCAACCTGCCGGATGGCCGGGTGACGCTGAACGACCTGATCCAGGCGCTGGGCGACCGCTCGCTCGGCACCATCCTGCTGGCGCTGGCGCTGCCGACCATCGCGCCGGTGCCGCTGGGCGTGTCCTGCCTGTTCGACCTGCCGATCGTGCTCTACACCGCCCAGCTCGCCTTCGGCCGGCGTGGCGCCGGGCTGCCCGACTGGCTGCTGCGGCGGTCGGTCGGCACCAGGCTGGCCGCCCGCACACTCGACGCCGCCATGCCGCGGCTGACCGGGATCGAGCGGATGCTGAAGCCGCGCGTCCACCGCCTCGCCCGCATCGACCGCGAGCGCTGGTTCGGGCTGTTGCTGTTCATCCTGACGCTGACCTGCATCGTGCCGCTGCCGCTGACCGGCTGGCTGCCCGGCTTCGCCCTGGTGCTGATCTCGCTGGGGCTGATCGAGCGCGACGGCGGCGCCATCGGCGTCGGGCTGGGGCTGACCGTGGCGGCGCTGGTGTTTTTCGCGCTGGTGGCGAGCAGCCTGTCATACGCCGGTCACCAACTTCTGGCAGCAACACTGCATTAGGGCGGGCCGCCGGCACTCCGCGACAGCGCGTCGACCGGCCGGTCCGCGTCCCCCGCAGGAGGCTCCGGATGACCCCGACCGCGCCGACCACCACCGCCCACCGGCCTATCGCCGAATCCTGGCTGTTCTTCCGCCGCTGGCTGGCCGATCCCCGGGCCATGGGCTCGGTGGCGCCGTCGTCCGCCGCGCTGCGCCGGCGCATCACCCGCCACGTCCGCCGCGACGCCGACGAGCTGGTGGTGGAGTTCGGTGGCGGCACCGGCCCGATCACCGGCGCGCTGCTGGACTCCGGCATCCCGGCCGACCGCCTTTGCAGCTTCGAGATCGACCCGGCGCTGGCCGACCATCTGCGCCGGCGCCACCCCGACGTCACCGTCTTCGCCGACGACTGCCGCAAGGCGCCCGAACTGCTGGGGCAGGCGCGGTGCGGCACAGTCGGCACCGTCGTCATCGGCATCCCGATGATCACCTTCCCGCTGGCCTTCCAGCGCGAGGTGCTGGACGCCACCTTCCGCATCCTGCGGCCGGGCGGGCGTTTCCTGCTCTACAGCTTCATGCCGCACTCGCCGCTCGACCGCAAGGCGCTGGAGCTGACGGGCGAACGGCTGGCCTTCACCCCGCTGAACCTGCCGCCGGCCTCGGTCTGGGGATACCGGCGGGCGGAGGGATGATAGGATCGCCGCCACCCGACACTCCCGCCCTGGAGGCCCGATGACCATGAAGTTCGGCTACACCATCGTCTATGTCCCCGACGTCGCCGCATCGCTGGCCTTCTTCGAGAAGGCCTTCGGCCTGACCCGCCGCTTCCTCGCCGAGACCGGCGACTACGGCGAGCTGGACACCGGCGCGACCACCCTGTCCTTCGCCAGCCGGGAGCTGGCCCTGTCGCACCACCCGGCCGGCTATGTCTTCGCCAGCGACAGCGCCAAGCCGCTAGGCGTCGAGATCGCCCTGGTCACCGACGACGTCGAGGCGGCGCACGCCACCGCGCTGGCCACCGGCGCCGCCGAACTGTCACCGCCCCAGCGCAAGCCCTGGGGCCAGACGGTGTCCTTCCTCCGCTGCCCCGACGGCACGCTGGTGGAACTCTGCACGCCGGTCGGGGGCTGATCCCGTCCGGGTGAAGGGCGGTTGCGATGAACGGCATTTGCCCCGCCGTCACCGCCCCGCTTATGCTGCGCCGCCTTTTCCCCCATCACAGCGGGTGCGCCGGTGCTGTCCTTCATCCTGTCGAAGCTGCTGTGGGGCGTCGTGGCGCCCGGCAACGCGCTGGTCCTGGCGGTGGCGGCGGGGGCGGCGCTGCTGCGGACGCGGCGCTGGCAGCGGGCGGGCAAGCGGCTGATCACGCTGGCGGCGCTGCTGCTGCTGCTCGTCACCTACACCGGGTTGGGCGCGCTGGTGGCGGTGCCGCTGGAGAACCGTTTCCCGCGCGCCGAGCCGACCGGCCGGATCGACGGCATCATCATGCTGGGCGGCGCCGTCAACCCGCCGATCACCGCCGACCGCGGCGACCCGTCGGTCAACGAGGCGGCGGAGCGGGTGCTGGCCTTCGCCGATCTGGTCCGCCGCCACCCGGAGGCCAGGGCGCTGTTCACCGGCGGCTCCGGCCGGCTGCTCGGCCAGGAGTACAAGGAGGACGTTTCGGCCCGCGCCGCCCTGCTGGAGGCCGGCATCCCGGAGGACCGGGTGATCTACGAGGCGGACTCGCGCAACACCTGGGAAAACGCCCTGTTCAGCCAGGATCTGGTGAAGCCGGCGCCGGGCGAACGCTGGGTCCTCGTCACCTCCGCCATGCACATGCCGCGGTCGGTCGGCATCTTCCGCCGCCTGGGCTGGGACGTCATCCCCTACCCCGTCGACTACCGCACCCGCCACGACGCAACCCCTTACATCCGCTTCGAATTCGGTCAGAATCTGGTGATCCTCGACGACGCGGTGCGCGAGTGGATCGGGCTGGCCGCCTATCGGGCGATGGGCCGCACCGACAGCCTGCTGCCGGGCCCCTGAGCGCCGGCTTCCCCCCTCCCCCATCCGGGGCCTGTGCCATTGTGACTCCCCCGCGTTGCGGGCATTGGCGCGGGCGTGCCACTCGGCTAGAGTGCCGCCGCCTTGACGGTTCGGGGCCTTGGGAAACGAGGGGTTTGGCGGATGCGTCGCTGGCGCGGGGTGAGCAGGGTGATCATGCTGGTCGGCGTGACGACGCTTGCCGCCTGCGCGCAGAAGCCCACCGGCTCCGGCCTGCCGACCAGCGGCGTCTACAAGGTGGGCAAGCCCTACCAGATCAACGGCGTCTGGTACTACCCCAAGGAAGACTTCAATTACGACGAGACGGGCATCGCCTCGTGGTACGGCCCCGGCTTCCACGAGAAGGCCACCGCCAACGGCGAACTCTACGACCAGAACGAGCTGACCGCGGCGCACAAGACGCTGCCGATGCCGAGCTTGGTGCGCGTCACCAACCTGGACAACGGCCGGTCGGTGGTGGTCCGCGTCAACGACCGCGGTCCCTACGCCAACGGCCGCATCATCGACATGTCGCGCCGCGGCGCCCAACTGCTGGGGTTCGAGACCGGCGGCACCGCCAAGGTCCGCGTCCAGATCCTGGGCGAGGAAAGCCGCGCCATCGCCGCCGCCGCGCGCCAGGGCACCCCCGCCCCGATGCTGGCGGAACTGGACGGCCCGCCGCCCAAGGCCGCCCCGCGCGGCCGAATCGAGGTCACCGGCGCAGCCGGGCCGACCACGACGGCCTCCCCCGCCCGCGATGGCGTCGTCGGCGCGCCGGTGCCGCCGCCCGCCACGGTGGCCGGCGCGATGTCCGGCGGCCGTTTCGTGCCGGCCCCGGTGGTCGCCCAGTTGCCGGTGAGCAGCCACGACAGCATCTATGTGCAGGTCGGTGCCTTCGGCAGCGAGGAGAACGTGACCCGCGCCCGTGCCCGTCTGTCGACCATCGGCCAGCCGGTCCGCGTCAGCCCGACGCGTTCCGGCGGGCAGACCCTTCAACGCGTCCGGGTCGGTCCGCTCGACAGCGTGGACCGCGCCGACGCCGTGCTCAACCAGATCATTCAGGCTGGCCTTACGGAGGCCAAAATCGTGGTGGATTGATCGTGTTTGCTCGTTCTGGGCCATCCGGTTCCCCCGACCGCATCATCGAAGCGCCTGTGTCCGAGTGTCCTTGGAGGATTGTTGCCATGAACGCTGTTGTCGTTCGCCTTTGCGCCGCATTCGGCCGTTCCGTCGCGCTCGCGGCCGGATTAGCCATGGCCGGAGCCACGATAGCCGCCAGCCTGACCGCGAACGCCGCGACGCTCGACACCATCGCCAAGCAGGCGATCCTGGTCGATCTGACCTCGAACACCGTGCTGTTCGAGAAGAACGCCGACGAGCGCATGGCGCCCTCGTCGATGAGCAAGATCATGACCGCCTACATGGTGTTCGAGGCGATCAAGGGCGGCCGCCTGACGCTGGAAAGCACCCTGCCGGTGAGTGAGCGGGCGTGGCGCATGCAGGGCTCCAAGATGTTCGTGGAGCTGCACAACAACATCAAGGTCGACGACCTGCTGAAGGGCATGATCGTCCAGTCCGGCAACGACGCCTGCATCGTGCTGGCCGAGGGGCTGGCCGGATCGGAGGCCTCCTTCGCCGAACAGGCGACCAAGCGTGCGCGGGAACTGGGGCTGAAGAACAGCAACTTCGTCAATGCCACCGGCTGGCCCGACCCCAACCACTACATGACCGCCCGCGATCTGGCGATCCTGGCCGAACGATTGATCAAGGACTTCCCCGAATTCTACAAGTACGATTCGATCCGGGAGTTCAAGTATCACGGCATCACCCAGGGCAACCGCAACCCGCTGCTCTACCGCAACATGAACGTCGACGGCCTAAAGACCGGCCACACCGACGCCGGCGGCTATGGCCTGACCGCGTCGGGCGAGCGCGACGGGCGCCGGCTGCTGCTGGTGGTCAACGGCCTGCCCAGCATGCAGGCGCGCGCCGACGAATCCGCCCGCCTGATCGAGTGGGGCTTCCGCGAGTTCGCGTCCTACACCCTCTACAAGGGCGGCGAAACGATCGAGCAGGCCCCCGTCTGGCTCGGCGAGCAGGAGATGGTGCCGGTCACCGTGCCGGAAAACCTCAGCGTCACCATGGCCCGCGCCGACCGGCCCGGCATGAAGGTGTCGCTGGTCACCAACAGCCCGGTCGCCGCCCCGATCAAGAAGGGCGACGTCGTCGGCAAGCTGGTGATCGCCGCCCCCGGCTTCCCGGGCAAGGAGGTGCCGGTGGTGGCCGCCCAGGACGTTCCCAAGGCCGGCTTCATCGGCCGGGCCTACGCCGCGGCGAAGTATCTCGTGTTCGGCGGCAAGAGCTGATGGCCGTGCCCGCTTCCGCCGTCGCCACGTCTGCCGCCCGCGGCCGCTTCATCACGCTGGAAGGCGGTGAAGGGGCCGGCAAGTCGACGCAGCTCCGCCGGCTGGCCGAGGCGCTGAGCACGGCGCTCGCCCCGCGCGGCGCCCGGGTGGTGACGACGCGCGAGCCGGGCGGATCGAAGGGGGCGGAGGAAATCCGCGCCCTGCTGGTCACCGGCGAAACCGGCCGCTGGAGCGCGACGACGGAGGCGCTGCTGCACACCGCCGCCCGCCGCGACCATCTGGAGCGCACGGTCTGGCCGGCGCTGGAGGCCGGGGACTGGGTGCTGTGCGACCGCTTCTTCGACAGCACCATGGCCTACCAGGGCTATGGGCTGGGGCTGGGCCGGCCGCTGATCGAGACGCTGCAGACGGCGGCCTTCGGCGATTTCCGGCCCGACCTGACGCTGATCCTCGACATCGACGTGGTGACCGGCCTGCACCGCGCCGCGTCGCGCCATGGCGGCGAGGACCGCTATGAACGGATGGACACGTCCTTTCACCAGCGCCTGCGCGACGGCTTCCTCGACATTGCCCGGCGCGAGCCGGAGCGTTGCGCGGTGATCGACGCCGACGCCGACCTCGACGGCGTGCAGGCCCGCGTCTGGGCCGCCGCATCGGCCCGCCTGGGCTTGGCGCCATGAGCAAGGCGCGCGGCTCCGCTGCGGCCGAACCGGCGGCCGACGACGCGCTGGCCCCGCGGCGCAATCCCGACCTCGTCGGCCATGACGAGGCCGAGCGGCTGTTGCTGGAAGCCTGGAACTCCGGCCGCCTGCCGCACGCCTGGCTGATCGGCGGCACGCCCGGCGTCGGCAAGGCGACGCTGGCCTACCGCTTCGCCCGCTTCGTCCTGGCCCAGGATCCGCCGGGCGACAGCCTGTTCGGCACCGCCGCGCCGGCGACCTCGCTGCACCTGCCGCCCGACCACCCGGTGTTCCGCCGCGTCGCCTCGGGCGGCCACGCCGACCTGCTGACGGTGGAGCGCCAGCGCGACGAGAAGCGCGACCGGCTGAAGCGCGACATCGCCGTCGACGACGTGCGCAAGATCGGCCCGGCCCTGCGCCGCACCTCGGCGGAGGGCGGCTGGCGTGTCGCGGTGATCGACGGCGCCGACCGCATGAACGTCAGCGGCCTGAACGCCATCCTGAAGATCCTGGAGGAACCGCCGCCCGGCGCCCTGCTGCTGCTGGTCAGCGACAACCCCGGCGGCATGCTGCCGACCATCCGCTCGCGCTGCCGCAAGCTGACGCTGAAGCCGCTGGAGGAGGACACCGTCATCGGCCTGCTGGCCCAGCACCGCCCGGCGCTGGCCGTGGAGGACCGCGCCGCGCTGGCCCGGCTGTCGGAGGGCAGCATCGGCCGCGCCATCGACCTTGCCGACGCCGGCGGGCTTGGGCTGTACCGCGAGATGATCGCCCTGCTTGCCGACCTGCCGCGGCTGGACATCGTCGCTGCCCACGCCTTCGGCGACAAGCTGGTCCGCAAGCAGGACGACGGCCTCTACGAGACGGCGACGGAGCTGCTGGTCTGGTGGCTCGCCCGCTTCGCCCGTTCCACCGCCCGCGGCGTCCTGCCGGCGGAGGTGGTGCCCGGCGAGGCCGCGCTGATGAGCCGATTGGCATCGGCAGGGCACGGGGGCACCCGCAGTCTTGAACGTTGGGTGGAGGTGTGGGAAAAGGTTCAGCGTCTTTTCGCTCGCGCGGAATCCGCAAACCTGGACCGCAAGCAGGTGGTCCTGAACGCCCTGGCGGCGCTGGAAACGGCGGCCGCCTGACCGGCGTTCGCTTTAGCGCCGACAGACTCAATCCGGAGAAAGTGCCGCCAATGGCCGGGCCGAAGACCTTCTACCTGACGACGCCGATCTATTACGTGAACGACGTGCCGCACATCGGCCACGCCTACACGACGCTGGCCTGCGACGTCCTCGCCCGGTTCATGCGCCTCGATGGCTTCGACGTGAAATTCCTGACCGGCACCGACGAGCACGGCCAGAAGGTGGAGAAGTCGGCGGAAAAGGCCGGCATCCCGCCGCAGGAGTTCACCGACCGCGTCTCGCAGAATTTCCGCGACCTCGTGTCGCTGATGAACTACTCGAACGACGATTTCATCCGCACCACCGAACCACGCCACGTCGCCTCGGTGCAGGCGCTGTGGAAGGTGCTGGAAGAGCGCGGCGAGATCTATCTGGGATCCTACGCCGGCTGGTATTCGGTCCGCGACGAAGCCTTCTACGGCGAGGACGAGCTGACCACCAGCCCGGCCGGCAAGAAGATCGCCCCGACCGGCGCCGAGTGCGAGTGGGTGGAGGAGCCGTCCTACTTCTTCAAGCTCTCGGCCTGGCAGGACCGGCTGATCGCCTTCTACGAGGCGAACCCGGACTTCATCGCCCCGGCCGGCAAGCGCAACGAGGTGATGTCCTTCGTCAAGTCGGGCCTGAAGGATCTGTCGGTCAGCCGCACCACCTTCAAGTGGGGCATCCCGGTCCCCGGCAACGACGCCCACATCATGTATGTGTGGCTCGACGCGCTGGCCAACTACATCACCGCCGTCGGCTATCCCGACACGACGGGCGAGTATGCCAAGTATTGGCCGGCCGACCTGCACATGGTCGGCAAGGACATCCTGCGCTTTCACGCCGTCTATTGGCCGGCCTTCCTGATGGCCGCCGGCCTGCAGCCGCCCAAGCGCGTGTTCGCCCACGGCTGGTGGACGATCGAAGGCCAGAAGATGTCGAAGTCGCTCGGCAACGTCATCGCGCCGGACGCGCTGGTCAACACCTACGGCCTGGACCAGACCCGCTATTTCCTGCTGCGCGAGGTGCCGTTCGGCAACGACGGCGACTTCTCGCACAAGCAGATGGTCAACCGGATCAACGGCAACCTCGCCAACGACTACGGCAACCTCGTGCAGCGCGTGCTGTCGATGATCGGCAAGAACTGCGGCGCCGCCGTGCCGACGCCGGGTGACTTCACCGAGGCCGACAACGCCCTGCTGGGCTCGGCCCATGGGCTGCTCGACGTCGTGCGGGCGGAGATCCGGGTGCAGTCCTTCCACAAGGCGCTGGACGCGATCTGGGCGGTGGTCGGCGACGCCAACCGCTACGTCGACGAACAGGCGCCGTGGGCGCTGAAGAAGACCGACCCGGCGCGCATGGCGACCGTGCTGTATGCGCTGGCGGAGACCATCCGTCACCTCGCCATCCTGACCCAGCCGGTGATGCCGGACTCGTCGGCGAAGATCCTCGACCTGCTGGCGCTGGGGCCGGATGCCCGCGGTTTCGGCACGCTGGGGCCGGCGGGTGCGCTGGTCGCCGGCACGCCGCTGCCGACGCCGCAGGGCGTCTTCCCGCGCTACGTCGAAGAACCGAAGGCCTGAGTTCCCGCATGCTCGTCGACAGCCATTGCCATCTCGATTTCCCCGACTTCGCCGAGGAGCTGGACGCGGTCGTCGACCGCGCCCGGCAGGCGGGGGTCGGGCGGATGGTCACGATCTGCACCTACATCAGCCGGTTCGACCGCATCCTGGCGGTGGCGGAGCGCTATGACGACATCTTCTGCTCGGTCGGGGTCCATCCCCACCAGGCGGCGGAGGAGTTCGACGTCACCACGGTCGAAACGCTGGTGGACCTGTCGCGCCACCCCAAGGTGATCGGGCTGGGCGAAACCGGGCTCGACTACTTCTATGACAAGAGCCCGCGCGACCAGCAGCAGGAATGTTTCCGCCGACACATCCGCGCCAGCCTGGACACCGGCCTGCCGCTGATCATCCACACCCGCGACGCCGACGACGACACCATGCGCATCGTCAAGGAGGAGGCGGCCGGCCAGCCGGTGAAGGGGCTGCTGCACTGCTTCAGCTCCGGCCGGGCGCTGGCGGAGGAGGCGGTGGACTACGGCTTCACCCTGTCGCTGTCCGGCATCGTCACCTTCAAGAAGTCGGAGGATCTCCGCGCCATCGTCAGGGACATGCCGCTCGACCGCATCCTGGTGGAGACCGACGCGCCCTACCTCGCGCCGATCCCCTTCCGCGGCAAGCGCAACGAGCCGGCCTACGTCGCCCACACCGCCGCCTGCGTGGCGGAGGTCAAGGGGATCGCGCCGGAGGAACTGGCGCGCATCACCACCGACAACTTCTTCCGCCTGTTCGACAAGGCCGTCGCGGACAAGGCGGCCGCATGAGCGTGGCCGGCGCGTCACCCGATCCGACAGGTGGGCCGGTGCGCGTGCGGATTCTCGGCTGCGGCGGGTCGCGCGGCGTGCCGGTGGTCGCCGGGGTGCCCGGCGGCAACTGGGGGCGCTGCGACCCGGCCAATCCGAAGAACCGGCGGATGCGTCCGTCGGTGCTGGTCGAACGCGACGGCGTGTCCGTGCTGGTCGACACCTCGCCCGACCTGCGCCAGCAGTTCCTCGACAGCGGCTGTTCGCGGCTCGACGCCGTGCTGTGGACCCACCAGCACGCCGACCACGCCCACGGCATCGACGAGCTGCGCGAGATCTGCCGCCAGATGCACGCCCCGATCGACGCCTATGGCTGGGACGAGCATCTGCGCGACATCGAGATGCGCTTCCCCTATTGCTTCGAGCCGCTGCCGGCCGGCTACCCCTTCTACCGCCCGGTGCTCAAGTCGCATCGGGTGGATGGTCCCTTCGCGGTGAAGGGTCTGGCGGTGACGCCGTTCGAGCAGGACCACGGCTATATGCGGACGGTCGGCTACCGCTTCGGCGGCTTCGCCTACTCGACCGACGTGGTGCGGCTGAACGACGCCGCCTTCGCCGCGCTGGCCGGGATCGACACCTGGGTCGTCGATTGCGGCCGGATCGAGCCGCCCCACCCGGTCCACGCCCATCTGGCGCTGACCCTGGAGTGGATCGAACGGGTGCAGCCGCGCCGGGCCTACCTGACCCACATGGACAACAGCATGGACTACGACAGCCTGCGCCGGATGCTGCCGGCCGGCGTCGAGCCGGCCTATGACGGGCTGGTGATCGAGGTCTAGGTCCGACCGACCGACCGGGGGGACGGGGCGCTCAGGCCCCCGCCCGCACCTCGTCCTCGCCGAACTGCAGCCGGCACAGCCGGGCGTAGGTGCCGTCGGCGGCCAGCAGCGCCTCGTGGGTGCCCTGCTCGACGATGCGGCCGGCCTCCATCACCACGATGCGGTCGGCGTTGCGCACAGTCGCCAACCGGTGGGCGATGACCAGCGTGGTCCGCCCCTCGGTCAGCCGCTCCAGCGCCGCCTGGACCAGCCGCTCCGACTCGCTGTCGAGCGCGCTGGTCGCCTCGTCAAGCAGCAGGATCGGCGCGTCCTTCAGGAAGGCGCGGGCCAGCGCCAGACGCTGGCGCTCGCCGCCCGACAGCTTGACGCCGCGGTCGCCGATCACCGTGTCATAGCCCTCCGGCAGCTTCATGACGAAGTCGTGGGCGGCGGCGGCCTGGGCGGCGGCCATCACATCGTCCATCCCGGCGTCGAGCCGGCCGAAACAGATGTTCGCCCGCACGGTGTCGTTGAACAGCACGGTGTCCTGGCTGACGATCGACACGGCGCCGCGCAGGCTGCGCAGGGTGGCGCCGCGGACGTCCTGGCCGTCGATCAGCACGGCGCCGCCGCTGACGTCGTACAGGCGCGGGATCAGGTTGAAGACGGTCGACTTGCCGGCGCCGCTGCGCCCGACCAGCGCCACCGTGCTGCCGGCGGGAATGTCGAGGTCGATGCCCTTCAGCGTCTCCGCCCCGGCTTCGTAGGCGAAGCGGACGTCGCGCAGGGCGACGGCGCCCGTGCTGACGGTGAGGGCGGCGGCGTCCGGCTGCTCCAGGATCGTCGGCTTCTGGTCGACCAGTTCGAAGATGCGCTGGGCGGCGGCCAGCCCCTCCTGCAGGGCGGCGTTCAGCGTGCCGATGGCGCGCACCGGCTGCGCCGCCATCAGCAGCGCGCCGACGAAGCCGGAAAAGGCACCGACCGACCCCTCGCCCATCGTCATGCGGTAGCCGGCGAAGGCGATCACCCCCGCCACCGCGACGCCGCCCAGCACCTCCATCATCGGGTCGATGCGCGAGCGGGCGCGCACCGCCTTCATGGTCAGGACGTAGTTGTCGTGGAAGGCGCGGTCGGCGCGGTTGCGCTCGTAATCCTCCAGGCAATAGGTCTTGACCATGCGGGCGCCCGACAGGCTCTCGGTCAGCAGCGAGGTCATGTCGCCCATCTGCGCCTGGGTGTCGCGCGACACCCGGCGCAGCCGCTTGCCGATGCGGACGATCGGCACCGCGGCTACGGGATAGATGATGAAGACGATCAGCGACAGGAACCAGTCGAGGTAGAACATCGACCCGACCAGCGCCACCACCGTCAGGATGTCGCGCACCAGCCCGGTCAGCGTCCGGCTCAGCGCGTTGCGGATCAGGTCGACGTCGTTGATGAAGCGCGAGGTCAGCGACCCGGTCGGCGTGGCGTGCAACTGCGCCATGTCCGAGGTCAGCAGATGGGCGAACATCGACAGCCGGATGTCGGCGATGATGCGCTGGACGATGTCGCTGGTCACCACCGTCTGCGCGTAGAGCGACAACCCCTTGACGATCGTCACCGCGACGATGGCCAGCGGGATCACCAGCAGCATGCCGCGGTCCTGCGCCGCGAACATGGCGTAGGAGCGGTCGATCAGCAGCGGGTAGGCGCCGGTCGCCGCGGCGACCACGGCCATCAGCAGGAAGGACAGCAGCAGCTTGGCCCGGTAGGGCCGCACCCACTCGCGCCACATCCGGCCGGCCAGCCGTTCGGTCGCCGCATCCAGCCGCAGGGCCCCGCCGCTCTTGTTCGTCACGGTCGCACTCGGTTTCTTGTCCATGGGGAATGGCTTAGCCCATGGGGTTCCGCTTTGTCCACAGGCGGGCTTCCGTCGCCGGTCGCGGTGGTTGCATCCTTCCTTTACCCATTCGTGCGATGATGCCGACGATTGGAAAGACCAACGGCCGGGACCGGACCCGGACTGCGGCGGAAGGGGAACGCGCCATGGCGATTGGAAACGGCGGTGGAGCGGGAGGCCGGCGCCCGCGGATCGGCATCGCGCTCGGCGGCGGCGTGGCGCGCGGCTGGGCGCACATCGGCGCGCTGCGCGCGCTGAAACGCTATGGGATCGAGGCCGACATCGTCTGCGGCGCCTCGGTCGGTGCGCTGGTCGGCGGGCTGCATCTGGCGGGAAAGCTCGACGAGCTGGAATCCTGGGTGCGCGGCCTGACCCGGCTGAAGATCGTCGGCTACCTCGACCTGCGGCTGCGCCGGGGGGGCGGGCTGATCGGCGGCGACCGGCTGATGGCGGAGCTGCGCCAGCATCTGGGCGACCTCCGCATCGAGGAACTGCCCTGCCCCTACGCCGCCATCACCACCGACCTCGTCACCGGGCACGAGGTGTGGCTGCAGCAGGGCGAGCTGGTCGACGCCATGCGGGCGTCCTTCTCGCTGCCCGGCGTCTTCCCGCCGGTGTCGATCGACGGGCGCTGGATGATCGATGGCGCGCTGGTCAACCCGGTGCCGGTGTCGGCCTGCCGGGCGCTGGGGGCGCAGATGGTGATCGCGATCAACTTGTCCGGCGACATCCTGGGCAAGGCGCGCAAGCCCGGCGCCAGCGTGCCGACCGCCGCCGGCTTCGACCTGCTGCGGCTGGTGGAGGAGGAGATGCCGGAAAGCCGCTCGCCGTCCGCCATCGGGGCGCTGACCCGGCGGATCTTCCGCCGCGACTATGAGGGGCCCAGCCTGTTCGGGGTGATGGTGTCGTCGCTGGGCATCGTCACCGACCGGATCACCCGGTCGCGGCTGGCCGGCGAGCCGCCGGACGTCCACATCGTGCCGCGGCTGGGCCACATCGGCCTGACCGAGTTCGACCGCGCCGACGACTGCATCCGCGAGGGCGAGGCGGCGGTGGAACGGGCGCTGCCCGACCTGCACGACGCGCTGGCGGTGTTCGCGACCGGCCCGCGCGAATCGGCGCGCGATCCGGTGCGAGAGGGGCGACCGGCCGACTGACGGCCGGTCGCGTGGGTGGCCCTGTGGTCGATCAGTGCCCGATCAATGGTCGATCAGTGCCCGATCAATGGTCGATCGCGGTGCCGAGCGCCGCGCCGCCCAGGCCGCCGATCACCGCGCCACGGGTGCCGCCGACCGCGTAACCGCCGGCCGCACCGGCCGTGCCGCCGACCACGCCGCCAGTCGAGCAGGCGGCGACCGAAAGAAGCGCGAACACCGCGCCGATCAGACGCAAACGGGACATCGTGCAACCCTCCTTGTGTTGACTGTTCGATGACTAAACACCCGAGATCGCGTTTTGCTTCCCTGCCGACCGCGCTTTTGCCCCATTGTGTTGTCTGGGCGCTTTTGGGGACTTCCGGCTGGGAACCTCCTCATCCCCCGGACGTTGACCCGGCTTTACCCGTGCAACGTTGAAAAGGGGGAACCGCCATGTCGCGCGCGACCGAAACGAACACCGCCAGCAACACCCCCACCCGGCCGGTCCGCCGTGCCGGGCTGCGGGCCACGGCGTTCGCCGCCGTCGCGGCGCTGTCGCTGGGCGCCTGCCAGACCGGCCCGATGAGCAACATGAACACGACGGAGACGGTCGGCACCCTGGGCGGTGCCGTGGCCGGCGGCCTGCTCGGCTCGCGCTTCGGCGGCGGCAGCGGCAAGCTGGCGACCACCGCCATCGGCACGCTGCTGGGCGCCTACGCCGGCCAGCAGTTGACCCGCCACTTCACCGCCGCCGACCAGAACCGCGCCTCGGACGCGGAGGAGCGCGCGGTCACCAACAACCAGACCATCACCTGGAACAACCCGGAGAGCGGCAACCGCGGCACCATCCAGCCGACCCGGACCTACCAGAGCGACAACGGCCAGACCTGCCGCGACTACCAGCATTCGGTGGTGATCGACGGCCGGACCGAGGTCGCGCGCGGCACCGCCTGCCGCCAGCCTGACGGAACCTGGAAGCTGGTGTCGTAAGCGTACAGCCTATCCGAATGGCCCTCGCCGGGTCCTACTCCTTGCGGATGTGCCGGACAGCCGTCAAAATCAACGGGTTCCGCCTTATGGCGGTGGGTTCCGCCCGATGGCGGTCTGACGGACGTGGCGCGCGGGGCTTATGGAGGCGGTCAGTTACATCATCCTCATCGGTTCGACACTGCTGATCGCCAGCGTGTTGACCAGCTATCTCGCCTTGCGCGTCGGTGCGCCGTTGCTGCTGATCTTCCTCGGCATCGGCCTGCTGGCGGGCGAGGACGGGATCGGCAAGATTTCGTTCAACGACCCCGAATCGGCCTTCCTGATCGGATCGATGGCGCTGGCCGTCATCCTGTTCGAAAGCGGCTTCGACACCAAGCTGTCCAGCTACAAGGCCGCCGCCTGGCCGGCGATGACGCTGGCGACGTTGGGGGTGGCGATCACCACCGGCGTCGTCGGCGCCGGCGCCCATTTTCTGATGGATCTGAATTGGGTGGAGGCGCTGCTGGTCGGGGCGGCCTGCAGCTCCACCGACGCGGCGGCGGTGTTCTTCCTGCTGCGGGTCGGCGGCATCACGCTGCGCGACCGCGTCCGCTCGACGCTGGAGATCGAATCGGGCAGCAACGACCCGGTCGCCATCATGGTCACCATCCTGCTGGTGGAGGCGGCGACCCACGGTCTCGCCTCGCCCATGGCGATCGTCGGCGAACTGGCGCTGGCCTTCGCGCTGGGCGCTGTGATGGGGCTGATCGGCGGCTGGCTGCTGGTCGCCTTCATCAACAAGGCGAATTTCGAAGCCGGCCTGAACCCGGTGGTCACCCTGACCTTCGCCCTGTTCATCTTCGCCGCCACCAACGTGCTGGGCGGCAGCGGCTATCTGGCGGTCTACGCCGCCGGCCTCTACGCCGGCAACGTCAAGCTGCGCGGCGCGCTGGAGCTGCGGCGCTTCCATTCCGGCCTGACCTGGCTCAGCCAGATCGTCATGTTCGTCATGCTCGGCCTGCTCGCCACCCCGCGGGAGTTCGCCGGCATCGCCCTGCCGGCGCTGGCGGTGGCGGTGCTGCTGATCCTGGTCGCCCGGCCGCTGGCGGTCTGGATCTGCCTGCTGCCCTTCCGCTTTTCGGTGCGCGAGACCAGCTTCATCGCCTGGGTGGGCTTGCGCGGCGCCGTGTCGCTGCTGCTGGCGCTGGTGCCGGTGCTGGGCGGGCTGGACAACGGGCAGGTCATCTTCAACACCGCCTTCATCGTCGTGGTGGTGTCGCTGCTGGTCCAGGGCTGGACCATCGGCAGCATGGCCCGCGCGCTGGAGCTGATCGTCCCGCCGCGACGCGGCCCGGTGGAGCGCGTGGAGCTGGAGCTTCCCGGCAACGCCGACCAGGAGCTGGTCGCCTACACCGTCCACGCCAAGAGCCCGGCGGCGCGCGGCCAGCGCATGCCGCGCTGGGCCCGCCCGTCGCTGGTCATCCGTTCCGGCGCCGTCGTGCCGTTGCACAAGGCGAAGCCACTGCAGCCCGGCGACCACGTCTATCTGTTCACGCCGCAGCACCGGCTGCCGCTGATCGACAAGCTCTATGGCGGCAGCCGCGCGCTGGACCAGAACGACCGCGAGTTCTACGGCGACCTCGCCCTCAGCCCCGACGCGACGGTGGAGCAGATCGCCGAGATGTACGGCCTGCCGCTGTCGCTCGCCAACGCCAAGCTGACCCTGCGCGACCTGCTGCGCAACGAGTTCGCCGGCGCCTGCGAGCTGGGCGACCGGGTGCGGATGGGCGGGGTCGAGCTGATCGTGCGCGACATGGACGACCACGGCATCACCTCGGTCGGCATGGCGCTGGAGCCGGCCCGTCCGGCCAGCCGCCGCCGCTCGGTCAAGCAGCGCGTCGGCGACCTCGGCGTCCGGCTGCGCGGCTGGTGGAACCAGCAGTCGTTCCAGCGCTGGAAACGCCGCGAGTTGAGGCGGGGACGGCGCCCGGAACCGCTGCGGATCGAGCCGCCGGCGCCACCGTCGGACGAGGCGGAGCGGCCGCGCGAAGAGCAGTTGGAAGGCCGCAACGGGGGCTGACCGCCGGAGCGGGGGGCGCATCGGACCAAGCGACGGATCAACGAGGACGCACAGCCCTCACAGGACCGCCGCCGTCTGCCCGCGCACCATGTCGGCCAGCGCCTCCGGCATCATCGGGCGGCCGAACAGGTAGCCCTGCATCATGTCGCAGCCGACCGAGACCAGGAAATCGCGCTGCTCGACCGTCTCCACCCCCTCGGCGACGGTGGTGAGGCCCAGGCCGTGCGCCATGCCGACGGCGGCGCGGACCAGCGCGTTGCTCTTGGGGTTCTCCGGCACGTCGATGACGAAGGCGCGGTCGATCTTCAGCTTGGCGACCGGCAACTGCTGGACATAGCTGAGCGACGAGTAGCCGGAACCGAAATCGTCGATCGCCGCCTGGATGCCCAGATCCGCCAGCTCGCCCAGCGTGCGCACCGCCACCTTCAGGTCGCGCACCGCCGCCTGCTCCGTGATCTCCAGCCCGAGATGATGGCGCAGCGACGGGTGTTCGGTGAGCAGTTCGTCCAGCCGCCGGGTCAGGTTGCCGCGCAGGAACTGCTGGCCGGAGATGTTGAGGAACACCCGCTCCGGCAACACGCCGTCGGCCTGCCAGCGTGCCATCTGCTCGATGGCGGTCGACAGCACCCAGTCGGTGATCGGGACGATCAGGCCGCTTTCCTCGGCAACCGGGATGAACTCGGCCGGCGACACCGGGCCCAGCGCATGGTGGTTCCAGCGCAGCAGCGCCTCCGCCGACCGCACCACCCCTGCCCGGTCGACGATGGGCTGATAGACCAGATGCAGCTCGTTGCGCTCGATGGCGTGGGTCAGATGCATGGTCAGCATCATCCGCCGCGTCGCCGCCGCCGCCATTTCCGGCGTGTAGAAGCAGACGGCGTTGCCGCCATTGTGCTGCACCGCCTGCAAGGCCAGCTTGGCCTTGGCGTTCAGGTCCTCCAGCGAACCGGTCCGGTCGTCCTGCAGCGCCGCCCCGACCGACAGCCGCAGCCGCACCCAATGGCGGTCGGCGTAGATCGACGCGGTCAGGCGGTCGTGCAGCACCTCCGCCAGCGTGCGCGCGTGCGCGCCATCGCTGACGCGGGCCAGCGCCGCGAACTCGTCGGCGGCGATGCGGCAGATGATGGTGTTGGGCGGCAGCACCTCCGTCACCCGGCTGACCATCGCCTTCAGCGCGGCGTCGCCGACGTGAAAGCCGAACGCCTCGTTCACGTCGCTGAACTGGTCGACGTCGAGCGAGAACAGGGCGAAGGCGCCCTCGCCCTTGTCCGGCGCCGCCTCCACGGCCGGGGCACCGGGCGCCGGCGGCGCGTCTTCCGGGTGGTGGCCGGCGAACAGCGCCTCGCACTCCTCCAGGAAGGCGGTGCGGGTCAGCACGCCGGTCAGCGGGTCGTGCCGCGCCAGATAGGTGGCGCGCTGTTCCGCCGCCAGCCGTTCGGAGATGTCGCGGATGATGCCGACGAAGGTCACGTCGTCGCCCAGCCGCGCCTCGCCGACGCTGAGATGGATGGGGAACACCGTGCCGTCCTTGCGCTGGCCCAGCGTGTCGCGGCCGATGCCGATGATCTTGGCGCGGTCGGTCCGCATGTAGCTGTCGACGTAGCGGTTGTGGTCGCGCGAGAAGGGCGGCGGCATCAGCACGGTCATGCTGCGGCCGAGCAGTTCGCTCTCCTCATAGCCGAACATGGTGCAGCAGGCGCGGTTGATCGAGCGGATGATGCCGGTGCGGTCGGACACGATGATGCCGTCCACCGCCGCGTCCAGCAGCGTCGCGATGAACGAGTCGCGTCGGGTCACGAACTCGGCGATGCGGTTGGGATCGCCCGTCTCGTGAAAGGCGCCGAGATAACCCAGCGTATCGCCCTGCCCGTCATGGTGGGCGATGACGCTGCCGCTGAGCATCGAGCGCCGGCCGTCGCAACCGACCGTCTGGCAGTCGAGCGGGGCCGTCGTCGGCACCGGCGACAGGCCGACCGCGTCGATGGCGCCGCGCAGCGCGTCGACGACGGGATGGTCGATGCCGGCGACCGTCTGGCCGATCAGGTCCGCCGGCGTGCGGTCGAGCGCCGCGGCGAAGCGCCGGTCGGCGTGGCGGCACACCCCCTGACGGTCGATATAGACCAGCGTCACGTCGCCATGGTCCAGCAGGCTGGACGCCAACGAAGCGAGAAATGCCGGGTCGCGCGGCAGGGAGGCATCTCCCGCACTGTCGGAACCGTTCATCTGATCCGCCGGTTGTAGGTCCACGAAGCGATCCGTCTTTTCTGTTCGGCCGAATCGGCCTTGCGCATAAATCCAACACGAGCCGGTGGTATTATGACCGCCTCCGGCACTTTTTCCAACGTCGCTGGCACCGCGTCCGCCTGCCCCGGCTCTTCGCCACGACCGTGACACGCCCCCACTCTAACGGTTGAACCCGGATTCCCGATTGACATGGTTCAATCCGCCGCACCGGTGTTGGCGATAAACGACCGGACCGGCGCACACAATTACAGCTTTTGCGCGTGTGACTTGCGACAATTCGGTGGCATGGGCCACCCGCCCCTGGACCATCGGCAGTGTTCGGGTGAGACTGTTCCCGGTTTCGTCGTCCCAACCCGCCCGGCACCGTGCCGTCCGGGGGCGGATGGCGAAGCGCGTATCGGCGTCCGGGCCGAAAAACGCCCCTCGCCGCAGCCGATGGAGGAATAAACCGCGCGCTTCCGGCGTTTGTCCGACAACTGCCCATGCATCAGGACCAAGCCCGCCGCAGCCGCAGCCGCGCCACAGAGCCGCAACAGGACCGGGGCTCAAGAAACGATAGGGAGCATCCCGCCATGACCATCGCCTTCAGCCAGATCCGCCACGCCGACGGGCGTGCGTACTACCAGGGCAAGCCGCTGTCCCTGGCCGACGCCCAGATCATGCTCAACGACGACATCCTCCGCCGTGTGGTGCGCGTCGGGTCGTATCTGCGGATCGACGGCGCAGGCCTGGTGCTGGAAAGCGGTCCCGCCTGGAGTTCGCCCCTGCCGCGCTCGGTCAACCGTCCGGTGTCCCGCGCGTTCAGCCCCCGCGCGGGCCAGCCAGGATAAGCGCCGCCCCGGCCAGACAGAGCAGCGCACCGGCCCCGTCCCAGCGGTCCGGCCGCGCGCCCTCGACCAGCCAGAGCCACAGCAGCGACGCCGCGATGTAGACGCCGCCGTAGGCCGCATAGGCGCGCCCGGCGAACGCCGCGTCGGCCCGGGTGAGCAGCCACGCGAACAGGCCCAGGCTGGCGATCCCCGGCAGGGTCCACCAAGGGCTGCGATCCAGCCGCGCCCACGCTCAGACGGCGAAGCAACCGCCGATCTCCGCCAGCGCCGCCACCGCGTAGAGCGCCAGCGTCGGCCACACCGCCCGATCCATCCCGCCCCTTCCACCATGCCGGCGCCCTCGCCACGGCCGGCGATGCTGACGTGCGACATTTCGCGCGTCAAGCACCGCCGTCCGGCAGAAACCGCCACAGCTCGTTTCAATTTAGCGTCGGCATATTACAGTGTGTTCATGGACTTAGGCGCGGGTGCAGCATAAATTCCCTATGCATGGAGGCATAAGGCAATGCTCATAGACGTAACCAACCCGATGCGGGACGCATTCGAGACGATCAGGGCCACCGACGTGATCTCCGACGACAAGAAGCGCGTGCTGTTCCAGGGGCTGGACGCGCTGCGCCGGACTCACTGCCCGACGACCACGCTTTGCGAGGAATGCCAGACGCGCCGGCGCTGCCTGACGGCGGTCGTCGACCTGCTCGGTTCCTGATCATCGCACCGGAGTCCCGCATGGGCTTTCCGCTCGACGACGAAGCGGCACTCTGCTCGATCGAAATCCTGGCCGAGGCGGTCGAAATGGCCTTCGTCCCCGGGATTCTCGAACTGCGCACGCTGCGCGACGCGCTGAACGACGCGTTGCGCTCCCGCTCGCCGGCGGCGATAAGGCTCGCCTTCAGCGCCTACACCCGCGTCGACCGCGACTTCCGCGATCGGATCAGCCATCACGCGCTGTCGCTCGCCACGTTGCGCCGCCGCACCGCCGGCCCGTTGCGCGGCGACACGCCGTCCTCCGCCCCGCTGCCGGCGGCGCTCGGCACCGACGGGCCGCGGCGGGCCTGAGCGCCCGATCGGGCGACACTCGCCCCTTTTCGTCACACCGGCGGCCGGACCCATTTGCCTTGCGTGCTGTTGTATGGGGACAACGACACGCCAAGGAGGTTGCCACCATGGACAAGGACCGGATCGAGGGCGCTGCCCGCTCCGCCAAGGGCTCCGTCAAGGATGCCGTCGGCAAGGCGACCGGCGACACCAAGATGCAGGCCGAGGGCCAGGCCGACAAGGCGGCCGGCAAGGTGCAGAACACCATCGGCGGCGCCAAGGATGCCGCCCGCGACGCCTTGAAGAAGTAACCGCGCCACCCGGGCAGTTCCGGGACCGTTCCGGACGCCCCGGCCCCGCCGATCGCGGAGCCGGGGCGTTTCCGTGCCCGCATCCCGGCATCGCCGGTGGAAATGGGCTGTTGCCGCCCCAGCATCCCCTATCTATGATGCGCCGCCCCGGCCGGATTGGCCGAACGACGCGCTCAGATTCGGGTCCCATGCTCCAGTTCATCCGCAATTTCGCCGGCTCCTGGGTCGTCAAGATCCTGTTCGTCCTGTTGATCCTCAGCTTCGGCATTTGGGGCATCGGCGACGTGTTCCGCTCGCAGACCCCCACCACGGTTGCCGAGGTCGGCAAGGTGGAGATCGGGCGCGAGGCGCTGGACCAGGAATTCCGCCGGCAGATGGAACGCCTGCGCCCGATGCTGGGCGGCAACCTGACCGCCGAACAGGCCAAGCGCTTCGGCCTGCTCGACCAGGCGCTGCAGTCGCTGATCCAGCGCACGCTGTTCGACCTCGCCGCGCAGGATTTGGGAATCGCCGTCGGGCCTGAGGTGGTGAAGCTCCGCATCGCCGACGAGCCGGCCTTCCGCAACCCGCAGGGCAAGTTCGACCCGACGCTGTTCCGCACCGTGCTGCGCAGCAACCAGCTGACCGAGGATGGCTACGTCGCGATGATCCAGCGCGAGACGGCGCGGCAACTGGTGGCCGGCGCCGTCGGCGCCAACGTCACGGCGCCGCAGCCGCTGGTGCAGCAGCTCTACCGCTACCGCGGCGAGAAGCGCGTCGCGGAGGTGGTGACCCTGCCCAACGCCTCGATCGGCGACGTCGGCGTGCCCGACGACGCGACGATCAAGCAATCCTACGACGACCATCAGGTCCGCTTCACCGCACCGGAATACCGCGCCCTGACCGTGGCCCAGCTGTCGCCCGAGGCGCTGGCCAAGGACGTCAAGATCGAGGACGCGCAGCTGCGCAAGGCCTACGACGAGCGTGCGAACGAGTTCGGGACGCCCGAGAAGCGCACGGTCCAGATGGTGGTGGTCGACGACGAGGCCAAGGCGAAGCAGATCGCCGAGGCCGCCAAGACCAAGGGCTTCGGCGAGGCCGCCAAGGAGGCCGGGGTCGAGCCGGTGACGCTCGACAACATCGCCCGCAACGACCTGCCGGAACTGGGCGACGCCGCCTTCGCGCTGGAGCCGGGCAAGGTGTCCGACGCGCTGAAGAGCGGGCTCGGCTGGCATGTCCTGACCGTGACCGGTGTGACGCCGGGCGCCGTCAAGAGCTTGGACGACGTGCGCGGGCAGCTCGAGGCGGAGCTGAAGAAGGAACAGGCGCTCGACGCCGTCTTCTCCATCGCCAACCGGGTCGAGGACCAGTTGGCCAGCGGCGCGCCGCTGGAAGAGGTGGCGCAGGCCCAGGGTCTGGTCCTGACCAAGGTCGCCGCCGTCGACAGCACCGGCAAGGCGCCGGACGGCCGCGACGCCGCCCCCAACCTGCCGGGCCTGAAGGCGCAGCTCGCCAGCGCCTTCCAGCTGAAGACCGGCGCGACGTCCAACCTCGCCGAGGGCGAGGGCAGCACCTTCACCGCCGTCCGCGTCGACAGCGTCATCCCCGCCGCCGTCCGCCCGCTGGCCGACGTCCGCGACCAGGTCATCGCCGAGTGGCAGAAGGACCAGCGCGCCGAGCGCGCCGCCAAGAAGGCCGAGGAGATCGCCGCCAAGCTGAAGCAGGGCGCCGAGGCCGCGGCGCAGGACGTGGCGACCCAGGCCGGCGCCAGCTTCGCCATGACGACGCCCTTTGCCCGCGACGCTCAGTCGGTCGAAGGGCTGCCGGGCGACATGGTCGCCAAGCTGTTCGCCGCCAAGCCGGCCGAGGTGATCAGCGGCGCCACCGCCGACGCCCAGGTCGTCGCCCGCCTGAAGGAGGTCATCCCGGCCGATCCCCAGGCGGCCGACGCCGATCTGGCGCCGGTGCGCGCCGCGGTGGAACAGGGCCTTCAGAACGACCTGATGGCCGAGTTTGCCGAGGCGTTGCGCGCCAAATACCCGGTGTCAATCCACCGCCAGCGCATCGACCAGTTCTTCGCCAGCAACTGACGCCAGCAACCGACACTCCGGCACGCCCGCGCCGGAGTGGGGGAAACAAGAGGTCCCGTGCCGTGAAGGTCCAGCCCGATACCACCGCCTTCGATGCCGCCTACGCCGCCGGTCGGCCGCAGGTGGTGTGGACCACGCTGGTCAGCGACCTGGAGACGCCGGTCTCCGCCTACATGAAGCTGGCCGATGGCCGCCCCTTCGGCTTCCTTCTGGAATCGGCGGAGCGCGGCGCCGGCTCGCGGCGCGACCGCTATTCGGTGATCGGCTTCAAGCCGGACGTGGTGTGGCGGTCGCGCGGGACGGCGGCGGAGATCAACCGCGACGCCCTGCACGACGCCGACGCCTACCGCCCGCTCGACACCGCCCCGCTGGAGGCGCTGCGGGCGCTGATCAACGAGAGCCGGATCGAATTGCCGGCGGAGCTGCCGCCGATGGCCGCCGGGCTGTTCGGCTACATGAGCTACGACATGGTCCGCCTGATGGAGCGGCTGCCGGACGACAACCCGGACGAGCTGAACATCCCGGACGCCATCCTGACCCGGCCCAGCATCGTCGCCATCTTCGACAGCCACACCGATTCGATCACGCTGGTGACCCCGGTCTGGCCGAAGGCCGGCAAGGACGCCGCCACCGCCTACGCCGACGCGCGCGAACGGCTGGTCGACGCGCTGGCCGACCTGGAGCGCCCCCTGCCCTACCGGCGCGAGCCGCGGACCGAGGACGGGCTGCCGCTGGCCTGGACCTCGAACACGACGCAGGCCGAGTATCACGCGATCGTGGAGAAGGCGAAGGAGTACATCCGCGCCGGCGACATCTTCCAGGTCGTGCCGTCCCAGCGCATTCGCTTCCCCTTCAAGCCGTCGCCGCTGGCGCTGTACCGCACGCTGCGCCGCCTGAACCCGTCGCCCTTCCTGTTCCATTGCGACTTCGGTGAACTGACGGTCGTCGGATCCAGCCCGGAGATCCTGGTGCGGGTGCGCGACGGCAAGGTCACCGTCCGCCCGATCGCCGGCACCCGCAAGCGTGGCGCCACGACGGCGGAGGACGAGGCGCTGGCCGCCGACCTGCTGAGCGACCCCAAGGAGTTGGCCGAGCATCTGATGCTGCTCGACCTCGGCCGCAACGACGTCGGCCGGGTGGCGAAGATCGGCACGGTCAAGGTGACCGCCAAGATGATCGTCGAGCTGTACAGCCACGTCATGCACATCGTCTCCAACGTCGAGGGCGATCTCGACCCGAAATTCGACGCGCTGGACGCGCTGGTCGCCGGCTTCCCCGCCGGCACGGTGTCGGGCGCGCCGAAGGTTCGGGCGATGGAGATCATCGACGAGTTGGAAAAGGCCCGCCGCGGCGTCTACGCCGGCTGCGTCGGCTATTTCGGCGCGTCCGGCGCCATGGACACCTGCATCGCGCTGCGCACCGCCGTGCTGAAGGACGGCATGATGTATGTCCAGGCCGGCGGCGGCGTCGTCGCCGACAGCGACCCGGAAGCCGAGTATCAGGAGACCGTCAACAAGTCGATGGCCCTGATCCGCGCCGCCGAGGAAACCCTGCGCACCACCGCGCGCGGGTAAGGGCACTCCCTGCAAGAACGCGAAAAGGCCGCCTTAATGGGCGGCCTTTTTTCATGCGCTTGGACGCTGTGCACAGGCGGCCAGGAGCGCTGATTCGCATTTTATCCACAGGATTTCACGCGCGTGCCGACCGACGCAGCACACATCTGCAACCTTAACGCTATAGTGCCGGGGCGGACGTGGTGGCGGGCTGGCCGCCACCACCGCCGCAAAGCAAGGAGGTAGAGGATGTCGGACCTCCTCAAACTCCTGATCCTGCTGTTGCAGATCGTCAAGGCGTGCCTTGATCTTCTGAACCGCTGATCGGATGGGCGTGCCGAGGTGTAGGACCCTCGGCACGCTTATCCCAAAGATAATCCGTTTCTGCTTCCCTGCAAGACCCTTCTGCACGCCTTCCGCGCAGACTGGCGTTTACAGATAGCGTCGCTCCAGATGCCGCTTGAACACCGTCGCGTCCAGCGGCCGGCCGGTCGCCGCGGTCAGCAGCGCATCGCCCGAGGCGTGGAAGCAGCCGGTCTCATGGACGTTCACCCGCAGCCACGCCACCAGCGGGGCGAACTCGCCGCGGGACAGCGACGGCACGATCTCCGGGTCGGCGGCGCGTGCCGCTTCGAACAGTTGTGCGGCGGTCATCGCGCCCAGGGTGTAGCTGGGGAAATAGCCCCAGCCGCCGCTCGGCCAGTGGATGTCCTGCAGGCAGCCCTGGCGGTCGTCGGGCGGCACCACCCCCACCAACTCCGCCATGCCGTCGTTCCAGGCGCCCGGCAGGTCGCGCAGCGCGAGGTCGCCGGCGATCAGCGCCTTTTCCAGGCGGTAGCGCAGGATGATGTGGGCGGGATAGGTCACCTCGTCGGCGTTGACGCGGATGAGGCCGCGCTCCACCCGGCTGTACAGCCGGCGCAGGTTGTCGGCCTCCCACGCCGGGCCGGTCCCGCCGAACGCCTCGCGCACCACCGGGGCGAGCCAGGTGATGAACTCCGGCGAGCGGCAGGCCTGCATCTCCATCAGCAGCGACTGGCTCTCGTGCACCGCCATGCCGCGCGCCTGCCCCACCGGCTGGCTCAGCCACGCCTGGGGACGGTTCTGCTCGTACAGCGCATGGCCGGTCTCGTGCAGCACGCCCATCAGCGCGTCGGCGAAATTCGCCTCGTCGTAGCGGGTGGTGATCCGCACGTCGCCGGTGGCGCCGCCGCAGAACGGGTGCAGCGACACGTCGAGCCGGCCGCGGCGGAAGTCGAAGCCCAGCCGCTCCATCAACCGCACGCCCAACTGGCGCTGCGTCTCCACCGGGAACGGCCCCTCCGGCCGCAGCGGCGCCGGCCCGGCGCTCTGCCGGTCGAGCACGCGGCCGATCAGGTCCGGCAGGAAGGCGGCGAGATCGGCGAACAGCGCGTCGATGCGCTCGACCCGCGCGCCGGGGTCGTGGGTGTCGAGCAGCGCGTCGTAGGGACTGATCCCCATCACCGCGCCCATCGCTTCCGCCCCCTCGCGCGTGCGGGCCAGCACCTCGGTCAGCGAGGGCAGCAACATGGCGAAATCGCTGTCGGCCCGCGCGCTGCGCCACGTCATCTCGCAGACCGACACCGCCTTGCTGGTCGCCTCCACCAGCTCGCCCGGGACCGCGGTGGCGTGGATGTGGTGGCGCCGCATCTCGCGCAGGTTGGCGCGTTGCCACGCGTCCAGGCTGTCGTCGGCCTCGGCCTCCGCCAGCAGATCGGCCATGCGCGGGTCGGTCGCCAGTTCGTGCGCGATGACGGACAGGGTGGCGGTCTGCTCGGCCCGGCCGTCGTTGGCGCCCTCCGGCATGATCGTCTGGGAATCCCAGCCCAGAATCCCCAGCGCGTCGCCGATGGCGGCGATGCGGGCGTGGCGGCGTTCAAGCTGTTGGTATGCGGTCATCGGGGCGTCCGTCGGTTCCGGTGTCGGCGCGTTTGCGCTGCGACAGCACGTAGATCGCGGCGAGCGTGGCGGCAAGCCCGTACCACGTCAAGGCGTACTGCAGATGGTTGTTGGGCAGCTCGACGCGCGGCTCGATCCCCGCCGGCGCGTCGCGCAGGCCGGCGGTCTGTCCCGGCAGCGCCTCCACCACCACCGGCGCCACGGCGGGCAGCGCGAGCGCCGCCGCCATCGCCGGCGGCTCGACCCGCATCCACACCGATCCCGGGGCCGGCGTGCCGTTGCCCGGCATGAACAGTCCGGGCGTCTGGGGCAGGCGGACGATGCCGCGCAGGGTGGTGTCGCCCTCCACCCGGCCGGCGGCGCGGCTGGCCGGGTCGCGGCGGTCCATCGGCACGAAGCCACGATTGACCAGCACGATCCCGCCATCCCCGGCCGCGTCGGCGCGCTGGAACGGCGTCACCACCTCGTAGCCCGCCTGTCCGGGGTGCGGACGGGCGATCACCAGCAACTCCTTGTCGTTCAGGAAATGGCCGGTCAGCGTCACCGGCCGGAACTCCCACGCCGCCGGATCGTCGATCCGTGCCGGCAGCGGCACCGGCGGCTCGGCCATCTGGCGGTCGATCCGCGCGATCAGGTCGGTCTTCCAATTGAGACGCTCGACCTGCCAGGTGCCGAGCCCGATCGTCACCGCCATCCCGGCCAGCGTGACCAGCGTGGCGCCGAGCGCCGGGCGGAATCCGCGCCGGGCGCCCGATGAGTGATCGAGGCTCATGAACCCTTCTCGACCTCGCTGCGGCGGTAGCGGTACTGGAGCGCGACCACACAGGCCTTGGCCGGCCGCAGCATGCCCAGCGTCAGGCCGAGCACGACGATGCTCCAGACGATGGCGTGGAGCCACAGCGGCCAGTCGACGGTCATCGACACCCACAGCGCCACCGGCACCACCAGGAAGCCCAGGATGAAGATCAGGAAGACGGCCGGCCCGTCGCCGCTGTCGACCTTCGAGAAATCAAGGCCGCAGACGGGGCAGCGCTCCGCCACCGTCAGGTATCCGGTGAACAGGGCCCCCCGGCCACAGCGCGGGCAGGCGCAGCGCAGGCCCGCCGTGATCGGGGAGACGTTGGTGTGGTAGTCGCTCACGCTTCGGTGACCTCCCGTTCGGGCCGTTCCGGCGCCCGTTTTCTGTGCGGCCGCCAGCCGCCGGACCGGCCCCAAGCGGGTGAACCGTCAGTGGCTGGCGACCACGCCGCCATGCCCACCCCACCAGTAGACCGACACGAACAGGAACAGCCACACCACGTCGACGAAGTGCCAGTACCAGGCCGCCGCCTCGAAGCCGAAATGGCTGTCGGGGGTGAAGTGGCCCTTCACCGTGCGGACCCAGCAGACCGCCAGGAAGATGGTGCCGACCAGCACATGGAAGCCGTGGAAGCCGGTCGCCATGTAGAAGGTCGAGGGGAAGATGCCGTCGGTGAACTTGAACGCCGCGTGGACGTATTCATAACCCTGGAAGAACGAGAACATCACGCCCAGCAGCACGGTCAAGCCCAGCGCCTTCGACGCCTCGCGGTTGCGGCCCTCCAGGATGGCGTGGTGCGCCCAGGTGACGGTGACGCCCGACAGCAGCAGGATCATCGTCATCATCAACGGCATGTCGAACGGGTTGATGACGTGGATGTTCGGCGGCGGCCAGTGGGCGTCGGGGTTGACCGCGGTCGCCTTGGGTTCGAGCGCCGCGTGGAAGAAGGCCCAGAAGAAGGCGGCGAAGAACATCACCTCCGACGCGATGAACAGCGCCATGCCATAGCGCAGGCCGATCTTCACCACCGGCGTGTGGGCGTGTTCCACCACCGACTCGCGGATCACGGAGCGCCACCAGCCGGCCATCGTGGTCAGGATCGCCAGCACGCCCAGGATCAGCAGCAGCTTGCCGCCGCCGTGCATGTAGATGACCATGCCGGTCGCCAGCAGCCCGCCGGCGAAGGCGCCGATCAGCGGCCACGGGCTGGGCTTCAGCAGATGGTAGGGATGCGGGATGCCGGCGCCCGGTTCGTGCGCGGATGGTTCTGCGTGCGGCATGTGCCCGTGGGTGATGTCGGCCATCGTCTCTCTACCCCGTTTGGTTCAGTTTGTGGCGGTCGCCCCGGGCTCCGCCTTTTGATTGCTTCCTGGCGCGGGCGCCGGCGAGGCGGCCTGCTGGGCAAGAACGGCCTCGCTGTCCTTGGCGCGGAAGAAGGTGTAGGACAGCGTGATGGTCGTCACGTCGTCCATGTTGGGATCGTCGGCCATCGCCGGGTCGACGAAGAACACCACCGGCATGTCCACCGCCTGGCCGGGCTGCATGACCTGCTCGGTGAAGCAGAAGCATTGGATCTTGTTGAAATAGCTGCCCACTTTTTCGGGCGTGACGTTGTAGACGGCGGTGCCGACGGTCGGCTTGGCGCCCTTGTTCTCCGCCCGGTAGGCGGCGAACGCGGTTTCGCCCAGTTTCAGCACCACCTCCTTCTGCTCCGGCCGGAAGGACCAGGGCAGCGCGCCGTTGGTGTCGGCGTTGAAGCGGACGGTGACCTTGCGGTCGACGATCCTCGCCGCGGCCTGCTCCGCCCGCTGCGTCGTGCCGCCGAAGCCGGTGGCGGCGCAGAACAGGCTGTAGAGCGGCACCGACGCGTAGGTCAGCCCGATCATGCCCAGCACCAGCCCGAACAGCGAACCGACCATCAGCCGGTTGCGGCGGCGGATCCGGTCGCCGGAGGGGTTGTTTTCCGGGGCGGCCATCAGTGCCCCGCGCTCATCCGGACGACGGTGATGGCGTAGAACAGCACCACCAGCGCCAGCAGCGCCGCCAGGACGGCGAGGTTGCGGCCGCGCAACCGCTTCAGCCGCAATGCCTCCTGGCGCCGGACCTCGTCCGCCCGCGGTGCATCCGCCCTGGGCGGCGAGCTGTCGGAAAGATCGCGGTCCATCACGGTCATGCCCCACCTCCAAGCACGAGCCGCTCGCCGATCATCACGGCGAACAGCAGGAACAGATACAGGATCGAGAAGCCGAACATCTTCTTGGCCGGCGTGTCGTCGGTCGACCGCAGGACGCGGACCGCGCAGCCGACGAACATCAGCCCCAGCAGGCTCGACACCGCCAGATAGAACGGCCCGGAAATCCCGACGACATACGGCGAGGCCGCCACCGGCAGCAGGACCAGCGTGTAGACCAGCATCTGGCGCTTGGTCGACAGCGGCCCGGCGACCACCGGCATCATCGGCACACCGGCGCGGGTGTAGTCGGCGTTGCGGAACAGGGCCAGCGCCCAGAAATGCGGCGGCGTCCACAGGAAGATCAGCAGGAACAGCAGGATCGACGGCAACTCGACGCCGCCGGTCACCGCGGCCCAGCCGATCATCGGCGGAAAGGCGCCGGCCGCGCCGCCGATGACGATGTTCTGCGGCGTCCGCCGCTTCAACCCCATGGTGTAGACGAACACGTAGAAACCGATGGTCAGCGCCAGCAGCGCCGCCGCCGTCCAGTTCACCGCGATCCCCATCACCAGCGTGGCGAAGACCGACAGGGTGACGCCGAAACCCAGCGCCTCGTCGGCGCCGACGCGGCCCGACGGGATCGGACGCTTGGCGGTGCGGGTCATCACCGCGTCGATGTCGCGGTCGTACCACATGTTGATGGCACCCGACGCCCCGGCGCCGACGGCGATGCACAGCACCGCCACCGCGGCCAGGAAGGGGTGGATGTGGCCCGGCGCCAGGACGATCCCGGCCAGGCCGGTGAAGACCACCAGCGACATGACGCGCGGCTTCAGCAACTCGATGTAATCACCGGCCGATGCCCCTCCCGGCCGGTCGAGCGTCAGTTCGTTGGTCATGTCGGTCATGAATTGTCCCTTATCCTCTGGCCCTGGATCAGTCGGCCGTGCTCCCCATTGGCGGGCGATGCTTTGCGGCGACGCCCGCCGGTTAGCACGGTCACTTGACCTGCGGCAACGTCTCGAACGCGTGGAACGGCGGCGGGGAGCTTACCGTCCACTCCAGCGTGCCGGCCTGCGGCCCCCAATAGGCGGCCGAAACCCGCTCGCCGCTGCGCAGCGTCCGGATCGCGATCCAGACGAACAGCAGGGTCGAGGCGAAGGAGATGTAGGCACCCAGCGACGAGACCATGTTCCAGCCCCAGAAGGCGTCCGGATAGTCCGGAATGCGGCGCGGCATGCCCGACAGGCCCAGGAAGTGCTGCGGGAAGAACACCATGTTGACGCCGAGGAAGGTCGTGTAGAAATGGACCTTGCCCCAGAATTCCGGATACTGCCGGCCCGACATCTTGCCGATCCAGTAGTACCAGCCGGCGAAGATCGAGAACACGGCGCCCAGCGACAGCACATAGTGGAAGTGCGCGACGACGTAGTAGGTGTCGTGCATGTAGTTGTCGAGGCCGCCGTTGGCCAGCACCACGCCGGTGACGCCGCCGACGGTGAACAGGAAGATGAAGCCGATCGCCCACAGCATCGGCACCTTGAAGTCGATGGAGCCGCCCCACATCGTGGCGATCCACGAGAAGATCTTCACGCCGGTCGGCACCGCGATGATCATGGTGGCGGCGGTGAAGTAGGCCTTGGTGTTGACGTCCAGGCCGACCGTGTACATGTGGTGCGCCCACACGACGAAGCCGACGACGCCGATCGCGACCATGGCGTAGGCCATGCCGAGATAGCCGAACACCGGCTTCTTGGAGAAGGTCGAGATGATGTGGCTGATGATGCCGAAGGCCGGCAGGATCATGATGTAGACTTCGGGGTGGCCGAAGAACCAGAACAGGTGCTGGAACAGGATCGGGTCGCCGCCGCCTTCCGGGTTGAAGAAGGTGGTGCCGAAATTGCGGTCGGTCAGCAGCATGGTGATCGCGCCGCCCAGCACCGGCACCGCCAGCAGCAGCAGGAAGGCGGTCACCAGCATGCCCCAGACGAACAGCGGCATCTTGTGCAGCGTCATGCCCGGCGCGCGCATGTTGAAGATGGTGGTGATGAAGTTGACCGCGCCCAGGATCGAGCTGGCACCGGCCAGATGCAGCGCGAAGATCGCCATGTCGACCGACGGCCCGCTGTGGCCGACGGGGGAGGACAGCGGCGGATAGATGGTCCAGCCGGTGCCGGCGCCGGTGCCGACGAAGGCGGAACTCAGCAGCAGCAGGAAGGCCGGCACGATCAGCCAGAAGCTGATGTTGTTCATGCGCGGGAAGGCCATGTCGGGCGCGCCGATCATGAGCGGCACGAACCAGTTGCCGAAGCCGCCGATCAGCGCCGGCATGACCACGAAGAACACCATGATCAGGCCGTGGGCGGTGATCAGCACGTTCCACATCTGGCCGTCGCCGACGATCTGCAGACCGGGCGATTGCAGCTCCATCCGCATGATGACCGAGAACAGGCCGCCGATCAGCCCGGCAATCACCGAGAAGATCAGATAGAGCGTGCCGATGTCCTTGTGGTTGGTCGAATAGAACCAGCGCTGCACGAAACCTGGGACGTGATGGTCGTCATGTCCGTGCTCATGCCCCTGTGCATGTCCCGGTGTGGCGTTTGCCATGTCTTCAACCCTTTGTCGCTGTTCCTGGCCGGTACCGGCGGCTGTCCCTCGGCGGGGACGGCGGGCGGCGGCTGGGTACGGTTCTTCTTGGTCGCGTGGTCCCGTCGGCGGGGGTGCGATGCGGCGTTACTCGACCAGCGTGCCGGTCGGGCGCTGCGCCACGTCGCGGTCGGCGTCACGGGGGGCGTAGGCCGTCTTGGCCTTGGCGACCCAGGCGTCGAACGCCTCTTTCGAGACGGCTTCCACCGCGATCGGCATGAAGCCGTGGTTGGTGCCGCAGATTTCGGAGCACTGGCCGTAGTAGACGCCCTCGCGTTCGGCCTTGAACCAGGTCTCGTTGATGCGGCCGGGCACGCCGTCCTTCTTCAGGCCAAAGGCGGGCACCGCCCAGGAATGGATGACGTCGCTGGCGGTGACCAGCACGCGCACGGTGGTGTTGACCGGAACGACGACGCGGTTGTCGACCTCCAGCAGGCGGCGCTGGCCCGGCTTCAGTTCCGGCTCCGGGATCATGTAGCTGGAGAAGGTGATGTTGCCGTGGTCGGGGTATTCGTAATCCCAGTACCACTGGTGGCCGGTGACCTTGATGGTCATGTCGGCCTGCGGGATGCGCTCCGCGGCGTAGAGCAGCTTGAAGGACGGCACGGCGATCACGATCAGGATGATCACCGGCACCACGGTCCAGGCGACCTCGAGCAGCGTGTGGTGCGAGGTCTTCGACGGGACCGGATTCCTCTTGGAATTGAAACGGACGACGCAGTAGGCCAGCAGCGCCGCGACGAAGATCACGATCAGCGTGATGATGACGTTCAGCAGGTCGTTGAACGAGGTCATCAGGTGTTTGACCGGCGAAGCCGAGGGCTGCATGCCCATCTCCCACGGCCGCGGCTCGTTCGCCAGCGCGCTTCCCCAGGCTCCGACCATCGACAGGACCGCCGCCAGCCCGGCGGCGCACAGGCTTTGCCTTTTCATCCCCAACCCCTTCTTAGCCGCGACGTTCGTGTCGAGCCGCGGTCGTCTCTTCCCGCCGACGCTCCCTTCGCCCCTGGTTGTTCGGTCCGTCACCTGTTGGTGCGGTCCATCGTTGGGCTTGTCAGCGAACGCCAGTTTATGCAGGGATCACGCCATGTTAGCGCGACATTTACCCGCAGGCGGAGCTTATCCCCTCGCCACGCTGGGTTACAAGCCTTTCCTCTCTCCCACTCTCGGCATAGACTTTTCCTCGCGTTGAGCCGTGTCAGAGGAACAAAGGTTGAGCCGGCGGCGGGGGCAATCCATGCGGCATTCTGTCGCAGTCCGTTGGAACAGCGGAGTTTTCTGCCAATGGTCGGCCGAAAGGAACATGCGCCAAGGCGCGGCGTCGCGCAGAATTGTTGCGACGCACCAACGCGACTCCGGCCCTCGCTGCGGGGCCGGCCGGGGAATCAGAATGGTGGAGCTGCGGGTTCGGGACCAGTACCGCGAAGGTGGTAGCGTCCCGCCCCTTCGGCCGCCGTCAGTGCGGGTTGGTCAACACCTTGCGGATCCGCCGGACGCCGGACCAGACGAAGGCGATGACGATGGGGATCATCACGCCGACCAGCATGTCGGGATCGATCTTGAATCCGAAGCCCTTCAAGCCCTTGGCGGCGTAGCCGACGATGCCGACCAGGTAATAGCTGATCGCCACCACCGACAGCCCCTCCACCGTTTCCTGCATGCGCAGTTGCAGGTGGGCGCGGCGGTCCATCGACTGCAGCAGCTCGGCGTTCTGGCCTTCCACCGCGATCTCCACCCGGGTGCGCAGCAGGTTGCTGGCCCGCGCCACCCGCTGCGACAGCGAGTTGAGGCGCTGTTCCACCGCCTCGCAGGTGCGGACGGCGGGGGTCAGGCGGCGGTCCATGAACTCCTGCACCGTCTGCAGCCCCTCGATCCGGATCTCGCGCAGCTCCTCGATTCGGCGCTCCACCAGCTCGTAATAGGCGCGGGCGGCGCCGAATCGGTAGGCGGTCTCGGCGGCGATCTGCTCGGTCTGGGCGGCCAGCAGGGTCAGCCGGTCGAGCAGGTCGCGCTCGTCCTGCAGGCCGCGCAGGGTGGCGATGCGCGTCGTGACGTCGGCCAGCCCGGCCTCGATCGGGTTGATGCGCGGCAGCACGCCGCGCGCCATCGGCAGGGCCAGCAGGGCCAGCACCCGGTAGGTCTCGATCTCCATCAGGCGCTGGACGACGCGGCCGGTCTGGCGCGGCGTCATCGAGTGGTCGATGATCAGCATGCGCGAGAAGCCGTCGCCATGGATGCGGAAGTCGGTCCAGGCGGTGGCGGAGCGCCCGGCGATGCGCGAGCCGACGTAGCTTTCCGAGCCGAACATCGCCGCCATCATGTTGGCCGACGGCTCCGGCGTCTCGGGGTCGAGCACGGCGACGTGGATGCCGACCAGCAGGTCGCCCGGCAACCCGGCCAGCCAGTCGCGCGGCAGTGCCGCCAGCGCCGGGTCGAGGAAGGGGTCGACCAGCGTGCCGGCCGGCATGGCGCCGGGACGGAACACCGTCCAGGCGGAGAATTCGGTGTGGCGCTCCCACTTCAGGTGAAAGCTGCCGAAGGAGGCGCTGTGGTGGGTGGCGCCCTGCGGCGGGCGAACGACGCCGGCCCAGTCGCACAACGCCTCCAGATGGCGGCGGTCCGCCTCCCCGGCGCCCTCGCCCGACAGCATGGCCAGCATGGTGGCGCGCATCGGCGAGGTCAGCGCCTCCGGCGGGCGGGCGTGGACCTCGTTGGTCAGGGTCTGGCGCAACGGGTGGTCGCGCAGCGGGCGCGAGCCGATGACGGCGCCGTCGCGATCGAGGGTTCCCATGCTGGTCTGAACCGCACCGCCGGTCATGATGATACCCCCCTTCGTCTGCCCTGTTGCGCCGCCGGGCCTTGCCGCCAAGCCTTGCCGGATGCCGCGCGCGACGCCACACTATACAGTGTCCGTTAGAACACATCGCACGGCTGGGCGCGAGGGCGCCGGCTATGACACTGTGTCCTACCTTGGAACGAGTCCGCATCCGGTCGCGATCCGGCCCACCATCAGATTCTCGGAGTGTCCATGAGCGCGCTTGCCGTCACTGACGATCTCTTCTTCAACCGCGCCGGCATGGACCGCGCCCGCGTGGAAGGCGTCGTGCAGGAGGCCCTGCACAACGCCGACGATGGGGAGCTGTATCTGGAATACGCCCAGAGCGAATCGCTGGGCTGGGACGATGGAAAGCTGAAGTCGGCGAGCTTCGACACCACGCAGGGCTTCGGCCTGCGCGCCATCGCCGGCGAGGCGACCGGCTTCGCCCACGCCAGCACCCTGTCGGAGGACGCGATCCGCCGCGCCGCGACCACCGTGCGCGCCGTGCAGAGCGGCCACACCGGCACCCTGGCGGAGCCGCCGGCGGGAACCAACCGCGCGCTCTACATCCCCGACAACCCGCTGCACCTCGTTCCCTTCGAGGAGAAGGTGAAGCTGCTGGCCGACATCGACGCCTACGCCCGCGGCAAGGACGAGCGGGTGCGGCAGGTCAGCTGCTCGATCAGCGGCGAATGGCAGGCGGTGCAGATCCTGCGCGGCGACGGCGTGCGCGTCGCCGACCTCCGCCCCCTGGTCCGCCTGAACGTCTCCGTCGTGGTGGCCGAGGGCGACCGGATGGAAACCGGCGGCTATGGCGGCGGCGGCCGCGTCACCTACGAGCACTACATCCAGCCGGAAACCTGGCGCGGCTTCGTCGACGAGGCGCTGCGGCAGGCGTTGGTCAACCTCGCCTCCGTCCCGGCCCCGGCCGGCGAGATGACGGTGGTGCTGGGCAGCGGCTGGCCGGGCATCCTGCTGCACGAGGCCATCGGCCACGGGCTGGAGGGTGACTTCAACCGCAAGAAGACCTCCGCCTTCGCCGGCCTGATGGGCCAGCGCATCGCCGCCCCCGGCGTCACCATCGTGGACGACGGCACCATCGAGAACTCGCGCGGCTCGATCAGCGTCGACGACGAGGGCACCCCCGGCCAGTGCACCACGCTGATCGAGGACGGCATCCTGGTCGGCTTCATGCAGGACCGCATGAACGCCCGCCTGATGGGCATGCGCCCGACCGGCAACGGCCGGCGCCAGAGCTTCGCCTACCACCCGATGCCCCGCATGACCAACACGGTGATGCGCGGCGGCAGCCACACCCCGGACGAGATCATCGCCTCGGTGAAGAAGGGCATCTACGCCAAGAACTTCGGCGGCGGCCAGGTCGACATCACCAACGGCAAGTTCGTGTTCTCCGCCAGCGAGGCCTACCTGATCGAGGACGGCAAGCTGGGCCCGGCGGTGAAGGGCGCCACCCTGATCGGCAACGGTCCGGACAGCCTGACCCGCGTGTCGATGATCGGCAACGACAGCCGCCTCGACCCCGGCGTCGGCACCTGCGGCAAGGACGGCCAGGGCGTGCCGGTCGGCGTCGGCCAGCCGACCCTGAAGCTGGAAGGCCTGACGGTCGGCGGCACCGCCGCCTGAGGCGGGACGGCCTGCCCTGAACAGGGCGCGCTTTGATGCTTTGACAAGGGGCCGGGCCGTGAAAGCGGTCCGGCCCCTGTCGCATTCCGGGCTTGGCAGGCTCGATTGCGTGGGTATCGTTCCTCCGGAGATTCTCAACCTCCCGGATTGGATGACACCCCATGCACCCGTTCGCACGCATTGCCAAGGGATCGATGCTCGCGCTCTGCCTGACACTGGCGATGGCGTTGCCGGGGCCGAGTCATGCCCAGACCGCGCCGACGCCCGATCAGGTGACCGCCGCCAAGGCCGCCGGCACCAGCGCCGACCAGTTGAACGCGCGCGTGGTGGTGGCGAGTTATTTCTACGCCTCGACCGACCTCACCTCCGCCCGCTACGGCGACGACGCCAAGGACATCGATTTCTCCAAGCCGGTGGAGGTGATGGAGGTGCCGGCGGGCACGACCTGGTTCCAGTATGTCCGCACCGGCTATGACAGCGTCCGCTTCGGCAACTTCTTCTCCCCGGTGGTGACCGCCACCCCGGACTGCCTCGGCATCTCGGGCGCCGGCCGGGCGGAGTACAAGGCGGTGCTGCCGGCCGGCCAGGGGCTGAAGTCGGTCGCCGCCCCGATCGTCGACAACTGGACCACCCCCGGCACCAGCGTGCAGACCCAGGGCGGCTGTGCCCAGGTCGTGGTGCCGAACAGCGTCAAGGCCGGCGTCACCAGCGGCGGTGCCGTGCCGTAAGGCGCGCAACCCTCCGCCGCCATCCGCTGTTCACCGGACGGGGGTCGGCGGTCCAGACTGCGCCCCGCCGCGTTTTACCGGAGAGCCCGACCATGCCCGACATCGCCACCACCGACGAACTGCGCCGCCGCATCGCGCGGGCCTCCGTCGGCATCGCCGCGCTGGCACGGCGGGAGCCGGACAACCGTTGGCTGACCAGCATCCAGCGCCAGCTCGACTATGTCGACGGCGAGGCGCGCGCCGGGCGCGACCGGCTGGACCGGGCGGCGGAGCTGAATTTCGGCCTGCTCGCCTCCCACTACGTTGACGACGTCGACCCGGCGCTGGCGGCGGAGCTTCACGCCATCAGCGCCGCCACCCGCCGCCTGTTCGGCGGCTGAGCGTCATTTTGTGCTGGCGTTCCCGGCACCCCGCTTCGATGATCGCCCCATGAGACGGTGCGGCCGAGCCCCGCCCACGAAGAAAGTCGATACGGGAGACGAGCCATGACGGGATCGAGTGAGACGGGATCGGCTAGGGGACTGGCCCTGGTCTCCACCTTCTGCCCCGACCGGGTCGGATTGGTGTCCGGCATCACCAGCCACCTGTTCGAACAGGGCATCAACCTGCGCGACGCCACCTTCGCCTCGCTCGGCACCGGCGCCGAGTTCTCGGCCGTCTGCGAGTTGCCCGACGGCCTGACGGTGGAGGAGGTGCAGGGCAGCCTGTCCTCCCTGCCCGTCCTGGCCGGCGCCGAGGTGAAGGTCACCCTCTTCGCCTTCGACCCGCAACCGGGTCCGCAGGCGCTGATCACCCACCGCGTCGAGGTGTCGGGCGGCGACCAGCCCGGCCTCGTCGCCCGCCTGTCGGAAATCTTCACCCAGTTCGACGCCAACATCGTCCGCCTGGACGCCCAGACCCTGCCCGACCGGGCGGGAGAGCGCTATATCCTGCGCTTCTCGGTGTCGATCCCGGCCGAACGGGCGGAGGTCTGCCTGTCGGCGGTCGCCAACACGGCGGAAACGCTCGGGCTGACCTGCCGGACCGAGGCGCTGTAGCAGGGCGCAACGCACGCGCGTTCCGGCAAAAAGCTCCCCTCATTCTTTTTGCGGTTGCATCCATACGCATGAATCGCGAAGGATCGGCGCCATACCCGCCTCCTTCGCGATCAGCGCGTGCGCATCCCTCTTTGCCTTCTCATCCTCTCCGTCACGCCGGCCCTTGCGGAGGAGCCGTCCGTCAGCCTCTCCGACTGGGGCGGCGTCGGGCTGTTGCAGATGCCGAGCGCCCGCATGGCGCCGGACGGCTCGATGAGCGGCGGGTTGACCGCGCTCGGCGATCTGCACCGGCACGCGACGATCTCGGCCCAGCCGCTGCCCTGGCTGGAGGTCACGGCGCGCAACAGCGCCTACCCCGGCTATTTCGGCCTCAGCGAGCCGGGGCTCGACCTGAAGGTCCGGCTGCGGGCTGAGGACGGCAACGGGCCGGCGCTGGTCGTCGGCGGGCGCGACGTTACCGGTGCCGGGCTCGACCTGCCGGGCAAGGGGCGCTTTGCCGGCGAGTATGTCGCGCTGTCGCGGCGCTGGTGGGACCTTGACCTGACGCTCGGGCTTGGCTGGGGCACGCTGGGCGAGGCCGGGCATTTCCGCAACCCGCTGCGCGGCCTGGGCGGCCGGTTCCGCCGCGACCGCGACCCGTCGTCCTGGCCGACCGTCCGCGGACCCAAGGCGTGGTTCGGCGGCGAGCGGGTGGCGTTGTTCGGCGGGGCCGAGTGGCAGACCCCGCTGCCGGGGTTGAGCCTGAAACTGGAATCCTCCGGCGACCGTTTCCGCGCCCAGCGCCAGGACGAGCCGGGCTTCGACCCCGGCAGCCGCTACAGCGTCGGGCTGTCCTACCGCCCGGTGCCCTGGGTCGATCTGGGCGCCGCCTACGAACAGGGTCGGCGCGCCATGCTGCGGCTGACGGTGCGCTACGACCCGGCGGTCGACGCCGACCGCGGCACGCCACCCTCCCCCACCATCGGACCACGGCCGTCCGCCGACGCGGCGCTGTCGCCCGACGCGCTGGCGCTGGTGGCGCGCACCCACGGACTGCCCGCCCGCGCCGTCCGCATCGAGGGGGACACCGCGACGCTGTGGCTCGACCCCGCCGGCACCGGCCGGCGGCCGGCGGCGCGCGAGGTCGGCGACGCGGCGCGGCTGCTCGCCGACCTCGCCCCGCCACAGGTGGAGCGACTGCGGCTGGTCACCGGCGCCGCCGGGCTCGACGGCGCCGCCGTCACCCTGCTGCGCCGCGACCTGGAGCAGGCCGCCCGCCACCGCGGCAGCGCCGAGGAGATGTGGCGCACCGCGCTGGTGGAGCCGTCGGCCGGACCGCCGCCGGGCCGCGGGCCGGGTCGTTGGCGCCCGCGGCTCGACCTGTCGACGCGGCTGGTCGCCACCTTCGATCTGGCGGAGCTGGGGACGCCGTTGGTCCAGCGCACCCACACCGACGTGATGCTGCGGGGCGAACCGCTGCGCGGGCTGGTGCTCGGCAGCGGGCTGCGGATCAACGCCGGCGACAACCTCGCCCTGCTCGACACCAACGCGCTGCCGACGGCCCAGCCGGTGCGCAGCGATCTGCCGCGCTACACCGGGCGGCCGCTGTCGCTCGACCACGCCTACGCCGCGTGGCTCGCCAGCCCGCTGGACGGGGTGACGACGCGGCTGTCGGCCGGTCATATCGAGGAGATGTTCGCCGGCTATGGCGGGGAGGCGCTGTACCAGCCGCTGGCCGCCCGCTGGGCGCTGGGGCTGGACCTCAACCATGTCTGGAAACGGCGGCCGGAGCGCCCGTTCGGCCTGGAGCGCAACGACGCGCACGACACCGGGCACGCCAGCCTCTACTGGGAGGCGCCGGGGGCCGGCACCACGACGGCGCTGCGGTTCGGCCGCTATCTCGGCGGCGACTGGGGCGGCACGGCGGAGGTGATGCGGCGCTTCGACGGCGGTGTCGCGCTGACGGCGCACGCCACCTGGACCGAGGGGCCGGACGGCGGCCAGAGCCGCTTTGGCGGGCGGATGGACTGGGGGCTGGCGCTGGTGGTGCCGATCGCCGCGTCGGGCTGGCTGCCGGTCGGCGGCACGGTGGAAACCGCGGTGCGGACGCTCGGGCGCGACGCGGGGCAGCGGCTCCAGCAACCGCTGCCCCTGTATGATCTGCGGGTGCCGGGCGGCTTCGGGCGGCTCGCCGGCACTTGGCAGCGCCTGATCGACTGAGGATCAGCGCCCCAGAGCAACGCCCCGGATCAGCGCCGGGGCGCGATGCTGCCGGTGTGCGGGTCGAGCACCACCGTCGACCATTGGCCCTTCTGGTCCATCGCGCTGGCGACATAGCGGTCGCCGTCCTTGCGGAAGTCGCGAACCGCGCTGTAGCCCGCCGCGCTGAGCTGGTTCAACAGCGTGGTCTGCTGGAGTTCCAGCGGCTTCTGTCCCCGGCCGCGGCGCCCGGTGACACTGGCGTCCGAAGAGGTGCGCCGGCCGCTGTCGGAGTAGGAGGAGCCGGACGCCGCGCGGTCCTTCGACCCGCCGGTGCTGCCCGACTGCGCGCGGTGCTTCACCGCACGGTCGGGTTTGGTGCCCGGCCGGGCGTTCATGTCGTGCCAGGGATCGTTCTGGTTGCCGGGCAGGCTGTCGATGACCGGCGCCTGGCTGGTGCCGGACGAGCTGGTCGACTTCTGCATCGGCGGCTCCGTGCCGTCGTTGCGCGACCCGGTCGAGGTGCCCTGCGCCATCGCGACGGGGGCGGCGGCCAGCGTCGCGGCGAGCACCGCCAGACAAAGCGTGGTTCTCATCAATCCCTCCTGTCCCTGTCCTGCGGCCGGCCCCGCCGGGATCGGCGAAACCGTCGGCCGTCACGACAAGGTCAACACCCGGGGCCGCCGCTTGTTGCCCGGAAACCGCGAACGCCGGGTCGACACGCATCGCGACGCGCAGCATCGCGATGCGCCGACCGGGAACATCACGCCGGGTTGGCTGTTCTGCTTCCTGAATGCCGCCGTAACGCCTCTGCTTCCGTCACCTTGGCCGGTCTTGCCCGATCGGCCGCGGCGACGGACGGGAGACCGCGGGACGGCGGATCCGGCCACGACTTGTCTCATGCGCGACGCCCGAAATCCTCAACACGAGATCTTCGGCCGAGCGAGGGAGGGTATGATGCTCTATTGGGCTCTCGTTTTCTTCGTCATCGCGCTGATCGCCGGCGCGCTCGGGTTCGGTGGGATCGCATCGGCCACGTCCGGCATCGCGCAGATCCTGTTCTTCCTGTTCCTGGTCCTGTTCGCCATCAGCCTGATCATGGGTCTGGTCCGCCGACGGTAGGCTGACCAGTCGACCGGGCGATCCGCCGGTTCTTCCCTTCCATCCGGGAACCAGCGGCGGATCGCACGGTTGACTCCCCCCGTGACGACCCGCGTTGGCGCCTCGTTCCCCCCGATGCGGCAACGCTCTCTTCCCGGATGTGACGTCCTGGCCGGCAGGCCCTGGCGGCGCTTCGATTGTCCCCGCCTGATGGCGGCGTCCTTGCGGGCGCCGCCATTTCTTTTGGCCGTTGGATCGGATCGGCCGTTGGATCGGATCGGCACGGAAGGCGCATGAAAACGGGGCGCCCGGCGACCGGACACCCCGCGAAATTCGTACAGGCCCCGGGTGCCGCCGGGGAACCGACGCCGGTTCAGGCGTCGGCGTCGTCGCTCGGGCTGTGCCCCTCCATCAGCAGGCGGAGCGCACGGCGCCCGCGCGACAGGCGCGACTTCACGGTGCCGATGGAGATGGCGAGGATGTCGGCCGCCTCGTTGTAGGAGATCCCCTCCAGGCCGATCAGCAGCACGACCTCGCGCTGCTCGTTCGGCAGCAGGGCCAGCGCGCGGCGCAGGTCGCGCAACTCCATCCGCACGAACTGCGACCCGGGGGCGGCGCCGATGGCGGCCTGCGCCTCGGCGTCGATGTCGACCACCGGCTGCCGGCGGCGGACGCCGTTGATGTGGAGATTGCGCAGGATGGTGAACAGCCACGCGCGCAGGTTGGTGCCGGGACGCCACAGATGCAGGCGCGACAGCGCGCGCTCCAGGCATTCCTGCACCAGATCGTCGGCCAGCGTGGCGTCGCGCACCATGGCGCGGGCGAAGCGGCGCAGGCGGGGGATTTCCTCCTCGATCTGGCGGATCACCGCCGGATCGGGCGGCGCGTTGGGATCGGGGCGGAAGTCATCCTCCGCCGCCGTGGCGACGGTGTCCCTGGCGGCGTCCCCAAGGGTGGCATCCTCGACGTCCGGAATAGTCTGCGCCTCCGCGTGGCTGGTGGTGTCATGACGGGTATCGCCGTGGTCGGCGTCCTGCTTCGCAGCAGCCGGCGCATGGTCCGAACGGGTCCGGCCGACGGCATCGGCGCCGAACGCTCCCGGCTCGACCGGCGTCGGGCAGCGCATTCGGTGGCTCAACGTGGTCGCGACGTGGTTCGCCATCGGTGAAACGATGCCTCCTTGATTGCCGTGCGCCATGGCGGTGCGGGTTCGACGCGCCGCCGTGGCCTCCGGCGCGACGGCCCCGGAAGGGCGCCTTGTTCCGCGTCCGTCCGGGGCCGTCGAATTTGCAGCCGATTATCTGGCCCGATCCGTACGTAATGGGCGCACAAACCACCTGCCAGATGGGAAAAAGGCTAGTCGCTCATACAAAGTGGCCAGAGTACCCCCAGAGTACCCCGTGAATCCCACGAAGGTCGCCGTTCGGGTGTTGGCGAATAACTTGGTTGTTCGTTATCTCTCCAACACGATTGGAGGACGCATGACCAAGCTGAAAAGAAAAAGGCCGAACGGCAATGACCGATCGGCCTATGGATTTTTTATTGGTGGCTCCGCATCAAGCATGTTCTGCGATGACTTATCGTGCAGCCACCTTTTCACTACGGCATATGCCGGCGCCCCAAAGGGCTGCAGCGGCGTCCTCCCTGAAAAATCGGAGTTGTTCCTTTCGAAGTTCTCCGAACGCTTCAGTAAAATCATACAGGGGGGTCACGTGAAAGGCCACACGAACCTTTGCGGTACGCCGTTCGCGCTGAAGAACTCAGCAACCATTCAGCGTGGTTTCAACCGGTTGGCCCGCGGCACGCGCATCGCCGCCCTGACCTTCGGCGCGCTGCTGCCGGCGCTGCTGACCACGGCACCGGCCGAGGCCGGGATCGCCGAGAAGACGGTCGCCGCCCTGCAGACATTGGCCGGCAAGGGCAGCGCCCGCGCCCAGTACGAACTGGCGCAGCATTACGAGCGGGCGGACGGGGTGCAGACCGATCTGCGGATGGCGCTGTCGCTCTATTGCCGAGCCGCCCGCCAGGACTATGCCGACGCCGCCCTGATGGCCGGGCGGATGCACATGGCCGGCCAGGGCGGCGTCGCCAAGGACGCCGAGCTGGGGCGGGCCTGGCTGCGCAAGGCGGCGGCGCTGGGCAACGAGCCGGCGCTCCGCATGGTCGGCACCGCCGACCGGGTGAAGACGCCCGACCGCTGCGAACCGCCGAACGTGCGCTGGGGGGTGATCCGCAAGCCGCCGGCCGAAATCCGCGCGATGGTGGCGAAGATGGCGCCGACCTATGGCCTGGACCCCGATCTGGTGCTGGCGGTGATCGCGGTGGAATCCGGCTACCGCGTCGACATCGTGTCGGACAAGAACGCCATGGGCCTGATGCAGCTGATCCCGGAGACGGCGGAACGCTTCGGCGTTACCAAGCCGTTCGACCCGGAACAGAACCTGCGCGGCGGGATGAAGTACCTGCGCTGGCTGCTGGCCTATTTCGACGGCAACGTCACGCTGGCGTTGGCCGGCTACAACGCCGGCGAAGGCGCCGTGCTGCAGTACAAGGGCGTGCCGCCCTACCGCGAGACCCAGGATTATGTGGTGAAGATCCACAGCCTGTATGCATCGAACTACCACCCCTACAACCGCGACGTCGTGCAGTCGGCCGGGCTGGTCAGTCCGAAGCGAGAGGAGGTGGCCGAGCTGTCGCTTTCGACCAGGACGCGCAGCGGCGGCAAACGCTGAGAACGGGAGATTGCGAATCGGAAAAAAGCGACTCGGACGACTCGGAGCGTGGATGGTTAACACTTTGGTTATAAAATGCTGATTACCCTCGGGAAGCGAAGGAATTCGCAAGAGCCGCCCCCAAGCGATTCCCAGCGTTTCATCCGAACGTTTCTCGAGGACCCGCCCGATGCCCATGGCCGCCGACGTCGATACGATCGAACGCACCTCCATCGTCGCCTACACGCTGTTGAACGAGTTGCATGAGGTCCTGGCCCTGCCCAAGGCTCCGGACGACGTCACGCTGGGCATCCTGATGGGCATGGCCATGTTCCTTGACGACAAGGTCGGCCCGATGCGCGCCAAGCGCCTGATGAGCGAGGCGCCGACCATCGTGCTGAAGACCGACGCCCACGTCACCGCCGACCAGACCCAGCGCATCCTGCCGGTGCTGCGCGCCTTCGGCGATCACCTGAAGGACCTGCGCATGAAGGCGGAGCGTCCGGTGAACAGCACCGTCGCCTGATCCCGGCGCCTGATCCCGGCGTCTTCCCCGACCGACACAGCGCGACGCGACGACCCGGCCCCGACAGGCGCCGGGTCCGTCGCGTTTGGTGAACCTTGACCGGCGGGTCGAATGGGCGGAAGCTTTCGCCCATGGACTGGTACACGGGGCTCAGCATCGTCGCCATCGTGGCCGGCGTGACCATCAGCGTGGTTGTGCTGGTGGCCGTCGGATCGATCCGCCGCAGCCTGAACGAGGCCGCGACGCGCCAGTCGCAGCAGATCCGCAAGCTGACGGAGACGGTGACGACGCTGTCCGCCCAGCATCAGGCGGCGCAGGCCCGCATCCAGCAACTGACCGACGCCAACCGCAAGCTGTCCGACGAGCTGACCGCACTCGGCGAGCGGTTGAGCGATGCCGACACGGTCCAGCGCGTTGCGGGCAGCGCGAGGCTTCTCCATTGAGCCCGGTGTGGTAGAACGGTGAGCGTAACGTCCCCGATCGAATTGAACGCAGGGCCCGTGACCGACACTCTCCTTGCCGATGGCACCCACCCCGATGCAGCGCGCGAGCGCGACCGCTGGGCCGCCAGCGCCGACGCCTGGGACCGCTGGGCCGACCCGATGGCCGGTCTGGCCGACAAGCTGAACCGCCCGCTGCTCGACGCCGCCGAGGTGGCGGAGGGCGACCGGCTGCTCGACCTCGCGTCCGGGGCCGGCGAACCGGCGCTGAGCGCCGCGCGCCGTGTCGGACCGGGCGGGCTGGTGGTGGGCAGCGACCTCGTGCCCGGCATGATGGCCGGCGCCGTCCGTCGCGCCCGGACCGCGGAAGGGGCGGCGCCCGTCTTCCTGGCCGCCGACATGACCGCCCTGCCCTTCGCCGACGGCGCCTTCGACCGCGTGACCTGCCGGTTCGGCATCATGTTCGTCCCGCCGGTCGACCGCGCGCTGCGCGAGGTGCGGCGGGTGCTGCGCCCCGGCGGGCGGGCGGCCTTCATGGTGTGGGGTCCCCGCGCCGGCAACGGGCTGTTCGCCGAGATCGGCGCCGTGGTGGCCGACCATCTGGGCGAGGACGGCAGCCTGGACCCGCTGTTCCGCTTCGCCGACCCCGGAACCCTGACCACCATCCTGCGCGCCGCCGGATTCCAGCATGGCGGCGAAACCGACCTCACCCCGGTGCGCAAGGCGCCGGCCGGCCAGCCCTTCTGGCACGCGGCGCTGGAGATGAGCTTCGGCCACCGGCTGGGCGGCCTGCCCGCCGACCGCCGCGCCGCGCTGGAGGCCGACATCGCCGCCCGCTTCGCGGCGAAGGCGGTGGACGGCGTCGTCCCGGTCCCGTCGCACGCCCGCATCGTGGTCGGCTGGTGAGGGCGGCGTGCTGACGACCCGACCGGGATGGAGAGCGGCTCAGTAGTCCTTCTCGTAGGTCAGGCCGAACTGGGTGTCGGAGTTGGCACCCACCGCCGCCTGACCCTTCAGGTTCTTGGTGATGTCGACCTCGACCTTGGCGCGGCTCTGGTTGGCGCCGATGCCCTGTTCGACGCCGACATAGACGCGGTCGCTGACGTAGCGGCCGGCCTGCACCGCGCCGCCCTTGCCGTTCTCGCCCTGGGTGAAGTCGAGCCGGTCGACGCCCAGCCCGCGCCGCACGCGGTCGAGCAGGCCGCTGCCGCCGCCGACCCCCGCCAGCGCCGCCGCCGACTGGGCAAGCTGCACCGCCTCCGCCGCGCTGAGGTTGCCGACCGACTTGCCGAACAGCACGCCGGCCAGCACCTCGTCCTGCGGCAGGCCCTGGGGCGAGGTCAGCTCGATCTTCGGCTGGCGCGCGGTGCCGCTGACCACCACCTGGGCGGTGACGCTGTTGGCCGTCGCCTCCGCCATCAGGTCGAGCCGCGGGTCGATCGGCTGGGTGCCGTCGAAGTCGAAGATGCCGCGCTTGAACTCGAAGCTGTGGGCCAGCAGGTCCAGGCTGCCCTTCAGGACGGTGAAGCGCCCGGTCACCTCCGGCGCGTTGGCGGTGCCGGCGACCTTCAACTGCCCGCCCAGCTCGGCGTTCAGCCCGCGGCCGCGCACGAACACCTGGTTCGGCGCGTTCACCGTCAGGTCGAGCGCCAGCACGAAGGGCGTCGGCGCCGGTTCGGCCGGCGGCGGCGGCACCCGCCGGGTTCCCGCCGCGGTCGCCACCCGGGTTGCGCCACGGCCGCGGCCCTTGCCGACCTCCGTCACCTTCAGGTCGACGACGTTGGCCGGCAGCCGGTCGGGCACCTGGATTTCGGCACGGCGGATGTCGATCGGCCCGGCGAGCCGGGCGTTGGCGAAGCCGCCGGTCAGCGTCAGGTTGGCGCCGACCTCCGCCGTCAGCAGGTCGATCTCGACCAGCCGGGCGTTGTCGGCCTTCAGCACGATGTCGAGCTGGCGGTCGGCCGGGGCGGCCGGGCGGACGACGCCGCTGCCGCTGATGGCACCGCCGTTGCGGGTGCGGCCCTGGAAGCGCTGGACGGTGAAGACGTCGCCGTCGCCGACCAGCCGCGCCTCGATGTTGGTGATGACGGCGCCGGACGCCCGGTTCTCGTAGCGCCCGTTGGCCAGCACCACCGACCCGCCGAGCGACGGGCTGGCGATCGTGCCGCCGGCCCGCACGTCCAGTTGCAGCGAGCCGCGCGCCCGGTCGCCCGAGGTCGCCAGCAGGTCGTTCGCCAGCGACAGGTCGATGGTGCCGTTCACCGCCGCCTCCAGTTCGCCCTTCGGCGGCAGGCTGACGGCGTAGCTGTCGGGGTCCATCACCAGCGGCAGGGCGGCGTTGGCGGTCAGGCGGCCGGCGTTCTTCGGCATCGCGACCTGCCCGGTCATGCTCAGCCGGCGGTCGCGCCACTGCGCGTCGACGGTGGCGTCGATGCCCGGCAGGCCGGCCTGGGTCGTCTGCTGCGCCTTCAGCCCGGCGACGCGCAGCGTGGCGTCGGCGCGCGGGTTGCGCAGCGTGCCGCCCAGCGTCGCCCGCGCGTTCGCCACGCCGTCGAGCCGCAGCGTCGGGCTGGCCAGCTTCGCCAGCGCCAGCGGCAGGCGGTCGATGGTCAGCTCGCCGCTCAGCCGGTCGCCGTTGAGGCCGAGGTCGGCGGCCAGCCGGGCGTTGCCCGACGACAGCCGCAGCTCCTTCACCTCATAGCGCCGCTCGGCGAGCAGGATGGTGGCCGGACCGGTCATCCGCAGATCCTCGCCGGCGTAGCGCGCCTGCAGCCGGTCGAGCCGGATGCGCGTCGCCTCGCCCTCGCGGGCCATGCTGCCGCCGAGGTCGAGGGCGACCGGCTGCGCGCCCGCTCCCGCGGCGTTCGCCTGGAAGCTCGCCTTCGCCAGCGAGCCGTCGACCGAGGCGGTGACCTTCGCCAGCGGGGTCCCGGCGGCGGCACCGTCGGTCAGCTCGACCCGCGCCTTGCCGCTGGGGCTGCCGAGCGCGTCGGCGACGTCGGCCGACGCGGTCAGGCGGCGGGCGGTCAGCAGCGGCCCGGCCTGCCCATCCACCCGCAGGTTGCTGGCGTCGGCGGTCAGCGCCGCGGCCTGCTTGCCGCCCTTGCCGTCCAACGACAGGGCAAAATTCGCTCCGCCGCCGAGCGGCATCCCCGCCAGCTCCGACAACCCGTCGAGCCTGGGCAGCGTGCCGGTCAGTCGGCCGGTGGCGAGCAGCGTGCCCAGCGCCACCTGCAGCTGGCCGGCGATCCGGTTGGCGCCGGTGGCGACGGTCAGGTCGTCCAGCCGCAGCGTCTGGTCGCGCAGGGCGTAGCGGCCGTCGAGCGCCAGCGGCGTCTTGTCCAAATGGGTGCGCACCGACAGCGTGCCGTTGGGCGCGGCCGGCAGGCCGGCGGCGCTGGCGGTCACCTCCGTGGCGCCGAGCCGGCGGCCCTGCACCACCAGATCGCGGGCGCGCAGGCTGGCCTGCGCCTGGATGGCGTCGAGCGGGCCGCGGGCGGTCGCCTCCAGCGTTGCCGCACCCTCCATCGGCGTGCCGACCGCGCCGCCCAGCGGCCCCAGCGCCGCGATGGCCAGCGTGGTCCGGGCGTCGACCTGGTTGTTGGCGAGGGATGCGACGCCGGTCAGCGTGCCGTTGCGGCCGTCGACGGTCAGGCCGGTCAGTCGCAGGGCGCCGTCCGGCTCCATCCGCCCCGCCAGCGCCAGCGTCGCCTTGTCGCCGAGCACCGCGTCGGCCGGGGTACCGGTGGCGAGCCGGTCGGCGCTGCCCTTCAGGTCCGCGGTCAGCGTGCCGTCGGCGGCGCGGCGCACCGGACCCGACAGCGTCACCGCCCCGGCGAGCGGCCGGCCGGCCAGTCCCGACAGCGGCGCGAGGTCGTCGGCGGCGACCGACAGGGTCAAATCGGCGGTCTGGCCCCACCCGTCCACCGTCCCCTGCGCCGCCGCCTTGGCGGCCGGCGTCGTCAGGGTCAAGGTATCGAGGCCGATCCGGCCGCTGTTGGTGTCGATCCGGGCGCGGGCGGCCAGCACCGTCTCCGGCGCGGTGAGGGGGGACAGCGCCGGGTCGTCGGCGGCGAGGTCGCGCAGCGTGCCGTTCACCGCCACCGTCAGCGCGTCGAGCGCGCCCTCGGCGGAGCCCTCCACCACCGCTTCGCGCCAGGACAGCGGGACCAGCGGGTGCAACGCCGAATCGGGGCCGGCCTGGACGGTCCAGCGCAGGGCGACGCTCTTGTAGTCGGCGGCGATGTCGCCGTTGATGGTGGCGGTCGCCGCGGCGGCGATCAGCGCCACCGGGCGCAGCGTGATCGCGCCGGACGGCGCCATCAGGACGGTGGCGTTCAGCGACGGGCTCGGGCCGACCAGCGGCGTCACCGTGTCGCCGGCGATCCCCGCGATCAGCGGGGCGATGTCGCCGCCGGCGGCCAGGGTGAGGGCGCGGCCCTCCGGCACCGTCCGGATGGTGGCGTCGGCGCTCAGGGTGCCGCCGCCGGCCGCCGGGTCGCCCGCGGTGGCGTTCAGCTTGCCGTTCCAGTTGTCCAGCGTGCCGTCGCCGTTCAGCGCCAGCTCGACCGGCGGCAGGCCGGGAATCGACAGCAGGCGGGCGATGACGCCACCCGCCGGTTCCGATGCGGTGACGGCGAGCTTCAGCGCCTTGCTGTCGGGGGTGAAGGCGGCGGCGATGTCGGCCTGCCCCGGCCGGTCGTCGATGCGCGCCACCGACAGCTTGACGTCGAGCGCCCCGCCGCCATGCGCCAGATTGACCGCCCCGCCAAGGCGCAGGGCCGCCGGCTCGCCGGCCAGCGCGGCGGCCAGTTGCAGCCGCTCCACCACCAGCGCGTCGAGTTCGACCCCAACCGGAAGGCTGGGCAGGACCGAGGCGTTGGGATCGGACGGCGTCGACGCCGTCGCCTGGGTGCTGACCGGCGCGCGGGCGACGTCCACCGACGCGGCCTCCAGCCGGTCGATCTTCAGACGGCGGGTGAACAGCGCCGAGGGCGACATCACCACGCGCAGCCGGTTGATCGTCAGCCAGACGCCCTGGCTGTCGGCCAGCGTGACGGTGGCGATGGTGAAGTCGGTCGGGATGCTGCCCTCGATCGCGCCGAGCTTCAGGTGCATGTCGGGCGATTCGACCGCCCCCTCGATCTGGTCGACCAGCCACTGCCGGGTGTCGCCGATGAAGGGAAGCGCCTGCGCCGGGGCAGCGGCCGAAAGCAGACCGGCCAGCACGGTCAGACCGATCAGAAGAAAGCGAACCGCCGTCACACCACACCCTTTCAACCGCAAGACCCTGCCTTAAACCACGGGAGCCCGACATCGTCCCACCGATCGTCCGGACGAAATCGGGCAAAACGGTGACCTCTCCCGCTAGAACGCCTGCCCCAGGCTCAGATACAACTGCCAGCGGGCGTCGCCGCTCGGCGGGTTCAGCGGGAAGCCGACATCGACCCGCAGCGGGCCGAAGTCGGTGTAATAGCGCAGGCCCAGCCCGGCGCCGACGCGCAGCGGCTCGGAAAAGTCCGGATAGGCGGAGTCGTAGACCGTGCCGGCGTCGATGAAGGGCACCACGCCGATGCTGTCGGTCACCTTGATCCGCAGCTCCGCCCCCATCTCCAGCAGCGAGCGGCCGCCGACCGGGTCGTCGAAGCGGTCGCGCGGCCCCGCCTTCTGGAAGCCGTAGCCGCGCACCGACCCGCCGCCGCCGGCGTAGAAACGGTGGTCGGGCGAGATCTGCGACAGCGACGCGCCCAGGATGCTGCCGACCCCGATCCGCGCCGCCGCGACGTAGCGCCCCTCGCTGCCGAGGTCGTAATAGGCGGAGCCGTTGATCTGCACCGCGGTGAAGGGGGTGTTGGTGTCGCCACCCGCCGGAAACCAGGGCGTGACCTGCAGCGAGGCGCGCTGGCCGGAGGTCGGGTTCAGCAGATTGTCGGTGCCGTTCCACGCGGCGGCCAGCGGCACGCCGATGTAGGCGGTCTGGTAGGTGGTGTCCTGCGTCTCCACCCGGCCGCGCTCGCCGGCGACGCCGTAGCTGATGGTGAGCTGGTCGGTCAGCGGCCGCTCCAGCTTGACGCTCAGTTCCGAGGCGACGCGGCTGTAGGCCGGCGGCTGGTCGTTCACCACCGCGAAGTTGACCACCAGCGACTGCTTCACCGCCAGGAAGTCGGGCTTGCGGAAATTGACGCTGAAGCGCAGGTCCGGCAGGTCGTTCTTGCTGCTGGAACTGCCGCCGGAGGAGCCGGCGACGCGGCCGACCTCCACGCCGACGCGCAGCCGCTCCGCCCCGCCGAACAGGTTGCGATGGCCCCAATAGGCGTTGGCGCCCAGCCCGTCCTCGGTCGAATAGGTGACGCCGGCGCCGACGAAGCGGCGCTTGCGCTCGCCGACCGTGACGATGACCGGCGTCACCCCGTCCGGTCCCGGCTCGTCGGCCAGCCGCACCCGCACGGTGTCGAACACCTCCAGCTTGGCAATGTCCTGGCGCGCCCGGTCGGTGGCGGCGGGGTCGAAGACCTGCCCCGGCTTCCAGGCGAGGCGGCCACGCACCAGATCCTCGTCGACCGTTTCCAGCCCCTCGATCCGGGTGTCGCCGTAGCGGACGACCGGGCCGGTCTGCACCGTGTAGGCGACGTCCATCGTCCGGTCGGCATGGTCGACCACCACCTTGCGGTCGGTCGCCTTGGCGAAGGCATAGCCGCGCCGGCTCAGCCGCCCGACCAGCTCGCCCTCCGCGTCCAGCACCTTCTGCGCCACCGCCGGTTCGCCGGCGGCCAGGCCGAGGTTGTCGGTCGCCACCTCCTTCGGCAGGGTGGAGCCGTCGGCCCCCTGCACCGTCACCGTCTTGATGTGGTAGAGCGGCCCCGGCGACACCGCGACGGTCACCTTCACCGGAGTGTCCGGGACCGGAGCGCCGGCCGCCGGCCCGCCGTCGATGCGGATGTCGAGCTGCGCGTCGTAATAGCCGGCGGAGCGCAGGGCGGTCTGCAGGCGGTCGCGGTCGCTGTCGGCCCGCCGCTCCAGCCCGATCAGCGAGGGCGGCGCGTCGCCCTTCAGCTCCACCAGGGTGGAGGCGTCGTTCAGCGTCTTGCGCAGCCCGTCATCCTCGATCCCGGTGAACTCCACCTCGTATTTGACGCCGGCCGGCGCCGCCTCCTCGTCGGGGGGCGGCGTGTCGGGCGCGGCCGGGGGAGCCGCGGCGGGGGGCGCGGTGTCCGGTGCGGCGTCCTGCGCGCGGCAGGTTTCGGCCGGCCCCAGCAGCAGCAGGGCGGCGATCAGCGGGGCGGCGATGGGGGCTCTGAGCGGCGCGGCAGCGGCCACCCGTCGGCGGGAAGCGGAGACGAGGCGGGTCATCGTTCCCAATGTAGGGTCCAAAGACGCATGGCTCCATCCCGGAAATTCGCGTTAGACCGAAGGGCACGGCACTTGCGTTTTTCCGCGGGTTCCATATATTGCGCCGCAACAGTTTCCCCGACAGCGCCCACCGAATTCTTCGGCGGGCCTTTTTGTTGTTTGCGGCAAGGTGCTGCGTGTCGGGGGTGCCATTGCGAGACCAAGGCTCCATGAATCTCCGAAACGTCGCCATCATCGCCCACGTCGACCACGGCAAGACCACGCTGGTCGATCAGCTCCTGAAGCAGGCCGGTTCCTTCCGCGAGAACCAGCAGGTTGCGGAGCGCGCCATGGACTCCAACGATCTGGAGCGTGAGCGCGGCATCACCATCCTGGCCAAGTGCACGTCCGTCCTGTGGAACGACCTGCGCATCAACATCGTCGACACCCCCGGCCACGCCGATTTCGGCGGTGAAGTCGAACGCATCCTGTCGATGGTCGATGGCGTCGTCCTGCTCTGCGACGCGGCCGAAGGCCCGCTGCCGCAGACCAAGTTCGTGCTGGGCAAGGCCCTGAAGCTCGGCCTGCGCCCGATCGTCATCGTCAACAAGGTCGACCGTTCCGACGCCCGTCCGCACGAGGTGCATGACGAGGTGTTCGACCTGTTCGCCTCGCTCGACGCCTCCAACGACCAGCTCGACTTCCCGACGCTGTTCGCCTCGGGCCGCAACGGCTGGGCGACCACCGACCTGGAGAACGGCCCGCGCGAGACGCTGACCCCGCTGTTCGAGCTGATCCGCGACCACGTCCCGGCGCCGAAGGTGCAGGAGGACGCGCCCTTCACGATGCTGGCGACCACCCTGGAAGCCAACCCGTATCTGGGCCGCATCCTGACCGGCCGCATCCAGACCGGCACCGTCAAGGTCAACATGGCGATCAAGTCGCTGAGCCGCGACGGCAAGCTGATCGAGAACGGCCGCATCAGCAAGGTGCTGGCCTTCCGCGGCCTGGAGCGCGTTCCGGTGGACGAGGCGACCGCCGGCGACATCGTCGCCCTGGCCGGCCTGACCCAGACCACCGTCGCCGACACCATCTGCGCGCCGGAAGTCACCGACCCCATCGCCTCGCAGCCGATCGACCCGCCGACCCTGGCGATGACCTTCTCGGTCAACGACAGCCCGCTGGCCGGCCGTGAAGGCGACAAGGTGACCAGCCGCATGATCCGCGACCGCCTGTTCCGCGAAGCGGAAGGCAACGTGGCGCTGCGCATCACCGACACCGAGGGCGGCGACGCCTTCGAGGTCGCCGGCCGCGGCGAACTGCAGCTGGGCATCCTGATCGAGACGATGCGCCGCGAGGGCTACGAGCTGGCGATCAGCCGCCCGCGCGTGCTGTTCAAGACCGACCCGCTGAACGGCCAACGCCTGGAGCCGATCGAGGAAGTCGTCGTCGACGTCGACGAGGAGTTCTCCGGCACCGTCGTGCAGAAGATGGCCGAGCGTAAGGCCGACCTGGTCGAAATGCGGCCCTCGGGCGGCGGCAAGACCCGCATCGTGTTCTACGCCCCGTCGCGCGGCCTGATCGGCTACCAGGGCGAGTTCCTGACCGACACCCGCGGCACCGGCATCATGAACCGCCTGTTCCACGGCTACGCCCCGTTCAAGGGCGCCATCGCCGCCCGCCGCACCGGCGTCCTCATCGCCAACAGCGACGGCACCGCCGTTGCCTACGCGCTGTGGAACCTGGAAGACCGCGGCCCGATGCTGATCGATCCGGGCGTTCCGGTCTATCAGGGCATGATCATCGGCGAGCACACCCGTGGCAACGACCTCGAGGTCAACGTCATCAAGGGCAAGCAGCTGACGAACATCCGCACCACCAGCAAGGACGAGGCGGTCCGCCTGACCCCGCCGATCCAGATGACGCTGGAGCGCGCGCTGTCCTACATCTCGGACGACGAGCTGGTGGAAGTCACGCCGAAGTCGATCCGTCTGCGCAAGCGCTACCTCGACCCGAACGAGCGCAAGCGTCACTCCCGCGCCGCCGAGGCGAGCTGATCGCACGGCGGATCGGCTGAGCTGATCAAAACGGCCGGCGCCTCTCCACCCTTTCCCGTCTCGCGACGGGCGGCTAGGGTGGGCGGGGCGCCGGCCGTTTTCGTCTGGGCCATCCATCTGACAGTGTGAGGATTGCGACGCATGGCGATGGCGACCGACGCGACGTCACCCGGCTCCCCGGCCGTCTCCGTCCGCCGCCTGTGGTCGCGCATCGGGCCGACCGGCCTGCTCGCCGTCATCCTGGCGTTGGCGATCGCCCTGCCGATCCTCGCCGTCTTCGTCCAGTCCGCCGGCGTCTCCACCGACCTGTGGAGCCACATGGCGCGGACCGTGCTGCCCGGCTACATCGTCAACACCCTGGTCCTGCTGGGCATCGTCGGCGTCGTCACGCTGGTGACCGGCGTCGCCTGCGCCTGGACCGTCACCATGCACGATTTCCGCGGGCGCGGCGTCCTGCAATGGCTGCTGCTGCTGCCGCTGGCGATGCCGGCCTATGTGCTGGCCTACACCTACACCGACTTCCTGCAATTCGCCGGGCCGCTCCAGTCCGCGTTGCGCGCCGCCTTCGGCTGGCGCCGCGGCGACTACTGGTTTCCGGAGATCCACACCGCCTGGGGCGCCGGGCTGGTGCTGTCGTCGGTGCTCTACCCCTACGTCTACGTCCTGACCCGCGCCGCCTTCCTGGAACAGTCGGTCTGCGTGCTGGAAGCCGGCCGGACGCTGGGCTGCACCGCCTTCGGCGCCTTCCGCCGGGTGGCGCTGCCGCTGGCCCGCCCCGCCCTGGTCGCCGGGGTCGGCTACGCCCTGATGGAAACGCTGGCCGACTTCGGCGCGGTGCGCTATTTCGGCATCGACACCTTCACCGTCGGCATCTACCGCACCTGGTTCGCGCTGGGTGACCCGGCCGCCGCGGCGCAGTTGGCCTCGGTCCTGCTGCTGGTCGTGCTGGCGCTGGTGGCGTTGGAGCGGCTGTCGCGCGGCCGGATGCGCTTCCACCAGACGACCAGCCGCTACCGCGCCCTGCCCGCCCCGCGCCTGTCGCCGGGCGGCACCGTTGTCGCCTGGATCGTCTGCCTGACGCCGGTGCTGTTCGGCTTCCTGCTGCCGGCCGCCATCCTGATCCGCATGATCCTGCGCGGCGGCACCGAGCTGACGCTGGCCCGCTTCACCGACCTGACGGTCAACACCTTCATCCTCGGTGCGGCCGGCGCCCTGCTGGTGGTCGGCATCGCCCTGCTGGTCATCCACGGGGTGCGGCACGACCGCAGCGGCCTGGCCGGCGGCGCGGCGAAGCTCGCCTCGCTCGGCTACGCCACGCCGGGGACGGTGATCGCCGTCGGCATCCTGATCGCCGCCGGGCTGATGCGCGACTGGGCCGGCTGGCCGGTCGGCGCCATCCTCGGCACCACCATCGCCGGGATCCTCTACGGCTACCTGATCCGCTTCTTCGTCGTCGCCTACGGGCCGCTGGAATCCGGCTTCGCCAAGATCGGCCCCAACCTGGAGGGCGCCGCCCGCTCGCTCGGCCACACGCCGTGGCAGGTGCTGCGCCGGGTCCATCTGCCGCTGCTGCGCCCCAGCCTGCTCAGCGCCGCCATGCTGGTGTTCGTCGACATCACCAAGGAGCTGCCGGCGACGATGATCCTGCGGCCCTTCAACGTCGACACGCTGGCGATCGAAGCCTTCCGCATGGCCTCGACCGAGCGGCTGGACGACGCCGCCCTGCCGGCCCTGGTCATTGTGCTGGTCGGGCTGCTGCCGGTCATCTACCTCAGCCGCAGCATCGCCGCCGCGCGGCCCGGCCATCGGGGCTGAGCGGCCTGGGGAAACCCCCAGGGCTCCGGCAAATTTCCCGGCTCGACACCCGGCGCTGCAACTGATACCCATTCTCATCATTGTGAGAACGGTTATCAGTCCGGGAGCGACGTATGTTCATCAGCAAGATTGCCGGCTTGGCCTTCGCGGCTGGCGCCTTGACCGCCGTTTCGGTCCAGGCACAAGAGGTCAACGTCTACAACTCGCGGCATTACAACACCGACCGCGTCATCTATGAGACGTTCACCAAGTCCACCGGCATCAAGGTCAACATCATCGAGGGCAACCACGATGAACTGATCCAACGCTTGAAATCGGAAGGCGCCAGCAGCCCGGCCGACCTGTTCATCACCGTCGACGCCGGCCGCCTCGCCGCCGCCGCCAAGGAGGGACTGCTCGCCCCGGTGACCTCGCCGGCGCTGGAGGCGGTCAAGGTACCGGCCAATCTGCGCGACCCGGACGGCGCGTGGTGGGGCCTGTCCAGCCGCGCCCGCATCATCGTCTACGCGCTGGACCGGGTGAAGCCGGGCGCCATCACCACCTACGAGGATCTCGCCAAGCCGGAGTGGAAGCACCGCGTGCTGACCCGCAGCGGCACCCATCCCTACAGCCTCGCCCTGACCGCCTCGATGATCGAGGCCAAGGGCGACGAGGCGACGGAGGAGTGGGTGAAGGGCCTCGTCGCCAACCTCGCCCGGCCGCCGCAGGGCGGCGACACCGACCAGATCAAGGCGGTGGCGGTCGGCGAGGGCGACGTCGCGCTCGCCAACACTTATTACGTCGGCAAGCTGATCACCTCGGCCAAGCAGGAGGACCGCGAGGTCGCCGCGAAAATCGGCGTGGTCTTCCCGAATCAAAGCGATCGCGGCACCCACGTCAACCTCAGCGGCGCCGGCGTGGTCAAGACCGCCCCGCACCCGGAGAACGCCCGCAAGCTGCTGGAATATCTGCTGAGCCCGGAGGCCCAGCGCCAGTTCGCCGACGGCAACATGGAGTATCCGGTCAACCCGGCGGTCGCGCCGCATCCGGAGCTGACCAAGCTCGGCAGCTTCAAGCCGGCCGCCGTCAACGCCGCCGCCTTCGCCGCCCACACCCCGCAGGCGATGCGGATCATGGACCGCGCCGGCTGGAAGTGACCCTGAGGTGATGATGAGCGACGCCCCCTCCCCCTCCGTCGTCCTGTCGAACATCCGGCACCGCTACGGCCGGCTGACCGCCGTCGACGACGTGTCGCTGTCGGTCGCCGCGCGCGAGGTGGTGTGCATCGTCGGCCCGTCGGGCTGCGGCAAGTCCACCCTGCTGCGGCTGATCAGCGGGCTGGAGACGGTGCAGGCCGGGACCATCGCGGTGGAGGGGGCGACGCTCGCCACGCCGGACCGCTCGCTGCCGCCGGAACGGCGGCCGGTCGGCATGATGTTCCAGGACTTCGCGCTGTTCCCGCACCTGACGGTCGCCGGCAACATCGCCTTCGGCCAGACCGACCGGCCGCGCGCCGAGCGCAAGCGCCGGGTGGCCGAGCTGCTGGAGACCATGGCGCTCGCCCGCTACGCCGACGCCTACCCGCACACCCTGTCGGGCGGCCAGCAGCAGCGGGTGGCGCTCGCCCGCGCCATGGCCCGCGACCCCAAGGTGCTGCTGCTCGACGAGCCGTTCTCGGCGCTGGACGAGCAGCTCCGCCGTTCGGTGCGCGAGGAGGTGGTGCGGATCATCCGCGCCAGCGGCATCGCCACCATCGTCGTCACTCACGACCCGGAAGAGGCGATGGAGATGGGCAACCGCGTGGTGGTGATGGAGGCCGGCCGAATCGTCCAGGCCGACACGCCGGTCACGCTCTACCACCGCCCGGCCAACAGCTTCGTCGCCCGGCTGTTCGGCGAGGTCAACCGATTCGAGGCGACGGTGCGCGACGGCGCGCTCGACACCCCGCTCGGCCGTCTGCCGGCGCCGGCGCTGCCCAGCGGCACCCGGGTCGAGGTCGCCTGCCGGGTCGAGGATCTGGAGCTGACCGCGCCCGGCGCCCGTCCGAACGCGGTGCCGGTCCGGGTGCGCCACTCCAGCTTCCTCGGCGCCTCGACCCGCGTCTGCCTCGACCTGCCGGGCGGCGGGCCGGAGATCCACGCACGCCTCCCCGGCCATGTCGATGTGCAGGCCGGGCAGGAGCTGGCCGCGGTGGTCGACGCGGCGCGGGTGATGGTGTTCCCGGCAGGATGAGGGGGGCGGCCGGCGGCGCCGTCAGTCCCGCCCGCTCTCGCGCTGGCTCCGCTCGATGATCCCCTGCTTCTCGCCCATCTCGTCCCACTTCTTCTGGACGGGCTTGTCAGGATCGCCGGACGCCTGTCCGGTTTCCTCGACCAGCTTGTCCTCGATCCGCTGGGCGGCGTCGGACGGGGCATCGGACTTGCGGTGGTCGTCGTTGTTGTTGGCAGGCATGGTGGCGGTCTCCCAGGCTGTGGTTGACCACCCCAACAGAGCGCCGCCGGAAAGCTCACGCGGCGGCGCGCAACGCCTCGGCCAGCCGCTGGGCGAGCGCGGCGCCGTCGGCCGCCGCGTACGGCTCGGCATGGCCGGAGCCCCAGACCGGACCGGGCCAGGCCGGATCGCCACGCGTCCGTCCGATCACATGGACGTGCAGTTGCGGCACCATGTTGCCCAGCGCGCCGACGTTCAGCTTGTCGGGCGCGAACAGCCGCTCCAGCACGGTGGAGGCGCGGACGATCTCCCGCATCAGCGCCGCCTGGTCGGCCGGGTCCAGCCGGTGGATCTCGACCGCGCCGGGCCGCATCGGCACCAGGATCAGCCAGGGCCACAGCCGGTTGTTCATCAGCAGCACCCGGCACAGCCCCAGATCGGTCACCGGCAGGGTGTCGGCCTGTAGCCTTTCGTTAAGGGAAAACATGCTTGTCTCCTGACCTGAACGATTGCGGTGGCCATGCTGCGAAATGGCAACGGGCCCGGACGGAATAAACCGAAAGCTGGTCTGTTGATAGCCGGCAGTGGCGGGGCAACCGCGAAACTTGTATAGAATGCCGGGCGCGCCGGGCAAACGGTGGCGCGGCCTTCGGTGGATGGTCCAAGGGTTCCGGGTTCGGTCCGAGGCGATGGTTCGGGGCGGCATGACCGCCCTTGCGCCATGTCCGCGGGCCTTTTGGTGTTTCGGGTTCGGATCGGTCCAAGCGGGCCGGTCCGGTGACTTTCGGTGCGGCGAGCGAGAACGACCCCCATGCGCAAATCGGCCTTCCTGGTCCTGATTCTGGTGATCCTCGGCAACGTCGCCCTCTGGGCGCTGTGGAACCGGCCGGTGGCGGAGCGGTCCTGGGCCGGCGCCATCACCGGCGTCGCCTACACCCCCTTCCATTCCGACAAAAGCCCATCGAAGGGCGACAAGGCGTCCGCCGAGGACATCGAGAAGGACATGACGGCGCTGGAAGGCGCCGTGAAGGCGGTCCGCACCTACTCCACCACCGACGGGTCGGAGATGGTGGCGGCGATCGCCGGCAAGCATGGCCTGCCGGTCACCGCCGGCGCCTGGACCACCGGCAAGCCCGAGATCGACGAGCCGGAACTGGCCGGCCTGATCAAGGTCGCCCGCGCCAACAGCAACGTCCGCCGCGTGCTGGTCGGCAACGAGGCGATCCTGCGCGCCGACCTGACCGTCCCGCAGGCGATCGACTACATCAAGCGGGTCAAGAAGAAGGTCAACGTCCCGGTGTCGATCGCCGAGCCGTGGCACGTCTGGCTGAAGCACCCGGAACTGGTCGAGGCGGTTGATTTCCTGGCCGTCCACCTGCTGCCCTATTGGGAAGGCGTGCCGGTCGACCAGTCGGTCGACTACGCCATGTTCCGCTACAACGAGCTGAAGACCAAGTACCCGAACAAGCACATCCTGATCGGCGAGATCGGCTGGCCGGCCGACGGCCCGTGGCGCCGCGGCGCCGAGGCGAGCCAGGTCAACCAGGCGAAGTTCATCCGCAACTTCCTGAACGTCGCCGCCCAGAACAAGCTCGACTACTTCATCATGGAGTCGTTCGACCAGCCCTGGAAGCGCGAGATCGAGGGCACGGCCGGCACGAGCTGGGGCCTGTGGGACTATCAGCGCAACCCGAAATTCCCGATGATCGGCGGGGTGAACGAGGTCCGCAACTGGGAGATCAAGTGCGGCACCGCGGTGGCGCTCGGCTTCCTGCCGTTGGTGTTCTTCCTGTGGCGCCGCCCCGACCTGAAGATCGGCGGCCAGATCTTCTACGGCGCGCTGATCCAGGCGGTCGCCTCCGTCCTCGTCTTCACCGTCAGCGCCGCCTCGGCCGCCGGCCTCGCGACGACCACCGAGATCGCCTGGGGCTTGCTGATCTTCTGCCAGCTCGTGCTGTTCGCGGTGATGCTGATCGACGGCATGGAGCTGACCGAGGTCGTCTGGCAGAACAAGTTCAAGCGCAAGTTCATCCCCTGCTCCGCCGCGCCCTTGCCCAACGCGGCGAAGGTGTCGATCCATGTGCCCTGCTACAACGAACCGCCGCACATGGTGATGCAGACGCTGGACGCGCTGGCCCGGCTCGACTACCCGAACTATGAAGTGCTGCTGCTCGACAACAACACCAAGGACCCGGCGGTCTGGCGGCCGGTCGAGGAGTATTGCAAGAAGCTGGGGCCGAAGTTCCGCTTCTTCCACCTCGACAACTGGCCCGGCTTCAAGGCCGGCGCGCTGAATTTCGGTCTGGCGCAGACCGCACCCGACGCCGAGCACATCGCGGTGATCGACAGCGACTATCAGGTCCACCCCGATTGGCTGAAGGCAACCATCCCGCACTTCAACCGGCCGGAGGTCGGCTTCGTCCAGTCGCCGCAGGACTACCGGGAGTGGGAACACGACCTGTTCCAGCGCATGACCAACTGGGAATACGCCGGCTTCTTCCACATCGGCATGATCCAGCGGAACGAGCGCAACGCGATCATCCAGCACGGCACCATGACCATCATCCGCAAGTCGGCGCTGGAAAAGGTCGGCCGCTGGGGCGAGTGGTGCATCACCGAGGACGCCGACCTGGGCCTGCGCCTGTTCGAGCACGGCTATGAAGCCGTCTACATGCCGGAGAGCTACGGCAAGGGCCTCGTCCCCGACAGCTTCTCCGCCTACAAGACGCAGCGCTTCCGCTGGGCCTATGGCGCGGTGCAGATCCTGAAGCACCATTGGCGCCAGCTGTCGCCGGGCGCCAAGGAGCTGACCACCGGGCAGAAGTACCATTTCATCACCGGCTGGCTGCCCTGGTTCGCCGACGCCGCCCACATGGTGTTCGGCATCGCCGGCATCCTGTGGTCGATCGGCCTGATGGCCTTCCCGAAATACTTCGAGTTCCCGCCCAACGTCTTCATGATCCCGACGCTGAGCGTCTTCGCCTTCAAGGTCGGCGCCTCGCTGTGGCTCTACGAGGCGCGGGTGAAGTGCGGCTTCTGGGACAAGGTCGGCGCCGCCATCGCCGGCATGGCGCTGACCCACACCGTCGGCCGCGCCATGTGGCTGGGCATCTTCACCTCCGGCCGGCCCTTCGTCCGCACGCCGAAGTGCGAGAACCAGCCGGCGCTGATGCAGGCCTTCCTGATGGCGCGCGAGGAGCTGGTGCTGCTGGTGTCGCTGTGGGGCGCCGCGCTGGCCATCGTCCTGGTGTTCGGCCACGAGAACCGCGACGCCTTCATGTGGTCGGGCCTGCTGGTGGTGCAGTCGCTGCCCTATCTGGCCGCCTTCGTCACCGCGCTGATCAACGTCTTCCCGACCATCGGCTTCGGCAAGAGCAAGCCGCAGGCCGACACGGGCGCCGGCAAGGACGGGACCAAGGACGCCGTCGGCGCCGGCGCCGGCGACTGAGCGACCGGACGGGATTGGCGCTTTCGCGTTGACGGCGGCGCCAATCCTGCCAGACTTGACCATTGAGGGGTTGTCCCTGGAGGCGGGTCCATGTCCGGAAGCGGCATCGGTTCACCGGAGTTCACCGTTCGCACCGCCACCGGCGTCGAACGAACCGGGAGCGCGACCGACCGCCGCCAGCGCCGCAACCCGCGCCAGGAGTTGCACGACCGGCAGCAGGAACGGCGCGAACAGAACCCGCCCAACCCGCAGCGCCGCCGCCTCTACGATCTGCTGTTCGACGAGGTCGACCAGTTCGACGGGCTGAACGACCGCCAGCGCGACCGGCTGAAGGCCAACCTCCGCGACCACCTGACCGCCCGCGCCCCGCCGCCCGCCGCGACGCCGCCACCGGAGCACGACGAGGAGGCGCTCGCCGCCGCGGTGCTGAACGATCCGGCCGCCGCGGTTCCGGTCGATCCTGAACACATCGTCCGCGCCGCGACCGGAGCCGGCGAGTCCCAATCGGCCGAAGATGCGGAAACCGCGAGGTTGGCGCAGCAACTGCGCGACTGCCTCGCCCGCAACAGCGACCGCGCCCGCAAGGTCGCGGTCTACCTGCACCTGCTGCTGACGCTGGAGGGCGCGTTCCGGCCGCATATGATCGTGGATGTGTAGGCGGGGCGTGGTGAAGTGTCGACTTCGAAGCCCCCACCTATCCTCCCCCGCTGGGCGGGGGAGGGACTGCCGCCACTCTCCCATATAAGCACCAGTCTCCTCCCCCGCCCAGCGGGGGAGGATTAAGGTGGGGGCTTCGAAGCCGACACCGCCCAAAGAAAAAGCCCCGCCTCCCTTTCGGAAGACGGGGCCTTCAACCATCAACCCGCCGCGGCTCACTCCGGAGTGGAGGCTTCGGCGTCGGTTTCCGGGGTGCCCATCATCGCGTCGGCGACCAGACCGGCGTTGCCGCGGATCTTCGCTTCGATCGCGTCGGCCATCTCCGGGTTGTTGCGGAGATAGGTCTTGGCGTTCTCGCGGCCCTGGCCGATGCGGGTGCCGTCGTAGCTGAACCACGCGCCCGATTTGTCGACCACGCCGGCCTGGATGCCGAGGTCGAGCAGTTCGCCGACCTTCGACACGCCTTCGCCGTACATGATGTCGAACTCGACCACGCGGAACGGCGGGGCCATCTTGTTCTTCACCACCTTGACGCGGGTCTGGTTGCCGACGACGGCGTCGCGGTCCTTGATCGCGCCGATGCGGCGGATGTCGAGGCGGACCGAGGCGTAGAACTTCAGCGCGTTGCCGCCGGTCGTCGTCTCCGGGTTGCCGAACATCACGCCGATCTTCAGGCGGATCTGGTTGATGAAGATGACGAGGCAGTTCGACTTGGAGATCGAGCCGGTCAGCTTGCGCAGCGCCTGGCTCATCAGGCGGGCGTGCAGGCCGACGTGGCTGTCGCCCATCTCGCCTTCCAGCTCGGCGCGCGGCACCAGGGCGGCAACCGAGTCGACCACCAGCACATCGATGGCGCCGGAGCGCACCAGCGTGTCGGCGATCTCCAGCGCCTGCTCGCCGGCGTCGGGCTGCGAGATCAGCAGGTCGTCGACCTTGACGCCGAGCTTGCGGGCGTAGGACGGGTCGAGGGCGTGTTCAGCGTCGATGAAGGCGCAGGTGCCGCCGCCCTTCTGGGCCTGGGCGATGGCGTGCAACGCCAGCGTCGTCTTGCCCGAGCTTTCCGGCCCGTAGATTTCGATGATGCGGCCCTTCGGCAGGCCGCCGATGCCCAGCGCAATGTCGAGGCCGAGCGAGCCGGTGGACACCACCTCGGTCTCGACCAAGTTCTCCTTGGTGCCAAGCTTCATGATCGAGCCCTTGCCGAACGCACGTTCGATCTGGCTCAGGGCGGCATCGAGCGCCTTCTGCTTGTCCATGGAATCCTTCTCGACCAAACGAAGCTGTGCGGACGACATGCCCGTTACCCCTCTCTTAGAACACACGGTCGGCGCTCTTGCAACGAGGCTGAATGTACTCTTTCCGTTCTCATTTGCAAGGGCTGATGTTGCCGTGACGTTCCTATTTTCCGGCCTGTTTTTGGGGCCCGTTTCGAGGGCGCGCGGACGGGCTCACCGCCCCTCGCGGATCACCTCCTTGACCTTGGAGGCGAGCTGCTTCAGCGAGAAGGGCTTGGGCAGGAAATGGGCAACCTCCACCCCGTCGATCTCGCCCAGCCGGTCCTCGGCGTAGCCGGAAATGAAGATCACCCGCATCTCCGGCCGCAACCGGCGGACGTGGCGGGCCAGCGTCGGGCCGTCCATCTGCGGCATCACCACGTCGGTGATCAGCAGGTCGATGCGGGCGCCGTCGGTTTCGATCTGCTGGAGCGCCGCCTCGCCGTTCTTGGCCTCCAGCACCTGATAGCCCTTGTTGCGCAGCGCCCGGGCGGAGAAGACACGCACGGCGTCCTCGTCCTCGACCAGCAGGATGGTGCCGGTGCCGGTCAGGTCGCTGCCGCGCCGCTCGCGCGGTTCGGCGGTGTCGACCGGGCGCAGGTCGCCCTGGTGGTGGGGCAGCAGGATGGTGAAGGTCGTCCCCTCCCCCACCGCCGAATCGACCAGCACGAAGCCGCCGGTCTGCCGGACGATGCCGTACACCGTCGACAGGCCGAGACCGGTGCCCGACCCGACCTCCTTGGTGGTGTAGAAGGGCTCGAAGATGCGCTGCAGATTCTCACGGGGAATGCCGCAGCCGGTGTCGATCACCTCGACCGACACGTAGGAGCCGGCGGGGATCGTCTCGTGCTCCCGCCGCTCCGGCTGTTCGACGAGGTAGTTGGAGGTGTTGACGGTCAGCTTGCCGCCGCCGGCCATGGCGTCGCGCGCGTTGACCACGAGGTTGATGATGACCTGCTCCAGCTGGTTCTGGTCGACCTTGACCAGGCCGAGGTCGCGGCCGTGGATCATCTTCAGCTCGATGTTCTCGCCGATCAGCCGGCGCAGCAGGTTCGCCAGCTCGGCCAGCACGTCGGTGACGTTGATGACGCGCGGCTGCAGGGTCTGCTGGCGCGAGAAGGCCAGCAGCTGCCGCACCAGGTTGGCGGCGCGGTTGGCGTTCTGCTTGATCTGCATGATGTCGCTGAAGGACTGGTCGCCCGGCTTGTGCCGCAGCAGCAGCAGGTCGCAGAAGCCGATCATCGCGGTCAGCAGGTTGTTGAAGTCGTGCGCCACGCCGCCGGCCAGCTGGCCGACCGCCTGCATCTTCTGCGACTGGGCGAACTGGGCCTCCAGGCTCTTGCGCTCGGTCATGTCGATGAAGTGCAGGATCAGGCCGACGCTGGCGCCGGCCGGTCCATCACCGCGCACCGGGGCGGCCAGCCGGCGGGCGTAGAGCTGGGCGGTCAGCTCGTGCCCGCCCGACAGACGGACCTCCAGCGGGGTCGCCGGATCGGCGCCGCCCTGCACCGCGGTCAGGCGGGCGGACACCGCCTCGCGCTCCGCCGGGACGATCAGCTCGGCCATCGGGCGGTTGATGACGCTGCCGGCCTCGCTGCCGATCAGCGTCAGGAACGCCTCGTTGCACTCGGTCAGTTGCCCGGTCCCGTCGACCAGGGCGATGCCGATCGGCGCGTCCTCGAAGAAGCGCTGGAACCGCTGTTCCGACTGGCGCAACGCCTCCTGCCACTCGCGCTCCGGCGACAGGTCGCGCACCACCGAACGGGTGTGGACCGAGGCGCCGTCGTCGGCCAGCACGACGCTCTGCGCCACCGCCACCTGGAAGCGGCGGCCGTGCAGCCCGACCATGGTCAGCTCGCCGCGTTGCTCGGCGCCGCCATGGTCGAACAGGTCATAGGGGGCGGCGGCCGGCGGCGGGGCGGCCAGGATGTCGTGCAGGCGCCGTTCGCCGTCGGTCAGGTCGCCCGGCGACGCTTCCAGCCATTGCGCCAGCGTCGAGTTGACGAACATGAACTGCCCGTCCTCGTCGACCGAGAAGAAGCCGACCGGTGCGTGTTCCATGAAGTCGGCGAGCTTGGACTGCTCGCGCAGCATCACCTGCTCCAGCTCGCGCCGGGCGGTGATGTCCTCGACCCGCCAATGGGCCGATCCCGGAAAGCCCGCCACCGGCTGGCCCTGGACCCGGCGCCATTCCGGCGGGTGGCCGTCCAGCGCCGGCATCGCCAGCTCGGCCGAGGCCACCGCCCCGGCCCGCACCCGTTCGCGCAGGCGGCGGAATTCGCGCGCGCTGTCGGGGTCGCCGGCGAACTGCCGCGCCAGCGCGTCCAGCGGCCGTTCGCCGCGGCGCCAGCCCGCCAGCTCGCGGAAGGCGGCGTTCACGAAGATCACCCCATCGGCGGCGTCGCAGAGCAGTTGCCCGGCCGGCATCCCTTCCAGCGCGCCGGACAGCAGCGCGCCGACGCGCGCCGACCGCCGCGCGACAATGACGCTGCGGCCGATCAACAGCCCAACGCCGGCCGCCGCCAACCCGGCGCCCAGCCAGCCGACCGGGTCGTTGTTCAGCAGCAGCCCGGCGGCCAGCACCAGCACGCCGACCGGGGCCACGCCATACTGGAGCAGCGCCAGGGCACCGCCGGGCGGGGGACCACCGACGGAGGTGGTTCGAGCGTTTTCGGAAAGGGAAGTCGTCGTGTCGTCCACCAAAACTCCAGCCCACCCGGTCATCGCCGGACCTCGTCGGTCGCGGCCTTCCATCGCGTGTCCCGGTCGCGATCGAACATCACGGCCCGGGCGGGCTCAGTTGCGCAGCGTCCGCCCCTTGAGCTTGAAGACATAAGTAATGACTTCGGCGACCGCCCGATAGTGCTCGGATGGAACTTCCTCGTCGATATCGCAAGCGGCATAGAGCGCACGGGCGAGAGGCGGGTTTTCTATGACCGGAACCTTGTTGGCCTCGGCGACCTCGCGGATCTTGAAGGCCACCTGGTCAACGCCCTTGGCCAGCACCATCGGCGCGCCCATCTGCGACGGGTCGTATTTCAGCGCGATCGCGTAGTGGGTCGGGTTGGTGACCACCACGTCGGCGCTGGGCACCGCCGCCATCATGCGCTTGCGCGCGCGTTCGAAGCGGATCTGGCGGATGCGGCCCTTGACCATCGGGTCGCCTTCCTGCTGCTTGTGCTCGTCCTTGACCTCCTGCTTGGTCATCTTCATGCGCTTGTCAAACTGGTGCTTCTGCCACAGGAAGTCGCCGGCGGCGAGGAAGGTCAGCACCACCAGAACCCCGACCAGCAGGCGATAGGCCAGCGCGTCGACCTGTTTCAGCAGGGCCATGATGTCGATGCCGATGAAGGCCTCGATGCCGCCGAACATCGGCCTCAGCGCCAGATAGGCGACGCCGCCGACCACCGCCAGCTTGGCGATGCTCTTCAGCAGCTCCACCGCCTGGTTGGCCTTGAACATGTTCATCAGGCCGGGCAGCGGGTTCAGCTTGCCGAACTTCGGCGCGATCAGCCCCCAGGAGACGTGGAAGCCGGTCTGCCCGACGGTCGACAGCACGGCCGCCCCGACGAACAGCAGGATCGGCAACCACAGCGCCGCCATCGCGTCCATCATCACCCGGAACAGCAACGCCCCCACCCCGGCGCGGTCGAAGGTGAACTCGTCGAGATTTTCGAAATAATAGTTCAGGCGGAAGACCATCCGCTTCATCGTGCCGGGCAGGATGGAGATCAACACCACCAGCATCGTCGCGACCGCCAGCCAGTTCGCGACCTCGCGGGTCATGGCGAACTGGCCTTCCTCATGGGCCTGATCGAGCTTCTTGGATGTCGGGTCCTCTGTTTTGGAGGACTCGTCCGCGTCTTCCGACACCGGCGTCTCCTTCCCGGGGCTAGAGCGGCTTCAGCAGGTCGATGAAGGTCGATTCGAACCGCGACAGCCAGAACATCATCATCGCGCCAAGCGTCAGCGCGAACATGAACAGACCGAGCAGCACCTGGACCGAGGTGAAGAGCTGGAACACCTGCACCTGCGGCGCCAGCTTGTTCAGCAGGCCGAGCGCCAGCGCGAACAGCATCCCGGTGATCAGGAAGGGCGCCGACATCTGCACACCCAGCAGGAAGGTCTTCGACACCAGCTGCCCCACCACGTTGGCCATGTCGTCGACCGGGATCGCCGCCCCCGGCACGAAGCTGACGTAGCTGTCGACCACCGCCATGATCAGCAGATGGTGCAGGTCGGTGACGAACAGCAGCAGCAATCCCAGCCAGCCCAGCAGCGAACCGGGCAGCGAGCCCGCCGTCGCCAGCGCCGGGTTGAAGATCTGGGCGTTGGACAGGCCGGTCTGCAGGCTGATGATGGTGCCGGCGACCTCCAGCGTGCCCATCAGCAGCCGGGCGATGGTTCCAAGGAAGATGCCGACCGTCATCTCACCCGCCGCCAGCACCACCAGTTGCAGCGGTCCGGCCGGCATCGGCGGCAGTTGCTGCCGGATCGCCGGGGCCACCACCACGCTGACCGCCAGCGCGAACAGCAGGCGGGCGCGTGTGGGGACGAAGGCGTCGCCGATGGTCGGCATCACGCTGAACGCCGTGCCGACGCGCAGGAAGACCATCATCCAGACGAAGATCTGCTCGCCCAGAAGTTGCTGCAGAACGCTCATCCGCCGGCCGCCGCCGCGGTGGGCGCCGCGGCCGGGCTGATGCCGGTGCCGGGGGTGAAGGGGGCGCCGCCATTCTCGGTCGCGCCGACGCCGATGGCGACGATGCGGTCGGCCACCTCATGCTCGAAGAAATCGGTCAGCTTGCCCAGCATGAAGGGCATCAGCAGGATCGACAGGCCGAACACCAGCAGCACCTTCGGCACCATCGCCAGCGTCTGTTCGCTGATCTGGGTGACGGCCTGGAAGATGGAGATCACGGTGCCGACCACCATCATGATGACGAGAATCGGCCCACTCACCATCACCAGCGTGACGATCGAGGTGCGGCAGAGCGCGATGACTTCGGTCTCGTTCATGGCGGCAGCCCGGATGGCGATGCGGACGGGCCGGCCGTCACATCGGCATGCGCAGGATTTCCTGATAGGCGTTCAGCACCTTGTCGCGCACCGCGGTGACGGTCTGGAGCGTGACCTCGGCGTTGGTGACGGCCTGGACCACGTCGTTCAGGTCGGCCTTGCCGACCGCGGCCAGCGCCGACATGTCCTCGCTCTTCTTCAGGGTGCCGATCGATTCCTTGGCCGCCTGCTCCAGCACGTCGCCGAAGGACACGCCGTCGCGCGCGGCCATGCCGGGGCCGGTCGTCTTGGCGGCGGTGGTGGCGTAGGCCGCGGCGGCGTTCAGCGGATTGATCATGGCGGCGGTTCCGGTGTGTCAGGGGAGCGGTGGGTCAGGCGCGCAGGATGTCGATGGTGCGCGTCAGCATCTGGCGCGCGGTGTCGATGGCGGACAGGTTGGCCTCGTAGCTGCGCTGGGCCTCGCGCATGTCCATCGCCTCCACCACGGTGTTGACGTTGGGCAGCAGGACATAGCCGTCGGCGTCGGCCGAGGGGTGGGACGGGTCGTAGCGACGCTGGAAATCGGACTTGTCGACGTCGACCTTGGCGACGCGGACCTTGTCGACGTCCATCGACCGGTCCAGCTCGTTCTTGAAGGTGACGGTCTTGCGGCGGTACGGCAGGTCGCCCGGCGTCTCCGCCGTGGTGGTGGCGTTGGCCAGATTCTCGGAAATGACCTTCAGGCGCGTGCCCTGCGCCTTCATGCCCGAGGCGGACACCGCCATCGACTTGTAGAGATCCATCGCAACGCCTCCTCAAGACCGCAACCGGCCATCAAACGCCGGCTATCGATCGCCCGCCGTCAACTTCCCGACCGGATCGCCGATTTGATCATCGCCACCTGTTTCTTGTACAGGTTGGTGATGGTCTGGTAATCCATCGAATTCTGGCTCATCCGCATCATCTGGTCTTCCAGGACGACGTTGTTGCCGTCCGGCGCCGTCTCATACGGGTCGCGCACCTTCTGTTCCTGTGCCGTGCCGCCGGCCCCGCGCGTTCCCGCCAGATGCGACGCGTTGGTCGCCACCGGCGTCAGCCGCCGGCTGTCGGACAGCGCGTCGCGAAAGGAGAAGGGCTTCAGGTCCTTGCCCTTGTAGTCCGGCGTGTCGGCGTTGGCGATGTTCTGCGACAGGACTTCCTGACGCTGGGTCAGCCAGTCCATCTTGCGCGACATCAGCTTGAAAAGGCCGAGATTTCCGAGGTCCATGGCCCGCGATCCGCTGCTTCCGGCCGCGACGCCCGGCCCGGGGGGGGGAAAGCCCCTGGAAACCGGTCGAACGGCATCACCATCGATGGTCGCCGGTTTGCGTTAACGAAGGATGAATCATCCCGGACCACACCCGCCGGCGCCGCAGGCTTTACACTTCGTTAAGCCTGCCGGTCCAGGATGCCGCCATCGTTCCGAACCGCCGGCCGGCAGGAAGCATCGCTTGACCGCGCATTCCCGTTCCTCAACGCCGCCGGGTGCGGCGGCCGGCGCCTCGGCGTCGCGGCCCGCCCGCCGCCCGGTGGCCGTCGCGCTGAAATACGCGCTGGGGACGCAGACCCTGCCGCGCATCGTCGCCACCGGCAAGGGCACCGTCGCCGAGCAGATCCTGGAGGTCGCCTTCGCCAACGGGGTCAAGGTGCGCGAGGACGCCGACTTGGTCGAGATCCTGTCGGCGATCGAGGTCGACAGCGACATCCCGGTGGAGGCGATCGCCGCCGTCGCGGAAGTCCTGGCCCACGTCTACCGCGCCAACGGCACCCTGCCGCCGGCCCCCCACGAGGAGGAGGATACGCCATGACCCGCCCCCCCGCCCCTCCT
>NZ_LGRA01000013.1:356544-653514 GCF_003116095.1 Azospirillum sp. TSO35-2
CCGGCCGTAGTGTGTCATCGCCTCCTCCACGGCTTCAATGCAGAACGCGACGTCCATGGTGTTCGACAGACGCCAGCTCAGGACCTTGCGCGTTGCCCAGTCCATCACCGCCACCAAGTACAGAAAGCCGCGGCGCATGGGAATGTACGTGATGTCGCTGCACCACACCTGATCGGGGCGGTCGATGGTCAGGTCGCGCAGCAGGTACGGCCAGATCTTGTGTTCAGGGTGTGGCACTGTCGTCTTCGGGCGCTGGTAAACCGCCCGCAAGCCCATCCGAGAGCGGACCAACTCGACCATATGCTGCCGGAATTCCGGCGGATAAGGGGGCGGGTTTTCGGCATTGGTCAACACCTCTTGCGCAAGTCAGATGGTGTCTACCGAGCCGGGGCAACTCCAATCAAGATGGGATCGTCATCTCCTGATTCATCGGGATTTCCTGATGCAGTACCTTGAGGGCAATCTCTCCGGCTTTTTTGACATGCGCCAGGCAAGTTGCCTCGGCCTGATCGGCATCCCGCAGGCGCAGCGCCGCAAGGATCTGCGCCATTTCTTCCGGCCCCTTCTTGTTCCGGCCGGCCGAGCTGATCGTCATCGCCCGTAGATAGGTAATCCGCGCGTTTAGGGTCTGCACGATGCCCCAAGCGACATCCTTGCCGCCACTGAGGAACATAACCTCATAGAAGCGTGTCGTAGCGTCGAGAATCTGCTTGATGTCGTGGCGCTCATATCCTGCTTGGATTTCCTCCAGCGCCACGCCCAGCCGTGCAAAGTCCGCGTCTGTCGCGCGCTCGGCGCATGCGCGGGCCGCCGCCGCTTCGAGAATTGACCGCAAGTCGTAAATCTGCTCAGCGATCGAATCAGTCAGTCTTGCGACGATTGGGCCCTGGTGCGGGATGCTCTCGACCAGTCCTTCGGTTTCGAGATGCCGCAGCACTTCACGAACAACGGTGCGGCTAACGCCCAGCTGCTCGACAAGCGTGCGTTCAACCAATCGATCGCCAGGTTTGAACTGCATGCTGACGATGGCATACCGCAGCTTTTCAAGCGCAAGGCCGCGCAGCGTGCGGATCTCGCGATCGACTTTCAAAGACTGCGATCCATCGCTCATTGGCCTGCTCTCACAGCTATCCATCCCCGCTGCCATAACACTAACCCGCGCGTGGTTCAAACATTGCCTGAGACGGTACGCTACATGCTATATTATGGTATACCATAATATCAAGAAGACAGGAATCTCCATGGAGTGCAAGGCCGCAGATCGGTCTCCGCCCATCGAAGACCCTTGGTCGGCAAGTCCCTAACGGGAACCGGGACAGGTCCGGAGAATGTGCGCGAGACAGATGATTCGGGAAACCAGCTTGACCGGCCGGCGCGTATGATGGTATACCATAATACGAGATGACGCTAAACCATCCGGACGCACGGCGTCCAGGCCTCAGGGGAGCCCGAAATGGCGTTGGAATTGCGCAAGACCGTCCTTTATGTCGAAGACACGCTGATCGAAGGTGGCCGTAAGGCCGAGAAGCCCTTCAAATTGATCGCGGCGGCAGCGGTCCTTAAGAATCCTTGGGCCGGCCGCGGCTTCGTTGACGATTTGAAGCCGGAAATTCATGCGATCGCCCCAGCGTTGGGCGAACTCCTGACGGCGGAAATTCTGAAGGCGGCCGGCGGTGGCGAGGCGGTGGAGGGCTACGGCAAGGCGGCGATCGTCGGCACGTCGGGCGAACTCGAACACGCCTCGGCCCTGATCCACACCCTGCGCTTTGGCAACCACTACCGCACCGCGGTCGGGGCGAAGAGCTATCTCAGCTTCACCAACACGCGGGGTGGCGCCAACTGTCCGGTTGTGATCCCCCTGATGCATAAGCATGACGAGGGAATGCGCTCGCACTACCTGACCATACAGTTTTCGATCCTTGATGCGCCGGGTCCCGACGAGGTGGTGGTGGCGCTTGGCGCATCGATCGGCGGGCGTCCGCATCACCGGATCGGCGACCGCTACCAGGATCTCAAGGATCTCGGCGGGACCAATGCCTAACCCCGCTCGGGACAAGGGGGCCGCTGCAATGGCGGCCCTCTCGGCGGGGACCTCCCTGATGGCTGGAGTGACCGCTTATCGCGACATCGGGCAGGGCACACCCCTCGTCCTGATCCACGGCGTTGGTCTGTGCAAGGAGGTGTGGGAGCCGCAAATAGCCGCGTTCGCCAGCACCCGCCGGGTCATCGTCTATGACATGCTGGGGCATGGCGAGAGTGGTCTGGAATCCTCCGACGGAGGACTGGACGCATTCGTCGCTCAGTTGGCCCGGCTGCTCGATCATCTTGGGATCGACGGGGCCGACATCGTCGGTCATTCGATGGGAGCGCTGGTTGCCCTCGGCTTCGCCATCGCCCACCCTCGCCGGGTCCGTCGGCTGGTTGCGCTGAACGCCGTCTACGACCGCCCGGACGAACAGCGCGCCGCCGTGCTCGATCGTGCGGCGGAGATTGACCGGATCGGTCCGCGCAGTGCTGCCGGCCGCGCGATTGGCCGCTGGTTCGGCGACGAGCCGGCTCCCGATCTGGTCGCAAAGGCCGAGACGGTGCGGGGTTGGTTGGAGAACGCCAATCCGATCGGTTACGCACGCGCCTACCGCGTCTTCGCTTCCGGCGACCGCGCGCATGTCGGACGGCTTGGCGGGTTGACCATGCCTGTCCTCTATCTGACAGGCGATCTCGACCTCAATTCGTCCCCAGCCATGTCGCGCCGCATGGCGGCGGAAACGCCGGACGGACGCGCGCTCTCGCTTCCCGGCGAACGGCACATGATGGCGCTGGTGTCGCCTGATCTGGTCAACGACGCTCTGCGCGACTTCATCGACGACGGCGCCACCTGACTCTACGCAAGACCCGACACACGCATCGAGGCGCGCAACACGCTAGAAAAGGAAAGCCTGCCATGGACAGCATCGATGTTCGCGAGTTGCGCAACGTGCTCGGCGCCTTCGCCACCGGCGTGACCGTCGTGACGACCATCGACGGCGACGGCCAGCCGCGAGGATTCACCGCCAACTCCTTCACCTCCGTGTCGCTGGATCCGCCTCTGGTGCTGGTCTGCCTCGCCAAGACCGCAGCGACCCGGCCGGTGTTTGAGGCTGCGGGCGGCTACGCCGTGAACATCCTCGCGGAAGACCAGAAAGGCGTGTCGCGAACCTTCGCGTCGAAAGTCGAGGACCGCTTCGCGACGGTGGACTGGCAGGCCGGCCCGGCCGGCAATCCGGTCTTTGCCGGAACCTCCGCTTGGCTCGACTGCTCCATGCATCAGACGGTGGATGCCGGCGACCATGTGATCCTGATCGGTTGTGTGCGCGGCTGTGGCCATGCTCCCGTCAGCCCGCTGGGCTATTGCCGGGGCGCCTACGTCACCTTCGGCCTGGAGCAGAAGGCGATGGAGACGCGCGGCCGCCAGACGCTGGTGGGCGCGATCCTGGAGCGGGACGGTCAAATCCTGCTGGTCGAGACCCCGGACGGCGGCGTCGCCCTGCCGACTGCCGAGGCCCTGGGCAAGCCCGGCCGGTCCGACGGGCTGCTGCACCGGCTGGCGACGCTGGGCAGCACGGTCGATCTCAGCTTCCTGTTCGCCGTGTTCGACGAGGACAACGACCGCCGTGTGTCGATCTATTACCGCGGTAAATTGATCGACGGTCCGGCGGCAGGACAGGGGGCGCGGCTGGTGGGCTTCGACGCCATTCCCTGGGCGAAGCTTCCCAACGACGCGGTGCGCAGCATGCTGCAGCGCTATGTCGCCGAGCGGCGCGAGGACGAGTTCGGCGTCTATGTCGGCGATGAGGTTTCGGGAACCGTGCAGCCTTTGTCCCGCACCGTCTGACCGGAATCCAAGAACAATTCAAGCAACGTCCGAACAGCGAGAGGCGTCATGAAATTCTCTCTCTTCCTGCATATGGAACGCAACGACGCGGCCACGTCGTACACCCGGATTTTCGATGAGCTGACGGAGTTGGTCCAGATTGCCGAGGAGGGCGGATTCGAAACCGCCTGGATCGGCGAGCATCATGGGATGCAGTTCACCATCGCGCCCAATCCCTTCATCAACATCGCCTATCTCGGCGCCCGGACCAGCCGCATCCGGCTTGGAACCGGGACGGTGATCGCACCCTTCTGGCATCCCATCAAACTCGCCGGCGAAGCGGCACTGGCGGACATCGCCACCGGCGGCCGGCTGGACCTCGGCATCGCGCGCGGCGCCTACTCCTTCGAATATGAGCGGCTGATGCCGGGTCTGGACGCCTGGACCGCCGGGCAGCGCCTGCGCGAACTGGTGCCGACCGTCCGCAAGCTGTGGGAGGGCGACTACGCCCACCAGGGCGAGTTCTGGTCCTTCCCGGCGACGACCGCGGCGCCGCAGCCGGTGCAAAGCCATCCGCCGCTGTGGATCGCCGCGCGCGACCCCAACTCGCATGATTTCGCGGTGACCAACGGCTGCAACGTGCAGGTCACGCCGCTGGCGTCGGGTGATGGCGAGGTCGCCAGCCTGATGGAGCGCTTCAACACCGCCTGCGCGGCGCATCCGGACATTCCGCGCCCGAAGATCATGCTGCTGCAACACACCTTCGTCGCCGACTCCGCCGAGGAGACCGACCGCCTGTCGCGGGATTTGAGCGACTTCTATTGCGCCTTCGGTGCCTGGTTCAAGAATCAACGGCCGATCCGCCAGGGCTTCATCGAGCCGTTGACCGCCGAGGAAAAGGCGGAGATGCCGATGTACTCGCCGCAGAACATGCGGGAGAAGCTGGTCATCGGCCAGCCTGACGAAGTGATTGCGCGGCTGTCCGGTTACAAGGCGCTGGGCTATGATCAGTACAGCATGTGGATCGACTCCGGCATCAGCCACGAACGGAAGAAGAAATCTCTTGAACTCTTCATCCGCAACGTGATGCCCGCCTTTGCGTAAAGCAACCTCTGGGGGAAAGATCATGCCGCTGCCGCGTTTCCAAGCCTACATCGACGGCGTGTTCGAACCAGGCGAGGCCAGCTTCGAAAGCATCGATCCCTCGACGGGATCGCCCTGGGCCGTGATGCCGGCGGCGACCGCGGCGGACGTCGACCGGGCGGTCCGCGCCGCCCACCGCGCCTTGAGCGATCCGGCCTGGGCCGGCCTCACCGCGTCGGCCCGCGGTGCGCTCCTCAACCGGCTGGGCGATCTGGTGGCCGAGCACAGCGGCCGCCTCGCCGAGTTGGAGACCCGCGACACCGGCAAGATCATCCGCGAAACCAGCGCGCAGATCGGCTACGTCGCCCAGTATTACCGCTATTACGGCGGGCTGGCCGACAAGGTCGAGGGCGCCTATCTGCCGGTCGACAAGCCCGACATGGAAGCCTTTCTGCGCCGCGAGCCGATCGGCGTCGTCGCCGCCGTGGTGCCGTGGAACTCGCAGCTGTTCCTCTCCGCCGTGAAGCTGGGACCGGCGCTGGCCGCCGGTTGCACGGTGGTGCTGAAGGCGTCCGAGGATGGCCCGGCCCCGCTGCTGGAATTTGCCCGGCTGGTCGAGCAGGCCGGCTTCCCGAAGGGCGTGGTGAACATCGTCACCGGCTTCGGCGATGAGTGCGGCCGGACGCTGACCAGCCATCCGCTGGTCTCGCGCGTCGCCTTCACCGGCGGACCGTCCACCGCCCGGCATGTGGTGCGCAACACGGCGGCCAATCTCGCCTACACCACGTTGGAGCTGGGCGGCAAATCGCCGGTCGTCGTCTTCTCCGACGCCAATCTGGAGAGCGCGGCGAACGCCGTGGTGGCTGGCATCTTCGCCGCCTCCGGGCAAAGCTGCGTTGCCGGCTCACGTCTTCTGGTGGAGCGCACGGTCCACAGCCGGTTGCTCGACGTCCTGACGCGCAAGGCCAAAGCGATCCGCATCGGCAACCCGCAGGACCCGGCAACCGAGATGGGGCCGCTGGCGACCGCCAGGCAGGTTACGCACATCGAAGATGTGGTCGCCCGCAGCCTGGACGCAGGAGCCAAACTGGTGACCGGCGGGCGGCGGCACGATGGACCGGGCGGCGGCTTCTACTATGAGCCGACGATCCTTGCCTGTGCCGACCAGACTGTTGCTTGCGTGCGGGAGGAGCTGTTTGGCCCGGTCCTCAGCGTCATTCCCTTCGACGGCGAAGAGGACGCCGTCACCAAAGCCAACGATAGCGAGTTCGGCTTGGCGTCCGGCGTCTTCACCAACAATCTCACCCGCGCCCACCGGATGATCCGGCGGATTCGCGCCGGCGTGGTCTGGGTCAACACCTACCGCGCCGTGTCGCCCATCGTGCCATTCGGCGGCTACGGCCTGAGCGGCTTGGGACGGGAAGGCGGGCTGGAGGCGGTCCTCGACTACACGCGCACCAAGTCGGTCTGGATCCGCACGTCCGACGAGCCGATCGCCGATCCCTTCGTGATGCGCTGAGGAGAACCGGTGATGGTCTACGAAATGCGAACCTACCGGCTGAAGACGGGAACAGTTCCCGCGTATCTGAGGCTTGTGGAGGAGGAGGGGATCGCGATCCAGCAGCGCCATCTTGGAAAGCTGGTCGGCTACTTCTTCTCGGAAATCGGTCGCCTCAACGAGATCGTCCATGTCTGGGCCTATGCCGACCTCAACGACCGCGAGACCCGCCGCGCCACCCTGGCGGCCGATCCGGCCTGGCAGGAGTTCGTGCCCAAGATCCAGGCGTTGATCGAGGAGATGGACAGCAAGATACTGAAGCCAGCGCCGTTCTCGCCGCTAAGCTGAAGTGTGCCCAACAGGAAGTCAGCTTCAAAGTCCGGAAGCACCGGCACAAATCATCGATGTAGGGAGGAAAAGAAATGAGCAAGCTTTTGTCTGTGGGCGCCCTGTTCAGCGCCGCAATTCTGTGGTCTGTGCCGTTGCATGCCAAGGACATGGTGTTCACGAGCTGGGGCGGCACCACCCAGGACGCCCAGAAGGAGGCGTGGGCCAAGCCCTTCGCCAAGCAGTCCGGCGTCAACGTGCTCCAGGACGGTCCGACCGACTACGGCAAGTTGAAGGCGATGGTCGAGAGCGGCAAGCCGGCTTGGACGGTGGTCGACGTCGAGAACGACTTCGCTGTCAAGGCGGCGAAGGATGGGCTGCTCGAACCGCTTGACTTCTCCATCATCGACAAGAGCAAGCTTGACCCGCGTTTTGTCACTCCCTACTCGGTGGGCAGTTTCTATTACTCCTTCGCCCTGGGTTACAACCGCGACCAGTTCAAGAAGAAGGCGCCGAAGAATTGGGGTGACCTGTTCGACCTGACCGGTTTCCCCGGTAAGCGTACCCTGTACAAGTGGTCGGCGCCGGGCGTGCTGGAGTTGGCGCTGTTGGCTGACGGCGTAGCGCCGGACAAACTCTATCCGCTTGACCTCGACCGCGCCTTCAAGAAGCTCGACACCATCAAGCCGCAGATCATCTGGTGGTCGGGCGGCGCGCAGTCCCAGCAACTGCTGGCTTCGGGCGAGGCCCCGATCGGCATGTTCTGGAACGGCCGGATCGACGCCATTCGACGCTCAGGCGTCGATGTCGGGATTTCGTGGGAGCAGAACCTGACGGCGGCGGACGCGCTGGTCGTGCCCAAGGGAGTGGCGGACAAGGAAGCCGCGATGAAGTTCATCGCCTTCGCCACCGGCGCCCAGGCGCAGGCCGACTTTGCCCTGCTGACCGGTTACGCCCCGACCAACATCGGGTCCAAGGACCTTCTGAAGCCCGAAGTCCGGGCGACGCTGCCGGATGAGCACACCCAGAGCCAGATCAATCTGGACATGGCCTACTGGGCGGAGCACCGCGATGAGATCGCCAAGCGCTGGTACGATTGGCAGGGCAAGTGACGCCTTGCCGTGACCACAGACTAAGCGGCGGGGAACTGGGGAGCCGGCGCCCCCAGCTTCCCAGTTCCCCTGCCGGGTGCAGACCGACCGGATGCAGCCGGTCAGGTGAGGTATTCGGCCAGACGAGGAAATCGGTATGACTTCAGTGTCCATCGTGGAACGTGGCGGTGGCCCCCCCCAACGCCGACGACGCCGCGGCGGCGGCTTCTCCTACGTCCTTCCGGCGCTTGTCCTGCTATTGATCGTATTCGTCCTGCCGGTCCTGCTCCTCTTGCTGCGCAGCGTCACGGAGCCGGAGCTAGGGCTCCAGAATTACCGGGAGCTGGTGGAGTCGGCGACTTATGGCCGGGTCTTCCTCAACACCTTTCTGGTTTCGAGCGTGGTGACGGCGATCACGGTTCTGGTCGGCTTCCCCATCGCCTGGCTTCTGGTGATCCTGCCGAAACGCTGGGCCGACCTGCTGTTCGGGATCATCATTCTGTCGATGTGGACCAACCTGTTGGCCCGCACCTACGCCTGGATGGTGCTGCTGCAACGGACCGGCGTTATCAACAAGACGCTGATCGGGCTTGGCATCATCGACGAGCCCCTGACGCTGGTGAACAATCTGGTCGGCGTCACCATCGGCATGACCTACATCATGCTGCCCTTCATCATCCTTCCGTTGGTGACGACGATGCGCGGCATCGAGCCCGACTTGCTGCGTGCCGCGGCACTGTGCGGAGCCGGGCGGCTCGATGCCTTCCGTCGCGTGCTGCTGCCACTATCGCTGCCGGGAATCGCGGCCGGTGGGCTGATGACCTTCGTGATGTCGCTCGGCTATTTCGTTACGCCGTCGCTGCTCGGCGGCACGTCGAACATGATGGCGGCGGAACTGATCGCCCAGTTGATTCAGTCGCTGCTGAACTGGGGCATGGGCGGGGCTGCTGCCTTTGCGCTGCTGGTCCTGACTCTGGCGCTCTACGCGCTGCAACTTCGGCTGTTCCGGCGCACACAAGCGGGGAGGGCGTGACATGCTGCTGGATTTCCATCGGCTGGGCGGGCTGAAATGGGTGCTGGTCGGCATCGGCCTGTTCGTTGCGGCCTTCCTGCTCCTCCCAATCCTGTTCACGGTCGCGCTGTCCTTCGGCTCCTCACAATGGCTGGTCTTCCCGCCGCCGTCCTGGACGCTGCGCTGGTACGAGGAACTGTTCGCCGATTCCCGCTGGATCGACTCTACCCTGACCAGCCTGCAATGCGCTGTGCTGGTGACCATCCTCTCGGTCAGTCTTGGCCTGCTGGCCAGCTTCGGGCTGGTGCGCGGCAGCTTTCCGGGGCGTGAGGCGATACGGGCGATGTTCCTGATGCCGATGATCATGCCGGTGATCGTGGTGGCAGTGGCGCTCTACGCCTTCTTCCTGCGCCTGGGCCTGGGTGGGACTCTGTTCGGCTTCGTCCTGGCCCACACGGTCATCGCGCTTCCGCTGGCGATCACCTCGATCTGCAACGCGCTGGAACGCTTCGACAAGTCCATCGAGGACGCGGCAGTCCTGTGCGGGGCCAACCCATGGGAGGCCAAGCTGCGCATCACCCTCCCGGCGATCCGCGAAGGCCTGTTCGGCGCCGCCGTCTTCGCCTTCCTCACCTCGTGGGATGAGGTGGTGATCGCGATCTTCATGGCCAGCCCGACCCTGCAGACGCTTCCCGTCCACATCTGGGGAACGCTGCGGCAGGATTTGACCCCGGTGGTTGCGGCGGCCTCCACCTTGCTTCTTCTGTTCACGCTGGCGCTGATGCTCGTCGCCGCCTGGTTCCGTGGGAGAACGAAATGATGCCCTTCCTCGATATCCGTAACATCAAGAAATCCTACGGCGGCACAGTCGCAGTCCAGGACGTGAACCTGACAGTCGGTCGCGGCGAGTTCATCACCTTCCTGGGGCCGTCGGGCTCAGGCAAGAGCACAACGCTCTACGTCATTGCCGGCTTCCTCGACCCCACAGAAGGCGACGTGCTCCTTCAGGGAAAGTCGCTCCTGTCCGTGCCCTCGCACAAGCGCAACATTGGCATGGTCTTTCAGCGCTACACCCTGTTCCCGCATCTGACGGTGGCGGAGAATGTGGCCTTCCCGCTGCGGGTTCGCCGGATGCCGGCGGTCGACATCCAGGCGAAGGTGGCCGAGATGATCCGGCTGGCGCGATTGGAAAAGGTGCAGGACCGCCTGCCCAGCCAATTGTCGGGCGGCCAGCAGCAGCGCGTCGCGCTCGCCCGTGCGCTGGTCTACAACCCGCCGGTCCTGCTGATGGATGAGCCCCTGTCGGCGCTGGACAAGAAGCTGCGCGAGGAAATCCAGTTCGAGATCAAGCGCATCCACCAGGAAACCGGGGTGACGATCCTCTACGTCACCCATGACCAGGAGGAATCGCTGCGCCTGTCCGACCGGATCGCCGTGTTCAGCCAGGGGCGGATCGACCAGATCGGCACCAGCACCGAGCTGTACCAGAATCCGGCCACCCAGTTCGTCGCCGGCTTTGTCGGCAACTCCGATTTCCTGTCCTGCCGGATCGACCGGGTGGACGGGCATCACGCGCAGATCGTGCTGCCAAATGGTGCAGTCGTCGGCGGCGTCCGCTCCCACGGCAGCGTCAAGGCGGGCGCAGCCGGAACGCTGATGCTGCGACCCGAACGCGTTCGCATTCGGGCCTGCACTGGCGAGGGGAGCGATACCGGCATGGCGGTGACCGTCCGCGACATCACGTTCCTCGGCGACAACACCCACTTCTCGGTCGAGACCGACTGGAAGCAGAGCATGGCGATCCGCGTTCCCTTTGGCCGCACCGGTGCCGAGGGGCTGGCGGTGGGCGGACGAGCGCGCATCGACTGGGTGGCCGAGGATGCGCATGTGTTCGACAGCGTGGCGCAGGTGTAAAGGACTGGATGGTTCCCCGGCGCAGCTCGCAGACGATGGCGCGCTCCTCCTCGGAGGCCCGCCACCGTAGATGGCTTAGGGCGGGCGGAATGGTCCTGGCAATCCTGCACGCCCCGCCGCCGCCATTTCCGGATGGCTTCGGTGCTCACGCCGTAGCGTTTGGCCAGCACGCCCGAAGGCTCGGCGGATAAGGCGATGGCGGCGCGCACGGCCGGGTCGGCTTTGCTCATCATGGCTTCGACGGACAGGTCTGCGCCGAGTTCGGGCGCGCGGACGCATGACGTTATAAGGCGTCGCTCGAACCACGCGCAGTATTCCCAAATAGCCCAACAGCTCACGTCCCGACAACGTTCCGCAACCAAACAGTTAGGGTCCGGACCCATAAAGAGCCTTTTCCGCAGGGAGTCGTTGTGATTCAACGCCCTGGAAAGGGGCTTTGCGATGAGCGACGGTCAGTTTTGGTTGACGGTGGAGCAGTTTGGGCGGCTTGAGCCGCACCTTCCGCGCGACATCCGAGGCAAGCCGCGGGTGGATGATCGCCGTGTGATCAGCGGGATCGTCCATATGCTGAAGTCGGGCGGGCGCTGGGCGGATGCTCCAGCGGTCTACGGCCCGCGCAAGACGCTCTACAACCGCTTCGTCCGTTGGGCGGCCAAGGGTTTGTGGGAAGACATCTTCCATGCCTTGGCCGTAGCGGGTGGCCCGCCGGCCCAGGTGATGATCGACTCCACGGCGGTGCGCGCCCATCGTTCGGCAAGACGCCCAGCGCATGCTCCTTGACCGTCCGATATTATACAGTGATACTGTATAAATTCCGGGCTTGGCCGCCGTCAGGCGTGCTGGTAACAGAAGGAGGGGCATGTGACGCAAGCCAACAAGGATGTGGTCCGCCGTTTCAACACCGAGGTGATCGTTGCCGGGAACCGCGAGGCGTTTGAAGCGCTCATGGCTCCCGACTTTGTAAACCGGTCCGCCCCCTCGGGTGCGCCGGACGGTCCGGAGAGCCTGTGGAATACCTTCCAATACGTCCTGCGGCCGGCGCTTTCGGAGTTGTCGGTGACGATCCATGACCAGATCGCCGACGGCAACAAGGTGACGACGCGCAAGACGATCACCGGCGTCCACACCGGCCCGTTCATGGGGATTGAAGCGACCGGACAGCCAATCCAGATCGACGTCATCGACATCGTCCGCGTCGCCGACGGCCGCTACGCCGAGCATTGGGGGATAAACACTCTGCCGAGCGTCCTGGCGCAGCTCAAGGGCGGCTGAACCCCCGATCACGCATCAGCTCTCAGGCGCAGCGCTCATCCGCGCCAGCAGACGGATCGACGCGCGGAGAAGCTCGCGTTCCTCGCGCGAGAGCTGCGTGCGGATCATCGTTTCAATGCGTGAACCGCGGGCGCCGCGCTCCCGCGCCAGCTCCTCGCGCCCGGCGTTTGACAGCGCGAAAAGCTGGCTGCGGCGGTCGGCAGGATTGGCACTGCGCTGAACAAGGCCGGCCTCTTCCAACTGTGCCACGATCAGGCGCATCGTCTGGTGTTTCACATTTCTCAGCTGCGCCAGCGTTGCAATGTTCATGGCGCCACCACGTTCCAGGTAGCCGAGCGTCTCGGACTGCGCCGTTCTCGGCGTGTTGGCGTCACCGCGTACCGCACGCACGAAGTTGCCGATGGTACGCCGCAGGTCTTCCGACAACATCGTTGCATCCAGATCGGGCACGCTGTCCTGCTTGTCCATGACCGTCCGTCTCCAGCTCCGCTGGATCAGTCTCATACCACCGGCCGCCCTCCGCCGGAACGCCCGACCAAAACCTTCTTCATGATGGATAAACCGGTGGCATCGTCGCTTGTCAGCATCAGCTCCCGCCGCCTCGGTGCAACAGCGTCGCATCCGGCTCCTGCCTCGTGGCGATTGCCGTCACCGGCAGCGCGATCAGCCGGCGCAGTTGGTCCAGCCCCTTCTGGGGATCGCCGGGAGCGGTGACGATCCATTCGCGGATGCAGGAGGTGTAGATCGCGAACAGCGTGTCCGCCGCCGTGACGACGTCGACGTCCGCGGCAATGCGCCCTGCGCTCTGCTGTGCAGCCAGCCACATGGCCAGCTCCCCCTTCGTCTGGGCCCGGCGCTCGACGATCAGTTCGACATGCGGGTTGTCGCCGTAAAATTCGAGCTGCTGCAGGACCAGCTTGCTCAATTGCGGATGCCTGGACCAAAAGATGTAGAGCATGCCGAACGCCGCGACGATCTGGTCGGCCAGCGGCAGGTCCGGCGCCACGCGGTCGAACAGGGGCGGCATGCTTCTCAACTCGTCCACATAGACCATGGCGAGCAGGCCGGTCTTGTCGGTGGCATAGGCAAAGACAGTCCCGAAGCCGACATCCGCTTCCCGCGCCACCTCGCGCAGGGTCGTCTCATCGAATCCCTTTTCGACGAACAGCCTGCGTGCGGCCTGACGGATCAGGTGGTCCTTTTCCAGCTTCTTGCGTTCGCGAAGCCCCATCGGCGGCTTCCGGTCGGCCTGCGCGGCGGCGGCGGTCACCGATCGCTTCATCTGGTCCTCTCCCCTGCTTCTCTCGACCATGGCCGGCATGATGCGCTGATCGAAACCGATCGCGCTCATTATAACGACTAGCCCCCACCTCACAACCCGTCGGTCCGTCGGTCCATAGGTTTACGAACAAAACAATTCGTCAGCCGAATTGCCTGTTGACGGGAAAAAACGATCATGATCTATTTTGATCGCGTTAGGGATGGACGCGCGGCGGCCGGGGGAAAGGCGATGACGTTTCCAGTCGGGTCCGAACGGTTCCAGGAAGAGCGGGGCAGGGCGCGGCGCGGTGTGCCGGACACGCCGCCGCCCGCCGCTTTCAAGGTCGAGCGGGCCATCCGCTTCTCGCCCGGCGGTCCCTGGGCATCCGGCTGATCGGGCAGCAGGACGAGACCGTCCGTCCATCCGCTCAGCTGAGCGTGATGGCGAGGCGCCTCGACACCGTCACCGCCATTCCCATTCCCCGGCACCCCGCACCGCCCGAGCCAGCGATCCGCAGAAGATCGACGGGCCGCATGCCACTGCAACGAACCATGATTTCCGATGGGAGGAACCATGTGCTCTGACCGAGTTGCGACCGCGATCCCGCTTCCGGCGGCGGGCGGCAAAGTCTTCTATGGCTGGTGGATTGTCGTCTGCGCCGTCGTCGGGCTGGCGTTCGGCGCCAGCGCGATCAGCCTGTTCACCTTCGGCGTCTTCGTCCGTCCGCTGGAGCTGGAGTTCGGCTGGACGCGCGGCGAGCTTTCGCTGGGCGTCACCACCATCACCTGCATGTCGGTGCTGCTGTCGCCGCTGCACGGGCTGGTCATCGACCGCTTCGGTGTCCGGCGCACGCTGATCCCCTCCATCCTGCTCTTCGGCCTCGGCGTCATGACGATGAGCACGCTGGCCGGCAGCATCTGGCAGTTCTACGGGATGTGGGCGCTGATCACGCTGGTCGGCATCATCACATGGCCGATGTCCTATTCACGCGCGCTCGTCGCGTGGTTCGACCGCCAGCGTGGGCTGGCCATCGGCGTCGGTCTGGCCGGGGTGGGGCTGGGAACCATCATCCTGCCGGTCATCGCGCAGTCGATCATCGCCGCCTATGGCTGGCGCATGGCCTACATCTGGCTTGGTGGACTGGTGCTCGTGACGACGCTGCCGCTGATCGCCCTGCGCTTCCGCGACACGCCGGCCGAGCTGGGCCTGCAGCCGGACGGGGAGACCGACGGGCAGGCCGCGCTGGGCGGACGCGGGGCGCGCAGCGGCTTCACCTTCCGCCAGTCGGTGCGGCTGCCGAGCTTCTGGTGCATCGTCGCGGTCTTCTTCCTGGTCGGAGGCGTCACCACGGCGATGATCCAGCATCAGGTGCCCATGCTGATCGACCGCGGCATCTCCCCGCAGAAGGCCGCCTTCGTCCAGTCCGCCTTCGGCTTCGCCATCCTGGTCGGACGCATCGCCGGCGGCTATCTGATGGACCGCCTGTTTGCCCCCCACGTCGCCATCGCCTTCTTCATCGGGCCGGTGCTCGGCCTCAGCTTCTACGCTTTGGGGGCGACGGGCGAGCTTGCCTATCTCAGCGCCGCGCTGGTCGGCCTTGCGGTCGGGGCGGAATTCGACCTGATCTCCTACCTGACCAGCCGCTATTTCGGCCAGCGGTCCTTCGGCGCCCTCTACGGCATCATCTTCAGCGCGTTCCAACTGGGCAGCGGACTGGCCGCGGCGGGTCTGGGTTTCGCGGCGGCCCGCTTCGGCGGCTATTCGCAGCCGCTGTGGGTTCTCGTCGGCGCTACGCTGCTGTCCATCGGGCTTCTAGCCCTGCTGCCCCGCAGGTTCGAGAGCATCGCTTACGAAGACGCAGCGATCTTGAAAGGCTATTTGGAAAACTCGGAGACCAGATGATCAACGAAACTTCGAAGCTTGAGGGTTGCATAGCGGTTTGTCGGGTAGACCGCATGGATGGCCAGCTGGGTCGTCGCAAACCCCGGCAGCAGCGGCACCAACTTGCCGTCAGCGATCGGTTCGTCAAACACGAAGCCAGGACCGTAGGTGATGCCGGTTCCACTTAGGGCCGCGGCAAGCAGCATCTTCATGTTGTTGGCGCGCATCCGAACCGGACCGTCGATCGCATGGCGCGTGCCGTCTTGCTCCGCGATGCTCCAGTCGCCCACGGAAACGGCGTCGCTGAAAGCCAGGCGCGGCGCGCGGCGCAAGTCGTCGATCGTTCGCGGCTCGCCATGCTGCTCTATGAAAGCCGGTGAGGCACAAAAGATCATTTTGCATGGGGCGAGGCGCCGCGCGACCAGATCGGAATCCCGAAGCTGCCCGATCCGGATTGCCACATCGACGCCCTCGGCGAGAAGATCGACGTAGCGGTCGTTCAGCATGACCTCGATCGACACCTCGGGATGGCGCGCCATATACCGGCCGATCACGCCGCCGAGGCACATCTCTCCGAAGGTGATGGGAGCCGCCAGGCGCAGCACGCCGCGCACCGCCGTCCGGGCGTCCGACGCCTCGCGCCTCGCCTCGTCATAGTCCTCGAGCAGGCGCTTGCATCGGGCATAATAGGCTCGCCCGGCTTCCGTCAGGACAAGGCTGCGCGTGCTGCGCTGCATCAGGCGGACGTTCAGGTCCGCTTCGATCGCGGCGACGTGCTTGCCCGCCATCGAGGCCGAAAGGCCGAAACGGCGCGCGGCCGCGATCAGGCTGCCGTCCTCGGCCGCAGCGACGAAGACGGCCATGCTGGTCAGGCGATCCATATGCAGTCCATTCGATCCATGCGTTATCGAATGCTGATAACAGATGATTGATTATAGATCAGCTGCACAAAGCTTAGCTCTCACGTCAGACGGCAGAGCCTCTGCCGGAGATGATGAAAGGGCTTTTCATGAAGGTCGCGTCGAACGGTATCCAAATCAACGTCGAGGAGCAGGGCCGCGGCGAACCGGCACTCGTCTTCCTCCATTATTGGGGCGGCTCGGCCCGTACGTGGCGCCATGTCACCTCCAGACTCGCCTCCGCCCATCGGACGCTCGCTGCCGATCATCGCGGGTGGGGAGAGTCCGAAGCGCCGGCCACAGGCTATGCGCTGGACGACCTCGCCGACGATGCGCTGGGCGTCATTCACGCGCTTGACCTGAAGCGTTATGTCCTCGTCGGTCATTCGATGGGCGGAAAGGTCGCCCAGCTGATCGCGGCGCAGCGGCCAGATGGGCTTGCCGGTCTCATCCTTGTGGCCCCGGCGCCGCCCACACCGATCGCGCTTCCGCAAGTCGCCCGCGACATGATGGCCCGCGCCTACGATTCACCCGCATCCGTCGAGGCGACAATCGATCGGGTGCTTGCCTGCAAGCCGCTGAGCCCCGCCGATCGTGCCCAGGTCGTCGCCGACAGCCTGCGCGGGGCGCCACAGGCGAAGAGGGCTTGGCCGGCATCGGCCAGTCTGGAGGACATCTCCGGAATGGTCGGCAACATCGACTGTCCGACGCTCGTCATCAGCGGCGAGTTCGACAATGTCGACACGCCCGAGGCGCTGAAGGCCGAACTGATGCCACGCATCCCGCACGCAACACTGCAGGTGCTCCCCGGCACAGGACACCTCTCTCCACTCGAAGCTCCCGACCTCCTCGCGGGCCTGATCTCCAGCTTCGTCGAGGGGCTGGGCTGACGTTGTGGGCGGCGCCGCAGATCCGTGCATCGACGGCGCCCCCTTCATTCACAAGGATCGTCACAGGGCGGGCTGCCCGATGCCAACCGGCCTACGGACAGGCTGCACACCCGACGCTCGGCATACGCGCATATATGAAAACAGATTTACAGAAACTAAAAATTTCTGTAACTATATGCTCATAGGGCCGCGCTGCCGCTGCGAAGGGATGTCGGGGGATGGAGCCACCCATTCAGACGGGATCGCTGCTGATCCGGATGCAGAACTGCCAGCAGCAGCTTCCGGCGGCTCTCGCCAAGGTCGGGGCCTGGGCGCTGGCCTATCCCTTCCGCACCGCCACCCTGAAGATCGGCGAACTGGCCGCGGCGGCGGAGGTGTCGGTGGCGTCGGTCAACCGCTATGCCCGCTTCCTCGGCTATGAGGGTTATCCGGAGTTCCGCGAGGATCTGCTGCGCGCCTTCGAGTCCACCTTCGCGCCGGTGGAGAAGCTGCGCGTCGCCGTGCAACGCGACACCTCCAACGCCGAGATCATGCGGGAATCGCTGGCCAGCGACGCCGGCAACATCACCCGCACCATGGAGCTGCTCCAGCCGGAGCAGTGTGAAGCCGCCATCCGCCTGATCCGTGAGGCCGGGCGCGTCGTGGCGCTCGGTCTCGGCGACAGCGCCTATCTCGCCCTGTTCCTGGCCGACGTGCTGGAGCCTTGCGTCGACAACGTCCGCGAGGCCATCGAGTTCGCAGGCACCGAACGCACCATCCGCCGGCTGATGACGGTGAAGCCCGGCGATCTGGTGATCGCCATCACCTCGCCGCGCTACTCGCGCCGGACCATCGAGCATCTGCAGCTGTGTCGGGAGCGCGGGGCGAAGGCCATCGCGCTGACCGACGCGCCGGACAGCCCGATCGTGCCGCTGGCCGACGTGACGCTGCTGGCCGGGGCCGACCATGGCGTGCGCCACAGCTCCCCCACCGGGCTGATGGCGCTGATCGTGGCGCTGGGCACCGCGCTGTCCCGCTCCGGTCCCGACAGCGTCGGCCAGGCCGCCGACGTCGCCGAACGCATCCTGCCCTACCTCCACGTCGTGCCGAAATCGAACCGCCCGACAGAGTGAACGGCACTTGTCCTCCACGCCCCAGAGAAGTTGGAAAGCGATGACGATCTCCTATTGGAACGGGCGTTACCTGCCGCTGGACGAGGTCCATGTGTCGCCGCTGGACCGCGGCTTCCTGTTCGCCGACGGTCTCTATGAGGTGACCGCCGCCTACAACGGCCGCCTGTTCGAGCCGGAGGCGCACATCGCCCGTCTGCAGCGCGGCCTGTCCGACCTGCGCATCGACTGCACCCTGTCGGCCGGCGACTGGATGGGCATCATGGAGCGGCTGGCCGCCTCCTCCGGCATCGACGGCGACCTGACCGTCTATCTCCAGGTCACCCGCGGCGCCGCCGCCAGCCGCGGCCACGCCTTCCCGGCCGGGGTCACCCCGTCGGTGTTCGGCATGGTCAGCCCGCTGAAGCGCCCGCCCGCGGCGTGGCGCGACCAGGGTGTCGCCGCCATCACCATCCCCGACATCCGCTGGGGCCGTTGCGACCTGAAGACGGTGGCGCTGCTGGGCAGCGTGCTGGCGCAGCAGGCGGCGACCGACGCCGGCGTGGTCGATGCGCTGCAACTGCGCGACGGCCTGGTGACCGAGGGCGCCGCCACCAACATCTTCGTGGTCAAGGACGGCGCCATCGCCACGCCGATCAACGACACCCGCATCCTTCAGGGCATCACCCGCACCGTCATCCTGCGCTTGGCGGCCGAGGCCGGCCTGCGGCTGGAGGAACGCGACATCCCGGCGGCGGAGCTTGAGGCCGCCGACGAGATCTGGATCGCCAGCACCACCAAGGAGATCACGCCGGTCACGACGCTGAACGGCAAGCCGGTCGGCACCGGCGCACCGGGCATGGTGTGGCGCCGCCTGTTCGCGCTCTTCGCCGAAAGACTTGGCCGATGAGCCCTGCCGTCGCTGCAAAGGCGGTCGGCACCCCGCCGGCCCTGCTGTCCGTAGAGGGGCTGAGCGTCGCCTTCGACGGCGAGCATGGCCCCCTGCGCGTGGTCGAGGATGTCAGCTTCACCGTGGCGCCGGGCGAGACGGTCGCCATCGTCGGCGAATCCGGCAGCGGCAAGTCGGTGACCTCGCTGTCGCTGATGCGTCTGGTCGATTACGCCGGCGGCCGCATCGTCGGCGGGCGCATCCGCTTCAAGGGGCGCGACGGGCGCGAACGCGACCTGGCATCCCCGCCGGCCGAAGCGCTGACCAACATGCGCGGCAACGACATCGCCATGGTCTTCCAGGAGCCGATGACGTCGCTGAACCCGGTCTTCACCATCGGCGACCAGATCGCCGAGGCGGTGATGCTGCACCAGGGTCTCGACCGCAAGGCGGCGCGGGCGGAAGCCCTGCGCATGCTGGAGAAGGTGCGCATTCCCGAACCGGCCCGGCTGCTCGACCGTCACCCGCACCAGCTGTCCGGCGGCATGCGCCAGCGCGTGATGATCGCCATGGCGCTGTCCTGCCGGCCGTCGCTGCTGATCGCCGACGAGCCGACCACCGCGCTCGACGTCACCATCCAGGCGCAGATCCTGCGGCTGATCCGCCTGTTGCAGGAGGAGATGGGGATGGGCGTCATCTTCATCACCCACGACATGGGCGTGGTGGCGGAGGTGGCCGACCGCGTTGTGGTGATGTGGCGTGGCCGCAAGGTGGAGGAGGGGTCGGTCGAGCGCATCTTCCAGGCGCCGCAGCACCCCTACACCAAGGCGCTGCTGTCCGCCGTGCCGAAGCTGGGCGCGCTGCGCGGCCAGGATTTGCCGGTGCGCTTCCCGCTGCTGGTGGTGGACGATGCCAGGGCGGAGGCCGCGCCGCCGGCCCCGCCGCCGGTGCAGGACACGGTGCGTGCCACCGACGCCCCGCTGCTGGAGGTGCGCGACCTCACCACCCGCTTCGACGTCCGCAAGGGCATCTTCGGCTCGCTGAAGGCGCGGGTCCATGCGGTGGAGAAGGTCAGCTTTGCCGTCCGTCCCGGCGAGACGCTGGCGCTGGTCGGTGAATCGGGCTGCGGCAAGTCGACCACCGGCCGCACCATCATGGGGCTTCAGTCCGCCACCTCCGGCAGCATCCGTTTCGACGGCGTCGACACCACGACGCTGGATTCCAACGGCCAGGCGACGCTGAAGGAGAAGATCCAGTACATCTTCCAGGATCCCTTTGCCTCGCTGAACCCGCGCATGACCGTCGGCTTCAGCGTCGCCGAGCCGATGCTGGTCCATGATTATGTGCCCACCTCCAAGCCGGGCGTGTCGCGCCGCCGCGCCATCGAGGACCGTGTCGCCGAACTGCTGACCCAGGTCGGCCTGCGGCCCGAGCACGCGCGCCGCTACCCGCACGAGTTCTCCGGCGGCCAGCGCCAGCGCATCTGCATCGCCCGCGCGCTGGCCTGCGACCCCAAGCTGATCATCGCCGACGAGGCGGTGGCGGCGCTCGACGTGTCGATCCAGGCGCAGATCGTCAACCTGCTGATGGAACTCCAGGCCAAGCGCGGCCTGTCCTACCTGTTCATCAGCCACGACATGGCGGTGGTGGAGCGGGTCAGCCACCGCGTCGCCGTCATGTATCTGGGCCAGATCGTCGAACTCGGGCCCCGCCGCGCCGTGTTCGAGAACCCGCAGCATGCCTACACCCGCCGCCTGATGGCGGCGGTGCCGATCGCCGATCCCAGCCGCCGCACCCGCGACCTGCGGCTGATGACCGGCGAGATCCCCAGCCCGATCCGCAGCATCGGCGACGAGCCGGTGGTGCAGCCGCTGGTGCCGGTCGGCGACGGCCATTTCGTCGCGCGCCACGCCGTTGGCGGCGATTTCTGAATCAAGAAAGGGAGACATCACGTGACGCGCTTCGCTCTTCCCCTGCTGGCCGGCCTGCTCGCCGGCACCGCGCTGGCCGGCCCGGCCTTCGCCGCCAAGGATCTGGTGGTCGGCCTCCCCGACAACATCACGGGTCTGGACCCGGCCGACATCAACGACACCCTGTCGCAGTCGGCCAGCCGCACGATGATGCAGGGCCTGTTCGGCTTCGACAAGGACATGAAGCTGGTGCCGCTGCTGGCGGAAAGCTTCACGGTCAACGACACCGCCACCGAATACACCTATCGCCTGCGCAAGGGCGTCACCTTCCATGACGGCTCGCCCTTCAACGCCCAGGCGGTGAAGATCAACTTCGACCGCCTCGCCAACCCGGCCAACCGGCTGAAGCGCCAGAGCCTGCTGGCGATGCTGGCCGAGACGGTGGTGGTCGACGACACCACGATCACGCTGAAGCTGGCGCAGCCCTTCGGCGCGCTGAACAACAACCTGGCCCACCCCGGCGCCATGATCATCAGCCCGAAGGCGCTGGAGACCTACGGCAAGGAGATCGGCCGCCACCCGGTCGGCACCGGCCCCTACAAGTTCGTCAGCTGGGAAGCCGACACGCTGAAGGTCGAGAAGAACGGCACGTACTGGAAGCAGGGCCTGCCGAAGATCGACCACGTCACGCTGAAGAGCGTGCCGGAGAACGGCAGCCGCATCGCCATGCTCCAGACCAACGAGGCGCAGTTCATCTATCCGCTGCCGCCGGAGATGGTGAAGATGGTGGAAGGCAACCAGGCGCTGGAGATCATCGACGCCCCGTCGATCATCGCCCGCTATGTGGCGCTGAACACCATGAAGAAGCCGTTCAACGACCCGCGCGTCCGTCAGGCGCTGAACTACGCCGTCGACAAGAACGCCTGGATGAAGGTGGTCTATCGCGGCTATGCCGCCCCGCTGGATTCGGCGATCCCGTCCAAGCTGGGCTTCCACGTCACCCAGCCGAACCAATACACCTACGACCTCGCCAAGGCGAAGGCGCTGCTGGCCGAAGCCGGCTACCCGAACGGCTTCGAGGCCGAGATGTTCGGCCGCAACAGCACCAACTTGATCCGCGGCATGCAGTTCGTGCAGCAGCAGCTGTCGCAGATCGGCGTCAAGCTGACCGTCACCCCGCTGGAGGCCGGCGTCGAGGCCGCCCGCGTCTGGGGCGTCGAGAAGCCGGAGGACGCGACGGTGCAGATGCAGTATGGCGGCTGGTCGGCCTCGACCGGCGACGCCGACTGGGGCCTGCGCCCGCTGCTGTGGGGCAAGGGCTTCCCGCCGAAGTTCTTCAACGTGGCGTACTATAAGAACGACACGGTCGACGCCGCCATCGAGACCGGCATCGGCACCGCCGACGACGCCAAGCGCGCCGAGGCCTACCGCGTCGCCCAGGAGCAGATCTGGAAGGACGCGCCGTGGATCTTCCTCGGCGTGGAGAACCTGCTGGCCGGCAAGTCGAAGAAGCTGAGCGGCTTCTATTACGTGGCCGACGGCGGGCTGCAGATGGAAGAGGCTGATCTGCAATGATGTGAGTGTGGCGCCGGTCTTCATTGTGGCTGGCGCCACGTTGCCCCCTCCCGAACCCTCCCCCACCTTCGGTGGGAGAGGGAACTCCGCCGCTCTTGCGCTTAACTCCCTCTCCCGCGAAGCTCTCGCACAAAGCTTTGCTTTGTGCTGACGCGACAGGCGGACCATAGGTCCGCTGAGAGCGGGGGAGGGTTGGGGAGGGGGCATTCGAAGCCGACATCTCTTCCAGGACCTCCGCCCCATGCTGAAATATCTCGTCGGCCGTGTTGCCGGCATCCTGCCGGTTCTGCTGGTGATCTCCGTCTTCGTCTTCGGCTTCGTCCATCTGCTGCCGGGCGACCCGGCGCGGCTGGTCGCCGGCCCGGATGCGACCCAGCAGGACGTCGAACTGGTGCGCCAGGATCTCGGCCTCGACCAGCCGCTGTGGGTGCAGTATGGCCGCTTCCTCGGCAACGCGGTGCAGGGCGAGTTCGGCCGGTCGATGAAGTCCAAGCGGCCGGTGTCGCAGGAGATCGGCGAACGCTTCATGCCGACGCTCTACCTCACCGTCGTCGCCATGGTGTGGGCGACGCTGGCCGGGCTGCTGATCGGCGTGGCGTCGGCCACCAGGCGCGGGCGCTGGCAGGACCATGTCGGCATGGTGGTGGCGGTGTCGGGCATCGCCTTCCCGTCCTTCTGGCTCGGCCTGCTGATGATCGACCTGTTCTCGGTCAAGCTCGGCTGGCTGCCGACCAGCGGCTATGGCACCTGGCAGCATTACGTCATGCCGTCGCTGACCTTGGGCCTCGGCGTCGCCGCGGTGATGGCGCGCTTCACCCGCTCCGCCTTCATCGAGATCGCGCGCGAGGATTACGTCCGCACGGCGCGGGCCAAGGGCGTGCCGGCCCGGCTGGTGGTGTGGAAGCACACGCTGCGCAACGCGCTGATCCCGATCATCACCATGGTCGGGCTGCAATTCGGCTTCCTGCTCGGCGGGTCGATCGTGGTGGAGACGGTGTTCTCCTGGCCGGGGTTGGGCCGGCTGCTGGTGGACAGCGTCAGTTACCGCGACTACACGGTGATCCAGGCGGAGATCCTGCTGTTCTCGCTGGAGTTCATCATCATCAACCTGCTGGTCGATGTGCTGTACGCCTTCGCCAACCCCGAGATTCGCTACTCATGACCACGACCGATGCAACGAGCGTGGCCGTGAGCCACGAAGCCGTCCGTTCGCCGCTGCGCGAGTTCTGGCGCAAGTTCCGGCGCAACCGCACCGCCATGGTCGCCGGCATCTGCCTGCTGCTGCTGGCGCTCGCCGCGGCCGGCGCACCGTGGATCGCCCCCTACGACCCGGCGGGCTTCGATTACGACCGCATCCTGGAAGGCCCGTCGGCCGACCATTGGGCCGGCACCGACGCCTATGGCCGCGACATCTTCAGCCGTATCCTGTGGGGTGCCCGCATCTCGCTGTCGGTCGGGCTGCTGTCGGTGCTGCTGGGCGGGGTGGCCGGCGTGGCGCTGGGGCTGGTCGCCGGCTTCCGCGGCGGCTGGATCGACAGCCTGATCATGCGCGTCTGCGACGTGCTGCTGGCCTTCCCCGGCATCCTGCTCGCCATCGGCATCGTCGCCATCCTGGGGCCGGGCATCGAGAACGTCATCTATGCGGTGGCGATCTTCAGCGTCCCCGTGTTCGCCCGCCTCGTGCGCGGCAGCACGCTGTCGCTGAAGCGCGCGGTCTATGTCGACGCCGCCCGCGCCATCGGCGTGCGCGACCGGCTGCTGATGGTGCGCCACATCCTGCCCGGCACGCTGCCCAGCGTGATCGTCTATGTCTCCATGCGCATCGGCACCTCGATCCTGACGGCGGCCAGCCTCAGCTTCATCGGCCTGGGCGCCCAGCCGCCCAGCCCGGAATGGGGCGCGATGCTGGCCGACGGGCGCAGCTACATCGGCGTCGCCAGCCATGTCACCTTCTATCCCGGCCTCGCCATCTTCCTGACGGTGCTGGCCTTCAACCTGCTCGGCGACGGACTGCGCGATGCCCTCGACCCCAAACTCCGCTGACGGCGGCAAGCGCGCGCGGGCCTTCGGGCTCGCCTGCGGCCGGCTGACGCCGGGGCCGCGCAACGCCATCACCGACGTGCCGGGCGTGCGCGTCGGCCATGCCACGCTGGATGAGAACCTTTTCCAAGGGGGCGCGATCCAGACCGGCGTCACCGCCATCCTGCCCCATGCCGGCAACCTCTACCGCGACAAGCCGGTCGCGGCGGCCGACGTGCTGAACGGCTTCGGCAAGAGCGTCGGGCTGATGCAGGTGGAGGAACTCGGCGCGCTGGAAACGCCGATCCTGCTGACCAACACCCTGTCGGTCGGCACCGCGTCCACCGCGCTGGTCCGCCACGCCATCGCCGCCAACCCCGACATCGGCCGCACCACCGCCACCGTCAACCCGGTGGTGATGGAGTGCAACGACGGCCCGCTGAGCGACATCCAGGCGCTGGCGGTGACCGAGGCGCACGCCGCCGCCGCCCTGTCCGCCGCGCTGAACCAGCCGGACGGGGCGGAGGTCGCGGTCGGGTCGATCGGCGCCGGGCGCGGCATGTCCTGCTTCGGCTTCAAGGGCGGCATCGGCACGTCCTCGCGCCGGCTGAAGCTGGACGGCAAGCGCCATCACCTGGGCGTGCTGGTCCTGGCGAATTTCGGCCGACCGGGGGAACTGCGCCTGCCCGACGGCCGCCGCGTCGCCCCGCCGGCCGGGGACGACGCGCCGGAGAAGGGCTCCGTCATCGTCATCGCCGCCACCGACGTGCCGCTCGACCACCGCCAGCTGCGCCGGGTGATCCGCCGCGCCGGGGTCGGGCTGGCGCGCGTCGGGTCCTTCTGGGGCCACGGCAGCGGCGACATCGCGCTGGGCTTCACCACCGCCAACCGCATCGACCACGACGAGCGGGCCGACATCGTGGCCCTGCGCACGCTGAACGAGCGCCGCATCGACGCGCTGTTCGAGGCGATGGCCGACGCGACGCAGGAAGCGGTTCTGGACGCGCTGGCCGCGGCCATGCCGGTGGTCGGCCGCGACGGCGCCACCCGGCCTTGCCTGTCCGACGCCCTGACATTCGGGAGCACAGAGTGAAGATCTACATCTCCGCCGACATCGAAGGGGTGGCCGGCGTCGTTTCCCAACAGCAGGTGACGCCGGGCAACGCCGAATATGAGCGTGCCCGCCGCCTGATGACCGCCGAGGTCAACGCCGCCATCGAAGGGGCGCTGGAAGGCGGGGCGAGCGACATCCTGGTCAACGACAGCCATGGCCCGATGGTCAACCTGCTGCCGGACGAGCTTCATCCGGCCGCCGAGCTGATCCTCGGCCGGCCCAAGCCGATCGGCATGTTCGCCGGGCTGGAACCGGACGCCGCCGGCGTGATGTGCGTCGGCTTCCACACGTCGGCGCGCCAGTACGGCATCCTCGCCCACACCACCAACAGCTTCGCCTTCGGGCGCGTGACGGTGAACGGCCTGGAGTTGGGGGAGGCCGGCAATTACGGCGCCTATGCCGGGGAGATCGGCGTGCCGGTGATCCTGCTGACCGGCGACGACCGCTTCGCGGCGGAGATGGCGCCGCTGTTCCCGGAAGCCGAACGGGTGGTGGTGAAGCAGGCGCTGGGTCAGCGCGCCGCCCGCGCCGTGGCGCCGTCGGTCGCCCGCGACCGCATCCGCGCGGCGGCGACCCGCGCCGTCCACCGGGCATCGGGCATCCCGCCGTTCCGCGTCCCGCCGCGGGACGAAGGGGCGCCCTACCGGTTGGAGATCGAGATGAACAGCCCGGCGCTGGCCGATCTGGCATCGCTGATCCCGGTATCGGAGCGCCTTGACCCCGTCACGATCCGCTTGGCCGCCGACAGCATGGCCGGCGTGCTCGGCTGGATCAACACCTTGTCGGCCATGTCGGCCACCCTGCGCTGAGACCCGCACCCATGACCCTTTCCCACCCGCAGCCTTTCGCGCTGGCCATCCATGGCGGCGCCGGCACCATCAAGCGCAGCGCGCTGACCCCGCTCCTGACCGAGGGCTATCACGCCGGCCTGCGCCGGGCGCTCGCCGCCGGGCACGAGGTGCTGGCCGATGGCGGCAGCGCGCTCGACGCCGTCACCGCCGCCGTGATGGCGCTGGAGGATGAGCCGCTGTTCAACGCCGGCCGCGGCGCCGTCTTCACCGCCGAGGGCACGCAGGAGATGGACGCCGCCATCATGGACGGCCGCGACCGCTCCGCCGGTGCGGTGGCCGGCCTGTTCGGCCCGCGCAATCCCATCCTGGCCGCCCGCGCGGTGATGGAGCACAGCGAGCATGTCCTGCTGATTGGCGAGGGCGCGCTGGACCTTTGCCGCCGCCAGGGTCTGCCGATGGAGGACGCTCCCTATTTCTTCACCCAGCCGCGCTGGGACGCCTTGCAGGCGGAGCTGGAGCGCCGCCGCTCCGGCGCCCCGGAAGATAACTCCGATGGGGGCGCCGACCAGCGCCGCCACGGCACGGTCGGCGCCGTCGCCCGCGATCGCGACGGCAACCTCGCCGCCGCCACCTCCACCGGCGGCATGACCGCCAAGGCCAAGGGCCGTGTCGGCGACAGCCCGGTGATCGGCGCCGGCACCTTCGCCGACAACATCACCTGCGCCGTCTCCGCCACCGGCCATGGCGAGCATTTCATCCGCCGCTGCGCCGCCCACGAGATCGACGCCCGCATGCGCTGGGCCGGCCAGACCCTGGACCGCGCTGCCGGCGACGTGGTGGCCGAACTGGGCGTGATCGGCGGCTCCGGCGGCCTGATCGCCATCGACCGCGACGGCCGGGTGGCCTTGCCCTTCAACTGCTCCGGCATGTATCGCGGCGCCATCGGGGCGGATGGGCTTCCGATGACGGCGATCCACCGCGAGGAGTATCGAATGGCCTTGGGTTCGGAAGACCAGAGCTTTCAGACGCCATCGTGAGGCGGGCCTGTCCCGACTTCGGAAAGAACCACAGAGCCGGCAGGCCGCCTCATCAACGCCTTTGGCCCCGGAACATCTGCAAACAGGCACCGAGCGTGACCCAGCTCTCTGACAACAGTCCACCGTCGACTTCACGGTGTCCGGTGGGCTCAGCTCAAATCGGAACGACATCCTTGGGGTCGTAGGACGTGTGCAGGAGATCGGCGCTGCCGATCCGATCAACGCTCAAGGACGCCGGATCGAACGAGAAGAGGACCCGGTTCTGTTGACGATCGAGCGCGCTGTAGACAAGCCGATCGTCGACGGCGCTGAAATCGCCCGCCGCGGTCCAATCGGGGCCTGAAGCGACATCCTTGACCATGCGCGTGCCGGCGGCGGTGCCGTCGCTCATCCAGAGCTGGCGCCCATTCTTGCCGTCGTCCGCGTTGAAGAACAGGTCCCCGCCCACGGCGGTCATGTCGGAGATCGAGGCTCCGGGAACCCCCGGATTGATGTCCGCGACCAGGTGGGTGCCCGGTGCGGTTCCGTCGGAGGCCCACAGTTCCATGCCGTGTTGACCGTCGTTGGCGGCAAAGAACAGGGTGTCGCCGGCCGCGGTAAGGCTGTTGGGGTTCCATCCCGGCATCGGCGCGAAGCTCTTGATCTCCCTGGTGCCGGCGACCGTGCCGTCCGACCGCCACAACGAGAAGTCGGCGTTGAAGTAGAGCGTCCCGCCCATCGCCTCCAGGTCGTTGTCGAAGCCCCCACGCGTGTCGGTGACCATGCCGCCCTTCAACGGAATCGTGCCGGCTTCCGTGCCGTCCGTCGCCCACAGGTACGTTTCGAACTCGCCCGTCCCGGATGTAAGGAAAAGTCGGTCGCCGACCGCCGTCAGGTGCCGTGGATCGTGGGCAAACGGCCCTCCCGGGTCGCTGTTGCCGGGAAGGAAGTCCTTGACCAACACGGTCCCGGAGGCGGTGCCGTCGCTTTTCCAGAGAGCGACACCATGCGCGGCATCCCGTGCATCGAAAAACAGGGTGCCGTCCACATCCGTGAGGCCAGCGATGGAGCCGATGGAGTTGGAGACCATTCGGGTTCCCCTGGTGGTCCCATCACTCTTCCAGAGGGCGCGACCATGCACCCCGTCATCGGCGGTGAAATAGAGTTCACCGTCCATCACCATCAAGTCGCTCGGGCTGGACGAGCCGCCACCGGGGCGGATGTCCTTCACCAGAACGGTTCCCTTGGCGGTTCCATCGCTTTTCCACAATTCTGCGCCATGGGTTGCATCGTCAGCCGTGAAGAACAGCGTGTCGTCGATGGCCACCGAGCCGGTGGGCTGGGACGAGGCTGGTCCGGGCGCAATGTCCTTGATGAGGTATGCCGCCTTGCCGTCGGTGCCCCAGAGTTCACGGCCGTGGGCGGGGTCGTCGGCCGAGAACAGGGCCTTGGTTCCTGATGGCCTGGAGCCGGGAAAGGTGAAATCGCTTCCTTCGGTGAAGGTCGGCAGGCCGCGCGACACCCCGGTGACATGGAGGGTGGAGCCATCCTTGAAGGCGATGTCGGCCGCCCAGGAATAGCCGTCCGGGTAATAGGTGTATGGCTTGATGTCCGTGACCGTCACCGGACCGGCAAGATCCGCGTGGTGGTAGCCGTGGAACTCGATCCGGTCATTGTCGTCGTTGAAGCCCGAGATCGTGTCATGGCCGAAGCCTTGGCCGCCGCTGCCGAAGAGGAACAGGTCGGCGGCGTCGCTGAAATCGACGGCGCCCCACCGGCCGGGCGCCCCGCCGCCGTCCATCCAGTCGTCGCCCCCGCCCCCGACGAGGGTGTCGCGTCCGGCAAGGGCCCCTTGATAAGGATCGTGCACGCCAATGCTGTCGTTGCCATCCCCGCCGATCAGCAGGTCGTTGCCCAGTCCGCCGCCGAGCCTGTCGTTTCCCGAGCCACCCGCCAACACGTCGTCGCCCGCTTCACCACTCAAGCGATCGTTGCCGGAGCCACCGAACAGGCGGTCATCGCCATCATAGCCGCCCAGACTGTCGTCGCCGCCGCCGCCGCGGATCGTATCGTTCCCCGTGGCGCCGAAGATATCGTTTGCGCCCGCGTTGCCGCGAAGGTCGTTGGACTGCCTGTTTCCGCTCAGGAACGTCCGGGCTTGGGATGGACCCTGGGAGGAGTTGTCCAGCAGGACGGCATTCTCAAGATTGTCCGCCAGCTGATAGGAGCCTTTGACGAAGGCCGTATCGGTGCCCTCCCCGGGATTCTCGCGGATGATGTCGCTGGACCGCTGGTCGCTGCCGGATCCGATGATCCAATAGACATCGTCTCCAGGTCCGCCGGCCATCGTGTCCGTCTGGCCGTCGACGCCGGCATAGAGCGTGTCGCGGCCGCTGCCGCCAAGCAGACTGTCGGCTCCCGGACCGCCACTCACCACATCATCTCCGGTCCCACCGTCCAGGCGGTCGTCGCCAGGACCGCCCTTCACGGTGTCGTTGCCGCTGCCGCCCCATAGGGTGTCGTTGCCCTGATCCCCCTCCAACGCGTCACGCCCGCCCTTGCCGAAGAGGAGGTCGTCGCCCCGGCGACCGGATATCGTGTCGTCCCCCCGTCCGCCCGTCAGTGTATCCGCTCCGCTGGTTCCCTTGATTCGCTGGCCTTCCAGTGGCCCAAGGGTCGCGACGAAGACGTCGGTCAGACCCCCGTTGGCATCGTCGGGCGAGAGGTTCTCGGCAAAGCTCTGAAAGCCGACATGCGATCCGTCGGCCGAGATGACGCCTCCGAATGAGGAGCCGTTCGCCTGGACACCGTCACCGGTCTCGCTGGCCAGGATCATCGCTCCGGTGGTCAAATCCTTCACATAGATGTCATACGCGGAGACGGGGCCATCCTTGGGAACGAGGGCGGCGACGCTGGTGAAGGCAACTCGTGTTCCGTCCCCTGAAATGGTTGGCAGGATGGACTGCCCGTTTCCCGGGAGGCCGTCCTGGTCGCGGCTGATCAGCGTCAGCTTGCCTGTCACCAAGTCCTTCAGGAAGACGTCATCGGTGCCGTTGCCGTCGTCCGGAGCCAGATCATCGTCGTTGCTGGAAAAGACCAGCTTGGTTCCGTCATCCGAAATGGATGGTATGCCCAAGACCCCTGATGCCTGTCGTCCCGCCGCCGTACGGCTGGCGAGGATGGTTTTCCCTGTGGTCAGGTCCCTTACAAAGATGTCTTCACGGCCGTTGCTGTCACCGGCGACCAGATCATCGGCGCTGCTGGAAAAGGCGATTTTCGTTCCGTCCGCCGAAATCGCGGGATTGGAACTGGGCCCATCCCCGGGAGAGCCGTCCATCGCCTGACTGACCAGGGTCGTCTTGCCCGTGGTCAGATCCTTGACGAAGATATCCCCCCATCCGTTTGTGTCCCCGGTGACCAGATTGCTGGCCTGGCTGAGGAAAGCGACCTTCGTTCCATCCGCGGACAATGCGGCGGCAAAGCTCGACCCATTCGCATCGCCGCCGTCCACCGCACGGGAAGCCAAAGTCACCGCTCCGGTCGTCAGGTCCTTCACATAAAGATCATAGAACCCATTGTTGTTGCTCGGTGGGAGATCATCCGTATAGCTGGAGAAGGCCACCTTTGTCCCGTCATCCGATATGGTCGCCGCGCTGAGCCATCCGATCACCTGCTTTCCGGTTTGTGTCCGGTTGACCAGCGTAATCTGACCGGTCTTGATATCCTTCAGGTAGATATCGAGTTCATTGGGCGTCGCATCATCGTCGACAAGGTTGCTTGAGTGGCTGACAAAAACCGCTTTTGTACCGTCACCCGAAAGCACCGGACTTTCCGAGTCCGAGTTTCCACCGACGTTGTCGGCCGTGGCGCTTGCAAGAGTGAGATCGGTAACGACGGTCGTTGTCATGGCCATCACCCCTTGTTACCACGAAATACGTTGGGAACGTTGGGAACGCTTCAGCCGAAGGAAAAATTACTTTCCATAAGGTGACGATGATCTTAACGGAGTTCTGTCGGGTATCAAAGGCGGCGAACGACTATCCAACGCCATGCATACCCTCGTTGCTCCCATATAGACTTTAGGCTTTCTGGAAGAACGAAGGATTTCCGCAGCGTTGGAGTCGGACCCGGAATCACGCAACACGGCGATCCGTGCAGCAATCCGGCTCAGGCCTGAAAGGGCAGGATGGCGGCGCCGGGAGTTTCACCGCGCCAGATCGTTTGCAATTGCAAGACGATGTGGCGTCCGAACTCGGCGTAGGGCACGTGGATGGAGTCGAGCCAGGGGGCGATCCAGCGGTTGAGGTCGCTGCCGTCAATGCTGATGACCAGGCAGTCGTCCGGAATGCGGATGCCACGCTCCATGGCGGAACGGTAGACGCCATAGGCGATCTGGTCGCTGACGCAGAGAATGCCGTCAGGCCGGGTGGGGCCGGCAAAGAGCGTCTCCGCGGCGGCATAGCCGACGTCCAGATGCGACAGGCCCGGCGCCTGCGCCCGCGCCAGCCGGTCCGGCGGCACGCCGAGTTCCGCTATCCGGCGGCAGAAGCCCGCTTCGCGCTCTTTCGTGACCACCGAGCCTTCCATTGGCACGATCACCGCCACGGTCCGGCAGCCGCGTGACCACAGCCGGTCGGCCGCCGCCGCCCCCGCCGCACAATTGTCGATACCGACGAAACCGCGGGAGGCATCGGGGCCGGAGGCGTAGGGGTTGGGACGGCAGGCGAAGACGACCGGTTCGCCGCGGGCGACGAAGTCGGCCAGCCCCGGGCTCTTGATGTTGGTGACGAGGATGTAGCCGCCCACCGATTGCGACCGCATCGCCTGCAGGTACTCGTCCTGCAGATCCTCGCGGTCGTGGGTGTCGCACAGCGTCATGACATGGCCGATGTCGCGCAACGCCGCCTCGGTCGCCGAGGCGATCATCGCCATGACCGGGTTGTTGAGGTTCGCCGTCAGCATCGCCACGACACGGCTTCTGCCCTGCTTCAGGGCGCGGCCGATCTGGTTCGGCTTGTATCCCAGCGCATCCACCGCCTGCCGGATCCGTGCGACGGTTTCGGGGGAGGCGCGGTGGGTCTGGCCGTTGACGATGCGCGACACCGTGGAGATCGACACATCGGTCGCGGCGGCGATGGTGGCGAGCGATACCGGCCCCGCCGCCTTGCGACTGTTTTCCATGATCCGCTCCCCTCCTGCTGCCGGTCCCGGCCGTACGGCTCCTTGATACACCGTCATGACGGAACCAGCAGCAGGTGTGACGTGGAACGGCGACCGATCAGGTGCCGGCGAGCGTGACGGCGACGGTCCGCCAGCCATCGGCGATGCGATCGGACGCCACCGTTCCGCCGACGATCTCCAGCGCGCGGCGCTCCTGCGGCGGCAGCAGCAGGGTCAGGGACGTGGCGGCGGGCGGACGGGCCCCCTCCTTGCCCAGCGCCACCGTCAGCCGGTCGGCCGCGGCGGTGACCGCCACCGTCCAGCGGCCATGCCCGCCGTCGCGGTAGTCCTCGCTCTCGCCGTCATCCTCGTAGCAGCCGGCCTGGAAGGTGCCGGTGCCGCGATGGGGGAACAGGGCGAAGCCCCGCTCGTCGCCGCCGCGGTTGAAGTGCTGTTCGGCAAGGTTCAGCGGAATGGCGCAACCGGCCCGCGCCAGCAGCGGCGGACGGTCCCACGGGGCCGCCATGGTCACCGTTCGGCCGCCGGTGAAGCACTCGCCGGTCCAGGCGTCGTACCAGTCGGTCCCCGCCGGCAGATAGACCGCGCGGTCCCGCCGCCCCGGCTCCACCACCGGCGCCACCAGCAGGTTCGGGCCGAGCAGCATCTCGTCATTTTCGTCGAAGCAGCGCGGATCCTCGGGGAAGTCGAGGAAGGTCGGCCGGATCATCGGCTCGTAGGACGCGTGATACTGCCACAGCAGGTCGTACAGATAGGGGATCAGCCGGGCGCGCAGCTTGATCAGCCGGCTGATCGCCGGGGTGATCTCCGGATACATCCAGGGTTCGTTGACGGTCTTGTCGTCGTTCCAGGAATGGATGGAGAAGCGCGGCAGGAAGATGCCGAACTGCACCCAGCGGAGGAACAGCTCGGCATCGGGGGCCGGGCCGGCGAAGCCGCCGATGTCGTGGCCGGTGTTGGACACGCCCGACAGCGCCAGCCCGGTGCCCATGCGCACGTTGTATTTCAGCGTTTCCCAACTGGTGTAATTGTCGCCCGACCAGGTCTGGACATAGCGCTGCATGCCGGCGGCCCCGGCGCGGGAGATCAGGAAGGGCCGGACATCCGGCGCGAACTCCCGCTGGGCCTGCTTGGACGCGCGGATCATCAACAGCGTGTGCAGCGGCTTGGCCTCGCGCGCCGGGAAGGGCGTGCCGAAACCGGCCGCCTGGGCGCGGTCGTTCCAGATCTCGAACTCGTTGTTGTCGTTCCAGGTGGCGGCGATGCCGGGCTCCAGCAGCGACTCCCGGACCCGCGCCTTCCACCAGTCGAGCGTCTTGGGGTTGGTGAAGTCGAGATAGGCGCCGGCCTCGTCCCAGAACTGCACCATCGCCGGGCTGCCGTCGGGATCGCGCACCAGCAGCCCCTCGCGCACCGCCTCATCGAACCGCGGGTGGTCGCGCAGCAGGCAGGGCTTGATGTTGGCGCACAGCCGCACGCCATGGTCGCGATAATGGCGGGCGAAGGCGGCCGGGTCGGGGAACTTGTCGCGGTTCCAGTGGAAGACGTACCGCTTGTCGGCGATCGAGGTGTAGCCCGACGACAGGTGGAAGGAGTCGCAGAGGATGTCGTGCTCCTCGCACTTGGCCAGGAACTCGTTCATCCGGTCCTGGGCGTCCGGCGCGTCGGTGTAGGTCATGGTGGAGCCGGAATAGCCCAGGCTCCATTTCGGCATGAAGGCGGGCCGTCCGGTCAGCCAGGTGAACCGCCGGGTGATGTCGGCCGGGGCCGAGCCGGCGATGACGTAGTAATCGAGGTCGCCGGCATCGGCGACGAAATAGCGGTAATGGCCGTGATAGTTGTCCAGCTCCCGGCCCATGTCGAAGCTGCAGTCGGACAGGGTGTCATAGAAGATGCCGAGCGGGACCTGCGCCGCCTTCTTCCAGGTGATGTAGAAGGGGATGTGCTTGTAGAGCGGGTCGGTCGTCCGGGCGTTGTAGCCCATCGCGTCCAGATTGCTCATCCGGTAGGACTGGCCGTGGCGGTCGCTGGTCCCGGCGCGCTCGCCCAGGCCGAAATACATCTCGTCGGCGGCGTCGCGCTTCAGATAGTGATAGACCCGCTCGTCCCACCAGCCGAAATTGTAGCTCTGGGTGGCGCGGTCGGCGGCCACCGCATGCCACGTCCCGCGGACCAGGGTGTCCCAGCGGCAGAACAGGCCGGCCAGCGCGACGGTCAGGCGCAGCCGCGCGGTGGCCACCACCAGGGTGCCGGCGCTCTCCTCCACCGTGAAGGCCGGGCAGGAGAAGCCGGTCAGGTCGAAGCGGTCTCGGCCCTCCGCCGGCACATCCTCGGCCCCCGGCGCCACCGTCCAGCCGCGCGGGCTGCGCAGCCTTCCGCCGGGCAGGACCATGACGCGGATGATGTCGTCCTCCAGCACGAACAGATGGGCGACATGGCCGCCCTCCGCCGCGCGCAGGGTCAGGTGGGCGCCGTCCCGCTCCGCCAGGGTGAAGGCCGGGGGGGAGGAGAGTGACGTGGCAGTCGGAGTCGGCTGGGACATGATGGGTCTCGAAGGGTTTGCGGAGAAGGAGCGCGGCAGCCCGTTGCGCCGGTGCCGGATCGCCGGGATCAGGCACCGGAGGCGCCGCGCGCGGGGGGCGCGGTCAGCGGGCGGCGGCCGCCGCCACCGGGGCCTTGTCGCCGCGGTCGCGCAGCAGGGCGATGGCGACACAGGCGCCGACCAGGTCGAAGACGGTCAGGCAGACGAACAGCGGAGCGTAGCCGATGGTGGTGGCGAGCGCGCCGACGATCAGCGAGAAGGTCAGGCCGCCGGTCCAGGACGCCATGCCGGTCAGGCCGTTGGCGGTCGCCACCTCGTGGCTTTCGAAGACGTCGGCGCTCAGCGTGTTGATCAGGGCCGAGATCATCTGGTGGGCGAAGCCGCCGATGCAGAACAGGGCGATGGCGGTGTAGGCGTCGCTGGCCAGCCCGATCAGGCCCGGGCCGATCATGCAGATCGCGCCGATGACGATGCCGGCCAGACGCGAATTCACCACCGAGAACTTGAAGTGCTTCATGAAGAAGGGAGAGAGATAGCCGCCGAGGATGCCGCCGAAATCGGCCGCCAGGAAGGGCATCCAGGCGAACAGGGCGATCTGCTTGATGTCCATGCCGCGTTCGGTGGCGAGATAGAGTGGGATCCAGAAGCTGAAGGTCTGCCACGCCGGCTCGGCCAGGAAGCGGGGGATGGCGATGCCCCAGAAGCGCTTGGTGCTCAGGATTTCCTTGACCTTGGGCTTCACGCGGGCGCCGTCGGCGCCGACCGCCGGCGGATTCTGGCCGGCGACGATGTAGGCGTGCTCCTCGGCGGTGATGTTGGGATGTTCACTCGGCGAGCGGTAGAACAGCCACCATAGCGCTGCGAAAACGAAGCCAAGAGCGCCGGTGACGATGAAGGCGGCCGACCAGCCATGCTGCATCTGGACATAGACGACCAGCGGCGGCGCCAGCATCGCGCCCAGCGAGGTGCCGGCGTTGAACCAGCCGACCGCGACCGAGCGTTCCTGCTTCGGGAACCATTCGCCGACCGCCTTGATGCCGGACGGAATGGCCGCCGCCTCGGTCAGGCCCAGCATGCCGCGGAACATGGCCAACGACAGCCAGCCGGTGGCGAAGCCATGCAGGCAGTTGGCCACCGACCACAGCAGGGCAAACAGGGCGAAGCCGATCTTCAGCCCGAGGAAATCGACGATGTAGCCACAGACCGGCTGCATCACCGTGTAGGCGAGCTGGAAGGCGGCGACGATGTAGGAATATTCCTGCGTCGTGAAGTTCATCTCGGTCTTAAGGATGGGGGCCATCACGCCGAGAGAGTTGCGCGCCAGATAGTTGACGACGGTTCCCAGGCAGATCAACACGATGATCCACCATCTCAATCCCTTGATCTTCATCGTTTCCTCCGATTGCGGGCGGTGCCGTGGCGTTTCTCGGGGGGTATTCCGCGATCGGAAAGCCCAGGGTACGGGAAACGCGGTGCTGGGGGATGGCCCGGGAATGAACGGCCGCCGGGCGTCGGCCCTTTAAGACGAACGCGAAGGAAGGGCGGTCAGACGCCCGAATAGGCGGCGAAGCCGCCATCGACCGGAATGACCGTGCCGTTGACGAAGCCGGACGCCTTGGCGCTGGCCAGCCACAGCAGGGTGCCGGTCAGCTCGTGCGCCTCGCCGAAGCGGCCCATCGGGGTGTGGTCGACGATCTTGCGGGCGCGCGGCGTCATCGCGCCGGTCGCCGCATCGATCAGCAGGGCGTGGTTCTGCGCGGTCAGGAAGAAGCCCGGCGCCACGGCGTTGACGCGGATGCCGGTCTTGGCGAAATGCACCGCCAGCCATTGCGTGAAGTTGCTGACCGCCGCCTTGGCGCCGCTGTAGGCGGGGATCTTGGTCAAGGGACGGAAGGCGTTCATCGACGAGACGTTGATGATGCCGCAGCCCGGACGGCCGATCATCTGGCGGGCGAAGATCTGGGTCGGCAGCAGCGTGCCGAGGAAGTTCAGGTCGAAAACGAACTTCACGCCGACCGGGTCGAGGTCGAAGAAGCTGGTCAGGGACGGATCGTCGAGGTCGCCGTCCTCCAGCCATTCCTTGGTGGTGGTGCCGCGCGGATGGTTGCCGCCGGCGCCGTTGACCAGCAGGTCGCAGGGGCCCAACCGTTCCAGCACGATGGCCGCCGCCCGGTCGAGGGAGGCGCGGTCCAGCACGTCGGCGGCGATGCCGATGGCCTCGCGACCCTCGGCCCGCAGGGCCGCCGCCACCTGTTCGGCGGCCTCGGCCTTCAGATCGAGGATGGCGACGCGGGCGCCGGCTTCGGCGAGCGCGCGGGCGAAGCCGGCGCACAGGACGCCGCCGCCGCCGGTGACGACGGCGACCTTGCCCTGGAGGTCTGTGGGGTTGAACGGGTTGTCCATGGCAAGGCTCCTCAGTTCCGGCCTTCGGCCTTGGCGACGCCTTCCCACAGGCCGTTCAGGTAGACGGCTCCCAGCGCGCGGTCATACAGGCCGTAGCCCGGCTTGCCGGTTTCGCCCCAGATCATGCGGCCATGGTCGGGCCGGGCATAGCCGTCGAAACCGGCCTCGTAATAAGCCTTGACGATCTCCGCCATGTCGAGCGAGCCGTCGGCGGAGCGGTGGCTGGTCTCGTGGAAGTCGCCGGCCTCGTTGATCTTCACGTTGCGCAGATGGGCGAAATGGATGCGCTTGCGGCCGGCGAACTCGCGCACCAGGGCCGGGATGTCGTTCTTGCACGAGGCGCCGAGCGACCCCGAGCACAGCGTGAGCCCATTGGCCGGATCGTCGACGATGGCGAGCAACCGCTGGAGGTCGGCGCGGTCCTTGACGATGCGCGGCAGGCCGAAGATGGGACGGGGCGGATCGTCCGGGTGGATCGCCATGCGGATCCCGACCTCGGCGGCCACCGGGATGATGCGCTTCAGGAAATATTCGAGGTTTTGCCACAGCGTTTCCTCGTCCACCGCGGCATAGTCGGCCAGCAGCGCCTTCAGTTCCTCCGGGCGGTAGCTGGCGTCCCAGCCGGGCAGCGAGATGCCCTGGCTGAGGTCGATCTTCTCGACCGTCTCGGTGTCGAAGGCCAGCGTGGTCGAGCCGTCCGGCAGCGTCATGTCGAGCGTGGTGCGGGTCCAGTCGAACACCGGCATGAAGTTGTAGCAGATCACCTTGATGCCGCATTGGGCAAGATTGCGGATCGTGGCGCAGTAGTTGTCGATCAGCCGGTCGCGCGACGGCTTGGCCAGCTTGATGTCCTCATGGACGGGGACGCTTTCGATGACCTCCAGCGCAAGGCCGTGCGCCTCGATCTTGGTCTTGAGCGCCTGGATGTTGGCGACCGGCCAGACCTCCCCAACCGGCACGTCGTACACCGCCGACACGATGCCGGTCATGCCGGGAATCTGCCGGATGTGGCTGAGCGGGATCGGATCGGTATCGCCGTACCAGCGGAAGGTCATCTTCATCGTCGGTCTCATGGAAAGCGTGCAGGCCGGCAGCCGGCCAAGCGGGAAGGGTGATGTGGCAGGTCCGGCGAGATTGTCGGTCCGGTGGCCCACTGGCCTGACCACTAGGCAAACGTTAGCCTAAGACTTTGCCCGCTCGCAAGAGGGCTTTTCGGACCGAATGGGCCGGTTTCGGCGGCCGTCTGGCGAAACGGTTTGATGGCGCTTGGATTTTGCGCCGCTCATGGTGTTGGATGCGTCACCGCGCCGCACTGCCGCCGAGCGGGCACGGCGCGATCATCGCACTGTGTGCAAGCAAGAGTCGTCCCGGAGCTGTGTCATGGACTTGCCGACGGTCAAGGTCGAGCGTCTGTATCGCCAAATATCGAACGTGCTGATCCAGTTCATTCGCGACGGCCATTTCGCCCCGGGCCAGCTGCTGCCCGGGGAACGCGATCTCGCCAAGCAACTCGGCGTCAGCCGCTCCTCGGTGCGGGAGGCGCTGATCGCGCTGGAGATCAACGGCTGGGTCGAGATCCGGACCGGACACGGTGTCTATGTGCGCCCGACCCTTCCTGACGGTGCGGGGGGCGCGGTCGAAGACACGGCGGACGAGGACATCGGCGTCGAAGCCCTGATGGAGGCCCGCGAGACGATCGAAGGGGAGATCGCGGCGCTCGCCGCGAAAAATGCGACGGATGCGCAGCTCCAGGACATCACGCGCATCGTCGAACGGATGGAAGTGGATGCGGCGGCCGGCGACATGGAGACCTTCCATGAGCATGACCAGCAGTTCCACGCGATGATCGGTGCGATGACGGGAAATCCGGTCTTCGTTGAAATCACCGACATGCTGTGGAAGAAGCGCAAAACCCTCCACTATGCGAAGTTCGAGCGCCAGTATTCGGACAGCTCGATCATTGTCACCATGTGCGCTGATCACCGGATCATTCTGGAGGCGATCCGTAGCCGAAGCGCCGGAACCGCCAAGCAGGCGATGCGCAGGCATATTCGCAACGCGCAGAAGCGTCTGTTCGACGGTCGTGGAAAGTGACCCCTTTTGAGCCATTGCGATGGGAGCAACGCAGTCGGAAGATGCTTCTTTGCGCCAAATGGCCGGAAAAGGCCGGACATCGGCAAGGTGCAACAGTGCAAGCTGGTCGGAGTAATGCTGGGCAATGCGGGAGCGCTTCGTCTGTCGCTGTTTGTGTTCGGAATTGAGGAGCCGTCTGTTTTTAACGGCCCTGGCGTTCCGAGTGCGCGCCGAACGGGAACAAGGTGCAGGCGAGGCACCACGCGCCAGAGTGCCGAGACGAGGGACAAGCCCCGATGAGCCTTCTGGTCCGCATGCTTTTGCTCGTCCTGTTGGCCCTTCTCCCGATCTCCGCCATCGAGGTTTGGAATCAACTCGACCTCCGTCGCGACCGCAAATGGGAGATCCACAGCAGCGCCCAGCAGCTCCTCGGCTTGCTCGGCGGTGAGCAACAGCGCCTGGTCGAGGGCGTGAGGCAGACGCTGGCACTGCTGGCCGAGACACAGGTGGCGCGGGACCTGGATGCGCGCGGATGCCAGGACCTGCTGGAGCGGACGCGACGGCGGATCCCGGACTACGTGACGATCAACCTTACGGGCACGGACGGCATCATCCTCTGCTCCACCGACAAGGCTCGACCCGGTCAAACCATCGCCGATCGTGCGCATGTTCGCGCGGTGCTGCAGGGCGGCGGCTTTACCGTCGGCGAGTTCATCCGACGGCGCCCGAGCGGCACGCCGTCCATGCCGTTTGGGTTGCCGATCCGCCGTGACGACGGCGCTACGGTTGGCGTGGTCACGGCGCTCATTGATCTCGGCTGGCTGGCGAGCTATCTCGCCGCGCACCCACTCCCACCCAACTCCGCGATTCTCGTGGCCGATGACGCCGGCGTCGTCCTGGCGCGCGTGCCGGAGCTGCCGGGCAGCATCGGCTCAGCCCTGCCGGACCGCTTCCGCCCATTGCTTGACGCCGACGCGATCGGCACCGCCGAACTGCTCGGCCTTGACGGAAAGCGGCGCGTGTTCGCCTATGTGCCGCTCGCCGCCGGTGTCCGGCACATCTTCGTTGCCATCGGCGTGGATCACGACGCCGCCATGGCCGGCATCGACGACGCCCTGCGACGCTCGTTCATGTGGATGGCGGCGGTGCTGCTGCTGAGCCTGTCGGCGGCGTACCTGCTCGCCCGGCGCTATCTCCACCGTCCGGTGAAGGCGCTGGTTGCAACGACCGAGCGTTGGCGCTCGGGAGACCTGTCCGCCCGCACGGGCCTGCCGGACGATGGCTCCGAGCTGAGCGTGCTGGGGCGGGCGTTCGATCGCATGGCCAAGGATCTCGAGGCACAAACCCGCGCCAGGGAAGAGGCCGCCGCCGCGCTGCAGGCCAGCGAGGCCCGCCACCGCGCCGTGGTCGAGACCGCCGTGGACGCCATGGTCGTGATCGACGGGCATGGCCTGATTCAGTCCTACAACCCGGCCGCCGAGCGCATCTTCGGATACACGGAGGCCGAGGTCGTCGGGCGCAACGTCACGATGCTCATGCCGGAGCCCTATCACTCCGAGCATGATGGCTACATCGCCACCTACCAGCGCACCGGCGTCCGCAAGATCATCGGCGCCGGCCGCGAGGTCGAGGGACGCCGCAAGGACGGCACCACCTTCCCGCTGGAACTCGCCATCGCCGAGTGGACGGTCGGCGGCACGCGCTTCTTCACCGGCATCATGCGCGACATCACCCGCCGGCGGGAGGTGGAGGACGCGCTGCGGGCCGGCGAGGAGCGCTTCCGCGCGCTGGTCGAGCACGCGCCGCAGAAGATGTGGGTGAACCGGCCGGATGGCACCCTGGAGTTCGTCAACGCCGCCTTCCGCACCTACACCGGCCGGGAGACGGACGAGGTCTCGCGGATGGAGGATCTGCATCCTGACGACCGTGAGCGCATCCAGGCGGCGCGGGCGCGGGCCATCGCCGCCGGTGAGGCGCACGAATACGAGTTGCGTTTGCGGCGGGCCGATGGAGCGTACCGGTGGCATCTCAGCCGCACTCATCCCGTCCGCCAGGGCGGTCGCATCGTCGCTTGGTTCGGCGGGTCCATGGACATCGACGAGATCCACCGCGCCCGGGAAGCGGCGGAAGAGGCCGACCGCTCGAAGAACCGCTTCCTCGCGGCGGCGAGCCACGATCTGCGCCAGCCTCTCCAGTCGATTCTGCTGTTCGCCGAGGCGCTCCGCCCGCATCTGGCCGACGCGACCGGCCGGGAACGGCTCGACCGTCTGCAGCATGGCCTCGACGTGTTGAAGAGCCTGCTCGACGGCCTGCTCGACATCTCCCGGCTTGACGCCGGTATTGTTGCGCCACAGGTCGAAGAGTTCCGTGTGTCGGACGTGCTGGGGCCGCTGGACGACGCCTATGCGCCGATCGCGCACGGCAAAGGGCTGGAGTGGCAGGTGATGCCCTGCGGCGCGACGGTCCGCAGCGACCGCGTCCTGCTCGGCCGCATGCTGCGCAACCTGGTCGAGAATGCCATTCGCTACACCGAATCCGGCCGCGTCCTGATCGACTGCACCGTACAGGGGGACCGGCTGCGGATCGAGGTTCGCGACACCGGCTGCGGCATTCCCGCGGATCAGCTCGGCCGCATCTTCGAGGAGTTCCACCAGGTCGGCAATCCCGAGCGGGACCGGGCACAGGGGCTGGGGCTGGGGCTCGCCATCGTGCGCCGGCTGTCGAAGCTCCTGGATCACCCGGTGGATGTGCGGTCCTGTCCGGGTGGCGGCTCGCTGTTCAGCGTCGCCGTGCCGTACGCCGCGATGTCGGCCGAGCCTGCCGCCTTACCGCCGGCCAAGCCGGCTCCGGTGAATGGGGCACACCAGCGACTGGCGGTCGTCGTGGACGACGATGTCATCGTCCTGATGGGGCTGGAGGCCATGCTTCGCGAATGGGGGTACGAGGTGCTGGCGGCAGATTCTACGGACCGGGCGCTGGAGCGTCTGACGAAGGCCGGACGGCGACCCGACGTCCTGATCGTCGATTACCGCCTGCGCGGGGGACGGATTGGTACGGAAGCCGTGGTGCGCATTCGCGCGATGTACGACCGGAACATACCGGGCATTATCGTGACCGGCGAGATCGGTGCCGAGCCACAGAGCGACGCCGTCGCTCATGGTCTCGGGCTCCTCCACAAGCCGGTCACCCCGCGCCTGCTTGAAGCGGCGCTCGCCCAGCATTTCCGTGCGGCGGAATGAGGGCTGTGGCTCGACAGCTCCTGATGATCGGTGCTGCAAAAACGCCTTGGCTGTGATCAACCTCTTCCTCATCAGGCCTCGTTTTGGCAACCCGACTTCGACGGACGGTTTTCCATGCATCGCTCTCTGTGGCTCAAGGATGTTGCGGACGATCTGAAACCAACCACGCCCTTGAGCGGTGAGCTGACCTGCGATGTCACGATCGTGGGCGGCGGCTTTGTCGGGCTTTGGACCGCCCTGCGCATTCGCGAACTCGACCCCGGCTGCTCGGTGGTCATTCTGGAGCGGGACGTCTGCGGCGGCGGGGCCTCCGGTCGCAACGGCGGCTTCGTCATGTCATGGTGGCCGAAAATCAGCTCCCTGACCGCCCTCTGCGGCGTCGACGAAGCGCTCCGCCTCGCCCAAGCCTCGGAAGCGAACATTTCCGAACTCGGGGCGTTCTGCGCCGAGCATGGCATCGACGCGCATTTCCGGCAGAGCGGCTGGCTGTGGACCGCCACGACCGATGTCCAGCGCGGCGCGTGGAACGGGGTGCAGTCGCTCTGCGCCCGCTTGGGCCGGGACGTCTTCAAAACCGTCGCACCGGACGAGCTGGCGCGGCGTTCGGGGTCGCCGAAACATCTCGAAGGCGCGATCGAGGCGAGCAACGCCACGGTCCAACCCGCGCGCCTGGTCCGAGGGTTGCGCCGGGTGGCCATCCGGTCCGGCGTGACGATTTTCGAGAACACGCCGGTCCTTCGGTTCGAACGCAGTGTTCCGGCCCGACTCGGCACCCCCGCAGGCTGCGTCACGGCGCGGCGCGTGGTTCTGGCGCACAACGCGTGGGCAGCGGAAATTCCCGACCTGCGGCGGACGATCCTGCCCGTCACCAGCACGATCATCGCCACCGAGCCGATCCCGGAACGCCTGAAGGCGATCGGCTGGACCGGCGGTGAGTCGATCACCGACTCGCAACTCATGGTGGATTATTACCGGACCACCCGGGACGGCCGCATCGCCTTCGGCAAAGGTACGGGGATGATCAGCTTTTCGAGCAGGATCGGCCCGCGCTATGACCAGGACGAGGCCCTGAACCGGGTGACCGAAGCCGACTTCCGTGCCACCTATCCGCATCTTGCCGATGTGCGCATCGAGCACAGCTGGAGCGGTCCGGTCGATCGTTCCTACGACAGCCTGCCGGTCTTCGGCCATTTGCCGAACGCGCCGCATATCGTCTACGGCGTCGGCTGGAGCGGAAACGGGGTTGGCCCCAGCCGGCTCGGCGGGCGCATCCTGGCCAGCTTGGCGCTGGGGGTGGAGGACGAGTGGAGCCGCTGCGGTCTGGTGAACCGCAAGGTCAAGCTCTTCCCACCGGAACCGGTCCGCTATCTTGGCGGGATCATGGTGCGGAGCGCCGTGCGCCGCAAGGAAGCCGCCGAAGCCGACAACCGGAAGCCGGCGTGGCTGGACAGCGTTCTGTCCCGGCTGGCCCCCAGCGGTCTGGAAGACAAGTCGGCGTGACGGCCGGCTCTTGCCGGTTTTGCGAAACAGGGCGGGAGCAGCGTCTTCCTGACGGGTTCGCGGTTCGTGGTGGGATCGAGCGGAATTGGCGGAAGCCGACCGGCAAGCGGGGGCCGGCGGTCCACCCCGCGGTCGGTCCGGGCCCGGGGGTGGCGTCAAAATTGGCCTCCAGCGACGCAACTGTCGTACCAGTTACATCAGGTTGACGCATCCATTCTGTCCAACAACGGTGAGGACGACGATACTGTCAGCACGTCGAACATCGGGGTGCCGTCATGACCCGCTTCTCACTGTCCTCGCTGCTGACCAACGCCCTGACCGGCAACAGGAACTGGCAGCCGCAATGGCCCGACGCCGAGCCCAAGGCGGAGTATGACGTCGTCATCGTCGGCGCGGGCGGGCATGGCCTGGGCGCCGCCTATTACCTCGCCAAGGAGCACGGCATCACCAACGTCGCGGTGGTGGAGAAGGGGTGGCTCGGCGGCGGCAACACCGGCCGCAACACCACCATCATCCGCTCCAACTACCTCTATGACGAAAGCGCGATGCTCTACGAGCACGCGATGAAGCTGTGGGAAGGGCTGAGCCAGGAGCTGAACTACAACGTCATGTTCTCCCAGCGCGGCGTCATGATGCTGGCGCACACGGTGCACGACATCCAGAGCTTCAAGCGCCACATCCACTCCAACCGCCTGAACGGCATCGACAACGAGTGGCTGACGCCGGAGCAGGCCAAGGAATACTGCCCGCCGCTGAACATCGCCGCCAACGCCCGCTACCCGGTGATGGGGGCGGCGCTGCAGCGGCGCGGCGGCACCGCCCGCCACGACGCGGTGGCCTGGGGCTATGCGCGGGCCGCATCGGCGCGCGGGGTCGACATCATCCAGAACTGCCCGGTGACCGCGATCCGCCGCGACGCCTCCGGCCGCGTCACCGGCGTGGAGACGGCGCGCGGCTTCATCAAGGCGAAGAAGGTCGCGGTGTCGGCCGCCGGCAACACGTCGGTGGTGATGGACACCGCCGGTGTCCGGCTGCCGCTGGAAAGCTATCCGCTGCAGGCGCTGGTGTCGGAACCGGTGAAGCCGGTGTTCCCCTGCGTGGTCATGTCCAACACGGTGCACGCCTACATCAGCCAGTCCGACAAGGGCGAACTGGTCATCGGCTCGGGCACCGACCAGTACACCTCCTACAGCCAGCGCGGCGGGCTGCCGCTGATCGAGCACACCGTCGCCGCGATCTGCGAGGTGTTCCCGATCTTCAACCGCATGCGGATGCTGCGCAAATGGGCCGGCATCGTCGACGTCACGCCCGACCGCTCGCCGATCATCGGCAAGACGCCGGTGCCGGGGCTGTACGTCAATTGCGGCTGGGGCACCGGTGGTTTCAAGGCCACCCCGGGGTCGGCCAACGTCTTCGCCCACACCATCGCCCGCGACGAGCCGCATCCGATCAACGCGCCCTTCACGCTGGAGCGCTTCAAGACCGGCCGGCTGATCGACGAGGCGGCGGCCGCCGCCGTCGCGCATTGAGGACACGACCATGCTGCTCATCCGCTGCCCCTATTGCGAAGCCGAGCGCCCCGAGGTGGAGTTCACCTATGCCGGCGAGGCGCACATCGCGCGACCGGCGGACCCCTCCGCCCTGTCCGACGACGACTGGCGCGACTTCCTGTTCATCCGCACCAACCCGCGCGGCCGGCATTTCGAACGCTGGCGGCACATGCACGGCTGCGGCCGCTTCTTCAACGCGGTGCGCGACACCGTGACCGACAAATTCGCCATGACCTACAAGGCGGGGGCTCCGCGTCCGAGCGACGAGGAGATCGCGCTTGCCGCCAGCGTCAAGGAAGCACGTCCATGACCAATTTCCGCATTGCCGGCAAGGGCAGGGTCAACCGCAGCCGCCAGATCCGCTTCACGTTCGACGGCGTGGACTATGCCGGTTGCGAGGGCGACACCCTGGCATCCGCGCTGCTGGCGAATGGCGTTCATCTCGTCGGGCGGTCCTTCAAGTACCACCGGCCGCGCGGCGTCCTGACCGCCGGGTCGGAGGAGCCGAACGCGCTGGTCGGGACCGACCGCGGCAACGGGCGGTCCGAGCCGAACACGCGGGCGACGGTGCTGGAGGTCTTTGACGGGCTGAAGACCGAGAGCCAGAACCGCTGGCCGTCGCTGACCCGCGACATCGGCGCGGTGAACGACGCGCTCTCCATGCTGTTCTCGGCCGGCTTCTACTACAAGACCTTCATGTGGCCGAAGAGCTTCTGGGACAAGGTCTACGAGCCGGTCATCCGCAACGCCGCCGGCCTGGGCAAGGCGCCGACCGCCCCCGATCCCGACACCTACGCCAGCCGCTTCGCCCATTGCGACGTGCTGGTCGTCGGTGGCGGGGCGGCCGGGCTCGCAGCGGCGCTGGAAGCCGGCCGCAGCGGCGCGTCGGTCATCCTGTGCGACGAGCAGGCGGAGCTTGGCGGCTCGCTGCTGTCGGAGCCTGCCGCCGAGATCAACGGACAGTTGGCCTGGGACTGGCTGGAGGACGCCAACGCCGCGCTGGCGGCGATGCCGAACGTCACCGTGCTGCCGCGCACGACGGCCATCGGCTATTACCACCAGAATTTCGTCGGCCTGTGCCAGCGGCTGACCGACCATCTCGCCATCGTGCCCGAAGGCGCGCCGCGCGAGCGGATGTGGAAGTTGCGGGCCAAGCAGGTGGTGCTGGCCCAGGGCGCCATCGAGAAGCCGCTGGTGTTCGCCGGCAACGACCGGCCGGGCGTGATGCTGGCCGGCGCCGCGCGCACCTACCTGAACCGCTATGGCGTCAAGGTCGGCAACCGGGTGGTGGTCGTCACCACGCACGACAGCGCCTGGCACGCCGCCTTCGATCTGGCCCAGGCGGGGGTGGAGGTCGCGGCCATCGTCGACGTCCGCGGGACCGTACCAAGCCAGTTGGCCGCCGCCGCCGACGCGCTGCGCATCAGGACGCTGATCGGCTGGACCGTCACCGGGACCAAAGGCCGCCTGCGCGTCTCGTCGGTGCGGGTCAATCCGGTCACCAACGGCGGCAAAGTCGGGGCTGCGGAGACCATCGCCTGCGACGCGCTGCTGATGTCGGGCGGCTGGACGCCGAGCGTCCACCTGTTCTCGCACACCCAGGGTTCGCTGACCTGGAACGAGGATGGCCAGATGTTCCTGCCCGGCCGCGGCATGGAGGAGTGCCGTCTGGCCGGCGCCGGCAAGGGCCGCTTCGGGCTGAAGGCCGCCTTCGAGGACGGGGCTGCGGCGGGTGCCGCGGCGGCGGCGGATGCCGGGTTCGGCGCCGAACCGGCCGTGTACCATGTGGAGGGTGAGCTCTCCTTCACCGGGGTGACCGGCCGCGAGCTGCCGACCGACCGCGATCCGGGCCATGCCAAGGCCTTCGTCGATTTCCAGAACGACGTGATGGCCAAGGACATCCGGCTGGCGGTGCGCGAAGGCTTCAAGTCGATCGAGCACATCAAGCGCTACACCACGACCGGCATGGCCACCGACCAGGGCAAGACGTCCAACATCAACGGCCTGGCCGTCGCGTCGGATGCGCTGAAGCGGCCGATCCCCGCCGTCGGCCTGACCACCTTCCGCCCGCCCTACACGCCGACCAGCTTCGGGACCTTCGCCGGCTACAACAAGGGCGCGCTGTTCGAGGTGACGCGCAAGACGCCGATCGACGCCTGGGCCGAGGAGAACGGCGCGGCGTTCGAGCCGGTGTCGCTGTGGCGGCGCGCCTGGTACTTCCCGCAGGTCGGCGAGGACATGCACGCGGCGGTCGCGCGCGAATGCAAGGCGGTGCGCTCGTCGCTCGGCATCTTCGACGCCTCCACCCTCGGCAAGATCGAGATCGTCGGTCCCGACGCCGCCGAGTTCATGAACCGCATGTACACCAACGCCTGGACCAAGCTGGCGCCCGGCCGCTGCCGCTACGGCCTGCTGCTGGGCGAGGACGGCTTCATCCGCGACGACGGCGTGATCGGGCGTCTGGCGCATGACCGCTTCCACGTCACCACCAGCACCGGCGGCGCGGCGCGCGTGCTGAACATGATGGAGGATTACCTGCAGACCGAGTGGCCAGACCTGAAGGTCTGGCTGACCTCGACGACCGAGCAGTGGTCGGTGATCGCGCTGCAAGGTCCGAACGCCCGCAAGCTGATCGAGCCGTTCGTCGAGGGCATCGACCTGTCGGAGGGCGCCTTCCCGCACATGGCGGTGGCGACCGGCAAGATCTGCGGCGTGCCGACCCGGCTGTTCCGCGTCTCCTTCACCGGCGAACTCGGCTTCGAAATCAACGTGCCGGCCCGCTACGGCCGCGCGGTGTGGGAGAGGCTGTTCGAGGCCGGGCAGCGGTTCGGCATCACCCCCTACGGCACCGAGACGATGCATGTCCTGCGCGCCGAGAAGGGCTACATCATCGTCGGGCAGGACACGGACGGCACGCTGACGCCCGACGACGCCGGGCTGGGCTGGGCGATCGGCAAGACCAAGCCGGACTTCGTCGGCAAGCGGTCGCTGTCGCGGCCGGACATGCTGGCGAAGGACCGCAAGCAGCTGGTCGGCCTGCTGACCACCGATCCGAAGACGGTGCTGGAGGAGGGCGCGCAGATCGTCCTCGACCCCAACCAGCCGGTCCCGATGAAGATGGTCGGTCATGTGACCTCGTCCTACTGGAGTGCGGAGCTGGGACGGTCCATCGCCCTGGCGGTGATCCAGGGCGGCCGCTCCCTGCAGGGCCAGACCGTGCATGTGCCGATGCCGGACACGGTTCATGCCGCGACGATCACCGGCATGGTGTTCGTCGATCCCGAAAACACGCGTCTCAGCGCATAGGAGGCCCACCGTGCTTCTGGCCAATCACCCGTTGCTGGGCAAGACGATCACCGGCGACCAAACGAGCAAGCTGACCATCCGCGTGGCCGAGGATGTCGCCCGCTTCAGCCTGCGCATCGACCCGGCATCCGCGCCGTCGGCCGGGACGGCCTTCGGCGCGCCGCTCCCCACCCGCATTGGCGGGATGGTGGAGACCGGCGGACGGACGGCGCTGCAACTCGGCCCCGACGAGTGGGTTCTGACGGCGCCGGTCGGCGAGAGCGACGGCATCGCCGATGCCTTCGCCGCCCTTCAGGACCCGCACAGCCTGGTCGATGTCGGTCATCGCGAGGTCGGGATCCTGGTGGAGGGGGAGGCGGCGGCGCTCGCCCTGCGCTCCGCCATCGCCTTCGATGTCGAGGCGATGGCGGTCGGCACCGGCTGCCGCACCATCTTCGACAAGGCGCAGATCGTCCTGATCCGCGAGGACAAGAACCGCTTCCGGATCGAGGTCTGGCGCTCCTTCGCCGACCATGTCTGGGGAATTCTGCAAGCCGTCAGCCGCGAAATCGCGCTCGGCATCTGATCGAGAGAACCACAGATGAACCGTCATCAGTTTCTGCCGAAATCCGATCTCGGCGACGTCGCGATCGCGGCGGCCATCGAACGCGAACTGAACCGCCAGAAGTACGAGATCGAGCTGATCGCCTCGGAGAACATCGTCTCGGCGGACGTGCTGGCCGCCCAGGGCTCGATCCTCACCAACAAATACGCCGAGGGCTATCCGGGCCGCCGCTATTACGGCGGCTGCGCGTTCGTCGACGAGGTCGAGACCATCGCCATCGACCGCGCCAAGGCGCTGTTCGGCGCCGGCTTCGTCAATGTCCAGCCACATTCGGGCGCCCAGGCGAACCAGGCGGTCTTCCTGGCGCTGCTGCAGCCGGGCGACCGGGTGATGGGGATGTCGCTGGCCCATGGCGGCCACCTGACCCACGGCTCGCCGGTCACCATGTCGGGCAAATGGTTCGACATCGTCAGCTATGAGGTGCGCGAGAGCGACCAGCGGATCGACTATGACGCCCTGCGCGCCAAGGCGCTGGAGAGCAAGCCGAAGTTGATCGTCGCCGGCGCGTCGGCCTACCCGCGGGTGATCGACTTCGCCGCGTTCCGCCGCATCGCCGACGAGGTCGGCGCCTATCTGATGGTGGACATGGCCCATTACGCCGGGCTGGTCGCCACCGGCCATTATCCGGACCCGCTGCCGCACGCCCATGTCGTGACCACCACCACGCACAAAACCTTGCGCGGTCCGCGCGGCGGCATGATCCTGACCAACGACGAAGCGCTGGCCAAGAAGTTCAATTCCGCTGTGTTCCCGGGCAACCAGGGTGGGCCGCTGATGCACGTCATCGCCGCCAAGGCGGTGGCGTTCGGCGAGGCGCTGACCCCGGAGTTCAAGGCCTATGCCGGGCAGGTGGTGGCCAACGCCAGGGCGCTGTCCGACACGCTGGTCAAGGGCGGGCTGGACATCGTGTCCGGCGGCACCGACTGCCACATGGTGCTGGTCGACCTGCGGCCGAAGGGGGTGAAGGGCCGCGACGCGGAGCGCGCGCTGGAGCGGGCCGGGCTGACCTGCAACAAGAACGCGATCCCGTTCGATCCGGAGAAGCCGGCGGTGACCTCCGGCGTGCGGCTCGGCACCGCGGCGGGCACGACGCGCGGCTTCGGCGCGGCGGAGTTCGTGCGCATCGGCGAGCTGATCCTGACCGTCGTCGACGCCCTGGCCACCGCCGGGCCGGACGGCAACGCCGAGGTCGAGCGGCGTGTGCATGGCGAGGTTCGGGAGTTGTGCGAGCGCTTCCCGATCTACGGCTGACGCGGCGGCCGGGCATACCGCGTCCCTTCCTGTGTCCCGACGAGGCGCGCGATGTTCCTCAGCGTTTTCGATGTGTTCAAGATCGGCATCGGCCCGTCCTCGTCGCACACGATGGGGCCGATGGTGGCGGCGGCGCGGTTCCTCGACCTGCTGCGGGCGCGGGCGGAAACCGTGCCCACGGCGGTTCGGGTCCGGCTGCACGGTTCGCTCGCCTTCACCGGCAAGGGGCATGCGACGGACCGCGCCGTGGTGCTCGGGCTGCTCGGCCACCGGCCCGAGGACCTCGACGTCGGTGTCGCCGAGGCGCAGCTGGCCGAACTGCGGCAGACCAGGACGCTGCGCCCCGCCGGCCTGCCGGCGCTGTCCTTCGACCCGGAGGCGGACGTGATCTTCGACTATGGGCCGCCGCTGCCGGGGCATGCCAACGGGCTGGTGTTCCAGGCGCTGGACGGGGCGGGCGCCGTTCTCGTCGCGGAGACGTTCTATTCGATCGGCGGCGGCTTCGTCGTCACGGCGGCCGATCGGGAAACGGTGCCGGCGGCGTCCAAGGCGGTGGTCGCCGGCTGGCCCTATCCGTTCGAGAGCGCCGCCCGGATGCTGAGCATGGCCAGGGACAGCGGCCTGTCGATCGCCGCGATGAAGAGGGCGAACGAGGACGAGGTGCGTCCGGCGGGGGAGGTGGCGGAAAAGCTCGACCGCATCTGGGCGGTGATGAACGGCTGCATCGAGCGCGGCCTCGCCGCGGAGGGCGAGTTGCCGGGCCGGCTGAAGGTGAAGCGGCGGGCGAGGAGCATCCACCAGCAATTGCTGCGCGAACGCAGGGCCAACACCGGCCAGCCGCATGTCGTCTCCGACTGGCTGAGCGTCTACGCGATGGCCGTCAACGAGGAGAACGCCGCCGGTGGAACGGTGGTGACCGCCCCCACCAACGGCGCGGCCGGCGTCATACCGGCGGTGCTGCGCTACTACCTCGACCATTGCGCCGGTGCCGAACGGGGGATGGTTCCGGATTTCCTGCTGACCGCCGCGGCGATCGGCGGGCTGATCAAGCACAACGCCTCGATCTCCGGCGCCGAGGCGGGCTGCCAGGGCGAGGTCGGCTCCGCCGCCGCCATGGCCGCGGCCGGGCTCTGCGCCGTGCTGGGCGGCACGCCCGAGCAGGTGGAGAACGCGGCCGAGATCGCGCTCGAACACCATCTCGGCATGACCTGCGATCCGGTCGCCGGGCTTGTCCAGGTGCCCTGCATCGAACGCAACGCCATCGGGGCGATGAAGGCGGTGGCCGCCGCGTCGCTGGCCCTGCGCGGCGACGGCACGCATGTCATGCCGCTCGACAACTGCATCGAGGCGATGCGCCAGACCGGCGAGGAGATGAGCACGAAGTTCAAGGAGACCAGCCTCGGGGGCTTGGCCGTCAACCTGCCGGAGTGTTAGGGCGTGATCGCTTCAAGCGGGACTGCTTGAAGCGTGAATCACACGGAAGACCAAGAGCCTAGAGTCCGGCTCCCGGTGGCGGCGGGCCCGCGCGACCAAGCCTGCGGAGCGCCCCGGTTCGAAAGAACCCGGGCGCTCGGGCCTCCCGGCCGCCCCTTTACGCCGCGCCCGCCTCCTGGCTCCTCGACAGGTCGAGGGCGACGTCGACGATCATGTCCTCCTGCCCGCCGACCATCTTGCGGCGCCCGAGTTCCACCAGGATCTTGCGGGTGTCGAGGCCGTAGGTCCTGGCGGCCCGTTCCGCGTGACGCAGGAAACTGGAATAGACCCCGGCATAGCCGAGCGACAGGCTTTCACGGTCCACCCGCACCGGCCGGTCCTGAAGCGGACGAACCAGATCATCGGCGGCGTCCATCAGGGCGAACAGATCGCAGCCGTGATCCAGCCCCATGCGGTCGAGCACCGCGACCAGGGCCTCCAGCGGCGCGTTGCCGGCCCCGGCGCCCATGCCCGCCAATGAGGCATCGATGCGCACGGCACCGGCCTGCGCCCCGGCGATGGCGTTGGCGACACCAAGCGTCAGGTTGTGGTGGGTGTGAACGCCGATCTGCGTTTCCGGCTTCAGCACGGCGCGGAAGGCGCGCACCCGCTCGCTCACCTGTTCGGGCAGCAGGGCCCCCGCCGAATCCACGACATAGACGCATTCGGCGCCGTAGGATTCCATCAATCGGGCCTGTTCGGCCAGACGGTCCACCGGGATCATGTGGGACATCATCAGGAAGCCAACGGTGTCCATGCCCAGCTTGCGGGCGTGTTCGATGTGCTGGCGGGACACGTCGGCTTCGGTGCAATGGGTGGCAACGCGAACGGATCGGGCGCCCGAGGCAAAGGCGGCGTTCAGATCGTCGCGCGTGCCGATGCCGGGCAGCAGCAGCACCGTCACCTTGGCGTGCGAGACGGCGCCGGCCACCGTCTCGATCCAGGTCAGGTCGGTGTGGCTGCCGAAGCCGTAGTTGAAGGAGCCGCCGGCCAGCCCGTCGCCGTGGGTGATCTCGATGGCGTCCACCCGGGCGGCGTCGAGCGCCTTGGCGACGGCGACCACGGTCGACAGGTCATACTGGTGCCGCAGGGCGTGCATGCCGTCGCGCAGCGTGACGTCCTGAATGTAGAGCTTGCTCATGGTCCGGGGTTCCCTTCAGCCGGCGGTGCGGCGTTCGACCCAGCGGTCGGCCGTCGCCATGGCGGCGGAGGTCATGATGTCGAGATTGCCGGCATAGGCCGGCAGGTAATGGGCGGCGCCTTCGACCTCCAGGAAGATCGAGGATTTGATGCCGGAAAATTCGCCGTAACCGGGAATCCGCACCGGATCATTGTTGCCGAACCGCTCGAACTGCACCCTCTGTTTCAGGCGGTAGCCGGGCACATAGCTCTGCACGTCCCTGGCCATCGCCTCGACCGAGGCTTCGATCTCCTCCGGCTCGGCGCCTTGCGACAGCACGAAGACGGTGTCGCGCATGATCAGCGGCGGCTCCGCCGGGTTCAGCACGATGATCGCCTTGCCGCGCGCCGCGCCGCCGACCTGTTCGATGGCGCGGGCCGTGGTCTCGGTGAACTCGTCGATGTTGGCCCGCGTGCCGGGGCCGGCCGAACGCGAGGAGATCGAGGCGACGATCTCGGCGTAGGGCACCGCCCTGGCGACGCGCCGGACCGCATGGACCATCGGAATGGTCGCTTGCCCGCCGCAGGTCACCATGTTGACGTTGGGCTGGTCGAGATGGATGTCGAGGTTGACCGGCGGCACGACATAGGGGCCGATGGCCGCCGGGGTGAGGTCGATCACCTGCTTGCCGGCCGCGATGCAGGCGGCGCTGTGCTTTTTGTGGGCGTAGGCCGAGGTGGCGTCGAACACCACCTTGATGTCGGCCCATTCCGGCATCCGCATCAGGCCGTCCAGCCCCTCGTGGGTGGTGGCGACGCCCATCCGGCGGGCGCGGGCCAGGCCATCGGAGTCGGGATCGACGCCGACCATGACGCCCATCGCCAGATGCCGGGCGTGACGCATCACCTTGATCATCAGGTCGGTGCCGATGTTGCCGGAACCGAGGATGGCGATTTTCGCTTTGGTCATCTTCGTTCTCATTTCCTGGCGGCATCGGCGGCGGAATCGGCGGCGAAGGCGGCGCGGACGGAGCCGAGGCCGGCGATGCGCGCCTCCACGACCGATCCCCATTGCACCGGAACCATCGGCCCCAGCGCCCCCGACAGCACCGTGTCGCCGGCCTTCAGCGGCCGGCCGGCGCGCGCCATGGTCCGCGCAAGCCACAGCACCGCGTTCAGCGGATGCCCCAGGCAGGCGCTGCCGCGGCCGGCGGACAGCAGGGTGTCGCCGCTGGTCATCTCCATGGCGCAGCCGTGCAGGTCCAGCCCGTCCAGGCGCCGGGGCGGCCCGCCCAGCACATAGAGGCCGGAGGAGGCGTTGTCGGCGATCGTGTCGGTGATGGCGATCTTCCAGTCGCGGACCCGCGAGTCCACCATCTCGATCGCCGGCAGCGCGAAATCCACGGCGCGGATCACGTCGGCCACGGTGATGTGCTCCGACGCCAGGTCGCGGCCCAGGATGAACGCCACCTCCGCCTCAACCTTCGGCTGGATCAGGCGGGAGCGGGCGATCTCGATCCCGTCCGGCACCGCCATGTCGGCGAACAGCATGCCGTAGTCGGGCTGGTCGACGCCCAACTGCCTCTGCACCGCCGGCGCGGTCAGGCCGATCTTGCGGCCGGCCAGAACCCGGCCGCGCTCCAGCGCGCGCCGCGTGTTGACCTCCTGCACCGCGTAGGCCGCGGCCAGATCGCCGGCCGCCAGCAGATCGTCGAGCGGCGGGCAGGGCGTCCCGGCGGACTGGGCGGCCAGCAGCCGGTCGGCCGCCGCCGTCACCCGCTCCCCGAGGGCGAGGGCGTCGGGGGAGGCGGCATCAAGGGTTTCGCTCATGATGACGTCAGCCCTTCAGGAAATCGATGTGGAGGCGGTTGAAGGTGTCCGGATCCTCGTGCTGCGGCCAGTGGCCGCAATTCTCCATCACCACGAAGCGGCTGTTCGGCACCAGATCGGCCAGCCGCCGCCCCACCGCCACCGAGGCCGTCGGATCGTGCGTGGTCCACAGCACCAGCGTCTCCGCCGCGATGCGGCCAAGCTCGTCCTCGGTCAGCAGGTTGCGCAGCCGGGTGTCCAGGTCCTGAAGGCACATGATGCGCTCCATCGCCTTGGCCATGCCGGGCAGGCGGTAGACGCCGAACCGGGCCTCCACCAGGTCCTCGGTGACGATCGACGGGTCGAGCATCAGGAACTCCAGCCGCTTGCGCGTCGCCTCGCGGTCGGGGGCGCGGACGGCGGCGAGGCTGAGCGTGCGCAGGCGCTCCATGACGTTGGGGTCGGCGATCATGCCACCGGCGGTGTTCAGGACCAGCCGGTCGATGCGCTCGGGATAGCGGGCGGCGAAGCGGGCGGCCACCCAGCCGCCCAGCGATTCGCCGGAGAGATGGACCCGCTCCTCGCCGATGGCGTCGATGAAGTCCTTCAGATGCTCGACGTAATCGTCGATTTCGTAATTGCGGTCGGGCTTGTCGGTGAAGCCGTGGCCCAGCATGTCGATCGCCATCACGCGGAAATGGTCGGCGTGCGGCAGGATGTTGCGCATGTAGGCTTCCAGATGCCCGGCGATGCCGTGCAGCAGGATGAGCGTGCGCCGGCCGCTGCCCGCCTCCAGCACGCGGGTGCGCACACCCCCGGCGTCGACGTAGCGCAACCTCATTTCACCACCGGCAACGGCCGACCAAAGCGAACGCAGTTCCGGTTGTGTCGCGGCGGACGATCCGGTCGCGGAATGGGACATGAACCTTCCTCCCATGGGCGTTTTTGGGGACGGCGCCAGAATGGGGAAGGACGGCGCGTGGGCGCCAATACATAATCACTTGCTTATTCAGACGCAGAACGTCTTATTTGACGTCGGTCACCCGCTTCGCCAGCGCCACGAATCCGGCCAGGGCGGGGAAATCGCGGTCGGCCCGGCGCGCCATCGCCAGCCCGACCAGGGGGGAGGCGTCGGCCAGCGGCCGGGTCGTGACGTTCTTGAACAGCAGATGCTCGGCGTAGTCGGGCAACAGCGCGAAACCGATGCCCATGCCGACCAGGGTCAGCAGCGTCAGCACATTCTCGACGTCCTGGACCGGCCGCAGTTGGACGCCCATGACCCGGCAATGCCCCTCGGTGATGTCGTGGAGATTGCCGGCGTGGTTCGGCGCCACCCGCAGGTAGGGAAAGGGCGCCAGATCCGCCAGCGGCACCCGGTCGAGCGCCGTCAGCGGGTGGCGCTCCGGCAGAACGACGACCAGTTTCTCCGTCAGAACAACGTCATGGATCATGGCGGCGCCATCGACTGGCAGCCGCATGAACGCGACGTCAATCGTTCCGTTCTCCAGCGCCTCGCGCTGTTCGGCGGTGGTCATGTGGCGCAGTTCGACCGTCACGTCGGGATATTGCGCGCGCATGGCGGACAGGACGCTGGGAAAGATCTTCACCTCCGCCGACGGCAGGAAGCCGATGGTCAGCTTCGTCTGCTCCGCCTCGGCGGCGCGGCGCGCCATGGTCAGCGCCCGCTGGGTCTGCGCCATGACCAGACGCGCCTCGTCCAGGAAGGCCCGTCCGGCGGCGGTCAGGGCGACCCGGCGCTTGGTTCGCTCCAGAAGCGGCGTGCCGATCTCCTCTTCAAGATCGCGGATTTGTTGGCTCAGGGACGGCTGGGCCGTGCGGAGCCGCTCGGCGGCGCGGGTGAAGTTGAGTTCCTCAGCCACGGCGATGAAATAGCGGATGTGCCGGAGTTCCATAACCCTATTAAGACGTGGAACGTCTTTTGTTGCAAGGAACAAAATATTTCACGAGCGGATCGTCCGGGAACAGTATCGGCCGGAACCCGAGCCCCCGAGCCCCCAAACCACCCCCGAACCAATGGTATCTGGAGGAGACAGCCCCATGGGCGACCGTATCGACGTCCGGAGCCTGGTGAACGCCCATTCCGGCACCATCACCCCGGCCATCTACAGCGACCCGGAAATCTACAAACAGGAGCTGGAGCGCGTCTTCGCGCGGAGCTGGCTGTTCCTGGTCCACGAAAGCATGATCCCCAAGGCTGGGGACTTCTTCACCACCTTCATGGGCGAAGACCCGGTGGTCGCCGTCCGCCAGAAGGACGGCAGCGTCGTCGCCTTCCTCAACCAGTGCCGCCATCGCGGCATGAAGCTGTGCCACGCCGACAGCGGCAACACCCGCGCCTTCACCTGCGCCTATCATGGCTGGGCCTTCGGCCTGGACGGCGGCCTGACCATGGTGCCGCTGGAACAGGAGGCGTACCGGAACAAGCTGGACAAGAGCAAGTGGGGCGCCGTGCGGGTGCCCCGGGTGGTCAGCTACAAGGGCCTCGTCTTCGGCTGCTGGGACGAGAACGCCCCGCCGCTGGAGGAGTATCTCGGCGACATGGCCTGGTACCTCGACGGCTTCCTCGACCGCCGCGAGGGCGGCACCGAGGTGGTCGGCGGCATCCACAAATGGGAGGTGAAGTGCAACTGGAAATTCGCCGCCGAACAGTTCTGCAGCGACCAGTACCACGCGCCCTTCACCCACATCTCCGCCGTGCAGGTGCTGCAGAAGGCGCCGGAGAACACGCCGGAGGACCGTGACGCCCCGCTGGGCAGCGGCCAGACCGCGCGCCCGGTCTGGACCGACGCGCAGGGCGGCGTGCAGTATGCCGGCAACGGCCACGGCAGCGCGTTCTTCTTCACCAAGGAAGCGGACGCCAACGTCTGGGTGGACGGCAAGGTCTCGGCCTATTTCCGCGACACCTTCGCCGAGGCCGAACAGCGGCTGGGCCGGGTGCGCGCCCTGCGCCTGGCCGGGCACAACACCATGTTCCCCACCCTGTCCTGGCTGAACGGCACCCAGACCCTGCGCATCTGGCACCCGCGTGGCCCCGACAAGATCGAGGTCTGGGTGTTCTGCATCGCCGACAAGGCGGCGCCGCAGGACGTCAAGGACGCGCTGGTCCGCAGCCACGCCCGCGCCTTCGGCCCCGCCGGCTTCCTGGAGCAGGACGACACCGAGAACTGGATCGAGGTGCAGAAGGTCCTGCGCGGCCACATCGCCCAGAAATCCGAATTCTGCATCCAGATGGGCATGGGGTTCGAGGAACGCCGCACCGACGGCATTCCCGGCATCACCAACTACACCTTCGCGGAAACGGCGGCGCGCGGCTTCTACCAGCGCTGGGCCGACATGATGTCCGCCGACAGCTGGGACGAGATCCAGTCCCGCACCAACGCCTATGAAAAGGAGGTCGTCCATGCCTGAGACCGCCGTTCTCGACAAGCCCGCCGCCGCCCGTCCCGTTCGGGCGCCCCTGGCGTTGCAGCACGAGGTGGAGCAGTTCCTCTATCACGAAGCCGCCCTGGTCGATGAAGGACGCTTCCGCTCCTGGCTGGAGCTGCTGGCCGACGACATCCAGTATGTGATGAAGACCAACACCCTGGCCCTGACCCGCGACCGCCGCAAGGGCATCGCCCCGCCGTCGACCTTCATCTACAACGAGGACAAGTTCCAGCTGGAGCGCCGCGTCGCCCGGCTGGAAACCGGCAACGCCTGGGCCGAGGAACCGGCCTCGCGCACCCGCCACATCGTCACCAACGTCCGCATCCTGGCCTGGGACGATGCGGACGAGATCGAGGTGGCCTGCAACTATCTGCTGCACCGCGCGGCCAAGCCGCAGGATCACTACGACTTCGTCGGCACGCGCCGCGACCGCCTGCGCCGCGTTCCCGGCGGCGAAGGCTGGCAGATCTTCGACCGGCAGATCGAACTGGACCAGTTCGTCCTGCTCGCCCCCAGCATCAGCATCTTCTTCTGATCATGACGAAAATCCGTGTCTGTTCCGTCGACGACCTCCAGCCCGGCGACGCCCGCCGGGTGGAGTGTTCCCCGGCGGTCGCCGTCTTCAACGCTGACGGCAATTTCTATGCGGTGGCCGATCTCTGCACCCATGGCAACGCCTCGATGGCCGACGGCTATCTGGAGGATGGCGCGATGGTGGAATGTCCGCTGCACACGGCGCGCTTCTGCCTGAAGACCGGCCGGGCGATGTGCCTGCCGGCGACCGAGCCGCTGCGCACCTTCCCCGTCAGCGTGGAGGACGGCGACCTGTTCATCGAGGTCGACGACCCCGACGCCGAGGCCGCGCGGACTGTCGCCGGGAGCGGGGTTCCGGCATGAGCGGCCGGCTGGCGGGTGAGGCGATCCTCATCACCGGCGGCGGCTCCGGTCTCGGCCGGGCCGTGGTCGAGCGGTTCCTGGCCGAAGGGGCGCGGGTCGGCGTGCTGGAACGCTCGCCCGACAAGCTGGCCCGGCTGCGGGACGATTTCGGCGCCGAGGTCGTGGCGGTCCAGGGGGACGTGCGCTCCCTGGACGACAACCGCCGGGCGGTGGCGGCGACGGTGTCGCGCTTCGGCAAGCTCGACGGCTTCGTCGGCAACGCCGCCCTCTGGGACCATGGCGCCGGCCTGCTGGCGACCGACGGGGACCGGCTGGCCGACGGCTTCGACGAGCTGTTCGCCGTCAACGTCAAGGGCTATCTGCTGGGGGCCAAGGCGGCGGCGGCGGAGCTGGTGAAGAGCCAGGGGTCGATGATCTTCACCCTGTCCAACGCCGCCTTCTACCCGGCCGGCGGCGGGCCGCTCTACACCGCGTCCAAGCACGCGGCGGTGGGGCTGATCCGCCAGCTGGCCTACGAGCTGGCGCCCAAGGTGCGGGTCAACGGGGTGGCCCCCTGCGGCATGGCCTCCGACCTGCGCGGACCGGACGCGCTGGGGCAGCGGGATTTGACGATCATGGACTCCCGCAGCCCGGAGGCCATCCGTTCGATCCTGCCGCTGCAGTTCTTTCCCGAACCGGCGGACTTCACCGGCCCCTTCGTCATGCTGGCCTCGCGCGCCGACAACCGGACGCTCAGCGGCGTCCTCATCAACGCCGACGCCGGACTGGCCATCCGCGGCATCCGTCACGTGGCGGGCGGCCTCGACCTCTGAAGACCAATCCCACACAGGGTCCGCGCCCACGACCGGCGGCGGATCGGGAGGAACACCCATGCCCGTCAAGCTGATCTGCGCCTCGCACACGCCGATGATGGATTACATCCATCCTCCCGCCGCGGTGGAAGCCGAGGCGCGCGGCACCTTCGCCACGCTGGCCGAGGAGGTGCGCGCCTACGACCCGGAACTGGTGGTCGTGTTCGCGCCCGACCATTTCAACGGCTTCTTCTACGACCTGATGCCGCCCTTCTGCGTCGGGCTGCGCGCCGCCTGCGCCGGCGACTGGAGCATCGGCGAGGGGCCGCTGACGGTGCCGGAGGCCACCGCCCTGGCGCTGGTCAAGGCGGTCCAGGCGCAGGACATCGACATCGCCTATTCCTACCGGATGCAGGCCGACCACGGCTTCACCCAGCCGCTGGAGTTCCTGTGCGGCGATGTCGCCCGCTACCCGGTCATCCCGATCTTCGTCAACGGCGCCGCCAAGCCGTTGCCGCCCTGCCGGCGCGCGGTGGCGCTCGGCACGGCGGTCGGCAGGTTCCTGGGCGGGCTCGGCGAACGCGTCCTGATCCTCGGCTCCGGCGGCCTGTCCCACGACCCGCCCACGCCCCAGATGGGCTCGGTGCCGCCGGAGGTGGAGGAATTCCTGATCGCCGGCCGCAACCCGACACCGGAGGCGCGCCAGCGCCGGCAGGAGAATGTGCTGCGCACCGGCCGCCTGCTGGCCGAGGGCAAGGGGCAGTCGCTGCCCTTGAACGCCGACTGGGACCGCGGCCTGCTGGCCCGCTTCGCCGCCGCCGACATGGAGGCGCTGGCCGCCCTGACCGACGAGGACATCCTCGCCCAGGGCGGGCGCGGCGGGCAGGAGATCCGCGCCTGGATCGCCGCCTTCGCCGCGATGAACGCCATCGGTCCCTATCGCGCCACCACCCGCTACTACCATCCGATCGACGAGTGGATCGCCGGCATGGCGATGGTCAGCGCCGATCCGGTCGGCACCTCCGCCACCCTCGCCGCGTGAGGCCGGCATGACCACCACCTACGTCATCGTCGGCGGCGGACAGGCGGGAGCGGTCGCCGCCACCACCCTGCGCACCGCCGGCTTCACCGACCGCATCCTGTTCGTCGGCGCCGAGCCGCATCTGCCCTACGAGCGGCCGCCCCTGTCCAAGGAGGTGCTGACCAAGCCGGAAGCCGCCAGGCTGACCATCCATTCCGACGGCTTCTACCGCGACAACGCCATCGAAACCCGTTTTGGCGTCACCGCGGTGACGCTGGACGCCGGGAAACGCACCCTGGGCCTGGCCGACGGGGAAACCATCCCGTTCGACCGGCTGCTGCTGGCGACGGGGGCGCGGGCGCGGCCCTACCCCCTGCTCGATCGGCTCGGCGGCGGGGTGCACACCGTCCGCACCCTTGACGACGCCGAGGCGCTGCGCGGCCATGTCCGGCCGGGGCGGCGCGTGCTGGTCGTCGGCGGCGGCGTCATCGGGCTGGAGGTCGCGGCCAGCGTGGTCGCCATGGGCGGGGTGGTGACGGTGATCGAGCGCGGCGACCGGCTGATGGCCCGCGCCGCGCCGCCGCCCCTGGCCGAGGAGCTGCTGGCGCTGCACCGCGACCGGGGCGTCGCCGTTGCCTTCGGCTGCGATCTGACCGAGGCGGTGACGGCGGCGAACGGCGACATCGTCCTGACCGCCGCCGACGGCCGCCGCTTCACCGGCGATCTGGTGGTCTACGGCGTCGGCGTCGAGCTGAACGTGGAGCTGGCGGTGTCGGCCGGCCTCTACATCGATGACGGCATCGTCGTCGACGAATGGGGCCGCACCAGCCACCCCGACATCTACGCCGCCGGCGACGTGGCCCGCCAATGGCACCCGCATCTGAAGGCGTTCCGCCGCTACGAGACCTGGGCCAACGCCCAGAACCAGGGGGCGGGCGTGGCGCGGGCGATGGCGACCGGCGAGCCCTGCGGCTTCGAGGTGCCGTGGTATTGGACCGACCAGTACGGCATCAACATCCAGGTCGCCGGCGCCTGCGACGCCGAGTCCTGGATCCTGCGCGGCGAGCGGAGCAGCGGGCGCTACACCCTGTTCGGGCTCACCGACGGAACGGTGACGGGGGCGGTGACGGTCAACAACGGCCGCGACATGCGGCCGGCCCGTGCCCTGATCGCCGCCGCGGCGCCGGTCGACCCCGCTTGGCTCGCCGATCCCGGACAGCCCCTGCGGGCTCCGGCTCCCCGCGCCGCCTGACGAACCGCGTTCCAACAAGAAAAATCCCAGAGGAGGCACGCCTGCATGGATGAGGCTTTGCGCAAGAAGATCCTGGCCAACCCGAAATACCAGCGCCTGATCTCGCACCGGACCGGGCTGGCCCGGCGGCTGTCGGCGGCGATGATCGTCGTCTATTACGGCTACATCCTGGCGGTGGCACTGCTGCCCCAGCAGATGGGCGCCCCCGTCTTCGAGGGCGGGGTCACTTCGCTGGGCTTTCCCGCCGGGGTCGGGGTGATCGTGATCGCCGTGCTGCTGACCGGCGTCTACGTGTTCCAGGCCAACCGCCGCTTCGATCCCCTGATCCGCGAGATCGTCGAGGAGGCCCGGTGATGCGCCGCATTTCCCTGACGGCCGGCGTCGCGGCAACCGCCGCCGCGATCGGTCCCGCCCCCGTCCTGGCGGCGGGCGCGCTGGACGGACCGGTGACCAAACAGGCCACCAACGTCACCGCCATCGTGATGTTCATCGCCTTCGTCCTGGCCACCCTGGCGCTGACATGGTGGGCGGCGCGGCGCACCCGCTCGGCCGCCGACTTCTACACGGCGGGCGGCGGCATCACCGGGTTCCAGAACGGGCTGGCCATCGCCGGCGACTACATGTCCGCCGCCTCCTTTCTCGGCATCGTCGCCCTGGTCTATTCGTCGGGCTATGACGGGCTGATCTATTCGGTCGGCGTGCTGGCGGGCTGGCCGATCATCCTGTTCCTGATCGCCGAGCCGCTGCGCAACCTCGGGCGCTTCTCCTTTGTCGACGTGCTGTCCCACCGGCTGACCGAGCGGCCGATCCGGCTGTTCGCCGCCTGCAGCTCGCTGACCGTGGTCGCCTTCTACCTGATCGCCCAGATGGTCGGGGCCGGCCAGCTGATCCAGTTGCTGTTCGGGCTCGACTATCTGTACGCCGTGGTTCTGGTCGGGGTTCTGATGATCCTCTACGTCACCTTCGGCGGCATGCTGGCGACCACCTGGGTGCAGATCACCAAGGCGGTCCTGCTGCTGTGCGGCGCCACCTTCATGGCGGTCAGCGTGCTGGCGGCCTTCGGCTTCAGCCTGGATGCCCTGTTCGCCCGCGCCATCGCGATCAAGGGCAGCACCCGCATCATGATGCCGGGCAACTTCGTCAAGGACCCGCTGCAGACGATCTCGCTCGGGTTGGCGCTGATGTTCGGCACCGCCGGCCTGCCCCACATCATGATGCGGTTCTTCACCGTGGCCGACCAGCAGGCGGCACGGAAATCGGTGTTCGTCGCCACCGGCTTCATCGGCTACTTCTACATCCTGACCTTCATCATCGGCTTCGGCGCCATCGTGATGATCGCCGGCAACGACAGCTACCTGCTGCGCGACGCCAGCGGCGCCGTCACCGGGCTGCGCGGCGGCGGCAACATGGCGGCGATCCACCTGGCCCACGCCATCGGCGGCGACCTGTTCCTCGGCTTCATCTCGGCGGTGGCCTTCGCCACCATCCTGGCGGTGGTGTCGGGCCTGACCCTGTCGGGGGCGACCACCGTGTCCTACGATCTCTATTCGCGTCTGGTCCGCAAGGGGCAGGCCGACGAGGTGGCGGAGATGCGGGTGTCGCGGATCGCCACCATCACGCTGGGCGTGCTGGCCGTCGGGCTGGGCATCCTGTTCGAGAAGCAGAACATCGCCTTCATGGTCGGGCTGGCCTTCGCCATCGCCGCCAGCGCCAACTTCCCCGTGCTGATCCTCGCCATGTTCTGGCGCGGCCTGACCACGCGGGGGGCGGTGGCCGGCGGCACGGCCGGCCTCGTCACCGCGGTCGGGCTGACCATCCTGGGGCCCGGGATTTGGGTGAAGGTGCTGGGCTTCGCCCAACCGGTCTTCGCCTGGGACACGCCGGCCCTGATCTCCATGCCGGTGGCCTTCGCCGTCATCGGGCTGGTGTCGCGGTTCGATCGCAGCGTCGACCGGGCCGCCGAGGACGACGTCTTCGAGGAGCAGTTCATCCGGTCCCAGATCGGCATCGGGGTGTCTTCCGCCCAATCCCACTGACGGCGCCGTCGCGGGGCGGTCAGCGACCCGGCGCCTGGATCACCTTGATGTCCATGCCCGATCCATTCTGGATGATCCGGAAGCCCTGGCCGCCGTTGCGAATGGTGCTGTCGACGCTGTTGTTGCTGCCGGTCTGGGTCACCGAGAGGGTGCTGTTGCCGTCCTGGACCGTCGTCACCTCGTTGCGTGCGCCATCCTGGGTGTGGTCCGACCCGTTGTTCGAGCCGCGCTGGACGGTCGAGGACAGGTTGCCGCTGCCGCTTTGCCTCACGCTGGAGCGGTTCCCGGCGCCGGACTGCCTGATGGTCGCCAGGTTCGCGGCGCCGTCCTGGACCAGGGTCGTGTCGTTGCCGGAACCGGCCTGGGCGATCAGTCCGGCGTTGGTGCCGGTTTGGGTCATCGAGGCCCTCTGCCGCTGGCCGTACTGGATGATGCTCGCGCTGTTGGCGCCGGACTGGACCTGTTCGGCCCGGAGGCTCGATCCGGTCTGCCGGATCTGCGCGGTGTTCGAACCGGTCTGCACCTGGCTGGTCCAGTTCCCCTCGCCGATCTGGTCGATGTAGGCGACGCTGCCGGCCGCGGCGGGAGGGGCCGCGGTCGCGAGCAGGGTAAGCACGGCGATGCCGGGAACACGCATGGCGCGCCTCCAGATTGGAGTGCCGGATTAGGACGGAGGTGGAGTGCCTCTCCACCTCCGAACGTCGGTGTCGGTCAGGTCACCGCTGGATCTGCGTGTTGCGGTTGCCGGTGCCGTCCTGCCGGGCGCCGGCGATGTTGCCGTTGCCGGTCTGCGACTGGGTGGAGCGGTTGTCGGCGCCGTTCTGATACAGCGAGGCGGTGTTGAGGTTGCCGCGCTGGGTCTGTTCGCCGTAGTTGCTGGTGTCGGTGCTGTACTGCTGGGCGTCGGCGCTGTTGCCGTTTCCGCTCTGATCCTGCCGAAGGACGTTGTACAGCCCCTCCTGCCGCCCGGAGGCGGTGTTGCCCGTTCCGGTCTGCGTCTGGGTCACGCTGTTGAACGAGCCGGTCTGGCTGGCGGCCGCGCTGTTCCGATCGCCGTCCTGGGTCTGGCCAACGTTGTTGTTGACGCCGTTCTGGGCGATGCTGGCGCTTTGCATCCGTCCATTCCGCTGCGTCTGGGTCGCCTGGTTGCCGGTTTCGACCTGATCGATGTAGGCGCTGCTTCCGGTCGCGTTGGCCTGCGTTTGCGCCGCGTTGTTCTTTTTCCCCGACTGACGCAGATCCATCGCGCTGTCCGCGCCCCCCGACTGGGCCTGCTCGGCGTGATTGGTGACGCCGGTCTGCGACGACCGGGCGCGGTTGTTGACGCCGCCCGCCGTGCTTGTCTGCACCAGGCTGTGGCCGGAACCGTCCTGGGCGGCGGAGAACCCGTTGCGCTGGCCGCCGGACTGCCGCTGGGAGACGTCGTTGTGGTCGCCGTTCTGCGAAGCGGCGGCCCGGTTCTTCGTCCCGCCGGTCTGGGAGACGGCGGTCTTGTTGGCAAAGCCCTTCTGGACGTTGCTGGTGACGTTGCCGGACCCTTTTTCCTGGGTCTGTTCGTTGATGTTGGAGACACCCGCCTGATCGATGTAGGCGGCATTTCCCGTCGATTGGGCGACGGCCGACGCCGACGTCAAGGCGAGGGCTAACGCGGCGGCGGTGGAAAGGAAATAGGTCTTCATGGCCTGCAGCTTCCCCGATTGTGTTGCGAAAAAGGCTTCCAATGAGCCTAACGAATGGCGATCGTTCGATATGTGTTCTGTCGTGACGGCGCGTGCGTGAGACCTGCCGGCTGATTCATCGGGCCGTCGGCGGATTGGGCGGCGCCGGCGGAAGAGAACCGCGGTTCGGCGTGGGCGGCAGGACATAGGTGGTGCCGTTTGACGGCGCCTGCGGCGATCCGACCGGCGGGACCATGCTGCGCTCTCCATCGGTGGCGGACCCGGTCGGCGTGCGGCTGGCTGGTGGCGGAACCGTGACGGGCTGCGGTTCGGCGCGCAGGTCCTCCGGCGTCGCCTGCATCCGCGTCCGCTCGACGATGCCGTCGCGCTCCTGGAGGTAGCGCTCGACGAAAGGCTGGGCTTCCGGGCCCCGGAACTCCCAATAGCCGTCGAGGGCGCCTTCCATGATCAGCGTGTAGACCGCCTTTTCGATCGCTTGCTTGACGGCCAGTTGAACCGGTTCGTTGGTGGTGATGCCGCCCTCGATCTCCAGCAATTTGTTGAAGCCGACGTAGCGGAAGGCATCGCCATGCAAAAGCACGGAGTAGACGGTCTTCGTGGTGTTGACGCTCTTGAGCACTTCGCCGTTCTGCACGGAGACGGCGCGCAGATAGACGGTGACCGTGTCCCGCCGGTACTGGGTATCCCCGCCGACCCCGAGGAAGCGGGCCCCGAAGCCCCCCGTCAACGTGTTGCTGTCGTACCCGACGATCCCACCCTCCAGGAGAATGCCGGCGTAGGTGAGGGGAGGGAGAGTCTGCGCCCCACCGCCATAGGTCTCGCGCATCGAGCGAATGATCTGGCGCTCCTGGAGCAGGGCCGGAAGGCCGCGCCGTTCAGCGACCCGGAACCAGGAACGCCGTCCGGCCCGTTCCAGCGCGTTGACCAGGATCGTCGCGCCGCCTTGGGTCACGGCGCGGCTGTATTCGGAAAAGGTCTCGTTCGGCTTGTTCTGTCCGGTCTGGTCTTCGAAATTGTAGACCGCGACCGTCAACTGCCGAACCGGCGGCGGCAACGCCAGCAGGTCGTCCAGCATGGCCGTCTTCGGTTCCAGGCGCGGGGTTTCGGAAAAGGCGGTTTCCGGGCGCGTCGCTGAGCAGGCGCCGAGGAGGAGGCAGGCGCCGGCCAGGAACAGGGGGAGGATGCGCATGTGGTCCGTCCGCGAAGAAGCCGAGCACAGGGCATCCGTTCCGGACCGGGGGTCAGGAACGGTTGCCGCACCAACGGGAAGAACCGACGCTCAGTAGGACGGGGTCGGGATTTGGATGACGGTCTTGCCGCCAGTCGAGCTGTCCGTGATGGTGACCGACGTCGCCCCTCCGGTCTTGGCGAAATCGACCGTCGTGCTGCCGATGACGAAACGCCCGGAATCCCTGGCGTTTTCCCCATAGATCTGGTCGGCGATCTGGGAGGAGATCCGGCTGAGCAGGCTGCTTTGAATGACCCGCTCGAATTCCTTCGAGGGGTCCGACTGCGAAAGAAGGCCGCTGTTGTTGCTCGGCTTTTCGAATTTGTTGTTGGAATTGGCGATGCCGAGAAGATGGTCGCTGTAGAACGGGTTGCCGCCGAACGACGGGTTTCTGGGCGTGTAGACCAGCTCGCCGGCGCACGCCGGTCCGCCTGGGATTTGCCATAAGGAGGCCGCGGCGAACGACAGCGCGGCCATGACCAAGCATCTTTGCATGCCGGCTTGCTCCTTTTAGACTTGGCTTATATTCGATGCACCCAAACGGTATCGCGGGTGGGCGCCTTGAGTAACTTTCCGAGTGCCAAGCGCCAACTCAGGTGAGGCTATTTGAGCAATCGTCTGAAATAAATTGCGGATGAGGATAGTTTTGCTTCTACCCACAAAGCAGAGATGCAGCGGGCTGGTGTAATCCGAGGGGTCTTTACTGCAAATTCGGAGCAGATGCCAGCGGAGGCGCGGCTGCTTTGGGATGGGCCGCACAACCAAAAGGTCGGGCGGCGGGCCGCTCGCCTCACCTTTCGGATTCGCCGGCCGGCGGGCGAGCGGCATGCGCCCGCTCGGGCCGGCCGAGCGGGTCGGGTCGGGAGCGGTCAGTCGGCGAGATGGGGGTGCAGGGCGCGCAGGATCTTTTCCGGGGTGATCGGCTGCGACGTCAGGCGGACGGCGAACGGCCGCAGGGCGTCGTTGATCGCGTTCATGACCGCCGCCGGCGCCCCGGCCGTCCCGGCCTCGCCGGCGCCCTTGGCGCCCAGTTCGGACGAGCGCGTCGGCGTTTCGACGTGGGCGACCTCGATGTCCGGCATCTCGCCGGCCATCGGGACCAGATAGTCGGCCATGCTGCCGTTGCGGAGCAGGCCGTTCTCGTCATACAGGCATTCCTCGAACAGCACGCCGCCCAGCCCCTGCACGACGGCGCCGCGGATCTGCTCGTCGACCAGCAGGGGATTGATCACCCGGCCGCAATCCTCGACCACCCAGTGCTTGAGCAGCGTCACGACGCCGGTCTCCACATCCACCTCGACATGGGAAACCTGGATGCCGTTGGTGAAGATGAAGGGATAGTCGCGCTGGGCGTAATGGCGCGTCACCACCAGTTCCGGCTGGAAGCCCGCGGGCAGCAGGTCCGGGCGGAAATGGGCGAGGCGGCCCAGCTCGGCCACATCCATCAGCGGGACACCCTCGGCGGTGTCGATCACCGCGCCGCCGGCGATGCGCAGCCGCTCCACCGGAAGCTCCAGGTGGACGGCGGCGAACTCCAGCAGGTTGGCGCGCAACTGCCGGCTGGCCTGGAGCACCGCCTCGCCGCCGATCCCGGCCCCGCGCGACGCCCAGGTGCCGCCGCCATAGGGGGTGGCGGCGGTGTCGCCGGTCAGCACCCGGACCCGGTCCATCGGCACCCCGACCTCGTCGGCGACGATCTGGGCGAAGATGGTCTCGGTGCCCTGGCCCTGTTCGCCGACGCCGCTGGCGCAATGGACGATTCCGGTCGGATCCAGCCGGACGGTGGCGCCGTCCTGCGAGGCGATGCGCGCGCCGCCGGTGCCGTAGAAGGCGGCGCCGGGGTTGGTCAGCTCGATCAGCACGGCGATGCCGATGCCGCGATGGATGCCCCGGGCGCGCCGCTCGGCCTGGTCGCGGCGCAGGGCGGCGAAATCCACCATCTCCTCCAGCCGGGCGAGGCAGCGCTGGTGGGACAGGCTCTCCAGCAGGATGCCCGACGCTCCCTTGCGGGGGAAACTGTCGTCGGCCATCAGGTTGCGCCGGCGCAGTTCCAACGGATCGATCCCCAGCGTCGCCGCGGCCAGATCGACGATCCCCTCGGTCACGGCGCAGGCCACGGGATGGCCGACGCCGCGGTACTGGCTGGTCTGCACCTTGTTCTGGAACACGACGTCCAGGGTGGCGCGGTAGTGGGGATGGTCGTAGGGGCCGCCGCACAGGTTGATGACCTGGTTGCCCTCCACCGCGCTGGTGCGGGGATACATGGAATAGGGGCCGACGCCGGTCAGGTCGGCGATGTCGAAGCCCAGGAAGCGGCCGTCGCGGGTCAGCGCCAGCCGGGCCTTGACCCGGTGTTCGCGGGCGTGGATGTCGGTGACGAAGGACTCCAGCCGGTCGGCGACGAACTTGACCGGCCGTCCCAGCAGCACCGACAGGGCGACGGTGGCGAAATCGTCGGCGTAGGCGTGGACCTTGAGGCCGAACGACCCGCCGACGTCCTTGCAGAGCACCCGGACGTCCGCCTCGGGGATGCCCATCAGCCGGGCGTAGAGGTCGCCCATCATGTGGGGGGCCTGATGGGAATGGTGGACGGTCAGGCGCCGTTCGGCCGGGTTGAAGTCGGCCAGGACCGAGCGGGGTTCCAGGGTGACGCCGGTGTGGCGCCCGAACTCGTAGGTTTCCTCCACCACGACGTCCGCGGCGGCGAAGACGGCGTCCACGCCGCCGCTGTCGATCTCCCGGTGGAAGCAGAGGTTGCTGCCGAGATCGGGGTGGATCACCGGCGTCCCGGGCTCCAGGGCGCTGTCCATCCGCGTCACCGCCGGCAGCACCTCCCACTCCACCTGGATCGCCTGCAGGGCGTCCTCGGCCTCGGCGCGGGTCTGCGCCACCACCGCCACCACCGCCTCCCCCTGCCAGCAGGCGCGGTCGACGGCCATGGCGTGCTGCGGCGGCGACCGCATGCCGGCCAGATGCGACAGCGTGCCGACGAAGGGCGCGCAGGTTTCCGCCAGCTGGCGGCCATCGACGACGGCGACCACCCCCGGCAGGTCCAGCGCCGCGGCGGCATCGATCCGCAGGATGCGGGCGTGGGCGTGGGGGCTGCGCAGATAGGCGACATGGACCATGCGCGGCAGCTCGACATCGTCGACATAGGTGCCCCGTCCCTCCACCAGACGGCGGGCGTTGGGGCGCGACACGCCGCGGCCGACGAAGGGCTCGACGGTGGTGGCGGCGGGGTGTGGTGCGATCTTATTCATGGCGGTGTCCCCGTCCACCGGATCGGCGCTGCCGGCCCACGGTTTCGATGGCGTCGACGACGGCGTGGTAGCCGGTGCAGCGGCAGTAGTTGCCGGAAATATGGTCGCGGATGCGCGCGCGGTCGGCCTCGGGCTCGGCCTGCAGCAGGGCGTCGGCGGTCAGCAGCAGGCCCGCGGTGCAGAAGCCGCATTGCAGGGCGTTGCGCTCCAGGAAGGCGTCCTGGAGGTCGCGGAGCGCACCGCTTTCGGACTTGCCCTCGATGGTTTCCACCATGGCGCCGTCGGCCTGGACGGCCAGCGTCAGGCAGGAGCGCACGATCTCGTCGTCCACCACCACCGTGCAGGCGCCGCACACCCCATGCTCGCAGCCGAGATGGGTGCCCTTCAGCCCCAGCTCCTCGCGCAGGAAGTCGCCGAGATGCAGGCGCGGCTCGATCCAGCGCTCGCACACCATGCCGTTGACGGTCATGTTGACCAGGATCTTGTCGGTCACGTCTGTCCTTCCCCCGGGATGAGAGACTGGATGCCCCGGCGCAGCAGCACGCCGGCGAGGTGGAGCTTGGTCGCGGCGCTGGTGTAGAGGTCGCCGGACGGGGACAGCTCGCCGCCCAGTTCGGCCACCGCCCGTTCGAGGGTTTCCGGCTCGGCGCGGCCGCCGGCCAGGGCGGCCTCCGCCGCGACCGCCCGCACCGGCGTGCCGCCGACGCCGAAATAGACGATCCTCGGATCGTGCAACCGGCCCTCCACCCAGTCCCCGGCCAGGGCCAGCCCCACCGTGGCGTAGTCGCCGTGGCGGCGGGCCAGTTCGGTGAAGGCGAAGCGGCGATGGCGGCCGGGCAGGGGAAACCGCACGGCGGTGATGAGTTCGTCCGGGCGCAGATCCGTCTGGTACAGGCCGAGGAAGAAGTCGGCGGCCTCGACCGTCCGGCTGGTGGTGCCGTCGCTCAGGACCAGCGCGGCATCGGCCGCCACGGCGCAGGCCGGCCATTCCGCCGCCGGATCGGCGAAGGCGATGGAGCCGCCGAAGGTGCCGCGGTTGCGGATGGCGGCGTGGGCGACGTGGGGGGCGGCCAGCGACAGCAGCGGCAGGTGCTGGGCAACCAGGGCGGAGCGCTCGACATCGACGTGGCGGGCGAGCGCCCCGATGCGCAGATGCCCGCCGGTCACCGCGATGCCCTGCATCTCGGCGATGCCCCGGATGTCGATCAGCAGCGACGGTTCGGACAGCCGCATCCCGAGGGTGGCGAGCAGGGTCTGCCCCCCCGCGATCAGCCGGGCCCCGTCGCCGTGCTCGCGCAGCAGGGCCGAGGCGGCGGCGACGCTCGCGACGCGCCGGTATGCGAAGGGGGGCGCCTTCATGACGGAGATCCTCCAGGTCAACCCGGGGCGGTTCAGCCCAGGGTGGGCATCACGAGGGTGGGGGCGCCGGCGCCGGCGAACCGCCAGCGTGCGGTGACGGCCTTGGTCCGCGTGTAGAACTTGATGGCTTCGGTGCCGTGGACATGCAGGTCGCCGAACAGCGAGTTCTTCCAGCCGCCGAACGAGAAGAAGGCCATCGGCACGGGAATCGGCACGTTGATGCCGACCATGCCGACCTCGACGGTTTCCTCGAACAGCTGGGCGGCGGCGCCCGAACCGGTGAAGATCGCCGTGCCGTTGGCGAAGGCGTTGCCGTTGATCAGGGCGATCGCCGCCTCCAGCGTCGGCACGCGCACCACCGACAGGACCGGGCCGAAGATTTCGTCACGGTAGATGGTCATCGACGGCTCGACCTTGTCGAACAGCGTCGGCCCGACATAGAAGCCGTTGCCACGGTCCGGAACCGCGACGCCGCGGCCGTCCACCACCAGGGCGGCGCCCTCGCGCTCGCCGGCGTCGACATAGCCGCGCACCTTGTCGCGGTGTGCGCCGGTGATCAACGGTCCCATGTCGACGCCGGGCTCGATGCCGGGGCCGGTCTTCAGCGCGCGGGCGCGGGCGGCCAGACGCTCGACCAGCGGGTCGGCGACGTCGCCCACCGCCACGGCCACGGAAATCGCCATGCAGCGTTCGCCGGCCGAGCCGAAGGCGGCGCCGATCAGCGCCTCGGTGGTGAAATCGAGGTCGGCGTCGGGCATCACGACGGCGTGGTTCTTGGCGCCGCCCAGCGCCTGCACGCGCTTGCCGTTGCGGGCGCAGGTCTCGTAGATGCTGCGCGCGATCGGGGTGGAGCCGACGAAGGACACCGCCGCCACGTCGGGGTGGTCCAGCAGGGCGTCGACCGCCGTCTTGTCGCCATGGACCACGTTCAGCACGCCGTCGGGCAGGCCGGCCTGCGAGAACAGCCGGGCCAGCATCACGCTGCAGGACGGCACCTTCTCCGACGGCTTCAGCACGAAGCTGTTGCCGCAGGCGATGGCCATCGGGAACATCCACATGGGCACCATGACGGGGAAGTTGAACGGCGTGATGCCGACGCAGACGCCGACCGGCTGGCGCAGCGAATAGGCGTTGACGCCGGTGCCGACGTCGGCGGCGTGCTCGCCCTTCAGCAGGTGGGGGATGCCGCAGGCGAACTCGGCCACCTCGATCCCCCGGCGCACCGAGCCGAGCGCGTCGTCCAGCGTCTTGCCGTGCTCCTGCGAGGCGATGGCGGCCAGCTCGCGCTCGTTCTGGCGCAGCAGCGTCAGGTAGGTCTGCAGGATGCGCGACCGGCGCAGCGGCGTCGTCGCGCGCCATCCCGGCAGGGCCCGCCTCGCCGAGGCGACGGCGGCGTCCACATCGGCGTCGTCGGCGAAAGCGACGGTGCGCAGCACCTCGCCGGTGGCCGGATCGAAGACGTCGCCCCGGCGCTGCCCGGTGCCGCGATGTTCGCCGCCGCCGATCCAGTGGGGCACGGCGTCATGGATGGTCATGTCGTTCCTTTTCGCGTTCGCGATCGTTGAGGGCCCGATGGGGGCGTGTCAGAGGTGGAGGAGGTAGCCGATGGCGCCGCCCAGGACCGCGCCGGTGGCCAGCCAGAAGACGCGCTGCAACTCGCCGCCCCAGCCGCCGGCATGGACCGCCGTCGCAACGGCCGCCGCCGGCGGTCGCGGCGCCTCCGCCCAGGGGGCATCGGGCCGGGGGGCATCGGGCTGGGGTCCGGCACCAGCGGGCGCCTCGTCGGCGGTGGGCTCGGCCGGACGGCTGAGGCGGTCGTTGAAGGCGCGGAAGAAATCGTCGGCCATCTTGCGGGCCGAGGCATCGATCAGGCGCCCGCCGATCTGGCTCAGCTTGCCGCCGACGGCGGCCTCCGCGGCGTAGCGCAGCAGGGTGCCGTCCGGCGCGTCCTCCAGCGTCACCCGCGATTGGCCGCGCGCCATGCCGACCGCGCCGGCGCCGCCCTCGAACCGCAGGGTGCAGCCCACCGGCGCGTCGATCTCGCACATCTCCACCCGGCCGGAGAAGCGGGCGCGCAGCGGTCCGACCTTGGTCAGCACCCTGGCCTCGAACTCGGTGTCGCTGTGGCGGATGACGTCCTCGCAGCCCGGAATGCAGTGCTTCAGGATCCGCGGGTCGTTCAGCGACTCCCACACGCGCTGGCGCGGCGCGGCAATCCTCTGTTCGCCGGTGAGTTCCACTGGCTTCCTCCGTTCTTGTGGGGCGGGCCCCTTGCTTGCCGGTCAGTATTTACCAGTTGGTCAATATCGGTCAAGCTGTTTTCCAGATGGTCAATAAGCGACCGTGCGCCATGCCCTGCGGTCCGCCGGGGCGTTTGGGGAAGGTTAAGGGAAGGAGATCGAGGGGAGGCGGTCAGCCGGCCGGCTTGCCGGCCTCGCGCGGGAAGATCTCCCGGGCGGCGAGCATGAAGGCCCGCACCCGGTCGGTGACGACCTGGGGCAGATTCTCCGGGAATTTGTGCCCGTAGATCCAGTGGCGCACACCGATGTAGAAGATGCCGCCGTGCAGGCCCCAGATCAGTTCGGTCTCCGCCTCGGTCGGCTCGCGGTCGTCGTCGAGGCCGAGTTCGGCCCGGGCCTCGCCGATGATGGGGCGCAGCAGGCGTTCGCCCACCAGGGTCAGGTAGTGGTCGTTGATGTAGCCATCGGCCAGCGCGGAATGGATCAGGATGCGCACCCATTCCTTGGTCAGGATGGTGCGGGCGTAGTCGATGTAGACCCCCGTCAGCCGGGCCTCGAACGGTTCGCTGCGGTCCTTGACCCGATGCTCCCATTCCGGCTTCCAGCGGCCGAGATAGACCTCGGCGTAGACCCGTTCGATCAGCGCCTTCTTGCTGGGGAAATAGTGGAACACCAGCGGGTGGCTGACGCCGATCGTCGTGGCCAGTTCCCGCATCTGCCCGGTCAACCCGTGTTCGGAAAAGAACTGGATGGCGCCGTCGACGATCTGGCGTTCCCGCTCCTCCGTCGACAGGCGCTGGCGCCGGCGTGGGGCAACGGTCCGGGAGGCGTCGGCGGGAGGCTTGGAGGAGGGCGGCACGAGGGCCCGGCGCGGTTGTGGACGGAGGGTCCTGCTTTAGGGGATGGAGCGGTTGGCGTCAAACGCTACCTTCGGCCCTCGCTGCCCGTCTCTGGCCCGGCGGCGCAATCCGTTTGTTGGCCCACACATCGTTATTGACAGGCCGACGCTGGCGTCCCTACAATTTACCAAGTGGTCAAAAGCGGATTATCAATCATCCGCTTCCAATGCATGAACGTCAACCCACCGGCTGGTGGGAACCCCCGTCGATGGGGCCCCCGGGTCGTGGGCGCGCCGCATCGCGGGTCGGGTGAACTCTGCTCAAAAAACAAAAGCCGCTTCAGACACGGGAGGTCCGCACATGCATGCAAGCGCGAGTGGCAGCCAGCACCGCTGGAACGTCCTGATCATGACGTTCCTGGCCTATCTGTATGACAGCCTGGACTTGCAGATCCTGGCGATCTGCATGCCCGTCATCATCACATCCCTGAACATTTCGCTGACCGACGCGGGCCTGCTGGCCTCGGCCACCATGATCGGCACGGCGCTGGGCGGCATCCTGTTCGGCTGGATCGCCGAGAATTTCGGCCGCAAGAACGCGGCGGTGATCTCGCTGATCGAGTTCGGCGTGTTCACCCTGGCGGTCTACTGGTGCAGTTCCTGGGAACAGCTGATGGTCCTGCGCTTCCTGCAGGGGATCGGCATGGGGGGATTGTGGGGGCCCATCGTCGCCCTGATCGCCGACCACTGGGCGCCGAAATACCGGGCGCGCGCCGCCGGCTTCATGCTCAGCACCTTCGCGCTGGGCGGCATCCTGGCCTCGGTCATGGGCCGCTTTTTGCTGACCGAGGTCGGCTGGCGCATGCTCTTCGCCCTGACCGGCACCTCCATCGTCGTCGGCCTTCTGTTCTGGCTGGTGGTGCCGGCCGACGAGAAGCGCGCGGTCCGGCGGGACAAGCCGCGGGTCAGCCTGGGCCAGCTCTTCCAGCCCGGCGTTGCCAAGCTGACCATCGGCGCCACCATCGCCGCGGCCTGCCAGATGGGCGGCTTCTGGGGCGTCAGCGCGTGGATCCCGACCTATCTGGTGAAGGTCCGCGGCCTCAGCATCGAATACATGAGCGTGTTCAGCATCGTCATCTTCACCGGCGCGTTCCTCGGCTATTTTCTGTTCGCGGCCCTGGCCGACCGGATCGGCCGGCGCAAGGCGCTGATGCTGGCCTTTCTCGCCGACACGATCATCGTGCCGCTCTACGTGCTCATCCCCGACGGCGTCCTGCTGTTCTGGATCAGCCCGATCATGGGGCTCAGCTTCGGCGGCGTGTTCGGCCTGTTCGGCTCCTACTTCGCGGAGCTGTTCCCCCTGCACATCCGCGCCATGGGCAGCGGCTTTTCCTTCAACATCGGGCGCGGCATCGGCGCGGTGGTCACCCCGGTCACCATCGGGGCCATGGCCAAGACCTACGGCCTGGGTTTCGGCATCGGCGCCTGTTCCGTCATCTTCCTCATGGGAATGATCGTCCTGTTCTTCATGCCCGAGACGCTGGCCGGCAAGGCGTCGCAGCCGGCCCTGCTGGACAACGGAGCCCAGCCCAGCGCCGCCGAGGCGTGAGAATCCTGTCTTGAAGTGGGGGAAGCCGCATGCCCAAGACCTATTGGGTCGCCCAGGTCCAGGTTCACGATCCCGAGCGGTACGCGCTCTACGCCAAGGGGGCGGGAGACGCCTTCGCCAAGCACGGCGGCCGCCCTCTGGCCCGCGGCGGCAGGCTGCACTGGCTGGAAGGCAGCGAGCGGCCGCGCGGCGTCATCATCGAGTTCGATTCGATGGAGGCCGCCCAGGCTTGCTATCAGTCTCCCGAATACCAGGAGGCGCGGCGCCACCGCGAGACGGCGGCCGACTTTCACCTGGTGCTCGTCGAAGGCTTGGAAACGAACGGCTGACGCGGCGGTGGCAGGGGGCCCTGTCCGGCCCCCTCCGTCACCGGACGGGGGTTTTCAGCCGGATGTTCCGGTGGGCCCCGCCGGTGCCGTCATCCGTTCCTGGAAGACGTCCTGCAACAGGGCCAGGAAGGCGCGCACGGCGGGGTTGGCGCGGCGGCTTTCCGGCCACAGCGCCGTGATGTTGTGCCGCTCGACGGCGAATTCGGCAAGCACCGGGACCAGCTCGCCCCGCGCCACATAGGGGGCCGCGATGAAGGTCGCGCAGATGCCGATGCCGCCGCCGGCCGCCAGGGTCGCGACCAGCGCGTCGCTCACGTCGACGACGACGCCGGACGGAGGCACGATGTCGATCAGCCGGTCGCCAACGCGGAAGGGCCAGCGCAGCGTCTGGCCCGTGCTCTGGAAGCGGAGGGTGACGGTGTCATGCCCCTCCAGCTCGTCCGGGTGGGAGGGAACGCCGCGCGCCGCCAGATAGCCCGGCGATGCGAAGCAGCAGAGCCGGTGCGGCGCCAGCCGGCGCGACAGCAGGCGGGAGTCGGCGAGTTCGCCGATGCGCACCGCGACGTCGATCCTCTCCTCGATGATGTCGACCATGCGGTCGTTCAGGCGCAGATCGACCGTCACCTTGGGGTGGAGCTTGCGGAACGCCGGCAGCGCGGGCGCGATCACATGGACGCCGATCGGCAGCGGCGCCGCCACCCGCAACGTGCCGGACGGCTCCGCCCGCGCCGCCATCGCCGTCTGTTCGATCTCCTCGGCGTCGCGCAGCAGTCTGAGCGCCCGCTCATGCAGGTCGCGGCCCTCCGGCGTGAGCGTCAGCGAACGCGTCGTCCGGGTGAAGAGCGAAACCCCGAGATGCTGTTCGAGCCGCTGCACGCTCTTGCTGACGGCCGAGGGCGAGATCGACAGCGACCGGGCGGCGGCGGTGTAGCTGCCCAGCGATCCGGCACGCGCGAACGCGATCAGGCCGGTCAGCCGCTCCAGACCAATTTGTTCCTTCATGGCATGATTAAAGCGATGCCGGCGCCGATTATCAATTCGAAAGCGCGGATCATATAGCCGTCGAACACGGATGCCCCATGGAGAGTTCGATGAGCGATACGATGAAAGCGGTCCGGCTGCACACGTTCGGTGGTCCCGAGGTTCTGGTCTACGAAGATGCGCCCAAACCCGAGTTGCAGCCGGGCGACGTCCTCGTCCGCGTGCGCGCGGTCGGGCTCAATCCACCCGACTGGTACCTGCGCGACGGTTACCGGATGCTTCCCCCCGAATGGCGGCCGCAGGTGTCATTCCCCCTCATCCCGGGAACGGACGTGTCGGGCGTCGTCGCGGCGGTCGCCGGCGACGTCGGGACCGTCTCGGTCGGTGATGAGGTGTATGCGATGGTTCGCTTTCCGGCCGGCCTCGCGGGGGGCAGCCGGGCCTACGCCGAGTATGTCGGCGTGCCGGCGTCGGAGGTTGCGCGCAAGCCGGCCGGCATCGATCACCCGCACGCCGCCGCGGCGCCGATGTCGCTGCTCACCGCCTGGCAGTTCCTGATCGCGCTGGGGCACGACGAACCGAACCCGCTGCAGCCGAACCAGCACCGGCCGGTGCCGCTCGAGGGCAGGACCGTGCTGGTGAACGGCGCCGCCGGCGGCGCCGGGCACCTGGCGTTGCAGCTTGCCCGATGGCAGGGCGCGCGCGTCATCGCCGTTGCCTCCGGCCGGCACGAGGCGCTTCTGCGCGACCTCGGCGCCGACGAGGTCATCGATTACACCACAACCAGACCCGAGGATGTCGTGCGCGGGGTCGATCTCGTCATCGACGCCGTGGGCGGTCCGGCCACCGGCCGCTTCCTGAAGACGCTGAAGCGCGGCGGCGCCCTGTTCCCGATATTCCCGCTGGGCTTCGACGCCGCCGATGAGGCCAAGGAACTGGGCGTGACGGTTTCGGCGACGCAGGTCCGTTCGAACGGCGCGCAGTTGGCGGAGATCGGGCGGCTTCTCGACGACGGCACCATTCGCGTCGTCATCGACAGCCGCTTTCCGCTGGCCGAGGCCCGGAAGGCCCACGAGCGCGCCGCCGAAGGCCATGTCCAGGGCAAGATCGTCCTCACCGTCGATTGACCACGCCCGGTCAAGGGACCGTCCAGCCATTGACCCGCGAAAGGAGCAGGGGAATGACCACTCACGCGAAGCTGCGCCAAGGCACGACGGCGTGGTTCGAAATGGTCGGAACGATGATGACCGAGGCGGCAGCGCGGGCCAACCTTCCGGCCGACCTGAACGTCTCCCTGGTCGAGCGCTACACCGACGGGGTCGAACTGTTCAAGGATCTCATCCAGGGCATCCGCTTCGACATTGTCGGCGGCGAACCATCCTTTCGCATCGGCGCGCGACGGGATGAGCGGGCGGACGTCACGATCGAGGTGACGGCGGCGGCGGCGCGGACACTCAACGCGCTAGCCAGCGCCGACCCGAGCTATCAGACGGCGCGCGAGCGTTTCCTGGGCACCGGTGACCTGCGGGTGACCGGCGAAGTCGCGCGATTGGGTGACTGGCTGGAGACCGTGCACGATCCGATCGTCGATCGCACGGCTTAGCGCGCCCAAGGGGACCGGTCGTCCGCTTGCCCGGACATCGCGATCGTAACCCTGCTTGCGGCGCTTTGTTGCACAAATCGCCCGCAGGCGGAGCGACCGGACGGGGGCAAAGCATGGCCTTGGACGTGCACGGCGGCGGTGACCGCTTGGAAGGCCGTTGCCGTCATTCAACGTGCCGTTTTGTCGCATGCCTTGCGCACACATTTGCATTGCTCCCAAACGGACCGGGGGGCATCGTCGGCCAACACATATTCTAGTATGGCAGATGATGCTCGTGTCGCAGCTTCAGGGGATTGGCAGCGCTCAACATCACGGGGCAGCCGTTCTGGATGGCCGGGGTGTCGGCGGCGATGGCGCCAGCGCAACGGAAGCGTGCTCAAGCGGCGCCGGCTCCATCGAGACCAGCGTGCGTCATCCCACGCCGGCCGCCGACGGTGGCTGGCGACCGGGCGTTCAGCCCCTGCAATGGTCCCCGGCGCTTGCCACCGGAATACCCGACATCGACCTGGATCATTCGATCCTGGTGGCTCTGTTCAATGATCTTGGCCACGCGCTTCAATCCCAGGTGTCGGACCACTCCCAACGGACGATCGCAACCGACACCGCCCGCTTTCTCCGCCAGCACCTGAAGCGGGAAGAGGCTTTTCTGGCGCGTTACCAACACCCCCTCATCACGGAGCATCTGCAGCAACACGACCGGTGCGACGCAGCCATGATCGACCTGGAAGCCCACATGGCCCAGGGGTTGAAGATGACGGCTGTGGTTCACCTTCTGCACGACTGGATCGTGGAGCATATGATGGTCAGTGACCGAGAACTCTTCGGCATGTTGCAAGAACGCCCAAGTGATTTCGCCATTTTTACTGTTCCTTAATGGCAGTGCATAACTATGTCCTTCGTTTCTGTTTGTGCCAAAGGGTTTGGAAGGCTGGGAGTATTCGGCCAGGCGGGAAATCACAGCCCACCGCCAAACTGTTCCACCGTCGAGGTTTCCATGAACATTCTGTTAGCCCGCTCCAGCCTTCTGGCGTTGGCAGCGCTCTTTGCCGCCGGCGTGGGAAGCGCGCGGGCGGCGGACTACTCGCTCAGCATCAACACGGTGCTCACGCAGCAGGATCCGCTCTACAAGGGGCTTGAGCAGTTCAAGGCCAACGTCGAGAGCCGGACCCAGGGCAAGGTGAAGATCCGCCTCTTCCCGGCGTCCAAGCTCGGCAAGGACGAGGATCTGCTGGAGCAGGCCAGCCTCGGCGCCAACGTCGCCGTTGTGGTCGACGGTGGCCGCTTGTCCCTGGCCGTCAAGGAATTCGGCATCCTCGGCGCCCCTTACCTCGCGCAGGGGTACGAGGGCATGCGCAAGATCGTCACGTCCCCGCTGTTCGAGCAGTGGAACGACCGGCTGCGCCAGGACGCCGGCTATCAGATTCTCTCCTTCAACTGGTGGCAGGGCGAGCGCCACCTGCTGACAAACAAGCCGGTCCGCTCGCCGGCCGATCTCGCCGGCATCCGCATGCGCACACCCGGCGCCCCGGTCTGGATGGAGACCGTCCGGGCGATGGGGGCGACCCCGACGCCGATGGCGTGGCCCGATGTCTACGCCGCCATGCAGCAGCAGGTCATCGACGGCGTGGAGGCGCAGCACACCGCCAGCTACGGCGCCCGCCTGCACGAGGTTGCAAAGGTCGTTACCAAGACGGGCCACATCAACCTGATCACCGGCCTCGTCACCAGCGCCATCTGGTTCGACAAGTTGCCGCCCGACTATCAGGCCATCCTGCGCGAGGAGGCGCTGAAAGGCGGGGACACCGCGTCGCGTGCGACGGGGGCGGTCCTGGCCAAGATCGAGGAGCAGATGCGGGACAAGGGCCAGCGGATCGACGAGATCGATGTGGCTCCGTTCCGGGAGGCCACCGGGGCCGTCTACACGACGCTCGGCTACGCCGATCTCCGCAAGCGGATCGAGCAGATCGTCAAGGAGTGACCGGTCGATAGCCGGACACCCGGGCGGAGCCCAAGGCCCCGGCCGCCCGCCTTCACCCGCCCGCCTTCGCCAGTTCGCCCGGGGTTCGACAGCTCCGCGGCCATTCAACAGGTGTTTCCCATGATTGCTACCGCCAACGCTTCAACCACTCGCCGCCCATGGTTCAAGAGTGTGCAAGGCCGCCTGCAGGCGTCGATCGCGGCCGTGGCGTGCTGCACGCTTCTGGGCGTCGCGGTCGCGCTGGTCGGCTACGCGGACATCGGGAGGACGCTGGAAGAGATCACGACACAGGACGTCCCGTCCGCGCTGAGCGCCCTGAAGATGTCGCAGCACGCCGGGCGCATCGCCGCGCTGGCTCCGTCCTTCAGCACCGTCGAAACCCTGGCGGAAAAGGACGCGTTGTCAGCCGGGCTCGCCGAGGAGCGGCGTGAGTTCGAAGGCGTGCTGCGTGAACTGGAGAGGTTGAAGACGCAGGGCAGCGACCTTGAACGGGTGCAGGCTGCGGCGAAGGATCTGCTGACGAACGTCGACCTGCTCGATCGGGCGGCGGCCAAGCGCATCACGCTGGGAAACCGCGGCCGCGAGCTGCTGACCCGGGCGGTGACCGAGATCGGCTTGCTTGGCGATGGGATTTCTCCGTCGAAGGCGTTGTTCAGCAACGAATGGAGTGCCGCGCGCGAGAAGATGCTCGACGAGAAGGCTTCGGCGGCGGAGCGGCTGACGGCGACCGTGGCCTTCGCCAAGGCGGATGAGCTTCTGCGACCGGTCCGCCAGATGGAATCCATCCTGGCGAACCTCCGCAACCTGCTGACCGAGTCCCTCGCCACCACGGACGAGGACCGGCTTCTGGTCATCGAAGGCCAGTCCGAGCCGCTGGTCATCGTCTTCGGCGCCCGTGCATCGGCTCTGCCCGAAAAAGCGAAGGAGGCGCTCGCCAAACCGCTGAAGAGCCTGACCGACGCCGTGTCCGGCCGCGACAACCTGCTCGAAACCCGCACGGCGGCGGTCGACACCCTGAAGGCATCGCAGGACCTCGTAACACACAACCGCCGCCTCGCCGAACAGCTCTCGCGTGACGTCAAGGCTCTTGTTCAGCACGAGGAGGAGGCTATCGCCACGTCGATGCTGGAAACCGATCAGGTTCTCGGCCGTGGTCGCGTCACCATGGTCTCGGTCGGCGGCGTGTGCGTGCTTTTGACGGTTCTCATCGTCGCCATCTTCGTCCGGCGTCTCATCATCCGGCGCCTGAACGTCCTTGAGAGCGCCATGGTGGGCATCGCCGCCGGCGACCTGGAGGTCGAGGTCCCGACTGGCGGCGCCGATGAAATCACCGCGATGGCCGAGGCCGTGCAGGTCTTCAAGGAAAACGCCAAGGACAAGCGCCGGCTGGAGGACGAACGCGTGGTGGCGGCCCGCGATGCCGAGATCGAGCGTCGACGCGTTCTGGAGGACATGGCGAGGTCGTTCGAAGCGTCGCTCGGAGACGTCGTCTGCCGCATCACCGCCGCGGCGTCGGACATGGAACGCAATGCCCAGACCATGGCCCAGGGTGCCGACGAGACCGACCGTCTGGCGACCGAGGTGTCCGCCATCACGCAGCAGACCAGCGCCAACGTGGAGACCGTGGCCGCCGCGTCGGAGGAATTGACAAGCTCCATCGATGAAATCGGCCGGCAGGTGGGCGATTCGACCAGCATTGCCGCCGAGGCGACCGAGATGGCCAACAAGGCGAACAACCAGATTGGTGGGCTCGCGGATGCCGTCCAGAGAATTGGCGCGGTCGTCGATCTCATCCACCAGATCGCCTCGCAGACCAACCTCCTGGCGCTCAACGCGACGATCGAGGCGGCGCGCGCCGGTGAAGCCGGAAAGGGCTTTGCCGTCGTCGCCAGCGAGGTCAAGGCACTCGCCGTGCAGACGGCGAAAGCCACCGACGAGATCGCCGGGCAGGTTTCCGCCATTCAGACGGCGACGAACAGCGCGGTCGACGAGATCCGTACGGTCGGCGACGTCATCGACCGGGTCCGCGCGATCGGCACCGTCATCGCGGCCGCCGTGGAAGAGCAGGGGGCCGCGACGAAAGAGATCTCCCGCAACGTCCACCAGGCGGCGTCCGGCACCATGGAAGTGGCGAAGAACATTTCCGAGGTCCATGACGCGGCCGGTCGTGGTGGAAGAACGTCGCGGGCGCTGCTGGACAACGCCCAGGCCCTGTCTGCCCACGCCGGGTCCCTCAGTGCGGAAGCGGCCGAATTTCTTCTGAAGCTGCGGTCGAACTGAGGGAGGCGACGCCGGTTCCGGTGCACGGGGGCGTCACGATCGCCGGCCCCCGCCTGCAGTCCGCACCAGTCCGGACCGCAGGCGGGGAAATCAGGCCGACAGCGAGGCGTTGTCGATCACGAAGCGGTACTTCACGTCGCCCTTCAGCATCCGTTCGTAAGCGGTGTTGATCTCGTCGGCCCGGATCAGCTCGATGTCCGCGGTGATGCCGCGTTCGGCGCAGAAGTCCAGCATCTCCTGCGTTTCGGGGATGCCGCCGATCATCGAGCCGGCGATCGACCGCCGCCTGGTGATCAGGTTGAACACGTCGGGCGAGGGATGCGGCGTGGCCGGCGCCCCGACCAGCGTCATCGTCCCGTCGCGCTTCAGCAGCACCAGCAGGGCGTCCAGGTCGTGCGGGGCGGCCACGGTGTTCAGGATCAGGTCGAAGCTCTTGGCGTGGGCCGCCATCTCGTCGGTGTTGCGCGAGACCACGACCTCGTCCGCGCCCAGCGCCCTGGCATCCTTCCGCTTCGATTCGGAGGTGGTGAAGGCCACCACATGGGCGCCCATCGCGTGGGCCAGCTTGATCCCCATATGGCCGAGGCCGCCGATCCCGACGACGCCGACCTTCTTGCCCGGCCCCGCCTGCCAGTGGCGCAGCGGCGAATAGGTGGTGATGCCGGCGCACAGCAGCGGCGCCACCGCGGCGAGCTGCCCCTCGGGATGATTGATGCGCAGCGCATAGCGCTCGTGCACGACGATCCGCTGCGAATAGCCGCCCAGCGTATGGCCCGGCGCATCCGGCGTCGGGAAATTGTAGGTGCCGATCATGCCGTCGCAGTAGTTCTCGAGCCCCTCGCCGCAGTCGTCGCACTGCCGGCAGCTGTCGACGATGCAGCCGACCCCCACCAGATCGCCCTCGCGGAAGCGTTTCACATGCCCGCCGACCGCCGAGACGCGGCCGACGATCTCGTGCCCCGGAACGCAGGGCCACAGCGTGCCCGCCCATTCCGCCCGCACCTGATGCAGGTCGGAATGGCAGACGCCGCAATAGGCGATCTCGATCTGGACGTCATGCGGGCCGGGGGCCCGGCGGGTGATGCCGATCGGCTCCAGCGGCTTGTCGGCGGCATGGGCGCCGTAGGCTTTCACGACCATGGGGAAACTCCTTTTTTCTCGTTCACACGGCGTCACGCGCCGTATTGCTCGTCCGTCACCTTCTCCATCCAGTCGACGGCCTTGCCGTCCAACTGCTCCTGGATGGCGATGTGCGTCATGGCGGTGGTGGGCGAGGCGCCGTGCCAGTGCCTCTCGCCCGGAGCGAACCAGACCACGTCGCCGGGACGGATCTCCTCGATCGGGCCGCCCTCGCGCTGGACCCGGCCGCAGCCGGCGGTGACGATCAGCGTCTGTCCCAGCGGATGGGTGTGCCACGCGGTGCGGGCACCGGGCTCGAAGGTGACGCTGGCGCTCGTTGCCCGCGCCGGGGCGTTCGCCTGGAAGAGCGGGTCGATGCGGACCGTGCCGGTGAACCAGTCGGCCGGTCCCCTGACGGATGGCTGCGAGCCGACGCGCGTGATGTCCATGGTTTCGATCCTCCGGTCAATGCCCGCCCGGGGGGCGGCTGTGGAGAAGGACACTAAGGGATGCGCCGTCCGGCGATTAGTCCCCGGAAGGCGCATGGAGCTATCGATGGGGCTCATGAATTCGGTGGTCGAATTGCCGTGCATCAATTGCCGTGCATCGCAGCCATGGCGCCATCCGGCCGGCCGGTCCCCGAAGGCGCCGCACGGATCGCCGATCAGCCATTTGGGTTCGTGTGATCGACCAGTTGGCGCGAGCGCGTTTCAACGTCGTGGTGTAGCATCGGGGCTGACGGCGGACCGCGGTCCGCGTGCGGAGGAAACCCGGGCCGGAACCGGCTCGCCAGCGAAAGCACAGGCAATGGCAAGCGCGAAGAACACGATCTGCCTTTGGTACGACAAGGATGCCGAGGCTGCAGCCCGCTTCTACGCCGAGACGTTTCCCGACAGTTCGGTGGGCGCCATTTGCCGGGCTCCCGGCGACCACCCGTCCGGCAAGGCCGGCGAGGTGCTGACCGTCGAGTTCACCGTCGCCGGCATTCCCTGCCTCGGTCTCAATGGCGGCCCGACGTTCAAGCACAACGAAGCCTTCTCGTTCCAGATCGCCACCGACGATCAGGACGAGACCGACCGCTATTGGAACGCGATCGTCGGCAACGGCGGCCAGGAAAGCGCCTGCGGCTGGTGCAAGGACAAATGGGGCATCTCCTGGCAGATCACGCCGCGGGTGCTGACCGAAGCGCTGGCGGTCGGTGGCGATGAGGCCAAGCGTGCCTTCCAAGCGATGATGGGCATGAAGAAGATCGACGTCGCCGCCATCGAGGCGGCGCGGCGCTAACGGCAAGGTGAGCAAGCGGGTTCTGCGCGATCGGGTGTCCGCCGCCTAGGCCCGCCGCAGCCCCACCGCCGCCTCGACGAAGGCGATCAACTGCTCGGCGTACAGATCCGGCGTGATGCCGCGGCGGCGGTGCTTGGCGCGCTTCACGTACCAGTCCTGCAGCATCGGCTTGATCAGCGCCGCCGCCATCGTCACGTCGGGCACCGCGCACAGGCCGCGGGCGACGCCGTCGGCCAGGGCGTTGGCGATCATGCCCTCCGTCATCATCTCGCTGCTGACGGCAAGGTCGCGCCCGTCCTTGGGGAAGGCCTTCGCCTCCATATAGGCGAAGACGAACCAGGGATGCATGGTCTCGGTCAGGAACAGGTGGGTGCGCAGCAGCCAGCGCAGCCGGGCGGCCGGGTCGTTGGCCAGCCCGTCCGGCGGATGGCCCAGCACCTCCTCCACCACGCCGACGACCTGTCCCAGGATCATCATCAGCAGCGTGTCCTTGCTGTCGAAATAGGCGTAGAGCGCCCCCATGCTCAGCCCCGACTGTTCGGTCAGGTCGCGCAGGCTGGTCGAATGGAAGCCTTTGCGGTTCGCCAGCATCAGCGTGGTTTCGACGATGCGCGCGAGGTTGGCGATGGCGACCGCCGGCTTCTTCACCCGGATGGTCGCGGCATGCCGCTCCAGGATGCGGGCGCACAGCGCCTCCATCGACAGATCGTGCCGCGCCTGGAAGTCCCGCAAGCTGCTCATGCCGGCTGCCCTATCGTTTGCAACGCTGATCGTTCTTGCGCATCATCAGCGGCAGAGATATAAAGCGAGCGCTCGCTCGATTTTTCAAGAGGGCTGTTCGGGGCCGTGCCCCGTCGCCTCGCCAAACGATCCCGGCCATGGGAGGAAGCATGAGCGTCACCATCGACCTGACCGGCAAGACGGCGCTGGTCACCGGCGCCTCCAGCGGCCTTGGCCGCCATTTCGCCGGTGTCCTGGCGAAGGCGGGTGCCCGTGTGGCGCTGGCCGCGCGGCGGACCGACGCGCTGGCCGAAACCCGAGCCGCCATCGAAGCGGAGGGTGGCAGCGCCGTCGTCGTCGCCATGGACGTCACCGACCCCGCTTCCGTCACCGCCGCGGTGGGGGAGGCCTGGGGGGCGCTGGGCCGCATCGACATCCTCGTCAACAATGCCGGCGTCACCGCGACGCGCCCCTTCCTCGACATGAGCGAGGAGGAATGGGACCGGGTGGTCGACACCAACCTGACCGGCTGTGCCCGTGTGGCGCGCGCGGTGGCGCAGCGCATGCGCGATGACCGGCAGGGTGGCGCCATCGTCAACATCGCCTCGATCCTCGGCCTGCGGGTGGCGGGACAGGTGTCGTCCTACATCGCCGCCAAGGGCGGGCTGGTGCATCTGACCAAGGCGATGGCGCTGGAACTGGCTCGCCACAACATCCGCGTCAACGCGCTCTGCCCCGGCTATGTCGAGACCGAACTGAACGCCGACTTCTTCGCCAGCGACGCCGGCAAGGCGCTGCTCAAGCGCATCCCGCAGCGCCGGCTCGGCCGGCTGGCCGATCTGGACGGCCCGCTGCTTCTGCTGGCGTCCGATGCCGGCGCCTACATGACCGGATCGGTGCTGGCCGTCGACGGCGGCCATCTGGTCTCCTCCCTCTAAACGAACGGAACGGTTCCATGGACTTCACCCTTCCCCCGGAGCTGGACGACGTCCGTCGCCGCGTCCGCGCCTTCGTCGAGGACGAGATCCTCCCCGTCGAGGCCGACCGCGCCAACTGGGACGAGCACGAGAACATCGCCGAGGCGCCGCTGGAGGCCCTGCGCGCCAAGGTGAAGGCGGCTGGCCTGTGGACCCTGCAACTGCCGAAGGAGGTCGGCGGCCAGGGCCTGCCGATGGTCGGCGTCGCCGCCTGCTACGAGGAGATGAACCGCTCCATCTTCGGCCCGGTCTGCTTCAACGCCGCCGCCCCCGACGACGGCAACATGCGGCTCTTGAGCATGGTCGGCACCCCGGCGCAGAAGGAACGCTGGCTCGCCCCGATCGTGGCAGGGCGGGTGCGCAGCGCCTTCGCCATGACCGAGCCGCATCCGGGCGGCGGCTCCGACCCGTCGATGATGAAGACGCGGGCGGAGCGCAAGGGCGACCGCTGGGTCGTCACCGGCCGCAAGTGGTTCATCACCGGGGCCGACGCCGCGCAGCACTTCATCCTGATGGCGCGCACGTCGGACGATCCGCGCAAGGGGCTGACCGCTTTCCTGTTCGACAAGGACCAGCCCGGCTGGCGCATCGAGCGCCGCATCCCGATCATGGGGCCGGAGGAGCATGGCGGCCACTGCGAACTGGTCTTCGACGGGTTGGAGATCCCGGACGAGAATGTGTTGATGAAGGTCGGCGACGGGCTGAAGGCGACGCAGATCCGGCTGGGTCCGGCGCGGCTGACCCATTGCATGCGCTGGACCGGCCTTGCCAAGCGCTGCCTGGAGATCGCCGCGGCCTACGTCAAGGAGCGCGAGAGCTTCGGCATGCCGCTGGCCGAGCATGAGGGCGTGCAGTGGATGCTGGGCGAGACGGCGATGCAGATCGAGATCGGCCGGCTGCTGACCATGAAGGCGGCGCACGCGCTGGACAGCGGCAGCTTCGCCCGCAAGGAGGTGTCGATGGCCAAGGTTCAGGTCGCCGACACGCTGTTCAAGGCGGTCGACACGGCGATCCAGCTCTGCGGCGCGCGTGGTTATTCCAAGGACACGGTGCTGGAGTGGATCTACCGCTACGCCCGGCAGGCCAAGCTGGTCGACGGCGCGTCGGAGGTGCACAAGATGGTGCTGAGCCGCAGTTACCTCGCCGAGGGTGACGATTTCTGGGGCTGGCGGTGAGCGGCGGCGAGCCCGGCCTCGATCCTGCGCGGACAGCGGCGCTGCAATCCTGGCTGGCCGGGCAGGCCGGGGCGCGGGCGGTCACCGTCATCGACGAAGGGCGGCTCAGCGGCGGCGCCATCTCGCTCAACCTCGCGGTGACGCTGGAGATCGACGGCGGTCCGCTGTCCGGCCGCCACGCCTGCGTGCTGCGCACCGGTTCGGCCTCCGGCGTGTCGGCCAGCCTGGGCAAGGCGGAGGAGGCCGCGGTCCTGCGCGCCGTCTTCGCCGCCGGTGCCACCGTGCCGGAGCCGCTGTTCGTCGGCGCCGATGCGGCGATGCTGGGGGCGCCCTTCTACATCATGCGGCGGGCATCGGGCGTCGCCGCCGGCCATCGCATGGTCAAGAGCGACGAGCCGCGGCGCGATCTGGCCCGCGACCTCGGCCGGCAGCTTGGCCTGATCCATCGGGTGCGGCCGGGCCGGACGGGGGCGGAGGCCGGACTGGAGTTCCTGGCGCTGCCCGAACCGACGGCGGCCTTGCAGGCGGCGGCCGATTTCCGCCGCTGGGCCGGGCGCTACGCCGCCAGCGATCCGGTGCTGGCCTATGGCCTGCGCTGGCTGGAGCGGAACGCGCCGCCGGCCGGCGACCTCGTGCTGTGCCATCGCGACTACCGCACCGGCAACTACATGGTCGATGAGGACCGGTTGACCGCGATCATCGATTGGGAGTTCGCCGGCTGGTCCGACCCGATGGAGGATCTGGGCTGGTTCTGCGCCGCCTGCTGGCGCTTCGGCCGCAACGACCGCGAGGCCGGCGGCATCGCCGACCGTGCCGACCTCTACGCCGGCTATGAGGAAACCGCCGGACGCAAGGTGGACCCGGCCGCCGTCGCCTATTGGGAGGCCGCGGCCTGCATGCGCTGGGCGGTCATCGCCATCCAGCAGGCGGAGCGCCACATCTCCGGCACCGAGCCGTCGCTGGAGCTGGCGCTGACCGGCCGCATGCTGCCGGAGATCGAAATGGACCTCCTGCGTCACCTCGACGGCGTCGGGGCGTCCCCATGAGCGGAGATCGAGCATGATCAACGACGATCCCGGCGCCCGCGATCTGGTCGCCATCGCGCTCCGCAGCTTTCGCGAGGCGATCCTGCCGGTGGTGCCGGCCGACCAGCGCTTCACCGCGCTGATGATCGCCAACGCGCTGGGAATGGCCGAACGGGAGCTGACGGCCGGCGCCACGGCCGAGCCGGCCCTGGCCACCGCCGTCGGCGGCCTGCTGGGCGAGGATGGCGATCTTCCGGATTTGCTGCCGAGGCTCTGCGCCGCCATCGACGCCGGACGCTTCGACGCGCCCGACCGGCAGGCGGCCTTGCGGGCGGTGCTGAAGGACATCACGCGGGCAAGGCTGGCGGTGAGCAATCCAAAGCGTCTGGTCGCCGAAGGGACGGGGGCCGGCCAATGAACCTGTTTCCACCCCTGGAAGGAACGGCCGCGCGCCGCCGCCTCTACCTGCTGCGCCATGGCCATGTCGCTTATTACGACGCCGCCGGCAAGCCGCTGAACCCGAAGCTGGCCGCCCTGACCGACCGCGGGCGGGAGGAGGCGCAGGCGGCGGGCGCCCTGCTGGCCGGGGTGCCGCTTGACCGGGTGCTGTGTTCCGGCCTTGCCCGCACGCGGCAGACGGCCGAAGCGGTTGCCGCACCGCATGGCCTGATGGTGGAGGACCACCCCGACTTTCTGGAAATCCGCGCCGGCCGCCTGTCGGAAGTGCCGAAGGAACGCCGTGAAGCCGCTTATGTCTACGGCTTCGAAACCGCGACCGAGGATGGGCGGTTCGCCGGCGGCGACGGTTTCGCCGCCGTGCGCGACCGCGTGGTGTCGGCCGTCGAGGCGCTGGTGCGGCAACCGGGCTGGACCCATCTGGCGCTGGTCGCTCATGACGGGGTGAACCGCATGCTGCTGTCCTGGGCCTGCGGCGCCGGCCTGTCGGCCTTGGCGGCGTTCGAGCAGGATTACGGCGGCATCAACATCATCGACGTCGACGTAATGGACGACCGGGTGGTGCGCCGCCTGATCCGCGCGGTGAACCTGACGCCCGGCAATCCGGTGAAGCTCGGCCGGCACCGCAGCAGCCTGGAGGAGGCCTTCGGTCCCCTGCTGGAGCTGGATTGACGGCCCGCCAGCGTCGATCGAATGGGATCCGCTGTCTCAGGCGGTGCCGTTCAGCGTGTGATGGCCGGATCCCTCGCGACCGCGGCGCAGGATCTCGGCCTGCGCTTCGGCCGGCGGTGCATGGCGATCAACGCCGTGGTGAAGGGGATGGGGGTGTGCCTGGACAGCCTGCCGCTCGCCCGCCGGGAACGGCTGTCCGGCAAGCTGGTGATCCGTGAGGGGCCGGGGCCTGGAGCCGTCCCGCCTTCCAGGCCCCGGAGACGGCGGGTTCAGGCGGTCCGGTCCTGGGTGAGGTTGAGTTCGTCGATCATGGTCTGGCGCATCACGAATTTCTGGATCTTGCCGGTCACCGTCATTGGGAACTCGTCGACGAAGCGGATGTATTTCGGGATCTTGTAATGGGCGATGGCGCCCTGGCAGAAGGCGGTCACCTGCTGTTCGGTCAGCGCCACCCCCGGCTTCGGCCGGATCCAGGCGCAGAGCTGTTCGCCGAACTGGTGGTCGGGCACGCCGAACACCTGGACGTCGGCGATGTCCGGGTGGGTGTAGAGGAACTCCTCCACCTCGCGCGGGTAGATGTTCTCGCCGCCGCGGATCACCATGTCCTTCAGCCGGCCGACGATGTTGCAGTAGCCCTCGGCGTCGATGGTGGCGAGGTCGCCGGTGTGCATCCATCCCGCTTCGTCGATCGCCTTGGCCGTCTGCTCCGCGTCGCCCCAATAGCCGCGCATCACCGAATAGCCGCGGGTCAGCAATTCCCCCGGCGTCCCCGGCGGGACGATGCGCCCCTCGGCGTCGACGATCTTGACCTCCAGGTGTGGCTGGATGCGGCCGACGGTGGAGACGCGCCGTTCCAGCGGATCGTCGGTGGAGCTTTGGAAGCTGACCGGGCTGGTTTCGGTCATGCCGTAGGCGATGGTGATCTCGCGCTGGTTCATCTCCGACACCACCCGCTTCATCACCTCGATCGGGCAGGGCGAGCCGGCCATGATGCCGGTGCGCAGGCTCGACAGGTCGTAGCGGGCGAAGTCCGGATGGTCGAGCAGCGCGATGAACATGGTCGGCACGCCGTGCAGGCCGGTGCAGCGTTCCTCCTGCACCGCGGACAGCACGGCGACCGGGTCGAACCCTTCACCGGGGATCACCATGCAGGCGCGGTGGGTGACGCAGGCGAGGTTGCCCAGAACCATGCCGAAACAATGATAGAAGGGCACCGGGATGCACAGCCGGTCCTCCTCCGTCAGGCGCATCGCCTCGCCGACGGAGAAGCCGTTGTTGAGGATGTTGTGGTGGGTCAGGGTGGCGCCCTTCGGGCTGCCGGTGGTGCCGCTGGTGAACTGGATGTTGACTGGGTCGTCGAACTGCAGGATGCCGGCCAGACGGCCCAGCTCGGCCATGTCCGCCGGCCGGGCCAGCGCCGGCAGCTCGTCGAAGTTCAGCATGCCCGGGGTCTTCTCCGCCCCCAGGCGGATCAGGTGGCGCAAGCTCGGCAGCCGTTCCAGCGCCAGGGCGCCGGTCGCCGCCCCGGCGTCGGCGCGGTCCAGTTCCGGAGTGAGCTTGCGGACCATGCCGATGTAGTCGCTGCCCTTGAAGGCGGGCGCCAGGATCAGGGCGGCGCAGCCGACCTTGTTGATGGCGTATTCAAGCTCGTGCAGGCGGTAGGCCGGGTTGATGTTGACCAGGATCAGGCCGGCCTTGGCGGTGGCGAACTGGGTCACCACCCATTCGGCGTTGTTCTGCGACCAGATGCCGATCCGCTCGCCGGGCTTCAGCCCCAGCGCGACCAGTCCGGCGGCCACCTGGTCGACCCGGCGCTTGAACGCCGCGTAGGTCCAGCGGATGCCCTGGTGGCGGACGATCAGGGCCGGCCGGTCGGGCGACAGCGCCGCGATACGGTCGAGATGCGCGCCGATCGTCTCGCCCAGCAGCGGGGTGCGGCTGGCGCCGTGAACGTAGCTCTGGGTCAGCGACAGGGTGTCCGTTTGCAAGCTGCTTTCCTCCCGGGATGATTTGTGGGCGGTTGGCCCGTTATGGGCGCCGCCCCGGCGGGGCGGGGCGGCGCGTTCCGCTACTGAACCCGCGCGGAGGCGGTCTGTCGATCCCCCGTTTGGTGAGTGTGTTTCACGGCTCAAGCGATTCCGCCAGAGCCGATCACACTCCATGCGCCCTGTTGATGACGGTGAGCTGGGTGAATTCCGCCAGCCCTTCCTCGGCGAACTCGACGCCAAGGCCGGATTGCTTGGCGCCGCCGAAGGGAATGGTCGGGCCGAAATCCAGGTGGGTGTTGACCCAGACGGTGCCGGCCTCCAGCTGGCGCGCCACGTCATAGGCGCGGTCGGGGTTGGACGACCACACCGAGGCGCCGAGCCCATAGGGCAAGGCGTTGGCCCGCTGGATGGCGTCCTCGGTGTCGGTGACCCGGATCACCGGCAGGATCGGACCGAACTGTTCCTCATCGACCAGCCGGGCGCCGTCGGCGATGTCGCGCACGATGGTCGGGCGGATGAAATAGCCGGGCCGGTCCGTGACCGCGCCGCCGGCGATGATCCGGCCGTCGCGCCCGGCGTCTTCCAGGAAGCCCAGCACCTTGTCGTATTGCGCGCGGTTCTGGAGCGGGCCGATCCGCACGTCCGGCTCAAGCCCGTCGCCGACCACCGCCGCCTCGGCCAAGGCGGCCAGCTCGGCGCACAGCGCGTCATGGATGCGCTCATGGACATAGAGGCGCTTGATGGCCAGGCAGACCTGCCCGGCGTTCAGGAACGCGCCGGCAAACAGCTTCGGCGCCACCGCCTTGGGGTCGGCATCCTCCAGGACGATGGCGGCGTCGTTGCCGCCCAGCTCCAGCGTGATCCGCTTGATCGTCGCCGCCGCCGAGGACATCACCCGCCGTCCGGTCTCGGTGGAGCCGGTGAAGGTGACCTTGCGCACGTCGGGATGGCTGGACAGGCGGGCGCCCAGGTCGTTGGCATCGGTGACGATGTTGACGACGCCGGGCGGCAGGGTTTCGGCGCACAGCTCGCCGAAGCGCAGGGCGGTCAGCGGCGTGGTCGGCGCCGGCTTGATGACCATGCTGTTGCCGGCGAGCAGAGCCAGCGGCAGCTTGAAGGCGATGATCAGCAGCGGGAAATTCCAGGGGATGATCGCCGCGACCACCCCCAGCGGCCGGCGGTGCAGCTCGACACGCCGCCGTTCGCTGTCCTCCACCACCCGCACCGGCAGGTCCAGCGCGGCGAGGCTGCGCAGGAAGGCTTCCGTATAGGCCAGTTCGGCCGTCGATTCGGACAGGGGCTTGCCCTGCTCCCGGGTCAGCAGCCGGGCGAACGCGTCGGCCCGCCGGTTCAGCGCGTCGGCAAGCCGCAGGATCGCCGCCCGCCGCTCGGCGATGGGCAGCGCCGCCCAGCCGGGGAAGGCGGCCTTGGCGGCGGCGACCGCCTCGTCCATCTGGGCCTCCGACCCACGCGGGCAGGCGGCGATCACCGCCTCCGTCGCCGGGTTGACGACCGGCATGGTGGTGTCGCCGGCGACCAGGCGGCCGCCGATCAGCAGTTTGTAATCGGACATGGGTGCGTTCCGGAAATTGGGAGGGCAGGTCTTCCGCGGGAAGCGGCCGAAGTATCGCCATCGTGGCGTGTGCGATCTATCCGCTTTGCGAACTGATTATGTTGCGGATGTTTTTCTTTGCCGTCGCGTCGGTCGGGGCGTCAGACCAGCCGCCGCTCCGGCCCCCGCCAACGGGCGACCCGGTGCAGATGGGCAAGCGCCGCCTCGTGCGACGACGGGGCGGCGGCGGCGAGAAGGCCGGCAAGATGGCCGACGGCGAGGCTGGCGCCGCCGGCGCGCGGATCCCCATCGGGGCGGCGCGGACAGGTGCCGAAGGCGGTCGGCAGGACGGAGACCTCGCCGGGTCCGCAACGGGCGTCGCCGGTGGCGGCGATGACGCCGGGATAGGCGGCCGGCCACACGGGGCCGCCGCGGGCCGGACTGGCGGCGACCAGCAGCAGGCCCCGCGCCAGCGCCGCCTCCACCGCCGCGCGCAGCACCGGACGGTCGGCGGGCAGGCCGAGGCTCAAGGTCGCCAGACGGGCGCCGCGGTCGGCGGCCCAGCGCAGCGCCGCCGCCACCGCGGCCGGGGAGGCGGTGACGCCGTCGTGGAAGATCTGGACGTCGATCAGCTCCGCCGCCGGGGCTTGCGCCAGAATGGCGGCGGCGACCGCGCTGCCGTGGCCGACGCGGTCGGGTTGGGCTGGGAGTTGCTCGACGCCCAGGGCGTCCGGGCGCAGCCGGAAGGCCGCGCGCTCGGCGACCGGCACACCGGGCAGGGCGATGCCGCTGTCGATCACCGCGACGCGCATGCGGCCTCCCGCAGCGGCCGGTCGACCGTGCCAGCCGGTTCGGGGAAGAGCCGGCCCTGCTCCAACCGGTAGACGGCGTCGCAGCCGGCCAGCGCCTCCGCCCGGTGACTGATGACCAGGCGGGTCCGGCCGGCGAACAGCCGGTCGACGTCGGCGATCAGCCGCACCGCGGCGACCGGGTCGAGGGCCGACACCGGTTCGTCGAGGATCAGGAGTTCCGGCTTGCGCAGCAGGCAGCGGGCCAGCGCGATCCGCTGCCGCTGGCCGCCCGACAGGGCCGACGCCCAGGCGCCGACCGGCGTGTCCAGCCCGCGCGGCAGCCCGGCGATCCAGCCGGCGAGCTGGGCGGCGGCCACCGCCTCGGCCAGCCTGTCCTTGTCGAGCGCGGCACTCTCCGCCGCCGTCAGGCCGAAGCGCAGATTGTCGGCGATGGTGCCCGGCAGCAGCGGCGCGTCCTGCCCCAGCACCGCCACCCGGCGGCGCAGCAGGGCAGGGTCGAGGTCGCGCAGGTCGACGCCGTCGAGCGTGATGCGGCCCTGCTCCGGGTCGTAATGGCGGTGCAGCAGGTCGGTCAGCGTGGATTTTCCAGCACCGGAGGGGCCGAGCAGCCCGACCTTCGCACCGACCGGCACCGTCAGGCACAGCCGGTCGAGCACCGGCCCGTTCAGCCCCGATCCGTTCGGCCCCGATCCGTCCGGCCCGTACCCGAACACCACGCCGTCGACCGACAGGGCACCACCGCCGGGCTCCGGCGTGACCGGTCGCGCCGGCGGGCGCACGGCCGGGGCTTCGGCCAGCAGTTGATTGACCCGGTCCAGCGACACGCGGGCGCGCTGCGCCCCGACGATCAGGCCGAGAAGGCCCTGCACCGGACCGGCGGCGCGGCCGAGATAGGCGGAGAAGGCGATCAGCGCGCCCAGCGACAGGTCGCCGTCGATCACCCGCAGCCCGCCCCACAGGAACACCGCGGCGGTCCCGGCGGAGCCCAGCAATCCCGGCACGCCACCGGTGACGAGGCCGACCATCTGCTGGCGCAGGAGCTGCCCCAGGCAGTCGCGGTTGAGGGTGGCGAGGCGGTCGGCCTCCTGGCCCTCGGCGCCCAGCGACTGGATCAGCTTCATCGCCGACAGCCGCTGGACGAAGAAGCCGGTCAGCGCCGCCATGGCGTCGCGGAGCGCCCGGCTGTTGCGCTCCACCCAGGGGCGGGTGCGGTGCAGGAACAGGGCCTGGGCCGGCAGCAGCAGGAAGGCGACCAGGGTCAGCGCCGGGTCGATCAGCGCCATCAGCGCCACCGCCCCGGCCAGGGTCAGCAGCGCGTTCAGCGCGGAGAGGGGAGCGTCCACGGCGAAGCGCTGCACCTCCGCCAGATCGCCGTCGAGCCGGCCCAGCACGTCGCCGGCCGACCAGCGGGCGTAGAAGCGCGGCGGCAGGCTTTGGAGATGGCCGTAGACATGCTCCCGCATCGCGAACAGCACGCCGGCCGAGGCGCGGGTGTAGACCAGCCGGTTCACCCCCGACAGCAGCGTCGAAACCAGCCCTGCCGCCAGCATGCCCAGCGTCAGCAGGACGAGCAGCCGGGCATTGCCGCCCGTCAGCCCGTCATCGACGATGCGCTTGGTCAGCCAGGGCTGCACCAGCCCGACGCCGGTGCCGGCGAGCGACAGCGCGACGCAGACCGCCAGACGGATGCGGTGCGGCCGGACGAAGGCACCGGCCCAGCGCAGGGAATTGGGCATGGGGGATCCTGTGGGTGACGGAGGAATCCCCCTCTCCCCGTGGGGAGAGGGGGATTCTTGGATGTGGTCAGCGCCGGATCACCCGCAGGGAGGCCATGCCCTGGTCGGGGCAGCCGGCGATCTCGACCTGACCGACGCGGTCGAGCGTGTCGGTGCTGTAGACGCCGATGTCGCAGGCGGTGCCGCCGACATAGACCTCCTTGCCGTCGCTGGAGATGTTGATCGCGTAGTAGGTGTGCGGCAGGTCGACCCGCTTGACCAGCCGTCCGCCGTCGGTGTCGATCTTCGACAGCTGGGTGTAGACGGAATAGGCCTCCGTCCGGTTCACCGGGCTGATGACGGACGAGAAGATGACGGCGCTGGTGTCCTCGAAGTCGCGCATGTCCATCCGGCCGGTGGCGAGGTCGAGCGTCATCAGCCCAGTGCGGGCGGCGCCGGGATCGGTCGCCGCCAGATCGGTGCGGGCGGTGGAGTAGGGGGTGGACAGGGTCGCCGCCTGCTCGAACTGCGGCCAGATGTCGAGGACGTCGGGCGGGCTGTGGTTGGCGCGGGTCCAGTTCAGCACCTTGTGCGTCTCCTTCACCGCCCCGGTCTTCGGGTCGAGCCCGTAGAGATCCCAGCCGAGCGCCCACAGCGTGCCGCCATCCTTGGAGAAGGCGAGCACCGCGATGCGGCGCGGCGCCGGCAGCAGGCGCACCGGCTTGGCGCCGACGCCGTCGGCGGTGTTGTAGACGGCGATGCGGGTGTCCTCCACCCGGTATTCACCGGGCAGCAGGCGGACCGGGGACTGGAAGACGTACAGCTCCTTGCCGTCGGGGCTGACGTCCATGCCGAACAGGGCGCGGACGCGCAGGTCGCCGCCCGGTTCGCCGGTTGTGGAGAAATCGGCGCGGAACACCTGCTTGCCGCTGTCCAGATCGACGCCGGACACGCTGCCCAGATGGTTGTTGATGACATAGGCGACGCGGCCGTCCGGCGAGGGCACGATGGTGCTGGGCGCCACCCCGCCGCCGGGGATGGTCAGCACCCGCTCCACCTTGCGGGCGGCGGCGTCGACCAGCACCAGCTTGTCGGGCTTGGCGCCGGTCAGCAGATAGTCCTTGGCGGCGGCGGGAGAGGCGGCGAGCAGCAGGGCGGCGAGCAGGCCGCCGAGGCGGGATGCCGTTTGGACGATGGGGCGGCGGTTTCTCATCGGACGGGCTCCGTTTGCGTGGTCCCTCATGGCGGTCATTCCTTGGGGAACACCGACTGGAGCGCGCGCCAGTCGTTCTGGGCCGAGGCGGCCTTGGCGTTCCAATCCGGGTAGCTGTTGATGGTGTCGGGCACCTGCGCCGGCCACCAGCAGGGGTCGGAGCAGCCGTAGAGGTCGGCCTCCATCGGCGCGCACAGCGCGGCGACGCTGCCGAAGGGATCGACCTCCCAGCCCGGATCCATGGTGGAGGCGCAGCCAACCACCACCTGCATCGCCACCACCTCGTCCATATGGCCGTCCTCGACGGCCTGGTCGACCAGGCGGGCCTTCTTGTTGATGGGCGTCAGATGCTTCATTTCATCCCCCTGCGCGGCGCGACGTGGCGTTCGATGAACTGCGGGTTGGCGACCATGATCTCGGCGTAGGCGCGGATGCCGAAGTCGATCCAGTCGCGCATCAGGTCGCAGTAGTGATAGGTCGGGTGCGCCGGATCGGCGTAGCGGGCGTAGGATTCGTGATAGCAGCCGCCGGCGCACAGCTTGCGGATCCAGCAGGTCTCGCAATCGGTGCCGCTGCGGTTGGCCATGCCCTCCAGGAAGCTGCCGAGGCTGTCCTTGGCGATGCCGTCCTCGACATTGCCGTAGGTCGGCTGCGACGATCCGGTGAAGCGGTGGCAGAGATGCAGGTCGCCTTCCTTGTCGACCGCCAGCATGCCCAGGCCGGCGCCGCAGGGCAGCGACTTGGTCGTGCCCTCCGACAGGTCGGTCATCAGCTGGTGCATGTTGGAGAAGCCGGTGTTGACGCCGCGCTTCGCCGCTTCGACATAGGCGCGGCCCAGCTCCTTCATGTTGCGGAAGACGTCGGCCAGCTCGTCGCCGGTCAGGTTGAAGGCCGACATGGCGCCCGAGGTGACGGGGGAGAATCCCACCTCGAAGAAACCCAGTTCGTTCTTCAGATGGTCGTGGATCGCCATCACGTCGGTCACCCCGGCGGTCAGCGTCACCCGCGCGCCGACCGGACGGGAGCGGTAGCGGGACAGCAGCATCCGCGCCTTGGCCGCCACGACGTCGTACGACCCCTTGCCGCCGACGGTGCGGCGGTTGCGGTCGTGCAGCGGCTTTGGCCCGTCCATGCTGATGGTGATGCCGAAGCGGTGGGCGTCGAGCCAGTCGACGATGTCCTCGGTCAGCAGGACGCCGTTGGTGGTCAGCGAGAAGTCCATGCGGACACCGGCGTCACGCCCGCGGCTCTCGGCATACTCCACCACCTGGCGGATCAGCGGCAGGTTGGTCAGCGGCTCCCCGCCGAAGAAGACGACGTTGACGCTGTCGCGGCCCTTCGCCTCCTGCAGCAGCAGGTCGACGCTGCGGGCGGCGGTGTCGAACTCCATCCGCTCGCCCTTGGCGGGGGTGGTCAAATCCTCCTTGTAGCAGTAGGTGCAGCTGAGATTGCAGCCGGTGTTGACGTTCAGCACGACGGTGCTGAGCGGGAACTCGCTGATGGTCACCGGCGGCTTGGACCGCTTGGCGACCGGGCCGTTCTCGACGACGCGCAGCGTGATCAGCTCGCGCAGGCTGTCGATGACCTCGGCCGGGTCGGCGACGCCGTCGAAGCGGCGGCGGACATCCTCCTCGCTCACCTCGCCCAGCTCGGCGAACAGGTCGATCAGGGCGCCGCCGACGCGGTCCAGCTCGAACAGGCCGCTGGTCGGGACGTGGAACAGGACACGCCGGTCGCCGACCGTCACGTCGCGCAGGTCGTCGCGCACCAGATGAAGGGTTGCCATGGCTCTGCTCCTCAATGGATGGGCGGGTCGTTCCAGCGCTGCACCGTGCTGATCAGCCGGCCGGAGCCGGTCAGCGTGGCGGAGCCGTCCTGGACCGTGCCGACGATCTTCAGGTCGCCGATGTTGTTGGTGCCGAACTGGCGCTGCGGGTTGGGGCCGGCGCCGGCCGGCATGAACAGGCCGGTCGGGCCCATCGCTCCGGCGAACTTGGCGTCCTGCATCTGCGCCGCCGCCTCGTTGAACGGCTCGACGTTCCAGCTCGCCGGCATCGGGCCGACGCGCACGTCGTCCTCGGTGCCCGGCTTGCCGTCCGGGCCGTTCAGGTAGCCGACCGCCTCGAACTGGGCGGTCATCGGCGGGACCGGCCCGCTGTTGCCGCCGATGCGGGCGATGGCGTAGTCGGGCTCCACCCGGACGCTGTCGAGCGTGGCGTAGACGGCGAAACCGTCGGTCCTGGCGCCGCCCACCGTCAGGCTGCGCGCGCCGGGGGCGGCGTCCGCGGCGGCCGTCGCCTCCACGGTCATGGCGGTCGGGCTGCGCGACAGGATCTTCGCCGACACGCCCGGGCCGAACGCGATCTCGCCACGGTCGAGCCCGGCGCCCCACAGCGTGATGCGGGCGGTGGTCCCCGCCTTCAGGAAGCTCTGGCTGGTGCCGAGGATCGCGCTGGCGGTCCCGCCGATCCGCAGGGCGTGCAGGCTGCCGCCGACCTCGTCCTGCTGGGTCAGGAACCAGCGTCCGTCGAGGCGGCTGCCGTCGCGCGACGCGGCGAACACCTCGCGCACCGGCTTGCCGTCGAGCGTGCCGGTGCCGCGCCACTCATAGCCGGTGTAGACGACCGAACGGCCCTCTCCGCTCAGCGGCTTGCCGGCGGCGTCGGTCAGCTCGTAGGTGACGCGGTAGCCGTTTTCGGCCTTGGTGACCGTCGCCGTCCCGCCGTAGGAGCCGATCCCCGGCCGGTGCCCGGCGACCGCCCAGCGGCCGGCGAGGTCGGGCTTGGGCGCCGCCTGCCAATCGGTCCAGGCGTCCGTCTTGAACGGGAATTTCGTCCCGAGAAGCTGCGGGATCTGGGTGGAGGCGATCTCCCACCATTTGCGGTCGCGGCCCTGGGCGGAATATTCGATGGTCGGCCATTGGCCAAGATGGAAGTTGACCAGACGCGTCCATTCGTCGGCGTCGCGGCGCTGGAGCCCGACGCGGGCGACGCTGTGGCAGCGTGCGCACATCACCGACAGGTCGCCATCGGTCACCGGCTCTTCCACCACCGCCGGGCGGCGTTCCAGCACATAGCGGTAGGGGGCGGTTTCCTCCGGCGCCAGACCCTGGCGGTCGGCGAAATAGGCGACCAGGGTCCGCTGCTCCTCCTCCGACAGCGCGACGCCGTGGAACTGGCGCATGCGGAACAGCGTCATCGTCCAGCCTTCCGGCGTCTTGCGGACATGGTCGATGCGGTGCAGCGTTCCGTCCGCCTCCTTCTGGTGGCAGGAGGAACAGCGCTCCTGGATCAGCGCCCGGCCATCGGTCGCGCCGCCGCCCGCCGCGAAGGCGTCATCGGCGATCGTCATCGCCCCGCCGAACAGCATGGTTCCCGCCAGCGCGCCGAACAGCACGCCGTGCCACTGATCGGCCGGTGCGGTGCCGCCGGAGTCTCTTCGTCTCGGTCCCATCGATACTCCCCCGTTCTTGGTCGTTGTCGTCATGGCGCGAGGTGGGATGTCCCACCGGGCAGAAATCCGTTCCGTGCCAGCCAGGCGAGCGCCACGGCGACCCGGTCGGGCGGTTGGCCGAGCCGGCGGCCCCATTGCTCCGCCAGGTCGCCGCCCTGGTCCGGGCGCTCCTTCGCCGTCGCCAGCAGCGGCCACAGCTCGATCCCCTCGACCGCCAGCACGCCGCGCGGCAGGGCCGGCGTGACCAGCACCGGGCGCTCCTCGATCCGGTCGTTCACCACCACGGCGCGGCGGCGGATGCCGCGCTCCGGCAAGGGCGGCGGGGCTGGCGGCCAGGCGGCGCGGCGGGACCAGAAGGGGCGGTCCGGCCAGCGTTCCTCGGTGCGGTAGAACACGTTGCCGGCCGCGGCGGCCTGGGCGAACAGCTCGGTACAGCGCTCCTCGACGAAGCGCTCGACCAGGGGCAGCGCGCTTCGGTCCGTCAGCAGCGTGTTAACGGCCGCGGCGGCGGCGAAGGCCCAGGCCACCGCGGCGTAGACCCCGTGGCCCGACAGCGGGTCGACGGCGAAGGCGGCGTCGCCAATCCGCAGCCGGTCGGCCGACAGGCCCGCCGATCGCCGGATCGCCGTGGCGTCGCGCGCTTCGGCGGCACCGGCCGGCGTGCAGCCGGCGATCCAGTCGGCCGCCTGCGGCAGGGTCGAGATCGCGGCGGCGTGCCAGGCGGTCAGGTCGGCGCGGGCGGGGATCTCGGTGCCGTCGGTGATGACCTGCACCACCCGCCGGCCATCGGGCAGGGCGGCCAGCCAGCCCCAGCCGTCGGCGAAGGACAGCGCGGCGCTGCCCGCCGGCCCGGGCCGGCCCTGATAGCTGCGGCTCACCGCCAGCGAGCGCGGGCCGGTTTCCCGCGCCGGGGCGTTCGGCGCCCGGCGGCCGCGGGCTTCCACCAGGAAGCGGCCGGCCCCCAGCGTCGCACCCTCGTCATCGACCGCCCGCCAGCCGTCCCCCATGGGCTCGACGCGGGCCACCGCGGCGTGGATTACCGTGGCGCCGCCGGTCGCGGCGTCGCGCAGGAGCGCGGCGTCGAGGACGGGGCGGTCGACCAGATGCTCGCCGTTCAGGCCGGTGCGCCGCCCGTTCCAATCGACCGAACGCATCGCCAGCGCGCCGACCGTCGCGACCGCCTCGGCACAGCCGGCACGGCGAAGGCCTTCCACCGCCCGCACCGACAACCCCTCCACCGCCGGGCGGCGGGCGCAGGACACCAGAGCGACCTCGTGCCCGAGCGCCGTCAGGCGCCGGGCAAGCACCGCGCCCGCCGGGCCGCCGCCCAGGATCAGCACATCCGCCATCCCGTCGCCCTCCGTTCGGATATCCGCGTGGTCGCCGCACCCGGACCGGGTTTCCCGGTTCCTCTGCGGCTGCCAAGCATCGTGCAGTGACGGTTGGCGTGCGATCTATCCGATTTGCGAAAGCGGCAGGTGATTCGTCAGATTTTTCTTTAAGCGGCCAAGGAGATCGCTCGATGAAGTCAGACGTCGCGCAAGGGATATTTCTGGGGAGTCCGTGAATATCAATGGCCGATTGCCCGTGACATATTCATCTGCGGCGGTCTTGGGGATTTTGCTTTACTCGCCACCTGTCTTTTCGAATTACTGGACGACATTGTGAGCCGCAATGATGATTTGTTCGCTTATCATATTGTTAAGAACCAATGGTAATTATGCGTCGCTCGAACCAGTTTGCCCGTGTGAAAACCGGCAAGAACCCGATGACCGCGTCAAGACCTGTCGCCGTGTCAAAAATCTTTCGACTGCCTCGTTTCCCCCTACAGGGGTGGACGCTACTGAGGCTTCTGTTGTCGAAATCGCCCGGTTGCCTTCGCTTTGAGCGGCGAGTTTTTCTGTAGTGCAGAGAAATGGCTAAAAAACGCTCTTATCCATTATGCGAAATGGCGGAGATCATCCTTCTCTGTGTTTGACTTCTTTTCCAAAGCGCGGAACATGGTGGCGCCGGCATGACCGGTGCCTGGACATTGCCGCCAAAGCCACACGAACCGGCCGGATTGTGCCGTCCCTGGAGCAAGAGCGGATGGTGGAGCCCAAGATCCTCCAACCGGCGACCGACGTCGCCGACGACGTGTGGGAGCAGGAGCAGGCCTTGGCCGGCTGGACCCAGCATTACCGCCAGCTGCAGCCCGGGCGCTTCCTCGGGCGGTTGACCGAGGTGGTCGCGCCCGGCATCCGCATCTTCCGGGAGGACACCAACCTTCGCCTGCATCAGCACACCGCACCGCCGCCCGACACCTTGGTGGTCGCCGTCTCGGCTTTGGGATCGGCCCCGGCCCGGCTGGACGGCAAGCCGGTCGGCGAGGACGACGTGCTGGTCCTGCGCGGCGGCACCCTGTGCGAATTCCTGTGCAACGGGCCGATGTCGGTGCTGGCGCTGGCCATCGACGGCTGGCGGGCGGAGCAGCTTCGCGTGAGGATGCCGGACCCGGCGGAGGTTCCGACCAGCTCGTTCTCCTACGCCCGCAGCCCCGAACTGCGTATGGTGCTGCAATGCATGCTCGCCGCGACGCCGGATCTGCTGGAACAGGCCGGCGTCATCCTGCCCCTGCTGGATCACTGCGTGTCGGTGGTCGAGGCCGGCGTCTTGCACGCTGTCCGCCCCGCGGCGGTCGCCCCGTCGCAGCGGCAGAAGTTCGTCCGTCAGTTCCGTGAGTATGTGGAAGCCTACCCCGAGGAGCGGCTGTCCGTGGCGCAGGTCGCCCAGGCAATCGGGGTGACGACGCGCATGCTGGAATACAGCTTCGCCGACGTCATGGGCGTCTCGCCCAAGGATTACCTGAAGATGGTGCGGCTGAACGCGGCGCGGCGGGCGTTGCGCGTCGCCGACCCGCGGTCGACGACGGTGGCGGAGATCGCCATGGACCACGGCTTCTGGCACCTCGGCCGGTTCTCCGCCTATTATTTCCAGATGTACGGCGAAAAGCCGTCCGACACCTTGCGGGCAAACGCCTTTCCGTGAAAATCTGCCGACGATCAGGCCTGCGTTGTGGGGCGGCGCCGAACGGGCCGCCGATCACCACCTCCGGGCGGCCTGTCTCGGCCGCCGAAGGGAAGGACCGGAACGATGACCGACACCGACGACACCCCACCCGCCGCACCGCCACGTCCGGGCATGGCGCCTCCAGGCATGCCGCTCAACGCCATGGCGATCCTGGACCGTCGGCGGATCGAGGCGGCCTTCGCCAAGGCGCTCTACGACCAGCTCGTGCCCGAGATCGGCCGGGAGCGGGCGCGCGCCGTCCTGGCCCGTGCGATCGAGACGATGGCGCGCGAAACCGGCGCCGCCATGGCGGCGGAGGACCGCGCCAGCCACGGGACGGCCGACCTCGCCACCTTCCGCGAGCGGCTCGCCCTGTGGACCGCCGGCGACGCCCTGCGGCTGGAGGTGATCGAGAGCACGCCCGACCGGCTGGGCTTCAACGTCACCCGCTGCCGCTACGCCGAGAGCTATCGCGAGATGGGCGTCCAGGAGATCGGCGACATCCTGTCCTGCAACCGCGACGGCGAGTTCATGTGCGGCTACCGGCCGGATGCCCGCTTCACCCGCACCCGCACCATCATGCAGGGCGACAGCCACTGCGACTTCCGCTACAGCCTGCCTGAAAGTGGCAGCATGGAGACGCCTGAATGAGCATCCCTCCGAACGTCCGCCTGAACCCGGCCGCCGCGGCGCTGGCGCCGGAGATGCGGCACTGGCGGCACCATCTGCACGCCCACCCCGAAACCGCCTTCGAGGAGCATGAGACCGCCGCCTTCGTCGCCGGCACGCTGCGCTCCTTCGGGCTGGAGGTGGAGACGGGGCTGGGCCGCACCGGCGTGGTCGGCACGCTGAAGGGCCGGCGGCCGGGCAACCGCGCCATCGCGCTGCGCGCCGACATGGATGCCCTGCACATCCACGAGGCGAACGACTTCGCCCACCGCTCGGTCAATCCGGGCCGGATGCACGCCTGCGGCCATGACGGCCACACCGCCATGCTGCTGGGCGCCGCCAAGGTCCTCGCCGACGATCCCGACTTCGCCGGGACGCTGCACGTCATCTTCCAGCCGGCGGAGGAGAACGAGGGCGGCGCCCGCGAGATGATCGCCGACGGGCTGTTCGAGCGGTACCCGGTGGAGGGTGTCTACGGCATGCACAACTGGCCGGGCCTGCCGCTGGGCCAGGTCGCGTTGCGGCCGGGGCCGATGATGGGCAGCTACGACATCTTCGAGGTGGTGATCCACGGCCAGGGCAGCCACGCCGCCATGCCGCACATGGGCCATGATCCGGTCACCGCCGCCGGCCATCTGCTGACCACGCTGCAGACCATTCCCGGCCGCAGCCTGCACCCGATGGACAGCGCGGTGGTCTCCACCACCTGGATCTTCGGCGGCGACACCTGGAACGTCATCCCGTCCGACGTCACGCTGCGCGGCACCGTGCGCGCCTTCAAGGACAGCGTCCAGGACGTGGTGGAGGCCCGCCTGCGGGCGTTGGCGGAGCACACCGCCGCCTCCTTCGGCTGCACCGCCAGCGTGCGCTACGAACGGCGCTACCCGGCGACCGTCAACAGCCCGGCCGAGACCGCGCTGTGCGCCAAGGTGGCCGCCGGCCTGGTGGGGGAGGAGAACATCGACCACGACCCGATGCCCTCGATGGGGGCGGAGGATTTCGCCTTCATGCTGAAGGAGCGGCCGGGCTGCTACATCTGGCTCGGCAACGGGCCGACCGACGGCGGCTGCCTGCTGCACAACCCGGCCTACGACTTCAACGACGCCAACCTCGCCATCGGCGCCAGCTATTGGGTGGCGCTGGCCAAGACCCTGCTGTCGGCGGACGCGGCGCTGATGAGCGCGTCCAGCCGGCTCAGATCCTAGCGGCCTGCGGATGATTGCTCCCGGACGTCAGCTGTGCAGTCCGGGGGCTTCGTGGCCGGTGCGCGCCACGTATTCGGTGTAGCCGCCGCCATACTGGTGGATGCCCTCCGGCGTCAGTTCCAGCACCCGGTTGGACAGCGCGGCCAGGAAATGGCGGTCGTGCGACACGAACAGCATGGTGCCCTCGTACGCGGCCAGCGCGGTGATCAGCATCTGCTTGGTGTCGAGATCGAGGTGGTTGGTCGGTTCGTCGAGCACCAGGAAGTTCGGCGGGTTGTAGAGCATGAGCGCCATCACCAGCCGGGCCTTTTCGCCGCCGGACAGGACGCGGCATTTCTTTTCGACGTCGTCGCCGGAGAAGCCGAAACAGCCGGCCAGCGCCCGCAGCGAGCCCTGGCCGGCCAGCGGGAACGCCCCCTCCAGCGATTCGAACACCGTCCGCTCGCCGTCGAGCAGTTCCATCGCGTGCTGGGAGAAATAGCCCATCTTGACGCTGCCGCCGACGGTGACGGTCCCGGTGTCCGGTTCGGTCGAGCCCGCCACCAGCTTCAGCAGCGTCGACTTGCCGGCGCCGTTGATGCCCATGACGCACCAGCGCTCCTTGCGGCGGATCGTCAGGTCGAGCCCCTGGTAGATGCTGCGGTCGCCATAGCCCTTGTGCACGTTCTTCAGCACCGCGACGTCCTCGCCGGAGCGCGGGGCCGGCGGGAAGTCGAAGGTCACGACCTGGCGGCGCTTGGGCGGTTCGAAGCGCTCGATCTTGTCCAGCTTCTTCACCCGGCTCTGGACCTGGCTGGCGTGCGAGGCCCGGGCCTTGAAGCGCTCGATGAACTTCAGCTCCTTCGCCAGCATGGCCTGCTGCCGTTCGAACTGCGCCTGTTGCTGCTGCTCCTTCAACGCCCGCTGCCGCTCGTAGAAGGCATAGTCGCCGGAGTAGCTGGTCAGCGACCCGCCGTCGATCTCGATGATCTTGGTGACGATGCGGTTCATGAACTCGCGGTCGTGCGAGGTCATCAGCAGGGCGCCTTCGTAGCCCTTCAGGAAGCCTTCCAGCCAGATCAGGCTTTCGATGTCCAGATGGTTGCTCGGCTCGTCGAGCAGCATGGCGTCGGGCCGCATGAGCAGGATGCGGCCGAGCGCCACGCGCATCTTCCAGCCACCCGACAGGCCGCCGACGTCGGCGTCCATCATCTCCTGGCTGAAGCTGAGCCCGGCGAGCACCTCGCGCGCCTTGCCCTCCAGCTCATAGCCGCCCAGCTCCTCGAAGCGCGCCTGCACCTCGCCGTAGCGCTCGATGATCGCGTCCATCTCGTCGAGGCGGTCGGGATCGGCCATCGCCGCTTCGAGGCTGGCCAACTCCTCCGCCACCGTGCTGACCGGCCCGGCGCCGTTCATCACCTCGGCGACGGCGCTGCGGCCCGCCATCTCGCCGACATCCTGGTTGAAATAGCCGATCGACACCTGCTTCTCGATCGACACTTGGCCGCCGTCGGGCAGCTCCTCGCCGGTGATCATCCGGAACAGCGTCGTCTTGCCGGCGCCGTTGGGACCGACCAGCCCGATCTTCTCGCCCCTGTTCAGTGCCGCAGACGCTTCGAGGAAAAGGATTCGGTGACTGTTCTGCTTGCTGATGTTCTCGAAGCGAATCATGTGCGGACGGGTTCCCGTGGCGAGGTTCGGCCCCTTATGCCACAGGATGCGCGGCCCGCTGGAGTCCTAATCGCCGGGTCGGCGACGGCATTCTTCGCCGCGTTCTCAGTTGCCGGAATGGACCTCGCCTTCGACCCGCGTCAGCAAGTCGGTGAAGAAGGCCACATCCTCCGGCGTCAGGCCGAGCTTGGCATGGCGGGGCAGGAACTGGGCCACCGGGCGACCGCTCTCCCGCCCTTGCAACACACCGTTGCGGACCACCAGCGATTCCCGGGCGAGTTCGGCGGCGGTTTCGTGGCAGCGACCGCAACGCTCCTTGAAACGCGGCTCGGTGCTGGCCTGGGCGAGCAGCATGTCGTACATCGGTTGGACGAGGTCCGGCGGCAGGTGGTGATTCCCCAGGAAGACGAGCAGGTCGTCCGTGTGATGGCGCCCCTGGAGCCTCCCGTCCTTCACCGTCAGGAATTGCCGCGCCCAGCTGGCCGCGTGGTCGTGGCAGTCCCCGCAAGTCTGTTCCCAGAACCAGTGAAGGTCGGTCGCCGTGCCCGGCGCGGCGATGAAAAGCAGCGGAACGGCCACCGTCATCGCCATCAGGCGTCTCATGATGCATCCCTCCATGCGGTTGCGATGCATCCAGTTTAGCGCGCACGGTGCACGGAGGGGCCGGCGCATGGGGCTAAAGAGCGGTGGTGGGACGTCATGTCCCACCACCGGGCGGTGGAGCCGGTCAGGCGTCGGCCGCCTCGATCGCGCGACGGGCCCGTCGTGCCGGCGCCTCGTCCGGCGCGCTGTGGCCCAGGCCTTCGAAGTCGCCGCGCAGCGCCTTCAGCGCCGTCCGCTCGCGCTGGATCTCGGCCGCGCTGCGGATGCCCAGGCGCCGGAGCACCGGAATCGGCGGGCACCAGCCCTGAAGCGCGTGCTGAAGCAGAAAGCCGGCGACGGCGGCGGGCAGCAGCAGAAAGCGCCGGTCGGCGAACGCGCCCAGCAGGGTGCCGGTCAGCGCCAGGGTCGCCGCGTTGGTCTCGAGCGTGCGCTCGACGTCCCATTCGCGATCGAGGTCGCGGAGGCGGCGGTCGATCTCCTCCGGATGCTCGGCATGGTGGCGGACGCTCTGCGTGATCTCGGCGGCGATCCGACGGTTCAGTTCGGCGGACGTGGCATTCTCCACGCGGGAGACGGTGGCGGGCAGCATGGATCCCTCCTGGGTCGGTTCCGGTGAACGGCGCCGCGTTGCCGGCGGCGCCTTGTCCCGCAAACATGAGGGAGTTCTGATGCGTTCCCCGGAGTGACGGCTCGGGCTTGCCTGCGCGCGCCGCGCCCGGGACTCCGGAGGAGGGGTCCGGAGCCCCGGGCGGGCCGAACGCGCGTTCATACGCCACGCAGGCTTCGGCCCTATCGGGCCGCGGCCGCCGTCGCGGCCGGATACCGGGTTCAGGAGTCAAGACATCCAGAACCCGGTATCAGATCTCCCGGTGGCTCATCTGCTCGGCGATGTGGTCGGCCTGCCGGATCGCCAGCGCGACGATGGTCAGGGTCGGGTTCTCCGACGCGCCGCTGGTGAACTGGCTGCCGTCCGACACGAACAGGTTCTTGATGTCGTGCGTCTGGCCCCATTTGTTGACGACGCCGTCCCGCGCGTTGGCGCTCATGCGGTTGGTGCCGAGGTTGTGGGTGGAGGGGTAGGGCGGCGTGTGGATGGTCCGCGTTGCGCCCACCGCGTCGTAGACGGCGGAGCCGCGGCCGTAGGCGTGGGTGCGCATGGCGACGTCGTTGGGATGGTCGTCGAAGTTCACGTTCGGGATCGGCAGGCCGAACTTGTCCTTCTCGGTCGCGTGCAGGGTGATGCGGTTGGTCTCGCGCGGCATGTCCTCGCCGACCAGCCACATGCCGGCCATATGGTCGTAGGCGTCCATCGCCGAGCTGAAGTCGCGGCCCCAGGCGCCGGGGTCGAGGAAGGCGGCCATGAAGGGCACGCCGAGCGACAGCGTTTCCATCTCGTAGCCGCCGACGAAGCCGCGCCGCGGGTCGAAGCGGGATTCGTCGCGGATGATCCCGGCCATGGTGGTGCCGCGGTACATGTGCACCGGTCGGTCGAACACCGCGTAGACCGAGCCGGTCATGTGCCGCATGTAGTTGCGCCCGACTTGGCCCGACGAGTTCGCCAGCCCGTCCGGGAACATCGACGACGCCGAGTTCAGCAGCAGGCGCGGGCTCTCGATCGAGTTGCCGGCGACGGCGACGACGCGGGCCTTCTGCCGGTGGAAGGCGCCGGTGGCGTCGGCGTAGAGCACCGCGTTGACCCGGCCCTTCGCGTCATGCTCGATCTTCAGGACCTGGGAGTTCGGCCGGACCTCCAGGTTGCCGGTGGCCTCGCCCTTGGGGATCTCGGTGTAGAGGGTCGACCATTTCGCACCCGACTTGCAGCCCTGGAAGCAGAAGCCGATCTGCTGGCAGGCGCCGCGGCCGTCGCGCGGCTTGCTGTTGATCGACATGTTGCCGGTGTGGAACTCGTTGTAGCCCAGCTTCTTGGCGCCGGCCGCCAGCACCTTGTAATTGTTGTTGCCGGGCAGGCGCGGGATGCCGTTGGTGCCGGTCGTCCCCATCTTGAACTCGGCCTTGTCGTAATAGGGCTCCATCTCCGCCAGCGTCACCGGCCAGTCGAGCAGGTTGGCCCCCTCGATCTCGCCATAGGTGGTGCGCGTCTTGAACTCATGCTCCTGGAAGCGGAGCGAGGCGCCGGCCCAATGGACGGTGGAGCCGCCGACCGCCTTGACGATCCAGGCCGGCAGGTTGGGGAAGTCCTTCGCCACCCGCCAGGCGCCCGAGGTGGTCCGCTTGTCGAGCCAGGAGATTTGCGAGAAGCTCTTCCACTCGTCGTTCACGAAGTCCTGAATCTCGTGGCGTCCGCCGGCTTCCAGGCAGACGACCTTGATCCCCTTCTGCGCCAGCTCGTTCGACAGCGTGCCGCCGCCGGCACCCGATCCGATCACCACCACGACGCCGTCGTCGTCCAGTCCGAATTTCGCAGCCATTCCTCGGGTCCTCCCCCTTAGGGTATTTGATTGGGCGTTCTTTGAGGCGCGTCGACGCTGCCGTCAGGCGTCCTTGATCCAGTCGAGATCGTCGAAGCCGCGGTGGACGTAGCCGCCATACTCGGCCGAGGGCCCTTCGTAGCCGAGCTTGGCCCACACCTCCGGCTGGTTGTAGAGGGCGACCACCATGTCGCCGCGCACCTTGGCGAAGAACGGGGTGGATTCGATCGACTTCAGCACCGCCACGCGGTCGGCCTCGGCCGGAATGGCGGCGTAGGGGGCGTTGCGCAGCTTGCGCGCGGCGGCGTCGAGCGCCACGGCGCCTTCGTTGAGCTGGCCGGCGATCGTCGCGTCCTTGGCCGCCGCCTGGTCCATCGAGGCCAGCGCCGTTTCGTAATAGGCGTTGCCCAGCCGGTCGTGCGGGTAGAGGTCGCGCACCATGACCAGCAGGGTCTTGGCCGCCTCGGGCTTGATCGCCGTCAGCCCCTCGGCCCAGGCCGGCGTTGCGGTGATCGACACCATCCCGCCCGACACCGCGCCCGCCGCCGCCACCGAGGCGGCGGAGGTCTTCAGGAAATTCCGCCTGTTGAGCCGTGTCCGTTTGTCGAGAACGCGCATGATCGACGTCTCCTTCCCATGGTTGGTTGTTCTTGCTGCGCCAAATCAGCGGCAACGGCGTCAGCGGTAGCGGCCGTGCCGTTGCAGGACCTCGGTCTTGTAGCCGTCCGGATCGGTGACGAAGAAGAAGCGGGCGAGCAGCGTGCCGCCCGGCGCGAATTCCTTCACCGGCGTCACCGGAAAGCCCAGCGCCGACAGGCGGGCGTGCTCGCGCTCCAGATCGTCGACCGCCACCGCCATGTGGCCGTAGCCGTCGCCGTGGCTGTAGGGGGTGCTGCGGTCGTGGTTGACGGTCAGCTCCAGCTCGACATCGTTCTCGGCGTTGCGCAGGTAGATCAGCGTGAAGCCGTCGAAGGCCAGCCGGTCGGCCGGCTCAAGCCCGAAGGCCTTGGCGTAGAAGTCCAGCGACCGCTGTTCGTCGAGGACGCGCACCATCATGTGGATGATCTTGGCCATGATGTTTCCTGCGATGGCGTTGGGGGGCCGGCGTCACTGTTTGGTGCTGGGGTTGGCACTGGCGCTGGTGATGGTCTGCAGAAAGCTGATGATGCTCTTGCGGACACTGTCGTCGTCCTGCCGGTAGTTCATGTAGCTGCCGGGCACGAAGGCGTTGGAGTTGGTCAGCCAGCGCTCCAGATGCCCGGCATCCCAGGCGAAACCGGCGCCGCGCAGCGCATCGGAATACTCGAAGCGGTCCGCCGTGCCGGCCTTGCGGCCGATCACCCCGTAGAGCGGCGGCCCGGCGCGTGGCCCGTCGTCCTTCTTCACCGAATGGCAGGTTCCGCATTGCTGGCGGAACAGGGCTTCGCCTTCCGCCGCCGCCGATTTCCCGGTGAAGGGTGAGAACGGTATCATCAAGAGGAGCAGCAGCATCACCCAGCGGCGCGGCGACAGCCTCGCGTGCATCGCGTGCCTCATCGTTTCAAATCCCTCCCGAAGCGTTGGGTCGGCGCCCGTTGTGGTTCGCCTCCGGGTCAGCCGGGGCGGCGCCGTCGACCGGGAAAGAGCAAGCGTCATGCCAGCCTGCAAAAAGGCGCCGTCGGCATGGTCGAAAGCCGCTTTCCCGGGCGTGGCGCCGGTCCCGGCCGTCCCGACTGTTTCGTTTTGAGACACCGGCCCGCGACATATCGTCCCACATTGGGACAGTGCGTGACACGAACTTTCTTTAAAACGGCCCATGGGCATGGCCCGGTGTTTTGGCACGGTCGTTGCTTTATGGGGCTGACGATGCGCCCGCCCCGGTTCGGCGGACGCAAGCGGCCTGAGGCCGGCAGCCTTCGACGATCGGGCTGCCGACCGGTGCCATTCCCGCCGACATCGCCTGGCCCGCAAGCCGACGCCCCTTCGTCCGGCCTCTTGCGGCCGACGCGACCCTTCAGGCCCGTCACCGGATCAACACCATCAAAATCATGGGGAGAGACGACATGCCGGATGGATTGACGCTGAACAAGATCACCAGCCAGAAGGGCATCGGCATCAGCGAGGCGGCGCGCCGTGTCGCCGACCTCGGCTGGACGCCGTCCTACGTCAAGGAGGCGATGGCCTTTCCGACCGACTACAAGATCTCCAAGGCGCCGCGCGACCCGATGAAGCAGGTCCTGCGCTCCTACTTCCCGATGCAGGAGGAGAAGGACAACCGCGTCTATGGCGCGCTGGACGCGGCGCTGCGCGGCGACATGTTCCGCAACGTCGAACCGCGCTGGATCGAATGGATGAAGCTGTTCCTGGCGATCATCCCCTTCCCGGAGATCTCGGCGGCGCGGTCGATGGCGACGCTGGGCCAGCTGGCGCCGGGCGACGACCTGCGCACCGGCTTCACCATGCAGATGATCGACGAGTTCCGGCACTCGACGATCCAGATGAACCTCAAGAAATGGTACATGGAGAACTACATCGACCCGGCCGGGTTCGACATCACCGAGAAGGCATTCGGCAAATGCTACGCCACCACCATCGGCCGGCAGTTCGGTGAAGCCTTCCTGACCGGCGACGCCATCACCGCGTCGAACATCTATCTGCAGGTCGTGGCGGAGACCGCCTTCACCAACACGCTGTTCGTCGCCATGCCGTCGGAAGCGGCGCGCAACGGCGACTATGCCCTGCCGACCGTCTTCCTGTCGGTGCAGAGCGACGAATCCCGCCACATCGGCAACGGCCATTCCATGCTGATGTCGGTGCTGAAAGAGCCGGACAACCATCTGCTGCTGGAACGGGACATCCGCTATTCCTTCTGGCAGAATCACATGATCGTCGACGCCGCCATCGGCACGATCATCGAATACGGCACCAAGCACCGCGACAAGAACAAGGAATCCTACGCCGAGCTGTGGCATCGCTGGATTTTCGAGGATTACTACCGCACCTACCTGCTGCCGCTGGAGAAGTACGGCATCAAGATCCACCACGACGACGTCCACGAAGCCTTCGACAGCATCGTCAAGAAGAACTACGTCCACAAGATCGCCCAGTTCTTCTCGGCCGGCTGGTGGGCCAACTTCTGGCGCATCGAGGCGATGACCGAGCGCGATTTCGAATGGTTCGAGAGCAAGTATCCGGGCTGGTACGACGAGTTCGGCGTCTGGTGGGAGAATTACGCCAAGCTCAGCAAGCCCGGCAGCGTGCCGATCACCTTCGCCGACACCGGCTACGTCTATCCGCACCGCTGCTGGTCGAGCCTGGTGCCCTGCGTCATCCGCGAGGATTTCCAGGTCGATGAGGTGGATGGCGAGCTGTTCACCTACGCCTCCGAGGTCGACCGCTGGACCCACAAGGAGGCGTTCGCCGCCGAATACCAGGGCCGCCCGACCCCAGCAATGGGGCGGTTCACCGGCCGGCGCCAGTGGGAGGAGGTCTATGACGGCTGGGACCTCGCCGACGCCATCCAGGACATGGGCTTCGTCCGCCCGGACGGGAAGACGCTGATCGCCCAGCCGCATCTGTCCTTCGAGGAGAAGGACATGTGGACGCTGGACCATGTGCGCGGCCACACCATCCGCAGCCCGCTGCTCGCCCTGCGCGGGATGACGCCGCAGCAGCGCCAGACGCACATCGACGAGTACCGCAAGGGCTTCAAAATCCGCCGGGTCTGATCCCCAGCCCTTTTGCCTGGGCCCGCCCCCCTTTCCGGATGGAGAGGGGGAACGGGGATCCCCTGCGGACATCACAGGCGGACATCACCGCGGAGATCGACAGACCATGACCGCACAAGCGCTACACGACAGCCCGGCCGTCCACACGGTGCGGCTGGAGCCGGTCGGCATCGAAATGGAGGTCGCGGAGGGGGAAACCATCCTCGACGCCGCCTTCCGCCAGGGCGTCTCGCTGATGCATGGCTGCAAGGAGGGGCAATGCTCCGCCTGCAAATGCCTGCTGATCGACGGCGACGTGGAGATGCTGAAATACTCCACCTTCGCGCTCTCCGATCCGGAGCGCGACAGCAACCACATCCTGCTGTGCCGCTCGCTGGCCTACAGCGACGTGGCGGTGGAACTGCTGAACTACGACGAGGATCTGCTGTCCCGCTCCATCCCGGTCAAGGACTTTGCCGCCCGGCTGGCCGCGGTGGAGCCGCTGACCCACGACATCGTCGCCATCGCGCTGGAGCTGGACCAGCCGATGAAATTCTGGGCCGGCCAGTATGTCGACATCACGTTGCCCGGAATCGGCCTCACCCGCTCCTTCTCGATGGGCAACCCGCCGGCCGACGGCAACCGGCTGGAGTTCATCATCAAGAAATACCCGGACGGCGCCTTCTCGCGCCAGTTGGACGGCGGCCTGTCGGTCGGCGACCGGGTGAGCGTCCGCGGTCCCTACGGCACCTGTTTCCGCCGCGAGGGGCGGGAGGGGCCGATGATCCTGGTCGGCGGCGGGTCGGGCATGGCGCCGCTGCTGTCGATCCTGCGCGATCAGGCCGCCAGCGGTGAAACCCGACCGGTGCGGCTCTTCTACGGCGCCCGCAGCCACAGGGACCTGTTCCACCTCGACCTGTTCGAGGAGTTCGCCCGCAGCCTGCCCGACTTCGCCTTCATCCCCGCCCTGTCGCACGCCGAGGAGGGCGACGGCTGGACCGGGGAGACCGGCTTCATCCACGAGGTGCTGCGCCGGCACCTGTCCGAGATGGCGGAGGTGGAGGAGGCCGACGTCTTCTCCTGCGGGCCGCCGCCGATGATCGACGCGGTCCTGCCGGTCCTGCAGATGGCCGGCGTCGATTCCGCACGCGTCTATTTCGACAAATTCACCCCCGCCACCCGCTGAGCCGGGATTTTGCAAATACGGGAGGAAAGACGATGACCATGCAGGACACCGAAACCAAATCCGCCGCCGCCGGGGCCAAGGCCTTTCCCGGTTCCGACAGCCGCCGCTACAACTACTTCGAACCGAAGGGGCGCAAGGCGACCCATTACGAGGACGTGACGGTCGACGTCCAGCCCGATCCGGAGCGCTACCTGCTCCAGAACTGGATCATTTCCTTCGGCGACGGCACGCCGACCTATTCCAAGGACTGGACGGCGCTGGCGTGCACCGACTGGCACGGCTTCCGCGCCCCCGACCAGGAGTGGGAACGCACCCATTACCAGCGCCAGTCGACCATCGTCGGCATGATCCAGAACGTGGTGGAGAACGCGCGGCGTGCCGGCGCGCCGGCGCGCTTCGACAAGGCCTGGGTCACCCTGCTGCAGAACCATGTCGGCGCCTTCAAGCACGCCGAATATGGGCTGGGCACCGCGCTGATGCGGGCGCAGCGCTACGGCTACACCCAGATGGTGAACAACGCCATCCTGACCAACGCCTCCTACAAGCTGCGCTTCGCCCAGGACCTGACGCTCTATCTGGCTGAAATCGGCAGCGATATTGCCGGATCCAATGGGGGCGGCTTCGACCTCGACGCCGGCAAGGCGCACTGGCTGGATGACCCGATCTGGCAGCCCTGCCGCGAGGCGGTGGAGCACATCCGCGCCGCGACCGACTTCCTGGAGCAGTATTTCGCCGTCAACCTCGTCTTCGAACCGCTGGTGGGCGAGCTGTTCCGCAGCGGCTTCGTCATGCAGGTCGCCGCGGCGCAGAACGACTTCTCCACCCCGTCGGTCATCTCGGCGGCCGAGGCCGACTATGAACGCAACCTCGCCAACGCGGTGGAACTGTTCGCCCTGCTGCTGCGCGACCCGGCGCATGGCGAGGCGAACCGCGCCATCCTGCAGCGCTGGTTCGCCCACCATGCCGGGCTGGCGGTGAAGGCGGCGTTGCAGCTCCAGCCGCTGTGGTCGCTGCCCCGGGTGAAGGCGGCCAGCTTCGTCGAGGCGTTCGACCGGGCGCGCAACCGCGTCGCCGCCATCGGGCGCGAGATCGGCATCGACGCCGACCTGCCGGCCCTGCCGCCGATGGAGGTGGGGCAGCCCGCTTCCGCGCCCGCGATTACCGACGCCGCGGCCGAGTAAGCCATCCCGCATTTCCGCCAAGAGGACGAAAGCCATGAGCGTCACCACCGTGCAGCAGCTCTTCAAGCCGCTGAAGGACATCACCCAGGACGGCACCATCTCCCACCAGTGCGGCGTGACGATGAACGACAGCGTCGAAGCGCGCTGCATCGCCGAGGTGATGGAGAGCAAGCCCGGCATCACCGTCACCTACCTGCCGGCGATGATCCGCATCGACGGCGAAGGCAAGATCGAGTTCAAGATGAGCGAGATCGGCGAAGCGCTGGGCCGCGAGATGACCCCGCACATCTTCGAGATCTCCACCTCCACCCACTATGGCCGCATGGTCATGATCGACGAGGACACCGTCGTCCTCTTCGGCAACATGGACGACGCGCTCGCCTACGAATGAGCGCGGACGGGGCGGGGTCCGCTCAGGTCCGGTGGGCCCCGCCCCCCTTTTTAAATCCGCAAAATCAAGAATGGGAGGGAACGAGACCATGCCGAAGATGATGCTGCACCAGGCCGAGGCGCGGGCCGCGCTGGCGCGCGGGGTTGGGAAGCTGGCGCTGGCGGTGCGCGGCACCTTGGGGCCGAAGGGCACCAACGCGATCATCGACCGCCCGATCGGCACGCCGATGATCTCGCGCGACGGCGTCAGCATCGCCGCGGAGATCGAGCTGCCCTGCCGCTTCGAGAATATGGGCGCGCAGGTGGTGCGCGAGGTGTCGAAGCAGACCAACGACGTCGCCGGCGACGGCACCACCACCGCCACCGTGCTGGCCGACGCGCTGATCCAGGACGGCGTCGCCGTGCTGGCCAATGGTTATGGCTCGGTCGAGCTGATCGCGGGGATGGAGCGCGCCTGCGGCTTCGTCATCGACCAGCTCCGCCAGATGGCCCGGCCGCTGGACGGCGATGCCCGGCTGGAACAGGTGGCGACCGTCGCCGCGACCGACCCGGCGCTCGGCCGGCTGGTGGCGGATGCCCTTGGCCGGGTCGGTGCCGAGGGGGTGATCGACATCGAATACGGCCAGCCGGGCGCGGTGACGGCGTTGCATGTGCTGGAGGGCATGGTGCTCGACCGCGGTTTCCTGTCCCACCACATGGCGACGGAGCCCAGCGGCCAGACCGCGGTGCTGGAGCGGCCGCACATCCTGCTGACCGACCACAAGATCGCCGATCCGGAACCGGTCCTGCGCCTGATCGACCGCATCGCCGACAAGCGCCCGCTGCTGATCGTCGCCGACAGCGTTGCGCCGGAGGTGGTGGCGGCGCTGATGGCGCTGCGCCGCGACGGCCGCGCCACCGTGGTGGCGATCAACCCGCCGGAGTTCGGCCACTGGCGTCAGGCGACGATGGAGGACATCGCCATCCTGACCGGCGGGCGGGTGGTCGCCCGCGACCTGGGCGGCCGGCTCGACGCGGTGACGGCGGAGGATCTGGGGAGCGCCGACCGTGTCGAGGTCTCCGCCGCCCGCACCGCCATTCTGCGCGGCCATGGCCGTGCCGACGCGCTGGCGGCCCGCCGCGCCCTGGTCCAGCGCCAATGGGAGGAGGCGCCGCCCAACATCGAGCGGGACAAGCTGTCCCAGCGGCTGGCCAAGCTGACGCACGGCACCGCCCTGATCGAGGTCGGCGGCGCCACCCCGGTGGAGCAGAAACGCACCGCGCAGCTTCTGGAGGACTCGCTCGCCGCCGCCCGCGCCGCGCTGGCCGAGGGGGTGGTGCCCGGCGGCGGCACCGCGCTGGCCCGCGTCGCCCCGCTGCTCGACCGGCTGGCCGAGGATGTCGGGGAGGGCGAGCGCGCCGCCCTGGTGGAGGGGGTGCGGCTGGTGCAGCGGGCGATGCTGCAACCGCTGATCTGCATCGCCGCAAACGGTGGCCTGGATGGCGCCGCCGTCGCCGCCCGCGTCGCCGGGCTTCCCGACGGCGCCGGCTTCGATGCCCGGACCGGCCGGTTCGGCGACCTGTTCGCCGCCGGCATCATCGACCCGGTCAAGGTCACCACGCTCGCCCTGCTGAACGCGGTGTCGGTCGCCAAGCTGGTCCTGACCACCCACACCCTGATCGCCGACATCCCCGACGACGTCGATCCCACCGCCGGCCCGGCCCGCGGCGGCGGCATGGAGCGCTATGGGCGTGCCTGATCCCAAAAGCAACCGCATACGGGAACTGCCTTCCTTGATGAGGGTTTCCGTCATCCCCGCGAAGGCGGGGATCCAGTGTTTCCCAAGCGAAACCAATGGGTAAGCCTGGATCCCCGCCTTCGCGGGGATGACGGGTTTCCTTGGAAGGGAACATGATCGTCATATGCGACTGCCCTGAGTTGACCCCCCGTCGCCGTTGGCGGGCACCTCCCCCTTTGGAGAAAGGAGCAAGGAAAAAGGCCATAGAGTATTCCGCTACTACCGCTCCCGCTTCGGTTCGGCTTATGGTTTCTTATACGAACAATTCCGGATGCGGAGGACTTCGGGGCGAACCTCCGCATCCGGACCCAAGAACAATCGGCGCACGAGACGGACACCGCGAAAGACGCCGGGAAGCAGGGAGGGGAATGTGTTGGCCAACGACAAGATCGGCATCGGCCGTCTGGCCGTCGCCTCGTCCGGTCCGGCGTTCCATGCGCTGGTGGACGGCGAAACGGCGACGATGAAGGCGTGGGAGGATTTCGTGTCCGGGTCGCGGCGGGAGAATTTGCCGGTCCGCGATGTGGTGGTGCGGTCCTGGGCCCGCTGCCAGAGCTTTCTGGTCGACGCGCGGGCGGACGCCGCGCCGGTGATCGCGGCCGACCACATCGAGGCGCTGCGCCGCGACAACCGCGACCTGCTCCAGGCGGCGGCCACGACGCTGGCGGAGGCGGCCGACCTGCTGGCCGGCACCCGGACGGTGATGCTGATCACCGACGCCAACGGCGTGGTGCTGGAGGCCGCCGGCGACCGCGCGACGCTGAGCGCGGCCCGCGACATCAGCCTGGCCTGCGGCGGCCATTGGAGCGAGAATTGCGCCGGCACCAACGGCATCGGCACGGCGCTGGCGTCCAAACAGCCGGTGCTGGTCCAGGCGGCGGAGCATTACTGCGCCGGCATCAAGGGATGGAGCTGCGCCGGGGCGCCGATCCACGATCCGGTCGACGGGTCGGTCGTCGGGCTGCTCGACATCTCCGGGTTGAAACAGGGCTTCAGCGGGCAGGCGCTGGCGCTGGCGGTGGTCGCCGCCCGGCAGGTCGAATGGAACCTCGCCCGCCAGACCGAGGCCGAGCATGTGCGCCTGCTGGAAGCCTGCCTGGAGGACAGCCAGAAATACGCCGGCGAGGGGCTGATTGCGCTGGATGCCCGCGGGCGCCTGCTCTACGCCAGCCGCAAGGCGGCGCATCTGTTGCGGGCCAGCCTCGGGTCCGACCTGCCGCAACTGAGCCGGGGGGCGCGGCTGCCCATCGTTGGCGCCACGGACCCGGCGGGCGATGCGGCCATCGTTGGCGGCGGCCGGCTGCCGGTGCCGGCCGACTGGGTCCGCCCGCTGATGCTGGACGGGGAGCGGCGGGGGACGCTGCTGGTCATTCCCGGCGCCGTCTCGGCCCGCCCGGCGGCCGGGCGCCGGACGGTGCCCGCGGTGCTCGACGAGTCCGACCAGGCGCGCTCGCGCTTCGCCGACATCGTCGGGGCCAGCGACAGCCTGCGCGCGGTGATCGGGCAGGGCGAACGTCTGGCGCCGCTGCCGGTCCCCATCCTGATCGAGGGTGAGACCGGGGTGGGCAAGGAGCTGTTCGCCCGCGCCATCCACGGCCACAGCGCGGCGGCCGGCGGCCCCTTCGTGCCGTTCAACTGCGGCGCCGTCTCGCGCGAGATGCTGGGCAGCGAACTGTTCGGCTATGTGCGCGGCGCCTTCACCGGTGCGGCGACCGAGGGGCGGATCGGCCGTTTCGAACTGGCGGACGGCGGCACGCTGTGCCTGGACGAGATCGGCGAGCTGCCGCTCGACCTCCAGCCCTATCTGCTGCGGGTGCTGGAGGAGGGGGTACTGTACCGCATCGGCGACAACACGCCGCGCCGGGTGTCGGTGCGGCTGCTCGCCATGACCAACCGCAATCTGCGGCAGGAGGTCGCCGCCGGCCGCTTCCGCCGCGACCTCTACCACCGCCTCGCCGTGACCGCGCTGCGGGTGCCGCCGCTGCGGGAGCGGCAGGGCGACGTGCCGCGCCTGATCGCCCATTTCAACGGCCTGCTGGCCGAGCGGCATGGGCGCGGTCCGGTCCGCTTCACCGCCGCGGCGCTCGACCGCCTGCATCGCTACGACTGGCCGGGCAACGTGCGGGAGCTGAGAAACCTGGTCGAGCGCGCGGTCCTGCTGTCGACCGGCGGCCTCGTCGATGTCGACGATCTTCCGGAAGAGCTGAGTCCGTCCTGCGGCCGTGGGGACAGCGACGGCTGGTCTTTGCAGGGACCGGCGATGCCGCTCGCCACTCAGCCGAGCATGGCGTCGCCCATTTCCCCGCCGATGTCGCTGACCGTCACCGAGCAGCGGACGATCGAGGACGTCATCATGGCAACCGGCGGCAACCTGTCGGACGCCGCGGCGGTGCTCGGCATCTCGCGCAGCACGCTGTACCGGAAGATGAGCCTGCACGGCATCCGGCGCACCGCGGCCGGCAAGGCGCGGCCCGATCAGGGCACGGTCGGCTGCGGGTTCGGTCAGGCCTGACACCGGCCAGGGCATCGCATAACGGGACCATGGTTCCGAGGGAGGCTGCGGCATGTGCCAGATCGTCGTCAACACCGACCCGATCCTGTACGAGGCGCGGTCCCGTTCGGTGCGCATCCACGGCATGGTCACCAGCATCCGGCTGGAAAACCTGTTCTGGAACGTCCTGGCCGACATCGCGGCGGAACAGGGCACCACCACCAACCGGCTGATCGTCACGCTGCACGACGAGGTGGTGGAGGTCCATGGCGCCGTGCAGAATCTGGCCTCCTTCCTGCGCGTCAGTTGCGTGCGCTATCTGACCATGGCGGCGGGGGAAGCGTCGGTGTCCGCGTCGCACGGGACGGCGCCCGCCGCCCCCTCCACCGACGACGGCGCGTCCGTCGTCGCCTTATGGCGGGACCGTCCTCCCCCCGATCGGGTGTGAGGGGCGGCCGGCGCGGTCCAGTTCCGGCCGTCCGTCCGCCGGATGCACCGTGCCGAATGCCGGCCTGCGCTGTTGTCGTTTCGCCGGCACCATCCGCACCGATGCGCCGTATGGCGGCTGATCGGCCGAACCGGTCCGATCATCGCGCGGAATCTCCCATAACCGCCGGAAGGCCCCATTCGTTTCATGAGCTGGACGAATAGGCCCTATCGACGGCGGACCGCTAATCACCGGCCGCGGGCGACCCAGCTGTTTGACCAGCGGTTCCGGAACCCGTCGGTGGAAACGGGCACCGCGACGCTGTCCGTGGTCCGCCCCGGCCAACGGGGCCGAACCGACCGACACCGCTTCAACGAACAGGATGGAAGCACGCGATGGATCCTCTCGCCGACCTCGACATGACGCGGCGCGGCCTGCTGATGGGAACGGCGGCCACGGTCGCGTTGACGGTGGGAAGCTTGCCGATGCCCGCCCGGGCGGCGACCGGTGAACCCGCCCCGCAACCGGTCGCGTCGCCGGTCACGGCGACGGTGTCCTTCACCGTGAACGGCACGGCCCACGATCTGGCGCTCGACACGCGGACCACGCTGCTCGACGCGTTGCGCGAGCACCTGCACCTCACCGGTCCGAAGAAGGGCTGCGACCACGGCCAGTGTGGCGCCTGCACGGTGATCGTCGACGGCCGGCGGATCAATTCCTGCCTGTCGCTGGCGGTGATGCACCAGGGCGACCGCATCACCACCATCGAGGGGCTGGGCACGCCGGACAAGCTGCACCCGATGCAGGCGGCCTTCGTCAAGCATGACGGCTACCAGTGCGGCTACTGCACGCCGGGCCAGATTTGTTCCGCCGTCGCCGTGCTGAAGGAGATCGAGGACGGCATCCCCAGCCATGCGACCGCCGACCTGACGGCACGGCCGCGGCTGACCGCCGACGAGCTGCGCGAGCGCATGAGCGGCAACATCTGCCGCTGCGGCGCCTATTCCAACATCGTCGATGCGATCACCGAGGTCGCCGGGAGGGAAGCATGAGGCCCTTCAGCTATGAGCGCGCCCGGACGCCCGCCGACGCCGCGGCCGCGGCGGCGCGGACGCCGGGCGCCAAGTTCATCGCCGGCGGCACCAACCTGCTCGACCTGATGAAGCTGGAGATCGAGACGCCGCCGCACCTGATCGACGTCAACGGCCTGTCGCTCGACACCGTCGCGCCGACGCCCGATGGCGGCCTGCGCATCGGCGCGCTGGTGCGCAACACCGACCTCGCCGCCGATGACCGGGTGCGGCGCGACTATGGGCTGCTGTCGCGCGCGCTGCTGGCCGGCGCCTCGGGCCAGCTCCGCAACAAGGCGACGACCGCCGGCAACCTGCTCCAGCGCACCCGCTGCCCCTATTTCTACGACACGGCGCAGCCCTGCAACAAACGCCAGCCGGGCAGCGGTTGCGCCGCCATCGGCGGCTTCAGCCGCCAGCTCGCGGTGATCGGCGGCAGCGAGGCGTGCATCGCCACCCATCCCAGCGACATGGCGGTGGCGATGCGGGCGCTGGACGCCACGGTGGAGACGGTCCGGCCCGACGGCGCCACCCGCGGCATCCCGATCGCCGAGTTCCACCGGCTTCCCGGCGACACGCCGCACATCGAGACGGCGCTGGAGCCGGGCGAGCTGATCACCGCGGTGACCCTGCCGAAGCCGCTCGGCGGCCGGCACATCTACCGCAAGGTCCGCGACCGCGCGTCCTACGCCTTCGCCCTGGTCGCCGTCGGCGCCATCCTGCAGCCCGATGGCAGCGGCCGGGTGGCGCTGGGCGGGGTGGCGCACAAGCCGTGGCGGGTCGAGGCGGCCGAGGCCGAGCTGCCCCGTGGGGCGAAGGCCGCCGCCGCGGCGCTGCTCGCCGGCGCCAAGCCGACGCCCGAGAACGCCTTCAAGCTGCCGCTGGTCGAGCGCACGCTCGCCGCCGTGCTGGCCCAAGCGAAAGGCTGAGCCATGAAGTTCGACACCCCCGCGACCACCAACCCGATCGACCAGCTCAAGGTGGTCGGCGTATCGACCAGCCGCATCGACGGGCCGCTGAAGACCACCGGCACCGCGCCCTACGCCTACGAGCGGCATGATGTCGTGCCGAACCAAGCCTACGGCTATGTCGTCGGCGCCGGCATCGGCAAGGGCCGCATCGCGTCCCTGTCGGTCGCGGCGGCCAAGGCGGCGCCCGGCGTGCTCGCCGTGGTCACCGCGGACAACGCCGGCAAGCTCGGCAAGGGCCGGCTCAACATCGCCAAACTGCTGGGCGGCCCGGAGATCGACCATTACCATCAGGCCGTCGCCTTGGTCGTCGCCGAGAGCTTCGAGCAGGCGCGCGCCGCGGCCCAACTGATCCGCGTCGAGTATGAGCGTGGCGAGGGCCGGTTCGATCTGGCGCAGGCCAAGGCCGCCATGGGCGACGCGGCCGACGCGAAGAAGGAGGATTCGAACGTCGGCGACTTCGCCGCCGCGTTCGCCGCGGCCCCGGTCAAGCTCGACGAGACCTACCGCACGCCGGACCAGAGCCACGCGATGATGGAGCCGCACGCCACCGTCGCCGCCTGGGAGGGCGACCGGCTGACGGTCTGGACCTCCAACCAGATGGTCGACTGGACCACCGGCGATCTCGCCAGGACGCTGGGGATGCCGAAGGAGAAGGTCCGGCTCATCTCGCCCTTCGTCGGCGGCGGCTTCGGCGGCAAGCTGTTCCTGCGCGCCGACACGCTGCTGGCGGCGCTGGGCGCCCGCGCGGCCGGGCGGCCGGTCAAGGTGGCGCTGCAGCGGCCGCTGATGATGAACAACACCACGCACCGGCCGGCGACGATCCAGCGCATCCGCATCGGCGCGACCGCCGACGGGCGGATCACCGCCATCGCCCACGAAAGCTGGTCCGGCAACCTGCCCGACGGCAAGCCGGAGAACGCGGTGGACCAGACCCGCCTGCTCTACGCCGGCGCCAACCGCCTGACCGGGAACCGTCTGGCGGTGCTCGACCTGCCGGAGGGCAACGCGATGCGGGCGCCGGGCGAGGCGCCCGGCCTGATGGCGCTGGAGATCGCCATGGACGAGATGGCGGAGAGGCTCGGGCTCGACCCGGTCGAGTTCCGCATCCGCAACGACACCCAGGTCGATCCGGAGAAGCCGGAGCGGCCCTTCTCCAAGCGCCAGCTCGTCGAATGTCTGCGCGTCGGTGCCGAGCGGTTCGGCTGGGACAAGCGCAACCCGCGGCCGGGCGCGACGCGCGACGGGGACTGGCTGGTCGGGATCGGCATGGCCGCCGCCTTCCGCAACAACCTGCTGACCAAGTCGGCGGCGCGGGTGCGGCTGGACACGCGCGGGGTGGTGACGGTCGAAACCGACATGACCGACATCGGCACCGGCAGCTACACCATCATCGCCCAGACCGCGGCCGAGATGATGGGCGTCGGGCTGGACCGGGTGGTGGTGCGGCTGGGCGATTCCAGCTTCCCGGTGTCGGCCGGCTCGGGCGGGCAGTGGGGCGCCAACAACGCCACCGCTGGCGTCTACGCCGCCTGCGTCAAGCTGCGCGAGGCGGTGGCGCAGCGGCTGGGCGTCAATTCGGCCGACGCGCAATTCGCCGACGGGCAGGTGCGGTCCGGCAACCGCAGCGTCCCGCTCGCCCAGGCGGCGGGCGGCGGCGAGCTGTCGGCGGAGGACGCGATCGAGTATGGCGACCTTGGCAAGCGCTACCAGCAATCGACCTTCGGCGGCCATTTCGTCGAGGTCGCCGTCGACGCCGCCACCGGCGAGACCCGGGTGCGGCGCATGCTGGCGGTGTGCGCCGCCGGCCGCATCCTGAACCCGCTGTCGGCGCGCAGCCAAGTGATCGGCGCCATGACCATGGGCGTCGGCGCGGCGCTGATGGAGGAGCTGGCGGTGGACACGCGCAGCGGCTTCTTCGTCAACCACGACCTGGCCGGCTACGAGGTGCCGGTCCACGCCGACATCCCGCACCAGGAGGTGATCTTCCTCGACGAAACCGACCCGATCTCCTCGCCGATGAAGGCCAAGGGCGTCGGCGAGCTGGGGCTCTGCGGTGTCGGCGCCGCCGTCGCCAACGCGGTCTACAACGCCACCGGCGTCCGCGTGCGCGACTACCCGGTCACGCTGGACAAGCTGCTGGACCGCCTGCCGCCGCTGGCCTGACGCCCCGGATCGCCCATTGAGGGTGTGGGGGTGGGCCAATCGTCCCAGGAGTTGCGGAATGACTTGACCGGGTGGCGCCGACAGTGATGGATGGCGTACGTACATTTCTGGTGGTTCCGCTCGCATGGCCCGTCGCCGGACAGCCCGCCTCCTGCGCCTCGTGACACCGGCCGGTCTTCCGGCCGGTGTGGACGGGCTGCGCCGGGCGCTGGTCGGCTGGATCGCCGTGCTGGCCCTGCTGGTCCAGGTGGCCGTTCCCGACCTCGCCATGGCGGCGCGGGCGCGGGCCGGGCTGCCGGCCGGTGTGCTGACCGCGCTCGCCGAGTCCGATCACTGCCGTCCCGCCGAGGATGGCGGGCCGCCGGCCGGGGTCCACCGGGCGGACGGTCCGGGCCGCCCCGGCGGAGACAGCCCTGGCCATGAGGGCGCGGACCACGGCGCGCTCTGCGCCTTCTGCCTCGCCCTCGGCACCCACGGGCTGAGCCCCGGTTCCGTCGTCGTTCCCCCGCGTCCCGTCGTCCATGCCGCAGCGCCGGCTGCGGCGGAGCGCAGTGTGCGGCCGATCGACCAGTTCCTGACCTGCCTCAACCCGCGCGCTCCGCCGGCCTGACGGACCACCACCACCGTCAATGCCGGACCGCTGTCCGGCACCCATCCGTATCCGGAGCGCATCATGAATCGCATCCTTTCCCTGGCGCTCGGCGCCGGGACCCTTTGCCTTGCCTTGGCCGCGGGCACCGCCGCCGCCCACGTCACCCTGGAAACCCGCGAGGCGCCCGCCGGCAGCTATTACAAGGCGGTCCTGAAGGTCGGCCATGGCTGCGACGGCTCGCCGACCACCGCCATCCGCGTCCGCCTGCCCGACGGCGCCGTGCTGGCGAAGCCGATGCCCAAGCCGGGCTGGACGCTGTCGACCAAGGAGGGCCCCTACGCCCAGCCCTATGAGTCGCATGGCCGCAGCATCACACAGGGCGTTACCGAGCTGGCCTGGACCGGCGGCAGCCTGCCCGACGCCTGGTACGACGAGTTCGTCTTCCAGGTCGTGCTGCCCAAGTTGCCGGCCGGCACCGTCGTCCGCATCCCGGTGGTGCAGGAGTGCGAGAAGGGCGTCCACCGCTGGATCGAGATCCCGGAAGCCGGCAAGTCGGCGGACGATTATCGCGAGCCGGCGCCGGGCGTGACGCTGACCGAGCCGAAGGCGCATTGACCACCATCTTGACCGCGCTCAAGTCGTGTTGACCGGGTTCGGGTCACAGTGACCGGGCCCGGCTGCGGCCGGACCGCTGGGCCGCGTGCCGGAGCGCCGACAGGGCGTTTCCGGCACGCGGTCCTTCCGCACACCCTCCGCAAAGGCGGGATACCCCCATGTGTCGTGGCTCTCGACGCCGGCCGGCTCTCTGGCGCTTCCTTCTGCCCGGTGTTTTCCTCGGGCTGTTGCTGCTGGCCGGCTCGGCCCATCCGGGCTGGGCGCACGCCATCCTCATGGAGTCGGTTCCGGCCGACGGCGCGACCCTCGGCAGCGCGCCGGGCGAACTTCGCCTGCGCTTCAACGAACCGGTGACGCCGATCCGGGTCCAACTGCTCGACCCGCAGGGGCGGGACGCCGCCGCCCCGGAGGCGGCTTCGGCCGAGAATGACGGCGTCCGCCTCGCCCTGCCGCCGGGCCTGCCGACCGGCCTGTACGTCGCCAGCTACCGCGTGACCTCCGCCGACGGCCATCCGGTCACCGGGTCCTTCACCTTTGGCATCGGCGTGACGCCCCAACCGGCGGGACCGGCGGCGGAGACGGACGACCCGTCCCAACCCGCCGCGCTGGCCGGCGTGCTGCTGCGCACCCTGCATTACGCCAGCCTGCTGGCCGGCACCGGCGGCGGCCTGTTCCTGCTGCTGGTGACGGGGCGCTGGTCGCCGCTGGGCGACCGCCTCAAGCCCGGCCTGTGCCTGATGCTGCTGGCGGCGGCGCTGTCGGCGCTGCTGCTGGTCGGCACGACGGGGGTGGTGCTGACCGGCCGGCCGCTCGCCGATCTGGCGACCGGCGCGGCCTGGAGCACCGGCGCCGCGAGCAGCGTCGGCCTCAGCGCCGGGGTTGCCCTGCTGGCCATGCTCTGTTCCGCCAGCGGACTGGCGCTCGACAGCCGGCGGGCGGCCGGGCCGGCGCTGCTGGTGGCGGGCGCGGTGCTGGGCGCCGCCTCGCTGGCCGTCACCGGCCATGCCGCCACCGCCTCGCCGCGCTGGCTGAGCGCCCCGCTGGTCGGGGTGCATGGCCTGATGGCCGCCGTCTGGGTCGGCGCGCTGTGGCCGCTGACCGTGGCGCTACGGCTGGAAGCGCCGGCCGAGGCGGCCCGGCTGACCCGCCGCTTCTCGCGCCTCGCCGTCGCGGCGGTGGCGATCCTGCTGGGGGCCGGCGGCGTCCTGTCGGTGATCCAGCTCGGGTCGGTCGATGCGCTGTACGCGACCGGCTACGGCTGGCTGTGGTCGGCCAAGATGCTGGCGGTCCTGGCCCTGCTCGGGCTGGCGGCGTGGAACAAATGGTCGCTGACGCCGGCGCTCGACCGCGGCGACGGCCGGCCGGCCAGCCTTCTGCGGCGCAGCGTCGCCCTGGAGATGGCGGCGGTCGGCGCCGCGCTGCTGCTGACCGCGGCCTTCGCCCTCACCCCACCGCCGCGCGCGCTGGACGCCGCCGGCGAGCTGCGCCACGCCGGCCTGTCGACCGCCATCGTCAAGGGCGACCACATGGCGCTGGTCGACGTGAACCCGGCGGTGCCGGGGGTCAACGGCGTGCAGGTCCACCTGCAGGACGCCCAGGGCCAGCCGCTGGCCGCCCGCGAGGTGACGCTGGAATGGGAACTGCCGGCCGCCGGCGTGGCCCCGCTGCGCCGCACCCTGTCCGTTCTCGGGCCCGGGCTGTTCGGTGCCGACGATGTGACGCTGCCGCTGTCCGGCCGCTGGTCGCTGCGCCTGGACGTGCTGGTCGACGAGTTCGACAAGCAGATGTTCCGGACCGAACTGCCGATCGGGTCCACGGCAACGGGCGCGAACTGAGCGGCGATGACGTCCGGCGTCGCGCCGATATGTTGTAATCTTGCGCGCTGGGAAAGGACGCGGACCGACCGTCCCGCCGCAGTGTGCGTTTACATGTTGGGGAAATGGCGGAGGTGCGGTCCGACCGCTCGCCGTCCCGCTACAGGGACAGATCCAGCGTCCGCCCCTCGAACACGCGGCTGCGCGATCCCTCCAGGTGCTGGCGCATGCGGCTGCGGGCCGTTTCGGCATCGCGGGCGCGGATGGCTTCGAAAATGCCGCGATGCTCGTCGAACACCCCCGACAGCCCCGGGTTCGGCCCCATCAGCGACACGCCATGGAACTTCATCCCGACGGAGATGTGATCCTTCAGCGCCTGCATCGATGACAGGTAATAATGGTTGTTCGTCGCCTCGGCGATGGCGGTGTGGAAGGCGAAGTCGGCGTCCTCGCGATGCCGGTGGGCGCGGGTGGCGTCGCCCATCAGGCCCAGCGCCGCCACGATGTTGTCCAGCGCCGCCTCGTTCCAACGCAGGGCGGCGTGATAGGCGTGGTCCGGCTCGATGGTCAGCCGGAATTCATAGCAGCGCTGGATGTCGGCGATCGTCTCCACCGGCGCATAGCCCAGCAGCGGGCGGCTTTCCTCCACCGCCACACGGACGAAGCTGCCGGCGCCCTGCCGGGAATAGATCAGCCCCTCCGTCCGCAGGCGCTTCAACGCCTCCCGCACCACCGGGCGCGACACCTGGAAGCGGGTGGCGAGGTCGTTCTCGCCCGGCAGCCGTTCGTTGGGCTGGAAATCGCCGGCGCTGATCTGGGCCAGCAACTGCTGGTAAATCCGCTGGACGAGCGGCGTCTGGCGCCCCCGGGGGAGGTCCTCCCCCTCGCGCCGGCCCGGACCGTCGTTGACGGTCGTCATGTCCCGGCTGTCGACATCCACCGACCCTGCGCCCATCGTTCCGCTCCCAGCCTCTTGCTCACCGGCTCATCGGCCACCGGTAAATTTGTAAACATGTAACCGCCCAATTGCCAGCGTTTCAACACGGCCCGGCGTGGTGAAGGGGTGCGGGTCCCGGCACGGACGGTACCCTCCGCCGGCATCGATGGGAATGGAACAAAAATTCCCCATTGACCCGTTACGGAATGTTTGTTCTACTGACCATCGAGAGTTTCGCCTGATCCGACCCGGGCCATTCGCAGACGAGCCATCGCAGATAGGCCGGCGATGCTGGACGGTGGCCGGGACCATGGTGACCGGAACCGCCCCATCCCGAAGCCGGCACGGCGCCTCCCCTGCGGGCCGATGCGCGCCGACACCCACGCGACGTGAGAATCCAAGGAAGCCCACGCCATGCCAAACCCACGCACGCTCGACGTCATCGCCATCGGCCGCTCTTCCGTCGACCTGTACGGCGAACAGGTCGGCGGCCGGCTGGAGGACATGCAGAGCTTCGCCAAATACGTCGGCGGTTGCCCGACCAACATCGCCGTCGGCACGGCGCGGCTGGGGTTGCGGTCGGCGCTGCTGACCCGTGTCGGCGACGAGCATATGGGCCGTTTCATCCGCGAGCAGTTGACCCGCGAGGGCGTCGACACCAGCCATGTCGTCACCGATCCGGAACGGCTGACCGCCCTGGTCATCCTGGGCATCCGCGACAGGAAGACCTTCCCGCTGATCTTCTACCGGGAGAACTGCGCCGACATGGCGATCTGCGAGGACGACGTCCCGGAGTCCTTCATCGCGTCGGCCCGCGCCGTCGTCGTCAGCGGCACCCATTTCTCCACCGCCACCACCGACGCCGCCATGCGCAAGGCAATCCGGATCGCCCGGGCGGCCGGCACCCGGGTGGTGCTGGACATCGACTACCGCCCGGTGCTGTGGCGGCTGACCGGCCATGGGCTGGGCGAGGAACGCTTCATCGCCGACGGCGGCGTTACCGCGCATCTGCAGACCATCCTGCCGGACTGCGACCTGATCGTCGGCACCGAGGAGGAGTTCCACATCGCCGGCGGCAGCACCGACACCGTCGCCGCGCTGCGCGCCGTGCGCGGCCTGTCGAACGCCACGCTGGTGTGCAAGCGCGGACCGATGGGCTGCGTCGTCTTCCCCGGCGAGGTTCCCGACAGCCTGGATCTCGGCGTGCGCGGTCCCGGCTTCCCGGTGGAGGTCTTCAACGTGCTGGGCGCCGGCGACGCCTTCATGTCCGGCTTCCTGCGCGGCTGGCTGCGCGACCGGCCGCTGGAGGAATGCTGCGCCTACGCCAACGCCTGCGGCGCCTTCGCGGTGTCGCGCCACGGCTGCGCCCCGGCGATCCCGACTTGGACCGAGCTGTCCTTCTTCCTGGACAACGGCAGCGCCACCCCGCGGCTGCGCCACGACGCGCGGCTGTCGCACATCCATTGGGCGACCACGCGGCGCCGGGCCTGGCCGGAGGTTCTCGCCTTCGCCATCGACCACCGGCTCCAGCTGGAGGTGATGGCCGGGCGCTGTGGCGCGCCGCCCGAGCGCATCGCCGGCTTCAAGCGGCTCGCCCTGGCGGCGGCGCGCTCCGTCACCCAGGGGCGCGACGGCTTCGGCATGCTGCTCGATGGCATCCACGGCCAGGACGCGCTGGACCGGCTGAGCGGGGGCAACGCCTGGATCGGTCGCCCGATCGAACAGCCCGGCTCGCGCCCGTTGCGCTTCGAGGGCGGTCCCGACCCGGCGGTGACGATCCGGGAATGGCCGGCCGAGCATGTCGTCAAGTGCCTCGTCTTCCACCACCCCGACGACGAGGCCGGGCTGCGCGAGGAGCAGGAGCGGCAGGTGCAGGCCCTGTTCGCCGCCTGCCGCGCCACCGGTCACGAGCTGCTGCTGGAACTCATCCCGCCGAAGGGATCGCCGGTGGACGACGGCACGCTCGCCCGTGCCCTGGCCCGCTTCTACGCGCTGGGGGTGTTCCCCGACTGGTGGAAGCTGCCGGCCCCGGCCAGCCAGGCGGCGTGGGACGCGGTGTCCGGGGTGATCGCGGCGGAGGACCCGCTGTGCCACGGCGTGCTGATCCTCGGCCTCGACGCGCCGGAGGAGGAGATCAAGGCCGGTCTGGCGCTGGCGGCCCGGCAGCCGGTCTGCAAGGGTTTCGCCATCGGCCGCACCCTGTTCGGCGCGGTGGCCGAGGCCTGGCTGGATGGCCGTGTCGGCGACGACGAGGCGGAACGGACGATGGCGGACGCCTATGCCCGGCTGATCGGCTTCTGGGACGAGCAACGGGCGGCGGGCAAGCGCGCCGCCGCCTGACACGAACCGAAAAACGACAAGGGGCGCAAGGCCCGCAAAAAGACGAGTGATCGGGAGGACGGATCGATGGCTACCTTGCGGCTGACCGTGGCCCAGGCCCTGGTGAAGCACCTGAGCGCCCAGCATGTCGAGATCGACGGCCGGGAGCTGCCGCTGTTCGCCGGGGTGTGGGCGATCTTCGGCCACGGCAACGTGTCCGGGCTGGGCGAGGCGCTGCACGCCGCCCGCGACACGCTGCCGACCTACCGCGGCCACAATGAACAGGGCATGGCCCACGCCGCCATCGCCTACGCCAAGGCGCAGAACCGCCGCCGCATGATGGCCTGCACCAGCTCGGTCGGGCCGGGGGCGGTCAACATGGTGACGGCGGCGGCGCTGGCCCATGTCAACCGGCTGCCGGTGCTGCTGTTGCCCGGCGACACCTTCGCCACCCGCGCCCCCGATCCGGTGCTGCAGCAGGTGGAGGATTTCTACGACCCGACCGTGTCGGCCAACGACTGCTTCCGCCCGGTGTCGCGCTTCTGGGACCGCATCAGCCGGCCCGAACAGCTGATGCCCAGCCTGCGCCGGGCGATCCAGGTGCTGACCGACCCGGTCGATTGCGGCCCGGTGACGCTGTGCCTGCCGCAGGACGTCCAGGCCGAAGCCCACGACTTCCCGCTGTCCTTCTTCGAGAAGACCGTCCGCCGCACCCGCCGTCCGGAGCCCGACCGCGACGAGCTGGCCGCCGTCGCGGCGGCGCTGCGCGGCGCAACGAGGCCGCTGATCGTCGCCGGCGGCGGCGTCCATCACAGCGGCGCCTGCGCCGGTCTCGCCGCCTTCGCCCAACGCCACGGCATCCCGGTGGCGGAAACCCAGGCGGGCAAGGGCGCGCTGGCCTGGGACCATCCGTGCACCGTCGGCGCCATCGGCGTCACCGGGTCCAGCACCGCCAACGCCCTGGCGGCGGAGGCCGATCTGGTGCTGGCGGTCGGCACCCGGCTGGCCGACTTCACCACGGCGTCCTGGTCGGTGTTCGGCGAGGCCCGGCTGGCCGGGCTGAACGTGGCGGCGTTCGACGCGGTGAAGGGCAACGCGCTGCCGCTGGTCGCCGATGCGGCGCGCGGGCTGGCGGCGCTCGATGCGGAACTGGGCGACTGGGCGGCCCCGACCGGGTGGCAGGCGCTGGCGCAGGAGCGGATGGCGGTGTGGAACCGCGCCGTCGACGCGGCGACCGCCGATGCCGGGCTGGATCTTCCGACCGACGCGCAGGTGCTGGGCGCGGTCAACCGGGCGGCGGGCGCGGATGGGATCGTCGTCTGCGCGGCGGGTGGCCTGCCGGGCGAGCTGCACAAGCTGTGGCGCACCGCCCGGCCCGGCGGCTACCACCTGGAATACGGCTTCTCCTGCATGGGCTACGAGATCGCCGGCGGGCTGGGCGTCAAGATGGCCTGCCCGGACCGCGAGACCTACGTCATGGTCGGCGACGGCAGCTACATGATGATGAACTCCGAACTCGCCGCGGCGGTGGCGATGCGGCGCAAGCTGATCGTCGTGCTGCTCGACAACCGCGGCTACGGCTGCATCAACCGACTGCAGAACGCCTGTGGCGGGGCGCCGTTCAACAACCTGCTGCGCGACAGCCATTTTGAAACGGATGGTCCACCGGCCGTCGATTTCACCGCCCATCTGCGGGCGCTGGGCGCGGTGACCGAGAAGGTCACCGGCGTCGCCGCCCTGGAGCAGGCGCTGCAGCGCGCCAAGGCGTCCGCCGACACCTACGCCATCGTCATCGACACCGACCCGCTGCCCTCGACCGCGGAAGGCGGGGCGTGGTGGGACGTGCCGGTGCCCGAAGTGTCCGCCCGTGCGGAGGTGACGGCGGCCCGCCAGCGCTACGTCGCCGCCAAGGCCCGCCAGCGCCGCTGAGCCCGCTCCTTTCCCCGATTTTCCTCCTTACGCGTGGGAGCATTCGATCATGACCGTTCGTCTCGGCGTCAACCCGATCGCCTGGAGCAACGACGACATGCCGGCGCTGGGTGGCGACACCCCGCTGGAGCTGTGCCTGGCCGAGGGTCGGCAGGCCGGCTTCGCCGGTTTCGAGCTGGGCCACAAGTTTCCCCGCGAACCCGACGCGCTGCGCCCGATCCTGGCCCGCCACGGCCTCGACCTGGTGTCGGGCTGGTACAGCGCCGGCCTGCTGGACCGCACGGTCGACGAGGAGATCGCGGCGGTGCAGCCGCATCTGCGCCTGCTGAAGGCGTTCGGCTGTTCCGTCATGGTGGTGGCGGAGACCACCGGCTGCGTCCATGGCGACCGCGCCGCGCCGCTGTCCACCCGTCCGGTGCTGGACGCCGGCCAATGGGCCGGGTTCGGCCGCCGCATGACGGCGTTCGGCGACTATCTGCGCGAGCAGGGCACGCCGCTGGCCTACCATTACCACATGGGCACGGTGGTCGAGACGCCGGACGAGATCGACCGCTTCGCCGAGGTCACCGGCGACAGCGTCGGCATCCTGCTCGACACCGGCCACCTGACCTTCGCCGGCGGCAACCCGCTGGACGTGATCGCCACGTGGGGCCACCGCATCAACCACGTCCATTGCAAGGATGTCCGCCCCGACGTGCTGAAAGCCGCCAAGGCCGGCGACAGCAGCTTCCTCGACGCGGTGGTCGACGGCGTGTTCACCGTGCCGGGCGACGGCTGCGTCGATTTCAAGGCGGTGCTCGGCGCGCTGAAGGCGGCGGAGTATCGCGGCCAATGGCTGGTGATCGAGGCCGAGCAGGACCCCGCCAAGGCCCACCCGCTGACCTACGTCACCAGGGGCCGCCAGCATCTGAGCGCGCTGGTCGCCGAACTCGGCCTGTGACGGCGCCGGTGGCGCCACGCAGCAGAATTCATCACCAAAAAACCCAATAATCGGAGGAAACCATGCCCAGGAACGCGTTCGGTGTTGCTTTCGGTGCCATCCTCGCCGCCGGCACGGCGCTGGCGTCCTTTTCGGCCCTGGCCGCCGGGGAGAAGATCGTCGTCAGCTTCCAGAACCTGTCGGAGCCGTTCGTCATCGCGATGAACCGCGCCCTGCAGGCCGAGGCCAAGCGGCTGGACGTCAACCTGTCGGTGGTCGACGCGCAGAGCAACTCGCCCAAGCAGTCGGCCGACCTTGCCAACGCCGTGGTGCAGGGCGCCAAGGGCGTCATCGTCGCCCCCAACGACGCCAAGGCGCTGGCCCCGGCGATCGACGACCTGATCACCGAGAAGATCCCGGTGGTCACGGTCGATCGCCGGGTCGAGGGCACGTCGAAGCCGGTCGCCCATGTCGGCGCCGACAACGTCGCCGGCGGCCGCACGCTGGCCAGCTGGGTGGTGAAGACCTTCCCCGACGGCGCCCGCATCGTCCATCTCAGCGGCCAGCCGGGCAGCAGCTCCGCCATCGACCGGGCCAAGGGCTTCCGCGACGGCATCGCCGACGCCGGGCCGAAATACAAGCTGATCGCCGACCAGACCGCCAACTGGAAGCGGGCCGAGGGGCTGACCGTCACCGAAGGCATCCTGACCGCCAACGCCGGCAACCCGCCGGACGTCATCGTCGCCTCCAACGACGACATGGCGCTGGGCGCGCTGGAGGCGGTGCGCTCGACCAGCGGCGGCAAGGCCAAGACGCTGGTCATCGGCTTCGACGCGCTGCCCGAGACGCTGGGCAAGATCCGCGCGGGCGAGATGTCGGCCACCGTGGAGCAGAGCCCGAGCACCCAGATCCGCACGGCGCTGAACACGCTGGTCGATCACATCCGCAAGGGCAGCGAGCTGAAGAGCCTGGCGCTGGAGCCGACGCTGATCACCAAGGACAATCTCGACAAGGCCGACCGCATCGCCGAGGTGAAGTAAGCCCGGACGGGGGCCTTGAGCGGGCGGGCACGGTTCCGTCTGCGCAAGAGCCCCCCTTGCGGTCCAACCCCCCTCCATTTGGGAGCCGATGATGGGTCACGCGATCCTCGAAGCGGCGGACATCCGGAAGGTCTTTCCCGGCGTCGTCGCCCTCGACGGTGTCCGGCTCGCGGTCGAGCAGGGCGAGGTTCACGCCCTGCTCGGCGAGAACGGTGCCGGAAAATCCACCTTCCTGAAAATCCTGGCCGGGGCGCAGCCCAGCGACGGCGGGGAACTGCTGTTCGACGGCCGGACGCTGGATCGCGCCGACACGCCCATCGTGCGCCAGCGGCTGGGCATCGTCACCATCTACCAGGAATTCAACCTGCTGCCGGCGATGACCATCGCCGAGAACATGTATCTCGGCCGCGAGCCGCTGCGGCGCAACGGCCTGATCGACTGGCGCCGCATGTACCGCGACGCCCAGGCGGTGATCGACGAGCTGGGGCTCGACCTCGACCCCCGCATGCCGGTGCGCGTGCTGAGCGTGGCCGAGCAGCAGATGGTCGAGATCTCCAAGGCGCTGACCATGAACGCCCGGCTGATCATCATGGACGAGCCGACGGCGGCGCTGAGCGGCAAGGAGGTCGACAAGCTCCACCGGATCATCCACGGCCTGCGCGCCAAGGGCATCAGCATCATCTACGTCACCCACCGGCTGGTCGAGGTGATGGCGGTGTGCGACCGCTACACGGTGTTCCGCGACGGCCGCTACGTCGCCACCCGCGACGTCCAGGGATCGTCGGTCAGTGACATGGTGCGGCTGATGGTGGGGCGCGACGTCGAGTTCCAGCGCCGCAGCGACCGCTTCGCCGGCGAGCGCGTGATGCTGGAGGTGCGCGGGGTGTCGCGGGCCGGCAACCTCGCCGACCCGCACGCCTGCGTGCTGGACGACCTGTCGGTGCAGGTGCGCGCCGGCGAGATCGTCGGCTTCGCCGGTCTGGTCGGGGCCGGGCGGACCGAGCTGGCGCGGGTGATCTTCGGCGCCGACGGCTGCGACAGCGGCGTCATCGTCGTCGACGGCAGGGTGGTGCCGATGCGCAAGCCGGGCGACGCCATCGCCGCCGGCATCGCGCTGGTGCCGGAGGACCGCAAGCAGCAGGGCTGTTTCCTGCCCCACTCGATCCGCCACAACATGTCGCTGCCCAGCCTGAAGCGGCTGTCGAAGTGGAAGTTCTTCGTCGACGAGGCCGGCGAGCGGGCGCTGATCGCCGACTACACCCGCAAGCTCGGCATCCGCATGGCGAACGACGAGGTCGCCATCGGCACCCTGTCGGGCGGCAACCAGCAGAAGGTCCTGCTGGCCCGCTGCATGGCGCTGCACCCCAAGGTGCTGATCGTCGACGAGCCGACGCGCGGCATCGACGTCGGCGCCAAGGCGGAGGTGCATCAGGTGCTGTTCGAGATGGCGAAGGCCGGGGTGGCGGTGATCGTCATCTCGTCCGAACTGCCGGAGGTGATGGCGGTCAGCGACCGCATCGTCACCTTCCGCGAAGGCCGCATCACCGGCAGCGTCGCCGCGGAGGCGGCCACCGAGGAGGATCTGATGAGCCTGATGGCGCTGGGCGGGCCGGCCGACGGCGCCGCACACGTCCACGCAGCGCATTGATGGGGAAGGACAAGACCATGGCCACCGCCACGCTGGCGACCGAACCGCCGAACAGGAAGCGCTCCTTCGACGTCGTGCAGTTCCTGGAGAAATACGGCGTTCTCCTGTTCCTGATCGTGCTGTGCGTCGCCTTCGGGATGAGCAGCCCGAACTTCCTGTCGGTGCGCAACCTGACCAACATCCTGACCGAGGTGTCGATCTACGGCATCGTCGCCGTCGGCATGACCTGCGTCATCCTGACCGGCGGCGTCGATCTGGCGGTCGGCTCGGTGCTGGCCTTCGCCGCGCTGGCCGGCGCCTGGGTCATCACCGGGGTGGGGCAGGGCGCCTTCTTCGGCATGGGCTTCCTGGTGGCGCTGCTGATCGCCTGCGCCATCGGCACGCTGACCGGCTACATCCACGGCAAGACCATCACCGCCTTCAACGTCCCGCCCTTCATCGTCACGCTGGGTGGCATGACCATCTGGCGCGGCGCCACGCTGGTGATGAACGACGGCGCGCCGATCGCCGGCTTCGACGCCGGCTACCGCTGGTGGGGGCGGGGCGACGTGCTGGGCATTCCGGTGCCGGTCCTGGTGCTGTTCGCCGTCGCGGCGGTGGGCTATGTCGTGCTGCGCTACACCCGCTACGGCCGCCAGATCTACGCGGTCGGCGGCAACCCGGAAGCGGCGCGGCTGACCGGCATCGACGTCAGCCGCATCCTGGTGTCGGTCTACGTCATCGTCGGGTTCCTCGCCGGTCTGGCCGGCTTCCTGCTGTCGGCCCGCCTGGGCTCGGCGGAGGCCATCGCCGGGTCGTCCTACGAATTGCGCATCATCGCCTCGGTGGTGATCGGCGGCACCAGCCTGTTCGGCGGGATGGGCGGCATCGGCGGGACGATGATCGGGGCGCTGCTGATCGGCGTGCTGCTGAACGGGCTGGTGATGATGAACGTCTCGCCCTACTACCAGCAGATCGTCATGGGCGTGATCATCGTCCTCGCCGTCGCCTTCGACACCTACGCCAAGATGCGGCGCGGCAAGCGCTGAACCGACGGACCGGACGGACGATCCTCATGGACACCCTCACCATCGGGCTGGTCGGCAGCGGCTTCATGGGCCGGGCCCACGCCCAGGCCTTCCGCGCCGTCGGCGGCCTGTTCGACCTGCCGCTGACCCCGGTGCTCGACCTGCTGTCCGACCGCGACGCGGCGACGGCGGCGCAGGCGGCCGCCGCGCTGGGATTCCGCCGCCACACCGGCGACTGGCGGGCGCTGGTTGCCGATCCGGCGGTCGACGTGGTGGCGATCGCCACGCCGAACCGGCTGCACGCCCCGATCGCGCTGGCCGCCATCGCCGCCGGCAAGCATGTCTATTGCGAGAAGCCGCTCGCCACCACGCTGGCCGACGCCCGCGCGATGATGGCGGCGGCGGAGGCGCGCGGCGTCGTCACGCTGGTCGGCTTCAACTATTTGAAGAACCCGATGATCGCGCTGGCCCGCGAGATCGTCGAGAGCGGCGACATCGGCACCGTCACCGGCTTCCGCGGCATCCACGCCGAGGATTTCATGGCCGACCCGGCGCATCCCTTCACCTGGCGGTGCGAGCCGGACAACGCCGGCGGCGCGCTGGCCGACATCGGCAGCCACATCCTGGCGATGGCGCGCCATCTGGTCGGCGACATCACCGCCGTCGCCGGGCGGCTGCACACCGTCCATCCCGGACGCCCGGTGATGGCGGGCGCTGCCGGGACGCGGCCGGTGACGGTCGACGACCAGGCCCACGCGCTGGTCGAGTTCGCCAACGGGGCGACCGGCACCATCACCGCCAGCTGGATCGCGCAAGGGCGCAAGATGCAGCTGGCCTTCGAGCTGGTCGGCACCAAGGGTTCCATCGCCTTCACCCAGGAGCGCTTCAACGAGCTGCGGCTTTACCAGAGCGGCGGGCCGGCGGGACGCGACGGCTTCCGCACCATCGTCGCCGGGCCGGAGCACCGCGATTACGGCGCCTTCTGCCCGGCACCCGGCCACCAGATCGGCTTCAACGACCTGAAGACCATCGAGGTGAAGGCGCTGGTCGAGGCCATCGGCGCGGTCCGGGCGGGCCGCAAGGCGGCGGCCTACCCGGATTTCCGCGACGCCTGCGAGATCGAACGGGTGGCCGAGGCCATCCGTGTTTCGGCCCGCGAACGGCGTTGGATCGAGGTCGCCACGGTCTGAGCCACACGCTCCGTCACCATCACCACCATCACGCGCAACCGCGCACGAGCCGTCAGGAGTCCATCATGCTTCGTTTCGCCGTTCTCGGCTGTGGCCGCATCGGCCGCATGCACGCCCGCAACATCAAGGCGCACCCGCGCGCCGATGTGACCGTCGTCTACGACGTGGCGCCGGCCGCCGCCGGGGACACCGCCGCGGCGGTCGGCGCCCGGGTCGCCGGCACGGTGGAGGAGGCGCTGGCCGATCCGGCGGTCGATGCCGTGTTCGTCGCCTCCTCCACCGACACCCACGTCGACCTGATCGCCCAGGGCGCCAAGGCCGGCAAGCCGGTGCTGTGCGAAAAGCCGATCGACCTCGACATGGGCCGGGTGGACGCCTGCTGGGCCGAGATCGGCCCACTCAAGCCGCTGGTGATGATCGGCTTCAACCGCCGCTTCGACCCGTCCTTCAAGGCGGTGCGCGACCGCATCCAGGCCGGCGAGATCGGCCGGCTGGAACAGGTCGTCATCACCAGCCGCGACCCGTCGCCGCCGCCGGCCTCCTACGTGGCGAAGTCGGGCGGGCTGTTCCGCGACATGACCATCCATGATTTCGACATGGCCCGCTATCTGGCCGGCGACATCGTCGAGGTCCAGGCGATGGGCGCCAACCTGATCGACCCGGCGATCGGCGAGGCCGGCGACATCGACGCCGCCATGCTGGTGCTGCGCGCGGCGTCGGGCGCGCTGGTCCACATCAACAACAGCCGGCGCAGCGCCTACGGCTACGACCAGCGGGTCGAGGCGTTCGGCGCCAAGGGCATGCTGCAGGCGCAGAACCGCCGCGCCACCACGGTGGAATCCTGGGGGGCTGAACGCACCGGCGCGATGGACCCGGTGCTGGACTTCTTCATCGAGCGCTACCAGGACGCCTATCTGGCCGAGATCGACCATTTCATCGACTGCGTCGAAACCGGCGCCACCCCGCTGTCGAGCTTCCAGGAAGGCCGCGAGGCGCAACGGCTGGCCGAGGCGGCGATCCGCTCGCTGCGCACCGGCGCCACCGTGCGCGTCGCCGACGTCGTGGCCGGGTAGGGGCGGCCGGGACAATTGGCTTGGACCGGGGTTCCGGAACATTTATTCTATCGCAACCGCCCATTGATGGACTGATCCGCCCGCCATGGAGATCGACACCGACCCGCCGGAGAGCTTCGCCGCTCTCCAGGCGGCCATCGCCCAGCGCCAGGACAGCCTCAGCCCGCGCCTGCGCCAGATCGCGGAGTATGCGCTGTCGAACCCCAACGACATGGCGCTGGAAACCGTGGCGCAGATCGCGGAGCGGGCCGGCGTCCAGCCTTCGGCGCTGATCCGCTTTTCCAAGACGCTGGGGTTCGACGGGTTCACGGAGATGCAGCGCGTCTTCCGCACCCGCCTGACCGACAACATGCCCAACTACAAGGAGCGCATCCGCGCCCTGGCCGACGGCGGCGCCAGCCTGTCCGACGCCTCGCGCGTGCTGGAACATTTCATCGATGCCGGCGTCCACGCGCTGGAGGATCTGCGGCGGGAGGTCAGCGCCGAAGACCTCGACAAGGCGATCGACCGGCTGGAACAGGCCGACCACATCTACGTCATGGGGCAGCGCCGGTCTTTCCCGGTCGCCGCCTATCTGGGCTACGCGCTGGGGCGGCTGGGGCGGCGGACGATCCTGCTCGACGGGCTGGGCGGCATGCTGCGCCAGCAGGTGCAGGCGATCGGCGACCGCGACCTGCTGGTGGCGATCAGCTTCAAGCCCTATTCCGACGACACGGTCGAGGTCTGCCGGCTGGCCGCCGGGAACGGCGTGCCGGTGCTGGGCATCACCGATGGAACGCTGAGCCCGATCGCGCCGCTGGCCGGGGTGACGCTGACGGTCGAGGACGCCCAGGTGAAGGGTTTCCGCTCGCTGACCGCGACGATGTGTCTGGCGGTCGGACTGATCGTGGCGCTGGGGCAGCGGCTGGATCGGGAAAAGACCGGACGGTGACGCACCGTCCGGTCCAAGTGGCCTCTCTGCCAGGAGATCGCAAGAGGCGGACGCACCCGAGGGAAGCCGATCACGCGTGACCGGCGTGGCTCCAGCGAGCCAGCGTCATAGAATATAAATTCCCTATCCGCCGCAAGGCGGAATGTGTGTGTTATCCTTTGGCGCGCCGCCACCGCGCGGCCCCTCATGCAGGAACTGGAACCGACCATGAGCAAGCTTCTGCTGCGCAACCACGCACCGGACGACACGGGGCGGGTCCATCACGTCACCCCGGAATCCGCCGGCTGGACGAACATCGGTTTCGACCTCTACCGTCTTCAACCCGGCCAGAGCGTGACCGGGGACACCGGCGACCGGGAGGTCTGCCTGGTCTTCGTCGCCGGCCGCGGCGATGCGGCCGCCGGCGCGGAGCGCTGGAGCGGCCTCGGCGACCGGATGAGTCCCTTCGAGGACAAGCGTCCCTATTCGATCTATGTGCCGCAGGGCGAGACCTGGAGCGTGACGGCGGCGACCCCGCTCGAGCTGGCGGTGTGCAGCGCGCCGGGGCGCGCCGGCGGCTTGCCGGTGCGGCTGATCCGGCCGGAGGATGTCCGCGCCTCGGTGCGTGGCCAGGGCACCAACACGCGCCACGTCTTCGACATCCTGCCGGACCAGCAGCCGGCGGACAGCCTGCTGGTGGTCGAGGTGATCACACCGCCGGGCCACTGGTCGAGCTATCCGCCGCACAAGCACGACGTCGAGTCCGGCTCGGCGGAGACCCAGCTGGAGGAAACCTATTACCACCGCCTGAACCCGCCGCAGGGCTTCGCCTTCCAGCGGGTCTACACCGACGACCGCTCGCTCGACGAAGCCATGGCGGTCGAGGACGGCGACTTGGTCATGGTCCCGCGCGGCTACCACCCGGTCGGCGCCGCGCACGGCTACACCGGCTATTACCTCAACGTGATGGCCGGGCCGCGCCGGGCGTGGCACTTCAACACCGCGCCGGAGCACCGCTGGCTGCTGGGGTGAGGCCGGAGGGCGGACGGTTCAACCCAGCAGGTCGGCCACCGCCACGCCACGCTCCTGGCCCAGGCTGTTCAGCATCGCCAGCGTCGCGCTGTCGAGGGGAATGCCGTCCGCCAACCGCTGCGCCCGCGTCCGGCGCTCCGGCTCGCCCGGCATCAGGATGGCGTCCGAGCCCGGCGCGGCGGGGGTGTCGCGGACATAGGCGACCAGATCGTCCAGATCGGCAGCCCACTGGGCGTTCCCGCCGCGCGCCGGATCGAAGATGACGGCGAACATGTTGTTCATCACCCGCTCCCGGCCCTGGTGCGGTGGCGTGCCGGGCATCGCCGAGGCCAGCGCCCCGGCGAGGACGTCGCACATCAGCGCCAGACCGAACCCCTTATGGCCGCCGGACACACCGCCCAGCGGCAGCAGGGCCCCGGACGGGTCGTCGAACATCACCTTCGGGTCGCGCGTGCCGTTCCCCTCGGCGTCGAGCAGCAGGCCGGGGGCCATCTCCTGACCCTTGCCCATGGCGACCCGGCATTTGCCGACCGCGACGGCGCTGGTGGCGAAATCCAGGATGAGGGCCGGGGTGGACGACGTCGCCGGAACCGCGATGCAGATCGGGTTGGTGCCCAGCCGGGGCTGGAGGCCGCTGTACGGCGCCACCATCGGGCGGCTGGCGACGTTGACGAAGGCCATGGCGACCAAACCGGCGTCGCTGCACTGCTCGCCATAGGATCCGACCCGGCCGATGTGGTGGGTGTCGCGCAGCGACAGCGCCACCAGACCGTCCCGCCGCGCCTGGGCGATGGCAAGCTCCATCGCCTCGCGCGCGATCACCTGCCCGTAGCCGGACCCGCCGCTGACCGACAGGAACGGGCCGGACTGGCCGTCCACGACCGCGTGCCGGTTGGGTTTCAGGAAGCCGGCGGCGATGGCCGGCATGTACATCGCCAGCATGCCGACGCCGTGGCTGTCGTGGCCGCGGAGGTTGGCCTCGACCAGATGGTCGGCGACGATCCGGGCCTCCTCCGCCGCGCTGCCGGCCGCCTGGAGCAGCCGGCGGATCGCGTCGAGCAGGCCCGCCGCCTTGACGCGGTGGATGCCGGTCCCGTAGGTGCCGGCGTTGAACGACGCGGCTGCGGCGTAGGGATCCGTGGAAGTTTCGCTCATGTCATGCTTTCCCCACCGACCACCGCCGTTGGACGGCGGTCTTGTTTCCGGCCTCCATTTGGTCGGAACGTCACGGCGGAACAAGGGGTTGAATTGCCGCGGGGCGCGGCGGTCTAAAAGCCGAGGGCGCAGCCGTCCTTGCGATGGTCGGAGCCGCCCAGCAGCGTTCCCTGTTCCCAGTCGACCATGATCGCCTGGGCGCCGCCGATCGGCCCCCTGGGCGTCTGGATGGTGAACCCGCGCCGCTCCAGTTCCGGCCCCACCGTCTCGCGGATGGCGCGTTCGGCCTCGACCTCGCCGGTGCCGGGCAGGGGGAACAGCCGGGGCAGCTCGATGGCGGCCTGGAGGTCCAGCCCGTGGTCGAACAGCTTCGACAGAAGATGGGCGTGGCCCATCGCCTGATAATGGCCGCCCATGACGCCGAAGGTCAGGCAGACGCGCCCGTTCTCCGCCACCATGCCAGGAATGATCGTGTGCATCGGGCGCTTGCCCGGCCCGATGGCGTTCGGGTGGCCGTCGACCAGCGAAAAGCTCTGGCCCCGGTTGTGGAACAGCACGCCGGACCGCGGCGCCATCAGCCCGCTGCCATAGGGGGTGAAGAGCGAGTTGATGAAGCTGACGGCGGTGCGGTCCTTGTCGACGACGGCGATATAGACGGTGTCGGTGTGTTCGACCGCCTCCTCGACCGCCTGCCGGGGGAGGGCGCGCGTCAGGTCGATCCTGGCGGCGAGGTCGTCGGCCAGCGCGTCCGACAGCAGATGATCGACCGGCACCTCCGCCACCGCCTGATCGGCGACGAAGGCGTCCCGTGCGGCGTAGGCGAGCCGGGTCGCCTCGATCTCGATGTGCAGGGTGTCGGCGCCGAGCGGATCGCTGCCGGGCGTGAAGCGCTTCAGGATGTTGAGGATCATCAGGGCGATGACGCCCTGGCCGTTCGGCGGGCATTCGTAGACGGTGCGGCCCCGGTAGCTGGTGCGGATCGGCGTCACATACTCGCCTTGCGCCGCGGCGAAGTCGGCCATCGTGTGGCAGCCGCCGTGGCCTTGCAGGCAGGCGACCATGTCCTCCGCCACCGGGCCCCGGTAGAAGGCGTCGGGACCGTCGCGGCCGATCGCCTCCAGCGTGTCGGCGAGCCGCGGCTGGTGCTGCAGGCTGCCGACCTTGGGCACGGCGCCGTCCGCCAGGAAGGTGGTGCGCGCCATCGGGTCCTGCAGCAGCAACTCCCGTTGATGGCCGATGTCGAAGGCGACGCGCGGCGTGACCGGGTAGCCGTTGCGGGCGAGCGCGACGGCGGGGGCGAGGATCTCGCGCAGCGGCAGGCGGCCATGCCCGGCGACCAGGCGCGCCCACGCCTCGACCGCCCCCGGCACGGTGACCGCGTGGGGCGAGCGCCGGTCGATGGCCGAACCCCCGGCGTCGCGCAGGCGCGCCAGCGTCAGCCCGGCGGGCGTCCGGCCCGACCCGTTGTAGGCGATCACGTCGGCGCTGCCGCCCGGCGCCACCAGGGCGAAACAGTCCCCGCCGACCCCGGTCGACCCGGCTTCGACCACGCACTGCACGGCGCAGGCGGCAACCGCCGCGTCCACCGCGTTGCCGCCGGCCTTCAGAATCTCGACCGCCGTCAGGGTGGCGGTGGGATGTGAGGTCGCCGCCATGCCGTCGCGGCCGACCGCCAGCGACCGTCCCGGTGTCTCGAAGTTCCGCATGGGGTCCCGGCCTCCTTGTTTCGGGACACCAGTCTGCCATGAACGGCCCCTCGCATGGGACATGCGACATCGCATAGGCCGGTGGTGATGTTCGGCGGGCCGGCGGCGGCACGGCCCGCGCGCGGGACCCGGCCGTTACCGGTCGGTGCAGGAAATGCAGGGGTCCACCGAGGCCTGGATGATCGACAGGTCGGCCAGCGGCTGGCCCATCACCATCGGTTCGATCGCCGGGATGTTGACGAAGGACGGGGTGCGGATCTTGACGCGGGCCGGCGAGGCCCCGCCTTCGGAGGCGACGTAGTAAAAGGCCTCGCCGCGCGGCGCCTCGGTGCGGATGGTCGCCTCGCCGGCCGGGATCTCCGGCAGCCCCTGGGTCGCCCGCAGCGGGCCGGGGGGCAGCGACAGCAGCGCCTCGCGGATCAGCCGGACGCTCTCCATCATCTCCAGCGCCCGCACCACGACGCGGGCCTGCACGTCGCCTTCCGGCCGGACGACGCTTTCGAAGCCCAGATCGGCGTAGGACAGGTAGGGCTGGTCCTTGCGCACGTCGATGTCGAGGCCGGAGGCACGCGCCACCGGGCCGACCACCGCCCATTCCACCGCCTGCTCCCTGCTCAGCCGGCCGACGCCGCGGGTGCGGGCCAGCGCGGTCGGGTTCTGGGTGAAGGTGGGGATGACGACCTCGCCCAGCCCCTTGGCCAGCGCGTCGAGCGCCGGCAGATGCGCCGCCGGATCGGGGATGTCGCGCAGGACGCCGCCGATGCAGTTCATGCCGTAATTGACCCGGTTGCCGCTGATCGCCTCGAGCGTGTCCATCACCCGCTCGCGCAGGGTGAAGACCTCCATGAACAGCGAATGGAAGCCGATGTCCTCCGCCCCGACGCCGGCCCACAGCAGGTGCGAATGCAGCCGCTCCAACTCGGCGATGATGGTGCGGATGTGGGCGGCGCGCTTGGGCAGCTCGATGCCGGCGATGGTCTCCGCCGCCAGGCAGAAGGTCATGGCGTGGGTGTTGGAGCAGATGCCGCAGACGCGCTCGATCAGGGTGATGACCTCGACCCAGTTGCGTTTCTGCGCCAGCAGCTCGATGCCGCGATAGCTGAAGCCGACCTCGACGGTGGCGGACTCGATGACCTCGCCCTTGCACTGCACCTTGACCTTGAAGGGCTCTTCCAGGGCCGGGTGATAGGGGCCGAGCGGAAAGCTGTAGGGCATGGCCGGGAACTCCTAGGAACGGGCCGGAGGAGGGGCGGGCGGAGAGGCCAGCGGAGAGGACGGCTTGCGGGCGACCGTCGCCGGGCGGCACATTGCCTCGCGCAGCGTCGCCGTGTCGATCCCCTCCGGACGGATCAGCGGGACCGGGTTGGGGTGGCCGGGGAACTCGACCGCGAACAGGTCGCGGATCTCGCGCTCGGCCCAGGACGCCGCCCGGACGCGGGGCGCCAGCGAGGCGAGCGCGCCGTTGCGGGTGCAGGTCTTGACGTTGATGATCCGGTGTTCGTCGATGTAATGGTAGATCACCGTCGATTCGGCGCTGTCGGGGTGCGGAATGGCGGTGACGGTGCCGAGCCGGATGCCCAGCGCCGCCATCGCGGCGGCCATCGCCTCCACATCCAGCAGCGGGGCGTCGGCCCACAGCGCGCCGTTGCGGACGTCGACCGAGCGGACGCCGGGGATGGCGCGGAGCGCCTCGGTCAGGCGCGGGCACGCGCGTTCGGCGGTGCCGGCGGCCGTGTTGGCGGTCATGATGTCGGCGGTCATGGTGTCAGCGGTCATGGCGACCTCCCTCCGCGACGGCGCCGTCCGGGGTGAAGGCGGTGCGCAGGCGTGCGCTCGCCGCCCAGCGGCGGCAGTCGGGGCAATAGCCGCGCTCGGCCTCGTCCGCGCCCGCCGCCCACAGCGCGTCCATCGTCGCCGCCGGCAGCGGGACATGGGCGGCGCCACAGCGGGTGCAGGGCTGCAGGTGGATGACGCTTTCCAGCCGCAGCCCGTCGCCGCCGGCGCTGTTCGTCGAGCCGGGGACGTCGGCGCGCAGATGGATCGCGCGGGTCGGGCAGTTCTGCTCGCACAGCCCGCAGAAGGAGCATTGGCCGATGAAGAAATGCCAGGACACCGAGATGCCGGGATCCTGGGTGAAATGGATGGCCTTGGGCGCGCAGACGAAGGCGCAGGTGCCGCAGGCGGTGCAGCGGCCGGCGTCGTGGGTGAGCGCGCCGCGGTAGGTCGGGGGCACGACCGGCATGTCGGCCGGCGCGCGGGTGCGCGACGGTCGCAGCAGGTTGCCGAGGATGGTCTTCAGCATTGCCATGGCGGTATCCCCCTTCACCGGACCAGCGTCGCGGCCATGGTGATGGCCGAGGCGAGGCCGCCCCAGACCCAGTAGAAGCGGAAGGCCTGGGTCAGGCGCAGCCGCGCGGTGGTGGTCGCCAACAGCGTCACCCCGCCAAGCACCAGGATGCCGGCGACGAGATAGACCACCAGATTGACCAGCGGCCAGGGTGTCGCCGGGATGAAGACCACGGCGAACAGCTCGGTCAGCAGCACGACCTCGATGGCGTGGGACAGCTTGAACAGCGCCAGCGGCGGACCGCTGTATTCGATGTGGCTGTCGGCGATGATCTCGTGCTCGGCGTTGGCGATGGAGAAGGGGTTGAGCTTCATCCGCGCCGGCAGCGCCAGCAGGAAGGTCACGGCCGCCAGCAGATGGACGAGGCCGTAGGGCACCTCCTGCAGGGCGCGCATCTGGAAGCTGCCGGCGACCTGCGCCATGGCGATGATGGCGACCAGGAAGGGCAGGTTGTAGGCCAGCGACAGGATCGCCTCGCGCATCGCCGCGACCTGCCCGTAGATCGACCGGCTGACATAGCCGGCCAGCACCTCGCACAGGACCGGCACCTCCATCAGGTACAGCAGCAGCACGACGTCGCCGGGCAGCGACGGCACCGGGTTGCCGGGCAGCGGCACGATGGCCAGCGCCGCGGTCACCGCCGCCACCGACACCAGCGGCAGGGCCAGGAAGATGCCGCGGCTGACGCCCCGGGGAATGACCGTCTCCTTGCCCAGCAGCTTCATGACGTCGAAGAAGGGCTGGAAGAAGGGCGGACCCTGGCGGCCTTGCAACCGGGCCACCAGCTTGCGCATGAACCACAGCTCCAGCCAGCCGAGCGGGGCGGCGAACAGCAGGCCGGGCCAGACGGCGATGGCGACCAGATAGGACCAGACGGCGTTCATGACGGCCTCCCGCACCGGCTTTCAGGCTGGCTTCCGGCAAGCCGGCTCTTGGCCAACTGGCTCTTGGTCGCGCCGTCCTCCAGCAGCTTGGCGGCGCGGGCGATGCCGTCCAGGATGGCCTGGGGGCGCGGCGGGCAGCCGGGAACCCAGACATCGACCGGAACGACGGTGTCGAGCGAGCAGCTCAGCACCAGCGGGCTGCCGGCGAAGACGTTGCCCGACGACGGGCAGGATCCCAGCGCCACCACCGCCTTCGGGTTGGGCACCTGGTCGTAGATGTCGAGGATCGCCTGGCGCGAGCGCAGGGTCAGCGTGCCGGAGATCAGCACGATGTCGGCGTGCTTGGGCGTGCCGTGCAGCTCGATGCCCAACTGCTCGGCGTCGTAGCGCGGGCTGAGCAGCGGCGTGATCTCGATGTCGCAGCCGTTGCAGGAGCCGGCGTTCAGCCGGCAGATCCAGGGCGACCGGCGGCGCGAGATCGCGATGACCCGTTCGATGAGGTTCATTTCACACCTCCCAGCGGGTTGGCCACCAGCGGGCCGGTGAGTTCAGCGACGTGCGGATGAGGGTCGAGCGTGGGGCGCAGCCGGTTCGGGACCAGCCCGAACAGCACCGGCGCAATGGCGAAGACCAGCAGGACCGCGGCGGCAGCGCGCGGCAGCGGCTGCCCGCCAGTCCCAACGGCAGGCCCCGCGGCGGCCGGACCGAGCCAGACCCGGTGGATGACGCGGACGTAGCACAGCAGCGCCATCGCCGAGGAGGCGTAGAGCACGATGAGCAGCAGCGGCCCGCCCAGCTCCGCCCCGGCCAGGTAGAGCCGCCAATGGCCGATGAAGCCCAGCGTCGGCGGGATGCCGATGAAGCCCAGCGCCCCCAGCATGAAGGCGGCGCTCGCCACCGGCAGCGGGGTCGACAGGCCGCGGTCGTCCAGCGTCACCGCCCGGCCGAGATGCCATTCCGCCGCCCCGACCGCGCCGAACAGCACGATCTTGCCCAGCGCGTGGCCGAGAATGCCGAACCATGCCCCGGCCATGCCGTCGGCGCCGCCGATGACCAGCCCGAGCAGCAGATAGCCCATGTCGTCGATCGAGGAGAAGGCCAGCATCGGCTTCAGCGCGCGCTGGGCCAGCGCCAACAGCGCGGCGCCCAGCAGTGACAGCACCGCGAGCCCGATCCACAGCGGCGCGAAGCCGGTGAAGATCCAGGGGGCGGTATCGCGCAGCGTCAGCAGCTCGCAGAAGGCGCCGACATCGACCACCGCGACGATCAGCGCGGTGGTCATCGCCGACGAGGCGCGCGCCACCGCCGGCAGCCAGAAATAGACCGGCACCAGCCCCAGCTTCAGCGCGACGCCGATCAGCAGCAGCGCCACCGCCAGCTTGTCCCACGGCGCACCCGGCCGCAGCGTGCCGAGGCCGGTCAGCGCCAGCGCCGCCCAGGTGCAGAGCGTGGCGAGGACCACCGCCGTCAGGTATTTGCGGGCGGCGGCCCGCGCCGCGTCGGTTCCGCCGCTCCACACCATGCCGACCGCCACCAGCTCGGCGGCGGAGGCGAGCAGCGTCGCCGTCCAGGAATGGCCGGCCAGCCGGGCGGCGACGGCGAGCGCGACCGTGGTGGCGGCGAAGCGCCACCAGGATCGATCCCCCTGCGGGATGGCGCGGGCGTACAGGCCGACGCCGAGCGCGATCCCCAGGAAGAGTGGTATCAGGACCGTGTCCATGTCGATGCCTCCGGCAGCGCTCAGACCAGCCACACGCCGGCCAGCGCGGCAATCGCGACGAGACCGATGGGCAGCAGCGGGCGATCCTCAAGGACGGCGCCCGCGGTGGTCTGCGCCGCACCGGCCACACGGGTCAGGGCGCGCCAGATCCGGAGATAGCCGGGATCGGGATCGAGCGAATAGACGGGGTGAAAGGCGGTTTCCGCCATCTCGGCGAAATCGACGGCGCCGGGCCGGTCGCCGGCCGGCAGCGGCTCGCCGCCGGAATAGACCGACACCAGCCCAGGGGCCGGCGCCTGCGCCAGCCGGTAGACCAGCAGCCCCAGCATGGCCGAGGCCAGCACCACGCCGCCGCCGACGGTCACCGCGATGGTGCCGCGGTCGGTCAGGATGCCGAGCCAGCTCATCTCCACCGCCCAGTCGAACCCCAGGGAGCGCACCGCCGGGGCGACGATCGGCAGCATCAGCAACTGCGGCGCGACGCCGAACAGCAGGCACAGCCCGGCCATCGACCCCATGCCGGCCAGCATGCTCGGCGACGCCTCGTGGATGCGCTTGCCGAGCAGCGCCGTGGACGGCACGCCATAGAAGGCGTTGACGGTGGCCTTCAGGAAGGAGAAGGCGGTCAGGATGCTGCCGATCCAGCCGACCAGCACGACGACCAGCAGCCCCTTGTCGAGCGCCGCGCTGAACAGCAGCCATTTGGCGACGAAGCCGTTGGTCAGCGGCACGCCGGCGATCGACGCGGCGGCGATGATCCACACCTTCGCCGTCCCCGGCATCGCCGACGCCAGACCGCCGAGGTCGCGCAGGTCGCGGGTGCCGGTGGCGTGCTGGATGGCGCCGGCGCACATGAACAGCGTGCCCTTGAACAGCGCGTGGCTCAGGCAATAGAACAGTCCGGCCGCCAGCCCGAGATCGGTGCCGAGCGCCAGCCCGACGACGATGTAGCCGAGCTGGCTGACGGTGTGGAAGGCGAGCAGCCGCTTCAGGTCGGTCTGCGCCATGGCGAAGATGACGCCGACCAGGATGGTGACGCAGCCGACCGCCAGCAGCGGCGTTCCCATCGCCTCGTGCCACTGGCCGCCGCCCACCACATACATGCGGGCGATCAGGTAGACGCCGGCCTTGACGTAGCAGGCGGAATGCAGCAGCGCCGACACCGGCGTCGGCGCGTTCATCGCCTCCGGGATCCAGGTGTGCAGCGGGAACATCACCGATTTCGCCATCGCCGCGACGATGAACAGCGCCGCGACGCCCGAGGTGAAGGCGGGGGCGACGGCCGGATCGGTCCACACCAGCGTGCCGGCGCGGGCATAGACCAGCACCAGCCCGACCAGGAAGCCGTAGCCGGCGAGGTGGGTGATGACCAGCACCTTGCGGGCGCCGTCGGTCGCCGCCTTCTGCTTGTACCAGAAGCCGACCAGACTGTAGGAGCACAGCCCGATCACCTCCCACGCCACATAGGCGCCCAGCATGTCGGCGGCGCCCGCCAGCAGCAGCAGGCCGGCGATGAAGACCAGCATGATGGCGTAGAAGCGCGTCGTGCCCTGCTCCTCATGCTCCATGTAGCGGACGGAGAACAGCAGGATGGCAGCGCCGATCCCGGTGCCCATCACCATGAACAGCACGCTCAGCCCGTCGACGCGCAGGCCGATCGACAGCGGACCGTCCCAGCCGGCAAGCAGCGGCGCCTCCGCCGCGACGCCGGCCATGCTGGCGGGCACCAGCGTCAGCGAGGCGAGGAAGGAGGCGAAGACCACGGCGGTCGCGAGCACCCCCTTGCCGACCGGCGTCAGCCAGCGGGCGAGCAGGAGTTGAAGGACGAAGCCCCCGAGCAGGAGAAGAATGGGGAGCGTTGTGGACGTCATGACCAGCCCCTTTCTCAGCCACCGGCCAGCGGCGGAAAGATGAAGACGTCGGAGTCCGGCGACAGTGGCGTGTCCAGCCCCTGAAGACCGCGCACATCCTGGCCGTTGACCAGGATGATGGCGTAGCCGGCGAGTTCACCGTCCTTCAGGATCCAGCGGGCGAAGTTCGGGCCGTATTCGGCGGCCAGATCGCGCAGCAGGTCCCGCAGGGTCGCCGCGGGACGCTGCCACACCTCATGCGACTTTTTGGTGGCGTCGCGCAGCAGCGCGAAATAGGAGACTTTCATGGGACAGGGCCCTTTTTCCGGGACCGCCGCCTGACCACCGCCACCCGACCGCCGCCGCCGCGGCCGATGGCCGCGGCGGCGGTCCGGACAGGGTCAGGCCAGCGCCAGCGCGCTCAGCTTCTCCGGCGTGGGCACGCCGTTGGCGTCCCAGCCGCGAACGCCGTAGTAGAGCGGCAGCATTTCCGGCAGACGGCTGACCGCCCCCTTCGATGGGCCGGTCACGATCGGCTCACTCAGCAGGCGCGGCGGCAGGGTGTCGTCGGCGGCGGTCAGGCCGGCCTTCAGGTTCCACAGCCGCTCCAGGTTCCAGATCCGCTCACCCGCCTCGATGAAGCTGTCGCCGGTGTAGGCGAAGCCGGTCAGCGCCGTCATCAGCTCGGCGAATTCGGGCGCACCGATGCCGAAGGTGGCGAACAGGCAGGATCCGCTCGAATCCAGCGCCGCCGTCAGGTTCTGGAACAGGGCGACCAGCTCCGCCTTGCCGTCGATGCTGTCCTTGTCGACCTTGACCGGCACACCCAGCACCTCGGGGCTGATGGTGTAGCCGCGGACGTGACAGCCGCCGCGGTTGTTGGTGGCGTAGTTCAGGCCGATGCCCTGGACCGCGCGCGGGTCGTAGGCCGGCATCTCCTGCTTCTTGACGGTCATCGACAGCTCGGGATGGCCGTAGAGGCTGGCCAGCCGGTAGGAGCCCAGCGCCAGCTTCTTGCCGAAGCCCTGGCCGACGCCGGCCAGCCGCACCGCCTCGACCATCGCGTCGGCGTTGCCGAAGGTCAGCTCCAGACCCTCGGTGTCGTCCAGCGTGATGATGCCGCGGTCGAACAGCTCCATCGCGCAGGCGACGGTGCTGCCCATCGAGATGGTGTCCAGGCCGTATTCGTTGCAGTAGTAGTTGGCCTTGATCACCGCGTCGAGGTTGTCGATCCGGCAATCCGGGCCGAAGCCCCAGGCGGTCTCATACTCCGGCCCCTCGCCCTCGCCCTTGTATTTGGGGTGGTTGACCTTGGTGGCGCGGCCGCAGGAGATGATGCAGGAGAAGCAGCCCTTCGGCCGTTGCAGTTGGTTGGCCGCCAGCGTCTCGCCGCCCACCTTGTCGGCGGTCTCGAAATGGCCGTCCTGGAAGTTGCCGGTCGGCAGGCCGCCCACCGAGTTCAGGATGTTGACCAGCACGTTGGTGCCGTAGAGGCGCAAGCCGGTGCCACCGACCGGATGCTCCTTGATCATGGTGCTGGCCTTGCTCACCGCGGCGAGGAAGGCGGTCTTGTCGGCGACGGTGACGGCACCGGTGCCGCGCACCACCACCGCCTTCAGGTTCTTCGACCCCATCACCGCGCCGACGCCGGTGCGGCCGGCCGCACGCTGCATGTCGTTCATGATGGAGGCGATGAAGGACAGATTCTCACCGGCCGGACCGATGCAGGCGATCTTGGCGTCGTTGGCCGTCTCGGCGTTCAGCGCCTCGGTCGTCTCCGGCACGTCCTTGCCCCAGAGATGGGCGGCGTTGCGGATCTCCACCTTGTCGTCCTGGATCCACAGATAGACCGGCTTCGGTGAGCGGCCTTCCAGGATCAGCATGTCGTAGCCGGCGTATTTCAGCTCCGGCCCCCAGGCGCCGCCGGAATTCGACGCAGCGATGGTGCCGGTCAGCGGCCCCTTGGTGACCACGTCGTAGCGGCCGGCCGACGGCGCGAAGGTGCCGGTCATCGGACCCGACGCGAAGATCAGCTTGTTCGCCGGCGACAGCGGGTCGACGGTGGGATCCACCTCGTCATACATGTATTTGGTGCCGAGGCCACGGGCGCCGATGTAGTCGCGCGCCAAGTCGGTCTTCAGCGCTTCGGTGGTGATCTTGCCGGTGCTAAGATCGATCCGAAGGATTTTTCCTGTCCAACCGTGCATGATCAGACCTCCGCAAAGGCGTTCTTGAGCTTGGTGGCGAAGGAGCGTTTGCGCGCCTGCGCCGACACCGTGTCCTCGACCCATTCCAGCGCGTGGGTGGGGCAGATCGTCGCGCAGGCCGGATCGCCACCGCAGGTGTCGCATTTCAGGATCTGCGACCCCAGGAAATCCCAGGAGGCGCAGCCGAACGGGCAGGCCTGCACGCACATCTTGCAGCCGATGCATTTCGACTGATCCAGCTCGACCTGGCCGTTGGCCGGGTTGCGGTGCATCGCCTTCGGCATGCAGACGGTGGTGCAGGCGGCGTCCTTGCACTGCTGGCACATCATGGGGACGGAGAAGCCTTCGCGTTCCCAGGTGTAGACATGGATGCGGGAGGCTTTCGGCCGAAAGTCTCCCTCATGCTCCATGGAGCAGGCGAGTTCGCAGTTGCGGCATCCGGTGCATTTGTCCGGATGGATCATCAGCATCATGCTCATGGTCGGGTGACCTCCTAATAACCGTGACGCGGGCTCCGCTTCTCAGCGCTCCTGTCGAGTGCGTTCCGGCCGTTCTGACGGGCCGGTCTCGCGCGTCCGGTGTTGGGCTGGTTCCTCGGATCGTGGCTTGGCCGGCTTGCGGCAACAGGGGATCGCCGCCGGAACGGCGGGGGAACCGCCGGGCGTGGCCAGGACTTGGACGTGGGGCATGGGGGACTGGCCCGGGGATGAAGCCGGCCGGTCGTGATCGGGACGCCCGTCAGGGCGGATGGCAACCCAGGGTGTTCGTTGTCGATCCGCCGGAGCCCGAAGCTGTCGGGCGGACGGTCCGCGTCGTTGGAGTGACCATAATCGTTGACCCGTTATGATCGAAATAACATAGGGCCCGGCTGTCGACCGTGTCTGGAGGGCGGGGCCGCCAATCTTAGGACCAGACTGCTCTTTCTTATCACCAGCCTGCATGCACCGATATGATTTACATCAACGCCTCTGCACTCGTTATGGTGAAGACATAGAATTCGGCCCTAGGGGAAAACCCCGATTTCTTCGGAAACTTACCGATGCACGAACTGTCATTGTGCGAAAGCATCGTCACCCTGGTGGTCGAAAGCGCCGGACGGGAGGGCATCCGCCGGGTGACCCGCGTCACGGTGGACATCGGCGCGGGCGCCGCCATCGATCCCGACGCGCTGCTGTTCTGCTTTCCCCTGGTGACGGAGGACACGCTCGCCGCCGGGGCGGAACTGGCGATCGAGCGGACGGCGCTGAAGGCTCGCTGCGACGCCTGCGGCACCGACTACGCGCCGGACACGCTGATCGCGCCATGCCCGGCCTGCGGCGGGACCCGGCGCACGCTGCTGGCCGGCCGCGACATGCGGGTGGTGTCGTTCGAAGGGGAATAGAGTTCCGGCGGTGAAAACGCGAGATGGGGCGGACCCTCGTCCACCCCATCCGCTTGGCTCGATAGAGGATGGAGCGGCGTCAGCCGCCCTTGCCGGGGTCCTTCACCGCGGCGACCTTGTCGAACTCGACGTTGAACAGCTCGCCGTCCTGGCGTTCGACCTTGCGGATGTAGATGTCCTGGATGATGTCGCGGGTGTCGGCGTCGATGGTCACCGGGCCGCGCGGGCTGGTCCAGCTCATGCCCTTGGCGGCGGCGACGAAGCTGTCGCCGTCGGCCTTGCCGCCGGTCTTCTTCAGCACCTCATAGACCAGATGCATGCCGTCCCAGCCGCCGACCGACATGAAGTTGGGACGCAAGCCGCCGTTCGCCTTGCGGAACGCCTCGACATAGGCCTTGTTCTCCGGCGACGGATGGGCGGCCGAGTAGTAGTGCGCGGTCACCGTGCCGATGGCGGCGTCGCCCATCGCCGGCAGGATGTCGTCGTCGGTGACGTCGCCGGTGGCGAGCAGGCGCACCCCGGCCTTGGCCAGCCCGCGTTCCGCGAACTCCTTCATGAAGGACGATCCCTCGCCCGACGGCACGAAGGCGAAGATCGCGTCGGGGGCGGTGTCCTTGGCGCGCTGCATGAAGGGGCCGTAGTCCGGGTTCTTCAGCGGGATGCGGACGTCGCCGACCACGGTGCCGCCGGACGTGGCGAAGCGCGTCTTGAAGACGGTTTCCGCGTCGATGCCGGGGCCGTAGTCGGTCACCATCGAATACATCTTGGTGGCGCCGTTCTTCGCCGCCCATTGGGCGATGGTCGCGGCCGACTGCGGCAAGGTGCCCGAGGTGCGCAGGATGTAGGGCGACTTGGTGGTGATGACGGAGGAGGCCGCCGCCATGACGATCATCGGCGTCTTCGCCTGCTCCGACACCGGGGCGGCCGACAGCGCCAGCGGGGTCAGCCCGAAGCCGGCGAGGACGGACACCTTCTCCTTCACCACCAGCTCCTGGGCCAGGCGCTTGGTCATGTCGGGCGCCACGCCGGTGTCGTCCTTGACGATCACCTCCACCTTGCGGCCGGCGACGCTGTCGCCGTTGACCTGCTGGTAGAGCTTGACCGCCGCCTCGATCTGCTTGCCGGTCGAGGCGAAGGGGCCGGACATCGGCAGGATCAGGCCGATCTTCACCGGGTCGGCGGCCAGGGCGGGCGCTCCGGCCAGGATCGTCCCGGCCACCGTTCCCAGCACGGCCGCCACCGTCAAATTCGGCGTCCAATTCCGCAGCACAGACGTCATCATGAACCTCCCCCAGTCTTATTGAATGGTGTCTCTGGCTTGAATGGTGTCTCTAGGCCGCCTTGGCGGCGACGCGCATGCCGACGTAGCGTTCCAGCGTGGCGTGGTCCTGCGCCAGCGCCGTCGAGGGCGCGCGGTGGACGATCCGCCCGCGTTCCAGCACGATGGCGTCGCGGGTCAGGCCCAGCGCGATGTGGGCGTGCTGCTCCACCAGGATGATGGCGAGGCCCTCGCGCTCCACCATCCGGCGGATGGCGGCGGACAGCTCCTCGACGATCACCGGGGCCAGCCCTTCCAGCGGTTCGTCCAGCAGCACCAGCGCCGGGTTCAGCATCAGCGCCCGGCCGATCGCCAGCATCTGCTGCTCGCCGCCCGACAGCTGGGAACCCAGGTTGGTCCGCCGTTCGCGCAGCCGCGGAAACAGCTCGTGCACGCGGGCGAGCGTCCACGGGCCGCGCCGCGCCGCCACCGTCAGGTTCTCCTCCACCGTCAGGGAAGGGAAGATGTCGCGCTCCTGCGGCACCCAGCCGAAGCCGGCGTCGGGCCGCCGATAGGGGGCAAGCCGCTCCACCGGCCGTCCCCGCAGGGCGATGGTGCCGCCGCGGCGCAGCGTGTGCCCCATCAGCGTGGCGAGCAGGGTCGATTTGCCCATGCCGTTGCGGCCGAGCAGGGCCAGCGCGCCGCCCTCCTCCAGCTCGAACGACACCTCGTCCAGCACCGACGCGTCGCCGTAGCCGGCGCTCAAGCCGCGGACGCTCAGCAGCGGTTCAGCCATGACCGGCACTCCCCAGATAGACGCGCTGGACCTCCGGATTCTCCGCGATTTCGGCCGGGGTGCCGTGGCACAGCACCTGGCCGCCGACCAGCACGGTGATGCGGTCGGCGAAGCGGAAGACGAGGTCCATGTCGTGTTCGATGAACAGGATGGCGAGGTCGCGCGGCAGGCCGGCGATCACCTCGAACAGTTCCGCGCTCTCGCGCGCCGGGACGCCGGCCGCCGGTTCGTCCAGCAGCAGCACCCGCGGCTCGCAGGCCAGCGCCAGCGCGATCTCGACCAGCCGCTGCCGGCCATAGGCCAGCTCCCGTGTCGGCCGTTCCGCGTCGGGGCCGAGGCCCAGCCGGTCGAGCAGGGCGTGCGCCTCGTCGATGGCGTCGGTGCGGCGGCTCAGCCGCGACAACCAGCTCCGCGTCAGCCCACGCCGTTCGCACACCGCCAGCGTCACCGATTCCAGCGGCGTCAGCGCCGGGAACAAGCTGTTGATCTGGAAGGTGCGCACCAGCCCGCGCCGCACCCGCTCGGCCGGGGTGGCGTGGGTGATGGTGCCGCCATGCAGGCGGATTTCGCCGCCGCTCGGCCGCAGCAGCCCGGTCAGCAGGTTGATCAGCGTCGTCTTGCCGGCGCCGTTCGGCCCGATCAGCGCGTGGCGCGCCCCCACCGGCAGGTCGAGCGACACGTTGCGCGTCGCCAGCAGCGCGCCGAAATTGACCGACAGTCCCTCTGTGGACAAGGCGGGGGTCATCGCGTGCCTCCCTTGCGGAAGCGGGAGCCCAGCTTGCCGGCGACCGTGGCGATCCCGCCGATGATGCCGCCGCGGGCGAACAGCACCACCAGCACCAGCATCAGGCCCAGCCAGAAGAACCAGTATTCCGGGTTGGCCGCCGCCAATTGGTCGCGGACGATCATGAAGACCGCCGCCCCGATGAAGGCACCGTAGAGATGCCCGGCCCCGCCGAGGATCAGCATGATCAGCACCTCGGCGGAGCGCTGGAAGCCCAGCACCTCGACCGACACGAACTCGGTGGTCTGGGTCAGCAGGGCCCCGGCCACCCCGGCCAGGGCGGCGGACACGGTGTAGATCAGCGCGCTGTGCCGGCGCAGCGGCGCGCCGATGGCCGCCATCCGCCGGCCGTTCTCGCGCATGCCCTGCAACGCCAGCCCGAAGGGGGAGGACACCAGCCGGCGGGCCAGCAGGAAGCCGGCGAAGGCCACGGCGAGGCTGTAGCCGAAGGCGGTCCGCCCCCACATGTCCATGGAAAACAGCCCGAGCAGCGGGTCGACGGCGATGCCCTGCAGGCCGTCGTCGCCGCCGGTGACGGCGTAGCCCTTCACCGCCGCCTCGTGCAGCACCAGCGAAACGCCGAGCGTCACCATCAGCAGCGCGATGCCGCGCACCCGGACGATGATGAAGCTGAGGGCGAAGCCGAGCAGCCCGGCCAGCGCGCCGGACAGCAGCAGCCCGCTGACCGGCTCGCCCCAGCCGTGGCGGGCCAGCAGCCCGGCGGCGTAGGCGCCGACGCCGAAGAAGGCGGCATGGCCGAGCGAGACGATGCCGCCATAGCCGAGCAGCAGGTCGAGCGACAGGGCGAACAGCCCGGCGATCAGCACCTGCGAGGCCAGCACCAGATCGTCGGGCACGATCAGCGGGCAGCTCGCCGCCGCCAGCCAGAACAGGATCTCGTGCCAGCGCCAGCGGCTGCGCCGTTCCAGTTGGGTGACCGGGCGGCTGCGGGGAGCGGCGCCAGACTCCTGGGGGGACGCCTGGGGCGACGCCACGGGAAGCGACACCATCGGCTACCTCCGTCCGAACAGGCCGGCGGGGCGCCACAGCAGCAGCGACACCATGACGGCGTAGATGATGAAGGCGCCGACCTCCGGCACGTAATACTTGCCACCGACATCGAAGACGCCGAGCAGCAGCGCGGCGATCAGCGACCCCTTGATCGAGCCGAGGCCGCCGACGGCGACGACGATCAGGAAATAGACCATGAACTTGACCGGGAATCCGGGGTCGAGCCCGATCAGGTTGATGCCGACCGCGCCGCCCAGGCCGGCCAGCCCGCTGCCGGCCATGAAGGTCAGGCTGAACACCCGGTTGACGTTGATGCCGCAACCCTGGGCCATGCGCGGGTTGTCGACGGCGGCGCGGATCATCGCGCCGAACCGGGTGCGCTCGATCCCCAGCACCAGGGCGGCGGTGACGGCGATGCCGACCAGGATCATGAACAGCCGGTAGACGCCGATGTCGATGCCGGCCACCGTCCACTGGCCGGTCAGATAGTCGGGCATCCGCACCGGCTGCTGGCCCGGCCCCCAGACATAGGTCGCCCCCGCCACCGCCATGAAGACGAGGCCGATGGTCAGCAGCACCTGGTCCAGCTCGCCCGCCCGGTAGAGCCGGCGGTACAGCACCCGCTCCAGCACGACGCTGACCGCCGCGACCGCGACGAAGGCGATCGGCAGCGTCAGCAGGAAGGGCACCCCCGCCTTGTTCATCAGCGTCGTCGCGACATAGCCGCCCAGCATGGCGAAGGCGCCGTGCGCCAGGTTGGCGAAGCCCATCAGCCCCATCGTCACCGACAGGCCGACCGAGATCACGAACAGCAGCATCCCATAGGCAAGGCCGTTGAACAGCACGTTGCCCAGACTGACCATCATGGTCGTCCCCTCCCCAATTCTTACGTCAACCGGCGCCGCCCCCGTTCCGGGATTCGGTCAGGCGCCGGCCATCACACTCTGCCGCGGGTCAGGCGTTGCGGTCGGCGGTGTCGATGGTGATGCCGCCCTGCACCGCGCGCGACACGCAGGTGCACATCCGCTTGCCCTCGTCCTTCTGGCGGTCGCTGAAGAAGACGTCGCGGTGGTCCAGCGCGCCGTCGACCTCCAGCACCTCCACGGTGCACAGCCCGCACTCGCCGCGCCGGCAGTCGGAGATCATCGCCACGCCGGCCGCCTCCAGCGCGTCCAGCATGGTCTGGTTCTGCGGCACCTGGACCTCCATCCCCAGCCGCGGGATGCGGACGGTGAAGGGCTCCGCCGCGAAGCGCCCGGTGTTGCCGAAGGTTTCGAAGCGCAGGTTGGCGGCGGGCCGGCCGCTGTCGCGCCACAGGCGGCGGACGGCGTCGAGCAGGCCGATCGGGCCGCAGACATACAACTCGCCATCGGGCGCCAGCGCCGCCACGGCGCCCGGCAGGTCGGGCCGCTGCCCGTCCTCCTCGACGGCGATCTCCAGCCGGTCGCCGATCCGCGCGCGCAATTCGTCGGCGAAGGCGAGATCGCCGCGCGAGCGGCAGCCGTAGAGCAGGCGGAACTCCGCCCCCTTGTCGGCCAGTGCCAAGGCCATGCTGTAGATCGGCGTGATGCCGATGCCGCCGGCGACCAGCAGATACTGCGGCCGGCCATGGGCCAGCGGGAACAGATTGCGCGGCGGCGTGATCGACAGCCGCGCGCCGGGGGCCAGCGACCACAGATAGGCCGACCCGCCGCGGCTCTGCGGCATGCGCTTGACCGCGATCCGGTAGACGGAGTCGCGGCAGGGGCCGACGACGGAGTAGGAGCGGGTGTCCGGCCGGTCGCCAATCCGGACCGCCACGCCGATGTGGCTGCCCGGCGGCGGCGGTTCGAACCAGCCCGCAGGTTCAATGTCGAACAGACGGATGTCGTCGGCGATGTCGGTCACCGACCGCAGCCGGGCGTCACGCCAATCGGACTCAACAGGCATATCGGCTCTCCACGCGACAGGCGGATGATGAAACGGGGGATCAGGCGCGCTCGCGCTGGCGGATCAGCGAGGCGCCGGGGATGCGGTCGCGCTGCTGCTGGTTCGACAGGGCGACCTGCAGGTTGCGCTGGGCGATGCGGGAATGCTCGCGCGCCAGCGCCTCCGCCCGGCCGCCCTCGCCATGCTCGATCGCCTCCAGGATGGAGCGGTGATGCTCCTGCGCGATCGACAGGATCTCGCGCGATTCCGGCAGCTCCGACTGGACGAAGACGAAGGCGTTGGGCGAGGCGAAGGGCAAATGCAGGATGCGTTCGATCGAGCGCTTGAGCACCGCGCTCGCCGCCAGTTCCACCAGCAGGCTGTGGAAGCGGTCGTTGAGCCGGATGTAGTCGGAGAAGTCATCCATGCTCAGCTCGCGCCGGCGGATCAGCGCGTCCAGATTGCCGACGCAGTCGCGGATCTCCGCCAGTTCGGCGCGGTCCGGCCGGCGTTCGGCGGCGCGGCGGGCGGCCATGCCCTCCATCGTGCCGCGCAGCTCGATGGAATCGGCGATGTCTTGGTCGCTGAACTCCCGCACCACGAAGCCGCCGGTGGCGAGACAATCCACCAGCCCTTCCTCCTCCAGGCGGACCAGCGCCATCCGGATCGGGGTGCGCGACACGCCGAGCCGGTCGACGATGCTCAGCTCCGCGACGCGTTCGCCCGGCGGCAGTTCGCCGTTCAGCACCATCTCGCGCAGCTTCAGCAGCGCCTTGACCGTCTGGGCGTTGCGCGGCTTGTCGTCCGCGACGGCGGCGCTCATTCCGCCGCCATGCGGGGCTTGGGCTGGGGCTGGGGCTGGGGCGCGCCGCTCTCCGCCGCAATCATCCCGTCGACCAGCCGGCGCGCCCACAGGGCGCCCGCGTCGATGTTGAGGTTGTAGAAGGGCTGGCGCCGGTTGCGCTCGATCGCCGCCTGCTGAGCCTCCAGCACGGCGTGGTCCTGGTCGTAGACGCCGCGGCCGTTGTTGACGTGGGCGAGGTTGAGCTGCCTGGTCAGCTCCGCGTCGTCGGTCCGGTAGGTGCGGACGAAGTTCCAGAAATAATGGCAGCTCGTCTCGCTTTCCGGCGTGATCGCGGCGAGGAAGCAGCCGTTGACCCCCTGCGAGCGGTCGCCGGCGCGGGCCCCGGTCCCGGTCAGCGCCACGCCGACGTCGCCGACCACCGTCGACGGCGCCTGGAACAGGATGATCTGCCAGCGGTCGACCCGGCCGCTGCGGCCGGTGGACGCCAGTTGCCGGGCCCAGAAGGGCGGCGGCTCGATGTCCTCCATCCAGCGCTCCACCGTCGCGGTGCGGTCGGTGTGGGTGACCTCGAACGGGGTGCGGGTGATGGCGTCGTCGCCGATGCTGCCGGCGTGGACGTAGGTTTCGTGGGTCAAATCCATCAGATTGTCGGTGACCAGCCGGTAGTCGCATTTCAGGCTGTAGAAAGTGCCGCCCTCGCCGACCCAGTCGGTGCCGTCGTTCCAGTGGAAGTCGGGAATCCGGTCGGGATCGGCCAGCGCCGGGTCGCCCATCCAGGCCCAGACCAGCCGGTGCCGCTCGACCACCGGGAAGCTCCGCACGCAGGCCGACGGGTTGATGGTTTCCTGCGCCGGCATGTGGGTGCAGCGCCCGCCGGCGTCGAACACCAGCCCGTGATAGCCGCAGACGACCTGATCGCCGTCCAGCCGGCCGAGCGACAACGGCAGCAGCCGGTGCCAGCAGGCATCCTCCAGCGCCGCGACCTCGCCGGTGGTGCGGCGGTACAGCACGATGTCCTTGCCGCAGATCGTCCGCGGCGTCAGCGCGTGCTCGATCTCGTGGCCCCAGGCGGCGGCGTACCAGGAATTCATGGGAAATGGCTTGGCGTCCGACACCGGCTCCTCCCTCTTCAGCGGTTCTGGCCATGCGGTGGCTCGCTTCGGGTTGGAGTATAGTGTCGCCGATTGTTGTATACAACGAATCATTTGTGGACAAAATTGTTATGGATATTCGGCGGGATTGTGCGGTATCCGACCGCTCCCGTCGTCTCGCTCCCTCGATTTTTGTATCCAATACCGGTTTTTGGGCGACGGCGGCCGGCCGCAGGCTACTCGATCGTCACCGGCAGGCGGACGAGATCGCGGTTCCAGGTGATCTTGCACTTATCCAGGTTCAGCCGCGTCATGTAGACGTAGGCGGTCTTGCCGACATCCTCGAAATTCGCGCTTTGGCTGGCCGGGTCGAGCAGGGCGGGGTAGTCGAAGGCCGCGGCGTCGCCGCAGCCGTAGCGGAACAGCAGCGGCGCCGCCCACAGCAACTGCGGCTTCGACCACGTCACCAGATCGGGCGAGGTCGTCGTCCACATCCCGGTGCCGCCGTCCCGGCTCATCGCCACCGTCGCGATGTACAGTCCGCTCGACCGGTGGCGGACGACGCTGCGCACCGTTCCCTGCAGGACGTCCGGCGCCACCGGCGCGCAGGTGTGGCGGTCCGGCGCGCCGCCGGCCTGGGCGTCGCGGACGAAGCGGACCGAGAAGTCCTTGCCGTCCCACGCCCGCCACGCCTGCGGGTCGGCGAGGGTGTCGGTGCGCAGCAGGCAGGCGCCGCGCTTTTGCGCCGCCAACCCTTCGGCCCAGACGAAGGCGTACCAATGGCCGTCGCGCCGGACGATGTTCGATGGGGCGAAATAGCCGGTGCGTCGTCCGATGTCGCCGCCATAGGGGTAGGGCAGGGTGGCGACCGTGTGGTTGGGCGGCGGCGCGCCGAGGTGGAAGCTGGCGCCGCCGTCGGTCGACACCGCCGCGGTGATGCTGTTGCGCCAGCAGCGCATGTATTGTCCGGACGGGCAGAGCGCCCGCCGCTGGTCGCCGTGGAACTCGTTGCTGACCAGGGCGTACACCGTCGTGCCGTCGAGCGTGTAGAAGGACGAAATCCAGCTGCGGTCGTCGAACAGGCCGGGTTCGTCCTGGCCATGCCCCTGGAAGATGACGGCGCAGTTCGGCCGGACGGCGTCGAGCGTCCGCCCGGTGAGGGCGCGCGCCGTCGCATGCGACGCGACCAGATGGACGGTGCCGGTGGCGTCGCGGAAGGCGCGCGCCGGGGTGTCGGGAGAATCGGTCCGGTCGCAGGCGTCCCGCTGCCACGAGGTCACCGCTTCCGGCTCCCCCGCCGTCCGGACGGTCAGCGCGGACGCCGGCACCGCCGCCATCGCCAGCGACAGGGTCAGCGCAAGCGCAAGGATCGGGCGTGGCATGTCACATCTCCGCACAACGGGCGCTGCGGTTGGGAAAGCGGCGGCCCGCCGGCGGCTGTCGTCCACCGGCGGGCCCCGGCGTCACTTGCCGGTCGCGATGGCCTTCAGGAAGGCCGCCGGCTTCAGGCGGTTGGCTTCCAGGAAGTCCAGGTAGCGCCCGGCCGCTTCGGCGCGGTGGGCGTCGTAGGCGTCGGGGTCGAAGCGGACCAGCGACTTCAGGCGGCTGCGGGTCAGCGGGGCGGTCAGGTCGGCGGCCTCGGCGTAGGGGACGCCGGTGTTCTCGCACAGCTCGCGCGTGCGGGAATCGATGGTGACCGTCAGGCCCATCCGCTCGGCCTGGAGCGCCAGGGCGACGCCGTGGTAGCGGCAACCGATCGTCAGATCCTGCTGGCGCAGGCTGTCCATCCAGGCCGGCACGTCATAGAAGGAGCGGACGTAGTTGCGGCACCACGCCTTGAACTCCTCGTCGGAGTAATGCGGGACGGTGTGGTTGTGGATCTCCGTCAGCACCTTCGGCTCGATGCTGTCGAAGATGCCGCGGGAGATCTTGATCATCTCCCCCATCGACTGCACGACATACTGGCCGGGGGCGATCGGATCCATCATCAGGCTGATCAGCTGGTGCTCGATCTCGCGGGTCTTGACCCAGGCCTGGTGGCCGGCGGCGACGGAGACCGAGCGCGGCAGCGCCCGCGCCGTCCAGTTCGCGTGGATCTTCCGGCCCAGCCCGGGCGCCTGGTTGAGGAAGTAGGACGGGCAACCGCCCGGCAGCGAGCCGGTGATCCCCAGCTTGTCGAGCTGGCCGGTGGTGTAGGCGCCGCGGGTGTAGATGTTCGACGAGGTCGACGAGGCGGGGTTGGAGGCCGCGATCACCTGGGCCCAGCGCAGGGTGCCGGGGCTCAGCTCGATGTCGTGGTCGTAGCTGTTGGCCTGGGCGCCCAGCCCGATGGCGACGATGGGCAGCCCCGATTTTTCGAGGTTGTCGGCCATCTGCCCATAGTCGGTGTGGCGGCCGAGCTGGTTGGCGCAGGGGATGACGATGATGTCGGCGTTCTTCCGCAGCGTCTCCGCCGACGCCCCCCAGCTGTAGAAGGTCACCGGGTTGGCGAGGTGGCTGGCGATGGAATGGACGAAGGCCAGATTGCCGTTGTTGTGCCCGATGGCGGTGAACAGCTCGTCGAACGGGGCGTTGGAGTAGAGGCCGAGATTCGGCGTCTTCCACAGCACCGCAACGCGCAGGGGTTGGGATGCGGGCTGGGATGCCGGCCGTCCGGAGGACTGCGGCTGGGCGACAGGGGTGTCGAGCGTGATGTCTTCAAGCATGTCGGCGAGGCCTCAGGACGTTGGGTTCTGCAACAAAGCCGACGGTAAGCGCAGAAGAGGTATGTCCGCAAGCGCCGGCCGAAAATATCACAGGAATCATTACTCGGCTTATCTTGCGAATTTCGAAGCATTATCGGGTGATTTTCTTCTGGGACCCGATATCTTGGCTTGGCGGGCCGGGCCGGTCGCGTTTGGTGTCCCGCCATCCGGAAATCCGAACGCCCGGCGCCGGCCACCGTTCGGAAATCCGAACGGTGGCGGCTCTGACCAGCAATAAACCCCCGCCGGGTCAAGGACTTGGCCTGCGACACCGTGCCCGCCGCGGCTGGCATGCCGGTTGCTCCGTTGCGATCGGTTCCCGCGCAGACGGGACGGTCATCACGGGGAGCGAAACATCCGATGAGCCATCAGGCGACGCAGCACGGGATCACCGCCGGCTGACCCATCCCGCCGCCCGGACCGCGGACCGCACCGCGACCGGGCTTCCATACGTCCGTTACCCGGCCGGCGCGTGAGGCGGCGGGGACAGGTTGAGGTAGAAAGTCCATGAACAAACAGACGACGCTGATCATCGTCGCCATGCTGCTGGGCATCCTGGTCGGATACGCCTGCAACAGCCTGATCGACCCGGCCACGGCCAAGGACGTCGCCAGCTATTTCGCCATGGTGACGGACATCTTCCTGCGCCTGATCAAGATGATCATCGCGCCGTTGATCTTCTCGACGCTGGTCGCCGGCATGGCGGGGATGGGCGACGCCCGCACCGTCGGCCGCATCGGCGGCAAGGCGGTCGGCTGGTTCCTGATGGCCTCCGTCGGGTCGCTGTTCATCGGGCTGATCTTCGCCAACCTGCTGCAGCCGGGCGCCAACGTCGGCGTGCCGCTGCCCGACGTGACCGCCAGCGCCGGGCTGAAGACGTCGGCCCTCAACCTGAAGGACTTCCTGACCCACGTCTTCCCGCGCAACTTCTTCGAGGCGATGGCCAACAACGAGATCCTGCAGATCCTGATCTTCGCGATCTTCGTCGGCCTCGCCATCGGCCAGCTGCGCGACACCAAGGCCGGCCTGCTCGCCCGCTCGATCGAAGAGGTCGTGCCGGTGATGCTGAAGGTCACCGACTATGTGATGCGCTTCGCCCCGATCGGCGTCTTCGCCGCGGTCGCCAACGTGGTGACCACCCAGGGGCTGGGCGTGCTGGTGGTCTACGGCAAGTTCATGGGCAGCTTCTACCTGGCGCTGGCGGTGCTGTGGGCGGCGCTGGTCTTCGCCGGCTTCGTCGTGCTGAAGGGCGACGTCTTCCGCCTGGTCAAGGCGGTGCGCCAGCCGATGCTGCTGGGCTTCTCCACCGCGTCCAGCGAATCCGCCTACCCGCGGGTGATGGAGGAGTTGAAGGCCTTCGGCGTGAAGGAGCGGGTGATCGGCTTCGTCCTGCCGCTCGGCTATTCCTTCAACCTCGACGGCTCGATGATCTACACGACCTTCGCGTCGCTGTTCATCGCCCAAGCCTACGGCATCCCGCTGACCCTGGAACAGCAGATCATCATGCTGCTGGTGCTGATGGTGTCGAGCAAGGGCATCGCCGGCGTGCCGCGCTCCTCGCTGGTGGTGGTCGCCGCCGTGCTGCCGATGTTCCATCTGCCCGAGGCCGGCGTGCTGCTGATCATGGGCATCGACCATTTCCTCGACATGGGCCGCACCGCCACCAACGTGCTGGGCAACGCCATCGCCACCACCGTCGTCGCCAAGTGGGAGGATGCCATCGGTACCGAGGAGGAGATCGGCGAGGGCGCCGACGACCCGCTGCCCGCCCCCGCCGCGGCCGAGTGACCGCGACCGCCGCCTGATGGGCAAGGGGAGGGGCCAGGGGAGGGAAAGCTCTGCTATGATGGCGCGGCCCGCTCCCCTGTCCGTCCTCCTCTCGGCGCTGCTCATGCCCGTCGCCCGCCGTTTCCGCACCATCGGTCTCCTGCTGCCGGCGCTGGCCGCGCTGGCGCTGCTCGCCGGTTTCGCCGGCTTCCGCGTCAGCGAGGGGATGGGGCTGGCCGCCCTGCAGGAGACCGGGCGCCACCGGCTCGACCTCTACGCCGCCAGCCTGGAGCGGGAGATCGACAAATACGCCTATTTCCCGGCGACGCTGGGGTTGGAGCGCGACGTGCTCGACCTCGTGACCGGGCGGGCGCGGTCGGCCTGGGGGCTGAACCGTTATCTGGAACGGTTGAACGAGCGGGCCGGCACCCTGTCGATCTACGCGCTGACCCGCGAGGGCCGGGTGGTCGCCACCAGCAACTGGAACCGCCCCGACAGCTTCATGGGCGAGGATCTGTCCTACCGCCCCTATTTCGTCGACGCGATGGACGGCCGCCAGGGCCGCTTCTTCGGCGTCGGCACCACGCGGGGGGAGGCCGGCTATTACCTGTCGGCCCCCCTGGCGGAGGACGGCACCATCGTCGGCGTCGCGGTGGTCAAGGTCAGCCTGGAACAGCTCGAACAATCCTGGACGACGGTCGAGGCGCCGGTGCTGGTCACCGACGAGAACGGCGTCGTCATCCTGGCCTCGGTCCCGTCCTGGAAATTCACCACCCTGCGGCCGATGGACGAGCCGACCCGCCGCCATTTCGACCAGACCCTGCAATACAACGCCCGCCCGCTGCCACCGCTGGGCCTGACGCCGCTGCGGCCGATTGCCGACCGTGCCGAGCTGGTGCGGCTGGCGCGGGCCGACAATGGAGCGGCCGAGACGGCGGTCTTCCCGCTGTCCGGCGCATTCCTGGCGCAGACGGCGCCGCTGCGCGGCACGCGCTGGACGCTGACCGTGCTGTCGCCGGTCGCCCAGGTCACCGGCATGGCCTGGACCCGCGCCGCCCTGGCCGCGGTGGGCAGCGCCTTCCTCGGCATCCTGCTGCTGATGTGGACCCAGCGCCGCCGCCATCTGGGCGCCCTGCGCCGCGCCCATGGCGAGCTGGAGCGCAAGGTGGAGGAACGCACCCGCACCCTGCGCGCCGCCCAGGACGAGCTGGTGCACGCCGGCAAGCTGGCGGTCATCGGCCAGCTGTCGGCCGGCTTGGCCCATGAACTCAACCAGCCGCTGGCGGCGCTGCGCACGCTGTCGGGCAACGCGGTCAAGTTCCTGCAGCGCGGCAACCTGGAGGCGGCGCAGGGCAACCTCGACCGCATCGGCCAACTGGTCGACGGCATGGGGGCGCTGACCAGCCAGTTGAAGTCCTTCGCCCGCAAATCGTCGGGGGCGCCGCGGCCGGTGGCGGTGCGCCGGCCGATCGACAACGCGCTGTTCCTGCTGGACCAGCGGCTTAAGCGGTCCGGCGTGGCGCTGCGGCTGGCGGTGGCGGACGACGCGGTGGCGCTGTGCGACCCCAACCGGCTGGAACAGGTGTTGGTCAACCTGATCGCCAACAGCCTCGACGCCCTGGCCGGCCGCGGTCCCGGCCACAAGGGCGGCCGTGAGGGCGGCACGCTGGCCATGACCGCCCGGTGCGAGGGGGGGAGGGTGCTGATCGAGGTCGCCGACGACGGCCCCGGCCTGCCCGCCGACGTGCTGCCCCGCCTGTTCGAGCCGTTCTTCACGACCAAGGAGGCGGTCCGGGAGGGGAGTGCGAAGGATGGGGGCGGCGGCCTCGGCTTGGGGCTTGCCATCTCGGCGGGGATCGTGCGTGACTTCGGCGGCACGTTGGCGGGGGCCAACCGGCCCGATGGCGGGGCGGTCTTCACCATCGACCTTCCCGCTGCCGACCTTCCCGCTGCCGATCCCTTCTCCGCCGAGGCCCGAGACTTCGCATGCCCGACACCGCCGCCGCTCCGGCCGCCATCCCCCTGAAGGTCCTGATCGTCGAGGACGATCCCAACGTCCGCCTCGGCTGCCAGCAGGCGCTGGAGCTGGAGGACATCGCGACCGAAGCGGTCGACAGCGCCGAACAGGCGCGCCGGCTGGTGTCGGAGGGTTTCCCGGGCGTGGTCGTCACCGACATCCGGCTGCCCGGCATGGACGGCATGGCGCTGCTGTCCCGGCTGCTCGCCGTCGATCCCGACCTGCCGGTGGTGCTGATGACCGGCCACGGCGACGTGTCGATGGCGGTGCAGGCGATGAAGCTGGGGGCCCACGACTTCATCGAGAAGCCCTTTTCCCCCGACTATCTGGTCGAGGTGGTGCGCCGCGCGCTGGAGAAGCGCCGCCTGACGCTGGAGGTGCGCGACCTGCGCGCCCGGCTGCAGAACCGCCAGAGCATCGAGGCGCGGCTGATCGGCCGGTCGGAGCCGATGGAACGGGTGCGCCGGCTGATCGCCGATCTCGGCAACTCCGCCGCCGACGTGCTGATCCATGGCGAAACCGGCACCGGCAAGGAGCTGGCGGCGCGCTGCCTGCATGACGCCAGCCCCCGGCGCAGCGGCAACTTCGTCGCCATCAACTGCGGCGGCCTGCCCGAAACACTGTTCGACAGCGAGATCTTCGGCCACGAGGCCGGGGCCTTCACCGGGGCCGGCAAGCGGCGCATCGGCAAGGTGGAGCACGCCAACGGCGGCACCCTGTTCCTCGACGAGATCGAGAGCATGCCGATGGCGGTGCAGACCAAGTTCCTGCGCGTGCTTCAGGAGCGCACGCTGGAGCGGCTCGGCTCCAACACGCCGATCGCCATCGACTGCCGGGTGATCGCCGCGACCAAGGTGGATTTGCGGGACTGGGCCGACCGCGGGCAGTTCCGCCCCGACCTCTATTACCGGCTGAACGTGGCGACCCTGCCGCTGCCGCCCCTGCGCGACCGGCGCGAGGACATCCCGCTGTTGTTCGAGCAGTTCACACTGCAGGCCGCCGCGCGCCACGGCCGCCCGGTGCCGCCGCCCGACGCCGAGCGGCTGCGCCGGCTGATGGCCTATGACTGGCCCGGCAATGTGCGGGAGTTGCACAACGTCGCCGACCGTTGCGTGCTGGGCATCGAGCAGGGCTTCCCGCCCTTCGGCACCGCCGCCGCCGCCACGTCCCGTCCGCTGGCCGAGGCGGTCGACGCCTTCGAACGCGCGCTGATCGCCGACACGTTGCGCCGCACCGGCAACAGCCTCGCCCGCGCCGCCGAGGAGTTGCAGATCGCCAAGACGACCCTGCACGACAAGATCCGCAAGCACGGGCTGTCCTGACCGCGGCGGGCGGCCCGACGACCAGCGCCGTCGTGGGACGTCGCACATCCGGTTGCGCTTCGGGATGGAGCCCACCGCGCCTCGATATGAGAACACATAACACGAATTATGGAAATACTGGCGGCCTGCCATCGATGTCGGCGACGCTTCAATCGTCGTCCGGCGCCGGAACCATCGAGCGCATGCGGTCGAGCGCGTCCTGTTCGCTCAGCGCCGACGGGGCGGCGGCCTCTTCCGGATCGGCCAGATGCACCAGCGCCGGAGCCAGCAGCGTCGTGCCGAGCACCAGCGCCTGGATCGCCAGGAACGGCGACAGCGACCGGATCAGGTCCCGCATCACCACGCTGCCGCCCAGCGTGCCGCGCACCATCATCACCGCATAGCCGAAGGGCGGGATCAGGAAACTGACCTGCAGCGCCAGCAGGGTCAGGACGGACACCCACGCCGCGTCGGGAACCCGCATCAGCAGCGGCGGCATCAGCACCGGGATCACGACGAACACGATCTCGAACGCGTCGAGCACGAAGGCGGTGAGGCCGATCATTCCCAGAACCCCGACCAGCGCCCCGGCCGGGCCGCCCGGCAGGCCCGCCACCAGATCGGCCAGCAGCCGGTCGGTTCCAAAGGCGCGGAACACCAGCGTGAAGGTGGTGGCGCCGACGAACAGCGCGAACAGCGCCCCGGTGGTCGCCATGGTGTCGCGCAGCACGGCGTCCAGCGTCGCCCGGTCCAGCTTGCCGCTGACCAGGCCGAAGCACGGCAGGGCCGCCGCGCCGGTGGCGGCCGCCTCCACCGCGTAGAGCCGTCCGGCGGCGACCGCCGCCAGCAGACCACCGACGAAGGCGACGGTCGCGCCGGCGGTCGCCCATCCGGCCAGCCCCAAAGGCCGCTCCGGCTCCAGCGCCGGCCCAGTGGACGCACGGTAGACGGGACGGCGCCCCAGCCACCAGGCGAGCGCAAGGCACAGGGCCAGGAACAGCGCCGCCGGCACCAGCGCGCCGCGGAACATGTCCTGGGTGTTGACGATGCGCACCATGTGTCCGGTGGCGTTCACCGCTTCGGTGTGGGCCCGCATCATGGCGTCGCCCAGCAGGATCAGCACCAGCGACGGCGGCACGACGACGCCCAGCGTGCTGGCGACGCAGACGACGGCCAGGCCCCGTCCGGCCGGGACGCCGCGCTTCAGCAGATTGGGTTGCACCACGCGCGACAAGGTGGTGACGCTGGCGGCGACCGACCCGTTCATCGGCGCCAGCAGCGCGCCCAGGCCGATCGCCGCGACCAGCGGCCCGGCCGGGCCGCGTCCCAGCAGGGCGACCCCGGCGCGGAACAGCGTGTCGGCCAGCGGCAACCGGTTGAGCAACGCCCCCATCAGGACGTAGAGCGGCAACGCCTGGAGCAGGTCGTTCTCCAACAGGCCGACGACACGCCCCGGCAGCGCGGTCATGAGCCCGAGGTCGACGGCCCCCATCGGCAGCCCAACCGCCACCGCCGCCAGCGACGCGGCGATCAGGACCGCATAGGCCGGCAGCCCCGTGACCAGAAGCAGCAGCGCCGCCAGCGCCAGCATCGCCAATCCCGCCAATTCCATGCTCACTCCGCCCCCTTGGCGAGATCGATCAGGGCTTGCAGCAGCATCAGCAGCGCCAGCACGCAGGCGCCGGCCTTCACCACGAAGTAGCCGGGATTGAAGGTGTCCGGGAACGCCTCCAGCTGGACCACCGACCGCGAGGCCGTCGGCCAGCCGGCGATCAGGATGAACAGGGTCCAGGGCAGGATCGCCAGCAGGGTGGCGGCGGCACCGATCCGCGCACGCGCCGCCGGTGACAGGCGGCGGGCGAAGGCGTCGGTGGCGAGATGGCTGCCGGCGCGCGTCGCCTGCGGCACCGCCATGCAGACATACAGCGCGAAGATCCACTGCGCGAGGTCGTTCGCCTCGCGTGAATAGGCCTGCACCAGGTCGCGCAGTGGCCATTGCAGGAACAGCAGGGCCGCCACGGCAAGGGCAAGCCAGCGGCCGCCGTCGATGACACGGCCCAGCGCCCGATCGCAGCGATCGAGCCACAGGCGATTGGACGTCCGCACAGCCGGAGGTTCCTTTCCTGCCATCGTTCAAAACCTGGAAACCGCCTGTCGACGTTCGACCGGCACGCAATCGGTAGATCAAACTGAAGCACGACCGTTGTTAAATCTGCGTAATGTTCGCGTCGCAAGCGGCCTCCCCGCCGGCTGCGACATCCGCCTGCGACAATTCCCGCGTTGCGGATGACTATCAAAGTCATCAAGCTGAAAGTCTCGGCGACGGTCGTGGGGCCGTCGTCCGGCGCGTCACCCGGGTTCGTCCCTTGGATTTCCCGGCGCGCGGACACAATCGAAGGCCATCGTTGCGATGCACGGATCAAGGTTGCCCACCCAGCCGCTGGGCGGCTTGCGCAAGGGCATGCGGGCCGAAGTGGTCGGCCTGGACGAAGGCACCGTCTCGACCACCCTGTCGCCCGGCGAGTTGGAGCGGCGTCTGATCGAAATGGGGCTGGTCGAAGGCGCCACCGTCGAAGTTCTGCACGAGGGCTTTCCCGCCCGCGACCCGATCGCCATCCGCGTCAACGACCACACCGTCGCGCTGCGCCGCAACGAGGCCAACGCGGTGTTCGTCGCCGTTGCCGGAGGCGCCCGGTGACCCAGTCGGCCCCCATGCCAACCGCCATGCCGGCGCCCGCACCGATGATCGCGCTGGTCGGCAACCCGAATTGCGGCAAGACCGCGCTGTTCAACGCCCTGACCGGCAGCCGCCAGAAGGTGGCGAACTACGCCGGCGTCACGGTGGAGCGCAAGGAGGGGCGCTGCATCGCCCCGTCGGGCCAACCGTTGCGCGTCCTCGATCTTCCCGGCACCTATTCCCTGCGCGCCCGCTCCCCCGACGAGGAGGTGACGCGCGACGTCGTGCTGGGCCGGCTGCCCGGCGAGAGCCTTCCCGACATCCTGGTCTGCGTTGTCGACGCCACCAACCTGCGGCTCCACCTCCGCCTCGTGCTGGAATTGAAGCGGACCGGCCGGCCGCTGGTGCTCGCGCTCAACATGATGGACATGGTGGAGCGGCGCGGCAGCCGCATCGACCTCGACGCCCTGTCGGCGGCGCTCGGTGTTCCGGTGGTGCCGACCGTGGCGATCCGCCGCGACGGCGTGCGCGCCCTGCTCGACGCGGTGGAGCGGATCGCCGCCGGGGCGGCCGACACCGTTGACGGGCAGGATGGCTGGAGCGAACCCGACGCGCAGGAGCTGCGCGGCTATCACCGCAAGGTCGAGGCGATCGTCGCGCAGGCGGTGCAGGCGCCGTCGCGGTCGGACGGGCTGACCCGGCGGGTCGACGCCGTCCTGCTGCAACCGGTGCTCGGGCTCGGCATCCTGTTCCTGGTGCTGTTCCTGATGTTCCAGGCGGTGTTCGCCTGGGCGAAACTGCCGATGGATCTGATCAACGACGGGCTGACGTGGCTCAAGACCGCCGTCGCCGCCGGGCTGCCGGAAGGGCCGCTGAACAGCCTGCTGACCGACGGCGTCATTGCCGGCGTCGGCAGCGTCGTCATCTTCCTGCCCCAGATCCTGGTGCTGTTCCTGTTCATCCAGCTGCTGGAGGATTCCGGCTACATGGCGCGGGCCGCCTTCCTGCTCGACCGGCTGATGGGCGGCGTCGGCCTGCATGGGCGGGCCTTCATCCCGCTGCTGTCCAGCTTCGCCTGCGCCGTGCCCGGCATCATGGCGACGCGGACGATCGAGAATCGGGCGGACCGGCTGGCGACCATCATGATCGCGCCGCTGATGACCTGCTCGGCCCGGCTGCCGGTCTACGCGCTGCTGATCGCCGCCTTCATCCCCGACCGGGCGCTGTTCGGCGGCGCGGTCGGGCTGCAGGGGTTGGTGATGTTCGCCCTCTACGCCACCGGCATCGTCGCCGCCCTGCTGGTCGCCGTCGTGCTGAAGCGCACGCTGTTCCGCGGCGCGCGCGAGCCGCTGCTGATGGAGTTGCCGGCCTACCGCCTGCCCCGCCCGCGCAACCTCGCGCTCGGCCTTGCCGAGCGGACCCGGATCTTCCTGACCCGCGCCGGCACCCGCATCTTCGCGCTGATGGTGGCGATCTGGTTCCTCGCCAGCTTCCCCGGCGCGCCGGAGGGTGCGGAGGGTGCGGCGATCCAGTATTCCTTCGCCGGCCAGATCGGCCATCTGCTGGAACCGCTGCTGGCGCCCATCGGCTTCACCTGGCAGATCGCCATCGCCCTGGTGCCGGGCATGGCGGCGCGCGAGGTGGCGGTCGGCGTGCTGGGCACCGTCTATTCGCTGAGCGCCAGCGGCGACGCGCTGGCCGACACGCTGGGCGCGACGCTCGCCGCCTCCTGGAGCCTGCCGACCGCCCTGTCGCTGCTGGTGTGGTACATCTTCGCCCCGCAATGCATCTCCACCCTGTCGGTGGTCCGGCGCGAGACCAACTCCACCCTGTGGCCGACGGTGATGTTCGCCTACATGCTGGCGCTGGCCTACGCCGCCTCCTTCGTCACCTACCGGCTGGCGTCGGCGCTCATGGGTGAGCCGGTCGCGGCGACGGCCGCCGTGTCCTGGCAATCGGTGATCGTGCTGCCGGTGGTGGTGGTCGCCGTCGGCCTGTCGGCCTGGCGCTATCTGCTGCCGGCGACGCTGCGGATGACGCTGCGCCGCGCGGTCGGCCTGCCCCAGCCGGCGGTGGCCGCCTGCGGCGGGTGCAGCGGCTGCGGCGGCGGTGGCTCGGCCAAGCCGCTGGACCATTCCCGACGGGCGTGAGCGGGGCCGCCAGGGCCGGACCATCAAGGAATGACCGCCCGCAGGCCGTCGATCAAGCGGTCGAGGCCGAAGCGGAACCGGGCATCGTCGTCGTCCGCGGCCAGCAAGGCAACCGCAGACGCCGCGTTCGGGTAGCGCGCGGCCTGGGCGACCGTCACCGCCTGCGCCAGACGCGCCAGTTCAACCCCCTCGCCTTTCGGCGGCGGCATCGTCGCCTGTTCCTCGATGGTGAAGCCCAGCACGAAATACTGCAGCGTGAACAGGGTGTGGACGGCGGTGCGCTCGTCGGCCCCGGCCGCTCGCAGCGTGCCGATGACCTGGTCGCCGATCCGCAGCACATTATCCATCACCGGGAAGGTCCCGGCATAGACGCGGGCGCCGTCGCGCCGCGCCTTCAAGGCACGGCGGAACTCCAGCGCCACCGCGCGCAGCCACTCGTCCCACCGCAGGCCATCGTCGGGCGGCAGGGCCATGTCGGCCAGGATGGCGTCGGCCATGGCGTCCAGCAGAGCCTGCTTGTTGGCGAAATGCCAGTAGAGCGACGGCGCCTGGATGTGCAGCGCCTGGGCCAGCCGCCGCATCGTCAGCCCATCCACCCCCACCTCGTCCAGCAGCGCCATCGCCGCGGCGATGACGTCCGGTCGTTGCACCTTCATGGCGGCTCCCTCCCCCACATCCGTCTCCCCATTGACAAACTAACGTCGTTAGGCAAACCTAACAACGTTAGTTTGCTGGCGGGCAGCAGACGCCATGGGCGGAGAGCCGAGTTGGCCGAGTTGATCGATCCCCACCGCATCACCACCGTCGACGCGTTGCGGCGGCTGTACCACCTGCCGACCGAGCGCATGGTGAAGATGACCTTCCCCTTTCTCGACGATCACTGCCTGCGCTTCATCGCCGAATCGCCGCTGGTGTTCGTCGCGACCGCGTCCGAAACCGGGATGGACTGTTCACCCCGTGGTGGGCGTCCCGGCTTCGTCCAGGCGGTGGACCGGCGCGAACTCGCCCTGCCCGACTGGCCCGGCAACAACAAGCTGTCGTCGATCACCAACCTCCTGACCTCCGACGGGGCCTGCGGGCTGGTGTTCCTGGTGCCGGGACAGGACGTCTTCCTGCGGGTGAACGGCAGCGCCACCGTCACGACGGCGCCCGACCTGCTGGACCGCCTGCACGAGGAGGGGCGCCGGCCCAAGGCCGCCATCCGCCTGTCGGTGCGCGAGGCCTTCTTCCATTGCGGCAAGGCGCTGCGCCGGTCGCACCTGTGGCAGCCCGACGCCTGGGTCATCCCGCAGGACATGCCGTCGCCGGGCCAGGTGGTGAAGGACCAGTCCGGACTGGCGGAGATGACGGTCGAGCAGATCGACGCCCATTACCGGCAGGCGCTGGCCGACCACCTCTACAGCAGTCCGGAACCCTGACCGCCCGCCCACGGACCGTCCCGGCGGCTCAGGTCATCGCGCCCGGACCGGGGATGGCGCCCGGCGGGCATTTGCCCAGGATGATCATCCCCAGCACCTCGTCCTGGGTCACCTCGGACACCTTCGCCGTGCCGACCAGCTTGCCGTTCTTCATGACGTGGATGCGGTCGGCCAGATCGAACACGTCGTGGATGTCGTGGGAAATCAGGAAGATGCCGATGCCTTCCTGCTTGAGCTGCTTCACCAGCTCGCCGACCTGCCGGGTTTCGGCGGGGCCGAGCGCCGCCGTCGGCTCGTCCATGATCAGGACGCGGGCGTCGAAATGGATGGCGCGGGCGATGGCGACCGACTGGCGCTGGCCACCCGACAGCGCCTTCACCGGCTCCTTGAAGCGGCGGAAATGCGGGTTGAGGCGGCCCATCACCGCGCGGGCCTCCGCCTCCATCGCGTGGTCGTCCAGCGTGCCCCAGGCGGTCAGTTTCTCCCGCCCCAGGAAGATGTTCGCGGCGGCGTCGACGTTGTCGGCCAGCGCCAGCGTCTGGTAGATCGTCTCGATGCCGCAGCGCTTGGCGTCGCGCGGGCTGGCGATGTGGACCGGCTCGCCGTTCACCCGGATCTCGCCATGGTCGGCGGCGTAGGCCCCCGACAGGATCTTGATCAGCGTCGACTTGCCCGCCCCGTTGTGGCCGAGCAGCCCGACCACCTCGCCGGCGTGGAGGTCGATGCTGACGCCGTCCACCGCCTTGATGCCGCCGAAGGCGATGGAGACGTCGCGCATCTCCACCAGCGGGACCGCCCCGGTCGGGCTGACCTCCGTCATTTCACACCTTTGCGATAGAGCGTGTCGATGTAGACCGCGGCGACCAGCACGATGCCGACAACGATGTTCTGCATCGGCGCGTCGACCCCCAGCAGCACCATGCCGGACTGGAGCGACTGCATGACCAGCGCCCCCAGCATCGCGCCATGGATGGTGCCGACGCCGCCGGCCAGCGAGGTGCCGCCGATGATCGCGGCGGCGATGACGTACAGCTCGTCCAGCGTGCCGTTGGCGTTGGTGGCGGCGTTCAGCCGCGCGGTGGCGATGCAGGCGGACAGGCCGCACAGCGCCCCCATCAGCCCGAACACCATCACCAGGACGCGCCGGGTGTTGATGCCCGACAGTTCCGCCGCCTCCGGGTTGCCGCCGATGGCGAAGACGTAGCGGCCGAAGCGGGTGCGGCTGGCCAGGAAGGTCACCGCCACGCCCACCGCCAGGGCGATCAGCACCGGGATGGCGAAGCCATGGGCGATCAGCGGCAGCGGCCCGTCGGTCGACAGCCCCTGCGCCTCCACCATCCGCCGCACCACCGGCAGCGGCAGCGGGTAGGCGTTGACCACCAGGACCGAGCCGACGATGGCGGCGGCCACCAGCAGGATCACCACCGCCTCCGCCCACACGGGTCGCACCGGGAAACCGAAGCCGGCCCGCCGCCGCCGGGTCAGCAGCAGCGCCGCCACCGCCAGCACGATCGCCGCCACCCCGATCAGCCAGCTCGGCCCGGCGCCGATGGCGCCCTCGAAGCCGCCGCCCAGCCGCTTGAACAGCCCGTCCATCGGCGCCACGGTCTGGCCGGTGGTCACCCACCACGCAGCACCCCGCCAGACCAGCAGCCCGCCGAGCGTGACGATGAAGGACGACACGCCGAGATAGGCGATGATCGCGCCCTGCAGCGCCCCGACCGCCCCGCCGACGGCGATGCCGGCGGCGACGGCGACCACCCAGGTCAGCGGATGGTCAAAGCCCCACAGCTCCGGCAGAAAGCGCGACTGCAGCACGCCGACCATCATCCCGGTGAAGCCGAGGATCGAGCCGACCGACAGGTCGATGTTGCGGGTGACGATGACCAGCACCATGCCGGTCGCCATCACCCCGACCGACGCCGCCTGCACCGACAGGTTCCACAGGTTGCGCGGGGTCAGGAAGGCGCCGCCGGTCAGGACGTCGAAGCCGATCCAGATGATGGCGAGCGCGCCGATCATCCCGACCAGCCTGGTGTCCAGTTCCAGCGCGCGCAGGGTGTCGCCGAGGCTGGACCGGCCTGCGGCGGCGGCCGGCGGTTCCCGCGGCGCCTCGGATCGAGGCGCCGGGGACAACAGGGTGGACGGCTCGGCCATCAGTCGCAGACCTTGACCGCGCCCTTCTTGACGCCCTGGCAGACAACGTCCTTCGTCACCCAGCCGGCGTCGATCACCTGGTTCAGATTGTCCTTGGTGATGGCGATCGGCGTCAGGAACAGCGAGGTCATCGTCTGCTTCTTCGGCCCGCCGTTGAAGGTGGTGGCGCCGGCGATGGCGCTCATCTTCTTGCCGCCCGCCAGTTCCATGGCGATCTCCGCGGCGCGGCGGCCCAACTCGCGCGCATCCTTCCACACCGACACCGTCTGGGTGCCCAGCGCGATGCGGTTCAGCGCCGCCTTGTCGCCGTCCTGGCCCGACACCGGCACCGTCCCGGCCAGCCCCTGGGCCGCCAGCGCCGCCACGGCGCCGCCGGCCGTGCCGTCGTTGGAGGCGACCACCGCGTCGACCTTGTTGTTGGTCTTGGTCAGGATCTGCTCCATGTTCTGCTGGGCGATGGCCGGCAGCCACTTGTCGGTGTAGGCCTCGCCGACATTCTTGACGTCGCCGCGGTCGATCGCCGCCTTCAGCACCTCCATCTGGCCGGCGAACAGGAAATCGGCGTTGGGATCGGTCGAGGAGCCCTTGATGAAGGCGTAGTTGCCCTTCGGCTTGGCGGCGAAGACGCTGCGGGCCTGCAGGCGGCCGACCTCCTTGTTGTCGAAGGTGATGTAGAAGGCCGAGGGGATCTCGATCAGCCGGTCATAGCCGACCACCGGGATGCCCTCCGCCGCCGCCTTCTCCACCGCCGGGCGGATGGCGTCGCTGTCCTGCGCCAGGATGATCAGCGCGTTGGCGCCGCGGGCGATCAGCGATTCGATGTCGGACAACTGCTTGGCCGGCGAGGACTGTGCGTCGGCCGAGACGTAGGTGCCGCCGGCCTTCTCGATCACCGCCTTGATGGCGGCCTCGTCGGTCTTCCAGCGCTCTTCCTGGAAGTTGGACCAGGACACGCCGACCGTCGGCCCGGCGGCGAGCGCGACGGTGGCGGTCATGCCGGCGGCCAGCGTCAGGAACAGGCCGGTGGCGGCGGCGGTGACGGTGGCGGTGAGGCGGTGCTTCATCGTGTTTCCTCCCTGTGTGGCCGTCCATGCGGCGGCCTTTGTTGATCGATGATGAGCGGTGATCGCGACTCAAACGTACCGGTTGACGATGTTCTCCAGTTGCTCCTGCCGGCCGGAGCGCGGTTGCGGGTCGACGCCGGTGGCGAGCGCGCGGTCGGCCAGGGTGGCGAGGTCGCGCTGGCCGGCCAGGATCGCCCTGCCCTCCTCGCTGTCCCAACCGGCGTAGCGCTCGGCGAGCGGGGCGGTCAGCGCCTTGTCCTCCAGCATCGCCGCGGCTTGCAGCAGGGCGCGGGCGCAGGTGTCGATGCCGCCGATGTGGCCGTGCAGCAGGTCGGCCGGGTCGATCGACTGGCGGCGGATCTTGGCGTCGAAGTTCAGGCCGCCGGTGGTGAAGCCGCCGCCCTTCAGGATGTCGTGCAGGACCACCGTGGTTTCGCCGACGTCGTTGGCGAACTGGTCGGTGTCCCAGCCCAGCAGCCCGTCGCCGCGGTTCATGTCGAGCGAGCCGAAGATCCCCAGCGCCAGCGCCAGCCCGACCTCGTGCTGGAAGCTGTGGCCGGCCAGGATCGCGTGGTTCTGCTCGATGTTCACCCGCACGTCGGCCAGCAGGTCGTAGCGCTCCAGGAAGCCGTAGACGGTGGCGACGTCGAAGTCGTACTGGTGCTTGGTCGGCTCGCGCGGCTTCGGCTCGATCAGGATCGGGCCCTTGAAGCCGATCTTGTGCTTGTGCTCCACCACCATCGAGACGAAGCGGCCCATCTGGTCCAGCTCGCGGCCGAGATCGGTGTTCAGCAGCGTCTCATAGCCCTCGCGCCCACCCCACATCACGTAGTTGGCGCCGCCCAGCGCGTGCGTCGCCTCCAGCGCCGCGCGGACCTGCCCGCAGGCGTAGAGGAACACGTCCGGATCGGGGTTGGTCGCCGCGCCGGCCATGTAGCGCCGGTGCGAGAACAGGTTGGCGGTGCCCCACAGCAGCCGGACCTTGGCGCTTTCCATCTTCGCGGCGAACAGCTCGGTGATCGCCTTCAGATTGTCGACGCTCTCGGCCAGCGTAGCGCCTTCCGGCGCGGCGTCGAGGTCGTGGAAGCAGAAGAAGGGGATGTCGAGCAGCCGGAACATCTCGAAGGCGACGTCGGCCTTGCTGCGCGCCGCCGCCATCGGGTCAAGGCCGGGGCGCATCCACGGCCGCAGGAAGGTCTCGCCGCCGAACGGGTCGCCGCCCGGCCAGCAGAAGCTGTGCCAGTAGCAGGCGGCCAGCCGCAGATGGTCCTCCATCCGCTTGCCCATCACCACGCGGTCCTTGTCGTACCAGCGGTAGGACAGCGGGTCGCGGCTGTCCGGCCCGCGGTGGCTCACCGGGGACAGATCGCCGAAGAAGGGGACGGTGCTCAAGACGCGAACTCCTTGGCAAGGGGGTAGAGCCGGCGCCAGCGCAGCCAGGCTTGGCTGTAGGCTTCGGCGCGGGCCGGATCGGGGGTGAAGGATTCCAGGCGGCGGGGCTTGCGGCAGACGGTGGCGGCATCCTCGCCGGTCGCCGCCATGCGGCCGAGATGGGCGGCGCCCAGCGCCGCGCCGACCTCGCCATCCTCGATGCGGTGGACGGTCAGGCCGAGCACGTCGGCGCAGATCCGCGCCCACAGCCGCGAGCGGGAGCCACCGCCGGCGAGATCGATGGCGGCCGGCGCTGGACCGAGCGCCACCAGATTGTCGCGGGCGGCGAAGGCGACGCCCTCCAGCACCGCCTGCACCAACGCGTCGCGCCCGGTGTCGGCCGACAGCCCGGCGAACAGGCCGCGCACGGTGGCGTCGTTGTGAGGGGTGCGCTCGCCCGACAGGTAGGGCAGGAAAGCGACCGGCGACGGACCGTCCACCGCGTCGCCCAGCGGCGCCAGCAACTCCGCCTCCCCGGCGCCCAGCGTCGCCGCCGCCCAGGCCAGCGAGGCCGCCGCCGACAGCATGACGCCCATCTGGTGCCAGACCCCGGGTAGGGCGTGGCAGAAGGCGTGGACCGCCAGCGCCGGATTCGGCAGGAAGCGGTCGGTCGTCGTCCACAGCACGCCCGAGGTGCCGAGGCTGAGGAAGGCGTCGCCCGGCGTGATGGCGCCCAGTCCGACAGCGCTCGCCGCGCAATCCCCTGCCCCGCCCGCCACCACCGGCGGCGTCTTCATGCCCCAGCGCCGGGCGAAGTCGGCGGACAGCCGGGCGACCGGGGCCGAGCCCTCGGCCAGTTCCGGCATGTGGGCGCGGGTCAGGCGGCCGGCGGCCAGCAACGCGTCGGACCAGTCGCGCTTCGCCACGTCCAGCCACAGCGTGCCGGAGGCGTCGGACATCTCCTCCACCATCGCGCCGGTCAGGCGCCAGCGGACGTAAGCCTTGGGCAGCAGCACCTTGGCGACGGCGGCGAAGATCTCCGGCTCCTCCTCCGCCACCCACAGCAGCTTGGGCGCGGTGAAGCCGGGCATGGCGATGTTGCCGCTGATGGCGCGGAAGTCGGGCAGCGCCGCTTCCAGCGCCGCGCATTGCCGGTGGGACCGGCCGTCGTTCCACAGGATCGCCGGCCGCAGCACCCGGTGGTCGTGCCCCAGCAGGACGGCGCCGTGCATCTGTCCGGACAGGCCGATCCCGGCCACATCCGCGACGGCGTCGGGCAGCCGCGCCGCCAGCTCGTCAACCGCGGCGACCGCCGCCGCGACCCAGTCCTCCGGCTCCTGCTCCGACCACAGCGGGTGCGGGCGGGACACGGTGCAGGGACGTGACGCGACCGCCACCACCGCCCCGTCGGCGTCGGTCAGCACCGCCTTGGCGCTCGACGTGCCGATGTCGATTCCGAGAAACATGACGCTCGACCTTCCTGATCTGGTGCCGTGCCGGCGAAGCCGGTGTTCACATCTGCCGGCCGACGCCGGTCCCTAAATCCCCCGGCTGACGCCGGTCAGGGCAGATTGTCCCGAAGAATGACCTCGACCCGGATGTGCTCCTGCGCGGCGATGATCTCCTGCCCGCTGACCAGGGCGTGGAGCACCCGCGCCATCGACCGCACCTCGTGCCCCGGATCCTGCGCCACCAGCGCGGCGAAGGTGCCGTCCAGCAGCATGCGGCGCGTCGCCGGGGTCAGCTCGTGCCCGACGCACAGGATCTTGCGGGCGAGCCCGGCCTCGGCCAGCGCCTCGCCGATGCCGATCGAGCCTTCGCCGGTGTTGTAGATGGCGACCAGATCGGGGGTGTCGGCGATCATGCGGCGGACCAGGGCGCGGTTGCGCTCCGGGTCGTCGCGCCCCTCGACCGGCGTCAGCCGCGTCAGGTGCGGGTATTCCTCCGCCATCACCTGCCCGAAGCCGAAGCGCCGTTCGGCGTGGTCGCGCAGGCTGCCGGAGCCGGTGACGATGCCGATGGAGCCGCCGGCGCCATCCCCGCGGGGCGGGCCGAGAAAGCGGCCGACCAGCGACCCGGCGGTGCGGCCGGCGGCGATGTTGTCGATACCGATGTAATGGTGGCGGCGTGACGACGGCGAGTCGGACACCAGCGTCACCACCGCCATGCCGGCCGCGACCAGATCGTCGATCGCCGCCCGGATCCGCGGATGGTCGAGCGCCACCACCGCCACCCCGTCGAAGCGGCCAGGCAGCCCGGCCAGCTCCGCGGCCAGCGTGTCGGCGTCGAACACGTCGGTCTCGACGATCTCGACCGCGATGCGGCGCGCGCGGAACCAGTCGGCCTGGGCGCGGATGTTGTCGGCGATGTCCAGCATGAAGCGGTTGCTGCCGCGCGGCAGCACCACGCCGAAGCGCCAGGACCGCGCCCGCGCCAGCTCGGCCGCCGCCGCCAGCGGGCGGAAGCCCAGGCGCTGCACCGCCTCGTTCACCTTGCGCGCCGTCTTCTCGCTGACCCCGGGCCGGCCGTTGACCACGCGGTCGGCCGTCGCAAGGCTGACGCCGGCGGCCGCGGCCACGTCGCGCAGGGTCAGGGGGGCGTCGTCTTGCTGACTGTTCATAAGCCAAACATATGCCGGCGTTTTGAGGTGCGCAACTCAAATCGTGCAACAGCGCATATCCAGGCATTTCAGCGCCGGAATATGGTGCACTGCGGCCGGATGGCAACGCCGTGTTAAGGTGCGCACATCAATTCTGCTGAGCGGAAGGGTTTCCCCCGCTCAGCCAAGGTCCTCGCGGCGGGGCCCAGGCGCTGACCGGCGCTGACCGGCGCTGACGCAAATGCGTCGTATCGCTTCCGGATCGACAATCCCTGCTTTCATCGTCATCCCCGTGAAAATGGGGATCCAGGGCAATTCGGCCAGTTTCCTGTGTTGCCCTGGATTTCCGCCGGCGCGGGAATGACGGTCGACGACGGAAATCGTCGGCTTCGAAAGGCTGAACACTTCAACGGCAGCGCCTGAACGGCAGCGCCTGCGCGCGGAGGAGGAAGGGACGACGAAGGCGACAGGCTTGGACCAGGACCGCCGCCTTGCGGTCCCTCAGCCGCCCGCGACCGGGCGGGTGCTGGCGCGGATCACCAGTTCGCAGTCGAGGTTGTGGTGGCACGGCGGGACGCGGGCGCCGCCCAGGGCGGACAGGATGCGGCTGGCGCTCAGCCGGCCGATCTCGCGCTGCGGCGGGCGCACCGTGGTCAGCGGCGGCGGGCAGGAGCTGCTGAAGGGCAGATCGCCGAAACCGACCACGGCCAAATCGTCGGGCACCCGCAGGTCGCGCCGGGTCGCCTCGAACAGCACGCCCAGCGCCAGCGCGTCGTTGGAGCAGACCACCCCGTCGATGTCCGGGTGCTGGGTCAGGATCTCGTCGATCAGCCAGCGGCCAACCCCGGTGGAGGCGGCGTCGGGAACGGTGAAGGCGATCGGCTGGTGCAGCCCGCGGCGGCGGACCTCGTCCTCATAGCCGGCGGTGCGGCTGCGCACGCGCATGTCCTGGTGGGCGGCGGCGCCGATGTAGGCGACCTTGCGGCTGCCCTGGTCGTACAGGTGGCTGGCCTGCATGCGCCCGACTTCGAAATGCGAGAAGCCGACGCTGATGTTGACCGCCTCGCTCTCCGCCCCGGGACCATGCGTCGGCATGTCCCACATCTCCACCACCGGCACGCCGCAGGAGCGCAGCATGGCGCGGGTGCGGTCGGTGTGGTGGAAGCCGGTGACCACCATCGCCGCCGGCGACCAGGCGAGGAAGGCGCGGATCAGGCTTTCCTCCTCCTCCGGGCTGAACTCGCTGACGCCGAGCAAGGTCTGGTAATGCGCCTCCTGGAACAGCGCCTGGAGGGTGTTGTAGGTCTCGGCGAAGAAGGAGTTGAGGATGGAGGGCAGGATCACGCCGATGGTGCGGCTGCGCGCCGCCGCCAGGCTGCCGGCCACCAGGTTGGGCACATAGCCCATCTCGTCGATGACCCGGGCGATCCGCTCGGCCAACGCCTGCGACACCGCTTCGGGACGGCGCAGATACAGCGACACCGTGCTGGGCGACACGTCGGCCGCGGTCGCCACGTCGCTCATGGTGACGCGTTGCGTGCCACGGCGCACCCGCTTCCGGCTTTCGGTGATCGACATCGTCATTCCTCCTCGCGCCCGGACAACAGGATCGATACCACCCCGGCCGGCAGAAGAAGCCATGCATCGACGCGGGGCGTCAATGCCGGGTTGGCAACTCCGCAAGCGTGAGGGCGGCGATGGACTGGATCGCGTCGTGGACCAGTTGATAGGCGGCCTCGATCCGGCCGATGGCCATTTCGCAATCCGCGTGATCGCCGGGGGCTCGCGCCTCCCGCGTGATGGCGCGGAACAGGGTGAGCGCCTCGCGCCCGATGATCTTGTGGCTTGCCCAGACGCCGCAATCCTCCTGCAGCGCCAGCGGGATGTGCAGGAAACGGTGGCGCAGCGCCGCCGCCTCCTGCTCCAGCGCGGTGATGCGCTGGGTCAGGATCGGGTCCATTCGTGCCATGCTCTTGCCGTGCGTGCCTGCCCCGGCGGGGCGCGTCCCATGACGGACACGCCCCGCTCCGCCCGGGGAACGGCGGGTCAGCCGGCGACCAGCCCCGCCATGGCCGCCTTCATCCCCTTCGCCTCGATGGCGGCGAGGCTGTCGGCGACCCGGACGGCGAGGCCGGGGATGGCGGTCAGGTCTTCCTTCCACAGGCGGACGTCGGACAGGACCGCCTTGACCAGCGCCTTGGTGTCGCCGGCGTTGGCGGCCCAGGCGGCGCTCATCGCCGCGATCACCTCGGCGTTGTCGCTGATCGGGTAGGCCCCGGCGTCGCGGGTGCCGGTGTAGGCGCCGCCGGCCGCCGTGCCGCGGTAGAAGCGCAGCAGCGCCGCCAGCGAGAAGGACAGGCCGGCCGGCGCCTCGCCGTTGCGGGCGACGGCGTCCTTCAGGCTGGGCAGGACGCGCACCTGCCACTTCGACACCGAGTTCAGCGTGATCGAGATCAGCTCGTGCCGGATGTAGGGGTTGCCGAAGCGCTCCATGATGGTGCGGGCGTAATCCTGGCGCTCCGCCTCGGGCAGCGGCACGTAGGGGACGATCTCCTCGAACATCACCCGGTTCAGGTAGGCGGCGACGGTGGCGTCGTCCATCATCGCCTTCACCGTGTCGAGCCCGGCGCAATAGGCGGCGAGCGCGCTGGCGGTGTGGGCGCCGTTCAGGATGCGCACCTTGCGGGTGCGGTAGGGCTGGAGGTCGTCGGTCCACACGACGTTCAGGCCGGCCTTGTGCAGCGGCAGTTCCTCGGCCAGTTCGGCCGGACCCTCGATCACCCAGACGTGGAACGGCTCGGCGGCGACGGCCAGCTTGTCCTCATAGCCCCACTTGGCCGACAGCGCCGCGGCTTCGTCCTTCGGATAACCGGGGACGATGCGGTCGACCAGCGTGTTCAGGAAGTGGTTGTGCCGCTCGACCCAGGCGGCGAAGCCGGCCTCCAGGCCCCAGCGCTTGGCGTGCGCCAGCACGATGCGCTTCAGGTTGGTACCGTTGGCCTCGATCAGCTCGCAGGGCAGGAAGACCAGCCCGCTGCCGGCCGTGCCGCCCAGCGCCTGATACCGCGCGTACAGCAGCGCCGCGACCTTGGCGGGGAAGCTGGTCTGGCAGGCGCCGGGGGTGTAAGGCTCCTCGCGGTCGGCGATGCCGGCCTCGGTCGTGTTGGACACGAAGAAGCGCAGCGCCGGCGACGTGGCATAGCCCAGCATCCGCTGCCAGTCGGCGTACGGGTTGAGCGCGTCGGTGACGCAGCTGACCACCCGGCGGGATTCGACCTCCCGGCCATTCTCGATGCCGCGCAGCAGGACGGTGTAGAGGTTGTCCTGGGCCTTCAGCAGGGCGGCGATGCCCTGGTCGAGCGGCTGGGCGATGGCGACGCCGGCCTTGGTCAGCCCCTGCCCGTTCGCCACGTCGACCATCCAGTCGACGAAGCCGCGCAGGAAATTGCCGTCGCCCACCTGAAGGATGGTCACGGGCAGGGTCGGCGCACCATCGGTGTGCGCGACGTCGAGCGCACCGCCGGCAAGCAGGTCACGGGTCAGGGAACGCATGACTGGGCATCCTTCAGGAACATTGGCCGGATAGCGGCCGGAACATGGGCCAGGAGCAAAAGGCGAGGGTCGGCCCGATGCGGGCGCGGCCGGTGGAGAAAATATACTAATATATTAATCGCTCTGGCAAGGGAAAAACACCTGAACCGTGGCGGAATGCGCGCCGGCATGGGGGCGATGCGCGGACATGCGCGACGGGGCGGTTGACCTTTGCGTGAAAGCGGCAGACATAATCGCAGCCATCACCACGCGGATAGACCATCGGGACGCCATGCAGCCGCTTTCCAGCCTGAAAACCGCAGGGCAGATCCTGTTGGCGCTCGTCCTTTTCGGCGTGGCGGCGGCCTGGGTGCTGCGCGGCGGGGCGGACCTCGCCGGGCTGCAGGAAACCCTGCGCCACCACCAGGCGGCGCCGTTGCTGTTCCTGCTGTTCCATGTGCTGGCCAGCCTGCTGTTCCTGCCGCGCTCGGCGATGGCGATGGTGGCGGGGTTGATCTTCGGCGTCTGGTGGGGCGGGCTGCTGGCCGCGGCCGGCAGCGTGCTGGGGGCCGTGGCCGGCTTCCTGATCGCCCGCTACATCAACAACGGCATGCTGTCGCTCGGCGAGATGGCGCGGTTCGGGCGCCTCGTCCGGCGGATCGAACAGGGCGGCTGGCGCGCGGTGGCGACGCTGCGGCTGGTGCCGGTGCTGCCGCACACGGCGGTCAACTACGCGCTGGGGCTGACCGGGGTGCGGCTTGCCCCCTACGCGGTGGGATCGCTGATCGGACAGTTGCCGATGACGGTCGCCTTCGTCCAGTTCGGCTCGGCGAGCGACCATCTGCTGGACGGCCGGCCCGACTGGATGCTGCCGACCATCATCGGCGCCGGCACCCTGATCCTCTCCAGCGCCCTGCCCAAGCTGCTGCCCCGCCTGCGCGACAGCGGTGAGGACGGAACGGTCTGACGGCCGAGAGCCGGGCGACCCTCACCCGAGTTCGAAGCTGGTGATGCCGAACAGGCGCGCGGTGTCGACCGCGGGCGCCTGGCCAAGATACATGCGGGCCGTCTCGAACTGCGGGACGAGGCCCAACTCCTCGGCCAGTCGCACCGCTGCGCCGTTGGTTTCCGGGACATCGAGCACCAGCGGTCCCTCGCCGGCGGCCTGACCGAGCGCCAGCACCAGATCGCGCGCGACCGCGCGGTCGGGGGCGTAGAGCGGGCCGATCTTGAATCCGCTCTGGCTCGGACGGATCACGCCGAACCCCCGCACGGCGCCGTCGCCGACGGCGGCCAGCGCGGTGGTGCCCGGCAGCGCCAGCCAATTGGCGAGAAAGCCCGGACGCGGCGCCGGAAACAGCGCGGCGTCGAGTGCCATCAGGCGGTCGAAGGGAACGTTGCGCGCATCCACGAGCGCGCTTTCCACCACCCCGGCCGGCGCCGGTCCGCCGAAGCGGATGTTGCGGTGGGCCAGCACGAAGCCGGACTTGCGGTAATTCTCCTGCTGGGCGACCACGCCGTCGAGGCCGACGGTGCAGCCCGCCAGATGGCGCAGCCCGGCCTGCCACAGCCGCCAGCCGAACCCCCGCCCGCGCATCTCCGGCCGCACGATGTAGAGGCCGAGGAAGCCGAAATTCCCCGGATAGCGGACGACCGACAGCGAGGCCACCGGCCGGTCGTCCAGCACCCCGACCAGGAAGCCCTGCGGGTCGACCGCGTGGAAGGCGCCCGCGTCGTGGATGCCGGGGTTCCACCCCTCCGCCCGCGCCCAACCCATCGCCATGTCCAGATCGGCGAGGCTCATCACCCGGACGTGATAGCCGTCCGTCCCCCGATCCGCCCCCTGCCCCGCTGCCCGCTCCATCCGCTGATCCCCCCGGTCGATCCATCGGCGACGCTCATCCCGCCGACGAGCCTACCGCCCCGCCCGGCCGGTGCACAATCCGGCTGGGCGGGGGGCCGGCGTCACTCCTTGAAGCCGGCCATATGCTCGAACAGGTGGCGCTTGCGGCGGATCTCCGCCTCCGCCTCGTCGAGCAGGGCATGGTAGCGCTCGGGGTTGCTGCGCTCGACCGCGCTGAAGCGGCTTTCCCCGGCCATGAAGGCGGCGAGACCGGCGGAGGGAACGCCGCTGTCCAGTTGCAGCGCCGCCGTCCCGGCCGCCAGACGGCGCGGATCGCGGCGGTACAGCGACCAGTGGCCGCTCTCCACCGCCATCTTCTGGTGCTCCAGCCCGTGCGACAGCTCGTAGCCATGGGCGACGCAGTGGCTGTAGGCCAGCACCAGCGACGGGCCGCGATAGCTTTCCGCCTCCAGCAGCGCGTTCAACGCGTGGGAGTCGCGGGCGCCGAAGGCGGTGCGGGCGACATAGACATGATCGTACGCCATCGCCATCAGGCCGAGGTCCTTCTTGGCCGCCGACCGGCCGGCGCTGGCGAACTTGGCCGAGGCGCCGATCGGCGTCGCCTTGGACTGCTGGCCCCCGGTGTTGGAATAGACCTCGGTGTCCATCACCAGGATGTTGATGTCGCGGCCCGACGCCAGGGCGTGGTCCAGCCCGCCATAGCCGATGTCGTAGGCCCAGCCGTCACCGCCGACGATCCACACCGTCTTGCGGATCAGGCAATCGGCCAACTGCTCCATCCGCCGCGCCGCCGGATCCTTGAGGCTGGCGAGCTGCCCGACCAGCGCCGCGACGCGGGTGCGCTGCGCGGCGATGGCGGCCGGATCGGCCTGTTCGTCGGACAGCAGCTCCGTCACCAGACCGGGTTCGAGCCGGCCGGACAGTTGCGCCAGCAGGTCACGCGCCTGCTCCGTCATCTGGTCGATGGCAACGCGCAGGCCGAGGCCGAATTCCGCGTTGTCCTCGAACAGCGAGTTGGCCCAGGCCGGGCCGTGACCGGCGGCGTTGGTGGTGTAGGGCGTGGTCGGCAGGTTGCCGCCGAAGATCGACGAGCAGCCGGTGGCGTTCGCCATCACCATGCGGTCGCCGAACAGCTGGGTCAGCATCTTGATGTAGGGCGTCTCGCCGCAGCCGGCGCAGGCGCCGGAGAACTCGAACAGCGGCTGCAGCAACTGCGTGTGCTTGACCGTGGCCGGCACCGCCTCGCGCGGGATCGCCGGCAGGCTGCGGAAGAACTCGAAGGCCTCCTGCTGGCCGGCCAGCGCCTGGATCGGGCGCATCTCCAGCGCCCGGCGGCCGGGGTCAGCCTTATCGTGGGCGGGACAGGCGGCGACGCACAGCGTGCAGCCGGTGCAATCGGCCGGCGACGCCTGGAGGCGGTAGCGGCCGCCGGGGAACTCCCGGCCCTTGTAGGGAATCGTCTCGAAGCCGTCCGGCGCGCCGGTCAGCGCCGATTCCGGCACCACGGTGGCGCGGATGGCGGCGTGCGGGCAGACCAGCACGCACTTGTTGCATTCGATGCAGAGGTCGGCGTTCCAGCCCGGCGCCTCGGCCGCGATGTTCCGCTTTTCGTACTGCGAGGTGCCGGTCGGCCAGGTGCCGTCGACCGGGAAGGCCGACACCGGCAACCGGTCGCCATGGCCGGCGATCATCATCGCGGTGACCCGGCGGACGAAGTCGGGCGCCGTCTCCGGCACCGGCGCCGGCCGGTCGTGGTCGGCGGTCACATGGTCGGGCCGCGGCACGGCGGCCAGATGGGCCAGCGCCTGATCGACGGCGGCGGCGTTGCGGCGGACCACCTCGTCGCCGCGCCGGGCGTAGGTCTTGGCAATCGCGGTCTTGATGTCGGCGATGGCCTCGTCCACCGGCATCACGCCGGACAGCGCGAAGAAGCAGGTCTGCATGATGGTGTTGACCCGCCGGCCAAGCCCGACCTCGCGCGCCACCGCGCCGGCGTCGATGGCGTGGAGCGCCAGCTTGCGCTCGATGCAGATCTTCTGCACCTCGGCCGGCAGGGCGTCCCACACCTGCTGCGGCGTGCCGGGGGCGTTCAGCAGCACGGTCGCGCCCGGCGCCGCCATCTCCACTACCTCCACCCGCTCCATCAGCGGGAAATGGTGGCAGGCGACGAACTGGGCCTGGCCGATCAGGTAGGGCGCGCGGATCGGCGCCTTGGAAAAGCGCAGGTGCGACACGGTGGTCGAGCCGGACTTGCGGCTGTCATAGACGAAGTAGGCCTGGGCGTGGCCGCCGGTCCGCGTCTGGATGATCTTGAGCGAGTTCTTGTTGGCGCCCACCGTGCCGTCGGCGCCGAGCCCGAAGAAGACCGCGCGCGACACGCCGGGCTCCTCCACCCCCCAGGCGGCGTCCCAGGGGATCGAGTGGTGGGTGACGTCGTCGGTGATGCCGACGGTGAAGCGCCGCTTCGGCCGCTCGCGCGCCAGCTCGTCGAACACCGCCTTGGCCATCGCCGGGGTGAACTCCTTCGACGACAGGCCGTAACGGCCGGCGATCACCATGGGATCAACCGCGGCGGCGTCTGCGGCACGCGCCTCCGCCAGCGCCGCCACCACGTCGAGGTACAGCGGATCGGCGACGGCGCCCGGTTCCTTGGTGCGGTCGAGCACGGCGATCCGCCGCACGCTGGCCGGCAGCGCCGCGACAAAATCGGCGATGGCGAAGGGCCGGAACAGCCGGACGATCAGGCAGCCGACCCGCTCGCCGGCGGCCACCAGCCGCTCCACGGTGCCGGCGCAGGTCTCCGCCCCCGACCCCATGGCGATCACCACCCGCTCGGCCTGCGGATGGCCGACATAGTCGAACAGGCGGTAGGCGCGGCCGGTGCGCGCCGCCAGCCGGTCCATCATGTCCTGCACCACGGCCGGGCAGGCGTCGTAATAGGGGTTGGCCGCCTCGCGCGCCTGGAAGAAGACGTCGGGGTTCTGCGCCGTGCCGCGGACGACCGGATGATCGGGGCTGAGCCCGCGCCGGCGGTGGGCGTCGACCGCGCCATCGTCGATCAGCGCGCGGACGTCGTCGTCCGCCAGCGTCTCCACTCGGTTGAACTCGTGCGAGGTGCGGAAGCCGTCGAAGAAGTGCAGGAACGGCACCCGCGCCCGCAGGGTGGCGGCGTGGGCCACCAGCGCCAGGTCATGCGCCTCCTGCACGTTGGCGGAGGCCAGCATGGCGAAGCCGGTCTGGCGGCAGGCCATGACGTCGGAATGGTCGCCGAAGATCGACAGCGCGTGCGTCGCCAGCGTGCGCGCCGCCACATGCATGCAGAAGGGCGTCAGCTCTCCGGCGATCTTGTACATGTTGGGGATCATCAGCAGCAGGCCCTGCGACGCCGTGAAGGTCGTCGCCAGCGCGCCCGCCTGCAACGCGCCATGCACCGCGCCGGCGGCGCCACCCTCCGACTGCATCTCCACCACCTGGGGCACGGCGCCCCACAGGTTGGGACGGCGGGCCGACGACCATTCGTCCGCAAACTCCCCCATCGGCGAGGACGGGGTGATCGGGTAGATCGCGATGACCTCGCTGGCGCGGTAGGCGATCGACGCGGCGGCCTCGTTGCCGTCCATGATGCGCGTCGCGGGGGTGCCGGCGGGCGTCGTGGCGGGCGTCGTGGCGGTCGGGCTGGAGCTGTTGGTCATGCCGGGACTGTCCTCGATTGTGGCGACATCATCCCCGACGATGTGGACCGGACGATCCGGTTCGGCCGGGAGCGGTCACAGGCGGGCAAACGTCATGCGAACCTCGGTCGTCCGCCGCGAGGCCCCGACCAGCCGCGCCGGTCGGGTGCGGACGGTCCGGTTGCGGCCGGATGCGCAAGAATCGCGCCGATGCGGCCCTGGCCGCAATGACACGTGTCAGTTCTCCAGCGTTTTTCGGTCGGCTTTCCCTGCGCGGAACCAGCGTCTGATATATTAGTGTTGCATGGCAAGGCCCCAATTTGTCGCACTGCAGCATGGCCGGCCGCCCCGCCCGTGCTTGGCGCCGCGGCAGGCCGGCGTGGTGCCTGGCTCGGCGGGTCGAGCGCGTCGGAGATAGCATGTTCCTGATTCAGATCATTTATCGGCAGTCCTCCTTGTGGCATCCCTCCGGCGTGGACGCGGCGGGCCACACGGTTCGGCGCCCCAGAACTCGACAGAAGAACACGCGTTCGACCGGAAGTTATGCTGCGTCGCAGCAGACAAGACATCGTCAAACACGGCGCCGTTTACGCTGCAGTTGCGAAGCGCCCTCCGTTGGAACCCGAGGACTGCGACATTTTCGCTGGGCTCAAGAGCAGGCACCGAAAACCACTTGATCCCCGCACTGATATATTAATATAACTCTCTTCAGCGAGACCCCCGCATCCCGATCCGGGACGGGACCCGAACCCCATCGCCCGGCACCGAACTCCCGCAGCGCTAGGACCTTGATCGAGGCTCCGCTGCCCAGGGCCTGTACGTGCGCAGTGACGCCTGCCGCCTTGTGCAGGCAAGTGAGGAAGACATGAAGACGCTCCGTGGTTTGCGCTGGCAAATCCTGGCCCTGATGATGCTTGGCACCGTGGTCAACTACATCGACCGCAACACGCTGGGCATCCTGGCGCCGCAGCTCAAGGAACAGCTGCACTTCACCACCGAACAGTATTCCTTCGTCGTCAGCGCCTTTCAGCTCTGCTACAGCCTGATGCAGCCGATCGCCGGCTACATCACCGACCTGATCGGCCTGAAGTTCGGCTACGCCATGTTCGCCTTCGTCTGGGGGGTGGCCGCCGCGCTGCACGCGCTGGCCGGCAGCTGGCAGTCGATGGCCTTCTTCCGCGGCCTGCTCGGCATCAGCGAGGCCGCCGCCATGCCGTCGGGCGTCAAGACCTCCACCCTGTGGTTCCCCGCCCGCGAACGCTCCATCGCCACCGGCTGGTTCAACACCGGCAGCTCGATCGGCGCCATGGTCGCCCCGCCCTTCGTCATCTGGCTGTCGCTCGCCTACAGCTGGCAGGTCGCCTTCATCATCACCGGCCTGCTCGGCGTCGGCATGTCGCTGCTGTGGGTCATGCTCTACCGCAACCCGGAAAACCATCCGCGCCTGACCAAGGAGGAGCACAGCTACATCCTGGAAGGCCGCGAGCATGTCGAGCTGCCCAAGCCCTCGGTCAAGCGCGTGCTCGGCAAGGGCAAGTTCTGGAGCATCGCCGCCGCCCGCTTCCTGACCGAGCCGGCGTGGCAGACCTTCAGCTTCTGGATCCCGCTGTACATGGTTTCGACCCGCGGCATGGACATCAAGCAGTTCGCGCTGTTCGCCTGGCTGCCCTTCCTGTTCGGTGACCTCGGCTGCATCCTCAGCGGCTACCTGTCGCCCTTCTTCGCCAAGCGGTTCAAGATGACGCTGGTCAACTCGCGCATCGCCGGCGTCGGCGTCGGTGCGGTGTGCATGATCGGCCCGGCGCTGATCGGCCTCGTCTCCAGCCCGATCACCGCGATCTTCCTGTTCTCGCTCGGCGCCTTCGCCCACCAGATGCTGTCCAGCCTGCTCTACGCCCTGGTGACCGACAGCTTCGAGAAGCAGGACGTCGCCACCGCCACCGGCTTCGGCGGCATGGCCGGCTACATGGGCGGCATGATCTTCTCCCTGATCATCGGCCAGCTCGCCAGCACCATCGGCTACGAGCCGCTGTTCGCCTGCCTCTCCGTCTTCGACCTCACCGCCTTCGCCATCATCGCCCTCGTCCTCGGCCAGCGTGGCAAGACCGCCGCCATCGCTCACGCCACCGCCGACGCCGCCGCCGATTGAACTCCGGCACCGTCGTCACTGCCTCCAACGCCCCCCAGGCATCCGCCTGGGGGGCGTTTCATTTTTGTGGCCGGCGGCGAATGCGCTGACGATTGCGCTTGCCAAGCCGCCAAAATATTAGTATATCAGTCTTGTGCCGCTGGATGCGCCGTGGTCTGATCACGGTACAACTTGTTGGACGTTCCTCTCGGACTTACAAGGGCCGCCGGTGCAATCCGACGGCCCTCTTCTTTTGTCCGCACCCTAGGCCCGACCGCCGGCCAGCATGGTTTCCTGCAACGCCAGCACGGCCGACCCGATCACGCCGGCGCTGTCGACCTGCGGCACATACTGGATGTCGAGGTGGCGCGTCGACAGCGCCAGGGAGCGCCGGTAGACGCTCTGCCGGATCGAGGCGAGCAGCAGCGGGCCGATGTTGGCGACGCCGCCGCCGATGAAGATGTGCGACGGGTTGAAGAAGTTGACCACCGCCGCCAGCATGCGGCCGACCTGTCCGCCCGCCTGCTGCACGATCGCGTTGGCCGCGGCGTCGCCGGCCCGGCTGGCGTTGCCGAGATCGACCGGGCTCAGGCTGCCGTTGCGGTCGAGCAAATCCTTCAGGCGCGGGCTGTCGCCGGCCAGCGCCGCCGCTTCGGCCATGCGGGCGATCGCCGGCCCGGCCGCCATCGCCTCGACGCAGCCGGCGTTGCCGCAATGGCAGAGCGGGCCTTGGGGGTCGACGCAGATGTGCCCGACGTCGCCGGCCGACCCGTCCGCCCCGCGATAGACGGTGCCGTGGCAGATGACGCCACAGCCGATGCCGGTGCCGATCTTGATCACCAGGAAATTCTGCAACCGGCCGCGCAGGCGCCAATGGGTGCCGAGCGCCATCACATTGACGTCGTTGTCGACGAACACCGGGGCGCGATACTCCTCGCCCAGGCAGTCGCGGATCGAGAAGCTCTCCCACCCCGGCAGCAGCGGCGGGTTGACCAGCATGCCGCTGTCGAAGGCGACCGGACCGGGCACGCCGACGCCGATCCCCAACACCCGCTCGGGCGCGACTCCACAACGCGCCAGCGCCGCCCTCAACAGGTCGCGCACCCGCCCGAACACCGGGACCGGTCCGGCGCGGACGTCGGCCGGTTCGGCGTGGTGGTCGAGCACCGTCATGTCCGGGGCGAGCAGCGCCACGTCCAGGCTGGTGGCGCCGATGTCGATCCCCACCAGCACACCCATGCCGTGGCTCAGCCGCAGCAGTTCGGGCCGCCGGCCGCCGGACGACGGCTGCGTGCCGCTGTCCTCGATCAGGCCGCGACCGATCAGGCTGGCGATGGCGAGGTTGGCCTTGCTCTTGGAGAAGTCGACCGACTGCGCCAGCTCGCCGCGCGACAGGCCGCCGGCCCAGAACAGCCGCTCCAGCAGGGTGCGTTCCCCGACCGACAGACGCTGCCAATCCACCACCGCCCCACCCTTTCCGCTCGGCGCCGCGCCGGCACCGGCCGGACGGCGGGCTGTCCGCCCCGCACCCCAGCTTACAGGCCGGCGCCGCCGACTTCAGCCAAATTATGTTCGAAGTCGGCCATTGTCTGTCCAAAGCTTCGTTTGTAGGATCGATGGAACAGATGGAGCGGCGGCGGGGCCCCCGGGCCCGGACGACACGCTCCGCGGTGGGAGAAACGTCATGGACGGTGCTCTTCGTCCGCCTTGCGTCCCCCTCGGATGCCGGGCGCCGTGGCCGCTGCCGGGTGCGGCGCCATGAACCCTCAGAACGCCGACCTTCGGAACGCAAACCCGCGGAGCGGCCTGCACGTCGCCTTCGACGGCATCACCAAGGATTTCGGTGCCGTGCGCGTGCTGCACGGCGTCGGCTTCGACCTGCACCCCGGCCGGGTCCATGGGCTGCTGGGCGAGAACGGCGCCGGCAAGTCGACGCTGATGAAGATCCTCGCCGGCTATCACGCCCCGACCGCCGGCACGATCCGCATCGACGGCCAGCCCACCCGCTTCGCCGGATCGCGCGACGCCGAGGAGCGCGGCATCGTCCTGATCCACCAGGAGCTCAACCTCGCTGACGACCTGACCGTCGCCCAGAACATGTTCCTCGGGCACGAGCTGCGGCGCGGTTGGCTGCTCGACGACCGGGCGATGCGGGTCCAGGCGGCGCAGGCGCTGCGCCAGGTCGGCTTCGACGGCGATCCCGACACCAAGGTCCGCGACCTGATCGTCGCCGAGAAGCAACTGGTGGAGATCGCCAAGGCCCAGCTGCGCCACGCCCGCCTGCTGATCATGGACGAGCCCACCGCCAGCCTGACCCCGTCGGAGTGCGAGCGCCTGTTCGGCCTAATCGCCCGGCTGCGCGACGACGGCGTCACCATCGTCTACATCTCGCACAAGCTGGACGAGGTCGAGCGCATCACCGACGAGGTGATCGTCATGCGCGACGGCCGCTTCGTCGCGCGGGCGCCCACCGCCGAAACCTCGCGCCGGCGCATGGCGACGCTGATGGTCGGCCGCGAGCTGACCGACATGTTCCCGGAAAAACGCACCGTCCCACCATCCGCCACCCCGCTGATGGCGGTGCGCGACGTCACCGTGCCCGGCTGGGCGGAGGGGGTGAGCTTCGACCTGCACCCCGGCGAGATCCTGGGCTTCGCCGGTCTGGTCGGCGCCGGCCGCACCGAGCTGTTCGAGGGCATCCTGGGCCTGCGCCCACGCAGCGCCGGCCGCATCGAGCTGAACGGCAAGGCGGTGCGGCTGCGCACCCCCCGCGAGGCGATGCGACACGGCCTGACCTATCTCAGCGAGGACCGCAAGGGCAAGGGGCTGCACACGTCCATGCGGCTGCGCGACAACCTGACCCTGATGACGCTGCGCCACCACGCCCACCCGCTGCTGTCGCACGCCTCGGAGGACGCGGCGCTGGCCCGCGCCGTCACCGCCTTCGGCATCCGCGGCGATCCCGGCGGCACCGCCGCGTCGCTGTCCGGCGGCAACCAGCAGAAGCTGGCGATCGCCAAGTTCCTGGAGCCCGACCCGCGGGTGTTCGTTCTGGACGAGCCGACGCGCGGCGTCGATGTCGGCGCCAAGCGGGACATCTATTTCCTGATCGAACGGCTGGCCGCCGAGAGGCGCGGCGTGATCGTGATTTCGTCGGAACTGATCGAACTGATCGGACTCTGCCATCGGGTGATCGTGATGCGGGGGCGCCGGGTGACCGCGACCCTGCCGGCCGACCGGCTCAGCGAAGAGGAGTTGATTGCCCATGCCATCGGCACCCACACCCGCCACTGAGGTCCGGACCGACGCGGCGGCCGCCCCGCGCAAGGCGTCGCGGCGCTTCGACCCGCACCGCTTCGGGCCGCTGCTGGGCCTCGCGCTGCTGCTGGTGGTGGGCACGGCGCTGAACCCGGATTTCGCGACCTGGGACAACCTGATGAACGTGCTGACCCGCACCGCCTTCATCGGGATCATCTCGATCGGCATGTGCTTCGTCATCATCTCCGGCGGCATCGACCTGTCGGTCGGCTCGATGGCGGCGCTGATCGCCGGCGGCATGATCCTGGTGATGAACGCGCTGGCCGGGTCGATCGCCTCGCCGGTCGCGGTGGTGGCCATCGGCATGGTCTTCGCCGTGACGCTCGGCGGCGGCTTCGGGCTGATGCACGGCTACCTGATCACCCGCGGGCGGATCGAGCCCTTCATCGTGACGCTCGGCACGCTGGGCATCTTCCGCGCGGTGCTGACCTGGCTGGCCGACGGCGGCGCCATCACGCTGGACAACAGCCTGTCCGACGCCTACGGCCCGGTCTATTACGCCAGCCTGCTCGGCATTCCGATCCCGGTGTGGGTCTTCATCCTGGCGGCAGTGGCGGGCGCCGTGCTGCTGAACCGCACGCCGTTCGGCCGCTATGTCCAGGCCATCGGCTCCAACGAGCAGGTGGCGCGCTTCGCGGCGGTCGATGTCGACGGCGTGAAGCTGCTGACCTACGGGCTGCTCGGCGTCTGCGTCGGCATCGCCACGCTGCTGTACGTCCCGCGGCTGGGTTCCGCCTCTCCCACCACCGGCCTGCTGTGGGAGCTGGAGGCCATCGCCGCGGTGATCGTCGGCGGCACCTCCTTCAAGGGCGGCGAGGGCCGGATCGCCGGCACGATCATCGGCGCGGTGCTGCTGTCGGTCATCAGCAACATCCTCAACCTCACCAGCATCATCAGCGTCTACCTGAACGCGGCGGTGCAGGGCTGCGTCATCATCGCCGTCGCCTTCCTGCAGCGGCGCCGGCCCTGAACGACATTTCCTGAACGAGCTTCATCCATAAGAACATCAAGGAGGAGAATCGTCATGACGGACACTGCGAACATCACCCGGCGCGTGGTTCTGGGCGCCGGTCTGGCGGTGGCGGCCACCGCGGGCTTCGGCGGCTTCGCCCGCGCGGCGGACAGCGTGAAGCTGGGCGTCTGCATTCCCGCGGCCACGCACGGCTTCACCGGCGGCATCGTCTGGTGGGCGAACGAGGCGAAGAAGGAGCTGGAAAAGGCCCACCCCAACCTGAAGATCACCATCAAGACCGCCAGCGGCGCGCCGGAGCAGGCGAACCAGCTCCAGGACCTCGTCACCGTCACCAAGATCGACTCGCTGGTCATCTTCCCGTTCGAATCGGCGGCGCTGACCCAGCCGGTGGCCCAGGCCAAGAAGAAGGGCGTCTACGTCACCGTGGTCGACCGCGGCCTGACCGACACCAGCGCGCAGGACGCCTACATCGCCGGCGACAACACCGCCTTCGGCCGGATCCCGGCGGAGTACATCGCCAAGAAATACAACGGCAAGGCCAACATCGTCGCGCTGCGCGGCATCCCCACCACCATCGACAACGAACGCTGGGACGCCTTCACCGCGGTGACCAAGCAGCACCCGGGCATCAAGATCCTCGACGCCAAATACGCCAACTGGAACCGCGACGACGCCTTCAAGGTGACGCAGGACTATCTGACCCGCTTCAAGGACATCGACGTCATCTGGGCGGCGGACGACGACATGGCGTTCGGCGTGCTGAAGGCGATCGAGCAGGCCAAGCGCACCGACATCAAGGAAGTCTTCGGCGGCGCCGGCTCCAAGAGCATGGTGAAGACCATCCTCGACAACTCCAACCCACTGATCCAGGCCGACGTCTCCTACTCGCCGAAGTTCATCTACGACGCGATCAAGATGACGGCGGAGGCCCGGCTGAAGGGCGGCACGCTGCCGGCCACCCACATCCTGCCGTCGGCGCTGATCACCCGCGACAACGCCAAGGAGTATTACTTCCCGGATTCGCCGTACTGAGCCGGCGGCTGGCGGCCCCCTTCCCCTGCCCGGCTGGGAAGGGGCCGCCGGCTGCACCCGCCCCCAACCAGGGAGGTTCCCATGAAGACGATCAAGGGCCCCGCAATCTTCCTCGCCCAGTTTGCCGGCGACGCGGCGCCGTTCGACAGCCTGGAGTCGATCGCCCGCTGGGCCGCCGGCCTGGGCTTCAAGGGCGTGCAGATCCCGAGCTGGGACCGCCGCCTGTTCGACCTGGAGAAGGCGGCGACCAGCGCCACCTATTGCGACGAGGTCAAGAGCGTGCTGGCCGACGCCGGCGTCGCGCTGACCGAGCTGTCGACCCATCTCCAGGGCCAGTTGGTCGCCGTGCACCCGGCCTATGACGCGGTGTTCGACGGCTTCGCCCCGCCGGAGGTCCGCGGCCGGCCGGAGGCGCGGCAAGCCTGGGCGGTGGAGCAGGTGATGCTGGGCGCGCGGGCGTCGGCCAACCTCGGCCTGACGGCGCACGCCACCTTCTCCGGCGCGCTCGCCTGGCCCTACCTCTACCCGTGGCCGCAACGGCCGCCCGGCCTGATCGAAACCGCCTTCGACGAACTGGCCCGGCGCTGGCGCCCAATCCTCGACGCCTTCGACGCGGCGGGCTGCGACCTGTGCTACGAGATCCACCCCGGCGAGGACCTGTTCGACGGCACCACTTTCGCCATGTTCCTGGAGCGGGTGGGTGGGCATCCGCGCTGCAACATCCTCTACGACCCCAGCCACTTCGTGCTGCAGCAGCTCGACTACCTGTCCTACATCGACGTCTTCCACGACCGCATCCGCATGTTCCACGTCAAGGATGCCGAGTTCAACCCGACGGCCCACCAGGGCGTCTATTCCGGCTACGCGCCGTGGCAGGACCGCGCCGGGCGGTTCCGCTCGCTGGGCGACGGGCAGGTCGATTTCCGCGGCATCTTCTCCAAGCTGACGCAATACGGCTTCGACGGCTGGGCGGTGCTGGAGTGGGAATGCTGCCTGAAGCACCCGGAGCAGGGGGCCGCCGAAGGCGCCCGCTTCATCCAGGACCACATCATCCGCGTCACCGACCGCGCCTTCGACGATTTCGCCGAGGCCGGAACCGATCAGGCGGCGAACCGCCGGATTCTGGGTCTGTCGTGACCGAAGGGGACATCATGAGCCCGCAAGCCGCACCCTCCCCCGCTCCCACCACTCCGGTCATAGGGCGTCGCCTGCGCCTGGGCATGGTCGGCGGTGGCCAGGGGGCGTTCATCGGCGGCGTGCATCGCATCGCCGCCCGGATCGACGACCGTTATAAACTGGTCGCCGGCGCGCTGTCGTCCGACCCGGCGCGCGCCCAGGCCAGCGGTGCCGAGCTGTTCCTGGCGGCGGACCGCTGCTACGCCGATTTCCGCGCCATGGCGGCGGCCGAGGCGGCGCGGCCCGACGGCATCGACGTGGTGGCGATCGTCACCCCCAACCACCTGCATTTCCCGGTCGCCAAGGCCTTCCTGGAGGCCGGGATCCACGTCATCTGCGACAAGCCGCTGGTCCACACGGTGGCGGAGGCGGAGGAGCTGGCCGCCCTGGTCCGCACCCGCGACCTCGTCTTCGTGCTGACCCACAATTACAGCGGCTATCCGATGATCCGGCAGGCCCGCGCCATGGTCGCGGCCGGCGACCTCGGGCCCTTGCGCGTCGTCCAGGTCGAATACGCGCAGGACTGGCTGGCCACGGCGGTGGAGGACAGCGGACAGAAGCAGGCGGAATGGCGGACCGACCCGGCGCGGAGCGGCATCGCCGGCTGCGTCGGCGACATCGGCACCCACGCCTTCCACCTTGCGGAGTTCGTCTCTGGGCTGCGCTGCGTCGCGCTGGCCGCCGACCTGTCGGCCTTCGTTCCCGGCCGCCGGCTGGACGACAACGCCCACATCCTGATGCGCTACGACACCGGCGCCCGCGGCATGCTGTGGGCCAGCCAGGTCAGCCCCGGCACCACCAATGGGCTGCGCCTGCGCGTCTTCGGTGAGCGGGGCGGGCTGGAGTGGCAGCAGGAGCAGCCGAACGAACTGCGCTTCACCCCGCTGGGCGAGCCGACGCGGACCCTGCTGCGCAACGGCGCCGGCAGCCTGCCCGCCGCAGCCCAGGCATCGCGCATCCCGGCCGGCCACCCCGAAGGCTATCTGGAGGGTTTCGCCCAGATCTACCGCGACGCCGCCGACCGAATTTCCGCCCATCGGGACGGCCGGCCGTCGTCGCCGGACGACGCGCCGCTGCCGACGGTGGAGGATGGTGTGCGCGGCGTCCGCTTCATCCACGGCGCCGTCGAATCGAGCCGCCGCGACGCCGCCTGGGTGGAACTGCCGTAGCGCCTTTATCCACGCAGGTGGCAGCGCACCGTGTCGGCCGCCTGCCGCACCGCCTCGTCGGCCTTGCCCACCAGACGGGTCATGGTGGCGAAGGCGTGCGGCAGTGTGTCGTGGCGGACCAGCCGGTGCGGCACCCGCGCGTCGCGCAGCCGCTCGGCAAGGCGCAGGCTGTCGTCGCGCAGGCAGTCCAGCCCGGCCGCCACCACATGCAACGGCGGCAGCCTGCGCAGGTCGGCCAGCAACGGCGCGGCGCGGGGGTCGCGGGTGGGCGCATCGTTGCCCAGCGCATCGTCACCCAGTCCATCGTTGCCAAGATACTGGCGCCAGTACCAGCGCATCCGCTCGGTCGTCAGCCCATAACGGCCGTCACCGAAACGGCGGTGGGACTCGGTGTCGAAATCATGGGCGAACATGCCGTAGAGCAGCAGCCCGAACGACACCGGCGGCCCCGGCTCGTCCCGCGCCGCCAGCGCCAGCCCGAGCGCGAGGTTCGCGCCCGCCGAATCGCCGCCGACGGCGATGCGTTCCGGATCCAGCCCGTGCGAGGCGCCATGGCGCACCACCCAGCGGAAGGCGGCCAGCGCTTCGTCCCGCTGGTGGGGGAAGCGCTTCTCCGGCGCCAGGCTGTAGGCGACGGCGCAGACAGCGGCGCCGCTGTGCTGGGCCAGCAGGCGCAGCAGGCGGTCGTGGGTGTCGATGCTGTTGATCACAAAGCCGCCGCCGTGGAAATAGATCAGCACCGGCAAGGGCCGACCGCCGTGCCCCGCCGGCCGGATCAGCCTCAGCCGCAACGACCCGCCGGCCGGGCCCGCGGTTTCGACCTCCTCGACCTCGGCCGGCACCGGCGCCGGGCCGTTCAGGAAGCGGTGATGACGCTCCGCCGCGGCGCGCGCCTCGGCCAGCGGCAGCCGCAGCGGGTCGGCCGGCGCCACCCCCAGCCGGGCGGCCAGGGCGCCGAGTTCGGCGACCTTCGGGTCGAGCCGCGGGACGAGCGTGTCGCTCTCCACCGTTTGAAGCATGGCCGGCATCGCACCCACCCCACGGTCAGAGGACATAGGACATTACCAGATACAGCCGCGCCTCGTCCGGCCCGACATTGTGGTAGGCGTGCGGAACATCGGCCTCAAAGAGGATGGCGTCGCCCTCCTCCAGCCGGTGCTCCCCCTGTCCGGTGACGATGACGACGCTGCCGCGCCCGACCAGGATGTTCTCCGTCGTGCCGGGCGGATGGCCGTCGGCCGCCTCGACGATGCCGGGCGCCAGCCGCAGTTCGTAGAACTCGACCTGCCGCTCGCCCTTCAGCGGGAACAGCGCGCGCGAGCTGAGGCCGCCATCCCGCGAGGCGAGGCTGCGCGAGTCGGCGCGCCGGATCACCGTGGTGCCGCTGTCGCCGCCGCTGCTGAGCAGGCTGGAGAACGGCACGTCCAGCGCCTTGGCCACCGTCCACAGCGTGGCGATGTCGGGACGGAGGCCGCCGGATTCGATCGCCGCCAGCGTCGCCGTCTGGTTGCCCGACAGCCGTGCCAGCCCATCGACCGACAGCCCCTGGCGCAGCCGGAACGACCGCAGATTCTCGGCGATCACCCCGACCAGTTGGTCAATGCCGTCACCGCCGGCGGGCGGGGCTGCGGGCTCCTGAAGCGGATGAACGATGCCGGTCGTCATTGGACCATGCCCCCACTGGTGATGATCGGGCCGACGCCGGGCTCGCCACCCGATCGGCATGGGGGCATTGAACATGGAAAATATCTACTGAACAAGTAGGTAAATGATATGTCTATGTGTTATTTAATCCGGCGATCCGCAATTATACCAATAAAGTTATGTTATAAAGACACTTCCTCTCTCGACCGTCATTCCCGCAAAGGCGGGAATCCAATCGGCTCAGCGGCTTATCCGCGGAGTTTCCTGGATCCCGCCTGCGCCGGAATGACGCCGGACATGAGCGCGGCACCGCTCAAGCGGGTGACGGCCCGCACCAAAATCAGGCCGGCCCGGCGCCCCGCGCCTCCTCCGCCGCCTCGAAATGCCGGGTGATCTCGGCGCCGGTGGCGATCCACACGTCGCCCTTGGCCTGGACGTGGCACAGGAAATCGCGCAGCAGATGCCAGCGCATCGGCCGGCCCGACACCTGCGGGTGGAGCACCATGGTGGTGACGCCGCCCCAGGCGTGGGTCGCCTCGAACTCGTCGATCCACAGCGGCAGCACCGCGTCGCGACCGAACAGCGCCCGCGGGCTGCTGCGCGCCGACATGCCGAAGTTCCAGTCGTCGAAGGCGAAGTTCACCGGGATCTCGACCGGCCCGTCCCGGCCTCGCCATCAGCATCGGGCTGAGCCGCACCGCGACGGCCTCGACGCTGCCGGCGGCGCGGCCGGTTTCCACCAGGATGTCCGCGACGCAATCCACCGCCGAATGGGTGCCGCGGCAGGACGCGTAGGGCTTCAGCGACACCCGGTCCAGCTTCCACACCGTGCCCAACCCGTCGGTCAGCGCCTCGGCCCGGCTGGTGATTGAAGCTGGTGAAGAAGCCGCCCCAGACGTCGTCGAACACGCGGGTCGGCCCGCTCAGCCCCTGGGCGGCCAGCGCGGCGGCGAGCAATCCGCCCTCGGCCGCGCGGCCGGCGTGGATCTTCTTGGCCTGGCTGCCGTCATGGATGAAGGCCCACAGCCCGGCCGAGGTGCTGGTCGCCAGCGCGATGGCGCTGCGGCAGCGCTGCGGCGACAGGCCCCACAGGTTGGCGATGGCCGCGGCGGCGCCGATCGGGCCGCAGGTGCCGGTCGAATGCCAGCCGGCGCCGTTGTGGGCGTCATAGCCGCCCGCCGCCTCCAGCACCCGGCGACCGACGTCGTAGCCGACGACGACGCTGGCGATCAGCGCCTTGCCCGACACCGGCTGCGGCGCCTGGGCCAGGGCGGCGAGCACCGCCGGCACCACCACCGCGCCGGAATGGTCGCAGCCACCGGTGTCGTCCAGTTCGAAGGCCTGGGCGGCGACGCCGTTGGCCAGCGCCGCGTCGCGCGCCGACACCAGCAGCGGCGTGCCCCAGACGCGGGCGCCGGTGATGGCGCCATCCTCCCGGGGCGGCACGGCGTGCAGCAGGCTCCGCACCATGCGGAACTCGGCCGACCGGGTGCCGGCCAGCGCCGCGCCGATGGTGTCGAGGATGTGGATCTTGGCCTTCCCGACCAGCGCCGGCGGCAGATCGGCAAAGCGGGTGCCGGCGGCGGAGCGCGAAGGCCATGTCCGGTTCTGATCCCGACGCGTCCCCGCAGTCCCGCCGATACCTCCGTCCCGCCTAGCGCTTCGCGGAGGCCGACATCGCCGGGCGTTGGCGCTCGCCGACCCGGTCCAATTCATCCACCAGCGTCGCGTAGCATCCCGGGACCCGTTCGCCGTCGGCGGCCCGGCAGGCTTGGCACAGCGCACGCGCAGCCTGGACGACGCCACGGTACCCAAGCATGCCGGCCGCGCCGATGAGCTGGTGCGCCGCCTCGTCCAACTGTTCGAGGTTGTTGCGGGCCGCCGCAAGTTCCGATTTGGCCAGCTCCGCCCGTTGCAGGAACGCGGTCTGCAACACGGCCATGTTGCGTTCGCCGATCGCCGACGTCATCGCGTCGCGCATTTCCACGTCCATCGACGGGAGCTGGGGTGCCGGCTCCACGGGTCCTTTCTGCCGAAACACCGCGTTGACCGTCGCGAGCAGGTCGGCCGGCAGGAAGGGCTTGGTCAGGTGCCCGTCCATGCCGATGGACAGGCAGGCGGCGGCGTCGTCCCGCGTCGCGTCGGCGGTCAGGGCGATGATCGTCAGGTGGCTGCCATCCCCCTCCAGTTCCCGGATCGCCCGCGTCGCGGCGGGGCCGTCGAGCACCGGCAGATGGACATCCATCAGGATCAGGTCGAAGCGGATGTGCTTCACCGCCTCCACCGCATCGGCGCCGTTGTCGGCGACGGCAACGTGATGACCGGCCTGCTCCAGAATGGTGCGGGTCAGAATTTGCGTGATCGGATTGTCTTCCACGACCAGAATATGCCGGCCGGTCACCGGCGGCTCCGCTTCAGCGGCGATCGAGGGGATGGCCGAGGCTGGTTCCTCGGCTGCGGTCAGCGGAATGGTGAACCAGAAGGTGCTTCCCTGTCCGTCGACGCTGCTGACGCCGATGTCGCCCTCCATCAGGGTGATGAGCGACTTGCAGATGGCCAGCCCCAGTCCGGTGCCGCCATATTTGCGCGTGGTCGACGAACTCACCTGGCTGAAGCGCTGGAACAGGCAATCGCGTTTGTTCGCGGGAATACCGATCCCGGTGTCCCGGACCTCGATCATCAGGAGAGGCTGACCGCTGGGGGACACCGTCAGATCCAGGATCAGACGCACCTCGCCCTCGGTGGTGAACTTGATGGCGTTGTTCAGGAAATTGCCGATCACCTGCTCGATCCGGATCGGATCGCCCCGCAGCCAGTGCGGCACGTCCGGCGAACGGTCGAGCACCAGCCCCACGCCTTTGGCCTCGGCCATCGGCTGGACCAGCGTGATGCAGTCCTCGGCGAGCTGGTGAAGGTCGAAGACGATGTTCTCCAGTCGAATGCTGCCCGCCTCGATCTTCGAATAATCCAGAACATCGTTGATGACGGTCAGCAGCGTGCGACCGGCCGTCCGCTGGTGTTCCACCCAATTCTTCTGCTTCTCGTTCAGCCGCGACTTGGCCAGAAGCTCCGAGAACCCGATCACGCCGGTCAAAGGGGTCCGCAGTTCGTGGCTCATCATGGCGATGAACGCCGATGCCTCGACCGTGCGCCGGTTGGCGTCGACGAGATGGGTCGACAGCGCCTCGGTCCTGCATTCCAGTTTGCGGACATTGCGCCAGATGATGACGCCGTACACCATAAGGCCAAGCAGCAGCGCCACACCGCCGCCGCCGATCAAGAGCAGGCGGATCGGACGATAGGATTGTTCCGCCAGCGCTTCCGGCATCGCCATGGCGAGGTGCCAGCCGGTGTCCGCCAGGGGAATCACCGCCCCTAAGGAGGCAATCCCCTCTTTCGTGACGGTTTTCTCCAGCGTGGTGCGGCCCTGCCGGATGGCTTCGACGATGTTGCCGGTCGGCTTGCTGCCGACGAATTGCTCCGCTTGGTCGCTGCGCGCCACAATCGTCATGTTCTGGTCGATCAGGGATGCAATCCACCCCTGCGGCCTGATTCCCGAACGCAAAAGATCGCTCAATACGTCCGATTCGAGCAGTTCTGACAGGATGTAGCGAACCTGCCCATTCACCCGGAACGACACCCGAACCTCGATCTTGCCGTCGACCCAACCGCCAACACTCGGCTCATCTGTGGTCCAGACGGCGTCGCCGCTCTCGGCCTCCATGAGAGGCGGCAGGGGCTGGGCCGACGGCACTCGCAGATCGAACACGACCGCGTCCCGGTCATACAATGTGATGGTGTGAATGGATGGGTGCATCTCTCGAGCAAATTCCGCTTCCCGCCGCATCGTGGACAGATCGCTCGACCGGAGGGCGTTGGAAACCGTCAAACCGGAGAGAAACGCGGTTTCCTGCACTAAGGTGCGCTGAACCAGGGCCGCCGTGGCGTTCATTTCCACTTCGAGGTTCCGCTGCAGCATTTCTCTTTCCAGGCGCACCGCAGCACTCAAAAAGAAGACAGCGTAGACAAAAAGGGGCAGGATGGCTGCCGCAATCCACGAATGTCGCATCGGACTCCCCTCAACCTGTGAAGGGGATGATCATATAATGGTATGCAAGTGGATTGAATAAAAGAAGGATTCTAATCAGAAGACTGGCGTCACGCACACAAGGAAATCGGTCATGTATTCAGGCAAAGGCGACAAAATGACGCAGCAACGATTCACTGTTGAATGATCTGCCGATGCGTCTGCTTACTGGCCAAACATTCTGGTATTCACCGGTCATACTGCAGCCGGCCTACAACTTTATTGCCCGGCACTCACCCTTTATTGCCGGTGCGCGCACGCACGAAAGAACAAACGTGCTTTGGTCGCTCTTGGCGCGGCGCAGCGTCGATGGTGGAAGGGGCTGGATTCGAACCAGCGTACGCTATCGCGGGCAGATTTACAGTCTGCTGCCTTTAACCACTCGGCCACCCTTCCATCGGGGCGCAGACCTTTAGCCGCTCAGCGGGGGAGAGGTCAAGCCCTGGCTTGCAAAAAATCGCACCGAAGCGGCCGGCGCTACGGCCCGGCCGGCACCAGCCAGTGCCGCGCCTCGGCATCGGCGCGGTCGAAGGCATCGATGGCATCCTGCTGTTGCAGGGTCAGCGCCACGTCGTCCAGGCCGGCGATCAGCCCGTCCTTCTTGAACGGGTCGATGGCGAAGGGCAGCACCGCGCCGTCGGGATCGGTCAGGGTCTGGGCCGGCAGATCGACGGTCACCGTGGCCCCCGGGGTCCGTTGCAGGCGCCGCCGCAGGGCGGCCACCGCGTCGTCCGGCAGGGTGATGGTCAGCAGGCCGTTCTTGGCGGCGTTGGCGGCGAAGATGTCGCCGAAGCTGGGGGCGACGACGCAGCGGAAGCCGCCGTCGACCAGCGCGTACACCGCGCCCTCGCGCGACGATCCGCAGCCGAAGTTGCGGTCGGCGACCAGCACCCGCGCCCCGGCATAGGCCGGATCGTCGAGCGGGAAGCCGGGCTTGCGCTCGTCATGGAACAGGAAGTTGCCGTAGCCGGCGCTGCGCGGCTTCTTCAGGAAGCGGGCAGGCAGCAGTTGGTCGGTGTCGATGTTGGCGATGTCCAGCGGCACCGCCACCGCGGTCAGCGTGACGAAGGGCTCCATCTCAGCGGCCTCCCAGTTTGCGGACATCGGTGATGCGGCCGGTCACCGCGGCGGCGGCGGCCATCGCCGGGCTCATCAGGTGGGTGCGGGCGTTCGGCCCCTGGCGGCCGGGGAAGTTGCGGTTGGTGGTCGAGGCGCAGCGCTGCCCCGGCGGCACGAGGTCGCCGTTGATGCCGACGCACATCGAGCAGCCCGGCTCGCCCCATTCCAGCCCGGCGTCGGCGAAGACGCGGTCCAGCCCCTCGGCCTCGGCCTGCCGGCGGACCGGCACCGATCCCGGCACCACCAGCCCCGGCACCACGGCGCGGCGGCCGCGCAGCACCGCCGCCGCCGCCCGCAGGTCCTCCAGCCGCGCGTTGGTGCAGGAGCCGATGAAGACGCGGTCGATGGGCACATCCTCCAGCGGCGTGCCGGGCGCGAGGCCCATATAGTCCAGCATCTTGCGCATCTGTCCGGCCCGCCCCGGATCGGCCTCGGCGCCGGGATCGGGAACCGCGGCGGTGACCGGGACGGCGGTTTCCGGGCTGGTGCCCCAGGTCACGGTGGGGGCGATGGCGGCGGCGTCGAGCGTCACCTCGCGGTCGAAGACGGCGCCGGGCTCGCTCGGCAGGCCGCGCCAGTGCGCGACCGCCCGGTCGAACAGCGCGCCCTTCGGCGCGAAGGGACGGCCCTCGACGAAGGCGAAGGTGGTGTCGTCGGGCGCGATCATGCCGGCCCGCGCGCCGGCCTCGATCGCCATGTTGCAGACGGTCAGCCGGCCTTCCATCGACAGGCCGCGGATGGCGCTGCCGGCGTATTCGATGACGTGGCCCGCCGCGCCGTCGGCGCCGATGGCGGCGATCACCGCCAGGATCAGGTCCTTCGCCGTCACGTGCGGTCCCAGCGTGCCGTCGATGGTGACGCGCATCGTCTTCGGCCGGCGCTGCCACAGCGTCTGGGTCGCCAGCACATGCGACACCTCGGTGGCGCCGATGCCGAAGGCCAGCGCGCCGAAGGCGCCGTGGGTCGAGGTGTGGCTGTCGCCGCAGACGATGGTCAGCCCCGGCAGGGTCAGCCCCTGTTCCGGCGCCAGCACATGGACGATGCCCTGTGCCGGGTCGTGCAGGCCGAAATGGCGCAGGCCGTGGCGGGCGGCGTTGGCGTCGAGCAGCGTCACCATGTTGGCGATCTCCGGATCGGCGATCGGTTGGGAGCGCGCGTGCGACGGCACGTAATGGTCGGCGACGGTGAAGGTCAGCTCCGGCCGCCGCACCTTGCGGCCGGCGTGGTCGATCATGCCGAAGGCGTGGAACGAGCCCTCGTGCAGGAAATGCCGGTCGATGGCGAGCAGCGCCTGGCCGTCCGGCCGGGTCGTCACGACATGGGCGTCCCACACCTTGTCGAACAGGCTGCGCGGCGGTGCGGTCATGCGAGGTCTCCTTGGTTCACCGCCTGTCCGGCGGCGGTTCCGGCGATGCGGCCCAGCGCCACCGCGGTCAGCAGCCCGTTGCCCGACAGATAGCCCGACGCCTGCGATCCCGACACGCCGCAGGCCGCTCCGCCGGCGGCGAACAGGTTGGGCAGCGGCGCCCCGTCGCGGTCGACCACCCGCGCCGCGCCGTCGACCACCAGCCCGCCCTGGGTGTGGAACAGCGCGCCGGTGACGCGCACCGCGCGGTAGGGCGGCAGCAGCGCCGGCGCCCCGGTGAAGTCGCGGCCGAAGCGGTCGCTGCCGCCCTGCCCTTTCAACCGCTCGACCTCGGCCAGCGTCGCGGCCAGCGCCTCGGGCTCGATCTTCATTTGGCGGGCCAGATCGGCGGGATCGGCGGCGGTCAGCACCGCGCCGATCGCCTCGGCCTGCCGGAAATCCTCGAACTGGCGGGCGATGGCGGCGATGCGCTCGTCGAAGACCGTCCAGGCGATGGCGCCGGGCTGGCGCAGCACCAGTGCGGCCTGCTCCGAATAGCCCTGCATTTCGTTGGAGAAGCGCCGGCCCTCGGCGTTGACCTGCACGCCGCCCTCGGTGATCGTCGCCCAGGTGACGAGGATCCCCGCCGGCTGCGCGACGGAGCCGTGGCCCTGGTGCCCCGACAGGTGCCGCGTCGCCGCCCCCAGCGCCTCGCCCCACAGCAGCGCGTCGCCCTGGTTGCCGGGGTGGCCGAAATAGAGCGCGTCCGCCAGCTCCGGCACATGGCGCGCCACCAGCGCCGTGTTGCCGCCATAGCCGTTGCAGGCGAGGACCAGCGCGGCGCAACCGACGCGGTCGGTGCTGCCGTCGGGTCGGGTGATCTCCACCCCGCGCACGCGGCGCCCGCTATCGGCGTAAAGCGCGGTGGCGTGGGCATCGCACAGCACGTCGATGCCGGCCGCCTCGACGGCGCCGCGCAGCCGGTCGATCAGCTCGGCGCCCGACCGGCTGGGCAGGCCGTGCATGCGCCGGGCGCCGTGGCCGGGATAGCTGAAGTTGTCGACCAGCGAGAAAGGCAGCCCGTAGGCATCGGCCAGCCATTCCAGCGCCGGGCCGACGGCGCCGGCGACCTGGGCGACGGCGGCCGGCTCCGGCTCCCCCTTGGCCTTGGCGAGGATGTCGGCGGCGAAGCGTTCCGGGCTGTCGTCGATGCCGGCGGCGCGCTGCCAGCGGGTGCCGGGCGCCGGGACCAGGCCGGCCGACAGCGCGGTGGAGCCCTGGGGCAGCGCGTCGCGCTCCAGCACCAGCACCGCGGCGCCCTGCTCGTGCGCGGCCAGCGCCGCGATCATCCCGGCCGCCCCGCCGCCGATCACCACGACGGGCACCGCCAGCTCGAAGGTCACGCCATCGGCGGGAAGGATGCGGCTCATGCGGCGCTGCCCTCCGCCGGCCCCAGCTCGGACAGCAGGGTGGCGATGGTGGCAACGCGGCAGACCGGGCGCAGCGCCGCGATGGCGGTGTCGTGCACCTCCGGCGAGAAGGCGGCGCAGCCGTCCTCCAGCACGATGGTGTCGAAGTCGCGGACATGGGCGTCGCGCACGGTGGAGGCGACGCCGCCGTTGGTGACGATGCCGCAGACCAGCAGCCGCGACACCCCGCATTTGGCCAGCACCCATTCCAGCCGCGACATGTAGAAGGCGGAATAGGCGACCTTCTCCACCTCGACATCGACGGGCTGGAGCGTGTCCACCGTGCGGTGGCCCCAGCTTCCCGGCTTGAAGTCGCCCTTGGCCAGGAAGGGGCGCAGGCTCTTCAGGTGGGGCGAGATCATCGGCTCGCCGCCCTTGCCCGGCACCAGGGTGAAGTTGGTGGAGATCACCCAGCCGCCGCCCGCCCGCAGCCGGTCGGCCAGCGGCCGCAACCGCTCGGGCAGCGCCAGGATCTCCGGCGCGGTCTGGCCGGCGCGGCCATAGGCGCCGTCGGGGTGCAGGAAATCGTTCTGCAGGTCGCAGATCAGCAGCGCGGTGCGGTCCACCGGAATAATGGCCGGGCTCATGCCTGGCTCCTGTCGTTGGCGAGCCGTTCGACGATGACGTTGCCGAAGCCGTCGACGCGGGCGCTGAGGTCGGGGTCGATGACGGTGGTGGCGTCCGGCTGCTCCAGGATCGCCGGCCCCTGGATCACCGCGCCGACCGGCAAATCGAGGCGGTTGTAGACCGCCGCCTCGTGCCACGCCCCGTCGAACCACACCGGCCGCGACCCGGCGCGGGCGGCCTCCACGCTGGCCCCGGCCTCGGGCGCCAGGGCGGCGAGGTCGAAATGCGGGCGGCGGCCGATGGCGGCGGTGCGCAAATTGACGATCTTGGCCGGCACCCCCGGCAGCAGCCGGCTGAAGGACGCCTGATAGGCACGGTCGAAGGCGGCGCGGATGGCGGCCTCGTCGATGCCGGTGCTGTCGCCCTCCACCGACACCGGCAGCGGCACCGCCACCGTGTGGGTCTGTCCGACGTAATGCATGTCGAGTTCGAAGACGAGGTCGATGCGCTCGACGCTGAGCCCGGCGGACTCGACGACGGCGCGGGCGGAGGCCGCCTCCGTCACCATGCGGCGGTCGAGCGCGGCGGCGTCGATGCCGTCCAGCGGCAGGTTGACGGTCTGCACCTGGTCGTGGCGGATGTCGGCGATGACGCAGCCGAGCGCCGAGGTGACGCCGGGATAGCGCGGCACCAGCGCCGCCTTCAGCCCGACCTCCTTGATCAGCGCGCCGACATGCAGCGCCCCGCCGCCGCCGAACGGCACCGCGGCGAACTTGGCCGGGTCATGCCCGCGCTCGATCGAGACGAGGCGGATGGCGCCGGCCATCTTGCTGTTGGCGATGCGGACGATGGCCTCCGCCGCCGCCATGACGTCGAGGCCGAGCGGCTCGGCGACGTGGGTGGCGATGGCGGCGCGCGCCGCGTCGACGTCCAGCCGGGCGAGCTTGCCGCCGATCGGCCGTTCGGCGTTGATGCGCCCAAGCAGCACGTTGGCGTCGGTCAGCGTCGGCCGGCTGTTGCCCTGGCCGTAGCAGACCGGCCCCGGCCGCGACCCGGCGCTTTCCGGCCCGACCTGCAGCATGCCGCCGGGATCGACCCCGGCGATGGAACCGCCGCCGGCGCCGATGGTGGTGATCTCGATCATCGGGGTGCGGACGACCAGACCGAAATCGATGGTGGTCTGGGCGGCCAGCATCGTCTGCCCCTCCACCACCAGCGACACGTCAAAGCTGGTGCCGCCGAGGTCGCCGGTGATGACGTTGGGAAAGCCCGCCGCCTTGGAAATCGCCGCCGCGGCGATGACCCCGGCCGCCGGCCCGGACAGCGCGGTGCGCACCGGCAGCCGCCGGGCGGTGTCGGTCGACATCACGCCGCCGTTCGACTGGACGATGTGGAAGCGTCCGCCAAAGCCCTCCCCCGCCAACGCCTGATCGAGCTTGGCGAGGTAGCTGCCGACCACCGGCTGGAGATAGGCGTTCAGCGCGGTGGTGGAGGTGCGTTCGAACTCGCGGATTTCCGGCAGGATGCGGGCGGAACATTCCAGGTTGGCGTTCGGCCAGACCTCCGCCGCCGCCGCCAGCGCCGCCAGCTCGTTGGCCGGGTTGGCGTAGGCGTTGACGAAGACGATGGCCAGCGCCTCCGCCCCCATGGCGACCAGCTGGCGGGCGGCGGCGCGCACCTCGTCGGCGTCGACGGCGGTGCGGATGGTGCCGTCGGCCAGCGTGCGCTCCGCCACCTCCAGCCGCATGTCGCGGTCGACGACGGGCACGAAGTCGCCCCACAGGCCCCAGGTGTGGCGGCGGTCGCGGCGCCGCATCTCCAGCACGTCGCGGAAACCGGCGGTGGTGATCAGCCCGACGCGGGCGCCCTTGCGCTCCAGCAGCGCGTTGGTGCCGACGGTGGTGCCGTGGACGATGGAGCCGAGGTCGGCGACCGCCCCGAAGCTTTGCAGCCCGGCGAGGAAGCCGACCGCCTCGTCACCACGGTTGGAGGGGACTTTGGCGGTGCGGAAGCGGCCGCGCGCCTCGTCGTAATGGAACAGGTCGGTGAAGGTGCCGCCGACATCGACGCCGACGATCGTGCCCCTCGGGGTGGCCGTGCTTGTGCTCATGGTCTTGGTCCCGGAATCGTCGTCAGGCGGAGGGGGTTTCGCGCAAGGCCGCGGTGGCGGCGATGTCGAGCGCACCGTCGTCGGTCAGCGCCACGCCATAGGCGGTGCGCGCCGCATCGACGCCGAGATAGCCCAGCCGCACGTCGCGGGCGACGCTGTCCGGGTCGCGCCGGCGCGGATCGCCCCAGCCGCCACCGCCCGGCGTCTCCAGCCGCACCCGCTGGCCGTCGCGGATCCGCACGTCGGTGATCTTGGAGGCGAGCGGTGGCGAGCGCTCGCCCTCGTCGCTCTGCCAGACGAAGCGGTTCAGCGCCGCCGGGCCGCCGCCGGCCACGCCGAAGGGCGGGTAGACGCCGCGCTCGCCCAGCAGGAAGACCTCGGCGTCGGTCAGCGCCTCGATCTCGTAGACGGCGCCCAGCCCGCCCCGGTGCAGGCCGGCGCCGGCCGAATCCGGGCGCAGCGCCCATTGGGTGAACATCACCGGGTAGGCCGCTTCCAGGATTTCCACCGGCGGGATGGTCGCGGTGGAGATCGGGTTGTTGGCGTGGTTCAGCCCGTCGGTTTCCGGGTTGCCGCCCAGCCCGCCGCCGAAGAAGGAGAACATCACCCAGCGCGAGCCGTCCTTGCGGTGGCCGGCCAGCGACAGCGCGTTGATGGTGCCGAAGGGCGCCGCCATGGCGCGCGACGGGTCGGCCAGCGCCAGCGCGCCGAACACCACGCCGATGACGCGCAGGATGGTTTCGGTGTAGCCGCCGACCGGCTTGGGCGGCTTGACCGCCAGCAGCGTGCTGTCGGGGATGACGAAGGTGATCGGCTTGAGGCAGCCGGCGTTGGCCGGCACGTCGGTGAAGACATGCTTCAGTGCAACGTAGCAGCAGGCGACCGCGGTGGAATAGGCGATGTTCAGCGGCCCGGCGCAGGGCGGCGCCGAGCGCGAGAAGTCCAGCGTCATGCCGTCGCCGGCGATGGTAAGGTCGAGCGCGATCAGCAGCCGATCGGCGGTGATGCCGTCGTTGTCGAGGTAATCCTCGAAGGAATAGGTGCCGTCCGGCAGGTCGCGGATCGAGGCGCGCATCAGCGCCTCGGCCCGCGCCGAGAAGGCGTCGAAGGCGGCGGCCACGGTGTCCTCGCCATGCTCGTCCAGCAGTTCGTCCAGCCGGCGCTGGCCGAGGTCGAGCGCGTTGAGCTGGCCGTTCAGGTCGCCGTAGTTCGACACCGGCACGCGGGAATTGGCGGCGAGGATCGCCAGCAGGTCGGTGTTCATCACCCCGGCGCGCACCAGCTTCACCGGCGGGAAGCGCACCCCCTCCTGGAAGCTGTCGGTGGCCCGCGCGTTGAAGTTGCCCGGCACGTTGCCGCCGATGTCGAGCCAGTGACCGACCGACGCCATCCAGCAGAACAGCGCGCCGCGGCGGAAGATCGGCCGCACCAGCCGGAAGTCGTTCAGGTGGGTGCCGCCGTCGTAGGGGTCGTTGAACAGGAAGATGTCGCCCGGCTGCAGATCGCCCTCGCGCGCCACCTTGTCGATCACCGCCTTGACCGCGAAGGCCATGGCGCCGACGAAGATCGGCAGGCCGTTGGTCCCCTGCACCAGGGTGGCGCCGGTTTCGGCGTGGTAGAGGCCGTGGCAGGCGTCGCGCGCCTCGGCGATGATCGGGTTGAAGGCGGAGCGGTAGAGCGTCGCGTCCATCTCGTCGGCGATCTGCTCCAGCCGGCCCTTCAGCACGGCCAGCGTGACGGGGTCGATGGTGGATGGGGCGATGAAGGGGGTTTGGATGGTCATGCCGCGTCCTCCCGCTTGGCGGGTGTGAAGTCCTTGTAGGTTTCGCCGAGCGCCAGCATGTCGGGCGTGCCGATCAGCGCGTTCAGCGCGTTGAAGTCGAACATGCGGTCGCGGAACGGTTCGGTGGTGCCGTGGCGGGCGAGCGAGGCGTAATAGTCCTGCGCCTGCCGGGCCAGCGCCCGGACGATGCCGCCGGGGAAGATCACCAGCCGGTAGCCCAGCGCGCCCAGATCGTCGGCCGAGCTGATCGGGGTCTGGCCGCCCTCCACCATGTTGGCGAGCAGCGGGCGCACGCCGCCCAGGTCGGCGGCGATGGCGGCGAGCTGGTCGCGCGACTTCGGCGCCTCGACGAACAGCACGTCGGCCCCGGCCTCGACATAGAGGCGGGCGCGGTCGAGCGCCGCCGGCACGCCCTCGATCGCCACCGCGTCGGTGCGGGCAACGATCAGGGTGTCGGCGCTGGCCCGCGCGTCGACCGCCGCCTTGATCTTGCCGGCCATCTCCGCCGCCGGGATCACCGCCTTGTCGGTCAGGTGGCCGCAGCGCTTGGGAAAGCTCTGGTCCTCCAGCTGGATGGCGGTGGCGCCGGCCCGTTCGAACATCCGCACGGTGCGCTGCACGTTCAGCGCGTTGCCGTAGCCGGTGTCGGCGTCGACCACCAGCGGCGTCGCCACCCGGTCGCGCACCAGGGCGATGGTGTCCGCCACCTCGCTGACCGACACCAGCCCGATGTCGGGCCGGCCGAGCCGGGTGTAGGCGATGGCGGCGCCCGACAGGTACAGCGCCTCGAACCCGGCGGCGGTGGCGACCGACGCGGTGAAGGCGTCGTAGACGCCGGGCGCCAGGACGACCCGGTCCTGGGCCAGCCGGTCGCGGAAACTCATGGCGGGGAAGGTCGCAGGGGGGACGGTCATGTCAGGCGCTCCCCCCGGTGCCGGGTCGCGAGGACGTCGCGCCGCACCGGGTCAGGGTTGGAATGAGGTCGGGAACGGGCCGCGGCGCGCATCGCTCACAGCCCGAGATAGGTGCGTTTCAGCTCGGGATCGCCGGCGATGTCGGCCGACGCGCCGGACATCGCGAAGACGCCGTTTTCCAGGATGTAGGCCCGGCGGGCGACCTCCAGCGACTGGACGACGTTCTGCTCGACCAGCAGGATCGCCAGCCCGTCGGCGTTCAGCTTGCGGATCAGGCCGAACATCTCCTCGACCACCAGCGGCGACAGGCCGAGCGACGGTTCGTCGAGGATCAGCAGCAGCGGTTCGGCCATCAGGCCGCGGCCGATCGCCAGCATCTGCTGCTCGCCGCCCGACAGCGTCCCGGCCATCTGGCCCGCGCGCTCCTTCAGGCGGGGGAAGGTGGCGAAGATGCGCTCCAGGTTCCGCGCCCGGTTGGGCTTGCCGCGGCGGTAGCTGCCGAGTTCCAGGTTCTCGCGGATCGACAGGTTGGGGAAGATCTTGCGGCCTTCCGGCACCTGGATCAGCCCCTGCTCGACGATGCGGGCGGCGGACTGGCCGGCGATGCGCTGGCCGGCGAAGCGGATGTCGCCGGTCCAGGCCGGCAGCACGCCCGACAGCACCTTGTTCAGCGTCGTCTTGCCGACGCCGTTGGAGCCGAGCACGGTGACGATCTCGCCCGGCCCGACGGCCATGTCGACGCCGCGCAGCACCTCGGTCGCGCCATAGCCGGTGGTCAGGCCTCGGATTTCCAGCAGCGTGTCGGGCGATGCCTCAGCCATGGGCTGCCCCCTCCGCCGCCAGCCGGGCGGCGGCGCCGTGGCCGAGATAGGCCTCGATCACGCGGGCGTCGGCGCAGACCGCGGCCGGCGGCCCCTCGGCGATCATGCGGCCCTGGGCCAGCACATGGACGTGCTCGCACAGGGTCATCACCGCCTGCATGACATGCTCGATCATCAGGATCGTGACCCCTTCGTCGCGGATGCCCCGGATCACCGGGATGATGTCGCGGATCTCCGACGGGTTCAGCCCGGCCAGCACCTCGTCCAGCAGCAGCAGCTTCGGTTCGGTGGCGAGCGCGCGGGCCAGCTCCAGCCGCTTGCGCCCGGCCACCGTCAGCCCGCCGGCCGGGCGGTCGAGCTCCGGCCCCAGCCCGACCCGCTGGGCGACGGCGCGCGCCCGGGCGATGGCGTCGGCCCGCTTGGCGTGGCGCAGATAGGCGCCGACCGCGATGTTCTCGCACACCGTCAGCCCGGCAAAGGGCTGCACGATCTGAAAGGTGCGGCCGATGCCGCGGGCGGCGCGGCGGTGCGGCTCCTCCGCGGTGATGTCGGCGCCTTCGAAGCGGATGCCCCCGTCGGTCGGCGCGATGAAGCCGGAGATCATCGAGAACAGCGTCGTCTTGCCGGCGCCGTTCGGCCCGATCAGGCCGATGATGCTGCCCGGCGTGACGGTCAGCGACGCGCCGTCCACCGCCATCAGGCCGCCGAAGCGCTTGGAGACCGAGTCAACGACCAGCATTGGGGACCTCCTTGGCGGTACGCGACTTGGCGGATGGCGGCAGCATGCCGACGCCGCGGTCGCGCAGGCGTTCCAGCAGCCCCAGGATGCCGCCGCGGGCGAAGGCCACCGCCAGCACCAACACGGTGCCGAAGACGATCAGGTCGATGCCCGGGATGCGGCCGGCGAACTGCTTGGCGACCTCGCCCAGCCCGTGCAGGGTCAGGGCGCCGACCACCGGGCCGAAAACCGTCCCCACCCCGCCGATGATCGGGGCGAGCAGCAGCTCCACCGAAATCCAGCCGCCATAGGCGATGTTGGCGTCGATGTAGAGGAAATACTGGGCGTACAGTCCGCCGGCCAGCGCGGTCACCGCGCCCGACAGGGCGATGGCGCGCAGCTTCACCCGCAGGCTGTCGACGCCCAGCGCCTTGGCGGCGTCCTCGTTCTCGCGCACCGCCACCAGCTGGGCGCCGAAGCGCGAGCGCTGGATCCAGCGTGTCAGCACCAGCACCGCCGCGACGAAGCCCAGCACCAGCCAGTAGAACACGGCGCGGTCGGCGAATTGCAGGTTGGCGGGGCGGACGTCCAGCCCGATCAGCAGCCCGGCGGCGCCACCGGTCAGCGGCGCGGCGTTGGCGAGGATGCGGAACACCTCGGCGAAGGCCAGCGTCACCAGCGCGAAGTAGGAACCGCGCAGGCCGGAGCGGAAGCTGAGGAAGCCGATCGCCCAGCCGACCGCGCCGCCCGCCGCGACGGCCGCCGCCAGACCGGCCCAGGCGTTGACGCCCCAGCGCAGTTGCAGGATGGCGGTCGCGTAGGCCCCGGTCCCGAAGAAGGCGGCGTGGCCGAAGCTGAACTGGCCGCCGAAGCCGCCCAGGATGTTCCAGCCCTGGGCGCCGAGCGCCACGATCAGCATGAAGACCAGGAAGTTCAGCACCGGGCTCGCCGTCACCACCAGCGGCAGCAGCGCCGCCAGCCCGACGAGGACGAGCACGGGGATCAGGTCGCGCACGGTCATGCCTTGGCTCCGAACAGGCCGGTCGGCCGCACCAGCAGCACGGCGATGAAGATCAGGAAGATGCCGAGCTGGCCCAGGCTGTCGCCCAGGAACAGGCCGCACAGGCTCTCCACCACGCCGATGAACAGGCCGCCCAGCAGCGCCCCGGGGATCGACCCCATGCCGCCCAGCACCACCACGGTGAAGGCGACCAGCACGAAGGCGCCGCCGATCCGCGGGTTGACGTAGAAGGTCGGCATCAGCAGGCAGGCGGCCACCGCCAGGCAGGCGCAGCCCAGCCCGAAGGTGACGGCGTAGATGTGCGGGACGTCGATGCCGACCAGATTGGCGCCCAGCTTCTCCCTGGCGACGGCGCGGATCGCCTTGCCGGTGTCGGTGCGGTTCAGCACCAGCCACAGCAGCCCGGTGACCACCACCGCCACCGCCAGCCCGATCAGCCGCGGGAAGGACAGCAGCAGCGGCCCCAGCGCCACCACCTGGAACGAATAATCGGTGTCGAGCGTCCGCGTGTCCGACTGGAAGGTCGCGAGCAGCACATTTTCCAGCACGATCGACAAGCCCAGCGTCACCAGCAGGATGTTGCCGTCGTCGCCGTGGCTGGCCGGGCCGATGACGAAGCGCTGCAGGCCGTAGCCCAGCGCGAACATCAGCGGCACCAGCAGCGGAATCACCGCGTAGGGGTCGATCCCCAGCCACGCCCAGGCGACCCAGACCGCGAACATGGCGCAGGTCAGCAGCGCGCCATGGGCGAAGTTGATGATGTGCAGAACCCCGTAGATCAGCGTCAGGCCCAGCGCGATCAGCGCATAGACCGCACCGGTCATCAGGCCGTTCAGCATCGCTTCGAGGATGATCTGAGGTGAATACATCGACAGCCCGCGCGTGAGTGGAACAGCGGTGTCCTGCCCCGGCCAGTGCGGGGGCGGGACACCGGGACGAGGCTCAGACCGCCGGGAAGTTCGCCTTCGCTTCCGCGTAGGCTTCCGGGAAGATCACCTTGATGTCGTCGCCCTGGATCTGGGTGTTGATCGGCGTGGCGCCCTCGTTCTGGCCGTTGACGAACTTCGTCGGGCCGTAGGGCATGATGTGGCCGGCGAAGGTGGAGGCGTTCAGCGCCTCGATGATCTTGGCGCGGTCGGTCGAGCCGGCGCGCTCGATGGCGTCGGCCAGCAGCTTCACGTTCGAATAGTTCAGCGACACGTTGTAGGCGAAGGACTTGCCCTGCTCCTGCACCGCCTTGCGCAGCGCCAGCGCCTGCGGGTTGCGCGGGTCGTGCCAGTGGTTGCAGTCGATGACGTTCTGGGCCGCCTGGGGGAACTCCTTGACGAAGCGCCCGTTCGACGCCGCCCCGCCCAGCACGGCGTAGACGCCCTTCGGCTTGATGCGCTGCTGCTGCATGGTGCGGGCGAGCAGCACGAACTCGCCGTAGTAGTTGGACGGGATCACCAGATCCGGGTTCAGCGAGCGGATGCGCAGCGCGACGTTGGACATGTCGCGCGCCGGGGTCGGATGGGCGATGGTCTCCAGCACCTCGAAGCCGCGCTTGGGCAGTTCGGTCTGCAGCAGCTTGGCGAGGCCGGAGCCGAACAGCCCGTCCTCGTGCACCAGCACCACCGTCTTCGCCGGCTTGCCCGCCAACTCGTTCATGCGGGTCAGGTTGTCGAGCGCCACCGTGGTGACCTTGCCGAAGCCGGGGCCGAAGCGGAAGGTGTTCTTCAGCCCGCGCGCCATGATCTGGTCCGACACGCCGACATCGACCAGATAGGGCAGGTCGTAGCGCGCCGCCGCCTGCGACGCGGCGAGGCAGATCGGGCTGGCGAAGCCGCCGACGATGGCGCAGGCCCCGTCGGCCTGCATGCGCTCGACCTCCTGCGTTCCGGCCTCCGGCGTGGAGCGGGCGTCGCCGAACAGCATCTCCAGCTTGGCGCCGCCCAGCGCCTTGATGCCGCCGGCGGCGTTGATCTCGTTGATCGCCATCTCGGCGCCCAGTCGGCCGAGGTCGCCGTCATGGGCCAGCGCGCCGGTGACCGGCTGGAGGATGCCGATCTTCACCGCGGCGGTTTGCGCCCGCAGGATCGACGGCGCCGCCAGCGGCGCGACGGCCGCCACGGCCGCGCCGGCCTTCAGGACCGAGCGGCGGGTGAGGCCAAGATGCGGAAACCCCTGAACCGGACGTCTCATTGCGCTCAACTCCTCTGTTTGGTGGTCCGCTTGGCGCGGGTCGGCTTGTCGCCTTGCTTGTTTTTCTCGGGTTTGGTCTTGTCGGCTTTGCCCTTGTCCGATGCGCGGGGCCAGCCCAGCGCCGGGCTCCAGCGCCGTTCGCCGTCGTTGCCGGTGCGCACCAGATCCATGTGGAAGCTGTAGCGGTCGGGCCGGTACAGCGCGTGCAGATGCTCCACCCCGCGCCCCGCCGGCTCGTAGACCACGCGGGTCAGCGTCAGCAGCGGCGAGCCGATCTCCAGATCCAGCGCCGCCGCCGCCTCCGGCCCGGCCAGGGTCGCGTTGATCGCCTGGGTCGCCCGCTCCGTCGTCACGCCCGACCGTTCGATCAGCTCCAGCAGCGGCCGGGCGGCCAGTTCGGCCTCCGAATAGGTCAGGCCGATCCATTCCGGCACATGGGTGGTCAGGTAGGAGAAGGGCACGCCGTCGATCAGCCGCACCCGGACGGAGCGCTGGACCCGCTCCCCCGGCTTCATCCCCAGGCTTTCGGCGATGCCCTCGCTGGGCAGGCCGTAGCCGAAGGACAGCAGCTTCACGTCGGTGCTGCGCCCCATGTCGATCAGGTGCGACAGCACGTTGGACAGGTCGGCGACGATCGGCCGGACGCTGCGGGTGTCGTGGACGAAGGTGCCGGACCCCGCCTTGCGCTGCACCAGCCCTTCCTTGTCGAGCAGGTCGAGCGCCCGGCGCACGGTGACCCGCGACACCGCATGCTCCGCCGCCAGCGCCGGTTCGCCCGGCAGCCGCGTCCCCGGCGGCAGGTCGCCGGCGATGATGCGGTCGCGCAGCAGCAGGTAGATCCTGCGCGCCTTCAGAGGTTCAACCGCCGATCTCACAGCGCCCCGTCTCCCCGTTCGCCGGAAGCCAAGCCGGTCTCTGCACCAGACAGGAACCTGTATGATCGATAATACAGGTTGGGTCAACCAGGATTGCGGGGCGGAGAGCAATTGGGTGTGCTGACGGATCGGCGGCTTCCGGCTACACTGCGGCGATGCTGTCGCAAAAAGCCAAATACGCCCTGCGGGCCATGCTCGCGCTCGCCACGGTCGACGAGGGGGAGTCCCTTCAGATCGCCGACATCGCCGAGCGCCATCGCCTGCCCAAACGGTTCCTGGAGCAGATCCTGCTGGACCTGAAGCACCATGGGCTGGTCATCAGCAAGCGCGGCAAGAATGGCGGCTACGCCCTCATCCGGCCGGCGGCGGAGATCACCTTCGCCCAGGTCGTGCGGATCATCGACGGGCCGCTGGCGCCGCTGCCCTGTCTCAGCCGGGTGGCCTACCAACGCTGCGACGATTGCGAGGACGAGCAGGGCTGCGCCATCCGCCGCGTTTACGCCGGCGTCCACGCGGCGACGCTGACCGTCCTGGAAGGCACCACGCTGGAAGCCGCCCTGGCGGACCGCGGGACCGAGCCATGGAACAGCACATTCGGCACGCTGTTGAACGAGGCGCAGCCCAACGACCGGCCTATGCGCGTCGGCAGGGCATAAGACAAACGGGTCTGGTGAATCGGTTTTAAATACGTAAGAGATTCTGGGTTAGTGGGTTTTTCGCGCTTCTAATCACGACCAAGTTGATCGAGTATCGGTTCTTGTCGGGGCCGCCGACGGCCGGCGCGCCCCAACCGCTCCCCGATGGAATTGGCCGATGGAGTTGGCGATGCACGCACGCACCCGTTCCCTCGCGGCGTTTCTGCTGAGCGCGGCGCTTGCCGGCGGCGCCCCGGCGGCCTGGGCCGACAGCAGCCTGCTGAACGTCTCCTACGACCCGACCCGCGAGCTGTACGCCGACTACAACAAGCTGTTCGCCGCGAAATGGAAGGCCGACACCGGCCAGACGGTGTCGATCCGCCAGTCGCACGGCGGGTCCGGCAAGCAGGCCCGCTCGGTCATCGACGGCAACGATGCCGACGTGGTGACGCTGGCGCTCGCCTACGACATCGACGCGATCGCCCAGGCCGGCCGCATGAACAAGGGGTGGCAGGCCGCCTACCCGAACAACAGCGCGCCCTACACCTCGACCATCGTGTTCCTGGTGCGCAAGGGCAACCCGAAGGGGGTCAAGGACTGGGACGATCTGGCGAAGCCGGGCATCCAGGTCGTCACGCCCAACCCGAAGACCTCGGGCGGTGCCCGCTGGAACGTCCTGGCCGCCTACGGCTACGCGCTGGACAAGAACGGCGGCGACGAGACCAAGGCCAAGGACTTCACCGCGCGGCTGTTCAAGAACGTCCCCGTGCTGGACACCGGCGCCCGCGGCGCCACCGTCACCTTCGTCCAGCGCGGCATCGGCGACGTGCTGCTCGCCTGGGAGAACGAGGCTTTCCTGGCGGTCGAGGAGCTGGGGCGCGACAAGTTCGACATCGTCGTGCCCTCGGTCAGCATCCTGGCCGAACCCCCGGTCGCCGTCGTCGACGAGGTCGTCGACCGCAAGGGCACCCGCAAGGTGGCCGAGGCCTATCTGCGCTACCTTTATTCGCCCGAGGGACAGGATCTGGGCGCCCGCCACTATTACCGGCCGCGCCTGGCCGAGGTGGCGGCACGCTACGCCGACCGCTTTGCCAACGTGGCGATGTTCACCATCGACGACAAGTTCGGCGGCTGGGCCAAGGCCCAGGCCAAGTTCTTCGCCGACGGCGGGCTGTTCGACCAGATCTACACCCAGGGCCGCTGAACGATGCCTGCTGGCGCGACGCCGGCGAACGCGCCACCCGCCGGCGCCACCGAGGCCGCCATCCCCGATCGGGAGGACCCCATGAACATCGACATCCAGGGCATCACCAAGCGCTTCGGCGCCTTCCTCGCGCTGGACAGGGTGGACCTGCGCATCGACAGCGGCGAGCTGGTCGCGCTGCTGGGCCCCTCCGGGTCGGGCAAGACCACGCTGCTGCGGATCATCGCCGGGCTGGAGACCGCCGACGCCGGCAGCGTGCTGTTCGGCGGCGAGAACGCGCTGCAACGCCACCCGCGCGACCGGCAGGTCGGCTTCGTGTTCCAGCACTACGCCCTGTTCCGCCACATGACGGTGTTCGACAACGTCGCCTTCGGGCTTCAGGTCCGGCCGCGGAGCCAGCGCCCGTCGAAGGCGGCGATCGCGGAGCGGGTGCAGGAGCTGCTGCGGCTGGTCCAGCTCGACCCGCTGGCCGACCGCTACCCCTCGCAGCTCTCCGGCGGCCAGCGCCAGCGGGTGGCGCTGGCGCGCGCGCTGGCGATCGAGCCGCGGGTGCTGCTGCTCGACGAGCCGTTCGGCGCGCTCGACGCCAAGGTCCGCAAGGAGTTGCGCCGCTGGCTGCGCCACCTGCACGACGCCATGGGCATCACCAGCGTCTTCGTGACCCACGACCAGGAAGAGGCGCTGGAGCTGGCCGACCGCGTGGTGGTGATGAACCAGGGCCGGATCGAGCAGATCGGCACGCCGACCACCGTCTACCGCGATCCGGCCACCCCCTTCGTCTACGAGTTCCTGGGCGACGTGAACCGCATCGAGTGCACCATCGACGGCGGGCTGGTCCGTCTGGCCAGGCTGGGGCTGCCGCTCGGCGGGGTCGGCGGGCAGGCCGGGCAGGCGATCGTCTATGTCCGGCCGCACGACATCGACCTGGCCCCGGCCGATGGCGATGCCGGACCCGCAACCGGGATCGTCCGCCGCCTCTACGAGGTCGGGGCGCTGATCCGTGCCGAGGTCGATTACGCCGGGACCCGGCTCGACGTCGCCATCCCCGCCGGCGAGCCGACCCGCTTGCGCGCCGGCGACCCCGTCCGCGTCGCGATCCGCCGCGGCCTCGTCTTCCCCACCGAGCGCACCGGCGGGCAGGAGGCGATGGCGCTGGTCCCGTTCCGGAACCTCGGCCGTGGCGCGGCCGCGCATGGGTCGGGTGCCCTGCGTGGCTGACGGCCTCCCCACCGGCCAGGCCGCCGGCTTGGCACCGCGCGCCGACCCGTGCAGGATGGCGGGACGGGGCGGCGGCACGGGAACGGGCGATGGGGTTCGAACAGGCGGCGCTGACCGCCATCCTGGGCGGCATGCTGGCGGCCTTCGCCGCCGGCCGCTGGCGCTACGACGTCGTCGCCATGGCCGGGCTGATGGCGGCCGTCGCCATGGGGCTCGTGCCGGCCGATGCGGCCTTCGCCGGCTTCGCCAACCCGGCGGTGATCACCGTGGCCGGGGTGCTGGTGCTGTCGCGCACCCTCACCCGCTCCGGCCGGTTCGACGCCGTGGCGGAACGGCTGCTGGCCGGCGTCTCCGGCCTGCCCGGCCAGTTGGCCGTGCTGTGCGGGCTGGCCGCGGCGGCGTCCGCCGTCATGAACAACATCGGCGCGCTGGCCCTGTTCATGCCGGTCGCGCTGTGGGCGGCCAAGCGGCACGGGCGCTCGCCGGCGCTCTACCTGATGCCGCTGTCCTACGCCACGCTGCTGGGCGGCATGACGACGCTGATCGGAACGCCGGCGAACCTGCTGGTGTCCCGCTTCCGCGCCGCCGCCGCCGGGGAGCCGTTCGGCATGTTCGCCTTCTCGGCCGTCGCCGTCCCGCTGGCGGTGCTGGGCATCGGCTATCTGGCGCTGGTCGGCTGGCGGCAGGCGCGCACCAACGCCGGCCTGGAGCCGGACGACGCCCCCGACGACCTTCCCCTCTACGACACCGAACTGACGGTGACGCCGGCCTCGCCCTACCGCGGCCGGCTCGTCGCCGAACTGGAGCGGGAGCGGCACGCGCGCGTCACCGGCATCGTCCGCGACGGCCGCCGCGTCTTCGCCCGGCTGGCGGAGGAGGCGCTTCGGGCCGGCGACCTGCTGCTGATCCGGGTGGACGTTGCGGCGCTGCACACCCTGGCGGCCTCCGGCGGTCTGGTTCCGCCGGTCCCGGCGCAGGGCGACGGCACCTTCGCCGAAGCGGTGGTTGCGCCCAACGCCGTCCTGCAAGGCAGTTGCGCCGCCTCGCTCGACCTGGAAGGCCGCTGGGGCGTCACCCTGGTCGCGGCGATGCGCCAGCAGCGGCGGACCGAGGGCCGACTGGCCGACGCCTCGCTGTCGGTCGGCGACGTCCTGCTGCTGCATGGCGAACCCGCCGCCATCCGGACGGCGATCGACGAGCTCGGCTGCCTGCCGCTGGCCGACCGCCGGATCGACCCGCAACCGCGGCGCACCGCCGTCGCCGGCGCCGTCTTCACCGTCGCCGTGCTGCTGGCGGCGCTGGACATCGGTCCGCCGGCCATCGTGTTCAGCGTCGGCGTGCTGGTCCTGGTCGTGGCGCGCTGCCTGCGGCCGTCGGAGGTCTACGACGCCATCGACTGGCCGGTGATCGTGCTGCTGGCCGCGATGATCCCGCTGGGCGACGCGCTGCAGAGCAGCGGCACCGCCGGGCTGGTGGCCGGCGCCCTGCTGGCGGAGGCCGGCGGGGTCGGTCCGCAGGCGATGCTGACGCTGGTGCTCGCGGTCACCATGCTGTTGACGCCGGTCCTGAACAACCCGGCCACGGTGATCGTGATGTCGCCGGTCGCCCTCAGCCTCGCCGGCCGGCTCGGCCTGTCGGCGGACCCGTTCCTCGTCGCGGTGGCGATCGGCGCGTCCTGCGATTTCCTGACGCCGTTCGGGCATCACAACAACGCCCTGGTGATGGGGCCGGGCGGCTACCGCTTCACCGACTTCGCCCGGCTCGGCATCGGGCTGGAGCTGATGGTCATCATCGTCGCCCCCCTCCTGATTCCGCTGGTGTGGCGTTTCTGAGCGGGGCCGCCCGAAGCGGGGCCGCCCACCTGCTCCCCCTTTTTGTCGTGGTCGCGACTCGGCAACAGCCGCTTTCCAGTGTGAAAAGCTCCGGAATTCCTACTTTAGCAATAGTGTTTTCCCTTCGGCCGATGGCGTGCCTGGTTTCCCTATGATAAGCAGGATTCCACGAAGCGGATCGAGCAGACACACGGCCGACGCACACCGCCCCGGTTCGGCTCCCCCAGCGTCGGGGGCACGGCCGCCGGGAACCGACCGCCAACGGCCGACCTTTTCCCGACCCATCGCGGAAGGACGGACACCGATGCCTGCAACGCCACATCTCCCTTCGCCCGCCTCCACGGCGCCCACCCTCTCCTCTCCGGGCCGGCACATCGCCATCGTCGGCGCCGGCTTCACCGGCAGCCTGCTGGCCGCCCATCTGCTGCGCGGCGCCCGGACGCCGCTGACGGTCCACCTGATCGAATGCGGTCACCGGCCGGGCGCCGGCGTCGCCTATTCGACCCCCAACGGCGCGCATCTGCTGAACGTGCGCGCCTACAACATGAGCGCCTATCCCGACGACCCGCGCCATTTCCTGCGCTGGCTGTGGAGCCGCGACGCCGACGGCCAGGTGCCGCCGAGCGGACACGCCTTCGTGTCCCGCGCCCTCTACGGCGCCTATGTCCAGGACGTGCTGGCCGACGCGCAGGCCGACGCACCCGACCACGCGCGGCTCGACCTGATCCGCGGCGAGGCGGTGGACGTCCACACCGACCCGGCGCAGCCGCAGGGCCGCTCCCTGCACGTTCGGCTGGGCGACGGCCGCAGCGTGGCGGCCGACGCCGCGGCGCTGTGCATCGGCAACTTCCCGCCCTGTCCGCCCTGTCTGGACAGCTCCACCGCGGCCGAGGCGTTCGCGTCGCGGCACTTCATCGGCGACCCCTGGGACCTGACGGCCATCGGCCGCATCGGGCGCGAGGCGCCGGTGGTCATCCTCGGCACCGGCCTGACCATGGTGGACACGGTGGTGTCGCTGCTCGACCAGGGGCATCGCGGGCCGATCACCGCGGTGTCGCGCCGCGGACTGCTGCCGCTGCGGCACCAGGAGGCCCGGCCCTACAGCTCGTTCCTCCACCCCGACGTGATGCCGCGCACCGTGCTGGACGTGCTGATCGCGCTGAAGGCCGACGCCCGCCACGCGGTGGCGGCCGGCTTCGACTGGCGGTCGGCCTTCGACGCGCTGCGGCCGCACCACCACCGCATCTGGGCCCATCTGCCGATGGAGGAGCGCCGCCGCTTCCTGCGCCACGCCCGTCCCTTCTGGGAGGTCCACCGCCACCGCATGGCGCCGGAGGTGGCCGACCGCATCGACGCCGCCCGCGCCGGCGGCCAACTGACCATCCTGCCCGGCCGGCTGGCCGACGCGGCGCTCACCGCCGACGGCCTGGAGCTGCGCATCAACGAGCGCGGCGGCGCACGGACGCGGGTGCTGCACACGGCGGCGCTGATCAACGCGACCGGCACCAACTGCGACTACACCCGCATCCGGCATCCACTGGTGCGCGCGCTGCTGGATCGCGGGCTGGCACGGCCGGACGCGCTGCGCCTGGGGCTGGACGTGACGGAGACCGGGGCGGTGATCCGCGCCGACGGCACCCCGGCGCCCCGCCTCTTCGCGCTGGGCCCGGTCGCCAAGGCGCCCTTCTGGGAAATGACCGCCGTGCCGGAACTGCGCAGCCAATGCGCCGAAGCGGCCGAGCGCCTTCTGGCCGGGCTGGAGGCCGGGCCGGGGGCGGTGGCGAACGGCCTGCGGCCATCCTCCATGACCCGTCTGGACGACGGATTGTCGGCATGACGCCGGAAAGCGGCTGAGTTTGTGGCGCGGCTCACAGCCGTGGTTTTGGCGCGGGGATAGGGTCTGGTCATCGGGACGGCAGACAGGGGACGGGCAGACGGCTCCCCCGGCGGTCCCGAACCGAACCCCCTCCCTCTCCCCTCGCTGAAGGAACCCACGCCATGATCCGCACCGCCCTGCTCTCCGGCTTCGCCACCGTCGCCCTGCTGTCGGCCCCGGCCTTCGCCGGCAACGTCAGCTCGATCAACAACACCGCCGCCGGCATCGGCAACGTCGCCGTTCAGTCGGCGATGACCCGGCAGATGGGCGGCCCCGGCCTGTTCGGCACCAACAACAGCGCCTCGGTCGACAACACCGCGGCGGGCATCGGCAACCTCGCCAAGCAGCGCGCCACCACGGTGCAGGGCGGCGGCTTCGGCGGTGGCTTCGGGGTGCCGCTGGGCGGCGGCTCCAACAGCGCGGTGGTCGGCAACACGGCGGCCGGCATCGGCAACCTGGCGGCGCAGAACAGCATGGTGCGCCAGCACAGCGGCACGCCGTTCGGCGGCGGCAACTTCGGCAACGTGCAGAACCTGTCCGCCGGCATCGGCAACGTCGCCGGCCAGCAGAGCCGGCTGATCCAGCGCTGAGATCGGCAACGCTGAGTTCGGCAGCCCCGAGGTCGGCGGCGCTGAGCCGCCACACACCTCCACCATGACGCCGGACGCCGGTCCGCCCAAGCCGCAGCCCCCGTGCGGCCGGCGGACCGGTTCCGTTCGCGAAAGGCGCACCCCGATGCACCGCTCCCTTCGGACCCTCGTGCTGGCCGCGGCGTTGACGACCGCGCCGGCCGTCGCCGCCACCGCCGTCGCGTTCGAGGTTCAGACCGGCGGCCTGCCCCTGTCGGCACGGAGCACCGCGCTGCTGGAGGAGCGGCTGACCGCGGGCCGTGACGCGGCGCGCCCCGACCGCCTGCCGCCGGATCGCGGGCCGGCCACCAGGGTGAACCCCATGGGTTTCGGGCCGGTCTCACCCGGCGCCCTGTCGGCCGACGAGCGGATGATGCGCTTCATGCTCGGCGAGCCGCGCTCCCCCGCGTTGCCGGAACGCGAGCTGGGGAATGCCGGCCCGGTCCAACGGAAGCGACATTGAACCCTCGAAGACGTTGGACAGATTGTCGCAACGGGATTATACAACGCCCAGCGAGGTGAGTAAGCCCTCACTCCTGACATCAACTGACAGTCCCAGACGGAACCTTCATGGCACCACGCCTCGACAGTGCGGCCCGCCGGCTGACCATTCTCGACGCGGCCCTGCCGCTGTTCGCGCAGAAGGGCTTCGCCGCGACGACGACCAAGGAGATCGCCCAGGCGGCCGGTGTCTCGGAAGCGTTGATCTTCAAGCATTTTCCGACGAAAGCCTCGCTGTACGAGGCGATCTTCCTCAACTGCATCGACGGCGACCCGGAGTATGAGCGGCTGGTCGCCCTTCCGCCGGCCACCGCGACGCTGGTGCAGATGATCCAGGGGCTGGTGAACTATTTCGTGATCGAGGTGCCGGCCAATCCGGACGAACGCGCCCGACAGCGCCTGTCGATCATCAGCCTGCTGGAGGACGGGGAGTTCATGCGGCAGGTTTACGACGGCATCCGCAGCCGCTTCCTGCCCTGCTTCGCCGCATCGATCGAGGCCGCCGTCGCCAGCGGCGACCTGGTGCCGGGTCCCATCGATGCGGAGAACGGGCTCTGGCTGGCCGAGCATCTGTGCCAGATGATGGCGACCGTCTGCCTGTCCGGCGGGGCGATCGTCAGCTATCCCTGCGGCCGCCCCGATCTTGCGCGCCAGACCATCTGGTTCATCCTTCGGGGGCTCGGCCTGCGCGACGAGGCCATCGCCGCCCAGGAAGGAAGCGCGCGCTTTCCGTCCGTTCCCTTCGACCCGCAAACTCAGAACCAAGACCATCCGGAGTAGCCGATCGTGACCTTGGACCATTCGCCAAAGACCGAGACGTCGTTCGGCCACCCGGCGGCCGAACCGGGCCACGCGGCACCGCCGCCACCGCCACCGCCTCACACCCCGCCGCGCAAGCCGGTCACCCGCGGGCGGCTGACGCTGCGCATCGTCATCACGCTGGTGGTGCTGGCGCTGCTGGGGGCGGCGCTGTACGGCTTCAACACCTTCCGCGCCAAGGCGATCTCCGACTTCTTCGCCAACAACAAGCCGCCGCCCACCCCGGTCGCGCTGGCCGAGGCGACGGTGCAGACCATCCCGAAATACCTGTCGGCCATCGGCACGCTGCAGGCGGCCCGTCAGGTGACGGTGGCCCCCGAGGTCGCCGGCCGCGTCGACCGCATCCCGTTCGAATCGGGCACCCGCGTCAAGGCCGGCGATCCGCTGGTGCAGTTGAACGACGCCACCGAGCAGGCCGACCTGCTGGCCCAGCGCGCCCAGGCGCGGCTGGCCGAGCTGAACCTGGAGCGCTACCGCGACCTGCGCCGCAGCCAAGCGACGCCGCAGAGCAACGTCGACCAGTATCAGGCCCAGCTCGACGAGATCAACGCCAACATGAAGCGCACCAGCGCGCTGATCGGCCAGAAGCTGATCAAGGCGCCGTTCGACGGCGACCTCGGCATCCGGCAGGTGAATGTCGGCGACTACGTCAATCCCGGCGCCACCATCGTCACGCTGACCGACCTGTCGCAGCTCTACGTCAACTTCACCCTGCCGGAACAGACACTGCCCAAGCTGTCGGTCGGCCAGGGGGTGCTGGTCAACGTCGACGCGCTGCCCGGCCGCGATTTCGAGGCGAAGATCACCACCATCGAACCGCAGGTCAGCGCCGACACCCGCGCCATCAAGGTGCAGGCGACGCTGGACAACCGCGAACGGCAGCTGCGGCCGGGCATGTTCGCCAACGTCCGCGTCGTGCTGCCGCCGCAGCCGAACACGCTGACCGTGCCGGAAACCGCGGTGGACTACACGGTCTACGGCGATTCGGTGTTCGTGGCGTCCAACGGCAAGACGCCGGACGGCAAGGAGCAGATGGTGGTCAACCGCAAGCCGGTGAAGGTCGGCGACCGTCTGGCCGACCGGGTGGAGATCCGCAGCGGCATCAACCCCGGCGACCGCGTCGTGGTGTCGGGCCAGTTGAAGCTGGCCAACGGCGCGGCCGTCGTCCCGGCGGAGGCCAACCCGCTGACCCCGCCGCAGTCCCTGCCGCAGAACTGAGGCCGGCATCATGACGAGCTTCACCGACATCTTCATCCGCCGTCCCGTCCTGGCCGTCGTGGTCAGCCTGCTGATCCTGCTGGTCGGGCTGCGCGCGATGCTGGAGCTGCCGATCCGGCAGTATCCGCAGTTGCAGAACACGGTCATCACCGTCACCACCACCTACGCCGGCGCCTCGCCGGAGCTGATGCAGGGCTTCATCGCCACGCCGATCGAACAGGCGGTGGCGACGGCCGAGGGGCTGGACTACCTGACCTCCTCCTCCACCCAGGGGCAGAGCGTCGTCACCGCCTATGTCCGGCTGAACTTCGACCCCAACGTCGCGATGACCGACGTGATGGCGAAGGTGCAGCAGGTCAAATACCAGCTCCCGCGCGAGGCCAACGACCCGGTCATCCTGAAATCGACCGGCGAGACGACCTCGATCCTCTACATGGGCTTCTCCAGCCCCGACCTGTCGGGCGCGGCGATCTCCGACTATCTGACGCGCGTGGTGCAGCCGGTGCTGTCGACGGTGGACGGCGTCGCGCAGGCCAAGATCCTGGGTGGCCAGACCTTCGCCATGCGGCTGTGGCTCGACCCGGTGAAGATGGCGGCGCGCGGCATCTCGGCCAGCGACGTGTCGGCGGCGATCACGGCGAACAACTACCAGTCGGCCCCCGGCCAGACCAAGGGCGTGTTCGTCATCTCCAACGTCACCGCCAACACCGGCCTGACCGACGTCGACCAGTTCCGCAACATGGTGGTGAAGGCCAAGGACGGGGCGCTGGTGCGCATGCGCGACATCGCCACGGTGGAGCTGGGCGCCCAGAGCTTCAACGCCAGCGTGGCGATGAACGGGCAGCAGGCGATCTTCATCGGCGTCGACAGCACCCCCACCGGCAACCCGCTGAACATCGTCGCCGACATCCGCAAGATGGAGCAGGATCTGCGGCGCAACCTGCCGCCCGGCATGCAGATGGAGATCGTCTACGACAGCACCCGCTTCATCCAGGCCTCGATCGACGAGGTGGTGAAGACGCTGCTCGAGGCGGTGGCCATCGTCATCGTCGTCATCTTCCTGTTCCTGGGCAGCCTGCGGTCGGTGCTGATCCCGGTGGTGACCATCCCGCTGTCGATCGTCGGCGCCGCCACCTTCATGCTGGCGCTGGGCTTCTCGTTGAACCTGCTGACGCTGCTGGCGATGGTGCTGGCCATCGGTCTGGTGGTCGACGACGCCATCGTCGTGGTGGAGAACATCCACCGCCACATCGAACACGGCAAATCGGCGGTTGCCGCCTCGCTGCTCGGCGCGCGGGAGATCGTCGGGCCGGTCATCTCGATGACCATCACGCTGGCGGCGGTCTACGCGCCGATCGGCCTCTTGGGCGGCCTGACCGGCGCGCTGTTCCGCGAGTTCGCCTTCACCCTGGCCGCGTCGGTGATCGTGTCGGGCATCGTCGCGCTGACGCTGTCGCCGATGATGTGCTCGGTCATCCTGAAGGAGGGAACCCCGGGCCGCTTCGCCGCCTTCCTCGACCGCCAGTTCGAGCGGCTGGCCGGCTGGTACGAGCGGCGGCTGGACGGCATGCTGGACTACCGCGCGGCGACGCTGCTGTTCGCGGTCGGCATCCTGCTGTCGGTCGGCTACCTGTTCGCCAACACCATGTCGGAGCTGGCGCCGGAAGAGGACCAGGGCATCCTGTTCGGCATTTCCAAGGCGCCGCAATACGCCAACCTCGACTACATCGACAGCTTCGGCAAGCAGATCGACGACACCTTCGCCAAGTTCCCGGAAACCGACACCCGCTTCATCCTGACCGGCATGCCCACCCTGAACCAGGGCTTCGCCGGCATGATCCTGAAGCCGTGGGGCGAGCGCGAACGGTCGGCCAAGCAGTTGCAGCCGCTGGCCCAGGCCGAGCTGGGCAAGGTGACCGGCGTCAACGTGTTCCTGGTGTCGCCGCCGGCGCTGCCGGGGTCCACCGGCGGCCTGCCGGTGCAGATGGTGATCTCCAGCCCGGGCGACTACCGCACCATCTTCGACGCCATCGAGCGGATCAAGGACGCGGCGACCAAGAGCGGCATGTTCATCGTCACCGACAGCGACCTGCAGTATGACAGCCCGGTCGTCCGGCTGAAGATCGATCGCGCCAAGGCGGCCGACCTCGGCCTGTCGATGAAGTCAGTCGCCGACACCCTGGCGGTGCTGGTCGGCGGCAACTACGTCAACCGCTTCAACCTGAACGGCCGCTCCTACGAGGTGATCCCGCAGGTGCCGCGCGCCGACCGGCTGACGCCGGAGTCGCTGACCAACTATTACGTCACCTCGGGCACCGGCGCCCAGATTCCGCTGTCCACCGTGGTGTCGGTGGAGACTGCGGTGGAGCCGAACGCGCTGAACAAGTACAACCAGCTGCCTTCGGCGACCTTCTCGGCGGTGCCGATGCCGGGCGTGTCGATGGGGCAGGCGGTCGCCTTCCTGGAAGACCAGGCGCGGGCCCAGCTGCCGGCCGGCTTCAACCACGCCTACCTGTCGGAATCGCGGCAGTTCGTGACCGAAGGCAGCCAGTTGATGATCACCTTCGCCTTCGCGCTGATCGTGATCTATCTGGTGCTCGCGGCGCAGTTCGAATCGCTGCGCGACCCGCTGGTGATCCTGGTGTCGGTGCCGATGTCGATCTGCGGCGCGCTGTTGCCGCTGTTCTTCGGCGCCTCGACCATGAACATCTACACCCAGGTCGGCCTGGTGACGCTGATCGGCCTGATCTCCAAGCACGGCATCCTGCTGGTGGAGTTCGCCCGCGAGATGCAGATCAACGAGGGCGTCGACCGCCGCACCGCGATCGAACACGCCGCCCGCGTCCGCCTGCGCCCGATCCTGATGACCACCGCGGCAATGGTGGTCGGCCTGCTGCCGCTGCTGACCGCCGCGGGGGCCGGTGCGGCCAGCCGCTTCTCCATCGGTCTGGTCATCGTCTCGGGCATGCTGATTGGCACGCTGTTCACGCTGTTCGTGCTGCCGGCGGTCTACACCGTGCTGGCCAAGGACCATTACGCGGCGTCGCGCTCCAGGCGTGCGGCGGAGATCGCCACGCTGACCTGAGCGGAGGGCCGGGGGACACTTGGCCAGGGGACACATGGAAGAATCGGCCCCTTCCCACAAAGAGGGGCGGTTCTTCCGGGTTCCCACTATCGAAAGACAGGGGTCGGCGCCGGGAAAGGGGGCAGTGCGGCTTGGCGGTATTACCGTGAATGACGCGGCGGCTTCCACCCGCTTGCAGGCCTAAGATGACATGCACCGACGACAAACGAAATCAATGGGAGGCTTGCATGCCGCGACCATTGCCTTTCTTGCTCGGTGCCCTGCTGTTGACGTCGCTTCCCGCGGCGGCCGACCGTGAACCGGCACCCGAGGGGGCCCGCGCCTACATCCTGTGGCCCCGCGACGGGACCGTGGTCACCGGCGGCAAATTCTGGGTTCGCATGGGCCTGCAGAACATGGGGGTGGCGCCGGCCGGGGTGCGGCGGGAGCACACCGGTCACCATCACCTGCTGATCGATTCCGACCTGACCAATCCCAACGAGCCGATCCCGAACGACAAGCAGCACCTGCATTTCGGCGCCGGCCAGACCGAGGCGCGGCTGGAACTGCCGCCGGGCAAGCACACGCTGATGATGGTGATGGGCGACGCCGACCATGTCCCCTTCGACCCGCCGGTGACGTCCGACAAGATCACCATCACGGTGAAGTAGGCACGGTGAAGTAGGCACGGGTACGTTGGGCACGGTGCGGCTGGCCCCACCGCCCTCCACGGGAGGATCCCATGACGCTACGGATGCACAGCCTGTTGGTCGCCGCCGGTCTGGCGAGCGGCCTGATCCTCACCTCCGGCATCGCCGCGGCGGACGACAAGCCGGCCGGTGCCGCGAAGGCGGCCGATGCGGGCGCCACGGCGCGGTCGGCCGGCAGCAAGGACGCGGTCCTCTACATCGGCTGGCCCACCAACGGCGCCGTCGTCGGCACCCGGTTCAAGGTCTGGTTCGGCCTGCGCAATTTCGGGGTGGCCCCGGCCGGCGTGGCGAAGGACCACACCGGGCACCACCATCTGCTGATCGACACCAGGCTGACCCGTTTCGACGAACCGATCCCGAACGACAAGCAGCACCTGCATTTCGGCGGCGGCCAGACCGAAACCATGCTGGAGCTGCCGCCCGGACGCCACACGCTGCAGCTGGTGCTGGCCGACGCCGACCACGTCCCGCACGACCCGCCCATCCTGTCGAAGATCGTCACCATCACCGTCCAGGCCCGCCGCGGGGCGGAGGTTTCGACACGCTGAGCCGGCCGTTTTCGAGCCGGCTGGCCCGCGGCGGCCGGCGCACACCCACCGCGATGGAGGCCACTGGCATGCTGTTCGCCCTGCCGTTCCATCGGGCCGCCGCCGCACCGGCGTTGCTGTCGGTGCTGCTTCTTGCCGGTTGCTTCACCTCGGGCGAAAAGGTCGCGCTGGTGCAGCAACCCAAGACACCGGCGGCCCGCACCATCAGCAGCTTCAGCGAGGCGCTGCGCTGCATGGACACCCTGCTCGCCGCCCACGGCAAGCACGACATCTACATCACCAGCAACGGCATCCCCGACGCGACCGGCCGCGTGGCCGGCGGCACCAAGGACATGCTGATCACCGCCGTCAGCCGCATGTCGGAACGCTCCAACGCCTTCCGCTTCGTCGATTTCGAACCGGCGCTGGACGACGTCAACGCGCTCTACTGGATGGTCGGGGTGCAGCCCGGCTTCCGCGCGCCGTCCTATTACATCCGCGGCGCCATCACCCAGCTGGACGACAACGTCGTCAGCGAGGCGGCGGGGGCCGGGCTGTCGCTGCCGTCGCTCGACCTCGGCGTGTCGGCCGATCAGGTGGCGTCGATGATCTCCGTCGACCTGAATGTCGGCGAGCTGGTGACGCGCCAGATCATCCCGGGCATGTCGGCCAGCAACTCGCTCGCCGTGCTCAGCTCGGGCAAGGGCGCCGACGCCGGGGCGCTGATCGGCAAGGCCGGCCTGACCTTCAACGTCTCCTTCAACAAGTCGGAGGGGCTGCACCAGGCGGTCCGCACGCTGGTCGAGCTCAGCACCATCGAGGTGCTGGGCAAGCTGACGCGCACGCCCTATTGGCAGTGCCTGGGCATCGACCAGACCAACCCGGCCTTCATGGGGCAGGCGCGCGACTGGTTCGACGCCATGCCGCCGGAGCAGCGGGTGACCTTCGTCCAGCGGACGCTGGCGGCCGACGGCTATTACGACGGCACCGTGACCGGCGAGTTGAACGAGCAGACCCGCAGCGCGGTGTCGCGCTATCAGGCCGACCATGACCTGATCGCCACCGGGCGGATCGACTTCGACCTGTACCAGCGCATGCTGGGCCAGCCGTCTGGCCGCCAGCAGATCGCGCCGGAGCGGATCCAGGCGGTCAGCAACGCCGGCGGCGAGGGGTTGCCGCGCGCCGCCCCGCTTCCGGCCGGCGCCGCGCCCGACCTGATCCTGTCGTCCGACCGTGGGCCGAAACCCCGCTACCGCGTCGGCGACCCGCTGGTGGTGCGGGTGTCGCCGACCGCCGACGGTTTCGTCTACTGCTATTACCAGGACACCGCCGGAGCCGTCGCCCGCATCTATCCCAACCGCTTCCAGCCCGACGCCTTCGTCGAGGCGAACCGGCAGGTCGAAATCCCGCCGGGGACGCAGAAGCCGTTCAACCTGCGCATGGACCGGGCCGGCGACCAGGAGGCGATCGCCTGCGTGGTGACGCGCGACGAGATGGGCGTGCGCCTGCCCGACCGCTTCAAGAGGGAGGATCTCCAGCCGATCCCCGGCGCCTCGCTCGCCAGCGTGATGGAGGCGTTCGCCGCGGCGTCGGGCGGAACGGCACGGTCGAAACGCATGGCGATCCAGGTGACGCCGGGGGCGGTCGCATCCGGGGGATGATGTGGGGCCAACTGTGGCCCGGCTCACAGAAGGCGGGCGGCGGCGCTGATAGAACGGAGGCAACAGGGCGGACACCGGTTGCGGGACCGCCCAACCCCCTCACCGCTTGGAGAGTGTCATGCCGACGCACCGTCGCAACTGTCTCACCCGCCTTGTGCTTCCCGCGCTGCTGGTCGTCGGTGCCGTGCCGGCCATGGCGCAGTCGGTGGAAAGCAGCGGTGGCGGCAATGTCCTGATGTTCGACCGGCCGCCCACCGTCGACGAACTGCGCGAGGTGGTGGCGCCCAGGCCGCGCACCCGCAGCATCGAGATCGGTGGCGCCATGGCCAGCAGCGCCGCCCAGCACCGGCGCCCGACCGAGAGCGTGAGCTACCCGCCCGCCTCCCCGGCCGAGCAGGCCACCGAAACCCCCGCCCCCAAGGCGCCGGCGCGCCACGCGGCGAAAGCGGTGGCAATCCCGGCGGCGGCCCAGCCGGCGGAACGTCAGGCGGCGCCGGCCGAACCGGCCCAGCAGGCGGCGCTTCCCGCCCGGGAACCGGAACCGGCCGCGCCTGACGCCTTCGGCTTCCGCATCAACTTCGCCTTCAATTCCGCCGACATCCCCCGCGACTTCCAGCCCTACATCGACGCGGTCGGCGGGCTGATGGAGCAGGACGGCTCGCTGTCCCTGGTGGTGGAGGGGCACACCGACGCCGTCGGCAGCCCGGCCTACAACCAGGTGCTGTCGCAGCGCCGCGCCCTGGCGGTCGGCGAGTATCTGGTCCGCGTCCACCACATCGACCCGCAGCGCATCGCCGTCGCCGGCAAGGGGCCGACCGAGCCGGTGATGCCCGACCCCTACGACGGCCGCAACCGCCGCGTCGAGTTCAAGCCCGCGCGCTGACCCGCGCCCAGACGGTTGCCCCGGAGGTTGTGATGAGACGCATGGTCCTGAGCCTTCTGCCGATCGCCCTTCTGCTGGCCGGCGAGGCCGGCGCCACCCTGGTGAAGAAGGGCGACGGCACCCGCGTCGGGGCCGCACCGGGCGGCGTCGATGTCGGCGTTCCCACCGGCAAGGTCCGCATCCAGTGCTGGCAGGACGGCCGCAAGATCATCGACGAGGCCGACCTCGCCATCGTCTCGCTCAGCATCGCCAGCCAGTTGAACGGCCTGCGCTTCCGCCGCGGCGGCGACCCGGACGGCTCGCTGTCGGTGATGACCCAGTCCCGCACCGCCTGTCTGTTGGGCCGGCACGAGTAGACCCTTCCCCCCATCGCCTGGAGGCCGCCATGACGCATCCGTCCGCCCTGCTGCTGTGCGCCGGCACCCTTCTGGCGCTCGCCCCCGCCGTGCAGGCGGCGGAAGCGGTGGTCGTCGCCTCGACCGCGCCGGGCTACGCGTTGGGGCAGGTCGTCGCCGACGGCGCGGCGGTGACGGTGCCGGAAGGCGCCGGCATCATGCTGCTGTTCGCCAACGGCCGCACCTTGCGGATCAAGGGGCCGTTTGCCGGCCCGTCCGACCGCCTGGCGGCCGGTGCGGACGGCGGCGACCCGAACGCGCCGGCCCGGCCGTCGCTTGGTGGTCTCCTTGGCGGCGAACGCTTTGCCCAGGCCGACGTCGGCGCGGCGCGGGCGTTCGGCGCTCCCCTGAACCGGGCGGCGGAGCGCGCCTTCGCCATCGATCCCGGCGTTCCCGGCACCTATTGCCTGCCCGTCGGCACCCGCCCGACGCTGATCCGCCCGCAGGATGGCGGCCTGTCCGGCCTGACCCTGTCCGGCGACGGCAGCACGGCAACCGTTACCTGGAGCGGCACCGAGGGGCAGCAGCCCTGGCCGGAGGCGCTGCCGCTGCGCGACGGGCTGGAGGTGCGGGTGAGCGGCCCCGACGACACTCCGCGCCACAGCCTCCACCTCCGCCTGCTGGATCCGGCGCCGGCGAAGGATGCCGCGCCGGGGGCGGCGCTGGCGCTGCGTCTGGCCGCCGCCGGCTGCGGACGCCAGACGGCAGCGCTGCTCCGGCCGCTGCGCGACGCGCTGGTGCCGCTCGACCTCTATCTCGCGGCCGAACAGCCGCCGGCCGCCGGCTACCGGCCGGGCGACCGCATCCGGCTGGTGCTGCAGGCGAACCGCGACGCCCATGTCTACTGCTACCTGCGCAACGGGCGTGGCCAACTGCTGCCGCTGTTCCCGCTCGGCACCGGCACCAGCGCCCGGGTCGCCGCCGACACCGCGCTGACCTTGCCGGGCGACCGCATGCCGCTGCCCCTGGTGGCGGGCGAGAGCGGCGGCGACATGGAGGTGCGGTGCGTCGCCGCCGACCGCGACCTCGGCGACGCCCTGCCGGGTCGGGCCGACGCCTTCCGGCCGATGGACGCCGAGACGGTGGCGCAGCTCGACCGCGCGCTGAACGCCCTGCACGACACCGACGCGGTGGTGGCCCAGGTCATCCTGCGGGTCCGCTGACATGCCCGCCGCCCCGGCCGCAGCCGGGAGGACGCCCGCCGCCCTCGCCGGCCGGGCGCTGCTGATCGTCGCGGGCGCCGCCCTGCTGGCGCTGGGGTTGACGCATCTGGTGCCGCCGCTGCGCTCGGCCGACGAGACCTTCGGCGATCTGCTGACCGCCTACCTGTCGCCGCCCCAGCCGCAGCATCCCGGCGTGGCGCTGGTCACGCTGGGGGAGGACAGCTTCGCGACGCTGGTCTGCCGCTCGCCGATCGACCGCGGCTTCCTCGCCGATCTGATCGGACAACTGGAAGCGGCCGGGGTGCGCGCCATCGGCATCGACGTCCTGTTCGACCAGCCGACGCTGCCGACCTTGGACGAGCGGCTGCGCCGCCGCATCCTCGACGCGCGGATCCCGGTGGTGGCGATCACCGCCCTGGCCGGAACGCCGCTGACCGAGGCGCAGCGGCGCTTCCTCGGCCGGTTCCTCGACGGCATGGACCATGGTCACGCCAACCTCGCCAAGGATCCGCTGGACGGGACGGTGCGCTGGCACGTGCCGCGCGGGCCGGACGGAACGCCCAGCATGCCCGCCCGTCTGGCCGAACTGGCCGGGGCCGCCGTGCCGGAGGCACCGTTCCGCATCGATTGGCGTCCCGGCCCGAGCCCCGGTGTCCCGGCCTTTCCCACCTACCCGGCGGAGCTGGTGGCGCTGCTGCCGGCGTCGTGGCTGGCCGGGCGGATCGTGCTGATCGGCACCGCGCTGAACGACGTCGACCGCCACCGCACGCCGCTGGCGCTGGCCGGCGGGGCGACGCCCGGCGTGGCGATCGGGGCGCAGGTCCTGGCGCAGTTGCTCGACGGACGGCACAGCCCGCGCCTGCCGCTTGCGCTGGAGGCGGCGCTGGTGGCGGTGACGAGCGCCGCCGGGGTCGCGCTGGCGCTGGCCGGCCTGCCGCTGGCGCTGCTGGCGGCGGCGAGCCTGCTGTTGCTGGTGGGCGTCTGGGTGGGCGGCGCGCTGCTGTTCGCCGAAGGGGGGCCGCTGGTGCCGCTGCTGGCGCCGTCGCTGGCCTGGGCGGGCGGCATCGCGGCGATGGCCGCGCATCTGTCGCTGCGGGAGCGCGCCGACCGCCGCGTCCTGATGCGGCTGTTCGCCAACCACGTCTCGCAGCCGGTCGCCGACGAGATCTGGCGGGAACGCGCCACCTTCATGACCGGCAGCCGCCCGCGCCCGCAGCAACTGACCGCCACCGTGCTGTTCTCCGACATCGAGGGCTTCACCACCGTCTGCGAAAGGCTGGAGCCGGAACCGCTGATCCGCTGGCTGGAGGGCTATCTCGACGCCATGGTCCGCATCGTCGCCGCCCATGACGGCATCGTGCTGCGCTTCATCGGTGACGCCATCCTGGCGGTGTTCGGCGTGCCGGTCGCCCGCAGCAGCCAGGAGCAGATCGACGCCGACGCCGCGCACGCGGTGGCGTGCGCCGTGGAGATGGGCCGCGAGCTGGCCACGCTGAACCGGCGCTGGCGGGAGGAGGGGTTGCCGCCGGTCGGCGTGCGCATCGGCATCCACACTGGCCCGCTGGTCGCCGGCAGCATGGGCGGGCTGCGGCACATGGAATATTCGCTGCTGGGCGACACCGCCAACACCGCCGCCCGGCTGGAGGCCCACGCCAAGACCGTCGGCGCCCGCTCGTCCCCGCACAGCCGGATCGTGATCGGCGACCCGACCTGCCAGGCGGTGCGCGGCAGCGTCCGCGTGCTGCCGGTCGGCGAGGTCGCGCTGAAGGGCAAGTCGGTCCCGGTCCGCATCTGGCTGGTCGTCGACGACGCGGCCGGCGCCCCGGCGGAACCGGCCGCCGATCCTGCCCCTGATCCCGTCGCCGACAGCCAGGGAATGTGACAGGGAGTATCGACCGGCGCCGAAGGGGGTGCCGCGCCGGCAGGTGCAGGACCGCGAATTTGCGGATTAGGCTGATTGCGTGGCTTGGCAGCCCTTTTCCCCGCCGCTAAGCTTTATCGACTGGAAGATCCTTGAAATTCCTGGGTGATGGATTCCTCCACGACGAGGGAGGCGACGGGATGGCTGAATGGTGGAGCCGGTGCCGGTCTGCCATGGCCGCGCAGATCGCCGCCATGCTGTCCATCATGGTCGCCGTCGCCGGGGCGCTGGTTCTGACCGTCACGGTGGCGCAGGCCGCCGGGCCGCCATCCTCCACGCCGTCATCGTCGGCGACGGAAAAGCGCATCGCCCTGGTGATCGGGGTCAACAACTACCAGCACGCGCCCGAACTGGTGAACCCGCGCAACGACGCCCGCGCCATCGCCGAGGCTTTGCGCTCGCTGGGCTTCACCGTCGAGGAGCAATACGATCTCGACAATCGCGGCTTCGGCACGGCGTTGCGCGGTTTCGGCATCCGCGCGGCCCAGGCCGACGTCGCCGTGCTGTTCTACGCCGGCCACGGCATTCAGGTCGCCGGCACCAACTACCTGATCCCCGCCGACGCCCAGCTGGAGCGCGAGCGCGACCTCGTCTACGAGGCGGTGCCGCTGAACCTGCCGCTGGGCGAGCTGTCGCAGGCGCGCAAGCTGGGGATCCTGATCCTCGACGCCTGCCGCAACAACCCCTTCGTCGACCGGCTGACCCGCACCGGCACCAACCGGCTGCAGGCGCATCCCGGTCTGGGCCGGGTCGACGACACCCCCAGCGACACGCTGGTCGCCATGGCCACCCGCGCCGACCAGCTGGCGGAGGACGGCACCGGCGAGCACAGCCCCTACACCGCGGCGCTGCTCCAGCATCTGGCGACGCCGGGGCTGGAGTTGAGCCTGTTCTTCCGCAACGTCCGCGACACCGTCAAGCAGGCGACCGACGGCCGCCAGGACCCCTTCATCTACGGCTCGCTCGGCGCCACCCCCTTCTACTTCAACCCGCGCCCGCCCAACCGGCCGCCGCAGTTGCAGGACGTCCAGCCGATCACCGTGTCCGACCGCGCCGGGCCGGAGCCGTTGCGCATTGCCCCGCCGACCGATCCCGACGACGACCAGCTCTTCGCCCGCGTCACCGGCTTGCCGCGCGGCGGCAATGTGCGCATCGGCGAGCGCAGCGTGCTGATCGGCGACTACCTGACGGTCGAGCAGCTCGCCGCCACCAGCTTCAAGCCCGACGCCAGCCTGCGCGGCGACGCCGGCGGCTTCGAGTTCACGGTGATGGACGGCCATGGCGGCACCGTGCGCGGCTTCGTGCCGATCACCATCCGGCCGAGCAACCGCCCGCCGACCCTGGTGTCGGCCCGCCGCCTGACCGTCCTGCCCAACCCGCTGCGGATCGAGGCGCCGAGCGACCCCGATGGCGACCCGCTGACCATCACCGTCACTGCGGTGCCGGAGCGTGGCCAGGTGGTGAACGGCGGCCGTCCGGTCCGCTCCGGCGACAGCCTGTCGGTCGAGACGCTGACCAACCTGCTGTTCGAGCCCGACCGCGCCGCGCCGGGTCCCGCCGGCACCTTCGCCTACAGCGTCGACGACGGTCGTGGCGGGGTGTCCAGCGCGACGGTGACGGTGGAGATCGGCGAGGCCGGCACGCCGCCGCCCGCCGCCGACGCCGAGGAGACGGTGTGGCAGCGGGTGCGGGCCAGCCCCGATCCGGCCGACGCCGAGGCGTTCCTCCGCCTGTTCGGCACCGGCGGCTACGCCGCGGCGGCGCGCGAGCATCTGGAACGGCTGCGCGCCGGAACGCCGGTGGCCGCGGTGACGCCGTCCGGCAGCGCCGCCGCGCCACCTCAGAACGTGGCAGCGAACCCGATCCCGTCCACCGCTCCGGCGCCCCCGCCCACGCCGTCCGACCCGACACCGGCGCAGGGCAATGGCGGGGTGCGCAACCATGGCAACGGCAACAGCTTCCGCGATTGCGAGACCTGTCCGGTGATGGTCCGGCTGCCGCCCGGCTCGTTCCAGATGGGCAGCGAGAAGGGCGATCCGTCCGAACGGCCGCTGCACGGCGTCACCCTGTCGAAGCCGGTCGCCATCGGCGTCTACGAGGTGCTGGTCGGCGAATGGCGTGCCTGCGTGCAGGGCGGCGGCTGCACCGACATGCCGCGGATGACCAACCCCGGCGACGGCACCGCGGTCCACAACATCAGTTGGGAGGACGCCCAGGCCTATGTGAAGTGGTTGAGCCAGAAGACCGGCCAGCGCTATCGCCTGCCGAGCGAGGCGGAGTGGGAATACGCCGCCCGCGCCGGCACCGCCGGCCCCTACTGGTGGGGCGGCGACGCCGGGATCGTCGCCGATTGCCAGAATTGCGGCGGCCCGCACGAACCGCTGACCCCGGCGGTGGCCGGCGGCTACAAGCCGAACCCGTTCGGGCTGCACGACATGAACGGCGGCGTGGCGGAATGGGTCGCCGATTGCTGGAACAAGAACTACAGCGGCGCCCCGACCGACGGCAGCGCCTGGCAGCGCGGCAACTGCCGCAAACGGGTGCTGCGCGGCGGGTCGTGGCGCAGCGGCTTGGCGGACATCACCGACACCGCCCGCAACTTCTACGACCAGGACGTCCGCTACCTGAACAACGGTTTCCGCGTCGCCCGCGAACTGAACTGAACAGAAAAATGGCCGGCGGAACCCGTCCGCCGACCGAGGCTGGGAGGAAACCGGACGCTCAGCGCTGGATGGTCTTGACCCGCTGAGCGGCGACGTTGCCGGCACCGGCGGCGATGTTGACGGCGCTGTTGGCGTTGTTGAACTGAACCCCGCCATTCTTCATCGCGAACCCCAGATAGGGCAGCGGCCCCAGCGTCGTCGCCAGCGCGCCGGGCTGGTCGATCGGGTTCGGCATGCTCGGCACTTGCGGTGTGGCTGGCACCTGCGGCGCGGCCGGCATCTGCGGTGCGGCGGGGGTCCTGGAGCGCCGGCGCTCGTGCCGGGCCGCGGGGGTGGCGGAGGTGGTGTCGGCCGTCGCCGTGGCCGGTTCGGGCTGGGGCATGGGCTGGGGGGTGGCTTGCGGCGCGGGCTGCGGGTCGCCGTTGCCGGTCAGCACGCCCTGGTCGGTCGAATTGCCCTCGCCGATGGCGATGTTCAGGGCGCTGTTGATGTTGTTCACGATGAAGGGGGCGTCGATGAAGGTCAGGCTCGGCGACAGGTCGGGCGGCGGGTTGCGGCTGGCGGCCAGCGGCGTGCCCTGGTGGAAGCCGGCGAGGTAGCCGGCGTCGCCGCGGGTCTTGGCGATCATCTGCTGATGGAACTCGGTCCGGCTCTTGCCCGGGTTGGTCACCATGGCGCCGGGAGGCGCGCCGCGCCGGGTGGCGCTGGCGAACACCGGCTGGCGCGCCGGCTGGGCGAAGGCCTGGGCGAGGTTGGCGGCGCTGACGCCCTCCGGCCCGAAGCCGATGCCGCCGATCTCCTGCGCCGGGGCGGCGGTCGGGGCGATCGCCGGGGCGGCCGACAGCAGCAGAGCCGCGACGCCGTGCAGCAGGCGGGTGCGTGGCATGGGACGCTCCTTCGGTTTTTATGGGGTCAGGCTGGCGTCAATGGACGCGCAGCGCTTCCAGATCCTCCTGCCGGACGGCGGCGCTGGCGAGCTCGACGCTGTCGAAATGGTCGAGCAGCCGGCCGTCCGCCGCGTGCACCGCGACCATCCGCCGGCCGTCCAGCAGGACGGGCTTCACATAGGCGCTGTCATACAGGCCGAACTCGGCGAAGAAGCGGTCGCAGGCGGTCCAGCGGGGCTGAGGGCTTTCGGACTTGGACATCGGCTTGTCTCCCGTTCGGCGATGCGCCGTGATGGAGGGAAGCCTAGGCCCGCCGTCCGGCGGACGCTGTGACATGGGACACATTTTTCGGCGATTCGGGAGTCCGGGCTCGGGTGGTCCGGTTCAGGCGCAACTGTCGCCCAACGCCACCAGCGCCTCGCCGTCGAGGATGGTGATGCGGCCGCCGGACAGGGCGATGATGCCGTTGCGCTGCCACTCGTTCAGCAGCTTGTTGACGCTCTCCCGCGACACGCCGACCAGACAGCCCAACTGCTGCTGCGACAGCTTGATGTCGAGCAGCACGCTTCCGTCGGCCGCCGGCCGGCCGAAGGCGTCGGCCAGCCGCTGCAGCGCGCGGGCGAAGCGCGAGGACGCCTCCAGGAACAGCGTGTCCTCCAGATGCTCGCTGGTCTGGCGCAGGCGCTTGCACAGAACGACCAGCAGGCGCAAGGCCACCTCCGGCTGGGCGGTCAGGAACGGCAGCAATTGGCTGCGGTCGAGCACCAGCAGGTCGGTTTCCTCGAGCGCCACCGCGTCGGCGGTGCGCGGTTCACCGTCCAGCAGCGCGATCTCGCCGAACAGGCCGCCGCGGTTGACGATGCTCAGCACCAGCTCCTTGCCGTCAAGCGAGTGGGAGCAGATCTTCACCCGCCCCCGCACCACCGCCATCATGCTGCTGCCGGGGTCGCCCTTCTGGAAGATCAGCGCGTTCTTCGGGTGGTAGGCCAGCCGGGCGCCGTTGGCGAGCCGGCGCAGGTCGTCGCGCTGCAGATGCTTCAGCAGGAAATGCCCGGCGAGAACGAGCTCCTTGTCGAAGGCGATCCGGCTCGCGGTCATGACCGGACTCCCTGGGATGGGGGCGTTGGCGGCGAGGTCTCGAACCCCGGCATCCTACACCGCCGGCGGTCCGCCGCCGGAACCGCCAAAGGCGGTACTTCGCCGTTCCGGCGCCTCTCCTTTCGGGGCGCTGGCCGGCGGTCTGCACCACTCAGTCGGTGCGTGGCCCGCGGTGGCCCCGGACGGCCGGTTCGTCATCGTCGTCGGACCACAGGTCGGGATCGTTCAGCCCATCGTCCGGCAGGGCGGGAAGGCTGCGCAGCGACGGGCCCGGCGTCGCCGAGCAGGTCGTCTGTCCGTTGACCGTCTCGCAACGCATGGTCCCCGGCCCGGTCAGGCAGTGGGTCCGGCCGTTGATGGTCTGGCAGGTCGTCGCCTCGCCGCTTTGCGAACAGATGGAGTGGCCGTTGATCGTGACGCATTGGGTCGAGGCGGCCTGCGCCGCAAGCGGCAGGGCGCAAGCCAGCGCCCCGGCCAGAAGAACGCGCGTCAAACTCGCCATGGTCGCCTCCCGATGGAGGATGCGGAAACGGGCGGGCCGACGCCGCAGCCGCGATGCCGGCCCGCCCGCAGGGGGCGTGAGGAAGGGGCTTTGAGGTCACCGAACGCCGATGGCCTTCTGCCGGGCGCTGTTGCCGAGCCCGGCGGCGACGTTCGTCGCCAGATCGACGTCGGTGCTGACCAGCGGTCCGCGCCCGGTCATGTTCAGCCCGACCTGGACGCCGTTGCCCTGCATGCCCAGCACGCGCTGGTTGGCGCTGTTGCCGATGCCCGCCGCCGTGTTGGTGGCGACGCCGACGTTGGTGCTGACCAGCGGCCCGAAGGGCATGCCCGGCCCACCGGGCGATCCGGACTGGACGCCGACCACGCGCTGGCGGGCGGTGTTGCCGATGCCGGCCGCGGTGTTGGTCGCGGTGCCGACGTTGGTGGAGGTCAGGCCGAAGGCACCGGCCGCGAAACCGGCACCCAGTTGGGGCGATGGTCGGCGGACCATGGTGTCCGCCATGGCCGGCGCGGACAGGAGTGCGGCGGCGAGGCCGCAGAGCAGGAGGGGGCGGAGCATGGGGCGGGTGTCTCCTCGGCAGGGCCTCCGGTGTCGGAGGCGAGGGGCGGCACCTCCGGCCCTGTGGGGCCGGGCCGGAGGTGTCGGGGACGTGCGGGGCTGTCGCTGTGCCTCAGCGTTGCCGATTTCAGCGTTGCCGATCTCAGCGTTGGATGAGCCGGCTCTGCTGGCCGGCGAAGTTGCCGATGCCGGCGGACAGGTTCTGCACGTTGCCGAAGTTGCCGCCGCCGAACGGCGTGGCGCTGTGCTGGCGCACCATGCTGTTCTGCGCCGCCAGGTTGCCGATGCCGGCCGCCGTGTTGCCGACCACCGCGCTGTTGGAGCCGCCGCCCAGCGGCACCCCGAAGCCACCGCCGAAGCCGCCGCCCTGCACCGTGGTGGCGCGCTGCTTGGCGAGGTTGCCGATGCCCGCCGCGGTGTTGTCGACCGAGGCGCTGTTGTTGGTGCCGAACAGGCCGGGGCCGCCCATCTGCCGGGTCATCGCCGACTGAACGGCGACGTTGCCGATGCCGGCGGCGGTGTTGTTGATCGAGCTGACGTTGCCGGCGAAGGCCGGGGCCGACAGCAGGGCGACGGTGGCGAAGCCGGAGAGCAGGGCGGTGCGGATCATGGCGTGGGTTCCTTCAGCGAGGGGAGAGGGAGGGGGTTCGGTTCGGGACCGCCGGGGGAGCCGTCTGCCCGTCCCCTGTCTGCCGTCCCGATGACCAGACCCTATCCCCGCGCCGATTCCACGGCTGTGAGCCGCGCCACAAACTCGCCCGCTTTCCGGAAAACCGCCGAAATCAGTCCGCCGCCACCAGCCGCTCCCGCACCGCTTTCTTCTCGGTCAGCGGCAGATTGTAGGTGATCGTCGCGCCGTAGGCGCCGGGATCGGTCGGATCGACCCGCACCTTGTCGAAGGCCAGCACGCGGGTGCCCAGCGTGAAGCCCTCCTTCAGGTCGTGGGTGACCATGAAGACCGTCATCCGCTCCTCCGCCCACAGCCGGAGCAGCAGTTCGTACATCTGAACTTTGGTGCCGGCGTCGAGCGCGCCGAACGGTTCGTCGAGCAGCAGCAGCTTGGGCTTGCGGATCAGCGCCTGGGCGATGGCGAGGCGCTGCTGCATCCCGCCGGACATCTCGGCCGGGTATTTGTGGGTGTGGGCGCCGAGGCCGACCGCCTCCAGCACCGCCGCCGCCTCGGCCAGCGCGGCGCGGCGGCGGGCGCCGAACAGGCGGCCGAGAAAGCGGGAGCCCTCGAACTCGCGGCCGAGGATGACGTTCTCCAGCGCCGTCAGGTGCGGGAAGACGGAATAGCGCTGGAACACGACGCCGCGGTCCGGTCCGGGCTCGGCGACCAGCGGCTGGTCGTCGAGGAAGATGCCGCCGCGCGTCGGCCGCTCCTCGCCCAGCAGCAGGCGCAGGAAGGTGGTCTTGCCGCAACCCGACGGCCCGACCAGCGCGCAGAACTCGCCCGACGGGATCTCCAGGTCGACGCGCTCCAGCACCACCTGGTTCGGGTATTCCATCCACAGGCCGCGGACCGAGACGTTGCTCATGACGAACCCTTTCCGGCCCTCAGCCAGGGAAAACAGCGGGCGTTGAACAGCCGCAGCAGATAGTCCGACACGAAGGCCAGCAGGGTGATCCACGCGACATAGGGCAGGATGACGTCCATCGCCATGTAGCGCCGCACCAGGAAGATGCGGTAGCCCAGCCCCTCGGTCGCGGCGATCGCCTCCGCCGAGATCAGGAACAGCCACGCCGGCCCCAGCGACAGCCGCAGCGCGTCGACCAGCCGGGGCAGCATCTGCGGCAGCACCACGCGCAGCACGATCTGCCAGGTGCTGGCGCCCAGGGTCTGCGCCTTGATCAGCTGCTCGCGCGGCATCTCGGCGGTGCGCATCGCCAGGTCGCGGATCAGGAAGGGCGTCACCCCGACCACGACCAGCACCACCTTGGACAGCTCGTCCAGGCCGAAGACGATGAACAGCACCGGCAGCACCGCCATCGGCGGCACCATCGACAGGATGGCGACGAAGGGCGACAGCCCCGCCCGCACATAGGGAACCAGCCCCATGCCGATGCCGATCACCAGCGCCAGCGCCGTCGCCACGCCCAGCCCCAAGCCCAGCCGGTGCAGGCTGGCCGCCGTGTCGACCCACATCAGGTAATCGCCGGTGCGGGCGTCGGGGGTGAAGGCCACCCGCTGGACCGCCGCGATCATCGCCGACAACGGTGGCAGCAGCTTGTCGTTGGGGTTGTCGGCCAGCCGCAGGGCGGACGCCGCGGCGTAGCCCATCGCCACCGCCAGGAACGGGAGGGCGCCCCAGAACAGGATGCCCCCACGGCCGGGCCGCCGGTTGATGATCCGGCGCATCGCTCAGAGCGTCCCGTCGGCGGCTTGCTTCATCACCGCGGCGTCGAAGCGCAGCTTCACGTTCTTGGCGTCGCCCAGCACGGTGCCGCCGGGGAAGACGATGCCGACGGCGTCGCGGCTGCGCGCGCCCTCGCCCAGCAGGCCGTGGTCGAAGGAGAAGGTCCGCACCAGATCCATCGTCTTGATCAGGTCGCCGCCGCTGGCGAAGGCCGCCGCCTCGGTCGGGGTGTAGAACATCTTCGTGGTGACGAGCTGCTGCTTGTAGCCGGCGAGGTCGGTGCCGGACGCCTTCGCCATCGCCTCCAGCGCCGCCTTGCCCTCGGGGGTGTCGGGCCTGGTCATCAGCCCCATGACCTCGTACCAGGCGCCGACCAGCGCCTTGGCCAGGGCCGGGTTGTCCTTCATCGTGGCGGAGTTGACGACCATCAGGTCGATGATCTCGCCCGGCACCTTGGAGCTGTCGAACACCATGGTGGCGCCCTGGGCCTTGGCCACCTCGCTCAACTGCGGGTTCCAGGTCACGGTGGCGGTGACGTCGGGGGAGGAGGTGAAGGCCGACACGATGTCGGCGTCGGCGGTGTTGACCACCTTCACGTCCTTCTCGCGCAGGCCGACGCTGTCCAGCCCGCGGGCCAGCAGGTAATGGGACACCGACAGCTCGACCAGATTGACCTTCTGGCCCTTGATGTCCTTCAGCGTCTTGCCCGTCTTCAGGACGATGCCGTCGTTGCCGTTGGAATAGTCGCCGGAAATCAACGCCGTGCTGTCGACGCCGCCCGCCGCCGGGATGGTCAGCGCGTCCATGTTGGTCATGACGCAGCCGTCGAAGGCGCCGGCGGTGTACTGGTTGATCGATTCGACATAGTCGTTGATCTGTACGATCTCGACCTTGATGCCGTACTTGTCGGCCCACTTCTTCATGATGCCGCTGTCGGCGGCGTACCCCCAGGGCATCCAGCCGGCGTAGATCGACCACGCGACGCGGAAGTCCTTCTTCCCGGCCGCCGCGGCCGGCGACGAAACGGCAAACGCCGTGGCGGCCACCGTGGCGGTGAAGGCCACGCCGAACAGCGCGCGCTTGAGCAAGGTCCGCATGTTCACATTCCCCTTTGCCTGGATTGCCATTATTTCGCCAACCAGCGGCGCCAGCCGCCGAAGCCGGTGATGTCCTCCGCGCCGTTCAGCGCGATGGGTTCGCACAGGAAGCCCTTGACGGTGCCGCCATCCTCCAGCGTCACCGTGCCGATCGTCATCGGCGCCGGGACCTCGGCAACGAAGCTGCCGAAGGCGGCCTCGTCCAGCTCCCAGACCTCGATCTCGATCCCGCCGGCCCCGGCCGGGTCGCGCACCAGCCCCGGCTTGGCCGGCGCGGTGCCGGCCAGCGCGTAGAGCCGGTAGCCCGCCGCCGTCCGCGCGGCACGGACCAGCCGGGCGTTGCGGCCGGTGAGCTGGTGGTTCAGCGGCTGCCCGCTCAGATGCGCGCCGACGACGGCCAGCCGGACCATGCCCGGCGCCCGGTCGGTGGTATCGGTTGCGATGGTGTCGAGCGTCGGCCCTTCCGGCAGGCAGCCGGTGGCGCCGATCGGCAGAGCCTGGGCGCGGTGCAGCCGGTCGGCCAGCGCCGCCAGCGCGCCGTCGGCGAAGGCCCGGCCGATCAGCGTCACGCCGAAGGGCAGACCGCCCTTCTCCACCCCGTCGGGCCGGAAGCCGGCCGGCACGGCGATGGCCGACAAATCCATCAGGTTCACGAAGTTGGTGTAATAGCCGAGGTTGCTGTTCAGCCGGACCGGGTCGGCCAGCAGGTCTTCGATGCGGTAGGTCGTGCCGGTGGTCGGCAGCAGCAGCACGTCCATCCTGGCCCACTCCGCCTCGGCCCGGCGGGTCAGTTCGGCCAGCTTGTAAAAGCCGGTGAAGGCATCGGCGGCGCTGATGCCGGCGGCGCCCAGGATGATGCCGCGCACCACCGGGTGGATGCTGTCCGGCTTGGTTTCCGCGAAATCGCGGATGGCGGCCAGCCGCTCCGCCACCCAGGGGCCGGAATAGAGCAGTTGGGCGGCGTCGCGGAAGGGGGTGAAATCCACCTCGACCCGGCTGCCGCCCAGCGCCTCCAGCCGGGCGGCGGCGGCGGTGAACAGGGCGGCGGCGGCTTGGTCGCCGAAGAACTCCAGCCCGTCGCGCGGCACGCCGAAGCGGAAACCCGGCGGCCACGGCGCCGGCTGGACCGCCGAGGGCGGGGCCTTGCGGGAGTAGGCGTCGGTGTCGTCATAAACCCCCGCCACCCGCAGCACCGCCAGGGCGTCGCCCGCGGTGCCGGCGAAGATCGACACGACGTCCTGCGTCCGGCAGGCGGGCAGCACGCCGCTGGTGCTGACCAGCCCCTTGGTCGGCTTCAGCCCGACGACGTTGTTGAAGGCGGCCGGCACCCGGCCCGACCCGGCGGTGTCGGTGCCCAGCGCGAAGCTGACCAGCCCCGCCCCCACCGCGACGCCCGACCCGGCGCTGGACCCGCCCGACACGTAGCGCTCGTCGAACACCGAGGCGCAGGCGCCGTAGGGGGAGCGGGTGCCGACCAGCCCGGTGGCGAACTGGTCCAGGTTGGTCTTGCCGACCAGGATGGCGCCGGCGTCGACCAGCCGCTGCACGACGGTCGCCGACCGCTCCGGCACGAAGGCGAAGTCGGGGCAACCGGCGGTGGTCGGCAGGCCGGCGACGTCGATGTTGTCCTTCACCGCGAAGGGGATGCCGAACAGCGGCAGCTCCGCCCCCGCCGCCTGCCGGGCACGGGCGGCGGCGAGCTGGCGGCCGGCCTCCGCCCGCGGCACCAGATGGATCCACACCGGCCGCTCGCCGCGCGCGGCGATGCGGGCGTAGACGCTGTCCAGCACCGTCTCCGGCGTCAGGGCGCCGGCGGCGTAGCCGGCCGACAGGGCGGCGATTTCCAGGGTCATCGTCATAGAACTCTCCCTCACGCGGCTTCGGGCAGCAGGACGGCCAGGGTCTGGCCCAGCGTCACCGCCTGCCCCTCGGCGCAGCGGATTTCCGCGACGGTGCCGTCCGTCGGCGCGGTCACCGCGATTTCCATCTTCATCGATTCGACGATCAACAGCGGGTCGCCGGCCTTCACCACCCGCCCGGCTTCGGCGGCGATCTTCCAGACGCTGCCGGGCACCGGGCTGGGCACCGCCGCGCCACCGGGGGGCAGGCCGGCGTCGGTGTCGGCCGCGCCGATGTCGGGCGGTTCCGCCGCGGTGACGTTCTGGCCGGCCGCCTCCCACCGCGCGCGCTCCGCCTCGAAGGCGGCCTGTTGGCGCTCCTTGAAGGCGGCGATGCCGTCGCGGTTGTCGTCGAGGAAGCGGCGGTAGTCGGCGAGGCGGAAGGTCTCCTCCTCGATGCGCAGGCTGGCGCGGCCGAGCGGGAAGTCGGCGCGGAACGCCATCAGCTCGTCGTGGCTGACCGGGTGGAAGCGGATCTGGTCGAAATGGCGCAGCAGCCAGGGCTTGCCCGGCTCGAAGGCGTCGGTGGCCTTGTGGGTGTTCCACATCTGGCAGGTGCGGCCGACGAACTGGTAGCCGCCCGGCCCCTCCATGCCATAGACGCACATATAGGCGCCGCCGATGCCCACCGCGTTCTCCGGCGTCCAGGTGCGGGCCGGATTGTATTTGGTGGTGACGAGGCGGTGGCGCGGGTCGACCGGCGTCGCCACCGGCGCGCCGAGATAGACGTCGCCGAGGCCGAGCACGAGATAGCTGGCGTCGAAGACGATGCGCTTCACCGCCTCGACATCGTCCAGCCCGTTGATGCGGCGGATGAACTCGATGTTGCTCGGGCACCAGGGGGCGTCGGCCCGCACCGACTGCATGTATTTGGCGATGGCGAGCCGGGTGGCCTCGTCGTCCCAGGACAGCGGCAGGTGGATGACACGGGTCGGCACCGCCAGATCGTCGATGGCCGCCAGTTCGCCCTCCGCCCCGACCAGCCGGTCGAGCAGCGCCCCGAGCGGTAGGACACGGCTGTCGTAATGGATCTGGAGCGAGCGGATGCCTGGGGTGAGGTCCAGCACCCCCGGCAGTTCCTGCGCCCGCAGCCAGCGCTGGAGTGCGTGGACGCGGAACCGCAAGGTCAGGTCCAGCACAAGCGGGCCGTACTCGACCAGCAGGTATTTGTCGCCGGCCCGGCGGTAGACCACCGCGGGACGGGTGGCGGTCGCGGGAATGCTGTGGAGGATGGGGGTGTCGTTCTGTCCCTCTCCCGCCCCGGGAGAGGGTGGCGCGAAGCGCCGGGTGAGGGGTGTGCAAGGGTCAGGCGCGTGATTCTTGGATACCCCCTCACCCTCCCACGCTTGCGCGTGGGCCCCTCCCTCTCCCGGGGCGGGAGAGGGGGAAAACAGCCCCTCCTGCGCGTCTTCCAGCGCCGCGGCCTCGTCCGTCGTCAGCCGCTTGAAGCGCACCCTGTCCCCCGGCCGCAACTGGCCGATCTTCCACAGCTCGGCGCTGACGATGGTTGCCGGGCAGACGAAGCCGCCCAGGCTGGGGCCGTCCGGTCCCAGGATCACCGGCATGTCGCCGGTGAAGTCGACGGTGCCGATGGCGTAGGCGTTGTCGTGGATGTTGGACGGGTGCAAACCGGCCTCGCCGCCGTCCTTGCGCGCCCAGGCCGGCTTCGGCCCGATCAGGCGGACGCCGGTGCGGCTGGAGTTGTAGTGCACCTCCCAGTCCGCAGCGAAGAAGGTGGCGATGTCCGCGTCGGTGAAGAAGTCCGGCGCGCCGTGCGGGCCATAGAGCACGCCGATCTCCCAGGCGTGGCCATGGACCGGCAGCACCTCATCCGGCAGAACGTCGGCCGGCAGCGGCTCCACCGCGCCCGCCACGGAGCCGCCCAGATGCAGGATATCGCCCGGCAGCAGCGCCCGGCCGCCATGGCCGCCGAACTTGCCCAGCGTGAAGGTCGACTTGCTGCCAAGGTAATCCGGCACGTCCAGCCCGCCCCGCACCAGCAGATAGGCGCGGCAACCGGCGCCGCTGACGGTGCCGATGCGCAAGCTGGCGCCCGCCGGCACGGTGACCGGCCGCCAGAACGGCACCGGCACGCCGTCGATGTCCGCCGGCATCGCCGCGCCGGTCAGGCACACCACCGCCTCCGTGTTGAATCGCAGCGTCGGACCGGACACCGTGATCTCCAGCCCCGCCGCCCCGACCGGGTTGCCCAGCGCCCGGTTGCCGAGCCGGAAGGCCAGCGGGTCCATCGGGCCGGAGGGCGGAACCCCGACCTCCCAATAGCCGACGCGGCCGGGATGGTCCTGCACCGTGGTCAGCGTGCCGGGGGTGACGACCTCCAGGCTGCGCGCGGCGTAGGCGACGGTTTCCAGATAGCGGGTGGTGATGCCGCCGGCGGCGAAGACCGGATCGGCCGCCACCTTCCGCAGATAGCCGAGGTTGGTCTCGATCCCCGACAGCCGGCAGCGCGCCAGCGCGTCGCGCAGCTTGGCCAGCGCGTCGGCCCGGTCGGCGCCATGCACGATCAGCTTGGCGACCAGCGGATCGTAGAAGGGCGTCACCTCGCTGCCGCGCTCCACCCAGGTTTCGACCCGGGCGTCGGCGGGAAACTCCGCCTCGGTCAGGATGCCGGAGCAGGGGCGGAAGTTGCGACCCGGATCCTCGGCGTAGACGCGCACCTGGATCGCGGCACCCTGCGCCGTGCCGGCGTGCTCGGCCAGCGGCAACGCCTCCCCAGCGGCCTGCCGGATCATCCATTCCACCAGATCGATGCCGGTGACCTCCTCGGTCACGCCATGCTCGACCTGAAGCCGGGTGTTGACCTCCAGGAAATACGCCTCGCCGGCCGCGTCGTCATGGACGAACTCCACCGTGCCGGCGGACTGGTAGCCGACGGCGCGGCCCAGCCGCTCCGCCGCGTCGAACAGGTGGCGGCGCAGCGCCTCGGAGATGCCGGGGGCCGGCGTCTCCTCGATGACCTTCTGGTTGCGCCGCTGGGCGGAGCAGTCGCGCTCGCCCAGCGCCACCACGCGGCCACGGCCGTCGCCGAAGATCTGCACCTCGATGTGGCGGGCGCGCTCGACGAACTTTTCCAGATAGACGCCGCCATCCTTGAAGTTGTTGCGCGACAGCCGGCTGACCGCCTCGAACATCGCCTCCAACGTGGCGGGATCGCGGCAGAGCTGCATGCCGATGCCGCCGCCGCCGGCCGTGCTCTTGATCATCACCGGAAAGCCGATGCGCTCGGCCTCCGCCCTGGCGTGACCGGCGTCGCGCAGCAGGCCGCTGCCGGGCGACAGCGGCACGCCGCTGTTCTCCGCCAGGGCGCGGGCGGTGTGCTTCAGGCCGAAGGCGCGCATCTGCTCCGGCGTCGGGCCGATGAAGACGATGCCGGCCGCGGCGCAGGCTTCGGCGAAGCCGGGATTCTCCGACAGGAAGCCATAGCCGGGGTGGATCGCCTCGGCGCCGCTGGCGCGCGCCGCCTCCAGGATGCGGTCGGCGTTCAGGTAGCTCTCCGACACCGCGGCGGGGCCGATGCAGACGGCCTCCCCGGCCAGCGCCACATGCAGGGACTGGGCGTCGGCCTCCGAATGCACAGCGACCGAGGCGATGCCCATACGGTCGAGCGTGCGGATGACGCGACAGGCGATCTCGCCGCGGTTGGCGATCAGGACTTTGCTGAACATGGTTGGTTCCCTCAGGCCTGATCCCAGACCAACACCTCGATGGGCGTCGGGTTGTAATCGTTGCAGGGGTTGTTCAGCTGCGGGCAGTTGGAGATCAGGACGATCACGTCCATCGCCGCCCGCATCTCGACGTATTTGCCGGGGCCGCTGACGCCGTCGGCGAAGGTCAGGCCGCCGTCGGGCGTGACCGGCACGTTCATGAAGAAGTTGATGTTGTGGGTGATGTCGCGCTTGGTCAGGCCGAAGTGCTCGTTCTCCGCCACCGCCAGCATCCAGCTGTCGCGGCAGGCGTGCATGCACTTCTTTTCCAAGGCGTAGCGCACCGTGTTGCTTTCGGTGGCGCAGGCGCCGCCCAGCGTGTCGTGGCGGCCGACCGTGTCGGCGACGATCTGCAGCATCGGGTTGCCCAGGCTCGACATCAGCGTGGTGCCGACCGACAGGTAGACGTTGCGCTGCTCGCGGATGGTGTCGACGGCGCTGTAGCGCTCCGCCGGGTCGGCGGCGCTGTAGAACAGCGTGTCGGCGGCCTGGTTGCCCTCCAGGTCGACGATGCGGAGGGTCTGGCCGCGGCGGACCACCTCCATCCAGTAATCGCCGGCCGGAACGGTCTTGCGGTAAACGGCGGCGGCGGGCGCGAGGGTGCTCTCGGTGATCATCGGTGCCGCTCCCTCAGCCGCAGAGGTGATAGAGGTGGGTGTTGGCGAAGCCGCGTTCGTTCTCCGGACGCGAGCGTTTGCAGCGGTCGTCGTCGGCCACCGGATCGGCCTTGCGGAGCTGGTAGACGACCGGCTTGCGCGGGTAGTCGGCGGCGGGATCGAGGGGGTGCGGGCAAGTGTGGAGCAGCACCAGCGTATCCATCTCGAACCGCAGGTCGACATGGGCGCCGGCCTTGGCGTGGGCGGGGTCGAAGACCAGCGTGCCGCCCTCCTCCGTGCCGACCTTGCTGAACCAGTTGACGTTGGCGGCGAGGTCGCGGCGGCCCAGCCCGTGCTTGGCGGCTTCCACCAGGAAGCTGTCATGGCCGTTCAGCGTCCAGTCGTTGCGGTGCTCCTGGTAGCCCTTGTGGCCCCAGCGCTCGGCCACCAGCGCCTTGGTGGAATTGCCGCACACGGTGTCGTGCCAGCCCGACGTGTCCTCGACGATGGAGCAGAAGATGCGGCCCATGTCGGAATAGAGGCAGTGGCCGGCCGTCAGCTTGAAGGTGTGCTGGCACTTCAGCGTGTCGGGCGCGTTGTAGCGCTCCAGCGGGTTCTGCGGGTTGTAGAACAGCATGCCGACATTGGCGCCGCCCTCGCGGTCGATCAGGCGCAGGACGGTGCCGCGCCGGACGGTGAGCGACCAATGCTTCCCGCCGGGGATCTCGTCTTCATAAAGGACGTCTTGGCTGTCCACGGACTTGCTCCTTCCCGTGCCGGGCCGTCCCGGCAAAGGCTCCAGGCGCGGCCCGATCGGGACCACGGGCCGGGTCGTCCCGGCCGGAGCATCGGTCGAAGGAGGAATGCAGGCGTAGCGGGGAAGTCCCACCGGGGCTGCACGCCTCCGTGTTCGGAACCTCCCGGGCTTTTGTCCCGCCGTGTGCCCGTCCGCTGTTCACCGGACGGGTCGCCGCTCTCGGACCAGCCACCGGGGCGCATGCGATGCATCCCGGCCGGAACCCTAGCGGCATTTCACAGTGTGCTTTGCAACGGTGATGCCAAAGCCGGCAGCCCCAAGGATTCCGGCGATTCCGGCACCGATGGCCGGCGTGCGCCGACCGTTCGGCGGGGTTGGGCGCACAAGGTTTGATCAGCGCCGCCCAAACGCTGGGCAACACCACCGACTCAGACGCGCCGCGCCAAGCCGCCCTTCAGCTTCAGCACATAGGTGATGACCTCCGCCACCGCCTGGTAATGCTGGAGCGGGATGACCGCGTCGACCTCCGCCGACGCGTGCAGCGCGCGGGCGAGCGGCGGGTTCTCGACGATGGGAATGCCGTTTTCCTCGGCAACCGCCCGGATGCGCAGGGCGATCAGGTCGGCGCCCTTGGCCAGGCAGACCGGCGCCGCCATCCGGCCGCGCTCATACTCCAGCGCGACGGCGAAGTGGGTCGGGTTGGTGACGACCACCGTCGCCCGCGGCACGTTCGCCATCATCCGCTTCTTCGACCGCGAGCGGCGGATCTCCTTCAGCCGGGCCTTGGCGTTGGGGTCGCCTTCGATCTGCTTGTACTCGTCCTTGATCTCCTGGTGGCTCATGCGCAGGCGCTTGCGCCATTCCAGCCGGTTCCACAGCACGTCGACCACGGCCATCAGGACGGTCGCCAGCACGACGGCCAGCAGAAGCCGCAGGGTCACGTCCCGCAGCAGGTTGGGCAATCCGGCGACGTCCATGCCCACAGTATCCTCCGTCCATGCGATGTAGGGCGCCAGTGCGTGCCACGCCGCCGCGCTGATGATGACGAGCTTGACCAGACTCTTCAGGAACTCGACCAGCGCCGGCCGGCCGGCGATCCGCTTCCAGCCCGCGGCCGGCGACAGGTGCGACAGCTTGGGCTGGATGCGGTCGCTGGCGACGACGAACGGCCCCTGCCCCAGCGCCGACACCACCACCCCGGCCAGCAGGATGCCCAGCACCGGCAGCAGCGCCAGCGCGGTGCCGCCGATCAGCCAGTAGAGGCTGTGGATCACGTCGATCGGGCTGCCGTCGATCCGCAGATCGTCGGGATTCTCGATCAGCGGCAACAGCAGGGCCGACAGCCGCGCCGCCGTCCCCGGCGCGGCCATCAGCACGATCACCCAGGCCGCCAGCATCGCCGCCAGCAGGCCGACGTCGCGGGCGCGCGGGACGTCGCCCTTCTCCATCGCCTCGCGCAGGCGTTTTTCGGTCGGTTCCTCGGTCTTCTGCTCGTCGTCCTGTTCGGCCATGCCCTTACGACCCCGACAGCCAGCCGCCCAGCGCGGCGGCGAAGCCGGTCAGGATCGCGCCGGCGGTCACCATGAACAGCGCCAGCCCGACCATCAGGACGCCCGGCGTGCCGACGAAATAGACCGGCATCGCCGGCATGACGCGGTTGATCAGCCCCAAAGCCAGGTTGACCACCAGCCCATAGACGATGAAGGGCGCCGCCAGCCCGACCGCCAGCCGGAAGGTGTCGGCCGCCAGTTGCGAGAAGCGTCCGGCGATCACCCCGATCTCGGGAAACTCGGTCACCGGCCAGGAGCCGTAGGAGCGGGCGATGGCGCCGATCATCAGGTAATGCACGTCCGTTGCGAACAGCATCGCCAGCCCGCCGATCAAGAGGATGCCGGACAGCACCGACCCGCCCTCGAAGCCGGCGGCGTTGAGCGAGAAGGGGTTGCTGAGCCCGATCACCTGCGCCGCCAGCGCCCCGGTGGTCTGCAACGCCGCCATGAACAGCTTCGCCCCGGCGCCGAGATAGGCGCCGATCAGCGCCTCGCCGGCGAAAACCCGCAGCATCTCCAGCGGATCGTCCGGCAGGCGGTCCGGCAGGCCGTCGACGCTCGGCAGCAGGATCAGCGTGACGACCAGCGCCAGCGCCGCCCGCACCCGCATCGGCACCGCGTTCTCGCCGAACCCCGGCAGCAGCCCGATCGCCGCGGCGACCCGCGCCAGCACGACGAAGGCCCGGTAGATCTCGACCGACAGCATCTGGCTCAGCGGGTCCATGGCGCGGCTCCGCTCACACCTGATCCACGGTCTTGAGCGACGCCTTGCGGTGCAGTTCGGCGTGGCTCAGCACCGGGGTCATCGGGCTGACCCGCTCCAGCAGCGACCGCACGAAGGGCCGCACCTCCGCCCCGACCAGCAGGGCGGGCCAGGTGTGCGGGGTGGCGTGCTTCTGGATCTTCAGCCGCACCGCGGTCAGGAACTCCTGCACCTGGCTGGGCGGCATGGCGAAGCGGCGGTCGTCGCCCTCGGTGACGATGCTCTCGATCAGCGCCTGTTCCCACTGCGGCGTCAGCGCGATGACCGGCACGAAGCCGTCCGGCCCGGTCAGCCCCTGGCAGATCTGCTGCCCCAGCCGCATCCGCACATGCTCGGTGATCAGGGTGATGTGGCGGGTCCAGCCGACCGCCTCGGCCACCGCCTCGACGATGGCGGGCAGGTTGCGGATCGACACCCGTTCGGCCAGCAGCGACTGCAGCACCCGCTGCAGCACGACCAGCGAGATCTGGCTCGGCACCATGTCGTTGATCAGCTTCTGGTACTCGCGCCCCACCCCGTCCAGCAGCTTCTGCAGGGCGGCGAAGGTCAGCAGGACCGGCAGATGGTCCTTGATCACCTCGGTCAGATGGGTGGTGATGACGCTCTCCGGGTCGACGACGGTGTAGCCCTTGGCCACCGCCTCCTCGTGGCGGGCCGGGTCGATCCATTTGGCCTGGAGGCCGAAGGTCGGCTCGCGCGTCGGGTCGCCGGCGATCTCCGGCACGGCGCCGCCGGTCGGGTCGATGGCGAGCAGATGCTTCGGCCGCACCTCGCCCTTCGCCGCCTCCACCCCCATGATGCTGATGACGTAGCTCTTGGGCGGCAGGAAGCTGGAATCCTTGATGCGCACCGACGGCAGGATGAAGCCGAATTCGGTGGCGAAGCGCTTGCGCAGCGTCTTCACCTTGGTGGTCAGCGGGCCGTTCTTGTTCAGGATCAGCGGCACCAGATGGTTGCCGACCTCGACCTTCACGTCGTCGACCTTCAGCATGTCCTCCACCGCCTCGTCCGGGGCGGCGGCAGGGGGCTTGCGGCTTTCCTCCAGCTTGGCGAGCGCCGCGGCGCGGGCCTTGCGGCGCGGCGCGTACCAGCCCAGCACGGCGAAGCCGATGCCGATGGCGAGGAAGGGCGCCAGCGGCAGGCCGGGCGTCAGCGCCAGCGCGCCGAGCAGGCCGGAGGCCACCATCAGCGCCTTGGGATAGGCGCCGAGCTGGTCGATGACCGCCTTTTCCGCCGACCCGACGTTGCCGCCCTTGGTGACCAGCAGGCCGGCGGCCAGCGACACCACCAGCGCCGGGATCTGGGTCGCCAGCCCGTCGCCCACCGTCAGGATGGTGTAGTTGGCGGCGGCGCGGTCGAAGCTCATGCCCTTCTGGGCGATGCCGATCGCCATGCCGCCCAGCACGTTGATCGCCGTGATGATCAGGCCGGCCACCGCGTCGCCGCGCACGAACTTCGACGCGCCGTCCATCGCGCCGTAGAAGGTGCTCTCGTCCTCCAGCTCCTTGCGCCGGCGCCGGGCCTCCATCTCGTCGATCATGCCGGCGGACAGGTCGGCGTCGATCGCCATCTGCTTACCGGGGATGGCGTCGAGGGTGAAGCGGGCGCCGACCTCGGCGATGCGGGTGGCGCCCTTGGTGATGACGACGAAGTTGATGACCACCAGGATGCAGAAGATCACCACCCCGATGACGAAGTTGCCGCCCATCACGAATTGGCTGAAGCCCTGGATCACATGGCCGGCGGCGGCGCTGCCGCTGTGCCCCTCGCTCAGGATCAGCCGGGTCGAGGCGATGTTCAGCGCCAGCCGCAGCATGGTGACGACCAGCAGCACCGTCGGGAAGGACGAGAAGTCCAGCGGCCGCGGAATCCACAGCGACACCATCAGGACCAGCACCGCGACCGAGAAGGACAGCGCCAGCCCGAGATCGAGGAACCAGGAGGGCACCGGCAGGAACAGCACCGCCAGCACCAGCACGATGCCGACCGCAAACAGCACGTCGCGGTTCGCCAGGCCGATGTCGCCGATCAGGCCGAACCGGCTGCGGACGTGATCCGTGAAGGTCATGATGTTCCGAAGGGGTTCGAGTGGGAAACCGGGCGTCGGACGCCACCATAAGGCGCCGCGGTAAAACCGGGATTTAAAGCCCTAGCGGTGGGTGTCCGGCAACAGCGGGCGCGAAGGCCCGTCGGCGAACAGGCCGGACAGGAAGGACAGCCGGCCGCGCTCCGCCTTGGTCCAGACCGGCGTCGCCCCAATCGGGCCGGCGGCCAGCGTTTCCAGATAGCCGAGCGCGCCGGCGACCCAGCGCAGGTTGCCGGTCACCCGCTGGCGGTAGGCCTCGCCGCGTTCGGACTGGGCGGAATGGTAGCGCGCGATGGCGGTGTCGAGCGAGCCGTGGTCGCGCCGCAGCGCCGACAGGAAGCCGGCCGCGTAGCGCGCGTTGGCGACCGGATCGAAGGCGGTGGCGAGGTCGGGGAAGGCGTCGGGGTGCCAGCGCAGATTGACCTGCAGGCAGCCGACGTCGATCGACGACACCCCGCGCGCCTGCGTCGCCCGCACGAAGGCGATGGCGTCGTCGCGCGTGGCGAAGTAATGCGACTGGCCTTCGGTGTTGACCGTCCAGGGCCAGGCGGTGAACAGGCGGTCTTCCGTCCGCCGTCCGGATTCGGTGAAGCCCATCGCCAGCAGCAGATGGTCGGTGATGCCGGCCGTCTTTTCCGCGTCCAGGATGGCGGCGATGCACTGCGCCTCCGCCGGCAGGTTTCCACGCGACCGTGCCGCGGGAGGCGGCGTCGGTGCGGCGTAGAGCGCGGTGCTCCACACGCCGATCTGCGAGGTCGCCGCCCCGGCCGGCGCCCCCAGAAGAGCCGGCGTCAGCAGGGACAGCGCCACCGGCAGCCAGAGGGAGGGGCGTTTGCGCATCCCGCTACTCGATGGCGACGATCAGGTCGCTCAGCCGCTCGGCGTAGCCGGCGAGCGTGCCGTACATGAAGGGCAGCGCCAGCACCGTCACGGTCAGGATCGCCACGATCTTCGGCACGAAGGTCAGCGTCATCTCCTGCACCTGGGTCAGGGCCTGGACCAGCGAAATGGCGACGCCAACCACCACCGCGACGATCAGCGGCGGCGCTGCGACCAGCAGGGTCGTCCAGATGCCGCTGCGCAGCACCTCAAGCACGTCGGCCTGGTTCATGGCGCGTCCTTCCGATCGGCGTTACACGGCGATCCGCATGATTTCCTGATAGGCCTGGACCATCTTGTCGCGGATGGCGACGACGCTCTGCACCGTCATCTCGGCGGCCAGCACCGAGCGGACGACGTCCTGCGCGCTGGCCTTGCCGGCGACGGCGGCCATCGACACCCGCTCGCTCTCCTTCAGCGTGCCGACCGCCTGGGTGATCGACTGGTCGAGGAAGTTGCCGAAGTCGGTGTCCGCGCTGGCGCCGACGGCGTTGCCGCCCAGCGCCGATGGCGCGGCGCCGAGCGTCGATTGCGTCTCCGCGAGGCTGGTGGGGGCGAGGCTGGTGGGGGCGAGGCCGCTGGGGGCCGGGCTGCGGTTGGCGGCGTAGGCGGCGGCGACGCGGCCGACGGACATCTCGATCATGAAGGGATTCCTCAGCTGCGCAGCAGGTCGACGACGCGGTTCATCATGGCGCGCGACTGCTCGATGACGTTCATGCTCGCCTCGAAGGCGCGACCGGCCTCGCGCATGTCCATCATCTCGATCATCGGCTGGACGTTCGGACGCTTGACGTAGCCCTTGTCGTCCGCCGCCGGGTGGGAGGGGTCGTAGGCGAGCTGGAAATCGCTGCGGTCGCGGCCGATCTGCTTGACCCTCACCAGCTCGGCCCCCGACGCGCGGTCCATCAGGCTGTCGAAGGACACCGTCTTGCGGCGGTAGGGGTCGCCGCCCTTGGTGGTGGCGGTGCTGTCGGCGTTGGCCAGGTTCTCGGCAACCACGCGCAGCCGGGTCGATTGGGCCTGGAGGCCGGCACCGGCGATCTTCAGCGTGGCGCCGAGCGTGTCGTTCATCATGGTCGTCTCCAAACTCAGAGCTGCGAGCTTCAAGCCGCGTCAGCCGTTGCGCCACGCCATGCGCAGCATCTGCACGTTGCGCTGGAACAGGCTGGTGGTCAGCGCGAAGGCGTCGCGGGTTTCGCTGCCCTTGATCATCTCCTGCTCCAGCGACACCGCGTTGCCGGACGGCGTCGATTCCCACAGGCCGGCCTGGCCGGCCTCGCGGAAGGGCGTCGCCGGACGGGTGCTGGCCAGATGCAGCGCCGAGGTCTGCGCGGTCTCCACCGGGCGGATGCCGTCCATCGCCTTGTCGAAGGCCTTCAAGTCACGCGACAGATAGTCGGGCGTGTTGGCGTTCACGACATTCTCGGCGATCAGCTTCTGACGCTGCGCCAGATAGTCCATGCGCGCCCCGGCCAGCTCGAAGAAACCAATTTTAGCCAAATCCATTACGGCCTCGTTCCACCACATCTTCAGGAACACAAGACCGGACGGTGAACCCGCCCGTTTAAAACCGGATTTAAATTCCCTGCCCTATGCTGACGCCGGCAACGATGAGCCATGACCCGGACAGGAGACACCGCCGATGCGCGCCCTCGCCACCCTCGCGGCGGAGATCGAACGGGTGCCGACACGGCGCTGGCGCGGCGAGATCCGCGCGGCGGCCGGCATGACGCTGGAGGTCGACGGCCTGCAGCGCGTGCTGTCGGTCGGCGACAAGTGCCACGCCGAAACGGTACGCGGCGGCCGTGTGCTGTGCGAGACCATCGGGTTCCGCAACGGCCGTTCGCTGCTGATGGCCTTCGACAGCCTGGACGGCGTGGCGGAGGGATGCAGCGTCGTCACCGACGACACCGCCTTCACCCTGCAGCCGGGGCGCGGCTGGCTCGGCCGGGTGGTCGACGCGCTGGGCCAGCCGATCGACGGCAAGGGTCCCCTGCGCAACGGCGAACACCCGCGCAACCTGCGCCAGGCGCCGCCGCCGGCCTGCGCCCGCCGCCGCGTCGGCGCGCGGCTGGACAGCGGCATCCGGGTGATCGACAGCTTCGTGCCGCTGTGCCATGGCCAGCGGCTCGGGGTCTTCGCCGGATCGGGTGTCGGCAAATCGACGCTGCTGGCGATGGTCGCCCGCCACGCCGAGGCCGACGCCATCGTGATCGGTCTGGTCGGCGAGCGTGGCCGCGAGGTGCGCGAGTTCATCCAGGACGATCTGGGGCCCGAAGGGCTGGCCCGCTCGGTGGTGGTGGTCGCGACCTCCGACGAGCCGCCGCTGATGCGCCGGCAGGCGGCGCTGCTGTCGATGGCGGTGGCGGAGGAACTGCGCGACCAGGGCCTCCATGTGCTGTGCCTGATGGACAGCGTCACCCGCTTCGCCATGGCCCAGCGCGAGATCGGCCTGGCCGCCGGCGAACCGCCCACCGCGAAAAGCTACCCCCCCAGCGTCTTCGCCGAGTTGCCCCGCCTGCTGGAACGCGCCGGCCCCGGCCCCGAGGGCACCGGCCCCGCGGAAAACAGCGGCGACATCACCGCCATCTTCACCGTGCTGGTCGACGGCGACGACCATGACGAGCCGATCGCCGACGCGGTGCGCGGCATCCTCGACGGCCATCTGGTGCTTGACCGCAAGATCGCCGAGCAGGGCCGCTATCCGGCGGTCAACCTGCTGCGCAGCGTGTCGCGCACCCTGCCCGGCTGCCACAGCCCGGCGGAGAACCGCATCGTCGGCCGCGCCCGCGCGCTGGCCGCCACCTACGACGGCATGCGGGAGATGATCCGGCTCGGCGCCTACAAGCGCGGCACCGATCCGGAGGTCGACGCCGCCATCGACCTGCACCCGCGGCTGGAGGAGTTCCTGCGCCAGGGCAAGGAAGCCCCCACCCCCTCCGCCGCCAGTTTCGCGCATCTCGACGCGCTGCTCGCCACCCTTGGAGACCACCCATGAGCGTCAACACCCGACTGGCCGCCCAGGCGGTCTCACCGCCCACAGCCCAGGCGGTTTCGCCGGCCAAGGCCACACCCCGCCCCGGCACGCCAGACGAGGAGGCCGAGACCTTCGCCGACCGGATGAGCGTCGGGTTCGAGGATCTGATCGACGTGGTGAATCCGTTGCAGCAATTGCCGGTGGTGTCGTCGATCTACCGCGAGGCGACCGGCGAGAGCATTTCCATCCCGGCCCGGCTGGCCGGTGGCTTCCTGTTCGGCGGACCGGCGGGATTGATCGGCAGCGCCGCGATGGTGGCGTTCGAGGAGATCACCGGCGACAGCGTACTGGGCCATCTCGCCAGCCTGCTGGACGATGCCGGCACCGAGGGCGGCACCGCGGTGGCGCAGGCGGCGACCGGAACCCCGACGGCCCCCCTGCCCTGGCTGAAGGCCGACGGCGCCGACGCCGAGCCGTCGCTCCCCTCCGTCCCCTCGCTGGCCGAAGCGCTGCGGCGCGGGACCGCGGCCACCGCCGCGACGGCGCCCGATGCATCGATGGCCACCGCGCCGACGACCGAACGCCCGGCGCCGCAGTTGCTGGCGAAGCTCTATTCGATGGAGGCGACCACGAAAGCCGGCAGCCCCGGCGAAACCAGAAGCCGGCTCTGAGCGGTCAGCACAGATTGTTGCGGGATGCCTGCTCGATCGCGCGGATGTGGGCGAGACCGGGCAGGATCTCGGAGCGGATGAACTCCAGCCGCCGGTTCGGCCCGCCGCCGCGGGAAAAGCGCAGCTTCCACAGATTCATCTTCACCGCCAGCCCGCACAGCACGCCGCCGATGGTCAGGTGATGGGTGACGATCAGGTCGCGGATGCTGCGGAAGCTGTCGGCGTTCATGTGACGCCAGAAGTCGCGGGAGCGGTTGTCGAAGCTTTCGAACCGCCCGGTGATCGAGGTGGCGATGTCGGTCAGGTCGCGCCCGATCTCGTCGAGCATCCGGCTCTGGCGGATGTCGCGCCTGACCTCGTTCGCCTGCCGCAGTTCGGTCATCCAGACCAGGAAGCCCTGGACGTCGGGCACGATGTCGTCCAGGCAGCGCTTGAAATAGGCAAGCGACAGGAAGATGTCGGCGTACTCTTCCAGGAAGACCGGGATCTCGTGCAGGGGAATGTCGAGCCGGTCGGCGGTCGACTGCAGCCGGCGGCGGACCTCCTCGACGTCCGGTTCGGCGAACAGGCGGATCAGGTCGTCCATGCTGCCGACATGGTCGACGCGCTCGCCATAGACATGCTCGATCAGCGGCCGGGTGAACACCCGCATGTAGCTGGTCAGCTCGGCCCGCTTGGCGTCCGACAGCCGCAGGGCGTTGGCCTCGTCGACGTTGATGTTGAGACGGCGCATCTCCAGCCGCAGGCTGTAGACGTCGAAGCTCGCGGCGTCGGCGATGCGGACGATCTTGTGCAGATCGCGCCGCATCGCCGGGTCGTCCGGGGCGAAGCATTTCGCAAGCTGGTCGATCCGGATCTGGCCGCTGCCGGTCTGCGTGTCGTTGAACAGTTCGGCGACGGTTTCCAGCCGCACGTTCTTGATCAGCCGCGCCCGGCGCAGCCCCGGCGTTTCCAGCGGCAGGAGCGACAGCGGCAGGATGTGCAGCGCGTCGCGCCCCTCGTCGTCCCGGTCGCCGGCGGTGCCGTGCGCCAGCGTCACCGACCCGCCGCCGGTGGTGGCCGGGGGGCGGATGCGGTCGCGGCCCCTCTTGTCGTTCGCCGTCACGGCCGGACCTCCCCCGCGGGAAAGCTTCCCGGCCGGATCAGAAGCGCGGGAATCTCAACAGCGACATGGTGATGGATGGATCGATGGAGATGATCGACGCGCGGCCGCTGGCCGAAATCGGGCCGATCGACGGCGTGGCGGCGGTGGCGGTGGACGAGCCGTTCTGGAGGTCGTACATCGCGGCGAAGCGGTCGAGCAGCTTCGCCACCTTCTCCGGCTTCTTGAAGTCGGCGATGTCCATCCGCTTTTCCAGCAGCACCTTCTGCTTGTCGATGTCGAGCAGCGCGGTCTGGTCGGGCAGGCCCAGCGTGGTGTAGACCACCTTCCGCAGCGCGCTGTCGGCCATCACCTGATACCAGTTGGAGATGTTGGACGAGCGCCGCTTGAAATAGAGGCCGAGCCGAACCGCCGGATTCTGGTCCTCCGAATCGATCTCCAGCGTCACGTTGACGTAGCGGTCGATGATCGCCTGGACGATGGCCGGCTGCTTCAGGTTCTTGCCGCTGTTCTCGGCGAAGCCCAGAACGGTCGCCATCTCCTTGAACTTGGCGTCGCTCATCCGGTTCGCGGTGGAGGACGAGTCGCTGACGCCTTCCTCCAGCACCTTGCGGATCAGGCCGCGCGCCTTGGCCTGGCTGCCGAGATCGAAGGCGTCGAGGACGAAGCGGTAGAGCTTGTCGTCCTTCATGAACTCTTCGGTGCTGGACACCTTGCCGATGTTGTCCTGGAAATAGGCGATCGCGCGCTGAACCGCCGGACGCTGCCGGATCATCTGTTCATAGCGGTCGTGGTTCCGGGTGACCTGCCGCAGGTCGAGGATGGTCGTCATGCCGTCACCTCACTGGCGGGCGGCGTGGACGACGGCTCCACGTCCGGCGTTTCGCCGTCCGCGGCGGCTTCGGCCGTTCCGGGGTCGCTCTTCGGATCGACGTAGCCGGCGGGAATGCGCATGATCACGTCGCCGGTCGCGGTGTCGAGCACCTCGGTGTAGAGCCGCCGGGTGTCGGGATCCAGGTTGACGCGGTAGGGCTGGACGGCGACCTTGCGGTCGTTCTTGCCGTCATTCTCGGCGGCGTCGCTCTTGGCGGTCCGCTCGACGACCTCGGCCGGCTTGGTGGTTTCGGCCTGGGCGGCGCGCAGGCGGTCGGCCTGGCGCTGGCGCGCCTCGGCGATGAGGTCCGCGCTGGCGGGCGCGCGTTCGGATGTCGGGCCGGTCACGCCGTTGATCGGGGTCGGCATGGCATCATCCTCCTGCGTGGTGGACAGGCTGGCTCCCGTTGGGAAGAACGGCATCGGCGCCGGTGCGCCCCATGGAACCGAGCAGCGTGCCCTCGTAGTCCATCACCGGGCGCAGCGCTGCGAGCGCCTTGTAATAGTCGCGCTCGCCGACATGGCCCATGGCGCGGGCGATGCAGTCCTGGATGTCGGCGCGGGAAAAGGCGGTGTAGAGCTGCGCCATCATCTCCGCGACGGCGCCCGATCCGTTGGCCGCGACCGTCGGGTCGAGCAGCATGCTCTGGATCAGGAAATAGGAACGGCGGACCGGGGTCACCGCCTCCTCCTCCTGCAGGATGTCGCTGCCGCGGATGATCTGGGCGAAGTTGGAGACCGTCAGCGTGTAGCGCCGGTTCTCGTTCTGCACGACGCAGCCGTTGATGACCACCCGCTCGCAGGGTTTCAGGCGGAGCTTAAGCGCCATGGGCCAGTTCCTTGACGGGCGGCGCACTGGCGTGCTGGACACCTTGCAGGCCCTGCATCACCGCGCGGTTGATGTCGATCAGCAGATCGGGACCGGCTTCGCCGCGCAGCACCCGCTGGGTGTAGCGATCCACCGTGAAGGACAGGGAGACAAGACCGGCACGCAACTGTTCCGGCAGGGCGTTGTCGTCCTCCAGCAGGTCGGCGCGCAGGGTGTTCCACAGCTCCATGTTCCGCCACAGCGCGTCCTTCAGGTCGGACGACCGCCAGTCGTCGGCGCGGTGGCGCTCCAGCGACAGGGTGATGCGCAGGAACACGCGGTACTCGATCGTCCGGGGATCGTCGCACTCGGCGATGGTCTGGTGGTAGGCGGCGATGCTCATGGGCGCACCCCTGGCGTTAAAATCCTGTTGGGCATGGAGCCCGATCGGCTATGGCAATGATCGGCGTGGGGTTGGCCGCCGGCGCCGATAGGCGACGCTTCGGCCACCCGTCGACCAGACGGGGCATGACGCCGGGCATGTTGAGCGGAACGGCGCCGCCCTCCGGGGGATTCTTCGGAGGACGGCGCCGCCCGGTAGGGCTTAGCGGAACAGCGACAGGATGTTCTGCGGACCCTGGTTGGCGATCGACAGAGCCTGGGTGGCGAGCTGCTGCTGGACCTGAAGGGCCTGCAGACGGCTCGATTCCTCGTTCATGTCGGCGTCGACCAGCGCACCGATGCCCTTGTTCATCGAGTCCGTCAGCTTGGACACGAAGTCGTTCTGCACCGACACGCGGTTCTCGATGGAGCCGATGACCGACGCCTTGCCGATGGCGCTGTCGAGCAGCTTGTTGATGACCTCCAGCGACTTCTTCGAGTTGTTGACGACGTCGACCTGGGTCAGATCGGCGAGGCCACCGAAGGCGTCGCTCTCCTTCGAGCCGACCCACAGGCCGGACACCTGGGCGGTGAAGTTGCCGTCGGTGTTCTTGTCCTGGTCGGTGAAGGCCAGGTTGTCACCGGTGAAGGCAACCTGGAAGTCGCCACCGGCGGCGGTCAGGGCGGTGTTGACCGCCGTGGCGATGTTGCCCTGGGTGGTGGCGAGGTTGGTGTCGTAAATCTGCGACGACAGGTCGACCGTCACGTCGGTCTTGGTGCCGTTCTCCTTGGTGACGGTCAGGGTCAGGGCGCCGAGGCCGAGATTCTGGCCGGCGATGAAGCTGTCGCCGGGGGCGCCGAACTTGATGTCGATCGACGCCTTCTTGGCGTTCGTCGAATCGACCTGCTGTTCGATGGTGGCCTTGCCGACGATCGACTCCACGCGCATGTCCTGGCGCTGGAAATCGATGTAGCTGGGATCGACGGTCCCGTCGCTGCGGCTGAGCGACGCCAGGATGGCGACGTTCCGGTCCTTGGCGGTGCCGTCGTTGGAATAGGTGACGCGCAGCAGGTTGTCGCCGTTGAACGACGCGTCGGCGGCGGCGCCCTTGACCAGCTTCACCAGCTGGTCGACGTCGTTCTGGATCAGCGACTTGTCGACGCCGTTGGTCTGACCGGCGATAACACGGGCCTTCAGCGTCTGCAGGTTCTCGACGATGTTCTTGGCGGCCACCGACGCGGTGTTGGTGGTGCCCGAACCGAGTTCCAGCGACTCCTTGACCGCCTTGAAGCCGGCGACGTCGGCCTTCATGGTGGTGGCGATCGACCAGTAGGCGGCGTTGTCCTTGGCGTTGTTGACCTTCAGGCCGGTCGAGATGCGGTCCTGCGTGGTCGCCAGATCGCCGGTGACGTGACGCAGGGTCTGCAGCGCGGTCATCGCCGAGGCGTTGGTCAGAATCGAGGCCATGGGTATCTCCATTCGTGAGATGCATGGCGCCTTTCTGACGCCGGGGCCAGTTCGCGCAGGCCGTCCCGGTCATGATGCGGGGGCGCGAGCAGCAGGATCAGCATGACCGACCCGGTTTAAGCCGGGGTAAAAAATTCGCCCCTGTTTGGCGGCTGGGAAACAGGGATCGCAACGAAGGGACGGAGGAACGGTGTCGGGGCCCGTCAGCGGTTGATGGCGCGCGCCGGGGCCCGCCGGACCACCGGCGGAATGAAGGGGACGGAACCGGCGGAAAGGGCGCCGGCGTTCGACAGCCGCTCCATCAGCAGCCCGGAACGGTCGGGGACGAGGTGATCGGGCGGCGCCTCGAACTTGTAGCCGCGGCCGTAGACCGTCTCGATGTAGCGCCCGCCGCCGGTCGCGGTGTCGATCTTCTTGCGCAGTTTGCAGATGTAGACGTCGATGACCTTGTCGAGCGGGTCCGACCCCGACAGGCCGTAGACCTCCTCGTAGATGTGCTCCTTCGACACCACCCGGCGGTGGTTGAGGGCGAGCACCGACAGGATCGCGTGCTCCCGCTGGCTGAGGCGAAGACGCTCGCCGTCGACCTCGGGATCGCGGCCGTCGAGGAAGACGGTCAGGCGACCGACCGACACGGCGTTGCTGGTCAGGCCGAAGGACCGCCGCCGGATCGCCTCCAGGCGGGCACGGATTTCGGTGCTGATGACCGGCTTGACCAGCACGTCGTCGGCCCCCGCCCGCAGGATGCCGGCGGTCGTGTTGGCGCAACGGCGCTCGATCAGGCAGACGATCGCCGCCGTCACCTGGCGGGCGCGCAGCATCGCCACGCACGCTTCGGTGTCGCCCACGTCGCCGACGATGATGGCGTCATGGGTGATGTCGGCCGGCCCATGCCCGTTCACCAGTTCCCGCAGCCCGACCAGATCGACGCGGTCATGGTTAATCTTGCTCAGATCGAGTTGCTTCCCGATCGCTTCAGCGATCAGGTTGCCGGGTTCAATCAGCAACGCCTGCATTGGATTCTCCATATTTGAGCAAGCATGGGCGAATCATCGCCTTTTACACAATTCTGTCTGTGTCACGCACTTATCACAGCCCCAAAAGAACTGATCCAAAGCGTCGATGTCAACAGAATGAGTACCCAGATTGACATAGGGCTAAGGAGGGTTTTACGTCGTTTTAATGATCTGCTCTGGCGTAATTCCATATAAATTTTTATCTATCGGCGGTTTTACTTGCGTGACTCAGATTACACAGAAGTCATCGCCCCGAAACTGTCACGACTTTACAATGAGTTTATGGTTAACGGGCGTTGCCGCGCCGAAAATGGCCATACACCAGTATGAACGCGGGTTTAACCTTACCAAGTTATTGTCGGGCTGGATCAGATCTGGGAGGTTCCATGTCCGGAGCGGTGTCTTCCGTCATTCCGTCATCGTTCGCCGTTGCGCTGGCGCTGGCGGTCGCGGGCTGTGCGCAAGTGTCGCAGGCCCCCGACAGCGATTATCGTCAAGCCCTTGAAAATGCTTTAGTCACCGGACGGTGCGACGGAACCGCGATCGACCGAATGTGGTCCGCCTATGGCCGCTGGTATGCGATCGCGTCCTCCATCGCCGGCCATCGCATGGCCGACGAAGCGGAGTCGCTGATGCGCCAGGGCCAGCAATTCCAGACCATCGGCTGCCCGGCGGTCGCGCGGGCGTCTTACCGGACGGTGCTCCAGCGCTTTCCACAGGATGATTTTGCCGCATTGCGCGAGAATGCGCGGGCGGCGCTCCAGACGCTGCCACCATCGGTGGCCAGCGCGCCGCCCGCCGCCTCAGCCGGGCCACGGCCGACCGGCAGCGCCGCGGAGTCGCCGGTGCTGCCGACGCTCATCCGCCCGTCATCGTCCGCGATTTGAACGCAACCGGCCGCCGCATCGCTCCCGATCCGGGGATGCGGCGGCGGTCGGACGCCGTCTAGAGGGCGAGGTCGGACGCCAACGGGGCGTCGAGCCCGAGCCACGAATCGGCCAGCGGGCCGACCGTCAGGGCGCCTTCGAGCCGGCAATCGGCCAGCACGGCCAGAAAACTCTCATGCAGGTCGGCCAGCGCCGCCGACGGCAGGCCGGTCGCCAGACGCAGGGTCGCATCGACATGATGCGCCGTCGCCGTCGCCATCAGCTGCACCGGCCCCAGCCGCGGCGGCGCGGCCTGCAGCACCAGCGTGACGCGGTCGGCCAGCCCATCCTCGACGCGGATGGCACACAACAGGCTGGTGGCGCTGTCGAGCAGCGGCACCCGCGACACCCGCCATTGGCGACCGTCCACCCATTGGAAACGCGGCGTCAGCGCGTCGTCGCACTCGTCGATCAGCAGCCCGTCGTCCAGCGCCGCCAGCCGCGCCGCCACGTCGGCGCCCAGCCAGCCGCGGCACCCCTCGGCCGTGGCCGCCAGGAACAGCGCCAGCCCGGCCCCGAAGGTCGAATCGCAACGCGGCATGCCGCCCCGCGCCAGCACGGCCCCCGCCGGAACCAGCGTGTCGAGCAGGTCGAGCAGGCGCCGGATCGGCCCACCCGGGTCCGGCACATCGGAGCCGCCGGGACCGAACCCGGCCCCGTCGTCCGGCCCCGGCGTCCGCGCCGGCACCGCCCCAAAGCGCGCGGCCAGCACCCCCGGCGCCAGTTGGGGGGCGAGGTCGCGCGCGGTCATCAGTAGACCACCGTGTCGGTGTCGTCGGACTGCGGGATGATGATCGACCCGTCGTCGGCCAGCGACTTGGCCATGCGGACGATCTCGGCCTGGGCGTCGTTGACGTCGCGCATGCGGAGCGGCCCCATGTTCTCGATCTCATCCTGCAGGATCAGGCGGGCGCGTTCCGACAGCACCGACAGGAAATGGTCGCGCTGGGGTGCCGGCGCGCCCTTCAGCGCGATGGCGAGCTGGCCGGTGTCGCAGCGGCGGATCACCGTCTGCAGCGACACGCGGTCCAGCCGCATCAGATCCTCGAAGGTGAACATCAGCTGCTTGATGCGCTGGGTGTTGTCCGGCATCACCGGTTCCAGGTCGGCGAAGATGTCGGTCAGCGTCTCGCGGTCGATGCGGTTGAAGATGTCGGCCATCCGCTCCAGCGAATCGTTGCCGTGGGTGCGGGCGTAATTCGCCATGAACTCGTTGTGCAGGATCGATTCGATGTCGAGCAGCACCTCGCGCTGCACCGATTCGATCTGGATCATGCGCTCGATCACCTCGGTGCGGATCGCCGGCGGCAGCAGCACCAGGACCTTGGCGGCGTGGTCGGACCGCATCTTGGACAGGATGACCGCGGCGGTCTGCGGGTATTCGCCGGCCAGATAGCTGGCGAGCACCCCCTCGTTCACGTTCGACATCTTCTCCCACATCGTCCGGCCGGCCGGACCACGGATTTCCCCCATGATCTCGGTGACGCGGTCGCGGGTCAGGAAGCGGTTCAGCATCCGCTCGGTGCTGTCGTAGGAACCGACCACCGACCCGGTGTTGGCGAAGCGTTCGGTGAAGATGCGCAGCAGCGCCTCGACCAGGTTGGAGGTGACGTTGCCCAGCGTCGCCATCGCCCGGCTGACGATGCGGATCTCGTCCTCGTCCAGCCGCTCCATCAGCCGCGACCCGCGCTCCTCCCCCAGGGCGAGGAAGATGATGGCGCTTTTCTCGACGCCGTTCAGGCTCTTGTAGTTCTCACGGATCTTGATCGGCGTTGCCATGGCGGACCTCAAAAGGAACAGTCGGCGGAAGGGGCGGTGTCGGGCGCGTCGTCGGCCGGCGGCAAGGCCAGCGCACGGTCGTGGCGGAAGGCCACCGCCATCACCGCCCCCGCCACCAGCAGCAGCGGATGCGGGATCATCGGGTTGGGGTCGATGGCGGCCAGAAGCCCGGCGATCGACCCGTCCTCCGGCACGGCCACGCCGCGGCGGCGGGCCAGCGCCAGCAGGCTGTCGGCCAGACTGGCCGGTGGGCTTTCGGGCGATCCGGGCGCGGTCATGCCTCACCCTCCCCCGTACGAGCGGATCAGGCTGCCGGCGATCAGGAACCAGCCGTCGGTCAGCACGAAGAAGATGATCTTGAACGGCAGCGCGATCATCACCGGCGGCAGCATCATCATGCCCATCGCCATCAGGATCGCCGCCACCACCATGTCGATGACCAGGAAGGGCAGGAACAGCAGGAAGCCGATCTCGAAGGCGCGGCGCAGCTCCGACAGCAGGAAGGCCGGCATCAGCAGGCGCAGATCGACGTTCTCCGCCGTCGGCGGCCGGCTGTCCTTCGCGCCCTCCGCCGCACCGTCCTGCGCCGCCTTCGCCGGCTTGGAGAAGGCGGCGAAGGCGGCCAGGTCACGCTCGCGCACATGGGAGGCCATGAAGCCGCGGAACGGCTCGATCATCCGCTCCAGCCCCTGCTCCTGGGTCACCTGTTCGTTCAGCAGCGGGCGCAGCCCGTCCTGCCAGGCGCTGTCGATCACCGGCCCCATGATGTGGAAGGTGAGGAACATGGCGAGGCTGATCAGCACCATGTTGGGCGGCGACTGCTGCAGCCCCAGCGCGGAGCGCAGCAGCGACAGCACGACGATGATCCGGGTGAAGCAGGTCACCATGATCAGCAACCCCGGCGCGACGCTGAGCACCGTCAGCAGGACGATGCCCTGGACGATGCGCCCGGACAGGCTGCCGCCGTCGGCCAGCGCCCCCAGCGACCCGAGATTGAGGTCGAGCGGCGCCGCGGCGGCCGGAACCGCAGCCAGCATGGTGGCGAGCAGGACCGACAGCGCCGCCGCCGGCACCAGCAGCGGCAGCAGGGACCTCGGCCGGGACGGCGCGGCGGTGGGGCGGATCATGACCGGTTCTCCGGTGACGTCAGGGCGGCCGGGCGCGGCGGGCCGGGGGCTCAATCGAGGTCCAGATCCGTGCGGACGATCTCCGTCAGGGTGACGCCCAGGCGCTGGTCCTCGACGATCACCACCTCGCCGCGGGCGACCAGCCGGTGGTTCACCAGCACCTCGACCGGCTCGTCGACCTTGCGTTCCAGCTCCAGCACGGCGCCGCGGCCGAGCTTGAGCAACTGCGCCACCAGCATGCTGGTGCGGCCCAGCACGACCTGGACGTCGACCGGCACGTTGTAGATCGCGCCCATCGGGCCGTCATACGGCTTCTCGGACGGCTTCTCCATCGGCTTCGGATCGTCGTCCAGCATGTCGAGGTTCAGAGGGGGCATGTTGCGGTCTCGCTGTGATCGGGTCGAAGGGATGGGGAAGTGGGGGACGGGGATGGCGCGGTCAGGACGGTGCGGCCGACCCGGCCGCCGGCTGAAGCGCAGCCAATGTGCGTTCGGTCAGTTCGGTGAGCGTGGCCTCCAGCGCGGCCGGGTCGCGGCCGACGCTGCCGGCACCCCAGCTCGCCTCCAGCGCCCCGGTGTCCAGCGCCGGATCGTCGAGGATCTCAAGCCGGCCGGCGAAGTCCGCCTGACCGGCCAGCCGCCGCTCCAGCGGTCCGCGCAGCGACGGGTGGACGCGCAGGCGCAGCACCGGAGCCTGTCCGGCGGCGCGGAGCGCATCCGACGCCAGCCGCTCGATCTCGGCGCGGGCGACGCTGTCGAGCAGGCGCGGCGCAATGCGGCGCACCAGCGCCACCAGCACGCAGGCACCCTGCGCCTCCAGCCGCTCCATCAGGGCGGTGTGGCTCGACTCCAGGACGGCAAGCTGCCCGGCCAGCCCGTCGAGCGCGGCGACGAGGTCGGCCTCGATCCGCCGATAGGCCTGTGTTTCGCCCTCGCGCCGCCCCTGCGCCAGTCCGGCGGCGAGCCCGTCGTCGCGAGCCATCGCCAGGGCCGCCTGATGGTCGCGTTCGGAATGGCGCGGCAGGTCGAGCGGATCGGGCTCCTCGACCAGCTCCGGCTCGACCGCCAGGGCGGCCCCGCCGAAGCTCTGGTCGAAGCGGTAGCGCGGGTAGCCCGGCATCACGCCACCTCCTCATAGAGCCAGGAGCGCAGGATATCGATCGCCTCGTCGGGATACTGGTCGACCAGCTCGCCCAGCCGGCGGATCGAGGAGGCGCGGACGCGGCCCTCCACCGTGCGCAGCTCGATCAGCTGGTCCATCGTCTCCTCGATGCCGAGCGGCGGGGCGGCGGCGTTGAGCGCGGCCATCGCCTCGCCCTCGCCACCCGCCGCCGCCGTCGCGCCGGCATCCCCGGCGGCGGCCGGTCCGGTCAGTTGCGGCATCGCCGCCCCGGCCGGCGCCGCCAGCGCCGGTTGCGCCGGGGGGGCTTCCACCGGTTCCGGGGCCGGGAAGACGCGGCGGATCAGCGGGCGCAGGCCGACCAGGATCAGCAGCGCCGACAGCACCAGCAGGATCACCCACTGGATCAGCGTCATGACGTTGCGGCTCAGCGTCTCGGCGATCTCGTCACCCAGCGGGCGCGGCGCCAGATCGGGGGCCAGCTCGACGAATTCCAGGTTGTCCACCGTCACCCGGTCGCCGCGCGCCTGGTCGAAGCCCATGGCGGAGCGCACCAGTTCGGACAGCCGCTGCAACTCCTCCGGCGCGCGCGCCTCGTACTGGCGGGTGCCGTCGGGGGCAGTCTTCCAGGTGCCGTTGACCAGCACCGCAACGCTGAGCCGGCGCACGTCGCCCGGCTCGATCACCGTTTCGCGGGCGACGTTGGAGATCTCGTAGTTGACGGTCTCTTCCTGCCGCTTGTTGTCGTTGGACGATTGCGGACCCTGCGACTGGGCACGGACGTCGCGTTGCGGCAGGTTCTGCTCGGCGGTGACCGGCGGTTCGCCGTTGTTGTCGACGCTGCGTTCCTGCTCCTGCACCGTCTGGGTGGAGCGGACGACCTGGCTGTTGGGGTCGAAGGTCTGGCTGCGCACCACCTCGCGCTTGGTCTCGACGTCGGCGGCGACCTGGACGCGGACGTTGCCGGCGCCGAGCCGCGCCACCAGCATCTGCTCGATCGCCCGCGCCACCCGGGTTTCCGCCGCCACCCGCAGCCCGTCGGTGCGGGCCGACGCGAGGCCGGGCCCGTCATCCTCGGTCAACAGTTGCTCGCCGGAGGAATCCATCACCGTCACGGCGCCGGGCTTCAGGTTGGGCACCGCGGCGGAGACGAGGTGGCGGATCGACAGCGCCTGCTTGCGGTCCAGGCTGGCGCGGCCGCGCATGCGCACCACCACCGACGCCGTCGGCTTGGGGGCGCTGCGCGAGAATTCCTCGCGGTCGGGCAGCACGATGTGGACGCGCGCCGCCTCGATGCCGGCCAGCGTCTCGATGGTGCGGCCCAGCTCGCCTTCCATGGCGCGCAACCGGTTGATGCGCTGCATGAAGCTGGTGATGCCAAGCGGCTTGTCGGTGTCGAACAGCTCGTAGCCGACGCCGCCGTGCGACGGCAGGCCCTTTTCGGCCAGCGCCATGCGCAGCCGCGACACCTCCGACTGCGGCACGTTGATCGTCGTGCCGTCGAAGGCGGCGCTGACCGGCACCCCCATCTCCTCGATCGCCTTGACGATACGGCCGGCTTCGGCGGGCTCCAGCCCGCTGTAGAGAGCGGTCATGTGCGGCTGCGACAGCAGCAGGGCCATGCCGGCGACCGCCAGGGCGATGCCCAGGCCGGTGCCGGTCAGCACCACCAGACGCCCACGCCCCAAAGACCGCAAGGTGTCGATCAGACTGTCCACGGCTTCCGCACCTTTAAAGTTTCCGAAAATCGGTGGGCCTAGTCTTCGCCCCGCGCACCTCCTCACGCTAACGGGGTGACTTTTAAGCGGAGTAAAAAACCGGAGCGTTGCTCGGATCAAAGCACCTAAAACTTTATCGGCTCTTCGATTTACTAAAATTTTCGGCAATCGCAGGCGGGGGTGACGGATGATTACACGACTTGGTATGGCAGAGCCGGGGGCGAGGAAGACAGAGATCCTGAACGCGCTGCTCGGCTCGCGGCGGGTCGTCGTCTTCGTCCTGCCGCTGGCCCGCCTGCTGGCCGGCGCGCTGGCCCTGGTGGCGGTGGCCGCAGCCGGGCTGGCCGGCTACTGGCTGTCCGCCGGTCCGCAGGCGGTCGAACGGCTGTGGCCGTCGGCGGCGGCGCCGGCGATCGTCGACAGCGTGATCGACATGCCGGAGATGATCGTCAACCTGCGCCGCGACACCCCGTCGCGATTCCTGAAGATCGGCCTCGGCCTTGCCGTCGCCCCGCGCGACCGCGGGCTGGTGGAACGGGCGGGGCCGCAACTGACCGACAGCCTTCAGGAGTTCCTGCGCAACATCGACCAGGACGATCTGGAAGGGTCGGCCGGGTTGCACCGGCTGCGCACCGAGATCAAGCGCCGCTTCAACCTGATCCTGTCCGAACCCAACAGCCAGCGGGAGATCGTCACCGACGTCCTGCTGCGCAGCCTGCTCACGCAATAGCGACCGCGCTCGAACCCGCAGAGGCCCGGATGACGAACACCACCACCCCCCTTTCCGACGGCGACACCGGCGGTCTGCAACCGGCGCCGGCCGACGCGATGGCGGACTGGTCCGACGTGGATTGGGAGAGCGCCGCCGCGGAGCCGGCTCCCCAACCAGCGGCCGCTCCGGCCGAAGCGGCGCGGGACACGCTGTCCGGCTACGCGACCGACACCAAGACGCTGAGCCAGGAGGAGATCGACCGGCTGCTGAACTTCGGCGCGCCGGTCACCGACGACGCGACCTTGAGCGCGATCCAGCGCCTGGTCAGCTCGACGACGGTCAACAAGGACCGGCTGCCGATGCTGGACGTGGTGTTCGACCGCATGGTGCGGCTGCTGAACACCTCGCTGCGCCAGTTCGCCTCGACCAACGTCGAAGCCTCGCTGTCGAAGATCGAGTGGCTGCGCTACAGCGAATTCCAGGACACCATCGAGCTGCCGGCGCTGATCGGCGTCGCCCGTGCCGAGCAGTGGGACAACCAGCTGCTGGTGTCGATCGACAGCGCGCTGATCTACTGCATGATGGACGTGCTGCTGGGCGGGCGGCGGGCGCGGCCGGGACGGATCGACGGGCGCGCCTACACCTCGATCGAACGCAAGATGACCGAGCGGATGATGAAGGTGGTGCTCCAGGATCTGGGGCAGTCCTTCGATCCGCTGGCCCAGGTCGACTTCGTGTTCGACCGGCTGGAGGTCAACCCGCAGTTCGCCACCATCACCCGCAGCACCAACGCCATCATCCGCGTCCGCATCGAGGTCGAGGTCGAACGCCGCACCGGCCACATCGACATCGTCATCCCCTACTCCACCCTGGAGCCGATCCGCGGCAAGCTGGTGCAGATGTTCATGGGCGAGAAGTTCGGCCATGACACCGTGTGGGAAAGCCACCTGAAGAACGAACTGATGCGCTCCAAGCTGGAGCTGGTCGCCGTGCTGGCCGAGACCAAGGTCCCGCTGGGCGAGGTGCTGGCCTGGCAGAAGGGCCAATCGCTGAAGCTGCGCATCAACCCCGACAGCACGGTGCTGGTCTTCAGCAAGACCATTCCGCTGTTCGCCGGCCATATGGGCCAGCGCAACGACAACATCGCGGTGAAGATCGACACCGACCTCGACACCAAGCAGGAGCTGATCGATGGTCTCCTTTCTCATTGACGCGGCCCTGGCGGTGATGCTGGTCACGGCGACGGTCTATCTGGTCATCGTCAACAAACGCCTGAAGCTGCTGCGCACCGGCCAGTCCGAAATCAACGCGCTGGTGTCGACCTTCTCGCGGTCAATCGACGACACCGACGCTTCGATGAAGCGCCTCGTCGCTTCGGCCACCGACATCGCCACCCGCCTGTCCGACGAGTTGGACCGTGCCAAGGGCATGAAGGAAGACATGACGCTGATCCTCGGATCCTGCGAGCGGACCGCGACGCGGATGGAGGACTCGGTGCAGCACGCCCGCGCCGTCCTGCGCCGCCTGGACGAGGGCGCGATGCGCACCACCCGGCCGCGCGCGCCGTCGCCGGCCGCGACCGCCATGGCGGCCGAGTTCACCGCCGCCGCGACCCGCACCGTCGCCACCGCTCCCGCCGCGCCGGCCGATGACTTGGCAACGCCGCGGATCGGAGCGTACAGCGACGTCGACAAGGAGCCCGGCGCCGGCAACTTCCGCGCCCTGGAGCTGCCGTTGCGCGCGACGCCGGCCGCCGAGCCGCCGGAGTCGCCGGAGCAACCGCAGGACGCCTCCGCTCCGTCCGCCAGGGCGGCGGCCAACGCCTTCTACGCGCGGCTGCGCACCGTCGGTTCGGAGGGTTGATCGATGATCCCGCGCATTCTTCCCATCACCCTGGTCGCCCTGCTGATGGTGCTGCCGCTGAAGCTGGGGGCCCTGATGGACGGCTTTCCGGTGATCGCCCAGCAGTTCGACCGCGAGTTCGGCGCGCATGAACGGCCCTGGGCCACCGACCTGAAGGCCACCGATCCGAAAGCCACGGACCCGAAAGCCCCGGACCCGAAAGCCACGGAGTCCAAGAACACCGATCCGAAGCCCGCCGCCCAGCCGGTGGCGGCCGCCGTGGCCGCCGCCCCTGAAGCGCCGGCCACCGTGGCGCTGGCGCCGCCCAACTGCGCCGACCCGCTGCTGCGCGAGGCGATCGGCGAGCAGAAGGCCGACACCGCCAGCCGCCAGGGCCGCCTGCGCGAGGCCGAAGCGGTCCTCACCGCCACCGAGGCCCGGGTCGGCACCCAGATCCAGCGCCTGAACACGGTGAAGCGCGAGGTCGAGACGCTGATGACCCAGCGCTCCAACCTTCAGCAGGAGGATCTGCGCCGGATGGTCGCGATCTACGAGGCGATGAAGCCGCGCGACGCCGCCCGCATCCTGAACGACCTGGAAACCGACATCGTCGTCGACGTGCTCGACCGCATCACCGAGCGGCGGACCGCCCCCATCCTCGCCGAGATGGCCGACGCCAAGGCGCGGGAGGTGACGCGGCTGATCCTGCAACGCCGCGCGCTGCCCGGCGACCGCAAGACCACCGCCGCGGCCATCCCCGTCGGTGCCCCGCTGCCGCCGCGCCCCACCCTGACGAACTGAACGCCATGACCCGCATGCCCGATCCCGTCCAGGCCCCGCCCCGCCCGGCCGCCCCCCCGGCGCCGCGGACCAACGCCAGCGATGACGACGCGCGCGACGACGCCTTCGCCAGCCTGGTCGACGAGGCCGAGGAGGAGGACACCGACGACGCGTCCTCCAAGACCGACACCGCCCGGAAACGCCCGGCGGCGCCGAAGCCGGATTCGACGTCGCCCTTCGTCGCGCAGACGTTCGCCACCGGCGAACCGCCGCTGACGCCGTGGGCCGTCGCGACCGTCCCGGCGACCGCCACCGCCACGGTGCCGCCCACCGACGGTGGGGCAGCGACGGTCCCGCCGGTGACGACGCCGCCCGCCGCCCCGGACCACGCCGCGCCCCCGATCCCGGCGGCAGCCGCACCCGGTGATGCCGCCGCGCCGACCAACGCGCCGGCAACCACCCCGGCCGCCCTTGCGGGGGTGGGCGCCGAGGCGTCCACGACCGCCCGGAGCCAAGCCACCGCCTCCGCACCGGCCACCACCGACGGACCGGCGAACCCGGCCGCCGTGACCACCCCGCCGGCCGGCACCGCCGCCCCCTTGATCACGGCGTCGACCCCGGCGTCGGCCACGGCCGCCATTCCCATCCAGGCGCAAGCGCCGACCGCACCCCCCGGCCAGGCCGCGACCGCCTCCGGCGACGAGGGTGAGGCCGCGCGCAGCGATGGCGCCGACCCCCGCCGCCCGGTGCGCAGCGGCGCCCGCGGTGTCGGCGCCCTGCCCGGCCGCGCCGCCAACGCGGACGGCAAAAACGATCCGGCGGCAGCGTCCGCCGGGGCGTCCGCGTCGAAAGGCAACGCCGGCACGAACACCGCCCCCGCCGCCGCACCGGCCTTCGCCGCCGAACCGCCACCGGCCTTCGCCGCGCCGACAAGCGCGGGGCTGAGCAGCGGCGCCACCCCGACCGGGTTCGAGGCGGTGCCGACCCTGCCGGCGCAGGCCGCCACCCAATACGCCGCCGCGGCGGCCTCGGGCCGGACGGCGGTCGCCCACGGGCCGGCGATGGCCCAGCTCGCCGCGCCGCTGGTCCGCGTGGCCGAGGCCGGTGGCGGCGAGTTCCACATCAACCTCGCCCCGGCGGAGCTTGGGCGGGTGCGGGTCATCGCCGACGTGTCGGACGGCAAGGTGGCGCTGACCGTCCAGGCCGAGCACGCCGACACGCTGGCCCTGTTGCGCCGCGACCTGCAGCAGCTCGAACGGGCGCTCGGCGACTCCGGGCTGTCGCTCGACAACGCCAGCCTTCAGTTCTCGCTGCAAGGCGACGGGCAATCCCAAGGCTTTTCGGCCCCCGGCCAGGGCGGCGACGGCCGCGCCCCCGGCGGCTGGCAGACCCTGGCGCTGGCCGAAGCCACACCCGAACCCACGGCCGACCGCGTGCCGCGCCCGATCGACGGGCTGGTCGACGTCACCATCTGAGGAAAGGCCATCATGACGACCACCACGAGCACCGCGCTCCCGACCACCGCCGCCACCAAGGCCGCGGCCACCGCTACGGCGGAGGAGGGCAAGAAGTCGACCGTCGACTACGAATCCTTCCTGAAGCTGCTGACGGCGCAGTTGCGCAACCAGGATCCGCTGGCGCCGATGGACGCGACCCAGTTCATGACCCAGCTGGCCCAGCTGTCCACCGTCGAGCAGTCGATGAAGTCCAACGACACGCTGACCCAGGTGCTCGACACGCTGAAGAGCAGCGGCATGCGCATGGACATGGCCTTCCTCGGCCGCAAGGTCGAGGTGTCGTCCGACGCGCTGGCGCTGACCGGCGGCAAGGCGGAGGCCGCCTACACCGTCGACGGCACGCCGGCCAGCGTGAAGCTGGAGGTGCTGAACAGCGCCGGCAACGTCGTCTACGGCACCGCCGGCTCGTTGCAGACCGGGCGGCAGCTCTTCAGTTGGAATGGCAAGACGACCGCCGGCGCCACGATGCCCGACGGCCAATACACGCTGCGGATCACCGCCAAGGACAAGGACGGCAAGGCCCTGAACAGCGCCAGCGTCATCACCGACACGGTGGCCGAGGTGCGCAGCGTCGATGGCGCCACCAAGTTCGTGCTGAAGAACGGCGCCACCGTCGGCGCCGACACGGTCTTGTCGGCGTCCTGACCGCTGGGCGAGGATGCCCGTAAAGGCGATCGAAGGGTCAGAGGGCGCCGGCCTGCGGTCGGCGCCCTCTGAAAACGCCATCACAGGCGCGTGTTGTCCTGGCGCAGCAGCCGGTCGATCAGCACCGCCCTGACCGGCTGTCCGGCAAAGGGACCGTTGGCGCTGGACAGCAGCGCCGCGGCCACCGCCTGCGGATCGACCGCGGGACCGTTGAACCGGCCGGTGCCGGCAAGCTCGAACAGCGATTCCAGCATGGCGCTGCGGGTGTGGGGCAGGCGGCGGCGCACCATCTGCGCCTGATCGACGCTGCCCGCTTCCAGCGTGACCTGGGTCAGGATGAAGGCGATGGTCCGGCCCTGGTTCAGCAGCGGCACGACCAGTTGGCCGGCCTCGACGTAATAAGGGCCGCCGCCGATCCCCTCGCCGGCGGCCTCATGGGCGCCGTTCTCCGCCGACGCCGGGCGCGGCAGGGTGTCGTAGCGCCCGAAGCCGTAGCCGCCGGCGAAGGCAAGGCCGGCGGCCACGGCGAACAGAAGAACGGCTTTCATGATGCGGCTTTCCGGGGATCAGAAGGGCAGGACGACATCCAGCACCTGCTGGCCGTAGCGCGGCTGCTGCACGTCGGTGATCTGGCCGCGCCCGCCATAGGTGACGCGCGCCTCGGCGACCTTGTCGTAGTCGATGGTGTTGGCGTTGCTGATGTCCTCGGGCCGCAGGACGCCGGCGATCCGCATCTCGCGCAGTTCGTAATTGACCCGCACCTCCTGCCGGCCGGCGATCACGAAGTTGCCGTTGGGCAGCACCTGGGTCACCACCGCGGCCACCCGCATGGCGATGCGCTCGTTGCGCTGGATGGTGCCGTTGCCGGTGGAGTTGCTGGTGCTCTCCGCATCCACCAAGTTCGCCGGATCGACCGCGTCGGGCAGCACGGCCGGCAGGCGGCTTTCCAGCCCGAAGAAGTTGGGCAGCCCCGCCTTCTCGGTGTTGGAGCGCCCGCGCTGGGTGCTGTTGCGCATCTGCGCCTGATCGGAGATGTCGATGATGACGGTCAGCAGGTCGCCGACCGCCTTGGCGCGCGGGTCGCGGAAGAAGTTGCGCGAGCCGGTGCGCCACAGCGAACTCGGGATCTGCTCGGTCGGCACCGCCTGCGGCATCGGCAGCGAGATCACCCGGGCCTCCGGCTGGAGACCGGGGTTGGTGATCTCCGACAGGCTGGGGGCGCTGCCGATGTCGGCCAGCCGCGCGCAGCCGCCCGTCGCAACGGTGAGCATCAGAAGGGGGACGAGCGCGGTGCGCATGACGAAGGCTCCCTGTTGGCCTTGACGACCCGAATCACGGTCTGGACGGCGCGTCCGGCGATGGCAGACGCGGCCCGCTCACCGACACGGTTTCGGCACCGGTGACGGTGCCGGTGACGACGGTGCTGCTGGCGATGTTCATGACGCGGACGAGATCGCCGACCCCGCCCTCCTGCAGGGCCCGGCCGCGCGCGGCCAGCCGCAGCATGCCGTCCTCGTAGACCAGCGTGACCGGGCGGTTGCGCTGGACCACGATCGGCGCGCCGACCGACCCGACCTGAACCAGCCGGCCGGCCGGCATCTGCCGGCGCGGCGACTGCCCGATCAGCGCGTCCGCCGACGCGATGAAGGCGGCGCCGGCGCGCTCCAGCGGCATGCGCACCATGGTCAGGTCGGCCGCTTCGATGACCTCGCCCGGCCGGATGCGGCGGACCGGCACCGGCATCGCCACCTCGACATCGGCCCGGCCGGCCAGCTCGACCGTCCGGCCGCCGCTGACGATCTGGGCGTGGAACAGCCCGACCTTGGGGTCGAACGCGATGTCGCGGACGGCGTCCACCGGCCCGTCGAACGGCCGCCCCAGCGTCAGCGCCACCCGGGCGTCGGGCGGCGCCGTGGCGCCGAGCGAAGCCAGGATCTCGTCGGCTAGGCGGTCTTCCACCGGGCCCGCGCCGGCCGGCGGCGCCAGGACCAGCAGCGCCGGAACCAGCAGCGCCGCCGCAAGCCCGCGGGTGATGGAGTGCCGCATCATCCTCACCGCATGTTGGTCATGGTGGAGGCCATCTGGTCGCCGGCCTCGATGACCTTGGCGTTCATCTCGTAGGCGCGCTGGGCGGAGATCAGCTCGGTGATTTCCTGCACGACGTTGACGTTGGAGGATTCCAGGTATTTCTGGCGGATGGTGCCGAAGCCGGCCTGCCCGGCCAGCCCGTCCTGCGGCTCGCCCGAGGCCGGGGTGGCGCGGAACAGGTTGTCGCCCAGCGCCTCCAGCCCGGATTCGTTGACGAACACCGTCATCGCCAGCTGGCCCTGGTTGACCGGCTGGGTCTTGCCGTCGACATAGGCCAGCACCTCGCCCGAGCGGTTGATCACCACCTCGCGCGTGCCCTGCGGCACGGTGATGCCGGGGGCGACCGGGAAGCCGTCGGCGGTGACGATCGAGCCCTCCGGCGACAGCTTGAAGCTGCCGGCGCGGGTGTAGGCGGTTTCGCCGCCCGGCTGGGTCACGTTGAAATAGCCGCGCCCCTCGATCGCCAGATCCAGCTCGTTGCCGGTGGAGGTCAGGTTGCCGGTGGTGTTGATGCGGTTGACCGAGGTCGGACGCACGCCCAGCCCCACCTCGACGCCGGTCGGCACGATGGTGCCGCTGTCGGTCGACTGGCTGCCCTGGCGCTTTTCGGCCTGATACATCAGGTCCTGGAATTCGGCGCGCGACCGCTTGAAGGCGGTGGTGTTGATGTTGGCGATGTTGTTGGAGATGACCTCGACGTTCAACTGCTGGGCCATCATACCGGTCGACGCGATGCTGAGCACGCGCATGGAATCACTCCTTCAATGGGCCGAATTTACAATGGGCCGAATTCTTGATCGGGAATCCTCGATCGGGACTGGCCCCTATTGGGACTTGCCCAGGCGGCTGATGGCCGAGCGCAGCAGCTCCTGCCCGTCATCGACCATCTTGGTGACCGCCTGGTAATCGCGGTTCAGGTCCATCATCCGGCCGATCTCGACGATGCCCTGCACGTTGGACCGTTCGATCTTGCCCTCGACGACGCGGGTGTTCGGCGCCGGCAGCGGCTCCACGCCGGGCCCCGCCTCGAACAGCAGGTCGCCGGTCTGCTTCAGCGCCTGCGGGTTCTGGAAGCGCACCACGTTCAGCCGGCCGACGACGTTGCCGTCGGCCATCAGCAGCCCGTCCTTGCCGATGGCGATGGTGCTGCTGTCGGACGCGATGGCGATCGGACGGCGGCCGTCGTCCAGCACCGGGTAACCGTTGGGGCCGACCAGCGTGCCGTCCGCGTCGCGGCGCAACCGCCCGTCACGGGTGTAGCGCACACCGTCCGGTGTCTGCACCGACAGGAAGCCGTCGCCGTCCAGCGCCACGTCGTAGGGGTTGCCGGTGTCGGTGAAGGCGCCGGGCCGCAGGTCGGTGTAGGTCGAGCGGTCGATGGTGAAGGCCATGCGGTCGGTCGGCTTGCGTCCGCCGGCCTCCAGCGCGGTTTCGAACAGCGTGCGTTCGCCGCGGAATCCGGCGGTGTTCATGTTGGCGACGTTGTTGGCAACCACATCCAACTGCCGCCGCAACGCCATCTGGCGCGACAGTCCGATGTAAAGCTGGTTCTCCATCGCCGAACACTCCCGGGTTTGAACGCTGCCTTAATCTGGACGATGCAGTTTAAAGCCGGGTTTCAACCTGGGACCGACCGGTGGACGGCGTACCGGTATTGATTCCGGTTTGGCGATCATTTGGATAAAATGCGAGATGACTGTGATGAAACGGCGCACAGACACAGGATTGACCGTCGCCTCGACGTTGCTTCTCGCCGCCCTGGCGGTGCCCGGAACCGCGCGCGCCGCGGCGGTCCGGGTCCAGCTGGGCGATCACGGCGACTATTCGCGGCTGGCGCTGGTCCTGCCGGACGGGGTCGAGCCGACGATGCGGGTCGACGGCTGCGTCCTGCGCATCAGCCTGCCCGAACCGACGCGCTGGCCGCTGGCCAGCCTGGGCGACACCTGGTCGTCGCGCCTGTCCGACTTCGGCAGCGCCGATAACGGGCGCAGCCTGACCGCCGCGGTTCCCTGCGGCGCGCGAGTCAGCAGCCTGCGCGAGCGCCGGGTGCTGATCGTCGACGTCGGCGGCCCGCCGGTGCCCGGCCGCAAGCCCGACGCTCCCGACGAGTCCCCCGCCATGGCGATGCCGGACACCCCCGTCGCCGAAGCCCCGGCCGCGCCGGCCGCCACCGACACGACGGCCTCCGCCCTGCCGTCCCCGACCCTGGCGCCGGGGCTCGGCGACGTCGCCGAAGCGCTGAACCCGTTCGGCACCGCGCAAGCGGCGCAACCGCCGTCGCGCCCGCCCGCCGCCACCGCCACCGCGACCCCGGCCCCGGTTCCGGCGCCCCCTCCGGCGCCCGTGATCGCCACGCTGGAGAGCGACGTGCGCGCCAGCGTCGAACAGACGCTGCGGCAGCTCGAACGGACGCCGACCCGCGCGGCGAAGCCGGACACCCCCTCCCCCGCCGCCGCGGAACCGGCCCGCCCGGCACCGCCGCCGATCGGCGCGATGGACGTGGCGGCCTGGGTCGGCGACGATTTCACGCAGACCCGCCTGTCGTTGCAGCGCGCGCTGGAAGGGGCCCAGGGCCGCGGCCGGGTGGACGCCCAGATCGCGCTGGCCCGCTTCCTGCTGGCCCGCGCCATGGACGAGGAGGGTCGCGCGGCGCTGGAGGCGGCGACCAGCCAGTCGCCGGCCCCCGACCAGCGCTACACCCTGCGCATCCTCGGCGACGCCTTCCGCGCGCTCGACGGCGAGACCGCGCCCGACGACAACCTGTTCGTGATCCTGCCGCCGACCGTCGTCGCCGACCACCATGTCTGGCGCAGCGTCGCGCTCGCCCCGACCCGCTGGACGGCGGCGCGGGAGGGCATGCCGATCGTCCTGCGCCGGCTGCTGGATTACCCGGCGGACCTGCGCAGCCGCCTGCTGACCACCCTGGCGGAGGGGGCGGACGCCGCCCGCGACACCAACACGCTGAACCTGATCGTGCTCGAGATGATCACCGTCGACGCCAAGGGCATGGCGGACGGACGGCTCGACTATTTCCGCGGCCGGCTGGCCGAACTGAAGGGCACCCCCGACGCCGCCCTTGACCGCTACGACCCGGCGGCGGCGCTGCGCCGCGGCCCCTTCGCCCGCCGCGCCGAAGTGCGCGCGATCGAGCTGCGCCGCTCGCTGGCCCGGCTGGACGAGGACGGCGCCATCGCCGCCCTGGAGGCGTTGCGCTTCGCCTGGCGCGGCGACGACGTCGAAACCGACGCGCTGGCGGCGCTGGGCAGCGCCTACGCCCGCAGCGGCCGCACCGACGCCGCGCTCGACATCTTCGGCCTGCTGGGGCGGCGTTTCGGCGCGACGGCGCGCGGGCGCGACGCGCTGGCGGCCGGGCGGAACCTGCTGGCCGCCGTGCTCGACCGGTTGGAGCAGTCGCCGCCCGGCGGGCTGTACGCCCTGGCGCTCCAGGCCCGGCACGGCCGGCTGGTCGCCCAGGTCGACGACGGCGAGGCGCCGCTGCGCCGCCGCCTCGCCGCGCTGCTGATCCGCGACGGCTACAGCGTCGAGGCGACCCGCATCCTGCACGCCCTGACCGAGACGGCCAGCGGACCGCGCCGGGCGGAACTGGGGGCGGTGCTGGCCCGCGCGCTGATCGACAGCGGCCGCGAGCCGGAGGCGCTCGACGTGCTGAGCCGCACCGGCGATCCCGGGCTGGAACCGGCGCTCGCCGAAAAGCGGGCGCTGCTGCGGGCCGACGCGCTGCTGGACGACGGCGACACCATGCGCGCGCTCGACGCCGTGCGCGGGCTGCCCGGTGCGGACGCGGCGCGGTTGCGGGCGCGGGCGATGGTCGCCACCGGGGAATGGACGGCGGCCCGCACCGCCTTCGCCGACCTCGCCGCCGATCTGGCCGCCACCGGCGCGGAGCCGACGGCGGAGGATGTTGCGCTCCACGGCCTCGCCGCCTCGCTGTCGGGCGACCTCGGCACCCTGCAGGAGCTGGCGGAAACCCAGCGCGGACGCCTGACCGGCACCCGCTGGGCCGGGCTGCTCGACGCGCTGGCGCCGCCGGCCGACAACCGTCCGCTGCGGGCCGAGTCGGTGGCCGGCGAGATCGCCACCGCCGACGCGCTCGACCGGCTGGTCCGCGCGTGGCGCGGCCGGCCGTGACCGGCGCCCGAATCGTAAAGCCGCTTTAAACGGCGCCCTGTAGCGTCGTCGGACGGTTGCCCCCATTCGGCCGGCCCCAGCCCTCCTGGCCGGCCCACCCCAACCGGTCCATTGGACGTCCCGGAGAAGAAAACATGCGCTTGATGTTCGGGTTGATCGCGGTGTTCGCCAGCGTGCTCGGCGGATTCTACGCGATGGGCGGGCGGCTCGGCGTGCTGTGGCAGCCGGTGGAGATCGTCATCATCATCGGCGCCGGCATCGGCGGCTTCGCCATCGCCAACAGCCCGTCGGTGCTGCGCGACACGCTGCGCGCCGTCGGCGCCATCGCCCGCGGCCGCAACACGCCCAAGAACGACTATCTGGACATGATCGCGCTGGTCTACAGCCTGATGCGCGTCGCCAAATCCAAGGGCATGTCGCAGATCGAGCCCGACATCGACCAGCCGCAGGACAGCCCGCTGTTCACCCAGTACCCGAACGTCCTGCGCTATGACCGCTGCATCACCTTCCTGTGCGACTATCTGCGGCTGATCGCGCTCGGCCAGGACAATCCCCACGACCTGGAATCGCTGATGGCGGAAGAGCTGGAGACGCTGGGCCGCGAGCTGAACCAGGTGCCGAAGGCGCTGCAGAACCTTGCCGACGCCCTGCCGGCGCTGGGGATCGTCGCCGCGGTGCTCGGCGTCATCAACGCCATGGGCGCCATCAGCGAAGCGCCGGAGGTGCTGGGCCGCATGATCGGCGGCGCGCTGACCGGCACCTTCCTCGGCGTGCTGCTGTCCTACGGCATGGTCGGCCCGATCGCCAGCGCCGCCCGCCAGCGCCGCGAGTCGGAGCTGAACATGTATTACTGCATCAAGGCGGCGCTGTGCGCCTATCTGCGCGGCAGCCCGCCGCAGGTCTGCGCCGAATACGCCCGCAAGGTGCTCTACACCGACATCCAGCCGAGCCTGGCCGAGGTCGAGGTCGCCACCACGCTGTCGGCGCAGGCCAAGGGCCGCGACGGCCGCCAGGCCGCGTGACCGCCGATGCCGCGCAAGCCCGCCCTGCCCCCGATCATCGTCAAGCGCCACCTGGGCAGCCACGACGAGGACGAGCACAACCACTCCTGGAAGCTGGCCTACGCCGACTTCGTCACGGCGATGATGACCTTCTTCCTGGTGATGTGGCTGATGAACATCACCACCACCGAACAGCGCAAGGGCATCGCCGACTACTTCAACCCGGTCGCGGTGTCGCAGAGCAATTCCGGCGCCGACGGCATGCTGGCCGGCCGCTCGGTGGACAAGAGCGGATCGCTGACCACCCCCAACGCCGCCGGCGATCAGGCCAGCCCGGTGGCTTCGCCGCCGGTCGTCGCCTCGGTCGGCGACAGCGACCGCCAGCCGGCCGGGCGCAAGGACCCGATGCCCCACCCGCCGGGCGGGCGCACCGCGCCCGAGGCGGTCGACCTGTTGCGCCCGGCCGCCGACACCGCCGCCCAGGACGCGGCGGCGGCAGCGGCAGCAGCAGCGGCGGGGGGGCC
>NZ_LGRA01000013.1:653524-653787 GCF_003116095.1 Azospirillum sp. TSO35-2
TTCAAAGGGCTTCTAGGGAAACCTAGGAGCCCTTCGTCGTTTCCGGCACCGGCGTTGGCCGATGGTGGAAAATCGCCGTTCTGCCCTGCGTCGAAATGATGGTTTGGCCGGTGGCTTTGCGTTGCGCTGCGGTTCAGAACCCGCTATATACGCCCTCCACCGGCGGACGACACGCCCACCGGTGACATTGCCGGAGAGTAGCTCAGCCTGGTAGAGCACTGCTTTCGGGAGGCAGGGGCCGGAGGTTCGAATCCTCTCTCTCC
>NZ_LGRA01000013.1:653797-654165 GCF_003116095.1 Azospirillum sp. TSO35-2
TGCCGACCGCGCCATCCTGGTGCAGACCGACGTCGAAACCCAGCCGCTGGCCGTCGCCAAGGTCCTGAAGGCCCTGGTCGAGAAGGAAGCCCCCGGGCTGGTCATCCTCGGCAAGCAGGCGATCGACGACGACTGCAACCAGACCGGCCAGATGCTGGCGGCGCTGCTCGGCTGGGGCCAGGGCACCTTCGCCTCCAAGGTCGTGCCCGCGGGCGATGCCGTGGCGGTGACCCGCGAGATCGACGGCGGGCTGGAGACGGTCGAACTGGCGCTGCCGGCGGTGGTGACGGCCGACCTGCGGCTGAACGAGCCGCGCTACGCCTCGCTGCCCAACATCATGAAGGCGAAGAAGAAGCCGCTGGAGACCG
>NZ_LGRA01000013.1:654175-655001 GCF_003116095.1 Azospirillum sp. TSO35-2
ATAGAACTGCGGACGGTAGTTCGTGAAGAACGGGGTGTGGCGACCGCCCTCTTCCTTCGTCAGGATGTAGGCTTCGGCCTTGAACTTGGTGTGCGGCGTGATCGAACCCGGCTTGGCCAGAACCTGGCCGCGCTCCACGTCCTCACGCTTGGTGCCGCGCAGCAGCGCGCCGATGTTGTCGCCAGCCTGGCCCGACTCGAGCAGCTTGCGGAACATCTCGACACCGGTCACCGTCGTCTTCACCGTCGCCTTCAGGCCGACGATCTCGACTTCCTCACCGACCTTCACGATGCCACGCTCAACGCGGCCGGTCACCACCGTGCCACGGCCCGAGATCGAGAACACGTCCTCGATCGGCATCAGGAACGGACGGTCAACCGGACGCTCCGGCTGCGGGATGTACTCGTCCACCGTCTTCATCAGGGCGAGAACGGCGTCGCGGCCGATCTCCGGCGAACGGTCTTCCAGCGCGCACAGCGCCGAACCCTTGGTGATCGGAATGTCGTCGCCCGGGAACTGGTAGGACGACAGCAGCTCGCGCACCTCCAGCTCGACCAGCTCCAGCAGCTCCGGATCGTCGACCATGTCGACCTTGTTCATGAAGACCACCAGCGCCGGAACGCCGACCTGGCGCGCCAGCAGGATGTGCTCACGGGTCTGCGGCATCGGGCCGTCGGCCGCCGACACCACCAGGATCGCGCCGTCCATCTGGGCGGCACCGGTGATCATGTTCTTCACATAGTCGGCGTGGCCCGGGCAGTCGACGTGCGCGTAGTGGCGGTTCTGCGTCTCGTACTCGACGTGCGCCGTCGAGATCGTGATGCCA
>NZ_LGRA01000013.1:655011-655141 GCF_003116095.1 Azospirillum sp. TSO35-2
AATGGTCATGCCGACCATGCCGTAGATGTTGCCCTGGCGCGAGGTCTCCGGGCTGGACAGCCCGCGCAGCGCCATGATGAAGCAGATCGAGGCGACGAGGTAGAGAAGGGCCGACAAGGTTTCCATGGTC
>NZ_LGRA01000013.1:655151-655554 GCF_003116095.1 Azospirillum sp. TSO35-2
CAGCAGCCCGGAGACCTCGCGCCAGGGCAACATCTACGGCATGGTCGGCATGACCATCGCCATCCTGACCACGCTGGCCTCGCCGATCGTGCAGTCCTACTGGATGATCGTGCTGGGCATCGCCATCGGCGGCGCCATCGGCTACGTCGTCGCCAAGAAGATCGAGATGACGGCGCTGCCGCAGCTCGTCGCCGCCTTCCACTCGCTGGTCGGTCTGGCCGCGGTGTTCGTGGCGCTGGCCGCCTTCTACTCGCCGGAGGCCTACGGCATCGGCCTGCCCGGCGCCATCGCCAAGGGCTCGCTGGTCGAGATGGCGCTGGGCACCGCGGTCGGCGCCATCACCTTCACCGGCTCGATCGTCGCCTTCGCCAAGCTGCAGGGGCTGGTCACCGGCAAGCCGCTG
>NZ_LGRA01000013.1:655564-655938 GCF_003116095.1 Azospirillum sp. TSO35-2
GTGGGCCGGTGTCGGCTCTGGGCCGGACGGGTGAAGATGACGTGCGAGGGGGTGTTTGGTTGGGGTTTGGAGTGTCTCTTGTGCCTGAGTGACCTGGCGGCGACCTACTCTCCCACGTCTTAAGACGCAGTACCATCGGCGCTGAGGCTTTTCACGGCCGAGTTCGGGATGGGATCGGGTGTTTGGCACCTCGCCATGACCACCAGGTCACCAAGGCACAAGACCGACGCTCCGCTCCTCCAACCGGCACCGCTTGCCCCCTGTCCGGGGGAGCGGCGTCCGCAATCGCGTGTGCAAGTGATCCGAGGTCATCATCGAACCGGCGCTGGCTTGCGTCAAGCAGGCTTGCTGCTGCGCATGGCGCGGTCTGTGGG
>NZ_LGRA01000013.1:655948-656187 GCF_003116095.1 Azospirillum sp. TSO35-2
CCACAAGGACGTCGCCGCCCTGCGCGACGAGGCGGAAGAGGATCCGGCGGAACTGGAAGCCGCCAGGCACGAGCTGAACTACGTCAAGCTCGACGGCAACATCGGCTGCATGGTCAACGGCGCCGGCCTGGCGATGGCCACCATGGACATCATCAAGCTGTATGGCAGCGAGCCGGCCAACTTCCTCGACGTCGGCGGCGGCGCCACCAAGGAGCGCGTCACCGCGGCCTTCAAGCTGA
>NZ_LGRA01000013.1:656197-657023 GCF_003116095.1 Azospirillum sp. TSO35-2
GTAGAACTGCGGACGGTAGTTCGTGAAGAACGGGGTGTGGCGGCCGCCCTCTTCCTTCGTCAGGATGTAGGCTTCGGCCTTGAACTTGGTGTGCGGCGTGATCGAACCCGGCTTGGCCAGAACCTGGCCGCGCTCCACGTCCTCACGCTTGGTGCCGCGCAGCAGCGCGCCGATGTTGTCGCCAGCCTGGCCCGACTCGAGCAGCTTGCGGAACATCTCGACACCGGTCACCGTCGTCTTCACCGTCGCCTTCAGGCCGACGATCTCGACTTCCTCACCGACCTTCACGATGCCACGCTCAACGCGGCCGGTCACCACCGTGCCACGGCCCGAGATCGAGAACACGTCCTCGATCGGCATCAGGAACGGACGGTCAACCGGACGCTCCGGCTGCGGGATGTACTCGTCCACCGTCTTCATCAGGGCGAGAACGGCGTCGCGGCCGATCTCCGGCGAACGGTCTTCCAGCGCGCACAGCGCCGAACCCTTGGTGATCGGAATGTCGTCGCCCGGGAACTGGTAGGACGACAGCAGCTCGCGCACCTCCAGCTCGACCAGCTCCAGCAGCTCCGGATCGTCGACCATGTCGACCTTGTTCATGAAGACCACCAGCGCCGGAACGCCGACCTGGCGCGCCAGCAGGATGTGCTCACGGGTCTGCGGCATCGGGCCGTCGGCCGCCGACACCACCAGGATCGCGCCGTCCATCTGGGCGGCGCCGGTGATCATGTTCTTCACATAGTCGGCGTGGCCGGGGCAGTCGACGTGCGCGTAGTGGCGGTTCTGCGTCTCGTACTCGACGTGCGCCGTCGAGATCGTGATGCCA
>NZ_LGRA01000013.1:657033-657151 GCF_003116095.1 Azospirillum sp. TSO35-2
CTGTTTGAACTCGTCGTTCTCGACGGCGACGAAGCTGCCGCCAAGTGACTGCACCTGCTCCTTCACCGCCGGGCGGACGTCGGTCGCCGAGACGATGGCGCCCAGCCGCTTGGCGGTG
>NZ_LGRA01000013.1:657161-657381 GCF_003116095.1 Azospirillum sp. TSO35-2
TGACGCCGGCATCGTCACCATCGCCGAGCCGGTCGGGCTGATCTGCGGCATCGTCCCCACCACCAACCCGACCTCCACCGCCATCTTCAAGGCGCTGATCGCGCTGAAGACCCGCAACGGCCTGATCTTCTCCCCCCACCCGCGCGCCCGCAAATCCACCTGCGAGGCCGCCCGCCTGGTGCTCGCCGCCGCGGTCGAGGCCGGCGCCCCCGAGGACATC
>NZ_LGRA01000013.1:657391-657508 GCF_003116095.1 Azospirillum sp. TSO35-2
ATGAGACGGTGTCGGCTCCGGGCCAGACGGGTGAAGATGACGTGCGCGAGGGGGTGTTTGGTTGGGGTTTGGAGTGTCTCTTGTGCCTGAGTGACCTGGCGGCGACCTACTCTCCCA
>NZ_LGRA01000013.1:657518-658038 GCF_003116095.1 Azospirillum sp. TSO35-2
GACCCGGCTGATCGCCACACCGCAGATGGCGCTGGAGGCCGCCGCCGCCGTCGCCCGCAGCGCTGGCTATGCCGCCCACATCCTCAGCGACCGCATCGAGGGCGAGGCGCGCGACGTCGGCAAGGTGCTGGCCGGCCTCGCCCTGCAGGTGGCCGAACGCGCCCAGCCGGTCACCGCCCCCTGCATCCTGCTGTCGGGCGGCGAGACCACGGTGACGGTGCGCGGTGCGGGCCGCGGCGGCCGCAACGTCGAGTTCCTGCTGGCGCTCGCCATCGCGCTCGACGGCCATCCGGCCATCCACGCCATCGCCGGCGACACCGACGGGGTGGATGGGGTGGAGGAGATCGCCGGCGCCGTGATCGGCCCCGACACGCTGGCGCGGGCGTGGCACCACGGCCTCCGGCCCCGCGACAGCCTGGCGGCGAACGACGGCCACGGCTTCTTCGAGGCGCTGGGCGACAGCGTGGTCACCGGCCCGACCCTGACCAATGTCAACGACTTCCGCGCGATCCTGATCGAC
>NZ_LGRA01000013.1:658048-658142 GCF_003116095.1 Azospirillum sp. TSO35-2
AGAAGTCGCGGACCACGCCGGTGGTGGTGTTGCCGGTCAGGGTGATCGTGCCGTTGCCGCCGACCGCCGCCGCTGCGACGTCCTTGCCGGCCAG
>NZ_LGRA01000013.1:658152-658252 GCF_003116095.1 Azospirillum sp. TSO35-2
GTCGGCGTCTGCGGTGCCGGCACCGGCTTTCTCGGCGGTAGCGGCTCCGGCCTCGGCGTTCTCGGCGGCGGCGCAATCGGCGTCGGCAGTTCCGGCGCCG
>NZ_LGRA01000013.1:658262-658339 GCF_003116095.1 Azospirillum sp. TSO35-2
GTTTTGCGGGCGTAGCTCAGGGGTAGAGCACAACCTTGCCAAGGTTGGGGTCGAGGGTTCGAATCCCTTCGCCCGCT
>NZ_LGRA01000013.1:658349-658422 GCF_003116095.1 Azospirillum sp. TSO35-2
GCGCCGCCGATGCCGATGCAGGTGGTCTGGCCCAGGCCGGCCGCCGTGGTCTGCGCGACCGCCTCGTAGGTCA
>NZ_LGRA01000013.1:658432-658541 GCF_003116095.1 Azospirillum sp. TSO35-2
GCCGACCTTCGGCGCCATCAACCTGGAGGACATCGGGGCGCCGGCCTGCTTCGAGGTGGAGCGGCGCCTGAAGGAGCGGATGAAGATCCCGGTCTTCCACGACGACCAG
>NZ_LGRA01000013.1:658551-658660 GCF_003116095.1 Azospirillum sp. TSO35-2
ACCGACCTTCGGCGCCATCAACCTGGAGGACATCGGCGCGCCGGCCTGCTTCGAGGTGGAGCGGCGCCTGAAGGAGCGGATGAAGATCCCGGTCTTCCACGACGACCAG
>NZ_LGRA01000013.1:658670-658777 GCF_003116095.1 Azospirillum sp. TSO35-2
CCTTCCGATCCTGTCATCGGGCGCCTGCACCCGGCGCTGCCGTAGCTCAGTGGTAGAGCACTCCCTTGGTAAGGGAGAGGTCGAGAGTTCAATCCTCTCTGGCAGCA
>NZ_LGRA01000013.1:658851-658924 GCF_003116095.1 Azospirillum sp. TSO35-2
AGGGGGGGGGGGGGGGGGGGGGGGGGGGGGGGGGGGGGGGGGGGGGGGGGGGGGGGGGGGGGGGGGGGGGGGG
>NZ_LGRA01000013.1:658934-659028 GCF_003116095.1 Azospirillum sp. TSO35-2
GCCGGCGTGGTCCGCGAGATGACGCTGACGGCCAGCACGACCAACGCGCTGACCAAGCACATCTCGGAAAGCTTCGCCTCGGGCACCATCGTGT
>NZ_LGRA01000013.1:659038-743540 GCF_003116095.1 Azospirillum sp. TSO35-2
GTCGACCGAGCTGACCGAGCGGGTGGCGATGGAAACGCTGGAACGCGACCTGCGCCAGCGCCTCGCCTCCTCGCCGGAGCTGAGCGCCCTGTCGGGCAGCCTGGTGATCCAGCAGTCGCCCGACGGCCTGCGCGTCCAGCTGACCGATCAGGCGCGCTTCTCGATGTTCAAGGTCGGCTCGGCGCAGATGAACGAGCAGGGCCGCCGGCTGATGCGGCTGGTGGCGACGGCGCTGCTGTCGGCGCCCAACGCGATCAGCATCACCGGCCACACCGACGGGCTGGGCTACGCCCCCGACGCCAAATACGGCAATTGGGAGCTGTCGAGCGACCGCGCCAACGCCGCCCGCCGCGAGCTGATCGGCAGCGGCATCCCGGTCCAGCGCATCGTCCGGGTGGAGGGGCGCGCCGACCTCGACCATTTCGCCGCCGGCGCGCCGCTCGACCCGACCAACCGGCGGATCAGCATCACGCTGCTGCGCCGCCCGGCCGGCTGACACCACAATCACCGTCAAGAGAAAGCGCGGCGTATTTTAACAAAAGCGCCCGCCTTTTCTTTTAAAGCCCCTTTAAAACCGCGCCGCTATGGTTCGGTCACAGTCTTCCGCGGAGAATCCCGGGACACCCCATTCCCCTTCCGCCAGTCGGTTGACCAGAGGATTCCAAGGATGAGCCTGTACAGCGCCATGCGATCCGGGGTCAGCGGCATGTCGGCGCAGAGTTCGCGCCTTGCCGCCATTTCGGACAACATCAGCAACTCGCAGACGGTCGGCTACAAACGGGCCACCGTGGACTTCTCGACGCTGGTCACCTCGCCCGGCAGCACCACCACCTACACCGCCAGCGGCGTGCAGTCGAACACGCACTACCAGATCAAGCAGGACGGCACGATCCTGGGCACCACGTCGGCCACCGACCTGGCGATCAGCGGCGACGGCTTCTTCGTCGTCGGCAACGCCCCGTCCGGCTCCCCCGAATACGCCCTGACCCGCGCCGGCAGCTTCACGCCCGACCAGAGCGGTTTCCTGCACAACAGCGCCGGCCAGTACCTGGAAGCCTGGAAGCTGTCGCCCGACGGCACCCTGCCCAACGTCAGCACGTCGCGCTTCGACGATCTCCAGTCGGTGAATGTCGGCAACCTGCTCTATGGCGGCAGCCGGACCACCCAGATGGCCTTCTCCGGCAACCTGCCGGCCCAGGCGGCGGCCGGCGACGCCTTCACCACCAGCCCGACCTTCTACGACGGGCTGGGCAACCCGCTCGACGTCGGGCTGACCTGGACCAAGACCGCGACTCCCAACCAGTGGACGCTGGGCGCCACGGCGCCGACCGGCTACACGGTGACCGGCGCGCCGATGACCGTCACCTTCGCCGCCACCGGTCCCTACGCCGGCATGCCGGTGGACGGGGCGGGGCTGCCGCTCAACCCGATGCCGTCCTTCAGCGTGACCTCGCCGGCGTCGCCGACCGCGGACACGTTCAACGTCGCGCTGAACAACGTCACCCAGCTGACCGGCGACTACGTGCCGCAGGTCACCGCCGACGGCTCGAAGGTCGGCCGCGTCACCTCGGTCGACATCGACAAGGGCGGCAAGCTGTGGGTGCTGTACGACAACGGCGCCAAGCAGGCGCTGTACCAGATCCCGGTCGCCACCGTCACCAACACGGACGGGCTGGTCGCCCAGGCCGGCAACCGCTTCACCCTGGGCGCGGAATCCGGGCCGCTGACGCTGAGCGCCGGCAACAGCGGGGCGGCGGGAACGGTGGTCGGCGGCGCGCTGGAGCAGTCCAACGTCGACATCGCCACCGAGCTGGTGTCGCTGATCGAAACCCAGCGCGCCTATTCGTCGAACGCCACCATCGTCCGCACCACCGACGAGATGGTCGACGAAACCAACCGCCTGAAGCGTTGAGCCCGACCGCGACGGAGTCCCTGCCATGAGCGTCCAACTCGCCCTGACCGCCGCGCTGTCCGGTCTGCGCACCAGCCAGCAGCAGGCGGCGATGGTGTCCCACAACATCGCCAACGCCACCACCGCCGGCTATGTCCGCCGCGACCTCGCCCTGTCGGCGACGACGACCGCCGGCCAGGGCGCCGGCGTCCAGGTCGACGCGGTCGCCCGCCGGGTCGACGAGCTGCTGATCCGCGACGCCCGCTACGAGACCAGCCGCTACTCCGGCCAGGAGGCGCGCGCGTCGGCGCTGGCCGACTACGCGCTGGTGCTGGGCCAGCCGCAGGACGAGAAATCGGTCTCGACCCAGCTGTCGAAGCTGCAGCAGGCCTTCTCCCGCCTGCACGGCATGCCCAACGACGACGCGGCGCAGAACGCCGTGGTGTCGCAGGCGACGGCGCTGGCCCAGGGGATCAACCGCGCCGCCGAGGCGGCGACGACGGTGCAGGCCGACGCCCGCGACCGGCTGGCGACCTCGGTCGACAGCGTGAACACCGCGCTGCACCGGATCAGCGAACTGAACGGCAGCATCGCCGGGCTCGACGCCCGCGGCGGCGACGCCGGCGACCTGCGCGACGAGCGCGACCGCCTGCTCGACCAGATGTCGGACGAGATCGGCATCCGCACCTACGGCCGCGACGACGGCCAGGTCGTGGTGATGACCCGCAACGGCCAGACCCTGCTGGACCACACGCTGGATCCCGGCGAGACGCCGCTGACCATCGTCGGCGGCGACGTGATGGCCAACGGCGTGTCGCTGTCGGCCAAGCCCGACACCGAGATCCAGAGCGGCCGGATCATGGGCTATGTCCAGACCATCAACCAGGACATGCCGCGCGCGCTGGCCCAGCTCGACGAGCTGGCCGCCGGGCTGGTCAAGGGCTTCCAGGCGGCGGAGGCCGACCCGACCAAGGCGGGCCTGTTCACCGACGCCGGCGCCGTCTACGGCATCACCGCCGGGCTGGCCTCGCGCATCGCGGTCAACGACGTGGTGCGGACGGAAAGCTGGCGGGTGCAGAGCGGCGTGCAGGCCGCGGCCCCGCTGCAGCCGGGCGACCAGACCCAGATCGCCGTCTTCCAGGCCGCCTTCACCGCCCCGCGGGCCTTCAGCGCGGCCGACATGCCGGCGACGGCGACGCTGGGCGACTACGCCACCGCCATGGTGTCGGCCCAGCAGGGCTACCGCACCGGCGCGGAGTCGGAGATGAACGCGCGCAAGATCAGCGCCGACACCCTGCAGAGCGCCCGGATCAACCGCGACGGCGTCAACGTCGACGACGAGATGCAGAAGCTGATGCTGATCGAGCAGAGCTACGGCGCCAGCGCCCAGGTGGTGCAGGTGGCCGGGCGCATGATCGACATCCTGCTGCAGATCAAGGGGTAAGGCCCATGCTGTACAACACGCTGTCCACCCTGGGCATGAGCCGCCGCCTGCAAGGCACCATGACCCACCTGCAACTGGAGCTGACCCGTGCGAACGAGGAGGTGTCGACCGGCGTCCACGCCGACGTCAGCGCCACCATCGGCGCCAGCACCGGGCGCGACATCGCGCTACGCAACCTGTTCGACCGCACCGACGAGTACATCAAGACCACCGACCTGCTCGACGGCCGCATGGGCATGATGGACAGCGCGATGACCAGCATCCTGACCTCCGGGACGGATCTGCTGGCCGCCGCCTCCACCGGGCTGGGGCAGCAGTCGCCGACCGGCACCTCGCTGCAGATCCGGGCGCGCGGCGTGCTGGACCAGGTGGTCGGGCTGCTGAACGCGTCGGCCGGCAACAGCTATCTGTTCGCCGGCACCGCGGTGGACCAGCCGCCGATGCGCAGCGTCGACGGCGACAAGTCCGGCCTGCGCTCGCCGATGCAGATCGTCCAGGACGCCATCGCCTCGGCCACCGGCGGCACGCCGGCGCCGAAGACGGCGGCGGAAACCGCGGCGGTGATCACCCAGCTCGACGCGCTGTTCGCCGTGCGCGACCCGGCGACGCCGGCCCCGGCGCCGCTGACCGACAGCTTCGAAGGCGGGCTCTACACCGGCACCACGGCGCTGCAGCCCGGCGGCACCGCCTCGCCGCGCGTCAGCGGCCAGCCGGCGGACGCCTCGACCATTCCCTACGGCGTGCAGGCCAATGACCCGGAGATGCGCGAGCTGCTGGAAGGCATCTACATGCTGGCCGCGGTCGACACCTCGAAGATGAACGTCGACGCCTATCCCGACTACATCCGGACGGCGGTGGACAAGCTGTCGAACGGCCTGGGCAACCTGCGCGAGGCGACGGCGCAACTGGGCATCCAGCGCGCCCAGGTCGCGACGCTGGCCGAACAGCACAAGACGCAGAAGTCCATCCTGTCGATCCAGATCGACCATCTCGAAGGCGTCGACGCCTACGAGGCCAGCACGCGGATCAGCCAGCTGGAGGCGCAGATCGACGCGACGTCCAGCGCCACCGCACGCATCGCCAAGCTGCACCTGACCAACTACCTGTAGGCCACATCGCATGCGCCCCGGCACCCCGATCTCCCGGCAGCTCCCCGCCCGGTCCGCAAGGCGGCCCTTCCGTGCCGCGGCGGCCCTGGTCGCCGGGGTTCTGGCGCTGGCCCTGCTCGTCTCGGGCTCCGGTCCGGCGGCGGCGCAGACGCGGGTGAAGGATCTCGTCACCTTCGACGGAGTCCGCCGCAACCAATTGGTCGGCTATGGCCTGGTGGTCGGGCTGAACGGCACCGGCGACCGTCTGATCAACGCCCCCTTCACCGAACAGAGCCTGAAGGGGATGATGGAGCGGCTGGGCATCAACACCCGCGGCGAGACCCTGCGCACCCGCAACGCCGCGGCGGTGATGGTCACCGCCAGCCTGCAGCCCTTCTCCCGCCAGGGCACCAGCGTCGACGTCACCGTGTCGGCGCTGGGCGACGCCACCAGCCTGCTGGGCGGCACGCTGGTGGTCACCCCGCTGCTGGGCGCCGACGGCGAGGCCTACGCCGTCGCCCAGGGGCCGCTGTCGGTCAGCGGCTTTTCCGCCGGCGGCGCGGCGGCGACGGTGACCAAGGGGGTGCCGACCACCGCCCGCATCGCCAACGGCGCCATCGTCGAGCGCGAGCTGAAGCACGCGCTGAACGACATCGGCGCGGTGCGGATGGCGCTGCGCAACCCCGACTTCACCACGGCGAACCGGATCGCCGACGCCGTCAACGCGCGGCTGGGCTCCGGCAACGCGCGGGTGCTCGATCTGTCGACGGTGGATGTCCGCATCGTCGGCGCCTATGTCGGCAACGTGTCGCGGCTGATCGGCGAGATCGAGCAGTTGCAGGTCCGCCCCGACGCGGTCGCCCGCGTCGTGGTGGACGAGCGCAGCGGCACCATCGTCATCGGCGACGACGTGCGGGTCAGCCGGGTCGCCATCACCCAGGGCAACCTGACCGTCCGCGTGGTGGAGGCGCCGCAGGTGTCGCAACCGCAGCCCTTCAGCAACGGCTCCACCGTCGTGGTGCCGCGCACCGACGTGCAGGTGCAGGAGGGCAACGGCCGCCAGTTCGTGACGGTCGGCGGCAACGTCAGCCTGCAGCAACTGGTCAACGGCCTGAACGCGCTGGGCGTCGGCCCGCGCGACATGGTCGCCATCCTGCAGGCGATCAAGGCGGCCGGCGCCCTGCACGCCGACCTCGAAATCATCTGACCGCCGGCCTCTACAGCCTGGACCACGACAGGAGGGCATCGATGGACGTGAGCACGATGAACATCCGGCCGCCGGCCGCCCCGGCCCCGGCCCCGACAATGGCCGCTCCAACAAAGGCGACCCTCGACGCCCCCAACCCGGCGGCGGCCGACAAGGTCGCGAAGGAGTTCGAGGCGATGATCGTCGGCCAGTTGATGGAAAGCATGTTCGCCGGCATGAAGGAAAGCGCGCTGTTCGGCGGCGGCGGCCCGGCGGAAAAGCCGTGGCGCAGCATGCTGCTCCAGGAGTACGGCAAGGCGATCGCCGACGCCGGCACGCTCGGCATCGGCCGGATGACCCGCGACGAGGTCGCCCGGCTCTACGCCCGCCAGGCGGAGAGCGCGTCGTGAGCGTGACCCTCAAGGACCTGATCCACGAATTCGCCCCCGACCCGGCCGCCGCCGCGCCGGCGGACGAGGTGGCGGCCCCCGCCCCCGGCTATGACGGCGCCACCGCGCTGGTGGTCCGCGACTTCCTCGACGCCATCGAGGCGCTGTCGGCGGTGCTGGAGGAGGAATCGGCCTGTCTCGCCGCCGGCATGCTCGACCGGCTGGAGGCCTACGCCCACCGCAAGGCGGCGATGGCCGAACAGCTGGAAAACGCCGCGCTGCGGGCGCGCGACGAGGGCATCCGCCTGCCCGACGATCTGCGCGCGATGACGCTGGAGCGGATCGACCGGCTCGATCGTGCGGTGTCGGTCAACGCCTCCGGGCTGGTCGCCCTGCGCAAGGCGGTGCTGACGATCAACCGCAACCTGCTGCTGGCGCTGGAAAAGGCGTCGAGCGACGGCACCTACGCCCGCGACGGTCAGGCCCGCCGCCCGGTCGAGCTGTCGGCGTCGGGCCTCAACACCACCCTGTAGGGCCGGCGGGCGGGGTCAGCCGCGGCCCTTGACGCTGGCCAGCGTCCCGGCCTGTTCCAGCTTGATGATGCAGGCGAGCAGCCCGCGCTGGAACTCGCGCGATTCCGCCGGCAGTGCCACGCCCTGCCCGGTCGGCCAGAACTCCACAAAGGCGAGGCCGGCCTCCGCCGCGCCGGTCGGCCATTCGAAGGCCAGCCCCAACCCGACCTCCACCGTGGTCCGGCGATGGTCGGTGACCAGGATTTGGGCCTCCCAATGCATGCCGCCGGCGGCCTTCTCCGCCCGCTGCTGGCTCCAGCCGCGCAGGTAATCCCGGAAACTCTCGGAATGGCGGTCGAGCCGCACGTAGGTGGAGCGGTCGACCACCGTGGGCGCCAGCCGGGTCGTGTAGCGCGCCTGGGCCAGCGCCCGCGTGACGTCGGCGCACAGCTCGTCGATCAGCGTGAAGCTGCGCCGCACGGTCTCGGTCAGCGCCGCGGCCAGGGCAGTCCCGGTCATCGCCGCGGCGGCGTGGTCCTTGCGGTAGATATCGAAGAGATCGTCCGTGTCGCCCATCGCCATCCCCACACACCACCAGACGGCGGCCCTCACCCTCCCAATCCAGCAAAAACACGTTAATAGCCGATGAAGCGCCGCAAGAAATATGGCGGCCGGGACGCCGATCAGGCCCCGCCGGCGCCGGTGGAGCCGTGGCCGTGGGACGTTTCGGCCGCGCCGCCGCGCGTTTCCGCTCCACGCCCGCCGTACAGCGCCCGGCCGATCCGCTCCAGCGTCAGTCCCTGCACCAGGATGGTGAAGGCGACGACGGCGTAGCAGACCGCCAGGATCGGATCGCGGTATGGACTCTCCGGCAGCGAGAGCACCAGCGCCACCGCGATGCCGCCGCGCAGGCCCGCCCAGGTCAGGATGGCCAGCGCGCTGGCCTTGCCGGAGCGGCCCATGTGCATCAGCAGGGCGGGGGCCAAGCTGAACAGCCGCACCAGCAGGGCCAACGGCAGGGCCAGCGCGGCGGCGATCAGGGCGGGGCCCGTCCAGGTGATGACGACGGTCGCCTCCAGCCCGACCAGCAGGAACAGCAGCGCGTTCAGCACGGAATCGATCATCGTCCAGACCACGCGCAGGTCGCGGCGGCTCCGCTCGCTCCGCACATGGCGCTCGGTCGTGTAGCCGATCAGCAGCCCGGCCACCACCACGGCGATCGGCCCCGACACATGCAGGACGCTCGCCAGCGAATAGGTGCCCATCACCAGCGCCAGCGAGATCATCAGCTCCAGCGTGCTCTCGTCGACCCGCCGCTTGGCCTGGAAGGCCACCCAGCCGCAGACGAAGCCGAGCAGCCCGCCGCCGAACGCCTCCTTCACGAAATCCAGCACGGCGGGGACCACGGCGAAGGCGGGCGTGCCGCCGGCAGCCCCGTCACCGGCCGCCCCATCGCCGGTGGCGAGATGCAGCAGGGTGGTGAACACCACCACGCCGACACCGTCGTTGAACAGACTCTCGCCGGAAATGACGGTCCGCAACGTGCCCGGAACCGGCAGGCGGCCCAGGATGGCGTGCACAGCGACCGGGTCGGTCGGGGCGATGGCGGCGCCCAGCACCAGACACCAGATCAGCGGCACCGGAAGCCCGACCGTCGCGAAGATGAACCACAGGCCGGCGCCCATCATGCCGGTGAACAGCAGGACACCGATGGTCGCCAGCGCCAGGATCGTCCATTTCCGCGTCAGCAGGGCGCCCAAATCCTCGTTCACCGCCGCGGCGTAGAGCAGCAGGCTGAGGATGCCGTCCAGCAGGATGGCGGGCAGGTTGACCTGCTCGGTCAGGTGGCGCAGCCAGTTCCCCGCCCCCAGCGTGGCCGTCAAACTGTCGAGGCCGCCGGCCAGCAGCGCCAGCGCCAGCCCTTCCAGGAACAGGGCGATGGAGCTGGGCATCCGCAACCAACGATAGTTGATGAATCCGAAGGCGGCGGCCAGCGTCAGCAGGATGGCGATCAGGTCGAACGGATCCAAGCACATCCTCCGGCGGACAAAGAGATTGGGCAGGATAACGGGGCTGGCGCCGTGCCCCGACACAGCAGTCCGACGGTTCCCATGGCGAGAGGGTCAACATCATCCGATCCCGGAACGTCACAGCGTGGTCGAAAACCAAGAATGCTACCGCGAAAGGGCTAGGGACACCGCATTGCCCTGCCTCTTACGATTACCTATGTTCCCGCCATGATCCCGATCTGCGCCTGTCCCTCGCCCTTGATCCTGTGCCGTCACCGCCAGCGTCCCGCCCGAGCCGCGGCGGCCATCGGATGAGCATGGATCCGGTGGGGACGGACCCGGTCTGGCAGCAGGCGGCGCGGATCCGGGCGGCGGAGGCGGCCGGCCTGGGTGAGGCCGGCGACCGGCCGGACGTCTTCACCGGCGGCGGCGAGATGGGCGCGCGGATGCGGGCGATGGACTGGTCCGCGACCCCGCTCGGCCCGGTGGAGGGCTGGCCGCAGTCGCTGCGCACCGTCGTCAACCTGATGCTGACCTCCAGCTTCCCGATGTTCGTGGTCTGGGGACCGGCGCTGTCCTTCCTCTACAACGACGGCTACCGCCCGATCCTGGGCAACAAGCCGGAGGCGCTGGGCCGCCCCTTCGCCGAGGTCTGGGCCGACATCTGGACCGACCTGTCGCCCCTGGTGGCGCGGGCGCTGGCGGGCGAGGCGACCTTCAACGAAGACCTGCTGCTGGTGATGGAGCGGCACGGCTATCGGGAAGAGACCTACTTCACCTTCTCCTACAGCCCGGTGCGCGACGAGACCGACCGCGTCGCCGGCATGTTCTGCGCCTGCACCGAGAACACGGCGCGCGTGCTCGCCGAACGGCGGCTGACCTTCCAGCTCGATTTGGCTGAGCGGCTGCGCGGGCTGAACGACCCGGTCGGCGTCACCAGCGCCGCCGCCGAAGCCATCGGCCGCCATCTGGGCGTGGCGCGGGCCGGCTATGGCCGGATCGACCCGACCGGGCGCGCGGTGTCGGTCGACCTCGACTGGACCGACGGCCGGCTCCCCAGCCTCGCCGGCGCCGTCCGGCCGCTCGACGGCTTCGGGAGCGCGGTGGTGGACGCGCTGCGGGCCGGCCGCACCCTGCGGCTGAACGATGTGGCGGCCGACCCGGCGGCCGGCGTCGCCGCCGTCGGGGTGGGGGCGCTTCTGGTGGTGCCGCTGCTGAAGGCCGGGCAGTTGACGGCCATCCTCTACCTGCACGAGGCCGGGCGGCGGCGCTGGACCGACGCCGAGGCGGCCCTGGCCGAGGATGTGGCGGAGCGGACCTGGGCGGCGGCGGAGCGGGTGCGGGCAGAATTGGCGCTGCGCGCCGCCAACCAGGCGCTGACGCGCGAGCGGGCGGCGGTCGAGGCGGCCAACGCCCGGCTGGCGGCGGAGGGCGAGCGGCTGCGCACGCTGTTCCGGCAGGCGCCCGGCTTCATGTGCGTGCTGCGCGGGCCGGACCATGTCTTCGAGCTGGTCAACGACGCCTACCTCCAGCTCGTCGGTCACCGCGATCTGGTCGAGCGCTCCGCCCGCGAGGCGCTGCCGGAGGTGGCGGGCCAGGGATTCTTCGAACTGCTCGACCGGGTCTATGCCGGCGGCGAACCCTTCGTCGGCCGCAGCATGCCGATCAGCTTCCAGCGCCGCCCCGGCGAGGCGCTGGAACAGCGCTTCCTGACCTTCGTCTACCAGCCGATCAAGGACGAGGCCGGGCGGGTCACCGGCCTGTTCGTCGAGGGCAGCGACGTGACCGAGGCCAAGCGGGCGGCGGACGAGCTGCACCAGCTCAACGCCACCCTGGAGGCCCGTGTCGCCGAGGAGGTGGCCGAGCGCGAGCGCGTCCAGGTCGCCCTGCTGCAGACCCAGAAGACCGAGGCGCTGGGCCAGATGACCGGCGGCGTCGCGCACGACTTCAACAACCTGCTCCAGGCGCTGTCGGGCTGCCTGCACATGATCGAACAGCGGACCGGCGACACGCGGATCCGGACGCTGGTCGATGCCGGACGGCAGGCGGTCGACCGCGGCGCCAAGCTGGTGCAGCAGTTGATGGCCTTCGCCCGCCGCCAGGCGCTGCGGCCCGAGCCGGTCGACCTGCGCGACCGCGTGCTGAACCTGTCGGAACTGCTGAACCGCGCGCTGCGCGCCGACGTCCGGCTGGAGATCGACTTCGCCGGCGGGCTGTGGCCGGTGGAGGTCGATCCGACGCAGTTGGAACTGGCGCTGCTCAACCTCGCGGTGAACGCGCGCGACGCCCTGCCGGACGGCGGCACGCTGACGGTGCGGGCGGCGAACGTGACGCTGCCCCCCGGCGCACCGGACGGGCTGTCGGGCGATTTCGTGCGGCTGACCGTGACCGACACCGGCACCGGCATGCCCGCCGAGGTGCGGGCGCGCGCCTTCGACCCCTTCTTCACCACCAAGGAGATTGGCAAGGGCAGCGGCCTCGGCCTGTCGCAGGTCTACGGCTTCGCCCGCCATTCCGGCGGAACCGCCTGGATCGACAGCGAGGAGGGCCACGGCACCACCGTCGGGCTGCTGATCCCGCGCTCCGCCACCGCCCCCTCGGCGGAGGTCGAGCCGCGCGCCGTCGAACCGGCCGGATCGCGGCTCGGCGGCCGGGTGCTGGTGGTGGAGGACGACCCGATCGTCGCGCTGACCGTCGGCAGCGCGCTGGAGGAGGCCGGCTTCACCGTCACCCGCGCCGCCACGGCGGACGAGGCGCTGCCGCTGCTGGAGGCCGGCGGGATCGACCTGCTGTTCAGCGACGTGGTGATGCCCGGCAGCATGAGCGGAGTCGATCTGGCCCGCAACGCCCAGCGCCTGTTCCCCGGCCTTCCGGTCGTTCTGGCGACCGGCTACAGCGAGGAGGTCGCCCGCGCCACCGGCGTGCAGGTGCTGCCCAAGCCCTACCGCATCGACCATCTGGTCGGGGTTCTGGACAGCGTGCTGACCGAAGCCGGCCGGCCGAGACCGCAACCCGGCCGGTCCGGCACGACGGCGCACGCCGCCGACGCGGCGCCGTAATTTAAGAGTCTATACCAACTCCATTCTCCGTGTATTCGCGCTGTCGGCGGGGAACCGCCGCCCAATGGTGGCCGCCACTAAAAGCGCGTGTAAATTCGGAATGTTGGCCAAAGACTTGGTGATCACCGTGGAACTGCTACTCCTTTTTGAGCATTGACCGGCGGAAGCCGCGGGATTTTAAATCTCCGGTGGATGGGATGGCCTCCGCGCGGTCCGTGCGCGCCGTCCGGATGCGGAGCCGGGGCATTACCGGAACGGCGTGACGGGCCGGTTGTACGGGAAGGTCGACGCGATGGACGGGACCAAACCCATACCCTTCGATTTCCATGCCCCCCGGGATTGCGGCGAGGCGTGCGGCCTGCCGGTCGCGCGCTCGTTCGATTGGCCGTGCGACCATTGCCCGACCCGCGAGGACGGCCTGTGCCGCCTGCTGAGCCACCAGGACCGCGACCGCCTGTTTCCCCACGGCCCGCACATCCAGCTGCGCAAGGCCGGGGCGACGCTGTTCCGGCAGGGGGACCCGCTCCAGTCGGTGTTCATCCTGAAAAGCGGCTGGGTGATGACCAGCAAGATGTTCGAGAACGGCCAGCGGCAGATCATCCGCTTCGCCCTTCCCGGCGACCTGCTGGGGTTCGAGGGGGACGAGGCCACCGGAATGACGTGCAGCGCCGAGGCGATCACCGACGTCACGCTGTGCAAGGTGCGCCACGCGCTGTTCTTCCACGTCTGCACCGGTTCGCCGCGGCTCGCCATGACCTACGCCGGCACCCTGACGCGCGAGGTGCTGTCGGCCTGGAACCATCTGGGCGCCCTGGGGCAGCAACCGGCGCTGGGACGGGTGGCGAACCTGCTGCTCGACCTGCACCGCCGCGTCACCGCCCATAAGGCCGCCGATCAGGCCGCCCATCACGCCGCACCGGCGCCGGCGGTGCATCTGCCGATCAGCCAGATCCACATCGCCGACGCGACCGGCCTGACCTCGGTCCATGTCTGCCGGACGCTGAAGCAGATGCGCAAGATGGGGCTGCTGGATTTCCAGAAGGGGTGGCTGGTCCTGCTCGACCCCGAACGGCTGGCCGGAATTGCCCAGCTCGACCCCGCCGTGCCGGCGGACGGCGCCCTCGCCGCCGCGCCCTGGGCCGCCGCCTGAGGCCGGCCGCCTGCGCAAAAGGTGCGTGCGGACGCGTCTTGACGCAGGTTAATGTCCGGCTCTCCCTGGGGGATAGACTTCCCTGTCAGGGAGGACCAACGCCATGATCACCATCGAAGATTGCATCGGCATGAGCGGACTGACCCGCGAGGAGATCGACGCCATCGCGGAGCACGAACATCTGCCCGAGATCGTCGCCACCGAGCTGGGCAACTATCTGGCCGCGACCACGGCCGGCCAGAACGAAATCCGCCGGATGATCGAAGACGACATCGCCACGGCCAAGACGCACGGCCATCTGGAGCGGGTCGCCGTGCTGAAGATCACGCTGTGCCAATTCCTCAAGGACCACAAGGCGGCCCGGTTCGTCCGCACGTGAAGCGGCGGCGCCCAGGGTCACACCCGACGGACGGAGGGCACCATGCGACGATTCCCGATGGCGCGACGATCCCTGATGGCGGCTCTCGTCGCCTCCGCTCTTTGCCTGCCGGCGGCCGCCGGGCTGGCGGCCTCGACCGGGGCGCGGGAACCGGATGGTTCCGCCAGCCCGGCGAACGGCAAGCGGCTGGCGCAGGCGCTGTGCGGCGACTGCCATTCGGTCGTTCCCGGCAGCCCCGGCGGTCTCGGCATGGCGGGTCCCGATCTCGTCGAACGGGTCCAGGACCCCGCCATCACCGAACTGGCGTTGCGGAGCTACCTGCGCACGTCCCATCCCATCATGCCCAACGTGATGCCGAACCGCGAGGAGACCGACGACATCGTCGCCTATCTCCTGAGCCTGAAGGAGAATCGGCGATGAACGGGTTCATCAAAGGATCCTGCGGCGGACTGCTGGTCGCCGCAGCCCTGTCCGCGGTCCTGTCGGCCAGCCTGATGCCGCCCACCGCCGCCCAGGCCGCCGACGCGGCCGAGGGGCGGCGGATCGCGGAGCAATGGTGCGCCTCCTGCCACGTCGTCGGGGGCCAGGGGAAGGGGCCGGGCGGCACCGACGCCGCCCCGGCGCTGGCGACCATCGCCCGCGACCCCAACCGCGGGCCCGACCGGCTCCGGGGCTGGCTGAGCAACCCGCACCCGCCGATGCCGAACCCGTCCCTGACCCGGGCCGACATCGACAACGTGGTCGCCTATCTGAACCAGCTCGCGCACGAATGACCCTCGCTCACCGATGACCGCCGGGGGGTGGCCCCCTGGGCGAGACGGGGGGGACCATCGGGGGAGACCATCCGATGCACAGGCCCGCCAACCTCTGGATCGTGCTGGCCGACGAAGCCGGAGCCCGGCTTCTTCGCCACCGCTCCTGCCATCCGGGGCGCTTCGAACCGCTCGCCTGCGCCTGCCCGGAAGAGGATGCACCCGTGGATGACGGGCACGACACCGGCTCCTGCGCCCTGCTGCCGCGCCCCACCGCGCCCACCTCGATCACGCAAATCGCCGGCATCGTCAACGAGGCCGCGGCGCTCGGGCTTTTCGACGGCCTGATGCTGGTGGCGCCGCCGCCGACGCTCGGGCTGTTGAGGCGGGCGCTTCGGCCGGCGGCCGGCGTCTGCGCCATCCGGGAGGAAGCCCGCAACCTGCTGGCCCTGCCGGAACCGGCGCGCGCCGCCCGGCTGGCCACGCTGCTGCGCCACCGCTGAGACCGGAGCCCTCACGGCTCCAGCACATAGCGGCCGGGCGCCGGGCACAGCGGGGCATAGCCGCGCTCCGGCGCGCCCGGGGCGCCGCGGGCGGGGACCTCGCCCGCTCCCGACTGCCGCTCCAGCCAGTCCGCCCAGGCCGGCCACCAGGAGCCGGTGCGGGCGGGGGTGGCCGCCATCCAGCGGTCGGGGTCGACGTAGCGGTCGTCGGGACCGCGTTCGCTGATGCGGTATTGCCGGTCGGACCGGTCCGGACCGGCGACGATGCCGGCGTTGTGCCCGCCGTCGGTCAGCAGGAACACCGTGGTCGTGTCGCTCAGCAGATGGATCTTGTAGACCGACCGCCAGGGCGCCACATGGTCGCGCCGCGTGCCGACCGCGAAGATCGGCGCGCGGATGTCGGTCAGCGCCACCGGCCCGCCCTCCGCCCGATAGCGCCCCTCCGCCAGATCGTTGTCCAGCAGCAGCCGGTGCAGGTATTCGGAATGCATGCGGTAGGGCAGCCGCGTCCCGTCGGCGTTCCAGGCCATCAGGTCGGTGACCTCCGGACGGTGGCCATGCAGGTACTGCTGGATCACCTGCGACCAGATCAGGTCGTTCGACCGCAGCAGCTGGAAGGCGCCGGCCATCTGGTTGGTGTCCAGGAAGCCGCTTTCCCACATGATGTCTTCCAGATAGGCGACCTGGCTTTCGTTGATGAACAGCATCAGCTCGCCCGCTTCGGTGAAATCGGTCTGCGCGGCGAGCAGGGTCACGCTCTTCAGCCGGTCGTCGCCGTCGCGCGCCATGGCGGCGGCGGCGATCGACAGCAGCGTGCCGCCCAGGCAATAGCCGCAGGCGTGGACCGGCTGCCGGCCGCAGATCGCCTCCACCGCGTCGAGCGCCGCCATGACGCCGAGCCGCCGGTAATCCTCCAGGCCGCAGTCGCGCAGCTCCGGCCCCGGGTTGCGCCAGGAGATGGCGAAGACGGTGAAGCCGCGCCCGACCAGATAGCGGACCAGCGAGTTCTCCGGCGACAGGTCGAGGATGTAGTATTTCATGATCCAGGCCGGGACGATCAGCACCGGCTCCGCCCGCACCGCCGGGGTGGTCGGCGCGTACTGGATCAGCTCGATCAGCTCGTTGCGGAAGACCACGCTGCCCGGCGTCACCGCGACGTCGCGGCCGACCTGGAAGCGTTCCAGCCCGGCCGCCCGCCGGCCGGTCATCAGGCGGGTCACGTCCTCCGTCCAGTTGGCCAGCCCGTAGGCGAAGTTCATCCCCTGGGTGGCGATGGCGGTGCGCAGGATCTCCGGGTTGGTGACGGGGTTGTTGGACGGCGCGAAGACGTCCAGGATCTGGCGGGCGACGAAGGGCACGATGCGGGCGTGGGCCTGCGACAGGCCCGGCACGTCGGTCGTGGCGTTGTGCAGCCACTGCTGCGCCAGCAGGAAGGACTGGGCGTAGAGCGTGTAGGGGAACAGGCGCCAGTCCGGGTGGGCGAAGCGGCGGTCGCCCGGCAGCGGCTCGATGCAGGGCGGGCAGTCGCGGTCGACCGCCGCGGCACCGGCATAGACCATCAGGCGGACCAGCTTGCGCATCGCCTTGTCGGCCAGCATCGCCTGCTTGCCCGGCGCGTTGCCCAGATGCATCGCCCAGTCGGCGAAGGCCAGCGTCAGCGCCGCCGGGGAGACCGACAGCGTCAGGCGGCCCTGCCAGGCATGCACCAGCCGGTCGATGATCTCGCCGCGGATCGGCAGATAGGGGAAGCCGTAGGCCGGGCTGGGCCGGTCGCCGCGCCCGTCCGGCGGGACCGCCGGCTCCGCGGCCGATTCCGGGAGGACGGGCGTGACCGCCCCGCTTCCGGACGCGCGCCCATCGGCGCGACGCTCAGTTGTCGGCATGGTTTTTTCCTTGTTCTTGTGGGAAGTGCCGCCTCAGTGCGAGGTCCAGACCGGCAGGTCGGCGTTCTCCAGCATGTGGCGGGTCACGCCGCCCAGCACGGTCTCGAACGACCGCGAATGGCCGTAGGCGCCCATGACCATCGCGTCGGCGTTCAGCGCGTGGGCCTGGGCCAGGATGGCGCCCGGCGCCTCGAACTCGGCGGCGAAGTTGATCCGCACGTCGGCATGCACCTGGTGGGCGGCCAGATAGTCGGCGATCCGCTGGTCGGGACGGTCGTCCCGCCCCGGCGCGCAGACCGACAGCACCACCACCTGCTCGGCCCCGCGCAGCAGCGGCAGCGCGCTGCGGATCGCCCGCGCCGCCTCCCGGCGGCGGTTCCAGCCGACCAGCACCCGGCGCAGGGCGAACTCCCGGCCGTAGCCGGGCGGGACGATCAGCAACGACGGCCCCACCATCAGGGCCAGCCGCCCGGCTTCCGGCGCCGTCAGGGTGCCGTCGATGACCGCCGGGTTGCCGCGCTCCACCACCACCAGATCGGCGTAGAGGCTGTGGACGGCCAGCCGCTCCACCGGGTCGCCCCGATCCTCGACCCAGCGCCCGGTGGCGCCGGTCGCCGCGCAACGCGCCTGGAAGGCCGCGTCCAGCGCCTCCACCGTCGGTCCCTGCCGCGGCGCCTTCGCGGCCGACCCGGCATCCGCGACCCAGGAGGGCTCGCGCCACACCGAACTGTGGAGCGCCGTCACCCCGGCCCCGGCAAGGCGACCGACGGCGAGCGCTACCGAAAGCGCCGGAGAGGAGGCAGGATCGTCGCCGACCAGCACAAGCACCGAGCGTACGTCCATCGTCATGGCCCTCCCATCGCGGCGTTCCCGTGTCCGGCCTTCCATCCTGCCCCGGCGACCGGCCGGCGCCTTAACATCGGTTAAGACGGTGACCGGAACGAACGATTGAGCCAGATTAAGGACATCGCCGCCGATCGCTGCTGTGATGGGATGAGGCCAACCACGGGAGCATGCCCATGGCACCGCTGGCAGAAACGGGACCGTCGATCCCGCCGCCCTCCATCGGACGGCCCGATGAGCGGCCGGACCCCGCCCCGCCCTGGCACGCGCTCGACACCCACGACGTCGCCGCCCGCGTCGGCAGCCCGGCCGATGGGCTGGATGCGGCGGAGGCCGCGGCCCGGCAGGCCAAGTACGGCCCCAACCGGCTGACCCCGCCGCCGCGGCGCCCGGCGTGGCGGCGCTTCCTGACGCAGTTCGACAACCTGCTGATCCACGTCCTGCTGGTGTCCGGCGCGGTGGCGCTGCTGCTGCGGCACTGGACGGACGCCGCGGTGATCCTGGGCGTCGTCCTGATCAACGCCGTCATCGGCCATGTCCAGGAGGACAAGGCCGAACAGGCGCTGGAGGCGATCCGCAACATGCTGTCGCCGCAGGCGGTGGTGCTGCGCGACGGCCACGCCGTGACGCTGCCGGCGGAAGAGCTGGTGCCGGGCGACCGCGTCTTCCTCGCCTCCGGCGACAAGGTGCCGGCCGACCTCAGGGTCGACCGGGCCAAGGGCCTGCTGGTCCAGGAGGCGGCGCTGACCGGCGAGTCCGCCGCGACCGCCAAGGCGCCGCCGGCGGTGGCGGCCGACGCCGCGCTCGGCGACCGCGCCGGCATGGCCTATGCCGGGACGATGGTCGCCCAGGGCCAAGGCACCGGCATCGTGGTGGCGACCGGCGACGCGACGGAGATCGGGCGGATCGGCCATCTCCTCGCCTCGGTCGCCCCGGCGGCGACGCCGCTGCTGGTGCAGATGGGGCGCTTCGGGCGCTGGCTGACCGGCGGGATCCTGCTGCTGGCGGCGGCGACCTTCGCCTTCGGCCGGCTGGTCCATGGCGAGCCGTGGCAGGACATGGTGCTGGCCGCGGTCGGGCTGGCGGTCGCCGCGATCCCGGAGGGGTTGCCGGCGGTGATGACCATCACGCTGGCGGTCGGCGTGACCCGCATGGCCCGGCGCAACGCCATCATCCGCCACCTGCCGGCGGTGGAGACGCTGGGGTCGGTCGGCATCATCTGCACCGACAAGACCGGCACGCTGACCCGCAACGAGCTGGTGGTGCAGACCATCGTCACCGCCGACGGCGCCTACGCGGTGGGCGGCAGCGGCTACCGGCCGGAGGGGGAGATCCGGCGGGACGGCCGGCTTGTCGATCCGGCGCAGGATTTGGGCCTGACCGAACTGGCGCGCGCCGCCCTGCTGTGCAACGACGCCGGCCTCCATCGCGACGCCGACGGCGACTGGCAACTGGCCGGCGACCCGACCGACGGCGCCCTGCTGGCGCTGGCGATGAAGGCCGGGCTGGAACCGGCGGAGGAGCTGGGCCGCTGCCCGCGGCGCGACGCCATCCCCTTCGAATCCGAACGGCAGTTCATGGCGACGCTGCACCACGACCACGCCGGCCACGGCATCCTGGTGGTGAAGGGTGCACCGGAGCGGGTGCTGGCGTTGTGCGAGCGGGAGCGGCGGGCCGGCGGCGGCGTCGCCATCGACCGCGCGCGCTGGACCACGATCACCGGCGACCTGGCCGGCCGGGGGCAGCGCGTGCTGGCCCTGGCGATGCGGCGCAGCCCGATCGGTCCGTCCGAACTGATCCTCGACAGCCTGGACGAGGGGCTGGAGCTGCTCGGCCTGTGCGGCCTGACCGACCCGCCGCGGGAGGAGGCGCTTCGTGCCGTGGCCGCCTGCCGCGACGCCGGGATCCGCGTGGCGATGATCACCGGCGACCACGCCGCCACCGCCGCCGCCATCGCCCGGACCTTTGGCCTTGGTGGCGGCCTTGGCGGCGGCTCCGGTGGCGGCTCCGGTGGCGGCGTCATCACCGGGCCGGAGCTGGACCGGCTGGACGAGGCCGGCTTCGCCGCGGCCGCCCGCGCCAACAGCGTCTTCGCCCGCACCACGCCGGAGCACAAGCTGCGGCTGATCACCGCCTTGCAGGCGGCCGGCAACACCGTCGCCATGACCGGCGACGGCGTCAACGATGCCCCGGCGCTGAAGCGTGCCGACGTCGGCGTCGCCATGGGGCGCAACGGCACCGAGGCGGCGAAGGAGGCGGCGGCGATGGTGCTGGCCGACGACAATTTCGCCTCGATCGTCCATGCGGTGGAGGAGGGGCGCACCGTCTACGACAATCTGCGCAAGACCATCCTGTTCCTGCTGCCGACCAACGGCGCCCAGGCGGTCGTCATCCTGGCCGCGGTGATGACCGGCACCCTGCTGCCGATCACGCCGGTGCAGATCCTGTGGGTCAACATGGTGACCGCGGTGACGCTGGGGCTGGCGCTGGCCTTCGAGGCGCCGGAGCCCGGCGTCATGGCCCGCCCGCCGCGCCCGCGGGACGAGCCGATCCTGTCCGGCCGGCTGGTCCGGCGGATGCTGCTGGCGCTGGTCCTGCTGGTGGCGGCGAGCTTCGGCTTCTTCTATTTCCACCGCCTTCAGGGCGACGGCGTCGCGGTGGCGCGGACGATGGCGGTGAACGCGCTGGTGGTCGGCGAGATCTTCTTCCTGCTGAACGCCCGCAGCCTCCACCGCGCCGACCTGTCGCCGCGGGGCGTGTTCGCCAGCCGGCCGGTGTGGCTGTCCATCGCCCTGATGGCGCTGCTGCAACTGGCCTTCACCTACGCCCCGCCCCTGCAGGCCCTGTTCGGCACCGCCGCCATCGACGCCACCGCCTGGGCGGCCATGATCGCCGTCGGCCTCGGGCTGTTCCTGGTGGTGGAGCTGGAGAAATGGGCGACGGGGCGCTGAGCGAGGTCACGACCGGCGGCCCCCTCCCCATCCCTCCCCCGCTCTCAGCGGACCTATGGTCCGCCTGTCGCGTCAGCACAAAGCAAAGCTTTGTGCGAGAGCTTCGCGGGAGAGGGAGTTGATTGCGAAGGCGGCGGAGTTCCCTCTCCCACCGAAGGTGGGGGAGGGTTAGGGAGGGGGCATCACACCTCTCCGTCCCCGCTCCCGGACCGCCCGCGCGTCCACCCCCAGCGCCTTGATGCGGGAGGCGAGCGTCGTCGGCGGCACGCCCAGCCGTTCGGCGGCGCCGCCGGGACCCGACACCTTGCCGCCCGCCGCCTCCAGCGCCGCGACGATGTTGGCCCGTTCGCGGGCGCGGAGGTCCTGCGCCGTCTCGATCGTCGCCACGCCCGGCGTCGCGACCGCCGCCGCCGGGACCACCGCCGGCTCCCCCGCCGGCAGGTCCAGATGGATGCGCCCGTTGCGCGCCAGGATCGCCGCCCGCTCGATGACGTTCTGCAGCTCCCGCACGTTGCCGGGCCAGCGGTAGGCCGCCAGCCGGCGGACGTCGCCCTCGGTCAGCGCCAGCGGCCCGCAGTTCAGCCTTGCCACCGCGTTGCGCAGGGCGTGGGCGGCCAGCAGCGGGATGTCCTCCGGCCGGTCGCGCAGCGGCGGCGATACGATGGGGAAGACGTTCAGGCGGAAATACAGGTCCTGGCGGAACCGTCCGCGCTCCACCTCCGCCCGCAGGTCGCGGTTGGTGGCGGCGACGATCCGCACATCGACGGCGCGCGTCCGCTCCTCCCCGACCCGCTCGAACAGGCCGTCCTGCAGGACCCGCAGCAGCTTGCCCTGCAGGTCGGGCGGGATCTCGCCGACCTCGTCCAGGAACAGGGTGCCGCCGTCGGCCAGCTCGAAGCGGCCGACGCGGTCGCGCAGCGCGCCGGTGAAGGCGCCGCGGGCGTGGCCGAAGAACTCGCTCTCGAACAGCTCGCGCGGGATGGCGGCGCAGTTCACCCGGATCAGCGGCCGGCCCGACCGCCGGCTGGCGTCGTGGATGGCGCGGGCGATCAGCTCCTTGCCGGTGCCCGACTCGCCGGTGACGAGGACGGAGGCGTCGGTCGGCGCCACCAGATCGACCTGCCGCAGGATGGCCTGGATGGCCGGGCTGCGGCCGATGATGCCCTGGTGGTTGCCGGACAGGCGGATTTCCTCCTGCAGATAGGTGTTCTCCAGCTCCAGCCGGCGACGCAGCCGGTCGACCTCGGCCAGCGCGGCGCGCAGCCGCTCCTCGGCCTCGCGGCGCTGGGAGATGTCGCGGAAGACGATGACGGCGCCGGCGACCACCCCGTCGCCATGGATCGGCGTGCTGGTGTACTCCACCCAGATCGGCCGGCCGTCGCGCGACCAGAACACCTCGTCGGACACCCGATGCACCTCGCCGTCACGGAAGGCGGCGTAGATCGGGCATTGCTGGGCGGGGTAGGGCGCGCCGTCCGGCCGGTGGTGGTGGACGAGCGCGTGCATGTCGCGGCCCAGCAGATCCGCGGCGGACCAGCCGAGGATCCGCTCCGCCGCCGGGTTGACGAAGGTCGTCAACCCCTCCGCGTTCACGCCGTAGATGCCCTCGCCGGCGGCCTGCAGGATCAAGCGGTTCTCGCGCTCGAACTCGTGAAAGACGCGCTCGACCCGCTGCCAGGCGCCGAGCCCGTCATGCAGGTACAGTTCCCCCTCCGCCTCGATGTCGCGGCGGCGGCGGGCGTCGAGGTCGTGCAGGGTCAGCAGCAGGACGCCGCCGGGCAGCAGCGCGCCGGCATACTCCAGCCGCAGCGCCGCGCCGCCGGCGTGGCGGGCCGACAGGCTGCGGGTCCAGTAGACGCCGCGGTCCAGCACCGCTTCGGTGAAGACCAGCAACGCCGGCTCCTGGCCACGGTGGAGGTCGACGATCGCCATCCGCCGCAACAGCGCACCGTCGTAGCCGAGCAGCCGGCAGGCCGCCGGGTTGGCGTCGAGGATGCGGCCGGATTCCAGCGCCACGACCAGCGCGGCCTCCACCCCGCAGTCGAAGACCGGCCAGCCGTCACCGTCCGCCATGCGCGTCACCCCCCCGCAATCACGAATTCTCGTGTTTTTCTCACGACATTCCGCGTTTACGATATCTCGTTACTTACCGCATAGCACCGGCCACGGCGGTTTCCAAGGCTTCCAACGGCGTCCCGCTCTTGGCACGCCGTTTGCCAATCCCACCCCGGACCGACAACCAACCGGGAGAGTGTGATGAAGCGCGAAGACCTGACCGAGAAGATCCTCGACATCAAGCGCGAGCGGGACCTGAGCTGGGCGCAAATCGCCGAGACCATCGGCGGCAGCTCCCCCATCATCATCACCGCCGCCCTGCTCGGCCAGATGAAGCTGACCAAGCCGCAGGCCGAAAAGGCCGCCGCGCTGTTCGGCCTGTCGCCGGTCGAGGCGAAGATGCTGAACGAGGTGCCCTACCGCGGCTCCATCCCGGCGATGCCGCCGACCGACCCGCTGATCTACCGCTTCTACGAGCTGGTGATGGTCTACGGCACCACCTTCAAGGAGCTGATCCAGGAGGAGTTCGGCGACGGCATCATGTCGGCCATCGACTTCGAGATGGACATGGAACGCCTGCCCCACGCGAAGGGCGACCGGGTCAAGCTGACGATGTCCGGCAAGTTCCTGCCCTACAAGTATTACGGCAACGACGAGACGGTGCCCGACTACGGCTTCGGCGACGCCTGACCACCGACGGAACCGACGGCAAAGCCCGCCGCCCCGCCGGGGCCGGCGGGCTTTCATTTTGTGTGCGAATTTTACCTCCGACGTAATCGATCGGCGGCGTGCCGATGGGCGATCGTGTCGGTGCCGGGCTGTTCCGGCCGACACGAAAGGACGAACGCCATGACCGCCACCCTGGACGCCGCCGCCATCGCCGACCGCTACATCGCCACCTGGAACGAGACCGACCCCGACCGCCGCCGGGCGCTGATCGCCGCCGGCTGGGCGGAGGACGCCAGCTACCTCGACCCGCTGGCGGGGGTGCGCGGCCACGCCGAACTGAACGCCCTGATCGACGCGGTGCAGCGGCAGTTCCCCGGCCTGCGCTTCTCGTTGCGCGGCACGGCGGAGGGGCACAACGACCGCCTGCGCTTCTCCTGGTCGCTGGCGCCCGCGGGCGGCGCGCCGGTGGCCGGCGGGACCGACTTCGCGGTGCTGGCGCCGGACGGCCGGCTGCTCAGCGTCACCGGCTTCCTCGACCACGCCCCGGCCGCCGCCTGAACCGCCCCTCATCACCCGCGAGGTCGATCATGAGCACCGTTTCGAACGCCACCGAACCGCTGAACGAATTCGGCTTCATCCGCGCCGACGACGGCGTCCCCCTGTTCTACCGCGACTGGGGCCAGGGCCGGCCGGTCGTCTTCGTGTCGAGCTGGTCGCTGCACTCCGCATCCTGGGGCTACCAGATGGCCGCCCTGGCGGAGCAGGGATGCCGCTGCATCGCCATCGACCGCCGCGGCCATGGCCGGTCCGGTGAATCGCCCTCCGGCTACGGCTTCGACCGGCTGGCCGACGACATCGCCGCCCTGCTCGACGGCCTCGACCTGCGCGGGGTCACGCTGGTCGGCCATTCGATGGCGACGGGCGAGATCGTCCGTTACCTGACGCGGCACGGCAGCGGACGGGTGGCGCGGGTGGTGATGGTGGGGACGATCACGCCGGCGCTGGGCCGCAGCGACGACAACCCCGACGGCATCGACCCGGCGACGGCCGAGGCGTTCCGGTCGGACTGCCTGCTGCGCGACTTCCCGAAATGGCTGGACGACAACATACGCCCCTTCCTGAACGCCGAGACGTCGGTGGCGATGATGGGCTGGGTCACCGGCATGGCGCTGCAGGCGTCGCTGAAGGCGCTGCTGGACTGCCACCGCGCCATCACCTCCACCGATTTCCGGGCGGAGCTGGCGGCCATCGACGTGCCGACGCTGGTGATCCACGGCGACCGCGACGTCACCACCCCGCTGGCGCTGGCGAAGCGGACGGTGGCGCTGATGCCCAACGCCACCCTGTCGGTCTACCGCGACGCCCCGCACGGCCTGTTCCTGACCCACATGGAGCGGCTGAACGACGAACTGCTGCGGTTCGTCCGGGAACAGCCCTGAGCTTGCCCCCGGCCATCGGCCGTCTGGACGACTGACCGCGGCGGCCCCCGCCTGCTACCGTCCGAGACCGCCGACCGTCCCGACCAAGGAGAGTGCGCCCCATGCCCCAAACCGCGTCCACCGCAACGCCGGCCCGGCTGGGTGCCCGACTGGCCCAGCCGCCGGTCGGCGCCCTGCTGCGGTCGTGGCGCCAGCGCCGCGGCTTCAGCCAGCTCGACCTGGCCTGCGAGGCCGACATCTCGACGCGCCATGTCAGCTTCCTGGAAACCGGGCGGTCGCAGCCCAGCCGGTCGATGCTGATCCATCTGGCCGAACGGTTGGACGTGCCGCTGCGCGAGCGCAACGCGCTGCTGGTCGCCGCGGGCTACGCCCCGGTCTACAGCGAACACAGCCTGGACAGCCCGGCGATGCAGGCGGCGCGCAAGGCGGTCGATCTGGTGCTGGCCGGCCACGAGCCCTTTCCGGCGCTGGCCGTCGACCGCCACTGGCATCTGCTGGCGGCGAACCGGGCGGTGGCGCCGCTGCTGGACGGGGTGGCGGCGGCGCTGCTCACCCCGCCGGTGAACGTCCTGCGCCTCAGCCTGCACCCCGACGGGCTGGCCGGCCGGATCGGGAACTGGGCGGAATGGCGCGACCACATCCTGACCCGCCTGTCGCGCCAGATCGAGGTCGCCGCCGACCCGGCGCTGATCGCGCTCCGCAGCGAATTGCAGGGCTATCCGGCCCCGACCACGGCCACGCCGTCGCCACCCCCCGGCGGCGACGGACACCCCGACGTCGTGGTGCCGCTGCGGCTGCGCACGGCGGCCGGCACCCTCAACCTGTTCAGCACCACCACCGTCTTCGGCACCGCCGTCGACGTGACGCTGTCGGAACTGGCGATCGAGGCCTTCTTCCCGGCCGACGCGGAGACGGCGGACCGCCTCCGCGCCGCGCTGGCGCCGTAGCCGTCTCAGCTCATCGCCACCAGGCTGGCGTTGCCGCCGGCCGCGGTGGTGTTGATGCTGAGCGAGCGCTCGTTCAGCAGCCAGGCGATCTGCACCTCCTCGACACCCGACGCCAGCCCGGCGCTCGACACCGCCTGGATCAGCACGATCGGGCCGGGCAACTCGGCGATGCGGCGGTTGACCTCGAGCCGCCGGGCGGCGTCACCCTCCACCACCGCCCCGGCCAGCGCGCCCGCCATCCCCTTGGCCGCTTCCCAGCTCGCCGTCACGCGGACACGGGCGGCAAGATCCGGCGGCAGGCTGCCGAGGCGTGACGCGATCCCGGCCGGCGCATCGACCACCGCGTCGTTGCCGGTGGCGAAGACCGCGCCCAGCATCAGGACCAGCCCCTGTTCGGTCTGCGGCAGCAGCAGGATGCGGCCGCGCCGATCCAGGCTGTAGAGGTTGCTCTCGCCCACCGGACCGGGCAGCTCGACGCTGCCGCCCAGCGGCGACCGCTCGGCGACGTCCAGGCAGCGCGCCGCCTCGGCCACCATCCCCTGCCCCTTCAGCCATTGGGCGAAGGCCAGCGCCGGCGCCCGGTCGGCCGCGGTCCCGCGCACGCCGACGTCCACCGGCGGACGGACCGACAGCAGCCGCGTCAGGTAGAGCGGGCCGCCGGCCTTCGGGCCGGTGCCGGACAGGCCGTGGCCGCCGAAGGGCTGCACGCCGACCACCGCACCGATGGTGTTGCGGTTGACGTACAGGTTGCCGGCGGCGATCCGGCTGGTCACCCGCTCGACGGTGGCGTCGATGCGGGTGTGCAGGCCGAAGGTCAGGCCATAGCCGGTGCCGTTGATGGCGTCGACCAGCCGGTCGAGATCGTCGCGGCGGTAGCGCAGGACGTGCAGCACCGGCCCGAACACCTCGCGCTCCAGATCGGCGATGCGGTCGATCTCGATGATCGTCGGCGCCACGAAGGTGCCGTGGGCGGCCTCATCGGGCAGCGGCAGGGCGGTGACGCGGCGGCCCCTGGCGCGCATCGCCTCGATGTGGCGGTCGATGCCGTCGCGCGCCTCCGCGGTGATGACCGGGCCGACGTCGGTCGCCAGTTGGTCGGGGTTGCCGATGCGCAGTTCGCGCAGCGCGCCCTTCAGCATCGCCAGGGTGCGGTCGGCGATGTCCTCCTGCAGGCAGAGGATGCGCAGGGCCGAGCAGCGCTGGCCGGCGCTGTCGAAGGCCGAGGCGACGACATCGCCCACCACCTGTTCCGCCAGCGCCGAGCTGTCGACGATCATCGCGTTCTGCCCGCCGGTCTCGGCGATCAGCGGGATGACGGAGCCGTCCGGCGCCAGCCGGTCCGCCAATTGGCGCTGGATCAGCCGCGCCACCTCGGTCGAGCCGGTGAACATCACCGCCCGCGTGGCCGGGTGGCCGACCAGCGCGGCGCCGACCGCGCCGGCGCCGGGCAGAAGCTGCACCGCGCCGGCCGGGACGCCGGCGGCGCGCAGGATGCGCACCGCCTCGGCGGCGATCAGCGGGGTTTCCTCCGCCGGCTTGGCCAGCACCGGGTTGCCGGCGGCCAGCGCCGCGGCGACCTGCCCGGTGAAGATGGCGAGCGGGAAGTTCCACGGGCTGATGCACACCACCGGTCCCAGCGGCCGGTGGCTGTCGTTGGCGAAGCGGTCACAGGCCTGGGCGCCGTAATAGCGCAGGAAGTCGATGGCCTCGCGCACCTCGGCGATGGCGTTGGACGCCGACTTGCCGGCCTCGCGGATGATCAGCCCCAGCAGGGTCGGCAGCCGCGCCTGCAGGGCGTCGGCGGCGCGCATCAGGCAGGCGGCCCGCTCGGCCGGCGGCGTCGCCGCCCAGACCGGTGCGGCGGCCTCGGCGAAGCGGAAGGCGTCGGCGATGTCGGCCGGCGTGGCGTCGACCGCCTGCCCGACGATGTCACGGTGGTCGGCCGGGTTGCGCACCGGTTGGGCCGCCCCGCCCCCCTCGCCGTCCGCCAGCAGCGGCGCGGCGGTCCAACGCACCGCCACGCTCTCGCGCAGCGCAGCGGCCAGCGCCGTCAGGCTGTTCTCGTTCGACAGGTCGAGCCCGGCGGAGTTCGGGCGCTCCGTCCCGAACAGGTCGCGGGGCAGCGCGATCAGCGGGTTGCGCGTGCCGACCGGCAGCGCCGCCCGCGCCTGGGCTACTGGGTCGGCGACCAGCTCGTCGATCGACACGCTCTTGTCGGCGATGCGGTTGACGAAGGAGCTGTTGGCGCCGTTTTCCAGCAGGCGGCGGACCAGATAGGCCAGCAGCGTCTCGTGGGTGCCGACCGGGGCGTAGACGCGGCAGGGCCGCTTCAGCGGGCCGACGACCTCCTTGTACAGCGGCTCGCCCATGCCGTGCAGGCACTGGAACTCGTAGCGGCCGACCTGGAAGTCGTCGCCGGCCATCCGGTAGATCGTCGCCAGCGTCTGGGCGTTGTGGGTGGCGAATTGCGGGAACACCGCGTCGGGGGCGTCCAGCAGCCGGCGGGCGCAGGCGACGTAGGACACGTCGGTGTGGAGCTTGCGGGTGTAGACCGGGAAATCCTCCAGCCCATCGACCTGGGCGCGCTTGATCTCGCTGTCCCAATAGGCGCCCTTCACCAGCCGCACCATCAGCCGGTGACCGCTGCGCCGGGCGAGGTCGACGATGAAGTCGATGGTGTAGGGGCAGCGCTTGCCATAGGCCTGGACGACGAAGCCGATGCCGTCCCAGCCCGCCAGCGTCGGATCGAAGCACAGCGATTCCAGCAGGTCGAGCGACAGCTCCAGCCGGTCGGCCTCCTCCGCGTCGATGTTCAGGCCGATGTCGTAGTCCTTGGCCAGCCGGGCGAGTTCGCTCACCCGCGGCAGCAGCTCCGCCATCACGCGCTGGCTTTGCGCACGGGAATAGCGCGGGTGCAGGGCCGACAGCTTGATCGAGATGCCCGGCCCGTTGTAGATGCCGCGCCCGGCCGACGCCCGGCCGATGGCGTGGATCGCCGTTTCATAGTCGGCGTAATAGCGGTCGGCGTCGGCCGCCGTCGTCGCCGCCTCGCCCAGCATGTCGTAGGAGTAGCGGAAACCCTCGGCCTCCATCTTGCGGCTGTTGGCCAGCGCCTCGTCGATGGTCTGGCCGGTGACGAACTGCTCGCCCATCATCCGCATGGCGAAATCGACGCCACGGCGGATCAGCGGCTCGCCGCCGCGCAGGATCAGCTTGGTCAGCGCCGAGGACAGCGCCTGTTCACCCAACACCCCGGTGACCTTGCCGGTGACCAGCAGCCCCCAGGTCGCGGCGTTGACGAACAGCGACGGGCTGTTGCCGAGGTGCGAGCGCCAGTCGCCGCCGGCGATCTTGTCGCGGATCAGCGCGTCGCGGGTGGCGCGGTCGGGGATGCGCAGCAGCGCCTCCGCCAGGCACATCAGCGCCACGCCCTCCTGGCTCGACAGGCTGTATTCGTGGATCAGCCCCTCGACCCCGCGCGCCTGCGGCTTGGCGCGCAGCGCGGCGATCAGCGTCCGCGCGGTCGCTTGCGCCGCGTCCGTCACCGCCGCCGGCAGGGTCGCCTGCTCGACCAGCCAGGACACGCAGTCCGGTTCCGGCCGGCGGTAGGCGTCGGTGATCGCCTGCCGCAGCGCCGTCGCCGTCCGGATCGGCGGGGCGAAGGCGGCGAAGGGACCGGCGCCGGGGTCGGGCGCGGGCTGGGGCGCGGGGGTGACGGCAACGCTCGGATCGATCATGGGGGTCATCATCGGGCTCTGGGTCGGGGCTCAGGGTGTGTCGGTCGGCCGGGAGCGATCCGGGCGCAGGAGAGAACGAAACGCATCTCGTGACGCCATGCCGGTCAGGCGGACATCGCATGATCGGACCATCGGTTCAGCGTTCAAACGGTAACCCGGAATGCCGCCGTGGCTCCATAGGGTATTTTCGCTGTTTCCCCGATGATTGTTCTGTTTTGGAGTTTGCACGACTCATGAATGACGGCAATTTCGCCGATCTTCCGCAGCATTGCCTTGATTCACCTGCGGATTCCGCCGCCGGCACGGCAACCCATCCGCCCAATTCGGAAAATGACCACAGAATCCGGAGATCAGACGGCAAGCCGACGCTCATCCCATCCATCATCTTGTGTTCCGGTGAAAATTCCGCATCCTGCAATGCGACCGCCCCAGCCCCCAGTGACGGCGGGCGGCACGGTCCCCACCTCATGGGACCGGTTGCAGCCACAGCGATACAACACGAAAGAATCGTCGGCGTTCCGGCCCGTCTGCCGAAGATACGGCGCCAGGGTCGGGTCAGCCGACCAGGCGGTCCCGCTGCGGGGTGAACCAGCCCAGCCCGGCCAGCGTGCCGGCGCGCGGGCGGTATTCGCAGCCGACGAAGCCGCGATAGCCCAGCCGGTCCAACTCCGCGAACAGGAAGGGATGGTTCAGTTCCTCCCCCGCCGGTTCGTGGCGGGACGGGACCGAGGCGACCTGGATGTGGCCGGTGATCGGCAGCAGGCGGCGCAACGCCATGGTGACGTCGCCGTGCAGGATCTGGCGGTGATAGAGGTCGAACTGCAGCTTCACGTTCGGCAGCCCGGTCTCGGCGATCAGCCGCTCGGCCAGGGCGAAGTCGTTCAGGAAATAGCCGGGCATGTCGCGGCCGTTGATCGGCTCCAGCAGCAGGTCGATGCCGCGCTCCGCCAGCGCCCCGGCGGCGTGGGTCACCGCGCGGCGGTAGCTGGCCTGGGCCGCCGGATCGGCGGGATCGGCCAGCCCGGCCATCAGGTGCAGCCGCCGGCAGCCGGTGGCCTCGGCGAAGATCAGCGCCGTCTCCACACCGGCCCGGAGATCGGCGAAACGGTCCGGCAGCGCCGCCAGCCCGCGCTCCCCCGCCGCCCAGTCGCCCGGCGGCATGTTGAACAGCGCCTGGGTCAGGCGGTTGCGCTGCAGCCGCGCCGCCACCGCGTCGGGCGCGTGGTCGTAGGGGAACAGGAACTCCACCGCCTGGAAGCCGGCGTCGGCGGCGGCGTCGAAGCGGTCGAGGAACGGCCACTCCGTGAACATCATCGTCAGGTTGGCGGCGAAGATGGGCATGGCGTCGGACCCCCCGTCAGGCACTCCCCCAGGCGGGGAGCCGCCACCGTGCCATCGTCGCCGCCTTCCGGCAATGGCTCCCGGCAATGGACGGCGGCGGCCCACCTGACCGGATGGCCAGCCCGGGTTTCCTCGCGCCACACCCGCCCCATATTCATGCACCGGCGTCGTGGTCATATGACAAATGTATTGACTCCGGCGCAGTGTTTGTGTGCAGTGCAATATAATGCATGCCGCCACACGCCGGACCATGGCGTCGCCCGCGGTACACCCCAACATTTCCGACTGCGTGGAGATGTCATGATCGAGTTGCTCTTTGTGGTCTGCCTGCTCTCCGAACCCGACCGGTGCTCCGTCGAACACCCGTCGTTCCAGGAGCCGTTCACCAACGTGATGGCCTGCTCGCGCACCGGCCTGTTCCGTGCCGCCGAGTGGGCGCAGCAGCATCCGAAATACACCGTGCGCCGCTGGCGCTGCGAACCGCGCCAGACCTGACGCGGGCCGGCACGGCGAAGGGGCCGCCAGGGCACCTCAGCGCACCCGCAGCGTCTCCCAGACGTCGCGCGCCTGAGCGGTGTCCCGCACGTCGTGGACGCGCAGGATCTGGACACCCTGCTCGAACGCGGCCAGCGCCGCGGCGAGCGATCCCGGCAGCCGGTCGCGCGGCTCGGCGGCGTCCGCCCAGCGCCGGACCAGCCCCTTGCGTGAGAAGCCGGCCAGCACGCCGCAACCCAGCCCATGCAGCAGGGAGAGGGCGCGGGTGACGGCGGCGCCGTGCTCCATCCGCTTGGCGAAGCCGATCCCCGGATCGACCAGGATGCGCGCCCGGTCGAGCCCGGCGGCCTCGCAGTCGCGCAGGCGCGCCGCCAACTCGTCGAAGACGTCGAGCACCGGATCGGCGTAGGCCGGCGCTTGGTTCATGGTCGCCGGAACGCCGCGCATGTGCATCACGACCACGGCCACGCCCGGATTCAGCGCCATCGCGTCCGCCACCACCGCCAGCGCCCGCGGATCGTGGCCGAGGCCGGACACGTCGTTGACCAGCCGCGCCCCGGCGGCCAGCGCCGCCACCATCACCGCCGCGCTGCGGGTGTCGACCGACACGACGAGTCCGCGTTCCGCCAGCCGGGCGATCACCGGGACGACGCGGGCGATCTGCTCCTCCGCCGGAACCGCCGCCGCGCCGGGGCGGGTCGATTCCGCCCCGACATCGACGATGTCGGCCCCGTCGGCCGCCAGTTGCATCCCGTGGGCGACGGCCCGGTCGACGTCGAGGTAGAGCCCGCCGTCCGAGAAGCTGTCCGGCGTGACGTTGACGATGCCCATCAGCCGGGGCCGGTCGAGCGACAGCCCCAGCACCGGGGGCCGCGCCGCCGTCAGCCGCGCCAGCCGGTCCCGGCCGCTGTGCCGCACCGGCGCCGGCAGACGGCCAAGCCACGCCTCCAATTCAGCCAGCGGCAGGATCCGGCGCTCGACCCCCGTTTCCGTGCGCAGCACCGCTTCGCAGCGGTCGAAGCGCAGCCAGCCGCCGGCCAGACGGCGCGCACCGGGCAGCGCCTGTTCCGGCGCCGTCAGCCCGAGCGGGCGCAGATACAGCCGGGAAGCCCCGCAGGAAGCCTCGTCGTCCATCAGCCCCCCTCTTTCGACAGGGGTGGGAGCAACCGGAAAGGAGCAGCCGCCTCCCCCGAAAGGGGCGCGTTCAATCCGCGCGAATGATTGTTATATAGACCAATCATCGTGACCCGGCGGAGCGGCCGTCCCGGCTGACAACCGCAAAGACGATATGGGGAATTCCGGTCATGCCTGTCCGCTTCGCGCTTGTCTTCGCCGTGGCCGCGCTGTCGGCCCTGCCCGCCGCCGCCAGCCCGGCGAACGATTACCCGACCGAGGCCAGGGCCGACTATGTGATCGGCTGCATGATGGCGAACGGCCAGTCGCACACCGTCATGCAGAAATGCGCCTGCAGCATCGACGCCATCGCCGACCGCATCCCCTACGACGACTACACGGCGATGGAGACGGTGAAGGTGATGGGCGACCTGCCGGGGGAGCGCGCCTCGCTGTTCCGTGGCGCCGGCTGGGCCAAGGATTTGATGGACCGCCTCCGCCAGGCCCAGATCGCCGCCGACCGCCAGTGCTTCTGACCCCCGGAACACCGGCGGCTACAGGGCCGGCCCGGTCTTCACCGGAACCGTCCGGGTGAAGGTGGCGCCCTTGGTGTCCTGCGCCACCACCTCCAGGCTGCCGCCCGTGCCGGGTACGAAGCTGAAGCGGATGTTGGGATCCTCGCTGATCGAGATGTCGGTGTCGATGTCCAGCACCGGCTGGCCGCCGTAGCGGATGGCGATCGACCGAATGTAGTGGGCCGGGATGTAGGTCCGGCTCACCTGATCGAACTGCAGCCCGCTGCTGTTGGGGTGGCTGATCAGCAATTGCGCGGTCGCCGGGCTGCCGGCCATCACCGTGTCCGGCAGGTTCACCTTGATGCGGCCGAGCCGCGCCAGCGCCTCCTGCGGGTCCTTGACCGCCGGGGCGGAGCAGCCGCCCGCCGCCTTGACGAAGACCCGGGTCATCATCAGCCGACCGTCCGCCGTCTCGCCGACGGCGCGGACGTTGGTGTATTCGTTGACGCGCACCCGGGTTTCGATGCTGTTGCCGGCGCTGGCCGGGCCGAAACGGACGGTCGCCGCCAGCGGCACCGGGTTGTTGTCGATGATCAGCGACAGGCTCTTCAGGTGAAGCGACGGCTCGACCTCGACCCGCACCGGCACCAGCGCCGCGTCGTAGGCGCGGGCCGGCGCGTCGATCCGCATCCGGTCGCCGGCGTCCTCCACCGGGCGATCCTTGAAATAGAGGTCGTGCAGCAGGTCCCAGCGCGCCGCGTCCTCCGCCGTGCCGCCATCGGCCGTGCCCCCGGCCGCCGTGGTGGCGCCGAGAACCGGTGTGGTCACAAGCATCAGGAGCCCGATCAGCCCCGCGAGCGGATGTCCGGCCATTGGTCCCTCCCTGTTTTCCTACTCCCACTCCAGCGCGGCGAAGGTCGCGGTGACGTTGCGCGGGTTGTATGCGTCGAACAACAGCCAGCGCGCCCGTTCGTCCTGCGCGACCTGGGTCACCGCCTCCTGGATGCTGCCGCCGGCCTTCAGCACCCGCCGCACCCCCTCGACCAGCGCCGTCAGGTAGCGCCGCTCCGGCTCCAGCGCGCCCGGCCAGTCGGCGACCGCCGGTCCCACCGCCGGTCCATGGCCGGGGACGACACGCACCGCCGGCACCCGGGCCAGCGTGTCGATCACGCCCAGCCAGCCGACGGCGCTGCCGTCCACCGCCGGAAGATGGTCGAGGAACAGCAGGTCGCCGGCGAACAGCGTCCCGGTCTGCGGATCGAACACCGTCAGGTCGTTGTTGGTGTGCGCCGTCGGGTATGCCGTCAGCACCAGTGTGCGCCCGCCGAGCTCGATCCGCAACGCGTCGGCGACCGGCTGGTCGACCCGCAGCGGCGTGATGCCCGCCGCCGCGTCGGCGCCGAGTTCGTCGGCCAGCCGGCGCTGATAGACCTCCTGCCGGGCGGCCACCGCGTCCTGGAGGTTGGCGTGGCCGGCGACCGGCACGCCGGCGAAGGCGGCGTTGCCGAAGATGTGGTCGGGGTGCATGTGGGTGTCGATGACGACGGTCACCGGCTTGTCCGTCCGCGCCGCGATGGCCTCGCGCAGCCGCCGCCCGACCTCCGGCGTGCCGCCGGTGTCGATGACCGCCACGCCGCTGCCGCCGACGATGAAGCCGAGGTTGGCGGTGTCGCCGCCATTGTCCGGCGCCGGCTCCGCGATCGCCCCCTGGTGGACGAACACCCCCGGCGCGATCTCCGTCACCGCCAGCGGGGCGGCGCGCGCCGCCGCCGTCGTCGCCAGCACGGCGGCGCACAGAACAGCGGCCAGCACCCGCGTCCTGCCCATGCCCGGCCTCCTCCTCATCCGTCGCTCCGCGGACCGGCGTCGCACAGCAGCGCCACCGCCACCGCCGGGGCGCAGTCGGCGGCGGCGGAGCGCCAGCGCTCCGGCAGGCCGGCGGCCGCCATCAGCGGGCAATGGGCGCGGCCGGTCCGTGCGGCGACGCGCTCCACCAGGAAGCGGCCGACCCCCGCCCCGACCAGCGGCGCGTCGTCCGGCACCACCCCGCGCGACACGACCTGGGCCAGCCCGTCCTCGACGGCGCGCGTCTGCCGGTCGATGAAGTAACTGGCGAGCCGCCGCCACGCCGCCGCGTCTGCGTCCGCCAGATCGGCGCCGATCATGCGGGTGAGTCGGCGTGCGCTCGCCTCCAGCCCCTTGTCGCGGCCGTCGGCGGTCGGGTGCAGGTCGGCGCCCTCCGGCAACGTGCCGGCCAGCCGATGGGCGTCGGCCATGGTGGCGAAATACTCCGCCATGACGCCGCGCCAGACGCCGTTGACCGGCGCGCGCGCCGCCACCGCCATGACCGGCGTGCGGACGACCCCGGTGTAGAGCAGCTCGCCGGTCTCCATCCGCGTCGCGTCGGTGTAGCCGGCGTTGCGCACCCGGCCATCGGCGAAGGGCACGATGTCGGTGGTGGTGCTGCCGATGTCGACGAGGATCCCGGCCGGCAGCACCAGCGCCGCCAGCGCCGCCGTCGCGTGCCAGTTGGCCGAGGCGACCTCCGCCACCCGCAACCGCGCCGTGGCGGGATCGAGAAACCCGGCCGGACCGGCGAACACCGCCAGTTCCACCCCCGGCAGCGCCGCCGCCAGCGTGTCGAGGATCCGCCCGACCCCGTCGGCGCGGTCGGCGAAGAGATCGACCAGTTCCCCGGTCATGGTGACCGCCGCGCGCGCAACCCGTCCATGCCGGCCGACGATGGCCGCCAGCGCCGCCTCCAACCGGTCGAGCCCCTGCCACAACGGGCACGGCTCCTGCGCCACCTCGACCAGCTCGCCGGTGGAGAACCAGGCCGCCTTGAGATGCGCGCCGCCGACGTCGAGGCCGAGGGTGATCGTCATGTCCGCAATCCTTCATCCAGCCAATGGGCGAACAGGCTGGCCACGGTCAGATCGGCCGAGGTGCCGGGGTTGATGCCCCGCCGCTTCAGCCCGGTGTCGAAGGCGAGCAGCCGTTCATGGCGTTCCGCGGCCGACGCCGCCGCCTCGACCCGCCGCCGCAGCTCCCGCGCTTCGGCGAGCAGCGCTTCGGCCGCCGCTTGGCCCTGCTTGCGCTCGACGTGGCTGTCGGGGAAGGCGGTCAGGAAGTCGAGATAGACCGCCTCGGCCAGCGCCACCGCGTCATCGCCGGGCATCGCCCGGGCGCGGGCGACGCCGATGGTGAAGACGTCGGCGTACCCCTCCGCATATTGCGCCGCGATGCGGTCGCGGGAACTGGCCGCCATCATGGCGGTCCGCAAATCCACCGTGGCCGGACCGGCGACGTCGTGCTCCGCGGCACGGCCCAGCCCGCCGGGCTGCGCCAGCCGGATCGCCGCGAAGGCCGCCTCGGCGTCCGCCACCGTCAGCCCCGCCAGCACCGCGCCCACCCGCGCCGGCAACGGCCGACCATCCGGCAACTCCGCGGCACGGGCCAGCGGGGCGGCCAGCAGCAGGATACCGAGGTTGGTGTTGCAGTCCACCACCCCCCGCGTCGCCCGCACCGCCGCCAGGATGCGTGCGCCGACGGGAACGCCGGCCCGCGCGATCTCCGGCGCCGCGACCGCCGCCGACGCCAGGAAGTCCTCGACCGTCATGCCATGGCCGGCGGCGTGGACATGGACGTTGCCGGGCTTCAGCGCCATCACCTCGGCCCGGCAGGCGGCGATGAACAGCCCGGCGATGTCCGGCGCCATCGCCCGCTCAACTGCCAAAGGACGCGCCAAAGGAGGCGTCGAGCAGGTCGGTGGCGAGCCGCCCGCCGTGGAAGCTGCGGCCGCTGTCGAGCGCCGTGACCACCACCCGCGCCGGCGCGAACAGCAGCGGGTCGATGGCGTAGAAGTCCTTGTTCACCGCGGCGAACACCTCGGCGAAGGGGCGGCCGTAGTCGCGCGACCCGGTGCTCGGCAGGCGTTGCGCCAGATCGGCGGCGGCGTCCTCCGGCCCGGTGACGAAGAGCTGGACGGTGCCGCCGAACAGGATGGCGTCGTTGGTCCGCCCCATCGCCGCGACGAAGCCCTTGCCGGGCGGCGGCAGCGGCGCGAAGCCGAGGCCGTCGACGACGCGCTCCAGCGGGAAGCCCAGCGCGTGCACCTTGTGCAGGGCGACCTCCAGCACGCGGGCGACGATCTGCACGGTGCCGGCCAGACTTTCCGTCGGCGTCAGCACCAGCGTCAGGCGGTCCGGCGCCACCCCGCAGGCTTCGGCGATCCGCTCCACCAGCGGAGCGGGCGGCACGGTGCCGCTTTCCAGCACGAAGACGGCGTCGTCGCCGCGGTCGCTGTAGCCCAGCTCGTCGAACAGCGTCTCCTTGCGGGCCAGCGCCCGCCCCGGCCCGGAGCCGAGCGCGAAGAAGGACCCGGCCTCGTCCTTGTGCGACAGGCTCCAGCCGGCATACTGGCTGCCGAGGCAGGCGAGCACCGGATCGGTGCTGTGCACCGCCACCAGGACGGGCCAGCGTTCGGCCTGGGCGTCGGCCTGCAGCGTCACCCGGCCCAGGCCGCCCATGCACAGCTCGGCGATGCGGCGGCCGGCCTCCATCCCGCCGGGGTGGGCGATGCCGGCGTCGACGATGGTCGCCCCCGCCACTTGGTCGATGCCCAGCCGCAGCCGGACGGCGTCCGCGACCAGCGCGGCGGTGAGCGGGGCGGCCAGGGCCGACAGGCTGGGGCGCGGCAGGACGCTGTCCATCACGATGCCTTTCCGACGATGACGCGCGCGGCCTCCATGGCGTCGCGGAAGTCGAAGGCGACCGCGGTGCCGCCGGTCTGCATGCGCTCCAGCAGCTGGTGTTGGACCTTGAACTTGACGTTGCCGATGGCGAGCGCGCCGATGCCGACCGCCTTCCCATCGGGAAGCGCGACGCCGTCGTCCTGCACGCCGACGCCCTCGACGCCGGCCGGCGGCACCGCGTTGATGTCGGCCGCGACCCGCAGGCGCCGCGCCGCGCGCAGATCCTCGGCGGTCAGCACCGTGACCCCGGCCTTGCCGCAGGCCAGCACGACCTCCGCCCGCTCCATCAGCGCCGCCTTGCCGTCCGCGGATGTGTCGGCGCAGGAGAGCTTTACGTCATAGCGCCGGCCGAACTCCTCCGCCTTGCCCTGCACCGCCGCGACGCCGCGGTGGCTGACCAGGGTGACGTTGCCGCCGGCCTGCGCGGCGATCAGCCCGGCAATGCCGCCGACCACCCCGGTCGCGCCATAGACCTGGACGTCGAGCCCCGTCAGGCCATCCACCCCGCCGCGCCGCAAGGCCCGCTCGACCACCGCAACCATCGCGGCGGCGGTGGTGAAGGCGCCCGACGGGTCGGCGAAGACCGAGATGCGGAAGGGCGGGAACATCGCCTTGCGGGCGGCGTCGAGCATGTCCAGCGCCATCGCGGCGTCGCGCCCGCCGATGAACAGGCCGGTGTGCGCCGCGTTCTTCGGATCGCGGGAGAACATGGCGTCCTGGGTCAGGGCCTCGACCTGCGCGGTGTCGATCCCGGTGTAGGGGACGACCGTGTCGATGCCGGCATCGACCGCCATGTTGACGTCGAACGGGCTGACGTTGGCCAGCGGCGTGATCATGTGCAGCACGTAAGGGGCGCTCATCCCTGCCCTCCTCCTTATTTCTCGCCCACCGCCCGGCGGACCGGCGGACCAAGCCCGATGGAAACCCCGCTCGCGGCGGCGGTGTTCTCGACCGTCGCGCCGATGTTGCGTCCGCGGCAGACCAGGATCTCCAGCGGCGTTCCGGCCCAGCGCTGCCGCAGCTGTCCGGCCATCCGGTCGGCCTGCCCGGCGTCACCGACGATGGCGAAGCCGGTCGGCCCCCAGGAGCTTTGCCCGACACCGGGGATGCCCTGGTCCTCCAGCCAGCCCAGCGCCTCGGCCACCAGCGGGCTGGTGAAGCGACCGCCCTGGGCCGGGGCGAAATGGTCGCCGACGATGCGCTGAAGCTCGCCGATGGCCTGGCCGAAGCGCTGGACGTCGCGCTCGGCCAGCGCCGGCAGCGCGACCATCAGCATCAGCCGGCAGAGATGCGCCGCCGCGTCGGGCGGAAAGGCGGGCAGGCGGCGGAACGCCTCGGCCTCGGGCGCGCCGTGCAGGCCGTGTCCGCCACTGTGGAGCAGCAGCAGGATGCGCCAGTCGTCGGGGAAGGGCGCGCGCGCGATCAGCGGCGGTGCGGCGTCGAGGCCCCCCCGCCCGCCGTCGAGCAGCACGCCGCCCTGCTCGAAGGCCGCTAGCCCGATGCCGGACCGCGCGCCGCGCTCCAGCACACGCGCCAGCTCGCGGGCCGCGGCGTGCCGTCCCTCCAGGCAGGCGAGCGCGGTGGCGACGGCAAGGTCGGTCTGCGTGCCGGAGCCCAGCCCGACATGGGGCGGGATCGCCTCCTCCACCGTCACCGCGACGGCGTCCGATAAGCCGGCGTCGCGGCTGAGGCGCTCGACGCTGCGGCGGACGCGGTCGGCGGACGGGCCGGTGACGGTCAGATGGTCGGCCGGGCGGACGCGCAAGGTGATCGCCGGACGGTCGATGGCGATGCCGAGGCTGCCGAAACGGCGCCCCAGCCCACCATTGAGATCCACGAAGCCGGCGTGCAGACGGGCCGGGGCATGGACCCGCACCTCCCCTATCCGATTGCGCTGATCGCTCATCTGCATTCCCTTTGCGCGGTCCACGACGCAGATGTTAGCGTTACGAACAAAATTTACCGCAGCGCGAACGAGTACCCCTGCGCAGTAGTCCGAACGGGGTGCGGTCGGCGGCGACAAGAACAGCGGGGAGGAAAATGGACATGGCCGGACCAGTCGTCTCGCCCCCAATCATCGTATCGGGTGCCGGGCGCGTGCCCACCGTTGCTGGCACGCACCCGGCCGGATCTTCACGAAGATGATCATCCCGTCCGTCATCCGGCGCCATGACTGCGGCCGGATGACGGACAGCGTTTCGCCCCAACGATCTCCCGCACAGGTGACCGCGGCGCCATGGCTTTCCTCTCCGACATCCTCTGCCCTTTCTGCGGGCTGGGGTGCGGCGATATCGGGATCGAGCAGGACGATTCCGGCATCACCCCCCGCCCCACCGGTTGCCCCGAGGCCGACCGGCTGTTCCGCCGCTCCGCCGCCGTGCCGACCGACGCACGGCTGGGCGGCGCAACGGTCCCGCTGGACCAGGCGGTGGCCGAAGCCGCCCGGCTGCTCGGCACCAGCCGCGCGCCCCTGATCGCCGGGCTGGCGGCCGACGTCGACGGCGTGCTCGCCGCGCTGACGCTCGCCGGGCGCATCGGCGCGACGGTCGACCACGAGCGGTCCGACGCGCTGTTCCGCAATCTGGCGGTCCTCCGGCGGTTCGGCTGGTCGGTGACGACGCTGGCCGAGCTGCGCAACCGCTGCGACCTCGTCCTGGTCGTCGGTCCCGACCCGGCCTCCGCCTTTCCCCGCCTGTGGGAGCGCTGGGTGGTGCCCGAGCCGGCCTTCCCGGCCGGCAGCGGTGACCGCAGCGTGGTCTTCCTGGGTGGGGAGCCTTTGCCCGAAACAGCGCGGCAGCTTGGCGGCCGGGTCGAAACGGTGGGGGTGGCGGGCGGCCCGCAACCCGACCTCGCCGGCCTCGTCACCGGTCTGCGCGTGGCGCTGGCGGATCGTTCGACAAATGGGCCGGCCGCCGCTTGGGCAGCCGAGCTGGCTGCCCGGCTCCGCGCCGCGCGCTACACCGTGGTGGTCTGGGCGGCCGGCCTGTTCGAGGCGCCGCAGCCCGACCTGATCGTCGAGTCGCTGGTCCGCCTGATCCGCACGGTGGACGGCACGACGCGCTGCGCCGGCCTGCCGCTGTCGGGGGCCGACAACCTGATCGGCGCCAACCAGGCCTGCACCTGGCGCACCGGCTTCCCGCTGCGCACCGGCTTCACCGCCGGTGTGCCGGGGCACGATCCCGAGCGGTTCGACTGGCGCCGGCGCGCCCGCGACGCCGACGTCGTCCTGTGGCTGTCCGCCTTCCGGCCGGAGTTCCCGGCGATCGAAACCGACGGCGCCGTCATCATGCTGGCCCCGCCGGAGGCCACCGTCACGCCGGAACCGGCGGTGTTCATCCCGGTCGGAACGCCGGGCATCGACCATGCCGGCGACGTGTTCCGCGCCGACAGCGTGGTGGCGCTGCACGCCGGGGCGCTGATCGACCGCGGCCTGCCCAGCGCCGCCGCGGTGCTGCGCCAAATCGACACCGCGCTCGGAAGCGCGCCCGGCGGGACATCCGCCCGCCTGGAGACTGCTCAATGCTGACCAAGCTGTCCGGCGGACGCCTGTTCGACCCGGCCAACGGCCGCCACGGCGAGACCGCCGACCTCTGGCTGCGCGACGGGCGCGTCGTCGCCGATCCCGGGCCGGGCGCCGCACCCGACGCCGTGCACAACGTGTCCGGCAAGGTGGTGATGGCCGGCGCCATCGACATCCACAGCCACATCGCCGGCGGCAAGGTCAATCTGGCCCGCCTGCTGATGGGGGAGGAGCATGAGAGCCACCGCTTCGCCGGCAGCCCCTGCGGCTGTGGCGGCGGCAGCGGCATCGCGACGCCCTCCACCCACACCACCGGCGCCCGCTACATCGAGATGGGCTTCACCGCCGCCTTCGAGCCGGCGATGCTCGGCAGCAACGCCCGCCACGCCCATCTGGAGATGAGCGACATCCCCTACATCGACACCGGCGGCTATCTGGTCCTGGGCAGCGACGATTTCCTGCTCGACCTGATCGCCACCAACGCCGGGCAGGCGGCGGTCAACGACTACATCGGCTGGATGCTGACGGCGACGCAGAGCCTCGCCGTCAAGGTGGTCAACCCCGGCGGCATCAACGCCTTCAAGTACAACGCCCGCACCCTCGACCTCGACGAGGCCGGGCCGCATTACGGCGTCACCCCGCGCACCGTCCTGACCACCCTGGCCCGCGCGGTGTTCGACCTCGGCCTGCCCCACCCGCTGCACGTCCATGGCTGCAACCTGGGGGTTCCCGGCAACATCGCGACGACGCTCGGCACCATCGAGGCGACGGCCGGCCTGCCGCTGCACATGACGCACATCCAGTTCCACAGCTACGACACCGCGGGCGACCGGAAATTCTCCTCGGGCGCCGCGGCGCTGGCCGAGGCGGTGAACCGCACGCCGACGCTGTCGGTGGACATCGGCCAAGTCATGTTCGGCCAGACGGTCACCGCGTCGGCCGACACCATGGCGCAGCGCCACACCGCCCCGCTGGCCCACCCGCGCAAATGGCTGGCGATGGACATCGAATGCGACGCCGGCTGCGGCGTCGTGCCCTTCCGCTACCGCGACAAGTCCTACGTCAACGCGCTGCAATGGGCGATCGGGCTGGAGCTGTTCCTGCTGCTCGACGATCCCTGGCGGGTGTTCCTGACGACCGACCACCCCAACGGCGCGCCCTTCACCTTCTATCCGGAGCTGATCCGCCTGCTGATGGACCGCGACTATCGGTTGGCCAAGCTGGCGGAGATCCATCCCGACGCGCCTGCCCACACCACGCTGGGCTCGATCACCCGCGAATACACGCTGGCCGAGATCGCCATCATGACCCGCGCCGCCCCGGCCCGCATCCTCGGCCTGCTCGACCGCGGCCATCTCGGGCCGGGTGCCTCGGCCGACGTCACCGTCTACACCGACCAGCCCGACCGCCGCGCCATGTTCGAGCGCCCGGACCTCGTCTTCAAGAGCGGGCAGCTCGTCGTGCGGGATGGTGCGCTGGTGGCGATGGCTCAGGGCTGCACCCACGTCGTCCGGCCCGGCTACGACAACCTGATCGAGGGCCGCATCGCCCGCCATTTCGACGAGCGGCTGGGCCTGCCGATCAAGCATTTCCGCATCCGCGACGAGGAGATCCGGCACGGCGCCGGTCCGCTCCTCCACCCCTGCCAGCGGCGGGAGGCGCCGTGATGGCGGAGATGCTCGTCAACGGCGTGCGCATCGAGGACACCTTCGCCGAGGCGTTCCCGATGACCTACACCCGGCTGGTGATCACCGCCGACACCCCTCATTGGGTCGACGCCGCGACCGCCAGCCTGACCGGCTTCGCCACCTCGGTCATCGGCTGCGGCTGCGAGGCGGCGGTCGAACGCCCGCTGACCCCGGACGAGACGCCGGACCGCCGGCCGGGCGCCGCGGTGATGATCTTCGGCATGTCCACCGCCGACCTCGCCAAGCACGTCGTCAACCGCGTCGGACAGTGCGTGATGACCTCGCCGGGGTCGGCCTGCTACGCCGGGCTGAGCGAGGGCACCAAGCGCATCCCGCTCGGCGGCGGCCTGCGCTATTTCGGCGACGGCCACCAGATCTCCAAGCTGTTCGGCGCCCGCCGCTTCTGGCGGCTGCCGGTGATGGACGGCGAGTTCGTCTGCGAGGACAGCGTCGCCGTGGCCAAGGGGATCGGCGGCGGCAACTTCCTGATCCTCGCCGCCAGCCACCGCCAATGCCTGGCGGCGGCCGAGGCGGCGGTCGCGGCGATCCGGCCGATGCCCGGCATCATCCTGCCCTTCCCCGGCGGGGTGGTGCGTTCCGGCTCCAAGGTCGGGTCGAAATACAAGAAGCTGATCGCCTCCACCAACACCTTCTTCTGCCCGACGCTGCGGGCGACCGAGCCCGGCACGCTGCTGCCCGACAATGTCGAGGCGGTGCTGGAACTGGTGCTCGACGGCACCGACGAGGCGGCGATCCGCGCCGGCATGCGGGCCGGCATCGCCGCCGCCGCGGCCGGCGGGACAGCGGCCGGGGTGGTGGCGATCACCGCCGGCAATTACGGCGGAAAGCTGGGGCCGCACCATTTCCACCTCCACGAGGTGATGGCATGAGGGTGATGGCATGAGGGCGGCGACATGACCGGCATGACCTTGACCTTCCGGGGCGACGCCGGGCTGGCGGTGGACCTGTCCGCCGTGCTGCCCGACCGCCTCGCCGGCCTGCCGGCGGAGTCGGTAATGCGGCTGGCGCTGCCCTGCGGCGGCGGCGAGGCGCCGCTGGGCGATTTGTTCGACATCCAGGGCGGCGACGCCGCGGACGGCCTGCTCATCCGGCCGGGCGGCGCCCTGCTGCACCGGGTCGGCGCCGGCATGGCCTCGGGACGCATCCTGGTCGAGGGCGACGTCGGCGGCCACGCCGGTGCCGGGATGAGCGGCGGCGAGCTGCGCATCACCGGAAGCGCCGGGCCGTCGCTGGGCGGCGCCCTGCCCGGCCTGCCGCAGGGGATGCGCGGCGGGCTGATCGTCGTCGCCGGCGACGCCGGGGACCGCACCGGCGAGCGGATGCGCCGGGGGATCGTCGCCGTGGACGGCCGCGTCGGCGCCTACGCCGCCGCCTTCATGATCGCCGGCACCGTTGCCGCCGGCGGCGGCTGCGGCCCCTGTCCAGGCTTCGGCATGCGGCGGGGCACGCTGCTGCTGGGCCGCCGCCCCGACGCACGGCCGGATGGCTTCGTCGACGGCGGCCAGCGCGACTGGCTGTTCCTGCATCTGCTGCGGCGCGCGCTGGAGGGCACCGGAAGCTGGTTCGGCGGTGCGACCTCGACCCGCGCCCATCGGTTCATCGGCGATCTGGCGGAAGGAGGACGGGGTGAGATTCTGGCGATGCTCTGACTTATCGATCGTCGGGAAGCGACAGCGCGCGGCCGCGATCCTGCCGATTGTCGGCCTGCTCACCCTCCTGCCAGCCACCGCCGCCCTGGCGCAGGAGTCCGGCGGGCCGGCGCAAACGCTGATGATCGGCTATCTCGGCCGCCAGGAGGAGCCGCGCACGCCGCTGAGCTTCCTCGAACCGGTGGCGACCGACGAGGGGCTTCAGGGCGCCCGGCTCGCCATCGCCGACAACACCACGACCGGGGCGTTCCTCAACCAGACCTACCGGCTGGTGGAGCAGGTCCTGCCGCCGGACGGCGACCTCGGCGCCGGACTGAAGGCGCTGTCGGACGAGGGGGTGCGCTTCATCGTCGCCGACCTGCCGGCCGACGCGCTGCTCGCCGCCGCCGACCGGCCGGAGGCCCGCTCCATGCTGCTGTTCAACGCCCGCGCCCCCGACGACGCGCTGCGCAACGAGCAGTGCCGGGCCAACATCCTGCACACCGCGCCCAGCCGCCGCATGCTGGCCGACGCGCTGGCGCAGTATCTCGCCTGGAAGAAATGGACGAACTGGAGCCTGCTGGTCGGCCGCGACCCCGGCGACGCGCTCTACGCCGACGCCGTCCGCCGCGCCGCCAAGCGCTTCGGCGGCCGGATCGTCGCCGAGAAGACCTGGACCTTCGACACCGGCAACCGGCGCACCGACACCGGCGTCACCACCATCCAGTCCGACGTTCCGCTCGCCACCCAGGGGCCGGACCACGACGTGCTGGTCGTCGCCGACGAGGCCGACAATTTCGGCGACTATCTCGACGGCCACACCTGGTACCCCCGCCCGGTGGCCGGCACCCAGGGGCTGACCGCCACCGCGTGGTCGCGGGTGAACGAGCAGTGGGGCGGCACCCAGTTGCAGGCGCGTTTCGAGAAGCAGGCCGGCCGCTGGATGACGCCGCGCGACTACGCCGCGTGGCTGGCGGTGCGCAGCGTCGGCGAGGCGGCGTCCCGCACCAACGGCACCGGCTTCGACGATCTCGCCGCCTACCTGCACAGCCCCGATTTCGAACTGGCCGGGTTCAAGGGCGAAGCCCTGTCCTTCCGCAAATGGGACGGCCAGATGCGCCAGCCCATCCTGATCGCCGGACCGCGCATGCTGGTCTCGGTGTCGCCCCAGGAGGGCTTCCTGCACCCGGTGAGCACCCTCGACACGCTCGGCGATGATGCGCCGGAAACCAAATGCCGTCTCAACCGATAAGGCGGGCCAACCCCATGCGATTCCTACTGCGCGTTTTGCTGATTCTCGCCGCCCCCGCCCTCGTCGCCGAACGGGCGGCGGCGGCGGAAACCATCTTCGTCTCCAACGAAAAGGACAACCAGGTCGCCGTCGTGAACGGCGACAGCCTGCAGATCACCAACAAGATCAAGGTCGGGCGACGCCCCCGCGGCATCACGCTGAGCGGCGACGGCACCCAGCTCTACATCTGCGTCGGCGACGACAACCGCATCGACGTGCTGGACATCGCCAGCGGCAAGCTGGTCGACCCGCTGCCCTCCGGCCCCGATCCGGAGCTGTTCGTGCTGTCCCCCGACGGACGGAAGCTCTACGTCGCCAACGAGAACGACAACATGGTGACGATCATCGACACCCAGAGCCGGACGATCGCCGGCACCATCCAGGTCGGCGTCGAACCGGAAGGCATGGGCATCAGCCCCGACGGCAAGATCCTGGTCAACACCTCCGAAACCACCAACATGGCGCACTTCATCGACACCGAGAAGCGCGCGGTCATCGGCAACGTGCTGGTCGACACCCGGCCGCGCGTCGCCCGCTTCACCGCCGACGGCCGCCAAGTGTGGGTGTCGAGCGAGATCGGCGGCACGGTCAGCGTCATCGACGCCGCGGCGCGCAAGGTGATCAAGAAGATCCGCTTCGAGGTCACCGGCGTCCGGCGCGAAGCCATCCAGGCGGTGGGCATCCAGATGACCCGCGACGGCAAGCGGGTCTTCGTGGCGCTCGGCCCGGCCAACCGGATCGCCGAGATCGACGCCGACAGCCTGGAGGTGAAGCGCTATTTCCTGGTCGGCCAACGCGTCTGGAACCTCGCCTTCTCGCCCGACGAGAAGCGGCTCTACACGACCAACGGCATCAGCAACGACCTGTCGGTCATCGATCTGGAACGCAACAAGGTGATCAAGAGCATTCCCGTCGGCGGCGCGCCCTGGGGCGTCGTCGTGAAGCCCTGAAAGAGGCGCCCTGAACGACAGGCCCCGAAGGAGGAGGCGACGCCGGGGGAACCCGCAACCCGTGCGCTTGGTTGACAGACCAGCACGGGTGCGTCGCCGACGGTCGACGATGACCCGGTCAGAGGGAGGTAGACTCCATGCAGAACGACCGCAAGGATCAAGCGTCCAAGCCAGCGTCGAAGCCGGGTCAGAAGAGCGTCCTGAGCGACAAGGCGGAGTTCGAGAAGGACGAAGGCAAGGACACGGTCTCCCACATGAGCGACACGGGCAAGGCCGGGGCGGGCAAGACCGGGGCGGCCAGCACGCCGTCCGGTGCCAAGCACGGCGGAACCGACCGGTCGTAAGCCGCACCGTGTCCCCATCGTGACAATCGCCTGAATAGGGCGCCTGATTCTGGAGACGAACCATGAAGACCTCGACCATCCTGTTCGGTGCCATCGGTCTGGCCATCGGCGTGGCGGCGGCGGCGCTGCCGGCCTCGGCCCAGTCCAGCTCCTCCTCCGGTGCAACGTCGCCCAACGGCACGACCACCCAGAACGCCCCCGCCGCAACCAGCGGGCAGTTGCCGCCGGACTCCCTGCCCGGCCAGCGCCAGGGGGCCATCGGCGGTGAACCGGTGACCCAGGGCAATTCCGGCTCGTCGAGCGACAGCACGGCGTCGCCGACCGGGCAACTTCCCGGCAACTCGCTGCCGCAGGAGCGCCAGGGCACGATCGGCGGCAAACCGGTGACCCAAGGCGGGGGCAGCGGGTCCTCGTCCAACAGCAGCGACCAGTAACCCGCGGCCGTCCGCCAAACGGGTATTCTTTCGTGCCAATATCGCAGCCGCTGTCTCAAATATGGGGTAGTACCGACCAAGCCACCGCGCCGTCCATCGCAGTATTGGCGCAGTGCGAAGGCGGCGGCTGCGATTTTAAGTTACTCCGAACCACTTTTGTGAGTTTGGCCGGAACCGAAAGACACTGGCATAATGCCAGCCTGACCAGCGCCATTGCCGCGCCTGATCCAGAGCTATCTTTGCTGGAGCGGCGTGGCCGGCGTGTCCGCAGCGACTGCGGCGGTCCCCAACGACGTCGAAAACTAGGGAGCAAACGACAATGGGCATGTGGCAAGGTTCTTCCCCGAAAATCAACCGTGTGCTGGTGGGCGAATCGCTCGTCGGCGACGGCAACGAGGTTGCCCACATCGACCTGATCATGGGACCGCGCGGAAGCGCCGCGGAAACCGCCTTCTGCAACGCGCTGACCAACAACAAGAACGGCTTCACCAGCCTTCTGGCGGTCATCGCCCCCAACCTGCAGTGCAAGCCCTCGACCATCCTGTTCAACAAGGTCACGATCAAGGGGGCGGAGCAGGCGGTGCAGATGTTCGGCCCGGCCCAGCACGGCGTCGCCAAGGCGGTGGCCGACTGCGTGGCGGAAGGCACCATCCCGCAGGACGAGATCGACAACATCTTCATCTGCGTCGGCGTCTTCATCCACTGGGAAGCCAAGGACAACGCCAAGATCCAGGACTACAACTACCGCGCCACCAAGGAAGCCATCGAGCGCGCGGTGTCCGGCTTCCCGACCGCCAAGGACCTGCTCGCCCAGAAGGACAACGCCAAGCACCCCTTCGCCGCCTGAGGACACCGGTGACGCTCCTTTGCCGCGGCCGGTTGCCGTGGGGGGTGCGTCACCGGATCACGGCCTCCAGATCGGCGGCGGTGATGCGGCCGTCGTGCAACGCCGTCGCCACCAGCGCGCCGGCCACGCCCTGCGACGCCAGTTCCCGAAGGTCGTCGCCACCCCGCACCCCCCCGGCCGCGAACAGAGCGGCCAGCGGGGCCAGACGGCGCATGTCCGCCAGTCGCGCGCGGTCCGGACCGGCGCCCGACCCGACGCGCGCCAGCGTCATCACGATCAGCCGCTGCGTCCACAACGCGCTGCGCTCCAGCAGTTCCGGCGGTCCGATGAAGCGGTCCCGGAAGTCGAGCGACAGGACGACGCGCGGCCAAGCCGGATCCGCCCTCAGCGCCTCCAGCGCCGCCACGCCCGACAGGCTTTCACTGCCCAGCACGGCCTCCCCCGGATGCCGGCCGAGAAAGTCGCGGATGTCGTCACCCCCCCGAAACGCGGCATCGACCCAGAAGGCGACCTGCGGGAACGCCGTCGCCAGCTCCGCCAGCACAGCCCGGTTGTCGCCGGTCCCCTGGATGGCGTCGAGGTCGGCGACATAGACGGTGCGGAAGGGAAAGAGACCGAGCAGCCCGCGCATCACCGCCACCGGCCCATTCCCCTCGCACAGCACGGACCGCAACGGCTGGTAACGCTCCCGCTCGCCACGGCGGGCGTGCACCACTTGACCATCGCGCAGATCGAGCACGGGTATGACCTGGAACACCTCAACCCTCCTTGGAGCCGGACATGCGGATACTGGTCTGTGAATTCGTGACGGGCGGCGGCATGCCGGGCGGCGAGCCGATTCCGGCCGGGCTTGCCCATGAGGGCGACCTCATGCTGCGCGCCCTGGTCGGCGACCTGCTGGCCGTCCCCGGCGTCGAGGTGGTGGCGACCCGCGATGCCCGCCTGCCCCCGCTGCCCCCGCCGGCCCAGAGCATAGCAGTTGCCGACAGCGGGGAGGCCTGGGCTCTTTGGAAGCATCTCGCCGGGACGATCGACGCCGTGTGGCCGATCGCCCCGGAAACCGACGGCGTTCTCGAACGGCTCAGCCGGCTGGTCGTCGATGGCGGTGGACGGTTGCTGAACAGCGCCCCCGACGCCGTGGCCATCGCCGCAAGCAAGTCCGCCACCGCGACGGCCCTTGCCGCGGCCGGCCTACCCGTGGCGCCGGCCTGGCACGTCGATGCCGTCGATGATCCGCCGGACGACGGCCCCTGGGTGGTCAAGCCGGACGACGGCGCCGGATGCGAGGACACCCGGCTGCTGCGCGATCGGGCCGACTGGGCGCGGTGGCGGGCCGGGGCCGCGACGGCCGGCTTCATCGTCCAACCCCACATCGCCGGCACCGCCGCCAGCCTGTCCATGCTGTGCCGCGACGGGCAGGCTTGGCCGTTGACGGTGAACACGCAACGCGTCGCGCTGTCCGGGTCGCTGTTCGCCTACCAGGGCGGCATCATCGGCAGTTCCGCCATCACGCCGGAGCTGTCGGCCCTGGCCCGCGGCGTCGCGGCGGCGCTGCCGGGGCTTGCCGGCTATGTCGGCGTCGATTTCATCGCGACGCCGGACGGACCGGTGGTTTTGGAGATCAACCCGCGCCTGACCACCTCCTACGCCGCCATCGGACGCGCCACCGGGATGAACGTCGCCGCCGCCGTCCTGGGCCTGCTGCAGGACCCGCCGGTCCCGCCGGCGCCGGTGGAGCGGCCACAGCCGGTCACCCTTGACCTGGGAGCGGCGTCGCACCGCACCGAGAAGGATGAAATACCTTTCGTATTGCCAACCTTTTTACAGACCGTTTGACTGGCCGCACCACGCCGCGGACGGCAAGCGTCCCTTCTAATAAACGGACTTCTCTTTCTTTATCCCCCAAAATCAAGCTGTATTGCGTAGAACTATTCTAATTCCAAACCGTTGCCCACCGCCGAATCCATGGTGCGCCGCACAAAGAGCTAGCCATAATTCTCACATCCCTCTCCTTTCGGGTTATGGTCGCACCCTGCCGTCACCGGTACACTTTCCTAACGGGCCAGCCGGCAACGGGGCCCGCACCACCCGCATCACACGGAGGAGATGGACATGAAGACGTGGCGCAAGCCGACGATCGTCGAGATTCCGGTCGGCACCGAGATCAACGCATACGCCTGCGCCGGCTTGTAAAGGATGCCGGTTTGCAAAGGTTGAGGCCGCCGCCGCGATGAGGCTCATCGTGTCCGGTTCCACGGTCGGCGGCGGTGCCCCGCGGTGACGGTGACGTCGCGTGTGGGGTGCCGCCGTGATCGCCGGGTTCCTGCGCGCCCGATGACCGAACGCCGGATGACCGAACGGGGGTTCATCACCGCATGACCACGCCAGTTGCGCTCCCCGACCCTCCCCCCGATCCACCCTACGCGGTGCTGGCCGAACTGACCCACCGCTGCCCGCTGGCCTGTCCCTACTGCTCCAACCCGCTGGCGCTGGAGCCGAAGACGGACGAGCTGGACACCGCCACCTGGATGCGGGTGCTGGACGAGGTGGCGGAGGCCGGCGCCCTGCACGTCCATTTTTCCGGCGGCGAGCCCTGCGCCCGCCCCGACCTGGAGGCGCTGGTGGCGCACGCCGCCCGGGCCGGGCTCTACACCAACCTGATCACCTCGGCGGTCACGCTCGACCGCGAACGGCTGGACCGGTTGAAGGCGGCCGGGCTCCAGCATGTGCAGATCAGTTTCCAGGACACCCGGGCCGACGGGAACGACCGCGTCGCCGGTTTCCAGCGCGCGTTCGAGCGCAAGCGGCGCGCCGCCGGCATGGTGGTCGACGCCGGTCTGGCGCTCACCGTCAACGCCATCGTCCACCGGCACAACATCGACCATGTCGACGAGTTCTTCGACCTCGCGCTCGACCTGCGCGCCGGGCGGATCGAGGTCGCCAACGTCCAGTATTACGGCTGGGCCCTGCTGAACCGGGCGGCGCTGATGCCGACGCACGACCAGCTCGTGGCGATGGACGCGGTGATCCGGGCCCGGCTTCCCGCGCTGAAGGGCCGGCTGGTCGTCGATTACGTGGTGCCCGACTATTACGCCCGCCGGCCGAAGGCGTGCATGGGCGGCTGGGGCCGCCGCTTCCTCAACGTCACGCCGTCCGGCAAGGTGCTGCCCTGCCACGCCGCGGAAACCATCCCCGGCCTGGTCTTCGAGACGGTGCACGACCGTTCCATCGCGGACATCTGGCGCGACTCCCCGGCGTTCGAGCGGTTCCGCGGCACCGGCTGGATGCCGTCGCCCTGCCGGGAATGCGACCGGCGCGAGATCGACTGGGGCGGCTGCCGCTGTCAGGCGCTGGCGATCTCCGGCAACGCCGCGGCGACCGACCCGGTCTGCGAGTTGGCCGAGGACCACGCCGCCGTCGCCGCCATCGCCGAGCGGGACGCGGCGGCCACCGGACAGAGTTTCATCCATCGCCCGCACGCGGCCGTCCGCAACACCGAACCCGCGGCCTGACGTCTTTCCCCCTCAGCCGACCGGCCGCGGCTCGAAATGGGCGAAGCACTGCCCGGTGCCGTCCGGCGCGCTGGCGTCGTAGTGCAGCGCGCACAGCCGCAGGCGGCCGGCGGCGCCCAGTTCGGGGCCCGCCAGCATGGTGTGGACGCTCTCGCCGCCCAGCAGCCGGTGGGCGGTGGTGAGGTACAGCCGCGACAGCCGGCCATCCCGCAGCATGGTGTCGAGCATGCGCGGCCCGGCGAGCAGATAGAGGCTGCACAGCCCGCGCCGCCCCAGTTCGCGCACCAGCGGCGCCCCCTCCACCGATTCTCCCGCGCCAACGGTCAGCACCTCGTAGCCGGCCGCGCGCCACCGCGCCACCCGCTCGGCCGGCGCCGCGGCCCCGGTGGCGATCAGGACGCGTTGCCCATGGCGCGCCAGCGAGTCCGGGATCGGGAACTCCAGGCTGGCGCTGGCGATCACCACGGCAGGCTGGGGCGACAGGCCGTTGTCCGCCCGCCAGCGCGCCAAGCCCCGCGTCGCCTCCTGCGTCCCGACCTGCAGCACGTCGTCCAGCCGGCCCGCCGCAAGGTCGCGCAGGTAGCCGCCGTGGGTGATCAGGCAGTCGGCCTGCGCCTGCAACTCCAGGAACAGGCGGAAGTCGTTGCCGCTGACCAGTCCGGCCGGCAGACGGCTTTCCCCGGTCGCGGGGTCGCGCACCGCGATGCGGCCGTCCAGGCTGCTGACGAAGCTGGCGTAGACGAAGGGGCTGGCCGGGCTTCCCAGGCTGTGCAGCCGGTGGGCGAGGTACGCGCCGTCGAGCGGCACCTCCTCGACCGGGCCGGGGAACAGGCGGAGCATGCGCGCGGTCATTGCGGCCTCACCAACGCCGCGGCGCCGACCCGCCGCAGGAAATCATCGGCCAGACAGCCGGCGATGTCGGTGTCGCTGACGGTTTGCAGCCCCTGCCACGCCGGCATGGAGTTGACCTCCAGCACCAGCCAGCCGCTGTCGCTGTCTCGCTCCGGTGCGGCGATCAGATCGACGCCGGCGTAATCCGCCCCCACCACGGCGGCGGCGCGCACCGCCAGATCGGCGACGACGCCGTCGGGACGGAAGGGCTCGCAACGGGCGCCCTGGTGGACGTTGGTGATCCAGCTCCGGCCGTGCCGGATCATCGCCGCCACGGCGACCCCGCCGACGACGAAGACCCGGCAGTCGCGCCACGCCCCCTCCCGCAGCGGCGGCACGAAGGGTTGCAGGTAGTAGACGCCGGCCATCGCCTCGGGCTCCGGCACCTCGTCGGGCCGCGACAGCCGGCGCAGGCCGCGCCCTTGGGCACCGAACAGCGGCTTCAGCACGCAGTCCGGCCACTCCTCCACGGCGGCGCGGGCGGCGTCGGCGGTTTGCACGGCGACGGCCGGCGGCGTCGGGATGCCCGCCTGGGCCAGCAGGAAGCTGGTGGTGCTCTTGTCGACGCAGCGTTCGATGGCGCGGGCGCCGTTGTAGACCGGCACCCCCAGCCGGTCGAGCGCGTGGAGCACGCCCAGCCGCAGCGTCACCTGTTCGAAGCTGCCCTGCCCGACCACCCGGACGAAGGCGCCCAGCGGCAGCGCGTCGCCGAAGCCCGGCAGGTGCAGCCCGGTCGCCGTGCGCCCCACCGCGAAGCCGCAGGCGTTGAGGGAGACGCGGCGGCACTCCACCCCCCGCCGTTCGATGGCGCGCGCCAGCCGCGCCGCGTGCCAGTCGGCCCCGTCGGTGAACAGGGCGATCGCGTCCGTCATGCAGCCTCCACCATGGCGTGTTGATCGAGCAGGCACCGCGCGCGCCAGCCCGCAAGGCGGCGGGCCGTCACCGGATCGGCCGCGTCGGCCAGCACGGTGCAGAGCGGCACCCCCGCCGGAATCCGCGCCGGCACGGCCGGCCGGTCGGCGGTCCAGCGCGGCCAGCGGGTGTCGTCGGCCAGCGCCATCGGCACCCTGGTGTAGACGATCGCCGCCGCCCGGCAGCCGGTCAGCGCCGGCAGCCGGTCCGGCAGGGCGCCGGCGCAGGCGTCGAGATGGAGCGCCAGCAGGCTGGGCATCGGCGCGCGGTCGAACAGGTCGAGCGTCGCCCCCGGCCGCGGGTTGATCTCCAGCAGACACCAGCCGGCGGGTCCGACCAGGAAATCGGCGCTGTTCAGCCCGACCAGCCCCACCGCCTCGGTGATCCGCGCCACCGCGTCGATCATCGACCTTGCGGTGGTGGCGAAAGCCGACACGGACAGCGGACCGACCGCGCCGCCGTAGCGATAGGGATGGTCCGGAGTCGGCGCCGTCCATTGCCGGCTGAAGCCGACCGGCATCATCCGCCGCCCGTTGGCCCGCCGCCCGTCTGCCAGGAACAGCAGCGACAGCGGACGCCCCGGCGCCCGGCGTTGCCAATAATGCCCGGCCAGCGTCCGGACCGCCGCCTGCCCGGCAGGCCGCCGGATGTGGGCCCCGCCACTCGCGCCGGCCCGCTTGAGCAACCACCCCTCGCCGTCGCGTGGCGGCAACATAGCGACCTCCGGGTGCGCGATGCCGAGACGACCGAGCAGCGCCGCGAAGGCGACCGGGTCCTTCAGCCACGCCACCGTGTCCGGCCGGTTGCCGAGCAGCGGCCGGTCCCGCGCCAGCGCGGCCAACAGGTCCGGCCGATCCTCGAATCCGGCGCCATAGACGAGCGGCACCCCGCGCAGGCCCGGCGCGGCCAGCGCCCGCAGCAGCGCCGGAGCGGGCATGCGCAACCGGCGCGACGGCAGGGCGAGGCACGGGTCGGCCATCGCCGCCGTGTCGGTGTCGGCGAACAGGTCCAGCGCGGCGACACGCCGCCCGTCGCGGCGCGCGCTCGCTACCAGCGCGCGGGCCGACAACGCCGCGATCACAAGCTCCGGGTCCGCCATCTCAGCCTCACCGTGAACCGGTCCAAGACGGGCCACAGCGGAGATGCGACCACAGTCAAGGCCACGCCGCCCAGACCCTTGCGGGTTACCACCGCGGGCGGGGCGGCGATGTGCCCGGTCATACGCCTTGAACATTCCTTTGCAGTCCCAACAATCATGCTCCAAAGCCATCTTTTCAATGGTCATCCCGAACATCGGCGTCCGCTGCTCCCGCGGTGCGCCGCCCTGGGGGCGAGACAGATCGAGGAAGACAGGATGTACGAAGCCGCAACCCGCGCGGAGCCTCCGTCGATCCCCGTCATCCAGGGTCCGGCGGCGCTGGCGGTGGAGGATCTCAGCCACAGCTTCGGCACGCGTGAGGCGCTGGACCGCGTGTCCTTCACCATTCCCCCGGCCGGCTTCACCATGCTGCTGGGGCTCAACGGCGCCGGAAAGACGACGCTGTTTTCGCTGATCACCCGGCTCTATTCCAACCGCACCGGCGCCATCCGCATCTTCGGCTTCGACCTCCGGCGCCAGCCGACCCGTGCGCTGGAGCGCATCGGCGTGGTCTTCCAACAGCCGACGCTCGACCTCGATCTCAGCGTCCTGCAGAATCTGCGCTACCACGGCGGCCTGCACGGCATGCGGCCGGCCGACTGCGAGGCGCGCGCGCGGGAAGAGCTGGCGCGCATCGGCTTGGCCGACCGGGCGAACGACAAGGTCCGCGCGCTGTCCGGCGGGCAGCGCCGCCGGGTGGAACTCGCCCGCGCCCTGCTGCACCGGCCGAGCCTGCTGCTGCTCGACGAACCGACCGTCGGCCTCGACGTCGAGTCGCGCCGCGACATCCTGCGCCATGTCCGCGCCCTCTGCCGCGACCAGGGGCTGGCGGTGCTGTGGGCGACCCACCTGATGGACGAGGCCGATGCGGACGACGCCGTCGTCGTGCTGCACCAGGGCCGCCTGTGCGCGTCGGGCGGCGTGCGGGCGGTCTGCGCCGCGACCGGCGCGTCGAGCCTGCCCGACGCCTTCAGGGCCTTGACCACCCGTGATGCCGGACCCCACGAGCCCAAACCCCAGGAACCAAGACGATGAACGCCGCGACCTGCTGGTACTGCCTGCGCAGCATCATCGTGCGCGAAGGCCTGCGCTTCCTCCACCAGCGCGAGCGCTTCTTCGCGGCGCTGGTCCGGCCGCTGGTCTGGCTGGCGATCTTCGCCGTCGGCTTCCGCGCGGTGCTGGGCGTGTCGATCATCCCGCCCTATGAAACCTACGTGCTGTACGACGAATACGTGGTTCCCGGGCTGGTCGCGATGATCCAGCTGTTCAACGGCATGCAGAACTCGCTGTCGATGGTCTATGACCGCGAGATGGGCAGCATGCGGACCCTGCTCGTCAGCCCGCTGCCGCGCTGGTACCTGCTGGTCGCCAAGCTGCTGGCCGGCGTCACGGTGTCGATCGCCCAGGTCTATGTCTTCCTGGGCATCGCGTATCTGTGGGGGGTGGAGCCGCCGCCGCTCGGCTACCTCGCGGCGCTGCCGGCGCTGCTGCTCAGCGGGCTGATGCTGGGCGCGCTCGGGCTTCTGCTGTCGTCCTTCGTCAAGCAGTTGGAGAACTTCGCCGGGGTGATGAACTTCGTGATCTTCCCGATGTTCTTCGCCTCCTCGGCGCTCTACCCGCTGTGGCGGATCAAGGAGGGCAGCCCGACGCTGTACCAGATCGCCGCCGTCAACCCCTTCACCCAGGCGGTCGAGCTGATCCGCTTCAGCCTGTATCTCCGATTCGACGGCGGCGCCCTGCTGTGGGTGCTCGGCTGTCTGGCTGTTTTCCTCGGCGCGGCGGTGCTGGCCTACGATCCCGGCCGCGGCTTCTGGGCACGGCGCGGCGGACCGGCGGAACAGTCCTGATCGCGCTGCCGCCATCGGTTATGACCTCGCCGATGGTGTTACCTCTTCTTGGAGATACTTATACACTATTTCGTTTGACCAAAAAACTTTCGAACGGGGCTGGAAAAAATTCTTCACAGCCTATCAGTATTTTACGACACTGATTATCAGCATACCAAACATGGCTCCAGTCAGGCCATAGCTTGTGACACGACGCATTCCGGCGACCGTGGCCGACCACGTCCGCGACGCCGCAGCAGCTTGAAATCGGAAGCATACGGACCGCCTCCACCGCGACGCCGCCCCGGTCGACATCGCGTCCCACTCGCCAAAGGGAAACCGCTCGACTGAAAGACCGACCGTCATCTCGAACACCGTCACCGCACAGTCCCTGGGAACACGGACCACCCCTAATAAACTGGGAGGAAACACATGAAGTCCCTCGTGCGTTGCCTGCTCGTCACCGCCGCGATCCAGGCGGCCACCGCCGTCACCGCGTACGCCAACGATGACATTCTCAAGAACCAGAAGGACCCGGCGAACTGGGCCCTGCAACTCGGCAACTACGCCGGCCAGCGTTACAGCCCGCTCGAACAGATCAACCGCGACACCGTGAAGAATCTCCGCCCGGTGTGGGAATTCTCCACCGGCGTGCTGCGCGGCCACGAGGGTGGTCCGATCGTCGTCGGCGACACGATGTACATCTCCACCCCGTTCCCCAACATCGTCTACGCGCTCGACCTCAACGAGAACGGGCGCATCAAGTGGAAGTACGAACCGAAGCAGGAATCGTCGGTCATTCCGGTGATGTGCTGCGACACCGTCACCCGCGGCGTCGTGGTCGCCGGCAACAAGCTGTTCCTGGGCCAGGCCGACAACACCCTGGTGGCGCTGGACGCCAGCACCGGCAAGGTGCTGTGGACCGCCAAGAACGGCGACGCGTCGAAGGGCGAGACGCTGACGGCGGCCCCGCTGGTGGTCAAGGACAAGGTCTATGTCGGCATCAGCGGCGGCGAGTTCGGCGTGCGCGGCCACCTGACGGCCTATGACATCAACACCGGCAAGCAGGTGTGGCGGGCCTATTCGACCGGTCCCGACAAGGACGTGATGATCGACCCGCAGAAGACGCTGATGCTCGGCAAGCCGATCGGCGAGCCCGACCTCGGCATCAAGACCTGGCCGGCGGACCAGTGGAAGATCGGCGGCGGCACCACCTGGGGCTGGTACACCTACGATCCCGACCTGAACCTGATCTATTACGGCACCGGCAACCCCGGCACCTGGAACCCGACGCAGCGCGCCGTCGACAAGGACCGGGCCAAGAGCGACAACAAATGGTCGATGACCATCTTCGCCCGCGATGCCGACACCGGTCAGGCGAAATGGGTGTTCCAGAAGACGCCCTTCGACGAATGGGACTATGACGGCGTCAACGAGAACATCCTGGCCGACGTGAACATCGGCGGGCAGCCGCGCAAGGCCCTGATCAACTTCGACCGCAACGGCTTCGCCTACACCATCGACCGCACCAACGGCGAGCTGCTGGTCGCGCAGAAGTACGATCCGTCCGTCAACTGGGCGAGCGAGATCGACATGAAGACCGGCCGCCCGAAGGTGAACGACAAGTACAGCACCTTCGCGCAGGGCGAGGATCACAACACCACCGGCGTCTGCCCGGCGGCGTTGGGCTCCAAGGACCAGCAGCCGGCGTCCTTCTCGCCGGACAGCGGCCTGATCTACGTGCCGACCAACCACATCTGCATGGACTACGAGCCGTTCAAGGTGGAGTACTCGGCCGGCCAGCCCTATGTCGGCGCGACGCTCAGCATGTACCCGGCGCCGAACTCGCACGGCGGCATGGGCAACTTCATCGCCTGGGACCCCAGCGCCGGCAAGATGGTCTGGTCGAAGGCCGAGCGGTTCGCGGTGTGGAGCGGCGCCCTGACGACCAAGGGCGGCCTCGCCTTCTACGGCACGCTCGAGGGCTACCTGAAGGCGGTCGACCTGCGTGACGGCAAGGAGCTGTACAGCTTCAAGACGCCGTCGGGCATCATCGGCAACGTCAACACCTACACGCACAAGGGCAAGCAGTATGTCGCCGTCCTGTCGGGCGTCGGCGGCTGGGCCGGCATCGGGTTGGCCGCCGGCCTGACCGGTGCGCAGGAAGGCCTGGGCGCGGTGGGCGCGCACAAGTCGCTGGGCGAATACACCCAGCTCGGCGGCGTGCTGACCGTGTTCGCGCTGCCCGACAGCCAGTGACCTCGATCGTCGGGCGCCGCTCCCAAGGGGCCGGCGCCCCTCTTTTCCAAGCAGACGACACCCAAGCACGAGACCCCCGGGGAGAACCATCGAGATGCCCAAACACCTGATCGGACTGTGCACGGCACTGGCGTTCACCGGCACGCTGGCGCTGGGCACTGCGTTCGGCCAGCAGGACGCTACCAAAACCCCCTCAGCCCAAAACACCCAGCCCCAATCCACCCAGGAAGCCAAGATCCCCGACGCCAAGGACAAGGTCGACGACCAGGGCGTGCCGCTCTACACGGTGAAGGACGGCAAGGTCGACCAGGGGACCTACAACGGCTACCGGCGCTACGCGTCGTCCTGCCATGTCTGCCACGGCCCCGACGGGCTCGGGTCCTCCTTCGCGCCCGCGCTGGTCGACAGCCTGAAGCGGATGGATTACTGGCAGTTCACCGACGTGGTCACCAACGGCCGCACCAACATGGGCGCCACCGGCGACAAGGTGATGCCGACCTTCGGCAGCGACCCCAACGTCATGCTCAACCTTGCCGACATCTACCGTTACCTCAAGGCCCGCTCCGACGATCAGGTCGGCCGCGGCCGGCCCGAACGGTTCCCGGCCTCGTGAGACCGGCATGATCCGCCGGCCCGTCCTTCTGCTGGCCGCCGCGCTGTGCGTGGCGGCCGGTTCTTCCGCCCGGGCGGCCGAGGGCATCCCGACCGATGCGCTGCGGGTCTGCGCCGACGCCAACCTGCTTCCCTTCTCCAACGACCGCGGCGAGGGGTTCGAGAACCGCATCGCCCAACTGATCGCCAACGACCTGAAGGTGCCGCTGACCTTCACCTGGTGGCCGCAGACCATCGGCTTCGTCCGCAACACCCTGCGCACCCGCCAGTGCGACCTGGTGATGGGGACGGCGGTCGGCGAAGAGCTGATGCAGAACACCAACCCCTATTACCGGTCGACCTACGCGCTGATCTACCGCAAGGATTCCGGGATCACCGCCAAGTCGCTGGCCGACCCGTCGCTCCAGGGCGCGCGCATCGGCGTGGTGGCGCGCACGCCGCCGTCCTCGGTGATGCTGCGCCACGGGCTGACCAACATGGAGCCCTACCAGCTCGACACCGACACGCGTGTCCACCACCCGGCGCAGCAGGCGGTCGAGGACGTCGCGGCGGCGCGCACCGACGCCGCGGTGGTGTGGGGGCCGATCGCCGCCTATTTCGCCGACCGCCAGACGGTCCCCATGGTCGTCGTCCCGCTGACGGACGAGCCGGGGGCGACGCCCTTCGAATACATGATCTCCATGGGCCTCCGCCCCGACGAGCCCGATTGGCGCCACTGGCTGAACGAGTTCATCGTGCGCCGCCAGGGTGACATCGACCGCATCCTGGCCGACTACCATGTCCCGCTGGTCAACGCCGACGGAACGATCCGGGCAGCGGCGGCCCAGCCACCGGCGGCTCGATCAGAAACAATGGAACCGGACGGCTACCGGATGGACGGCTACCGCGCCCCGGTCCCGGCGACCCTGCGCGGCGCCGAGACGGTGGTGCCGGCGGAGGTCGAGCGGCTGGCGAAGGCCGGCGCCGTCCTGATCGACGTGCTGCCGACGCCGCCGAAACCGGCCGGGCTGTCGGCGGACAGCCGCTGGGTGCCGCCGCCCCATCTCAGCCTGCCGGGGGCGCATTGGCTGCCGAACGTCGGCTATGGCGCGCTGTCGGCCGACCAGGAGGCGTATTTCCGCACCAACCTGGAGGCACTGACCGGCGGCGACCGCAAACGCCCGCTGGTGGTGTTCTGCCAACCCGATTGCTGGATGAGCTGGAACGCCGCCAAGCGCGCCGTCGCCTGGGGCTATCAGGCGGTCAACTGGTTTCCCGCCGGCACCGAGGGCTGGAAGGCCGCCGGCCACGACCTCGTCACGGTCGACCCGGAACCGCGCGCGGCCAACTGAGTGCGATCCTCGTCAGGACAGCAGGCCGGACAGCAGGCGGGCGATGTCGCCGAGCCGCCGTTCGATGCGGACCGGCTGGTCGCACACCGCGCCCTGCGCCCGTCGGCGGTCGTCGAGCACGCGGCGGTCCCAGGCGATCTCGCTCTTGATCTCCTGCGCACGGGCGGCGTCGCCCGCCGCCGCGTCGAGCTGGTGCAACTGGCCGGCGATGCGGTCGCGGAGCGCGCGCTGGTTCTGCGCGTAGCGCTCGATCGAGGCGATGGCGGCGCTGCGCTGGCGGTCGAGCGTCTGGAAGGTCCCGGCGAAGACCAGCGTCAGCGCCCGATCCTTCCCCTCCCCCGCCGCGGCGGCCAGCGCCTGGGCGTCCGGCTCCAGGCTGGCGGGATCGACGCCGTCGTCGGCGGCGCGCCGGACCAGGGCGACGATCTTCGGGTCGCGCTGCCAGTCGTCCGCCAGCCCCTCGACCGGCGGACCGTCCCAGACCGAGGCGGCCGACAGGGTGGGGACCAGGACTTGCGGGCACGGCCAGTCGGGGTTCTTCGGGTCCTGCGCCAGGGCGGCAGCCGGCAACCCGATGATCAGAACCGCGGCGGCGAGGGGGAAGGGGCGTCGATCCATGACTGGATGGTGGGGCATCCGACGCCCGACCGCCAGTCGGAAACGTTGCGCAAAAGGAGAAGCCCGATGGATCACGCCGGACGGGCGGCCAGATTCGCTATCATCGCCATCGTGATGACCGTTCTGGTCACGCTGTCCGGCACCGCCGCGGCGCGGACGCTGGTGCTGGACCTGGAGTTGCTCGACACCAGCGGCGAGGCCGCCTCGCCGGACCATGCGGAGCGGCTGAAGCGGGTCAGCGAGGAGCTGCGCCGGGGGCTGAACGACAAGGGCTATGACGTGATGGACGCCGCCACCGCCGCGCGGTTCAAGCCGCAGGGCATCGAAATCCGCTCCTGCAACGGCTGCGAGAACGACATCGCCCGCGCCGCCGGTGCCGATCTGGTGGTGTTCGGTGTTGTTCACAAGATCAGCAGCCTGATCCTGTCGATCCTGCTGGTGGTCGAGGATGTCGCCAGCGACCGGGCGGTGACGACCGCGCGCATCGACATCCGCGGCGACAACGACGCCTCCTGGTCGCGCGGGATCGGCTGGCTGGTCGAACATCGCCTGGCGCAGCACGCGCCGGCCGCGCGGTGAGCGCCGCCGGTCGAGGCCGACGGGAAACAGAGGACGAGAGAGATGCCGGACGATTCCCAAAGCGGCTACGCCACCCTGATGAACGTCATGCGGCCGATGGAACCGCACAGCGCGGCGGCCACGCGCCGCTACGATCTGGTCCTCCACGACTATGTCGGTGATTTCCGGATCGGCGTCTGGGAGCATGAGAAGACCAGGACCCAGCGCGTGCGCGTCAACCTGACCGTCACCGTCGAGGTGCCGAACCGGCCCTTCGTCGACGATCTCGACGCCGTCGTCTCCTACGAATACCTGATCGACGGCGTCAAGGCGCTGGCCGGCAGCCCGCACATCCAGCTGCTGGAGGTGCTGGGCGAAAGGCTGCTGGCGCTGTGCCTGTCGCCGCCGCAGGCGGTGTCCGCCCAGGTGCGGCTGGAAAAGCTGGAGATCGTCCCCGAGGCGGCCGGCGTCGGCGTCGTGCTGGCCGGCACGCGGGCCGGGCGGCGATGACGAGGGCGGCGATGACCCCAGCCGTGACCCGCCGCCCGACCTGGGTCGTCAAGCTGGGCGGCAGCCTGTGGAACGGCGACGCCCTGCGGCCCTGGCTCGCCGCTCTCGCGGCCGAGCGGACGGAAGCCGGGCGGACGTGCCGCATCGTCATCGTCCCCGGCGGCGGTCCCTTCGCCGACGCCGTCCGCCACGCCCAACCGGTGCTCGGCTATGGCGCGGCGGCGGCGCACCGCATGGCGATCCTCGGCATGGAGCAATACGGCCTGGCGCTGCTCGACCTGGAACCGGGGCTGGCCCCGGCGCGCACGGTCGCCGACATGACCGAAGCGTCGGGTCCCGTGGTCTGGCTGCCCACTCCGCTGGCGGCCGAGGCTGACGTCGCGGAAAGCTGGGACGTCACCTCCGACACGCTGGCGGCGTGGCTGGCCGGACGGCTGGAGGCGGAGCGGCTGGTGCTGGTGAAGTCGGCGCCGCTGCCGGCGGGAAGCGCCGACGCGCGGGCGCTGGCGCGGGCCGGCGTGATCGACCCGGTCCTGCCCGACCTTATGGCAAGCCTGCCGGCGGAGGTCCGCTGCGTCGGCTGCGCCGACCTCCCGCGGTTCATCGCCGCGCTGCGCGGCGGCCGACCGGCCGGGACACGGCTCACGGCCGACGCCCCGATGCAACAGGGCCGCCGGATGGAACCGGAGGCGGCATGGCCCGGCACATCCTTTTCCTGACCGGCTCGCTGGCCGAGAACCGCCTGCGCCAGGTGCTGGACTCGCTCCAGCCACTGCCGTTCGAGGCGACCGTCGTCAACCTCGGCGTCAAGGTCGCCGCCCTCGCCACCACCGAGATCGTGCTGCGGCGGCTCGACTCCGCCCACGGCGCCGATCTGGTGCTGCTGCCCGGCCGTTTCCGCGGCGACCTCGACGCGCTGGCCGCCCGGTTCGGCACGCGGTTCGAGCGCGGCCCCGACGAGCTTGAGGATCTGCCGCAGTATTTCCAGCGGCAGGCCCGGCCGCTCGACCTCAGCCGCCACGACACCCGCATCTTCGCCGAGATCGTCGACGCCCCGGCGCGCGACACCGCCGCCCTCCTCGCCAAGGCCGGCGATCTGCGGGCCGACGGCGCCGACGTCATCGACCTCGGCTGCCTGCCGGACACCCCGTTTCCGCATCTGGAGGAGGCGATTGCCGCCCTGCACGACGCCGGCTTCTCCGTCAGCGTCGATTCGCTGAACCCCGACGAGCTGCGCCGCGCCAACCGCGCCGGCGCCGACTATCTGCTCAGCCTGACCGAGGAGACGGTCCACCTTGCCGAGGAAGGCGACGCGGTGCCGGTGCTGATCCCGGTCACCCCGCCGGATCTCGCCAGCCTGGGCCGCGCCATCAACCGGATGAGCCGCGGCGGGCGGCGTTTCCTGGTCGATCCGATCCTGGAGCCGATCCATCACGGCTTCACCGACTCCCTGCTGCGCTACCGGACGGTGCGCGAACGCTGGCCGGACGCCGAGATGCTGATGGGCATCGGCAACGTCACCGAACTGACCGACGCCGACACGCCGGGCGTCACCGCCGTGCTGATGGGCGTGGTGTCGGAACTGCGCATCGCCAACGTCCTGGCGGTGCAGGTCAGCCCGCACTGCCGGCGCGCCATCCGCGAATTCGACGCGGCGCGGCGCCAGTTCTTCGCCGCCCGCGCCGCGCACAGCATGCCGCGCGGCTTCGGCGACGGGCTGCTCTGCCTGCGCGACCGCCGGCCCTTCATCCGCAGCCCGGCGCAGATCGCCGAGACCGCGGCGCAAATCCGCGACGCCAACTACCGGATGGAGGTCAGCGCGGAGGGCATCCACCTCTACAACCGCGACGGCCACCACGTCGCCACCGACCCGTTCGACCTGTTCCCGCGGCTCGATCCGGGCACCGACGCCGGCCACGCCTTCTATCTGGGGGTCGAGCTGGCGCGGGCGCAGATCGCCTGGCAGCTCGGCAAGCGCTACGTCCAGGACAGCCCGCTGCGCTGGGGCGTCGCCACCGACGCGCCCGCCGACGACCTCACCGGCTTCCACGCCGCCGGTCCGACCAAGTCAGGCCCCTGATCCCGATGCCCGCCATCCTGCGATGCCAATGATCCGAGAAACCATCGTCACCACCACCGGCGCCGACGGGCGGCCCCATCTGGCGCCGCTGGGGGTGACCGTCGAAGACGGCCCCGACGGCGAGCGGTTCGTGCTGGCCCCGTTCCGGCCGTCACGGACGCTGGACAACCTGCTCGCCCGCCGCTGCGCCGTGGTCAACCACACCGACGACGTCCGGGTCTTCGCCGGCTGCATCAGCGGCCGGCGCCGCGACTGGCCAACCGTCCCGGCGGAGCGGGTCGACGCCCCGCGTCTGGCCGATTGCTTGGCGCACGAGGAGATCACGGTGGTCGAGCTGCTGGACGACCCGGTGCGACCGCGCTTCCTCTGCCGCACCGTCCACGCCGCCGCGCACGCGCCCTTTCGCGGCTTCAACCGGGCGCAGGCGGCGGTGATCGAGGCCGCCATCCTGGTCAGCCGGCTGCACCTGCTGCCCGCCGACAAGATCGCTCGGGAAATCGACTATCTGTCGATCGCCATCGCCAAGACCGCCGGCCCGCCCGAGCGCGAAGCCTGGGACTGGCTGGTGGAGCGCATCGCCGCACACCGCGACACGGAGGCATCATGACCGGAAGCACCACCACCGGATGGCTGGCCAGCGTGGCGGACGTGGCGGAGATCGCCCGCGTTCTTCCGATGGCGCCCGACATCCTCGACCTGAAGGATCCGGCCGCCGGCGCGCTCGGCGCCTGGCCGGCCGACAACGTCGCCACCGTGGTGCGGGACATGGCGGGCCTGCCCCGGCGCCCGCGGCTGAGCGCCACCATCGGCGACCACCCGATGCGGCCGGACGCCATCCTGCCGGCGGCCCGGCGCATCGCCGCAACCGGGGTGGACTTCGTCAAGATCGGCTTCGCGGCGGACGGCGACCCGCTTGGCTGCATCGACGCGCTGGCGCCGCTGGCGGCGGACGGCGCCCGGCTGATCGCGGTGTGCTTCGCCGACCAGTGGTCCGCCGACTCGCTGTCCCTGCCCCTCGACCGTCTGGCCGCCGCCGGCTTCGCCGGGGCGATGCTCGACACCGCCGGGAAGCGCCAGGGCCTGCGCCACCACTGGCCGGACGAAGGGCTCGCCGGGTTCGTGGCCCGCGCGCGGGCTTGCGGCCTGCTGACCGGTCTGGCCGGGTCGCTGACCATCGCCGACATTCCGGCGCTGCGGGCGCTCGCCCCCGACTATCTCGGCTTCCGCGGCGCCCTGTGCGGCGGGGAGCGCACCGCCGGCATCGACCCGCGAGCGGTGGCGCGGGTTGCCGCCTGCATGGCCGGGCGCGCGGCGACACCGGCGCCGTGATCGCCCCGGACCACCCGCCACCCGGCACCGGCCGGGCAGCGGGTGGCGGCGGTCACGGCTTGGCAACGTGCCAGACGTTGTTGACGCCGTCGCCGGTGGTGTCGCCGGCCTTGGTGTCCTTGGCCCAGGTGTAGAGCGGCTTTCCGCCATAGGCCCACTGCTTGGTCCCGTCGTCGCGGGTGACGATGGTGTATTTGCCCATCGGCTTGGCGGAGGCGTCGGCCATCAGCGGCGGCCAGTTCGTGGCGCATTGGCCGTTGCAGGCCGACTTGCCGCCGGCGTCCTTGTCGAAGACGTAGAGCGTCATGCCCTTCGCGTCGGTCAGGACGGGACCCATGGCGGTCTTGCCGGTCATCGCCGGCTCCTTCCCCTGGGCGAAGGCGGGCGAGCCCGACAGGACGGCGCCCAGGCCGAGCGCGAGGGCGGTGATGCGGAGTGCGGATGTCATCGTTGCAGATCCTCCCCAAAGGCGAGCCCGCCGGGTGGCGGTGCCGCCGTATCAAGGACGCGACGAGGCAACGGATATTCCCCAGCGCCGGCCTGATCTTTTGGGGGTGCCGGAACGCTACGGCGCCGCGGCCCCCAGCGCCGCCTCCAGCTCGTCCTGGTCGATGGGCACCAGCTGTTCGGGCTCGAACACGCCCGGCTGGGGCGGCAGGCGGATCCAGGCGCCGGTGCGCCGATAGGCGACGAAGGAGAGTTCCTCGATCCGCTCCTCCTCGGTTTCCACGACATAGTTTCCGGCCGGACGCTGGTGGTCCATGTTGCGGAACTGGAACGGGCGGGTGAAGGCGACCGTGGTCGCGGTGTTGCGGGTGGCGCTCATCGCAGGAACTCCCAAGCCGGTCGGCGTGACGGTGACGGGGCCGCCGACCGGGCGTTGCGAGCCATCATAGACCATAAAGCGCGTTTGTCGCCTGCGGCGTGCCCCGGCCGCCGGGACGGGCGGCGCTCAGTGCTTGCCCGATCCCGGCTCGGCCATCTTGCGGTGCTGCTCGGCCAGCACGCCGGACGGGGTGACGGTCGCCATCGCCGTCTGCAGCTTGTTCTTCCAGCCGGCGACCACGTCGCCCTCGCCGCTCATCATCGCGTCGAAGCCGACCTTGGCGACCATCGCCGGATCGTCCTTCTTTCCTTGCCCGACCTGGGTGTCCATCATGCCGGCGCGTTCGAAGAATTCGGTGTCGGTCGGCCCCGGCATCAGGCAGGTGACGGTGACGCCGCTGTCCTTCAGCTCGTTGCGCAGCGCAAAGGAGAAGGAATCGATGAAGGCCTTGGTGCCGTTGTAGACCGCCTGGAAGGAGCCGGGCATGAAGCCGGCGATGGAGCCGGTGATCAGGATGCGCCCCTCGCCCCGGCTGCGCATGTCCCGCCCGACCTTGTGGATCAGGGCCAGCGTGCCGGTGACGTTGGTGTCGATGACGTGCCGGGCGTCGGCGAACTCCTGGTCGAGGAAGCCGTGGCCCAGCCCGTGGCCGGCGTTCGCCAGCAGGGCGTCGACGGCACGCCCTTTCAGCGCGGCGTAGAGCCGGTCGACCCCGTCCAGCGTCGCAAGGTCGGCCTGGACCGTCTCGACCGCCGCACCCAGCGTCCGCAGCTCCCGCGCGGCCGTCTCGATCGCCGGATCATCGGCGGCGATGACGAGGTCGAAGCCGTTGCGGGCGCATTGCCTGGCGAGTTCGAGACCGATGCCGCTGGAGGCTCCGGTGACGACGGCAAGCTGTGTGTTGGCGGCGCGAGCCATGGGACTGCCCTCTCGGAAAATGGTGCTGTCCCGTCAACCGCATCGGCGGAGCGGAGGTTCCGGCCCATCACCACCCCCGCCGCACTGCAACATTGTCGATCAGCGCGGCGCGCGCGCCGGCTCGTTCAACCAGTCCTCGAGCCGTGCGGGCGGCATCGTCGCGGATTGCTGCGGGGGGTTCAGGGGGGCGCCCGGACCGACCTGGCCGCGCGCATCGACGCGCGCCTGGACATGCCGGCCATCGGCGGTCACGAACTCCCCCTCGCCGGTCGGCCGGTTGCGGCGGAACGCGCCGACATAGCGGCTGCCATCCGGAAAGCTGAGCGTGCCGAACCCGGTGCGGCGATCGTCCTGCCACGCGCCCTGGTAGGTCCGGCCGTCGGGCCACACATGGGTTCCCTGCCCCGAGGCCACCCCCCGCCGGAACTCGGCATCGAGGCGGCGGCCGTCCCGCCAGGCGACGCGGGCGCGGCCTTCAAGGCGTCCGTCGACGAAGGTGCCTTCGGCCCGCCCGTCGGAACGGCCGTCGTAGAACCACTCCAGCACGCCCGGTCCGTTCACCCAGTCGTTCCGGCAGGCGCCGGACCAGCGCAGGGTCTTGCGCCGGTCGGGGTAGTGATCCCACAGCCGGCAGCCGGAGCCCTCGACCGCCACCGGCTGTTCGGCGGCGGCCCGGGCCGGCGTGAAGGCCGCCAGGGAGGAGAGCACGAACACGGTGGCGGCGGTGCCCATGCCCATGGGACAAGTCACGGTGCCCATGGCGGGCTGCCTTTGCGTGGGGGACGATCCTGACGTCCAACCGCCCCCTTCCGGTTTGGTTCCCGGGGACGGGACGGGCGCAGCCGCAAGGCCGGGGCGCCGTCACCGCGCCAGCGACAGCCGCTCCGCGCTCGCCTTCAGCGTGTCGATCATCGTCTGCTGCGCGTCCTCGTCGGTGTCGGCCGGGACGACGAAGCAGATGGTGGCGATGCAGCGCCCGGCCGGGTCGCGCACCGGGGCGGCGAGGCAGGTGGTGAAGCGGTCGACCAGCCCGGTGGTGCGGACGAAGCCCTGGCCGCGCGCCTGGTCGATGTCGCGCAGGAACTCGTCCTCGACGATGCGCCGGCCGTCCGGCAGCGTGAAGTCGTCCGCCGGGATGAAGCGCAGGATCTCGTCCGGCGCCATGTGGTCGACCAGCAGCCGGCCGGACGCCGTCCACGGGATCGGCACCTTGATGCCGATCTCCGAACTGATGCGGAACATGCGCCGGCCCGGTTCATTCAGCACGACCAGATACTTGTCGCCCTCCAGCGTGCAGAACTGCGCCGTCTCCCCCACCGTCTCGGCGAGGTGGGCGACCTCCACCCGCGCCTTGCGGATCAGGTCGACGCTGTCGAGATAGTCGCTGCCGAAATAATGCATCGCCGGGCCGAAATAGACCGTGCCGTCGGCGTCGCGCAGCTCCAGCCAGCGCGCCTCCACCAGCGTGTTCACCAGCTCATACATGGTCGAGCGTGGGGTCCCGGTTTCGCGCGCGATGTCGGCGATCCGCGTCGGCACGCGGCGCTGGTGAAGGTGGTTCATCAGCGCGATGACGCGGTCGATGCCGCGGGCACGGCCGGTCGCCTTGTCCTGAATGTCCACGGTCCCGTCGCTCTTCATCGCGTCCACGCTCCAACCTGCCCTGGTTCCTGGGCCGCACCACCGATTAGCACGCCGCTTTTCGGCTTGCCAGCGCTCTTTGTCCGATATACCGTTCGCTTGTCTGGAATACAAGACCGACGTCCGATATTTCGGACAAACGGTCCGGGAGGTTCACATGACACGATTCTCACGCCGCCTGTTCAACACCGCCCTCGGCACCACCATCGCCACCGGCGGGCTTTCCACCAGCATCCTCGGGGCCTGGACGACGCCCGCGCGGGCTCAATCCGGCACCGCCGCCTCGGTCGTGACGGTCGCCACCATCGGCGAGCCGCCGACGCTGGACCCGGTCGGCACCACGTCCGATCTGGTCAGCATCATCACCCAGCACATGTTCGAGACGCTGTTCACCTTCGACGGCGACTGGAAGCTGGCGCCGCTGGTGGCGTCCGCCCTGCCGCAGGTGTCGGCGGACGGCAAGACCTACACGATCCCGCTGCGCGGCGGCGTCACCTTCCACGACGGCAGCACCGTCACGGTCGACGACGTGGTCGCCTCGCTCGACCATTGGACCAAGGCGTCGCCGCGCGGAAAGACCGTCGCCCCGCTGGTCGAGAGCATCGCCGCCAAGGGTGCCGACAGCGTCGTCGTCGCGCTGAAGGAGCCGTTCGCGCCGCTGACCGCCCTGCTGGCGATGAACAACGGCGCCGCCGCCATCGTGCCGAAGTCGGTGATCGACGGGCCGGGCGCCCTGAAGTCGCTGATCGGCACCGGCCCCTACAAGCTGCTGGAGCACAAGCCCGACCAATACATCCGGCTGGTGCGCCACGACGGCTACGCCTCGCCCGCCGGCGCGCCCAGCGGCTATGCCGGCAGCCGCAAGGCCACCATCGGCGAGGTGCGCTTCGTCCCGGTGCCGAACGCCGCCACCCGGGTGTCCGGCGTGCTGGCCGGCCAGTACCAGTTCGCCGACAGCCTGCCGGCGGAAACCCTGCCGCGCATCAAGGACGCCGCCGGTGTCAAGCCCGTGATCGTCAAGCCCTTCGGCTTCCCGCTGATGATCATGAACACCAAGACCGGCGTGATGGCGAACCCGAAGCTGCGCCAGGCGGTGCTGGCGGCGCTCGACCCGGGCGACATGCTGCTGGCCGGTCTCGGCGACCCCGCCTTCGTCGCGGCGGAGGGGTCGATCTACGCCCCCGGCACACCCTATTACGACGCGGCAAGCGCCAAGCCCTACGCCGACCACGCCCCCGGCAAGGCCGCCGAGCTGCTGAAGGCCGCCGGCTACAAGGGCGAGCCGATCCGCATCATGACCTCGGTCCAGTACGAGTTCCTCTACAAGATGAGCATGGTCGCCCAGGCCCAGCTCGAACTCGCCGGCTTCAAGGTCGACCTCCAGGTGCTGGATTGGGCGACGCTGCTGCAGCGCCGCGGCGACGAGAAGGCATGGGACGCCTTCTTCACCTACCACACCTTCGTGCCGGAACCGTCGCTGATCACCGTGCTGAACCCCAGCTACCCCGGCTGGTGGGACAGCCCGGCCAAGCGCGAGGCGCTGGCCGCCTTCAACCGCGAGATGGACCCGGCGGCGCGCAAGACGAAATGGGTGGCGTTGCAGACGCTGTTCTACAGCGAGGTGCCCAGCGTCAAGGTCGGCGAGTTCTACAACCTCGCCGCCGCCAGCGACAAACTGACCGGCTACACCCCGACGCCCTGGCCGTTCTTCTGGAACACCAGCCTGAAGAGCTGAGGGGCGTCTGAAGACTCCCTCTCCCGCCTCTCGCACAAACTTCGTTTGTGCTGACGGCGTCAGGCGGATCGAAGATCCGCTGAGAGCCCCGGGAGAGGGAAGGGGCCCATGCGAAGCATGGGAAGGGTGAGGGGTAAAGCAAGGAACCATGCGGTTCTGGTTTCTTGCCCTGCCCCTCACCCTCCCCACTTCGTGGGTCCCCTCCCTCTCCCGGGACGGGAGAGGGCTTTATTTCCCCATCGGTCCGGGACCGCATCCATGCTCGTCTACATCGTGCGCCGGTTCGCCGGCATGATGATCGTCATGCTGCTCGTCGCCATGGTGGTCTTCGTGATCGCCCGCGTCGTGCCGGGCGACCCCGCCGCCGTGATGCTGGGCTCCTCCGCCACCCCGGCGGACGTCGCGGCGCTACGCGGCCGGCTCGGCCTCGACGAGCCGCTGCTGACCCAGTTCCTGCTCTATCTCGGGCAGATCCTGCGCTTCGACCTCGGCGAGTCGATCTTCCTCAACCGCCCGGTCACCCAGGCGCTGGCCGAGCGGTCGGAGTTGACGGCGCTGCTGACCGCCATGTCGGTGGGGATCGCCATGCTGATCGGCGTGCCGATCGGCATCCTGTCGGCGGCCAAGCGCGGCCGGCTGATCGACCAGACCGCGCTCGGCCTCGCCATGCTGGCGGCCAGCGTGCCCAGCTTCTGGATCGGGCTGACGCTGATCAAGTATCTGGCGGTCGACCACAGCTGGTTCCCGGTCGCCGGCTACGGCCCGCCCGACGCGTCGCTCGGCGAGCGGCTGCGCCACCTCTTGCTGCCGGCGATCGCGCTGGGCATCCCCAATTCGGCGCTGATCCTGCGCTTCACCCGCACCAGCATGCTCGACGTGCTGAGCCACGACTACGTCCGCACCGCGCGGGCCAAGGGACTGCCGCCGCTGGTGGTGGTGCTGAAGCACGCGCTGCGCAACGCGATGATCCCGATCCTGACGGTGATCGGCCTGACCACCGCGGTGATGATCGCCGGCGCCATCGTGACCGAGACGGTGTTCGGCCTGCCCGGCGTCGGCAACCTGATCGTCTCGGCCGTGCTGCGCCGCGACTATCCGGTGATCCAGGGCGCCCTGCTGGTCGTCTCCGCCATCTATGTCCTGATCAACCTGACGGTCGACCTGCTCTACGCCGTGGTCGATCCCCGCGTCCGCTATTGAGAAGGGAGGACCCGATGGCCAGCGTTCCCGCCACCCCCGGCAGCGTCCCCCTCGCCACCGCGCCCACGCCGCACCGCAGCCGGTCGCCCTTCGCCCTGCTGATGCGCCAGCTCTTCCGCCGCCGGCTGGTGGTGCTGGCCTTCGCGGTGATGGTGGCGATCCTGGCGGTGGCGCTGCTGGCGCCGTGGATCTCGCCGTTCAACCCGATGAAGATGGACATCCTCGGCCGGATGAAGCCGCCGTCGGCCGCCCATTGGTTCGGCACCGACGAGTTCGGGCGCGACGTGCTGTCCCGCGTGATGCTGGGCGCCCGGCTGTCGCTGCTGGTCGGGCTGCTGGTGGTGGTGGTCGCCACCGTGCTGGGCACGCTGCTCGGCTTGGCCGCCGGCTATGTCCGGCCGCTGGACGGCGCGCTGATGCGGCTGACCGACGCGCTGATGGCCTTCCCCGACATCCTGCTCGCCATCGCCTTCATGGCGGCGCTGGGACCGTCGCTCTACAACGTCGTGCTGGCGCTCGGCATCGTCTACACCCCGCGCGTCGCCCGCGTCGTCCGCGCCGCCTGCCTGGTGGTGCGCGAGATGCCGTTCGTCGAGGCGGCGACGGCGCTGGGCGCCACCACGCCGCGCATCGTCTTCCTGCACATCCTGCCCAACCTGATGTCGCCGATCCTGGTGCAGGCCACCTTCATCTTCGCCTACGCCATCCTGACCGAGGCGGCCTTGTCCTTCCTCGGCGTCGGTGTGCCGCCGACCACGCCGACCTGGGGCAACATGATCGCCGGCGCCCAGCAGTATTTCCAGCAGGCCGACTGGCTGATCCTGTTTCCCGGCGGCGCCATCGTGGCGACCGTGCTGTCGCTGCAGATCGTCGGCGACGGGCTGCGCGACGCGCTCGACCCCCGGCTCCAGAAGGCGAAGTGAGATGAACACCTCCCCCATCCTCATTCGCAACGCCTGCATCCTCGACGGCACCGGCGCCCCCTGGTTCCCCGGCGACGTGCTGGTGGAGCGTGGCCGCATCGCCGCCGTCGGCCCGGCGCTCGACGCGTCGGACGCCAAACCGCTGGAGGCCGCCGGCCGCTTCCTCGCCCCCGGCTTCATCGACGCCCATTGCCACGACGACCTGATCCAGCTGCGCCAGCCCGGCCGGCCGGAGAAGGTGGCGCAGGGCGTCACCACCGTGGTGGTCGGCAACTGCTCCTTCGGGCTCTACCCGCAGAGCCCGGCCAGCGCCGGCCCGCTGCGCGAGCATTTCGGCAACCTGCTGGGCAGCGTGGCGGATCGGGAAACCTTCGCCGACTTCACGTCCTACCGCTTCGCGCTCGACGGGCGCGGCACCGCCATCAACCTCGTCTCGCTGGTCGGGCACGCCGCGCTCCGCCTCGCCGTGATGGGCTGGCAGAACCGCGCCGCCACCGCCGACGAGCGCGAGGCGATGGCAGCGTTGCTGGCCGACCAGCTGCGCCAGGGCGCGCACGGCCTGTCGCTCGGCCTCGTCTACCCGCCCAGCGCCTGGGCCGACCGCGCCGAGCTGGTCCGGCTGGCCGAGGTGGTGGCGGAGCATGGCGCGCTGCTGACCGCCCATGTCCGCTCCTACGAAGGCGGGCTGATCGCCTCGGTCGACGAGTTCCTCGACCTGCTGAAGGCCGGCGGGGCGAGCGGCCTGCTCTCCCACCTGCAGGCGGCCGGACGGCCCTATTGGGGCAGCCTGCCGCGGGCGGTGGAGCGGCTGGAGATCGCGCGTAGGGGGGGCACCGACGTCAGCTTCGACATGTACCCCTACCCGGCCGGCTCCAGCACCATCCTGCAACTGCTGCCGCCGTCGGCGCTGGCCGGCGGGGTGGACGCCCTGCTGGCCCGCCTCGCCGACCCGGACGGGCTGGCCACCCTGCGCCGCGCGGTGGAGGAGGGCGAGGCCCCGGCCGATCCCGGCTGGGAATCCAAGATCCGCCTGATCGGCTGGGAGAATGTCCGCATCGGCGGCGTTTCGGCGAACGATCTGCGCCCCCTGGAAGGGCTGTCGCTGGCGGAAATCGCGGCGACGCGGCTGGAACAGCCCTTCGATACACTGGTCCGGCTGATCGCCCTCGATCGCGGCCGGACCAACATCGTCATGTTCCAGTTGGCCGAAGCCGATCTGGAAACCGCGCTGTCGCACCCGCTGCACATGCTGGGCTCCGATGGCCTGCCGCGCGAGACCGGCAAGCCGCACCCCCGCGCCTTCGGCAGCTTCCCGCGCTATCTCGCCCGCGCCATCACCGGCGAGGGCAAGCTGGGGTTGGAGGATGCCGTGCGCCACATGACCGCCGTCCCGGCGCAACGCTTCGGCCTCAGCGACCGCGGCCTGATCCGGCCGGGCATGGTGGCCGACCTGACCCTGTTCACCGCCGACGTGGCCGACCGCGCGACCTTCCAGGATCCGACGCGGCCGCCGCACGGCATCACCGACGTGCTCGTCGCCGGGGCCTTCGTGCTGCGCGACGGCGGGCACACCGGCGCCCGCCCCGGCCGAACGCTGGCGCGCGCCTGACTTTCCCAGAAAGCTGTGAGGACTCATGACCAACCGCAAGCCGATCTTCGCCGAAAAGGGTGCGAAGCCCGCCGGCCAGTACAGCCACGCGATCGTCGCGAACGGCTTCGTCTATGTCTCCGGCCAGGGTCCGCACCATCCGGAGACCGGCGCCCTGCCCGAGGATTTCGCCGGTGAGGTGCGCCAGACCCTGCGCAACCTGGAGATCATCCTGAAGGCGGCCGGCACCGACCTCGCCCATGTGGTGAAGGTCAACAGCTACCTCGCCGACCTCGGTCGCTTCCAGGAATACAACGCGCTCTATTCGGAGTTCTTCCCCGACCAGCCGCCGGCGCGCACCACCATCGGCTGCCAGTTGAACAACATCCAGATCGAAATCGACTGCATCGCCGTCCTGCCGGCGGCGTAACATCCAATGCGTACGGCCGGTCCCATGGCGTCGCCGCCGGGATCGGCCCCTTTCCCAAATCTGCGTTCCGGAGCGGTCCCATGCGCGTCGACGATCTCGACACCCCCGTCCCCGTCATCGACCTCGACCGGGTCGAGCACAACCTCGCCAAGATGCAGGCCTACTGCGACCGGCACGGGCTGGCGCTGCGCCCGCACATCAAGACCCACAAGCTCCCCGAATTCGCCCGCCGCCAGATCGAGCTGGGCGCCGTCGGCATCACCTGCCAGAAGATCGGCGAGGCGCTGGTGATGGCGGAGGCCGGCTGCGCCGACATCCTGCTGACCTACCCCATCGTCGGCCCGACCAAGATCGGCCCGCTGGCCGAGCTGGCGCGCAAGACCCGGCTGTCGGTGGCGCTCGACAACCCGGTGGCGCTCGACACCGTCGCCGCCGCGGCGGCCGAGGCCGGGGTGGAGATCGGCATCCTGGTCGAGTTCGACAGCGGCGACGGCCGCTGCGGCGTGCAGACCCCGGGCGAGGCGCTGGAGCTGGCGCGCCGCGCCAACGGCAACGGCCTGACCCGCTTCCGCGGCCTGATGACCTACCCGCGCGGCCCCCGCACCGTGCCCTTCGTCGCCGAGGCGCGCGCCCTGCTCGACGGCGCCGGCATCCCGGTCGACACCGTGTCGGTCGGCGGCACCCCCGGCTGCTGGGACACCCACGAGCTGCCCGGCGTGACCGAGCTGCGCGTCGGCACCTACATCTACCACGACCGCGCCACCGTCGGCGCCGGGGTGGCGACGCTGGACGAGTGCGCGGTGCATGTGCTGGCCACCGTCGTCAGCCGCCCGACGCCCGACCGCGCCGTGCTCGACTGCGGCAGCAAGACGCTGTCGAGCGACCGCGTCGCCCCGTCGGTCGGCGAGGGCTACGGCCTGATCCTCGATTACCCCGACGCGGTGATCGTCCGCGTCAACGAGGAGCACGCGGTGGTCGACCTGAGCAACAGCGCTGCCAAGCCGGAGATCGGCGACCGCGTCCGCATCCTGCCCAACCATGTCTGCGTGGTCAGCAACCTGCACGACCGCATGGCGGTCAGCCGCAACGGTGACGTGATCGGCGAATGGCCGGTCGCGGCGCGCGGCTGCACGCGCTGACCTGAACCCCGGAGTCGTCCATGGACGCCGACATCACGCTCGACATCCGCAACCTGCAAACCCACTTCACCGCCGATCCCGGCGTGGCGAAGGCGGTCGACGGCGTCTCCTTCACGGTCCGCCGCAACGAGACGCTGGCCGTCGTCGGTGAATCCGGCAGCGGCAAGTCGGTGACCAGCCTGTCGATGATGCGGCTGATCCCCTCGCCGCCCGGCCTCATCGCCGGCGGCGAGATCCTGTTCCGCGGCCGCGACGGGCAGGTGCGCGACCTCGCCCGCGTCAGCGAGCGCGCCATGCGCGGCATCCGCGGCAACGAGATCGGCATGATCTTCCAGGAGCCGATGACCTCGCTGAACCCGGTCTACAGCGTCGGCGACCAGATCGGCGAGTCGCTGCGCTACCACCAGGGCCTCAACCGGAAAGAAGCGCGGGCCGAGGCGCTCGCCATGCTGAAGAAGGTCGGCATCCCGGCGGCGGAGCGGCGGTTGGACGAGTTCCCGCACCAGATGTCGGGCGGCATGCGCCAGCGCGTGATGATCGCCATGGCGCTGGCCTGCCGGCCGACCCTGCTGATCGCCGACGAGCCGACCACCGCGCTGGACGTCACCATCCAGGCCCAGATCCTCGACCTGATGCGCCGCCTTCAGGAGGAGACCGGGACCTCCATCCTGTTCATCACCCACAATCTGGGCGTGGTGGCGGAGGTGGCGCAGCGCGTCGTCGTCATGTACGCCGGCCGCGTGGTCGAGGAGGGCGACGTCCGCTCCCTGCTGAAGACGCCGCGGCATCCCTACACCCGCGGCCTGCTCGCCTGCCTGCCGCATCTGGGCCAGCGCCGCGGCGACGGCGGCCGGCTGGCCGCCATCCCCGGCAACGCGCCGAGCCCGGTCAACCGCCCGGCCGGCTGCACCTTCGCCCCGCGCTGCCCGCTCGCCGAGCCGGCCTGCACCGCCGGGGAACCGGCGCTCGAAGCCATCGGCCCCACCCACGCCGTCCGCTGCCGCCGCTGGAGAGACGTCCAATGAGCGCCCAAACCCTTTCCTCCGACCAGCCCCTGCTCCAGGTCCGCAACCTGGAAAAGCGCTTTCCCGTGCGCGGCGGGCTGCTGCAACGGCCGGTCGGCTGGGTCAAGGCGGTCGACGATTTGTCGTTCGACCTGAACCGCGGCGAGGTGCTGGGGCTGGTCGGCGAATCCGGGTCGGGCAAGACCACCGCCGGGCGGAGCATCCTGCGGCTGATCGAGCCGACCGGCGGCTCCATCCGCTTCGACGGCCAGGAGATCACCGGATTGGCCGCGGCGGAGATGCGCGCCCGCCGCCGGCGCATGCAGATCGTCTTCCAGGATCCCTACGCCAGCCTGGACCCGCGCCAGCGGGTGCGCGACGTCATCGGCGAGGCGCTGGTGATCCACAACATCGGCAGCCGCGCCGACCGCCGCGACCGCATCGCCGCGCTGTTGGACAAGGTCGGCCTGACCGCCGACGCCATGGACCGCTTCCCGCACGAATTCTCCGGCGGCCAGCGCCAGCGCATCGGCATCGCCCGCGCCCTGGCGGTGGAGCCGGACTTCATCGTCGCCGACGAGCCGGTGTCGGCGCTCGACGTCTCGGTGCAGGCGCAGGTGGTCAATCTGCTGGGCGACCTGCAACGCGAACTCGGGCTGGCGGTGCTGTTCATCGCCCACGACCTCGCCGTCGTCCGCTACATCAGCGACCGGGTGGCGGTGATGTATCTCGGCCGCCTGATGGAGATCGCGCCGAGCGACGCGCTCTACGAACGGCCGCGCCACCCCTACACCATGGCGCTGCTGTCGGCCGCCCCCGACCCGGACCCCGACGCGCCCAAGGCGCGCCTGCTGCTGGAGGGCGACGTGCCCAGCCCGATGAACCCGCCGTCGGGCTGCGTCTTCCGCACCCGCTGCCCCTTCGCCCTGCCCGCCTGCGCCGAACCGAGCGCCCGGGCGTTGCGCGAGCTCGGTCCCGGCCACGCCGTCTCCTGCATCCGCGACGACATCGTGGCACCCACGGCCTGAGCGCCGCGACCGGCTACCCCCATTGCCCGGAGCAATCCGGGCGTCCGTTCCGGTTGATGGTGATGCGGCACGGCGGGCGGACATCCCGCGGTGCGCTCACACCAGACGGAAGGAGCGCCGATGACCAGCCAGAACCCGAAGGGACAGGACGACAACCGGGGCAGCCGGGATCAGGCATCGTCCGACAGCGACCGGATGACCCACGCCATCGATCAGGCCAAGGACCTGCCGGGCGACCGGGACGACGCCCGCAAGGAGGCCGACCGCACCCGGCGGGCGGTCGACAGCATGAGCCCCGGCAACACGCCGCGGGCGGGCGACGACCCGCAGCATGGCCTCACCACCGGCTCCGGCATGATGCCGATGCCGAGCGAGACCGGCGGCGCCGGCCGCAAATCGGGCAAGGACAAGGCCTGAACCGGGCGCTCCGGCCTCCGCCCCCAAAGCGGGCCGGAGTGCCGGCAAGCCCAGCCGACGTCAGCGCCCCTCGGTCCGGAACCGCAGTTGCATGTGGTGCTCATACCGCTGCCCGGGGTCGAGCCGGGCGGACGGGAAATGGGCGATGTTCGGCGTGCCGGGGAAGCGCTGGGTCTCCAGCGCGATCCCGGCGAAGGGTCCATAGGGCCGGTCGCCCTTGCCGATCACCCGGTCGCTGAGATAGCCGCCGGTGTAGACCTGCAGGCCCGGCTGGTCGCTGGACAGCTCCAGACGGCGGCCCGACGCCGGGTCCTCCAGCGAGGCCACCGGGCGCAACGCCCCCGCCGGTCCGTCCAGGCACCAGTTGTGGTCGAAGCCGAAGCCGCCCACCGCGTCCAGCGCCTCGCCCAGAAACGGGCCGTTGCGCAGGTCGAAGGGGGTGCCGTTCACCGGCCGCACCTCCCCCGTCGGGATCAGGTCGGCGCCGACCGGGGTGATGAAGCCGCCGCGCACCGCCAGCCGGTGGCCGCGCACATCGCCGGCCGCATGCCCGGCGAGGTTCCAATAGCTGTGATGGACCAGATTGACCACGGTCGCCCGGTCGGTGGTCGCCGCCATTCGGATGTCGAGCACGCCGTCCCCGGTCAGTTGGTAGCGGACGCTCGCCGCCAGCGCGCCGGGATAGCCCTGGTCGCCGTCGGGCGAGCGCAAGGTGAAGGTGACGGCGTTCTCCGCCTCGTCCACCGTCGCGTCCCACATCCGGCGGTCGAAGCCGTCGCTGCCGCCGTGCAACTGGTTGGGCGGCTCATTGGCGGTCAGCCGGTGGCGGACGCCGTCGAGCGTGAAGGCCGCGCCGCCGATGCGGTTGCCGTAGCGCCCGCAGGTCGCCCCGAAATAGGCATCGCTCGCCAGATACTTGGCCAGCCGGTCGAAGCCGAGCACGATGTCGGCCGGCCGGCCGTCGCGGTCGGGCATCACGAAGCGGACCAGCCGGGCGCCATGGGCGACGACCGTCGCCTCCAACCCGCCGGCGGCAAGCGTGAAGCCCTCCACCGGCCGGCCGTCCAGTTCGTCGAAGCGAAAGGTTTGGATGGGCATCACGCCTCCGCCGGTTCGCCGCCGCGGCCGGCCCAGGCCGCCAGCAGACCCTTTTGCAGCAGGATGAAGATGAACAGCAGGGCGCCGATGGCGATCTTGGTCCACCAGCTGCTCAGCGTGCCGTCGAAGGTGATGTAGGTCTGGATCAGCCCCTGGATCAGCACCCCGGCGAAGGTCCCCAGCACATAGCCGTAGCCGCCGGTCAGCTGGGTGCCGCCGATCACCACCGCGGTGATGGTGTCCAGTTCCACCCCGGTCGCCGCCAGCGAATAGCCGGCGCCGGTGTAGAGCGAAAAGACGATGCCGGCCAGCCCGGCCAGCAGGCCCGACAGGGTGTAGACCGCCACCGTGGTCCGCGCCACCGGCACGCCCATCAGCTCCGCCGACTGGCGGTTGCCGCCCAGCGCGTAGAGGTTGGCGCCGAAGCGGGTCCAGTGCGCCAGCACCATCGCCAGCACCAGCACGCCCAGCATGACCATCGCCGGCAGGCTCAGCTTGCCGCCGGCGTCGAAGCGCCAGGCGACGTCGTTCAGCTCGCCGTAGAGCGGGTGGTTGATCGGCAGCGAATCGGTGGTCAGGACGAAGGCGGTGCCGCGGGCGATGAACATGCCGGCCAGCGTGACGATGAAGGGCGGCATGCGGAAGACATGGATGATGGCGCCCATCACCGCGCCGAAGCCGGCGGCGGTCAGCAGCGCCACCGCGAAGGCCGCCACCGGATCCCAGCCGCCCTGTTCGATCAGCACCGCCAGCAGCACGGTGGTGAAGCCGATCACCGCCCCGACCGACAGGTCGATGCCGCCCGACAGGATGACGAAGGTCATGCCGATCGCGGTGATGCCGAGAAAGGCGTTGTCGGTCAGCAGGTTGCCCACCACCCGCAGCGAGGCGAAGTTGGGGAACTGCGCGGCGCACAGCAGGAAGCCGACCACCAGCACGGCGATGGTGACGATCAGGGGAAGGAAACGGTGGATCATGGCTTGACGCTCCCGCTCTCGCGCTTGCCCGGCGGCTGGAGGGTCGGCTTGACCGCGAGCGCACCCTTGGGCCGGGGCAGAAACAACGTCAGGGCCGGCGACTGGAGCAGCAGCACGACCAGCAGCACCGCCGCCTTGACGATCAGGTTGAACTCCGGCTTGAAGCCGCTCAGCAGGATGCCGGTGTTCATCGCCTGGATGATCGCCGCCCCCACCACCGACAGCAGCAACCCGAACCGCCCGCCGAGCAGCGACGTGCCGCCGACCACCACCGCCAGGATGGCGTCCAGCTCCAGCCACAGGCCGGCGTTGTTGACGTCGGCGCCGCGGATGTCGGCGGTGACGATGACGCCCGCCACCGCGGCGCACAGGCCGCACCAGACATAGACGGCGATCAGCACCACCGGCGTGTTGACACCGGCCCCAGCGCTGGACAGCCGGTTGATGCCGACCGCCTCGATCATCAGCCCCAGCGCGGTCGCCCGCACCAGCAGCGCCGTCACCACCAGCATGGCGATGGTGATGACCACCGGCATCGGCACGGTCAGGAACGACCCGCTGCCGATCGACGCCAGGCCGGGGCTGACGAAGGTGACGATCTGCCCCTCGGTGATCAGCTGGGCGATGCCGCGGCCGGCGACCATCAGGATCAGCGTGGCGATGATCGGCTGGATGCGCAGCAGCGCCACCAGCAGCCCGTTCCACAGCCCGCACAGCAGCCCGGCGCCGAGCGAGGCCGCCAGCACCGCCGGCAGGCCCCAGCCCGCCTGGGTCATGGTGGCGGCCACCGCGCCGGAGATCGCCATCACCGCGCCGACCGACAGGTCGACGCCACGGGTGGCGATGACCATGGTCATGCCGATGGCGAGCAGCCCAACCGGGGCGCCGCGGTTCAGCACGTCGATCAGGCTGCCGAACAGCCGGCCGTCCTGCAGGCGGATGGAAAAGAAATCGGGGAACAACAGCCAGTTGGCCAGCAGCACCGCGACCAGCGCGCCGTATTGCGGCAGGTTGCGCAGCAGGCCGGGGGTCGGGCCGGGAAGCGACAGCGTCATGCCCGCGCCTCCCCGGATCCGGCCGGAGCCGAAGCCGGCTCCGACGCAATGGCGGACACGATGCGGTCCACGGTGACCTCCCCTCCCCTCAGTTCGGCGACGTGGCGGCGGTCGCGCAGCACCACGACGCGGCGGCTGTAGGCGACGATCTCCTCCAGCTCGGACGAGACGACCAGCAGCGCCATGCCGTCGGCGCACAGCCGCTCGATCAGGCGAATGATCTCGGCGTGGGCGCCGACGTCGATGCCGCGCGTCGGCTCGTCCAGGATCAGCAGGCGCGGCTCGGTCGCCAGCCAGCGGGCGAGCAGCGCCTTCTGCTGGTTGCCGCCCGACAGAAGCTGGATCGGCCGCTCGGCGTCGGGCGTGCGGATGTCGAGCAGGCGGATGAAGCGGTCGGCGATCTCCTCCTGGCGGCGGCGCGGGATCGGCTTCAGCCAGCCCTGCCGCGCCTGGAGCGCCAGGATGATGTTCTCGCGCACCGACAGCTCGCCGACGATGCCCTCCTTCTTGCGGTCCTCCGGGCAGAAGCCGAAGCCGAGCCGGATCGCCTCGCGCGGCCCACGCAGCCGCGCCGGGCGCCCGTCGACCATCGCCTCGCCACGGTCGGCACGGTCCATGCCGAAGACCAGCCGCGCCGTCTCCGTCCGGCCGGAGCCGAGCAGCCCGGCCAGCCCGACCACCTCGCCCGGGCGAATGTCGAGGTCGAACGGCTCGACGCTGCGCGCCTTGCCGAAGCCGCGGAACCGGACCAGCGGCGGGCGGGCGTCGCTGTCGGCAGCGTCATCGGCGGCGATGCGGTGCGCCACCGCCTCCAGCTCCCGCCCCAGCATCATGGCGACGAGGTCGAGGCGGGGCAGCTCGTCGGTCCGCCGTTCGCCGACCAGCCGGCCGTTGCGCAGCACGGTGATGCGGTCGCACACCGCATAGACCTGGTCGAGGAAATGGGTGACGAAGACGATGCCGATGCCGCGCGCCTTCAGCCCGCGCAGCACGCCGAACAGCACCGACACCTCGTGGGCGTCGAGGCTGGCGGTCGGCTCGTCGAGGATCAGCACCTTGGCCGACATGTCGACGGCGCGGGCGATGGCGACGATCTGCTGGGTCGCCACCGAGAAGCGGCCGAGCGGCGCGGTGACGTCGAGCGACAGCCCATAGCCGGACAGCAGCGCCCGCGCCCGCCGCCGCATCGCCCCGCGGTCGACCAGCCCGAAGCGCATCGGCTGGCGGCCCAGGAACAGGTTCTCCGCCACCGACAGGTTGGGCAGCAGGTTGACCTCCTGGTAGACGGTGCCGATGTGCAGGCGCTGCGCCTCCTCGACGCCGCGCGGCGCGATCTCCCGCCCCTCCAGCGTGACGGTGCCGGCGTCGCGCTGGTAGACGCCGGTCAGCGTCTTGATCAGCGTCGACTTGCCGGCGCCGTTCTCGCCGAGCAGCGCGTGGACCTCGCCATGGCGCAGCGTGAAATCGACCCCGTCGAGCGCCTGGACGCCGAGAAAGCCCTTGGACAGGCCGCGGATCGCCAGCAGCGGCGAAGACGGTTCGGGAATGTGCGGCGTCATCGGAGCCTCGCCAGCCACGCGTCGACAAAAACGACAAGACGCCGGGGCGGTTGCGGAAACGCCGTCCCGCAACCGCCCCGGCGCCGGATCAGTAGGCGTCCTTGCGGCGCTCGTACTCGGCCTTGGCGGTGTCGGGGGTGAACAGCGCCGACTCCGTCTTGATCCACTTCGGCGGCGCCTTGCCGTCCTTCTTGAAGGCGACCAGCGCGTCATAGGCCGGGCCGGCCATGTTGGGCGTCAGCTCGACCGTCGCGTTGGCCTCGCCCTCCGCCATCGCCTTGAAGATGTCGGGAACGCCGTCGATCGAAACGACCAGGATGTCCTTGCCCGGCTTCAGGCCGGCTTCCTTGATCGCCTGGATGGCACCGACCGCCATGTCGTCGTTGTGGGCATAGACGGCGCAGATCTTCTTGCCGCCGTCCTCGGCCTTGATGAAGCTCTCCATCACCTCCTTGCCCTTGGCGCGGGTGAAGTCGCCGGACTGGGTGCGGATGATCTTCATGCCGGGATTCTTGGCGACGACCTCGTCGAAGCCCTTCTTGCGGTTGATCGCCGGGGAGGAGCCGACGGTGCCCTGCAGTTCCACCACCGCGCATTTGCCGCCGGTCTGCTTGGCCAGCCATTCGCCGGCCACCCGGCCCTCATGCACGGTGTCGGAGGTGACGGCCGTCATGTAGAGGCTCTGGTCCTTGGTGTCGATCTGGCGGTCGAGCAGAACCACCGGAATCTTCGCCTCCTTGGCCTCCTTCAGCACCGAATCCCAGCCGGTCGCCACCACCGGCGCGATGAAGATGGCGTCGACGCCCTGGGCGACGAAGGAACGCACCGCCTTGATCTGGTTCTCCTGCTTCTGCTGGGCGTCGGAGATCTTCAGGTCGATGCCGCGCTTGTCGGCCTCGGCCTTGGCGGTCTTGGTCTCGGCGGCGCGCCAGCCGGACTCGGAGCCGATCTGCGAGAAGCCGACCACCAGCTTGCCGTCGGCGGCCTGGACCGATCCCAGCCCGATGAGCAGGGCCGTCACGGCGGCGGCGGCGGTGGCGGCGGACGTCAGCCAATTCCTGGACATTCGTTTCACTCCCTGAGTTTTGTCGTGTTCTTGGACGATAGGGATGGGGCGAGGGGGGATGAGGCTGCGGAATGTGGAAAGCGGGCCGCTGCGGCACAGCATCACGGCATTAGCCGGCTCACAAATTGTCCGTTATGCCTACTTTAAGTACTCAAAAACATAACTGTCCAATATGTTTATCGGCCAGCCTGATACGGAAATCGGTATATCCGGGCGGTGGCCCGGAAAGAAACGGCCAGACGGAACACCGTCTGGCCGCCAGTTGACCTCGCGCCGGGAGAGGACACGAGGCCGACGCACCCGAGGGAGAGCGCGCCGGGACGCGCCGCCACGGTGGGATGGACACCGCGGCGGCGCGAAGGTCAGAAGGCCAGGTTGGTCTGGACCAGGAACATGTCGCCCTTGTCGCTGTTGGCGGCGACATCGGAGCTGAGCTTGAAGTGGTTGTACTCCGGCCCGATGCTGAAGCCGGGGGCGACGACGTACTTGGCGCCG
>NZ_LGRA01000013.1:743550-766774 GCF_003116095.1 Azospirillum sp. TSO35-2
TGCAATCAGGGCGTTCAGGTCGGATAGGTTCGTCACGGTCATGGCCATCATCCATAGGCTGGTCGCGGCGCTCGTCGGAGCCGTCGCGGGGGTGCGCCCGGTGCCGCCGGCCTCACCGTCGGGCGGGCTTGCGGCACGGCACGGTGTTGGTGGTCACGAACGGCGGCGCGCTCAACGCGCGCGGCGGCGATCCGGGGCGCGGCGCCCCAGCGTTCGGTCCGTTCGTGAAAGAAAAAGAGCGATCGGCGCGACGGCGCCTTGCGGCGGGCGGGTCAGAAGCCGCCGGCGAGGTCGGTCAGGGCATCATGGTCGAGCAGTTCAAGCTTTCCGTCGACAAGGATCCGGATCAGCCGGGCGGACTTGAACTTGGTGACGGTGCGCGACACGGTTTCCGTGGTCAGCCCCAGGTAATCGGCGATGTCGCAGCGGCTCATCGGCAGGTCGACGATCCGGCCGGCGGTGGTGCGGGCGCTCAGGCGCAGCAGGAAGGAGGCAAGCTTTTCCGACGCCGTCTTGCGGCCGAGCAACAGCATCTGGTCCTGCGCCGCCATCAGCTCGGAGGTCGTCGCCGACAGCAGCTTGCGGGCGAAGCCGGGCTGCGCGTCCATCACCGCCTCCAGCTCCGCCCGCGATATGCGCTGGACCGTGGTCGCCGTCACCGCTTCGGCCGTGTAGAGATACTGGTCGGCGAAGGCCAAGCCCATCATGTCGCCGGTGTGCAGGAAACCGATGATCTGCCGGCGGCCGTCGGGCAGCATCTTGTGCAGGCGGATCACGCCGCTGTGCACGCGGAAGACCGCACCGGCCGCGTCGCCTTCGGTGAAGACCGTCGTGCCGCGGTCGAGAACCTTGCTGTGGCCGAGCGTCGCGAGCGGGTCGGCGCTGGTGCGCGGCGGAGTGGAGGGCAGCACGCCCGCGGCGGACGGCATCGCGATCACCGAGGCCAGATAGCCCGGAACGGTGCGGCTGGTGTGGGCGGCGATGGCGGCGTGCGTGGACATGGTGGGCCTCGGCCGTTGCGGGTGCGGTCCGGTTCGTTCCGGCGTGCGCTTGATGATCGGACCCTACCGGGCGTCCACCGCCCTGTGCAGTTCGGTAATGTACCTAAGGAAGTTTGCGTACGTAAGTGTACCTACGTTTGAAGGGTCGGCTCAGGAGGCGCTGGGCGCCGGCGCCATCAGGCGGTTCACGGCGTCGATCAGCTGGTCCTCGTCGAACGGCTTCTCCAGCACGGCCATGACGCCGGCGTCCTTCGCCCGGGAAAAGGTGGCGGCGTCGCCGCGCCCGGACACCATGATCACCGGCAGGCCGTGCAGGTCGTCGTGATGCCGCTCCAGGAACTCCAGGCCGCTCATCACCGGCATGTGCAGGTCGAGGACGAGGCAACCCCGCGGGTTGCCGTCGAACTGGTCGAGGAACTCCCGGCAGGACGAGAAGTCCCGCACGTCGAAGGCGAAGGCCTCCAGCAGGGCCTTCATGGAGTCACGGACCGGCTCATCATCATCGATGATGTGGACGATCCCTTCGCCCGATTGATCCATGGCAGCCTCCGGATTTCATGCAAGCGCAACGGCACCGGCGGTGCGGCGCGTCATGGAACATAAAATGCGGCGGATGAGACCGATATACGGACCATTGCGTATGAGCGGTGGTTTTGATGCAGATCACTCGCCGCCCGGCGCAACCCCCGCGGCGATGGCCATGCGCACCAGCGACGGCAGGCTGTCGGCCTGCATCTTGTCCATGACGCGGGACCGGTGGATTTCCACCGTGCGGGGGCTGATCGACAGTTCGTGGGCGATGACCTTGTTCGACCGCCCCGCCACCAGCCAGCGCAGCACATCCAGTTCCCGCGGCGTCAACGCCGAGACGCGGGCCAGGATCTCCGGCGGGACGGCGGGCGCCGGCGGGTCCGGGACCGCGGCCGGATGATCGCCGGCGTCCTGCCGGCTTTCCGCCACCCGGTCGGCCGCCTGGTCGAGGGCGGAGCGGACCGCGGCGAGCAGGACGTCCTCGTCGAACGGCTTCTCGACGAAATCCACGGCGCCGGCCTTCATGGCGCGCACGGCGAGCGGCACGTCGCCATGGCCGGTCATCACGATCACCGGCATGCGGTGGCCGTCCCGGGCCAGCCGCTCCTGCACCTCCAGACCGCTCATCCGCGGCATCCGCACGTCGACCAGCAGGCATCCGGTCCGCGACGGGGCGTCGGACTCCAGGAAGGTGACCGGGCTGGCGAAGCTCTGCGCCTGGAAGCCGGCGCTTTCCAGCAGGGCCGACAGCGAATCGCGGATCGCTTCGTCGTCGTCGACGATGAACACCGTCCGATCGGTCGTCATCTCAGAAGGCATCGCTGTGGTCTCAGTCGGCGAGAGGAACGGTGAAGGCGAAGGTCGCCCCCACCGTGGGGGGCTCCAGCCACAGGCGTCCGCCATGGGCCTCGACGATCGACCGGCAGATCGACAGCCCCAGCCCCATGCCGCTGGTCTTGGTGGTGACGAAGGGCTGGAACAGCTGGCTCCGCACCGTGTCAGGAACGCCGGGGCCGGTGTCGCTGACGGTGATGCGGCGGAACTCCGGCTCGTCCGGCTCGACGCCGGTGCGGATGGTCAGCTCCCGCCGCTCGCTCTGCGCCATGGATTCGATCGCGTTGCGGACCAGGTTGAGGATGACTTGCTGGACCTGGACCTTGTCGACCAGCACGCGGGGGTCGGCGGCGTCGAAATCGAACCGCACATGCAGCCCGATCGCCTTGGCGCCGACCAGCGCCAGGGCGCTCGCCTCCTCCACCACCTTGTTGAGGGACTCGGCGGAACGCTCGGTCTGGCCCTTTTCGATGAAGCTGCGCAAATGGCGGATGATCTGTCCGGCCCGCGCCGCCTGGGCGCTCGCCTTGTCGACCATGTCCATCGCCTTGGCCACCCCTTCGGGCCGGTCCATCAGGCGCTTGGCCGCCCTGGCGTAGTTGATGACCGCGGTCAGCGGCTGGTTCAGCTCGTGCGCCAGGGTGGAGGCCATCTGGCCCATGGCGCTGACCCGGCTGACATGCAGCAGTTCCGCCTGCAACTCCTGCAGGCGCCGTTCCGTCGCCTGACGTTCGGTGAGATCGCGGACGAAGCCGGTGAAGCGGCGCTGGCCCCCGAGCAGGACCTCGCCGACCGACAGCTCCATCGGGAACACCGAGCCGTCGCGGCGCTGGCCGGAGACGACGCGGCCGATGCCGATGATCCGCCGCTCGCCGGTCCGTTGGTAGCGCTCCAGATAGCCGTCATGCTGTTCGCGGTAGGGCGACGGCATCAGCATGTTGATGTTGCGGCCGACGACCTCCGACGGCGGATAGCCGAACAGCCGCTCCGCCGCCGGGCTGAAGGATTCGATCAGCCCCTTCTCGTCGATCACGATGATCGCCTCGGGCACCGTCTGCAGGATGGAGGCCAGACGCGCCTCGCGCTCGCGCAGCGCCGCCTCGGCCTGCTTGCGTTCGGTGAGGTCGCGGATGATGCCGATGTAGACCGGCTGGCCGTCCTGGGTCGCCTCGCCGATCGACAGGTCCATCGGGAAACAGCTGCCGTCCTTGCGGGCGCCGGTCACCTCGCGGCCGATGCCGATGATGCGGCGCTCGCCGGTCCGCTGGTAACGCTCCAGATAGCCGTCATGCTCCTCCTGGTAGGGCGACGGCATCAGCATCTTGACGTTGCGGCCGATCACCTCGCCGGCGGTCCAGCCGAACAGGCGCTCGCAGGCGGGGTTGAAGGTCCGTATCCGTCCCTGGGCATCGATGATGACGATCCCGTCCGGGACGGTGTTCAGCATCGCCCGGAACTGCGATGGAGTGTCCAGGCTTTCATCCCGGATATCGTCGGCCACGTCCCATCCTCAAACTCTGTGTTTCCATCATCAGAGTAGTTGAGTGCAACCGTTGGTCAAGGCTCCAATGCGGCCCCCGCCGCCGGTCCGGTCCGGTCCGACGGGGCACGAAAAACGCGAGGCATCCTTTTTTGCCGTTGCGCTTCCAAAATGGCTTCGTCACCGTGTGAGTGAACATTCATTCACAGAGGGAGGCGCGCCGTGCCCGCCGATGTTCCTCACGCCGATGCCCGTCACCTCGATGTCCGCCACAAGGTCCGGGACGCCGCCATCGCACTGTTCGCCCAGAAGGGGGTGAAGGCGACGACGGTCCGCGACATCGCCCGCTCCGCCGGGGTGTCGGAGGGGGCGCTCTACCGCCACTGGCCGAGCAAGGAGGAGCTGGCGGCCGACCTGTTCGCGGCGGAATACACCGCCATGTCCCAGACCCTGCGGGAGGCGTCCGGCCAGGGCCCGGCGCCGGAACGGCTGCGGCGGGTCATCGGCCACGCCTTCGACTTGGTGGAGGCGGCCCCCGACCGCGCCCGCTTCCTGCTGCTGTCCCAGCACGAATCGCTGCCGCTGGTGCCGAAGGACCAGGAGACGCCGGTGGACGTGATCGGCGGCATCATCGCCGACGGGATCGCCGAGGGCAGCATCGTGCCGGCCGACCGGGAGGCGCTGGCCCACATCGTCATCGGCGCCATCGTCCTGAACGTGCAGTCGCACGTCTACGGCCGGCAGACCGCCGCGCTCTCCACCCTCGCCGGGCCCATCGCCGACGCGATCCTCACCGGCATCGCCACCTCCAGGACCGGAGCCGGACAATGAGCGCCCCCGCCCTTCTCGCCTCGCGGCGCTTTTTGCCGCTGTTCCTGACCCAGTTCCTCGGCGCCTTCGGCGACAACGTCCTGCGCGGCGCCATCGCGGTGCTGGCGGTCTATGGCGTGTCTGGCGGCGGCGCCCTGAACGGGGCGATGATCTCCACCCTGGCGGCGGGCGCCTTCACCCTGCCCTTCCTGCTGCTGTCGGCCACCGCCGGCCAGTTGGCCGACCGCTTCGACCGCACGCTGGTTGCCCGCGCCGTCAAGCTGGCGGAGATCGGGTTGATGGCCGTGGCCTCCTGGGGCATCGTCACCGCCGACCTGCCCGTCCTGATCATCGCGCTGGTCGGCATGGGCGCCCATTCGACGATGTTCGGGCCGGTCAAATACGGCCTGCTGCCCGACCTGCTCGACCCGTCCGAGCTGACCGCCGGCAATGGGCTGGTCGAGGCCGGGACCTTCGTCGCCATCCTGCTGGGGACCATCGCCGGCGGCTCGCTCGCCCTGCTCCACCCCTGGGCGGTGCCGGGGATGCTCGCCGCCTCGGCGGTGTTCGGGCTGGTCGCGTCGCTGTTCATCCCGCGCGCCGGCAACGCCGACCCGGCGGTGCGCGTCGGGCTGAACCCGGTGTCGGTGACGGCGCGGGTGCTGCGCTCCGTCGCCGGGGACAAGGCGTCGATGCGGGCGATCCACGGCATCTCGGTGTTCTGGGGCGTCGGCGCCGTGGTGATGGCGCAGTTCCCCTCCATCGCCCGCGAAACGCTGGGCACCGACAGCGGCGGCGCCACGCTGCTGCTGGCGGTGTTCGCCATCGGCGTCGCCGTCGGTTCGGTGTTGGCCGGCCTCAGCCACCACACGCCGTCCACCACCGACGCCGGCCGCGCCGCGCTGGCCGGGCTGGTCGCCGCCCTGGCCGGCGCCGCCCTGCCCCTGCTGACGCCGGCGGTCCCCGCGGCCGAGCCGCTGTCGCCGCTGGCGCTGCTGGCCCAGCCCTGGGCGCTGCCGCTGCTGGCCGACCTGTTCATCATCGCGGCGGCCGGCGGCGCCTTCGCCGTGCCGCTCTACGCGCTGATCCAGCACCGGGCGGCGGTGACGGCCCGCGCCCGGGTCATCGCCGCCGCCAACGTGGTGAACGCCCTCTACATGGTCGCCGGTTCGGCCGCCGCCGCCGCGATGCTGGCGCTCGGCCTGTCGCCGCTAGCGGTCGCCGCCTGGGGCGGGGCGAGCATGCTGGTCGCCGTCGTCATGGCGCTCGCCGTCGATGCGCAGGCCCTGCTGCGCGGCCTCTTCCGCGCCTTTTTCCGACTGGCCTTCCGCGTCGAGGTTCGCGGGGCGGAGCATCTGACCGGCCTTGACGGCGCCGCCGTGGTGACGCCGAACCACCAGTCCTTTCTGGACGGCGCGCTGCTCGCCGCCTTCCTGCCGGGGATGCGCTTCGCCGTCGACACCCACATCGCCAAGCTCGCCCTGGTCAAGCCGTTCCTGGCGATCGCCGACCACGTCACCATCGACCCGACCAACCCGCTGGGCACCCGCGTCCTGGCCCGGGCGCTGGCCGACGGCGACAAGGTCTGCATCTTCCCGGAAGGGCGGATCACCGTCACCGGTTCGCTGATGAAGATCAACGGCGGCCCCGGCATGCTGGCCGACAAGGCGCGCTGCCCGGTGGTGCCGGTCTGCATCGAGGGCGCCCAGCGCTCGATCCTGTCGCGCATGCAGGGCCGGCTGCGGCTCGGCCTGTTCCCGCGCATCACCATCACCGTGCTGCCGCCGGTGATGCCGCCGGACGTCAGCGGGCTGGTCGGCAAGAAGCGGCGCGCCGCCCTGAAATCCTGGCTGTCGCGGGTGATGACGGAGAGCGTCTTCGCCGCCCGCCCGCGGCATGAGACGCTGATGCTGGCCCTGCTCGAGGCCCGGGCCAAGACCGGCGCGCGGGAGGATGCGGTCCAGGACGGCGACTTCTCCACCCTGTCCTACCGGGCGCTGGCGGCGCGGGCGCTGGTGCTCGGCCGCATCCTGACGCGCGGCACGGAGCGGGACGAGGCGGTGGGCGTGCTGCTGCCGACGGCGTCGCCGACGGCGGCGGTGTTCTTCGGCCTCGCCGCCCATGGCCGGCCGGCCGCGATGCTGAACTTCACCGCCGGCCCGGAGTCGGTGAAGGCCGCCTGCCGCGCCGCCGGGGTGCGCCGCATCGTCACCTCCGCCCAGTTCATCGAGAAGGCCCGCCTCGGCGCCCTGGTCGAGGCGCTGGCCGCCGACCACGCCATCATCCATCTGGAGGAGGTCAAGCGCGGGCTGCGGCTGGGCGACAAGCTGCGCGCGCTGGCGGCGCTGGTGGCGCCGGACCGGCTGCTGCCGCCGCAGGGCAGCAGCGACGACGTCGCCGCCATCCTCTTCACCTCCGGGTCGGAGGGACCGCCCAAGGGCGTGGCGCTCAGCCACGGCAACCTGCTCGCCAACATGGCGCAGGTGGCGTCGGTGGTCGATTTCAACCGGCAGGACGTGGTGTTCAACTGCCTGCCCGCCTTCCACTCCTTCGGCCTGACCGGGGGCATGCTGCTGCCGATCCTGAACGGCGTGAAGACGGTGCTCTATCCCAACCCGCGCCATGTCCGCCTGATCCCGGAGCTGGTCTACCAGACCAACGCCACGGTGCTGTTCGGCACCGACTTCTTCCTGAACGCCTGGGCGCGGTCGGCCGACCCCTACGACTACCGCTCGCTGCGCCTCGTCTTCGCCGGGGCGGAGCGGCTCCAGGACGAGACGCGGCGCGTCTACACCGAGCGGCTGCGCGTCCATCTGCTGGAGGGCTACGGCACCACCGAGACCGCGCCGGTGATCGCCGTCAACACCCCCGCCCGCTTCCGCGCCGGCACCGTCGGACAGGCGCTGCCCGACATCGAGACGGAACTGGTGCCGGTGCCGGGCGTCGAGACCGGCGGGCGGCTGCGCGTGCGGGGTCCGAACGTGATGAAGGGCTACCTGCACGCCGACCGCCCCGGCGTGATCCAGCCGCCGCCCGACGGCTGGCACGACACCGGCGACATCGTCGAGATCGACGGCGACGGCTTCATCCGCATCGTCGGCCGGGTCAAGCGCTTCGCCAAGGTCGCCGGCGAGATGATCCCGCTGGGCCTCGTCGAGGAGTTGGCGAGCCTCGCCGATCCCGACTCCGGGCACGCCGCGGTCGCCCTGCCCGACGCCAAGCGCGGCGAGCGGATCGTGCTGGTGACGACCAGCGCCGCGCTGCCTCGCGACGCGCTGGTCAGCGCCGCCCGGACCCGGGGAGCGCCCGAGATCGCCATCCCGCGCGACGTCCTGCGCATCGACGCCGTCCCGCTGCTGGGCACCGGCAAGACCGATTATCCGGCCGTGACGCGGTTCGCCGCCGGGGCCGCCGCCACGGAGGCCGCGTGATGGAGAACACCACTATTGGAATGGACCGCCGCCCGATCGCCACCCGCTCGGCCCGCTGGGCACAGCGGCTGGCGGCGGGGCTGACCAGGACGTCGGTGACGCCCAACCAGATCTCGCTGCTGTCGGCGGTGTGGGCGGCGATCGGCGGCGCGCTGCTGCTGCAGGGCGGCGTCGCCGCCTGGATCGCCGCGGCGCTCTGCGTCCAACTGCGCCTGCTGTGCAACCTGCTCGACGGCATGGTCGCGGTGGAGGGCGGCAAGGGCTCGCCCGTCGGCGCGCTCTACAACGAGATCCCCGACCGCGTCGCGGACACCGCCTTCCTGGTGCCGTTGGGCTACGCCGTCGGCCTGCCCTGGCTCGGCTGGGCGGCGGCGCTGGCGGCGATGCTGACCGCCTATGTCCGGGTCTTCGGCGGCGCGCTGGGGCTGGCGCAGGATTTCGGCGGCGTGATGGCCAAGCAGCGTCGCATGGCCGCCCTCACCGTCGCCCTGCTCGCCCAGGCGGTGGAGCACACGCTGTGGGGAACGCGCTTCAGCCTGCTCGCCGCCGGCTGGATCATCATGGGCGGCAGCCTGCTCACCGCCGCGACGCGCACGCTCGGCATCGCCCGCCGCCTGAACGTCCAGCGTCTGGAAAGCCATCGTCCGGAGGCCCGGTCATGATCCCCCTCGTCCAACCGGCGCTTCGCCACGGCCTGCTGGGCCTCACCCGCCTGCTGGTCGGCGCCCGCGCAAGCTGGGAGGGCTGCGCCCCCGCCGACGTCCCGCGCATCTACTTCGCCAACCACACCAGCCACCTCGACACGCTGGCCGTCATGGCCGCTCTGCCGGCGGAACTGCGGGCGCGGACGCACCCGGTGGCGGCGCTCGATTATTGGGGCGGCTCGGCCCTGCGGCGCGCGGTGGCGGTGGGCTGCCTCAACGCACTGCTGGTCGACCGCACGGGAAAGGCAACGGCGGAGGTGATGGACGCCATGGCAGCGGTGCTCGAAAGCGGGCAGTCGCTGATCCTCTTCCCCGAGGGCACCCGCGGCGACGGCACCGTGGCGCCGTTCAAGAGCGGCCTCTATCACCTCGCCCGACGGGTGCCGGCCGCCGAGCTGGTTCCCGTCTTCATCGAGAACCTGCACCGCGTGATGCCGAAGGGCATGCCGCTGCTGGTGCCGCTGATCTGCACCATGCGCTTCGGCGCCCCGCTGCCGCCGGTCGACGGCGAGGACAAGGCGGCGTTCCTGCAACGGGCGCGCGAGGCGCTGGTGTCCCTGTCCCAGCCGAAATCCCAGTCCGCTTCCCAACCTGCCAGCCAACGGACCGCCCAATGAGCATCGTGACGAACACCGACCCGCTGTTCCTCTGGCTGGCGGGCGGGACCCTGGCCCTGCTGACCGTCGCCACCGTGATCGGCGCCGTCCTCGCCCGCCGGGTGCAGACCCCGGCCGGCCGCGACACCGTGCGCAACCTGAACGCCCGCATCCGCTCCTGGTGGGTGATGGTGGCGCTGTTCGCGGCGGCGATGCTGCTGGGCAGCGTCGTGACGCTGGTGCTGTTCGCCCTGCTGTCCTATCTGGCGCTGCGCGAGTTCATCACCCTGACGCCGACCCGGCGCGGCGACCATGCCGGGCTGTTCCTGTCCTTCTTCGTCGTCGTGCCGCTGCAATACTGGCTGATCGGAATCGGCTGGTACGGGCTGTTCTCGATCTTCATCCCGGTCTACGTCTTCATGGCGCTGCCCTCGCTGTCGGTGCTGGGGGCGGACACCACCGATTTCCTAACCCGCACCGCCAAGGCGCAGTGGGGGCTGATGCTGGCGGTCTATTGCACCAGCCACGCGCCGGCCCTGCTGTGGCTCGACATTCCCGGCTACCGGCTGCCCAGCGCCCTGCTGCTGCTCTACCTGATGACGGTGGCGCAGTTGAGCGACGTGTTCCAGTACGTCTTCGGCAAGCTGTGGGGCAAGACCCGGCTGTCGCCCGGCATCAGCCCGTCGAAGACGGTGGAGGGGCTGGTCGGCGGCGGGCTGACCGCCGTCGCCATCGGCACCGGGCTGCACGTCATCACGCCCTTCTCGCCACTGCAGGCGGCGGGCATGTCGCTGGTCATCGTCACAGCCGGCTTCTTCGGCGGCTTCGTCCTGTCGGCGATGAAGCGCGACCTCGGGGTCAAGGACTGGGGCACCCTGATCGAGGGGCATGGCGGTGTCCTCGACCGCCTTGATTCGGTCGTGTTCTCGGCGCCGCTGTTCTTCCACCTCACGCGCTATTGGTTCACCTGAGCGGGTGCGGCGCCGGCATCACACCCCCACGGTGGCCAGCCCGCGGGTGATGCTGCCGGTGGCGGGCAGCAACGGAATCAGGCAGGCCTGCAGCGCGTGGTAGAGGTCCGGCTTGCCGAAGAAGGGCGAGGCGTTCGGCCGCAGGTCGGCGTCGAGCTGGGGGTGCCAGCCGCCATGGTCGCGGTCGATCAGCCGGGCCGCCGCGAAGTCCCAGATGCGGCGGTACCACGCCTCGAAGACCGGATCGGGATCGATCGCGCCGAGCACCGCCGCGGCGCCGATGCCCTCGCAGCACGGCCACCAGTAGCGGTCGCGGATGCGCGGCGAGCCGTCCCACTCCAGCGTGTAGTAGAAACCACCCTTCCCGGCGTCCCAGCCGTCGGCGACGGCCTGGAGGAACAGGCTCCTGGCGGCGTCGGGCGCCCAGTCGAGCCGGCGGCCGCCGAGTTCCCACAGCTGCACCAGCAGCCGGGCCCATTCCAGCCAATGGCCGGGCGTCGTGCCGAAGGGCCGGAACATCGGGCTGCCGGAATAGGCGCGGTCGAGTTCCCATTCGGTGGTGAAATGCTCCGGCAGGCGCCACCCGTTGGCGGCGGCGTGGCGGCGCACCACCAGGTCGGCGATCCGCTCGGCCATCGCGAGGTGATGGGAATCGCCGGTCGCCTCGAAGGCGGCCATCAGCGCCTCGGTCAGGTGCATGTTGGAGTTCTGGCCGCGGTAGGTGTCGTAGGGCTTCCAGTCGGCGGTGAACTCCTCGGCGACCGCGCCGTGGCGGTCCTCCCAAAAGCGTTCGGCCAGCACCGTCGTGATGTCGGTCAGCAGGCGGTCGGCGTCGGGATGGCCGGCAACCTTGGCGCTCGACGCCGCCAGCAGGACGAAGGCGTGGCCGTAGGCCTGCTTGGTGTCGTCGGTCGGCTGGCCGTAGCCGACGCTCCAAAAGTAACCGCCGTTGACCGGATCGCGGTGGCCGTTCCACAGGAAATCCATGCCGTGGTCGATGATCGCGTCGGCGCCCGGGCGGCCCATCAGGCGGGCGATGGAATAGCAATGGACCATCCGTGCGGTGACGTGGATCGCCCGGCCGGGACGGGCACCCGCCGGCTCGCCGACCGGCATCGGCCGTCCCTGGGCGTCGAGATCGTGGAAGCCGCCCAGCGCGTTGATGCTCCGCCTATCGAAGAAGCCGAGCAGCGCATCCGCCTGACCGAGAAGCCACTGGCGGTGGCTTGGAAGGGTCACCCAGCGGGGGGCGTCGGGAGCCAGGGCGTAGGACGGCATGATCGGTCTTCCTGATCTCGTTCTGATCGGGGGCTGCCTTGCGGGACCGCGTGCTGTGCGGCTCCGCCAGCGCCCTTCTGCATGCCCGTCCTTCGCCGCGCGCGCAACCCCATTGATGGGCCAACGGACGATGCGGCGGATCCCGCGCACCCGCGCGGCACGCAGCGGTGATCATGAGGGGATCGGGGCACCTGTTCTTTCGAACAGGCATCGTGTCCGTTCGCGTGTGCCGTGCCCAAGCCGGGGCGGATCTATTCTGGAGGGGGCCGGCGAAGCCCGGCCAATCCCCATCAACGATCGTTTTGGGAGGGTGCCATGACCATGGCCCGGCGCACGTCAGCCGAATTTCTCGGAACCTTCTGGCTGGTCTTCGGCGGCTGCGGCAGCGCCGTGCTGGCCGCCGCCTTCCCGCAGGTCGGCATCGGATTGCTCGGGGTGTCCCTGGCGTTCGGCCTCACCGTCCTGACGATGGCCTATTCCATCGGGCACATTTCCGGCTGCCACCTGAACCCGGCGGTCACCGTCGGCCTGTGGGCGGGCGGGCGCTTCCCGGCCAAGGACATCCTGCCCTACGTCGTCGCCCAGGTCGTCGGCGGCTTCGCCGCGGCGCTGGTGCTGTACGTCATCGCCATCGGCAAGGCCGACTACAGCCTCGCAACGAACGGGCTCGCCGCGAACGGCTACGGCGCGCATTCGCCCGGTCAATACGTGATGGCGTCGGGCCTGCTGATCGAGGTGGTGCTGACCTTCTTCTTCGTCCTGGTCATCCTCGGCTCGACCGACCGCCGGGCCCCGGCGGGCTTCGCGCCGCTCGCCATCGGTCTGGCCCTGACCCTGATCCACCTGATCAGCATCCCGGTCACCAACACCTCGGTCAACCCGGCGCGCAGCACCGGCCCGGCCTTGGTGGTCGGCGGCTGGGCCTTGCAGCAGCTCTGGATGTTCTGGGTCGCGCCGCTGCTGGGCGGTGTGGCGGGCGGGTTGGCCTACCGCGCCCTGGCGGAAGAGATGCCGGAGAAACCCGCCATCACCGGCGAAGCGAAAACCTCCACCTGATCGACCCATCCGCCTGGATCGAGGCCGGTTCACGGGCCGCGGTCGTCGCACCGCGGCCCGAACCTTGTCCGGCAGGGACAAGCAAGGTCACGCCCTGGTCGCAACACTTTCCACCTGTCGACTGTTATTCAGGCCGGACAGCGACGAGGAAGGTGTACCCAATGCGGCAGTTCGACCCCGATTCCAACCCGATGACCGACGAGGATTACGGCATCGTCCTCGGCCTCTTCGTCGGCGTCTATTTCGGCCTGCTTCTGGTTTCCGTCCTGCCATAGCCACCGCTCAAGGCCGCGTCGAGGGTCGCCGCCGCGGCGCGGCCGGCATCAGGTTGGGCACGCGCCGGGCCTGTCCCTTGCGGCGGTTCGACCATTGGAACTGCGGGTCGTCGGCGATCAGGTGGCGGTGGTCGGACAGCCGGTTGCGCTCCAGCCAGCCGATCGTCGCCTCCAGCTCCGACAGGGTCATCTCGGAGCGCGCCTTCTTCATCAGCCGCTTCAGCACGGCGTTGTAGATGTGATAGCCGGTGGGCCCCTCGGCGACGAGGTTGTTGTCCTCGTCCTCGATCACCTGGGCGGCGACGAGCTGGCCGATGCGCTGGCGCAGGTGATGCTCCGCGGCGCTCGGCGTCAGCGGCAGCTCGCCATGGTCGCGCGTCTGCGCGCCGAAGTCGGGCCCCGGCGCCACCACGGCAAAGCGCAGCGCCGTGGCGTTGGATTCCAACGGGATGATCTCCGGCTCATGCTCGGCGTTCGCGCGCTCGAAGGGCAGCTCCGGCTGGCGGCGCGTCTTGACCATGGCGCGGGTGCCCTGCTGGGTCTCGACCATGGTGCGGAAGCGTTCGAACAGCGCGTCGGACGGGTGGTAGACCAGCGCGCGCTGCTGCTTGTAGGCGCCGGCCTGTGGATCCACCCGCGTCGCCCGCGCGATCGCCTGCTCCAGCCAGGGGCGGGAGCGGATGTGCGTCAGGCAGGCGACGTGGGTGATGGCGGGGGCGTCCAGCCCCTCATAGGCCATCGCCACCGACACCAGCACCGCCGGCTCCGGCCGCAGGCGGAAGGCGGCCACCACCTCCTGCGCGTCGCGCTGGTCGGAAATCGCCAGCCGCGCCATGCGCCCAGCCTGCTCCTTCGGCATCCAGCCGCGCAGGGTGTCGAGGTAGAGGCGCGCCGTGTCCTGGTCGGGCGCGATCACCAGCAGCTTGCCCAGCCCAAGTCCCTGCCCATCCCGGTCCGGCGGCAGTTTCAGTTCCGCCCGGCGCCGGGCCCGGTGCTCCCGGCAGGAGCGGTAGGCCTCGCGCAGCATCGCCTGGGCGAAGCCGGTGCGCAGCGCGGTGAACAGGGCGTCGCGCGTGTTCTCGCCGGCCTTGGACAGCGCGTCGACCCAGCGGTTGGTCCGCGCGGCGTCCAGCCACGACGCGGTGCCGTCCATCGCGCCGAAGGTCACCGGCAGGATCGCCTCCTCGGCCAGCGCCTGACGCCGGGAATAGCCGACGACGGCCCAGCCCGGCGCCTTGAAGTCGATCTCCCGCACCTTGCGCGTGCCATGCGGCGCGCGGTAGGGCAGCCACAGGATGGGACGGCCGTCGGCCCGTTCCAGCGTGCCGCTCATCAGCAGCCGCGCGGCGGCGCTTTCCAGCAGTGGCAGGATCGACCGGCTCCACGAGGTTTCCTCCTCCAGCGCCGCCATGCGGTCGGTGTCGAAGACCGCCGGCAGATGGTGGAGTTCGTCCACCGCCAGCAGGTAGCGATGGCGCCGGAACTCCTGCAGGTGCAGGTCGGGCGCCGCCGCCACCGCCTGGTAGGTCGTGACGTAGCCCTGCAGGCCGCGGCACAGGTCTTTCCCGTTCTCCGCCGCGCGCAGCGACAGGCTGTGCCCCAGTGCCTCACGCCAGCGCGGATCGACGAACGCCTCCTCCGCCTGCTGGCGCAGGCTGTCGCGCGGAACGATCCAGCAGACCCGGTCGATCGTCTGCGCCCGATGCAGCGCCGCTCCCATGATGACCGGCAGCAGCGACTTCCCCCCACCGGGCGTCACCGCCGCCAGCACGTCGCGGACCTCCGTCTGCCGCTGGGCGATGGCCTGGGCGATGGCGCTGACCAGATGCTGGTGGCTTCTCAGCTGCGGCATTCCATCCTGCTGTGTTGTGGCACAACGGAGGAGCAAGCCTAAATTGCCGGGAGTCCGCGGTCTTCGGTTCAATCGAAGGGTGTGGTTCCCATCGGGGTTAGCGCCGCCCCCGGTTGGGGGCGGCGATCGGAGCCGCCTACCCCGAACGGTGGCGGTAACGCGCCCACCTCACTTGGTGACGAGCGGGCAACCGCCCTCGGACAGCGGGCGGAAGGCGTCGGGGCCGGGGATGGTCCTGACCAGCTTGTAGAAGTCCCAGGGCCCCTTCGATTCGGCGGGCGACTTGACCTCGAAGAACAGCATGTCGTGGACAGCCCGGCCGTCGACGCGGACGCTGCCCTTGCCGAACAGCGGATCGTCGGTCGGCAGGTCCCGCATCTTGGCGGCGACGACGGCGCCGTCGGTGCTGTCGGCCGCCTTGACCGCCTTCAGGTAATGCAGCGCCCCCGCATACACGCCGGCCTGGTTGCCGGTGGGCCGGCGCCCTTCCATCCGGGCGGCGAAGCGGTCGGCGAAGGCGCGGGTTCCGGGGTTGAGATCCCAGTAGAAGGCTTCGGTCAGGTACAGCCCCTGGGCGTCCTTCAGCCCGACGGCGGCGACGTCGCTCAACTGCATCAGCAGCGCGGCCAGGCGCTGGCCACCGCCGGTGATGCCGAACTCGGTCGCCTGCTTGACCGAGCCGATGGTGTCGCCGACGGCGTTGGCGAGCCCGATGATCTGGGCGCCGCTGCCCTGCGCCTGCACCAGGTAGGAGGAGAAGTCGGCCGCGTTGGGCGGGTGGCGGACGCCGCCGACGATGGTGCCGCCCAGGCTCTTGACCACCGCCGAGGCGTCGCGCTCCAGCGCGTGGCCGAAGGCGTAGTCGGCGGTCAGGAAGAACCAGCGCTTGCCCCCGGCCTCCGTCACCGCGCGCGCCGTGCCGTTGGCGAGCGCCCAGGTGTCGTAGGTCCACTGGATGGTGTTGGCGGAGCATTTCGGGCCGGTCAGTTCGGTCGTGCCGGGACCGGAGGCGACGAAGACCGTCTTGGAGTTGCGCGTCACCTCGTTCACCGCCAGCGCCACCGACGAGAAGGGCACGTCCAGGATCGCGTCGACATGCTCCTGGTCGAGCCAGCGGCGCGCGGTGGCGGCGCCGATGTCGGGCTTGTTCTGGTGGTCGGCGTGGATCACCTCGATGGTGACGCCGGGCAGTTCCTTGGCGAAATCCTCCGCAGCCAGCTCCGCCGCCACCACCGACCCCCGGCCGGTGCTGTCGGAGGCGAAGCCGCTCATGTCGGTCAGCACCCCCAGCTTCACCCGGTGCGACGCGATCTCGGCCGACGCCGGCGCCATGCCGATCAGCAGCGCGACGAGGCTTGCCGCGGCCGTCCCGGCCAAGCTGTTTGCGGTCTTCATCATGCCCTTCCTCCCCTTATGTCTTTCTTGGTGCTTGTCTTTCTTGGTGCTCGTCGGCGGCGCAAGGCGGCGCCGTCAGCCGCCGGTCCCGCGCAACTCGCCCAGGACCGCCTGGGCGACGTCCTGGCGGACGGTGCCGCGCGCCACCAGGATGGCGGCGACGCGGTCGATCTCGTCGCCGACCGCGCCGGCCATCATCGCGATGTTCTGGGCGTGCAGGGCCATATGGCCCTTCTGGATGCCGGTGGTTGCCAGCGCCTTCAACGCCGAGAAGTTCTGCGCCAGCCCCACCGCGGCGATGACGCGGGCGAGGCGCTCCGCGCTGGTGACGCCGAGGATCGCCAGACAGGCCCGCGCCGTCGGGTGCGCCTTGGTGGCGCCGCCGATCAGCCCGACCGCCATCGGCAGTTCGATGGAGCCGCTGAGCTGCCCGTCGGCGGTCACCTCGAAGCGGGTCAGGCTGCCATACTGGCCGCTGCGGGCCGCGTAGGCGTGGGCGCCGGCCTCCACCGCGCGGGTGTCGTTGCCGGTCGCCAGCACGACGGCGCTGACGCCGTTCATGATCCCTTTGTTGTGGGTGGCGGCGCGGTAGGGGTCGGCGGCGGCGAAGTGATAGGCGCTGACGATGCCGTCGCGCACCGCTGCGCCGCCGATCTGGTCGAGCGGCCACACCGCGTGCGCCCGCGCCAGCCGGCGGTCGGCCAGATTGGACAGGATGCGCAGATAGACCCGGCCGCCGGTCCAGGCGGCGATGTGCGGGGCCAGCGCCTCCGCCATGCTGTTGACCGCGTTGGCGCCCATCGCGTCGCGGGTGTCGACGATCAGGTGGGTCACCAGCATCGGCCCGCTCTGGCTGTCGAGCACGCGGACCTCGACGTCGCGGAAGCCGCCGCCGAAGGTCAGCAGCACCGGGTCGCAGCCGTCGCAGACCGCCTTGATCTCGTCGCGCCGGCCGAGGATGCGCAGGCGGGCGGCGTAGGGGTCGGCGACCTCGACCGCCTGGATCTGCGCGATCATCAGCGTGCCGGACATCGAGGTGGTGAAGCCGCCGGCGTCGTAGCATTGCCGGGCCGCGTTGCACACCGCGGCGACGACCGACGATTCCTCCGTCGCCATCGGGATCAGCAGGTCCTCGCCATCGATCTTCATGTTGGTCGCAATCCCCAGCGGGATGTTCATCGACCCGATGACATTCTCGACCAGCCGGTCGGCCAGACCCAGATCCAGGTTCCCGGTGTCCGACAGCCGCGCCGCGGCCGCGGCGTCGAGGCCGGCAAAGTCGGAAACGATCGCCAGACGGTCCGCCGGTGATTTCCTGTGGAATCCGGAGATGCGGGAACTGCGGTTGGGATGGATCATTCCTGAACCCTGTCGTGCGCTTGCGGGTACACCCCTCCCTCCGGCGTCGCGCATGGCGGCGCCCGCAGAGGGGTCGAGGTCGGGTGCCGGTGGAACGACCGACACCGCGGGGCGACCCCACCGGCACCGTTCGTAAGTGGAATGATCAGTGATACAAAGGGACGGCACAAGGGACAGTTTGCCGGATTCTCCGGGACACTGTACCAGCGCATTCGGTGGGACACCGTGGTGGGAACGCGATGACGCGGGTGGGGAGCATTGTCGACAGGATCGCCGGCCTGATCGGCGACGGCCTGTTGAAACCGGGGGAGCGCCTGCTGTCGGTGCGGGCCGGCGCCGTCGAGCATGGCGTCTCCAAGAACACGATGGCCGAAGCCTACGACCGTCTGGTGGCGCTGGGCCATGTCGAGGCCAAGCCGGGGTCCGGCTATTACGTCGCCCGCGTCCGCCGCGCGGCGGCCGGGCAACAGCCCGCCCATGTCGCCGAGGCGGTGGATTTCGTGTCGCTGCTGCGCGAGCAGCTGGTGCAGAGCTACGCCGTGCGCATCGGCGACGGCCGGCCGCCGCCGTCCTGGATGGAGCGGTTCGAGGTCGGCGGCCACCCGCGCTTCCTGGCGGCGACCCGCAACCTGGCGCCGGAACACGGCTACGGCTCGCCCTGGGGCTTCCTGCCGCTGCGGGAACGGCTGGCGCTGTCGCTCGGCGAGCGGTCGATCAAGGCGTCGCCGGACCAGATCCTGCTGACCCAGGGCGCCAACCACGCGCTCGACCTCGTTGCCCGCCAGATGCTGGAGCCGGGCGACACCGTGCTGGTCGACAGCCCCGGCTACTACCCGCTGTTCGGCAAGCTCCGGCTGTCGCGCATCGCCATCGTCGGCGTCCAGCGGCGCCATGACGGTCCCGACCTCGACGACCTCGCCGCCAAGGCCGCCGCCCACAAGCCGAAGCTGTTCTTCACCCAGTCGCTGGCGCACAACCCGACCGGCGGCTCGATCACGCCCGCCGTCGCCCACCGCCTGCTGCGGATCGCCGACCAGCACGGCCTGTACGTCGTCGAGGACGACCCCTTCGCCGACGTCCTGCCCGCCGCCAGCCCGCGGCTCGCCGCGCTCGACCAACTGGACCGGGTCATCTATGTCGGCACCTTCTCCAAGACGCTGTCGGCCAGCCTGCGCGTCGGCTATGTCGCGGCGAAACGCCCGCTGATCGACCGGCTGTGCGACGTCAAGATGCTGACCGTCGTCAGCACCTCCGACTATGTCGAGCGGATCGTCTACGCCTTCATCGCGTCGGGCCACTATCTCCGCCACCTGCGCAAGCTGAAGACGCGGATCGAGGAGCACACGGAACAGGCGACGCTGGCACTCACCCGCGTCGGTGTGCGGCTGCCGCCGGCCGCCCCCGGCGGCTATTACCTGTGGGGCGAGCTGCCCGACCGCATCGACGAGGCGGAACTGGTGCGCCAGGCCGCGGAGCAGGGGATCTTCCTGGCGCCCGGCACGCTGTTCCTGCCGGCCCGGACGACGACCACGCCGGCGCTGCGGATCAACATCGCCTACGCCGACGACCCGCGCTTCCTCGCCTTCCTCGGCGACCGTCTCGCGCTCTTGTGACGGACGGGGCGACAGGTTTGCGACAGGAGTGGCGGTTAGGATCGGCCCGGAAACAACAGTGCGTCTCGTGTGTGAGGCTGGATCATGATGAATTCCGATTGGCTGCTTGGCAGCGTGAAGGTCTTCGACCGGGCGGTCGAGGTGTGGGGAACGCCGGAACGCGCCATGGAGTGGTTGCAATGCCGGGACAGGGATCTCGGCGCCAAGCCGGGCGAGCTGGCGGAAACCACCGAGGGTCTGGTCCAGGTCCTGCACTGCCTGCGCCGGATCGAACTCGACGAGCGCGTCTGACCGCCACGGCCAGGACGGCCGGGCACGAAGGATGGCGGACGACAGGATGACGACAGCACTCCATGGCATGCTGGCGTTGTTGTAAGCTTTGGGCAACGGAAGCCTTCCCTCCCGTTGCCCCGAAAGCGCCGTTCCTGAGGCCGGAGCCGAGCGTCATGCGCATCCTGGTGGTGGAAGATACCGAAGACCTCGCCGACGCGATCATCCAGCGGATGCGCAAGCACGGCTACGCCATCGATTGGGCCGCCGACGGCTATCAGGCGGAAGAGCTGCTGGCAACCGAGCGCTACCAGCTGGTCATCCTCGACCTGATGCTCCCCGGTCCGGACGGCCAGACGCTGCTGCGCCAATTGCGGCGCAAGGGCGACGACACGCCCGTTCTGGTGGTCACCGCCCGCTCCCGCGTCGACACCAAGGTGGACGCGCTCGACCTCGGCGCCGACGATTACGTGGTCAAGCCCTTCGACTTCCGCGAGCTGGAGGCGCGCTGCCGCGCGCTGCTGCGCCGCCATCACGGCATCGCCACCTCCGAGCAGGTCTTCGGCAACCTGAGCTTCGACACCTCCACCAAGAAGGTCGCCATCGACGGCCAGCCGATCGACCTCAGCGCCCGCGAGTTCCGCCTGCTGGAGCTGTTCCTGTCCAGCCTGAACAAGGTGATGAGCAAGGACACGCTGATCGACCGGCTGTGCAGCCTCGACCAGCCGGTCGCCCCCAACGCCATCGAGCTGTACGTCTCGCGCCTGCGCAAGAAGCTGGAGGGCGCGTCGGTGGTGATCCGCACCCTGCACGGCCAGGGCTACGTCGCGGAACAGAAGAATGGCGCCTGACCGGCCCGCATCGGATCGGACGGCCGCCGGATCGCTGCAGCGGCGGCTGATGGTCCGGCTGGTCATCGTGCTCGCGCTGGTCGCCGCCGGGCTGTTCCTGCTGATCCGCATGGACGCCAAGCGCGCCGCCGACGGCGCCTTCGACAAGCTGCTGCTGGCCTCGGCGCTGTCGATCGTCGACGCGGTGCGGGTGGAGGACAACGCCCTGCTGGTCGACCTGCCCTATTCCTCGCTCAGCATCCTCGCCATGGCGCAACGCGACCGCGCCTTCTACAAGGTGCTCGACGCCGAGGGCAAAGCCATCATCGGCTACGGCGACCTGCCGGGCTCGCCGCGGCGCGACGACACCGCCGACTTCTCCGACGCCGTCTACCGCGGCGAGCCGGTGCGCATCGTGGCGCTGGGCCACCTGATCGTCCAGGCCCGCCGGGCCAACTGGGTGACCATCGTCGTCGCCCAGACGCGGGAGGAGCGCGACACGCTGGCCCGCGGCTTCTTCATGAACTCCTTCCTGCCGATGATGCTGATGATGCTGGTCAGCATCGGCCTGGTGTGGTTCGGCGTCCGCCAGGCGCTGGCACCGCTGGGCTTCCTCGAACGGCTGATCCACGCGCGGCGGCCGAGCGACTTCAGCCCGATCGACGTCCCGGCCCCGGCGGAGGTCCGCCAGTTGCTGGGCGCCATCAACACGCTGATGGCGCGCCTGCACGGCAACCTGGAATCGACCAAGACCTTCCTGGCCGACATGGCGCACCAGATCCGCACGCCGCTGGCCGCGCTGCGCTCCCAGTCGGAGCTGGCGTCGGAGGAAACCGACCCCGAACGGCTGCACCGCATCGTCGCCCGCATCCACCGCAACGCCGTCGGGGCAAGCGAGCTGACCACCCAGCTGCTCAGCCACGCCATGGTCGTCCACCGTAGCGAGGCCCTGCACCCCGAATTCGTCGATCTCACCGTCCTGGTGCGGCAGGTGGTGCAGCGCGCCGCCGCCATCGCCGAGGACACGACGCTGCGCATCGACCAGGACGGCACCGACCACGTCACCGTCTGCGGCGACGCGGTCATCCTGCGCGAGGCGCTGGTGAATCTCGTCGACAACGCCGTCAAATACGGCGGCGACGCCGGCGCCGTGGAGGTCCGGCTGCGCTCCGCCACCGCGGAGCACGGCCCGCTGGTGGAGGTCGCCGACCGTGGTCCCGGTGTCCCGGACGAGGAGAAGCCGAAGGTGCTCAGCCGCTTCGGCCGCGGCAGCTCGGCGGCGGGAACGGTCGGCAGTGGTCTCGGCCTCGCCATCGTCGCCGCCGTCGCCGACGGGCATGGCGCCGCCTTCTCGCTGGTCGACCGCCCCGGCGGCGGCCTGATCGCCCGCATCGCCTTCCCCCGCGAGCATCTGTGCGAAACCTGCCACCTGCCCCCACCGGAGGGCGGGCAGGACGGCCGGCACCAAGCCACGCCCGAACGGCTGTGGCTGCCCGTGGTCCTCCTGGCGCTGTCGACGATCCTGCTCTGGCCGGGGGAGAGCGCCGCCAAGCGCATCAGCTATCCCTCCCAGGGCACGCAGGTGGCCGTCCTCGCCATCGCCTCGACCACCGATCAGGCGGCGATGGAGGGGCTGATCCTCGATTTCCAGACACGCCACCCCGGCATCGCCGTCGAGTATGACGAGGTGACGTCGGTCGAGCTGTACGACAGCGTCGTCCACCCTAGGGACCGCCTGCCGGACCTCGTCATCAGCTCGTCGGCCGACCTCCAGGTGAAGCTGGTCAACGACGGCTACACGCAGCGGCACCTTTCGGCGGCGACGGCGGAGCTGCCGCGTTGGGCGAACTGGCGCGACGAGGCCTTCAGCTTCGCGCAGGAACCGGCGGTCATCGTCTACAACCGCGACCGGGTGCCGCCCTCCGACGTGCCGCGCACGCGCGACGACCTGATCCATCTGATCCGCGACAAGGAAGCGGTCTATGACGGCCGCGTCGTCACCTACGACATCGTCCAGAGCGGCATCGGCTATCTGCTCGCCGCCCAGGATTCCGTCCTGAACAGCCAGTTCTGGCAACTGGTCGACGCGATGGCCGATCGGCACGTGCACCAGTCCTGCTGCACGGGCGAGATGCTCGACGCCATCGCCCGCGGCGAGCAACTGATCGGCTACAACCTGCTGGGGTCCTACGCCCGGGCGCGGCAGCTCGCCGGCGCGCCGATCGGGATCGTGCTGCCGAGCGACTACACGCTGGTGACCGCGCGCGTCGCCTCCATCCCGAAGGGCGCCGCCGCCGCCCGGCTGGCCGGGCTGTTCATCGATTATCTGCTGTCGCCGGAGGGGCAGGCGCAGGTCGCCAACAACACGCCCTTCTACGCCATCTCCCCGGCGGTCGACGGTCCCTTCTCGGTCGCGCATCTGATGGCCGAGCTGAACGGCCCGCTCCAGCACACCACGCTGGGCCCCGGCCTGCTCGTCTTCCTCGACGACACCAAGCGCGCCCGCTTCCTGCGCCAGTGGCAGATGATCACCAACCGCTACTGACAGGCTTCCGACAGCTACCGCGCCTATAAAGCCAAGACTTCGTCATCCGGCGGAAAGAAGGCGGACAAACCTTCTCGATTGGGCCGACCGCGTCTTCATCGCGTCGTCGCCGATGGTCATTCCGCGATACGGCCAACAGTGAGGAAACCCATGTCAGGCGATCTGAAGGAACGTGCGCTCGATTACCATCGCCGCGGCAAGCCGGGCAAGCTGGCGATCGTGCCGACCAAGCCGATGATGACCCAGCGCGATCTGGCGCTGGCCTATTCGCCCGGCGTGGCCTTCGCCTGCCACGACATCGTCGCCGATCCGGCCCGTGCCGCCGAGGTGACGGCGCGCGGCAATCTGGTGGCGGTGATCTCCAACGGCACCGCCGTGCTCGGCCTCGGCGAC
>NZ_LGRA01000013.1:766784-797801 GCF_003116095.1 Azospirillum sp. TSO35-2
CAGCTGGTGGTCGCGGCAGCCGAAGGCACGCCCGGCCTCCACCAGTTCCACCGGGACCTGCCGGATGCCGAGCGCGGTCAGCCGCACCGCCGGCGGCATGGCGAAGATCACCGTGGCGATGATGCCGGGCACCCGTCCCAGACCGAAGAACATCACCGCCGGGATCAGATAGACGAAGGCCGGCATCGTCTGCATCAGGTCGAGCAGCGTCTTGCCGATCCCGTCGGCGACGCGGCTGCGCGCCATCCACACCCCCAGCGGCACCCCGCCGATCAGGCTGAGCACCGTGGAGGCGAGGACCAGTCCCAGGGTGGACACCGTCGGCTCCCACAGCCCCATCGCGTGGATGGCGCCCAGCGCCAGCAGCGTGAACAGGGCAAAGCCACGCCCGACCCGCCACCACGCCAGGGCTGCCAGCCCCAGCGCCAACGCCCAGGGCGGCAGGCCCAGCAGCAGGCCATCCAGCGCGCCGCCCAGCCCGTCGACCACGCCGGCGATGGCGTCCAGCGTCGGCTGCCCATGGTCGAGGATCAGCGCCACCAGCCGCTCCGACCAGTACCCGATGCCGCCGCCGATGGTTTCGCTCAGCCACTCATCCATGGCGGGCGCCCATCGCCGCGGTGCCGCTGCGGTCGAGCGCGGTCAACAGCGCCGCGCGGGAGATGACGCCGACGAGGCGCCCGTCCGCCTCCACCACCGGCAGCGGGCCGGGGGCCATCGCCACCCGCCCCAGCAGGGCGTGCAACGGCGTGTCGGCCGCCACCGGCTCCAGCCCGGACAGGGGTGGAGCGCCATCGGACGACGGGCCGGCAAGGTCGCGGGCGCGCAGCACGCGCGAGATGTCGACGCCGCGGAAGAAGGCACGGACATAGTCGTCGGCCGGCGCCCGCAGGATCTCGGCCGGCGTGCCAATCTGGGCGATGCGCCCGTCCTCCATCACCGCGATGCGGTCGGCCAGCCGCATCGCCTCCTCGGCGTCGTGCGAGATGAAGACAATGGTCCGCGCGTCCTCGCGCTGGAGCCGCAGCAGCTCGTCCTGCATGTCGCTGCGGATCAGCGGGTCGAGCGCCGAAAAGGCTTCGTCCATCAGCATGATGGTCGGGTTCTTGGCCAGCGCGCGGGCCAGCCCGACCCGCTGCTGCATGCCGCCCGACAGCTCCCGCGGGTAGCGGTCGGCGTAGGCGCCGAGCCCGACCCGCTCCAGCGCCGCCAGCGCCGCCTTGCGGCGGACGGGCTTGGCGACGCCGGCGACCTCCAGCCCGAAGGCGGCGTTCTCCAGCGCGGTGCGGTTGGGCAGCAGGGCAAAGGATTGGAAGACCATGCTCATGTCACGGCGCAGCACCGCCACCAGCTCCGACCGCGACAGCCGGGTCAGGTCGCGGCCGTCCAGCCGGATTTCCCCCTCCGACGGTTCGATCAGCCGGTTCAGCAGCCGGATGATGGTCGACTTGCCCGATCCCGACAGCCCCATGATGACGAAGATCTCGCCAGCCCGGATGTCGAAGCTGGCCTCCACCACCCCGACGCTGACGTTCAGCCGTTCCAGCACCTCGGCCTTGCTCGCCCCCTGCCGCAGCATCGCCAGCGCCGGCCGCAGGTCGTCGGCGAAGACCTTGCGCAGGTGGCGGACCGCCAGACGCGCCTCTCCCGGTGCCGTCGAAGACGAACGGGTCGGGGTGGGCAGGATGATCGTCATGGCAAGGCTTCCGGAAAACGGTGCGAACGGTCGAAGGCAATCGGGCCGTAGATTGCCCCGAGACAAGGGGCGCGGTCGATAGCGGCGTTCACTGTTTTTGCATTTTGATGACCATACCGGTCGATTGACCACCGGCGGCCACCGATTTTATTTTGATTGGTCGTTCAATAAAAATCCCCGGCCTTTTGATCCGGATGCCGAAGCCGGTCTGGCGGCCTATGACCGCCGATGACATCCGGACGAGCGTCAACCGGAATCACTCGCCTTGGTGAAGGTATTCTCGGCCGAACGTCAGACAAACGGCACCACCGCGTCATGAAATTGCATGATTGCGATGCTTCCGAACACCGGACCTGACGGCGAGGAAGCATTGTTGCGAAACATTTCTCCATTTTCTTTGATCCACTTTGCGATCCCCTTCGTATGCAGTCGCACGAGGAGCGCGCCTCCCAAACGATGACTGCCCCCACAACGCCCCGGAAAGGGATCGTCCGATCATGACTGTCGAGTTGTCCGATGGCCACGCCAAGCGTCTTGCCACCTTCGCCATCACCGACGACGATCTCGCCCTTCTCCGCGCCGGCCGCGATTTTGCGGAACGCCGGCTTCCCGCCCTGCTGGAGCAATGGCACAGCCGGTTCGATGCGTGGCCGGAAATCCAGGAGGCGCTGAAGCGGCCGGAGGTGAACGCCGCCCGCGTCGACCATTGGACCCGCGCCGCCTCCGGCCGGATCGACGCCGAGTTCGCGGACTCGGCTCGACGCCTGGCGACGCTGTTCTACGCCAACGGCGTGCCGGCCTACGCGGTGTCGATCTGCCATTACATCGTCAGCTCCGGCATCGCCCGCGAGTTGGGCCTGACCAACCCCGACGACGGCGCACTGGCCGGCCTGTTCGGCGCCGGGGCCCGCCGGACCAGGGCGGCGCTGCTGCAGGCGCTGACCAAAGTGGCGTGGTTCGACCTCGAACTGCTGCTGGAGACCTACAAGGCGGCGGAGGAGGAGAGCAAGCGGGCCGCGTTCGACCGGCTCGCCGGTGATTTCGAGGGCAGCGTGAAGAGCATCGTCGAGGGCACGGTCGCCGCCTCGACCCAGATGCAGGGTCACGCACAGCGCCTGTCGGCGATCGCCGGCACCACCAGCCGCCGCTCGTCCGAGGTGGCGGCGGAGACCGAGACCGCGTCGGCCAGCATGCAGACGGTCGCCAGCGCAACGGAGCAGTTGGCCAGCTCGATCGCCGAGATCAGCCGCCACGTCAACCAGTCCTCCCGCATCTCGACCTCCGCGGTCGAGGAGGCGGAGCGGACGAAGGGCACGGTCAGCGGTCTGGTCGACGCCGCCCAGCGCATCGGCGAGGTGGTGAACCTGATCAACCACATCGCCAGCCAGACCAACCTGCTGGCGCTGAACGCCACCATCGAGGCGGCGCGGGCGGGGGAGGCCGGCAAGGGCTTCGCCGTCGTGGCCAACGAGGTCAAGAGCCTCGCCAACCAGACCGCCAGGGCGACGGAGGACATCTCCAGCCAGATCGCCGGCATGCAGAGCGCCGCCGGCAGCGCCGCCGAGGCGATCCACGCCGTCGGCCGCACCATCACCCACATCAACGAGATCGTCACCTCCGTCGCCGCCACGGTGGAACAGCAGACCGCCGCCACCCAGGAGATCACCCGCAACGTGCAGGAGGTCGCGGTCGGTGCCCGGCGCGTCACCAGCTCCATCACCGAGGTGACGCGGTCCTCCAGCGAAACCGGCGGCCTCGCCGACGAGGTGCTGATCGCCGCCGGCCTGCTGCATCGGCAGGCGGGCGCGTTGAACCACGGCGTCGGCGACTTCCTGGGCCGCATCCGCTCCGCGCGGTAGTGGTCCCCCGGGGGAATGCATGGCTGCCGCGCCCCGCCGTTCGCCGCGTCCGTCTGGACGGGATGGCTCGGCGGTGGGCAGCATGCGACCGGCGCAAACCATACGTGCAGGTATGATTCCGTGGTGGGGGTTCGGGACGGGGCCGGCAGGGGCCAAGTGAGGGCGGCGGCGCAATGGGTCGGGCTGCTCGCGCTGTCGGCGGCGGTGACGCTGGGGCTGGATGCCATCGGGCTGCCGGCGGCGTGGCTGATCGGGCCGATGATCGCCGCCATCGCGCTGGGCGTCGGCGGCGCGTCGGTCCGGGTGCCGGCGTCGGGCTTCACCGTGGCGCAGGCCATCATCGGCTGCCTCGTCGCCCACGCGGTCACGCCGTCCATCCTGCTGTCGATCGCCCGGAACTGGCCGCTGATGCTGGGCACCGTCGGATTGACGGTGCTGGTCAGCGGCATCGTCGGCTGGCTGTTCGTGCGCTACGGCAACCTGCCCGGCACCACCGCCGCCTGGGGCGTGTCGCCCGGCGCCGCCTCCGCCATGGTCGCCATGGCCGGGGAGCATGGGGCCGACGCCCGGCTGGTCGCGGTGATGCAGTATCTGCGCGTCGTGCTGGTGGTGCTCAGCGCCTCGCTGGTGACGCACGCGTTGAAGGCGGGCCAGCCGCAGGGCGGCGCCGCAGCGGTCGCGCCGGGGGAGGCGCTCGACCCGCTCGGCCTTGCGGCGACGCTGCTGGTCGCGGCGGTCGGCGGCTGGGCGGGGCACCGGTTCCGCATCCCGTCGGGGGCGCTGCTGGTGCCGATGGTGCTGGGCGCGCTGGTCCAGTCGGGCGCCGGCGTGACGCTGCAACTGCCGCACCCGCTGCTGACCGTCACCTACACCGTCATCGGCTGGAGCATCGGCCTGCGCTTCACCCGCGAGGTGCTGCGCCACGCGCTCCGCGCGGTGCCGCAGATGCTGCTGTCGACCGGGCTGATGATCGCGCTGTGCAGCCTGTCGGCGTGGTTCCTGGTCTCGCTGCTGCCGACCGACCCGCTGACCGCCTTCCTGGCAACCAGCCCAGGCGGGCTCGATTCGGTGGTGGTGATCGCGCTCGGTTCCGGCGTCGACCTGCCGCTGGTGCTGGCCCTGCAGACGCTGCGGCTGTTCATCGTCGTGCTGTCGGGGCCGCCGCTGGCCCGCCTGATCGCGCGCTACGCCTGACGATCCGCTCGGTCGTATCGTTGCGCCGCCGGTCGTTGCGGCCGTATCCTTGTCGCCCGACACCTCTCATCCGGAGTCCCCGGCGATGACCGACCGTCCCCACCGTCCCGAAACCATCGCCGCCGGCGCCCTGGGCTACGAGGACGCCGCCAGCGGGGCGATCATCCCGCCGATCCATCCGTCCACCACCTACGTCCGCGATCCCGACAACGGCTATGGCCGCGGCCGGGTCTACGCCCGCGCCGACAACCCGACCTTCGACACGCCGGCCCGCACCATCAGCGCGCTGGAAAAGGGCGCGGACACGCTGCTGTTCGCCTCGGGCATGGCGGCGGCGACCGCGGTGTTCCAGGCGCTCGACCCCGGTGACCATGTGGTGGTGCCGGACGTGATGTATTGGGCCTTCCGCAACTGGCTGCACGGCCCGGCGACCCGCTGGGGCCTGCGGGTCGAGGGGGTGGACACCAGCAACACCGACGCGTTGCGCGCCGCGCTGCGACCCGGTGAAACCCGGCTGGTCTGGGTGGAGACGCCGGCCAACCCGCTGTGGACGGTGACCGACATCGCCGCGGTGGCCGAGCTGGCGCACGAGGCGGGGGCCTGGCTGGCGGTCGACAGCACGGTGGCGACGCCGGTGCTGACCCGGCCGATCGAACTGGGCGCCGACATCGTCATGCATTCGGCGACCAAGTACCTGAACGGCCATTCCGACGTCATCGCCGGCACCCTGACCACCGCCCGCAAGGACGAGTTCTGGAGCCGTATCAAGGCGGTGCAGACCCAGCAGGGCGGCATCCTCGGCAGTTTCGAGGCGTGGCTGCTGCAACGCGGCCTGCGCACACTGTTCGCCCGCGTCCGCTGGCAGAGCGCCGCGGCGCTGACGCTGGCGGAGCAGCTGGCGGCTCACCCGCAGGTGGCCGAGGTGCTCTATCCCGGCCTGCCCGGCTTCCAGGGTCACGGCATTGCGGCGCGGCAGATGAACGGCGGCTTCGGCGGCATGCTGTCGATCCGGGTCAAGGGCGGCACCCAGGCGGCGATCGACACCGCCGCCCGTGTCGGCGTCTGGCGCCGCGCCACCTCGCTGGGCGGCGTGGAAAGCCTGATCGAGCATCGCGCCAGCGTCGAGGGGCCGACCTCTCCGGTGCCGGGCGACCTGCTGCGGCTGTCGGTCGGGCTGGAGTCGCCCGACGACCTGTTCGAGGATCTGGCCCAGGCCCTGCGCCGGCCCTGATAATCCCGGAAAGCCGGGTTGCGGACGGGCGTCCTGCCCGCCACGGCCCGGTCCGTGGCCCGGACATATCGACGCAGCCGGCCGGCGACCATCATCCGCGAGGTCTCCCCACCGCGGTTAGGGCTTGACAGTGAGAATGATTCGCGACGTTATTCGCTGAGAATAAGTCGCACTTGCTGTCCTTCACCGACCCGACGTTCGAGGAGACCTCCATGTCGAAGCGCGCTGCCGGCCTTGCCGCCGTAGCCGTCATTGCCCTGCTGCCCTTCTCCGCCCCCAGCTATGCGGCGGCACCGGCCTACAAGGACGTGGCGAAGAACTACGCCGACATCGCCCACGCCGCCTACGAGGACGCCGCCAATGGCGCCAAGGCGCTGAAGAAGGCCGTCGACGCCCTGGTCGCCAACCCGACCGAGGCGAACCTGGCCAAGGCGCGCGACGTCTGGAAGGCCGCCCGCGTGCCCTACATGCAGACGGAAGCCTTCCGCTTCGGCAACCCGATCGTCGACGAATGGGAGGGCAAGGTGAACGCCTGGCCGCTCGACGAGGGGCTGATCGACTATGTCGACGACGGCTATGCCGGCGGCGAGAGCAACCCGTACGCCAAGGCGAACGTCATCGCCAACCCGAAGATCACCGCCGGCGGCAAGACCATCGACGCCCGCAAGATCACCAAGGACCTGCTGACCGAGAAGCTGCACGGCGCCGGCAAGGTCGAGGCCAACGTCGCCACCGGCTACCACGCCATCGAGTTCCTGCTGTGGGGTCAGGACCTGCACGGCACCGGCCCCGGCGCCGGCGAGCGCAAGGCGACCGACTACGCCAAGGGCAAGGACTGCACCAACGGCAACTGCGAGCGCCGCGCCCAGTACCTGAAGGTCGCCACCCAGATGCTGGTCGACGATCTCGGCGAGATGGCCGCCGAGTGGGCCGCCAAGGGCAAGGCCCGCGCCTCCATCGCCAAGGCGCCGGAGAGCGAGGGCGTCGCCCGCATGCTGACCGGCCTGGGCTCGCTCAGCTACGGCGAACTGGCCGGCGAGCGCATGAAGCTCGGCCTGATGCTGCACGACCCGGAGGAGGAGCATGACTGCTTCTCCGACAACACGCACAACTCGCACTATTACGACGAAGTCGGCATGGTGAACGTCTACAACGGCAGCTACAAGCGGACCGACGGCAAGACCGTCTCCGGCCCGTCGCTGTCGCAGCTGGTCGCCGCCAAGTCGGCCGACGCCGACGCCGCGGTGAAGACGGCGATGGCCACCACCACCAAGGCGATGCAGGCGATCAAGGACACCGCCGACAGCGGCAAGATGGCCTACGACCAGATGATCGCCGCCGACAATGACGAGGGCAACAAGCTGGTCGCCACCGCCATCGACGGTCTGGTCGGTCAGAAGAAGGCGCTGGAGGGCGCGGTCAACGCGCTCGGCGTCTCGGTCGAGGTCAAGGGCTCCGACAGCCTCGACGACCCGTCGAAGGTCGCCAAGTAAGCCACCCGCCAGCAAGGCCGGCCAACGACGGCCGGCCGAGCCAGCCTGTTCCCCGGCTCCGGTCCCGCACGTGTCCGTGCATGACCGTTCCCTCTCCTTCCCTTCCGGGCCGCCGCGTGCGGGACGGCGGGGCCGGAGCCGGATCTCCGCACCGCACTCCCTGGACGCCGTCATGCCGCACCGCCTCGCCGCCCCCCTGTCCCGCCGCACCCTGCTGCGCGCCGGCGGCGCGGCCGTCGCCGCGACGGCGCTCGGCGGCACCGGACTGGCCGCATCGGCCGCCGGGGCCCTCAAGGCCGGCTCCCCCGCGCCCAAGGCGACCACCGCCCCCGGCGACCTCGTCGAAATCGAGCTGGTCGCCAAGGAGCGGATGCAGCGCATCCTGCCCGAACCGGCCGCCCCCTCGCCGCTGGTCACCTACGCCGACCATTTCCCCGGCCCGATCATCCGCATGCGCAAGGGCCAGCGGCTGCGCGCCACCCTGGTCAACGGGCTCGGCGAACACACCTCGATCCACTGGCACGGCATCCGCCTGACCAACGCCGAGGACGGCGTGCCCTACCTGACCCAGCCGCCGACCAAACCCGGCGAGCGCCACGTCTACGAATTCACCCCGCCCGACGCCGGCTCCTTCTTCTTCCACCCCCACTGCAACACGGTGGAACTGCTGGGCCGCGGGCTGGCCGGCGTCCTGATCGTCGAGGAACCCGACGCGCCGAAGGTCGACGCCGACCTCGTCTGTCTGGTCAAGGACTGGCAGTTGGACAAGACCGGCGCCTTCGGCGCCTTCTTCACCGACCGCGGCGCCTCGCGCGCCGGCACCTTCGCCGGCGTCTCCACCGTCAACGGCCAGATCGAGCCGGTGATCGAGGTGCCGGCCAACGGCGACATCCGCGCCCGCCTCTACAACATCGACAGCACCCGCGTCGTCGACCTGCGGGTGGAGGGGGCCGACGCCTGGATCATCGCGGTCGACGGCAACCCACTGCCGCCCCGGCCGCTCGATGGCTGGCCGATGGGGCCGGCGATGCGGCTCGACGTGCTGTTCCGCGCGCCCAAACAGGCCGGCCAGACCGTGCGCCTGACCAACGTCTATGCGGCCGAGCCCCGGCCGCTCGCCACCTTCCGCGCCGTCGGCCCGACCCTGCCCAACCGGCGCTTCAAGGTGCGGGGATTGCCGGCCGGCAGCATCCCGGAACCCGACCTGAAGAACGCCCCGGTCATCCCGATGGCCTTTTCCGCCACGGCGGTGGCGCAGAGCTTCGACGCCGCGACTCTGGTCGGGCTGCCCTACGCCGATTCACTGTGCCTGTCGCAGAAGACCTTCTGGGCGATCAACCAGCAGAGCTGGCCGGAGGGCGGGCACGAGCGTCTGCCGCCGCCGCTGGCGACGCTGGAAAAGGGCCGCAGCTACATCTTCGAACTGGCCAACCTGACGCCGCACCTGCACCCGGTCCACATCCACGGCTACACCTTCAAGGTGCTGTCGTCGGACGCGCGCAAGGTCGTGCCGCACCACGCCGACACCGTGCTGCTGGAGCCGAAGGAGCGGCTGCGCGTCGCCATCAAGGCCGACAACCCCGGCGACTGGATGTTCCACTGCCACATCATCGAACACCAGGACACCGGCATGATGGGATACATCCGCGTTGCGTGAGACCGTCCGCTCCGACGCCGGGCGTGAATCGATGAAAACCAGTCTGCGTCATCCCCGCGAAGGCGGGGATCCAGACGTTCCCACGAGTACCGTCATGCAGCCCCTGGATCCCCGCCTTCGCGGGGATGACGTTCCCCTTTGGAAAGCTCCCGGCAGGCGTGCCGCACTCGCCGCCGCCCTGCTGCTCTGCCTCGCCCCCGCCGCGGCGCAGGCCGCCGACAGCCTGGACACCCGCATCGGCGAGGCGCTGTTCCGCCGCATGTGGGTTGCCGCCCCCACCGCCACCCAGGCGGCGGATGGGCTGGGGCCGCTCTACAACGCGCGCTCCTGCGCCACCTGCCACCCGCGCGGCGGCGGCGGACGCCCGCCCGACCCGGCGGTGGAGGGCGATGCCGGCGTCGGCTATGCGATCAAGCTGAGCGCCGACCCGGTCTATGGCCGGCAAATCCAGTCGAACGCCATTCCCGGCCAAGCGGTCGAGGGCCGGCCGCGCGTCACCTACCGCGAGGAAACCGTGCGTTTCCCGGACGGCGAGACCGTCCGCCTGCGCCGCCCGACCCCGGTGGTCACCGACCTCGGCTATGGTCCGCTGGCAGAGGCGACGGCGATGTCCGCCCGCGTGTCGCCGCGGGTGCACGGCATGGGGCTGCTCGACCGCGTTCCGGCGGAGGAGATCGAGGCCGAAGCGACGCGGCAGGCGGCATCGGGCGGCCCGGTGGCCGGACGGGCCAACCATGTGGTGGTCGACGGTCGGACCCAGGTCGGCCGCTTCGGCTGGAAGGCGATGCACCCGACGCTGGACCACCAGGATTCGGAAGCCTTCAGCCTCGACATCGGCATGTCGACCCCGGCCTACCGCGAGCCGTGGGGCGACTGCACCCCGGCGCAGACCGCCTGCCGCAACGCCCCGCACGGCGATTCCAAACAGTTCGAGGAGCTGGAGATCCCCAGCACCATCATCGGGCTGATCGACGGCTATCTGCGCGACCTGCCGCCGGACGGCAGCCTGACGGCGCCGACCGACACGGCCGGCGCCGCCCTGTTCGCCGACACCGGTTGCGCCGCCTGCCACCGCCCGTCCTACGTGACGGCGGAGGATGCCGAGCATCCGGCCCTGTCGAAGCGCGCGATCTTCCCGCACAGCGACCTGCTGCTGCACGACCTGGGCGAGGGGCTGGGCGACCAACTGCCGATGGGCGAGGCGCGCGGCCGGGACTGGCGCACCACGCCGCTGTGGGGGCTGAACCGGCTGGCGGCGCAGGACGGGCGGCTGTCGCTGCTGCATGACGGCCGCGCCCGCAGCGTGACCGAGGCGATCCTGTGGCACGGCGGCGAGGCCGCGCCGGCGAAGAACCGTTTCATGACCCTGAAGGGCGAGGCGCGGAAACGGCTGGTGCGCTACGTGCTGGGTTTGTAAAGGAGACGGCGGGGGGCCACACCCGCCATTCGGCAGAAGGGATTTGATCGTATGCGACGCCGCATAGTGCTTGGACTGATGTCGGCCGCCGCCGCGGTGGCGGCGCTGCTGCCGGGGGCGCCGGCGCTGGCCGCCCGCCGGACCGACAAGGACAGCGATTTTCTCGGTGGCATGGTCCGCACCCACGCCCTGCCCCGCTTCGACGCGCTGGTGACGGCAGCCACCGCCTACGCCGACACGCTGGACCGCTTCGCCGCCAACCCGACCGCCGCCGGGCTGGAAGAGGGGCGGGCCGCCCACCTCGCCGTCACCGACGCCTGGGCGGCCGTCCAACACCTGCGCCCCGGTCCGCTGACCATCAATCTGCGCGCCGACCGCCTGTCCTTCTGGCCGGAACGGCCGGGCGTCGTCCAGCGCCAGATCGCCCAGATCCTGCGCGACCACGACCCCAAGCTGCTGCAGCCGGGGGCGCTGGCCCGCCAGAGCGCCGCGGTGCAGGGCCTGACCGTGCTGGAGCGGCTGCTGTTCGACGACGGCGTGACGGTCGACGGCTTCACCGGCAGCGACGCCAAGCACTACCGCGCTCAACTGGCCGCCGCCGCCGCCCGCAACATCGCCGTCATCGCCACCGAGGCGCGCGACGGCTGGAAGGAGCTGGAAGCGCCGCTGGCCGCCGGCCAGCCGACCGTGCTCGGCCCCACCCCGGCCGAAGCGGTCAACACGCTGTTCGCCTCCGCCATCACCGCGATGCAGGTCGTCATCGACCAGAAGCTGATGGCCCCGCTCGGCCCCGGCATCGACGACGCCAAGCCGGCGGTGGTCGAGGCGCTGCGCAGCGGCCGGGCGCTCCGCAACATCGCCCTCAACCTCGGGGGCTTGCGCGCCCTGCTGATGGGCGAGCATGGCGGGCCGGGTTTCATCGCCCTGCTGCCCGACAACGACGACGGCGCCACCGCCAAACAGGCGATCGACGAGAGCTTCGCCGCCGCCATCAGCGCCATCGACGCCGTGCCGGAACCGCTGAACAAGGCGGTGACCGACCCGGCCACCCGCAAGAAGACCGAAAGCGCGCTGCGCCTGATCAAGGCGGCGCGGGTGGAGATGCTGGGCACGCTGGCGCCGCTGCTCGACATCACGCTGGGCTTCAACGAGCTGGACGGAGACTGACCATGCCGGTGGACCGCCGGAACATCCTCGGCCTCGCGGCAGGCCGCATCTTCGGCGGCCGGCTGTTGGGCGGCGGGCTGCTGGCCGCCTTGACGGGCCGGGCGCGCGCCGCCGACGGGTCGGCGGGCACCCTCTACCTCAACGCCTACGCCACCGCCGGTGCGGAGCCGAGCTTCGGCGTCGCGGCGCTGGACCAGGCTGGCAAGATCCTGTTCACCACCGCCACCCCCGGCCGCGCCCACGGCATCGTCGCCCACCCATCCAAGCCGGAGGCGGCGGTGTTCGCCCGCCGGCCGGGACGCTGGTTCCAGACGCTGTCGCTGCTCGACGGCACGCCCGGCCCGGTGGTGCGGGCACCGGACGACCGCCGCTTCACCGGCCACGGCGACTATTCGGCCGACGGCACGCTGCTCTATGCGGCCGAGGACGACGTCCCGCGCGAAGAAGGCGCCATCGGCGTCTACGACGCGACCGATGGCTACCGCCGGGTCGGCGCGCTGCCGACCCACGGCCTCGGCCCGCACGAGCTGGTCCTGATGAAGGACGGTGCGACGCTGGCCGTCGCCAACGGCGGCGTCATCACCCACCCCGACACCGGCCGGGCCAAGCTGAACCTCGACAGCATGGACTCGTCGCTGACCTATGTCGAAGCGGCGACCGGCCGGTTGCTCGACAAGGTCCGCCTGCCGGAGGAGCACGCCAACCTCGGCATCCGCCACATTGCCCTGCTCGACGACGGCGGCGTTGCGTTTGGGGTGCAGGATGAGCGGCCGATCGGCCTGCTGCAACCGCTGACCGGCGCCCACCGCCCCGGCAGCGGCACCATCCGCCTGTTCGACACGCCGGAAGACGTGCTGTCGCGCCTGCAAGGCTACATCGGCAGCGTCGCGTCGGACGGCGCCACCGTCGCCGCCAGTTCGCCGATGGGTGGGCTGATCGGGCTGTGGGACGCGGCGAGCGGCGCGTGGCTTGGCTCCACCGCGCTCGCCGACGGCTGCGGCTTGGCCCCGAACGGCCAGGGCTATCTGGCAACCAGCGGGCTGGGGGTGATCGAACCGGTGTCGCCCAGCGCCGCCGCCGGCCCGGAACGCCGGGCGCCGGCCTTCCGCTGGGACAACCACCTGACGCGCCGGGTGGCGTGACGCCACGTGCAATTGGGGGAGGCGTTCTGCCCCCTCCCCGACCCTCCCCCGCTTCGCGGGAGAGGGAGCAGGCGCTTATGCGGGAGAGTGGCGGCAGTCCCCTCTCCCTCGCAGAGGGGGAGGGTTAGGGAGGGGGCAATCACCCCTCCCGCTCACCCCATCAACGCCGCCCCATGGTGGCGCAGATGGTCCTCGATGAAGGTGCTGATGAAGAAGTAGCTGTGGTCGTAGCCCGGCTGCATCCGCAGGGTCAGCGGATGGCCCACCGCCTCGGCCGCGGCGACCAGCGCCTGCGGCTTCAACTGGGCCTCCAGGAAGCTGTCGCGGTCGCCCTGGTCGATCAGGATCGGCAGGCGCTCCGATGCTGTCTTGATCAATGTGCAGGCGTCCCACTCCAGCCAGCGCGCGCGGTCGGGACCGAGGTAACGGCCGAACGCCTTCTCGCCCCACGGCACCGCCGCCGGGTTGACGATCGGCGAGAAGGCCGACACCGCCTTGTAGAAACCGGGATGCTTCAGCGCGCAGACCAGCGCGCCGTGTCCGCCCATCGAATGGCCGGCGACCGACCGGCGGTCGTTGACCGGGAAGTTCGCCTCGACCAGTGCCGGCAGTTCCCGCGTCACGTAGTCGTGCATGCGGTAGTGCCGCGCCCAGGGCTGTTCGGTCGCGTCCAGATAGAATCCGGCGCCGAGCCCGAAATCCCAGGCACCGTCGGGATCGCCCGGCACGCCCTCGCCACGCGGGCTGGTGTCGGGGGCGACGATGGCGAGACCGAGTTCCGCGGCGACGCGGAAGGCGCCGGCCTTCTGGGTGAAGTTTTCGTCGGTGCAGGTCAGGCCCGACAGCCAATAGAAGACTGGGACGGGCGCGCCGGCCTCGACCTGCGGCGGCAGGTAGATGGCGAAGGTCATCGCGCAGTCCACCGCCGCCGACGGGTGCCGCACCCGCTTCAGCCAGCCGCCGAAGACGCGGGTTTCCGACAGGATGGTCAGGGGTTCGGTCATTGAACTGTGCCTTTTGAAACTTGATGCGTGGGTTAAGCCCTCTCCCGCCTCTCGCACAAACTTCGTTTGTGCTGACGGCGTCAGGCGGATCTAAGATCCGCTGAGAGCCCCGGGAGAGGGAGGGGACCCACGAAGTGGGGAGGGTGAGGGGTAAGGCAAGGATCAAGGAGCGCATGGTTCCTTGAGCTACCCCTCACCCTTCCCACCGCTTCGCGGCGGGCCCCTTCCCTCTCCCGGGGCGGGAGAGGGAAGGCAGGTCACCCCACCGATTTAGTAGAGGATGACCGAGCGGATGCTCTTGCCTTCGTGCATCAGGTCGAAGGCGTGGTTGATGTCCTCCAGCCCCATGGTGTGGGTGATGAAGGTGTCCAGCTCGAACTCGCCGGCCAGATAGCGGTCGACGATGCCCGGCAGCTCCGAGCGGCCCTTGACGCCGCCGAAGGCGGAGCCGCGCCAGACCCGGCCGGTGACAAGCTGGAACGGACGGGTGGAGATCTCCTCGCCGGCGCCGGCGACGCCGATGATGACCGACTCGCCCCAGCCCTTGTGGCAGCATTCCAGCGCCGACCGCATGACGTGGACGTTGCCGATGCATTCGAAGCTGTAGTCGACGCCGCCATCGGTCATCTCGACCAGAACCTCCTGGATCGGGCGGTCATAGTCCTTGGGGTTGACGACGTCGGTGGCGCCCAGTTGCTTGGCGATCTCGAACTTCGACGGGTTGACGTCGACGCCGATGATGCGGCTGGCCTTCGCCATCGTCGCGCCGATGATCGCCGACAGGCCGATGCCGCCCAGGCCGAAGATGGCGACGGTCGAGCCCGGCTCCACCTTGGCGGTGTTCATCACCGCACCCATGCCGGTGGTGACGCCGCAGCCGAGCAGGCAGACCTTCTCCAGCGGCGCCGCCTTGTTGATCTTGGCGAGCGCGATCTCCGGCAACACGGTGTATTCGGAGAAGGTCGAGGTGCCCATGTAGTGGGCGATCTCCTTGCCCTTCAGCGAAAAGCGGCTGGTGCCGTCGGGCATCAACCCCTTGCCCTGGGTGGCGCGGATCGCCTGGCACAGGTTGGTCTTGCCGGACAGGCAGAATTTGCACTTGCCGCATTCCGGCGTGTAGAGCGGGATGACGTGGTCGCCGACCGCGACGGAGGTGACGCCGGGGCCGACCTCCACCACCACGCCGCCGCCCTCATGGCCGAGGATGCAGGGGAAGACGCCTTCGGAATCCTTGCCGGACAGGGTGTAGGCGTCGGTGTGGCAGACGCCGGTGGCGACGATGCGGACCATCACCTCGCCGGCCTTGGGGGCCGCGACCTCGACCTCTTCGATTTCCAGCGGACGGTTGGCTTCCCAGGCGACGGCGGCACGCGACAAGACCATGTGGGTTTTCCTTCCCCGATACGGATTTGGACACTCGTTGCTTCCAGTGTAGACCCGCGCCGGTCATTGCCAGAACGGCAAATTCGGGAATAGATTTTTGCCATATGGGGATAATGCGGCGGGCGATGGGGCCATGAGCGGCTGGGACGGGATCGACGAGTTCGTGGCGGTGGCGGAAACCGGCAGCTTCTCCCGTGCGGCGGAGCGGCTGCGGGTGTCGTCCTCCCACATCAGCCGCAGCGTGGCCAAGCTGGAGGACCGCCTGCAGGCCCGGCTGTTCTACCGCACCACCCGCAAGGTCAGCCTGACCGAGAGCGGGCGCGCCTTCCTCGCCCGCTGCCAGCGGCTGGCGGAGCAGCGCGACGACGCCTTCCTGGCGGTGGGCGCGCTGCAGGGCGGCCGCGACGCCGAGGTGAAGGGCCTGCTGCGCATGACTTGCGCCACCGCCTATGGCGAGCAATTCGTCATGCCGCTGATCAACGACCTGATGGAGCGCCACCCGCAACTGAGCATCGAGGTGGAGTTGACCAACCGCCGGCTCGATCTGGTGCAGGAGGGCTACGACCTCGCCATCCGGCTCGGCCGGCTCAGCGAATCCAGTCTGGTGGCGACCCGCATCGCCCCGCGCGTGATGCATCTGTGCGCCGCCCCCGCCTATCTGGAACGGCACGGCACGCCGGACAGCCTCGTCAGCCTGAGCAGCCACCAATGCCTGATCGGCACCACCGACCAGTGGCTGTTCGACGACGGCGGGCAGGACTGGCTGTTCCGGCCGCGCGGGCGCTGGCGCTGCAACAGCGGCTTCTCGGTGCTGGACGCAGCGCTGCGCGGCTTCGGCCTCTGCCAATTGCCCGACTATTACGTCCGCGGACCGGTGGCGGAGGGGCGGCTGGTTTCCCTGCTCGACCGCCACCGCCCACCGAACACCGCGGTGTGGGCGGTCTACCCGCAGAAGCGGCACGTGCCGCCCAAGGTCCACGCCGCCATCCGCCATCTGAAGGACGGCTTGGCGCGGCGGCCGGAATACCGCTGAGCAGCGCCCTTCCTGCAAATGCGAATTACTTGCATTCGCAATCGGTCCGGCTTAGGCTGTGCATCGTTCCTTGCACGCGGAGCCCGCCATGCCGACCCCCTCGTCCCATCGCCGCACCCAGCCGCGGCGCGACCGGTTCCAGGACCTCCGCACGCCGGAAGCGCTGGTGGTGTCCGTCCTGCGGCTGTGGACCGAACCGCTGCGCGCCCCCGACGAGCAGCACCCGCGCTGGCAGGATGGGCTGACCGCCGCCGGCCTGTCCAACGACGCCGCGGTGGCCTTCGACACCCTGATGCGGATCGCCATCGCCGCCACCACGCGGGCGCTCGACATCCACCGTCCGCCCTGCCCGGCGCTGGGCAGCGACGAGGCGCTGTTGCTCGACATGCTGCGGTTGGCCCAGCAGGGGCGGCATGGCGAGGCCGGGCTGCTGATGAGCGACTGGCTGCCGCTGGCCGGGGTGCGGATGGCGATGGCACCGCTCTGCATCCTGGCGACCGCCCTCGCCCAGGCCGGGCTGCGCCTGCCCGAGCCTGCCGTCCTGCACCCGGCCGGCCCGATGGACACCGACCGGATGGGCATGGTCCGCCCGACCGCCGACCGCGGCGCCACCCTGCTGCACTAACGCTTTACCGCCGCACCCCGGCGGCGACGCGGTCGGCGAAGGCGGCGACGGCCTCGCTCATCGCGACGACCAGCGCCGCCGGTTCGGCGCTGGCGGCGACGGCGTCCAGCGTGTCACGGTGGGGGACGGGCTTTCCGCCGCCGGTCCCGCCGGCCGGTGCGACGGCCCACTGCACGTCCAGCGTCACCCGGCCGCTGCGATCGGCGTCGAAGCGCAGGACCGTGACGTTCAGCACCGCCGTCCCCTCACCCACCGCCGAGCCGGCGACCGGAAGCACCGTGACGCCCGGCAACCGCGCCGCCAGATCGGCGGCCAGGGTGGAGCGCAACCCGTCGGCCAGCGGTTCGGCCCAACGGTCGAACTCCAGCGCCTCCACCCGGTTGCCGTCGATGCGGCGGACGATCTGCGGCCGGTCGACCAGAATCGGCAAATCCAGCGTGCCGAGCGCCAGCGCCGCCGGGGCCGTCCGCACCGGTGCCGGCGCCGCCGTCCGGGGCGGCACCGTCGCCAGGGTGTAGAGCCGGCTGTCCGGCGTCGACTGGCACGCCGCCAGCACGAGAAGCGGCACCGCCAGCAAGGCCCACCGCCATCCGCGCACCCATCCCATCCCCCGTCCTCCCCCAGCCGTCATGGCGTCTTGCCCCGGAGCAGCGCCTCCGGATGGCGTTCCAGATAGTCGGCCAGCACGCGGAACGAGCGCGCCGCGTCGTTCAACTGCTTCAGCACCCCGGACAGGTCGGCCGTCCCGCCGCCGCCGCCCAGCAGGCCGTCGGCCGATTTCAGCGTGCCCTGCGCCGCCGTCGCCACCCCGCGCAGGCTCTTGACCAGATCGGGCAACTGGCGGTCGGCCTGCCGCAGCAGCGTGTCGGCGCTGCCCAGTGCCTTGGCCAGCGCCGCCAGCGAGCGCGCCAGATCGGGCGAGCCGGCGACCCCGCCCACCGCCTGGATGGTGTGGCGCAGATCGTCCACCAGCCCCTCCAGCGGCAGCCCGGCGACGCTGTCCATCACCGCACCGGCCGAGCGCAGGATCGAATCGAGGTCGGTCGACGGCAGGGTCGGCAGTTCCGACCGCTCGGTGCCCGGCACGATCGCCGGCGGGTTGGGTTCGTAATCGAACGACACCAGCTTCTGGCCGGTCAGCAGGTTGCCCGATGCCAGCCGACCGCGCATCCCCTTGGCGATCTGGGTGGCGATCAGTTGGCGTGCCCGGGCCTCGTCCATCGGCTGGCCGTCGTTGACGGCGTAGGTCCGGGCGACCAGATCGGGTTCGACGTCGATCTCAACGGGAATGTGGATCTCCTGCCGCGCCTCGTCATACTCCAGCCGCACCGCCGCGACATGGCCGACGGTCAGGCCGCGCATCTGCACGGGAGCGCCGGCCTGCAACCCCTGCACCGATCCGGGAAACTCCAGCCGGTAGCGCACCCGCAGCCGGTCGCGCGCCGCCGCGGCCGAGGTCTGGTCCTCGTAGAGCGTGAAGGCGGCCCAATCCCCCGCCTGCGGGCCCGCCTCCGGATCGGGCGGGGTTTCCAGAACCACGCCGCCCAGCGCCAGCGATTTCAGCGATTCCGTCTGGAACTTGAAGCCGTCGGCCCCGGCCGAGATCTGGATCCCGGACGAGCGCCAGAAGCGGGTCCCGTCATGCACCAGCCCCTCGTAGGGTTGGCGGACGAAGATGGCGACCGACACCGTGCGGTCCTGCGGCGACAGGCTGTAGCCCATCACCTCGCCGACCTGGACGCCGCGGAAATAGACAGGTGAGCCCTGGGCCAGCGATCCCAGTTGCTCCGCCTTCAGGGTGAAGCTGCGGCCCGGCACGTCGGCGCGGATCACCGGCGGTTCGTCCAGCCCGTCGAACTCCCGCCGATCGTCGCCGCCGCCGGGCTCCATCTCGACATAGGTGCCCGACACCACGGTGCTCAGTCCCGACACCCCGCCCAGGCTGAGGCGGGGAGCCACCACCCAGAAGCGGGTGCCGTCCTTCAGATGGCGGGCGGCGGTGCGGTCCATGCGGGCGGTCGCCACCACCTGGGTCAGGTCGTCCGACAGCCGCACCGTCTCGATGGTGCCGAGATCGACGTTCTTGTGCTTGATCTTGGTCCGCCCGGCCTCCAGCCCTTCGCCGGACTGGAAGGTGATGACGATCTGCGGCCCGCGCTCCTGCCACCAGTTCCAGCCGAGCCAGCCGGCGATCAACGCCGCCACCAGCGGCAGCGCCCACAGCGGCGACAGCCGGCGGCGCGGCGGCAACACCACCTCGGGGGGATGCCCGGCCGGCGCATCGGCGGTGGGCGCGTTGGGGGCGGACGCATGGTCCGCCCGATTTTCGTCAGACATGCCGCGGCGCCTCTGCCTCGTCGGCGCCGGCCTCGGTGTCGGCCGCGGCGGCGCGGTCCCACATCACCCGCGGGTCGAAGATATGGCTGGCCAGCATGGTCAGGACGACCACGCCGGCAAACGCGATGGCGCCGGGATCGGCGCGGACGGAGGCGACGGCGCCGAACTGCACCAGGGCTGCGAGGATGGCGATCATGAACACGTCGATGTTGGACCAGCGCCCGATGGCGTCGATGATACGGTACAGCCGCGTGCGGGCCTGCAGCCTTGCGGCCGATCCGCGCCACGCGGCCAGGAGGAACCAGCCGAGCCCCGCCAGCTTCAGCACCGGCACGGCGACGCTGGCGACGAAGACCAGCAGGGCCAGCGGCCACAGCCCGGCCTCCGCCAGTTCATGCACGCCGCTCAGGATGGTGCTGGGGGCGCCCTGGCCGAAATTGACCACGGTCATCACCGGCAGCAGGTTGGCCGGTATGTAGAGGATGGCGCCGGCGCTGACCAGCGCCGTGGTGCGGCCCAGGCTGTCCGGTTCGCGCGGGTGCAGCCGGCTGTGGCAGCGGGTGCAGCGCTCCGGCACCGGGCCATGGTCGCCGCCGTGGATGCGCTGGCAGACGGTGCAGGCGACCCAACGCCGCGGCGGCGGGGCGCCCGACACCGGGGCGTGATCGATGGCCTGCCACACCGCGCGGCGGTCCATCGCGACGTCCATCGCGGTGTGGGCCAGCACATAGCCGCCCAGCGCGACGCCGCCGACCAGCACCTCGGCGTTGGCGAAGCCCTTCAGGCGCGAATAGCCGACCAGCAGCCCGAGCAGGAAGACATCCAGCATCGCCCAGGGCCGCAGCGTCTCGGCCCAGGCGAACAGGCGGGCGGTTTCGCGGCGGCGCTTGGTCGGGCGCCCGTCATGCAGGCGCAGCAGGACGCTGATGATCGCCACGACGCGGGCGAACGGCGCCGCCAGCACCAGCAGGCCGACCAGCAGCGACAGCGGCCACATGCCCTGGTCGGCCAGCGTTTCGATGCCGGTGGTGACCAGGCCCGCCCGGTCGTTGCCCTGGATATGGACCGCCATCAGCGGATTGAGCGCCACCAGCAACAACAGGAACGCGCCGGCGATCGCCACCGGCAGCGCGTGCTGCAGCCCGCCCTTGCCGCGCCGGAACAGCACGGCGCCGCAGCGCGTGCATTCCGCCCGCCGGCCCGGCGGCGGCAGGCGGACCCGGTGCAGCCGCCCGCAGTCCGGGCAGGCGATCAGGTCGTCACGCACCTCCGCCGGCCGTTCACGCGACGCCACGCCGTTCAACCCTTCCTTGCCCGACCTTGTCGACATGCACGGCACTCGAACCATCACGACCATGAAACCCGCATTGCAATTGGCTTTTCAAGCCCGAAGCGCAAGCCCTGGCGACGAGAATAGTCGCCCATCCGCCGCATTGCAGCAAAGCCAGGCTCAAGGCCGGATTTCGCGATTGACCCACCCATTATGTACATACATTATCGTTCGTATGTCGGATCGCATCGCGGAGAGCGGGGTGCAGGGATTGGCGCGACAGGGTCTGACCGGACAGGATCGCGGCAGCGGAACCGCTCTCGACGGCAAGGGCCCGCTGTTCGACCAGATCAAGCGCGCGGTCGCCGGCCAGATCCTGCGCGGGCGCTGGCAGGCCGGCGAACGCCTCCCCAACGAGGAGGAACTGTCGTCGCTCTACGGCGTCTCGCGCCAGACCGTGCACAAGGCCATCGCCCTGCTGGCACGGGAGGGGTTCCTGGTCCGCCGCCGCCGCGCCGGCACCTTCGTCGCCACCGGGCGGCGCGACCGCTTCGCCCTGCCGATCGAGGACATCGGCGACGTGGTGGCCCGCGACGGCCGTGTCTATGAATTCCGCATCCGCGAGCGCAAGAGCCTGCGCAACGGCGAGGGCATCCGCTGGCCCGACCTGCCCGACGGCGCGCCGATCCTGACGCTGGAATGCCTGCATTTCAGCGACGGCATGCCGATCCAGCACGAATGGCGGCTGGTCAACCTGGACGCCGTGCCGGAGGTGGCGGACGAGCCGTTCGACAGCATGGCGCCCAGCCGCTGGCTGGTCGACCGGGTGCCGTGGTCCTCGGCCGAGCACACGGTGCGCGCCGTCAACGCCACGGCGGAGATGGCGGCGCTGCTGGGGGTGGAGCCGGGGACGGCCTGCCTGTCGATCCGGCGGCAGACCATGCATCTCAGCCGCCCGATCACGCTGGTGCATTTCCTGTCGGTGGGCGACCGTTTCAGCCTGAGCGGGGCGTCGATCACCGACAGCGCGACCGAGTTGAATATGTAAACACAAAAGGACCGGCGCAGACCGCCGGCCGCAACAGGGGGTTCAACAGAATGGAGAGCACGGTTATGGGTCTGCGAATCAAGACGACGGTCGGCGGCACGATCAAGGCGGCGCTGCTGGGCGCCACGCTGCTGGTGGCCGGTGGCGTCGCCGGCACGGCGATGGCCGACACGCTGGCCGACGTCAAGAAGTCCGGCACGCTGTCGGTCGCCACCGAGATGCAGTTCCCGCCCTTCGACTTCCTGGAAAACAACGAGTACAAGGGCGTCGACCGCGACCTGATCGACGAGGTGGCGAAGGAGCTGGGTGTCAAGGCCAAGTACATCGACCTGCCCTGGACCAGCGTGCTGCCCGGCCTGGAGGCCAAGAAGTTCGATCTGGTCATCGCCCCGGTCACCATCACCAAGGAGCGCATGAAGCGCTACGCCTTCACCGTTCCGATTTCCGAGGCGACCGCGGCGATGATGAAGCGGGCCGACGACAAGACCATCAACAAGCCGGAGGACATCGCCGGCAAGAAGGTCGGCGGCGGCAAGGGCACTTCGCAGCTCGCCCAGGTGAAGGAGTTCGGCCAGACGCTGACCCCGCCGCCGGACGTCAAGGAATACGTCGACAGCAACCAGTCCTACGCCGACCTCGCCGCCGGCCGGGTCGACGCCTCGGTCAACTCGCTGCCCAACCTCGCCTTCGCCGCCGCCCAGCGCAAGGACACCTTCGCGGTTGTGCTGCCGCCCTTCGGCAAGCCCTCCTTCTTCTCGTGGGTCGGCCGTCCGGGCGACGACGACAAGAGCCTGATCGAGGCGGTGAACGCCGCCCTGGTCAAGATCCAGAAGGACGGCCGCCTGGCGACGATCCAGAAGAAGTGGTTCAACGTCTCGCAGGAACTGCCGACCACGGTGCCCGAGCCGCAGCTGTAAGGCTGCCGAGACGCCTCTCCCCCGGTACATCCCCCTCTCCCCCTGGGGAGAGGGTTGGGGTGAGGGGGATGCACGACGTGGGTTTCCAAGGATGCCAAGCGTCGCCATTCCCCGGGGGTTGCCGCATGCACAGTTCTTCAACCATTGGTAAATCATTGGAATTAATGGGTTTTCACGCCATCCCCGCGCAGGCGGGGCTCCAGGAAACTCCGCGGATAAGCCGCTGAGCCGGCTGGCTTCCCGCCTGCGCGGGAATGACGACCGACAAAACCCTTTATTTCCACTATGTCGCCTTGTAGCGCCAACAAGGGCCCATTCATGAAGTTCAGCGTCATCCTCGACGCGCTTCCCTATCTGCTGGGGGCGGCCGTCACGACCGTCTGGGTCTCGCTGCTCGGCGTGCTGCTGGGGCAGGTGATCGGCGTGCTCGTCTGCGTGGCGCGGCAGTCCGGCAACCGGGCGGCGGACATCGCCGGCGGCGTCTATGTTAGCTTTTTCCGCGGCGTGCCGCTGCTGATCCAGTTGCTGCTGATCTACTACATGCTGCCGCTGATCGGCATCGACGTGCCGCCGCTGGTCGCCGCCGTCGGCGCGCTCAGCCTCGCGTCGGGCGCCTACGTGTCGGAGATCTACCGCGGCTCCCTCAACGCCGTTCCGCACGGCCAGTCGGAGGCGGCGCTGGCGCTGGGCTTCCCCACCGCGACCATCTGGACCCGCATCCTGCTGCCGCAGGCCTTCCGCATCTCGGTCCCGGCGCTGGTCAACGAACTGATCCTGCTGCTGAAGGCGTCGTCGCTGATATCCGTCGTCGGGGTGGCGGAGCTGACGCGGACCAGCCAGACCATCTCGGCCAGCAACTACCGCCCGCTCGAGATCTACCTCGCCGCGGGCTGCATCTATCTGGCAATCAACGGTGCGCTGGCCCTGTTCGGCACGCTGCTCGAACGCCGGCTGCAAGAGGGCTGACGGCGATGGACAGCTCCCTGATCGTCCAATACGGCCCCGCGCTGCTGCGCGGCTTCGGCGTCACCATCCTGTGCTGGGCCGCCGGCTGTGCCATCGGGCTGGTGCTGGGCTTCGCGCTGATGCTGCTGCGGCAATTGCCGATCCGGCCGCTGCAGGCGCTGATCCGCGCCTACATCGAGATCATCCGCGGCACGCCCTTCCTGATCCAGCTGTTCCTGCTCTACAGCGGCGGCCCGTCGATCGGCCTGCGGCTGGAGGCGACGACCGCCGGTATCCTCGGCCTCGGCCTCTACGGCAGCGCCTATTTCGCCGAGATCTTCCGCGCCGGCTACCAGTCGGTGCCAAAGGGGCAGGTGGAGGCGGCGCTCAGCCTCGGCATGTCCTACGGCGCCATCCTGCGCCGGGTGATCGTGCCGGGGATGCTGGTCTCCACCCTGCCGGCCATCGTCAACATGATGGCGATCCTGACCAAGGAAACCGTGGTGCTGTCGATCATCACGGTGCCGGAGCTGATGTACGAGATGCAGACCATGGCGGCGGAGACCTTCGCCACCTTCGAGACCATCCTGGGCATGGCGCTGTTCTACTGGCTGCTGGTGGAGGTGGTGTCGCGCCTGGGCCGCCGGCTGGAGGCGCGCGTGACCCGGTTCCTGTCCCATTCGTCGAACGCGAGGGCGTGATGACCGCCGTTTCCGAAGCCGCCGCCCCGCCCGCCGCCGCCGGCGACGCCGTCCCGATGGTGTCGATCCGCGGCGTCGGCAAATCCTTCGGCACCAACGAGGTGCTGCGCGACATCGACCTGACGGTCAACAAGTCGGAGGTGGTCTGCCTGATCGGCCCCAGCGGCTCCGGCAAGAGCACGCTGCTGCGCTGCGTCAACTTCCTGGAGGTCTACGACCGCGGCGACATCCGCATCGAAGGCAAGCTGGTCGGCTACACCGAAGGCACGCCGCGCCGCCGCCAGTCGAACCGCGAGCTGCGGACCCTGCGGCGCAACGTCGGCATGGTGTTCCAGCAGTTCAACCTGTGGCCGCACATGACCGCGCTGGGCAATGTCGCGGAGGCGCTGGTCCAGGTCCGTGGCATGGACAAGGCCGCCGCCGCCGCCCGCGCCCGCCAGATGCTGGACCGTGTCGGGCTGGCGGCGAAGGCCGACGCCTACCCGGCCCGCCTGTCCGGCGGCCAGCAGCAGCGCGTCGCCATCGCCCGCGTCATCGCCATGGAACCCCACCTGATGCTGTTCGACGAGCCGACCTCCGCGCTCGACCCCGAACTGGTGGGCGAGGTGCTGCAGGTGATGCGCGATCTGGCGGCCGACGGCATGACCATGGTGGTCGTCACCCACGAAATGGGCTTCGCCGCCAACGTCGCCGACAAGGTCGCCTTTCTCGACCACGGCCGCATCGCCGCCTTCGGCACACCGCGCGAAGTGTTCCACGAAAGCGCCGAGCCACGGGTGCGGCAGTTCCTGCAGACCTATCACGAGCGGAACAGCTTCTAGGGGAAGGGTTCGGGAGGGGGCGGCCATGCGCGCCGCCCGCAACCTCATCCCTGGCACCCCACGCCCAAACCCGCTAAGAACCTTTCGCGCGCAACAGAATCGCAACGCGAAAGCCCCGCTGCCGTCCATGATCGAACTCCGGTCCGTCACCCACGCCTATGGCGACCGCCCCGTGCTGCACGACCTGTCGTTGCGACTGACGGAACGGCGCATCGCCATCCTCGGCGGCAACGGGTCGGGGAAGAGCACCTTCGCCCGCCTGCTGAACGGCCTGATCGTGCCGACGGCGGGCAGCGTCGCCGTCGACGGGCTGGACACCAGGCGTGACGGCCGCGCGGTCCGCCAGCGGGTCGGTTTCGTCTTCCAGAATCCCGACACCCAGATCGTCTACCCGACGGTGGAGGAAGACCTCGCCTTCGGCCTCAGGGCCCGCCGCCTGCCCAAGGACGAGATCGCCCGCCGGGTGTCGGCGGCGCTGGAGCGCTACGGCCTCGACCGCTACCGCCACCAGCCGGCCCACCAGATGAGCGGCGGCGAGAAGCAGTTGCTCGCCATCGCCGGGGTGCTGGTGCTGGAGCCGGCCCACGTGGTGTTCGACGAACCGACGACCCTGCTCGACCTGCGCAACCGTCGCAAGGTGATCGAGCTGCTGCGCGGGCTGCCGCAGACGGTGATCGTCGTCACCCACGACCTCGACATGGTGAAGGATTTCGACCGGGCGCTGGTGCTGGAGGATGGCCGGATCGTCGCCGACGGCCCGCCGGCCGACGCGGTGCCGGCCTATGTCGCGCGGCTCGGCTGATGCTGGGGCTGTACCTGCACCGGGATTCCGCCATCCACCGCCTGCCGGCGGGGGTGAAGATGGGCGGGCTTCTGCTGCTGACGCTCGTCGTGCTGGCGCTGCCGGGGGGGTGGGGGGCGCTGGCCGCCGGGCTGGCCGGCGCCGGCGTGCTGGTGGCGGCGAAGCTGCCGGCCGGCCGGGTGCTGCGCGAGCTGCGGTCGCCGGTGGTCATGCTGACGCTGCTGTTCGGGTTCCAGGCGCTGCTGGCCGGCACCGGCTGGGAGGACACCGCCATCGCCGTCGCCCGCTTCGCCGCGCTGATCCTGCTGGCGACGCTGGTCACGCTGACCACCCGCGTCATGGACATGGTCGAGCTGTTCGAGCGGCTGTTCGCCCGCCTGCGCCCGCTGGGCGTCAACCCGGCCAAGATGGCGCTGATGCTGGCGCTGACCATCCGCTTCATCCCCCTGCTGGGCGATCAGGTGCGCGAGGTGCGCATGGCCCAGCGCGCGCGGGGCGTCGAACGCAACATAGCCGCCCTGTTCGTTCCGCTGCTGGTCAAGATTCTCACCATGGCCGATGATCTGACCGCCGCGTTGGAGGCGCGCGGCTACGACCCGGCCGATCCCGGACCAGAACCCGGACCACACCGATGACGCTACCCTCCGAAGGAACCGCAAGCATGCTGTCGACCCGCGACCTTGTCCTCTGCGCCCTGTTCGCCGCGCTGCTCGGCGGCCTGGGCATGGCGCCGCCGATCCCGCTGGGCTTCCTGCCGGTGCCGGTCACCGCGCAGACGCTGGGCGTCATGCTGGCCGGCACCATCCTGGGCGCCAAGCGCGGCGGTCTGGCGGCGCTGCTGTTCGTGCTGCTGGTGGCGGCCGGGCTGCCGCTGCTGGCCGGCGGGCGCGGCGGCATCGGCGTGCTGATGGGGCCGACCGGCGGCTTCGTGCTGTCCTGGCCGCTCGGCGCCTTCGTCACCGGCTGGCTGGCCGAGCGGTTCGCCACCGGCGCCAACCCGCTGCGCCTGTTCGCGGTCAGCGTCGCCGGCGGCATCCTGATGGTCTACGCCTGCGGCATTCCGTGGCTGTCGCTGGTCGCCGGCCTGTCGCTGGAGAAGGCGGCCTTCGGCACCCTGGCCTTCGTGCCGGGCGACCTGATCAAGGCCGGCGTCGCCGCCTTCGCCGCCTCCGCCGTCCGCCGCGCCGGCGTGCTGCCGATCCATGCCTGATCGCCCTCTCGGCGGGGACAACCTCGCCCGCCCCTTCGCCCTGGCGGCCCTGCGCACGCCCGACCATCCGGCGCTGGTGTTCGACGGTGCCGCCATCCGCTACGGCGCGCTGCTCGACCGGGTGCGGCGAGCCGGCGCCGGGGTGGCGGCCTTGCGCTCCACCCTGGGCCAAGACGGCCGGCCGCCGCGCGTCGCGCTCAGCCTGGGCAACCGGGCGGAACTGCCGGCGCTGTTCCTCGGCATCGTCGCGGCGGGCGGCGTGGTCGGTCTGCTCGACCCGAAATGGAGCGCCGGGCAGACCGCGGCGGCGCTCGACACGCTGCAGCCGGACCTGCACCTGACGGCGGACAGCGCCGCCGGCTGGATCGCGGCGCAGCCGGCCGGCTGGGACATCCCGGCGGTCGATCCGCGCACGCCCTTCCTGGTCGGATTCACCTCCGGCACCACCGGGCGGCCGAAGGCCTTCATCCGCAACCAGGGTTCCTGGCTCGCCACGCTGGCCGCCAGCCGGGTCGAGTTCGGCATCGGTCCGGACGACATCGTGCTGGTGCCGGGGCCGCTGGTCCATGGCCTCGGCCTGTACGGCGCGGTGGAGGGGCTGTCGGCCGGGGCGACGGTGGAGGTCCAGCCGAAGTTCGACGCGGATGACGCGGCGGCGCGGCTGGCCGGACGCGGCGTCACCACGCTGGTCGTGGTGCCGACGATGCTGGTCGGCATCCTCGACGCCGCCGAGCGTGCCGGGATGCGCTTTCCGGCCCTGCGCCGCGTGGTGTCCTCCGGCGCCAAGCTGGCCCCCGCCGTGCATGACCGGCTGGCGGCGCTGTGCCCCGACGCCGTGGTGCTGGAGTATTACGGCGCGTCGGAGTTGAGCTTCGTCAGCCTGCGCTCCTCGCGCGAGGGGGCGCCCGCCGACAGCGTCGGCCGGCCCTTCCACGGCGTGGACATCAGCCTGCGCGACGACGACGGTCACCCGGTGGAGCGCGGCCGGCCGGGCACCGTCTGGGTGCGCAGCGCCATGCTCAGCGACGGCTACCTCGGTCCGGCCGACGGCAGCGGCTACCGCGAGCGGGACGGCTGGGGCACCGTCGGCGATTACGGCTGGTTTGACGAGTCCGGCTGGCTGCGGCTGGTCGGCCGGGCCGGCGACATGGTCATCACCGGCGGCCTGAACGTCTACCCGGCGGAGGTCGAGGCGGCACTCCGCGCCCATCCCGCCGTGGCGGAGGCGGTGGTGTTCGGCCTGCCCGACCCCTATTGGGGCGACGCGCTGTCGGCGGTGGTGTGGTGGCGTGGGCCGGCCCGCGCCACGCTGGCGGAGCTGCGCGGCTGGTGCCACGGCCGGCTGGAGGGCTACAAGGCGCCGCGCCGTCTGTTCGCGGCGGCCGACATGCCGCTGACCGGCAGCGGCAAGATCGCCCGGGCCGAAGTCCGCGACCGGGCGCGCCACGGCGGGCTGGAGGTGGTCGGATGACCAACCGGGCCATCATCGTCGCCGCACGCCGCACCCCGGTCGGCCGCATCGGCGGAATCTTGCGCGACCTGCCGGTCGAGGACCTCGCCGGCCCGGTCATCCGCGCCGTGCTGGCCGATGCCGGGCTCGACCCGGCGGAGGTCGACGACGTCCTGCTCGGCAACGCGGTCGGCCCCGGCGGCAACGTCGCCCGGCTGTCGGCGTTGGCGGCCGGTCTGCCGGTGTCGGTGCCGGGGGTCACGGTGGACCGGCAGTGCGGCTCCGGGCTGGAGGCGATCAACCTCGCCGCCCGTCTGGTCCAGGCCGGCGCCGGCGACGTCTTCCTGGCCGGTGGGGTGGAGAGCACCAGCACGGCGCCCTGGCGGGTCGCCAAGCCGTCCAGCCTCTACCGCAGCCCAACCTTCTACGACCGCGCCCGCTTCGCCCCCGACGACATCGGCGACCCATCGATGGGCGAGGCGGCGGAGAACGTCGCCGCCGCGTACGGGATCACGCGCGAGCGCCAGGACGCCTACGCCCTGACCAGCCACCGCAAGGCGGTCGCGTCCCAGGCCACCGGCCGCTTCACGCGCGAGATCGTGGCGCTGACCCTGCCCGACGGCCGCCGCGTCGACCGCGACGAGTGCCCGCGTCCCGACACCAGCCTGGAACGCCTGGCCGCGCTGCGCCCGGTGTTCCGGCCGGGAGGCACGGTCACCGCCGGCAACGCCTGCCCGCTCAACGACGGCGCCGCCGTGGTCACGGTGGTGTCGGAGCGCCGGTTCCGGGCGCTCGGCCTGACCCACGGGTTGCTGGTGGTCGACAGCCAGGCGGCCGGCGTCGAACCGGCGCTGCTGGGCACCGGGCCGATCCCGGCGGTGACGAAGCTGCTGGCCCGCCATCCCGGCCTGACCGTCGCCGACATCGGCCAAGTCGAGTTCAACGAGGCGTTCGCCGCCCAGGTGCTGGCCAGCCTCGACGCGCTGGGCATCGACGAAGCCCGCGTCTGCCCCGGCGGCGGCGCGCTGGCGCTCGGCCACCCCTATGGCGCGTCGGGCGCGATCCTGGTGACGCGGCTGTTTTCCGACCTGCTGTTTTCGGTCGGGGACGCGGCGCCCCGCCGCGGCCTCGCGACGCTCGGCATCGGCGGTGGGCTGGGTCTCGCCACACTTCTGGAGCCTTTCGCATGAGCGTCTCGGCCCCGGCCGGCGGCAGTTTCCGCTCCGCCTTCCGGCACCGCGCCTTCGCCCTGTTCTGGTTCGCGCGGGTCTGCTCGATGCTGGCGCTGCAGATGCAGGTGGTGGCGGTCGGCTGGCAGGTCTACGCCATGACCGACAGCCCGCTCGACCTCGGGCTGGTCGGGCTGTTCCAGTTCCTGCCCACCCTGGCGCTGGTGCTGTTCGCCGGCCATGTCGTCGACAACAACGACCGCAAGCGGGTGCTGTTCGGCGCCCTGTCGACGGAGCTGATCGCCATCGCCGCGCTGTTCCTGCTGACCATGGCCGGCTGGTTGTCGCCGACGGCGATCTTCGCCATCGTCGCGCTGATCGGCGCCGCCAAGGCGTTCGAGGGGCCGGCCAACCAGGCGATCCTGTCGGCCACCGTGCCGGTGGAGGATCTGCCCAACGCCGTCGCCTGGCAGTCGTCGGGGGTGCAGGTGGCGCAGATCTCCGGCCCGGCGCTGGGCGGGCTGCTCTACATCGCCGGTCCGGCGGCGGTCTATGGCGTCAGCACAGCGATGCTGGCGCTGTCGGTGGTGCTGATCGCCGCCTGCCGGCCGCGGCCGGTGACGATGACCCGGCGCGCCATGAGCTGGTCGAGCCTGCTGGCCGGCGCCGCCTTCATCCGCAGCCGGCCGGAGATCCTGGGGGCCATTTCGCTCGACCTGTTCGCGGTGCTGCTGGGCGGGGCGACGGCGCTGCTGCCGGTCTACGCCCGCGACGTGCTGCATGTCGGCCCGTGGGGGCTGGGGCTGCTGCGCAGCGCCCCGGCGCTGGGGGCGCTGGCCATGGCGATGATCATCACCCGCTGGGGCGTGCAGCGCCACGCCGGGCGCTGGATGCTGGTGGCGGTCGCCGGGTTCGGCGCCGCCACCATCGCCTTCGGCCTGTCGGCCGACCCGCTGCTGTCCTTCCTGGCCCTGCTGGTGGTCGGCGCCACCGATCAGGTCAGCATGTTCGTGCGCCAGACGCTGATCCAGCTCTCCACCCCCGACACCATGCGCGGGCGGGTCGGCGCCGTCACCTCGTTGTTCATCGGCGCGTCGAACCAGTTGGGCGAATTCGAATCCGGCAGCGTCGCCGCCCTGCTGGGCGCCGTCCCCGCCGTGGTGCTGGGCGGGGTCGGCGCCATCGGGCTGGCCGGGCTGTGGGCGCTGCTGTTCCCGGCGCTGCGCCGGGTGGACCGGCTGCTCGGGCGGTAGGAGGGCTTTGCCCCCTCGCCGGCCGCGTTTTGCCCCCTCCCCAACCCTCCCCCGCTCACGCGGGAGAGGGGGGTAGGTGCAAGAGCGGCGGAGTTCCCTCTCCCGCCACAGGCGGGGGGGGGGTAGGGGGGGGGGGCACCGAACCGGCGCAGAACCGTCACGCGTACCGGATCGCAACCGCCCCCGCCGCCCG
>NZ_LGRA01000022.1:0-2500 GCF_003116095.1 Azospirillum sp. TSO35-2
TGGCACCTCGCCATGACCACCAGGTCACCAAGGCACAAGACCGACGCTCCGCTCCTCCAACCGGCGCCGCTTACCCCCTGTCCGGGGGAACGGCGTCCGCAATCGCGTGTGTGCAAGTGATCCGAGGTCATCATCGAACCGGCGCTGTCTTGCGTCAAGCAGGCTTGCTGCTGCGCATGGCGCGGTCTGTGGGGTTGAGATCAAGCCGATCGAGCGATTAGTAAGGCTTAGCTTCAGGCGTTGCCGCCGGTCCACATGCCTCCTATCGACGTGATGGTCTGTCACGGCTCTCAAGGGAGCTCTGGTTTAGAGGTGGGTTTCCCGCTTAGATGCTTTCAGCGGTTATCCCGTCCATACTTAGCTACCCGGCCATGCCACTGGCGTGACAACCGGTGCACCAGAGGTATGTCCATCCCGGTCCTCTCGTACTAGGGACAGATCCTCGCAAAACTCCTACACCCACGGCAGATAGGGACCGAACTGTCTCACGACGTTCTAAACCCAGCTCACGTACCACTTTAATCGGCGAACAGCCGAACCCTTGGGACCTGCTCCAGCCCCAGGATGTGATGAGCCGACATCGAGGTGCCAAACGACTCCGTCGATATGGACTCTTGGGAGTCATCAGCCTGTTATCCCCGGCGTACCTTTTATCCGTTGAGCGATGGCCCGTCCACGTGGAGCCACCGGATCACTATGGCCGACTTTCGTCTCTGCTCGACTTGTCAGTCTTGCAGTCAGGCGGGCTTATGCCATTGCACTCGTCGAGCGATTTCCGACCGCTCTGAGCCCACCATCGCGCGCCTCCGTTACACTTTGGGAGGCGACCGCCCCAGTCAAACTACCCGCCATGCAGGGTCCCGGACCCGGGTAACGGGCCGCGGTTAGATGCCAGAGATCTCAAGGGTGGTATTTCAAGGTTGGCTCCACACGAGCTGGCGCCCATGCTTCCAAGCCTCCCACCTATCCTACACATGAGATCCCTAGCACCACTGCAAAGCTGTAGTAAAGGTGCACGGGGTCTTTCCGTCTGACCGCGGGAACTCCGCATCTTCACGGAGAGTTCAATTTCGCTGAGTTGGTGTTGGAGACAGCGGGGAAGTCGTTACGCCATTCGTGCAGGTCGGAACTTACCCGACAAGGAATTTCGCTACCTTAGGACCGTTATAGTTACGGCCGCCGTTTACCGGGGCTTCAATTCAGAGCTTGCACCCCTCCTCTTAACCTTCCGGCACCGGGCAGGCGTCAGACCCTATACGTCGCCTTGTGTGGCTTCGCAGAGCCCTGTGTTTTTAGTAAACAGTCGCTACCCCCTGGTCTGTGCCCCCCGCCCTGGCTTGCGCCAGAACGGGGCCCTCTTCTTCCGAAGTTACGAGGGCAATTTGCCGAGTTCCTTCAACACCATTCTCTCAAGCGCCTGGGTATACTCTACCTGTCCACCTGTGTCGGTTTGGGGTACGGTCTGATGCGGGGGCTATTTCCTGGAACAGGTCCACAGCACGATCAATCCGATAAGATCGTACACGCTTTCCCATCCGTCACTCACCCGCTGGCCCACGAATATTAACGTGGTTCCCATCGACTACGCCTTTCGGCCTCGCCTTAGGGGCCGGCTCACCCTGCGTGGATTAACCTTGCGCAGGAACCCTTGGACTTTCGGCGAGAGTGTTTCTCACACTCTTTGTCGCTACTCATGTCAGCATTCTCACTTCCGATACCTCCAGGCGACCTCGCGGCCACCCTTCGCAGGCTTACGGAACGCTCCGCTACCGCGTGATCAGAGATCACACCCGCAGCTTCGGTACACGGCTTGAGCCCCGATACATTTTCGGCGCAGGCCGGCTTAACTAGACCAGTGAGCTATTACGCTTTCTTTAAAGGATGGCTGCTTCTAAGCCAACCTCCTGGTTGTCATGGCCTTCCCACATCCTTTCCCACTTAGCCGTGATTTGGGGACCTTAGCTGGCGGTCTGGGCTGTTTCCCTCTCGACGATGGACCTTAGCACCCACCGTCTGTCTGCCGCGCTCTGCTTCCGGGTATTCGGAGTTTGGTTAGGTTTGGTAAGGCTCGCGCCCCCCTAGCCCATCCAGTGCTCTACCCCCCGGAGCAATACGCGACGCGCTACCTAAATAGCTTTCGCGGAGAACCAGCTATTTCCTGATTTGATTGGCCTTTCACCCCTAGCCACAGGTCATCTCCGACTTTTTCAACAGGCGTGAGTTCGGTCCTCCAGTGCGTGTTACCGCACCTTCAACCTGCCCATGGCTAGATCATCAGGTTTCGGGTCTAAAGCATGCAACTCGGTCGCCCTATTCAGACTCGCTTTCGCTGCGCCTCCACCTACCGGCTTAAGCTCGCTGCATACTCTAAGTCGCTGACCCATTATACAAAAGGTACGCCGTCACCCCATGAAGAGGCTCCGACTGCTTGTAGGCATCCGGTTTCAGGAACTGTTTCACTCCCCTTGTCGGGGTGCTTTTCACCTTTCCCTCACGGTAC
>NZ_LGRA01000022.1:5439-75868 GCF_003116095.1 Azospirillum sp. TSO35-2
GGGCGGGGGCGATGGCGGCGGTGCGATCTCCCAGGCCGACATCGACGCCCTGTTCGCGTGACCGGCCATGGCGCAAGACGGCAAATCCCGCATCCGACTGACCCAGGCCCAGCTCGACCGCGTCTGCGATCGGCATGTCCGCTTCGTCGAGGGTCGCCCGAACGGCGCCCGCGCCAACCTTCCCTTCTTCGACCTGTCCGGCCTGTCGCTGGCCGGGCGCAACCTGACCGGCGCCCATCTGGCCGGCGCCATCCTGCGTGACGCCGACCTGCGCGGCACCGTGCTGGACCACGCCGACCTCTACGGCGCCGACCTGCGCGGGGCCGACCTGTCGGAGGCGCGGCTGTTCCGCACCGACATGCGCGGCGCCAACGTGCGCGGCGCCCGGCTGGACGGCGCCACCATGGTCGAGGTCGACCTGCGCGACGGCAGCATGGTCAACCGCAACAGCGCCGGCGAGCTGAAGGTGGTGGGCTTCGACCCCGGCCCGGCCGACATGGCGTCGGCCAAGCTGACCAACGCCGACATGGCGCGGGCCAAGCTGTCGGGCAGCTTCGCGCGGGCCGCCGACTTCACCAACACCCGGCTGGCCGGCGCCCGGCTGGACCGCACCGACCTGCGCGACGCCAACTTCTCCGGCGCCGACCTGCGCGGGGCGGATCTCAACGGCTCCGACCTGCGCGGCGCCATCCTGGACGGGGCGACCGTCGACGCCGAGGGGCTGGACCAGGCGATCCGCACCGACGAGCAGGCGCGCGCCGCCACGCAGCAGGCGCCCAGTCCGGCCGGACCCGAGCCGGATGGCGCGGACGCCGACGACCTCATGCCGACCCTGCCGGCCGAACAGCTCGACAGCATGCTGCGCCAGCACATGATCTGGCTGGGGACCAGCGGCAAGCAGGGCTGCCAGCTCGACCTCGCCGGGCTGAACCTGGAAGGGGCCGACCTGACCGGCAAGATCCTGACGCTGGCCAAGGGCAGCGGCGCCCGGCTGCGCCACGCCCGGCTGAACGGGGCGCAGTTGCAGGCCGCCCAGTTCGACGGCGCCGACCTGCGCTCCGCCGACCTGCGCTCCGCCGATCTGCGCGGGGTCAAGCTGGACCGCGCCATCCTGATCGACAGCCGGCTGGACGGCGCCAACCTCGGCATGCTGCTGGTCAGCGCCGGGGCCAAGGTGATGCGCGCGTCGCTGGTGCGGGCGCGGCTCGCCGGCGCCTCGCTGAGCCAGACCAACCTGAAGGGCAGCGACCTGACCCTGGCCGACCTGACCGGCTGCGACCGCAGCTCCGCCATGATGGAGGACGCGATCCTGGAGGGGACCCGGCTGGGCCGGGCCTGAGTCGCGCCGCGGCACCCAGGCGGCACCCAGGCAGGGGCGGCGCGGGCGCGTGCCCCTGGGGCTCTTTCTTTCGCGAAGCCGTTGATGCGTTTCAAATTTCCGTCACGATCCGTACCGGACATTGCCGGACGCCAGGCCCGCCGCCGGATCCACCCGGGCCGGGGCGTCCGGCCACGGGACGGAAAAAGGGTTGCGGCGTAACGGCTTAGCGTCGCGGGTGGGGCTTGACGGGTCCCCGGTCCGGTGGCAGGCTGCTGGACAAGCGCGGCGCATCACGAACAACGTGCCCGCATCGAATGGGGAAACGTCAACGGCCATGACCAAGTCGGAACTGATCCAGCGTCTGGCGGAGCGCAATCCGCACCTCTACCAGCGCGACATCGAAAAGATCGTCGGCACCATCTTCGATGAAATCACCGAGGCGCTGGCGAGAGGCGACCGGGTCGAGCTGCGCGGTTTCGGCGCCTTCTCCATCAAGAAGCGGGACGCGCGCACGGGTCGCAACCCCCGGACCGGAGAATCGGTTGACGTCGGCGAGAAATGCATCCCTTTCTTCAAGACCGGCAAGCAGCTTCGGGAGCGCCTGAACACGGACTGACCGCCGGGCTCGACATCAGGCAGTGGCGTGCGCCGGTCCCATATCCGGGCGTACGCCCCTTCGTTTTTTGAGGAACCATCGCCTTGCGCCATCTTTCCTGGATCGTCACCCTTCCCGTCGCCCTCGTCGCGATCCTGTTCGCGATCTCCAACCGCGGCGTCGTGACGCTGTCGCTGTGGCCGTTGCCCTTCACGCTGGACGCGCCGGTCTATCTGGCGACGCTGGCCGCGCTGGTGCTGGGCTTCGTGGCCGGCGGCTTCGTCGTGTGGAACAGCCAGCGCCGCCACCGCAGCCGCGCCCGCCGCGAGAGCCGTCGCGTGCTGGTCCTGGAGCGCGAGCTGAAGGAGGCGCAGGCCCGCGCCGCCGCCGCCGAGAAGCGTCTGGCCGAGGCGACCCGCCCGGCCTCCGGCCCGCTGCCCGGCCCGGTGAGCGGTTTGCCGGTCCCGGTGTCCGAGAACACGGCGCCGACGGTCCACTGAGCCGTCCGCCCTCCCCGGTCGGGGGAGGCGTCTGGTGACAGGAGGGAGGTCCCATGCGCACCGTCAGCGCCGCTGAGCTTCGTTCCGTCCTGCACCACCGCATGCTGGTCGAACGCCTGCGGCAGACCTTCCGCGCCGGCGTGGTCGTTCCCCCGGCGCAGACCCACCGGGTGGAAACCTACGGCGCCAGCGACGCGACGCTGCGGCTGGCGCCGTCCTGGCAGGTCAACCAGTCGATCGGGGTCAGGATCGACACCGCCTTCCCCGACAACGCGGCGCACGACCTGCCGGCGGCCCAGGGCGTCTATCTGCTGATCGACGGCAAGACCGGCGTGCCGCAGGCCCTGCTGGACTCCGCCGTCGCGCTCGGCCGGCGCAGCGGCGCCGCGGCCTCGGCGCTCGCCGCCTCCTATCTGGCGCGGGCTGACGCGGAACGGCTGCTGGTGATCGGCACCGGCGCTCTGGCGCTGGAGTTGGTGGAGGCGCACACCGCGGTGCGGCCGATCCGCCATGTGCTGGTCTGGGGTCGCGACGTCCAGAAGGCCAAGCGCATCGTCGCCCGCTTCCACCGCCCCAAATTCCGCATCGAGGCGACCACCGACCTGGAAGGGGCGGTGCGCGGCGCCGACATCATCGCCGGCGCCACCGCGGCCCGCGATCCCCTCATCAAGGGCGACTGGCTGCAGCCGGGCCAGCATCTCGACCTGTTGGGCGGCGTCGCGCCGGACATGCGCGAGATCGACGACGCCGGCCTGCGCCGCGCCCGGGTCTTCGTCGACACGCGGGAGGGGGCCTGCGGGATGGCGGGCGACATCGCGCAGCCGCTCGCCGCCGGCCTGCTGACCGCCGACGACATCGCCGGCGACCTCTACGACCTGACCCGCGGTGAACGGGCCGGCCGGCGGTTCTACGACCAGATCACCCTGTTCAAGTCGGTCGGCACCGCGCTGGCGGATCTCTGCGCCGCGCAGCTCGCGGTGGAGATGGTGCTGCACAACGACTCGATCCGCTAGGCGGGCCGCCGGACCGGCCGGGGAGGGGGCCGACGCCCCCTCGGGTGCGGTGCCCTACAGCAGCGCCTCGATCACCCGGTCGGGCGGGGTGTGGCCGTCGATGAAGGTCTTGATGTTGATCACCACCTTCTCGCCCATGTCGATGCGGCCCTCGATGGTGGCGGAGCCCATGTGCGGCAGCAGCACGACGTTGTCCAGCCGCAGCAGCTTCGGGTTCACCGCCGGCTCGTGCTCGAACACGTCCAGGCCGGCGCCGGCGACCTCGCCCTTCGACAGCATGCGGGTCAGCGCCACCTCGTCGATCACCTCGCCGCGCGAGGTGTTGACGATGTAGCAATGCGGGCGCAGCAGCTTCAGCCGTCGTTCCGACAGCAAATGGTAGGTGGCCGGCGTGTGCGGGCAGTTGATCGAGATGATGTCCATCCGCGCCAGCATCTGGTCCAGGCTGGCCCAGTAGGTCGCCTCCAGCTCCTGCTCCAGCTCGGGGTGGACGCGGCGGCGGTTGTGGTAGTGGATCGACATGCCGAAGGCGCGCGCCCGGCGGGCCAGCGCCGAACCGATGCGGCCCATGCCCAGGATGCCCAGCCGCTTGCCGCTGATGCGGTGGCCCAGCATGGTGGTCGGGCCCCAGCCGGTCCATTGGCCGGACCGCACCAGCCGCTCGCCCTCGGCCAGCCGGCGGGCGGTGGCCAGCAGCAGGGCCATGGTCATGTCGGCGGTGTCCTCGGTCAGGACGCCGGGGGTGTTGGTGACCATGATGCCGCGCTCGCGCGCCGCCTTCAGGTCGATGTGGTCGACGCCGGTGCCGAAGGAGGCGATCATGCGCAGCTGCGGCCCGGCCTGCTCGATCAGCGCGCGATCGATGCGGTCGGTCACCGTCGGCACCAGGACGTCGGCGATCGCCATCGCCTCCTGCATCTGGGCGGCGGTCAGCGGCACGTCGTCGGGGTTCAGCCGGGTGTCGAACAGCTCCATCATCCGGGTTTCGACGACGTCCGGCAGCTTGCGGGTGACGACAACGAGCGGCTTCTTCTTGTCGGTCATCGGTGCTGTGCCTCCCTGGGCCTTATCCCGGCCTCCTGGCCCGGACCCGTCCGGTCCCGCGGACGGTCTTCGTTGCCATACCAAGCGGTCGTGGGGCTGTCCAGATGTCCCGTGCCGCCGGACCGCCCTGCGGAAAACGGGGGCTGTGGAAAATGCCCCCCGATGCTTGCCCTATCGAAGGGGTGATCTCTATAGTGCGGCCCGGTTTCCACCCCCTCCTTGCAACCACCGGTGCCGCCATGCTCGTCCGCCGCTCCGTCCTCGCCGCGCTGGCCCTGTTCGCCGGGCTGGGCGCGGTCTCCGGCAGCGCGGCGGAAAGCCGCAAGGACCCGACCCACGCCTCCGGCCTGCCGATCCCGCGCTTCGTCACCCTGCGCGTCGGCGAGCTGAACCTGCGCTCCGGCCCCAACGGCAACTACCCGATCGAGTGGGTGTTCCGGCGCAAGGACATGCCGGTGGAGATCATCCAGGAATTCGACACCTGGCGCCGCATCCGCGACTGGGAAGGGGCGGAGGGCTGGGTCCACCAGAGCGCGCTGTCGGGCCGCCGCGGCGTGCTGGTCACCGGCCAGACCCGCACCGTCCACGAGGCGCCGCGCGCCGACAGCGCGGCGGTGGCGCGGGCCGAGCCGGGGGTGATCGGCGCGCTGAGGAAGTGCCGCGACGACTGGTGCGAGGTGGAGCTGAAAGGCTATCGCGGCTGGATGAAGCGCGCCGATTTCTGGGGCACCTATCCGGGCGAGAAGATCGAGTAGGCACCGGGGGCGTCGAAACGGTCCCAGGGGCTTGAAGGTGGGCGGGAAAGGCCGTACGGTCGCGGCCTTACCTTTCTCCTCTGTAAGAGCAGTCCCATGAGCGGCGCGTCCGGCAAACAGATCAAGAAAGTGGTGCTCGCCTATTCGGGCGGCCTCGACACCTCGGTCATCCTGAAGTGGCTTCAGGAAACCTACGCCTGCGAGGTGGTGACCTTCACCGCCGACCTCGGCCAGGGCGAGGAGCTGGAGCCCGCCCGCAAGAAGGCCGAGCTTCTGGGCATCAAGCCGGAAAACATCTTCATCGACGATCTGCGCGAAGAGTTCGTGCGCGATTTCGTCTTCCCGATGTTCCGCGCCAACACGCTGTACGAGGGCACCTACCTGCTCGGCACCTCGATCGCCCGGCCGCTGATCGCCAAGCGCCAGATCGAGATCGCCAACATGGTCGGCGCCGACGCCGTCGCCCATGGCGCCACCGGCAAGGGCAACGACCAGGTCCGCTTCGAGCTGGGCTACTACGCCCTGCGGCCGGACATCACGGTCATCGCGCCGTGGCGCGAGTGGACGCTGAACAGCCGCACCACGCTGCTGGACTACGCCGAGAAGAACCAGATTCCGATCGCCAAGGACAAGCGCGGCGAGGCGCCCTATTCGACCGACGCCAACCTGCTGCACATCTCCTACGAAGGCAAGGCGCTGGAAGACCCGTGGGTCGAGCCGGACGAGGACATGTTCACCCGCTCGGTCGCCCCGGAAAAGGCGCCGGAAACCCCGACCTACATCGAGGTCGAGTTCAAGAACGGTGACGCGGTCGCCATCGACGGCAAGGCGCTGTCGCCGGCGGCCCTGCTGACCGAGCTGAACCGCCTGGGCGGCGAGAACGGCATCGGCCGCCTCGATCTGGTCGAGAACCGCTACGTCGGCATGAAGTCGCGCGGCGTCTACGAGACCCCGGGCGGCAGCATCCTGCTGGTGGCCCACCGCGCGATGGAGAGCATCACGCTCGATCGCGGCGCCGGGCACCTCAAGGACGAGCTGATGCCGCGCTACGCCGAGCTGATCTATTGCGGCTATTGGTGGAGCCCGGAGCGTCTGGCCATCCAGGCGCTGATCGACCAGACCCAGTCGCTGGTCAACGGCACCGTCCGGCTGAAGCTGTACAAGGGCAACGTCACGGTCGTCGGCCGCAAGTCGCCCAACTCGCTCTACCGCATGGACTATGTGACCTTCGAGCAGGACAGCGTCTACAACCAGAAGGACGCGGAAGGCTTCATCAAGCTGAACGCGCTCCGCCTGCGCCTGGGCGCGATGGCCAAGCAGAAGATCGGGTAAGCTTTGGGGGCGCGCGGGAGGGCCGGTGGCTCTCCCGCGCGCTGCCTTTTTTCAGGCACGCCGGTCACAGGCGTGGGTCGTTGAAGCCGGATTTCTCGAACTGCACGGTCTGGTGCGGAAACTCGCAGAGGCCCTGCACGCTGTCGCGGCGCAGGAACAGCCGCCAACTCTGCCAAGCCGTCGGCTCCGGCTTGCGGAACACCGCACAATCCAGCAGGGCCAGATTGGCGCCGCCCTGCGGGTCACGGATCGACGCGTAGCGGATCGCCTGCACCCCGCCCGCCCGCGCCGCATCAGCCAAATCCTGGCAGGCACCATACTCGGTCGGATGGGTCCAGCGGGCGCTGTCGCCGTTCAACGGCTCCGCGGTCAGGTCCAGCCCGTCGTCGGTCCCATACTGGACGCGGAAGGCGGTGTACTCGCCCGGATTGGCCGGCAATGGCGTGTCGGGGGAGTCGGCGAAGAACAGCAGCCGGTAAAAGGCCAACTCGGCCACCGCGGTCGTCACCGCCTCCGCGGCGTAGAACACGCCAAGCGTCCGCCCGGCCCGGCGAAAGCGCGATCCGGCCGGATACTCCGCATCATAGCGGAACGGCGCCGACAGCAGGAAATGCAAACCCCGGCAGGCCGGCGGCAGCGGCGGCTTGGTTGCTTCCAGCAGGTCTTCGAGAAGCCCCTGCTCCTCCCAATCGTCGACCAGCTTGAGGGTGGAGACCCTGTGCTGCGCCTCCACCAGCCGCCACGCCTCGCCGGCGAGCGGGCGCCGCTCAGACGACAGCGCGTCGGCTGTCCAGATACGCGATGACATTCATCAACCCGGGGATGGTCTGGATGTGTTCCAGCGGTGCGCCGCCCAGCGCGCGATTGTCGTTCCTCAGCCACGCGGCGGCAATCTCCGACTCGCCGCCGACAATGCTGTCGAGCGAGCGGTACAGCCGGATGAACAGAAGCGCGAGTTCGAATTCCTTGCCGCGCTCGGACAGCAGCAGGTCTTTGGTCCGCATCCGCGACAGCGTCGGTTCGGACACCCCGATGACCTTCGCCAACACGCTGTTGGGAACGCGCAGGTGATCGGCCGCCCGCAGCACCGCCTTGGTGACGACCGGCGCCGCGGCGGAAGCCTTGGTCGCGTGAGCTTGCGAGGTCATGGCACGCCTCCTTCTCTTGAAAGAAAGACTTGCACTTCTTTCGTAGGAAAGCAACCTCGCAGGACCGTCCGGGTTCCGGGGAGCGCTGCACCGGATGCGCGCGGAAGGAGGGGGCAGCGCGGCGCCGCGCCACCCCCGATGCTCACTTCCCAGCCGCCGCGACCAGCCGGTCGATGGCGCCGAGCGTGAATTTCAGCACCGCCTCGTCGGTCAGCTTGCCGTCCTTGACCTTGTCGCCGACGCCGCCGATCACCACCTGGGCGCCGGCCACCAGCTTGGCCGGGATGGCCAGCAGGGTGTCGTTCACCTGCTGGTGGGCGCGCACGCCGCCGGTGAAGGCGGGGGAGCTGGAGATCACCAGCACCGGCTTGCCGATCAGCGCCGACTTGCCGTAGGGGCGCGAGGCCCAGTCCAGCGCGTTCTTCAGCACGCCCGACATGCCGTAATTGTACTCCGGCGTTGCGATGACCACGGCGTCGGCCGCGGCGATGGCTTGGCGGAAGGCGTGGACTTCTGCCGGGGCGTCCGGCGTGTCGATGTCCTGGTCGTACAGCGGCAGGCGGAGGTCGCGGATTTCCAGGCCGATGTCGGCGGGCAGGGCGTCCTGCACGCCGCGCAGCACGGCCAGCGAGTTGGAGTTGCGGCGCAGGCTGCCGGGCAGGCCCAGCAGCTTGGCGCGCACCGTTGCATCGGTCATGAGGCGGTTGCCTTTCCTGATTTCGAGTCGTTTCACGCGCGGGTCGGGTGGGACGGGCCGCTGCCGGCTCCGGTCCGGGCGATGGCGGCGGCGATCTCGTCGAGATCCGCCGGCGTCAGGGTCAGGGTGGCGGCGTCCAGCCAGCCATCAACCTGGTCCGGGTTGCGGGCGCCGACAATGGCGCCGGTGATCGCCGGCCAGGACAGCACCCAGGCGACCGCGACCGCGGCGATCGAGGTGCCGTGCCGCTCGGCGATCGGGGCGAAGGATTGGGCCAGCGCCAGATTGCGTTCCAGCGCCGCGCCGGTGAAGTTGGCGTTGGTCGAGCGCCAGTCGTCGGACGGCAGCGCCTGCGCCCGCTCCACCGTGAAGCGGCCGGTCAGCAGGCCCGCCTGCATCGGGCTGTAGACGATGACGCCGGTCTGGTGCTCCAGACACCAGGGAAGCTCCGACGCGGCGACGTCGCGGCGGATCGCCGAGAAGGGCGGCTGCAGCGTGTCGACATGGCCCAGCCGTTCCGCCGTCGCCAGCTGGGCGGCGTTGTGGTTGGACAGGCCGACGGCCCGGACCTTGCCCTCTTGCTTGAGGTCCAGCAGGGCCTGCCAGTACTCCTCGATCGGCTCGGCCTCGGCCGGCCAATGCATCTGGTAGAGGTCGATGCGTTCGACGCCCAGGCGCTTCAGCGACGCCTCCAGCTCGCGCCGGATGCTGGCGGCGGCGCCGATCCGGCGCGGCATGGCGCTGCGGTTCGCCTCGTCCCACACCAGACCGCATTTGGTGAAGACATAGGGACGCTCCGCCTCCGGGATGTCGGCCAACGCCCGGCGCACGATTTCTTCGGAATGGCCCAGGCCATAGACGGCGGCGGTGTCGATCCAGTTGATGCCGCGCTCCACCGCATGACGGATGGCGGTGACCGACTGGTTGTCGTCCTGCGCCCCCCAACCGGCCGCCCAGTCCGGCCCGCCGATCGCCCAGGCGCCGAAGCCGACGCGGGTGATCGCCATATCGGTGGTGCCGAACCGGCGGGTCGGCAAGCCGGTCTTGCTGATGCCGTTGCTCGTGGTGCTCATGGTGGTCTCCTCACTGATGGCGCTAACATGGGCGGCGCGCATCCCGCTTTCCAACTGTTTGTGGGCAAGCCGTTGATAGGACGCGATCTTCCTGTCCCGTTGCGGGAGCGACGGGGGAGCTGTGACCAAACTGAGCCCAAGCCTTGCGGGATGGCGGGCACTCCCCAATTGGGGGGTGTACCAATGATCCCATGGGGCGGCCCTTTGGGTGGTGCACCGTTCAGGTCTTGATGGGGAGCGGAAACGACATGGCGACGCGGCGACTGGATCGGGAAGACCACGTCCGGAAACATCTGGCGGTGATGCTGAGCGAGTGGCAGGAGCAGACCGGGCGCGACATGGCGACCGCGACCGCCGATCAGCGGCTCCAACACTGCACCAGCCTGTTGATCGACCTGCTTGGCGAAGCGGAACGGGCCGACGAGGCCGCCGTCGTGGATGCCGCCGCCGGGGCGGACTGACACGTCCGGGAAACAGCCCGGAGGGGATGGGCTTGGGGGAACGGCCGCGCGGTGCGAGGCCGTTCCCACCGTGATCGACCTTACTGGGGCGCCATGCGGATGGCGCCGTCCAGCCGGATGACGTCGCCGTTCAGCATCTCGTTCTCGATGATGTGCTGGACGAGGCGGGCGTATTCCTCCGGCTTGCCGAAGCGCTTGGGGAAGGGGACGGTGGCGGCGAGGCTGTCCTGGACCTCCTGCGGCATGTTCAGCAGCATCGGCGTGCCGATCAGGCCGGGGGCCACCGTCATCACGCGGATCGCGTTGCGGGCGAGGTCGCGGGCGGCGCAGATGGTCAGCGCGACGATGCCGCCCTTCGACGCGGCGTAGGCGGCCTGCCCGATCTGCCCCTCATAGGCGGCGACCGATGCGGTGTTGACGATCACGCCGCGCTCGCCGCTGTCCAGCGGCTCCAGCTTCGCCATGTCGGCGGCCGCCAGCCGCAGGATGTTGAAGCTGCCGATCAGGTTGACCTCGATCACCGTGCGGAAATTCTCCAGCGGCATCGGGCCGTCGCGGCCGACGATGCGCTGGGCCGGGGCGATGCCGGCGCAGTTCACCGCGATGCGTGCCGGGCCATGGGCGGAGCGCGCCTGATCGAAGGCCCGCTCGGCCGAGGCGCCGTCGGTGACGTCGCAGACCAGCCCCAGCCCACCGATCTCGTGCGCGGTCTTCAGCACCGCGTCCTCGTTGACGTCCAGCACCGTCACCTTGGCGCCGAGCGCGGCCAGATGGTGCGCCGTCGCGGCCCCCATGCCCGAGGCGCCGCCGGTCACGACAGCGGCCAAACCCTGGATGTTCATGGCATCTCCTCCTTGATTGCGGCCGTCCGCCGGGGCGGCGGCCTTATGCCGGCTTCGTTGTGGTCGCACCTGTTTACCAGATGCGCGTCATCACCACACCCTACCGTATGGTAAGGGCGCGTCGGCGGCGTCCGGTGCAGGAACCGGGAGTCAGGCCGGCTTCGCCACCTGCCGGGCCTTGCGCCCTTCCGCCGCGTCGCGGTGCATGGTGTAGAGCGCCGACACGGCGATCACCGCGGCACCGACCCAGCCCCACAGGTCCATCACCTCGCCGAAAGCCACCCAGGCAATGGCGGCGGTGAAGGGCAGCCGGGCGTAGTCGTAAGGCATCATCGCCGAGGATTCGGCGAGCGCCAGCGCGCGCGTCATCGCCAACTGTCCCAGCGTCAGCAGCCCGCCCAGCAGGACCAGCCCACCCAGCACGGTCCAACTCGGCCAGGTCCAGACGAACAGCGCCGGCACCAGCGCCATCGGCGTGACCAGCAGGCCGAGGAAGGTGACGATCACCGCCGGGCTGTCCTTCCGGCTGAGCGCCCGCATCTGCAGGACCGTGGCGGCGGCGGCGGTGCAGTGGACCAGCAGCATCAGGAAGGCGGCGTCGACCGTGGCGCTCCCCGGCCGCAGCACGATCAGCACCCCGGCGAAGCCGACGCACACCGCGACCAGGCGCCGCGCCCGCACCCGCTCGCGCAGCATCAGGGCCGCCCCGGCGGTGACGAACAGCGGGATGGCGAAACTGACCGCCGTCGCGGTCGCCAGCGGGATGTGGGCGACGCTGTAGAACCACGCCCCCATCGCGCACAGGCTGGTCATCGCCCGCGAGAGATAGGGACGCAGCCGCCGTTCCGCCAGCACGGCGCGGCAGGCCGGCGCCCCGGCGCCGAGCGCCCAGGGCAGCATGCACATCAGGCTGAACAGGTTGCGGAAGAACACGACCTCGATCGGGTCCATGACCGTGGACGCCTGCCGCACCGCGGCGTTGCCGATGCCGAACAGCAGCGCCGACAGCAGCATCCAACCGGCGCCGAGCAGAAGGCGGTCCGTCGGGGCGCCGCCCCGTGAGCCGGCCGCAATCGGGCTGGAGGCCGGGGCGGTCACGGGCGGTCATCCCTTCCGTGTCGGTATGATTGCGCAAACATGAGAAGGACGAGTTGTCGGACAACCCGCTGATCCTCACCGGGAAACCGGGATGACGCAAGGGAAATGCAACCGACTGAAACGGCATACTCACGTATGGCGTGTGGCCCGGCGCCCGGCCGGCGTAGGGACGGATCGATGAAGACCCTCAGCCGACCGGCTGGGGCGGCAGGACGATGGTGAAGCGCACGCCGGGGGCGGTGTCTTCCACGGTCAGGGTGGCGCCCAACTGGCTCGACAGGGTGTGGATCAGCCGCATGCCCAGGCTGCGGCTGCGGCGCCAGTCGAAACCGGCCGGCAGCCCGACGCCGCGGTCGGCGACGCTGAGCCGCAAGGTGTCGCCATCGGCGCGCAGCGCCACCGCGATGGTGTTCACCGTGGTCCTGGCGTCGGCCTCTCCCCGGTCCGTGAACGCGTCCGCGGTGATCCGGACGGCCGGGCGGTAGGCGTGCTTGATCGCGTTCATCACCAGTTCGTTGGCGATCAGGCCCAACTGCACCGCGTGGTCGGTCGGAACGTCCAGCGGCTCCACCGCCAGTTCCAGCCGCCAGTCCCCGCCTTCGGCCTGGGCCGAGCGTTCCAGGTCGCGGCACAGGTCGGTCAGATAGTCGTGGAAGGGGATGAAGTGGATGTCGTCGACCCGGTACAGCAGTTGGTGGATGTCGGCTATCGCCTGGACGCGCCGCCCCGCCTCCAGCAGATGGTCGCGCAGCCGGGGATCGCCGACCGACTGCCCCTGGAGGCCGAGCAGGCTGGACACCACCTGGAGGCTGTTCTTGATGCGGTGGTTGACCTCGCGCATCAGCAGGTCCTTCTGGGCCAGCGCCGCGTCCCGCTCGCCCACCGTGCGCTCCAGCGAGGCGGTGCGCTCGCGCACGCGTGCCTCCAGGTCGCGCTGCATCAGGCGGGCCGCCTGGGCCTGGCGGAAACCGAAGATCGACAGCGCGACCAGCGCCAGCGCCGCGGCCGCGGCCAGGGCGGCGTAGGGGGCCATCAGGCGCCGCCACGCCAGCAGAACCGGCGCCACGTCCAACTGGACGACAACGTGCACCGGCCAGCGGTCGACCCGCCGGTGGGCGACGATCACCGCATCGTCGTGGGCCACGCCGCCCGCCGGCGACGCCTGGATCGTCCGGCGGGCGAGGGCGGACAGCGGCGCCGGGTTGGCGGGATCGGCGTCGGGCTCGCGCACCAGCACGTCGAGGTCACCGGCGCGGGCCAGGATGGTCGCCGGCTCGTGCGGCAGATCCAGCTCCTTGTAGAAGCCGGACAGATAGGACGGATCGATGGTCACCGACGCCATGCCGCGGAAGCCGCCGCCCGGTTCGGACAGGCGGCGGCTGAGCAGGAAGGTCGCCTTGTTGGTGACCCGGCCGATGATGCGCTGGCTGATGTGGGGCTGGTCGGTGCCGGCGCCGGGACCGCGGCTGTGGAAGAGGAAGGCCTCGCGGTCGGAGGCGTCGGAATAGGGAGCGGGATGGGCGACCGTCGTCAGCCGCAGCAACCCCGTGCTGTCGTTCAGCCAGACCGCGTCGAGGAAGGGCAGGCGGGCGCGCTGGGCGTTCAGCTTCTCCCACACGGCGCGCGACGCGGCGATCTCGTCCCAGGGACGGCCCGCCGTTTCCTGGGCGGCGAACTCGACCAGCAGGTCGGCGGCGTCGAACAGGCGGGCGGCGTGCTCCGCCAGGACGCGGACGGCGGCCAGGGTCCGGTCCTGCGCACCGGCCAGCGCCCGGTCGCGCGACTGCACGCCGACGACGACGGTGATGACGGTCAGGAACAGGAAACCGAAGGCGGCGAGCCAGCCGATCGCCGCCTCCAGCCGCGGTGCGCGGCGGGAAGGGACACTGTCCACCGCGGGGTCGTCAGTGGGCGGGGCGGGCAGGGCCATGCGATGCAGCGTCTTTGGTTTCCTGCGACTGAACAGTCGCGACAGCGACAGGATGCCCGTCATGGTAGCGTAAGACCACCGGCCTGTAACGCTGTCATTTTTGCCGCGGCCCCGCTGGCCGGCTCCGGTGTCAGACCAGGCGGAGGGCGATCACCGCCAGCAGCGCCGCGATCACCCACAGGGCGGCGCGGTCGGAGCGGCGGCGGCGGTCCCAGCCGACCAGCATCTGGCGCACCGTCTGCGGGTGCAGGCGCACGCCGCCGTCGGCGACCTCGCGGGTCACCCGTTCGGCCTCGCGCACCAGGGCGGGCAGCCGGCGGATGGTGGTCAGCGCCCCGACCACGTCGTCGAGGACCTGCGCCTCCGGCCCGCGGTTCTCGCGCATCCACTCCTCGATCAGCGGGCGCGCCAGCTCCCACATGTTGATGTTGGGGTTCAGCAGCCGGCCGACACCCTCGGCGGTCAGCATGCTTTTTTGCAGCAGCAGCAACTGCGGCTGGGTCTCCATCTCGAACTGTTCGGTCACGGCGAACAGCTGGGCCAGCAGCCGGCCGACCGAGATCTCGTTCAGCGGCTTGTTCTGCAACGGCTCGCCGATGGCGCGGCAGGCCTGGGTGAAGATCTCGATCGACTGGTGGCGCGGTACGTAGCCGGCCTCGAAATGCACCAGGGCGACGCGGCGGTAGTCGCCGGTCAGGAAGCCGATCAGCATGTCGGCGAGGTAATAGCGCGTCTCGCGGTCCAGCCGGCCCATGATGCCGAAATCGACGGCGGTGATGGTGCCCTGTTCGTTGATGAACAGGTTGCCGGGGTGCAGGTCGGCGTGGAAGAAGCCGTCGCGGAAGACCTGGTTGAAGAAGCTGGCCGAGGCCATCGCCAGGATCTCGTCGCGGTCGAAGCCGGCGGCGGAGATGCGGGCCGGTTCGTCCACCTTGAAGCCGCGGATGCGCTCCAGCGTCAGCACGCGGCCGGCGGTGCGCTCCCAGTCGATCTTCGGCACGTTGAAGGTCGGGTCCTCGGTGAAGTTGGCGGCGAGTTCCGAGGCCGCCGCCGCCTCCATCCGCAAATCCATCTCCAGCCGCGAGGTGCGGGCGAAGGTGTCGACCACCTCGCGCAGCCGCAGCCGCCTCAGCCGGGGCACGACCGCTTCGGCCAGCGCCGCCAGCCAGTAGAACAGGTCGATGTCGCGTTCGAACGCGGCGACGATGCCCGGGCGCAGCACCTTGACCGCGACCTCCTCGCCATCGGCGGTCACGGCGAAATGGACCTGGGCGATCGAGGCGGCGGCGACCGGCTTGTCGTCGAAGCTCTGGAACAGCGCCTGGACCGGCTGGCCGAACTCCGCCTCGATGATGGCGCGGGCCTGGGCGCCTGGGAAGGGCGGCAGCTTGTCCTGCAGCTCCGCCAGGTCGACGGCCATCCGCTCGCCCACCAGGTCGGAGCGGGTGGACAGCAGCTGCCCCAGCTTGATGTAGGTCGGGCCCAGCTCCGCCAGGGCGCGGGCCAGCCGCTGGCCCTCGCGGCCGGGCACGTCCCGGCGGGCGATGCGCCGCCACAGCCACAGAAGGCCGGGGGCGGTGCCCAGCAGGGTGGTGGGAAGGGCGTCGTGACGGGCGACCGTCCGGCCGATGACGGCCATCCGGACCAGGTTGCGCAGGATGCGGAACACGGTTGGTTAGATCCGCCAGCCGGAATGGATGGCGGCGATCCCGCCCGTCAGGTTGCGCACCCGCACCGCGCCGAACCCGGCGGCCTCGATCCGCCGGGCCAGATCCTCCTGCTTGGGGAAGCGGCGGATGCTCTCGGCCAGATAGCGGTAGCTCGCCTCGTCCTTGGCGACGACGCGGCCCATGACCGGCAGGATGCGGAAGGAATAGGTGTCGTACAGCTCGCGCAGGCCCGGCAGCACGACGTGGCTGAACTCCAGGCAATAGAACTTGCCGCCCGGCTTCAGCACCCGGTGCGCCTCCTTGATCGCCTCGTCGATGCGCGTCACGTTGCGCAGGCCGAAGGCGATGGTGTAGGCGTCGACCGAGCGTGAGGCGATCGGCAGCCGTTCGGCGTCGCCGACCGTCCATTGCACGCCGGACAGGATGTTGCGGTCGATGGCGCGGTCGCGCCCGACGCGGACCATCGCCTCGGTGATGTCGCAGACCACCGCCGCCCCGCCGCCGCGCTTCAGGAAGCGGAAGGCGATGTCGCCGGTGCCGCCCGCCACGTCGAGCAGCGTCATGTCGGGCTTCGGCGCCACCATCTCCATCAGCGTGTCCTTCCACAGCCGATGGATGCCGCCCGACATCAGGTCGTTCATCAGGTCGTAGTTGGTCGCCACGCTGTCGAAGACGGCGCGGACCAGCCCCGACTTGGCGGCGGGATCGACGGGGGTGAAGCCGAACCAGTTGCCTTCGGCACCGGAGACGGGCTTTTGCGGATCGGCGGAGGATGGGGGGGTGCGGTCGCTCATGGCCGGGAAGATAGCGCGCGCAGGGGCCATGCGCCAGCGGGGGCGTGCAACGCGGGCGGTGCTGCGGCGAATGGCGTAGGACGGGCGGCGGCTGCGGTTGGGGGATGCTGGGGATGGAACATCGTGAAACACGTTCGCGACTCTGTTCCATGGGGGCGATCCAGGGGGACGCCAGCGATACGCCGACGGTCCGGCGGAGAGATGGAACATGATGAAACAGTTTTCCGCTGATGTTCCATCGCGCTCTCCATCGCCAGGATCTGGGTCGAAAATCCTATCATGAGGGGTGGACGGATGGGGAGGAGATGCGGAAACACGGCGTTCCCTGGCCCTTGCCGTTCCTTCCCTGCGCTTCACGGTGCCCTGGTCCCGCCACATCGCCCTTGAAACTTCCCGCCCGCCCGCGTATAAGCCCAGCCTTCCACGGGCGGCGAGGCTGGGCCGGAAGGCTCAGGGCATGCCCAACCGTCCCTGGAAATTCGCCTCATTTCCTCTAGGAAACGAAAATGCCCAAGCTGAAGACGAAGAGCGGCGCCAAGAAGCGCTTCAAGGTGACCGCCACGGGTAAGGTCCGCGCTCAGGCCGCCTACAAGCGCCACTGCCTGGAACAGAAGTCCCCGAACATGAAGCGCAACGCGCGCGGCATGATGACCCTGTGCGATTCGAACGCCCGCACGGTGCTGAAGAACTGGCTGCGCAACGCCTGATCTCGGCACACTCATAATTTCGAAGGACCTGAACCATGGCTCGTGTTAAGCGCGGCGTCACGACGCACGCCCGTCACCGCAAGATCCTGAAGCTCGCCAAGGGCTACCGGGGTCGCAACTCCAAGAATTTCCGCATTGCGATCGAGAAGGTCGAAAAGGCGCTTCGTTACGCCTACCGCGACCGTCGCAACAAGAAGCGCGATTTCCGCGGCCTGTGGATCCAGCGCATCAACGCCGGCGTCCGGCAGTACGGCCTGACCTACTCGCGCTTCATCAACGGCATCAAGATGGCCGGCATCGAGATCGACCGCAAGGTCCTGTCCGATCTGGCCGCGCGCGAGCCGGAGGCCTTCAAGACCCTGGTGGACAAGGCCCAGGCCGCGCTCGCCTCCAAGGCCGCCGCGTAACGCGCCTTGCGTTTCCTGTCATAAGGGAACGCTTGCCGTCACGGCGTCAGTTGTACGAGAAGGGAGCCGGGCCGCTGGGCCGGCTCCCTTTTTCGTTTCCGCCCATTCTCTTCACGTCCCCTCGCTTTGCCGGGAACCGCCATGCTCGACGCGCTGAAAGACGAACTTCTGTCGCAGGTCAACGCCGCCGCCGACCTTTCGGCGCTGGACGAGGTGCGGGTGTCCGCGCTCGGCAAGAAGGGGCGCATCACCGGCTTCATGAAGGAGCTGGGGAACCTCACGCCCGACGAGCGCAAGGAGCGCGGTCAGGCGCTGAACGCGCTGAAGGACGAGATCGCCGCCGCCATCGACGCGCGCAAGGCCGACCTCGCCGCCGCCCACCTGCGGGCGCGGCTGGAGGCGGAGCGCGTCGACGTCACCCTGCCGGTCCGCCCGGAGACGGAGGGGCGCATCCACCCCATCACCCAGACGATGGACGAGATGATCGCCATCTTCGCCGAGATGGGCTTCTCGGTCGCCGAAGGGCCGGACATCGAGGATGATTTCCACAACTTCACCGCCCTGAACTTCCCGCCCGGCCACCCGGCGCGCGACATGCACGACACCTTCTATCTGCCGGATGCCCGTTCGGAAGATGGGGCGGACAAGAAGATGCTGCTGCGCACCCACACCAGCCCGGTGCAGGTCCGCACCATGCTGAACAACAAGCCGCCGATCCGCATCATCGCGCCGGGGCGGACCTACCGCTCCGACTACGACATGACCCACACCCCGATGTTCCACCAGATCGAGGGGCTGGTCATCGACGAGGCGACCAACATGGGGCACCTGAAGGGCTGCCTCGTCGAGTTCTGCCGCGCCTTCTTCGATGTGGACGACCTGCCGCTGCGCTTCCGCCCCAGCTTCTTCCCCTTCACCGAACCCTCGGCGGAGGTCGACATCGGCTGTTCGCGCAAGGGCGGCGAGCTGAAGCTGGGCAATTACGGCGACTGGCTGGAGATCCTCGGCTGCGGCATGGTGCACCCCAACGTGCTGGAAGCCTGCGGCATCGACAGCACCCGCTACCAGGGCTTCGCCTTCGGCATGGGGGTGGAGCGCGTCGCGATGCTGAAATACGGCATCCCCGACCTGCGCACCTTCTTCGACGCCGATCTGCGCTGGCTGAAGCATTACGGCTTCGTGCCCCTCGACATTCCCAACATCGCTCAAGGCCTGACGCGCTAAGGAGTCGGACTCATGAAGTTCACGCTGTCCTGGCTGAAGGACCATCTGGAGACCGACGCTTCGCTCGACCAGATCACGGAAAAGCTGACCGCCCTCGGCCTCGAGGTGGAGGGGGTGCATGACCGGTCGAAGGAGCTGGCGCCCTTCCGCGTCGCCGAGGTGGTGTCGGCCGAAAAGCACCCGGACGCCGACAAGCTGCGCGTGCTGATGGTCAACACCGGCGAGCGGACCCTGCAGGTCGTCTGCGGCGCCCCCAACGCCCGCGCCGGCATGAAGGGCGTGTTCGCGTCGGAAGGCGCCTACATCCCCGGCTCAGACATCACGCTGAAGAAGGGCGTCATCCGCGGCGTCGAGTCGAACGGCATGATGTGCTCCAAGCGCGAGCTGAAGCTGTCCGACGAGCATGACGGCATCATCGAGCTGCCGGCCGACGCTCCCGTCGGCGCCAGCTTCGCCGATTATGCCGGGCTGAACGACCCGGTCATCGACATCAACCTGACGCCCGACCGCGCCGATTGCGCCGGGGTGCGCGGCATCGCCCGCGACCTTGCCGCCGCCGGGATGGGCCGGCTGAAGCCGCTGACCGAGGGCCACCTGAACGCCGCCCCGGTCGAGGGCCGCTTCGCCAGCCCGATCGGCGTCTCCATCGCGGCGCCCGAGGCCTGCCCGCTGTTCGTCGGCCGCTTCATCCGCGGCGTGAAGAACGGCCCGTCGCCGCAGTGGCTGCAGGACAAGCTGCTGTCGATCGGCCTGCGCCCGATCTCGGCGCTGGTCGACATCACCAACTACCTGACCTTCGACGCCGCCCGCCCGCTGCACGTCTTCGACGCCGACACCGTCAAGGGCAACATCACCGTCCGGCTGGGCCGCGAGGGCGAGACGCTGGCGGCGCTGAACGGCAAGGAGTACGCGCTGGACGGCGCCATGACCGTGGTCGCCGACGACGAACGGGCGGAGGCGCTGGCCGGCATCGTCGGCGGCGAGCCGACCGGCTGCACCGAGACGACGGTCAACGTCTTCGTCGAGGCCGCCCTGTTCGACCCGGTGCGCACGGCGCAGACCGGCCGCCGCCTCGGCATCGACTCGGACGCCCGCTACCGCTTCGAGCGCGGCGTCGATCCGGCCGCGGTCGTCACCGGCATGGAACGCGCCACCCGCCTGATCCTGGATCTCTGCGGCGGCGAGCCGTCGGAGCTGGTGGTTGCCGGGGCCGAGCCCGACTGGACGCGCACCCTGACCCTGCGTCCGGGCCGCGTCGCCGCGCTGGGCGGCGTCGAGCTGCCGCAGGACCGGCAGGTCCAAATCCTGATGGACCTCGGCTTCACCGTCGACGGCGAGGATGAGGACGGCCGGCTGCGCGTCGGCATCCCGTCCTGGCGCGCCGATGTCCAGGGCGAGGCCGATCTGGTGGAGGAGGTGCTGCGCGTCCACGGCTTCGACGCCATCCCGGCGACGCCGCTGCCGCGTGAGACGGTGCTGACCCGCACGGCGTTGACGCTGAAGCAGCGCCGCGTCGCGCTGGCCAAGCGCACGCTGGCCGCCCGCGGCCTGTCGGAGGCGGTGACCTGGTCCTTCCTGGCCGGTCCGGTCGCCGAGCTGTTCGGCGCGACGGAGCCCGGCCTGCGGCTGGTCAACCCGATCAGCAGCGACCTGGACGTCATGCGCCCGTCGATCCTGCCGAACCTGATCCAGGCCGCCGGCCGCAACGCCGACCGCGGCTTTGCCGACGTGCGGCTGTTCGAGGTCGGCGCCGCCTTCCGCACCCCGGCCCCCGATGGGCAGGACACGGTCGCCGCCGGCATCCGCGCCGGGGCCGCCGTGCCGCGCCACTGGGCGGAGAAGGCGCGCGGCGTCGACGTGTTCGACGCCAAGGCCGACGCGCTGGCGGTTCTGGAGTCGGTCGGCGCCCCGGCCGCCAACCTGCAGGTCACCACCGACGCGCCGGGCTGGTACCACCCCGGCCGCTCCGGCGTGCTGCGGCTCGGCCCCACGGTGATGGCGCGCTTCGGCGAGATCCACCCGTCGGTGCTGGAGACGCTGGGCGTCAAGGGGCCGGTCGTCGGCTTCGAGGTGATGCTGGACGCCGTGCCGCTGCCCAAGAAGAAGGCGGGCACCGCCAAGCCGATGGTCCAGCTCGCCTCCTTCCAGCCGGTGGAGCGCGACTTCGCCTTCGTCGTCGACCGCAAGGTGGAGGCCGACAAGATCCTCCGCGCGGTGAAGGGGGCCGACAAGGCGCTGGTCAAGGACGTGACCGTCTTCGACGTCTACGAAGGGCCGGGCGTGGGCGAGGGGCGGAAGTCGATCGCCGTGTCGGTGACCTACCAGCCGACCACCGCGACCCTGACCGACGAGGCGATCGAGCTGACCGGCCAGAAGATCGTCGCCGCCGTGGTCAAGGCCACCGGGGGTGCGCTCCGCGCCTGACGGCACGGGACGCATCGACGGCTGTCGCGCGTCCTTTCGGTGGAAAACCCCCGCTTCGGCGGGGGTTTTTTTGTTGGCGCGGCACAGGCGGGGATGGTGGCTGTGGCGATAATCATATGATGAATCGCTGATTGAACGGGTTTGAGTGCATCCGCTAAGGGAAAATTCTGGTACTCTTTGTTGCAAATCACTGTTTGACGGCACCGCATCGTTAGGTGGAAAGATCAGGTGCCGGGTTGGTTTGTTTCTCCAGGGTATCCCGGTCTTGTCGATGTCACCGGCAGAGCACAGGCCACGCTGCGATTGCCTTGGCGTGTTCGGCAAAACTCAAGGCGCTGTGAACCAAGCGGGGAAAGACCAATGGCTGAGCCAGCTAACGATTCGACAACGGGGCAGGGCGCGGAAAAGCCACTGATCATTGTGGTGGACGATGACCGCTCGATTGTGGAGGGGCTGGCCATCCTGCTGGACGGTTGGGGGTACGAGGTGGTGACGGCGTTGAGCGCCGCCGCGCTGGAGCAGCGGCTGGAGAGCATCACCCGGCCGCCGAACCTGATCATCGCCGACCATTACCTGCCGGCCGGCCGCACCGGCCGCGATGTGGTGGAGCGGCTGCGCGCCGTGACCGGCCAGGACATCCCGGCGATCATCCTGACCGGCGACACCACGCCGGAACGCCGGGACGAGGCCCAATTGCTGGGCTGCCAATTGCTGCTGAAGCCGGTCCAGGTCGGGCCGCTGCGCGAGGCGGTCGAGGCGCTGTCACGCCCCTGACGGTCCGCCGTTCCGGCCCGAACCGCCCCTGGGGGCGCATCATCGCCCCGAGCGGTCGAGCGTGCCGATCTCCGGCGCCACCGCCAGGAAAGCCTCGACCACCACCGGGTCGAAGCGCAGCCCGGCCAGGCGCCTGATCTCCGCAACCGCCCCGTCATGCCCCAGCGCCGCCCGGTAGGGCCGGTCGCGCGTCATCGCGTCATAGGCGTCGGCCACCGCGACGATGCGGGCGCACAGCGGGATCGCCGCGCCGGTGCGGCCGTCGGGATAGCCGGTGCCGTCCCAGTTCTCGTGATGCCACCGCGCCACCGCGGCGCCCAGATGCAGGTGGGTCGGGCCGTCGGCGAGGTGGCTCGCCTGATTCAGCAGGGTGGCGCCGGCCACCGTGTGGCCCTGCATCGCCGCGCGTTCCGCCGGGTCGAGCGGACCGGGCTTGGCCAGGATCGCCGGGTTGACCGTGGCGTTGCCGATGTCGTGCAGGATCGCCGCCAGCCCGATGATCTCCAGGAAGGATTCGTCGAGCGACTCGGGGAAGCGGCCGTCGGCGTGGAGGCGGCGCGCGATCCGCTCGGTCACCGCGGCGATGCGCAGCGAGCGGCTGAATGCCCCCTCGCCCGCCGGGTCGCCGCCGGGCGCCTCCGGCAGCACGGCGCCGGGGCCGCGCTCCGCCAGGTCGGCCAGCGCCGCCAGCGTGCCCTCCTGCGCGCGGTAGAGCTGTTCGTAATGGTGCAGATTGTCGAAGCCGACCGAGATCTTGCCGCAGAACACCTCGATCAGCTTGCGGTCGAGGTCGGACAGCGGCCGGTCGGACCGCAGGTAGACCACCGTCTCGCGGTCGTTGGGCACCCGGATGTAGAGCGTGCAATGGTCGCCGGCGTAATGGTTCGCCCGCTGTTCCAGGCAGGCGGTCACCGCGGCCAGCACCGGCGGATCGACATGATCGGCGGCGGGTTCGTTGATCAGAGTCTCGAACCGTCCCGACCCGGCCAGCACATACAGCCCATCGGCGGCCGGTGGGGCGGCGGGGGGCGAATCGCCGCGGGAGCCGCCGCAACCGCCGCCGTGGGGGCCGCGCTGCACGCACAGGATGGCGTCCGGCCCGACGCCCAGCAGGCCGGACAGCTGGGTCAGCACCCCGGCGGCGAACAGCTTCATCGAGCGGGTGCGGAACAGCGACGACGACGCCTCGATGATCTTTTCCAGGCCGCGGCGGTTGGCGTCGATCGCCATGATGTCCTCGTAGGACCGCAGCGCCGCGACCGTGGTGGTGAAGAGCTGCTGGGCGGTCAGCTGCGTCTTCGCCTTGTAGTCGTTGATGTCGTAGTCGAGGATGACCGCCCGTTCCGGCGCCTGTCCCGGCTGGCCGGTGCGCAGGATGATGCGGACGTTGCGGTTCTCCAGCTCCTCGCGGATGTGGTGGACCAGCCGGAGCCCGGCATCCTCCGTCTCCATCACCACGTCCAGCAGGATCAGCGCGATGTCGGTCTCGCGCGCCAGGATCGCCCGCGCCTCCGCCGCCGAATGGGCGGACAGGAAGCGCGCCTTGCGCCCCTTGTAGGCGAAGTCGGACAGCACGAGCTTGGTGATGGAATGCACCTCCGGCTCGTCGTCGACGATCAGCATGGTCCAGCGGTTGCCGGACGTGCCGCCGGAGGTGTCGTTGTCGTTGCAGGCCTCGCCGCCGGGCCCCGGACTGCCGCCCGAGCCCACCCCCGGTCCGGTGGCCGGCTCGTCGTCTTCGAAGAACACCAGATCCTGGTCGCCATCCCGGTGGTCGCCGGCGCCGCCCCCGCCGTCCGGCAACGGCGTGTTCTGCGGCACGTCCTGCGGCGGAGTCTGCGGCAGAGGCTGCGGCGGTCCGGGAGGGGCGGTGTCGGTCATGGCGCGTTGATCATGGGGATGGTTTCCAAAACGGCCGGGCCGGCGGCGGACACGGCATCGGGTGGGGCGGCGATCAGAGCGTGTGGACCATCAGAACGTATCCAGCTCGATGACCGTACAATCGAGTCCGCGTTGCGCCAACGTGCCGCAGGCGGTGTCGACCTGCAACCGGGTGAAGGGCGCGACGCCCACATCATACAGCAGCCGCCCGCCGCGGAACACCGGCCAGACCATCGGCGGCAGGTCGCGGTAGGCGTTGCCGGGGCCGGTGGTGAACTCCTTCCAGGCGCGCAGCGCTTCGCTGTAGCTGACATACTCGCCCAGCTTGACGCCATACAGCATCCCCGGCTCGACCGGCGGCATGCCCGGCAGCGGGTAGGGCGCCACCACCCCGACCAGCCCCTGCACCGGCGCCACCGCGCGGGTACCGGCGGGCAGCGCCATCGTCGCCTCGCCGTTGGCGGCGCTGATCAGCCCGACGACGTCGCCCTTGCGCAGGGTGAAGCCGCGCCGTTTGCGGTTGTCCAGGATCTCGGTGGCGGAGATCGGGGCGGCGGCCACGACATAGCCCTGGGCCGGCACCTGCGCCGCCTTGTCCCAGGCCTCGCGCGGGACGACGGCGGCGCCGCGGCTGCCGGGCGGGGCGTCGGCCGCTTTGCCGGCCGCCGGCTTCGGCGGACGCGGCCCCTCGCCGCCGACCGCCGCGCGGCCGGTGACCATCAGCGCCGGGTCGAGCGAGTCGGCGGGGACATAGCCGATCGGCTGGCCGCCGATCGCGACCTCCGTCCAATAGGTGCCGCGCGGGGTGCCCAGCGCGTTCAGCGCCTTGCCCTGCTTCAGCGTCATGACGATGCGCGCGTCCTCGCTGGGGCCGATCCGCACCTCGATGTCGCGGTTCAGCACCACCTCGCCGGTCAGCGGCGCCCCGGTGGCGACCGGGCTCTGCGCCCGCGCGGGGATGGCCGTCATGGTGCCGAGCAAGGCCAGCGCCAGCAGCAGCGGGCGGATCGGGAAGGGGTTGGTCATGCTGCGGTTCCTGTCTCAGGCGTTCGCCGGTCCACCGTCGCGTCGCGCCCCAGCAGATCGTCGCCCACCAGATCGTGAATCGCGTCGGCCAGCAGCCGCACCGGCTTCGGCAGCGTCCCGCGGGCGCGGTGCAGGGCGATGTCGATGTCCGGCAGGTCGGGGAAGCCCTCCGCCACGCCGATGCGGCGCAGCGACGGCGGCACCGTGCAGCACTCCATCGCCGTCACCCCCAAGCCGCCCATCACCGCGCCATGCACGGCGACGACGCTCTTGCTGGTGAAGGCGACGCGCCAGTCGCGGCCCATCCCGTCCAGCGCGGCGACGGCAAGGTCACGCACGACGCAGCCCTTGGGGAACAGCGCCAGCGGCAAGGGGTCATAGCTCTCCACCGGACGGTGCCCCGGCGCCGGGTCGAGCGGCGGGGCCACCCAGGCCACCGGCTCCTGCCGCACCAGCTCGCCCCCCGCTTCGCCGGCCTTGCGGGTGACCAGCGCCAGGTCGTAGCGGCCCTTGTCGATCTCCGCCACCAGATCGGGGCTGTTGTCGCACACCACCTCGACCATCACGTCGGGGTAGGAGGCGTTGAAGCGGGCCAGCACCTCGGGCAGCAGCATGGTGGCGTAATCGTCGGGCGTGCCGATGCGGACGCTGGCGACCGTCGGGCTGCGGTGCATCAGCGCCAGCACCTCGTCGTTCAGGGTCAGCATGCGCCGGGCGTAGGCCAGCAGCACCTCGCCGTCGCGGGTCATCCGCACGCCGTGGGTGTCGCGTTCGAACACGCGCTTGCCCACCGTCTCCTCCAGCCGGCGGACCTGCTGGCTGACCGCGGCCTGGGTGCGGCCCAGCTTTTCGCCGGCACGGGTGAAGCTGGCGCTGTCGGCCACGGCGACGAAGGCGCGCAGCAGGTCGGTGTCGAGGTTGGCGGGCATCTGGGAACCGGAAGTTGCCTCCCATTCAAGCAGAGCGCCGGTCGGTCCGCAACGCTGCGGTCATTACGAATCGTGATGACGGCATAATGCCTATTCGTTTCCAAGAGAATCGGCGGTGCCCCATGGTCGGTGTCCAACCGCCCTGGAGTTCCGATCATGTCGCTGTTCGCCGCCTGGACCGGCGTGGTGATTGCCGCCGCCCGGATCGAGCCCGCCCCGTCCGCCCATTGCCGGCCGCCGCCGGTGCCGGAGCCGCGCCGCATCCGCCTCACCCACAACCCCATGCTGCCGCCGGTCCCGGCCGCGCTGCCGGTTCGGCGCGCCGGCCCGCCCTCCGTCGAGGCCGAACCGTTGCTGGAAGCCAGCCTGCGCACGCCGCTGTTGCTCGGGAAATAGGTCGGCTTGAGAAACAGGCCGGCCCCGGCCTATCCTGCCCGTCGGCACCAAGAGGGGGAGGGGACGGCGATGGCGCGGGTCTATGTGCTGTACACCGGGGGCACCATCGGCTGCGTGACCAACGCGCAAGGGGCGCTGGCCCCGGTGCCGGGCGCGGCGTTCGAACAGCGGGTGCTGGCGACGCCCGGCCTGTCCGGCCATGGGGTGGCGGGCTATCCCGGCCTGAGTTGGACCATGGGCTGGTTCGACCGCACGCTCGACAGTTCCAACATGACGCCGTCGGACTGGATCGCCATCGCCCGGCGGCTGCTGTCGGTCTACGACCAGTATGACGGCTTCGTCGTGCTGCATGGCACCGACACCATGGCCTACAGCGCCTCGGCCCTGTCCTTCCTGCTGCCCGGCCTGTCGAAGCCGGTGGTGTTCGGCGGGTCGCAGGTGCCGCTGTCCTTCACGCTGAGCGACGCGCCGGCCAATCTGGTGGGCGCCATCGTGGTCGCCGGGACGCTGCCGGTGCCGGAGGTCTGCGTCTATTTCGACACCAAGCTGCTGCGCGGCAACCGCGCGTCCAAGGTCGACGCCAACCGCTTCGCCGGCTTCGATTCGCCGAATTTCCCGCCGCTCGCCAGCGTCGGCAGCGTGGTGTCGCGGAATGAGCCCTATTGGCTGCCGATGCCGGGCCGGGACGTCTCGCTGGCCGAGCCGGGCAACCGCGCCCGGCGGCAGGCCGCGCTGGAGGCCCAGGTGGCGGCGGTGTCGGGCTTCTCGGTCCTGATGCTGTGGCTCTACCCCGGCATCCGGGCGAGCAGCGTGTCGGCGCTGCTGTCGGGCACCAGCCCGGCGGTGGCGGGCGTCGTGCTGCTGGCCTTCGGCGAGGGCAACGGCCCGACCGATCCGGACTTCCTCGACGCGCTGTCGGCGGCGGCCAAGGCCGGCGTGGTGCTGATGGACAACACCCAGGTCCAGCGCGGCGCCGTGCTGCCGGGAGCCTACGCCACCGGCCTGGGCGCGGTCGGTGCCGTCGGCGCCTACGACATGACGCCGGAAGCCAGCTACGCCAAGCTGGTCTGCCTGTTCGCCAGCGGCCTCGATCCCGCCGCGGTCAAGGCGGCGATGCCGGTGCCGCAGGCGGGCGAGCTGACGGTGATCGAGGGCTGAACGTGTCCCCCGATGGCGGGAGGCCGGCTGCGGCCTCCCCCATCGGCGGTGCGTTACTGGCTGAGGCCGGGCTGGTTCGGCGCCATGGTGCCCTGGTTCATCGAGCCACGGTTCATGGAGCCCTGGTTCATCGAACCGGCGCCCATGGACCCATTGCCCATCGAGCCGGTCCCCATCGTGCTGTTGCTCATGGAGCCCTGGTTCATCGACCCCTGATTCATGGAGCCGGCGCCGGTGCCGCCCATCGAGCCACCTATCGTCCCGCCGGTCGAGCTGCCGTAGCCGGTGTTGCCCTGGCTGCCGTACTGGGCGAGTTGCTGCAACTCGTTCTGGTCGTGCATGATGACGACCTGCTTGCCGCGCCGTTCGAAGGACGACGGGGTGAGCATCACCGTCTGGCCGCTCTTGGCCAGCTTCAGTTCGACCATCGTCTGCCCGTCGGCCCCGGTGGTCACGTTCTGGATGGTGCCGGCGACCGGCCCGCCGTGGCGGTGGACCACCCGCTTGCCGATCAGGTCACGGCTGGCCTGGACGTCGCGGGCACCGCTGTCCATCGTGCCGTTGGCGACCGCCTTGGCCTTGGCGGATCCGCTCTGGGCGTGGCCAGGAACGGCGGCGGCCATCAGCATCAGGGCCGGAACGGCGGCGGCGAGAATTTTGCGCATGTCATCCTCCCGGATTTGAACCATGGGTAAGGGGCACCGCAAGAGGGGCGGCGCCCTACCCACGCCTGATGACACGCGAACGGCGGGTTTGTTTCCGATGGAGGGCGGGAATACGCCGTTTCCGACCTGGGCCTGCACCAAAGAGTGTCGTGTCGGGATGTACGTTCGCCGACCGATGCTCTCTATTCCGCTGCGATCGGCAGAGCGCCCGAGGCCATCTTCTCCCGTGCGTTCAGCACCTCCAGCGCGACGATGCGGTGCTGGTCGTCGAAATCGAGAATAATGCCGGGGGCCACCTCTTCCGACCCTTCGACCGTATGATCGGAAAAACGCAGGTAGAGAGCGTCCGCATCGGGATCGTAGTGGGTCTTCATAGCTTGGCTCCCCGGTCCAGAAAGGCCGTCACCACCAGTATATCGACTCCTCGATCCCGGTGGACAACCCGGATCACACGGTCGCCAGCCTCTGGAATGCGTTTGAAGGACCGCGTCAACGTTGGGGCGGCCGGATCCGGCTCGCTCCGGTCGGGATCGGGCAGGGTGCGCCGCACCCACTCTTCCGCCAGCCCGCGCTCACGTATGGTGAGCTGGGCGTGGACGGAGTAGGTCAGGATGGGTGGCTCGTCCCCCGTTACAGGGGAGTTCCCTCACTCATCCCCCATCTTGAGCGCGGCGATGAAGGCGCTCTGCGGGATTTCGACCTGGCCGAACTGGCGCATGCGCTTCTTGCCTTCCTTCTGCTTGTCCAGCAGCTTGCGCTTGCGGCTGATGTCGCCGCCGTAGCACTTGGCGGTCACGTCCTTGCGCATGGCGCTGATGCTCTCGCGGGCGATGACCTTGCCGCCGATGGCGGCCTGCACGGCGATCTTGAAGAGCTGGCGCGGGATCAGCTCCTTCAGGCGCTCGCACATCATGCGGCCGCGGCGCTCCGACTGGCCGCGGTGGACGATCATCGACAGGGCGTCGACCGGCTCGGCGTTCACCAGGATCGACAGCTTGACGAGGTCGCCTTCCTCGTAGCTGTCCATCTGGTAGTCGAAGCTGGCGTAGCCGCGGCTGATCGACTTCAGCCGGTCGTAGAAGTCGAACACCACCTCGTTCAGCGGCAGGCGGTAGACCAGCATGGCGCGGGCGCCGGCGTAGGTCAGCTCGATCTGCTGGCCGCGCCGCTCGGTGCAGAGCTGGAGGACGCCGCCGAGATACTCGTCGGGCAGCATGATCGTCGCCTTGATCCACGGCTCCTCGATGTGGTCGATCCGCATCACGTCGGGCATGTCGGCCGGGTTGTGCAGGTCCCGCACCGTCCCGTCGGTCATGTAGAGCTTGTAGACCACCGAGGGGGCGGTGGTGATCAGGTCGAGATTGAACTCGCGCTCCAGCCGCTCCTGGATGATCTCCAGATGCAGCAGGCCGAGGAAGCCGCAGCGGAAGCCGAAGCCCAGCGCCGCCGACGTCTCCGCCTCGTAATGGAAGCTGGCGTCGTTCAGCTTCAGCTTGCCCAAGCTGTCGCGCAGCCGCTCGAAATCGGCGGCGTCGACCGGGAACAGGCCGCACCACACCACGGGAATCGACGGCTTGAAGCCGGCCAGCGCTTCGGTCGCCGGCTTGCGCTCGTCGGTGATGGTGTCGCCGACCTTGGTCTGGGTGATGTCCTTGATCGCGGCGGTGATGAAGCCCATCTCGCCCGGCCGCAGCTCGCCGGTCAGCAGCGCCTTCGGCGTGAACACGCCGACGCGGTCGACGTCGTGGGCGCTGCCGGCGGCCATGAAGCGGACCTTCTGCCCGACCTTCAGCACGCCGTCGACGACGCGGACCAGGATGACGACGCCGAGATAGGGGTCGTACCACGAATCGACCAGCAGCGCCTTCAGCGGCGCGTCGGCGTCGCCCTTGGGCGGCGGCAGGCGCTTGACCACCGCCTCCAGCACCGCGCCGATGTTGAGGCCGGACTTGGCCGAGATCTCCACCGCGTCCGACGCGTCCAGCCCGATCACGTCCTCGATCTGCTGCTTGATCCGCGCCGGCTCGGCGGCGGGCAGGTCGATCTTGTTGAGGACCGGGATGATCTCGTGGTTGTTGTCGATCGCCTGATAGACGTTGGCGAGCGTCTGCGCCTCCACCCCCTGGCTGGCGTCGACCACCAGGATCGAGCCCTCGCAGGCGGCCAAGGACCGGCTGACCTCATAGGCGAAGTCGACGTGGCCGGGGGTGTCCATCAGGTTCAGCGTGTACTGCTTGCCGTCCTCGGCCTTGTAGAGCAGGCGGACGGTCTGCGCCTTGATGGTGATCCCGCGCTCACGCTCGATGTCCATGCTGTCGAGCACCTGCTCGCGCATCTCGCGCGCGTCGAGGCCGCCGCACTGCTGGATCAACCGGTCGGCAAGCGTCGACTTGCCGTGGTCGATGTGGGCGATGATCGAGAAATTGCGGATGTGCGAGAGGTCAGTCATCGGGGCCCGGGACTTTAGAGTTTGCCGGAACATAGGGCGGACGGGGGATGGGCGCAACGATGGTGTGGTGGGCGGGGGCCGCGGCGGGAGGCTGGCGGGCGCTGGACCGGTGGTGAATGGAACGTTTGAAACCGGATGGAACAGTTTTTCGGGGGCTGTTCCATGTTCCATTCGTTGGAACGGTCGGCATGGGCACGCCCTGTACGGGGGTGCCGGAGGACGGCATCGCATCGGTCGGAACGGGCGGCTCGGCCCCATCGGCGCATGCGCTCTCCCCGGTCGGAAGCAGGAGTTCACATTTCTAGCATGCGCTGCGGGCCGGGGGAGAGGTGCCTGGAAAAATCCCTGGGCACTGCCCGCCACAGACACCCGCTTGAACGATCGGAGACACGGCCGAACCGGCGTCCACCGTAATCAAGCGTCAGTCCCGCGAAGGCTGGAATCCAGCCATAGCAGGTGCTTGAGCAGGAAGCCTGGATCCCCGCCTTCGCGGGGACGACGGCGTGGGGCTGCGGACGCCGGTTCGATCACAGGCGGTGAGGGTAGCTCGGCGCCTAACGCCCCAGCCCCCGGTACAGCTCCATGTACTCCTCCGCCGGGCCGTGCCAGCCGAAATCCCGCGTCATGGCGCGGCGTTGCATCGCCTGCCAGCGTTCCGGCTTGCGGTAGACGGTCAGCGCGCGGCGCAGCGCCCAGACCAGTTCCTGGCCGGTGGCGTTGACGAACTGGAAGCCGGTGGCGCTGCCGTCGGCGCTGGCCGCCGGATTGGCGTCGATCACCGTGTCGGCGAGGCCGCCGGTGCGGCGGACCAGCGGCAGGGTGCCGTACTTCAGCGCGTAGAGCTGGGTCAGGCCGCAGGGCTCCGAGCGCGAGGGGACCAGGAACAGGTCGGCCCCCGCCTGGATGCGGTGCGACAGCGGCTCGTCATAGCCGATGCGGACACCGACCGACTGCGGATGCCACTGGGCGAGGTGGCGGAAGCCGGCCTCGCTCGCCGGGTCGCCGCTGCCGAGAACCACCAGCTGGCCGCCCCAGGCGATCCATTGCGCGGCCGCCTCCAGCACGAGGTCGAGGCCCTTGTGCCAGGTCAGGCGGCTGACCACCGCGGCCAGCGGCGCGTCGGGACGGCGGTCGAGGCCGAAGGCCGATTGCAGGTCGGCCTTGCAGGCGTCCTTGCCGCCGAGATCGTCGGGGGTGTAGCGGGCGGGGATGTGCGGGTCGGTCGCCGGGTCCCAGACGGCGTAATCGACGCCGTTCAGGATGCCGGTCAGAACGTCGGACCGGGTGGCGAGCAGCCCTTGCAGGCCGGTGCCGTGCTCCGCCGTCTGGATCTCGTTGGCGTAGGTCGGGCTGACCGTGGTCAGGCGGTCGGCGTAGTAGCAGCCGGCCTTCAGGAAACTGACGTTGCCGTAATACTCGACCCCGTCGATCCGGAAGCTGGAGGAGGGCAGGCCGAGGTCGCCCAGCATCCACGGGCCGAAATTGCCCTGGTAGGCGATGTTGTGGATGGTCAGCACCGTCCCCGGCCGGACGGCGCCGGCGAAGCGGTCGGGCCGCAGCTCCAGGTAGGCGGGGATCAGCCCGGCCTGCCAGTCGTGGCCGTGCAGCACGTCGGGCCGCCACCACGGGTCATAGGAATCGTCGGACGCGAAGCCGGCGGCGGCCCAGGCCAGCGCGGCGAAGCGCAGGGCGTTGTCGGGCCAGTCCTGGCCGTCCGGCCCGAGATAGGGGTTGCCCGGCCGGTCGTAGAGCGACGGCGCGTCCAGCGCGTAGGCCAGCACGCCGTCCGCCGTGCGGCCGATGCGCAGCCGGGCGCGGTCGCAGCCGGGCAGGTCGGTGATCAGCTCCCCCACCTCGTGCAGGTTCGACAAGCCGTTCAGCACCGCCGGGTAGCCGGGCAGCAGCAGGCGGACGTCGGCCCCGGCGGCGTTCAGCGCCGGCGGCAGGGCGGCGGACACGTCCGCCAGCCCCCCCGTCTTGACCATCGGGTAGCATTCGGACGTGACGTAGAGGACGCGCATCGGGACGGCACTCGGATCAAAGGCGGGGGGAGGGCGGGGGAAGGCGGCCTGCCGCTCACCCGGCCGTCATCCCCGCGGCGGCGGGGATCCAGGCTGTGCCGAAGGATCGGCTTCGGGGCGCGCTGGATTCCCGCCTGCGCGGGAATGACGGCCGCAGGGGTGAGGGGTCGGCTTCGGTCGGAAGGGGAAAGGGAACTCCTACTCCTTGGGCAGCTTCTCGATCATCTCGCGGGTGATCAGGACGACGCCGCCCTCGCTGCGGTGGAAGCGGCGGGCGTCCAGCTCGGCATCCTCGCCGACGACGAGGCCGTTGGGGATGGTGACGCCGCGGTCGATGACCACCTTCTTCAGGCGGCAATGGCGGCCGATGTCGCATTCCGGCAGCACCACCGCCTCGTGCAGCTCGCTGTAGGAGTTGACGCGGACCGAGCTGAACAGCAGCGACCGCCGCACGGTCGAGCCGGAGATGATGCAGCCGCCCGACACCAGGCTGTCCACCGCCATGCCGCGCCGGTTCTCGTCGTCGAAGACGAACTTCGCCGGCGGCAGCTGCTCCTGGTAGGTGAAGATCGGCCAGTCGCGGTTGTACATGTTCAACTGCGGCGTGACGTGGCAGAGGTCGAGGTTGGCCTCCCAATAGGCGTCGATGGTGCCGACGTCGCGCCAGTAGGGGGTGTCGTCCGGGGCGTCGATCACCGCGCTGTCGGCGTAGTTGTGCGCCATGATGCGGGCGCCGGCCTTCACCAGATGCGGGATGATGTCCTTGCCGAAATCGCGGCTGGAGCCGGGCGTGGCGACGTCGCGTTCGAGCTGTTCGTAGAGGAACTGGGCGTTGAAGACGTAGATGCCCATGCTGGCCAGCGCGATGTCGGGCTTGCCCGGCATCGCCGGCGGGTCGGCCGGCTTCTCGACGAAGTCGATGATGCGGCGGTCCTCGTCGATGTGCATGACGCCGAAGCCGGTCGCCTGCTGGCGCGGAACCTCGACGCAGGGGACCGTCACGTCGGCCTTGCGGTCGATGTGGTCGAGCAGCAGCGCGCCGTAATCCATCTTGTAGATGTGGTCGCCGGCCAGGATCAGCACGTATTCCGGTTCGTGGTCGCGCAGGATGTCCAGGTTCTGGTACACGGCGTCGGCGGTGCCCTGGTACCATTCCGTCTCGCTGATGCGCTGCTGGGCCGGCAGCAGGTCGCAGAACTCGTTCATCTCGCCGCGGAAGAAGTTCCAGCCGCGCTGGAGATGGCGCAGCAGGCTGTGCGACTTGTACTGGGTCAGCACGCCGATGCGGCGGAAGCCGGAATTGACGCAGTTGGACAGGGCGAAGTCGATGATGCGGAACTTGCCGCCGAAGTAGGTCGCCGGCTTGGCCCGCCGGTCGGTCAGCTGCATCAGACGGCTGCCGCGTCCTCCGGCCAGCACCAACGCCACCGCGCGCCGCGGCGCCAGACGCAGATCCCGTTTGTCGAGCATGGCCGTTACCCCCTTGCCGTCTTCTTGCGACCGCTCGGCGGCGGCCTTTCCATTGAGGCGTTGACGGTGCCACATCTCGCCGCCATGTCCAAGTGGCGCGGAAGCGCGGTGCGGCTCGGCCGACCGCCCCTCCCGTCCGGTCGCCGGGCCTATGGAAAAAGACGGGTCCTACTCCGGAATTGACCAGCCCGGCGGCGCCCCTCCTGCACAAATTTTCATCATCTGCTGGAAAGTCAGCCACGGCGCCGCGGTGATCCGCTGCATCGGGCCGTTTGCTTTGGTCGAAAGCCCGAAAATTGCTTCCCAATGTCAGTCCCGACACATGCCTGTTTTCTGGGCAGAGTCACCCCGCGACTCGTCGGAGGGTGCCCGTTCGGGGGGCCGGAGCCAGGACAACCCTGACGATTCCAAGCCGTTTTCGACTGGCACGCTTCTTGTAGTGATTGGAGCGTCCTCGGTCCCGTCCGCCGCCCCGTCTTTGCCGGGGACGGGGCGACCGGGACGGGGTCGCCCCATTGCGGCGTCCGCCCGGAACACCTCCGGTGCCGGGCGGGCCGTTGCGGGGCGGGAGCGATTTTGGAGAAAGAGGGAGCCTCGATGAACCGTCTGTTCCTTATGGCCGCACCGATGATGGCGGTTGCTCTGGGCGCGGTCGGCCTGCCGGCCGCAGCCCTTGCCCAGGACCCGGCGGCTGCGGCGGCCGCTGCTGCTGCGGCGGCTGCCGCCGCTGCCACCGCCGCCGCCGCGCCGGCTGCTCCGGCGCTCAACAACGGCGACACCGCCTGGATGCTGATCTCCACGGCGCTGGTGCTGATGATGACCATCCCCGGCCTGGCCCTGTTCTACGGCGGCATGGTCCGCAAGATGAACGTGCTGTCGACGGTGATGCAGAGCTTCGCCATCACCTGCCTCATCAGCGTCCTGTGGTACGTGATCGGCTACAGCCTGGCCTTCACTGGCACCGGCGCCTATGTCGGCGGGCTCGACCGGCTGTTCCTCAACGGGCTCGACTTCACGAAGGCCTTCGTGCTGGGCGAGGCGACCTCCGGCCCGGTCCCGACGACCATCCCCGAGCCGGTCTTCATGATGTTCCAGATGACCTTCGCGATCATCACGCCGGCGCTGATCACCGGCGCCTTCGCGGACCGCATGAAGTTCTCGTCGCTGCTGGTCTTCACCGCGCTGTGGTCGCTGGTGGTCTACGCGCCGATCGCCCACTGGGTCTGGCACCCGGCCGGCTTCCTCTTCGGTCTCGGCGTGCTGGACTTCGCCGGCGGCACGGTTGTCCACATCAACGCGGGCGTCGCCGGCCTGATCGCCGCCCTGGTGATCGGCAAGCGCAAGGGCTACCCGAAGGAAGCCTTCATGCCGCACAACCTGGTGCTGTCGCTGATCGGCGCCTCGCTGCTGTGGGTCGGCTGGTTCGGCTTCAACGCCGGTTCGGCGCTGACCGCCGGTCCGCGCGCCGGCATGGCGCTGGCCGCCACGCACATCGCCACCGCCGGCGCCGCCATGGGCTGGCTGTTCGCGGAATGGATCGTCAAGGGCAAGCCCTCGATCCTCGGCATCATCTCGGGTGCGGTCGCCGGCCTGGTCGCCGTGACCCCGGCCGCCGGCTTCGTCGACCCGACCGGCGCCATCATCATCGGCATCGTCGCCGGCGTGATCTGCTTCTGGTCGGCCACCAGCCTCAAGCACATGCTGGGCTATGACGACAGCCTGGACGCCTTCGGCGTGCACGGCGTCGGCGGCCTGATCGGCGCCATCCTGACCGGCGTGTTCGCCAAGATGTCGGTGTCGAACAGCGAAGGCGGCTTCGCCGCGGTCCTGCAGGCCGACCCCAAGGCCACGCTGGGCCTGCTGGAAGGCAACGCCGCCGCGGTGTGGATCCAGATCCAGGGCATCGCCTACACCATCGGCTGGTGCGCCATCGCCACCTTCGTCCTGCTGAAGGTCGTCGATGTGGTCATGGGCCTGCGTGTCGACGAGGACGTGGAGCGCGACGGTCTCGACCTCGCCCTGCACGGCGAGAGCATCCACTAAGACAAAAACCCTTTCCCACGGGTCTCTTTCGAAAAGGCCGCCGGTTCTCCGGCGGCCTTTTTCGTCGCCGGTCGCGGCATTGTTGCGTGGGGCGGAACGCTGTGGCGCGGGCGGGCCGGCTTCACGGCGGGGCCGGGGCGGACTAACTCTGGTGCATCGCCACTGCGTTCCGTTCGGGGCGCGTCTGCTCAGGAGTTGCCGCCATGTCCACCCAGCCCGCCATCCCCGGTGTCCGCCCGGTGCTTGCCGCCGTGGAGGGCATGGCCACCTCCGACGGCGCCGGCGTCAGCATGACGCGCATGCTGGGCACGCCGCGGCTGCGCACGCTCGACCCCTTCCTGATGCTCGACCTGTTCGGCTCCGACGAGCCGACCGACTATCTGGCCGGCTTCCCCGACCATCCCCACCGCGGCTTCGAGACGGTGACCTACATGCTGGCCGGCCGCATGCGCCACGCCGACAACCACGGCCACGAGGGGGTGATCGAAACCGGCGGCGTGCAGTGGATGACCGCCGGCCGCGGCCTGGTCCATTCCGAGATGCCGGAACAGACCGAGGGGCTGATGCGGGGCTTCCAGCTCTGGATCAACCTGCCGGCGCGGCTGAAGATGACCGATCCGCGCTATCAGGAGTTCCCGGCGGCCTCCATCCCGGTGGAAGCCCGCGACGGCGGGACGACCGTCACCGTCATCGCCGGCGACACCGCGCGCGGCACCGCCGGCCCGGTGCGGGCCGAGGCGACCGACGCCCGCTATTTCGACGTGACCCTGCCGCCGTCGGCGTCCTTCGTCGAGCCGCTGCCGGCCGGCCACACCGCCTTCCTGGTGCTGTTCGAGGGCACGCTGACGGTCGCCGGGGACGCCCCGCTGGCTGGTCCTTTGACTGGGCCGCGCGTGATCGTGCTGGGCGACGGCGAGCGGGTGGAGGCGACGGCGGGGGCGGAGGGCGCCCGGTTCCTGCTGCTGGCCGGGCAGCCGATCGGCGAGCCGATCGCCTGGGGCGGTCCCTTCGTCATGAACACGCGCGACGAGGTGATGCAGGCCTTCCGCGACTTCGAGGAGGGGCGGATCTGACGGTTCCGGACCCATCCCTGTGACGGAATGACCGGGGGCAATCATGGGCTTGCGGGCACTCGCGCCTTGCACCCCGGTTGCCGCCGGTTATCATGGCGCCTTCGGTACTAACACGAACGATGGGCGAGGGGCCGGGCCGATGCGCTGGAAGGGTCTGATGAGTGGTGTGAAGGCGGCGGCTGCCGCGGCGCTTCTGCCACTGCTGCTGGCGGCCGGGCCGTCCAAGGCGGTGGATTTCTCCAAGGCCAGCGCCGATTTCGGGCCCGAGGGTGCCTGGACCAACCAGTGCGACATCGATCGCATGACCGACAACAAGACCTGCCGGCTGATGATCTACCGTCTGTTCGACGACGGGAAGGACGTCGGCTTCGTCGCGCTCAGCATCATTCCGACCGGCAACGACTTCCACCTGTTCCTGACGACCAGCCAGGGGCTGGTGGACCGCTGCGCCATCCGCGTCGACCGCCAGCCGCGCATCGAGACGCAGATCGCGACGCTGAACATGTGCATGTTCCCGAACTTCGTGTCCGGGCGGGTCGCCGACCAGTTCCGCAACGGCTCGACGATCCTGGTCCGGGTCAGCTTCCCCCGCATGGGCAAGCGCGACATCGACTTCCCGCTGAACGGCTTCTCCCGCACCTTCGAGGAAATGCAGCGCAGCCTGCAGTAATCCCGCATCCGGGATCACCCGCGACGGCGCGCCGGGAGGCGCGACGCCGGCGTGGCGCATGAACGCGGCGGTCCGGGTCCGGCGGACCGCGTGCAGGCCGCTTGCCTGCGCCCGCCATCCCGACCGTCAAACACGTCGATCCTGCGTGCGACCAGCCCCCGTGCCCCCGCCTGAACGCGCCGGGGCGTGGTGCTTCGGCGTGCGCGCTGGCGGCCGTCGTCGCGGAGCCTGGACGCAACAACCGGTCGGACTGCATACTATAGTATGTCGCAAAGGCGGCCGGAATAAACCTGCTGCGCCGCAACAACATTATCGAAGACTTCGCCGCAAATACAACCGAACACCGCAAGAGCTTGATTCGGAACGGGAAGGGATGGAAGCGCCCATAGGGTAATCCACTATATTAAATTCCTACGATATACCCGGGATCCTGCCGTATCCTTTGAGTGACGAAAAAGGGGTACGGCGTTCCCGGGGGCCGCAGAGTCGTCGTCGAGCGCCGTGGACGGGCAAGAGCCCACGGGTGGACCATGAAGACGATCCGGTGCGGTGTTTTGCTGCTGGCACTGCTTCTCGTGGTTGCGGCTTCTCTTCCGGCCATCGGCCGGGCGACTGCGCCGGACAAGACGGTGCTGATCCTGCATTCCTACCACCAGGGCTACGAGTGGACCGACGGCCAGGCCGCCGGGATCGCGGAGACCCTGGCCGCCTCGGTGCCCAACGCGGAGCAGGTGGTCTATTACCTGGATTGGAAGCGCCATCCCGAACCGGCCGGGCTCGATTTTCTGGAGGCGCTGATCCGTCACCGCCACCCGAAGGGAAGCATCAACGCGATCGTCACGACCGACGATGCGGCCCTGTCATTCGGGCTGCGTCTGCGCGACGCGATCTACGGCCCGGTGCCGCTGGTGCATGGCGGCGTGCTCGCCGGGACGGCGCGGTCGATGACCGCCGGGGAGCCCAACGTGGCGGGTGTCGACGAGGCCAAGGACTTCGTCGGAACGGTGCGCATGGCGATGGCGGCCGATCCCGGCCTGAAGCGCATCTATCTCGTGCGCGACCAGACCGAATCCGGCCAGGGGCTGGAGGCGGAGTTCCGCGACGGGCTCGCCGCCGGGCACTTCCCGCCGCATCTGGAATGGCATTTCCTGACCGACCTGCCGTTCGACCGGCTGGAGGAGCGGCTGGCGACGCTGCCGCCCGGCAGCGCGGTGCTGCTGGGGACCTACGCCACCGACATCAACGGGCTGGTCCTGCCGCCCGAGCGCTTCCTGGAGTTGATGAGCGAGCGGAGCGGCGCGCCGATCTATGGCCTCCAGGAGTATCTGATGGGCCACGGCCTGACCGGCGGCAGCCTGTTGAGCGGCCGCGAGCACGGCCGGGCGGTGGGCGCGCTGGCCGCCAGCGTCCTGGACGGCATCCGGGTCGCCGACCTGCCGGCGGCGCCGCATCCGTCGGTCGTCCGGGCGATCGACTACCGGGAGGCGCGGCGCCACGGCCTGTCACCCGACCGCATCCCGGAGGTCGACCGGGTGCTGAACAAGCCGTTCTCCTTCCTGGGCGTCTACTGGCCGCTGGTGACGACGGTCGGCGGCGTCATCGCCGTGCTGGCCGGCATGGTGGTGGCGCTGTCGTTCGCGTTGCGCGAGCGCCGCTTCGCCGAGGTGGCGTTGCTGCGGACCAACGAGGCGCTGGGCGAGTCCCGCCGCGAGCTTGAGGCCAACCTTGCCGAACTGACCGCCAGCAAGGAGGCGCTGCGCGAACGCGAACGCCGGATCCGGCTGGTGGCGGAGGCGTCGCGCGACATCATCTGGACCTGGGACATCGCCACCGACCGCCGCGTCCTGTCCGGCCGGATCGAGGAGCTGTTGGGGGTGGACGCGCTCAGCATCGATTCGCAGGAGGCGTGGTTCCGGCTCGTCCATCCGGACGACCGCGAGAGCGCGGCCGAGGCGCTGAGCCGCCATCTGTCGGGCGCCACGCCGGAATACCGGTCGGAATACCGGGTGCGCCACCGCGACGGCTACTACCTGTGGATCTACGCCACCGGCAAGGCGCTGTTCGACGAGCAGGGGCGGCCGACGATCATGGCGGGCTCCTACACCAACGTCACCGCCGCCCGGCAGCAGCAGGAATGGCTGGACCATCTCGCCCATTTCGATCCGCTGACCGGCCTGCCGAACCGGCTGAAGCTGGAGCAGCACGTCGACGGCCTGATCAAGGCCGACAAGGCCAGCGGTCAGGTGCAGCCGCTGGCGCTGCTGTTCATCGACATGGACAATTTCAAGTTCGTCAACGACAGCTTCGGCCACAAGGCGGGCGACGAGCTGCTGATGGCGTTCGGCCTGCGCATCAAGACGGTGACCGGCGACGGCCTGTTCATCTCGCGGCTGGGCGGTGACGAGTTCGTCGTCGTCGTCCACGGCGCCGACGCCGACGAACCGTCGGTGGTGGCGTCGCGGCTGGAACAGGGGCTGACCGCGCCGTTCGTCGTCGAAGGCCAGCATTTCTTCATCACCAGCAGCGTCGGCATCGCCCGCTTCCCCTGGGACGGCCGCTGCTTCGACGAACTGCTGCAGAACGCCGACACCGCGATGTACTGGGCCAAGGACAGCGGCCGCGGACGGGTCTGCGCCTTCGCCCCGGAGATGAACCGCAACGTGGTGGAGCGGGTGCGGATGCTGAGCCGGGTGCGTCAGGCGCTCGACCGCAACGCCTTCAGCCTGCACTACCAGCCCCAGGTCGCCACCGCCGACGGCACCGTGCGCGGGTTCGAGGCGCTGGTGCGCTGGACCGACGGCGAGCTGGGCCCGGTCTCTCCGGCGCGCTTCATCCCGGTGTGCGAGGAGTCCGGCCTGATCATCCCGCTCGGCGCCTGGGTGCTGGAGACCGCCTGCCTCGAAGCGGCGTCGCTGGCCGCCCGCGGCATCGACGCGACCATGAGCGTCAACGTCTCGGTGGTGCAACTCGCCCAGCACGACTTCGTGCCGCGGGTGCTGGACGTGCTGGAGCGCACCGGCCTGATCCCGAACCGGCTGGAGCTGGAGATCACCGAGTCCCAGATGATCGGCTCGCTCGACAACGCCATCGGCAAGCTGAACGAACTGCGCCGCGCCGGCATCCACATCGCGCTGGACGATTTCGGCACCGGCTATTCGTCGCTGACCTACCTGCGGACCCTGCCGATCCACACGCTGAAGCTCGACAAGGCGTTCATCGACGACGTCCACCGCCGGCCCGACGCCCGCAGCCTGGTGTCGTCGATCGCCCGCATCGCCCGCGACCTGTCGCGCACCGTCGTCGCCGAAGGGGTGGAGGATGTCGAGCAGTGGGAGGCGCTGTCGCGCATTGGCTGCGACCTGATCCAGGGCTATTTCATCAGCCGGCCGCTGGCCGTCGACCGGATCGGCGCGTTCATGACGGCCTGGGAGGCGCGCCGGACCAACCTGCCGCTGGTGTCCCGCGCCGACGTCGTGGTCGGCATGCCGGGGCGGGGGTGAGCGGTGCCGGCACGCGAAAACGCCCCGCGGAAGGTCCGGCGGGGCGTTCGTGTGTCCGTCGAGCGGGGCGGGCGTTCAGTGCCGGGTGCGGGCCGGCGTGATGTAGACGCCGTCCCAATCGACGCCGAACAGGGCGTCGTCGCCAGCCTCTTCCACCAGATCGTCGTATTCGCCGGCGTCGATCAGGCCGAAGATCGAGGCGGTGCCCGAGGCGTCGAGGTCGCAGGTGACCACATGGCCGCCGACTTCGACCGAGGTGAAGAAGATTTCCGGCAGTTCCATGCTGTCGAGGTCGGCGGTGACGGCGCTTTCGATCTCGTGGATGCTGCGGGCGGAGAGCGAGCCGCGCAGCTTGGCCGCCTGCGAGGCCCAGACGATGCGCTTCACATGCGCCGGGGCCTTGGTCTCGGTGAGGCCCGGCGCCTCGTCGCCTTGGCCGGCCATCGCGATCATCCGGGAAACCAGGGTCGAGGTGCTGCTGGGTGCGCGCATGGAAGCCTCCGCTCGTGTCGTGATCCCAGATTGCGCGTGGGCGGTTAACGGGGTCTTAAGCCGGTACCAGGGCGTAAGCCTTACTCCCTGCGAGGTAGGCCTATCCCATCGGACCGACCCGGTCGGAACGCAGGGCCGCATAGGCCGCCGCCACCCCCGCCGCGACCCGCGCGTTGTTGCGGATCAGCGCGATGTTGGCGGTCAGGCTGCGCCCGCCGGTGATGCGCTCCAGCGCCGCCAGCAGGTGCGGGGTGATGTCCTTCCCCTTGATTCCCCTGGCTTCCGCCTCGGCCAACGCCTGCGCCACCGCCGCCTCCATCGCGTCGGCGTCCAGCGCGTCGCCGTCGTCGATCGGGTTGGCGAGCAGCACGCCGCCCTCCAGCCCGAGCGTCCAGGACGCGCGCAGGATGTCCGCGACCTCCTGCACGTTGTCACAGCGATGATCAATTGGCAGGCCGCTGCGGCGGCTGTAGAAGGCGGGAAATTCGTCGGTGCGGAAGCCCAGCACCGGGACTCCGCGCGTCTCCAGCACCTCCAGCGTCTTGGGCAGGTCGAGAATCGACTTGGCCCCGGCGCAGACGACGCAGACCGGGGTGCGCGCCAGCTCGTCGAGGTCGGCGGAGACGTCGAAGCTGGTTTCCGCCCCGCGGTGGACGCCGCCGATGCCGCCGGTGGCGAAGACGGCGATGCCGGCCAGCCGCGCCCCGATCATCGTCGCCGCCACCGTGGTCGCTCCCAGCGTGCCGGTCGCCAGCGCCACGCCGAGGTCGCGGCGGCTCAGCTTGCGCACCGCGGGGCCGCCGGTGGCCAGCCGTTCCAGCGCCGCGTCGTCCAGCCCGATGCGGATGCGCCCGTCCATCACCGCGATGGTGGCGGGGACGGCGCCGGCCGCCCGCACCTCGGCCTCCAGCGCGCGGGCGGTCTCCAGGTTGCGGGGGTAGGGCATGCCGTGCGAGATCACCGTCGATTCCAGCGCCACCACCGGGCGGTTCGCGGCGAGCGCGTCGGCGATCTCGGGGGTGGGCAGCAGGGTCGGGTGCATGGGCGGTCGTTCCGGCGCTGTCGTGGGCAGGGGAGCGCCCTATATTAGGACGCATGTCCGCTGCACTCCATCATGATCGCCCCAATCCCGATCGCCAAAATCCCGACCGCTGGATCAAGGTCCTGCCGGAGGGGCTGTATGTCGAGCCGGGTGGCTTCTTCATCGACCCGGTGCGGGCGGTGGAGCGGGCCGTCATCACCCACGGCCATTCCGACCACGCCCGCCCCGGCAACCGCCACGCCCTGGCCACCCCCGGCACGCTCGCCATCATGCGGCAGCGGATGGGGGAGGCGGCCGGCGGCAGTCTCCAGCCGCTGGAGTATGGCGAGACGCTGCGCATCGGCGACGTCACCGTCCGGCTGGTGCCGGCCGGCCATGTGCTGGGCAGCGCCCAGGTGGTGCTGGAGCATGGCGGGTCGCGCGTCGTCGTGTCGGGCGACTACAAGCGCCGGTTCGACCGCACCTGCGCCCCGTTCGAGCCGGTGCCCTGCGACGTCTTCGTCACCGAGGCGACCTTCGGGCTGCCGGTCTTCCGCCACCCGCCCGACCTGGGCGAGGTCGGCAAGCTGCTGCACTCGATGGCGCTGTTTCCGGAGCGCAGCCACGTCGTCGGCGTCTACGCGCTCGGCAAGTGCCAGCGGCTGATCACGCTGCTGCGGGCCGCCGGCTATGACCGGCCGATCTACCTGCACGGCGCGCTGGAGCCGCTGTGCGCGCTCTACCGCAGCCTGGGCGTCGAGCTGGGGGAACTGCGGCCGGCCACCGTCGCCGCCAAGGAGGAGCTGGCCGGCGCCCTGGTGCTGGCCCCGCCGGGAGCCATCGCCGACCGCTGGGCGCGGCGGCTGGCCGACCCGGTGGTGGCGATGGCGTCGGGCTGGATGCGGGTGCGCCAGCGCGCCCGCCAGCGCGGGGTGGAACTGCCGCTGGTCATCTCCGACCACGCCGACTGGGACGAGCTGTGCCGGACGCTGGACGACGTCGGCGCGCCGGAGGTCTGGGTGACGCATGGCCGGGAAGAGGCGCTGGTCCATCACGCCACCGGGCGCGGCATCCGCGCCTGCGCCCTGGCGCTGATCGGCTTCGAGGAGGAGGATCTGGAGGAGGTGGGCGCATGAACCGCTTCGCCGCGCTGATCGACGCGCTGGTCTTCATGCCGTCGCGCAACGGCAAGATCCGGCTGCTGGTCGACCATTTCGCCAGCACGCCCGACCCCGAACGCGGCTGGGCGCTGGCGGCGCTGACCGGGGCGCTGAGCTTCCGCGAGGCCAAGCCGGCCGCCATCCGCCAACTGGCGGCGACCCGGGTCGATCCGGAACTGCTCGCCCTGTCCTACGACTACGTCGGCGATCTGGCGGAGACGGTGGCCCTGATCTGGCCCGAGCGTGCGGAGCGGGCCAACAGCCTGCCGCCCAGCCTGGACGAGGTGGTGGAGGGGCTGCGGACCGCCAGGCGCGGGCAGGTGATGGAGCTGGTGGAGGGTTGGCTCGACACGCTCGGTTCCTCCGGCGACTCGTCGGGGCGCTTCGCCCTGCTGAAGCTGATCACCGGGGCGCTGCGCATCGGCGTGTCGGCGCGGCTGGCCAAGACGGCGCTGGCCGAGTGGGGTAGGGCAGCGGTGCCCGACGTGACGGTCGACGATGTCGAGGAGGTCTGGCACGGCCTGACCCCGCCCTACGCCGAGCTGTTCGCCTGGCTGGAGGGGGCGGCGGAGCGGCCGGCCGTCGGCCATGGCGCCGGCTTCCGCCCGATGATGCTGTCCCACCCGCTGGAGGAGGAGGACCGGGCCGGACTCGACCCCGCCGCCTACGCCGCCGAATGGAAATGGGACGGCATCCGCGTGCAGTTGGCGGCGCGCGACGGCCAGCGCCGGCTCTACAGCCGCACCGGCGACGACGTGTCCGGCGCCTTCCCCGACATCGTCGATCACATGAGCTTCGACGCGGTGCTGGACGGCGAGCTGCTGGTGGCGCGCGACGGCGTGGTGGCGCCGTTCAACGACCTGCAGCAGCGGCTGAACCGCAAGACGGTGACGGCGGCGATGCTGCGCGACGGACCGGCCTGGGTCCGGCTCTACGACATCCTGTTCGACGGCGACGAGGATCTGCGCGGCCTGTCCTTCGTCGAGCGCCGCGCCCGGCTGGAGCGCTGGTACGACGCGGTGCGGCCGCGCCGCATGGACCTGTCGCCGCTGGTGCCCTTCGAGCAGTGGGACGAGCTGGTGGCGCTGCGCGAGGGCGCGCGCGAGAACGGCATCGAGGGGCTGATGCTGAAACGGCGCGACAGCGCCTACCTCGCCGGGCGGCCGAAGGGGCCGTGGTTCAAGTGGAAGCGCGGCGCCCTGACGCTCGACACCGTGATGATGTACGCCCAGCGCGGCCACGGCAAACGCTCCAGCTTCTACTCCGACTACACCTTCGGCGTCTGGCGCGGCGAGGAGCTGGTGCCGGTCGGCAAGGCCTATTCCGGCTTCACCGACGCCGAGCTGGTCGAGCTGGACCGCTGGGTGCGCAACCACACCACCCGCCGCTACGGCCCGGTGCGCGAGGTCGAGCCCGGGCTGGTGCTGGAGGTCGCCTTCGACAGCGTCCACCCCTCCACCCGCCACAAGAGCGGCCTGGCGATGCGCTTCCCCCGCATCCACCGCATCCGCTGGGACAAGCCGGCGCACGAGGCCGACCGGGTGGAAACGCTGGCGGCGATGGTGGTCGGCTAGCCGATTTTCCGCTGCCGATTTTCCGCTGCCGATGTCTCCCGGTCTATTTCTCCGAGTCGATCTGCGACAAATCCTGTTGTGAATTCCCGCATCTGAGGTGTAAAACATCATCCAACCAACAGGCGGGATTGGGGAAGAGGACGGTGCTTCCACGTCCGTCCGGCAAAGCTGGGCCGGCGCCTGAACGATACCAATGGAACACCCAGGAGTGGTTCGTGATGCTCCGCATCTCCAAGAAGCTGATGTTCGCCATCGAGGCGGTCCTCGACATCGCCTACAACGCGGGGACCGAGCCGGTGCAGTCCGGGGAGATCACCCGCCGCCAGGGCATCCCGAAGCGCTATCTGGAGCAGGTGCTGCAGCAGCTGGTGCGCGACGGCGTGCTGGCCGGGGTGCGCGGGCCGCGCGGCGGCTACCGGCTGGCGCGCGAGCGGCGGCGGATCACGCTGGGCGAAATCGTCAAGGTTGTCCGCTCGATGGAAACCGCCACCGACCCGATCGAGGAGCCGGCCGGCTCCATCCTCGGCCACAAGGTCGTGCGCCCGCTGTGGGGCGAGCTGCAGGAGGAGTGCATGGCCAAGCTCGACACCATCACCATCGAGGATCTGTGCATGCGCGCCCGCAGCGCCGGGGTGGAGAGCGAGACCGAAGACCGCATCGACTTCACCATCTGACCGGGCCCCACGTCCGATCCTGATCCCGTCTGCCCCACTTCCCCTTTGACACCCCTGGCGGAGTGGATAAAGCTCAAGTCGGGGTGTTGAACTCACGTATAACACAAATCCTAGAGGTGGAATCATGGCCGCACCCGAATTCCGTGGCAAGATCTACGACAGCGTCCTCGACACGATCGGCGCCACGCCGCTGGTGCGGCTGAGCCGCCTCGCCGACGACGCCGGCGTCAAGGCGCACATCCTCGGCAAGCTGGAGTTCTTCAACCCGCTGGCCAGCGTCAAGGACCGCATCGGCCGCGCCATGATCGAGGCCGCCGAGGCTGCCGGCACCATCGAGCCCGGCCGCACCACCCTGGTCGAGCCGACGTCGGGCAACACCGGCATCGCGCTGGCCTTCGCCGCCGCCGCCAAGGGCTACAAGCTGATCCTGACCATGCCGGAAAGCATGTCGGTCGAGCGGCGCAAGATGCTGAAGCTGCTGGGCGCGGAGCTGGTGCTGACCCCGGCGTCGGAAGGCATGAAGGGCGCCATCCGCAAGGCCGAGGAGATCCTGGCCGCCGACCCCAACGCCTACCTGCTCCAGCAGTTCAAGAACACCGCCAACCCGGCCGTCCACCGCGTCACCACGGCGGAGGAGATCTGGAAGGACACCGACGGCCAAGCCGACATCCTGGTGTCCGGCGTCGGCACCGGCGGCACGCTGACCGGCGTCGCCGAGGTGATCAAGGCGCGCAAGCCCGGCTTCAAGGCCGTCGCGGTCGAGCCGGAGGACAGCCCGGTGCTGTCCGGCGGCATGCCCGGCCCGCACAAGATCCAGGGCATCGGCGCCGGCTTCGTCCCCGACATCCTGCGGAAGGACCTGATCGACGAGGTCGTCCGCATCTCCAACCAGCGCGCCTTCGAAACCGCGCGCAAGGTCGCCCGGCTGGAAGGCGTCCCGGTCGGCATCTCGTCCGGCGCGGCGCTGGCCGCGGCGCTGGAGATCGGCGCCCGTCCGGAGAACGCCGGCAAGCAGATCGTCGTGATCCTGCCGTCCTTCGCCGAACGCTACCTGTCGACCCCGCTGTTCGAAGGGCTGGAGTAAGCCTCCCGCCCCCCGCCCCCCGCGCCCCGCGCCGGCCAGACCGCCGGTGCGGGGCGCGGGGGGCGTTCCAGGGGAATTCCGGGGCGAAATTTGACGGATTTCGCGAGATCCGGTAGTGTATCCGGACGTTCCTTCGCGTCGTCCGTCCGTGCCCCAGGGGAGTGACCGCCATGGCGGACCTGTCCGTTTCCCAGTCCGTTACCAACCTGTCGCAGTCGGCCTTCTCCCAGTTCAAGGGCACGACGAACAAGATCGGGGCCGACGGGGCCAACGCCGATTACCAGACCTTCACGGTCACCAAGTCCGGCGAGTACAATTTCAAGATCAACGACACCTTCACCAACGTCGACATCGTCAACGACCGGAACGAGGTGGTCACCACCCTGCGGTCGAAGACCGAAGCGACGGACGCCAACGCCCGGCTCGGCCCCGGGACCTACCGGGCGGTCGTGTCGCAGGCCAACCGCACGGCGGGCGCCCGCAATTACTCGCTGGACGTCTCGGAAAAGCAGAACATCGTGATGACCGGCGCCGGCGCGACGCTGAAGGGCACCGCGCGCGCCCCGGAGAACGGCGACACCGGCATCCAGAAGCACACCTTCAACGTCGTGCAGGGAGGCACCTTCACCGCCAACCTGACGCTGCCCAACTCGCGCTGGGCGATGATGGACAAGGACGGCAAGGTGGTCGCCTCCAGCGACTCGACCAAACCGGACGACCAGGTCAGCTTCCTGAAGAAACCGACCTACAAGATCGATCCCGGGCAATACACCATGGTGCTGGTGCCGCCGTCGAACCTGAAGGCGCCGACCGATTTCCAGATGAGTTTCGTGCCGCGCGACCCGACGCTGAGCGAGACCGGCACCAGCCAGGAAAGCGCCGTCTCCAAGACCCTGCGCGAACGGCAGGACCGCCTGCGGCAATGGGCCTCGCAGGCGAGGACGACCAGCACCAAGGCGTGATCGTTGCGCGGCGCGGGGCGCCGCGGAATGGAATTCGCACCAACGGAATGTTGCCGCAACCGCGCCCCCTTGCGCTATGCTTCGCGCCATGGACTTCACGGACACCCAGCTTCACCGCTATTCCCGCCACATCGTCCTGCCGGAAGTCGGCGGCGTCGGCCAGGAACGGCTGTTGCATTCCAAGGTTCTGGTCGTCGGTGCCGGCGGCCTGGGCGCACCGCTGCTGCTGTATCTGGCGGCGGCGGGAGTCGGCACGATCGGCATTGTCGACGACGACACCGTCGACCTGTCGAACCTGCAGCGCCAGGTCATCCATGACGAAAGCTCGATCGGCCGGCCGAAGGTGGAGAGCGCCGCGGCCCGCATCCACGCCCTCAACCCCGACGTCCGGGTGGAGACGCACCAGACGCGCCTGACCCGCGACAACGCGGCCGACCTGATCGGCCGCTATGACCTCGTCGCCGACGGCTCGGACAATTTCGCCACCCGCTTCCTGCTGAACGACGCCTGCTTCTTCGCCCGCAAGCCGCTGGTGTCGGCGGCGATCCTGCGTTTTGACGGCCAGCTGACCACCTTCAAGGCGCATCTCGGCGCGCCGCACCCCTGCTACCGCTGCCTGTTCCCCGAACCGCCGCCGCGCGGGACCGTGCCGTCCTGCTCGGAAGGCGGGGTGCTGGGCGCGCTGGCCGGCTTCGTCGGCTCGCTCCAGGCGACCGAGGTGCTGAAGGAACTGCTGAGCCTGGGCGAAAGCCTGTCGGGCAGCCTGCTGATGATGGACACGCTCTATGCGTCCTATCAGCGCATCACCGTCAAGCGGGATCCCCACTGCCCACTTTGCGGCGATCATCCAACGATCCACGACCTCTCCGCCCACTGACGGGCGCCAGCAAGAACGACGGGAGGCGGCACCACCATGCCCACCACCATGCCCGACAGCGCGGCCGGCCTGTCGATCATCCTGTTCGCCGGCGGCTTCGACCGCGTCCATTACGCGCTGGTGATGGCCAGCGCCGCCGCGGCGACCAACCGCAAGGTCACGCTGTTCTTCACCGGCCGCGCGCTGCGCGCCCTGGTGCACGAGACCGAGCCCGGCGTGCTCGGCTGGCACGACCTCGACCCCGCCGACGACGGCAGCACGCCGGTGGCGCGCGACCGCTATTTCGCCACCCACGGCCTCGCCACCTTCGAGGAGCTGCTGGGCGCCTGCGTCGCCATGGGCGTCACCGTGATGGCCTGCGAGATGGGGCTGCGGGCGCTGGGCCTGCCGCCGGGCGTCACGTTGCGCCCCGACGTGCCGGTGGCCACCGGCGGCGTCGTCACCTTCCTGAACGAGGCGCCGAAGGGCGGCGCCATGCTGTTCGTCTGACCCTTCCACCCGGTACTTGAGAGCGCATGACCGACAACCGCGACATCCTCGACCTCGCCAACCGCTTCGAGTCGATCGCCACCGACGGGTTCGAGGGGCGGCCCTACCGGCCGGCGCTGGACGAGCTTGCCCGCGGCTTGCGGGCGCAGGCCGGGGTGGCGCCGCGCGTCGCCCACGCGCTGGGCGTGATGATCCGGCTGATCGGCGAGAGCGACCCGCAAGGCCGCTTCGCCGCCAAGACCGCCATCCTGCGCGAGGCGGTGGCGCTGCTGGGCGAGGGCTGAATCAGGCGCAAGCCAGCCATGCGTCACGCCCGCGGTGACTGCCCCGTCATGGGGGCGATGACACCCAACGCAAGGATGCACAGCATGGCCTTCCGCCTGACCATCGCCAACGACGCCCCCGCCCTCTACGGCGCGATGCACGCCGTCACCAAGGCCATCCGCGCCAGCGGCCTGCCGACCGGCCTGATCCATCTGGTCGATCTGCGCGTGTCGCAGATCAACGGCTGCAGCTTCTGCATCGACATGCACGGCAAGGAGGCCCGCCACGGCGGCGACAGCGAGGCGCGCATCGCCGCCGTCGCCGACTGGGAGCGGTCCGACCTGTTCCTGCCCGACGAGCGCGCCGCCTTCGCCTGGGCCGAGGCGCTGACCCGCAGCCGGCACGACCGCATCGACGCGGCGCACCGCGAGCTGCAGCGGCATTTCGACACCGCTCAGATCGCCGCGCTGACGGTGGCGGTGGCGCAGATCAACGCCTGGAACCGCGTCGGCATCGCCCAGCACCTGGATGCGACCGCCGAAGCCGCCGGCGCGGCCGCATGACCATGCTGACCGATTCGGCGGCCGACTCCCTGGCCAACGCGCGGACCGACTCGCTGGACCTCTTCGCCGGCGAACGGCCGAGGCTGCGCGCGCTCGCCTACCGGCTGCTCGGATCGGTCGCGGAAGCCGAGGACACGCTGCAGGACGCCTGGCTGCGCTGGAGCGCGGTGGTGCCCGGCAGCGTCGACTCGGCCGCCGCCTTCCTGACCACCTTGGTGACCCGGCTGGCGCTGGACCGCCTGCGCTCCGCCCGGCTGACGCGGGAGCGCTATTACGGCCTGTGGCTGCCCGAACCGGAGGTGGCCGGCTGGACCGAGGCCGCGGACGGCGACGCGGCCGGCGAGGGCTGGTCGGTGCCGATGGCGATGCTGCTGCTGCTGGAACGGCTGGCGCCGGACCAGCGGGCGGTGTTCGTCCTGCGCGAGGCGATGGACCTCGACTACGCCGAGATCGCGGCGACGCTCGGCAAGTCGGTGGAGGCCTGCCGCCAGATCATGCGCCGCGCCCGCGCCCGCCTGGACGATCCCGCCCCTTCCCGCGCCGACGACGCGGCGGGGCGCCGTCTGGCCGACGCCTTCGCCGAGGCCAGCGTCCGGCGCGACTACGCCGCCATTGTCGCGCTGCTGGCCGACGACGCCCAGTGGCTGAGCGACGGCGGCGGCATGGTGCGGACGGCGGTCAACCCGCTCCACGGCGCCGACCGCATCGCCCGCTTCCTGCTGGGCGTCCAGCGCAAGCGGGGCGTCAGCTTCGGCTTCGTCCCGGTGCGGGTGAATGGCGGGCCGGGGTTCCTGACCCAACTGGGCGGGTCGTTCCGCAGCGTGCTGGCGTTCGACATCGCCGACGGCCGCATCCGCCGCGTCTACCAGATCGCCAACCCCGACAAGCTGGGCCACGTCGCCACGATCACCGGGGTGGCGTCGGGCGGCTAGCCGGCCGCTTCGTCCAGCCAGCGGTCGAGGGCGGCAAGGTCGAGCGGGCGCGGCAGCACCGGGAAGGGGCCGTCGTCCTGGCAGGCGGCGCCGGTCATCAGGATGCGCGTCTGCGGGTAGAGCATGGCGGCGAGCGCCGCGGCGCGGTCGCCGGCGTCGCCTTCGCGTTCCAGCGGCAGCAGCGCCACCACCGGCGCCTCGTTGCCGATGAGGGTGAGCGCGTCCAGCGCGTCGGCGGTCTGCGAAACCTGGAAGCCGCGGCCGGCCAGATGGCTGGCCAGCGCCTCGCGCCGTGTCGGGTCGGTGTCGGCGATCACCGCCCGCCGCCCGCCGTAGCCCGGCGACCGGATGTCGGCATCGATGCTGAACGCCACGGCTTTCCTCCGTCCATCATGGTCTTGTCATGGACGGGCGGAGTATGCGGGCGGGTGAACGGGATGTAAACGGCGGCTACCCCCGGTTCGACCTTCGTCGAATACGGACGACTTCGCCCGTGTGCATCAGCGCCAGCATCGGCAGGTCGCTGGGGTGGTTGCCGTAGCCCCAGGTGGCGGTGACCGGGCCGTTGCCGGCGATCCAGGCGCCGACCCGTTCGGCCTTGTCGCGCCGCACGCAGTTCGCGGTGCTGAGCCGCCCGGTCAGCGCGCCGTCCACCACCTCCATCCCGGTGGCGAGCAGGTCGTCCACCCCCAGCCCGCGCAGCAGCGCCGGCATGTAGAGGTCGAGCGCGCCGGTGGCGATCACCACCCGGCGACCCTGCCGGCGGTGGGCCTTCAGCACCTCCAGCATCGGCTGGTGCCAGCGGACGCGCGGGATCATCCGCTCCGCCGCGGCCAGCGCGTCGGCGACCGGCAGCCCGCGCAGGGTGCGCTTCAGGAAGATCGCCTTGACCGAACCGGGAAAGTCGCAGCCGGGACCCCGGCCGCGCAGATGGCGGTGCAGCCCCGAACGGATGGCGTCGGCCAGCGCCAGGGCGGCGCGGCGACGGCCGATCACCTCGCCGACGAACATCGGCAGGCTGTCGCCGTGGATCAGGGTTCCATCGAAATCGAAGAAGGCGACTCCGGCCGGCCCGTCGGCGGGTATCGGGAGGGCGGGGTCGGGCGTCGGGGCGGGCGTGGTCTGCATGAACCCGTTTATCCGGCCGCGGCGGTCCGGCGGGCAAGGCTTTTCACCGGCGGACCGCTCAGTGCAGCATCGGCCCGCAGGGAGCCTCGAAGGACGGTTCGTCCTCCGGCCCGCCGTCGGCGGTCTCCTCTTCCCCCAACTGGGCCAGCAGGTCGCCGGAGGCTTCCTCCAGCCCGGCCTTCACGGCGATCAGCAGGTTGATGATCTCGCCATTGTCCTGTTCCAGGCCGCGGACCCGCTCTTCCAGGCGGTCGATGCGGTTGAGCAGCAGCTCGGACAGGCGGTCCAAGCGGGCGAGCACGGGGTCGACACGGGGGTCGACGGGGCGGTCGTCTTGGCGGTCGTCCATGGGGGGCCGGTTCCGGTCAGTGAGGTTGCTCCTCGGCTAACCTTGGCTCGCCGGGGCGCAAGGTCCAGCCCGGCACCCGATGCACCCCACAAGCGATGGGTGCATGACCCGCCCGTCGATCCCGCGACGATTCCGGAGAGTGTCGCAACAGCCGACACCTCTTGTGCGCAATCAGCAGGTCGGTCCGCGTAATGTTAAGACTCGGACTTGTCGCTGCGGCGGGTGCGCGGAACACCGTACAGTTCAAGCCGGTGTCCGATCAGGTCATAGCCCAGTTCCCGCGCAATCGTTTCCTTCAACCGCTCCATCTCATCATTGATGAACTCGATGACTTCACCGGAGTCGACGTCGATCAGATGATGGTGATGATCGGTCCTCGTCTCTTCGTAACGGGCGCGGCCGTCGCCGAAATCGAGTCGGTCGATGACGTGCGCCTCTTCGAACAGGCGCATGGTGCGGTAGACCGTGGCGATGGAAATGCGCGGGTCGATGGCGGAGGCGCGACGGTGCACCTCCTCCACATCGGGGTGGTCCGTGGCCTCCGACAGCACGCGCGAGATCACGCGCCGCTGGTCGGTCATCTTCAACCCCTTCTTCACGCACAGTTCTTCGAGGCGCGAGGGCATGGACATCCCCTGTGATCCTGATCTTTGACAAGGGGCGGGTGTTCGCCCTGTCGGTCTCCCTGGCAATCGGGGCGCGCGGCGGTCAAACGCATGGCGGACAACGCCTTGGCGACCGGCCGGGGGTGCCCCGAATATCCGACCATCATACTGTGTTTCGGACGCATTCTCAAACGCCCGCGTCGCCCCGCGGCCCCCTGGCGGTGCGAATGCCCTAGGGCATAGGCCTTTGGTAATGCCTGAAGAATCGGCGTGGAAACCAATTGCTCATAATCCGCTGCTAGGTTTGACGGTCAGCGCCACGCGTCCGCGACCGGCGCGCCGATGGCCAGCGCCGATGAACAGGGAGGGGTTGAGACGCCATGACGCCATTCGATCCACCCGTCATCAAAGCCGCCGCACCCGACCGCACCGATGACGAGCCGGCCTTCACCGCCGCCGGGCTGGCGGTGCCGGTGGCGCCGCTGGCGGCCGACCAGCCCTGCGCCGTGCCGCTCGCCCGCTTCGCTCGCCAGCCCGACCTTCCCGCCCTGCCGGTCGTCGACGGCGAGGGGCGCGTGCTCGGCCTGCTCGACCGCAACCGGCTGTCGGCGGACGGTGGCGACGGTCTGGCGGAGCGGCGGGTGTCCGCCCTGATGGACGACGCCCCGCTGGTGGTGGAGGGCGCCACCCCGCTGGCCGAGATCGGCCGCCGGCTCGCCCGGCTGAAACCGGCGGCGCTGGTGACCGGCTTCCTGGTGGTGGAGCAGGGGCGCTATCTGGGCGTCGGCACGGTGACCGGCCTGATGGCGCGGTCGGCGGAGCAGACGGAACTGCGCGCCCGCCAGTTGGACGAGGCGCGCCGGCAGGCCGAACGGGCCAGCCGGGCCAAGACCGCCTTCCTCGCCAACATGAGCCACGAGATCCGCACGCCGCTGAACGCGATGATGGGCTTCGCCGAAATCCTGGAGCAGGAGGTGCTGGGGCCGCACAGCATCCCGCTGTACCGCGAATACGCCCGCGACATCGCCGAGAGCGGCCGGCATCTGATGGAGCTGATCAACGACCTGCTCGACCTGTCGAAGGCCGAGGCCGACCGGCTGGAGCTGGTCGAGACCATGGTCGACGCGGTGCGGGTGTCGATCGGCACCGCGAGGCTGCTGGCGGAGCGGGCGTCGCGCCACGGCGTGCGCATCGTCACCACGGTGCCGCCCGATCTGCCGCCGCTGCGCGCCGACGAACGCAAGCTGCGCCAGATGCTGCTGAACCTGCTGTCCAACGCGGTGAAGTTCACCCCGTCCGACGGGGTGGTGACGCTGAGCGCCCGCGTGGCGGCGGACGGCGCCCTGTGGCTGGCGGTGCAGGACACCGGCATCGGCATGACCGGCGAGGAGCTGGCCAAGGCGCTGGAGCCCTGGGGCCAGATCGACAGCGCGCTCGCCCGCAGCCATGTCGGCACCGGCCTGGGCCTGCCGCTGACCAAGCGCCTGATCGAACTGCACGGCGGCCGCCTGGACGTGGTGAGCCGCCGCGACGAAGGCACGGCGATGGCCCTGGTCTTCCCGGCCGACCGGGTCGGGCGGGGGTAGGGACCGGCTCCGCCCCTCTCCCCGTACCGTACGGGGAGAGGGACAGCGCCGGCCGGCTGCTTACGCCAGCCCCTTCTCCATCGCGCTCGCCAAGCGGCGGGCGAAGGCGGCGGGGTCGGGCAGGGGTTCGCCTTCGACGATGCGGGCCTGGTCGAGCAGCAGCCACGCCGCATCCTCCAGCGCGTCGGTGGCGCCGCTGCCCTTCGCCCGTTCGGCCAGGCGCTTGATCAGCGCGTGCGACGGGTTGATCTCCAGGATGCGCTTGCCGACCTCGCCGTTCAGCTGCTTGTGCTGCTTCAGCAGACGCTCCAGATGCATGTCCATGTCGTTGTCGTCGGCGACCAGACAGACGGCGCTGTCGGTCAGGCGCTCCGACTTGCGGACATCCTTCACCGCGTCGGCCAGCGTCAGCTTCAGCAGGGCCACCAGATCGGTCAGCTCGCCTTCCGGCGCCTTGTCCTCGGGCGTCTCGGGCTCGGTGCCCTTGATCTTGCCGAGGTCGGCGCCGCTGCGGGTCACCGACTTGAAGGGCTTGCCGTCATAGACGCCGACCGACGGCATCCAGAACTCGTCGACCGGGTCGGTCAGCAGCAGCACCTCGACGCCCTTGGCCTTGAAGCCTTCCAACTGCGGGCTGCGCAGCAGGGTGTCGATGTCGTCGCCGGAGATGGTGAAGATGGTGTCCTGGCCCTCCTTCATCCGCGCGACATACTCGTCGAGCGACACCAGCCCCTCGCCCGCCGTGGTGCGGAAGCGCAGCAGCTTCATCAGCTCGTCGCGGTGCTCGTAGTCCTCGTAGAGGCCTTCCTTCAGCACCGCGCCGAAATTCTCCCAGAAGGTCGCGTATTCGGCGGCGTTCTCGCTGTCCTTGGCCTTCTTGTTCAGCTCCGACAGGACGCGGCGCGTGATGCCGGCGCGGATCTTGGCCAGCATCGGGTTGTGCTGCAGCATCTCGCGGCTGATGTTCAGCGGCAGATCCTCGCTGTCGACCACGCCGCGCAGGAAGCGCAGGTAGGGCGGGATCAGCCCTTCGGCGGCGTCGGTGATGAAGACGCGCTTGACGTACAGCTTCACCCGGTGGGCGCGCTTGGGGTCGAACAGGTCGAACGGCTTGGTCGAGGGCACGAACAGCAGGTTGGTGTATTCCAGCGCCCCTTCCGCCCGCCAGTGCAGCGTCAGCCACGGCTCGTCGAAGGCGTGGCCGACATGGTGGTAGAATTCCTTGTACTGGTCCGCCGTGATCTCGTTCTTCGAGCGGGTCCACAGGGCCGACGCGCTGTTCAGCGCCTTGGCGTCATCGCCGTCGCCGAAGACGATCGGGATGGCGATGTGGTCGGAGTATTTGCGGACGATCGCGCCGAGGCGGGTCTCGTCGAGATACTCGTCGTCGCCCTCGCGCAGGTGCAGGACGATCCGGGTGCCGCGGGCCAAGCCGTCGGTCTCGGCGATGGTGAACTCGCCCTTGCCGTCGGATTCCCAGCGCCAGCCCTGGGTCTCGCCGGCCTTGCGGGTCAGCACGGTGACCTTGTCGGCGGCCATGAAGGCGGAATAGAAGCCGACCCCGAACTGGCCGATCAGGTTGACGTCCTTCTTGGCGTCGGCGTTTTCCGCGGTCTTCAGCGACTTCATGAAGGCGGCGGTGCCGGAGCGCGCGATGGTGCCGAGATTCTCGACCAGATCCTCGCGGTTCATGCCGATGCCGTTGTCGGCGACGGTCAGGGTCCGCGCCTCCTTGTCGGCCAGCAGGCGGACCGTCAGGTTCGGGTCGTCGGCCGAGAGTTCGGGCTGGGTCAGGGCCGCGTAGCGCAGGCGGTCGCAGGCGTCCGACGCGTTGGAGACCAGCTCGCGCAGGAAGACTTCCTTCTCGCTGTAGAGCGAGTGGGCGACGATGTCGAGCAGACGGCTGACCTCGGCCTGAAAACTGAGCCGTTCCTCGGTCATGGGGGCACCTTCGTTGGTTGGCCCGGGCGTTGGTGTGCCCGGATGGGTGGCGTCAAGACGGCGGAGATATGTGAAAGCGCCCCCGCCGTTCAAGAGGCTTTGCCGACGCAACCGCCAGAGGTGTGTCCGATGTCGTGGTTTCGCGGGCACGAGCCCGCGGGGCCGCCGTCGCGGCCCTTCGGCGGCACGGGATGGATGACCCGTGCCGCCGCCGTCCTTACTTCTTGCCCTTCGGCTTCTCCGCCGGGGCCGGGGCGGGTTCGCTGCCGCCGCCCAGCATCGGGGTCATGTCGGCGCCGTTCAGCAGCAGCTGGCCGGCTTCGGTCAGGTCGATCTTGTAGGTGCGGATGTCGGCACCGCTGTCGTCCTTGCCGGCCTGGCCCATCGCCTGGAGCATGGCGAGGCCGCCCATCAGGTCCTGCGTCTCCTTGTCGGGCTTGGCGCCCGGCGCCGGCTGCATCGCCTTGACCGCGGCGTCGATGCCCTTCAGCAGGATGGTGGCGCCGCCGGTGACGCCGAAGGCGGCCGGGGCGGCGACCCGCAGGGCGCCGCTGGCGGTGCCGGCGGTGGCGGGGGTGTCGAGGGTCAGCGCGTCGACGCGCAGCTCGGTCCCGGCCTTGCTCATCGCCGCCATGGTGTCCTGCATCGCGAGGTCGGCGGCGGCCGGGCCGGCCGGCGGCTTGGCCGGCTTGGCAGGCTTGGCGCCCTTCTTCGGCGGAGCCTCCTCGGCCTCGGCCGACTTCGCCAGCTCGCCGAAGGCCTTCCACAGGGCGGCGTTCGGCATCTTGGCCAGCGACACCTTGATCTCCAGCGCGCGCGGCGTGAAGGCGACGGGGGCCGGCGACGGGGTCATGGCGAAGTCGCGCGCCTCCATGCCGAAGCTGGCGGTCGACAGCTCCTGGTCGAGGTCGGACACCCCGCCCTGGAAGGAGAACTGGCCGAGCGAGACCTTCGTCCCGTCCTCCGGGTTGGTGGCCGACAGGTTGGACAGGCGCATCTTGCTGGTGACGCCGGCGAACAGCCCCTGCAGCTTCGGCAGCAGGTCGGCGCTGGCCGGGGCGGTGCCCTTGGACGCCGCCTGCTCCGACAGCTTCTGCAGCGCGGTGACCTTGGTCAGGTCGACGCGGCTGTAGCCCGCCTCGGCGGTGATGCCGCCGATCTTCAGCATCTCGAGGTTCTTGTCGTCGAGCACCGACAGGCCGCCCAGCGCGAAGGCGATGGGGCCGCTCCACAGGGTGGCGCCGCTGGCGCCGGTTTCCGGCTTCAGATCCTCGATCAGCGTCATCGTGGCGACCGACAGCTTGCCCTTGCCGTCGGCGGCGCCGACCGTCAGGTCGTTGTAGGCGGCGTCGATGGTCAGCATGGTTTCCAGCACGCTCGACCAGGTGCCGGTGAAGGCCTGCTTGCCGATGGCGATGGTGGCGGCGTCCTTGTACTCGTCCTCGTCGTCGAGGTTCTGCACCTTGATCGCGCTGGGCAGGGTGAGCGACAGGCCGAACAGCCCGTCGTCCTTCGGCGTCACCGACAGCAGGATGGTGCCGACGTCGAACCGGGTGCCGTCGGCGCCCTCGGCCGACAGGCGGGGCAGGGCGACGTCGTAATGGTCGCCGGCCGGCTTGACGGTGGGCTCACCCTCCCACTCGAAGCCGATGCCGTCGCCGTCTTCGGTCGGCGCCGGGAACCAGCGGGTCAGGCCGCTCTTCAGCGCGGTGGCCAGCGAGCGGGCGCCGGTGTCGTCGACCGCGGGCACCGCGGCGTGGGCGGGCATCCAGGCGGACGCCACCAGCGCGAACAGGCCGCCGGCAACCAAAGCGGGCCGGATCGCGCGCCGGGGCAGCGACGGGGCGGGCGGGCGGGCGGGCATGGAACGGCGCAGACGCATCGAGGAGCTTCTCCCAAGAACAGGTTTGGGAGCACGTTATGCCTGATACGCGAGGCCGGTCCACGCTTCTGATGCGGGACGGCGGCGGCGGCCGCTAAAAATCCAGGTCGGCGTAGTGCCTGGGCGGCGGACAACCGGTGATGTTGTCGGCCAGCAGCGCGCGGAAGCTGGGGCGCGACTTGATGCGCGCGTACCAGTCCTTGGTTTCCGGGCTGCGGTCCCAGGGGACGTTGTCGATGTAGTCGAGGCAGGAGAGCTGCACCGCCGCGGCGATGTCGGCCAGCGTGAAGACCGACCCGGCCAGCCACGGCCGGCGTTCCGACAGGAAGGCGATGTAGTCGAGATGGTAGGTGATGTTGGCCAGCCCGGCGCGAATCGCCGGGGCGAAGGGGTGGCCCTGGCCGGACAGCCGCTTGACCAGCTTCTCGCCGACCAGATTCTCGGCCACCTCGCGTTCGAACTTGTGCAGGAACCAGTCGGCGATCCGCCGCACCTCGGCCCGCGCCGCCACCTCGCGCGGCAGCAGGGGGGTGTCGGGGTAGGCCTCCTCCAGATACTCGATGACGGCGAGGCCGCCGGCGACGACTGTCCCGTCCTCCTCCACCAGCACCGGGACCTCGCCGGACGGGTTCAGCTTCAGGAAGTCGGTCCGCCGTTCCCACGGCTTTTCGACCACCGCATCGAAGGGCAATCCCTTCTCGGCGAGCATGACGCGGGCGACGCGCGACGGGGCGTGGATCGGATGATGGTACAAGGTTCGCATGGCGGCGGGACTTTACCGCAACGCCGCAAACGAAAACAGCCCGCCCTTACGGGTCCGCGCCGGTCTCGTTGGGGTAGGGCCGGGCCGCAGGCGTCAGCCGGCCCGCGACAGCCGGTAGAGCACCAGCGCATCCGGCTGGCTCGACGCCGCGGTCACCGGGGTCCAGCCGTTGCGTTCGTAGAAGGCGCGGGCGGCGGCGTTCCGCGCGGCGCAGGCCAGCTCGGCCGGTCCATGGCGCAGGCTGCCGCCCAGCCGGTCCAGCGCCGCGCGCAACAGGGCGGATCCGATGCCGCGCTTGTGCCAGTCGGGGGCGATGAACAGGTTGTGGATGACGCGGGCCTGCGGGTCGAGCGACACGAAACCGACGACCGCCCCGTCCGACTCGGCCACCAGCACGATGTCCTCGCGCACGCAGTCGTAATAATCGTCGAGCCCGAACCGGTCGGCCGGTTGCCAGGGAAAGGCCGCCCGGCGGCCGTCCAGGAAGATCTCGGCACAGCGCGCCTGGTCGGCGGCGCGGGCGGAACGGATCGCGATGCGCACCCCCTGGCTGGCCGGCATGCCCCCTCCCTTCGTCCATCACGGTGGACCGTCGGAATCAACCCGTCACGCGCCAGACTATTCCGGGCGCGCGGGGTTCGGGAACGCTTCTTTGGTCCGGGGGGGAGGGGAGGGGCGGCTCAGCGGGCCGTCTTGGCGGCGTCGTCGCCGGCTTCGTTGGCGGCGTTGCCCAGCAGGCCGGCCTCCCGGTAATAGCGCTCCGCCCCGGGATGCAGCGGGACCGAGACGTTGGCCACCGCCTTGGCCGGGTCGAAGCTGCGGCCCTTCGGGTGCCCCTCGGCCAGGACGCGGCGGGTGTTCTCGTGCCACAGCGCCTTGACGATGCCGTAGATCAGGTCGGGGTCGCGGTCGGCGCGGGTCAGCAGCTCCGCCCCCAGGCTCAGCGTCGGGGTCGGGGCGGTGCCGGGGTAGGCGTTGGCCGGGATCTCGGTCGCGATGTAGAAGCGCTGGGTGCGCAGCAGCCGGTCGGCCGGCTCGCCGTCCAGCGGCACCAGCCGGATCGGCACCCGCGCCGCGACGTCGCTGACCGCCTGCACCGGATAGCCGGCGACCATGACGAAGCCGTCCAGCTCGCCCTTCGCCAGCCGGTCGGCCGACATGCCGGGCTTGAGGTAGAGCGGCGACACCGTCGTTTCCGACAGGCCGTAGGCGTCGAGGATCAGCCGCGCCTCGACCAGCGTGCCCGACCCCTCCTCGCCCAGCGAGACGGTGCGGCCCTTCAGGTCGGCCATGCGGTCGATGAAGCCGTCGGAGCGGACGACGACCTGGATCGCCTCCGCGTACAGCATGCCGAGCGAGCGCAGCTCGGCGAAGGGGCGCTTGCCGGTGAAGCTGCCGGTGCCGCTGTAGGCCCAATAGGCGACGTCGGCCTGGGCGAACCCGGCCTCCACCGCGCCCGACCGCAGCATCTCGACATTCTCCACCGAGCCGTTGCTGGCCTGCGCCACCACGATCAGGCCGGGGATGCCGCAACTGCCGCCGCGGTCGCAGGGGCGCGAGCCCGGCGGGTTGGAAATGGCGTTGGCGATCAGCCCGCCGATCGGGAAATAGGTGCCCGCCGTCGTGCCGGTGCCGATGCGGAAATAGCGCAGCTCCTGCGCCGCCGCGGCACCGGGTCGCGCGGCCGCCAGACCGGCCGCCAGCAGCGGCGACAGCGCCAGTCCGGCCAGCAGGTCGCGGCGACCCAGGGACGGGTCCGGAGAAGCGCCGGTGCGCCGGTCGGTGTCGCAGGCCGGAGGGGTGGCGTGAGGCTCGGCCCGGGACAGAGGCGCGGCCCCCGGTGGGGAAGGGCAGGCTGTGGCGGCTGCGCGGGGCACCGGGTCGTCCCGTTCGTCTGGGGGGAAGGGCGTGCCTTCAAAGATTTCCGCGCAACCCGGTCATTTCAAGGCGCAACTGGTCAAATCACCCCGACGAGGTCGAGAACGCCGGCGACTGCTACCGCACCGCCACACACCCGCACCGCCCGGTCCGATTCGGCCTGGGTCACGGCGATCGACAGACCCAGCCCGCCGCAGGCGACCAGCAGCAGCCCGCTGGCGAAACCGGCCCAATAGAGCGGCGGTCCCTGGTGGGCGTGGCCGTGGAACACCGCGACGACGGCGGCGACCAGCACCGCCAGCGCCGCCGGCGCCCGCACCCCGAGCGCGACCAGCGCGCCGACGACGACCAGCGACGCCGCCAGCCCCGGCCCGGCGTAGGGCAGCCGCAGCCCCATCTGCGCCGCGACCCCGGCGGCCAGCGCCGCGGTGATGGCGGCGGCCGGCACCTGCCAGACCGCGGCCCCGCCATTCTGCCCCGCCCACATCCCGAGCCCGAGGATGCCCAGCAGATGCTGGAGCACCCAGACCGGCGTGGTCAGCCCGTTGCCGAAAGCTCCCGTCACCGTCGTCATCCGCCCGCACCCCGTCCGTGGTCATCCGGGGGCCGGTATGGCGGCAGAGGGGCCGTGGGGTCAAGCGGCGGAGGGGGGAGGGCTTTGAGGAATGGCCGCGTCGTCACCGCGCCAGCGGGTCGCCCCATTGGCGCAGGTCGTTCTCGCGCTTCATCAGGTCGCGTTGGCCGAGCGGGTCGAGGCGCCCCATGGCGTCGTCGGTGCGCATGCGGTCGACCTCCGGCCGGATCAGGTCGCGCTTGAAGGCATCGGTGGCGCTCTGGGTCGAGGCCGGCGGCGGCAGCGGCACCGGGCGCGGCGGCTGCGGCAGGGCGGCCGGGTCGGGTGGGGGCGACGAACTGCCGCGGCGGCGCTTGGGCGGCGGCTGGTCGTTCTGTTGCTGGTCGTTCGGTGCCGACTCGGCCTTTGCCTGGGGCCGGCTCGCGCTGTTCCGGGACGGGGATGCGCGGTTCTGCTCCGCCTGGATCTCGCTCCAGGTCCGCCGCTCCCCGCCGGGGATCACGGTCTGGGTGTAGGTCGGCGGAAAGGCCTGGGCCCGGCCGGGCATGTCGTCGCGGATCTCCTGCGGCGCGCAGGCGCCGGCCGCCAGCAGGAACGCCAGCGGGGCGAGACGGCAAACGGGGCGCGGGATGCGTGGGGCCATGGATGGAATGTCGGCGCTCGCCCGCCGTCCGGCAAGAGGCCCCCAAAGGAGGGACTCCCTTTGCGGAGAGGCTGAGGCTAGAGTGTTCGCTGTTTGTTCTAGCGTCCTTTCCATGCGGGAGGGGCGGGTGACGGGAGGAGGCGTGCCATGACCCGGCGCATCGTGGCCCTGTGGCTGCCGCGTCTGCCGACCGACGCGCGGCAGCGGGGGTGGTCGGCGGAGCGGCGGGCCATGCCGCTGGCGCTGCTGCGGACCGAGCGGCAGCGCCGGGTGGTGGTCGCCGTCAACCGCGCGGCGGAGGCAGTCGGCATCCAGCCCGGCCTGACGCTGGCCGACGCCCGCGCGCTGGAGCCCGGTCTGGAGGTGGCGGAGGCGACGCCGGAGGCCGACTCGGGCCTGCTCGGCCGCATCGCCGACTGGGCGCGGCGCTTCAGCCCATGGACCGCGGCGGACGAGCCGGATGGGGTGACGATCGACGTCACCGGCTGTGCCCATCTGTTCGGCGGCGAGCCGGCGCTGCTGGCCGACCTGACCGGCCGGCTGCGCGCCGCCGGTTTCGTCGCGCGCGCCGCCGTCGCCGCCACCCCGGCCGCCGCCTGGGGGCTGGTGCGCTTCGGCACGAAGGAGGAGCGGCGGCTGGAACGGCTGGACGGGCTGCCGATGGCGGCGCTGCGCCTGCCGGCCGAGACGCTGGCGGCGCTGCACGCCGTCGGCCTGCGCCGGGTCGGCGACCTGCACGCGATGCCGCGCGCCGGGCTGGCGGCGCGGTTCGGCGGGCGGCTGCTGCAACGGTACGACCAAGCCTTCGGGCGGCTGGACGAGCCGATCTCGCCACGCCGGCCGGTGCCGCCGCAGTGCGAGCGCCTGGCCTTTGCCGAACCGATCGCCACGCCCGAGTCGATCGCCGGCGCCCTGCGCCATCTGCTGCGCCGCCTGTGCACCGGGCTGGAGGCGGCGGGGCTGGGGGCGCGGCGGCTGCGGCTGGACGCCCACCGCACCGACCAGCGCGTCGACGACGAGCCGCAGAGCCTGACGCTCGGCACCAGCCGGCCAACCCGCGATCCGGCGGCGCTGGCCCGGCTGTTCACGCCGCTGCTGGAGCGGATCGAGCCGGGGCCGGGGCTGGAGACGCTGACGCTGGCCGCGACCGAGACGGCGCCGCTCGGCGCCATCCAGACCAGCGCCGACGGCGACGAGGCCGACACCGCGCTGGCCGATCTGGTGGACCGGCTGGCGCTGCGGCTGGGCGAACGGACGGTGCTGCGGCTGGTGCCGCGGGAAAGCTGGTTGCCGGAACGCTGCGTGGCGCCGTGGCCGCCGCTCGACCGCCTGCCGGCGCCGTCGGCCCTGCATGGGCTGTGGCCGGCGGACCGGCCGCGGCCGCTGCGGCTGCTGACCCCGCCCGAACCGGTCGAGGCGATCGCCCCGGTGCCCGACGATCCGCCGCTGCAATTCCTGTGGCGCGGCCGGCATCACCGGGTTCGCCGGGCCGACGGGCCGGAGCGGATCGAGTGCGAATGGTGGCGCCCGGAAGGCTCGCTGGGGGTGGCCACCCGCGACTATTACCGGGTGGAGGACGGTGATGGCCGCCGCTTCTGGCTGTTCCGCGCCGGACTCTACCGGCCGGGGGAGACCCCGCGCTGGTTCCTGCACGGGTTCTTCGGCTGAGGGGCGGGTGAGTTCATGGGCGTTGCGCCGGCGAAACGAGCCTGTTCCGGTGTCATTCCGGCGCTGCCGCGTAGGCACCGACTTTGGAACGTCAGACTCGGCCGGAACCCGTCCGCCACCCGATCAGCCGTCATTCCCGCGAAGGCGGGAAGCCAGCCAGATCAGGTCCTTGGGCCGGAAGCCTGGATCCCCGTTTTCACGGGGATGACGGCCGACCGAAGGGATATCGGCTCCGGTCGAACGGAAATTCGAGGGCCGGGGATCAGCCCAGGCCCTTCTGCCCCATCTCCAGGAACTTCTCGCGGCGCTTGGCGCGGAGCGCCGGGCCGTCCAGCCCGTCGAGTTCGCCCAGCGACTCCTCGATGCTGTCGCCCAGCGCCTTGACCGTCTCGGCCGGGTCGCGGTGGGCGCCGCCGATCGGCTCGCTCACCACGCGGTCGATGACGCCCAGTTCCTTCAGGTCCTGGCTGATCAGGCGCAGCGCGATCGCCGCCTCGCCCGCCATGTCGGAGCTGCGCCACAGGATCGAGGCGCAGCCTTCCGGCGAGATCACCGAATAGATGGCGTGCTCCAGCATCAGGACGCGGTCGGCGGTGGCGATGGCGATGGCGCCGCCCGATCCACCCTCGCCGATGACCGAGGCGACCATCGGCACGTTCAGCCGCAGGCAGCGTTCGATGCTCTTGGCGATGGCCTCGGCCTGGCCGCGCTCTTCCGCCTGGACGCCGGGGAAGGCGCCGGCGGTGTCGACCAGCGAGAGCACCGGCAGGTTGAAGCGGTCGGCCAGATCCATCAGGCGCTGGGCCTTGCGGTAGCCCTCGGGCTTGGCCATGCCGAAATTGTGGCGGACGCGCGACTCGGTGTCGTGGCCCTTCTCCTGGCCGATGACCACGACCGAGCGGCCACGGAACCGCCCCAGCCCGCCGATGACCGCACGGTCCTCGGCGAAATGGCGGTCGCCGGCCAGCGGCGTGAAGTCCTCGATCAGCCCTTCCACATAGTCCAGGCAATGCGGACGGTTGGGGTGGCGGGCCACCTGCACCTTCTGCGCGGGCGTGAGCTTGGCGTAGGTCTGCCGCAGGAGCTTGTCGACCTTGGACTGCAGCTTGGCGACCTCGTCGGCGATGTTGATGTCGCCGGCGTTGGTCAGGTGCCGCAACTCCTCGATCTTGCCTTCAAGCTCGGCGATCGGCTTTTCGAATTCCAGGAAGGTCTGCATGCCGGACACGGGTGGTTGGCGAGGCGCACGAAAAAGCGCGCGCTTGGTTAGCACGCCCGGCGCGCTCACGCCACTGCGGAAAGAAACGGAGCGCCGATACGGCTTCCGCGACGAACCCACCGGGTTTATCCTCATTGCCCATGGGATTCCAGGATCATTTCTCCGGCCATGCCGGTGACTACCGCGCCTTCCGGCCGACCTACCCGCCGGAACTGGCCGATACGCTGGCCGCCGCCGCGCCGTCGCAGGACCTTGCCTGGGACGTCGGCTGCGGCAACGGGCAGTTCTCCGTCGATCTGGCCCAGCGCTTCCGGACGGTGCACGCCACCGACGCCAGCGCCGAGCAGATCGCCCAGGCGGAGCCGCGCCCCAACATCCGCTACGCCGTCGCCCCGGCGGAGGCCAGCGGGCTGCCCGACCGTTCCTGCGACCTGATCGTCGCGGCGCAGGCGGCGCACTGGTTCGACCTCGACCGCTTCTACGCCGAGGTGCGGCGGGTGGCGAAGCCGGGGGCGGCGGTGGCGCTGGCCTGCTACGCGCTGCAGGAGCTGGACGACCCGGTGCTCGACCCGGTGATCGAAACCTTCCACAACGGGACGCTGGCGCCCTATTGGCCGGCGGACCGCTGGAAGGTGGTCGACGGCTACCGCGGCATGGCCTTCCCCTTCCGGGAGCTGCCGGTGCCGCCGATGGCGATGACGGCCGACTGGCCGCTGCCGCGCCTGCTGGCCTACATGAACACCTGGTCGGGGGTGAAGGCGGCGACCAAAGCGCTCGGCCGCAACCCGCTGGACGCGTTCGCCGCGGAGATCGCCCCGCTGTGGGGGGAGCCGGAGCGGGTGCGCACCATCCGCTGGCCGCTGACCGTCAAGCTGGGCCGCGTGGGCTGATGGCGCGGCACAAAGGAAAGCCGCCCCCGTCCTCTCCCTGATGGGGCAGGAGGGGACGGCGGCGGCTGTCCCGTGTCGGTGGGGGACGGGGGAGAGGGCCGGACGCCGACTCTCCCCCACCATGCCCCCGGTCGGTCAGACCACCTTCGCCTCGTGCATGGCGGCGATCTGGTCCTTGCTGTAGCCGAGCTGCACCAGCACCTCGTCGGTGTGCTCGCCCAGCAGCGGCGACCCGGTGACCTCGACCGTCATGTCGGAGAACTTGATCGGGCTGCCGACCGTCAGGTACTTGCCGCGCTGCTTGTGGTCGACCTCGACGACGGTGCCGCTGGCGCGCAGCGACGGGTCGTTGGCGATCTCCTTCATCGACAGCACCGGCGAGCAGGGGATGTCGAACTTGCGCAGGATGTCGACCGCCTCGAACTTGGTCTTGTCCTTCAGCCAGTCCTCGATGATCGCGAAGATGTCGAAGATCTTGTCCTGGCGCGCCTGGGCCGTGTTGTAGGCCGGGTCGTCGATCCACTCCTCGCGGCCCAGCGCCTTGCAGATCGGCGCCCAGGCGTGGCCCTGGATGGTGAAGTAGATGTAGGCGTTGGGATCGGTCTCCCAGCCCTTGCACTTCAGCACCCAGCCCGGCTGGCCGCCGCCGCCGGCGTTGCCGCCGCGCGGCACGACGTCGGAGAAGGTGCCGTGCGGGTACTGCGGGTATTCCTCCAGGTAGCCGACGCGGTCCAGGCGCTGCTGGTCGCGCAGCTTGACGCGGCAGAGGTTCAGCACGCTGTCCTGCATCGACACGGCGACCTTCTGGCCCTTGCCGCTCTTGGTGCGGGCCATCAGGGCGGTCAGGATGCCAATGGCCAGATGCATGCCGGTGTTGCTGTCGCCGAGCGCGGCGGCCGACACGGTCGGCGGGCCGTCCCAGAAGCCGGTGGTCGAGGCGGCGCCGCCGGCGCACTGGGCGACGTTCTCATAGACCTTCAGGTCCTGGTAATGGTGGCCGTCGCTGAAGCCCTTGACCGAGGCGACGATCATGCCCGGGTTCAGCTCGCGGATCTTGTCCCAGCTGAAGCCCATGCGGTCGAGCGCGCCGGGGCCGAAATTCTCCACCAGGACGTCGGATTCCTTGATCAGGCGCGTCAGGACTTCCTTGCCCTCGGCGGTCTTGGTGTCCAGCGTCAGGGAGCGCTTGTTGCTGTTCAGCATGGTGAAATAGAGCGCGTCGGCATCCGGAATATCGCGCAGCTGCGACCGGGTGACGTCGCCGGCGCCCGGACGTTCGACCTTGATGACGTCCGCACCGTACCAGGCCAGAAGCTGGGTGCAGGCGGGGCCGGCCTGCACGTGGGTGAAATCGATGATCTTAATGCCTTCGAGCGGCTTGCTCATGCTGCAACACTCCCTTGATCGCGTTGTATCGATTCGTCTCTTTGGCCCCGGCCGAGGCTCGTGCCCGGAGGCTTGCGGCCGGGTGTTCGATGGACGCCTTGGCCCGCCCGGTGTTGGGGGTGGGCCAAGGCGTCAGCCCGTGACCGCGCTCGCCTCAAGCTCGGCGAGCCGCCGGCGCAGCTTGCGTTCCTCGGTCCAGCGGGCGGTTTCGTCACGGACCACGGCGACGATCCCGGTCACCGCACCGTCGGTCCCGCGCAACAGCGCGACGGTGAAGGCGATCGACAGGCTGTGCCCGTCCTTGTGGACCGCCGGGACCCGCAACAGGTCGTGGCCGTAGCGGGTCTGGCCGGTGGCCATGGTCTTCTCGTAGCCGTCCCAGTGACGTTGCCGCTGGCGCTCCGGAATGATGATGTCCAGCGACTTGCCCATCGCCTCGTCGGCGGTGAAGCCGAACATGCGCGTCGCCGCCGCGTTCCACAGGGTGATGGCCCCCGCCGGATCCGACACGATCACCGCGTCGCCGATCACCGCCACCAGCTGTTCGCAATCCACAACCGCGGGTTTATCCGCTGCTGCTGCCTGTTCCATGCCGATCTCCTTGGCGCCCGCCCCCTCTTGGATTGCGCGCCGGTGGAGCCGGTGCGGCGGGGCAGAAAACCCGGTGCCGCACTGACATTATCGATACGGTATACCAGATACCATCCACCGCGCAAGAGGGTTTGAGAGCTTCGCGAATTGTCACGGACGCGAACAGTTTGGGGCGACGGACCGGCGGCATTCCCGGACGCCGGAAGGCGCGCGGAAAAATGTTGAGAGCCGCAATTGATTGTACCGATATGATTATCCGGCCTAGCGTGCGGCGGCAGTGCCGACCCGGGATGGGAGCGCCGGCCTGCAATCGTCTGACTTTGATGGGGTATGGGGATGGCCGCGTTCGACAGCTATTGCGTGGCGCCGTTCAAGCAGCGCCTGCCGATCCAGCGGCTGTTTCCCGACGATCACGAAGCGACCAAGGGAATTTGCTTCGGTCTGAGCCTGGAGTGGATCAAGCGTCATCGCTCCCACAAGGGCGAGACGTCGAAGACGCGCATCGCGTACATCGACCAGGACAGCACGATCCTGCACGCCAGCATCAAGCAGCGCCTCTACAGCGCGGAACTGCACCACGACCTCGATCTGTCCTCCGAGCAGTTCGGCTCACGCAACCAGGCGATGGGGCAGGCCGGTTTCCAGATCGGGTCGACCAAGACGCAGTGGGTGAGCGCCACCGACCCGGACAGCGTCAAGGAGGTGATCAAAGCGATCACGGTCGCCACCGCCAGCCCCCACACCTACCACGTCATCACCTTGAACTTCACGGCGCGGGGGGCGGCGCACGCGACCTGCTGCTACAAGTCCGGCGGCAAGGCCTTCGGGCTGGGGTCGCACCTGTACTTCTTCGATCCGAACTATGGTGAGTACAAGGCGTCCAGCGGCAACGTCGGCGACCTGTTCGGCGGGTTGATCAACCAATACCGCAACTATCAGGCGCGGGACGGATCGAAGATCGATTACAAGGTCAAGGAGTTCGTCGTGCAGAGCGTCTCCTTCACCTGAACGGAAACGCACGGGAAAGAAAAAAGGACGCCTTGCGGCGTCCTTTTCGTAGGTGCCGGGGGCGGTGAGGCCCCTGGCGGATGGGGCGTGGCAGGGCGGACCCTGCCACGTTCCCTTATGCGGTTGGTCGGTGATGCCGGTCAGACGTCCAGCAGCAGGCGACGCGGATCCTCGATCAGCTCCTTGATGCGGACGAGGAAGGTCACCGCCTCCTTGCCGTCGATGATGCGGTGATCGTAGGACAGCGCCAGATACATCATCGGGCGGACCTCGATCTTGCCGCCGATGACGACCGCGCGGTCCATCGTCTTGTGCATGCCGAGGATGGCGGACTGCGGCGGGTTGATGATCGGGGTCGACATCAGCGAGCCGTAGACGCCGCCGTTGGAGATGGTGAAGGTGCCGCCGGTCAGCTCGTCCATCGACAGCTTGCCGTCACGGCCCTTCTTGCCCAGCGCGGCGATGGTGCCCTCGATGCCGGCGAAGTCCAGCTTGTCGGCGTCGCGGACGACCGGAACCACCAGACCCTGCGGCGTGCCGACGGCGACACCGATGTCGTAGTAGTTCTTGTAGACGGTGTCGGTGCCGTCGATCTCGGCGTTGACCGCCGGGATCTCCTTCAGGGCCTGGACGGCGGCCTTGACGAAGAAGGACATGAAGCCGAGCCGCACCTTGTGGCGCTTTTCGAAATAGTCCTTGTACTCGGCGCGCAGCGCGATCGCCGCCGACATGTCCACCTCGTTGAAGGTGGTCAGCATGGCGGCGGTGTTCTGGGCCTCCTTCAGGCGCTCGGCGATGCGCTGGCGCAGGCGGGTCATGCGGACGCGCTCTTCCTGCGCGGCGCGCGGACGGTCGCCCTGGGTGCCGGCGGCCCACACCACCTTGGGCGCCGGGGCGGCGGCCGGGGCCGCCTTGGCCGGGGCGGCGGCCGGAGTGGCCAGCACGTCGCCCTTGGTGACGCGGCCGTCCTTGCCCGAGCCGGCGATGGCCGAGCCGTCGACGCCCTTCTCATCCGCCAGCTTGCGGGCGGCCGGGCCGGAGGCGGCCAGGTTGCCCGGAGCGGCGGCGGCCGGCGCCGGCGCCGGGGCGGCGGCGGGAGCAGCGGCCGGAGCCGGGGCCGCGGCCGCCGGGGCGGC
>NZ_LGRA01000022.1:75878-107859 GCF_003116095.1 Azospirillum sp. TSO35-2
TATTTTTCGCGCATCCGACGACGCGCAAGGTAGAATTCTCCCGTGAGGGGTGTCGGGAAAGGGGGAACTGAAGAGATGCCGTGCGATGATCGCGCCAAGATAATTTCCAGAGGCACACCGGAATCGGCAGCCATGGTAGCTAGCGTTAAACGCGCCATGGCGATCACCTCAGTTCTCAACCGCCTGACGTTTGATGACGCGAATGAAATTCGCGCAGTGTTCAGTGAGCTTATCGGCAGCACTGTGGACGACAGCTTTTCGCTGATCCCACCATTTTACGCCACCGGCGGCGAAAACATCCGTATTGGGCGAAATGTCTTCATAAATCAGAATTGTACCATGTACGACCTTGGCGGGATCGACATTGCTGACGATGTGCTGATTGGACCGAACGTAAACATCATCACGTCAGGCCATCCAATCGAACCGTCCCGAAGACGCGCCTCTGTGATCGCAAAGCCAATCGTAATTGAGAGAAATGTCTGGATCGCTGCGGGCGCAACGGTCATCGGTGGGGTGACTGTGGGCGAAAACTCGGTTGTTGCAGCGGGTTCGGTGGTCACCAAAGATGTTCCACCGAATTCACTCGTTGGGGGAAATCCCGCACAGATCATTCGTTCGATCGGCATAAATTGAACTGTTGTCCGTAAGGGGGTAGCAAAGCGGACACTCTGATCCAGGCGGATCAGAGTGTCGCGAAAAGGAGGGGACGTGCGCATAGAAGTTCATGAAGCGGTTGCTCCACCTGGAGCGGACGACATAACGGCCGGCCTGCTTGCACATCTGGTCGAGAAAGCGGGCGACTGGCCGCGTGTGCCGCTGACGGTCATGCTGAAGGACGACGCGGGCCAACTGCGCGGGGGCATCCGCGGCATGCTGACATTGTGCTGGCTTCAGATCGACAATTTTTGGATCGAAACCGCATTCCGTGGACAGGGCCATGGAAGCCGCATTCTCGCGCAAGCCGAGGGCATGGCCCGAGGCAAAGGAGCTATCGGCGCACAACTGACAACCTCGACCTTTCAGGCAATCGGCTTCTACGAGAAGCACGGGTATGTCGAAATCGGCCGCCTGCGCGACCGGCCTCCGGGGCAGGACCGCGTTTGGATGGCAAAGCGTTGGGGATGACGCTTCCGAACCGGCATTCGGATGCATCCGGAGCGGGTCGCCGAGGCATACGCACCAGCAAGGGCGATCCTCGATCAGGCGCTGTAACCGGGCGGTCGGAACGCTGTCGCGAAAGGGGCAGTTGGCCATATCGCCGGCATGCCGGCGGCGATCAGCTGGCCAGCACCAGCCCGGCCGGCTCCTCGATCTCCACCGCGGCCGCCAGCACGTCGATGTCGAAGCCCTGCGCCTGGCGCCCACTATCCGGCGCCGGCGGCGCGGCCTAAAATCAGCCGCTGAGAACCGGCGTCGCGAAAGGGACCATGACGGATGGCTTTGGTCAGACAACTCGGGCCGGCGGATGCCGAGGCCTTGCGGATGCTCCGTCTAGAATCCTTGGAGTTGCACCCAGAGGCCTCCGGATCGAGCCATGCCGAGGAGAGCGCCCGCTCCGTCGATGCGTTCGCGGCATGGACCACTGGCGGCTATATCGCCGGTTCCGTTGCAAAGTTTGACGGTGGCTGCGGTGAGCCGCGGTATCGACACCGTTAGGCGGCCGCTCCGAACAGGTGGGCGATGAAGGTCGCCTGAGCGGGCATGTCGTTGACGGGCATGGCGGCAACCTGCCCCTTGCGGACCATCGCCAGGATCTCGTAGCCGGCGAGCGTCCGGCGCGCGGTGTGGAAGCTCTGGAACCCAAGCCCCGGCCGGACCAGCCGTTTGATCCGTCGGTGATCCTGTTCAACAATATTATTGAGGTACTTGACCTGGCGCAGCTTGGTGAAGCGCCACAGATCGCCGTTCTTCTTCATCGTCTTGGTCGCACTCGGGTAGGCAGCGTTCTTGTCCACCGTGAGGGTGCGCGGGTTCACCGTGTGCGCCTGCTTCAGCGCCTTGCGGAAGAAGCGTTGGGCGGCCGCGGCATCGCGCTTGACGCTGAGCAGGAAGTCGATGGACTGCCCGCGCGCATCGACGGCGCGGTACGGATACATCCAGCACCCCTTGACCTTCACGTAGGTCTCGTCTACCCGCCAGGAGCCGGTGGTCCGCCGCAGGTGTAGGCGCAGGCGCTTGTCCAGTTCAGGCGCGTAAGCCTGGGTCCAGCGGTAGAGCGTGGTGTGATCGACCGTCACGCCGCGGTCGGCCAGCATGCGTTCGAGGTCACGGTAGCTGATCGGAAATTGCAGGTACCAGCGCACCGCCCACAGGATCACCTCAGCCGTGAACTGCCGACCCTTGAACGGGCTCTTCCCGCTGCGCATCACTGTCTCACCCCAGCCGCTGAAAGGGGCCGGGGTTTTACCCGATCTCCGCCCGCCCGCAAACTTTGCAACGGAACCCGAACTCCTGCCCTGGGAGTGGAAGGCAATCCGCGAGCAGACGAAAGCTGCCTAGGGCGCTTCTGCAAAGGTCAGAGCCATAGAAGAATGGCGGCGACGGTGATCATGGCGAGGTAGTTGGCGGCGCGCTTCTCGTACCGAGTGGCGATCCGGCGGAACTGCTTCAACCAGCCGATCAGGCGCTCGACCCGGTTGCGCTCGCGATACGCCGCGCGGTCGAAGGTGGGATCCGGGCGCTCGTTGCTCTTGGTCGGGATCACAGGCTGGATGCCGCGACGGCGCAGGGCTCGGCGGATGACGCCGCTGCTGTAGGCTTTGTCGGCAGCCAGCCGATCCGGTTTCAGGCGTGGCCGTCCTCGACCGAGCCGCCGGATCCAGCCAGTGCCCAAAAGTGCGGTGAAGGCCATGCTGTCATGCACCTCACCGCCGGTCAGCTTGAAGGTGACCGGCTTACCGAGCCCCTCGGCACGGACATGGATCTTGGTCGAAAGCCCGCCACGGGAGCGGCCGAGCGCCTCGCCGTCACGTTGCCTTCCGGCTTTCCGGGCACCAGCGGCGTGCTGATGAGCGCGGACAACGGTGCTGTCGATGAAGTGCAGCGACCAGTCCACCCGCCCTTGACGGTCGTTACGCGCCTGCAAGACTTCCAAGATCCGCTGCCAGATCCCAGCCTTACGCTAGCGATAAAACCGGCTCGACACCGTACCCACCGGGCCGTAGCACTCCGGAAGATCCTTCCAGGGCGCGCCGGTCCGATTGATCCAGAGGATGCCGTTGAGGACCGGGCGGTGAGAGTGATTTGGGCGTCCAATACGTGGCTTTTCGGGAGGAAGCAGCGGCTCCAGCCGCTGCCATTGTGCATCCGTCAACTCAAGGCGTACCATCCGAACCAGATGGGGACGAGAAGGCTGAGGCCCACCGTTTTCCGGGAAAATCCGTTCTCCGACAGCCCCTCGCACCTACGGGATGGTGCCGATGAACGTTAGGGTCCAGACTCATAACCAGTAGGCGACGGTTGCGGCGATGTGGACGGCCGCCATGAAGTTGGTAGCGGAGCGGTCATAGCGGGTGGCGATGCGCCGGAAGTCCTTGAGGCGTCCGAACATACGCTCGATGACGTTGCGGTTCCGTTAGAGGTAGGGTGAGAAGCAGTTTTTCCAGCGCTTGTTGGCGCGTGGCGGGATGTTGGGCGCGGCCCCGGCCTCTTCGATCTTCCGGCGAACAGCGGCGCTGTCGTATCCCTTGTCGCCGTGCAGGAGGTCGGTGGCAGGCATCCGGTCGAGCAGACGGTCGGCGGCGGTGCAGTCGGCAACCTGACCGCCGGTCAGCAGGAAGGCGAGCGGCCGCCCACGCGGATCGCTCAAGGCATGGATTTTGGTGGTTCGTCCGCCACGGGACCGTCCGATGGCCTGGGCGCGCTCCCCCCTTTGCCGCCGCTTGCCGATCGATGGGCGCGCACGGCCGTGGAGTCGATCATTACCTGGGCCGGTGGGCCACCCGCCGCGGCCAAGGCATGGAAGATGTCCTCCCACACGCCCTTCGCCGCCCAGCGGACGAAGCGGTTGTAGAGCGTCTTGCGCGGACCGTAGACCGGTGGAGCATCCGCCCAGCGCCCGCCCGACTTCAGCACATGGACGATTCCGCTGATCACACGGTGATCGTCCACGCGCGGCTTGCCTCGGGTGTCGCGAGGAAGGTGCGGCTCAAGCCGCCCAAATTGCTCCACAGTCAACCAGAACTGACCGTCGCTCATCGCAAAGCCCCTTTCCAGGGCGTTGAATCACAACGGCTCCCTGACGAAAAGGCTCTTTATGAGTCCGGACCCTAGGATCCTAAACCCCCGTCCGCCCGCGTCGGCACGATCCGCACATGGACAACAGCGGAGCCAATCGGTCTTCAAACAGCTTCATTTCTTCGTCCTCACGGTTTGGGGGGAGGAGGGTGGTCACAGCTGCTGACGCGTCGGCAGGCCGGTGCGGAAAGGGTGCGACAGAGGAAAGCAGGGGCCGTGGTCGCGAGAACAGCGCCAGGATGGAGGGCGCCTCGAGGGGATCGTCATCCCAGACGTAGGGCGCGGCAGCGAGCCCAATGGCTGCCACCGCCGCAAGAAGGACACGCATGGTGCTGTCTCCTACAATGGATGTGTGATAATCATTATGATCGTAATCACATTGGTGCCCTGCCAAATCCGGCGAGTGCGGCGATGGCGATCAGAACAACCAATTTTCCGGTGACGACATGAGCCGCAAGACCGCCAGCACACCCACCGCCCCCACCTCCGATATGCCGGCCGCTGAGCCGGCGGGAAGGTCGCAAACCGCCAGACTAGCGGATTTCATGTGCTTCACGATCTATTCGGCCAACCTCGCCTATTCGCGGGTCTACAAGCCGGTGCTGGAGCAGTTCGGCGTCACCTATCCCCAGTACATCACCATCATCGCCCTGTGGGAGGAGGATCGACAGACCGTCAAGAGCCTCAGCGAGAAGCTGTTCCTGGAACCCAGCACCATGACGCCGATGCTGCAGCGGCTGGAGGCGATGGGCTATGTCACGCGAGCCCGCGACGACGAGGACGAACGCAGCGTCCGCGTCTCCCTGACCGAGGCGGGCCGTCAGCTTCGCGAGAAGGGCCTGGGCTTCGGCGAGTTGACGGTGAAGGCTTCCGGACTTCCGCCCGACGAGTTCCGCGCCCTCCAGAGAGCGGTCGCCCGGCTACGCGATAACCTCCGGGAGGCCAGCAAGTAAAACAGATCGGATGCGGAGGTCCGGGGCCATGCGGGCTTCTCCTCAACCGAAGGTGAAGGCGTAGGCGTCGACTCCGGGATCGAGAAAGCGCACCTCGAACGTCCGCTCCCGCACCGCGCCCGCCTGCCGCACCAGTTGGTAGAGCCTGGTTTCCGAAACGGTACCGTAGCCCTCGGCGTCCGTGTCCGTTCCGTGATCCGGCCCGGGCGCCATGCCGTCGATCATGACCTGGAAGCGGACCGGCCGGCCGTCCCGGGTCGGACCGAGGATAAGGTGCAGGTCGCGGGCCCGGAAGCGGTAGACGATCGCCCCGCCCGCCCAGTTCAGCCGCGCCTGCTCCGGCCCGACCGTCCAGTTGCCCGAAAGCCCCCAGCGGTTGAGCCGCAGCGCACCGACCGTGTAGTCCTGCGGCCGATCGATGCCGTCCCGCTCCGGCGAGGCGAAGTTCGCAGCCTGCCGATAGCCGACGTAGGTTTCGCCGGAGCGGACTTCACCGAGGTCGGCGGGCGCCTGGGCGCCCTGCCCCGCCGGGTTGACCAGCCCGCCGTCACTGACCCGACCCCCGGCGGCCCGGCCTCCGGCTGCCTCCGCCAGCAAAACCTGGATGACCCGTTCGGTCTGCTCGTACCCGCCCTCGCCGAACTGGTGATGACGAATCCGGCCCGTGGCGTCGGCGATATAGAAGGCCGGCCAATAGCTGTTGCCGAACGCCCGCCAGATGCGGAAGTCGTTGTCGACCGCCACCGGGTAGGTGATGGCGAAATCCCGCAACGCCTTCTGCACGTTACCGATCCGCTTTTCGAAGGCGAACTCCGGGGCATGGACACCGACCACCACCACCCCCTGGTCCCGGTACTTCTCCGCCCATGCCCGCAAGTACGGCAGCGTGCGGATGCAGTTGATGCATGAGTAGGTCCAGAAATCGATCAGCACAACCTTTCCGAGCAGCTCCTCCGTGGTCAGCGGCTTTGAGTTCAGCCAGTCCGTCGCACCGTCCAGGGAGGGGAGAATGCCCTCGACCGGCAGGCTGCTGCGGTAGACCCGCCTGGCATCGGCAAGCACGAGGCCCGTCCCGGACGTCTCCAGCTCACCCGACGTTCCGGAAGACGCAGGGGCAGGGGCAAACCTGTCGATTAGCAATTGCTCGACTCCCGCTGTGCCAGCATAGGACAGGCGGGCCAGCAACCCGGTGTCGAGCCCCAGGGCGATGACGCTGACACCGGCAAGAACGGCGATGCCCAGTCCCTGGCGGAGCCGCTCCCCGATGCCGAGCGACCGCTTCATCGCCGCCAGCAGCCGGCCGCCGGCAAGGACGGCGAGCGCCAAGGAAGTCGCGGCACCCGCCGCATAGGCCGCCAGCAGCAGCGTGGTTTGCAGGCTGGCGCCGTGAAGCGCCGCACCGGTGAGGACCAGCCCGAGGATTGGCCCGGCGCACGGCGTCCAGAGCAGGCCGGTGGCGACACCCAGCAGGAGCGATCCGGCGACACCGGCACGATCGGACAGCCGGTTGCCGGCGGCGACCAGCGGACGGCTGAGCACCGCCGCGGCGCGGGGCGACAGGAGCGTCCAACCGAACAGCGCCATCAGCGCGATGGCGGCGGCCCGCCCGGCGCCATTCGCCTCCACCGCCCAACCTCCGCCGACGGCGGACAGCGTGGCGACCGCAGCGAAGCTGGCCAACATGCCGAACAGCATCGGCAGGATGCCGCGGAGCAGCGGCTGCCCCGCCCAGGAAAAGACGAAGGGCACGACCGGCAGGATGCACGGGCTGGCGATGGTCAGGGCGCCCGCCAGGAAGGAGACAAGAAAGAGGATCATGACTGAACCCTTTCGAGGGGTGGGTGCGGCTTCGCGCCCGCCCCGCAAATCATGGGAAGATCACTTGGAGACCGCCTCGGCCGCCTCGACGATCAGGGCGGCGACGGCCTCTGGCTTGGCGGCGTAGACGGCATGGCTGGCCTCGACCGACCGGACATGGCTGCCGGCCCGGCGGGCCATTTCCAGTCCCAGCTCAGGGTTGATCGAGCGGTCGGCGGTCGCCACCAGCGCCCAGCTCGGCCTCGATTTCCATGCCGGGTCGCCGGCCGGCGTCGTAAAGGCGCTCTTCGCCGCGAACACCTGGGAGCGGGCAAGGAAGGCCGCGTCTGCCGGCGGAAGGTCGGCGGCGAAGGCAGCGGCAAAGGCCGGCGGGTCGAGATAAAGATAGCCGTCGTCGGTGGCCTTGACGGCATCCGGCACGGCACCGGCCAACGGCTTGCTTTCGGCCAGTTTGGCGAGGCTCTCGCCCTTTTCGGGCTCGAAGGCGGCGACATAGACCAGTGCGGCGACATGGCCGTCGTTCCCGGCCTCGCTGATCACCATCCCGCCATAGCTGTGGCCGACCAGGACGGCCGGGCCGGTCTGAAGCGAGAGGACGCGGCGGGTGGCCGCGACATCGTCGGCGAGCGAGGTCAGCGGCTGCTGAACGATCGACACGGCATAGCCCTTGCCGGTCAGGATGTCGGAGACCTTGCGCCAGCCCGAACCGTCGGCGAAGGCGCCATGCACGATGACCACGGACTTCACCGGAGCGGCGGCGGCCGGCGACCATGGGGCGGCCAGCGACAGGGCCAGACCGAACAAGGCGGCCGGAACTTTGCACTGGAGCATGGATGTGTCTCGTCATGTGGTTTGCGTCGTAATGATTATCTTGATAAGTACATCCGCCGAAGGCAGGCTGTCCAGACGGAACGATGCGGATGCCGGCTTGCGGCGGGGGGTTTTTTGTACCGGCATGTATCGGCCGACGGGACGGATACAGACCGACACAAACCGCCGGATGCGGGCAGCGCTCCACCCGTCATAAGACCGCCGAACAGCAGCGGGGTTCGACCGAATGGATCACATCGACCACGTCCTGATCGTCGACGACGACCGGGACATCAGGGAACTGGTGTCCGGCTATCTGAAGAGGAACGGACTGCGCGTGACTCTCGCCGCCGACGGCCGGCAGATGCGGTCATTCCTGGAGCGCGACCGGGTGGACATCATCGTGCTCGACATCATGATGCCGGGCGATGACGGGCTGGTTCTGTGCCGGGAGCTTCGCGCCGGCCGGCATGCCACGACACCGATCCTGATGCTGACCGCGCGCAACGACGAGATGGACCGCATCCTCGGCCTGGAGATGGGGGCCGACGATTATCTGGCGAAGCCGTTCGCCGCGCGCGAATTGCTGGCCCGCATCAAGGCGATCCTGCGCCGGGCGCGTATGCTGCCGCCCAACCTGCAGATCAGCGAGGCCGGACAACTGCTGAGCTTCGGCAACTGGCGGCTCGACACCGTCGCCCGGCATCTGCTTGACCAGGACGGCACGGCCATTGCGCTGAGCGGCGCCGAATACCGGCTGCTGCGTGTCTTCCTCGACCACCCGCAACGGGTCCTGTCACGCGACCAGCTCCTCAACCTGACGCAGGGGCGCGAGGCGGACCTGTTCGAGCGGTCCATCGACCTGCTGGTCAGCCGGCTCCGGCAGCGGCTGCGCGACGACGCGCGCGAGCCCAGCCACATCAAGACGGTCCGCAACGAAGGCTATGTGCTGGCGATGCCGGTGGAGATCATGAGAACACGGCCATGAGGGGCGAGGCCATGAAGGGTGCGATCCGTCGGCTCCAGCACTTCCTGCATTCACCGCGCACCCTGCGCTGGCAGCTGTTCCTCATCCTCCTGACCGGGCTAGTCCTCGCGCATGGCCTCTCCTTCGGCGCGCTTTTCCTGGAGCGCACCAGTGCCGCCAAGGCGATGATGCTCGGCACGCTGGAACAGGATGTGGCGACCTCCGTCGCTCTGCTCGACCGCCTTCCACCGGAGGAGCGGGGCCGCTGGCTGGCGGTGCTGGAGCGGCGCACCTACCGTTACCAGCTTGGCCCCGGCCTGCCGGGCGTGCCGGACCTGGGCAGCCGCGGTGCGGAGATCGCCCGCGCCATCAACGGCGGTGCCGGCCCCGCTTTCCCGGTGGTCGTCGAGACCATTCCCGGCGACCGCCCGCATCTCCAGGCCCATGTCACGCTTCGCGACGGTTCCCTGGTGACGATCGACGTCACGCCAGCGCTCATGCCGCTCGCCGCCTGGCTCCCCCTTCTGCTGGCCGGCCAACTCCTGCTGCTGGTCCTCTGCACCTGGCTTGCCGTGCGGCAGGCGATCCGCCCGCTGGCGCGCTTCGCCAAGGCTGCCGAGACGCTCGATCCCGGCGGCACGTCGGCACGGCTGGCGGAGGACGGCCCGAGCGAGGTCGCCCATGCCGCGACCGCCTTCAACGCCATGCGGGACAGGATCGCCCATTATCTGGAGGAGCGCGTGCGGATCCTCGCCGCCATCTCCCACGACCTCCAGACGCCGATCACCCGCATGGCGCTGCGGGTCGAGATGGCGGAGGACAGTCCGGAGAAGGAGCGGCTGCTCGGCGATCTGTCGCAAATCGAACGGCTGGTGCGCGAAGGGGTGGCCTATGCGCGCAGCGCCCATGGCGATGTCGAGCCCCCGGCCCGCATCGATGTCGGGTCTTTCGTCGAAAGCCTCGCCTTCGACTATCAGGACATGGGCAAGCCGGTGACCGTCCGCGGCCTCTCCGGTGCGGTCCTGACCACCCGGCCGCACGCGCTGCGCCGCATCCTGACCAACCTGATCGACAACGCCCTGAAATTCGCCGGAGAGGTCGAGATCACGGTGACCCGGGACGGCGCCGGCCGGATCGGCATCGCGGTCCGCGACACCGGCCCCGGCATTCCGGAGCATCAGCTCACCGCCGTCCTCCAGCCCTTCTACCGGCTGGAACAGTCGCGCAACCGCGATTCCGGAGGAACCGGTCTGGGACTGGCCATCGCCCACCAGCTGACGCTGGCAATCGGCGGGTCGCTGACGCTGCGGAACCGGCCGGTGGGCGGCCTCTGTGCCGAGGTGACGCTCGGCTGACGGGGGAGTCAGCCGCTTCCGAAGGCAGCGGTGAAGACCGCCCAGCGCTCTTCGAACAGACGCAAGAGTGACGGTCCGCCCGCCGTCCCATCGTCGCCAAGTCCATCGTCACCAAGCCGGATCCGGTTGTTGACGCCCTCCAGCAGGTCGATCAGGATCCCACAGGCCGAAGCCGGATCGCCCGGCCGCAATTCGCCCGCCTCTTGCGCGGTGGAAACGAACCCGACCAGCGGCTCCAGCGAATCGCGCGACCAGGAGGCCAGCCGCTCCCGAAGAACCGGCGAGACCGCAGCCTCGGCGCTGACGGAGAGATAGAAGGCGGCATAGTCGCGTGACGACCCGATCTCGACATAGCGGAACGCGGCACGGCGCAACGCGCCGAGCGCTCCCACCCCACCCTCGCCAGCGGCGGACAGCAGAGCTTCGCGGAACCGCCCGACATCCCGCCCGACCACGGCTTCGAGAAGGGCGGCTTTATTGGAGTAACGGCGGTAAAGCGTGTGCTTGGACACACCGAGTTCGGTTGCAATCTCTTCCAATCCGCTATTGACGACGCCCTTGCGGCAGAAGACGGCCCTGGCGCCGTCCAAGATGCGCGCATCGATGGCCGCAGCCTGTTCTCTGGTCGGCCTTCCTCCTGGCTTGCGTCCGCCGGTGTCCATGTTCACGTCCCTTCCGCTCTCCATCCGCCGACAAAACAGCACAGGTCCGTTGCGTTTTCTATCATCGTCTGATATCAGCACGGTTGCGTGCCGATATCCTGAAATCACCAAGGGGCGACGCATGGTCTCCATCTCCCTGTTCCGGATCGGTTGGGCGACGCCCGACGGTCACAGCGTCCTGACCGGTGTCGACCTGAATTTCGGGCAAGAGCGCACCGGCCTCGTCGGACGGAACGGCATCGGCAAATCGACCCTGCTGAAACTCATCACTGGAGAGCTTCAGCCGCTCGCCGGCAGCGTCCGGGTCACCGGCACGCTCGGCCTGCTGAGACAGACGGTCCGGCCCACCGAGCGGGAAACGGTGGCGGACCTGTTCGGCGTGACCGAGGCGCTCACCCTTCTGCACCGCGCCGAGGCCGGGATAGCAAGCGCGGAGGAACTGGCGGACGCCGATTGGACGCTGGCGGAGCGCGTCGCCGCCGCCCTGGCCCGCGTTGGGCTCGATGCCGGTCCCGATACCCGGCTGGCGGAACTCTCCGGCGGCCAGCGGACACGCGCCAGCCTTGCCGCAGCGGTTTTCGCCGCACCGGATTTCCTGCTGCTCGACGAGCCCACCAACAACCTCGACCGCTCCGGCCGCGAGGCGGTGATCGCCCTCCTCGCCGGCTGGCGGGCCGGAGCCATCGTGGTCAGCCACGACCGCGAACTTCTCGACCGGATGGACGCCATCGTCGAGCTGACCTCGCTGGGTGCCACCCGCTATGGCGGCAATTGGACACGCTATCGCGAACGCAAGGCGACGGAATTGGACGCGGCGCAGCAGGATTTGGCCCACGCCGAAAAGCAGGCGGCGGAGGTCCGGCGCAAGGCGCAACTCGCTGCGGAACGGCAGGACCGGCGCGATGCGGCCGGGTCACGGAAGGCGGCGCAAGGCGACATGCCCCGCATCCTGCTGGGCGCGCGCAAGAGCAATGCCGAAGCCAGCCGGGGGTCCGGCGCCAAGCTGGTCGACCGCCAGCGCGCGGAGGCCGAAATGGCACTCACGTCGGCGCGGTCCCGCATTGAGATCCTGCACGACTTCTCGGTGGCGCTGCCACCCACCGGGCTTCCGGCCAACAGGATCGTCCTGCGGTTGGACGACGTCACCGCCGGCCACGACCCGGACCATCCGGTCATCCGCGATCTCTCCTTCACCATGGAGGGGCCGGAGCGGGTCGCCATCGTCGGGCCCAACGGGTCGGGCAAGACGACGCTGCTGACGCTGATCGCCGGCGGGCTCGCCCCGATCCGGGGCACGGTGTCGGTCGCCGTCGGCTTCGCCATGCTCGACCAGAGTGTCGGCATCCTCGATCCCACCATGTCGATCCTCGACAATTTCCGGCGCCTCAATCCTGGCGCAACCGACAATGCCTGCCGGGCTGCACTTGCCCGCTTCCTGTTCCGGGCGGACGCCGCCCTGCAACAGGTGGCAACGCTGAGCGGCGGACAGATGCTGCGCGCCGGCCTCGCCTGTGTGCTGGGCGGACCGCGGCCACCGGCGCTGCTGATCCTGGACGAGCCGACCAACCACCTGGATATCGAAGCGGTCGAAGCCATGGAGGCGGGACTGAGATCCTACGACGGCGCCATCCTGCTGGTCAGCCATGACGAGACCTCCATGGCCAACATCGGCATCGAACGACGGCTGAGCCTCGACCCAAAGGGCGGCGGGAGCCCATAGCCTCCGCCGGTATCGCTGATTCCGGACAGGAGTGGGACGGCTACCTTCATCAGGATTTTGTATCCCACTGTATCGGTTGGGTCCGCAGGTACAGACGCTTTCACAATGTCCGATGGCCGGACATGCGGGGGATACATCGGCATCTCATGTTGCGGCCACGGATGAACACATGTCGGAAGAGATAGATGGCACTGGAACTGGAGACGGATACCGCCGGCACGGCCCTGGTCGACCACGGGCGGCGGCGCTTCATCGGCACGGCGACCCTCGCAGCGGCGGCCGCCGGCCTTGGGCTGGGAACGGGACGGGCGCAGGCGGCGGAACCCCCTGCGGCCCGGCCGGCGGCGGGCTCTCTCTCGCCCACCAGCTTCAAATCGCTGAAGCAGATCGATGCCGGACCACTCAACATCGGCTACGCCGAGGATGGCCCTGCCGACGGGCCGGTGGTCCTCCTCCTGCACGGCTGGCCCTATGACATCCACAGCTATGTGGAGGTGGCCCCAATCCTGGCGGGGGCCGGTTACCGCGTCATCGTTCCTCATCTGCGCGGCTACGGCACGACGCGCTTCCTGTCCGCCGCGACGCCGCGCAACGGCCAGCAAGCGGCGATTGCCGCCGACATGATCGCCCTGATGGATGCACTGAAGATCCAGACCGCAATTCTCGCCGGCTATGACTGGGGCGCCAGGACAGCGAACGTCATGGCCGCACTCTGGCCGGAACGCTGCAAGGCCATGGTGTCGGTCAGCGGCTATCTGATCGGCAGCCAGGAGCTCAACCGGGCGCCGCTGCCTCCGAAGGCGGAGCTGCAATGGTGGTATCAGTATTACTTCACCACCGACCGCGGCCGCGCCGGCTACGCAAAGTATACGCACGACTTCGCGAAGCTCATCTGGCAGCTCGCCTCCCCAAACTGGGCCTTTGACGACGCCACATTCGAACGCTCCGCGATCTCCCTCGACAATCCGGACCATACCGACATCAGCATCCACAACTACCGGTGGCGGCTCGGCCTTGCGGAGGGGGAGGCGCAATATGACGCGCTCGAACGGTCGCTGGCGGCCTTCCCGACCATCAAGGTTCCCACCATCACCATGGAAGGCGACGCCAACGGCGCTCCGCACCCGGAACCGGAGATGTATCGGGCGAAATTCACCGGCCGCTACGAGCATCGGCTGATCACCGGCGGCATCGGTCACAATCTGCCGCAAGAGGCGCCGAACGCCTTCGCGCAGGCCGTATTGGACGTTGGCAAAGATTGATCGGGACCTGACCACTTTTGCATGGACAGACTACGAGCCCGGACGTTCCGACCGACCGGTTGCTTGTAGCGCATCATCGCCACCTCACCCAAGGAGCGGCGGCCATACTGGGCCGCCCGCTGCCATCCGCGGCGCTCGGCACCGCGCTCGGGCGTGGAGGAATGATCACCTCTGCGGCCCGGCTATGGGCGGCGACAGCGCGGTAAACCGACACGCCGTCGTCTGTGCCGTTGGCCGGCACCAAGCCGATCGGACGCGCGATCCGATTGAGCAACGGGCCGACCAGCGAGGCGTTCCTCCCCTCATTGTTCGTCAGGTCCGAGGCAAGGATCTCGCCACTGTCCGGATCGACGGCCAAGTGCAGCATGCGCCACCTCCGGTGCGCGTGGCCGCCGTGCCTCCCCAGGTGCCACTCGCCTTTACCAAACACCTTCGGCCTGGTGGAATCGGTGACCACCGTCACTGACCCATCCACCTTCGCCAAAGCGCTCGGCACTTTCAAGGTGGCGCTGCGACAGGAAAAGGTCGTGAAGCACGGGTTCCGGCCAACCACCCGCTGCGTCCGATCCGCGCGATTGTGGATGAAGCGCTGGAGGTGACGTCTCCGGCCTTGGAGGGCCTACCTAAACGGCGGCTCCGGGAGCCTCGGAATGAGGCAAACCCCTCCATCCCGACCAAAACGGGCATTGAAACACCATTCTTAGGCTTCGCTGGAAATAGGGGCGCCGCATCAGCCCGTTTTCCCGCGTCCTGTTAGATACGGCGGCACCACCCACCCTTGGCCCAAGGCATCGAGTTCGGTCCACACATAACCATTCGGAATACACGATCAAAAATAATGACTTTGACCATACTTCAACATTCCCGCTACGGTGTGATCAGTCACGCAAACGATGGAGTTCGTCGCCTGTAATTGAGTGAAGTTCAAAGGTGCGCTCAAAACAAATACTCATAAACGATGTAAAGCTATAAGGCAGACTCAAGATATATAACTGATTTTGCCATTGTATTCGCGTAATGCTTTAAACACAATTTCCGCGCTGCGTTTTTTAAAAACAAAACGAGATAAACGCTGCGCGACCTGCAGCATCGCCAATTTTCAGTCTTGTGGAAATCCAGAGCAGCCGGGGCTTCGGCACCGATCGCCACTTCTTTAACCAAAGAGGCCCCAAAGACGATGAATGCAACCCCAAACGTCATTGACCGGCAGCCAGAATATCGCCGCATGGGTGTGCGCGCCAAGCTGTTGCTGGCTTTCGCCGGAATGGCTGGGATGACCGTCACCGCGAGCGTGGTCGGGCTGATGTCCTTCTCCGCGGTTCAGGCGCCGCTCGGTCGGATTGTGGAAACCAGCCTGCCGGAAATGGAGCTTGCCAAGCGGCTGTCCGGGGAAAGTGGCGCGATCGCCGCTGCCGCTCCCACCCTGGACGCTGCCGACAGTCAGGATGCCCGAGCACGGATGTCCGCCGAGATCATGGGGCGCGGCAAGGAATTGATCGCCCTGGTGGACGAACTCGTGGTCAGGCGGCCCGGCAACCCGAAGGTCACCGAAATCCGGGATTTGGCAGCCAACCTGATCGCGACTCTGGAGGCCGAAAACACCACGGTATCCCGACGGCTCGATCTGCGGATCAGGCGTGAAAGCATGATGGTCGAGTTGGGCAGGCGGTACGACAGCTTCCTCGCCATTCTCAATCCGCTGATCGAAGGCGCCGGCAGGACGCTGCGCACCAAGAGCGAAACCCTCAATGCGATGACCGGGCGCGACATGGCGGCGCTCAATCGTACCGTCGGCTCCCTGGTCGCTCTTTTCGAAATCCGCAGCGACGTTGCGCTGGTCTCGGAGACGATGGAACGGGGCACCGCTGCGCTGGAACCGGATACCATCGCCGAACTCCGCGAGGCCTATCGGGAAGCGGCCTCCCGTCTGGCCGGCAGTATCGATCAGGTCGGCGATCTGATGGGCAAGGAACCGGTGGAGGCCACCAAGGCCTTGCTCGCCTATGGTGAGGGGAGTGGCAGCCTGTTCGATCTCAGGCTTCGGATGTTGGAAGTGGCAGGGGGCGAATTTTCCGGCCTCGACACGCAGATGACGACCGCCGCGACCAGCATGCAGCGCCTGCACCGCGAGGTCATGGACATGCTGGAGTCCCCCCTGATGCAGGCAAAGGCGGAGATCAGGATCTCCACCACCAATGTCCGCACGCAGACGCGGGACTCGCTGGAGGATTTGCAGGGGTTCGGGCTCGAACAGTTCCGTGCCTACCTGGAGATCGCCGCCTTCGGAAACCTTCTGACCGGCGCTCTGAACGAAGCGGCCCAGGCCCCGGATCAAGCCCGCCTGGATGTCCTGGCAAGCCGTTACAAGGATGCCGGTGCCGCGGTCGCCACACGGATGAAGATCGCCGGCCGCGACAGCGGCAGCGCGGCCCTCGCCAGCAGTTTGAATGCGATCACCTCCTATGGCGCAGCCCCCGACAGCCTGTTCGATTTGCGCAAGGCCGAATTGGAAGCCGCGACCGAGAACGCCGCCGTCCTGGCCCGAAACCGGTCGATCGCGTTGCAGTTCGCCACTGCCGTCGATCAGCAGATCGCCGCGATGAAGCGGGAGACCGACGCGGCATCCGCCAGCGCCACCGAGACCATTGCAAGCGGCCGGATGATCCTGATCCTGGTTGCGGCGGCCAGCCTTGCCGGTGCGGCCGCGCTGGCCTGGATCGTGGTTGGCCGCATGATCGTGACGCGGATCAGCCGGTTGTCGACTGCGATGCGGGACATTGCCGGCGGCAATCTCGATACTGTGATCCCCAACGGTGGTGGGGACGAGATCGCCGACATGGCCGATGCGTTGGTCGTCTTTCGCGATACAGCCGACCGGGCATCCCAGGCCAGCGCCCGCGCGGAGGCGGAGCACCGCCGGGCGGACCAGGAGCGTGGCCGCGCCATGCTTGAAATGGCCAAGAGTTTCGAAAGTGGTGTCCGGGCCGTTCTCGACCGGGTTAACCAGACGGCCGGCGAGATGCAGGATGTGGCCCAGCGGATGAGCGCCAACGCCGATACCACCGTGGAAGAAGCCGCCGCCGCCGCCGCCGCCGCCGCCGCCGCCGCCGCCGCCACCTCGCAGCAAGCCGAGGGCAGCGTCAAGGCGGTCGCCGCGGCAACGGAAGAGTTGTCGGCCACCATTCAGGAAATCGGCACCCAGGTAACCGCTTCCAGCCGCATTGCCCGCCAAGCCGCCGAGGATGCCGTCCGGACCGACAGGACGGTGGAAGGGCTGGCGCAGACCGCCACCAGGATCGGTCAGGTGGTGCGGCTGATCAATGACATCGCCAGCCAGACCAACCTCCTGGCACTCAACGCGACGATCGAGGCGGCGCGGGCGGGTGAGGCCGGCAAGGGCTTCGCCGTCGTGGCATCGGAGGTGAAGAACCTCGCCACCCAGACCGGCAAGGCGACGGAAGAGATCTCCGATCAGATCCAGGCGATGCAGGCGGTGACGCAGGAGGCGGTGGACGCCATCCGCTCCATCGCCGGCACCATCCACTCGATCAACGAGATTGCCGCCACCGTCGCCGCCGCCGTCGAGCAGCAGAGTGCGGCGACCCGTGAAATCGCCCGCAACATCGGCGAGGCCGCGGACGGAAGCCAGCATGTCCGCAAATCCATCGATCTGGTGGCGCAGGCCGCAGTGGAGTCGGGGGCATCGGCCGACCGGGTGCTCAGTGCCTCCTCCACTGTCGCGGACGAGGTGCGCCTACTGGGTTCCCAGGTCGACACGCTGGTCGGTCGGATGCGGGCGGGGTGAGGCGGCAGCCGCCTTACCGGAAGGTATAACAATTCGGAATAGTGTGACGGACGGAATGACCGTCACCGGCTTTGCAAATGGCCATTGGCGTGTTGACCGTCACTCGAAACAACTGCGGGAGTGGGATTATGGGAAAGGCGTTGCGGCCGCTTTGGGCATTGGGCCTGCTGGCGGGGATGGTCATGACATCCGAGGTTGCCCAGGCACAAAGCGTGCTGCGCGTCGGCGCTATGGCCGGCGATCTGGTCACTCTGGACCCGCACCGGGCGACGACCTCCCAGGACGTCGGGCTGGTGAGCTGGATGTTCAACGGGCTGGTCCGCTTCCCGCCCGGCAGCGCCAACCCCGACGCCATCGAGCCCGATCTGGCCGAGCGATGGGAAACGTCGGCCGATGGCCGCGTCTGGACCTTCCACATCAGGAAGAGCGTGCGCTTTCACGGCGACTGGGGCGAGGTGACGGCCGACGACGTCGTCTTCTCGCTCAAGCGCGCAGCGGACCCCAAAAGCTCCTCCTTCGCCGGTGACTATGCGGGCATCGACAGCATTACTGCATCCGATGGCTCGACCGTGGTCATCACGCTGAAGGAGCCGGACCTGAAGCTGCTAGGCCTGCTCTCCAACTATCATGGCGGCAACATCGTAAGCCGCAAGGCGGTGGAGGCGCTGGGAGAGGCGTTCAAGACCAAGCCGGTCGGCACCGGCCCGTTCTCCTTCACCGACTATCAGCCGCAACGGCATGTGGAGCTCGCAGCCAACGCCCGCTATTTCCGTGGCGCACCGAAGATCGACCGCGTGGTCTATCGGTACATCAACTCGGACAACACGCGCGAGTTGGCATTCGTTTCCGGAGAGCTGGATCTGATCGACGGCAAGCGGGAACAGATCTGGGTCGAGCGGATGAAGAAGCAGCCCAAGGCGCAGGTCGACATCTTCGCGCCCGGCGAATTCCGTACGCTGCACATCAATTCGCGCATCAAGCCGCTTGACGATCTTCGGGTGCGGCAAGCGATCGCCTATGCCATCGACGTCCCGCAGATCATCAAATTCGTCGGCAAGGACGTCACCGTGCCCGGCCGCTCCGTCGTGCCGCCCGGCTATCTGGGCGAGGCGAAGGAATCCTGGACCGTTTCCTACAATCTCGCCAAGGCCAAGGCGCTGCTCGCCGAGGCCGGGTATCGCGACGGATTCACGGTGCCGGTGGTGGTCTCCAACGTCTCGGCCCAGTTGCCGATCATGGAGGTGATCCAGGCACAATTGCAGCGGGTCGGCATCAAGCTCGACATGTCGGTCGTCGATCACGCCACCTACCATGCGCAGATCCGCAAGGACGTCAGCGCCCTGGTCTTCTACGGCGCCGCCCGCTTCCCGTCGGCCGACATCTGGCTGAACGAGTTCTACCACTCCCGCAGCACGGTCGGGACGCCGACGGCGGTGGCGAATTTCTCGCACTGCAACGCCGGCGACACGGACATCGATGCTGCGCGGATCGAAGCGGATCCGGCGAAACGCACCGCCCTCCTGCACGCCGCCCAGGAGAAGATCGCCGCCCAGGTCTGCGCGGTTCCGCTGTTCAACCTGATGCAGGTCTGGGTCCGCCGACCCGGGCTCGATCTCGGATACCAGCTGGACGGCACCCTCAACCTCGCGCCGCCGATCACCGAGGCAAGCACCCTCAAATAGCCACCACGGGCGTCGCCGCGGCCCGGTGGATCTCCGCCGCCAGCGCCGCGACGAGGCCGGTCTTGGGTCCGTCGAGGGGCATGCCCAACCCAAGCTCCAGGGGAAATGCCGGATGGAAAGGCTTCGTCACCACACGATCATGGCGGCCGTCGAGGTACAGGGGATCGATCAGCGCGACCCCCAGCCCCTCCGCCACCAGGCCGTAGAGCGTCTGTGCCGAACTCGCTTCGATGCGCAACTGCCGCTCGACGCCGAGGCTTGCGAACAGTTCGTCCATCCGGTGCCGGTAGGTGGTGCCCTCCCCCAGGGAGATGAACGGCTCACCGGCCAGGTCCTCGGCGCGGATCACCTCGGCGGCGGCCAGCCTGTGGCCGTTCGGAAGGATGCACAGCGCATTGTGGGGGCCAAGCTTCTCGCAGCGCAACAGCGGGTGGTCCGAGGGGCTGACGATCAGCCCGAGATCGAGCTGCCGGTTCGCCAAAGCGTCGACGATGAACTGGGAACTGCGGGCGTGGATCGACACGCGCACCTCTGGACGTCCGGCCAGGAAGTTCTTCAGCACGCGCTGGATGAAGCCGGTGGACAGCGCGGGCATGACGCCGATCACCAGATGTCCCTGCCGGTGCGTGCGGATCGCTTCGGCCGCCTGACCGATCCGGGCGATGCCGAGGAAGGTGCGGTAGACCTCTTCGTAGAGTTCCATCCCCTCCGTCGTCGTGACCAGACGGCCACGAATGCGGTCGAACAGGGCGAACCCCACCGTGCGCTCCAGGCTGGCGATCAGTTTGCTGACCGCCGGCTGGGTGATGCACAGGATCTCGGCCGCGCGGTTGACCGTGCCCGCCTCCACCACCGCCTTGAACGCCTCGATCTGGCGCAGGTTCAACCGCTCCGCCATCCCTATAACCTTTCGTTATCCTCTTCAGAAAACTACTCTCAAGGAGGGCTCCATGGCTAGCGCCGACGTACTCGTTCTTGGCGGCGGCACGGTGGGCGCCGCCATCGCCTACGGCCTGGCCCGCCGGGGCGCCGCGGTGACGGTGCTTGATGGCGCCGACGACGACGCCCGGGCGGCTCGCGCCAATTTCGGACTGGTGTGGTCGCAGAGCAAAGGTGTCGGCGCGCCGTGGTACCAGCGCTGGACGCTGGACAGCCTCGAGCGCTGGCCCGGCTTCGCCGCCGAACTGGCCGAGCTTACCGGCATCGACCTGCATTACCGCCGCAACGGCGGCTTGACCTACTGCCTGGGCGATGCGGAGTTCGACGCGCGCCGCACCCAGATGGAGCGGCTGCGCATCCAGGGCGGGCTGCCGGAGGATCACGCCCGGATGCTCGACCGTGCGGAGCTGCAGTCCCTGCTCGGCCGGGTAAGGCTGGGCGACCGGGTGACCGGCGCCGGCCTCTGCCCGATCGACGGGCACGTCGATCCGCTCAGGCTTCTGAAGGCGCTGCATGCCGCTCTTCTGCGCAATGGCGGCACGGTGCAGGCCGCCACCCCGGCACGCACCATCCGGTTCAAGGGCGGCAGCTTCACCGTCGACACCCCGCGCGGCCGGTTCGAAGCCCCCCGATTGGTGATCGCCGCCGGCAATGGCGCCAGCGCGCTGGCCGAACAGGTCGGGCTTCACGTGCCGATCCAGCCGCAGCGCGGACAAATCCTGGTGACCGAGCGGCTGCAGCCGATGCTGCCGATGGCCGCCAGCGGCCTGAGACAGAGCGAGGAGGGAACCGTCCTGATCGGTGCCACCAAGGAGGACGCCGGTATGGATCGGGGCACCGTCCTGGCCCATGCCGCTCCCATGGCGGCGCGGGCCATCGCCACCATACCGGCTCTGCGCGAGGCACGGCTGGTGCGCAATTGGGCCGGACTGCGCATCCTGACGCCGGACGGCAATCCGGTCTATGCCGAATCCCCGCAGTTTCCCGGCGCCATGCTCGCCACCTGCCATTCCGGCGTGACGCTCGCCGCGGTCCATGCCTTCGACCTCGCGGAAGCATGGGCGCCCGGCCGCCTGCCCGACCGCTTCGCTCCCTTCCATCATAGGCGTTTCAATGTTCCGCAAGCTGCCTGACCCGCCCCGGCACGACCGGGTGACCGTCCATGTCGACGGCCATGCCGTAACCGTATCCGCCGGGGATACCGCGGCCGCCGCAGTGCTTGCCAGCGGGCTCCCCTACAGCCGGACCACGACGGTGTCCGGCTCGCCGCGTGCGCCCTATTGCATGATGGGCGTCTGCTTCGAGTGCCTGATGATCGTCGACGGCGATCCGTCACGCCAGGGCTGCCAGGTCATCGTACGGGACGGAATGCGCATCGAACGCCAGCTCGGCGGACGGGAGTTGCTGTCATGACCGATGTCTACGATCTCGTCATCATCGGCGGCGGTCCCGCCGGTCTCGCCGCGGCCGTGCAGGCGAGCGAACTCGACCTCCGCACCGTTTTGATCGACGAGCAGCCGGCCCCCGGCGGCCAGATTTACCGCTCGGTCGAGCGTGCCGAACGCGACGGGCTGGCGGCGCGCCTCGGCCCCAACTACCAGCGCGGCGCATCGCTGGCGGGTGCGTTCCGGGCCTGTGGCGCCGACTACGAGGCCGGCTGCCAGGTCTGGCAGGCGGAAGCCGCGCAGGGCGGCCCCGGGCAGCCCCCGCGGCAATGGACTGTCCACTTCACCCGCGACGGCCAGTCCCGATCCGTTCGGGGCCGCCACCTGCTGCTGGCCTCGGGTGCGCAGGAGCGGCCGGTGCCGATCCGCGGCTGGACGCTGCCCGGCGTGATGACCGTCGGCGCGGCGCAGCTGCTGCTGAAATCCAGCCGGATGCTGCCGGAAGAGCCGGTGTGGATCGCCGGCAGCGGTCCGCTGCCGCTGCTCTACGCCAGCCAGCTGCTGTCGCTCGGCGGCCGGCTGGCCGGCTACATCGACACCACGCCGCGCGGCCGCTGGCGGGCCGCCCTGCCGCACCTGCCCGGCGCACTGGCAAACGCGCCCTACCTCGCCAAGGGCATCATGCTGCGCTGGACGCTGTTGCGGTCGGGCGTCGAAATCCAGCATGCGGAGGAGATCGAGGCCCGCGGCACCGGCCGGCTGGAGGCCGTGCGCTTCCGCACCGCACGCGGCATCCGCGAGGAACCGGCCCGCGTGCTGCTACTGCACGAGGGGGTGATCCCCAACGCCCATGCGGCAATGGCGCTCGGCTGCGCCCAGCGATGGGACGAGGGGCAGCAGGCCTTCCGGCCCGAGACCGACGAATGGGCCGCCAGCAGCGTCGACGGGCTGTCGGTGGCGGGCGACGCTGCCGGCATCGGCGGGGCGCGGGTGGCGGAGGTTGGCGGCCGGATCGCCGCGCTGGGCGCCGCCCATCGGCTCGGCCGCATCGGGGAGGCCAGCCGCGACGCGCTGTCCATGCCGCTCCGGCGGGAACGCGGGCGCCATGCCCGCATCCGCCCGTTCCTTGACGCGCTGTTCCGTCCGAACCGCTCCGTCCTGGTCCCTCCGGACGACGTGCTCGCCTGCCGCTGCGAGGAGGTGACGGTGGGCGGCATCCGTCAGGCGGTGTCGCTCGGCGCCGTCGGGCCCAACCAGGTGAAGAGCTACACACGGTGCGGAATGGGGCCTTGCCAGGGACGGCAATGCGCGCCGACGCTGGCACAGGTGATCGCGGACAGCACCGGCCAGCCGGTCGCCGATGTCGGCTATCCGCGCATCCGCCCGCCGCTGAAGCCCATCACGCTCGGCGAACTCGCCACCCTGGCCGGAGAGGGGGCCGCATGATCCGTTTCGTTATCCGCCGCGTCCTGCTGGCGCTTCCAACCCTTCTGGCCATGCTGACCGTGGTGTTCCTGCTGGCCCGCGTGGTCCCGGGCGACCCGGCCCAGGTCGTGCTGGGCGATCAGGCGACACCGGAAGCGCTGGCCGCCCTGCGCGATCGCCTCGGCCTCGACCGGCCGCTGTCGGCACAGTACATTGACTTCCTCGGCGGCGTTCTCCAGGGCGATTTTGGCACGTCGCTGACCACCGGGCGCAGCGTGGTGACCGAGGTCGCCGCCGTGCTGCCCTACACCATCGACCTGACGCTCAGCGCGTTGTTCGTCGGCGTGCTGTTCGGGATGCCGCTCGGCATCCTGGCGGCGGTGCGGCGCAACGCGTGGCCCGACTACGCCACACGGGTGCTGTCGCTGGTCGGCCTCTCCTTTCCGGCCTTCGTCTCCGGCATCCTGATGCTGCTGGCCTTCGCCATCCAGCTCCAGTGGTTCCCGGTGATCGGCGCCGCCGCCCTGGACGATCCGGCCGGCCGGATCCATGCGCTGGTTCTGCCGGCGCTCAACCTTGGCCTCATCATGACCGCCTACGTCACGCGGGTCACCCGCTCCTCCATGCTCGGCGTGCTGAACGCCGACTTCATGCGCACCGCGCGGGCCAAGGGGGTATCGCGCCGCGCGCTTGTCTGGCGCCACGCGCTGCCCAACGCGCTGATCCCGGTGGTGACGGTGGTCGGGCTCTATCTCGGCACGCTGATCGGCAACTCGGTCCTGACCGAGATCGTCTTCAGCCGGCCGGGCCTCGGCAAGCTCATCCTCAACGCCATCAGCATGCGCGACTACACACTGCTCCAGGGGATCATGGTGATCTTCGCGGCCTGCGTGATCGTCGCGAACACGCTCACCGACCTTGTCTACGGACTGATCGATCCCCGGGTGAAATACTGATGACCGCTCAGCTCGAAGCTCCCTCCTCCGCCGGGCCCCGCCCCTCCGCGCTGGCGCAGGCATTCCGCAGCAACCAGACGACCTGGATCGGCGCGATCCTGCTGGCCGCGGTGGTGCTGGCCGCGGTGCTGGCGCCCCTCCTCGCCCCCCACGACCCGCTTCAGCAGGACATCCTCGTCCGGCTGGAGGCTCCGTCGGCCGAACATCTGCTGGGCACCGACGCCTACGGGCGCGACGTGCTGTCCCGCCTGATGTACGGCGCGCGGATTTCGCTGCTGGTCGGCTTCGCCTCCGTCATCGCGGCGGTCACGCTCGGCGGTGCGCTCGGCATCATCGCCGGCTATATGGGCGGCGTGATCGACCAGCTCATCATGGGCGTGATGGACGTGCTGTTGTCCTTCCCCACCCTGCTGCTCGGCCTGATGGTGGTGGCGGTGCTGGGCGCCAGCCTGGAGAACCTGATCGTCGCCATCGCGGTGACCGAGATGGCGCCCTTCGCCCGCATTGCCCGCGCCCCTACCCTGGTCCTGCGCGAGCAGGGCTTCGTCGAGGCCGGGCGGGCGCTGGGCTTCCACCCCGTGCGGATCATGGCGGTACACATCCTGCCCAATCTGGTCGCCGAACTGGCGGTGATGGCCTCGCTCTGGCTCGCCACGGCGATCCGCACGGAGGCGTCGCTGAGCTTCATCGGTCTCGGCGTCAAGCCGCCGACCGCCACCTGGGGCGGCATGATCCGCGAGGGGTTCGAGAACATCCTGGATGCCCCCTGGCTGGCGCTGTTCCCCAGCCTTGCGGTGCTGATCACCGTGCTGGCGCTCAATCTGCTGGGCGATGGCCTGCGCGACGCCATCGATCCCAAGCTGCGCCGGGAGTAAGCGACATGACACAAGTTCCACCCAGTCCCTCCCACGGTCCCGTGCTCGCGATCCGCGGCCTCCGAACCGAATTCCGTTCGGGCCGCAACTGGTATCCGGCGGTGCGCGGCCTCGACCTGACGCTGAACCGCAACGAGACGCTGGCGGTGGTCGGCGAATCCGGCAGCGGAAAGAGCGTCACCGCGCTGTCCATCCTGCGCCTGCTGCCCGAGGGCGGAGCGCGCATCGCGGCCGGCAACATCGAGCTGGACGGCAAGGATCTGCTGACGCTGTCCGAGCGGGACATGGATCGGGTGCGCGGCGACCGCATCGGCATGGTCTTCCAGGAGCCGATGACCGCGCTGAACCCGACCATGCGTATCGGCGACCAGGTCGAGGAGGCGCTGCGCATCCACCGCGGCCTGGACCGTGCGGCGGCCCGCCGCGAGGCATTGGCCCTGCTGGAGGAGGTCAAGCTGCCCTCGGCCGCCCAGCGCATGCACGAGTATCCGCACCAGTTCAGTGGCGGCATGCGCCAGCGCGTCGTCATCGCCATGGCGCTGGCCTGCCGGCCGCAGGTCCTGCTGGCCGACGAGCCGACCACCGCGCTGGACGTCACGATCCAGGCCCAGGTGCTGAGCCTGCTGGACGAGCTGAAGCGCACGTACGGCATGTCGATGATGATCATCACCCACAATCTGGGGGTGGTGGCGCTGATCGCCGACCGCGTCGCCGTCATGTATGCCGGGCAGGTGGTGGAGGAAGCGCCGGTGCGCAGCCTGTTCGCCATGCCCCGCCATCCCTACACCGAGGCGTTGCTCCGCGCCACGCCCCGCGTGGATGAGGATGCCGGAACCCTGGCTCCAATCCCGGGACAGGTGCCCTCAATCCGTGCCATGCCGCCGGGCTGCGCCTATGCGCCGCGCTGCCCGCTGCGCCGGCCGCCCTGCGAGACGGAGGTCCCGCCGCTGCAGGCGGATGGCGACCGGCTGCTGCGCTGCTGGGTCCGCAACAACGAAAGGATCGCCGCATGAGCGCCCCGACGGTTCAAGACGCTGGGGGCCACGACGGCCTCGAGGTGCTCAACCTCCGCAAGGAATACCGCTCCACCGGACTGTTCGGCCGGACCAGACGAACGGTGCGCGCGGTCGACGGCGTCGATTTCCATGTGCCGCCCGGCGGTTCTCTGGGCCTGGTCGGCGAGTCCGGGTGCGGCAAGTCGACCGCCGCCCGCTGTATCCTGCGCCTTGCCGAGGCCGATTCCGGATCCATCCGATACGAGGGGCTGGATGTCCGGGCCGCCCGCGGCCCCGCGCTCCGGATGCTGCGCCGTCGCGTGCAGATGGTGTTCCAGGACCCCTACTCCACGCTCAATCCCAAGCGCACCATCGGCCAGACCCTGGAGGAGCCGCTGCATGTCCACGGCATCGCCAGCGGACGGGCCGCACGGGAGGCGGCACGGGCCCTTCTCGGCGAGGTCGGGCTCGGCACCGACGCGATGGAACGCTTACCGTCCGAGTTCAGCGGCGGCCAGCGCCAGCGCATCGGCATCGCCCGCGCCCTGATCCTCGGACCCAGCCTGCTGATCGCGGACGAACCGGTCTCGGCGCTGGATGTCTCGGTCCAGGCGCAGATCCTGCGGCTGCTCGACGAACTGCGGGAGCGGCGGGGCCTCAGCTTCCTGTTCGTGTCTCACGACCTCGGCGTGGTCCGGCATATCTGCGATGCGGTCGCGGTGATGTATCTCGGTGGCATCGTCGAGCGCGGGCCGGTGCGCGAGGTCTTCGATGCGCCGCTGCACCCCTACACCAAGATCCTGCGGGCGGCGTCCCCGGTGCCCGACCCGGCGGCACGCGTCACCATGATGCGGATCGAGGGGGAAATCCCCTCCGCCGCCGCCCCGCCGCCGGGCTGCGCCTTCCACGCCCGCTGTCCGGCGGCTTTCGCCCGATGCAGCCAGGAGCGCCCGCTCCTTCGCGAGGTCGTCCCCGGCCGCGCCGTTGCCTGCCACCTTTTTCCGTGAGACCCCGATGAGCTTCGAACTGCATCCCCGCCTCGCCCCGGTCACCACCCCGCTCGGCGATTTCCCGCTCTGCCGGGTTGTCCTGTTCGAGGAGCGCCGCATGCCCTGGCTGATGCTGGTGCCGCGCCGGCCCGAAGCCGGCGCCCTGATCGACCTGTCGCCTGAGGAGCGCGCCCAGCTGATGGAGGAGCTGGCCCACTGCGGACAGGTTCTGCACCGGCTCTACCAACCGGTACGGTTGAACATAGCCGACATCGGCAACCTGTGCCCGCAATTGCATGTCCATCTGGTCGCACGCTTCACCGACGATCCGTTTTGGCCGAAGGTGGCCTGGAGCCAGATGCCTTATGAACCTTACGAAGCCAGTGAGCGTACTGAACGGCTGGAACAGCTGGTCGATGCTCTGAAGGCGACGCCAAACTTCCTGCCGCTTTGGCGAGGGTGACAAGTGGGAGGCTTGCAGGGCTGTCGAACTCACAGTCACGCCGACGGCGCTCGCCCATCATGTCGCAACAGCCACCCCGTGATGCTGCATGCCGCGACGCCTGCGCGGACGGCGGCCTCAGCTCCAGCTTCCCTTGAGCTCATCGATCAGGCGCATCGCCACAGCCTTGGTTTCCTTGGCGAACTCGGAGACGAGATGGGTGTTGCGTGCGTCCTGGGCGATGCACAGCAGGAAGTCCAAGGGGATTTCGGGTTCGAACGGACGGGTGACGATCTGCTTTTCCATGCCTGCGATGAACAGCGGATGGACAAGCGAAACGCCCAACCCGCCGGCGACGAACTGACTGACTGTCGTGTTGGCATCCGCCGTCAGCACGACATTGGATCTGATCCGGTACCTCTCGAACATGCCTGCCACCTTCTGCCCGGTGTAGGTTTCCGGGGCGAACGAGACGAACGGCACATCGTTGAGGTGGTCGGGACAGATGACCTTGTGCCGGGCCAGCGGGTGGCCGGTCGGCATGATGCAGAGCAGCGGATGCTCCAGCAGCGGCTCGGTCACGATGAATGGATTGTCGATCCGGGCGGTGACCAACCCGATGTCGAGCTTGCGGCTCAGGACATACTCCGCAATCCATTGCGAACTGGGTGATTTGATCTGGCAATAGACGTTCGGATTGCGCTTCAGAAAGCTCATCGTGGTGCGCTGGATGAAGGCTCCGGACAATGCCGGAATGACGCCGATCACAAGCCGCCCTTGGTCTTCGCGCCGGATCGTGTCGATCGCGTTCTCCAGCTGGCTCACACCCATGAAGATGCGGATGACCTCCTCATGCAGGCGCAGTGCCTGCGCGGTCGGCGCCAGACGTCCCTTGTGGCGGTCGAACAGCTTCAGGCCGGTGTCACTCTCGAGGTTCATCAGCAGCTTGCTGGCGGCCGGCTGCGATATCTTCAGCGCGTCCGCGGCACGGCTGACCGTTCCATGTTCGATCAGTGCCTTGAAGATCTCGATCTGGCGGAGGTTGATGGCGCGGCGCATGTCATAACCTCAGGAATATGGCACGTCGATTTCTGTATTGGACAAGATAGCATCCTTGCATATAGGGTCGTCAACGGAAACAGAGATAATGCACACATAATTCTCTTTATTGCTTGCGGTTATTTCGAGAAATCATTTAGAAATGATTCTCTTGCCGCAAGAAGAAACCTGAAATCAGAAAAAATATCCGCCAGAGAGCCTCCATGTCTATTTGCCATGAGTGGATCAATGTTTGAAAAGCTGCGCAACCCGGAAGGGCGGCCCATCACGGTCTTCGTCGACGGCACTCCGGTCATGGCCGAAGCGAACGAGAGCGCGGCAGCGGTTCTGCTGCGGCAGGGTCCTGTGTGGGCACGCACGACGCCGGTGTCGGGAGCTCGCCGGGCTCCTTATTGCATGATGGGCGTGTGCTACGACTGCCTCGCCACCGTCGATGGCGTTCCATCGGTTCAGACCTGTCTGACGCCGGTCCGGGAGGGAATGCGGATCGACCGCCAGCTCGGTCGGCGGAGCGTCGCGTCATGAGCCGGCGGGTCGATCTCCTGATCGTGGGCGCCGGTCCCGCAGGGCTGTCGGCTGCCGTTATGGCGCGCCGGCATGGTCTCGACGTGCTGGTGGTCGACGAGCAGCCGGCGCCCGGCGGCCAGATTTGGCGGAACATCGAGGCGGTTTCCGGCACGCCGCGCGCCGCCATCCTGGGAAAGGCCTATGGCGACGGCATCGACGTGGTGCGCCGGTTCCGCACCAGCGGTGCCCGGTACGAACCGGGAACCAGGGTCTGGCAGGTGGAACCCGGACCGCGGGCCTACATGACACGCAACGGCACCGCATCCTGCATCGAGGCGGGTTGCCTGCTGCTCGCCACCGGCGCCCAGGAACGCCCCGCGCCATTTCCCGGCTGGACGCTGCCCGGTGTCATGACGGTCGGCGCGGCGCAGATCGCCCTTAAGTCATCCGGCCAAATCCCGTCCGGTCCGGTGTGGATCGCCGGCTGTGGGCCGTTGCCGCTGCTCTATGCGGCACAGCTTCTGAAGGCGGGCGGGCGGATCGCCGGATTTCTCGACACGACACCTCCCGGCCGGATGACCGCGGCCTTGCCAAAACTCTCCGCCGCCGCCTTTGCCGTGCCGTTCGATCTGTTGAAGGGGATGGGATGGCTCGCGGCCGTGCGGCGGCGTGTCCCGTACGTCCCCAGGGTCACTGAGATCGAGGCGATCGGCGGCGATGCGGTCGAGCGGCTCCGCTACGTGACCGCCGACGGTCGTTCCGCGACCGTGGCGGCGCATCTGCTCCTCGTGCACGAAGGCCTCGTTCCGACGATCCATCCGACCTTGGCGCTCGATTGTCTCCATGTCTGGAACCCCGACCAGGACTGCTTCATGCCTCAACTCGACGGCTGGGGGGAGACATCGGAACCGGGAGTCTTCGTGGCTGGCGACGGCGCCGGGATCGGCGGCGCCGCCGCGGCGTGCCTGCGCGGCGAGATCGCGGCGCTGCGGATCGCCGCCAGAACCGGTCGGCTTTCCGACGCCGGGGCCGCGGCGGTGGCGGAACCGATCCGGACGCGGCTGCGACGGGCCCTGGCAATCAGGCCTTTCCTCGATCGCCTCTTCCGTCCGCGGGCGGACCTGTTCGTCCCTGTAGACAGGACGATCGCCTGCCGCTGCGAAGAGGTCAACGTCGCATCGATCCGGGCACAGGCGGCGGCAGGGCGTCCAGGTCCGAACCAGGTCAAGGCTTTCACCCGGGCCGGAATGGGGCCGTGCCAAGGCCGGCAATGCAACTACACGGTCGCCCATGTGCTTGCCGCCACCGAGGGCCGGACCGTGCCGGATGTCGGTCTCTACCGGGTGCGCCCACCGTGGAAGCCGGTCACCCTGAGCGAACTCGCGGCACTCGACACGACGGATATGGCATGATGAGCGCGGAGCCAATCGATACCATCGTCATCGGCGGTGGCCTGCACGGTCTGTCGGCGGCGCTTCATCTGGCCCGTGCCGGCCGTCGCGTCGTGGTCCTGGAACGGTCCTGGGTCGGCCGCCACGCATCTGGCGCATCGGCGGCGGGGGTCCGCACGCTCAACCGCCATCCGGCCGAGATCCCGATCTCGCTGGAAGCCATGGATATGTGGAGCAATATCGAAGCGATCGTCGGCGACCATTGCGGTTTCCACGCCAACGGCCAAATCCTGGTGGCCGAGCACCCCCGGCATGTGCCGGTCCTGGAGCAGCGGCTCGCTTCGACGCAGGCCGCCGGGTACCGGCATGAGGAGCTGATCGACCGGGCGGAGCTGCTTCGGCTGGTTCCTGCGATCTCACCCCATTGCACGGCGGCGCTGGTCGCTCGACAGGATGGGGCCGCCGACCCGCATCGCACCCTGCAGGCCTTCCGCCGCAGTGCCGAGGCGGCCGGCGTCGTGATCAACGAAGGGTTCGGCGTCACGGCGGTCGAGCGCTGCGGCAGCGACTGGCGGGTCAGCACCGGGCAGCGGGATTTCGTGGCGCCGACCATCGTCAATGCGGCCGGGGCCTGGGCAGGAAGAATCGCTGCAATGATCGGCGATGACATTCCGCTCGGACACAAGGCGTCGATGATGATCGTCACGGAGCGGGTGGCGCCGCTGCTGAAGCCGGTGACCAGCGTCGTCGGCCGGCCGCTCTCCTTCAAGCAGTCGGACCAGGGAACGCTGGTGATCGGAGGAGGATTGCAGGGGCGCGCCGATATCGACAGGCAGAAGAGCTTCGTGAACTTCGCCGAACTCGCCAAGGCTGCGCGGGCGGCAACCGATCTGTTCCCTTCTGTCGGGACGGTGCGGATCGTTCGGACCTGGACCGGCATGGAGGCGAAGACCGACGATTATCTACCCATCGTCGGTGCCTCGCCAGTCGCGAGCGGTGTCTTCCACGCCTTCGGCTTCTCCGGTCATGGTTTCCAACTTGTCCCGGTGGTCGGCGCCATCCTGGCCGACCTGATCGTTCATGGCGCAACCACGCGTTCAATCGAACGGCTGTCGGCGGATCGGTTCCTGAGAAGACGGGCGGCGGAATGATACGTCGGTTCCGTCAGGTTGATCTTGCCCTGGTTCGGTGGACACGGGTTTATGCGGATCGTAGCATGCGGATCGTAGCTCGGCCTGTTCGGGCGTGATGTAGCCGATGTGGTGTCCACCCAACCGCGGCAAGATCATCGTCGGCCTCCTGCTCCAACTAGGGCAGCGTCCGGCGGAGCGTGCTGGAGAAGTTGGTGATGGACGCTCTGCGTGACCCGCTGATGCAAGACGACATGGGGACGACCTTCATCGCTGCCTTCCGGGAGGCGGTTCGGACGGATGGGCAGGAACAGAACGCTGAACAGCGGCGGATGGAAGCCGAACTGAGAAAGGTACGCGAGGATCTCGATGCGCTCGACGCGGCCGCGGGGCGGGGCCGGCTGACCGATCGACTGCACCGGTTGATGGTCGAGTTGGAGGGCGACTTGGTGGAGTTGCTCAGCCTCGGGCTGAGCCCACACGCACCGAAGGCCGGCGCTACGGGAGCGGCCGGCCTTCGGGAACGGGTGCGTTCGGTAATGGTTGGTTGCGGGGGCAGGATTTGAACCTGCGGCCTTCAGGTTATGAGCCTGACGAGCTACCGGGCTGCTCCAC
>NZ_LGRA01000022.1:107869-139362 GCF_003116095.1 Azospirillum sp. TSO35-2
CGACGCGACGGCGTTGATCGACGCCACGATCTGGTCGACCTGCTCGATCGCCGTCGCCAGCGCGTCGAGCTGGGTCTGCGCCTGTTCGGTCCGCTCGGCGGTGGTCTTCGACCGATGGGCGGCCTGCGCCACGCGGGACGACAGGTCGCGGATCGCCGTCGACATCTCCTCGGCGGCGGCGGCGACGGTCTGGACGTTGGCCGACGCCTGTTCGGACGCCGAGGCCACGGCGGTGCACTCGCGCTCGACCTCCTCGACCGCGCTCGACACCTGCGAGGCGGTCGCCTGGAAGGCGGTGGCGGAGGCGCCGACCTGATCGACGATGCGGCCGACGGTCGCCTCGAAGCGGGTTGCCAGTTCCAGCACGGCCGCGCGCTTGTCGGCCGCCGCCTGGGCCGCCGCGGTGCGGCTCTCCTGCTCCATCTGGTGGTTGCGCAGGATGTTCGCCTTGAAGACCTCCAGGGTGCGGGCCATGCCGCCGATCTCGTCGCGCCGGCCGCGCTCCGGCACCTCGGCGTCCAGATCCTGCTCGGCCAGCCGCAGCATCACGCCGTGCACGCGCGACAGCGGACCCGTCACGCTGCGCGCGACCGCCCAGCCGAGCAGCAGGGCCAGGCCGGACAGCCCGGCCACCACCAGCCCGAACACCGTCATCATGCCGGCGAAGGCGGAGCGCAGGTCGTCGGTGTAGACACCGGTGCCGATCACCCAGTCCCACGGCTTGAAATGGACGGAGTAGGCGAGCTTCTCATAGGTCGGACCCTTCGGGTCGTTGGGCCGCGGCCATTCGTAGGACACGAATTCCGGCACCGGTGTCAGGGCGCCGCGCACCGCCTCGCGGATGACGTAGACGCCGTTGCGGTCGCGGATCTCCGCACCGCTCTTGCCGATCAGGCCGGCGTTGGCGTGCATGACGCTGATGATCTGCGAGGTCCAGATCCACAGATACTCGCCGTCGGAATAGCGCATGGCGCCGATCGCGGTCTTCGCGCGCTCCTGCGCCTCCTCCTCGCTCATCACGCCGTCCTGCGCCAGCTTGTGGTAGCGCGCGGCGATGCTGCCGCCGCTCTCGGCGATGAAGCGGACGCTGTTCATCCGCTGTTCGACCAGCGCACGGTTGACGAAGTGGCCGCCGACCGCCGCCACCAGACCGGCGGCGATGATCGACAGCGAGGCGAGAAATCCGATCCGCCACCGCAACGGCAGTTCCGAAATGCGCATGATTGCAGCTTCCCTCTTTCCGGCCGGTTGCCCGGGGCCGGCCAATGTCAGGCGGCGTGACCCGCGCCGCTCACGACGCTGGTGACCGCTTCGACGACGACGCTTTCCGCCCCATGGACACGATTCACCTCGTTGAACGCGGCGATCTGGGCGTGGCTGACATGGCTGAAATGCTCGGCCGCCTGCCGGGCGGTGGCCTGTGCATCGCTGGCCCCGGAGACCTTGATGCGCAGGGTGATCGGAACTTCGATGATGTGGGACATGATCCTGATCTCCATGAAGAAGCAAAGATAAGGCGGCGCGGCCCGAGGGACCGCGCCGCCGCGTCGTGGTCAGCCGCGCTCGACGCAGAGGGCGACGCCCATGCCGCCGCCGATGCACAGGGTGGCGAGGCCCTTCTTGGCGTCGCGGCGTCCCATCTCGTGCAGCAGGCTGACCAGGATGCGGGCACCCGACGCGCCGATCGGGTGACCGAGCGCGATGGCGCCGCCGTTGACGTTGACCTTGGCTACGTCCCACCCCATGCCGGCGTTGACCGCCAGGGCCTGGGCGGCGAAGGCCTCGTTGGCCTCGATCAGGTCGAGGTCGCCGACCGTCCAGCCGGCCTTCTTCAGCGCCAGCTTCGACGCCGGGATCGGGCCGGTGCCCATGATCGTCGGATCGACGCCGGCGGTGGCCCAGGAGGCGATGCGCGCCAGCGGCGTGATCCCGCGCCGGGCGGCGTTCTCCGCCGTCATCAGCACCAGGGCGGCGGCGCCGTCGTTGATGCCCGAGGCGTTGCCGGCGGTCACCGTGCCGTCCTTGGCGAAGGCCGGGCGCAGCTTGGCCAGCGCCTCGATCGTCGTGCCGTGCTTGGGGTATTCGTCGGTGTCGACGATGGTGTCGCCCTTGCGGCCCTTGATGGTGACCGGGACGATCTCGTCCTTGAAGCGGCCGGCCTTCTGCGCCGCCTCGGCCTTCTGCTGCGAGGCCAGCGCGAAGAGGTCCTGCTGTTCACGGCCGAGGTTCCAGGCGCGGGCGACATTCTCGGCGGTGACGCCCATGTGGTAGCCGTTGAAGGCCTCCCACAGGCCGTCCCGGATCATGCTGTCCAGCATCTCGGCCGTGCCCATCTTGGTGCCGTTGCGCAGGTGCATGACGTGGGGCGACAGGCTCATGCTCTCCTGGCCGCCGACCACCATCACCTCGGCGTCGCCGGCGAGGATCGCCTGATAGCCGAGAGCGACGGTGCGCAGGCCGGAGCCGCAGACCTGATTGATGCCGAAGGCGGTCTTCTCGACCGGGATGCCGGCGGCGACGGCGGCCTGGCGGGCCGGGTTCTGGCCCTGGCCGGCGGTCAGCACCTGACCCAGGATGACCTCCGACACCTCGGCGGCGTCGGTGTGGGCGCGCGACAGCGCCTCGCGGATCACGGCGGCGCCCAGTTCGTGGGCGGGGACGGCGGCGAGCGCGCCGTTGAGGTTGCCGATGGCGGTGCGGGCCGCGCTGGCGATGACGATCTCGGTCATGGAGGTTTCTCCGGAACGGACTTTTTTGAAGGTTGAGGCCGCCGCCGCGTCCATTGGGCGGAGCGGCGGCGGCCGGTCGGAGGCGGCTAGAAGTAGAGGCCGATGAGGAAGATGGGCAGCGTGATGACCAGCGCCGTCGCGCAGTAGCCCATGATGTCGCGCACCCCCAGCCCGGCGATGGCGAGCGCCGGCAGCGCCCAGAAGGGTTGGGCCATGTTCATCCACTCCTCGCCGTAGGCGATGGCCATCGCCGCCTTGCCGAGGTCGACGCCGAGCTGCTGGGCGGCCGGCATAATGAAGGGACCCTGGACGACCCAGTGACCGCCGCCCGACGGAACCGCGAAGTTGATCATGCCCGACGACAGGAAGGCCAGGACCGGGAAGGTGTCCTTGTTGGCGATGTCGACGAACAGGTTGGTGATCAGTCCGCCCAGGCCGGAATGCTCCATCATGATCTGGATGCCGGCGTAGAAGGGGAACTGCACCATGATGCCGGCGGTGCCGCGGGCGGCGTTGGCGACGGCGCGGGCGTAGGCCATCGGCGTGCCGTGCAGGATCAGGCCGGCCACCAGCATGATCAGGTTGACCGTGTTGATGTTGAGGTCGAAGCCCTTGGCCTGGAAGTGCAGGAACAGGTAGGCGATGCCGAGCGCCGCGACGACGAAGCCGAGGACCCGGCTCTCCTCCAGCCGTTCGGCCGGGCTGGCGTCGGGGCCGAGCACGCGCTTGGTCGAGGGTTCCGGTTTCAGCAGGGCCGGGTCGACCGCCACCACCTCGTCCGCCTTCGGGTGCATCATCCGGCAGATCAGCGGCAGGACGACGATCAGCGCCAGCGTGATGCCGATGTTGTAGGTGGTGAAGATGGTGTCGGAGATCGGGAGCAGGCCGACCGTCTTCTCCATCGGGTTGCCCTTGGTCGCGGCGACCAGCGGGACCGAGGCGGAGAAGCCGCCGTGCCAGGTCATGAAGCCGATGTAGGCCGAGGCGATCAGCAGCCGGTAGTCGGATTTCGGGATGCGGCGCGCCACCTCGCGGGCGAACATGGCGCCGACGACGAGGCCGAAGCCCCAGTTGATGACGTTGGTCACCGCGGCGGCGAAGCAGACCAGCATGACGCCCTGCGTCGGCGTCTTGGCGATGGAGGCCACCCGGCCCATGACGTTGCGCACCGGCTCGGAGCTGGCCAGCGCATGGCCGGTGACCAGGACCAGCGCCATCTGCATCGAGAAGGCCAGCAGGTTCCAGAAGCCGTTGCCCCACATCCGCACCAGGTCGACCGGCCCGCTCGGCGTCAGCCACCAGGCGAAGCCGAAGGTCAGCACGGTCAGCAGGATGGCGAAGATCAGCGGGTCGGGCAGATAGCGGCTGACCAGCCAGGTCAGGGCGCGGGAAATCGGGGTGATCGGGTTGAAGCGGGCGGCGGCGTCCGGCGCCGACGGGGGGGCAGTGGTGACGCTCATGGCGGGTCTCCGGCACACGGGGGCCCCGTCCGCGCCGACGGACGGCGCAGGGGCAGGGCTTCCCCGATGCTCAAGAAGGGACGGTCAGAGGCCGACGGGCATGGTCGGCACGTCGGACGGGACGATCAGCTCGGCGCCGGTCTGGGCCAGCACGTCGGCCACCGAGACGCCGGGGGCGATTTCCACCAGGACCAGCCCCTTGTCCGTCGGCTCGATCACCGCGAGGTCGGTGACGATCAGGTCGACCCGGCGGACCGAGGTCAGCGGCAGGACGCAACGCTTGACGATCTTCGGCTCGCCCTTGGCGCTGTGCTGCATGGCGACGATCACCCGCTTGGCGCCGGACACCAGATCCATCGCGCCGCCCATGCCGGGCACCATCTTGCCGGGCACCATCCAGTTGGCCAGCCGGCCCTCCTCGTCGACCTGCAGGCCGCCGAGCACGGTCACGTCCAGGTGCCCGCCGCGGATCAGCCCGAAGGACATCGCGCTGTCGAAGGCGGCGGCGCCGGGAACGGCGCCGATCGGGCTGCCACCGGCGTCGCTCAGATCCTCGTTCTCCGCCCCCGGTTCGGGCACCGGGGCCATGCCGACGATGCCGTTCTCCGACTGGAAGAACACGTTGACGCCCGCCGGCAGATGGGCGGCCACCAGGGTGGGCAGGCCGATGCCGAGGTTCACCAGGTTGCCCGCGCGCAGTTCCAGCGCGACGCGCTTGGCGATCAGGGTCTTCTCATCCATGGCGATGCTCCTTGGCGACCAGGCAGTCGACCAGCACGTTCGGCGTGACGACGCTGTCGGGCGGGATGACCCCGACCGGCACGATGTCCTCGGCCTCGACGATCACCATCGCGGCGGCCATCGCCATCAGCGGATTGAAGTTGCGCGCGGTCAGCGCGTATTCGAGGTTGCCGAGATAGTCGGCACGCTTGGCGGCGACCAGGGCGAAGTCGGCCTTCAGGGCCTTCTCCAGCAGATAGACGACGCCGTCCAGCTCGATGCGCTGCTTGCCCTCCTCGACGACCGTGCCGACGCCGGTCGGGGTCAGCACGCCGCCGAGGCCGAAGCCGCCGGCGCGCACCCGTTCGGCCAGCGTGCCCTGCGGCACCAGCTCGACCTCGGTCTCGCCGGCGATCAGCTGGCGCTGGGTCTCGGAATTGGTGCCGATGTGGCTGGCGATCACCTTGCGCACCGCTTTCGCCGCGATCAGCCGGCCGATGCCCACGGTGGGGCGGGCGGTGTCGTTGGCGATGACCGTCAGGTCGCGCTTGCCCTGGCGGAGCAGTTCGTCGATCAGGCGGGGCGGCGTGCCGACCCCCATGAAGCCCCCGATCATCAGGACCGCACCATCGGGAATCATGGCAACGGCCTCTTCCAGCTTACGCACTTTACTCATTCGACGTCCCCCTTAGACGTCGGGGCACGGCGGGTGAATGCCCGCCGGCGGCCCCGGGGCGCGAGCCCGCTCCCTGGCCGGTACTAAACCGGAGGGGGCGAACCCAGCGCTCATTCTTGTTTCGTAGCGCTGCGACCGGGGGACCCGTGACATCCACGCCATCGCGGTGGAGCGACGGGGCCGGCCAGCATACCCACATATACGCAAGGGCTGTGCCAGCCGATGGCGCCGGGGCGGGGCGGCGCAAAACCGGGGTTTCAGCCGTGGGACCTGCGCAAAAACCGGCGGGACGGCCGGACCGGACCCGGCGGCGGTGCGCAACTTTGTGCGTGCTGCGCAAGAGTTTGCGCAGCGGCGTGGGCCGGCATCAGGAGATGCCGTATTCCTGCAGCTTGTAGAGCAGCGAGCGGCGGCTGATGCCGAGGTCCTGCGCCGTGCGCATCCGGTTGCCGTCGTTGCGGGCCAGCGCGTCGGCCACCACGCGGGCCTCGAAGCGGCTGACCTGTTCGCGGAGCGAACCGCCGCCGGCGACGGGCGGAGCGGCGTCGATGGCGGCGTCGGTCGGGGCCTCGCCATCGTCCACCCGGCCGGCGATCTGTTCCGGCAGGTCCTCGGCGACGATCATCGAGCCGGTGCTCATCACCACCGCGCGTTCCATCGCGTTGGACAGCTCGCGGATGTTGCCCGGCCAGCGGTAGGCCAGCAGGCGCTCCATCGCCTGCTCGTCGATGCCGCCGACCTCGATCCGGTTCTCCGCCGCGAAGCGTTGCAGGAAATGGCTGGCGAGCAGGCGGACGTCTTCCGGGCGTTCGCGCAGCGGCACCGTCCGCAGCGTCACGACGTTGAGCCGGAAATAGAGGTCCTGGCGGAACAGCCCCTGGCGGACCATCTCCTCCAGGTTGCGGTTGGTGGCGACGATGACGCGCACATCGGTGCGCACCAGCTCGGTGCCGCCGACCCGCTCGAACTCGCGCTCCTGCAGGACGCGGAGCAGCTTGACCTGGAGACCGGGGGAGATGTCGCCGATCTCGTCGAGGAACAGGGTGCCGTGCTCGGCCTGCTCGAACCGGCCGCGGCGGCGGGTCGCCGCGCCGGTGAAGGCGCCCTTCTCGTGGCCGAAGAACTCGCTTTCCAGCAGGCCCTCGGGCACCGCGGCGCAGTTGACCTTGACGAAGGGGCCGGCGCTGCGCGGGCTGTTGTAGTGGATGGCCGCGGCGACCAGCTCCTTGCCGGTGCCGCTCTCGCCGGTCACCAGCACGGTCGCGTTGCTCTTGGCGACCTTGGCGATGGTCTGCAGCAGCTCGGCCATGCGGGGGCTGGCGGTCAGGATGCGGTCGGTGCGGTAGCTGCTGGACAGCTCGCGGTGCAGCGTCGCGATGTCGTCGCGCATGCTCTGCATCTGCAGCGCGCGGCGGACCAGCAGCAGGATTTCGGCGATGTCGAAGGGCTTGATGACGTAGTCGAAGGCGCCGTCCTTGATCGCCTGGACCGCGGTCCCGACCTCGGCGAAGGCGGTCATCAGGATCACCGCGGTCGAGCGGTCGAGCTTGCGGATCTCCGCCAGCGCCTGCAGCCCGGTCATCCGCGGCATGCGGATGTCCATCAGGACCACCGCCGGCCGTTGCATGGCGAAGGCGGCGACCGCCTCCACCCCGTCGGCGGCGGTGCTCACCGCCAGCCCTTCGCGCGACAGGACGGCGGCCAGCATCTGGCGGATCGCCTCGTCGTCGTCCACCACCAGGATGCCCGGCGCCCGGGCGGCCGGCGGCAGCTCGGTTGGAAGCTGGGTCGTCATGCGTCGTCCGTGCGGCTGTGAAGGAAGGGGATGCGCAAGGTCACCGTGGTGCCCGCCCCGGGCGTGCTGGCGATGGTGATGGTGCCGTGATGGGCATCGACGATCCGGTGCGCCATCGCCAGCCCCAGTCCGGTCCCGTTCGGCTTGGTCGAGAAGAAGGGGTCGAACACCTTGTCGAGATTCTCCGCGGCGATGCCCTCGCCGTCGTCGGTCACCGCGACGACCGCCTCCCGGCCGTCCTGGGCGGCGGTGGTGATGGTGATCGTCCCGGTTTCCGGCGTCGCCTGGGTGGCGTTGATGATCAGGTTCAGCACGACCTGCTTCAGCGCCTCGCCATCCGCCTCGGCCTGCGGCAGGTCCGGGGCGAGGGCGAGGGTGATCCGCGCGTGCGACTTGCGCCCGGCGAGCAGCGACACCTCGCGGATCAGGTCGTTCAACTGCACCGGGCGGATTGCCGGCGGGCGGGGGCGGCCGAACTCCAGCAACTCGGTGACGAGCCGGTTCAGGCTGTCGACCTGCCGCACGATCAGCGGGGCATAGCGCTGCCATTCCTTGACGTCGTCCGAGCTTTCGAGGAACTGCATGAAGCCGCGGATCGAGGTCAGCGGGTTGCGCACCTCGTGGGCGAGGCCGGCGACCAGCTCGCCCAGCGCCGCCAGCCGGTCGGCCCGCATGATCTGGGTCCGCAGCCGCCGCTGCTCGGTCAGGTCCTTCAGCACCACCACGGCGCCGATCGCCTCGCCGTGGCTGTTGCGCAGCAGGCTGCTCGAGACGGTGAGGTGGAGGGTCTGCCGGGCGCCCGGAAAGTCGAGCGACACGCCGATGTGCGGTTGCCCGGTCTTCAGCGTGTCGAGCAGGGGGCTGGCGAACTGCCCATCGGGCTTGAACAGCGACGCATAGGGCCGGCCGATCACCTCGGCGGCGGTCACCCCGATCATCCATTCGGCCGCCGGGTTGACAGCGGTGACCTGCCCGGCCCAGTCGACGGCGATCACCCCGTCGGCGATGCTGTGCAGGATGTTCTCGGTCAGCGACCGGGCGTCCAGCAGGGCGCGCGCCATGCCATTGACCTCCACCGCGATCTCGCCGACTTCGCCCGGCGGCGGCAGGATGGCGTGGCCGAGGTCGCTGCGCATGCGGAGCAGCCCGTCGATGATCCGCCGGATGTCCAGGCCGATCCCGCGCGACAGCGCGTGGGTGAGCGCGAGGCCCAGCAGGATGCCGGCGGCGCTGACCGTCAGCACCGCCCGGTCCATCGCCGCCGCCTGGTGTTCGACGTCGTCGGACAGCTCGTTGGCCCAGATGTAGCCGATCACGGTGCCGTCGCGCAGGATCGGCAGCATCGCGTTCAGGATGAAGCCGCGCACCTGCCGCCCGCTCTCCACCGCGCGCTTGCCGCTGTCCAGCACCCGCCAGCCCGGATGTTCCGGCGGGATGCTGGTGCCGACCGTGGCGCTGTAGTCCCGGCTCGGCCCGTAGGTGATGATGGCGTCGAGCGCCTTGCTGTAATAGCCGACCCCGACCCCTGGATTGGCCCCGGCGACGAGGTCGGTGAAGGGCGTCAGCCGCTCCGACAGGGCCGCGATGACGGCCTCCCGGTCGGTCGCGGCAATCCCGGTGGTGGCGCCGCCGTCGGCCAGCAGGGCGTCGAAGCCGGGGCCGAGATGCGCGTCGAGCAGCCGGGTCAGGCCGAACAGCTTCTCGGTCTTTTCCTGGACCAGCGCCTGCCGCCCCTCCCGCTCGAGCAGATAGCCGGTGAGCGAGATCGGCAGGACCACCACCGCCAGGGACACCAGGAGCAGCTTGCCGCGCAGGGTGCTCGGCAGAAAACCGCGAAACCACTCGACGGGCCGCATGACGTCCACTCCGTGCCGATGGGGCATGACCGGCCCCATCCGATGCTGCGGCCATAGCAGATTTGCCGGTGGCAGGGGAGGTGCAAAGCGTTGCAGGGCAGACTTGGGCGGCGCAGCGCTCCCTTTTCCGGGGGGTCGTTCCCGTCAGGCCTCCGCATCCGGCTCGGCGGCGGTGCCGACGCTCGAGGCGGCGAGGAGATTGGCGCGGACCAGCGTCAGGTGCTGGTGGAGTTCCGCGCGCGCCTTCGCCCCGTCGCGGTCCTTCAGCGCGGCGACGACGCGGTGGTGCTGCTCCTGGTAGACGGCGCGGCGCTGCGGCGTCACGCTGCGCGCCTTCAGCCGCGCCCATTCGGCCTGATTGCGGACGTCGTTGATCGCGTCGTAGATGTCGGTCAGCAGGCCGTTCTTGGCCGCGGCGACGATCGCGACGTGGAGCATCCCGTCCCAACGTTCGAAGTCCGGAACCTCGTGCGACTGGTCGGCGCCGCGCAGGCACTCTTCCAGGCGCTGCAGGTCGGCGGTGTTGGCCCGGCTGGCGGCCAGTTCCGCCGCCTGCGGCTCGACCATCAGCCGCACGTCCATCACGTCCATCGGGCTGGCGCCGTGGATGCGGTGCACCAGGCCTTGACCACCGTCCCCGGCGGCCGGCGGGGAGGCCGCGTTTTCCGTCTGGTCCGGCCCGCGCGCCACGAAGGAGCCGCGGCCGACATGGCGGGTGATGGTTCCCCGCTCCTCCAGTTGCCGCAGGCTCTTGCGCAAGGTGTTGCGGGAGACGCCGAAGCGCTTTTCCAGGTCCCGCTCCGTCGGCAGTTTGGTGCCCGGTCCCCAATGACCGTCGGCGATGTTGCGCTCGATGAACTCCACGACCGCTTTTGCGCCGTGAGCGGCCCGATCCCTGACGTTGAGCACGTCCATGATCTGTCCTGCCGACGAGTTTTATCCAAAATTTATCCAATATACCCGATTGCACGGATTGGCGCAACACAATCCGCGTCACGCGCCGCCCGGTAGAAGCCATGGATGCCATAGCTTCTGTCGGTTGAACAATGTGGAGTTGCCCCTGATTGGCGCACGGACAATGCGTCGGCTTGGGCATATGCGGCTGATTGGATCACAAATGGCGCAGGGAGCCGTCGCCGCCGCCGGCCCCCTGGTCCCGGGTGCACCGTCGGCGTCAGGCGATGCGGCGCAGCAACTGGATCCGCAACGGCTCACCCAACAACGTGTCGAAGCGGGCGGCGAGGCCGGTGAAGTTCGCCCCGGCGGCGTGGGCATCGAGCGCGGCCTGATCCTGCCACACCTCGTACATCACGATGGTGCCGGGCCGTTCGCGGTCGACATGGGCGGCGTAACCGAGGCAGCCGGGTTCCCGCAGCACCGCCGGAACGATGGCGGTGAGGGCGTCGGCCAGGGCCTGCTCCTGGCCGGGCTTGGCGACGAGATGGGCGACGAGTTGCACCTGCTCGCTGGGCGGAACGGTCATTGCGGTGTCTTTCCTTCAGGTCAGGTCGATTGGGTTCATGCCGGCGCTCCGTCCAGCGGCTTCAACTCGCCCAGCAGCGTCGGCAGCAGTTCGGCGACCGTCGGGTGGATGTGGACGGCGCGCTGGAGGGTGGGATAGGGCGCCTTGGCGTACATCATGTCCAGCACGCCGTGGATCGCCTCGTCGCCGCCGGGCCCCAGGATCGCGGCGCCCAGGATCTCCTGGCTGTCGGCGTCGACGACGATCCGCATGAAGCCCTGCGCCTCGCCTTTCTCGACGGCACGGCCGACCCTGGTCATCGGCCGCATGCCGACCAGGGCGCGGCGGCCGGACCGGCGCACCGCCTCGTCGGTCATGCCGACGCGGGCGAGCGGCGGGTCGGTGTAGAGCGCGTAGGCCGGGATGCGGTCGTCGACGCTGCGCGGATCGTCGTCGAGCAGGTTCGCCGCGACGATCTCGAAGTCGTTGTAGGCGGTGTGGGTGAAGGCGCCGCGGCCGTTGCAGTCACCCATCGCCCAGACGCCGGGCACCGACGTGCGCAGCCGGTCGTCCACCGTGATGAAGTCGCGCGCGTCGGTGGCGATGCCGGCGCGGTCGAGGCCGAGGTCGCCGGTGTTGGGCTGCCGGCCGACCGCCAGCAGGGCGTGGCTGCCGACCACCTCCGGGTCGCCGGACGAACAGTCCACCCCCACCGCGACGCCGTCGGCGTGCGGCGCGAAGCGGATGCAGGTGGCCGAGGTGCGGACGGTCACCCCTTCCTGCTCCAGCAGGTCGCGGATGGCGGCGGACACGTCGGGGTCCTCGCGCGCGATCAGCCGATCGCCCTTCTCGACGATGGTGACCGCGCTGCCGAAGCGCCGGTACATCTGGGCGAACTCCAGCCCGATGTAGCTGCCGCCGACCACGACCAGATGGCGCGGAACATGGTCGAGGTCGAGGATCGTGCCGCTGGTCAGCAGATCGACGTCGCCGACGCCGGGCATGTCGGGCACGGCGGCGCGGGCGCCGACGTTGATGAAGATGCGGTCGGCGGTCAGCAACTCGTCCCCCACCCGGACGGAGTTGGCGGATTCGAAGCGCGCGTGCCCCTGCAGCACCCGGCAGCCGGGCATCTCCCGCAGCCAGCGTTCGATGTTCCGGCGCGAGCGGCCGGAAACCTCGTCCTTGCGTGCCTTCACCCGCGCCATGTCGATGCGGACCGGGCCGTCGATCATCACGCCGTAGTCCGCGGCGCGCTGCGCCATCCGCGCGACGCGGGCGCTGGCGACCAGCGTTTTGGTCGGGGTGCAACCGGTGTTGACGCAGGTGCCGCCGAACAGATTGCGTTCGATGACCGCGACGGTCATCCCGGCCGCGGTCAGGCGCTGGGCGAGCGGCGGGCCGGCCTGGCCGGCTCCGATGATGATGGCGTCGACCATGGGAGGGCTCCTGAAGCCGGTGCGGCGATTTGGGGGATTGACGGCCGCCATGGTAGCAACGCAGCAGGGCGCGTCTCAACCAGACCAAGGTATGCTCGGCCATTGGACAGGCCTGGGCGCGGCCGGGACCGGGGATGGGGCGTGTTCCGGGGGCGGAGCGACCCGGCCAGTTCCCTTCGGGCAAAGCGAGCCGACATTGAACAAGACCGCGTCGGCCCGCCGGGCCGACAGTGGGGGCTTCCCGTCACCGCGTGGGTTTCAGCATGGCGCCGTCCGGTCAATTCGAACTCGTCCTCGGGCTGCTGGCAGCCGTGGTGGTGCTGGAACTGGCGGCGCGCCGGCTGCGGGTGCCGCCGTCGGCGGTGCTGGTGCTGGGCGGCATCGGGCTGGCGCTGGTCCCCGGCCTGCCGGACATCACGCTCGATCCCGATCTGACGCTGCTGCTGTTCCTGCCGCCGCTGCTGTTCGCCAGTGCCTATTTCACCGTCTGGCGCGATTTCCGCGACAATCTGCGGATCATCCTGCAACTGGCCATCGGCGCGGTGGCCTTCACCACCCTGATCGTCGGCGTCGTCGCCCATCTGGTGGTGCCGTCGCTGCCCTGGGCCGCCTGCTTTGCGCTGGGCGCCATCGTGTCGCCGCCGGACGCCGTGGCGGCGAAGGCGGTGCTGAAGGGACTGCCGCTGCCGCCGCGGCTGGTCACGCTGCTGGAGGGCGAGAGCCTGGTCAACGACGCGACCGGGCTGGTGCTGTTCCGCATCGCCATCGCCGCCGGGCTGACCGGCAGCTTCGACGCCGGGGGCGCGGTGGTGGAATTCTTCCACCTCGCCGTCGGCGGCGTGCTGGCGGGGATCGCCTTCGGCTACGCCGCCTCCTTCCTGCTCGCCCGGCTGGAGGACGTGCCGCTCCACATCGTCGGCGGCTTCCTGTCCGCCTGGGGCTCCTACATGGGGGCGGAGGCGTTGCACGTCTCCGGCGTGCTGGCCACGGTGAGCTGCGGTCTGGTCATGGGCTGGCGCCAGCACGACCTGTATTCGGCGCAGGTGCGGACCCACGCCAACGCGGTGTGGAACGTCGTCGTCTTCGTCCTGGAATCGTTGGTGTTCATCCTGATCGGCCTGTCGCTGCGCGGCGTGCTCGGCCGGCTGTCGGAAAGCGGGACGGACGTCGTCGCGCTGCTGCCGGACGTGGTCGCCATCGCCGCCGCCATGATGGCCGCCCGCTTCGCCTGGATCATCCCGTCGACCTACCTGCCGCGCTTCCTCCTGCCGGCCCTGCGCCGGCGCGATCCCTATCCGGCCTTCGCCGTGCCGGTCATCATGTCGTGGGCGGGGATGCGCGGCGTGGTCAGCCTGGCCGTCGCCCTGTCGGTGCCGGAGGGGTTTCCCGGGCGCGACGTCATCCTGGCGACCACGCTGGCGGTGATCCTGATCTCGATCCTGGTCCAGGGATTGACGCTCGCGCCGCTGATCCGCTGGATGCGGCTGGACAGCTTCACGCTGGCGCAGACGCCGACCCTGTCGGAATCGGCGGCCCGCATCTGCATGGCGCGGGCGGCGCTGGCCGCGGTGACGCATCGCTCGCGCGGCCCCGACGGGCAGGAGCGCCACCCGCGGCTGGTGGAGCAGTATGGCCACCGCGCGGACATGGCGGTGCGCTTCCACGACAGCGACGGGGCGCTGCTGGCCGACCGCAAGGAGCATTTCTCCATCGTGCTGGCCGCCAGCCAGGCGGCGCGGGCCGAGATCCTGCGGCTGCACCGCGCCGGCCGGATCCACGACAACGTCCTTCACCTGCTGGAAGCCGAACTGGATCTGGAGGAGCTGAGCGCCGAGCGCGCCCTGTCCGACGAAGGCGCCGCGGAGTAGCCCCCCGCGGCGGGAGCGCTCAGGCGGTGTGCTCGGCCTCCAGGCCGAGGCTGTCGACGATGCGGACCAGTTCGACCACCGACTGGACCGCCATCTTGCGCATCGCCTGGCCGCGGTGAAGCTTTACCGTGGCCTCGCTCAGCCCCAGGTCGCCGGCGATCTGCTTGTTGCGCCGGCCCGACACCACCAGCAGGGTGACCTCGCGTTCCCGCGCCGTCAGGGTTTCGAAGCGGGCGCGCTGGCTGACCAGACCGCGCTCCTGGCAGCGCCGCTCGCGATGCTTGGCGATGGCGGCCTGGATCGCGTCCAGCAGCTCCTGGTGATGGACCGGCTTGGTCAGGAACTCGAACGCGCCGGCCTTCATGGCGCGGACCGACATCGGCACGTCGGCGTGCCCGCTGATGAAGATGACGGGCAGGGCGTCCTTGGTCTTCGCCAGTTCAGCGTGGAAATCCATGCCGCTGCGGCCGGGCAGCCGCACGTCGAGCACCATGCAGCCGATCCCGATCGCCGGCTGGGCGTCGAGGTAATGCTGCACCGACGCGAAGCTGCGGCCGCGCAGCCCCACCGAGTCCAGCAGCCCTTCCAGCGCCTCGCGCACCGCCTCGTCGTCGTCGATGATGACGACGGTCGCCGGCTCTTCAGCCTTCCCGGGGGCGGCCTTCGCGGCGATCATGCCGCCGCTCCCGGCGCGGCGACCGGCAGCACGAACTCGAACCGGCTGCCGCAGGGCTGCCGCGGCGCGGCGGTCAGTTGGCCGCCGTGAAGCTCGACGATCGACCGGCTGATCGACAGTCCCATGCCCAGACCCTTCGGCTTGGTGGTGAACAGTGCCTTGAAGATGGCTTCGGTGTCCGATTGCGCGATGCCGACGCCGGTGTCCTCCACGCTGACATGGATGCGACCGTCGCGGCTGCGGCTGGCGATGGTGATCCGGCGTTCCCGCTGCTCCAGTCCGGTCATCGCCTCGATGGCGTTCATCACCAGATTGAGGACGAGTTGCTGAAGCTGGACCCGGTCGCCATGAACCCAGGGGGAGCCCTTCAGCAGATTCGACGTCACCTCGACCTTCGCCCGTCGCAGCTCGGCCCGCACCAGCGTCAGCGTGTCGGTGATCAGCGCGTTCAGGTCGACCCAGCCGGGATCGGCCGGGGTGCGGCGGGCGAGCGCGTGGATGCTGCGGACGACGTCGCCGGCCCGCTGCGCGTCGCGGACGATCCGCTCCACCACCGTGCGGGTCTTCGCCAGATCGGGTTGCGGCCGCGACAGGTGCTGGAGGCAGGTGCCGGCGTTGGTGACGATGGCCATCAGCGGCTGGCTGACCTCGTGTGCGACGGCGGCGGCCAGCTCGCCCATCGTGGTGAGGCGGCCGACATGGGCCAGATCGGCCTGCGCTTGGCGCAACGCCTCCGCGATCTGGCGGCGCTGCGTCATGTCGCTGAACACCAGGACCGCGCCCGCCACCCCGCCGCGGTCGTCGATGATGACCGAGCAGCGCTCCTCCACCACGATCTCCGACCCGCTACGGGAGACCAGCGTCGACAGCCGTTCCGGCGGGGCGAGGTTGCCGGTGCGCAGGACCAGCGAGGCGAAAGTCTCCAGCCGCTCCCGGGTTTCCTCGTCGACGGCGGCGAAGACCGCGGCCAGCGGCTGGCCGACCGCCTCGACCGCCGACCAGCCGGTCATCGTCTCGGCGACCCGGTTCATGAAGTCGATGCGGGCGTGGTTGTCGCACAGGATGACGCCGTCGCGGATGCTGGCCAGCGTGGCGGCGTAGCGGCGTTCGCCCATCCGCAGCTTGGCGTCGCTGGCGTGCTTGTACAGCGCCATCTGGATGACGGTGCGCATCTGCGGCTCTTCGAACGGCTTCAGCAGATAGCCGAACGGCTCGGTCAGGCTGGCGCGGTGCACCGTCTCGTCGTTGGCATAGGCGGTCAGGAAGACGATCGGGATGTGATGCTGGTCGCGGATGCGGCGGGCGGCCTCGATGCCGTCCATCTCGCCGTCCAGGCGGATGTCCATCAGCACCAGATCGGGCTGCTGGCTGCCGGCGATGCGGATGGCGTCCTCACCGCTGGCGGACAGGCCGACCACGGTGTGGCCCATGCGCGCCAGCTGTTGCTGGATGTCGCGGGCAACGATGCGATCATCTTCAACGACGAGGATTCGCGCGCTGATCATGCTGTCCCTTGGCTGCGCCCCTTGAGCGGGAAGGTGACGGTGAACTCCGACCCCCTGGTCGAGACATAGCGCAGGGTTCCATGGAGTTGGTGCGTCAGGTCGGACACGAGCTGGAGCCCGACCGTGTCCACCGTATCGGCATCATACCCGTCCGGCAAGCCGGCGCCATCGTCCAGGACGGACAGCACGCACTGCCGGTCCACCGCGGACAGGGTAACCCGGACCGTTCCGGTCCGCCCGTGGGGAAAGGCGTGTTTCAGCGCGTTGGACACCAGTTCGTTGACGATCAGCCCGCAGGGCACGGCGCGATCGAGGTCGAGCTGGACGTCCTCCAGCTCGGTCACCAGACGCACGGTGCCGCCCTGCACGGCGTAGGCGCGCAGCAGGTGGGCGCAGACCGAGTCCAGGTGGGCCTTCATCGGAATGCGCGCGAAGTTGCCGAGCCGGTACAGGTTCTCGTGGACCAGCGCCATGGAGCGCACGCGGTCGCGGCTGTCGGCGAACAGGGCGGCCACCGCCTTGTCGGTGATTCGGCTGGCCTGGAGGTTGAGCAGGCTGGTGACCAGTTGCAGGTTGTTCTTCACCCGGTGATGGACCTCCTTCAGCAGGGCCTCCTTCTCCTCCAGGCTGGCGGTTTCCAGCGAGGTCGCCGCCTGCGAGCCGAGCAGCATCAGCACGTTGACCGAGGTCTGCGGGAAGGCGTGGGTGGCGAGGCCGTTTTCGAGATACAGCAGCCCGACCACCTTGCGCTGCCGGATCAGCGGCATGCACAGGATGGAGCGCGCGGTCGTCTCGCGGAAATACGGGTCGGCGGTGAAGGGCCCGGTCGCCCGGGTGTCGTCGACGATCACCGTCTCCTGCTCGCGGATCGCCACATGGATCATGGTGTGCGGCAGGGCGAGGCGGTCGATGTCCTCCTGGACCAGCCGCACGACCACCCCGTCCATGCCGGTGTTCGCCTCCGCCTCCACCCGCAGCCGGTCGCCCCGCGCCAGGATCAGCAGCCCGCGGCTGGCCCCGGCATGCTCCAGCACCAGCGTCAGCAGCGTCCGCGTCAGCTGCTCGACCCCCGCCTGGCCGGAGATCGCCTGCGAGGTTTCCAGCAGGGCCACCAGATCGACCCCCTCCAGGCTGCGGCTGTCGTCGGACGCCTCCTCCTCCGCCTGGCGGTCGGCGCGCAGCCAGGGGTGGCGCTTTTCCAACTGCCGGACCTTGGCGATGGCGCCCCAGCGTTCGTAACAGGTCCGCGCCTCGCGCAGATAGGCGTGCTCGATGGTGGGCAGGCCGCGGCTGCGGTGGAACGCGGCGCCCAGCTCGTAGGCCAGCGCCTCGATCTGGGGCAGGGCGTTGCGCCGGGCCGCCCGGATGGCGTGGTCGTAGCCGTGCATCGCCGCCTCGTTCCGCCCCTCGGTCCGGGCGATCTCGGCGCCGACCAGGGCGAAGCGGCTCTCGAAATTGTCCGGGCTGTTCTCGGCCCACACCCGGAGCTGTTCGGCATGGGCGGCCAGCGCGGCGGCGATGCCGGGCTTTTCCGCATCGGGGGCGGCGTCGTGCCGGGCGGCGCGGGCCAGCGCGGCGTGGACATGGAACTCCGCCATTTCGAAATGGCCGGACGAGGTCCAGAGCAGGGCTTCGGCCCGGTCGGCGGCCTCCGCCGCGGCGGCCATGTCGCCGGCGATGCAGCCGGCCTGCAGCCGGCGGATCCAGTACCAGCAGGTGGCGATGTCCAGGCTGCGGTTGGCCTGCAACCGGGTCTCGAAGGCCGCCGCGTCGAACCCGGCCCCGTCGAAGGAGCCCAGCTCCGAGGTCAGGCCGCGCAGCGAACGGATGAGCTGGATCTGGGTGGTCAGGATGTCGGCGCACAGGCCGAACTTGGCGTGGCGGACATGGGCGAGCCGGGCCTCCGCCGTGCGCTGGACCTGGGCCAGGAATTCGGCCGACGCCAGCATGCTGGTGATCAGCGTCACGCTGGTGAAGCCGCTGTAGGTGACGTCGCCGCTGTCGCGCGCCTCCTCGAACGCCCGCAGCAGCAGCGCCCGTTCGCTGCGGATGTCGCGGGTCCAGGGCACGACGTGGTAGGCGAAGGTCATCAGCACCCGCGCCCGGTAGCGGTTGCGGCCGTGACGCTCGACGAGGTCCAGCCCGAGCTTTCCGTAATGGTAGCCGGCGGCGTAGTCGCCGAAATAGGGCCCGGCGACCATGCCGAGATAGGCGAAGCCCAGGGCGGACGCGTCGCTGTTGCCGTCGGTCAGCGCGATGTTGGCCATGCGGCACAGGATCAGGCAGACGAGATGCGGGTCGCTGAAGAAGGCCGGCGGCAGGGCGGCGGCCAGCACGTCCAGCGTCGCGCGGCTGTCGGGATCGCTGGCGGCCGGAAGATCGACCAGCGATGCGATCGGCCGTTCGCCGATCAGGTCCCGCAGGCGGCCGTATTCCTGCAGGACCAGTTCGCAGGGCGGATGGGGCGGCCAGTGGACGCCGACATCCGCCAGATAGCCCAGGCAGACCTCGATCGCCCGGTCGCTGCGGTCGATGGCGGTGTAGACGGTGACCAGCAGCGAGACGATGGCGGCCTTCTCGACCGGGCATGCGGCGCGGCCGGACAGGTCGAGCAGGCGCTGTTCGGCCAGCGTCAGGTCGCCGCACAGGAACTCGCACTCCGCCCGCAGATGCTCCAGCGCGAAGGTCAGGCCGTGCTGGCGCTCCCACAGCCGGTCGTCCAGCAGCGCGAGGCCGGACAGGACATAGGCCAGCGCGGAGCGGTGGGCGCTGGCGGCCCGCGCCCGCCGTCCGGCGTCGAGGTAGAGGCCGGCGACCGCCTCCCGCTCGTCGCAATCGACGACCAGGGAGCCGCAGCGGTCGAACTGGCCGACCACCTCGAACAGCCGCTCGTCCGACGGGTCGGCGCCCAGGCTTCGCCGCAGGGCGCGGGCGATGTCCAGATGGCGGGCGGCCCGGCCGGCATCCGGCAGCAGGGCGTAGGCCCCCTCCTGCACCCGGTCGTGCAGGAAACGGTAGACACCGTCGGCGGACAGCAGCAGCCCTTCGCGCACGACTTCCGCCAGGGCGGCGTCGACGGCATAGGCCGGCAGCCCGCTGGCGAGGCTGAGCGTGGTCACCGGCACGCCGGTGCCGAGGCAGGCCAGGCAGGCCAGCAGATCCTGCGCCACCGGGGAAAAGCGGTCCAACCGGTCGGACATCAGCGTGTCGACGGTGTCGCCGAGCGGCTTTGCGGCGATGGCCGCCACGTCCCAATACCAGCGCCGGGTCAGCTCGTCGTGGTGGATCAGGCCCTCGCGGCCGAACGCTGTCAGCAATTGCACGGCGAAGAAGGCGTTGCCGCCGGTCCGCTCATGCAGGATGGCGGCGATCTCGGCGACCTCCTCCGGCGTCCGCAGCAGCGCGTCGGCGACGATTTCCTGCACGTCCTCGCGCCGCAGCGGCGCCAGCGTGAGCGCCACCGTGTCGATGGCCTGGCTGGCGGCTTGGCCGCCGTTGCGGATGCGCTGGAGCAGGGTCTGCAGGGGATGGGCCGGACCGACCTCGTCGTCGCGGTAGGCGCCGACCAGCAGCAGATAGGGCAGGCCGCCATCGGCGACCAGCCGGTCGAGCAGGTCGAGCGTCGCCCGGTCCAGCCATTGCAGGTCGTCGAGGACGAGGACCAGCGGGTGGTCGGGGGTGGCGAAGGCCTCCAGGAAGCGCCGGAACACGGTGTCGAAGCGGCTCTGCGCCTCCTGCGGCGGCAGGTCGGCCAGCGGCGGCGGGTCGCCGATCAGCCCGGCGAGGTCCGGGACCAGGGCGGTCATCAGGCGGCCGTTGACGCCGACGGCCTCGCGCAGGCGGCGCTGCCAGAACTCCTGGTCCAGGCCGCCGGACTCCAGCAGTTGCGCCAGCAGCCCGCGCAGGGCCTGGGCCAGCGTCGCGTAGGGCACGTCGCGCTTGCTCTGGTCGAACTTTCCGGCGGCGAACAGGCCGCGTGGGGGGATCACCGATTCCCGCAACGCCTGGATCAGCGAGGATTTTCCCACGCCGGAGGGGCCGGCGATCAGGACCACCCCCATGCGCCCCTGCTCCGCCACGCCGCGGAAGGCGCTTTCCAGCGCGGCGACGGGCTGCTCCCGGCCATGGAGCCGGGCCGGTGGGCCGAGCCGGTCCGGCCGGTCGCGCCGGCCGATGGGGAAGGGCTCGATCCGGCCGGCGGCCTCCCACTCCCGCAGGCAGCGGAGCAGGTCGTGGGCCACGCCGTCGGCGGTCTGGTAACGGTCCTCCGCCGTCTTGGCGAGCAGCTTCAGGATGATGGCGCCGACCGCCGGCGGTACATCGGGGTTGCGGACGTCGGGGGCCACCGGCGTCCGGGCCAGATGACTGTGGACCAGTTCCATGGGATCGCGGGCGCCGAAGGGCACCTGTCCGGTGAACAGCTCGTACAGCGTGGCGCCGAGGGAGTAGAGGTCGCTGCGGTGGTCGACCGGGCGGTTCATGCGCCCGGTCTGTTCCGGCGCCATGTAGGCCAGCGTGCCGGTCGGCTCGTCAGGCTCGGCCGGTGCGGGTTGCCGCAGCGCCGTCATGGTGGCGGAGCCGAACCCGGTCAGCCGCACCCGATCGGCCTCGCCCACCAGGATGTTGGACGGCCGGAGGTCGCGGTGGACCAGCCCGCGCGCGTGCATGCGGCCGACGGCCTGCGCCATCCCGACCGCGATCCGCAGCCGGTGCGACAGCGACTGGTCGGGCAGGGTGCCCAACGGACGGCCGCCGGGGTCGCCGAGCGTCAGGGCTTCGACGCCGCGATGCCGGACCAGATCCAGCGGCTTGACCGCCCAGGCGGGATCGAGCCGGGCGGCGAGGGCGTGCTCGTGGCGCAACCGGCGCACGCCGCCCGCCGTCCGCTCCTCCGGCCCCGGCGCCCGGATCAGCAGCGAAAACGGCCGTCCGGGCCGCTTGGCCCGCATCAACACGGTGTCGCCATCGTCGGTCAGCGTCTCGATGGCGAAATCCGGAAAATGGCTCGCGGTTGCGCTCATGCGTCGACGACCTTTCCACCCGCGGAACCGCGGTTCATTCGACGCCGATGCTGCCACAGGGGGGACCGGCCCGCCACCCGCGCCGGTGCCCGCTCCGACGGCTTGGGTCAAGAACAGACAAAAACGGCGCGGGTGTTCAAGACCATGCGCCCGCCGACTTGCGATGGAGTGGGTGGCCCATCAGATCCCGTCGCCCAGCCTGTGAACCAGCCTGCGAGGATGCCATGAGCGTGATCGAGACGCGCCGACAGCAGATGTTCCCGACGCTCGCGCCCGCGCAGATGGCGGTGGCCCGGCGCTTCGCCAGCGCGGAGCCCCGGCGCTTCGCCCCGGGCGAGGCGGTGTACCAGGTCGGCGACCGCAACCCGCCGGCCTGGTTCGTCCAGGACGGGTCGATCGAGACGGTGCGTCGCAACGGGCTGGGGCGCGAGGGCACGATCGCAGCCGTCGGCCCCGGTCAGTTCACCGGCGAACTCAACCAGATCGGCGGGCGGGCGTCGCTGGCGGCGGCGACCGCCGGACCCGATGGCTGCGTCGCCTTCCCCTGCGACGCCGCCCATCTGCGCGCCCTGCTGATCGGGTCGGCCGACATCGGCGAGACGGTGATGCGCGCGCTGATCCTGCGCCGGGTCAGCCTGCTGGAGGAGGCGGAGTCGGGGTCGGTGCTGGTCGGCCGGTCCAGCGCGCCCGACCTCGTCCGCCTGCAGGGTTTCCTGGCGCGCAACGGCTATCCCTGCTTCGTCCTCGATCCGGAGCGCGACGCCGAGGCCCGGGATCTGGTCGAGCGGTCGGCGGTGGCGGAGGGCGACCTGCCGCTGTTGATCTGCCCCGACGGCACCACGCTGCGCTGCCCCAGCAACGCCGAGGCCGGCATCGCGCTCGGCATGACACCCGTCTTGAGTCCCGACACGCTGTATGACGTCGCGGTGGTCGGCGCCGGGCCGGCCGGGCTGGCGACCGCGGTCTACGCGGCGTCGGAGGGGCTGTCGGTCCTCGTCCTCGACAGCCGGGCGATCGGCGGGCAGGCGGGGGCCTCCGCCCGGATCGAGAACTATCTGGGCTTTCCCACCGGCATCTCGGGGCAGGCGCTTGCCGGTCGTGCCTTCAACCAGGCGCAGAAGTTCGGCGCCGAGCTGGCGATCCCGGTCGAGGTCGCGGACATCGGCTGCGACGACGGCCCGCCGTTCCTCCTGCACCATGGCGACGGCGGCGTCCTTCGGGCGCGCACGGTGGTGATCGCGTCCGGCGCGCTCTACCGGCGGCCCGACATCCCGGCGCTGGCGGCGTTCGAAGGGGCGGGCGTGTCCTATTGGGCCTCCCCCATCGAGGCGAAGCTCTGCGCCGGGCAGGAGGTCGTGCTGGTCGGCGGCGGGAATTCCGCCGGGCAGGCGGTCGTCTTCCTCGCCCCCTATGTGAAGCGGCTGCATCTGGTCGTGCGCGGCGCCGGGCTGGAGGCGTCGATGTCGCGCTACCTGATCGACCGCATCGCGGCGTTGCCGAACGTCGAGATGCACACCCACACCGAGATCGCCGACCTCGACGGCGACCGGGAGGGGCTGAGCGGGGTCACGCTGCGCCAGCGGCAGACCGGGGCGACCGGCCGTCTGGCGGTCGGCCACCTGTTCCTGTTCATCGGCGCCCAGCCCAACACCCGATGGCTGCGGGACTGCGTCGCGCTGGACGGGAAGGGTTTCGTGCTGACCGGTGCCGCGGCGGCGGGGCCGACCGATGGTGCCGCGACGCGCCATCCGCTGGAAACCAGCCGGGCCGGCGTGTTCGCCGTCGGCGACGTCCGGGCCGGTTCGACCAAGCGCGTGGCGGCGGCGGTCGGCGAGGGCGCCGCGGTCGTTGCCCAGATCCATGATGCCCTGTCCCGCGCGCCTTAATCGATAACGGGTCCGGGCGTGTCTCCGGCTTCGGCCGCCCAGCGCCGCCACCGCGCGACGCAGCGGTCGCGCCATGCCGCCGCGCCGGCGTCGAAGGCGGCGGCGAAGCTCCAATAGCCGATCTGGAAGGCGAGGTAGCAAGGCAGGCAGAACGCCACCAGCCGGCGGTCGAGCGGCGTGGCCCGGCCGACCGCCTCGCACAGCGCGGCGGCCTGCTGCGCCGACAGCTCCCACTCCACGATGGCGCCGGCGACGTCCCAGGCGATGTCCTGGCAGCCGATCAGGTCGTGCGCCGCTGCGTGGTCGAGCGCGTCGGTCTTCAGCAGACGGCCGTCCGGCAGTCGCAGCCACTCCCAGCGGTGGAGCCGGTTGTCGGTGACGACGCGGCGGACCCCGGCGGCGAGACGGTCGAGGCGCTCGGGGGTCCAGCGTTCCAGCGGCATGGTTGCCGCCTCTCCCAGGGCTTCGGCGATGTTGGTGCGGGCCATCGCCAGCAGGTCGGACAGACCGGCGCCGGAGGCGGGCGGTGCCGGGAAGCTTCGGGCGCGGAAGGCGAGATAGCCGGCCAGCCGGTCGATCGCGTCCGTTGTCGTCTCCGTCAGGGGACGGGCGCCTTCCAGCCAGCGCTCCGCCAGGATGCCGTGGCGCAGCGCCATCGGTTCCGCGGTGAAGCCCGCTTCGAACAGAGCGCGGGCGCGGACCAGCGCGTCGGTGCCGGCCTGGCCGAGTCCGACGAATTTCAGCAGCCACGATCCGCTGGCGGTGCGCAGCAGGAACTTGCGACGCTCCTGCTGCGGGTGGGTGGGCGGCCACGCCGCCGGTTCGTCACTCCGCATCGCCCGCCATCCCCCGCCCGACAGGTCGCGCAGCGGGGTGAGCGGTGGGCCGAGCCGATCCTCGAACCAGCGTTCAAGCGGCGGCACCGGGCCGTCGGGGCCAAGGGCCAGGGCGTCGAACGGCACCACCGGCCGCCGCGCCGCGGCCCAGCGCCGCCGGTGCCGCTCGGACGCCTGCGGGCCGAGGTCGCCACCGTGGCCGGGCAGGAAGGCGATGCGGTCGGCCGGCACCCCCTGCGCCTCCAGCCAATCGGCAACGGCGCCGAAGGAACTGCCGGACAAACCCGGCCCCTCATCGACGATCACGTAGGCGGCGGTCCGGTCGGCCAGCAGTTCGGCGCGCAGCCGCGGCGACACCCGCAATTCGCGGCGGAACGGATGGCCGGTCGGGCGGAGGGTGACGGGCGGGCCGGCGTCCAGGGCGACCGCCGCCATCGCCGCGAGCCCGGTGCCGATGCTGCGCAGGCCGATGACCACCGCCCGCTCCGCAATGCGGGACGGCAGCCGCCGCGCCGATTCCAGGTAGGCTTCGGGATAGAGGCTGTAGAAGGCGTACCCCTCGGCCCGGCGCATGCGGACCGTGGCGGGCAGGGGCAGGGCGGACAGCCGCTCCAGCGCCTCCCTCACCGGCTCCACCGGATCGATGGCGGCGGTCCCAGCGGAGGCGAGCGAGGCCCAGGACGTCGCCACCCGGCGGGCGAACGTCATCACCACCGCCATCGCCGCGTCTTGCACCGCGGTGCGGTCGTCCTCGCCGGATGACTCGAACTCCCGGTCGGCGAGGCCCTGGGCCAGTTCGGCCGCCGCGATGAACAACGTCACCAGGGCGCCGTGGCGCTCCAGCGGCTGTTGCGCGGTGTCGACACCACCGAGGCCGTCGGTGATCAGCGCGATTCGCCGCCGCGGATCCTCGCAGCGCTCAAGGTCGCCATAGACCAGCATCGCCTGCTCCGCCCCGACGGCGGTCCGATCCCCGCGCCGTCACCAGGTCGGGAAGAACATGACGAGCAGCACCAGCAGCGCGAACAGCCCGAGAATCCACCACATGACGCTGCGGCCGAGCCCGCGCGAGGTGCCGGCTTTCGGGAGTTCACTGCCTACTTTCCGGAAGGGACCGGCCATGGTGCGTCTGCTCCTGCATGTACATCGACACCAGCTTCAACAGGCGGCTGCCCAAAGCGTTGCAGCACCCGGCCGCAGTCGCCCATTCGACGGGGGCCGGCCGGGAAGCGGGCTTTCGGGAGCGAGCGTGATCATTTCGCTTTAACGCCAACGGGTTGACCGACCGGCGATGCATTCGCCGCCGACGGGCGTAAAAAACACTTCCCAAGCGCGGCGGCAATCGGCAATCTCTACAAATGAAATAGAAAAAATTCCCGACTTATAACTGGAAAATTGGTGTTAATCCGGAACCGACGAAGGAACCCCTGCCATGTCGCTTCGCCGCCTTTCCATCCTTGCCGCCGGGCTGACGCTGGCCTGGCTGGGTGTCGCCGCCGCCGACTCGCGTGACGCGCTGCTCAACGTCTCGTACGACCCGACGCGGGAACTCTACGTCGATTTCAACAAGACCTTCGCCAAGCATTGGCAGAGCGAAACCGGCAACACCCTGAACGTCCGGCAATCGCACGGCGGGTCGGGCAAGCAGGCGCGTTCGGTGATCGACGGGCTGGACGCCGACGTGGTGACGCTGGCGCTGGGATACGACATCGACGCCATCGCCGACGCCGGCCTGCTGCCGAAGAACTGGCAGAGCCGGCTGCCCTACAACAGCTCGCCCTACACCTCGACCATCGTGTTCCTGGTGCGCAAGGGCAACCCGAAGGCCATCAAGGACTGGGGCGATCTGGTCAAGCCGGCTGTCCAGGTCATCACGCCGAACCCGAAGACCTCCGGCGGCGCCCGCTGGAACTATCTGGCCGCCTGGGCCTACGCGCTCCAGGCCAACGGCGGCGACGAGGCGAAGGCCAAGGACTTCATCACCCGCCTGTTCAAGAATGTCCCGGTGCTGGACAGCGGCGCCCGCGGCGCCACCGTGACCTTCACCCAGCGCGAACTGGGCGACGTGCTGCTGGCCTGGGAAAACGAGGCGTACCTGTCGCTCCAGGAGTTCGGCGCCGACAAGTTCGAGATCGTGGTGCCCAGCCTGTCGATCCTGGCGGAGCCGCCGGTCGCCGTCGTGGACAAGGTCGTCGACCGCAAGGGAACACGCAAGGTCGCCGAGGCCTATCTCCAATTCCTCTACACCCGCGAGGGCCAGGAGATCGCTGCGAAAAACTACTACCGCCCGCGCCTGCCGGAGCTGGCGACCCAGTATGCGGGACGCTTCGCCGATGTTAAGCTCGTGACGATCGAACAGTTCGGGGGCTGGCGTGCGGCGCAGGAGAAGCATTTCTCGGACGGTGGCGTCTTCGACCAGATCTTCCAGGGCCGCTGACGGATGGCCGACGCCTCCTCTCCCGCCACCCGTGCCGCGACGGAGGGCATGATGACGGTGATCAACGCCCCGGCCACCGCTCTCAGGCAGCCCTTCTTCAAGAAGCCCAGCATCCTGCCGGGCTTCGGCCTGACGCTGGGCTTCACCCTCAGCTACCTCGGCGTCCTCGTGCTGCTGCCGCTGGCGGCGCTGGTGGTCAAGGCGGGTGGGCTGGGCTGGGTCGGCTTCTGGACCGCGGTGACCTCGCCGCGGGTGCTGGCGGCTTTCCAGGTCAGCTTCGGCCTGTCCTTCGTCGCCGCGCTGGTCAACGCCGTCTTCGGCTTTCTGGTCGCCTGGGTGCTGGTGCGCTACGACTTCCCCGGCCGGCGGCTGGTCGACGCCCTGGTCGACCTGCCCTTCGCCCTGCCGACCGCGGTGGCCGGCATCGCGCTGAGCGCGCTCTACGCCCCGAACGGCTGGGTCGGCAAGCCGCTGAACGACCTGTTCGGGCTGAAGGTCGCCTTCACCCCGATCGGCATCGCGGTGGCGCTGACCTTCATCGGCCTGCCTTTCGTCGTCCGCACGGTGCAGCCGATCCTGCAGGACCTGCCGCCGGAGGAGGAGGAGGCCGCGGCCTCGCTCGGCGCGTCGCGCCTGCAGACCTTCTTCAGCGTGATCATGCCGGCGCTTCTGCCGGCGCTGGTGACGGGGTTCGCGCTGTCCTTCGCCCGCGGCGTCGGCGAATACGGGTCAGTCATCTTCATCGCCGGCAACATGCCCGGCCTGACCGAGATCCTGCCTCTGCTGATCGTCATCAAGCTGGAGCAGTATGATTATGTGGGCTCCGCGGCGGTCGGCACCGCCATGCTGCTGGTGTCCTTCCTCATGCTGCTGGTCCTCAACCTCCTGCAACAGTGGATGAGGTCGCGTCATGCCCGCTGACAACACATCCGCCTCATCGGCGCGCAGTGAGTCGGCCTGGGTCCGCTGGACGCTGATCGGCGGGGCGCTGCTGTTCCTGGCGCTGTTCCTGCTGTTGCCGCTGGTCGTGGTGTTCGCCGAGGCGCTGCGGCGCGGCGTCGATGCCTATTGGACGGCATTGACCGAGCCGGACGCGGTCGCCGCGATCCAGCTGACGCTGACCGTCGCCGCCATCGCCGTGCCGGCCAACCTGCTGTTCGGCGTCGCCGCCTCCTGGTGCATCGCCAAGTTCGACTTCCGCGGCAAGAATCTGCTGATCACCCTGATCGACCTGCCGTTTTCGGTGTCGCCGGTGGTGTCGGGCCTGATCTATGTCCTGCTGTTCGGCATGAACGGGCTGTTCGGCCCCTATCTCCGCTCGCACGGGATCCAGATCATCTTCGCCGTGCCGGGCCTGGTGCTCGCCACCATCTTCGTCACCTTCCCCTTCGTCGCGCGCGAACTGATCCCGCTGATGGAGGAACAGGGCTCCGACGAGGAGGAGGCGGCGCTGGTGCTGGGCGCATCGGGCTGGCAGACCTTCTGGCGGGTGACGATTCCCAACATCAAATGGGGCCTGCTCTACGGCGTGCTGCTGTGCAACGCCCGCGCGATGGGCGAGTTCGGCGCGGTGTCCGTCGTCTCCGGCCACATCCGGGGCGAGACCAACACCATGCCGCTGCACGTCGAGATCCTTTACAACGAGTATAATTTCGTCGCCGCCTTCGCGGTCGCCTCGCTGCTCGCCATGCTGGCTCTCGTCACGCTGGTCGTGAAATCGGCGTTGGAATGGCGCTTCGGGGACGAATTGGCGGCGACCCGGCACTGACCGCCGGACAAGGGGAGAGGGACTGAGGGTCTATGGCCATCCAGGTTTCAGGCATCACCAAGCGTTTCGGCGAATTCACCGCGCTCGACGCGGTCGATCTGGAGGTGAAGTCCGGCGAGCTTCTGGCTCTGCTCGGCCCGTCCGGGTCGGGCAAGACCACGCTGCTGCGGATCATGGCCGGGCTGGAAGGCCCGGATGCCGGCAGCCTGCACCTGAACGGGGAGGAGGCGCTGGGGCTGAAGCCGCGTGACCGGCAGGTCGGCTTCGTCTTCCAGCATTACGCCCTGTTCCGCCACATGACGGTGTTTGACAACGTCGCCTTCGGGCTGAAGGTGCGGCCGCGCGGCCAGCGTCCGGGCGCGGCCGAGATGCGGCGGCGCGTCACCGAACTTCTGGAACTGGTGCAACTCGCCCCCTTCGGCAGCCGCTATCCGGCGCAGCTGTCAGGCGGCCAGCGGCAGCGCGTCGCGCTGGCCCGTGCGCTCGCCATCGAACCGAAGGTGCTGCTGCTGGACGAGCCGTTCGGCGCGCTTGACGCCAAGGTGCGCAAGGAACTGCGGCGCTGGCTGCGCAAGCTGCACGATGACATCCACATCACCTCGGTCTTCGTCACCCACGACCAGGAGGAGGCGTTGGAACTGGCCGACCGTGTGGTGGTGATGAATCAGGGCCGCATCGAGCAGATCGGCACGCCGGCCGACGTCTACGACCATCCGGCCTCGGCCTTCGTCTACGAATTCCTCGGGCAGGTGAACCGCTTCGACTGCATGGTGGAGGGCGGGATCGCCCGGGTCGGCAACGGCACCCTGGCGATTCCGACCGAAGGCGGTGTCCAGGGGCCGGCGGTCGCCTATGTCCGGCCGCACGACCTCGGCGTCAGTCCGGCGACCGGCGGGCCGGGGCGGATCGCCGGCATCCACGTCGTCGGTCCCGATGCGCGGATCGAGATCGACCTCGCCGGTCTGGCGCTGGAGGCGGAGATGGACCGCGAACGTCTGGCGACGCTCGGCATCGTCGCCGGCGACCGCTGCTCCGTCCACATCGACCGCGCGCGGGTGTTCGCCCGCTAGCCTCTGCCCGGTGGCGACGGGTCAGTCGGCCTTCGCCGCCTCGACCTCCGGATCGGCCTCGGCGAGGGCGCCGTAATTGCCTTCGCGGTAGGCTTTCAGGCTGCTGTCGACCGCGGCGGCCTCGACCCCGGCGCTGCGCAGCACCAGGCCGGCCAGTTGCAGGCTGGCCTCCATGGTTTCCGGCACGATGGCGCTGGCGCCGGCTCCGGCCAATGCGGCGCTCTGACCCAGGTCATGGGCGCGGGCGATGATCGGCAGCGAGGGGGCGGCGGTGTGGATCGCCTCGACCGCGCGGTGGGCGGCGTCGGGCCGGTTCAGCGTGATGACGGCGGCACGCGCCCGTTCGATGCCGGCGGCGCGCAGCACGCTGCCCTGGCTGGCGTCGCCGTAATAGACCGGCAGCCCATCCTGGCGCGCCGCCGCGATGCGCTGCGGTTCGAGATCGAGGGCGACATAGGCGATGTCATGCGCGGTCAGCAGCCGGGCAACCGCCTTGCCGACGCGGCCATAGCCGGCGATCAGCACGTGGCTTTTCAGGTCGCTGGTCTCGATGCCGAAGGCTTCGGCGCCCTTCCGCGCCTCGATCGCCTGGGCCAGCCGCTGCGCGACGGCACCCAGCGCCGGCGTCACCGCCATGCTGAGCGCCACCGACGACGACAGCAGCAGGCCGGTGCGCGCGTCCAGCACCGACAGGCCGATCGCCTTGCCGATCAGGACGAAGGCGAACTCACCGCCCTGCGACAGCAGCAGCCCGATCCGCAGCGAGGTCGCCAGCCCGAGCCCCGACAGCCGGCACAGCAGGAACAGCAGCAGGCTCTTGCCGACCAGCAGCGCGACGGTCAGCGCGGCGATGGTCCGCGCCTCGTCCGCCATCGCCGGCAGGTCCAGCGTCATGCCGACCGTCATGAAGAACAGACCGAGCAGCAGGCCGCGGAACGGCTCGATGTCGGCCTCCACCTGGTGGCGGTAGGCGGTGTCGGCCAGCAGCATGCCGGCCAGGAAGGCGCCCAGCGCCATCGACATGCCGGCCTGCGCCGTCAGCCAGCCGACCGCCAGCACGACGAACAGGTTGGTCGCCGTGAACAGTTCGGGGTTGCCGGCCGACGCGATGAAACGGTAGGCCGGCCGGACGACGAAACGGCCGAGCAGCATGATGACCAGGATCGCCGCCACCGCCTTCGCCGCGGCCAGCGCCAGTGCGAGCGGGATGCTGGCCTCCGGATCGGCCAGCAGCGGCAGCAGGGTCAGCAGCGGCACCACCGCCAGATCCTGGAAGATCAGCACGGCGACGGAGATGCGGCCGAAACGGGCCACCGTCTCGCCCCGCTCGACCAGCAGCTTCAGCACGGTGGCGGTGGAGGAGAAGGCCAGCATGCCGCCGACGATCAGCGATGCCTCGGCCGACAGTCCAAGCCCCCAGGCGGCAAGGCCGATGGCGGCGCTGCTCAGCCCGACCTGCATCAGCCCCAGCCCGAAGATGTAATGCCGCATGGCGCGCAGCCGCGCGATCGGCAGTTCCAGGCCGATGGCGAACAGCAGGAAGACGACGCCGAACTCCGACAGGATCTGCGGCAGCTCCAGGTCGACGACCGGTCCCGGGGTGTGCGGCCCCAGCAGCGCACCGGCCACCAGATAGCCCAGCACCGCCGGGATGCGCAGCGCCTGGAACAGCGGCACGACGACGATCGCCGCCAGCAGCAGGAACAGGACGTCGAGCAGAAGGGTGGGGTCGTGCATGGCCGGTTCGATCGTGGGCAGGGCAGGGGCGGGCCGCCACTGTATGGTCCGCCGCTCCCGCTCCCCGCAAGCAATGCGGGCGTCGTGGGGTGAAAAATGTCTCGCCCGTGGACCGGGAGCGCGGCTGGGGGCAAAAACACGACAGGGCGCGTTTTCCTCTGGACGGCCGGTCGGCGGCTGCGTATACACCCGCCCCTCAGCCGACGGCGGCGCCCGACAGGGATGGCAGCCACGGTTGTGAGGTCCCGAAAGATCGGGGTGGGTGCTTCCAAAGTTCAGTTGCGTCGCCGATGCTTCGGTGGCGCCGGCCGAAAAAAGGGCTTGACCCTGTCGACCGAAAGAGCTAGAAAAGATGCCTGCCAGCGCGAACCGGTCGGTTTGCGCTCCTCCGATCTTCAAATAACGACGCATCAGGCCGGTTCACCGGACGATGATTTGTCGTGATCGGGATGGTTCTTGGACATTGTTGATCGTGAAGTCGAGAAGGGATGCGCAGGCGGCGGTTGTTGGTAACCGTTGCGGCCTTTGGGTGTTGGTTTCCGGTTGGGGATT
>NZ_LGRA01000022.1:139372-139505 GCF_003116095.1 Azospirillum sp. TSO35-2
CGCCAGCGAGGTGAAGGGGCTGGCCAACCAGACCGCCAAGGCGACCGAGGACATCGCCGGCCAGATCACCGCGATGCAGGCGGTGACGCAGGAGGCGGTGGACGCCATCCGGTCGATCGCCGGCACCATCCGC
>NZ_LGRA01000022.1:139515-202760 GCF_003116095.1 Azospirillum sp. TSO35-2
CAGCAAATCCACCGTCAAGACGGAGACCCACAGCCAGACCGCGCCCACCCACAAGCAGGTCGCGGCCACCCCGAAGGCCGAGGTGACCAAGGCGCAGGCCGACGCCGTCGCCAAGGAGCTGGGCACCAAGCCGAGCGAGAGCCTGACCGTCCAGTTGGGCAAGTACCATGAGCAGCTCGTCGCCGCGCACGCGCTGAAGGACGGCGCCGCCCGCGACAAGGCGGTGACCGAGGCCCGCCAGCAGCTGACCGCGGTCGCCGGCAAGCCGGTGACGACGGAGCAGGCCGCCAAGATCGACGGCATCCTGGGCGTGAAGGCCGCGCCGGCCACCGTTCAGTAACACAACCCTCCACCGCCGCATCCCCACCCGCCCACGCCGGCCGGCGGGCGGGGATGCGGACGGGGCGGGACTCAGTTCTGGGTCAGGAACTTGAAGACGATCTTACCGCTGTAGGTCTCACCCGGCCGCAGGACGGGCGACGGGAAGTTCGCCTTGTTCGGCGCGTCCGGGAACACCTGCGGCTCCAGGCAGAACGCCTCCTGCAGGCCGTAGAGATGGCCGCCCTTGCCCTGGTCCTTCGGCACGGCGCCGGCCAGGAAGTTGCCCGAATAGAACTGGATGCCCGGCTGCGTGCCGTAGACCTCCAGCACCCGGCCGGACACCGGCTCGACCACCCGGGCCATCAGGCCATATTCGCCCGGCTTCTTGTCGATGACGAAGTTGTGGTCGTAGCCCTTCACGAAGCCCAGCTGGTCGTAGCTGGAGGTGATGCGCGCGCCGACCGCCTGCGGGCTGGTGAAGTCCAGCGGCGTGTCCTTGACCGGGCGGATCTCGCCGGTCGTGATCAGGGTGCTGTCGACCGGCGTGAAGGACTTGGCGTTGACCTGCAACTGGTGGCCGAGGATGGAGCCGTTGCCTTCGCCCGCCAGATTGAAGAAGACATGGCTGGTGAAGTTGACGATCGTCGGCTTGTCGGTGGTCGCGTCGAACGCGATGTCCAGCGCGTTGTCGTCGGTCACCTTGTAGACGACGCGGGACGGCACCGTTCCGGGATAGCCCTCCTCGCCGTCCTTGTAGGTGTAGGTCATCTCGACCGTCTGCGGGTCGATCTGCTTGGCGTCGAAGACGACGAAGCGGCTGCCCTTCTTGCCGCCGTGCAGGCTGTTCGGGCCATCGTTCAGGCTGGCCTGGTAGGGCTGCCCGTCGATGGCGAACTTGCCGCCGCCGATGCGGTTGGCGTAGCGGCCGATGAAGGACCCCATCGACGGCTGTCCGGTCAGCACCTGATCGATGCCGTCATAGCCCAGCGCCACGTCGCCGAGCGTGCCGTTGCGGTCGGGGACGAGGATTTGTTCGACCTTGGCGCCGTAGTTGGTGATCTTGACCACCATCCCCTTGGCGTTGGTCAGGGTGTAGAGGTCGACCTGCTTGCCATCGATCTCCTTCTGGAAATTCTCCCGTTTCAGGTCGACGGGGCCGGCCGCCTCGGCGGACGCCGCCAGGGCGCCGGTCGACACGCCGACCAGAAGCAGAAACACACCACGCGTCCATTTCCTCATGATGCAACCCTTGTTTCGTTGCTTGACTGCGGCTCGCGCCCCTCATGCGCACAGGGATGCGTTTGAGGGCGCAATTAACATACTAGTATATTAATAAGTCTCAACAAGGTCATTCGGGGGAGGCGCGGCGGCAGGACGCTTTTGTCGCAGCCCCCTGCGTCGTCCCGGCCCTCGGGCGGCCCGGTGCTGTTGAGATGCGGCGGCGATGGCGATAGAACGTCGTTCAGCCATTCCACCGTCATCGCCCCACCGCCATCGCCGGGATCCCTCGCCATGCCGAACGACCGTCTTGTCATCCGCCGTCCCGACGACTGGCACGTCCACCTGCGCGACGGCGCCATGCTGAAGGCGGTGCTGCCTTTCACCGCCCGCCAGTTCGGCCGCGCCATCGTGATGCCGAACCTGAAGCCGCCGGTGACGCACGCCGCCGACGCCGTCGCCTACCGCGACCGCATCCTGGCGGCGCTGCCGGACGGCGTCGCCTTCACCCCGCTGATGACCGCCTACCTGACCGACGGCACCGACGCCGACGATCTGGCCCGCGGGTTCGAGGATGGAGTGTTCGCCGCGGCGAAGCTCTACCCGGCCAACGCCACCACCAACAGCGCCCACGGGGTCACCGACGTCGCCCGCATCGCCCCGGTGCTGGAGCGGATGGCCGAGATCGGCATGCCGCTGCTGATCCATGGCGAGGTGACCGATCCGTCCGTCGACATCTTCGACCGCGAGGCGGTGTTCATCGACCGCATCCTGGCGCCGCTGCTCGACCGTCACCCCAGCCTGCGCGTCGTGCTGGAGCATGTGACGACCTCCGACGCGGTGCAGTTCGTCCGCGCCCACGCCGGCAGCGGCCGCATCGGCGCCACCATCACCGCGCACCATCTGCTGATCAACCGCAGCCACATCTTCCAGGGCGGCATCCGCCCGCACCTCTACTGCCTGCCGATCGCCAAGCGCGAGACGCACCGCGTGGCGCTGGTCGAGGCCGCGACCTCGGGCGAGGGGCCGTTCTTCCTCGGCACCGACACCGCCCCGCACACCGTGACCGCCAAGGAGGCCGCCTGCGGCTGCGCCGGCTGCTTCACCGCCGCCAACGCGCTGGAACTCTACGCCGAAGCCTTCGACGAGGCCGGCGCGCTCGACCGGCTGGAGGCCTTCGCCAGCCTGAACGGCCCGCGCTTCTACGGCATGCCCGCCAACGAGGAGCGCGTCGCGCTGGAACGCCGCCCGTCGGTGACGCCCGACGTCCTGCTGGTCAGCGAGGGCGACGCCGTGCTGCCCTTCCGCAGCGGCGAAACCCTGCGCTGGAGCTTCGCCGGGGTGGTGTGACGGCCGGGCGGGGCGGGAAGGCCCGGGCGGGGGTGCGTCCCGCCGCCCGGAGCCTGTCGCGAACGGTCAGGGCAGCATCTTGATCGAGTTCATCCAGGCCAGCAGCAGGTCCGGCCATTGCGCTGCCGGCAGGCCGGCCGCAAAGCGCAGCGAGAAGCCGTGCCCGCCCTGGCGGAAGATGTGCAGCTCCGCCGGGACGCCGGCCTTGCGCAGCGCGTCGTAGAAGGCCAGCGAGTTGGCGACCGGCACGTCGGCGTCGTCGTTGGCGTGGAAGATGAACGCCTGCGGCGTCGCGGCCGTCACCTGCCGCTCGGTCGAATAGGCGGCGATCGTCTCCGGCGACGGCGTGTCGCCGATCAGCTCCTGGCGCGAGATGGCGTGCGTGAAGCGCTCGTCCATCGTGATGACCGGATAGCCGAGCGCCAGGAAGTCCGGACGGGCGGAAAGCTGATCGGCCGCGTCCACCGGCTCATACACCTTGCGCTCGTACCCGGTGGCCAGTTGCGAGGCGACATGGCCGCCGGCCGAGAAGCCGAGCACCCCGATGCGCGCCGGGTCCAACCCCCAGTCCGCGGCGTTGGCACGGATCAGGCGCAGCGCCCGCTGGGCGTCCATCAGCGGCGCGTCGGTGGCCTGGGCCTTGCCCGGCAGCCGGTAGGCCAGCCGGAAGACGGTTACCCCCGCATCGGTGAAGCGCGGCGCGATCTCGTCCGCCTCCTTGTCGAGCACGACGCGCTGGTAGGCGCCGCCCGGCGTCACCAGCAGGGCGGTGCCGTTCGGTTTCGCCGGCCGGTAGACCAGCAGCGACGGCTGGGTGATCGCCAGCAGGGCGCGATCCTTGATCGCCGGGTCCTTGCTGCGCTCCAGCACCTGCTGCGGCATCGGGAAGCTTGCCGAACCGGGCGGCCCCTTCGGCCACAGGGTGAGTTCCTGCAGATTTTCGAGCGACGCGGCCGACGCGGTGGCCGACAGCGCGGCCAATGCGGTCGCAGCGCCGACGAGCATGAGGGCAGTGGACCGGACGAGACGCCGGTAGAGACCTGCGAAACCCTGCATTCTTGAACACTCCCGATGCGCGGCCGTCCTTCATGTCCACCAAAGGCGGCCAGCCTTTATCGTTCCACCGAAGCGTCGGCGTACTAATATATTAGCGTCGGGAAGCGCTGCTCTGGCAATGGGGCAAAATGGCTTGGCCGATGGGAGGGGGGCTCGCGGTCAGAACAAACTCCCCTGCACCGGAACCACCCGCGGCTTCTTCTTCTCCGGCTTGGCCTCCGCCTTGGGCGCGCCGCCGTCGATGGTCGCCGCCACCTTGGCGTCGTCGGCGAAGACGAGGTTGACCTCCAGGCCCGGCGTCGCCTGGTCGGGGCGGGTGATCGGCCGGCCGGCGCGGTCCTCGACCAGGGCGAAGCCGCGGGCCAGCACGCCCTTGTAGCTGTAGCTCTCCAGCAGTTGGCCGAGCGACGCCAGTTTCGCCACCTTGTCGGCCACGCCCTTGGCGAAGCTGCGGTCGAGGCGCGGCGTCAGGTCGGCGAGCCGGCGGGCGCCCTCGTCCAGCTTCACCCGCGCCGGGGCCAGCGACAGCCGGCCGGCCACCCGGTCGAACCGCCCGCCGGCCATCGACAGCGCGTGGCGCAAGCCTGAGTCGAGGGCGCGGCTTTCCGACGCCAGCCGCTGCCCGGCCTGGGCCAGCTTCTCGCGCGGGTGGCGCAGCTTGGCCGACAGCTCGCCGACGCGGGTGCGGCGCCGCTCCACCAGGGCGGATGCTGCGAGGTTCAGCCGTTCGGCGCGATCGTCCAGCCGCTGGGCGTGGCCTTCCAGCAGGGCGCGGGGGTCGCCCAGGCCGCGCGCCAGCCCTTCCACCCGGTTGCGGCGGTCGTCCACCGCGCGGGAGGCGCAGGCCAGCAGCCGGCGTTCGTCGTCGAGGATCTGGGCCAGCAGCTCGGCGCGCACCGGCACCGCCATTTCCGCCGCGGCGGTCGGGGTGGGCGCGCGCAGGTCGGACGCGAAGTCGATCAGCGTGGTGTCGGTCTCGTGGCCGACGGCGGAGATCAGCGGGATGGCGCTGGCCGCCGCGGCGCGGACGACGTTTTCCTCGTTGAAGGCCATCAGGTCCTCCAGCGAGCCGCCGCCGCGGGCGACGATGATCAGGTCGGGGCGCGGCACCGGACCGCCGGGCTGGATGCGGTTGAAGCCCTCGACCGCCGCCGTCACCTCGGCCGCCGCGCGCTCGCCCTGGACGGCGACCGGCCACAGCAGGACATGGCGAGGGAAACGGTCGTTCAGCCGGTGCAGGATGTCGCGGATGACCGCGCCGGTGGGCGAGGTGACGACGCCGATGACGTCGGGCAGGAAGGGGATGCGCTTCTTGCGGGCGGGGTCGAACAGCCCCTCCGCCGCCAGCCGGCGCTTGCGCTCCTCCAGCATCTTCAGGAGGGCGCCTTCGCCGGCCAGCTCCATCGACTCGATGATCAGCTGGTATTGCGAGCGGCCGGGGTAGGTGGTCATGCGGCCGTTGACGATGACCTCCAGCCCCTCTTCCGGGCGGACCGCCAGCTTGGCGGCGGTGCCGCGCCAGCACACCGCCTCGATCACCGCGGTGTCGTCCTTCAGCCGCAGATAGATGTGGCCGGAGCTGTGCTTCTTCGGCTGGCTGATCTCGCCGCGGACGCGGACGAAGCCGAACTCGTCCTCGATGCTGCGCTTCAGCCGGCGGGCGAGGTCGCCGACGGTGAATTCCGGCAGGTTGGACCCGGGCCGCGGTTCCGGGGCGATCAGGGGCAGGGAGTCGGTGTCGGAGGTCATGGCGCTCTTGAGTTGGGGCGCCGCCATGATACAAGGCGCGCTGTCGGCAACAAGGCGGAAGGAGCGCCATCCCATGAAAGTCCTCGTCGTCGGATCGGGCGGTCGGGAGCACGCGCTCTGCTGGGCCATCTCCAACTCGCCGCTGTGCGACGCGCTCTATTGCGCGCCTGGCAACGCCGGCATCGCCGACGTCGCCACGCTGGTCCCCATCGGGTCGGACGACGTCGACGCGCTGGTGCGCTTCGTCCAGGACAGCGCCATCGACTTCGTCGTCGTCGGTCCGGAAGGCCCGCTGGTGCTGGGGCTGGTCGACCGGCTGGCCGCGCTGGGCGTCAAGGCCTTCGGCCCGAGCGCGGCGGCGGCGGAGTTGGAAGGCTCCAAGGGCTTCATGAAGGACATCCTGGCGAAATACGGGGTGCCGACCGCCTTCTACGAGCGCTTCAAGGATCCCGACGCCGCCAAGGCCTATGTCCGCAAGCACGGCGCGCCCATCGTGGTGAAGGCCGACGGGCTGGCCGCCGGCAAGGGCGTCACCGTCGCCCGCACCGAGCAGGAGGCGTTCGAGGCGATCGACGACGCGCTGGTCGGCGGCCGCTTCGGCGCCGCCGGTGCGGAAGTGGTGGTGGAAGAGTTCCTGGACGGCGAGGAGGTCAGCTTCTTCGCGCTGTGCGACGGCGAGAACGCGCTGCCGATGGCGTCGGCCCAGGACCACAAGGCGGTCGGCGACGGCGACACCGGCCCCAACACCGGCGGCATGGGCGCCTATTCCCCGGCCCCGGTGCTGACCCCCGACCTGCAGGAACGCGTGATGCGCGAGATCATCCTGCCGACGGTCAAGGGCATGGCGGCGGAGGGCAAGCCCTTCAAGGGCGTGCTGTTCGCCGGCCTGATGATCATGCCGACGCCGGACGGCCCGGTGCCGAAGACACTGGAGTTCAACGTCCGCTTCGGCGACCCGGAATGCCAGACGCTGATGATGCGGCTGAAGTCCGACGCGCTGGCGGCGCTGGTCGCGGCGGCCGACGGCGTGCTGGACAGCATCGACCTGCGCTGGCACGACCAGACCGCGTTGTGCGTGGTGATGGCGGCCAACGGCTACCCCGGCGACTACGCCAAGAACACCGAGATCCGCGGGCTGGAGGCGGCCGGCGCCGTCGATGGCGTGACCGTTTTCCACGCCGGCACCAAGCGGGCCGAGGACGGCCGGGTGCTGTCGGTCGGCGGCCGCGTGCTGGGCGTGACGGCGCTGGCCCCGACGGTGGCCGAGGCGCAGGCGGCGGCGTACAAGGCGGTGGACGCGCTGGACTGGCCGGACGGCTTCTGCCGCCGCGACATCGGCTGGCGGGCGGTGGGACGCTGACGCGCCCCGTTTCGCGGCGGCGGGCTCAAACCCCGCCGGTCGGCAGCCCGAGGATGCGGTCCACCCGCGCCACCACCGGCGCGGTCAGCGGCTTGTTGGCCACGGTGGCGAGATCGGCGCGGGCCGCATTGATGGCATAGGCGCGGGTGACCGGATCGCTGATCGTCAGCGCCTGCCGCATGGCGGCGTCGTAGGCCGCGATCTTGCCGACCATGGAGGCCGGGGCGGCGTTCGCCAGCGCCGTGGTCGATGCATGGGCCGCGTTCAGATTGCCCAGTTCGCGCGCCACGGCGTTGGTCTTGGTCGCGGAGATGTGGGACGGCTGAGCGCTGGCCGCCGCACGCTCCTGCGCCGCGTGGGCCTGCGCCGCGTGGGCCTGCGCCGCGCGGGCCTTCGCGGCCTGGGTCGCATCGTCGCCCTGGCTGGCGTCGGTGGCCGTGCTGCCCGGCGCGTGGCTGGAGCTTTGCGAATGGCCGGCGCTGTTGCCACCGCTGTTGCCGCCACCGTGTCCGCCGCCATTCCCCCCACCATTTCCGCCACCGTTTCCACCCCCGCCGCGGGCGAACGCGACGGACGGCGCGAACCCGCCGAGCGGATCGGTGGTTGCGGCGGTGAAGACAAGGCCCAAGGCCAGCAGCAGGCTTGCGGAACGGCGGTTCGTCATCGGTCTCTCCCTCACGCCTGGGGCTTCCACCCCTATCGATTGGTGCAAACAAGCGCGAGCGTGACTTTAGTCCCCGGTCGGCAGGGCCGGCCATGGGGGCATCGGTGACAAAAATGGGGCCTGGGCCGACTGGAGGGAGGGGGGAGCGACGCACGCCCCCCTCCCGGCTTCGTCTCAGGCGCGCAGCCGCTCCGACGCGCTGGCGATGTTCTGCGACACCACCTCGATGTCACGCACCACGCGGGTGACGCTGTGGGCGATTTCCTTGGTGGCCGATTCCTGCTGCGACACCGCCGCGGCGATCGTGGTCGAGATCTGCTGAACGTCGGAGACGATCGCGCCGATGCGGCGGATCGCGTCGACCGCATGCAGCGCCTCCTGCTGGACGGCGGCGATTTGCGCTGCGATGTCGTCGGCGGCGCTGCCGCTCTGCTGGGCCAGCGACTTCACCTCGTTCGCCACCACGGCGAAGCCGCGGCCCGCCTCGCCGGCGCGGGCCGCTTCGATGGTCGCGTTCAGCGCCAGCAGGTTGGTCTGCGACGCGATGCTGTTGATCAGCTTGGTGATGGCGCCGATGCGCTCGGCCGAGGTGACCAGCGCCTCCACCGCGGTGTTGGTGCGCGTGGCCTCTTCCGACGCCTTCAGCGAGGCGCCCGACGCTTCGTTGGCGCGGTTGCTGATGTCGGAGATCGAGGCCGACAACTCCTCGGTCGCGGCGGCGACGGTCTGCGCGTTGGTGATGGCGCGGTCGGCGGCGGTGCCGACCTCGCCCTTTAGCGCTTCGGCGAGGCCGGCGACGGTGCGGCGGCGCTCGCCATCCGTGTCCACTTGGCGCAATTCGGCCGATTTCTGCGCGTCCACGTCGATCAGCGAACCGCAGGCGCGCAACGCGAGGCCGTTGGCATCACGGGCGACGCCACCGATGGCACGGAACCAGTGATAGGCACCGTTTTTCGTCTTCAGCCGGTAATCGACGTCGTAGCCGGTGCGGCCGCTGCGGTCGTTCAGGCAGGCCATGAAGGCATCGAAGGTCCGCTTGGCGTCGTCGGGATGCAGCCGGTCGGCCCAGGAGCCGACCAGATCCGGGAAGCCGGCCTTGTCGTCGCGGTCGAAACCGGCGAGGCGGCGGAACTCCGGCGACCAGTGCCAGCGGCTCTGCGCGTGCATCGGATCGCCGTTGTGGAAGACGGCGTCCCACAGCCCGACACCGGCGTGGCGGTCGAGCAGCTTGGCGCGTTCCAGTTCGTTTCGTTCGGCATCGATGTCGATCAGCGAGCCGCAGGCGCGCAGCGCCCGACCGCTGGCGTCGCGGGCGACGCCGCCGATGGCGCGGAACCAGCGGTAGCTGCCGTCCTTCACCTTGAGCCGGTAGTTGACGTCATAGCCGGTGCGGCCGCTGCGGTCGTTCAGGCAGGCCATGAAGGCGTCGAAGGTCGGCTTGGCGTCGTCCGGGTGCAGCCGGTCGGCCCAGGAGCCGACCAGATCCGGGAAGCCGGCCTTGTCGTCGCGGTCGAAGCCGACGAGACGGCGGAACTCCGGCGACCAATGCCAGCGGCTCTGCGCGTGCATCGGATCGCCGTTGTGAATGACCGCATCCCACAGCCCGACGCCCGCATGGCGGCCCAGCAGCGCCAATTCCTCGGCGGCGTGATTGTCTTGCGGCTTGCGGAACGACAGCATCCTCAACTCCTGGAAGCGGGAAGGGAAAACGGGAGGGGTTGAGGGCCACTTTGCATATTCGGGCTGAACAAACAATTAATACAGCTGATCTTATGCACACGATACTATTTCCGGATTTGCGCCGGCTCCGGATGGTGTTTGGCGTTCCTGCGCCATTGTCAGCTGGCGTCGGTATTAATTTAATTTCCCGGCAGTTAAACGAATATTTCTCGTTGTCTGACGGGAGCGGCGAACAGGACCGGCCATGCGGCGTGCGGCCCGACTATCGCCGCTCCCTGAAGAAGCTCCGCAGCAGCGCCCCCGCCCGCGTCTCGTCGATGCCGCTGTAGACCTCCGGCGCGTGGTGGCAGGTGGCTTGGCCGAAGAAGCGGGGGCCGTGGTCCACCGCGCCGCCCTTGGGGTCGTAGGCACCGTAATAGACCCGGCGGAGGCGGGCGAAGCTGATCGCGGCGGCGCACAGCGCGCAGGGCTCCAGCGTCACATACAGGTCGCAGCCGGGCAGGCGCGGCTGGCCTCGGGCGGCGCAGGCGGCGCGGATCGCCAGCAGTTCGGCGTGGGCCGAGGGGTCGCAGAGTTCCTCCGTCCGGTTGCCGGCAGTGGCCAGCACGGACCCGGTGGCGGGGTCGACGATGACGGCGCCGACCGGCACCTCGCCGCGGGCGGCGGCGGCCTCGGCGGCGGCGAAGGCGAGGTCCATGTAGCGGGGGGAGGGCATGGCCGGGCAAGGTGCCAACCGCAGATCGGCCGCGTCAACCGGATTCCGGCGCCTTTCCGCGGGACTCGTGTTGCGGGCGGCGCCTCCAGGCCCTATGGTCCGGCCATGGACCGCTCCGATACCGTCAAGACTTCCAAATCCGATTCCGATTCCGCCGCCGGCTCCGCCGGCGATGGCGGGGAACGCATCGCCAAACGGCTGGCGCGCGCCGGGCTCTGCTCGCGCCGCGACGCCGAACGCTGGATCGCCGAGGGCCGCGTCGCGGTCAACAGCCGCACGCTGGACAGCCCGGCCTGCGTGGTGCACCCCGGCGACATCGTGCAGGTCGACGGCAAGGTCATCCCGGAGCCGGAGCCGGCCCGCCTGTGGCGCTATTACAAGCCGTCGGGCCTCGTCACCACCGCGCGTGACGAGAAGGGGCGCGAGACCGTCTTCGACCGGCTGCCGCCGGAGCTGCCGCGCGTGGTCTCGATCGGCCGTCTCGATCTGACGACCGAAGGGCTGCTGCTGCTGACCAACGACGGCGAGCTGGCCCGTTTCCTGGAGCTGCCGGCCACCGGCTGGACCCGCCGCTACCGCGTGCGCGTGTTCGGTGAGGTCGACGAGGTCCAGCTGGCCGCGCTGCGCAAGGGCCCGACCATCGACGGCGTGAAGTACGGCCCGATCGAGGCGGTGCTCGACCGCATCCAGGGTCGCAACGCCTGGCTGACGGTCAGCCTGAAGGAAGGCAAGAACCGCGAGATCCGCAAGGTGATGGAGGCGTTCGGCCTTCAGGTGAACCGGCTGATCCGCGTCGCCTACGGTCCCTTCCAGCTCGGCAAGCTCGAAGAGGGCGCCGTCGAGGAGGTGCCGAAGCGCGTCGTCCGCGAACAGATCGCCCCCTTCTTCGGCACGCCCGAGGGCGCCGAACCCACTGAATCCGGCAGCAAGCAGCGGGCCAAGGCGCGCGCCGAGGCTGTGGCCGCGGCGGCGCCCGCCAAGACCGCCCCCGTCGCCGGGGCACGGCCCGGGGCCAAGGCATCGACCAAAATGGCGGCCAAACCGGCGGCCGAGGCCGAGACCACCCGGGGTGGGCCGAAGCGCGCCCCGCGCTCCGCCACCAAGCGGCACGAGGTCGAGGCCGCCCGCGAGGCGGAAGCGAAGCCGGCCCGCCGTCGCGCGACGCTGTCCCTGGGGGCCCCCGGGGCGAAGCCCGGCCGTTCCGGCAAGCCGGATGGCCGTTTCGAGGGCCGCGATTCGGCGGGACCGGAGGGCCGCGGCGCCAAGACCGTGTTCGGCAAGCCGGCCGGCGCCAAGTCGTCCGCGGGGAAACCCGACGGCGCGCCGGCACCGCGCGGCCAGAAGCCCGGTCGTCCGGGCAAGGCGTCCGCTTCGGAGGCGCAGCCTGAGTCCGGCCGCGGCTCGCGGCCCGGCCGCGGGGCGGCTTCGGACACGGCGTCCGAAACCGGCCGAGGCTCGCGTCCCGGCAAGGCGTTCGGTGCGGGCAAGCCGGCCGAGTCCGGCAAACCGGCGGGTCCGGGGCGGCACGCCGGCTCCGGCAAGCCGTCTGGTCCCGGCAAGCCCACTGGCCCCGGCAAGCCGTCCGGCCCCGGCAAATCGGGCGGTGCCGGCGGCAAGCCGGATGGACGGCTGAATGGTCGGACGGAGCGCCCGCGTGCGGATCGTCGGCGGTAGGCACCGCGGCCGCGGTCTGGTCGCGCCGAGCGGGCGCGACACCCGGCCGACCACCGACCGCACCCGCCAAGCCATCTTCAACATCCTGGCCCACGCCGAGTGGGCGCCCGAGTTCGAGGGCGCCGCGGTCGTCGACGCCTTCTGCGGCACCGGCGCCCTGGGGCTGGAGGCGCTGTCGCGCGGCGCGTCCTGGTGCGGCTTCCTCGATTTGGGCCGGCCGGCGCTGGACGCCGTGCGGGCCAATCTCGCCGCGTTGAACGAGACGGACAACGCCGCCGTGCTGCGCGCCGACGCGACCAAGCCGCCGCCGGCGCCGCGCCCCTGCACGCTCGCCTTCCTCGACCCGCCTTACGGCCAGGATCTGGCGCCCCGCGCGCTGGGGGGGCTGATGAAGGCCGGCTGGCTCGCCGACGGCGCGCTCGCGGTGGTCGAGGTCGCCGACCGCGATCCCTTGCCCCTGCCGGCCGGGATGACCCTGGTCGATGAACGGCGCTACGGCGACACCCGCGTCGCCTTCCTGACGGTCGCCCGTCCCGGCTGAGCACCGCGCGCCGGTCGGTCGCGGTGGGGTCGCGCGCGCCGCTTTCAATCCCCCGAGTTCCATTTTTTCCGTCCGTCGCCGCCAGGGCGTTGGTGCCCGTTCCCTTGCGCTCCAAGGGGCACGGCCTTGTTTTTCCACCATACGGAAAGACCAAACGGACTGTTGAGTTCCAAAACAATCAGAGCAAATGATGGTGCGTCGCCGATGCGGTTCCAGTTGGAAACGGCGGCATCTTTCTATCTCCTTTGACTGCACACCCTCGTTCGAGGGGGCCGTGCAGGTACCGGCACGGCTTCTTTTTGCAGAACGTCTGTCAAAGCGGATGTCGGGGCACAGGACAAGTGTGAACCGGATATCCATGAGAGCGTGATCGTCAGTTTTTACTTGGTCAGTTGGTTCGTCTGCGGCGTCGATCCGCTTCGCGGGGTCTTTCTGCGCCCGTCTTTGGCATACCAGATTACATATCTGGCATTCCTAAACCGGGACAATCGGACTCCGGACGATTGTCGGCATCCGCGCCTCAGTTCCGGAATGGAACCGTCGGAAAGAACGCGTCCATCCGGTCTGTCCGCATTCGTGATTGGTGCGCCGGCGCCCGGGATCGGGCGTCGCGGCCACCGGCTCTGGCAAGCTCAATGGGAGGCACGATGGCACACTCGACTTCACAACCGGCGGCATCGGGGGCGCCGATTTCCGACGGCGCCCGCTGGATGCAGATCGTCATCGGCATCGTCTGCATGGTGGCGGCGGCCAACATCCAGTATGCCTGGACGCTGTTCGTCCCGGAAATCCAGGCGACGCACAACTGGACGCGCGCGTCGATCCAGACCGCCTTCACCATCTTCGTCGTCGTGCAGACCTGGCTGACGCCGATCGAAGGCTATTTCATCGACAAGTACGGCCCCAAGGTGATCGTTGGCGCCGGCGGCTTCTTCACCGGCCTGTCCTGGATCGTCGACAGCTACGCCGGCTCGCTCAGCATGCTGTATGTCGGCTCGGCCATCGGCGGCGTCGGCGTCGGCTGCGTCTATGCCACCTGCGTCAACAACGCGCTGAAATGGTTCCCGGAAAAGCGCGGTCTGGCGGTCGGCCTGACGGCGGGCGGCTATGGCGCCGGCTCGGCCCTGACCATCCTGCCGATCTCGGCGATGATCCACAGCAGCGGCTACCAGACGACCTTCTTCTGGTTCGGCCTGTTGCAGGGCGCCATCATCATGGCCGCCGCGATGTTCCTGCGCATGCCGCAGAAGGAGCAGGTGAAGGCGTCGACCAAGGTCGCGCAGACCCGCCGCGACTACACCCTGGCGGAGGCGCTGCGCACCCCGGTGTTCTGGGTGATGTGGGCGATGTTCATCGGCACCGTCACCGGCGGCCTGATGGCGGTGGCCCAGCTCGGCGTCATCGCCCATGACCTGGGCGTGAAGGAGGCCCCGGTCAGCGTGCTGGGCCTGACCATGGCGGCGCTGCCCTTCGCCCTGATGCTGGACCGTGTGATGAACGGCATCTCGCGTCCGCTGTTCGGCTTCATCTCCGACCACATCGGCCGCGAGGCGACGATGTTCGTCGCCTTCACCCTGGAAGGGCTGGGCATCATCATGCTGAGCCGCTTCGGCCACGACCCGATGATGTTCCTGATCCTCAGCGGCATGGTCTTCCTGGCCTGGGGCGAGGTCTACAGCCTGTTCAGCGCCACCTCGGCCGACACCTTCGGCACCAAGCACGCCGGCAAGATCTATGGCGTCCTCTATTGCGCCAAGGGCGTCGCCGCGCTGCTGGTGCCGATGGGCAACCTGCTGATGGAGGCGACGGGGACCTGGGCGACGGTGCTGTACGTCACCGCGACCATGGACCTGACGGCGGCGGCCTGCGCGCTGCTGGTGCTGAAGCCGATGCTGGCCCGCCACCACGCCCGCAACGCCGAACTGGCCCGCAACGCCGAGCAGGACGAGGCGCCGCGGACCGTTCCGGTGGGCGTCCAGGCGGCCGGCACCGCCAACGGCTGAGGCTGGTCCGGCGGACCGGCGATGGGGACCGGCGGACCGGGGCGGGAGGGCGCCCCGGTCCGTTGTCCTATTCGAGCCAGAACGGCCGCTCTTCGCCCTTGGCGCTTTGCTGGAAGCGGTCGGAGGAGAACGCATCATCCTCCGTCTCGTCCGTCTCCGGCGGGGTGGCCGGGTTCGATCCGCGCCCGCTGGCCATGTAGACGGCGTGGCCGATCATGCCGGTCAGCGCCAGGAACAGAAGGGCTTGGGTGTCGATCATGACCGGTCTCCGCTGACGGCGTGGGGCAGGGGGCGTGGGGGAACGCCATGCTCCCGCTATGCTGTGATGCAACATAATGCGGCTGGCATGCCCGCACAAAAAGTTTTGCATGCCAGATACCGTAAGGCGGCCATGCGCCGCACCCCCGGGATGCTATGCCGATGGGCCAGCACCTCCATGCAACGAAAGGGGCCTTGCCGCTGTTCCACGCGGTGCCGGCGCTGGTGCCGGCCAGCCCGGTCGGGCATTCACAGCGGGGACGGAGCGGCGCGCATGATCCGGGATCTCTGGTACAAGAACGCGGTCATCTACAACCTGTCGCTCTCCACCTTCATGGACGCGAACGGCGACGGCGTCGGCGATTTCCAGGGGCTGCTGCGCCGGCTGGACTATCTGCACGGGCTGGGGGTGACCTGCCTGTGGCTGGGACCGTTCCAGACCTCGCCGATGAAGGACGACGGCTATGACGTTGCCGATTACTACAACGTCGATCCGCGCTATGGCACGCTCGGCGACTTCGTCGAGTTCACCCACGCCTGCGAACAGCGCGGCATCCGGGTCATCATCGATCTGGTGATCAACCACACCTCCGACGAGCATCCCTGGTTCCAGGCGGCGCGGAAGGACCCGGCCGGCAAACACCGCGACTGGTATGTCTGGTCCGACAAGAAGCCGGAGAACGCCGACCAGGGCATGGTCTTCCCCGGTGTGCAGAAATCGACCTGGACCTATGACCGCGAGGCGCGGGCCTGGTACTTCCACCGCTTCTACAAGTTCCAGCCCGACCTGAACACCGCCCACCCGGAAGTCCACGCCGAACTGCTGAAGATCATGGGCTTCTGGATCCAGCTGGGCGTCGCCGGCTTCCGCATGGACGCGGTGCCCTTCATCATCTCCAAAAAGGGGGCGGACGTCACCAAGCCGACCGAGCAGTTCGGCATGCTGCGCAGCTTCCGCGAGTTCGTGCAGTGGCGCCGCGGCGACGCCGTGCTGCTGGCGGAGGCCAACATCCTGCCGGAAGACGATCTGGAGTATTTCGGCGAAGACGGCGACCGCTGCCACATGATGTTCAACTTCCAGGTCAACCAGCACCTGTTCTACGCGCTGGCGACCTCCGACACCGCGCCGCTGACCAAGGCGTTGGAGGTGACCAAGCCGCGCCCGGCCACCGCGCAGTGGGGCAGCTTCCTGCGCAACCACGACGAACTCGACCTCGGCCGCCTGACGGACGAACAGCGTCAGGCGGTGTTTGCCGCCTTTGGTCCGGACAAGACGATGCAGCTCTACGACCGCGGCATCCGGCGGCGGCTGGCGCCGATGCTGCACGGCGACCGGCGGCGGCTGGAGCTGGCCTACAGCCTGATGTTCACGCTGCCCGGCACCCCGGTGATCCGCTATGGCGATGAGATCGGCATGGGCGACGACCTGTCCGTGCCGGAGCGCAACTGCGCCCGCACGCCGATGCAATGGTCGGACGAGCCGCAGGGCGGCTTCACCAAGTCCGACGACCCGATCCTGCCGGTGATCAGCGGCGGTGTCTTCGGCTATGAACGGATCAACGCCGCCCGCCAGCGCCGCGACCCCGAATCGATGCTGAACTGGACCGAGCGCATCATCCGCATGCGCAAGGAATGCCCGGAAATCGGTTGGGGCGACTTCCGCGTCCTGAAGACCGGCCGGCCGGAGGTGCTGGCGATGCGCTACGACTGGCGCAACAACGGCGTCGTCGTGCTGCACAACCTGTCGGACAAGCCCTGCGAGATCACCCTGGATGTCGACGGCAACGGCGAGTCGTGCCGGCTGGTCAACCTGCTGTCGGAAGACCACAGCGAACCCGATGACAAGGGCCGCCACCGTCTGGTGCTGGAGGCCTATGGCTACCGCTGGTTCCGTGTCGGCGGGCTGGATTACCTGCTGCGGCGGACGGAAGGCGATATGAAGCCGAAAGGCTAGGCGGCGTCCAGCCGGGCCGGCGCGTTGCCGTCGGCCCGCTCATGGGCCTCATCGTGGGCGGCGTCATAGGCGGCGCGTGCCTGCAACATCCGCTCGACATGGGTTTCCGCCCAGACGCGCAGGGGGACCAGCGTCTGCGCCAGCGTGGCGCCCAGAGGCGTGACGGCGTATTCGACCGTCACCGGCACGGTGGCGAAGACCTTGCGGGTGACCAGCCCGTCGCGCTCCAGGCTTTTCAGCGTCTGCGACAGCATCTTCTGCGAGATGCCGGCGATCTCCCGCCGCAACTGGTTGAACCGCATCGGCCCGGTTTCGACCAGAAGACCGAGGATCAGCACCGTCCACTTGTCGGCGATCCGGTCCAGCGCCTGCCGGGTCGGACAGGTCGCGGCGTAGGCGTCCCAGTCTTTGGCCATGCTGTCCCGGTCCATGCGCTTCGATCTCCTTCTGCCGACAGCCGCCGGTTACGCGGTGGTGACCATGTAACGGAAAGGTGCCTTCTTTACACCAGATTCCCAACCCGGCATCAAGTTACCATCAGATACCAACCGGGAGCGCATCACCATGAACATCGCCATCATCGGCGCCGCCGGCCGCGCCGGCAGCCGCATCCAGGCCGAACTGGTCCGCCGCGGCCACCATGTGACCGCCATCGTTCGCGACCCGGCCAAGGTCGCCGCCACCCCCGGCGTCACCGTCAAGGCCGGCGACGCCAACGACGGCGCGACGCTGGCCCCGCTGCTGGCCGGCCACGACGCGGTGGTCAGCGCCGTCATGTTCCTGATGAGCGACGTCGAGACGCTGGTCGGCGCGGTGAAGCGGGCCGGCGTGCCGCGCTACCTCGTGGTCGGCGGCGCCGGCAGCCTGGAGGTCGCCCCCGGCGTCCGCGTGCTCGACACCCCGCAGTTCCCCGAGGCCTACAAGGCCGAGGCGACCAAGGGCGCCGAGTTCCTCGCCCGCCTGAAGACTGAGCCCGACCTGAACTGGACCTTCCTGTCCCCCTCGGCCGAGTTCGTGCTGGGCGCGCGCACCGGCGTGTTCCGCCTGGGCACCGACAGCCTGCTGGTGGACGGCGCCGGGCGGAGCTGGATCAGCTACGAGGATTTCGCGGTGGCGCTGGCCGACGAGATCGAAACGCCGGCGCACGAGCGCCAGCGCTTCACCGTGGGCTACTGAGGCAGGGGGCCGGAGCGCGACCCCCGCTCGTGATCGCAAGCCGTCAGCAGCAGCCGGCCTTTCCGGCGCCGTAACGCGCTTCCAGCCGGTTGTCGAGAAACTCGCGGTAGGTCATCACCGGCTGGTCGGGGTGCTGGACCCGCATGTGCTCGACGTAGGTGTCGTAATCGGGCACCCCGACCATGAGCTTGGCGGTCTGCTCGAAATATCCGCGGAACCGGCTGAGATTGCTTTTCATCCTCTCCATGAGGCGGTCTCCCGGACGGCGGTTGTGGGTTTCACGCTTTTGCTGCCCGCCGCGCCGTCATCCCTGCGCAACGTTGCAGGGATGACGGGCGGGCATCGTCACCGTCGCTGGGATCAGTCTCCGGCTTCGGCGACGACGCCGGTCGCCGGAATTTCCCGCGCGGTCGGGCGGTCGCTCTGCAGCGCCTGCAGACAGGTCCGAACGGCAAAACCAAGCACCGCCAGCACCACCAGGACGAACAGCGCGGACAGCCCGGCGTCGAGGTAATCGTTGAAGATGACCTGGCGCATCTGCTCCATCGACTTCGCCGGAGCGAGGAGCCTGCCCTCGTCGGCGGCGGTGCGGAAGCGGTCGGCATGGGCGAGGAAGCCGATCGCCGGGTTGCTGTGGAAGACCTTCTGCACGCCCGCGGTGAGGGTGCAGATCAGCAGCCACGCGGCCGGCACCATGGTCACCCAGGCGTAGCGTTCGCGCTTCATCTTGAACAGCACCACCGTGGCCAGGATCAGGGCGATGCCCGCCAGCATCTGGTTGGAAATGCCGAACAGCGGCCAGAAGGTGTTGATGCCGCCGAGCGGATCGACCACGCCCTGGTAGAGGATGTAGCCCCAGGCGGCGACGCACAGCCCGGTCGCGATCAGGTTCCCGGCCCAGGACGCGGTCTGTTGCAGCGGCTTGAAGAACACGCCCAGCAAGTCCTGCAGCATGAAGCGGCCGGCGCGGGTGCCGGCGTCGACGGCGGTCAGGATGAACAGGGCTTCGAACAGGATGGCGAAATGGTACCAGAACGCCATCATGCTCTTGCCGCCGAACAGCTCGGAAAAGATCTGCGACATGCCGACCGCCAGGGTCGGGGCGCCGCCGGCGCGCGACAGGATGCTCACCTCGCCGACGTCCTTGGCCGTCTGGGTGATCATCTCGGGCGTGATGACGAAGCCCCAGTTGTTGATCACCTGGGCGGCGGCCTCGGCGGTGCTGCCGAGAACCGCGGGCGGGCTGTTCATGGCGAAGTAGACGCCGGGCTCGATGCAGGACGCCGCCACCAGGGCCATGATGGCCACGAAGGATTCGGTCAGCATGCCGCCATAGCCGATGAAGCGGGCCTGGAGCTCGTTCTCGACCATCTTCGGCGTGGTGCCCGAAGAGATCAGGGCGTGGAAGCCCGACACCGCGCCGCAGGCGATGGTGATGAACAGGAACGGGAACAGGCTGCCCGACCACACCGGACCGGTGCCGTCGATGAAGCGCGTCATGCTCGGCATCTTCATCGGCGGTGCGACCAGCAGGATGCACAGCGCCAGCACCACGATGGTGCCGACCTTGAGGAAGGTCGACAGGTAGTCGCGCGGCGCCAGCAGCAGCCACACCGGCAGCACCGACGCCACGAAGCCGTAGCCGATCAGGATCCAGGTGATCTGGATGCCGGTCAGCGTGAACAGCGGCGCCAGGGTCTCGCTCTGGGCGACCTGGCCGCCGAGCAGGATCGCGGCGATCAGCAGGAAAAAGCCGATGACCGAGATCTCGCCGATCCGGCCGGGGCGGATGAAGCGCATGTAGAGGCCCATGAACAGCGCGATCGGCACGGTGGCGGCGACCGTGAAGAAGCCCCATGGGCTGTTCGTCAGCGCCTTCACCACCACCAGGGCCAGCACCGCCAGGATGATCACCATGATCATGAAGGTGCCGAACAGCGCGATCACGCCGGGGACGGCCCCCAGCTCGGACTTGATCAGCTCGCCCAGCGAGCGGCCGTCGCGGCGCATCGAGATGAACAGGATCATGAAGTCCTGCACCGCCCCGGCGATCACGACACCGGCGAGAATCCACAGCATGCCCGGCAGATAGCCCATCTGGGCCGCCAGCACCGGGCCAACCAGCGGGCCGGCTCCGGCGATGGCGGCGAAATGGTGGCCGAACAGGACGTATTGGTTGGTCGGGACATAGTCCAGCCCGTCATTGTGGCGGGCGGCCGGCGTCGGCCGATCCGGGTCCAGGCGCATGACACGCTTGGCAATGAAGAGGCTGTAGTAGCGATACGACACCAAATAGGTGCAGACGGCGGCCACCACCAGCCAGAGTGCGTTGATGGTCTCACCTCTGGCCAACGCGACGGTGCCGAGCGAAAACGCACCCAGCACGGCGACGACCAGCCATGGCGCGTGGTTGACGATGCGGGACATGCAGGCTCCTCCCCAACGATCCATTATCGCTGAACAGTACGATTGCCCTGACAAAAAGTACGGGAAGCAAACATAACTGTTGCTGAATCAGAGCGGCAAATCATCACCCCAAGTGGCCGGGGCGGAAAGGGGAAATCAACTGGCTATGACGAAATGCGGCGGACACCCGAGATCTCATGAAAATGGGCGGGTGCCCGCCGGTGTGTCGTCCGAAGACGTGGCTTGACCTTTGCCTTAGCTTGTCCAGCCTCAGCTTTCATCGCGGCGCGACACGCCGTCGCAAGGCAGCCCTTCCACCCAGTCCGCTCCGCTACCGCCGCCCGAACAACCGCTCGATGTCCGTCAGCTTCAGCTCCACGTAGGTCGGTCGGCCGTGGTTGCACTGGCCGCTGTGCGGCGTCGCTTCCATCTGGCGCAGCAGGGCGTTCATCTCGTCGATCGACAGGGTGCGGCCGGCGCGGACCGAGCCGTGGCAGGCCATGGTGGCGCAGACCTCCTCCAGGCGTTCCTTCAGCGACAGGGTGTCGCCCAGTTCGGACAGCTCCTCGGCGAGGTCGCGGATCAGGTTCTTGACGTCGGACTGGCCGAGCAGGGCCGGCACCTCGCGCACCATGACGCAGCCTTGGCCGAACCCCTCGATCACCAGGCCTAGCTCGGCCAGTTCGGCGCTGCGGGTCAGCAGGCGGTTGGCCGAGGGCTCGTCCAGTTCGATCAGCTCGGGGATCAGCAGGGCCTGGCGCTTGACGCCGCCCTCCAGCAGGGCGGCCTTCATGCGTTCGTAGACCAGCCGTTCGTGGGCGGCGTGCTGGTCGACGATGACGATGCCCTCCCTGGTCTGGGCGACGATGTAGGTGGTGTGGACCTGCGCCCGCGCCGCACCCAGCGGGTGGCTGTCCAGCGGCGCTGAGTCGGCGGCCGGGGCCGGGCGGTATTCCGGTGGGCGGGCCGCCGGGGTGAAGCCGCTGAGGCGGCCTTGCAGCGGCGGCAGGCCGGTCTGCAGCGGCGCCTGGAAGGCGGCCGACCGCTCGGCAAGGCCGCGCGGCACCGGCGCCGGGCTGTAGGAGCCGCCCCAACCGCCGGACCCGCCGCCGCCATGCGACCGGTTGCCGTAGGGCAAGGGGGAGGGGGTGAAGCCGCCGGCGCCCGTCCGATCTGCCGCTGCACCGTCTGCCGAGTCGCCGTCCGGCTCGGGACGCAGCGCGCCGAGCGTCGCCAGGCCGACGGTGGTGGAGGCGCGGTGCCCGGCCTCGGCCAGCGCGTGCTTCAGCGAGCCGACGATCAGGCCGCGCACCAGCCCCTGGTCGCGAAAGCGCACCTCGGCCTTCGCCGGGTGGACGTTGACGTCGACCTCCTGCGGGTCGATGTCGAGGAACAGCGCCAGCATCGGGTGGCGGTCGCGCGGCAGGAAATCGGCGTAGGCGGCGCGGACGGCGCCGACCATCAGCTTGTCGCGTACCGGCCGTCCGTTGACGAACAGGTGCTGGTGCTTGGCGGTCGGGCGGTGCAGGGTCGGCAGGCCGATCCAGCCGGCCAGCGCCACGCCCTCGCGCTCCGCCCGCACCGGCACCGCGTTCTCCTGGAAATCGCGGCCCATCAGCGCGCCCAGCCGGGTCAGCCGGGCGTCGAGCAGGTCGCCCTGCGCCGCGCTCAGCCGCAGGCCGCCGCGCCCGCCGTCGGACAGGGTGAAGGCGACGCCGGGATGGGCCATCGCCAGCCGTTCCAGTCCATCGGCGATGTGGTCGTATTCGGTGCGCGCCGCCTTCAGGAACTTCAGCCGGGCCGGCACCGCGGCGAACAGGTCGCGCACCTCGATCCGCGTCCCCTGGGCGAGCGCCGCCGGCTGCGGCGCGCCCTTGGCGCCGGCGTCGACGGTCAGGCTCCAGGCGCTGTCGGCGCCGCGGGCGCGGCTGGTCAGGGTCAGGTGGCTGACCGCGCCGATCGACGGCAGCGCCTCCCCGCGGAAACCGAGTGAACGGATGTCGAGCAGATCGTCGCTCGGCAGCTTGGAGGTGGCGTGGCGTTCGACCGCCAGCGCCAGCTCGTCGGCCGTCATGCCGCAGCCGTCGTCGGTGACGGTGATCAGCGACTTTCCGCCGTCACGCGCCACCACGTCGATGCGGGTGGCGCCGGCGTCCAGCGCGTTCTCCACCAGCTCCTTCACGGCGGCGGCGGGGCGTTCGACCACCTCGCCGGCGGCGATGCGGTTGACCAGGGTTTCGGGCAGCATACGGATGGGCATGCCCATACATATAGTGGCCCGCCGCCGCCAAGACCACCAACTTCGGCGTTAAAGTGGGGCGCTCAGACGCCCTTCCAGGCGCGGATGTAGTCGATCAGCTTGCGTTCGTAGAAGGGCTGCGGGCTCTGGTAGCGGGCGACGAGGCCGGTCTGGTCGTTCAGCTTCACCACCAGCCCGCGGCAGACGACGTCGACCGGGTCGTTGCCCAGATCGAAGATCATGCGGAAATCGAACTGCTGCTTGGCGATCAGGTCGCCGTCGTAAGGGCGTATGCGGAACGAGCCGAGCGCGAACTCCTCCGGCACATAGTCGTGATGGTCGATCACGATCTTGGGCGCGTGGGCCGGGCGCTCCTGCCGGGCCGGGCCGGCGGCACTGGTCCCGGCGGACGTCTTGGTGCCCCCGGAGAATTTCGACAGCCAGGACATGAACGGCAACGCCCCTTTATTCGAAAGCCTGACGCTGTGGTGATGCGCACCGACAGTTTCGGGTGTATTTGGTTTCATAACGGTTAATGGTCCGGCAGGCCGGTGCAACCGAATAAATTTTTGTGCCAACTGAAGGCGAAGACAACGCAGCCGAGCGGAAATGTCGCATGTCCATGCGGCATGGCGAACCTGCTTCAGACTTTCGCATGACAGCGTGTGCGGTTACGCTGGTCTGGTTTAGGATTTTCGAATTGCATGTCTTATCTTCGCATGCGCAGGCATGAGCATCCGGTGGTCTTCGCAGGTGCGAACACTTTGATCGGGAAGACTCCGGCCGGTTCCTGAACCCGCGCGCAGCCCTGGGGGGAGGAAGCATCATGATGACACGTTCCGTGGGTGAACTGATCGGCCGGCACCGGGTGGTGGCGCTGCCGCCGACGGCAACGGTGCGCGAGGCGGCACGCCGCATGAAGGCGGAGCATGTCGCCTCCGTCATCGTCACCGATCCCGAACGGCACGCCGCCGGCATCTTCACCGAACGCGACCTGACCGACCGGGTGGTCGCCGACGGGCTGGACCCCGACACGACGCAGCTCGACGCGGTGATGACCCACTGCCCGGTGACCACCGGCCCCGACGTGACGGTCGCCGACGCCCTGCGCCGGATGTCCGACAACAACCTGCGCCATCTGCCGGTGGTGGTGAACGGCGTGGTGGTCGGGCTGGTGTCGATGCGCGACTTCGTCGGCGACGAGCTGGCGCTGTTCGACCGCGAGAAGGAGCGGATGGACAGCCTGAGCGAACGGCTGTGACCGGAGGGTTGTGACCACGGGGCTCCGCCCGGCGGCGATCCAGGCTGCCCCCGATAGGGCAAGGCCGGCCGCCGTGTTAGGCTGCGGGCGGCCGGATCCCCACCGGATCCGGCGCCCCCCGCCCCGCCGAGGGAGGAGTCGCCTTGCCCCCATTGCCGGTGATCCGCGACTTCGCCGCCGAGGCGTCGGATCCCAGCCGCTATGCGGCGCTGGACGGCGACTGGTGGCTGGCGGTGGCCGACGTCACCGGCAGCACCCGGCTGGCCGGGGAGGGGCGTCACCGCGACGTCAATTTCGTCGCCGCCGCGGTGGTCGCCGTGCTGACCGCGGCGGTGCGCCGCGGTGACGAACCGGTCGCCTGCCAGTTCGGCGGCGACGGCGCCATCGCCGCCGTGCCGCCCGGCCGCGCCCCGGAGGCCCGCGCGGCGCTGGAGGCGCTGGGCCATTGGGCGGCCACGGTGATGGACGTGCCGCTGCGCGTCGGGCTGGTCCCGGTGCGGGCGCTGCTCGACCACGGGCTGGAGGTGCTGGCGGCGCTGCATGATTTCGGCAACGGCAACAGCTTCGGCCTGTTCCTGGGGGCCGGGGTGGTGGCCGCCGACGCCTGGGTCAAGGAGGACGTGCGCTGGCGCCTGACGCCGCGGCCGGGGCCGTTGCCCGGTCTGGACTCGGTGTCCTGCCGCTGGAACCCGGTGCCGCCGCGCCGGGGCACCGTGCTGTGCGTGATCGTCGATCCGGTCGCCCCGGGGCCGGCCGGGCTGCTGGCGCTCGCCGATGTGCAGCGCGCGATCGAGGCGGTGGTGCCGACCGTCGGCGCCGCACCGCTGGGCCACGGTGAACGGCTGGAGGCGCGCTGGCCGCCGGCGTGGCGCGCCCTGCTGATGGAGGCGCGCGGCTCCAGCGGGGGTGGTGGCTGGCGCGACCGGTTCGGCCGGATGGCCGGGGCGCTGGTGAAATCGGCGGTTCTGGTGCTGCTGCTGAAGCTCGGGCTGACGCTGCCGAGCTTCGATCCGCAGCGCTACCGGCGCAGCATGGCCGAACGGTCGGATTTCCGCAAATCGGCGGGCGGGCCGCGGCTGGTGCTGGACGTGACCGGGCTGGAGGCGGCGGAGATCGAGGCGCTGCTGGCCGACGCGGCGGCGGCCGGGGCGATCCGCTACGGCACCGCGCGGGCCGATGCCACCACCATCACCTGCCTGGTCGGCGATGTCACGGCCGACCGCCACGTCCATTTCGTCGACGGCGCCGGGCTGGGATTCTGGCGGGCGTCGGTGATGCTGAAGGCGATGAAGGCCAGGGAGACGGCGCCGGAGATGCTAGCCGCCGCCCTGGCCCCGGTCCCGCCCGGCTGAGGGGCGGGCGCGGCCGGAGCCGGAACGGTGGCCGAAGGTGGTCGGACGTCTCACGCCGTGACGTCGACGCCTTGCGATCCGCGCGGCACGAGGCTGGCGAACAGCTTCTGGGCGCTGCCGAGGTCCCCCGAACTCAGCGCGCTGCCGAGATCGCTCAGGTTGCTCTTCAACGAGTCCAGGAACGAGTTCGCGCTGGTGCCGGACGTGCTGCTGGAACTGGAGGAACTGCTGTCACTGTCGCTGTCGCTGCCGTTCTTGAGCAGATCGGCCAGCGCCGACAGCGAATCCTGGGCGCCCGACACGTCGCCGGACTGCAGGGACTGGGCCAGGCTGCCGACGGCGCTGCCCACCGCGTCGGATCCGCCGGCCCCATCGGGGGGCGGGCCGTTCGGCGGCGGACCACCGGCACCGCCGGGACCGCCACCGGGACCGCCGGCGCCGCCCGGGCCGCCGCTGGGCGGGCCGTTCTGGGCGAACGCCTGCTGGACCTGACTGACGTCGCCGCTCTTCAGCGCCTCTCCCACGCTGGACAGCAGTTTGGACAGCGGGTCGCTCGAACTGCTGGTTGAGCTGGTGGAACTGCTGGTGCTCTGCTTGTCGGACTGCAGCTTTGACAGGGAATCATAGGCGGACTGGGCGGCGGTCAGGTCACCCGACTCCACCGCCTTCTTCAAGCTGTCGATCCCCTGCCGGATTTCCTTTCCCGGGCCTTGCGGCCTCTGAAAGGTCTGGCCGACGGCCGACGAACTCACCATGGAAACGGACATGGCACTCTCCAACGGATAGCCTCACAAGAGGCAGTACGTTGGAGAGTGGGTGCTCCTGCGCGCGTCCGGGCCCCTATTTCCCGGTTTGCCTAAAATTGTCGGGATTCCGGGATCCGTGGTCAGATCCGGCTCATCGTCCGGCGGCGGTCGGCGTCGTCGGCGGGCACGATCTCGGTGCCGACCGGCCACAGGGCGAGCAGCGCCAGCTTCAGGTGGGCCCAGGCGAAGGGCAGGCCGATGATGGTGATGGCCAGCCCCACCGCGGCGATCAGATGGCCGATCGCCAGCCACCAGCCGGCCAGCACGAACCACACCACGTTGCCGATGAAGCCGATGGCGCCGGTGCCCAAGTCTTCGCGCCCGCGGAACTCATCACGCCGCACGGCGGTTTGTCCAAAGGGGAGCAGCGTGTAATGGGCGATGGTCAAGGCGGATCGCGCCCAGGGCAGGCCGATGATGGACAGCGCCATCAGGGCCGCGGCGAACAGCCAGCCCAGCGCCATCCAGACGCCGCCGGTGACCAACCACAGCACATTGAGGAGAAAGCTGAGCACGGACATGACAGGAACCCTCCCTTTCGCCGCAGATGTGGGGACGGGCATACCGCCTGCCTAGATGGGGACCCTCAAAGGGGTTGCCCGAAAGACAGGGTGCCCGGATGCCGAATGCGTCGGCGGCTGCCCCTTACCGCTGGCGCGAAAGGGCGGGTCGGTCGATGCTTTGGTGCCTTGAACCGGATCCGCTCGGTCCACAGATCCAGCAACAGGCTTTAGGGATGGGCATCAAGACGAGGTTTCCGGACGGGTCCTCCGCCGACACCACCGCCGACGGACCGCCCGCCTCCGGATCACACGGATCGGAGGCCGCATGAACGAGGCTTTGAACACCGACGCCGGCGCCGAGTCGCCGAACGTCCCGCGCGAAGGCGAATCGCTGTCGCCGGTGGTCGCCGCCATCCTCGGCACCGCCGTCGCCGCCGCCGCCAAGCGCGGGGGCACGGGCGACGTCGTCCGCGGGCTGATCGCCGGCCTGCGCATCCTGCGCGCCACCGTCGAGGAGGAGGCCGGCTACACCATGGCCGCCGCGGTCGACAACGCCATCCGCACCCGGCTGCTGGCCGACAACCTGTCGCGGTTGCGGGTGACCGGGCATGAGCCGGAGGCGGTGCCGCTGCCGGATCCCGGTCCGGGCGCCACGGCCGCCGCCGCCATCTTCGAAAGCGCCGCCGAATCCTGCCTGACCGTCAACGCCCACGCCGAGGACAACGGGCCGCTGGAACACGCGGTCTTCGCCTTCACCGCGCAGTTGCTGCAACAGTTGGGCGGCGCCCCGGAATGGCGCAGCCTCGCCGGCGAGCTGCGTCGCCCGATGGTCGACGGTCCGGACGGCGAGGATGTGGAGGTGACGCTGCACTGAGGTTCCGGCCCGTCCGGCGTCCGGACGCCGGTTGCGGCCGCTGCGGACCGGCACCATTTTGCCGGGCTTTTGAGGCGTTTCAGCGGCGGTTGAAACCATTTGCGGACAGGGCGGTATCCGGGGCCGTGTTAATGTTTGTGCCCGAATTATCGAACGGGACGAAGCGCTTCCGGCTTCGTTAGGGTTGGGTTCGGCGATGGGGCAGTCCCATCGCGGAACGCCAGCGCCGGGGATCCCGATCGTGTTCTTTCACACCCAGCCTTCCACCGTCCGCAGCGGACGGGCCGAGTCCGCCCGCCGTCCGGCGACGGGACTGGTCCCGGAGGGCGCGGAGCCGCGCGCGGCCAATTCCGGAGCGATGGGCTCCGGGGCCATGGGCTCCGCCGCCGGCGACCGGGCCGGCGATCCATGGGGGCGGCGGGTGATCTTCCTCCATCCCGGAAAGGGTGCCTGGTGGCGCCTGCTCGACCATGTGCCGGCGGGGCAGGAGTGGCTGACCATCCCGGCCGCCGCCTCACCGCTGCGCCTGACCTCCCTGCTGGTCGAACGCAACGGGCGCAAGCCGGTGCTGGTGGCGGGCGCCGTCACCGCGGCGCTGGCGATCGCGGCGGCGCTGGACCATCCGGACGCGGTCGGCGGGGTGATGATCATCGACGATGTCGGCGCCGAATCGCCGCTGCGCCGGCGCTGGAACACGCTGGCCGCCCGCTTCGGCCGCGTGGTGCCGGACGCGTTGGGGGAGCTGGAAGCGGAATTGGCGGCGGTGAAGGTTCCGGTGACGCTGATGCAGGGCAACGACCCGGTCGACCTGTTCGAACGTCTGGAAAGCGGGCTGACCGGCTGCCGGACCCTGACGGTCGTCGCGGTGCCCGGCGCCGCGGCCGTGCGTCCGCGCACCCATGCCGGGGAGTTGCGCGGCGCGTTGGCGGCGCTGGTCGCCGCGGTGGAACGCGCCAGCCGGTAGGACGCCATCCGGAAAACGCCGTTCGGGAAACGCTGGCGGCCGCGCTGGACAGAGCGCGGCCGTTTCGATTCAGGACGTCCTGCAGGAAGGGGAGGGCGCTAGAGGCTCTGCGCCGTCAGCGCCGCCTGGGTGCGGTTGCGCACCCCCAGATGCCGGAGGATGGCGGTGACGTGGACCTTCACGGTGCCCTCCGTCAGCCCCAGCTCGTGGGCGATCTGCTTGTTGGATTTGCCGTCGCGCAGGCGGGCGAGCACGTCGCGCTGCCGGGGCGTCAACTGGTCGCCGTTCGCCGACAACAGCGCGGTCGAGTCGTCGAGCGGATCCGAGCCGCCATGGCCACCCGAGCCGTAGCCGCCCGATCCGTGCCCGCCGCCATGGCCCTGGTCCAGGCGGTCGCTGCCGCGGATGGCCTGTTCGGGCAGGTAGATGCCGCCGGCGAGCACCAGTTGCAGGGCGCCCAGCAGCACCTTGGCGCTGGAGGATTTGGGGATGTAGCCGGCGGCGCCATTCTCCAGCGCGGCCAGCAGGTCGGATCGCTTCTCCGACCCCGACACCACCACCAGCAGGGCCTTGGGCAGGTTGGCGTGGATGTCGCCCAGCGCGGAAAAACCGGTCCAGCCCGGCATGCCGAGATCGAGCAGGATCAGGTCATAGGACCGCGACCCGTCGCACAACGCGCGCACCTCGTCGTAGGTGCTGGCCTCGAAGAAAGTCATGTCGGCGTCGAATTGCGCCAGGAGCCGGCGCAGACCGTCGCGGAACAACAGGTGATCGTCGGCGATCAGCACGTTCATCGCGGGCATTTCCAGAGGGTTGCGGCGATGGGCCGCCGGGATGGCGGCATCGGCCCTGTCGATCACATAGTCACCGCCATTTTCGCGCTGTAGTGCGCTTTTGGTCTTAGGCCGGTTCCTCTATGCCCGCTTCGGTACCGCCCGCCGGCCGCCCGGCCTCGGATGGATGAGGCGGGCGGCCCATCGGCGGAACGGAACGACGCTCGGGCGGAGCAGGACGGAACGGGCGCGTGACGGGCGGCGGAACCGCCCGGGGGGCAACTCAGACGGTGGCGGCGACGCCGGTTTCGGCGGCCTGGTCGCCGATGCCGTTGTTGAGCGCCCAGATCGCCGCCTGGGTGCGGTTGGAGGCGTTGATCTTGCGCAGCAGGCTCTTCAGATGGACCTTCACCGTCGCCTCGGTGATGTTCAGGTGGTTGGCGATCATCTTGTTGCTGTCGCCGTTCAGCAGGCAGCGCAGGATCTGCACCTCGCGCTGCGACAGGCCCTTGCGCGACACCGGCATCTCGGTGCCGTTGCCGTTGACGCGGCCGGAGATCAGCAGGGCGGCCAGATGGGTCGGGAACACCTTCTCGCCCATCATCACCAGCTTCAGCGACTGGGCCAGCGCGTCGGACGACAGGTCCTTCATCAGGTAGCCGTCGGCCCCGGCCTCCAGCGCGTTGGCGAGGCGGCGGGTGCACAGGTCGCTGGTCAGGATGACCATGCGGGTGTCGGGCAGCAGGGCGCGCAAACGGCGCATCCCTTCGGCTTCCTCGTCACCACCATTCTGCAGGTCCAGAAGAAGAAGCTGCGGCTTCAGGCCGCTTTCGACCGACGCCAGCGCTTCGCGCAGGTTCCCCGCCTCGGCTCCGATCTGGAAAGGCGAATCGTCGAGCAGGCGCTTCAGCCCTTCGCGAAACAGCTTGTTCGAGTCGATGAGAAATGCGCGCACTGAGTCCATGGTCCGCTCCCGCGTTGGATCGATCGTCATGACGTCGTGTTGAAAAAAGGCCGTGTTCCTGAGGAATGCCCCGACGCATTGGCGATGCGGCGATTACCCCACGATTGCTTCGGCAGGCCGTTATTTAGGGTGAGGTTACCCCCGTGTCGTGTCCTACGGTACCACTCTCAGGGGTTAAAAGAAGAACGCATTTGGCATATGCGCTAAGCTTCACCACGATTGCAGGTACCATAGATATCACAAGAGCGAACATTTCTGTGATCGAACGCGTTAACTGTCCTGTTAACCACCACTTATTTGCGCGAAACGGCGCGCGATAGGAGAATTCATTCGGGGGACTGTACCACCCGATTGTAGCCGTGGCTGTCGGCGCGATGATGACCGGCGATAACCCGGATGGGGGTATGCGACCTTCGACATAGCCTCGGAACGCGCCGGCCGTCGTACCGCTTGACCCGCGACAAAAGGCTGTGCGCTGCTGCTGCGACCGGCGTGACGACGGGAAGCGAGGGGTGGGATGGGCTGGCAGATCATCGGCGCCGCGATGGCCGGTTATCTGGTGCTGCTGGGGCGCAGCGCGTGGAAGCAGGGCGAGTTCATCCTGTTCCTGCGCAGCCTCGCCATCGTGCTGGGGCTGTGCGTCCTGCTGGCCGGGGCGGTGGCGCTGGCGATGCTGCTGGACACCGCCTGAACAGGAACCATGGGCCTGAAACAGAAAGGGCGCCGGCGGTTTCCCGCCGACGCCCTCTTTGCGTGATAACGCCGCGCGGATCAGCTGAGCGGGATCGCCACGAAGCGCAGGTCGCCCTTGCGGTCGACCAGCAGCAGGACGGACTTCTTGCTCTGCTCCTTGGCCTTCTGGACCTTGGCGGTGACGTCCTCCGGCTTGCGGACCTCTTCCTGGCCGACTTCGAGGATGACGTCGCCGGCGCGCAGGCCCTTTTCGGCGGCGGTGGAGTTGCCGGCCACCTCGGTGACGATCACGCCCTTCATCTCGGGCTTGATCTCGTACTGCTGGCGCAGTTCCGGGGTGATGGTGGTCAGCTTCATGCCGAGCGTCTCGGTCGGCTTCTGCGCCGGCGCCTTGTCCTTCGGCGGCTGCTTGTCCTCCGGACCGGCGGCGAGCAGGCCCTGCTCTTCCGCAGCCTCCAACTCGCCGACCTTGACCTGGATGGTCTGCGCCTTGCCCTTGCGCCAGACCTCGACCGGGACGGCCTTCTCGATCGGCGATTCGGCGACGACGCGCGGCAGGCGACGCATCTCGTCGATCTCCTTGCCGTCGAACTTGGTCACCACGTCACCGGCCTGGATGCCGGCCTTGGCCGCCGGACCGTCGGTGGTGACCGAGGCGACCAGCGCGCCCTTGTGGCCGGGCAGGCCCAGGCTCTCGGCGATCTCCGGCGTGACCGCCTGGATGCGGACACCCAGCCAGCCGCGGCGGGTCTTGCCGTAGTCCTTGAGCTGCGCCACCACCTGCTTGGCCATGTTGGACGGAATGGCGAAGCCGATGCCGACCGACCCGCCCGACGGCGAGAAGATCGCGGTGTTGATGCCGATGACCTCGCCGTTCAGGTTGAACATCGGGCCGCCGGAGTTGCCGCGGTTGATCGACGCGTCGGTCTGCAGGAAGTCGTCGTAGGGGCCCGCGTCGATGTTGCGCTGGCGCGCCGAGATGATGCCGGCGGTGACCGAGCCGCCCAGCCCGAACGGGTTGCCGATCGCCAGCACCCAGTCGCCGACGCGCATGGCGTCGCTGTCGCCGAACGGCACGGCGACCAGCGGGTGGCTGGTCTTGATCTTCAGCAGGGCGAGGTCGGTCTTGCTGTCCTTGCCGACCAGCTCGGCCTTGATGTTGGTGTCGTCCTGCAGGATGACGGTGATCTCGTCGGCGTCCTGGACGACGTGGTTGTTGGTGACCACGTAGCCGTTCTTGGCGTCGATGATGAAGCCGGAGCCCAGCGAGGTCGCCTTGCGCTGCGGCTGGTCCTGCTGCTGGCGGTCGAAGAAGTCCCGGAAGAAGTCCTCGAAGGGCGAACCCGGCGGGAACTGCGGGATCTCCGGCCGCTGGCCCTGCGGACGCTGCTGCTGCTGCGGCGCGTTCTGGCTGGAGGAGATGTTGACCACGGCCGGCAGCAGCTTTTCGGCCAGATCGGCGAAGCTGCCGTTGGCCGCGCGGCCGGCCGCCACCGGAGCCGGGGCCCCGGACGGGACGGCGGCCTGTGAGGCCGCCTGGGCCTGGACCGGAGCCGCAAGGGTGAGGGCGCTTCCGACCGCGACCGACGTCATCCCCCACAGGAGAGCGGCGAACAGGGGCCGGACGCCCGCCTTGCGGCATGGCCGTCCGAGGGTCGCGACCTCGGCCGCGGCGCCACGCCCAGCGGGTTCGAATTTTGGCATGCGAATCAACGTACTCTCCCTACCAGACGTCCGGCCGGTTCCATGAACGGGAGCGGCCGCCCCAGTGTTGGGCCATGAGTATGGCCGCAAAGTGGCGTTCCGGTCCAGCGAAGGCCGCCGACGACGACGGATCGACACCAAGGCCGGTGACGCCACCGTCAAAGCTGTAGGCCGGGTCGAGACTGGAACTCAACCCGGCCGAACGGTTTAGTGCCGAACGATCGGCCCGGTCACTGCGCCGGAGCCGGCGCCGCTTCCGCTGGCGCCGGAGCCCCGGCCGGCGACCGCGAGGCCGGCGCCGCCTGCGGCCCCGCCCCGTTGAAGTAACGGAAGAACTCGCCGTTCGGCGACAGCACCATGGTGGTGTCGTTGCCGTTCAGCGCCTTCCGGTAGGCCTCCAGCGAGCGGTAGAAGCCGTAGAACTCCGGATCCAGCGAGGTCGCCTCGGCGATCAGCTTCAGCGCGGTGTTGTCGCCTTCGCCGCGCAGCACCTGCGCGTCGCGCTGCGCCTCGGCGATGATGACCGTGCGTTCGCGTTCGGCGCGCGACTTGATCTGCTGCGACTGCTCCTGGCCCTGGGCGCGGGCCTCGGCCGCCTCGCGTTCACGCTCGGAGCGCATGCGGGCGAAGATCGACTGGCTGGTCTCCTCCGGCAGGTCGGCGCGGCGGATGCGGACGTCGACGATCTCGATGCCGAAGCGCTTGGCCTCGTCGTTCACCTGACCCTTGATGTCGGTCATGATGCGGGCGCGTTCGTCCGACAGGACGGCCAGCACCGTGACGTTGCCGAGCACGCGGCGCAGCGCCGAGTTGACGATGGAGTTCAGCCGCGTTTCGGCCACCGCCTCGGTCCCGGCGGTCTGGTAGAAGCGCAGCGGGTCGTGGATGCGGTAGCGGGCGAAGGCGTCGACGTCCAGGCGCTTCTGGTCGGCCAGGATCACCTGCTCCACCGGCGGGTCGAGGTCGAGCACGCGGCGGTCCAGGATGCGCACCTCCTGGATGAAGGGGATCTTGAACTTCAGGCCGGGGTCCTGGATCACCCGGCGCGGTTCGCCGAACTGAAGGACCAGCGCCTGCTGCGCCTCGTTGACGGTGAACAGCGACGACGAGACGATGATGCCGAGCGCGACGATGCCGACGCCGATGGCGATGAGGGTGCGGTTCATGATGCGTGCCTCCTCACTGGCCGGACTGCGACAGGGATTGCGACAGCGGCTGTGTCTGCGTCCCGCCGCGCGACCCCGATGACGAGCCCGCCGGTGCTCCCGACGTCGGGCCGCCCGGCTGCGCCGGACGCGGCGCCGGGGCGGCGTTGGCCGGGGCGTGCGGGGCGATCTGGTTCAGCGGCAGATAGGGCACGACGTTCTGCGCCGAGCCATCGACGATGATCTTGCTCCGGCCGCGGAGGATCTCCTCCATCGTTTCCAGATACATGCGGCGCGCCGTCACGTCCTTGGCCAGGGCATAGGCCTCGTACACCTTGCGGAAGCGCTGGGCCTCACCCTGGGCCAGGCTGACCACCTGCTCGCGGTAGGCCGACGCCTCCTGCACCAGCCGTTCGGTCTCGCCGCGGGCGCGCGGGATGATGTCGTTGCGGTAGGCCTCCGCCTCGTTGCGGGCGCGTTCGCGGTCGGCGCGGGCACGCTGCACGTCGTTGAAGGCGTCGATGACCGGCTGCGGCGGGTCGGCCTTCTGCAACTGCACCTGGGTGATCTCGATGCCGGCCTGATACTCGTCCAGCATGGTCTGGAGCAGCTGGCGGGTCGAGGTTTCGATCTGCTGGCGTGCCTCGGTCAGGGCCGGCTGCAGGTCGGTGCGGCCGATCACCTCGCGCATCGCGCTCTCGGCCGCCTTCTTCACCGTCACTTCCGGCTCGCGGATCTTGAACAGGAAGTTGCCGGCGTCCTTGATCACCCAGAAGACGGTGAAGTCGATGTCGATGATGTTCTCGTCGCCGGTCAGCATCAGCGACTCGTCCGGCACGTCGCGGTCGTTGCGACCGCCGCCGACGGCCGAGCGGTAGCCGACCTCGATCCGGTTGACGCGCGTCACCTTGGGCAGCAGCACCGTTTCGATCGGCGACGGCAGGCGATAGCGCAGGCCGGGCTGTTCGGTGCGGGTCCATTGGCCGAAGCGCATGACCACGCCCTGCTCGTCCGCCTCGACCCGGTAGATGCCGCTGGCCAGCCAGATCAGCGCCAGCACGCCGACGACCAGCGCCGCGCCGCGCCCGCTGCCGACGCCGCCGGGCATGGCGCGCCGAAGACGGTCCTGGCTCCGCCGCAGAAGATCCTCAAGGTCGGGAGGCTGCGGACCGCCGCCGCCCCCATTGCCCCCCCCGCCCGAGGGACGTCCCCACGGGGTACCCGGGCCGTTGTTGCCCGGCGGGGGACCCCAGGGGCCGCCACCGCCACCCCCGCCCTGATTGTTCCACGGCATACGCGTCTGTCCCCCTTCTGCGATTCGTCCCACAGGGCGGAACGGCGAGGCCGGGCGGCCCTGCGTCCCTTTACCAACCTCGTCCGTCGGTCCTATAGTCCCCCATACCCTTCGGCAAGGATTCCACCAACGGATATCCGCCAATATCGGGAAGATAGCGGAGTTTTCAACCATGGCGCAGATCAGCGAAGCTCAAGTCATGCAGGCGCTGAAGACCGTCATCGACCCGGACCGGGGCGCTGACATCGTCAGTCTGGGCATGTTGTCGGGCCTCGTGGTGCGCGACGGGCATGTCGCTTTTTCCATCGAGGTGGACCCCAAGCGCGGGGCCCAGGCCGAACCGGTCCGCCACGCGGCGGAGAAGGCGGTCGACGCCCTGCCCGGCGTCCTGTCGGTCACCGCGGTGCTGACCGCCCACCGCGCCGCGCCGCAGGCGGCGGCGCAGGGACAGGGGCACGGCCATGATCACGGCCACGGCCACTCCCATGGCCAACCCCAGGGGGGCGCCGCCCAGCAGCAGAAGCCGCTGGTCCCCGGCGTGAAGGCGATCGTCGCGGTGGCGTCCGGCAAGGGCGGCGTGGGCAAGTCGACCACGTCGGTCAACCTGGCGCTGGCGCTGGCCGCCAACGGGCTGAAGGTCGGGCTGCTCGACGCCGACATCTACGGCCCGTCGATGCCGCGCATGATGGGCATCTCCGGCCGCCCCAACAGCCCCGACGGCAAGCGGCTGGAGCCGATGGAGAATTACGGCATCAAGGTGATGTCGATGGGCTTCCTGGTCGCCGAGGACACGCCGATGATCTGGCGCGGGCCGATGGTGATGAGCGCGCTGCAGCAGATGCTGCGCGACGTCAACTGGGGCACCCTCGACATCCTGGTCGTCGACATGCCGCCGGGCACCGGCGACGCCCAGCTGACCATGGCGCAGCAGGTGCCGCTGGCCGGCGCGGTCATCGTCTCGACCCCGCAGGACATCGCCCTGCTCGACGCCCGCAAGGGGCTGAACATGTTCCGCCGCGTCGATGTCCCGGTGTTGGGCATCATCGAGAACATGAGCTATTTCTGCTGCCCCAACTGCGGCCACCGCACCGACATCTTCAGCCACGGCGGCGCCCGCAAGGAGGCCGACGATCTGGGCATGGAGTTCCTGGGCGAAATCCCGCTGCACCTGTCGATCCGCGAGACGTCCGACCAGGGCCGGCCGATCGTCGTGTCGCAGCCGGAGTCGGAGCACGCCAAGGTCTACCGCGGCATTGCGACGCGCCTGTGGGAAAAGATCGGCGGCGGCACCGGCGGCCGGGCGGCGCCGCGGATCGTGGTGGAGTGAGGGTGCTGGGGGTGGGGGGCATGCCCCCTCCCCATCCCTCCCCCGCTCTCGCGGGAGAGGGGGCAGGAGCTTTGCGGGAGTTCAGCGGAGTTCCCTCCCCCGCTCTCGCGGGAGAGGGGGCAGGAGCTTTGCGGGAGTTCAGCGGAGTTCCCTCTCCCGCGAGAGCGGGGGAGGGTTAGGGAGGGGGCACCCGCGCAAACACCCCCTCAGCCATAGCGCCGCTGCGCCTCCACCGTCAGCCCCAGGCCGACGGAGCCGAAGATGTTGCCCTCGACCACCCGGGCATCCGGCGCCTCGGCGAGGATCGCGGCGCGGACCTGGGGCAGCAGGGTGGAACCGCCGGTCAGGAACACCGCATCGATGCGGTCGGCCGTCACCCCGGCGTCGGCCAGACACTCCCGGATGCGGGTGCCGATGCGGGCGGCCAGCGAGCCGGTGGCGCGGTTCAGCGCCGGGCGGTCGACCGCCAGCGCCAGCGCGCCGTCGCCCCAATCCAGACCCAGCTCCGCGCTCTCGTGGTCGGACAGCGCGATCTTGGTGCGCTCCACCGCCATCGCCAGCGCGTGGCCCTGGCGGTGCTCGACGACGCCGATCAGCCGGTCGATCTTCTCCGGCTCGGCGGAATCGCGCTGGAGGCGCTCCAGCTCGGCCATCGCCTTGGCGGTGTAGAGGAAGTTGATCTTCGACCAGGTCGCCAGATCGAAATAGAGGCTCTTGGGCGCCAGCAGGCCGGCGCGCTTCATCGCGCTGCCGTGGCCGAGTTCCGGCATGGCGGTGGCGAGGCTGAGGTCGCGGTCGAAATCGGTGCCGCCGACGCGGATGCCGTCGTTGGCCAGGATGTCGCCGGCGCGGTCGGGCTTGCCGCGGCGGTCCGGCCCGATGCGCACCACCGAGAAGTCCGAGGTGCCGCCGCCGATGTCGGCGATCAGCGCCAGTTCCTCCCCCGCCACCTGCTGCTCGTAGTCGAGCGCCGCGGCGATCGGCTCGAACTGGAAGGAGACGTGGCGGAAGCCGGCGGCGCGGGCGATGGCGCCCAGCGTCTCTTCCGCCGCGGCGTCGCCGGCCGGGTCGCCGTCGACGAAATGCACCGGGCGGCCGACCACGACGTCGCCCAGCTCGCGCCCCAGCGCCTGCTCGGCCCGCGCCTTGACCCGGTCGAGGAAGGTGCCGATCACGGCGCGGAAGCTGATGCGGCCCTTGCGCAGCGCGGTGTCGGCGTCGATCAGGTCGGTGCCGAGCATCGACTTGATCGAGCGCATCAGCCGCCCCTCGACGCCCGAGACGTAGCCGTCGATGGCGCCCTGGCCGATGGTCACCCGGTCGGTCTCGAAATCGAAGAACACCGCGGTCGGCAGCGTCGTGCGCGCGCCGTCGAGCGCCAGCAGCCGGAAGCCGCCGGCATCCTGCACGCCCAGCGTCGTGTTCGAGGTGCCGAAATCGAGTCCGCACGCCGTCATGTCCCGCCTCCTGCCCGGATGTCCGGCGACGGGGCCATCCGCCGCACCGGAAAAGGGGCGAGCCTATAACGGCTCCCGCCCGCCGGATCAAGCGGGCGTTGGCATGAGGTGCGGGCGCCGACCGTCACGGATGCCGCACGGCGCCTCCGCCCAGCGGGCGGCTGGCCAGCAGCACCGGCAGCAGGAACAGCGTCAGGTTGGTCCAGGAGAACCCGCGCTTCGGCTTGGGCGTCCGCCAGCCGCCGCTGGTGCCCTGGTGCTCCGGCATGGTGGCCAGCACGCCGCCGGAGGTCGCCGGGGCCGAGCGGTTGGTGAACATGTCGCGCTCGATGGTGTGGGCGATGGCGCGCTCCACCAGGGACGGCGCCATGGCGTTGCCGACGGCGGCCAGCCGCCCCTCCGCCCCGACGAAGACCTCGCGCTGCGGGCTGTGGACCAGCGCCAGGATGGCGGCGGCGACCTCCTCCGGCGGGTGGACCGGGTTCATCGGCTTGACCGCGCGGCCGGTGTAGTTGGCGGCGTGCTGCCACAGCGGGGTGTCGATGGCGGCGGGCAGCACCATGCTGACATGGATGCCCGGCTCGTCCACCAGCTCCTGCCGCAGCGATTCGGTGAAGCCGCGCACCGCGAACTTGGCCGCGGCGTAGGCGGTGGCGTAGCGCTGGCCGATGGTGGCGACCATCGAGGCGTTGTTGATGATGATGCCCTCGCCACGGTCGAGGAAATGCGGCAGCACCGCGCGGCAGCCATGGACCGTGCCGAAGAAATCGGTGCGCACCACCTGCTCGAACACGTCGTCGGGGGTGTCCTCGAAGCGGCCGAGCGCCAGGACGCCGGCGTTGTTGATCCAGATGTCGATGCCGCCGAAGGCGTCGATCGCGCGGTCGGCCAGGGCCTGCATGGCGCGCTGGTCGGTGACGTCGGTCGGCACCACCATCGCCCGCCCGCCGGCCTCCACGCACTCCTCCGCCACCTCGTGCAGCGCCGCCATGCGGCGGGCGGCCAGCACCACCGCCGCGCCCTGGCGCGCGAACTCCAGCGCGGTCGCGCGGCCGATGCCGCTGGACGCCCCCGTGATGACCACCACCTTGTCGAGCCGCTTCGCCATGACCGCTGTCCTTTCGTCGAAATTCCACCGTCTTGCGCCGGACAACAGCGCGGGCGGCTGAAGATCGCGCCTTCCGGCCCGGTCGCAGCCACCGGGGTGCGGCATGACAGGGCCGGCGGAGGCCGGGGTGGAGAAGCGGCGGTGAACCGGCTACAGTCATAGCGCCAGTGTGGTCTTCATCCTCAACCAGTACGGAGCGGGCGCGGTGCCGGCGAGAGAGCTTGACGTGACGGGGCTGCATTGCCCGCTGCCGATCCTGCGCACGCGCGCGCTGCTGGACGGCATGGCGCCGGGGGAGGAGCTGGTGGTCTACGCCACCGATCCGGCCTCGGTCATCGACTTCCGGCACTTCTGCAACACGACCGACAACGCGCTGCTGTCGCACGAGACACGGCCGGACGAGACCCACACGGCCGTGTTCGTCTACCACATCCGCCGCGGCGGCTGAGGCGCCCCCTCCCCCACCGTTCCCGCTTGCCGCCCCCCCTGTCGTCCCAGGGGCTGTTCCCCGCGCGAAAGGACCATGGTCATGCCGCTGCCCCCCGCCTTCCCGCCGCCGCTCCGCCCCGGCGCGGTGATCCATGGTCCGGGCTCGTACGGGGTCGACGCGCTGCTGGACGGCTTCACCGCCGAGTTGACCCGGCGCGGCTTCCGCGTCGGCGGTCTGGTCCAGCGCAACCACGGCCCCGGCGACGACTGCGCCGAGCGGATGGAACTGGTCGACGTCGCCACCGGCCACGCCTACGACATCACCCAGCGGCTGGGGCGGGAATCGCAGTCCTGCCGCGTCGATCCGACCGGCGTCGCCGAGGCCAGCCAGGCGATCCGCCGGGCGGTGGCGGAACGCGTCGACCTGCTGGTCGTCAACAAGTTCGCCGGTCTGGAATCGCACGGCGACGGCCTGTCGGACGAGATGCTGACCGCCATCGCCGAGGGCATCCCGCTGCTGACCAGCGTCGGCAGCCGCTATCTGAACGAATGGCAGACCGCCACCGGCGGCTTCTGCGAGCTGCTGTCGCCGGTGGAAGACGCGCTGTGGCGCTGGTGGGGGCCGCAGCGGCTGTACGACGATCTGGTCAACGGCGTCGCCGACACCGCCGTCCGCCGCGTGGTGACCGGCGCCAAATGGGTGCTGGTGGAAACCGACGCCGGGCTGGGCGTCGCCGCCCGGCAGGGCGATTCCGAGCTGGCCGCCGCACCGGAGCGCTGGGCCGGGCGGTCGTTGCGCGACCTCGCGGCGCTGGCGGCGCGGTCGTGGGACCCGCTGGAGATCGCCGTCGGGGTCGCCGCGCTGAATGCGCACTACAACCACCCCGGCCTGACCGGCGCGCCCGGCAACGGGCTGGACCTGTTCGCCAAGGTCGAGGGGCGGGTGGTGGTGGTCGGCGGCTTCCCCCAGGTCGCCCAGCGGATGCCGCGCGCCCAGGTGATCGACATGACCCCGCGCGACGGCGAACACCCGGAGGCCGCCTGCGACTGGCTGCTGCCGGGGGCCGACGCGGTGGCCGTCACCGCCTCGGCCTTCGCCAACCGCACCCTGCCCCGCCTGCTGCGGGTGTCGGCCGGGGCGCGGGTGGCGATGATCGGCCCCGGCACGCCGCTGACCCCGCGCCTGTTCGACTACGGCATCGAATCGCTGGCCGGCTTCGTCGCCGAGGACCGCGAGGCGGTGGTCCGCACCATCGCCGCCGGCGGCGGCTCGCGCGATTTCCACCCGTTTGGCCGGATGGTCACGCTGCACCGGCCGCACCACTCTTAAAGCAGCACCAAGCAAGAAAACCGGAGGAGTAGAGACACCATGGCCGATCTGGACCACCAGACCCGCATCGAGCTGGAAGCCGCCGCCTTCCGCGGCCTGGTCGAGCATCTGCGCAAGCGCACCGACGTGCAGAACATCGACCTGATGAACCTCGCCGGCTTCTGCCGCAACTGCCTGTCGAAATGGTACGCCGCCGCGGCCAAGGACCGCGGCGTCGCCCTGTCCGACGAGGACGCGCGCGTCGCCGTCTACGGCATGCCCTATGCGGAGTGGAAGCAGAAGCACCAGAAGGACGCCACCCCCGAGCAGCAGAAGACCTTCGAGGACACCAAGCCGCTGCACGCCGAGATCAGCGGCCACACGGCGCGGTGATAGGACGGGTATGAACAGGCCCCCGCCCCAGCGGGCGGGGGCCATGTCTCAGGCGCTCACCGCGAAGGGCTGCACCACCGCCTGGAATTCCGGCAGCGCCTCGCACGCGTCGGCGTGCGCGGCCAACGCGGGCCAGCGGCTGCGGTCGAAGACGCCGGGGTGGGCTTCGCCGACGAAGCGCAGGGCGCAGCCGACCGCGATGTCGGGGTGGCCGATGCGGTCGCCGAACCACCAGGGGCCGGGGCGCGCCGCCCGGTCGGCCTCCAGCGCGTCGAGCACGGCGCCGATCTGGCCGGTGCAGCGCTCCACCCACAGGGCCGAGCGGTCCTGGTGCAGCACCCGTTCGTAGACCAGGCTGACCGCCTTGTCGGCAAGGCCGGTCGCCAGCGCGCAGACCTTCAGCGCCCGGCGGCGGTCCGGCCCCTGGCGCGCGATCAGCGCCCGTCCGGCGCCGGCGACCTCGTCGAGATGGTCGAGGATGGCGCCGCTTTCGATCAGCACCTCGCCGTCGTCGAGCACCAGCGTCGGCACCCGCTTCAGCGGGTTGAAGCGCGCGACCTCCGCCGCGTCGGAAAAGACCGACCAGGGGCGATGCTCGTAGGCGATGCCGTAGAGCCGCAGCGCGATGGCGACGCGGCGCACGAAGGGCGAATCATACTGTCCGATCAGGATCATCGTCGGGTCCCGCGGTGAGGGGTGGCGGTGAGTGCAGACCTGCACACCGATCCTACATCGGATTTGTCCCGATGCCGCATTCTTGCGGTGCGCCTCAGTCCCGCGCCACGATCGGGGTCAGCTTGTAGCGGGCGGCGATGCTTTCCAGCCGGCCGTCCTGCTTGATGTGGGCAACGAAGGCGTTCACCCGCTCCAGCCACGCCGGGTCGCCGGGCGCCACCGCGTAGGCGTAGGGGGTCGGCTGCACCGGGACGTCCGGCACGATCAGCCGCGCCCAGGGCTGGAACGCCAGCATGCGCTGGCCGTAGGGATAGTCGGTCAGGAAGGCGTCGGCGCGGCCGGACTGCACCTCCTCCTCGCGCTCCTGCGGGCGGTTGACGGCGACGATGCGGGCGGAGGTCATCGCCTTGCGGGCGTAGCCTTCCATGTAGGTGTCCTTCTGGACGACGACGACGTTGCCGGCGCGGTCCAGATCCTCCCAGCGGCCGATCTGCCCGCTGGCCTGGGAGGTCACCGCGTAGATGCCGCTGCGCAGGTAGGGCTGGCTGAACGCCACCTTCGCCGCCCGCGCCGCGGTGGCGCCGATGGCGAACATGCCGATGTCGCAGCGATCGGCCAGCAGATCATCGATGAAGCGCGGAAAGCTCGATTCGACATAGGCGACCGCCACGCCCAGATCGCCTGCGAAGGCCGCCGCCAGCTCGACGTCCAGCCCCTCCAGCACGCCGGTGCGCGGGTTGCGGAACGAGATCGCGTAGTATTCGGGCCACATGCAGACACGAAGTTGCTTTGATTCCGCAATTTTCTGAAGATGTCCATCAACGGCCGTGGCCGGCGCCGCGGTCCCCGGCAGAAGGAGGGACAGAGTTGCCAAACCGATTGCCCAGCCGATGCGCGTCGCCATGTCACACCTTTCGTTGCACTGCCGCCATTGGTCTTGCTTGCAACGCAGCAAGGTTTTCGCGCGGCGCCTGCATACTACCACCCTTTCCACTCAACCGGCAGCCGATGCTTGGCGGAAGAGGGGTATACCTGCTATTGTGATCTCCGGATGCAACCCCCGAATGGCCGCGGACGACCACGGATGGTCGGGGCGGATGGCCGGGGCGGCCGGCATCCCGGTCCGCATGGCGGCCCGATGCCCGATCCGAGTGCCCTTTTCACCACGCGGTTGCCCATCACCCGTCTCCACCCGATCATCCGGAACACAGCCCTGGCCCCGCTCCCCGCACCCCAGCCCCCAGCAAAAGCGGAACCGAAGGGTCTTTTCCGGCATCGCGGCGGCGTCATCGCCTTTGCCCTGCTCGCCGTCTTCGCCCTGCTGATCAACCAGGGCTACCAGCTGGCCGCCGCGCGTCAGGCGACGCTGGCGGCGACGGAGGCCAACCTCGCCAACCTCGCCGCGGCACTGGAGGTTTCGACCACGCGGACGCTGCAGTCGGTCGACCTGACGCTGACCGCCATCGTCGATTCCCTCGGTGATTCCGGCTGGACCGGCGACGACGCGGCGACCGAGCCCGACGCGGCCGGCCGGGCGAGCCGGACCGACGTGATGGGGCTGCTGACCGACCGGCTGCGGCGGTCGCCGCACCTGCGGGCGCTGACCCTGCTGGACCGCACCGGCCGCATCGTCGTCAGCACCGAAGGGATGCATCCGGCCGGCGCCTATCTCACCGAACTCGACGCCTTCCGCCTCCACGCCTCCGGCCAGGCCGGCGGGCTGGTGATCGGCGACCCCAGGCCCGGCCGCGGCCTGCTCGACCGTGCGGCGAACGGCGAGCGGTCGGGGCGCTGGCTGCTGCCGATCAGCCGCGCCCTGCGCGAGGCGGACGGAACGCTGCTGGGCGTGATCGTCGCCACCGTCAACCCGGACTATTTCCAGGGCCTGTACCGGGCGGTGCAGATCAGCGACGCCGGCGAGGGCGGGGGTGGCGGCGGCCATGTCGCGCTCTACCGCTACGACGGCACGCTGCTCACCGGCCAACCCCCGGTGACCGAGGCGATCGGCCGCTCCTTCGCCGCGACGCCGCTGTTCCGGTCGCGGCTGCCGGCGGCGGAATACGGCGTGTTCCACGAGCGCGGGGCCGACGGGGCGATCATGATCACCGCCTACCGGGCGACGCCGGTCTGGCCGCTGGTGCTGGCGATCAGCGTCGACCAGGGCGCCGCGCTCGCCGGCTGGCAGAAGAACCTGACGATGGCGATGCTGCTGTCGGGCGGGCTGATCCTGCTGCTGACGCTGTTCGGGCTGCTGCTGACCCGGTCGCTGGCGGCGCAGCGCCGCCAGGGCGAGGCGCTGGAGGAGGCGAACGCCCGGCTGAACGCCATCGTCGACACCGCGGCGGAGGGCATCGTGACCGCCCGCCCCGACGGCGTGATCGAGGCCGCCAACCCGGCCGCCCACGCCATGTTCCGCTGCCCGCCCGGCGGGCTGGTCGGCCGGTCGGTGGTCGAGCTGCTGCCGGCGGAGACGCGCGACGCCGCCACCCGCGCGCTGTCGGACATCGCCCGCGGCCGCCGGCCGATGACGGCGGGCATCAGCGGCGAAACCACCGCGCTGCGCCCGGCGGAGAAGGATGCGGCGGAAGGCGGGTCCGGAGACGGATCGGAGGATGGCGAGCGCTTCCCGCTGGCCTGCTCGGTGGCGCTGGTGAAGACGGCGGCCGGGCCGCTCTACGCCGCCATCCTGCGCGACCTGACCGACGCCAAGCGGGTGGAGCACACGCTGCGCGAGGCCAAGGAACGGGCGGAGGACGGGCAGCGCATCAAGATGGAGTTCCTCGCGACGATGAGTCACGAGATCCGCACGCCGATGAACGGGGTGATCGGCATGGCCGGGCTGCTGCTCGACACCCCGATGGAGACGGAACAGCGGACCTACGCCGAAACCATCCGCGATTCCGCCGAATCGCTGCTGGTCATCATCAACGACATCCTGGACTACTCGAAGATCGACGCCGACCGCCTCGAGCTGGAGATCGGCGAGTTCGAGCTGGGGCCGATGGTGGAAAGCGTGGCGGAGATCCTGGCGCCGCGCGCCGCCGCCAAGGGGCTGGACCTGGCCAGCTTCGTGCCGCCGTCGCTGCGCGGCAGCCTGCGCGGCGATGCCGGGCGGCTGCGCCAGATCCTGCTGAACCTGGCCGGCAACGCCATCAAGTTCACCGACACCGGCAGCGTCACCATCCTGCTGGGCGAGGAGCCGGCGGAACCGGGCCAGCCGGCCGATTGCGTCCGCGTCCGCTTCGAGGTGCGCGACACCGGCATCGGCATCCCGGAGGAGGACCGGCCGCGCCTGTTCGCCATGTTCACCCAGGTCGATTCCTCCGCCGCCCGCCGCCATGGCGGCACCGGCCTCGGCCTGGCGATCTGCAAGCGGCTGGCCGAACTGATGGGCGGCGCGATCGGCGTAGACAGCCGGCCCGGCGCCGGCAGCAGCTTCTGGGTGTCGATCCCGCTGCAGCGCGGCACCGGGATGGTGCAGGCGCCGGCACCGATCGGCGACTGGACCGGGCGGCGCGTGCTGCTGGTCGACGACACCGCCGTCAACCGCGATCTGCTGACCCGCCATCTGGTCGGCTTCGGCATCCAGACCGAGACCGCCGAGGACGGCGCCCAGGCGCTGGAGCGGCTGGAGGCGGCGGTCCGCGCCGGCCGGCCGTTCGACGCGGCGATCCTCGACCACCGCATGCCCGGCCTCACCGGCCCGGAACTGGCGGAGCGCATCCGCGCCACGCCGGCGCTGGCCGCCATCCGGCTGGCGCTCGCCTCGTCCCAGCGGCTGGAGTGGCCGGAGTGGGAGAAGGGCGCGGTCGATGCCCATCTGGCGAAGCCGATCCGCTTCCGCGCCCTGTGCCAGTGCCTCGCCCGGCTGCTCGACCGCCGGGCGGAACCGCTCGACCCGCAACCGCAACCGGTGGCGCCGCCGGCACCGCCGGCCGCGGTCGCCGTGCCGGCCGCGGCGGAGGCCGGGCCGCGCGTCCGCGTGCTGGTGGCGGAGGACAACCCGGTCAACCAGCAGCTCACGCTCGCCCTGCTGCGCCGCGCCGGCCACAGCGCCGAAACCGCGGCGAACGGGGAGGAGGCGGTGGAGGCGGTGTCGTCCCGGCCCTACGATCTGGTGCTGATGGACGTGCAGATGCCGGTGATGGACGGTCTGGAAGCGACGCGCCGCATCCGGCGGCTGAACGGGCCGGCGGCGCGCATCCCCATCGTGGCGCTGACCGCCAACGCCATGCAGGGCGACGCCGCCGCCTGCCTGGAAGCCGGGATGGACGACTATCTGTCCAAGCCGATCAACGCCCGCAAGCTGCTGGACGCGGTCGCCCGCGTCGCCCGCCCGGCGGCAGAACGGCCACCGCCGCCGCCCGCCCCGGCCAGCCCGGCGGAGGCGGCGACGGTGAACGCCGAGAAGGTCGACGAGCTGCGCGACGCGCTGGGCGAGGACGGCTTCGTCCTGCTGCTGGAAACCTTCTTCAGCGACAGCCCGGTCCATCTCGACCTGCTGCGCACCGCCATCGCCCACGGCGACTGCACCGGCATCGAGCGCGAGGCGCACATCCTGAAGGGGTCCGCCGGCAATGTCGGCTTCGACCGGCTGGCGCAGGCCGCCGACCGGCTGGTCGTGGCGGCGCGACGGCGCGACCGGACCGTGCTGACCACCGACGCTGGCGAACGCGTCTCCCGCGAATTGGCCGCCGCCGAACGCGCGATGGGCGAGCTGGCCTCGCCGGCGCTCTGATCCCGTCCGAGGCCGACGGCGCGGCCGCGGGACAACTGCGCGCAACGGAACGCTTTGTTGCGACGCAATGCCGCCGGCAATTGTGTCATCGCTAAAGTTTTGGCAAAATACCCGGCATTCCTGGCCCCGTCCTGGCCGCCCATCCGCCGGAGAACACGCCGACATGGCCGACGCCGTCACCGCCCTGGTTGTCGATGACGAGGAGATGACCCGCGCCATCGTCGCCGGCTACCTCGCCCGCATCGGCTACCGGACGCTGGAAGCCGAGAACAAGGCGCAAGCCTGGGACATCCTGCAGAGCGCCGGGCAGACCATCCACGTCGTGCTGCTCGACCGCCGGCTGGCCGACGGCGACGGGCTGGAGCTGTACGAGCGGATGAAGGGGGTGCCGCATCTGGCCGAGATCCCGGTGATCGTCCAGACCGTTTCCGACAGCAGCGCGGAGATCGCGGCGGCCATCCGCGTCGGCGTGTTCTATTACCTGATCAAGCCCTATGACGGCGCCCTGCTGCGCTCCGTCGTCCGCGCCGCGGAGGAGACGACCGGCCGGCTGAAGAGCCTGAAGGGCGACCTGCGCTCGCGCGCCGACGCCATCGCCCTGCTGCGCGACGCCCGTTTCCGCTTCCGCACCCCGCAGGAGGCGCAGAATTTGGCGATCACCCTGTCGTCGATCGCCCAGACCTCGCACAGCCTGACCTTCGGCCTGTCGGAGATCCTGATGAACGCGGTGGAGCACGGCAACCTCGGCATCGGCTTCGAGGCCAAGGGCCGGCTGAAGACCAGCGGCATGCTGGGCCGCGAGATCGAGGCGCGGCTGGACTCGTCGGAGCATCGCGACAAACACGCCACCCTGCATGTCGAGCGCAGCGACAGCCGGGTCATCTTCACCGTCACCGACATGGGCCGGGGCTTCGACTTCAACCGCTACCTGACGGTCGACGCCTTCCAGTCGACCGCCACCCACGGCCGCGGCATCGCGCTGGCCCGCATGGTCGGGTTCGACCAGCTCACCTATGTCGGCAACGGCAACCGGGTGGTCGGCATCGTCAACCTGCCGCAGCCGACGGAGGATCCGGAGGAAGACCCCGCCGGCTGATCCACAGCAGGGTCAGGTCGGCGCGCTGCCGGCCGCCGGCGAAGCGTCCCAGCACCAGGATCGGCACGTCGCGCAGCGCCGCGGCGGCGCGCAGCCCGGCGACCGCCGCCGGGCCGCAGCCTGGCAGGCCGGCCACCGCGTCCGCCAAGCCATCGCCGTCGACCACCGCGGCGCCGCGCACCCCCAGCGCCTCCAGCGCCGAGCGCAGCGGCCCGGCCGCCGCGTTCGTCGCTCAAGGGGTCAGAACTCGCAGGGGACGATGGTGTGGAATTCGGAGATCTCGATCATATCGCGGACCTGCCCGCGCGGGTGCTTCATGCTCAGCCGCACCGCCGCCCGCTTGGCCGCGCTGTTCGCCAGCACCAGCAGCCCGAGCCCGGCGGAGTCGATGAACTCGACGCCATCCAGGTTCAGCACGCAGTCCGTCACCCGGTCGCGCTCGAACGCCTCCAGGATCTGCCGGAACTCGGCGTCGGCCTCGAAGGTCAGTTGGCCGCGCAGTTCGACCTCGCGCAGCCCGGCGGTGTCCCGCACCGTGCAGTCCATGCTTGTCAACCCAACAGAGGGGCCCTGCGAACCCGGCGGCGCCTTGCCGGCCGGGGTCACATCCCGGGTTCGTAGACGGCGACGCGGTTGCGCCCCATGTGCTTGGCGCGGTAGAGCGCGAGGTCGGCGCGGTGGATCGCCCGTTCCAGCGTGTCGGTCGCCCCGTCCAGCCCGGCGATGCCGATGCTGGCGGTCAGGCGGAAGACGCCGTCGGGCGCCTCGATCGGCATGCGGGCGAGGTGGCGGCGCACCCGTTCGGCGACGACGCGGCTTTCGTCGGCGGTGGCGCCGGGCAGCACCACCACGAACTCCTCCCCGCCCAGCCGGCCGAGGATGTCGTATTCCCGCAGGATCGCCTGGCAGCCGGCGGCGACCATGCGCAGGGCGTCGTCGCCGGTGGCGTGGCCGTAGGTGTCGTTGATCCGCTTGAAATGGTCGACGTCCAGCACGAAGACCGACAGCGGCTCGTGGAACCGGTGGGCGCGGGCGAGCTGGCTGCGCGCCATGTCCATGAAGGAGCGGCGGTTGAAGATGCCGGTCAGCGGATCGCGCGACGCCATGTCGCGCAACGCCTCTTCCATGCTGCGGCGTTCGGTGTAGTCGTAGATCCAGGCGAGGTTCACCGGCACGCCCTGCACCACCGCCTGGTTGACGGTGAACAGCGTCCAGAAGGGCGAGCCGTCGGCCCGCTTGAACTGGACCTCCATGTTGGTGACGCCGCCGCCGCTGCGCAGCCGTTCCAGCACCCGCTGGCGCTGGAGGCCGTCCAGGTAATAGTCGCGGGCGCGGCTGCCGACCAGACGCTCGCGCGGCAGCCCGATCAGCTCGGAAAAGCGGGTGTTGACGAAGATGATCCGCCCGTTGTCCCGGCGCGACACCGACACGCCGACCGGGCTCTGCTCCAGGATCGCCTCCAGCCGCTCCTCGTTCGGCCGGACCTCCGCCATCTCGTGGATCGCGCCGACCACGCCGCCCGGCTTGCCCGACGCGTCGCGGAACGAGGATTTGGTCAGTTTGACCATGCGCACGGCGCCGTCGGCGGTGCAGATCGGCGCCTCGTAGCTGACCCGGCCCTCCGTCTCCAGCAGGACGCGGTCGTGGACGCTGTGCTCCTTGGCGGCGCCCGGGCTGGTCACCGCGAAGGTGGTGTGCCGCAGGATGTCGGCGCGGCCGATGCCGGTGAAACGCTCGAACGCGTCGTTGATCGCGACATACTGGCCGCGGGTGTCCTTGACGAAAAGCGGGATCGGCGCCGCGTCCATCAGCGCCTCGACCAGCGGTGCGCCGGCGGCTGGCCCGCCGTCCGCCCCGTCATCCGCCCCGCCGTCCGCCGCCGCTTCCTGCCGGGGGCCGATGCCGGTCACCGTCAGCAGCCGCAACGCCTCTCCCGTCGCCCCGTCGGGTTGCGGCGCGGTCCAGGGGACCTCGGCCACCGACACCCGGCGCGTTCCACCGTCGGCCAGCCGCAGCGCCCGCTCGCCGATGACTGCGGTCCCGGCGGCGCCATCCAGCCCGACATCGGACAGCGAGCGGCCGTCCAGCAAGCCGTCGGCGCCGCCCAGCAGGTCGTGCAGGGCGGGGTTCGCATAGCGGATCACGCCGGCCGCCGACGCGAGGCAGACCCCGACCGGCAGACAGTCAAAGGCCGACCACGCGGTATCCCGCATGCCCTGCGCGCCACGACCGGAGATCATTGCCACGCTACCCGAATCCAGCATGGCGAGCAGTGTCCCATAAAATTTTATTTCCTTGCAACCCTGGAGAATCCCGACGAGGTCGAAGTGGGACGTGCAGGATTCTCGAAACGGTTGAGTGTATAAAATTTTCGCCGATTGTTCAAGACGCGGACGTTTCCACGGGTTGAAACGCCGCAGGACACCCACCGGACAGCGCACCGCGCAGCCGCTCCTTCTCCGCCGGCGTGCCGGGCAATCCGAAACGCAGCCAATCCGGGCGGTGGTCGAATCGGCGGACCAGGATGCCGGCGGCGCCCAGCGTCCGGTACAGGGCGGGGGCGCGGGCGTCCTCCACCAGCCGGAACAGCTCGGTGCCGCCGACCACCCGCAGGCCGGCCGCGTCCAGCGTCCGGTCCAGCTCCGCCGCCTCCCGCGCCAGCCGGGCGCGGGTCGCGGCGATCCAGCCGTGGTCGCCCAGCGCGGCGGTGGCGATCGACAGGCCGGGGCCGGACACCGCCCAGGGGCCGATGGCGGCGCGCAGGGCCGCCGCCACGTCCGCCGCCGCCAGCGCGATGCCGAGCCGCAGGCCGGCCAGCCCGAAGAACTTGCCGAAGGACCGCAGCACCACCAGACCGGGGCGCCCGACGAAGGGGGCGACGCTGCCGTCCGGCCGGGTGTCGGCGAACGCCTCGTCCACCACCAGCCAGCCGCCGCGCGCCGCCTGCCGGTCGGCGAGGTCGAGCAGCCGCTCGGGCGCGACGCGCCGGCCGTCGGGGTTGTTCGGGTTGACGACGACCAGAACATCGACGCCGTCCGCCGCCTCCGGCCCCTTGGCGTCGATCACCGTGTGACCGGCCAGCGCCCAGCAGCGGGCGTGCTCGGCGTAGGTCGGGCCGCAGACCGCCACCCGGCCGGGCGGGCGCAGCCGCGGCAAAAGCTGGATCAGCGCCTGCGACCCCGACGCCGCGGCGACCAGTTCCGCCGACCGGGCGCCGTAGCCGTCCGCCGCCGCTTGGCGCAAGGCCGCCTCCGCGCCGCGGCCCGGCAGGCGGGTCCAGGCCTCCGCCGCGACCGGCGGCAGCGGGTAGGGCCACGGGTTGATGCCGGTGGATAGGTCGACCCAGGGCTGCGGCGCGCCGGGGAAGGCGGCGCGGGCGCCGTCCAGGTCGCCGCCATGCAGCGGGCCGTCTTGTGGCGCTCCGTCTTGCGGCGCCCCGTCTTGCGGCTGTGCCCGTACCGTGTTGGTGAACCCGCCCTTGGTCGCCGGCTTGTCTTCGGCCATGATCGCGCCTCTTCCACCCACCCGTTGGCGCGGCGCGTCCGCCGCCCCCCTTTTGGAAACGTCCGTCCGTGCCGCTGCATCCCTTCCTGCTCGCCGCCGCGCTCGTCATCGAGGCGGTCGCGGGCTATCCGGACCCACTCTACGCCCGCATCCGTCATCCGGTCGTGTGGATCGGTTCGCTTATCGCGCAGCTCGACCATGCGCTCAACCGTCCGGACGACGGCTTCGGCCGGCGCAAGGCGGCCGGCGTGCTGGCGCTGCTGGTCCTGCTGCTGACGGTGGGCGGGGTGGCGGTCGCGGTGGCGTGGCTGTGCCGCCTGCTGCCGTTCGGCTGGCTGATCGAGGCGGCGCTGGCCTCCACCCTGCTGGCGCAGCGCAGCCTGCACGACCATGTCGAGGCGGTGGCCGACGGATTCCGCACCGGCGGTCTGGCCGGTGCCCGCGACGCCGTGTCGCGCATCGTCGGCCGCAACCCGGCCACCCTGGACGAACCCGCCGTCGCCCGCGCCGCCGTCGAGAGCCTGGCGGAGAACTTCTCCGACGGTGTGATCGCCCCGGCGGTCTGGCTGCTGGTGGGCGGGCTGCCGGGTCTGGCGCTCTACAAGGCGATCAACACCGCCGACAGCATGATCGGCCACCGCACCCCGCGACACGAGGCCTTCGGCTGGGCGGCGGCGCGGCTGGACGATCTGGTGAACCTGCCCGGCTCGCGCCTGACCGCGCTGCTGCTGGTCGCCGCCGCCTGGATCACCGGCGGGGCCGACGCCGCGCAGGCGTGGCGGTCGGTGCGGCAGGACGCCCACCGTCACCGCTCCCCCAACGCCGGCTGGCCGGAAGCGGCGATGGCCGGTGCGCTCGACCTCCGGCTGGGCGGCCCGCGGGTTTACGGCAAGACGCGAATCGAGGATGTCTGGCTGGGCGCCGGCCGCACCGCCGCGACGCCGGCCGACATCGCCCGCGCCTTGCAACTCTACCGCCGCGCCTGCGCCCTGCTGATCGCCGGCGCGCTGGTGCTGGCGCTGCTTGGGTAGGGTCCCCTCTCGAAGCCGGCCGTTCTCATTATCGGCCGTCATTCCCGCAACAGCGGGAATCCAGCCATGTCAGGCGCTGGGGCTGGAAACCCGGATCCGCGCCGTCGCGGGGATGACCCTCGATCGGGGAAACGTTCCGGTTTCGGTCAAGCTTGGCTCTCTGCGGTCGGTGGCTGTGTGCACCTCAAGGGGATGGCAGCGAACGATTGCCGCCCAGGGACTCACAGGCTTTCAGTGACCGGCGGCGCGGCGGACCGCCAGGGTCAGGCGCCGGGCCGCCCGGCGCAGGCGCCGGAACAGGTCGCGGGCAAGCCGGACCGCGGCGGTCGCCTTCAGCCAGGCGATCCAGCCGGTCACCCGCTCGTAGCCCCAGGCGAACCAGCCGATGGTCAGCAGTTTCGGCTTGGCGACGTGGAACAGCCGCTCCACCGTGGTGATCTTGACCAGTTCGGCGCCGACCACCACCGCGACCCCCAGCCACGGCCGCCCGGTGGCGAACAGCCAGGCGCCGATCGGCTTCGCCGGCTCCAGCAGCGCCAGCGGCACCAGCACCAGCACCAGCGACGGGTACGGACCCAGCCGGCCGACCCACCGCGCGACGCGCCGGAAGAGCGGCAGCCGGGCGACCCACCGCAGGACGGGCCGCACCCCCCAGTAGACCAGGGCATCCAACAGGAAATAGGCCAGCGCGAACGGGGTCGCGGCCATGCGCAGGATGCGGACCGGCCAGGATGGTCCCTGGACAGAACGATCGTGGGCCGGCCGGACGGACGGCGCCGGATCGGGGGGGTGGCTGCTCATAAGTCATATCCGGACAGAGGTCGTAGATCCATTTCTACCACCAAGGGGAGCCTTTCGTTCGATGGGATCGACTGGCACCCTCTCCCAAATTGTTTTCCGACAGGGCGAACATCGCCCCCTGCTGTGCTACCCCAATCCCTACAACGACGCCGCCGACCGTGCCAGGCCATTACGACCCACTCCTCGTCGCCTTATCCTATGTGATCGCCGTCTTCGGCGGTTACGTCGCGCTCGACCTCGCCCATCACGCCCGCGAGCCGGTGGGCCTCAATCCGCAAGGCCGCCATCGCGACAACAGGCGGCTGGCCGGCGCGGCACTGGCGCTCGGCATCGGCATCTGGTCGATGCACTTCGTCGGTATGCTCGCCTACCGGACGGACACGCCCATCGGCTACGACGGCGGGCTGACCGCCCTGTCCTTCGTGCTGGCCGTCGCCGTGGCGGGCGCTGGCCTGTTCGCCATGGCCCACAACCGGCCGCAACGGTTCACCCTCCCCGTCGCCGGGACCCTGACCGGGCTCGGCATCGTCGGCATGCATTACGTGGGGATGGCGGGCATGCGCACGGAGGCACGCATGTCCTACGACCCGACGCTGACCGCCGCCTCCGTCGCCGTCGCCATCGTCGCGTCGACCGCGGCGCTGTGGCTGGCCTTCCGCACCAGCCGGGCGCTGGAACGCGCGGCCGGCGCGGTGCTGCTGGGGCTGGGGGTGGTGACGATGCACTACACCGGCATGGCCGCCGTCGGGATGGAGGCGGTGACCGACGTCATCGATCCCGTGACGGCGCCCGGTCACGGGATGCGGGTGCAGGACGCGGCGCTGTCGTCGTCGCTGCTGGCGGTGCTGACCGGGGCCGGCGCGCTGCTGCTGCTGACGCTGGCGCTGCTGTCCTCGCTGCTGGACCGCCGCCAGCAGGCGGAGCGGTCGGACGAGCAGGAGGCGCGCTACCGCGCCATCGTCGACACCGCCGTCGACCCGATCGTCCTGATCAACGACCGCGGCATCGTCGAGTCCTTCAACCGCGCCGCCGAGAAGACCTTCGGCTTCGAGGCGGCGGAGGTGATCGGCCGCAACGTCTCGATGCTGATGCCGGAGCCGTACCACAGCGCCCATGACGGCTATCTGGAGCGCTACCACCGCACCGGCGAACCCCGGATCATCGGCATCGGCCGCGAGGTGATGGGCCGGCGCAAGGACGGCTCGGTCTTCCCGCTCGACCTGTCGGTCGGCGAATGGCACGTCGGCAAGCGGCGGATGTACACCGGCATCATGCGCGACATCACCGCCCGCAAGGCGGCGGAGGAGGCGATCCTGCGCGCCCGCGACGAGGCGGAGGCGGCGCGCATCGAGGCGGTGCGCGCCCGCGATTCGGCCGAGCGCGCCGACCGCGCCAAGACCAAGTTCCTGGCCGCCGCCAGCCACGACCTGCGCCAGCCGCTGCAATCGCTGTTCTTCTTCGCCCACGCCCTGTCCGACAAGCTGGAGAGCCACCCGACCGCGCCGCTGCTGGCCAGCATGACCGAATCGCTGAACGGGCTGCGGGTGATGCTGGACAGCCTGCTGGACGTGTCGCGGCTCGACGCCGGGGTGGTGAAGCCCAGCGTCACCGATTTCGCGCTCGGCCCGCTGCTGGAACGGCTGGCCGACGAATACCGCGTGCGCGCCGCCGAATCGGGGCTGACGCTGCGCCACGTCGCGACCTCCGGCTGGACCAGCAGCGATCCCGCCCTGCTGGAGCGCATCCTGCGCAACCTGATCGAGAACGCGATCCGCTACACCGAACGCGGCACCATCCTGATCGGCTGCCTGCACCGCGGCGGCGCCCTGCGGCTGGCGGTGATCGACCAGGGCATCGGCATCCCGGCCGACAAGACCCAGGACATCTTCCAGGAGTTCACCCAGCTCGCCAACCCGGAGCGCGACCGCCGCAAGGGGCTGGGGCTGGGGCTGGCGATCGTGCGGCGGCTGGCCGGGCTGCTCGGCCACATGGTCGGGGTGAAGTCGACCCCCGGACGCGGCAGCGGCTTCTTCCTGGATCTGCCGGCGGCGGTGCCGCGGCCGGTGCCGAAGCCGGCGCGCGTGACGGTGGAGCGGCCGCGCGGCAAGGGGCTGATCGTGGTCGTCGACGACGACACCATCATCCTGGTCAGCATGCGGGCGATGCTGGAGGAATGGGGCTATGACGTGGTCGCCGCGGTGTCGGCCGACGAGGCGATCGAATCGCTGCTGAACCTGGGCCGGCGCCCGGCGATGATCGTCGCCGACTACCGCCTGCGCGAAGGGCGCACCGGGGTCGAGGCGATCCGCGACATCTACGGCGTCTGCGGCGTCCGCGTGCCGGCGGTGGTCCTGACCGGCGACACCGACCCCGCCCGCATCGCCGAGGTCCAGCGCAGCGGCCACCGCCTGCTGCACAAGCCGGTGTCGGCGCCGCAACTGCGCGACATCCTGATCACCGCGGCGTGACGGATCCTGCCAAAAGCCCCTCTCCCCTCGCGGGAGAAGGGCTTTCGAGACGGAGCGCAGCCGTTCAAACCTCAAATGCGATCACCCCGCTTTTCCGCCACGCAACCCTGGACGGGCCGGCGGCCGGCGGACTAGCATCCGCCCCCCGACCGCACCCCCGGCATTCCCTGCCCGGCCTCGCCGCCCCTTTACCTTTCACGGACCGTGATGCTGCGCCGTTTCCTGTCCCGCGCCGGCCTGACCTGCGCCTTCCTCCTCCGCGCCGCGCTGGCCCGCGCCTGCCTGCTTCTCGCCGCCGCCCGCCGCCGTCGCGGCAACACGCCGCCCGGCTATCCGGGCGCGTATCCGGGGAACCAGCCGGGCGCCTATCCCTACCCGCCGCAGCCCTACCCGCCGCAGCCCTACCCCACACAGCCCTACCCCCCGCAGGCCTACCCGCCGCAGCCCCCCGCCGGGCCACAGCCGCCGTGGCGCCGCCTGCCGCTGCCGCGCGGGCGGTGGGGGCGGATCGCCGCCGGGCTCGGCCTGCTGGTGCTGCTGGTGCCGGTCGGGCTGGTCGGCGCGTATCTGTGGATGCGGGCGCAGCAGCCGCAGACGAGCGGGACGGTGACCATCCCCGGCAGCGGCGCCCCGGCGGAGATCGTCCGCGACGCCCAGGGCGTCGTCCACATCTTCGCGACGACCGAACGCGACGGCTACCGCGCGCTGGGCTACGCCCACGCCCAGGACCGGCTGTGGCAGATGGAGACGATGCGCCGCGCCGGGGCCGGCCGTCTGGCCGAGCTGATCGGCACCAAGTACGGCGACTTCCCGCTGCGCAGCGACCGGCTGATGCGGACGCTGGGCGTCTACCGCGCCGCCCAGGCGATGGCCGCCACCCTGTCGCCCGAGGCGCGCACCGCCTTCGAGGCCTACGCCGAGGGGGTGAACGCCTACCTCGCCACCCGCAGCGAGGCGCTGCCGATCGAGTTCCAGCTTCTCCGCCACACGCCGGAGCCGTGGACGGTCGCCGACAGCCTGGTGTGGGCGAAGCTGATGGCGCTGCAGCTCTCGGCCAACTACCGCGACGAGCTGTTCCGCTCGCGCGTGCTGGAGCGGCTGACGCCGCAACAGGTCGACGACCTGTTCCCGTCGGACGTGCCCGGCACCCCGACGACGCTGGCCGCCGACCTGCGCGGCCCGCAGTTGCAGGAGACGGTGCGGCGGACGCTGGCCGCCCTGCCGCGGATGGGCTTCGACACCGCGTCGAACGAGTGGGCGCTGACCGGGGGCCGCACCACCACCGGCAAGCCGATCATCGCCAACGACCCGCATCTGGCGCTGGAGGCGCCGATCCTCTGGTACCTCGCCCGCATCGTCACGCCGGAACTGACCATCGCCGGCGCCACCGTGCCCGGCGTGCCGCTGGTCATCCTGGGGCACAACGGCAAGGTCGCCTGGGGCTTCACCACCACCCACAGCGACACCCAGGACATCTTCGTCGAGAAGCCCGACCCGCAGGACCCGGCGCGCTACCTCGCCCCCGACGGCGCCAAGCCGTTCGAGACGCGCCGCGAGACCATCGCCATCGCCGACCAGCCGGCCGAGACGCTGACCGTGCGCACCACCCGGCACGGCCCGGTGATCTCCGACCTCGACGGCACCCCGAACGGCCCGCCTCTGGCGCTGTCCTTCCCCGGGCTGGCCGAGGACGACACCAGCGCCGAGGCGCTCTACCGCCTGAACCACGCCGCGAACGCCGAGGCGGTGCGCACCGCGCTGCGCCTGCACGTCGCGCCGCAGCAGAACGTCGTCTACGCCGACGTCGGCGGCGAGGTCGGCTTCATCACCCCCGGCCGGGTGCCGATCCGCCGCAAGGGCGACGGCCGGGTGCCGGTGCCGGGCTGGACCGGCGAGTATGACTGGACCGGCTTCCTGCCCTACTACGCCCTGCCGCAGGGGGTGAACCCGCCGACCGGCCAGTTCGTCAACGCCAACAACGCGGTGACCGGGCGCGACTACCCCTACCGCCTCGCCACCGAATGGCCGGACCCGTCGCGCGCCAGGCGCATCGTCGAGATGCTGGGCACCGCCCGCCATTCCGTCGAGGACGCCGCGCGCCAGCAGATGGACATCGTCTCGCTGCCCGCCCGCGACTTTCTGCCGGAGCTGCTGAAATACCCGACGCCCCCCGGTCTGCCCAGCGACGCCGCGGCGCTGCTGCGCGGCTGGGACGGCCGGATGGACCGCAACCGGCCGGAGCCGCTGATCTTCACCGCCTGGCTGCGCGAGCTGGTGCGCGCGGTCTTCGCCGACGAGCTGGGCCCCGACTTCGCCGCCTATTGGGACCTGCGGCCGGAAGCGCTGCGCCGGGTCATCGCCGAACGGCCGGAGTGGTGCGACGACGTCACCACCCCGCAGAAGGAAAGCTGCGCCGACACCATCGGCAAGGCGCTGGCCTCGGCGACGGCGATGCTGGCCGAGCGCCACGGCTCCACCCCCAAGAGCTGGCGCTGGGGCGACGAGCACAAGGTGGCGCTGGTCCACCGCATGCTGGGCCGGCTGCCGCTGATCGGCGGGAAGGCCGACCTGTCGGTCGAGACCGACGGCGACTTCTTCACCGTCAACCGCGGCAGCACGTCGATCCGCGACGGCGCCGCCCCGTTCCGCCACGTCCAGGGCGCCGGCTTCCGCGCGGTCTATGATCTGGCCGATCTCGACAAGTCGCGGTTCGTCATCGCCACCGGACAGTCCGGCAACATCTGGTCGCGCCATTGGGGCGATCTGGTCGGGTTGTGGCGCGACGGCGGCGCGTTGCGTCTGGCCGGCGACCGTGGCACGCTGGTCGCGGCAGGGGCGGAGGTGCTGACACTCACACCACGCAACACCGGGGCGAAGCAGCAATGACCATCACCGTGGACGACGTGCGCGCCGCGGCGGCGCGCATCGACGGGCACCTGTCCCACACGCCGGCGGTGCCGGCGCCGCGCCTGGGGGACATGGCGGGGTGCCGCCTGCACCTGAAGCTGGAGAACCAGCACGCCACCAGCTCCTTCAAGGAGCGCGGCGCGCTGAACAAGCTGCTGTCGCTGGGCGAGGCGGAGCGGCGGGCCGGCGTCATCGCCATGTCGGCCGGCAACCACGCCCAGGCGGTGGCCTGCCACGCCACCCGGCTGGGCATCCGCTCGACCATCGTCATGCCCAGCTTCACCCCCTTCACCAAGGTGGAGCGGACCGAGAATCTCGGCGCCACGGTGGAACTGCACGGCGAGACGCTGAGCGAGGCGGCGGCCTTTGCCCATGATCTGGCGGCGCGCGACGGGCTGACCTTCGTCCATCCCTACGACGACCCGCTGGTCGCGGCCGGCCAGGGCACCGCGGCGCTGGAGTTCCTGGCCGACGTGCCGGACCTCGACACGCTGGTGATCCCGATCGGCGGCGGCGGCCTGATCGCCGGCATGGCAACGGCGGCCAAGGCGCTGCGCCCGGACCTGCGGATCATCGGCGTGCAGTGCAGCCTCTACCCGTCGATGCGCCAGGCGCTGGCCGGCCAGCCGATCCAATGCGGCGGCGCCACGGTGGCGGAGGGCATCGCGGTCAAGGCGCCGGGCGCCCTCACCCTGCCGATCATCCGCGCCCTGGTCGACGAGGTGGTCGAGGTCAGCGAGGCGCGGCTGGAGGAGGCGCTCTACCGGCTCGCCACCATCCAGAAGCTGGTGGCCGAGGGGGCGGGCGCCGCGGCGCTGGCGGCGGTGTTCGACGATCCGGAGCGCTTCCGCGGCGGCAAGGTCGGCATCGTCGTGTCGGGCGGCAACATCGATTCCCGCATCCTGGCCCAGGTGCTGATGCGCGGCCTGGTCTATGAGGGCCGCATCGTCCGCCTGCGCATCGGCATCACCGACGCCCCCGGCGCGCTGGCCCGCGTCACCCGCCTGCTGGGCGAGGCGGGCGCCAACATCGTCGAGGTCCATCACCAGCGCCTGTTCCACAACGTGCCGGTCAAGATGGCCGAGGTCGACGTCGTGCTGGAAACCCGCAACCAAGCCCACGTCGACGCGCTGATCGCCCGGATGAAGGACGCCGGCTACCCGACCAGCCTGATGGTCGAGGTGGGGTGAGGGCTGAGGAGCGCGCCCTCTCCCGCCTCAGATGCTGTAGTTGTCGGCGATCTCCGACCGCAGCTGGTCGACCTGGCTGCGGAACACCGAGCCGTCGCGGCCGGCGCTGTTGCGGACGTCTCGCACCACCCGCGCCGGGGTGCCGCCCAGCACGATGATGCGGTCGGCCAGATGCACCGCCTCCTCCAGGTCGTGGGTGACGAACAGGATGGTCTTGCCGGTTTCCTGGTGGATGCGGCGCAGCTCGTCCTGGAGGTTGTTGCGGGTGATGGCGTCGAGCGCGCCGAACGGCTCGTCCATCAGCAGGATGTCGGGGTCGACCGCCATGGCGCGGGCGATGCCGACGCGCTGGCGCTGGCCGCCCGACAGCTCGTAGGGCCAGCGGCGGGCGTAGCCGTCGAGCCGGACCAGCTTCAACGCCGCCTCGGCGCGGCGGCGGCGCTCGTCGCGGCTGACCGGCAGGCCCTCCAGCCCGAACTCGACGTTGCGGACCACCCGGCGCCAGGGCAGCAGGCGGGCGTCCTGGAAGACCAGACCGACCGGCCGATGGCCCGGCCGCTGGTCCTGGTGGATGACGACGCCGCCGCTGCGCGCGGTGTGCAGGCCGGCGACGACGCGCAGCAGGGTCGATTTGCCGACGCCGGACGGGCCGACGATGGCGACGAAGCTGCCGCGCTCGACCGACAGGTTGACGTCGACCAGCACCGGCGGCGCCTCGCTGCCATAGCCGATCGACACGCCTTCCAGGTCGATGACCGAGGTGGCGGTGCCGGTGGTGCCGTTGGTGGTGGTGGAGAGCGTCACCGCTGCCATGACAGGACCCGCGTCTGAACTTGCATGAACAGGAAGTCCGACACGCCGTAGAGCAGCGCGATCGTGACCATGTAGAGCACGACGATGTGGGTCGCCAGCAGGCCCGACGCCTCCATCATCCGCATGCCGAGGCCGGAGATGCCGAACAGTTCGGCGGCGACCACCGTCATCCAGCCCTGCCCCAGCCCGGCGCGCAGGCCCGACAGGATACCCGGCAAGGCGCCCGGCAGCACGATCTTGAACAGGCGCGGGATCAGCCCGCCCTGGCCGAAGGCGTAGCCGAGTTCGATCAGGTCCTTGTCCACCCCGCGCACCGCGGCGTAGCTGGCGTAATAGTTGATCCAGAACACCGTCAGCGCGATCAGGAAGGACGCCGCGCCCTCGCTGACGCCGAACCAGATGATGGCGAAGGGGATCCAGGCGATGGCCGGGATCGGCCGCAGCATGCGCACCACCCAGGCCTGGAAGGCGTCCCACTTGATCCACAGCGCCGCCGCCGTGCCGAAGGACACGCCGAGGAAGGTCCCCAGCGAAAGGCCGACCAGATAGTGCGACAGGCTGGCCAGCACCATCTCCTGCCAGGTGCCGCTGCGGAATTCGGTCAGGAAGGCGGCGGGCACCGCGCTGGGCGACGGCAGCAACCGGGCCGGCACGATGCCGCTGCGCGCCACCGCTTCCCACATCAGCAGGAAGACGACGACGCCCAGCGCCGACAGGGCGATCTTTTTGTGGGTCTTCATCGGGCGCTCTTCGCTCAACAACGGCAACCTTGGGGCGGGCTTACTTGGCGACGGCGGCGTCGTAGAAGCGGAAGTCGAAGGCCTCGGCCACCGGCACCGTCTCGCTCGCCGAGCCGATCTCCTTGGTGTAGGTCATCATCGCCTCGACCGCCGGGACCACCTTGTGCGGATCGGCGACGAAGTTGGAACCGGGGCCCTTGAAGGCCGCCTCCAGCGTCGCCGGCTCGATCAGGCCCTTGCCGAGATAGTTGTTCACCAGCTTGGCCGCGGTGGCCGGGTCGCTCTTGATCATGTCGACGGCGCGGACATGGGCCTTGACCAGCGCCTTGATGGCGTCGGGGCTCTTGGCCAGCACCTCGCCGCGGGCCGAGACGACGGTGCCGGGCTGGTCGGGGAACATCTGGGCGCCGTTCGCCAGCAGGACGACGTTCGGGTCCATCTGCTGGGTGACGGTCACCGTCGGCTCGCGGATGGTCGCGGCGTCGAGCGCGCCGGCCAGCAGGGCCTGCTGCGTCTTCTCGATGCCCATCGGCACCAGCTCGACGTCGGCCGGGTCGACCTTGACCACCTTGTACAGCCAGTGCTTCAGCACGGTGTCGGGGACCGAGCCCGGCGGCTGGGTGCCGATCTTCGCCTTGCGACCGGCGTCGGCGGCGAACTTCTTGAAGGACGCCGCGGTCGGGGTGGTGCCCACCGCCTTGGCGAAGGCGCCGCGGCCGGCGACCACCATCTCCTCCACCGCCGAGTTGGCGATGACCGAGATGTCGGCGCCCTTGCTGCGCGCGACCAGCACCGGGGCGACGCCGGCGTAGAGCAGGTCGATCTGGCCGGCGGCCATCGCCTGGATGGCGTGCGGGCCGGACTCGAAACGGGTCAGCTTCAGCGTGATGCCGGCGTCCTTGGCCCAGCCCTGGTTGTCGAGGATGAACAGCGGCGCGGCCGCCAGGATCGGGATGTAGCCGATTTCCAGCTTCACCGGGTCGGCGGCGCGCGCGGTGCCGGGCATGACGGCCGCGGCCGACGCGAGGGCGACCAGGGCGGCGAGGGTGGAGCGGCGGGTCAGGCGAAGCATCGGGTCGTCCTCAACTGGGGTTCCGACGCTATTTAGCACGGTTGGCTGGATCGGGAAGAGAGATTTCTACACATTCATCAAAGGGAATTTGTATTCATACACAAAAATTCTGTTGTTTTGGCGCCGGTCGGTGAACGGAAACCGCGGAAATCGTGGGTTCGATCCGGCGGGTCCGTTGGGCCGGTCAGGTTTCGGTCAGCAGATAGAGCGACACGCCGCACAGCGAGACGCCAACCATCAGGATCGCGACGGCGATGCGGGTCCACAGGGTGATGTGCGAATCGAGCGGTTCGCGGTCGTCCAGCTCGTCCATGGTGTGCGGCCTCCGTGATGGTGGAGGGAAGCCGGCGGGGTGATCCCGCCGGCTTCCCGATGCCAACAGCGTTAACCGGGCCATATTGCCGCCGTGTGTCCGGCGGAGGCCGTTGTGTAACCGAACGTAACCGGGGCCTGGACCCGTTACGGATCCCGTTACAGCCCGTCGACCACGATCATCCTGAAGTCGGCGGCGTCGCGCCGCGCCTCGCGCGCCTCGCGGTATTCCGGGCTGTCGTAGAAGGCCCTGGCGCTGGCCATGTCGGGGAATTCCAGGATGACGATGCGGTTGGGCTGCCAGCCGCCCTCCAGCACCGCGGTTTCGCCGCCGCGGCTGAGGAAGCGGCCGCCGTTCTTGGCGATCGCGTTGGGCGTCAGCGACTTGTACAGCTCGTAGGCGACCGGATCGGTCACCCGCACGTCGGCGATGATGTAGGCGGGCATGGCGTCGCCTCCCCTCGGGTCTGGTGGCATGAAAAAGGCGCGAGGAGCCTAGCCCCTCGCGCCCACACGCTTCAAATGGGGAAAGCGCGGATCACTCCATCGCCTTCACCACCTCCTCGGTGACCTTCTTGGCGTCGCCGAACAGCATCATGGTGTTGGGACGGAAGAACAGCTCGTTGTCGACGCCGGCGTAGCCCGACGCCATCGACCGCTTGATGAAGAAGACGGTCTTGGCCTTCTCGACATCGAGGATCGGCATGCCGTAGATCGGGCTGCTCTTGTCGGTCTTGGCCGCCGGGTTGGTCACGTCGTTGGCGCCGATGACGAAGGCGACGTCGGCGGTGCCGAACTCCCGGTTGATGTCCTCCAGCTCGAACACCTCGTCGTAGGGGACGTTGGCTTCGGCCAGCAGCACGTTCATGTGGCCGGGCATGCGGCCCGCCACCGGGTGGATGGCGTATTTGACGCTGACGCCCTCATGCTTCAGCGTGTCGGCCATTTCACGCAGGGCGTGCTGGGCCTGCGCCACCGCCATGCCGTAGCCGGGCACGATGATGACCGACTGCGCGTTCTTCATGATGTAGGCGGCGTCCTCCGGCGAGCCGGCCTTGACCGAGCCCTTCGGCCCGCCGGCACCGGCCGCCGCGGCGCCCGAGGTGTCGCCGCCGAAGCCGCCGAGGATGACGTTGAAGATCGAGCGGTTCATGCCCTTGCACATGATGTAGGACAGG
>NZ_LGRA01000022.1:202770-321929 GCF_003116095.1 Azospirillum sp. TSO35-2
GCGCTGGGTTCGACCATGCTGACGGTCTTCAAGGGCTGACACCATCCCGCGGGACCGCCGCCAAGCGGTCCCGCGGTTCCAACCGAACGTTCCTTGTCCGCACACACGTCTTTCGTCCGCACATCAGCCGCAACAGACAGGCGCTGCCAAAGCGCCGATACCCCGAGGGAGATGGGACATGAAAGCGCAAGCCCACACCACCGCCATGGCGCGCCGGGTCATCCACCAGGACCCCAGCGAGGGCGCCGCGGCGATCATCAAGACCGCGATCATCGAGACCCCGCTGGTCAAGAACGACAACGCCAAGGCCGAGCGCGGCCAGGTGGTGCAGTCGCTCTGCCGCGCGCTGAACATCCTGACCATCCTGGGTGCGGCGGACAGCCCGATGACCCTGACCGAGATCGCCGAGGCCGCCAGCCTGTCGCCCTCCACCACCCATCGCCTGCTGACGACGCTGCAGTACGAGCGCTACGTCCGCTTCGACCAGAGCGTGCGCGGCTGGGTGGTCGGCGTGCAGGCCTACATGACCGGCACCAATTTCCTGAAGACCCGCAATCTGGTCGACGTCGCCCGCCCGCGCATGCGCCGCCTGATGGAGGAGAGCAGCGAGATCGTCAATCTGGCGGTCGAGGAGAACGGCGAGGCGCTGTATCTCGCCCGCGTCGGCGGTCCGCGCGCCGCCCAGGTCGCGGTGCCGCCGGCCGACCGCACGCTGCTGCACTGCTCGGCGGTCGGCAAGGCGCTGCTCGCCGGCATGCCCGAGACCAAGGTGCAGGCCATCGTGACCCAGCGCGGCATGCGCCAGTTCACCCGCAGCACCCTGTCGTCGCTGCCGGCGCTGCACCGCGACCTGACGCTGGTCCGCACCCGCGGCTACGCGTTGGACCAGGAGGAGCGGGTGTCGGGGTTGCGCTGCGTCGCCGCGCCGATCTTCGACGAGAATTCCCGCGTGATGGGGGCCCTGTCGCTGTCCGGTTCCAGCCGGCGCATCGAGGACGCGCGGCTGCGCGCGCTGGGCGAGATGGTCAAGCGCGCCGCCGCGGCCGTGACCATGGAACTGGGCGGCCGGGTTCCGGTCGCCAACTGATCCGGCTTTCCATCCACGCACAATGAACGCCAAGAGCTGACGGGAGGTGCGCCCGTCGGTGTTTCCTCCCTGGCGCACTCGGGCCGCGTTCCCAACGGAATGCGGCCCTTTTTCATGGTCGTCGGACGGTTTCCGCGAGGTGGAAAAGCCGCGAATTTCCGGCGCGTTCTTGACGGATCGGTGCGATTGTCCGTCTTGGGAAAGGCGTTCCTTTCCCATCGGGCGGATGTGTTGTTTTGCATGTTCGCGCTTCTCTCGGAGACTGGCCGTGCTGATGACAGCACGGCCATTTTTTTTGATCTTTCCGCAGGGCGAAATCCGCTCCGCCGCCGCGTTGCCGCCCACGGTCCCGCCGCGACACAGTGCCCCTCCGTCAACGAAACGACAGGGCAGGGGGAGGTGCGGCATGGGCGAATCCGGAACGATGATGGCGATCGGGGTGAGCCAACCCGGCAAGCCGGAGGTGCTGGTCCCGGTGCGCCGCCCGGTGCCGGAGCCGGCGGCCGGCGAGCTGCTGATCGCCGTGCAGGCCGCCGGGGTCAATCGGCCGGACGTGCTCCAGCGGCTCGGCAAGTACAACCCGCCGCCGGGCACCACCGACATCCCTGGCCTCGAGGTCGCCGGCACCGTCGCCGCGCTGGGCGAGGGCGTCCCCAACGGAGTGGGCGGTTGGAGCGTCGGCGATCCGGTCTGCGCCCTGCTGGCCGGCGGCGGCTATGCCGAATTCTGCGTGGTGCCGGCGGCGCAGGTCCTGCCGATCCCGGCCGGCCTGTCGATGGTCGAGGCGGCGGCGCTGCCCGAGACATTTTTCACCGTCTGGTCGAACGTGTTCGAGCGCGGCGGCCTGCAGCCCGGCGAGGCGCTGCTGGTCCATGGCGGCACGTCCGGCATCGGCACCACGGCGATCCAGCTCGGCGCGGCCTTCGGCGCCCGCGTCTTCGCCACCGCCCGTGGCGCCGACAAGTGCCGCGCCTGCACCGATCTGGGGGCCGAGCGCGCCATCGACTACGACAATGAGGACTTCGTCGCCGTGGTCAAGGACGCGACCGGCGGGGCCGGCGTGAATGTCGTGCTCGACATCGTCGGCGGCGACTATGTCGGCCGCAGCATCGACGCGCTGGCGGTCGACGGGCGTTACGTCTGCATCGGCTTCGTCCGCGGGGCGACGGCGACCGTCAACTTCTTCCCGGTGATGACCAAGCGCCTGACGCTGACCGGATCGACCCTGCGCGCCCGCCCGGTGTCCTACAAGGCGGCGATTGCCGGCCAGTTGCGCGCACGGGTCTGGCCGCTGATCGCCGCGGGCCGGGTCAAGCCGGTCGTCCACGACATCTTCCCGCTGGCGAACGCCGCCGACGCCCACCGCCTGATGGAAAGCAACCGCCACATCGGCAAGATCGTGCTGTCGGTCGGCGGGGAGTAACCCCCCGACCTCAGTCGAGCATCGGCAGCCCGGTTTCGATCCGGACCAGCGCCGCCAGCAGCGGCGCGCCGATGTCGCGGCGGACGAAGTTGCTGGCCTTCTCCGCCGCGTTGATCGCCTGCTGGAAGGTCCGGCGCCAGCGGTCGTCGTTGTAGAAGGATTTTTCCGCCTTGGCCTTCTGGGCCAGCAGGCCGGGCCGGCGGCCGGCGGCCTCGTCGACCAGCTTGTTCAGGCGGTTCATCAGGTCGTTGCCGGCGGCCGGTTCGCCGCGCTTCACCGCCGCCTCGATCAGGTCGGCGTAGGCCTCGCCGCGGGTGTCGATGTCGGCGGTCTGCGCCGCATACTCCACCGCCAGCGCCATGTCGCCGCGCTTGCCCAGCCGCCCGAGCACCGCCGGCACCGTCCAGGGATTCTCGTCCTGCACCGTGCTGAGCAGCCCCAGCGCCAGCTTGGCGTCGCCGAGGTCGGCCGCCGCCACCGCCAGTTCCGGCGGGCAGCACTCGCCCTTGGTTTCCTTGAACTTGGAGAACTGGGTCTCGACCGTGTTCAGGAACAGGGTGCGGGCCTGCGCCTCCTTGCCGGCGCGCAGCAGCGTCTGGGCGACCAGCCCCAGCTCCCACGCGCAGTTGTGGCTGGCGGCGTAGCTCTTGGCCTCGTCGGCCAGTGCGTTGGTCAGGCCGCTGTCGCCGCGCCACGCCGCCGCCTTGGCGATGTCGGCGAGGTTGTAGATGCGGGTGGAGCAGTCGTTGATCTGCCGGGTGATGTCGAGCGCCAGCGGCGACTGGCCCATCAGCGCCAGGGCGCGGGCGACGAACAGGTCCTGGCCCGAGCTGTCGGCGACGCCGCCACGCCGCACGGCGCTGACGAAGGGCGCCACGATCTCCTTGGCGCGGCCGGGATCGCCCAGCTGCTGGTAGGCGACGGCCAGCGACAGCCAGTCCCAGCGCGCCGCCGAGATCGGCGTTTCCACCGGCGGCAGCATCTCGCCGATGCGGTGGAGGAAGCACAGGCTGCTCAGCGGCTCGTTGCAGACCAGCGCGCGGATGCGCGAGCGGAATTCGTAGAAGTCGAAGTCGCCGACGAACTGGTTGGTGACGAGTTGCACCGCCAGCGGGCTGTCGGGGTACTTGGTCACGATCTCGTTGAACAGCTTGTCGGCCTCTTTCAGCAGGCGCGACTCCTCGGCGACGTCATAGGTGCCGTCGGCCTGCCGGATCAGTTGCAGCGCCTGCACGAACATGCGGTTGGCCGGGCCCGGCGTGCCGGCGGGCGCGTCGTTGCCCCCGGCATCCGCCCCGCCGGCGGCCTGCGCCATGGCGGGGCCGGCCGCGGACGCCACCCCCAACGTCGCCCCCGACGCCGCGGACAGCAACAGGGCGGCGGCGACGGCGGCGGTGCGGACGAGCGCGAACGCGCGGGCAAGGGCGGAGGCCATGGCGGTTAGGTTTCAACCCTGGAGGCTGGAGAGCAGGCGGACATAGCTGACGACGCGTTGAACGTTGGCGACCGAACGGGCGTGCCGGACCACCCGGTCCAGCTCGTCCTGCGAGGCGGCGACACCCATCAGATAGACAACGCCATCGACGGTATCGATGCTGTAGTTTTGGCTATGAATATCCGCATCGAACGTGATGGCGCTGCGGATCTGGGTTGAAATCCAGGTGTCGCGCGCGCTGTCGACGATGCTGGAATTGTTGTCGACCTGGATCTCGTTGATGACTTCCTTGACGCCCTTGGCCTGCCAGGCGAGCCGCACCGCGTCCAGGCGCATCTGCGCGTCCGCGGCGTGCCCGGTCAGCAGGACCCGGCCCTGGTCGACCGTCAAACCGATGCGGTTGGCGAGGTCGAACGACTGCTGCATCCACAGGTAGTTGATGCGCGTCCGGATTTCGGTGTCGCTGACGAACCCGCCGAAGCCGCGTTCCTGGGTGGCGACGACGGCGGCCCCACCGGCGCCGCCGAGCACCAGCGGCGCACAGCCGGCCTGGGTCAGCCCCGCCGCGCAGGCAAGGCCAAGCAACGCCCAAAGGCGGCTCAAACCCGTCACAGCGTGCCTCCTCTTGCCGGTGTGCGAAGCGCCGGGCGGACACGGCGCGCGGCCGGAAAAAGTCACGGCGGAACGGAGTTTGCAACGGGGAATTTCGGAGGCTTCGCCAGTCATCGTCACTTTGTCCCGTAGTGATGCACGGATGTTGCAGTTGCTGCGCCTGCGAAGGAAGCCGGCGCAGCGACAACCGCGGTCGGATTCTGGCAGTCTCAGGGCGAAATCAGGCGAAAGCTGGGCTGGAGAGCACCGACGCGATTTCGCGCGCCAGGACGCGGGCGACCACCCGGCGGGCGGTGGGATCGCGCAGGATCTCCTCGTCCTTCGGGTTGGACAGGAAGCCGGTTTCGACCAGCACCGACGGCACGTCGGGCGCCTTCAGCACCGCGAAATTGGCCGAGCGCATCGGGTTGTCGAGCAGGTGCAGCTCCCGCCCGGCGCCCTCGACCAGCAGCTGCCGCGCCGCCAGCGAGGCGTTGCGGGTGTGGCGGGCGGTCAGGTCCAGCAGGATGTCCTTGACGATCCGCCCGCCGCCGACCGCCCCGGCCTTGCCGAATCGGTCGGCCTGGTTCTCCTGCTGGGCAAGGCGCGAGGCGAAGGCGTCCGACGCCTTGTCGGACAGGATGTAGGCCGACAGGCCGCGGGCGTCGGCGTTGGGGGCGCTGTCGGCGTGGATCGACACCAGCAGGTCGGCCCCGGCCTTGCGGGTCAGTTGCACCCGCTCGTCGAGTGTCAGGAAACGGTCGTCGCGCCGGGTCAGCGTCGCGGTCACGCCGTGGCGTTCGGCCAGCGAGCGGGCGACGCCGCGGGCGATGTCGAGCGTCACCTCCTTCTCGAAGGTGCCGCGGGTGCCGATGGCGCCGGGATCGTTGCCGCCGTGGCCGGGGTCGAGCATCACCACGCGCGGCCGCGCGCGGGGCGTCCCCGGCGGCTTGCGCTCCGGCTGGCGCGCCGCCGCCGCGGCCGGATGGGCCAGCGCCAGCCCGGCCGTCCCCATCCCGCTCATCCAAAGCGTGCTCAGCCCAAGCCGAAGCAGCTGTCGTCGCTCCATGGTCGAAAAACACCGTGCCGCTTGAGGAGGGGTCGTCAAGTGCGGAGCGATCCGAACACCGGGTCGCGCCGCCCGTTGGTCTTACCCTGACTCGTTAACCAATGCGTGCGCGAAAAAGTATTGTCAAGGTCGGGCAGGTTACCATTCCTGAATATTTGTGAGAGCTTCGACACACGGGCAGACTTGACGATCCGAGGATTCGACAGACGTCATTGGTTGCTTGAAGACGGATTGGAAAAGCGCTAAAATTTTAGCGATCAGCTCGGGAGGTGTCGATGTTGAGGAAAGCCTTGTTCAACATCATCCGGCAAGAGCAGCGCGAGGTCGAGGACGAGCTTGAGCGCGAGGAACAGCGCCCGGCGCCCGACGTCCGCCGTCTCGTGGGTCTGCGGCAGGAGGCGACCAGCCTGCGCCGCGAGCTGGAGCATTTCAACGACGTCTGACGCCGGCCCCCCGTTGAAGACGCTCCGGTGACGATGCTCCATTGAGGACGCTCTGCCCCAACATGACCAACCGGCGCCGGACATAACGGCGACGCCGGCCCGGGTTACGCCGCTCCGCACGTCCCCCTGTACGCTCCCCCTGGGCGCGGTCGGCCGGCGTTCCCTTCTTTTCCGCCCCTTCTCCGCCAGACCGCGGGGGAGGGGTTTGTTTTTCCGGAGGACGCTACCCCAGCTTGGCGTAGCCGCGCTCGATCACCCGCTCCGCCGCTTCGTAGACCGCCAGCATCTCTTCGTAGGCGGTGCGCAGGCGGGCGAGGTCGGCGACCGCGCCGGGGTCGGGGTGCCGCGCCTCCGAGGTCTTCAGGCCGGCGCGGATGTAGTCGGCGCGCAACTCCGCCACCCGGACCGCCATGCGCAGGAAGGAATCCCGGTTCAGGTTCGGCAGCTCGCGCCCGATGACCTCGCAATTGGCCTCCAGGATCGCGGCGTCCATGTTTTCCAGGAAATGGCGGATGCGCTGGCTGCGGCTGCTGTCGGCGGCGTCGGCCGTCAGCAGCTTGTCGACCTTGCCCTTGGTGTATTCGCCGATGATCTTGCCGCCGGATGTCATGGGGTGACCCGCCTCGCCTGAGTGATGGCGCCGATTGTCGCACCGTCGGCGGGCGGAGGCCAGAGCGCCGTGCCGCCACCCCGCCGGGGCATCCACAGGCTCCGATGCCCCGACCTCAGCCCTGCTCATGAAGCAAGTGCAACAGAGCGGTGTTCGTGATAGGGAAGCCCTCCTTCTGTTCCCAATGCACGCCACGGTGGATGCGCGATGTCTGAGACCGGCTCCGACTATATCCTGACCATTTCCTGCCCCGACACGGTCGGCATCGTCTTCGCGGTGTCCGGTTTCCTGGCGGAGCGGAGCTGCAACATCATCGACAGCGCCCAGTTCGGCGACCGCATCTCGGGCCTGTTCTTCCTGCGCATCAACTTCTCCACCGGCCCCGGCGGCCCGTCCCAGCCGGTGCTGGAGGCCGACTTCGCCGCCCAGGTGGCGGACCGGTTCGCCATGACCTGGAAGCTGCACGACACCCGCCGCCGGCCGCGCGTGCTGATCATGGTGTCGAAGTTCGGCCACTGCCTGAACGACCTGCTGTACCGCTACCGCACCGGCTACCTGCCGATCGAGATCCCGGCCATCGTCTCCAACCACCGCGATTTCTACCAGCTGGCGGCGTGGCACAACATCCCGTTCCACCACATCCCGGTGACGCCCGACAACAAGGCGCAGCAGGAACAGCGCCTGCTGGACATCGTCAACGACGAGAAGATCGACCTGGTGGTGCTCGCCCGCTACATGCAGGTGCTGTCCGGCGCGCTGTGCGAGCGGATGGCCGGCCGGGTCATCAACATCCACCACAGCTTCCTGCCCAGCTTCAAGGGCGCCAAGCCCTACCACCAGGCGCACGCGCGCGGGGTGAAGCTGATCGGCGCCACCGCGCACTACGTCACCTCCAACCTCGACGAAGGCCCGATCATCGAGCAGGAGGCCGAGCGCGTCGACCACACGATGACGCCCGACGACCTGGTGGCCATCGGGCGTGACATCGAGAACATCGTGCTGGCCCGCGCCGTCCGTTACCACGTCGAACACCGCGTGCTGCTGAACGGCAGCAAGACGGTGGTCTTCCGCTAGAGTGCGATCGGTTCAAGCGGAAACGCCTGGGCCGTGAATCACGCGGGAAATCAAAGAGCTGGAGTCTGTCAGATGCGTCAGCAGGCATCTGGCAGACTCCAAGCAGGCGCGCGCCGCCCGCCCCCTCAGTGGGGCTGGGCGGTTTCGCGGGTGTCTTCCGGCTGGGGCATGAACACGGCGCGGGTGATCGCCTGTTCGATCTGGTCGCGGGTGAAGGGCTTCGGGATGACCGGGCCCAGATGCTCCAGCCCGTGCTTGGCCAGATCATCGGGGAAGGCGGTGACGAAGATCACCGGCAGGAAGCGGCGGGCCCGAAGCTCGCGCGCGACCTCCAGCCCGTTGTCGCCGTCGGCCAGCCGGATGTCCATCAGCGCCAGCGTCGGCCGGTGCTCCGCCGCCAGGGCCAGCGCCTCGTCCATCGTCGCCGCGTTGCCGCAGACGATGTGGCCCATGCCGCGCACCGTCTCCGCCAGGTCGAAGGCGATGATCGCGTCGTCCTCGACGATCAGGATGGTGGCGGTCAGCCGGGCCCGCACGCGTTCCCGCGCGTGGTTCAGCCGCTCCATCGCCGCCTCCGGCGGCAGGTCCAGCACCGCCGCGGCGTCGCCGACCGGCAGATCCTCCAGGTTGACCAGCAGGTACAGCCGGCGGTCGACCTCCTCCAGGGTGGCCAGTGCCGATTCCACCGGGTGGTAGGGGGCGATGGACGGCGGGAGGCCTTCCTGGTCCTGCAATTCGTTCAGATGGCGGTAGAGCGTGCCGCGGGACAGGTCGCCGGCCTTGCCGCCCTTGTCGGTGTCCGCCTCGTTCACCTCCAGGTACCACTCCAGGGTCTGGGTCACCAACGCGTCTCCGCGCCCGTTCGTGCCGGTCAGCGCACGGGCGTAGCGGCGCAGGTAGGGCAAATGCTGCATGAAGTGACCGGTGTACTGCTCCATCTTTACTCCCCGTGCCTTTCTTCGGCGCGTGTTCCTGGCATCCTGCCCCGATCGACCGACCGCGTGCCGGGCGGGCCATCGCGGCGGTTGGTCCTTCGCGTGAGGTCGCAACGCCGTCGACGCTGCTTCGATGAACAGACTGACGCATCCCGACCCGCGACGGTCGAAATCATATGGCGCAGTCCACGGCCTAACGGGAGTGAACCCGAAAGATTTATTCGAGATACCTGCAAGGAATTACCCAGCCCGGATAGGGTCGAAGCGTGTGGGAGATGCCTGAATGGGGAGCCGGCCGATGACCAGCGTCACCCCGGCCTAGGGAGTTCCAGGAGGGAGCGCTTAACCGTTCGGAAAGGCTTAGCGGGCTAGTCTGACATTGCCCTCCGGCCCAGGCTGTGCGAGGGCGAGGCGAGTGTTCCCGATCCTCGAACGCGCCGGTCTTCCCCCAGGCCGGCGCGTTTTTCTGCCGTCGCGCCGGTCCGCCGCGCCAAGGCTGGAACCAAACCGCCGGCGCGGTGTTCTGAGAGGCAATGGTGTGATTCCTCCCTGAACCGCCAGTCCCTATCGCCGCCGCGCGCCCCGCGTTCATCGTGAGTGGCGCCGGCGGCGAAATTTTCTCGCCGTGTGGCGACGGAGCGGAACCGGTGTTCGTCGCAACCCGGTGCTTGCAACGCGCTTAATCGGAAGTTAAGGACATCGGCTCACCGTCATTAGTGGGGGGTGGTGGTCGTGCGCCGCCCGTCCAGTTGCCGCATCGGGTCCGGGTTTGTGCATGGAAGACCAAGAGTTCGATCGGTCCCTGATGGACGGCGTTCCGCCGGACGAACTGGCCGACCATGCCTTGTGGCGGGCGCGTGTCCAGGGCACGAACATTTCCGAAAAGACCTTGCTGGCCACCGATTATCTCAATCACTTCAACGAAATCGTGATGCTGATCGAGATGATCCCCGACATGCCGGACATGCTCGAGGAATGCCTGATCTGGCAGCCCAAGACCTACGCCGAGCATTTCCGCGACAGCGGCTTTTCCGACCGCGAGCTGGCCATCGAGGCGTACGAGCATGTGCCGTCCAAGTTCCGGCGGCCGTTCGAGGACACCATCGCCCAGGCCCATCAGGTCATCGCCCGCACCCTGGAGCGGATCGGCACCGACATCGACAGCGGTGATCCGGAAAAGCTGCGGCTCGACTGCCAGACCTCGGTGGCGATGATCCACCGCATCATCCAGGTCGCCAACGGCATCATCCACGGCACCGCCCATGTCATGGAACAGGGCGAGATCGACCTGTATCTGCAAAACGGCTGAGACCTTCGAAGGGCTCACCAATACTTTCGATGCAAAACGCGGGTCTCACCAACGGAAACCAGCCGATTCCAGGCACTTGGCCCAGCGGGAATGGCGATTGATGGTGCATCCACCATTCGTTCGTTGCATGGCTCAGTTCCCGCCCACGGCACTATAGTCGGAGCACAAAGAAAAAGACGGGGGCGTGATCAAACGTCCGCCGCGGGGGAGATGGAGCAAACCCATGAAGGGATGCGCTTTCGCGCCGGCCGATGGCATGGCCGTGTCTGAGTCGCGTGTGTGGCGGCCCGGCCCGCCCGCCGATTATGCCCGTCCAGCCGCACCCGTCGCCCAGCGGGGGGAGGACGGCAGGCGCATGGCACCATCCGGGCATCGCGACAGTTTCGCCCGCGACCGCCTGCCGGCGCCGTCCCAGCGCCCCGATCTGATCCTCGACCGCCCGGAACTCCGGTACCCTGAACGCCTGAACGCCGCCTCCGCCCTGATCGACGGCTGGCGCGACCGCGGCTGGGACGACCGGCCCTGCCTGATCGGCAGCGACGGCGAGGTGTGGAGCTATGGCCGCCTGCGTGACACCGTCGACCGCATCGCCCGCGTCCTGACGGAGGATTACGGGCTGGTCACCGGCAACCGCGTCCTGCTGCGCGGACCGAACACGCCGATGCTGGCGGCCTGCTGGCTGGCGGTGATCAAGGCCGGCGGCGTGCTGGTGCCGACCATGCCGCTGCTGCGCGCGCCCGAACTGGCCGATGTGCTGAAGCGCGCGTCGATCAACATGGCGCTGTGCGACACCCGCTACCTCGACGACCTGGAAGAGGCGGCGGTGCCGTCGCTGCGCATCGTCGGCTTCCGCGACGGCGAGCTGGAGCACCGCATCGCCACCAAGCCGGCGGGCTTCGAGGCGGCCGACACCGCCAACGACGACGTGGCGCTGATCGCCTTCACCTCCGGCACCACCGGCACGCCCAAGGCGGCGGCCCACCTGCACCGCCATCTGCTGGCGATCACCGACCTGTCGCCGCGTTCGGTGCTGGAAACCCGCGCCGACGATGTCTTCTGCGGCTCGCCGACGCTGGCCTTCGCCTACGGGTTGGGCGGGTTGCTGCTGTTCCCGCTGCGCATCGGCGCCTCGGTCATCCTGCTGGAGCGCGGCACCTGCGACCGGCTGCTGGAGGCGGCGGCGCGGCACAAGGCGACGGTGATGTTCACCGTGCCCACCGTGTACCGCGGCATGATCGGTCGGCTGACCGCCGACCCCAGGGTGGCCGACGGCCTGCGGTCGCTGCGGCTGTGCGTGTCGGCCGGCGAACCGCTGCCGCAGTTGACCTTCGACGACTGGCGGGCGGCGACCGGTCTGGAGATTCTCGACAGCCTCGGCACCACCGAGCTGCTGAACGCGGTGCTGCACGCGGTGCCCGGCGACGTCCGCCCCGGCTCCACCGGCAAGCCGGTGCCCGGTTACGAGGCGATGGTGGTCGACGACCAGTTCCGCCGCCTGCCGCCGGGCCAGGTCGGGCGGCTGGCGGTGCGCGGGGCGACGGGCTGCCTCTACCTCGACGATCCGCGGCAGGAATGCTACGTCCAGCAGGGCTGGAACCTGACCGGCGACGCCTTCCACGTCGATGAGGACGGTTTCTTCTGGTACCACGCCCGCACCGACGACCTGATCGTGTCGGCCGGCTACAAGATCTCCGGCCTGGAGGTCGAGAACATCCTGCTGGGCCACGAGGCGGTGCAGGAATGCGCGGTGATCGCCGCGCCCGATCCGGTGCGCGGGACGATCCCCAAGGCCTTCGTCGTCATCCGCGACGGCGTGCTCGCCGACGAACGTCTGGCCGAGGAGCTGCAGAGCTACGTCAAGGAGCACATCGCGCCCTACAAGTACCCGCGCGCGGTGGAATTCCTCGACGCGCTGCCGCGGACCGAGACCGGCAAGGTCCAGCGCTTCAAGTTGCGCCGCCGCGCCTGGGAACCCGACGAGGAGTGACGGTTCGCGTCAGGCGGTCAGCCCGGCGAAGCGGGTCAGGCGGATGTTGCGCCGCTCCAGCAGGGCGGCGAACTCCGGCCCCTTGAGATAGTCGTATTCGCTGCGCCGCGGCTCGACCAGCGTGTCGACCCGGCGCAGGTCCGCGTCGGGCAGGCCGGGATGCACCATCACCAGGGTGCGGTTGCCGGCCCCCCCGGCGATCCCGTCGAGGAAGCGCGGCATCAGCGCGGCGAGCGGTTGTTTGCCGGCGAAGTCGTAGACGCCGGCGAAGCGGTCGTTGGCGGGGATGCCGCGCGCCCGCACCATCCGGGCCAGCCCGCCGCCCAGCCCGCCGATCAGCAGCGTCTTCGGCACCGCCACCCCGCGCCGCAGCACCGCCGACACCGGCTCGCCGCACAGGCGGACATAGGCGCCGGGCAGGGTGGCCAGCGCCTCCACCACCGCCTCGCGCACGCCGGGCAGCTGGTGGACATGCTGGTGGCCGTCGATGTGGTCGGGCGGGCCGCCCCAGCCGTCGCGGAAGGCGGCGAGCTGCCGCGCCAGCTCGGCGCGGATCTCGGCACGGGCGGCCGGCGTGTTCAGGCGCCCGCGGTAGGCCCAGCCCATCAGCCGCCCCAGCGGCGGCAATCGTCCCTCCGGCGCCAGGGTCGGCATCGGCCCCAGCGGCGGCTGGTCGGTCAGGGTGAAGTGCAGCCCGACGTCGGCCTTGTCCTTCAGCGCGCGCAGGGCATCGGCCTCGGGGCGCCAGTGCGGGCACAGGCTCATCACCGAGGTGGCGGTCAGGCGTCCGGCGGCGATCAGCTCGCGGATGGCGGCGTTCACCCCGGGCGCCAGCCCGTAATCGTCGGCGCAGAGCAGGAGCGGGGTGGGGGAGGTCTGGGACATCGGGGTGCCGGTCGGCCGCGGACGAAAGGTCCGGCCAAGATGGGCGGGCGCCGGCCCGGGATCAAGCCCGCCGTCAGAGCGCCTTCGACGGAGCCGGCGCAGCCTCTTCGGCCGTGACCGTCGCCGCCCGGCGGCCGGGCAGCGTCGCCAGCGTCACGCCGGGCAGCACGAACAGCACGCCGACCAGATGGAAGCCCTGCAACGGCTCGTCCAGCAGCAGCATCGAGGCGAGCGCCGCCCACAGCGGCGAGACGTACAGCGCGGTGGAGGCGCGCGCCGCCCCCATCATCGCGATGGTCTTCTGGTAGGCGAGCAGCGCCAGGACCGAGGCGAACAGCGCCACCGCCACGATCGACAGGAAGGTGACGACGGAAAACGGCACCGGCCGCACCGCGACGCTCTCCCACGCGTAGAAGGGCGCCAGCACCAGCACGCCGGCGAAGGCGTTGGCGGCGAAGGCGGTGACCACCGGAAGTGGTGCGCCCGATTGACGCAGAAGGATGGTGTAGACCGACCACGACACCGCCCCGGTCAGCACCAGCAGGTCGCCGACGCTGACGGTCAGGTGACGCAGCGCCTCCAGATCGCCGCGGGTCAGGATCACCAGCACGCCGGCCATCGCCAGCAGGATCCCCAGCACCTGGCGCGGTCGGATCGCGTCGCCCAGCCACACCGCGGCGATGCCCAGGATCATCGCCGGGCTGGTGGCGTAGATCAGGCTGGCGTTGGTGGCGCTGGTCCGCTCCAGCCCGTAATAGACGATGGCGCCGGAAATCCCCTGGCCCAGCACCCCGAGCAGCAGGTAGCGCCGCCACTCCCGCAGCAACCGGTGGCGGTGGACCAGCAACCCCCGCAGGGCGAAGGGCAGGACGATCAGGAAGGCGATCAGCCAGCGCCAGAAGGCGAGCCCGATCGGCGGCACCACATGGGCCACGGCCCGGCCGACCACCGGGTTGGACGCCAGCAGCGCCGACCCGATCAGATAAAGGCTGTAGGCGGCGAACGGACCGGAACGGAACAGGGGCGGCATCGGCGTCGAGAGGTCCCATGGCGGAAATGACTTGCAACTCAGCCTAGCATGCGGCCCCATGGCGACCTTCACGGCGGGTGCGCATGGCTGCCGTCCGGCTGCCGCCGGTGGGCACCCGCTCCCGCGTTTCGCTTGCTCTGTGCGATTCGGTGGGTGAGGGTTCTGTCCGTTCGGTCAAGCAAACAGTTCGCTTCGCAACTGTTGCGTTTCCGGCGACAAAATCAGTTGGAAACATCGTGTTGGCACCTCAAAAGATGCGGTACGGTGTGACGTAACGACGTATGCATGTTCACGTTGACAGGTGCCTTTGGCACGCGCCAAATGGCTGCCTTATTTCCAAAAGCGATCTGGCAAATTCCCTGAACGCTCCAACCGGAATCGGGAGGCAAGACGAATGAAGCGCATCCTGCTGGGTGCCGGGCTTGGTATGGCCGCGGCGCTGGCGCTGACGGCGCCGGCCCAGGCCGCGAAGACCCTTGTTTATTGCTCCGAGGGCAGCCCTGAAAACTTCAACCCGATGTTGAACACGACCGGCACCAGCTTCGACGTGGCGCTTCCGGTCTACAACAACCTCGTCCAGTTCGAGCACGGCGGCACCAAGGTCGTTCCGGGCCTGGCCGAATCCTGGACGATCTCCGACGACGGTCTGGTCTACACGTTCAAGCTGCGCGCCGGCGCCAAGTGGCACAGCAACGCCGACTTCAAGCCGACGCGCGACGCCAACGCCGACGACGTGATCTTCTCGTTCGAGCGCCAGTGGAAGGCCGACAGCCCCTATCACAAGGTGTCGGGCGGCGCGTACGACTACTTCAACGACATGGCGATGCCCAAGCTGTTGAAGTCGATCGAGAAGGTGGACGACCTGACGGTCAAGTTCACCCTGAACGCGGTCGAGGCGCCGTTCCTGGCCAACCTCGCCATGCCGTTCGCGCCGATCATGTCGGCCGAATACGCCGCGATGCTGCTGAAGAAGGGCACGCCGGAGAAGCTGGACCAAGTTCCGATCGGCACCGGTCCGTTCCAGTTCGTCGCCTACCAGAAGGACGCCGTCGTCCGCTACAAGGCGTTCGAACAGTATTGGGGCGGCAAGCAGCCGCTCGACAACCTCGTCTTCGCGATCACGCCCGACGCGGCGGTCCGGCTGGCCAAGCTGAAGGCCAACGAATGCCAGGTCATGCCGTACCCGAACCCGGCCGACATCGAGGCGATGAAGAAGGACACCTCGATCCTCGTCCAGGAGCAGGAAGGCCTGAACGTCGGTTACGTCTCCTTCAACGTGACCAAGAAGCCGTTCGACGACGTGCGCGTCCGCCGCGCCGTCAGCATGGCGATGGACAAGAAGGCGATCGTCGCCGCGGTCTACCAGGCCGCCGGTGTCCCGGCCAAGAACCCGATCCCGCCGACCATGTGGTCGTACAACGACGCGATCGAGGATTATCCGTACGACATCGAGCGGGCGAAGAAGCTGCTGGCCGACGCCGGCTACCCCAACGGTTTCGAAACCGACCTGTGGGCGATGCCGGTGCAGCGCCCCTACAACCCCAACGCCAAGCGCGTCGCCGAGATGATGCAGGCCGATCTGGCCAAGGTCGGCGTCAAGGCGAAGATCGTGCAGTACGAGTGGGGTGAATACCGCAAGCGGATGCAGCAGGGCGAGCACCAGATGGGCATGCTCGGCTGGACCGGCGACAACGGCGATCCCGACAACTTCCTCTACACCCTGCTGGGTTGCGAGGCGGCGCGTCCGGGCGGCAACAACCTGTCGAAGTGGTGCAACAAGGAGTTTGACGACCTCGTCGTCCAGGCCAAGCGCACCACCGACATCGCCGCCCGCACCAAGCTGTACGAACAGTCGCAGGTGATCTTCAAGGAAGAGGCGCCCTGGTACACCATCGCCCATTCGGTGGTGTACATGGGTCTTGCCAAGAACGTCGTCGGCTACAAGATGGACCCGTTCGGCGTCCATCGCTTCGAAGGCGTCGACCTGAAGTGAGCGATGCGCCCTTCGGGTTTCGAAGGGCGCGGGTGACGAGGTGAATGGGGGGCGGGGGTTTTGCGTTCGGCGACGCCCCCGCCCCCCTTCCTTCCCCGCCGGCGGTGGCGAAGGCTGTGTCTGCATGGGGCCGTCGGCCCCGATGATCGTGGGGTTCCGATGAGGAACCCCGTTTCCGTTTTGACCGACGTTTGAAAAATGAGTCCCTCTCGATGCTTCGCTTCATCCTGACGCGGGTGAGCTTGGTGATTCCGACCTTCCTCGGCATCACCTTCCTGACCTTCATCCTGATCCGGCTGGTTCCCGGCGACCCCATCGAGGTGCGCGTCGGTGAACGGGGCATCGCGCCCGAACGGCTGGCCGCCTTCCGCCACGAACTCGGCCTCGACCAACCGCTGTGGCAGCAGTTCCTCGACTATGTCGGTCACGTGCTGTCCGGCGATTTCGGGCTGTCGCTGATCACCCACAACCCGGTGCTGAGCGAGTTCGTCACGCTGTTCCCGGCGACGCTGGAACTGGCGCTGTGCGCCATGCTGTTCGCGACGCTGATCGGGCTGCCGGCCGGCATCCTGGCGGCGGTGAAGCGCGGGTCGCTGTTCGACCACGGCGTGATGGGCGCCAGCCTGACCGGCTATTCGATGCCGATCTTCTGGTGGGGCCTGCTGCTGATCCTGTTCTTCTCGGTCGCGCTGGGCTGGACCCCGGTGTCGGGGCGGCTCGACCTGGTCTATTACGTGGAGCCGGTGACCGGCTTCATGCTGATCGACACGCTGATGGCCGGCGATTACGACGCCTTCCGCTCGGCGCTGTCGCACCTGATCCTGCCGACCATCGTGCTGGGCACGGTGCCGCTGGCGGTGGTGGCGCGCATGACCCGCTCGGCCATGCTGGAGGTGCTGGGGGAGGATTACATCCGCACCGCCCGCGCCAAGGGGCTGGCCGACCGCCGGGTCATCGGCATGCACGCGCTGCGCAACGCGCTGATCCCGGTGGTGACCGTCATCGGCCTGCAGGTCGGCACGCTGCTCGGCGGCGCCATCCTGACCGAGACCATCTTTTCCTGGCCGGGCGTCGGCAAGTGGCTGATCGAATCGATCAACCGCCGCGACTATCCGGCGCTGCAGGGCGGTGTCCTGCTGATCGCCACCTCGGTGATCCTGGTCAATCTGCTGGTGGACGTGCTGTACGGCGTCCTCAACCCCCGCATCCGTCACGCGCGGTGAGGCGAAACCATGTCCGCTGAGATTTCGACCCAATCAGACCCCGCCGTCGCGGTGTCGCGCCCGCCGCACCCGCTGGCCGAGTTCTGGTATCACTTCAAGCAGAACAAGGGCGCGCTGCTCGGCCTCGTGGTGATCCTGCTGATCGCGGTGATCGCCGTGCTGGCCGGCGTGCTGGCCCCGCACGACCCCGACATCCAGTACCGCGACGCCATCCTCTCCCCGCCGGTCTGGCAGGAGGGCGGCACCTGGACCTACCTGCTGGGCACCGACGACATCGGCCGCGACATGCTGTCGCGCCTGATGTACGGCGCCCGGCTGTCGATGCTGATCGGCCTGATCGTCGTCACCCTGTCGCTGGCGGTCGGGCTCGGCCTCGGGCTGCTGGCCGGCTTCTTCGGCGGGATGGCCGACGTGCTGATCATGCGCGCCATGGACATCCTGCTGGCGCTGCCGTCGCTGCTGCTGGCGGTGGTGGTCGCCGCCATCCTCGGGCCGGGGCTGACCAACGCCATGCTGGCGGTGTCGGTGGTGGTGATCCCGCACTACGCCCGCCTGACCCGCGCCGCGGTGATGGCGGAGGTCAACAAGGACTATGTCGTCGCCTCGCGCGTCGCCGGGGCCGGGCCGCTGCGCCTGATGCTGATCGTCGTGCTGCCGAACTGCCTGGCGCCGCTGATCGTGCAGGCGACGCTGGGCTTCTCCACCGCCATCCTGGACGCCGCGGCGCTGGGCTTCCTCGGCCTCGGCGCGCAGCCGCCGACGCCGGAATGGGGCACCATGCTGGCCTCGTCGCTGCAGTTCCTCCAGCGCGCGCCGTGGGTGGTGACCTGGCCGGGCGTCGCCATCCTGGTGACCGTGCTGGCCTTCAATCTGTTGGGCGACGGTCTTCGCGACGCGCTCGACCCCAAGCTGAAGCGTTGACGCCATGCCTCTTCTCGACATCAAGAACCTGTCGGTCGAGTTCACCACCCGCGCCGGAACCTTCCGCGCGGTGGATGGGATCGACCTGACCGTGGACGAGGGCGAGGTCGTCGGCATCGTCGGCGAATCCGGCTCCGGCAAATCGGTGACCTCGCTGGCGGTGATGGGGCTGCTCGGCTCCAACGGCCGGGTGGTCGCCGACCGCATGATGTTCGGCGGCCGCGACCTGCTGACCATGCCGCCGGCCCAGCGCCGGGCGATCACCGGCAAGGACGTCGCCATGGTCTTCCAGGAGCCGATGACCAGCCTCAACCCCTGCTTCACCGTCGGCTTCCAGATCATGGAGACGCTGCGGGTGCATGAGGGGCTGTCCGGCAAGCCGCTGCGCAACCGGGCCATCGCCCTGTTGGAGCAGGTCGGCATCCCGGCGCCGGAAACCCGCCTGTCGGCCTTCCCGCACCAGCTCTCCGGCGGCATGAACCAGCGCGTGATGATCGCCATCGCCATCGCCTGCAACCCGCGCCTGCTGGTGGCGGACGAGCCGACGACGGCGCTGGACGTCACCATCCAGAAGCAGATCCTCGACCTGCTGGTCCAGCTGCAGCGCGAACGCGGCATGGCGCTGATCCTGATCACCCACGACATGGGCGTGGTGGCGGAAACCGCGCAGCGCGTCGTCGTGATGTACGCCGGACAGGTGGCGGAGACGCGGCCGGTGGCCGCGCTGTTCGAGCGGCCGCGCCATCCCTACACCGGCGCGCTGCTCGACGCGCTGCCGGAACGGGCGCTGGGCAAGCGCCGGCTGCCGACGATCCCCGGCATGGTGCCGGGCATCGCCGACCGGCCGGCCGGCTGCCTGTTCAGCCCGCGCTGCCGCTTCGCTGACGACCGCTGCCGCGCCGAGCGCCCGGCCCTGTACGATGTGGACGACGGGCGGGCGCGTTGTTTCTACCCACTTCCCGATGGCGTTCCCGCCGTCGAGGGGGCGCTGTGATGAGCACCGAAACCAACACCCCCGCCCAGGCCCCGGCCGACGGCTCGCCCGACCGCTCGATCGTGCTGGAGGCGCACAACCTGCGCAAGCACTACGCCGTCAAGCGTGGCGCCTTCAAGCCGCTGGCGACGGTCAAGGCGCTGGACGGTGTGTCGTTCCAGCTCCAGGCCGGCTGCACGCTGGCGGTGGTCGGCGAGTCCGGCTGCGGCAAGTCGACGCTGGCCCGTTCCGTCACCATGATCGAGCCGCCGACCTCGGGCCAGCTGCACTATGACGGCCGCGACGTCGTCGGGCGCAGCGCCGCGGAGATGAAGGAGCTGCGCCGCACGGTGCAGATGGTCTTCCAGAATCCCTATGGCTCGCTGAACCCGCGCAAGACCGTCGGTTCGATCCTGACCGAGCCGCTGGTGATCAACACCGACATGGGCAAGGACGAGCGGCGAGCCCGCGCCGTCGCCATGATGGGCAAGGTCGGCCTGCGCCCCGACCAGATCGACCGCTACCCGCACATGTTCTCCGGCGGGCAGCGCCAGCGCATCGCCATCGCCCGCGCCCTGATGCTGAACCCGCGCGTCGTCGTGGCGGACGAGCCGGTGTCGGCGCTCGACGTGTCGATCCAGGCGCAGGTGCTGAACCTGATGATGGATCTGCAGGAGGAGCTGAACCTCGCCTACCTGTTCATCTCGCACGACCTCAGCGTGGTGCGGCACATCGCCGACGCGCTGATGGTGATGTATCTCGGCAAGCCGGTCGAGCATGGCGACAAGGACGTCGTCTTCAACCGGCCGCGCCACCCCTACACCCGCATCCTGCTGGCCGCCACGCCGCGGGTGAACCCGCATCTGCGGGTCGAGCGGGTGGTGCCGAAGGGCGAGCTGCCGTCGCCGCTGAACCCGCCGCCGGGCTGCTCCTTCCACAAGCGCTGCCCCTACGCGACGGAGCGCTGCGCGGCGGAGGTGCCGGCGCTGCGTCCGGTCGACGACCGGCTGGTCGCCTGCCACTACGCCGAACAGATGGACTGACGCCCGTCCGGTCTGGGCCGATGGGGCCAGGACGGTAGGACCAAGGCGGCTGTTGAGTATGACGGCCGCCTTCTTTACGGTGCGGGCCATCCATCCTTATCCGCGTTTGTCCATCAGGGAGAGTGCCGCCATGCCGTCGTTCGACATCGTGTCCGAGACGGACGTCCACGAGATCGACAACGCCCTCGCCGGCGTCCGCCGCGAGATCGAGACCCGCTTCGACTTCAAGGGGTCGAAGTGCACGGTCGAGCGGACCGAGAACGAGATCGTGCTGCTGGCCGACGATGCGCCGAAGCTGGCGCAGATGCAGGAACTGCTGCGCGTCTACGTCACCCGCCGCAAGCTTGACGCCGCGGCGCTGGACTTCACCGCCCAGCCGCAGCGTGCCGCCGGCGACGCGCTGCGCCACACCGTGACGATCAAGCAGGGAATCGCGCAGGACTTGGCGAAGACCATCGTCAAAGGGATCAAGGACAGCAAGATGAAGGTCCAGGTCTCGATCCAGGGCGACGAACTGCGGGTGACCGGCAAGAAGCGCGACGACCTTCAGGAGGCGATCGCCTTCGTCAAGCGGATGGGCATCGAACAGCCGCTTCAGTACCAGAACTTCCGCGACTGACCGGCGCCGGCAGAGGGCTCCCGGCGGCCGGCAACGCTTGCCGACCGCTGGGAATCTTCTGCCGGGCGGCTGGGAATTTTTTGCCGGGCAAAAGGCCGCAGGCGTGCTGCGGCCGTTGCGGCGCCTGACCCCCGCCAGTGGCGTGATTTTTGCGTGACCCTTGTGGTTCGCCGCAAGCCACAGGGGTTGTCCCATGTCGATGATGGCCAACAGCGAGGCCACGCAAGCCATGCGCATCCGGGCGGAAGACGTCCTGGAGCGCAAAGGGACGTCCGCGTCCCGGCAGGCGGGTGCGCTGGCCGGCCAGTTCGCGGCGATGCTGGAAACCCTGAACGGCGTCGGCGAGGCGGCCGGCGGCACCGACGGCAGCGGGGTGGTGGCGAACGCGCAACCCGCGGTCCGGCTGGGCGTCGGCGCCGTCACCCTGTTCGCCCAGGACGAGGGCGGCGGTACGGCCGCGGCGGCCGTCCCCGATCCGCAGGACCCCACCACCGCGGTGCAGGTGGTGCAGAGCGCCATCCAGTCCGGCGACGGCGCCAACTACCGCTGGCTGACCACGCTGCTGACGCAGAACTCCGCCGCCTGACGCTCGCCTCAACGCTGAGCCAAGCGTTGCGCGAATGGCTGCTCCCAGAAGAAAACCAGCGTTTTCAACACTTTCCACGATGCGGGAAAGGATCGCGGATTCGGTATCTGGTATTTGGGATACGGATTGTTGAGGTGCACAGTCATGTCCGAACGGCGCCAGGCCGCGGTGCAGGACCGGGGGTGATCCGAAGCGGGATCGCCGCCCCACCGCCGGCCGGGCGCCCCCACGCTCAATGGGACTTGGGGCATGACCACAGAGACGACCGAAGACCGCGGTCTTCTTCACAACAAATGGTTCCAGCTCAGCGTCGGCCTGCTGTGCATGGCGATGATCGCCAACCTGCAATATGGCTGGACCCTGTTCGTCGACCCGATCGACGCCAAGCACGGCTGGGGCCGCGCGGCGATCCAGATCGCCTTCTCCATCTTCGTCTTCACCGAAACCTGGCTGGTCCCGGTCGAGGGCTGGTTCGTCGACCGCTACGGCCCGCAGGTCGTGGTGCTGGTCGGCAGCCTGCTGGTCGGCGGCTCGTGGGTGATCGACAGCCAGGCCACCTCGCTGCCGATGCTGTATCTGGCGGCGGTGGTGTCGGGCGTCGGCGCCGGCTGCGTCTATGGCACCTGCGTCGGCAACGCGCTGAAATGGTTCCCGCAGCAGCGCGGTCTGGCCGCCGGCATCACCGCCGCCGGCTTCGGCGCCGGTGCCGGCGCCACGGTGATCCCGATCGCCAACATGATCGCGTCGCAGGGCTACGAGCACACCTTCCTGGTCTTCGGCATCGGCCAGGGGCTGGCGATCTTCGCGCTGTCCTGGTTCCTGCGCAAGGCGCCGAAGTCGGACGGCCCGGCGCGCAAGGGCAACCTCGTGCAGACCAAGATCGACTACGCGCCGGCCCGCGTCGTCCGCACCCCGGTGTTCTGGCTGCTCTACATCATGTTCGTGATGGTGGCCTCGGGCGGCCTGATGGCGGCGGCGCAGATCGCGCCGATCGCCCACGACTTCCACGTCGCCGATTCGCCGATCAACCTGTTCGGCCTCGTCCTGCCGGCGCTGACCCTCGCCATCTCGATCGACCGCGTGCTGGACGGCGCCGGCCGGCCCTTCTTCGGCTGGGTGTCGGACCGCATCGGCCGTGAAAACACCATGTTCATCGCCTTCGGCACCGCGGCGCTGGCCATCATCCTGCTGACGCAGCTCGGCCGCAACCCGGTGCTGTTCGTGGTGTTCACCGCGATGTTCTTCTGCGTCTTCGGCGAGATCTACAGCCTGTTCCCGGCGACGGCCGGCGACACCTTCGGGTCGAAGTTCGCCGCGACCAACGCCGGCATGCTCTACACCGCCAAGGGCACGGCGGCGCTGCTGGTGCCGCTCAGCAGCCTGATCGCCAGCCATTTCGGCTGGCACGCCGTGTTCTACATCGCCGCCAGCTTCAACCTGGTCGCCGCGGTGCTGGCGCTGTTCGTCCTCAAGCCGCTGCGGGCGAACTTCCTGCAGGCGGACGACTACGGCCTGCAAGCGGTCGGGGCCACCGCCGAGCGCTGACGCCGACCGTTGAGCCGCTACAGCCCCAGCCGCGCCCAGACCAGCCGGTCTTCCAACGCGGTGAGGGCGGCGGTCGGCAGCGCCTCCGCCACCTGGTCCAACGCCCCGGCCTGCAGCGCCGGGGCGTCGCCGCTTCCGGCCCGCAAGCCCAGCCGCCGCATCAGCCCGCGCTCCGGCTGGACCACGCGCAGCCGCACCTTGTCGCCGAAGCGGCCGCGCAGCACCGCGCGCAGGTCGCCCAGCCCGTCGATCAGCCCCAGCCCCAGCGCCCGGCGGCCGGCCCAGAAGGCGCCGGAGAACAGCTCCTCCTCCGATCCGGTCAGGCGGGTGCCGCGCCGGGCGCGGACCATCGCCTTGAACGCCTCGTGCACGTCGGCCTGCAACGCCTTCAGATGGGCGACGCCGTCCTCCCGCTCGGGCGAGAAGGGGTCGAGCAGCACCTTCTTGTCGCCGGCGGTGTAGAGCCGCCGTTCGATGCCGTGCTTCTCGATCAGCGCGTGCAGCCCAAATCCCGACGACACCACGCCGATCGACCCGACGATGGAGCTTTCATCGGCCCAGATCTCGTCGGCGGCGCAGGCCAGCCAGTAGCCGCCGGAGGCCGCCGCGTCCTCGCAGAAGGCGAAGACCGGCAGCTTCTTTTCCTCCGCCAGATCGCGGATGCGCTTGGCGATCAGCGCCGACTGGACCGGCGACCCGCCGGGTGAGTTGATGACCAGGGCCACCGCCTTCTGGTCCTTGGGCGCGAAGGCGCGCTCCAGCAGCGGGGCGACCGCCGCGAGGCTGAGGCCGGGGCGGAAGGCACCGCCCTGGCCGATGACGCCGGACAGGCGGACGACGGACACCAGCGGCCCGGCCTTGCGCCAGGGGCCGAAGGGGAGTTTGGCGAGGAGGGATTGCAGGCTCATGCCGGCAGAGATGGGAACGAAGTCCCGCGTTTCAAAGATGGTCCCGGTCAAAGATGGCGGCGGCGCTAAAACGCCAGCGCCGCGGCGTCGCGCAGCACCCGTTCCGCTGCCGCGCTGTAGCGCCCGTCGGCCTCGTGCACGGTGACGCCGGCGGTCAGCCGGGCAGGGGCGCGGCCGCCCTTGCGGGCGATCACCAGCAGCCTTTTCGCCTCCTGCCCCGGTTTCGGCCACAGCGGCACCAGGACGAGGCTGCCGAATCGGCGGCGCAACGCCGCCAGGATGTCGTCGATCCGGTCGGCGCGGTGGACCAGCGTCACTGTGCCGCGGGGCTTCAGCATGACGTCGGCGAAGCGCAGCCAGTCGGCCAGTTGCGCCGGTCCCTCGACGTTGGCGGCGGCCTTCCAGGCGTCGGGTGGGTGGCTCGCCGCCGTCGCCTTCAGGTAGGGCGGGTTCATCATGACACGGTCGAATCCGCCGGGGCCGAGCGCCGGCGGCGGGTCCAGCAGGTCGCCCTCCACCACGCTGACCCGGTCGGCCAGCCCGCTGAGATCGGCGTTGCGCCGGGCGAAGGCGCAGGCGTCGGCGCGCTGCTCCAGCCCGACCACACGGACCCCCGGCACGCGGGCGGCGAGGCACAGCGCCGCCGCCCCGGTGCCGGTGCCAACGTCCAGAACCCGTTCTCCATCAACGGCGGCGGTGACGGCGGCCAGGAACACCGGGTCGATGGCGGCGCGGTAGCCGCCCTCCGGCTGGGTCAGCCGGACCCGGCCGTTCAGCAGGAAATCCGTCCGGAACGTGCACGCCTCGCTCACGCCTCGCCGGCCTCGCGCAGGATGCGGACGGCGCGGACCGCGTCGTCGGAGTCGACCATCAGCCGGCGCGGGATGGCGCCGATCGACCCCTCCAGGATGCTGGTGTGGGTGTCGAGGACCAGCGCCTCGATCCCGGCATCGGCCAACAGGGCTATCAGCCAGGACAATCGGACGGGATCGGTGGTTCGAAGCAGTTCTGTCATGGCGTCTCGAAAGAACGGCGGCCTGCGGGCTTGACCGAACAGGCTAGGCCGTTATGCTCCCTAGCGCAATTTCTGGCGTCAATCACCCGTGGAGTCGACCTTGGCGGTCGTGACCAACTTCGAGCCCAAACGGCGCAAGTCCAACCCGCTCGACGACCTGACCGCTTTGGTGGCCGAGGACCTCAGCGCCGTCAACCAGATCATCCTCGACCGCATGCAGTCGTCGGTGGAGATGATCCCCCAGCTCGCCGGCTATCTGATCGCGGCCGGCGGCAAGCGCCTGCGCCCGGTCCTGACGCTGGCGGCGGCCAACATGTGCGGCTACAGCGGGGAGCATCACCGGCTGCTGGCGGCGGTGGTGGAGTTCATCCACAGCGCCACCCTGCTGCACGACGACGTCGTCGACGAAAGCGACCTGCGCCGCGGCATGGCCTCGGCCAACGCGGTGTTCGGCAACAAGGCCAGCGTGCTGGTCGGCGACTTCCTGTTCTCCCGCGCCTTCGAGATGATGGTGGAGGTGCAGTCGCTCGACGTGCTGCGCATCCTGTCGGGCGCCTCGGCGATCATCGCCGAGGGCGAGGTGCTGCAGCTCCGCACCACCAACGACACCGAGACCAGCGAGCAGGCCTACCTCGAGGTCATCAAGGGCAAGACCGCCGAGCTGTTCGCCGCCGCCTGCCGCGTCGGCGCCGTCGTCGCCAACCGGCCCCAGGCGGAAGAGCTGGCGCTGTACGACTACGGCATGAATCTCGGCATCGCCTTCCAGCTCGTCGACGACGTGCTCGATTATTCGGCCCTGCAGGCCAAGCTGGGCAAGAACGTCGGCGACGATTTCCGCGAGGGCAAGATCACCCTGCCGGTGGTCCTGGCCTTCCGCCGCGGCAACGACGAGGAGCGCAGCTTCTGGCGTCGGGTGATGGAGGATCTCGACCAGAAGGACGGCGACCTGGAGCAGGCGCAGTCCCTGATGGCCCGTCACAACGCCCTGAAGGACACGGTGGAGCGGGCCCGCCACTACGGCGCCATCGCGCGTGACAGCCTGGGGCTGTTCGCCGACGGGCCGATCAAGCAGGCCCTGCTGGAAGTCATTGATTTCGTGATCGATCGCGATTTCTGACCGCTGGATCGGGGGGCGAAGCGGGGCCGGCCGGGACGTTGGAAACTTTTTGGGCAGGACGCGTTTTTTGCGTTGCGCACCCCGGGCGGACCGTTTATACACCCGCTCCACCGGCGGACGACACGCCCGCCGGCGACGCGAACGGAGAGTAGCTCAGCCTGGTAGAGCACTGCTTTCGGGAGGCAGGGGCCGGAGGTTCGAATCCTCTCTCTCCGACCAATACGAACAAGGGCTTCCGGAGAAATCCGGGAGCCCTTGTTCGTTTCGGGGTCCGCTTCCTCAGATCGTGCAGAGGAACCGCCGCTGCGTCCCTTCCAGCACCAGGGCGGTCAGGCGGTTGGTGGCGTAGGCGCCGGTGTCGATGCCGATGCGGTTGGGGCGCAGCTCCGGTTCCGCGGCGATGGTGTGGCCGTGGACGACGATCTTGCCGTGGTCGGCGCGCGAGGTCAGGAAGGCGTCGCGGATCCACAGGCGGTCCTTGTCCTCCTGGCGGTCGAGCGGCACGCCCGGCCGCACCCCGGCATGGACGAAGTGATAGTCGCCGACGGTCAGGTGGTTGCGCAGGCCGGTCAGGAAGGCGCGGTGGTGGCCCGGCAGCACGGCGTTCAGCAGGCGCTGGGCCTCGCCCAGATGCTCCGTCGGGGCGTCGGGGTCGGGGGCGGGGACGCCGTAGCTTTCCAGCGTCGCGTCGCCGCCATAGGTCAGCCAGCCCGGCGCGACGCGCAGGTCGGACAGGAAGCCCAGCATCGTGTCCTCGTGGTTGCCGCGCAGGAACACCGCGCCGAAGGCCGTCGGCAGCCCGCAGGCCAGCCGTTCGATCACCAGCCGCGAGTCGGGACCGCGGTCGACATAGTCGCCGAGGAAGACGAGGTATTTCAGCAGGTTCGGCGCCTGGTCGCCGTCGCGGGCGATCTGCCCCAGCAGTTGGTCGAGCAGGTCGAGCCGGCCGTGGATGTCGCCCACCGCGTAGACCCGCATGCCGCGCGGGACCGACGCCGTTCCCGCCGGCAAACCGCCGGAAGTGGCTTCCGACCACAGCTTCCGCGCCAAGCTCAACACGCCGTTGTTCTCATATCTGTCATGACCTGCCCTCAGAGCTGTGTCGGCGCCGCCCCGCCGTCAAGAGGTCGCCGCCTGCTGCACCGCGAAAGGGCGATCCGCGTCTCTCTTGCCCCTTTCAGACGTCGAGATCCCTGGACGACAGCAGGGGGCGTCTCAGCCGTCCGGCGGCGATGTCGGCGCGCAGCCGGTCGCCGTCGGCGGCGCGGACGCGCTCCAGCTCCGCCCGGTTGGCCTCGAAGAACGGGTTCTGCTCGGACGAGTTCGCCGGCCGGGCGTGCTCCAGGTGATAGAGCGGCCCCGGCACCCGCTCGACGCTCAGCCCCAGCCGGCGGAACCGTTCGGCGATCTCGTCGTCCTCGAAGCCCCAGGACAGGAAATTCTCGTTGTAGCCGCCGGCCGCCAGCAGCCGTTCGCGGTTGAAGAAGGCGCCGCCGCCCGGCGAGTTGCGGTGCATCAGCGGGAAGCGCGGACAGACGGCGTTCAGCGGCGCCGCCGACAGCGTGTGGCCGAAGCGCAGCACCTCGCGCCCCATGATCCAGAAGAACAGCCCGTTGTAGGGAAAGACCAGCCCGCCGCCGCGCCGCACCGCGTCGCGCGCCAGGACATACTGCACCGGGTCGACCACGATGTCGGTGTCGTGCAGGGCGACGATCGGCGTTTCGGCCGCCTCGACCATGCGGTTGATCAGATGGGCCTTGTGGGTGAAGGGGGTGTCGTTGCCGCGCAGATGCAGGTGGCGGCAGCGGGCGGCCAGCTCCGGCCCCAGCGCGTCGGCGACGTCGCTCGCCCCGTCCTTGTCCTCGCCGATCAGGATGGTGGTGTCGGCGTGCTTCAGCAGGAAGCCGACGATCCAGCGCAGGTTGCGCTTGCGGTCGTCGCTGTCGGCGCGGAAGGGGATCAGCACCGTGGTGTCGCGCAGGTCGTGCCGGCCGTCGGGCAGCCGCGCCGCCATCGCCGCCCGCCGGACGCGGAAGGCGGCGTCCTGCTCCGCCAGCCGGGCCTGCGACAGCGTGTCGTCGGGGGCCAGCGCCAGCGCCATCTCGTAGAAATGCACCGCCGCCCCCGGCCGGCCCAGCTCCGCCTCGATGTCGCCGCGCTGGCGCCAGCCGGGCGGGAAATGCGGGTGGCGGCCCAGCAGGACGTCCAGCGCCGCCAGCGCCTCGTCCAGCCGGCCGATGCCCTGCAGCGATTCGCTGAGATGGTATTCGGCGCTGGGGAAGTCGGGGCGCAGCGCGATGGCGCGGCGGTAGGTGGCGATCGCCTCCTCCGTCCGCAGCGCGCGGTGGTGCAGGGTGCCCAGGTTGAACAGCGCGTCGGCATCGGGCGCCAGTTCCACCGATCGGGCCAGCAGGGGCAGCGCGCCGTCGTCGTCCCCTCGGCGCGCGGCGAGGAAGCCCATCCGGTGCAGCGCCTCGGCGTTGTCGGGATCGGCGTCGAGGACGCGGCGGTAGAGGACGTCGGCCTCGTCCAGCCGGCCGGCCTTGAGAAGGTCGAGGGCGATGGCGAGCGCTTCGCCGAGGGTGACCGTGCTGGTGGTCATGATGCTGGGTCCGTTGCGTCCTGGGCGGCGGCGACGATTCCACTTTGACACAAGGGGGCGTGCCGGTGGACTCTCCGGTCGACATGTTTCGCCGCGTCCAGCCAAAGGCACCCGTTGCATCATGACCAACGATCATAAGAACCGTTCCATCGGAGGACTCGCCCTCAACCGCCGCCAGCTCGGCCAGGCGGCCGTCGCCGGCGGCGTGCTGGCCGGGTTCGGCCGCGCCCCGGCCTTCGCCCAGGACACGACGCTGAAGGTCGGCGTGCTGCTGCCGCGCTCCGGCCTGCTGGCCCAGGCGGGCCAAGCCTGCCAGCGCGGCGCGGAGATCGCGCCCGCCGTGCTCGCCGACCTCGGCTACAAGGTGGAGGTGATGTCGGCCGACACCGAATCGAACGCCGACGTCGCCCGCTCGCGCACGGAAAAGCTGATCAACGACGGCGCCCACGTCATCGTCGGCGCCTTCGACAGCGGCCAGACCGCCGCCGCCGCCCAGGTCTGCGAACAGCGCGGCGTGCCGCTGGTGATGAACATCGCCGCCGCCGACAAGCTGACCGAGCAGGGCTACAAGACCGTCTTCCGCAACTTCCCGACCTCCACCATGCTGGTGTCGAACGGGATGGCGCTGATGAAGGACCTGTTCGCCGCCACCGGCACGACGCCGAAGACCGCGGTGTTCCTGCACGCCAACGACACCTTCGGCATGGCCAACCGCGCGGCGGTCGACGCGCTGTTCCCGACGCTGAACATGCCGTTCCAGATCCTGGAATCGATCTCCTACGACCCGAAGGCGCAGGATCTGGCGGTCGAGGTGGCGAAGGCCAAGGCGACCGGCGCCGAACTCGCCATCGTCACCACCCGCGCCAACGACGCCATCATGATGGTGCGCGAGATGGTCAAGCAGCGCTGGGAGCCGAAGGGCATCGTCTCCCCCGGCTCGCCCGGCCTGTACGACGAGCAGTTCTACAAGGTGCTGGGCAAGTACGCCGACTACGCCATCACCAACCTGCCCTGGTACGACCCCAAGGCGGCGATGACCAAGCGGGTCGAGGCGGCGTTCAAGAAGCAGTACCCGAACGACCGCTTCGAGGGCTACGCCTTCAACGTCGCCTTCACCTTCGAGGCGATCCTGATCGCCGCCGACGCCTTCAAGCGGGCGGGCACCGCGGAATCGGCGGCGCTGCTGTCGGCGCTGCGCCAGACCAAGCTGGCCGACAAGCTGATGGTCGGCCCGCCGATCACCTTCGACGACAAGGGCCAGAACACCAACCTGATCTCCGCCTGCGTCCAGAACCACAAGCTGCGCCCGACCGTGGTCCTGCCCAAGGAGTCGGCCGAAGCCGACCCGGTCTTCCCGATGCCGGGCTGGGGCAAGCGGGGGTAAGGGTTCGGGACGTTGCAGTCTCCCTCTCCCGCCCCGGGAGAGGGCATGGAGCCGACGGCCGCAGGCCGGGAGAGCGCCGATAGGCGGTCTTAGGCGGAATGCGGTCGCGAGGCTTGCGAGCGACCTCGGGGCCCATGCGGAGCATGGGAAGGGTGAGGGGTAATGCAAGAATCAGGGGCTCCCTGTCCGGATCGCCCCTCACCCTCCCCACCGCTTCGCGGCGGGTCCCCTCCCTCTCCCGGGGCGGGAGAGCCCCCCTCAGCTCCCCGGCGCCCGCGGTGCGCTCCAGCCGCGCAGCACGCTGACGACGCGCAGCGCGAACACCGCCAGCGCGCCGACCACCGCCACCGGCACCGGCGGCAGGTCCAGCCGCTGGCCGGCGATCACCACCACCGCGCCCAGCAGCGAGGCCATGGCGTAGATCTCCTCGCGCAGCACCCGCGGCACCTCGGCGACCAGCAGGTCGCGCATCACCCCGCCGCCGCAGGCGGTCATCACCGCCAGCAGCGCCGCCGGCAGCGGGCTGAGGCCGAAGGCCAGCGCCTTGCCGCAGCCGGCCACCGTGAACAGGCCGAGCCCGGCGGCGTCCAGCACCATCACCGGCTTGCCCAGCCGGTTGATCGGCCTGTGGAACAGGAAGGCGACGGCCCCGGCGGCCAGCGCGGCCAGCAGATAGCGGTCGTCGCCGAGGCTGGCCGGCGGGACGGCGCCGATCAGCAGGTCGCGGAACACGCCGCCGGCCAGCGCCGCCGCCAGCGACAGCACCATCACCCCGAACAGGTCGAGCCGCTTGCGCACCGCCAGCGTGCCGCCGCTGAGCCCGAAGACGAACACGCCGACCAGATCCATCACCATCAGCAGGCTGGACAGGTCGGTCGGCATCGGAATGGGGATCGGCGGCATGGTCGGGGCTCGGGCGCGGTTCGGCTGCCCATGGATTGAGCACGCCCGACCCCGCCGCGCCAAGCGAAACCTCCGCTACACCGTGTCGGGCGCCGACAGCCGGATGCCCATCCGCCGCGCCTCCAGCAGGAAGGCGCGCGTCATCTGCAACAGGTCGGTGCGCCAGTAGAGCTGGGTCAGCGGCTCGTCCAGGAAATCCTCCGGCAACATGGCGTAGCAATAGGTCTCCACCACCCGCAGCTCCGGCTTCCAGGGATCGACGCCGTCGCGCCAGCCGATGGTCCAGCCGGCGTGGCCGGCGCCGATGGCCCAGCGTTCGAAATGCGGGGCGATGGTGTTGCTGTCGATCGGGTCGCTCACCGGCACCTGATAGATCGCGACGAAGCGCCAGACATTCAGTTGAAGCCGCATCAGCAGCGAATCACCGAAGGCGGCGATGCGGTACAGACAGTCGGGGGAGCCGGGGGCGTGGCTGAAGGTGACGCCCGCCCGCCGCAACTCGGCCAGCGGCGTGGCCGACGGGGCGTCGGCCAGCGGCGGGGTCTCATACTCCACGGCGCGCAGGTCCTCGACCACGTCATGGGTCAGCAGGCGGGAGACGCGGCTTTGCGCCTCGTCGATGGTCAGGCGGGTCACGGGCGGCCCCTTCGTTCCGGTTCGCGGGTTGGATGGTCGCGGGGTGGATGTTGGCGGTGTGGACAGGACACGAACGCACCGCCCGGCGCTTTGTTCAGGGCAGTGATGCCGTGTGCGTCGATGCGCCCCTTGACCTTCCAATCGTTGGAAGCCCCATATCTTCCTATGCCGCGGGAAACAGAGGAGAACCGGCATGACCACCACCCAGCAGCACAGCGCCGAACCGGCGGCGGGCTCCCCCCTCAGCGAACTGGATCTCGGGGTGTCGGGCATGACCTGCGCGTCCTGCGCCGGCCGGGTGGAAAAGGCGCTGGGACGGGTGCCGGGCGTCACCGACGTCTCGGTCAATCTGGCGACCGAGCGGGCGCGGCTGACCTTTGCCGGCCCCCCCGACGCCAAGGCCGCCGCCGCCGCGGTCGAGGCCGCCGGCTATCACGCGGAGCGGCGGGAGTTCGACCTGTCGGTGACCGGCATGACCTGCGCGTCCTGCGCCGGCCGGGTGGAGAAGGCGCTGACGCGGCTGCCGGGCGTCGAGTCCGCTGCGGTCAACCTGGCGACCGAGCGCGCCCATGTCGTTGCCTTTGCCGGCAGCGTCGACGCCGCCGCCCTGGCCGCGGCGGTGGAGAAGGCCGGCTACGGCGCCGCTCCGCTCGGGCAGGGCGGCGAGGCGGCGGAGGAGCAGGCGCGGGCCGACCGCGGCCGCCGTGACCTGCACCATGTGCTGATCGCCGCCGCCCTGTCGCTGCCGCTGCTGGCCGGCATGGTCGGCGATCTGTTCGGCGCCCATTGGATGCTGCCGGCCGCGGTGCAGCTGGTGCTGGCCAGCGTCGTGCAGTTCTGGCTGGGCGCCCGTTTCTACCGGGCCGGCTGGAACGCGGTGCGGGCGGGCGCCGGCAACATGGACCTGCTGGTGGCGCTCGGCACCTCGGCGGCCTGGGGCCTCAGCCTCTACCTGATGCTGACCGCGCACCCCGGCCACGAGCCGCACCTGTATTTCGAGGCGTCGGCGGTGCTGATCACCTTCGTGCTGTTCGGCAAGTGGCTGGAGGCGCGGGCCAAGGGCCAGACCGCGGCGGCGATCCGCGCGCTGATGGATTTGCGCCCGGCCACCGCCCGGCTGCGCCGCGACGGCGTCGAGACCGAGGTCCCGGTGGAGCGCGTGCGCGTCGGCGACCATGTGGTGGTCCGCCCCGGCGAACGGATGCCGGTCGACGGCCGGGTGGTCGAGGGTGCCGGCGGCGTCGATGAATCGATGCTGACCGGCGAGAGCCTGCCGGTCGACAAGGAGCCGGGCGCCCGCGTCACCGGCGGCTCGATCAACGGCGACGGGCTGCTGGTGGTGGAAACCACGGCGGTCGGCACCGAGACCATGCTGGCGCAGATCGTCCGCATGGTGGAAGGCGCCCAGGCGTCGAAGGCGCCGATCCAGCGGCTGGTCGACCGGGTCAGCGCGGTCTTCGTCCCGGCGGTGCTGGCGATCGCCGCGCTGACGCTGGTCGGCTGGTGGATCGTCGGCGGCGACCTGGAGGTCGCCATCGTCACCGCGGTGTCGGTGCTGGTCATCGCCTGTCCCTGCGCGCTGGGGCTGGCGACGCCGACCTCGATCATGGTCGGCACCGGCGCCGCCGCCCGCCACGGCATCCTGATCAAGGACGCCGAAGCGCTGGAGCGCGCCCATGCGCTGACCGCCGTCGCCTTCGACAAGACCGGCACGCTGACCGAGGGCAAGCCGCGCGTCACCGACCTGATTGCGGCCGAGGGCGTCGATGAGGCGACGCTGCTGCGCCTCGCCGCCGCGCTCCAGGCCGGCAGCGAGCACCCGCTGGCCCACGCGCTGCGCCGTCGCGCCGAAGAGGCCGGCGCCGCGGTGGGACCGCTGACCGACTTCCGCGCGCTGGCCGGCCGTGGCGTCGCCGGCACGGTGGAGGGGCGGGCGCTGCAACTCGGCAACGCCCGCGCGGTGACGGAGGCCGGCTTGCAGCCCGGTGCCCTGGCCGACCGCGCCGAGGCGCTGGCCCATTCCGGACGCACCCTGTCCTGGCTGATGGAGGTCGGACCGGCGCCGCGCCTGCTCGGGCTCGTCGCCTTCGGCGACACGGTGAAGGACAGCGCCCTCACCGCGGTCGCCTCGCTGAAGGCGCAGGGGGTGGAGCCGGTGATGGTGACCGGCGACGGCTGGGGCGCCGCGCGCTCCGTCGCCGCCGCGCTGGGGATCGAGCGGGTGTTCGCCGAGGTGCTGCCGGGCGACAAGGCCGCCGTGGTCGCCACCCTGAAGGGGGAGGGCAAGAGTGTCGGCATGGTCGGCGACGGCGTCAACGACGCCCCCGCGCTGGCCGCGGCGGATGTCGGCATCGCCATGGCGACCGGCACCGACGTGGCGATGCACAGCGCCGGCGTCACCCTGATGCGTGGCGACCCGCGGCTGGTCGCCGGGGCGATCGACGTGTCGCGGCGGACCTACGCCAAGATCCGCCAGGGCCTGTTCTGGGCCTTCGCCTACAACGTGATCGGCATCCCGCTGGCGGCCTCGGGCCATCTCAGCCCGGTGCTGGCCGGCGCGGCGATGGCGCTCAGCTCGGTCAGCGTCGTGGTGAACGCCCTGACCCTGCGCGGCTGGACTCCGCCGGAGGAAACGCGATGAAAGACGGCATGACCATCGGCGACGCCGCGAAGGCGTCGGGCGTCAACGCCAAGCTGATCCGCTATTACGAGTCGATCGGCCTGATCCCGGAGGCGGTGCGGACGGCGTCGGGCTACCGCGTCTACAGCGCGACCGACGTGAACATCCTGCGCTTCGTCAAGCGGGGGCGGACGCTGGGCTTCGGGATCGAGCGGATTCAGAAGCTGGTCGGCCTGTGGAACGACCGCAGCCGCTGCAGTTCGGAGGTCAAGCGCATCGCGCTCCAGCACATCGAGGAGCTGGAGGCCAAGATCACCGAATTGCAGGCGATGCGCGACACCCTGCACGACCTCGCCGACGCCTGCCACGGCGACGAACGCCCGGAATGCCCGATCCTGAAGGACTTGGCGTCATAGCAGACGCTCCCTCTCCCGTCCCGGGAGAGGGAAGGGGCCCGCGAAGCGGGAAGGGTGAGGGGTACGGCAAGAATTGTGAATCCATGTCCGGAATGCCCCTCACCCTCCCGCCTGCGGCGGGTCCCTCCCTCTCCCGGGGCGGGAGAGGGCATGCCGGTCACCGCTTCGTCTTGGGATCGTGCGTGTGGTGGATGTCGCGCTCGCCGCCGCCGCCGGAGCTGCCGCTGTGGCGGGTGTTGGTCGGCTCGCCGGGATGGGGGTGCTTCTCGGCCGGCGGCGCCGGCTTGTCGGCGTTCTGCTGGCTGCTGCCGGGGCCGCCCTGGTGGCGGTCGGTGGCGTCGTGATGCTTGGTCATGCCTCACCGATCCTGTTGATAGCCCTGGTGGGTGGTGTTCTGGCGGGTGTTGCCGGGCTGGCCCTGTTCCTTGGTGTTGGGGGCGCCGCGGTTGCCGCTGCCGTCGTCTGGCGAGGCGCTGGTCGCCGGCTCGCCGGGGCCCTTGTCGCTGCGGCCCTCGGGCGGGACGGGCGGGATGTGCTTGGTCATGGTGGCGCTCCTTTCGGGTGGCTCGCGTCCTTCTCCAACAGGGCGGGGCGGGAGCGGTTCCGGCCCCGGCCCCGGCCCCAGCGGAGAAGCCGAGCCGCCAACTGGGCCAATGCAACGCATGCATGCGAAATTGCTGCGTCGGCGGCACGGCCGGCGCCCTCTATGCTTGGAACCATGCCCGACCTGCCCGCGCTCGACCTGACCCCCGCCCCCTCGTCCGCCGCCACGCCCGTCTCGTCCACCGCCGGTCCGCTGACCGGTCCGGTCGCCGACGGCCTGCCGATCCCCCAGCGCTATTGGGCGATGGCGGCGATGACCGTCGCGCTGATCATGGCGGTGCTGGACGGGGTGGTCGCCAACATCGCGCTGCCGACCATCCAGCGCGAGTTCGCGGTGGACGCCGCCGGCGCCATCTGGGTGGTCAACGCCTATCAGATGGCGGTCACCGTCTCGCTGTTCCCGCTGGCGTCGCTGGGCGAGATCATCGGCTACCGCCGGGTCTACGGCTTCGGGCTGGCGATCTTCACCCTGGCCTCGCTCGGCTGCGCGCTGGCGCCGAACCTGCCGCTGCTGACCGCCGCGCGGGTGCTGCAGGGGCTGGGCGGCGCCGGGATCATGAGCGTCAACCTGGCGCTGGTCCGCCACATCTACCCCTCCACCCATCTCGGCCGCGGCGTCGGCTACAACGCGATGATCGTCGCGGTGTCGTCGGCGGCCGGCCCGACGCTGGCGGCGCTGATCCTGTCCGTCGCCTCCTGGCCCTGGCTGTTCGCGGTCAACGTGCCGCTGGGGGTGGCGGCGCTGGTCGTCGCGGCGCGGGCGCTGCCGGTGTCGGCCCCGGCCGGGCACCGCTTCGACTGGCTGAGCGCGGCGCTGAACGCCGGCACGCTCGGCCTGCTGATCATCGGCTTCAAGGGGGTGGACGGCAGCCAGCCGGCGTGGCTGGTCGCGGCGGAGCTGGCGGCGGCGCTGGCCATCGGCGTGACGCTGGTGCGGCGCGAGCTGGCGCAGACCGCGCCGCTGCTGCCGGTCGACCTGCTGCGCCGGCCGGTCTTCGCCCTGACGGTGGTGACCTCGGTCTGCTCCTTCGCGGCGCAGAACATCGCCTTCGTCGCCTTGCCCTTCTTCTTCGAGGACGTGCTGCACCGCTCGCTGGCCGAATCCGGGCTGCTGATGACGCCCTGGCCGCTGATGGTGGCGCTGATCGCGCCGATCTCCGGCCGCCTCGCCGACCGTTACGAGCCGACCCGGCTGGCGGCGATCGGGCTGGCGCTGTTCGCCGCCGGGCTGGCGCTGATGGCGCTGCTGCCGCGCGACCCGTCGACGCTGGACGTGGCGTGGCGGATGGCGCTGGCCGGTTTCGGCTTCGGCCTGTTCCAGACCCCGAACAACAAGGTGCTGGTCAGCAGCGCGCCGAAGGAGCGCAGCGGCGGCGCCAGCGGCATCCAGGCGACCGGCCGGTTGCTGGGCCAGACGCTGGGCGCCGCGGCGGTCGGGCTGGTCTTCACCGCGGTGGGCAAGGCCGACGGCACGGTGGCGGTGCTGTGGCTGGGCGCCGGCCTGTGCGTGGTCGCCTGCCTGTCCGGCGTCTTCCGCCGGCGCGGCACCGCCTGACCGGTCCCCGGTCGGCTACGGATTGGCGCGGGTGAGCGTCGGCTCGCTGCCGTAGGCGAAGGGCGTCGCCTTGGTCAGCTCGGCCTGGTCCATGCTCAGCGTCAGCCCCTCCGCGCCGTTGGCGAGCGCGCCGACCGGCACGGTGACCAACTTGCTGCCCATCCCCAGCACCTCGTTCGGGGCGACGACGACGTTGCCGATGCGGTCGCCGGTCAGGGTGAAGTCGACGATGCGCCCGCCCGGCTGGCCGTCGGCGGTGCGCAGCTCGGCGCCGACCAGCGAGCGCGCCTGCTGCGGGTCGATGGCGCCCGGCGGCAGCGCCGCCACCGGCGGCGAGTTGGCCGGTGGCGAGTTGACCGGCGCCGCCGGGTTCTGCACCTCGCGCGACGGCGCCTCGCCGCTGACGCCCGGCGGCGAGGTGACGGCGTCGGTCGTCGACTGGTCGTCCGGCCGCGGCGCGGTCATCAGCGGCGGCGGGTTGGCGGTGCCGGGATTGGCCGTGCCGGGATTGGCCGTGGTCTGGGCGGTGGCGGCGCCGGTCAGCAGCAGCGCGGCGGCCGGGACGGCGAGCAGCAGGGGGCGGAGCGTGAGCGGGCGGAGCATCGGGGCAACCCTTCCGTTCGGATGCGGTGTCCCCCTGTAAACAGCGCAACCGCCCCCAGGGTTGCGGCGAAGCGTCGGCTTATCGGTTCCGCCGCAGCAGGAAGACGCCCTGCTCGCCCAGCAGGTTGGCGAATCCGGAATGGGCGCGGCTGGTCACCCGGCCGGCACGGTCGATGATGTGGGTCTGCTCGATGGTGAGGCCCATCTCCTCGGTCAGCACGACGAAGTCGCGCAGCGTGCAGAAATGGATGTTGGGCGTTTCCCACCACTGGTAGCCCAGCTTTTCCGTCACCGGCATGCGGCCGGTCAGCATCAGCTGCATGCGGACCCGCCAATAGCCGAAGTTCGGCACCGAGACGATGGCGCGGCGGCCGATGCGGCACATCATCTCCAGCACGTCGCGCGGACGCCGCATCGCCTGCAGCGTCTGGCCCAGGATGACGTAGTCGAACGCCTCGGCGGGGTAGTCCTTCAGGTCGGTCTCGGCGTCGCCCTGGATCACCGACAGCCCGTGCGCCACGCATTGCCGCACGCCGTCCATGCTCAGCTCGATGCCGCGGCCGTCGACGTTCTTGGCGTGGGCCAGATGGTCGAGCAAAGCGCCGTCGCCGCAGCCGACGTCCAGCACGCGGCTGTTCGGCTCCACCATCTCGGCGATCAGCTTCAGGTCGTCGCGAATGTCCGGCATGGCGGTCGTCGGGCCTCTGGTCAGCGTGCGCGGCGGCGGACGGACAGGCCGCGATGCTCGGCACAGCCCTCCAGGAAGCCGTGGATCACCTGATGGAACTCCGGCTCGTCCAGCAGGAAGGCGTCGTGGCCCTTGTCGGTCTCGATCTCCACGAAGCTGACATTGGCGGCGACCGCGTTCAGCGCGTGGACGATGGCCCGCGATTCGGCGGTCGGGAACAGCCAGTCGCTGGAGAAGCTGGCGAGGCAGAAGCGCACCGGCGTCGTCGTGCCGCCCGGCCGGAAGGCGTTGGCCAGCGACCCGCCGGCGTCGGCGGCGAGGTCGAAGTAATCCATCGCCCGGGTGATGTAGAGGTAGGAGTTGGCATCGAACCGCTCGACGAAGGCCGCCCCCTGGTAGCGCAGGTAGCTTTCCACCTGGAAGTCGGCGTCGAAGCCGTAGGTCACCGCCTTGCGGTCCTGCAGGTTGCGGCCGAACTTGCGGTGCAGCGCCGCTTCCGACAGGTAGGTGATGTGCGCCGCCATGCGGGCGACCGCCAGGCCGGCCTCCGGCCGGGTGCCTTCCAGCAGGTAGTTGCCGCCGCGCCAGCTCGGGTCGGCCATGATCGCCTGGCGCCCGACCTCGTGGAAGGCGATGTTCTGCGCCGAATGGCGGGCGGCGGTGGCGATCGGCACCGCGGCGAACACCGACTCGGGGTAGGCGACCGCCCATTGCAGCACCTGCATCCCGCCCATCGAGCCGCCGACGACGCAGAACAGCTTCTCGATCCCCAGATGCTCGACCAGCAGCTTCTGCGCCCGCACCATGTCGCCGATGGTGACGACCGGGAAGGACAGGCCATAGGGCTGGCCGGTCGCCGGGTCGACGTCCTTCGGCCCGGTGCTGCCCAGGCAGCCGCCCAGCACGTTGGAGCAGATGACGAAATAGCGGTCGGTGTCGACCGGCCGGCCGGGGCCGACCAGCATCTCCCACCAGCCGGGCTTGCCGGTGACCGGGTGCGTTTCCACCACGAAATGGTCGCCGGTCAGCGCGTGGCAGATCAGGATGGCGTTCGACCGGTCGGCGTTCAGCGTGCCGTAGGTCTGGTAGGCGATCTGGAAGCCGCCGATCTCCACGCCGCTGTCCAGCCGCATCGGCCGGTCGACGGCCAGCCGGACGCGCTTGCCCGGAAAGCCGCCCGGAAGGGCGTCTGCGTCGGCCGGGGCGACCGCCGGGGCGACCATGGAGGGGTGTTGCGCGGGCATGGCGGTCGGATCGAAGCCTGAGGAGAACCGGGGGCGGGATCTGTGGCGGAAGCGGAGCGTATAGCTACGAAGCCGGCCTTCGAAGTGTCAACGTTTTCTTTGATTTCCGGGCGCATGCGGACTACTACTATCCGGCTTTGCATTCGATGGTTTTGTGCCCCATGCCCCCCGCCAGGACTCCGCTCGACGATTTGCGCCGCGAGATCGACCAGATCGACGACGCGATCCATGACCTGCTGATGCGCCGCGCCGCGGTCGTGGAGCGGATCGGCGCCGCCAAGGGCACCGAACCGGCCGTGGGCCAGCCCGTCTACCTGCGCCCGGGGCGGGAGGCGACGATCCTGCGCCGCCTGATGGCCCGCCACGCCGGGTCCTTCCCCGCCCAGGTCGTCGTCCGCATCTGGCGCGAGATGATCACCGCCTTCACCCGCATGCAGGGGCCCTTCGCCGTCGCCGTCTACGCGCCGGAGGACCGCCGCGGCTTCTGGGACGTCGCCCGCGACCATTTCGGCAGCTTCGTGCCGATGACCGCCGTCAACACCCCGGCCGCCGCGCTCCGCGCCGTGTCGGAGGGGGCGGCGACCGTCGCCGTGGTGCCCTATCCGGCCGACGACGACTCGGACCCCTGGTGGCGCTTCCTGGTGTCGGCCGACGCCGCCCGGCCGCAGGTGGTGGCGCGGCTGCCCTTCGGCGGGCGCGGCAACGCCCGCGGCGAGAATCGCGACGCGCTCGCCATCGCCGCCGTCCCGCACGAGGCGACCGGCGACGACCGCACGCTGCTCAGCATCGAGATCGGCGGCGACCTCAGCCGCGGCCGGCTGAAGGACATGCTGGAGGCTTGCGGCCTGCCGCCGGTCAATTTCTGCACCTGGCATCCCGCCGGCCACGCCACCAGCCCGTCGGGCAGTTCCTCCGGCGGGCCGTCGGTGCATCTGGTCGAGATCGCCGACTTCGTCGATCGCGCCGATCCCCGCCTGACCGCGCTGGTCGAGCGGTCCGGCGACATTCCGGTGCGGGTCAACACCGTCGGCGGCTACGCCGTGCCGTTGAATCTGGGCTGATCGCCCGAAATACGGCAGGATGGCGCCGTCATTCCCTAAAGCACGCTTCAGAAGGTTCGCAACGCCATGACCCAACCGAACGGCCCGCAGCCGCGTCCGGGGATTCTCGACATCGCCGCCTATGTCGGCGGCGAGCATCAGGGTCACATCCGCCTCGCCTCGAACGAGGGGGCGCTCGGCCCCAGCCCGCGGGCGATGGAGGCTTATGCGGCGGCGGCGCCGACGCTGCACCGCTACCCCGACGGCGGCTCCGCCGCGCTGCGCGGCGCCATCGCCAAGCGCTTCAACCTGGACGCCGAGCGCATCGTCTGCGGCGCCGGGTCGGACGAGATCATCAGCCTGCTGATCCGGGCCTACGCCGGGCCGGGCGACGAGGTGCTGTATTCGCAGTACGGCTTCCTGATGTACCCGATCGGCGCCAAGTCGGTCGGCGCCACCCCGGTGACCGCGCCGGAGGATGGGCTGACCGCCAGCGTCGATCAGCTGCTCGCCCGCGTCACCCCGCGCACCCGGCTGGTCTTCCTCGCCAACCCGAACAACCCGACCGGCACCTACCTGCCGGCGTCGGAGGTGGCGCGGCTGCACGCCGGCCTGCCGCCGGACGTCATCCTGGTCATCGACGCGGCTTACGCCGAATATGTGAACAAGGACGACTACACCGCCGGCGAGGAGTTGGTGGACCGCTTCCCCAACGTGGTGATGACCCGCACCTTCTCGAAGATCTTCGCGCTGGGCTCGCTGCGTATCGGCTGGGGCTATGGCCCGGCCGGCATCGTCGACGTGCTGAACCGCGTCCGCGGCCCGTTCAACGTGTCGACCGCCGCCCATGTCGCCGGCGTCGCCGCGGTGGAGGACGCCGACTTCCTCGACCGCTCCCGCCGCCACAACGAGAAGTGGCGCGCGTGGTTCTCCGCCGAGGTGCAGGGGTTGGGCCTGACGGTGCATCCCAGCGTCACCAACTTCGTCCTGGTCGACTTCCAGGGCCAGCCGGCCGGCAAGGACGATGCCGAGGCGGCGCGCCAGTTCCTGAAGGCCCGCGGCATCCTGGTCCGCCAGATGCCCGCCTACGGCCTGCCGAGCTGCCTGCGCGTCACCATCGGCACCGAGGCGGAAATGCGCGCGGTCGTCGACGCGCTGAAGGGCTTCCTGCAGGGGTGATGCGGGGGCGGGGCGCGTCGGTAACGGTGCGCCCCGTTTTGCGACACGCCCCTGCCGCCGTTCGACCGGGCGAACCGCGCGATCAGGACCAGTCTACACTGGAGAGGCGCTAGATTTCGTGCGCGCTGTAGGCGGGATTGACCAAGGAGGCTGGCGGCACGCCGATCAGGGTGATGCCCGTCCGTGCTTTGATTTGTATTCTGTTGTGGCTTTGGTTCAGCCAGAACAGTTATCTCGAACGATTTTGACGATATCTCCCGAAATTATCGGAACTTGAAAACTGAAGGTTAGAAATCCCAAGTGACTTCACATCCGAGGTATTCGCTGAGCACCATCCGCACCACACTCCCATCTTCGACACCCGCCATGTATCGGTACCTGCCCTTCTGAACGACCACCCATCCCGGTCGGTCTCCTGGATAGCCCTCAAGAAGCCTTTGCATTGCTCGTGAGCCAACGTCCGGCCACATCGCCAACTTGCCGTCGCCGAAGTTCTCGAAGTTGAGCAAAGCTTGATCGGAGAGCAATGATAGCGGGAAGACGTCGACGGCTAACGGTTCGTGCTCAAAATGCTCATGCAGTTCGTAGGCCGCGTGTGCGCGCGCGATCTTGGTTATAATTCGCCTCACTCGATCCATATCGGGATGGAACATTGTTCCATTCTCGGTGATCGAGCGGATTGCTGCCATTGATGACGCCAGCGCGGGGCTACGCGCGAGCATCTTGGCGACTACAGGCCGGGATACGCGCGCTGCATCCACCTCGCCGGTCAGAGCGCACTCGACCACACAGGCGAGCCAACTCTCGTCAAGCGAAGCGGAGTTATTGCAAACGTAACAAGAGGGGACAACGATCATTTCATCAGGATACGGCTTGTCCAGCAGTACTTTCGGGGGCGCATGATCAACAGTGTTGGCTTTGCCGCCACAGTGATAGCAGCCGGTCAGAATGCGGCTATCGCCGTAGCATTCGATCCGCTTCATCGACGGAGTCTTATACTCAGTTCCTTGTCAATAGCGGCTAGTTCGCGCTCCCACCAGTTGATCGCCTCCTCGAAAACGTCGCGAGCGTCCTCGCCTTCGCCGTAACCCTCGACAAGCGGACGGAACAGATTCTCATCAAAATCTGCGATTTGATCCAGGTAGCTGACCTCGCCGGTCTCCGGATTTACAAGCGTCAATCGTATCGCCATCGGCACCTCGGCGAGCGGGTGCACTTTGGACCGATACTCCTTGAGGATATTGTTGCGCTCTTCGAGAATAAAATCTCGATACACCGCATGTGAAGGATCGGCGCTTCTCCAGCGTCGGTGCGCTTCATCGCCGATCTTCGCAAGTTCGACATTCGCTCGTTGATCAACATTGAGTAGGACGTGTCCAACGGCTCGAAGTAACGCTACACCACCCGCCCAATGCACGCGCCAGCGATCTGGATCGGTTTCAGTCTGCAACATATCGAGTGCAAGCCTTGCATCTAAAAGAACCTCGCGTGCTGCGTGTGTCATCTCGTTTATCTCCGCCGATTTTTCTGCTTTATCTCGATATACTGTGATAACTAAGCAGTCTGCATCATTCCGCGCTTTAGATGACCAATCTTCATGAAATTTTCGATCAACTTTATGAACTATATGCCACATTAGATTAGCAGAAATGATGTTGCTTTGTAAATTGTCGATCAAAGTGAAGGGCGGCTCTTAGTTCCCCGTAGCTTTGGCCGCCCTAACAGAACTTGAAAATAGCGAGATATGTGTTAGTAAAATATCATTGAAAGATGGACGATTGAATGAATTGGTGACATTGGTGATGGATAAAGGCCTGACTGTCGCCCGAAGTCGTCCAGGATACGGTGCACCAACCGACAGCAGAAATTTAGCTTTTATCTGCAGAAACGCGCCAATTTATTTTAGGCCGAATACAGTTATTCACTTCCATGGAGGCCACCTCCGCCCCCAACCCCGCCCCCTCACACCCGCCGCAGCCGTCCCAGCAGTTGCGGGTTGTCCCAGGTCGGTTGCCGGTCCTCGATCACCACGCGGTGCGGCAGCGGGGCGTCGCGCTCGACCGTCACCTCGACCCAGCGCGGCACCAGTTCGTTGTTGAGGTCGTCCAGCACCGCCAGCGCCAGCGCCTCCAGCCCCTCGGCGACGTCGGCGAACGTTGCCAGATAGGCAACGACGCCCGCCGGGTCCGGCACCAGCCGGTCGGGCACCAGGCGCAGCGTCAGCCGGGTGCCCGGCATCGGCTCGCCGCGCAGTTCCACCAGATAGTCGTGGCGGGGGTCGGGCGACGGCCGGGTGGTCAGCCGCTCGCGCCTCATGCCGACACCCCCAGCCCGGCCTTGCCGGCGCGGGTCAGCTTGACCCAGCTCTTGGCGCCGGACTGGAAGGACAGGCCGCCGGTGTAGCCGACCGCCCGTACGCTGTCGGCGAAGACCTGGATCAGCTCGACCCGCAGTTCCGGCGGCAGGGCGGCGTGGCTGCGCAGGATCAGGTCGAAATGGTTGGGCCGCACCAGCCCGTCAAGCTGCATCGGGCCGAAGCGGCTGAGGTCGAGGTCGATCAGGAAGCGGCTGCCCGGCTTGCCGCGCTCCTTGCCGCCGCCGGACTCCTCGTCCTCCTTCAGCGGGTGGACGTGCAGCTTGATCGGCTTCGGGCCGTGCGCGTCCATCAGCGGAATGGTGTAGGAACGCCAGTCGCCCGGCAGCGGCTCGGCGGCCTCGCGCTTCAGCCCGTCGAAATCCTGGGTCAGCCGGTCGAGCAGGTCGCGCCGCCCGGCCTTGTCGAGCGCCGTCGACGCCTCGTCGCCCAGCCAGCCCTGGGCGTCGCCGCCGCGCATCGCCGACAGGAAGAAGCTCAGCGCCGCGGTCAGCTTGCGGTTGGGCTGCGGCATGGTCGCCTGCATCGCCTTGGCGACCGCCGGGTCGCTGGCCGCCAGCGCCGCCATCAGTTGCCGCATCGCCGGCCAGTCGCGGTCGCCCAGCGGTCCCGGCGGGCCGGGCAGGGTGGGGGCCGCCGCCTGCGTCGCCCGGGCGAGGTCGGTCAGCGCCGCCGTCACCGTCGCGCCCTGCGGCAGGCTGGCCGGCACGTTCAGCGCCAGCATGCCCTGTTTCGTCGCCAGGATCGGCTGGCCCTGCGGCGTGGTGCCGGCGACGGTGCCGCGCAGGATCGGCGCGTCCGCCGGCGGAGCGGCCGGATCGTCGGGCAGCGCGGGCTGGCCACCGGCCGGGGTGCCGCCGCCCTGGCCACCGGTCTGGCCGCCGCGCGGCCCGGCCTCCGCCTCACCCGGTGGTCGGGGTTGTTGCGGCGGCGGGGTCACCGTCAGGATCTTCAGCGCGACCGTGGCGCCACGCGGCAGGTCGGGCGCCTCGGCGGGTTGGGAGGGCAGGCCGGGAGCCTCGGCGCCGGGATGCGCCGCGTCGCCGCCCAGTTCGACCGGCGTGCCGAAGGTGGCGCTGCCGCCGGCCATCGGCGCGGACAGCGTCGGTTGCGCCGCCGTTCCGGCCGCCGCGCCGGGCGTCGCCGCGGCGTTGGGGGATGCCCCCGCCGGGGCGGCGGGCGCCGCCGGCGTGGAGGCGGGAGCGGCGGGTGTGGTGGCCGGCTTACCGCCCGAGCCGCCGGCCAGCACCAGCGCCGGCACCACCGTGCCGGGGGTGAGCGGCGGCAGGGTGGGGACGGTGGTCGGCTGGGCGGTCGGCAGCAGCACGGCCGGGTTGGCGCCGCCGCCGGGGGCGGGCGTCGGCGTTGGTCCACCAGCACCACCGGCAGCGCCGGCCTGGGTGGTGCCGGCCGGCGCAGCACCGGACGGCGTGCCCAGCGCCTGGAGCAGGATCAGCGCGGTCGGCTTGGCCGGGATGGCGGCGCCCGTCTGGGTGGTCGCGGCGCCGGGGGTGAGCTGCACCGTCACCGGCTTGTCGGCCGGCAACTCGGCCGCGCTGTCGAGCAGCAGCTCGCCGGCCGCGGTGCGGATGCGGGTCAGCCCCTCCGGTGTCTGGCCGGCGACGGTGCCGGTCAGCACCACCGGGCGGGTGACCTCCGGCAGCCGGTCGGGAAGCTGCACCACCGTGGCCTCGGCCGTGACGGTCGCGGGCGTGGCGCTCGTCGCCGCGGCGGTGGCGGCGGCCGGGGTGACCGACGGTGGGATCGACCCGCCCATCGGCCGTTCCGTTACTTGGCGCTGGCGAGCAGCCGCTGCACGATCGCCTCGACGTCGCGGGCCGCGTCGCTGGCGGGCGAGCGGGTTAGCAGCGGGGTCTGGCTGCGGATGGCGTCGCGCACCTTCAGGTCGCGGCGGATGATGCCGGCCAGCGACGGCTTGTATTTCAGGAAGTTCTGGCAGGCCTTCAGGATGGTGCCGTAGGTCCGCTCGCCGTCCTTCACGCTCTGCGCCATGTTGACGACGATGCGCAGGTCGGCCGACGGGTTGGTGGCGTGGGTCAGCTTGATGAAGGCGTAGGCGTCGGTCAGCGAGGTCGGCTCGTCCGTCGTCACCACCAGGGTGATCCCGGCCGGGCCGGACAGGGTGCGCACCGTGCGGTCGACGCCGGCGCCCATGTCCATCACCACGCGGTCGTAGCTCTTGGCCAGCTCCAGCAGGTCGTTGCGCAGGCCCGACAGCCGCTGGCTCGGCAACTGGGCGAGCGTGCCCGAGCCCGACCGGCCGGCGATGATGTCAAACCCCGTCTCGGGGAAGCGCTGCGCCGCCTTGGACAGCGTCACCTCGCCGTTGATGACGGCGCCCAGGTCGTTCTTGGGCGAGAAGCCGAGCTGGATGTCGACGTTGGCAAGGCCCAGGTCACCGTCGAACAGCAGCGTGTTCATCCCCGCCTTGGTCAGGGCGTGGCTGAGCGTGATCGAGAACCACGTCTTGCCGACGCCGCCCTTTCCACTGGCCACGGCGATGACGTTGGCACCGCGCAGCGGGCGAACGTTCTTGAGGGCGGCCGGGAACACCGGATCGGTCATGGCAGGGTCCTCGACGAGGGGGAACTGGCGGCTTTAGCCTTGGTTGCGGGTTTTGCTGGTTTGGCCGGGGCCCGGCGGGGCGGTGGCGGCGCCCGTTCGGGTTCATCCAGTTCCGGCTCGCCGTCCGGATCGTGGTCGTCGTCCCAATCACTGGGATCCGCCCCCCTGGCCACCCGATCCCTCGCCGTCCGGTCGTTCGGCGCCGCGTCCTTGGGCGCCGCCGCCTCGTCCGGTGGGATCATCATGCGGGCGAGCGCCAGCGGGTTCAGCGCGGTCAGCCCCTCCGCCACCTTCGACGACACGCTGGCGTCGCAGAAGGCCAGCCGGGCGCGGTTGGCGATGGCGAGCAGGCTGCCCAGCCGCCGCGCCATGTCCAGCCGGGTCACCAGCATCCGCCGCACGCCGACCGCCTTGAAGGCCAGCGCCATGTCGGCCGCCTCCAGCGCGTCGAGCCCGGCGGGCAGCACCAGCACCGGCTCGACCTCGCCCGCCGACAGAAGGGCGCGCAGATCGTCCATGTCGTCGGCGTTGAACGGGTTGCGCCCGGCGGTGTCGACCAGGACGAGGTCGGTCCGGCGGTGCACCTCGAAGGCGCCGGCCAGCGCGTCGGGGTCTTCCACCGTCGCCAGCTTCAGCTTCATCAGCCGGGTGAAGGCGGCCAGCTGGTCGACGCCGCCGGCGCGCACCGTGTCGGTGGTGATGACGCCGACCGAGCGTTTCTTGAACACCGCACGGGCGGCCAGCTTGGCGGCGACCAGCGTCTTGCCCGAGCCGGGGGGGCCGACCAACGCCAGCGGCTTCACCGCGCTGCGGCCGTCGGGCAGCGGCTTGAAGGTGAACATCTGGTCGAGCGCCGAGCCCAGCGCCAGCCGCGGATCCTCGGTGTCGAGGCCGGAGGCCGCGTCGATCAACTGTTCGGCCAGCGCGGCGGGCACGCCATGGCGCTGCAGCGCGTCGGCGACCAGCTCGCCGACGTCGATCTCCGGTTCGACCGGCTGGGGCGCCGGCTTGGCCGAGCGGCCCGACCCGCGCGCCGGGGCTGCCGGCAGGTCGTCCTCCTCCACCGCCGCCGTGACCCGCACGCCGCCGCCTTCCTCCTCGCGCGTGGCGACGATGATGGCGTCGTCGCCCAGCGACTGGCGCACCATCCGCATGGCGTCGGACATGGTCTTGGCGTGAAAGGACTTCAGCCGCATCGGCGGAGCCCTCGGTCAGGGGAAGCGGGAGGACGGGCGCGCGTCATCAGATCTGACCCAGGGTCTTGATCCGCGCCTTCGGGTGGATCTCGTTCTGCGACATGACCACGGTCGCCGGCCGGAACCGCTCGACGATGGAGCGGACGAAGGGCCGGATCAGCGGGCTGGTCAACAGAACGGGGCTCTCGCCCATCATGGCATGTCGCTCGAAGGTTTGACGGACGGAGGTGATGAACTGCTGCAGGCGGGACGGGGCCATCGTCAGCTGCCGGTCGTCGCCGTCGCCCACCAGCGACTCGGCGAACCCCTGCTCCCATTCGGGCGACAGGGTGACGAGCGGGATGAAGCCCATCTCGTTCGTGTTCGCGTCGCAGATTTGCCGGGCAAGGCGGGACCGCACATGCTCGGTGATCTGGGTGATGCTGCGGGTCTGGCTGGTCGCTTCGGATACCCCTTCCAATATGGTTGGAAGATCCCGGATCGAGACGCGTTCGGCAAGGAGATTCTGCAACACCCGTTGCAATCCGCCCACAGTGATCTGTCCGGGCACCACATCGGCGATCAGCTTCTGGTGTTCCTTGTCGGTTTCGTCCAGCAGCTTCTGCGTCTCGGTGAAGGACAGCAGCTCCGGCATGTTGTCCTTGATCAGCTCGGTCAGGTGGGTGGTGACCACGGTCGACGGGTCGACCACGGTGTAGCCCTTGAACAGCGCCTCCTCGCGATAGCCGGGCTCGATCCAGATGGCGGGCAGGCCGAAGGTCGGCTCCACCGTCTGTTCGCCGGGCAGGCTCATGGCGTCGCCGCGCGGGTCCATCACCAGCAGCATGTTGGGCCGAATGTCGCCGCGCCCGGCCTCGATCTCCTTCACCCGGATGATGTAGGTGTTGGGCGGAAGCTGCAGATTGTCCTGGATGCGCACCGCCGGCATGACGAAGCCGACCTCGCCGGCGATCTGCCGGCGCAGCCCCTTGATCTGGTCGGTCAGCCGGTGGCTGCCGGCCTGCGGCTGGTTGATCAGCGACAGCAGGCCGTAGCCCAGCTCCAGCCGGATCAGGTCGATGGCCAGCGCGGTGGAGATCGGCTCGTCCGGTGCTGGCCCGGCGCCCGGTCCGCCGCCGCCCGGCGCGCCGGCGGCCGCGGCCTCCGCGGCGGCCTCCGCCTCCGCCGCCTCCTGCTTGGCGCGCAGGCGCGGCATGTACCAAGCGGCGGCGCCGACCAGGCCGATGACCGGGGCCAGGGTGAAGATCGGCATGCCCGGCATCAGGGCCAGAACGCCGATGGCGCCCGCCGACAGGGCGAGCGCCTGGCTGTGGCCGGTCAGCTGGCCGACCACCGCCTTGTCGGTCGATCCGCCGGTGCCGGCCTTCGACACCAGGAAGCCGGCGGAGATCGAGATCACCAGCGCCGGGATCTGCGACACCAGACCGTCGCCGATCGTCAGCTTGGTGAAGGTGTCCAGCGCGGTCATCACCGGCATGTCGTGGCGCAGCACCGCGATGGTGACGCCGCCGATGATGTTGATGAACATGATCATCAGGCCGGCGACCGCGTCGCCCTTCACGAACTTCGACGCACCGTCCATCGAGCCGAAGAAGGCGCTTTCGTCCTCCAGCTCCTTGCGGCGGGCGCGCGCGGTTCCCTCGTCGATCATGCCGGCCGACAGGTCGGCGTCGATCGCCATCTGCTTGCCGGGCATGGCGTCGAGGGTGAAGCGCGCCGCCACTTCGGCGATGCGGCCCGAACCGGCGGTGATGACCTTGAAGTTCACGATCGTCAGGATGGCGTAGATGATCACGCCGATGACGAAGTCGCCGCCCATCACCAGGTTCGCGAACGCCTCGATGACGTGGCCGGCGGCCGCCGTGCCCTCGTGCCCCTGCGTCAGGATCAGCCGCGTCGAGGCCATGTTCAAGGACAGGCGCAGCAGCGTCGTGATCAGCAGGATGGTCGGGTAGGACGACATCTCCAGCGGCTTCTGGATGAACAGCACCACCATCAGGATCAGGATGGCGACGGTGATGTTCAGCCCGATCATCATGTCCAGCATCAGGCTGGGCAATGGCATGATCAGCCCGACGACGACGATCAGGATGCCGATCGCCATCGCCACGTCGCCGCGCTTCAGCGACGACTTGACGACCGCCAGCATCTCGCCGAAGGCGGCCATGTTGCCGGGGCCACCCCCGCCGCCACCGCCGCCCGTGTTCTGTTCCGTCAGCGCCATGGCTGCTCCCGCCCCTCAGGCATCATCGTCCGACCGTTGCCGTGACGGCGTCAGGCGGTCGCACGCTCGTCGTTGCCGGGGGCGTCGTTGCCGGGGGTGGGCACGCTGCGGCCCTCGTCGCCATACTGCTTCAGCTTGTTGCGCAGCGTGCGGATCGAGATGCCCAGGATGTTGGCGGCGTGGGTGCGGTTGCCCAGGCAGTGGGTCAGCGTCTCCAGGATCAGGTCGCGCTCGACGTCGGCGACGGTGCGGCCGATCAGGGCGGCCAAGCCGCCGTTGCCACCGCCATTGCCACCGCCGTTCCCGGCCATGCCGTAGGCGCCGGCCTTGGCGCCCTTCGGGCCGTAGCCGGACGCCAGCCCGGCCGGCGGCGGGATCACCAGCGAGGCCGGCGGCTGGCTGTTGGCCGGGGTGCCCGGGGCGGCCGTGCCCTGGGCGGCCGGAACCGTGCCGCCGGGGCCGGCGAACGGGTTGGCGACCGGCGAGTTGGCCGGGATGGCGGCCTGGGCGCTGCCTTCGGGGGCGAGCATCTTGCTGGTCAGCATGATCGCCTCCGGCCCGACCTCCTCGCCGCGCGACAGCAGGACGGCGCGGTGCATGGTGTTTTCCAGCTCGCGCACGTTGCCGCGCCAATGGTGGGCCTTCAGCATCAGCAGCGCGTCCTCGGTCAGGCGCTTGTCGCCCAGACCGTTGGCCTCCGCGTATTTCTTCAGGAAATGCTCGGCGATCAGCGGGATGTCGGCCGGGCGGTCGCGCAGGCTGGGGATCTCGACGCTGAACACGTTCAGGCGGAAATACAGATCCTCGCGGAAGTTGCCGGCGCGGACCTCCGCCTCCAGGTTGCGGTTGGAGGTGGCGATCAGGCGGACGTTGATCTTGACCGGCTGGCTGGAGCCGATCCGGTCGATCTCCTTCTCCTGGATCGCGCGCAGCAGCTTGGCCTGGAGGCGCGGGTGCATCTCCGACAGCTCGTCCAGCAGCAGGGTGCCGTTGTTGGCCTCCTCGAACTTGCCGAGCCGGCGGGCGACGGCGCCGGTGAAGGCGCCCTTCTCGTGGCCGAACAGCTCCGATTCCAGCAGGTTCTCCGGGATGGCGGCGCAGTTCACCGCGACGAACGGCTCGTTGGAGCGCCGGCTCTTGCGGTGGATGTAGCGCGCCATCAGCTCCTTGCCGGTGCCGCTCTCGCCGGTGATCATCACCGAGGCGTCGCTGGGCGCCACCTGGTCGGCCAGACGCAGCGTTGCCAGCATCGCCGGGTCGGTGCAGACGATGGAGTGGCTTTCCTCCGCCACCGCTTCCAGCACCGCGGCGATCAGCTCGGCGTTGGGTGGCAGCGGCAGGTACTCCTTGGCGCCGGCGCGGATGGCGCGCACCGCCGCCGCGGCGTCGGTGCCGATGCCGCAGGCCACCACCGGGATGGTGATCCGCTCGTTCTTCAGACTGTCGATGAAGGTGGCGATGTCCAGCTTGACGTCGATCATCACCAGATCGGCGCCGGCGGCGGCACGCAAGGCGGTCAGGGCCCCCTCGATGCTGTCGGTGTGCGACACCTTGGCCCCCCGCTTCATGGCAATCTTGCCGGCGGCGGTGATGTAGCCTTCCAACGTTCCAACGATCAGCAGACGCATAGCCTTACGCTCCCACTCTCGGGGCTTCCCGGTCGAAATACTGGATCCGCTTTCCAGGCGGCAGGACGGCGTTCAGGAGCATCTCCAGACGCCGGGGATTCTCTTGGCGCGCGATGGACACGGCGCCGATGGTGTAGAGGGTCTTGACCAGCGCGTCCTCCTCCGCCGCCCGCTCCACCTTGGCGGCGAGCGGGGCGAGGACGACGTTGCCGAGCACGGCCCCGTAGAAGGTCGTCAGCAGCGCCAGCGCCATCGCCGGGCCGATGGCCGACGGGTCGCTCAGGCTGCCCAGCATCTGGACGAGGCCGACCAGCGTGCCGATCAGCCCCATCGCCGGCGCCACTTCCGACGCGCGGCGCAGCACGCCGGCGCTCTTGCCGTGGCCGCCGGCGGTTGCCTCGACCTCGCCGGTCAGCATCCGCTCGATGGCGTCGGGCGGCAGCCCCTCGGTGATCAGGGTGACGCTGCGGTGCAGGAACGGCTCGCCGCGCAGCTCGGGCAGGACGTTGCGCAGCGTTTCCGGCCCGGCCCGCCGCGCCGCTTCCGCCAGCAGCAGGACCTGGCGGGCGACGCCCTTGGGGTCCAGCGTCTGGTGGATCAGCACGGCGGCGGCGTTGCGCCAGGCGACGGCGACGTCGCCCAGCGAGAAGGACGCGGTGGTGACCGCCAGCGTGCCGCCCAGCACGATCATCAGCGACGGCGGGTCGAGGAAGGCGCGCAGGCTGCCGCCGGCGGTGATGGCGACGACGATCACCCCGACCGCGGCGGCCAGCCCGACCAGCGTCGCCACGTCCAGCCCGCCGCGCAGCCGCACCGTCCGCCCCGGCGCCGCGACGCCGGCCGCCGCCTGGGCCGCCGGAGCCGCCGCGCCGCGGGCCGGACCGCCGGCGGCGGCGGCCTTGGCGCGTGGGCCGGTCGTGTCGGGAGCGATCGCCATCAGCCCCGGTCCGACTTGATGATTTCCGTCATGGTCACGCCCAGCCGGTCTTCCACCACCACCACCTCGCCGCGGGCGACCAGGCGGTTGTTGACGTAGATGTCGATGGCCTCGCCGACCTTGCGGTCCAGCTCGACCACGGCGCCGCGGCCCAGCTTCAGCAGCTGCGCCACCTGCATCGTCGACTTGCCCAGCACCGCCGAGATCTGGACCGGGATGTCGTAGACGGCCTCCAGGTCCTTGGCGATTCCGGGGCTGGCGTAATCGTCGCCGTCACCGGAGTTCAGGTCGTTCAGCGAAAAGTTGTCGCTCGGCATGTCGGTCTCGGACCTCCTTCAATCCGGCATCCCCTTAGACGGGAGCCGGAGCCTCCAGCATGTGCGCGGCGCGGCGTTCAATTTCGGCGAGCAGTTGCGCGGTGTCCCGCTCCATGCCGCCCTCGGCCCATTCGATCCGGCAGCCCCCGGGGGCGACCGACGGGTCGCCGACCACCATCAGCTTGGCGCCGAAGCCGCGGGCGCCGACGGTCTGTTCCAGATGCTCGCGCACCAGATCCATCGTGCCCTCGGCGACCCGGATGACCAGCCGCGGCTCGTCGATCAGGTCGGTCAGGCAGGCGCGCACCATCCCCTCGACCTCGACCATGCCGCCGCGCCGGGCCCATTCGGGCATCAGCTTGCGGACGATGGCCAGCGCCAGATGGACCGGCTGGTCGCTGCGCATGGCGTTGGTCGCCTCGCGCTCCGCCAGCAGGCGGGCGACGCCGTCGGCGATCTGGGACAGGGCGTTGGCGATGCGGTTGTTCACCGTCGCCTCGATCTCCGTCTTGCCGCGGTCGTAGCCGGTGGTCTGGCCGGCGGCCATCCCCTCGGTGAAGCCCTTGCCATAGCCGGCGCCGGTGCCTTCCGACTTGCCGGCGGCGAAGCCCTCGTCATAGCCCTGGGCGCGGGCCGCGGCCAACTGCTCCTCGCTGAAGGTCGGCGGCGGCGGCGCTTCCGGCTCCGGCGGCTCCTCCGGCTCCGGCATCAGGTCGTCGTCCTCCACATGGGTGATGCGGTGGACCGCGTCCACGTCGAACGACTCGTCGAACAGGAACTTGCGCACGCTCATGGCCGGTGCGCTCCGTCAGCGTGGTGGGAGGCCGGCATGGCTCAGCTCTCCTGATACAGCCAGTTGCGCAGGATGGAGACCGCCTCTTCCGGGTGCTTGTCGACGATTTCGCCCACCTTGCGCAGGGAGGAGGCGCGGACGCGGCCCTCCACCCGGTTGATGTCGATCATCTGCTCCAGCTCCTCGTCGGCCTGCGCCGCTTCCAGCGCCAGATCCTGGGCCAGCGCGCCGGTCGGGGCGGCCAGCGCCGCCGGCATGCCGGCCTGGTCGGTCAGCAGGCGGTCCATCTCGTCCTCCTCCTGCATCTCGGCCTTCTCGAAGGCGCGGGAGATCAGCGGGCGGATGACCAGCAGGATGATGAGGACGGCGACGATGCCCAGCACGACCATCTCCGCGATGCGGAACAGGTCGTCCTTTGTCATGCCCATGAACAGCTCTTCGGGCTTCTGGATGTCGTCGTCGGGCGACCAGAAGCGCAGGTTGACCACCTCCAGCGTGTCGCCGCGCACGGCGTCCAGCCCGACGGCGGAGCGCACCAGCGCCTTGATGCTCTCGATCTCCTGCTCGCTGCGCGGCTGGTAGGCCGGCGGCGCCTCGCGGGAGAGCTGGTAGGTGCCGTCCACCAGCACGGCGACCGACAGCCGGCGGACCTGCCCGGCTTCGCGCACATGCGACTTGGTGGTCTTGGTGATCTCGTAGTTGATCGTCTCTTCGTTGCGGTTCGACTTGTTCGAGGACAGCGGGCTGGCGCTGCTGCTCGACTGGGCGGTCGGCAGGTTCTGGTCCACCGTCACCGGGGCCAGCGGGTCGCGGTCGCTGCTCTCGTTCGATTCGGTGACCGTCTGGGTCGAGCGGACGACTTGGCTTTCCGGGTCGAAGATCTCCGACTGGGTGGTGATGCGGTCGAAGTCGAGGTCGGCCGACACCTCCGCCCGGACCTTGCCGTAGCCCAGCGTGCGGCCCAGCAGATCCTCGATGGTGCGGGCCAGCCGGCCCTCGTAGGCCTGCTTCTTCTCCTCCGCCGACGCCATCATCGCCTCGGCGCTGTCGCTGCCGGTGCCGCGGGCCAGCAGCTTGCCCTTGTCGTCGACGATGGAGATGCGGTTGGGGTCGAGGTTGGGGACCGAGGCGGCGATCAACTGCTGGATCGCCTGGATGTTCTCGCGGCTGAGCTGGGCGCCGGGGCGCAGCTTCAGGAAGACGCTGGCGGTGGCCGGGTTCTGCTGGCGGGCGAACAGCTCGCGCTTGGGCAGCACCAGATGGACCCGGGCGTTCTGCACGCCGTTCAGCGTCTGCACCGTGCGCGCCATCTCGCCTTCCAGCGCGCGCAGGTGGTTGATGTTCTGCATGAAGCTGGTGGCGCCGAAGCCCTCGCCCTTGTCGAACAGCTCGTAGCCGACCGAGCCGCCGGACGGCAGCCCCTGCGCCGCCATGCGCATGCGCATCGGCCCGACCTGGTCGGCGGGGACGGTGATCTTGGTGCCGGACTTGTCGACGGTGTAGGGGACCTTGGCCTCTTCCAGCTTCTTGGCGATGGCCGCCGCCTCCGTCGGCTGGAGTTCGGAGTACAGAAGCTCCATCTCCGGCGTCGACAGGCGGGTGGTCAGGTAGACGAAGAAGCCGATCAGCAACAGCCCGACGCCGCCGATCGCCGCGAGACGGGCGGGGCCGAGATTGCGCAAGGTCTGCAGCAGGTTGTTCACGCGCGGTCCCCGATCGGAAGGCGTCCCGGCATGCTCTCCACACCATCCGTTTCGCGATTGCGAGACGTTTTGTGCAAGTTCCGCGCCGGGCTTGGGCTATAAAGGGGCATGCTGCGTTGTCTTGATGAAGAGAGGGTTAATCGGCGGCAGTTTTTGCCGGGTGCCCGGCAAAATGTGCCTAGTGCCCCACAAATGTTGCCGGTCTGCCGCTCATCGCCGCCACAACCGGCGGCTGCCGTGCCGGCGGCTTGAGCCGGGCGGCGCCCGTTCCGCGACCCTGGGTAGGGCGATACCGCGCGGTGCGCGAGAACGGTGCACCACCACTGACCATTGGACGAATCCCGCGAAGAAGCGACTGTCCAAAGGGGGTAGTTGCCCCAGTGGCGGTTGACATCATGGGTCGGCGGTCATAGCTGAGTTGCAATCCACACCCGCGGCCGGCCGATTCGTTTTCTCGGAAGCGACGCCATCCGGTGTCCTGAGCGGCGCCGGGCGGAGCGGACACCCAGAGTTTGTGCAGTATCGAAGGGGAAGTGCCATGAAACGACGTGGCCGGGAAAAGAAGGAAGGCCTGAACGATGTCGATGTCTTCGTCGGCCAGCGCCTGCGGGAATTGCGCATGCTGGCCGGTCTGAGCCAGAGTGACGTCGCGTCGGCGCTGGGCCTGACCTTCCAGCAATTGCAAAAGTACGAGCGTGGCTTCAACCGTGTCTCGTCCAGCCGGCTGTTCAAGCTTGGCCAGTTCTTCCGGGTTCCGGTGTCCGTCTTCTTCGAAGGCCTGGAGAACCGCCAGCCCGCCGTCGAGGGCGAGGCGCCGGCCGCCGGGGCCGAGGAGACGGAGAACACGCTGCAGTCGCGCGAGGCGCTGATGCTGGCGCGCTATTTCCAGAGCATCCGCGACCCGCATGTGCGCGCCGCCATCCGCGAGCTGGCCGAACGCTGCGCCGAGCAGGCGCCGGCCCCCGCCGACTCCGCGCCGGCCGCCGCCAAGCGTGGCCGTGGCCGCCGCAGCGGCGTCGCCGAGCAGGGCGGGCACGCCTGAGGCCAAGCGTCAGGACGTTGGCCGCAGCCGCTGATAGTGGGCGAGGAAGTCGGCCAGCGCCTCTTCCGGACCCAGCGGCTGGATGGTGGCCTCGTCGGGCGCCGGCAGGTCGCGCCAGTTGACGCGGTGCGGCGCGCAGAGGTCGCGCAGCTCGGTCGCCAGCGCCCGCTGGTCGGCCAGCTTGACCGCCTTCGGCTCCGGGTGGCGGAAGCCGAAGCGTTCGGCCAGCGCGCGCTTGATCGGCTCCACCGCCTGGCGGATCACCTCGCGGCCGATGCGCGCCTTCCACGGCGTCGGCCAGTCGCCGGTGAAGGCCTCCTCGCTGTCGTGCATCAGCGCGTCGTAGGCGTAGCCCTCGGGCGCGAGGCGGCTGGCCAGGACGCAGTGCTGGGCGACGCTGAAGAAGGTCCGCGTGTTGCCGACGAATCGGCATTGGTAGGCCAGCGGGCGGGCGATGTCCTCGATGTCGAACGGGGCGAAGTCCGGCTCCTCCAGATCCACGGTGCGGCCGGAGTAGGTGATCATGACCGCCGTCGGCTCGGGCACGTCGAGCAGGTCGAACTGGTCGGGGTGCGAAACACGGGGCGACGCGCTGCGCCGCCGTGGCGTGGGTTTCGGCGTGGCTTTCTTCAACATCGGCATCCTGTAGCAAATTCGCCGGCCCGCCCTCAATGGCCGGCCCTCAACCCTCTCCGGCCGTGGGTTCGCACACCAGGCGGTTGGTGGCGGCGACCGTGGTTTCCAGCAGCGGCAGCAGGGCGGCGACCTTGTCGGTGTCGGCCGGCTGGTCGTTGATGGCGCGGGCGATGGCGGCCATGCGCGGCGCCCCGAAATTGGCGGCCAGCCCGACCAGCGTGTGGGCCGCCTGCTTCAACTCCTGCGGCCGGCCGGCCTGGAGCGCCGAGCGGATGGCCGTCAGCTCGCGCAATGCCGTTTCCGGCAGGAGCTGCAGCATGCCGTCCACCGCCTCGCCGCCCAGCGCCAGCCGCAGTTCCGCCTGCTTCACCCGGTCGATCAACGGCAGGCCGGCGAAGCGGTTGCCGTCGGGGACCGGCCGGGTCGGCATCGGCACCACGCGCCCCTCGCTCGGCCGGGTCGCCAGGTCGACCAGCACGGCGTTCAACTGCTCCCAGTCGATCGGCTTGGTCAGGTAGGCGTCGAGCCCGGCGGCCATGTGGCCGTCGCGGTGTTCGGGCAGGGCGTCGGCGGACAGGCCGACGATGGGGATGCGCGCCACCGGCCCGGTCATCCGCCGCAGCGCCCGCGCGGTCGACCGCCCGTCCATCACCGGCATCTCCATGTCGAGCAGCAGCGCGTCGTAGTCGGCCGTCTGCACGGCGTCCAGCACCGCCCGGCCGTCGTTCACCGCGTCGATGCGGTGGCCGATGCGCGTCATCATGGCGGTGATCAGCATGCGGTTGATGTCGTTGTCCTCCGCCAGCAGCAGGCGCAGGGCCACCGGCGTGGTCACCGGCTCGCCGCCGGAGGCGGGCAGCGCCGACTGCGCCGCCAGATCGCCCAACGGCGCCGCGTCGGCCGTCCGCGACCGGATCGAGAAGCGGAAGGTCGTGCCGCGGCCGGGCGTGCTCGACACGGTGATCTCGCCCCCCATCGCCTCCACCAGCCGCTTGCAGATCGCCAGCCCCAGCCCGGTCCCGCCGTATTTCCGGCTGGTCGAGACGTCGGCCTGGACGAAGGCGTCGAACAGCCGCGTCCGCTGGGACGGCGTCAGGCCGATGCCGCTGTCCTGCACCTCGAAGCGCAGCGTGATCGGCGCCGGCCGCGCCGCGCCCTCCGCCGCCCCGACGCCGGGCGGGCCGGCGGGATCGGGAGCAGGGCAATCGGGGGGCGGATCGGGCGACCACACCGCGATCTCGATGGCGCCGCGGTCGGTGAACTTGATGGCGTTGGACACCAGGTTGAACAGCACCTGCCGCAGCCGGGTGGGATCGCCGCGGATGTGGCGCGGCGTGTCGTCGGCGATGGAGGCGGACAGCGTCAGCCCCTTGGCCGCGGCGCGCACCAGGAACAGCTGGACCACGTCCTCGACCAGCCGGGGCAGCGAAAAATCGATCTCCTCCAGCGTCAGTTGCCCGGCCTCGATCTTCGAGAAGTCGAGCACGTCGTTCAGGATGGTCATCAGCGTGTCGGCCGACGAGCGCAGCGTCCGCACGAAGGCCTTCTGCTGGTCGGTCAGCCCGCTGCCCATCAGCAGGTCGCCCATGCCGATCACCGCGGTCATCGGCGTGCGCAGCTCGTGGCTCATCATCGCCAGGAAGCGCGACTTGGCGCGGCTGGCGTTCTCGGCGGCGATGCGGGCCTCCTCCGCCTCCTCGCGGGCGCGGTCCAGATCCTCGGCCAGGGCGAAGGTCTCCGCCGCCAGCCGGGTCAACTGGTCCCGGGCGTCGCGCAGCTCCTGCTCCGACCGGTGGCTGCGGGTGACGTCGGTGTTGGACCCGACGATCCAGCGCGGGCGGCCGTCGGGGCCGGGGAGCGGGCGCAGCGTCAGCGCGTTCCAGAAGCTGGAGCCGTCCTTGCGGTAGTTCAGCACCTCGACCGAAATCGCGCGCCCGTCGTCCAGGGCGGCGCGGATGTCGGCGACGGTGGCGGGATCGGTGTCGGGCCCCTGGAGGAACGACGGGTTGCGGCCGATCACCTCCGCGGCCTCGTACCCCACCATGTCGAGGAAGGCCCGGTTGCAATGGACCACCGGATGATCGGGCCGCGTCGCGTCGGTCACCACCAGCCCGGCGCCGCTGGCCTCCATCACGGCGGCCAGCATCGTGGCGTCCGGCGGTACGCCGGAACCGGAAGGCTGGGCGCCGGGGGCGGCGGGCGGCGGTGCGGTCACGGAACGGGCCGTCCTTTTGCGTGGGTGGGCGATCCGGGGTGGACCGTCTTCACGTCAGGATAGGACGTTGCCGGGCCGATTGCCACGCCGCCGCGGGCGTTGGGGCCGGGCGAAAGAGGTGGGACTACCGTTCGTGCAGGCGTTTTTATAGAGTCTGAACCGCGGGCGTGTTGTTTTGTTAACGACTGTGCAAGGATGCATTGCCAAGACTGTGGCATCCGATGGAAGGACGATCGTCGGGCGAACTCAGCCAGAGTGGAGAGCGTCATGGTGGCCGAGACTGGCACTGGAACCCGTCGCATCCGGACCATTCACGACCTGGGCGTGCTGCTTATCGAGGACGACGACTTCACGCGCAAGCTGATCGCGCGGCTCCTGCAGGACATCCGGGTGCGGGTGGTGTTCGAGGCGGCGGACGGCGTGCAGGCGCTCGACATCCTGCGCAAGAACGGCGACGACGTCGATCTGGCGATCTGCGACCTGGAAATGCCGCGGATGAGCGGGCTCGACCTGCTGCACGCGCTGCGCACCGCCACCGGCAACCCGCTGGCCGACCTGCCGGTCGTGGTGCTGACCGGCCACCGCGAGGCCGACATGGTGAAGCGGGCCATCGCCTACGGCATCTCCGGCTATCTGGTGAAGCCGGTGTCCAAGGCCGACCTGATGAAGCGCCTGACCTTCGCCATGCAGAAACGGCAATAGGACGGGGTCGGGGCAGGCCGGGGTTCCCCCCGCATGCGCCCTTCAACCCGCGCTGGCGCTCGGGCCGCCCTTCCTGTAGAAGGGAGATCACCGCCGTTGCGCTGCGAAAGGTCCATGGGTTTCAGCCATCCTTCGCCCGGCCCGCTCCGATCCCGTTTCCGGCATCGGGGAGAGCCGTGAGCAAAGATCGACCTCCCGGGTCGTCCGACGCCCCTCCTTCCGGTGCGGACCGGTCCTGCGCGCGCGTTTCGGACCTGCTGGACGACTTCCTGCTGCGTGGCCCTGGCGCCGGCGACCGCATTTCCCTGGCCGAGGTGATGGACGCGCTGGGCGACCGTGCCTTCGGCGCCCTGCTGCTGATCCTGTCGATTCCCAACGTCCTGCCGGTGCCCGGCCTGTCCACCGCGACCGGCGTGCCGATGATCCTGATCGGGGCCCAGATGGCGCTGGGCCGGCACGGCCCCTGGCTGCCGCGCCGCATCCTCGCCACCAGCTTCGACCGCGGCGCCTTCCTGGGGGTGATCCGCCGGGCCAAACCCTGGGCCGACCGGGTGGAACGCCATCTGCGCCCGCGCCTGCCGGCGCTGGCCGGGCCGTCGGCCGAACGGGTCCTCGGGGTGGCGGTGATGGTTCTGGCCATCGTGCTGTCCCTGCCCATCGTCTTCGGCAACCAGCCGCCGGCCCTGGCGATCGCGCTGATCGCGCTGGGGCTGATGGAATCGGACGGTGCCTTCGTGGCCGCCGGCCTGGTCGCCGGCGTGCTGTCCATCGCCATCGTCGCCGCCGTCCTGCTCGGTCTCGGGCAGGCGGCGGTCGCCGTGGCGCAACAATTGATCGGTTGAGGGAGCGCCCGCGCGGGCATATCGCCATGGTTTGGGAACTGTTGGTCATCGTCCTGCTGATCCTGCTCAACGCCTTTTTCGCAATGTCGGAAATGGCGCTGGTGTCGGCGCGACGCGCCCGGCTTCAGCAGATGGCCGAGGAAAAGGGCGGCGACGGCGCCCGCATCGCGCTGGAGCTGTCGGAGGACCCGAGCCGCTTCCTGTCGACCGTCCAGGTCGGCATCAGCGTGACCGGCATCGTCGCCGGCGCCTATGGCGGCTCCACCCTGGCGGAGCGGCTGGGCGAGGTGCTGGACCGCGACGTCGCCTGGATCGCCCCCTACGGCCACACCGTCGCCTTCGTGCTGGTGGTGGCCGCCATCACCTACTTCTCGCTGATCATCGGCGAGCTGGTGCCCAAGCGGATGGCGCTGGTGTCGGCGGAACGCATCGCCACGCTGGTGGCGGGGCCGATGCGCACCGTGTCGCGGCTGGCCGCCCCGGTGGTCTGGCTGCTCGGCGCGTCGAGCGACGCGGTGCTGAAGCTGCTGCGCCTGCCGACCTCGCGCGAGCAGACGGTGACGGAAGAGGAGGTCAAGACCCTGATCGCCGAAGGCACGCAGAGCGGCGTCTTCGAGCCGGCCGAACGCCAGATGATCGAGGGGGTGCTGCACCTGTCGGACCGCACCGTGCGGTCGATCATGACGCCGCGGCCGGACCTGATCTGGCTGGACATCAACGACCCGCCGGAGATCGTCGGGCGCGAGATCTGCGACAGCGGCTATTCCCGCTTCCCGGTCTGCCACGGCGACGTCGACGAGGTGCAGGGCATCGTCTCGGCCAAGGCGCTGCTCGACCAGTCGCTGAACGGCATCGCCTTCGACCTGAAGGCGGCGATGACCCGGCCGCTGGTGGTCCATGACGGCACGCCGGTGCTGCGGCTGCTCGACCTGTTCAAGCAAGCCAGCATCCACATGGCGGTGGTGGTCGACGAATACGGCAGTGTCGAGGGCATCGCCACCATGACCGACATCCTGGAGGCCATCGCCGGCGACCTGCCCGAGGACGGGCAGGAGGGCGACGCCGCCGCCGTCCAGCGCGAGGACGGCAGCTGGCTGGTCGACGGCATGACCCCGGTCGAGGAGATCGAGGCGCTGGTCGGCGTCAAGAACATGAAGGGTGAGGGCGATTTCCACACCATCGCCGGCTTCCTGCTCGACCGCTTCGGCCACGTCCCGACCGCCGCCGAGCATTTCCACTGGAACGGCATCCGCTTCGAGGTGGTCGACATGGACGGCCGCCGCATCGACAAGGTGCTGATCCAGCTGAACCCCGAGGTGTCGGAGGGCTGACGCCGGCCGCGCGGGGACGCCAACGAAGCAAAACAGGGAGAGAGACGATGCCCGGCCGCCATTTCGAGGATTTCCGCGTCGGCGACGTGATCCTGTCGGAGGGGGCGACCCTGACCGAGAGCCAGATCCTGGATTTCGCCCTGCGCTACGACCCGCAACCCTTCCACATCGACGTGGTGGCGGCGGCCGACGGGCCGTTCCAGGGGTTGATCGCCAGCGGTTTCCACACCCTGTCGCTGACCTTCCGCCTGCTGCGCGACACCGGCATCATCACCGGCACCAGCCTGGGCGGCTCCGGCCTGGACGAGCTGCGCTGGCTGAAGCCGGTCCGCCCCGGCGACACCATCCGCGTCCAGGTCGAGGTGGCGGAGACCAAGCCGTCGCGCCGCGGCGACCGCGGCACGGTGCGTCTGGCCTACACCACGCTGAACCAGCACGGCGAGACGGTGATGACCTGCTTCATGACCCACATCATCGCAACCCGGTCGGTTGCGGTCTGACACTCCCCGTCGACCGGACCGGGCGCCCCGGCTATGATGGCGCCCTCAGGATGCGGGGAAACCGGGATGCTGCCGAACGCGAACGTCGTCGACACGGAGATCGGCCGCTTCCTGCTGTTCGATTCGGTGGATTCGATCTCCCAGCACCTGCGCCGGCGCGGCACGTGGGAGCCGGTGACGCTGATGATCGCCAAGGCCCTGGTGGCGATGGGCGGGCGGAACGGGACCGTCATCGACGGCGGCGCCAATGTCGGCGCCTTCACCATTCCCATCGCCAGCGCGTTCCGCGACCGCTGCCGCGTCGTCAGTTTCGAGGTGCAGCGACCGGTCTACCACCTGCTCTGCGGGGCGATCGCGCTGAACGGGCTGGACAATGTGCTGGCCCACAATCTGGCGCTGGGCAGCGCGATGGGGCTGGTCGACATCCCCGTTCCCGATTACCGCACCGACGCCAACCTGGGCGCGCTCAGCCTCGACCCGGCGGTGCGCCGCATCCGCCGCGAGGCCGGGCAGGGCTGCCACACCGACACCGAGGGCGTGCGGGTGGAGCAGGCCAGCATGGTGCGGATCGACGATTTCGCCATCGACGACCTCTGCCTGCTCAAGCTCGACGTCGAGGGCATGGAGCTGGCCGTCCTGCAGGGCGCCGGCGAGACGCTGCGGCGCTGCGGCTACCCGCCGCTGCTGCTGGAGCTGTGGGATCCGGACATGATGCCGGCGATCCGCGACTCCCAGCAGGCGCTGCTGTCGCACCTCGGCAGCCTCGGCTACAACCTGACCGCCATCGGCGAAACCGCCGTCGCCCAGCACATCGGCCAGCGCTCCGTCCTGACCTTCCATGTGGAGGACGACGGCCACCGCATCGCCATCCGCGAGGTCGTGCGCTGACGCTCAGGCCCGCGCCGCCGCCTAAGCCCGCGCTGCCAGCGTGCGGATCGCCAGCGCCGCCGCCGAGGCGCGGTTCTCGACGCCCAGCTTGGCGAAGACCTGCTCCAAGTGCTTGTTCACCGTGCGCGGGCTGATCCCCAGGATCTCGCCGATGTCGCGGTTCGGCTTGCCGTTGGCGGTCCACAGCAGCACCTCCGCCTCGCGCGCGGTCAGGCCCAGCGCGTCGCGCAGGATCGCTTCCTGCCGGCCGGCGGTCGGCTCGCTCAGCCGGAACAGATACTCGTCCGGGTTGGCCGGGCTGAGGTAGGTGAATTCCAGCCGCCGCACCGCATCGCCGTCCGGCAGCTCCAGCGCGAAGGGCTCGGCGGACCCGGCCGGGGCCTGGCGCAGCCGGGTCAGTCCCTGCGCCAGCGTCGCGGCCAGCGGCGGGCGGCAGCCGTCCGCGCCGGGCATCAGGCCGGCCAGCAGCCGCTCGGCCTGCGGCGTGCACCACAGCAGCCGGCCCTCGCCGTCGGTCGCCAGCAGGAAGCGGCCGGTGGCGTCCAGCGCGGCGCGGGCGCCGTAGGCGACGCGGGCGTTGGTCAGGTGGACGCGGATGCGGGCGATCAGCTCGTCGACGACGATCGGCTTGGTGACGTAATCGACGCCGCCGGCCTCCAGCCCCTTCACCACATGCTCGGTTTCGCTGAGGCCGGTCATGAAGATCACCGGCAGGTGCGACAGATGCGGGATCTGCTTCAGCCGCCGGCAGGTCTCGAAGCCGTCCAGGCCGGGCATCACCGCGTCCATCAGGATCAGGTCGGGGGTGATCTGGTCGAGCAGCTCCAGCGCGCTTTCGCCGTCGATGGCGACCAGCACGGTCAGGTCGGCCTGTTCGATGGCCTCCGTCAGGAATCCCAGCGTGTCGGGGGTGTCGTCCACCACCAGGATCATGTCGCGGCGTTTCATCGTGTCACGGTCCTGTCCCTTGCCCCGTTTGCGGCACCGTTGGCCGGGCCGCCGTCTGATCCAGCGCCCGCATGTAGCCCTTCAGGTCGAAGGCGCGCACCAGGGCGCGCAGCCGCTCGACGAAGAGCAGGGCGCCGGCGTCTTCCGCCTCGATCTCGCGCAGCTTGGCCTCGATCCCGCGAATGTAACCGATCCGGCCGAGCTGGCGCAGGTCGTCGATGTGACGCAGCGCCGATTCCGGCGGATGGCACTCCGGTCGATGATCAGCGGACGCACCGGCATCCGCCACCGCGCCCCCGGTTTTTTCCGCCGGGCGGTCGCCGTCCACCGCCATCACCGGCTGGGCCGCCGGCTCCGGCGCCGGCTCGACCGCGTGGATCCATTCCAGCCCGGTCAGCGCCTGGATGCGGTCGAGCAGGGCGTGGATCTCGATCGGCTTGGCGACGAAGGCGTCGTGCGGCGCCCGGCCGTCGCCCGGCCCCTGCATTTCATAGGCGTTGGCCGACACCATGATGATGCGGATGGCGTCGGCGCAGCGCCGGCGCAGCGCCTCGGCGATGTCCCAGCCGCTTTCCCCGGGCATCGAGATGTCGAGCATGGCGAGGTCCGGCTTGCACTGCGCCGCCAGCTCCAGGCAGCCCGCCGCGTCCGAGGCGATGAACAGCACGAAGCCCAGCGGCCGCAGGATGTCGGTCATCAGCGCCAGATGGTCGCGGTCGTCGTCGGCCAGCAGCACCTTGATCGGCGGCCCGGCATAGCCGGTGATGGCGCGGCGCTCCACCTCCTCGCCCGGCTTGTGCATCGCCTCCGACAGCAGCAGGCGCACGGTGAAGACGCTGCCCTCGCCCGGCCGGCTGCGCAGCGCGATGTCGCCGCCCATGATCCGGGTCAGCACCCGCGTGATGGTCAGCCCCAGCCCGGTGCCGGCCACCGCCCGCACCGCGGCACCCCGCCCGCGCTCGAACGGTTCGAACACGCGGTCCTGATCCTCCTCGCGGATGCCGATGCCGGTGTCGACGATCTCGAACTCGGCGATCTGGCTGCGGTAGCGGACGTTCAGCGCGACATGGCCGGATTCGGTGTATTTCACCGCGTTGGACAGCAGGTTGATCAGGATCTGGCGCAGGATCTTGCTGTCGGTGTGGACGTAGGCCGGCAGGTGCGGCACCCGGGCGTAGCGGAACTCCAGCCCCTTGGCGCTGGCCTGGATGCGGAACATGTCGGCCAACTGGTCGAGGAACTCGATCAGCTTGACCTTGTCGCGGCTGAGCCGGCGCAGCCCCGATTCGATCTTGGAGATGTCCAGCAGCCCGTCGATCAGGTTCGACAGATGGTCGGCGCTGCGGCGGATGACGCGCACCGCGTCCTGCGGCCGTTCGGTCCGGTTGCTCTCCAGCAGCTGGGCATAGCCGGAAATCGCGTTCAGCGGCGCCCGGATCTCGTGGCTGACGCCGATGATGTAGCGGCTCTTGGCGGCGTTCGCGGCCTCCGCCACCTCCTTGGCCTTCTGCAGGGCGGCGTCGGTGCGCTCGTGCGCGGCGATCTCGTCCATCAGCATGGCGGTCTGGCGGGCGGTCTCCTGCTCCGCCTTGTGGCGGCTCTCATGGGCCAGCACCAGCAGCCAGGCGGCGACGCCGGACAGGATGAACAGGCAGACGAAGACGGCGAACAGCGCGGTGTGGATGGCGGCGCGCTCGGCGGCGTCGGCGTTGGTGTACTGGAAGCCGATCACCAGCAGCACGCCGCCGATCACCAGCGAGAACAGCGTCATCACGCCGACGAAATGACCGGCGCGGGTGTGGACGCCGACCGCCATCCGTTTCGGCAGCACCCCTTGCAGGAAGCGGGCGATCTGGTCGGCGAAGCGGCTGTCGGTCTTGCACAGATCGTGGCAGCGCGCCTCCAGCGTGCAGCACAGCGAGCAGATCGGCCCGTCATAGGCCGGGCAGAAGGCCATGTCCGGACGCTCGAACCGGTTCTCGCAGATCGAGCAGCGGATCTCGGCGGCGTCCGCCGGCAGGCCCGGCGACTGGCGGGCGAGGTAATAGCGCCCCCCGGTCTTCCAGGCGATCAGCGGCGCCGCGGTGAAGGCGACCACCAGCCCGACGAAGGGCGCCAGCGCCTGGGCCACCGGCCCGAGCAGCCCGAAGAAGGCGGAGGTGGAGCACAGCACCGACAGCCCCATCGCCCCGACGCCGACCGGGTTGATGTCGTAGAGGTGGGCGCGCTTGAACTCGATCGGCCGCGGGCTGAGCCCCAGCGGCTTGTTGATGGCGAGGTCGGCGGCAACCGCCCCCAGCCAGCCGACCGCGACGTTGGCGTAGAGGCCGAGGATGCTCTCGATGACACCGAGGATGCCGATCTCCATCAGCAGCAGCGCCAGCAGCACGTTGAACACCAGCCAGACGACGCGGCCGGGGTGGCTGCGGGTCAGGCGCGAGAAGAAGTTCGACCAGGCGATCGAGCCGGCGTAGGCGTTGGTGACGTTGATCTTGATCTGGCAGACCACGACGAAGACGCCGGTCAGCGCCAGCGCCACCCCCGGCGAGCCGAAGACGTCGAGGAAGGCCATGTGGTACATCCGCGTCGGCTCCGCCGCCTCCGCCGCCGACAGCCCGTGCTTGATGGCGAGAAAGGCGAGCAGCGAGCCGGCGACCAGCTTCAGGCTGCCGATCAGCACCCAGCCCGGCCCGCCCGCCAGCATTGCCGCCCACCAGCGCGTCCGGCCGATGCGGGCCGCCGGCGGCAGGAAGCGCAGATAGTCGACCTGCTCGCCGATCTGCGGCAACAGCGACAGCAGCACCGACGCCGCCATGCCGAAGGGCAGCAGCGCCAGTCCGCCGCCGGAGTTTCCATAGGCGCCCGGCAGCGCCATCCACTCCGCCACCGTCCCGCCGTCGAGCAGCCAGAGATAGGCCAGCGGCACGCACTGCAGCAGGATCCACACCGGCTGGGTCGCCCACTGCATGCGGCTGATGACGCGGATGCCGTAGACCGCGATCGGGATCACCGCCAGCGAGCTGACGACATGGGCGAGCCAGGCCGGGATGCCCAGCACCATGGTCAGCCCGGCCGACATGATGCTGGCCTCGATCGAGAACAGGATGAAGGTGAAGGAGGCGTAGACCAGCGAGGTGATGGTGGACCCGAGATAGCCGAAGCCGGCGCCGCGGGCGAGCAGGTCGATGTCCACCCCGGCCTTGGCCGCGTGGTAGGTGATCGGCAGCCCGACCAGGATGCTGAGCACCGCCACCGCCAGGATCGCCGCCATGGCGTTCTCGAAGCCGTAGGCCAGCGTCACCGCCGCGCCGATCGCCTCGCAGGCCAGGAAGGAGATGGCGCCGAGCGCCGTGTTGGCGACCCGCCACGCCGTCCAGCGCCGCGCCCGCTCGGCGGTGTAGCGCAGCGCGTAGTCCTCCAGCGTCTGGTTGGCGGCGAGCTGGTTGTACTGCCGGCGTTCACGGACGATCCGTTGCCTCGCGCTCATCCCCGTCCGCCACTCCGACCCATCGTCATTCCCCCGTCACCGCCACCGCCCCGCATCGTCGGAAGTTTGCCCGCCCTTGGCAAGCCGCATCCCCCGGAAAAGGCGCCGGTTGACAGCACCCCGCCCCGCCGTTAGCTCTCCGGCGGGCCGGCCCGTCGCCGTCCACGCCTCCTGATCGTTGCGAAAGCGGTTCCATGCCCACCGACCATGACTCCGTCGAGCTTGTCGTCTGCGAAACCTGCCGCCGTCCCGACGATCCGCCCGACGCCGTCCGGCCGGGTGCGGAGCTGCTGGCGCTGATGGAGCGGGCGTTGGCGGCCGACCCGGCGCTGGCGCGGTCGGTGCGGCTGCGGCCGATGCGCTGCCTGATGAGCTGCCGCCGCCCCTGCGCCGTCGCGGTGCGCTCGGCCCGGCGGATGAGCTATGTCCTGGGCGACCTGCCGCCGGACGACGACGGGGTGGAAACGCTGGCCGCCTATCTGCGCGCCTACGCGGCGACGCCGGATGGGATCGTTCCGTTCAAGCAATGGCCGCAGGGCGTCAAGGGTCGTTTCGTTTCCCGCATGCCGCCGCTCGACGTGCCGGCCGCCGAGGACGGCGCCGTCTGACCGCCCCCCTCTGAGAGCGCTGCCCTCAGCGATCGCGCGTCTGCATCCACGCCGCTTCGCGCCGGAACAGCCGCCGCGTGTCCTCGCGCAGGCTTTCCCAGGCCAGACCGTGCCAGCGCGGCGACTGCCGGCTGTATTGGGTGAACAACGACTGCGCCGCCCGTTCCAGGGCGCTGTCCGCCGGTTCCGAAGATCTGTCGCTCCTGGCCATCGCTGCTCCCAAACCGAACGCTTGTCATGCTGCGACGCAACGACTTTGAGCGCGGGCGTCTTTCCAAATGGTTACTTTTTCATGACGTGTGAAACTCTGCGCTTCACTGCGTGAGGTTGCGCGATCGTTGCGGTTCCACGCCCGATCGGCCGGGGAATCGCCGGCATAGAGCCTAGGGCGTAGGACTTTGGCGTAGTTCGCATTCCGGCGGCGATGGGGCATGTTCCCGGTCGGACTCCACACCATTGACGGACGGATGTCGCCCCAACCCACGCCTGCCTCTTCCCCGCCCCATCGCTGCGTCGTGTTTTCGGTTGCCGCTCAAGCGCTGGCGCTGCCGGTCGAAGCCGTGCGGCGCTTCTTGCCGTTGCCGCGGCTGGACCGCCTGCCGACCGCGCCACAGCCGATCGAGGGGGTGTTCCGCTACCAGGGGGAAATCGTGCCGGTCCTGCGGCTGGGCATGCTGCTCGACCTGCCGACGGCGCCGGCGGGGCTCTACACGCCGCTGATCCTGATCACCTGGCAGGGGCGGCCGACGGCGCTGCTGGTCGACCGGGTGCATGGCGACGTCGCGGTCGCGCCGGACGAACGGGTGCCGTCCGAACCGGGGCTGTCGTTCAACGGCTGCGCCATGGGCGGCTTTCCCGACCGCGTCACCGGGCGCGGCGGCACCGTGACGCTGCTCGACCCCCGCCGGCTGCTGAGCGAGGCCGAATCGCGGCTGCTCGACGCCTTTCACGCGGCGGAGGAGCGGCGGCTCGCCCAGTGGCAGGAGGCCGCGCCATGATGATCGCCTCCACCGCCGCGATCGAGGCGATCCGCCGCGACCCGTCCTTCCCGCGCCTGAAGGCGATGGTGATCGACGCCACCGGGCTGGCCTATTACGCCGACAAGGACGCCGCCTTCGCCGAGCGCATCCACCGCCGCCTGCCCTTCGGCGCGGTGACGACGGTCGGCGCCTACCTCGCGGCGCTGGAGGCGCAGGGGCCGGGCGGTGCCGAATACCAGGGGCTGATCAACGAGCTGACGGTCGGCGAGACCTTCTTCTTCCGCTACATCGAGCAGTTCGACGCGCTGCGCGCCGTCGCCATCCCGGAATGCCTGCGCCGCAACCAGGCGACGCGCCTGCTGCGGATCTGGAGCGCCGGCTGTTCCATCGGGCCCGAGGCCTACACGATGGAAATCCTGCTGAAGCAGCATTTCGCCAGCCAGCTCGACGGCTGGCAGGTCCACATCGTCGGCACCGACATCAACGCCGCCTTCCTGGAACAGGCGCGGCGCGGCGTCTATGGCGAGTGGGCGGTGCGCGGCCTGTCGCCGGACACGCTGGACGCCTGCTTCGACCGCCAGGACAAGCTGTGGTCGGTCAAGCCGATGTACCGGCAATGGACCAGCTTCATGCCGTTCAACCTGGTGGACGGGGCGATCCCGTCCTACCCCCACGGCATCGGGCATTTCGACATCATCCTGTGCCGCAACGTCATGATCTATTTCGACGAGGCGACGCGGCACCGGCTGCTGCAGAACCTGCACGACGCGCTGGCCGACGGTGGCTGGCTGGTGGTCGGCCATGCGGAGGCCGGGCCGCAGATGAACGAGCTGTTCATCCCGGTGTCGGTGCCCGGCGCCACCCTCTACCGCCGGCAGCTCGAACGGCCGGCACCGGCCGCCCCGCCGGTTGCCCTGCCGGTTTTCGCGCCGGTCCGGCCGGCGGCGCCGGTCCGCCCAAGGCGCCCGGCCGCCGCGCCGCAACCCGCCGCCGCTCCGGCGGCCCCGCCGGCGGTGTCGGGCCCGCCGGATTCGGCGGACACCAACGACCGCTCCGCCGTGCTGGAAAACTGCCTCGCCCGTGTCGAGGCCAACCGGCTCGACCCCGGCGTCCATTACCAGCTCGGGCTGGTGGAGGAGGAGCTGGGCGTCGGCGACCCGGTGGCCGCCTTCAAGCGGGCGCTGTACCTGGACCCCCGCTTCGTGCTCGCCGACTACCATCTGGCGCTGGCCTACTGGCGGCGCGGCCGGCTGGTCCCGGCGCAACGCCACTTCCGCAACGCGCGGGAAGCGCTGGAGGGCCGCCCCGACGACGAGGCGGTGACCGACGGCGGCGGCCTGACCGTGCAGGAGCTGCGCGGCATGCTCGACCTCTGGCTGTCGGGTGAGGAGGGGTGATGGACGAGACGCCGCCGACCAGGCCCGACGGCCGCATCCGCGCCCGCGCCCCCGCGCGCCGCGCCACCGTCGACTGGGACACGGTGCACGGGCAGTTGGCCGACCGCAACGCGGCGCTGGCGGAAACCTTCGCCGGGCGCGGCCCGTGGGCCGACGCCGTGCTGGGCCGTCGCGCCGAGGAGCTGGCCGCCCCGCCGGTCGGCTTCGACCCCGACCGCGCCGGCGTGCCGATGCTGGTCGCCCGCGGGGCGGCGACGCTCTACGGGCTGGAGCTGCGCCATCTCGGCCAGATCGTGCCGATGCCGCGGCTGGCCCGCGTGCCCGGCGCCCCGCCGGCGATGCTGGGGGTGATCGCCGTCGCCGGCCGGGTGCTGCGGCTGTTCGACCTCGACCGGCTGTGCGGCGGCGCCGTGGGGCTCGGCACGGGGGAGGGCGGGGACGCCGGCTACGCGGTGGTCCTGCGCACCGGCAGCGGCCGGCCGGCGGCGCTGCGGCTGGATTCGGTCGACCACGTCGTCGCCATCGACCCGCCGCGGGCGTCCGCCCCGGCGGAGGCCGGTCAATTCGTCAAGGCCATCACCGCGGACCGCATGGCGGTGCTCGACATGGCCGCCCTGCTCGATTTCCTGAAGACCTGACACCCGGACAGCCGGGGCTGGAGTCCAAGAATGAACATCAAAGTCGCGCACAAGCTGGTCCTGGGATTCGGGGTGGTCTGTGTCCTGACGGCGCTGCTGGCGCTGTACCAGATGGCCCGCTTCTCCGACGCGCTGACGGTGATCATGGCGGTGTCCAGCTACGACACCGAGGCGGCCGACATGGTGACGGAGGTCGGCAACCTCCAGGCGGAGCTGCGCAGCACGCGGGAGAACGCGCTGAACGCGGTGTCGATCGCCAACGTCGAAGGGCGGGTGGCCGACATCCCGACCCTGCTGCTGCCGGTGCACCGCCATTACGACGAGGTCGGCGTCAAGCTGCGCGACACGCTGGGCCGCCTGCGGGCGATGGTGGCGGAGCGGTCGTCCTCCAGCGTGACCGACGGCCGCCGCAAGGGCTGGGTCGAGCTGGACACCGCGGTCAACGAGATGTCGCGCGCCATCACCATGGTCGGCGACGAGGCGCGGACGATCTACACCATGCTGGAGAGCAACCAGATCGCCGACGCCCTGCAGCGCCGCGACCGGGTGGACGAGCTGCGCAAGAACATGGAGGCGCGCATCGCCGCCGCCCAGACGGCGATCGACCATCTGACCGAGACCGGCCGGACCGACATCCGGGCGATCTACAATTCGGCGATCCAGTCGTCGCTGATCGCGCTGGTCGCCGTGTTCCTGATCGCCGTCGCGGTCGCCTACCTGATCGGCAGCTCGATCACCAGGCGGCTGGGCCGCGCCATCGACTTCGTCACCCGGGTCGGCCACGGCGACCTGACGCAGGAGATCGCCATCTCCGGCAGGGATGAGCTGGCCATCCTGGGCGAGCACCTGAACGAGATGGCCGGGCGGCTGAAGCTGATGGCGACCACCACCCGCGAGACGGCCGAGAGCGTCCACGCCGCCACCGCCCAGATCCGCGCCTCCACCCAGCAGCAGTCGGCCAGCGTCACCGAACAGCTGGCGGCGGTGGAGCAGACCACGGCGACCCTGTCGGAGATCACCGAGTCCGGCGCCCAGATCAACCGCCGCGCCCAGGACGTCGCCCACGGCGCCCAGACGGTGGCGTCCTCCAGCCATTCCGGCATGAAGGCGGTCGACGACACCATCCAGGCGATGGACGCCATCCGCGAGCAGGCGGAGGCGGTGGCCGAGAACATCGTCATGCTGTCCGAGCGCACCCAGGCGATCGGCGAGATCATCGTGACGGTGAACGACATCGCCGAGCGCTGCCACCTGCTGGCACTGAACGCCGCGATCGAGGCGGCGGCGGCGGGCGAGCATGGCCGCACCTTCTCGATCGTCGCCGGCGAGATCAAGAGCCTCGCCGACCAGTCGAAGGAGGCGACCGCCCAGGTCCGCTCCAACCTGTCGGAGATCCAGCACGGCATCAACGCCTCGGTCATGCTGACGGAGGAGGCGGTGAAGCGCGTCGCCGCCGGCAAGCGCCAGACCGACGCCACCCAGTCGACCATCCGCACCATGGCGGAGAACATCCAGGAGAGCGTGCTGGCCTTCCAGCAGATCGTCGCCGGCACCAACCAGCAGCAGATCGGCCTGGAGCAGGTGATCCAGGCGTTGCAGAACATCCGCGAAGCCAGCAGCCAGACCGCCGCCGGCACCCGCCAGCTGGAAGGCGCCGCCGCCAACCTGAACAACCTGGGCCAGGGCCTGGTCGAAGCGGTGCGGAACTACCGGGTGTGACGATGCCTTGCCGAAACCAGCCTGGATCCCCCTCTCCCCGGGGGGAGAGGGGACCAAGTATCGCCACGGTGGAGCGTCGCTGATGGACATCCGCCAACGCCTGCTCGCCGCCTTCGAGATCGAGCACAAGGACCATCTCTCGGCGATCCGCGCCGCCCTGCGCGGCGTGGAGGCCAGCGGGGAGGCGCCCGACCTCGTCGACGTGCATCGGCGCGCCCACAGCCTGAAGGGGGCCGCCCGCGCCGTCGACCTGCCGGAGGTCGAGGCGATCTCGCACCGGCTGGAGGCCGCCTTCATCGCGGTGCAGCGCGGCGAGGCGGTGCTGGACGGCGCGTCGATCTCGGTGGTCCGCCGCGCGCTCGACGCGATCGAGGATGTGGTCGCCTGGTCGTTGCAGGGCGGCGGCGAGGTGGAGATCGCCGGCGTGCTCGCCGACCTCGACCGGTTGGCCGGCGACCGCGCCGCCGCGACCGCCCCGCCGCCCCGTCCGGCGCCCCGTCCTCCGGCCGACGCGCGCCCCCCGGTGCCCGGCCCGTCCACCGCCACCCCCACCGCCACCCGCGCCGACCCGCGCCCGGCCCGCGGGCGGCCGGTCGACGCCGACACCGCCTCGCTGGTCCGCATCGCGGCGCAGGGGCTGGAGCGCCTGTCGGAAACCGCCTCCGCCCTGCTGCCGGAGGTGGAGGCGCAGGCCGGGCTCGGCGAGCAGTTGCGGGCGATGCGCCAGGAATGGCGCGCGCTCGACCGGGCGTGGCGGCACCTGCGGCTCCAGGTCGGCCGGGGCACCGGGCGGGGCGGGGTGGCGGAGAGTGTGGAGGGACGTGGCCCGCTGCCGGCGGTCCTGGCGTTCGAGCGGCGGTTCCGCGCGCTGGGCGGGGCGCTCGATTCGGCGCACCGCAGCCACGACCGCCTGCTGTGGTCGATGCGGCGCTGGGGCGGCGGCTTCCAACAGGACATGCGCCGCCTGCGCATGCTGCCGGCGGAGAACCAGTTGAGCGGTCTCGGCCGCATGGTCCGCGACATCAGCCGGAGCGAGGGCAAGGAGGTCGAGGTCGACGTCCGCGGCCTGGAGGTGGAGGCCGACCGCAACGTCCTGCAACGGCTGAAGGATCCCATCCTGCACATCGCCCGCAACGCGATCAGCCACGGCATCGAGCTGCCGGCCGAGCGGCTGGCGCTGGGCAAGCCGCCGGCGGCGCGGGTCGTCATCGCTGCGTCGGTGCATGGTGCCCGGCTGCGGCTGCGCGTCGAGGATGACGGGCGCGGGCTGGACCGCGCGGCGATCCGCCGCCAGGCGCTGGACCGCGGCCTGCTCGACCCGGCGGAGGCCGACGACGTCCCGCTCGAACGGTTGACCGAGTTCCTGTTCCATCCCGGCTTCTCCACCGCGTCGCGCACCACCGAGCTGGCCGGGCGCGGCATGGGCCTCGCCATCGCCCGGGCCGAGGTGGAGCGGCTGCAGGGCAACCTGACCATCGCCGAGCGGGAGGGCGGCGGCACCACCGTCACCATCGACGTGCCGCTCAGCCTGCTCAGCCAGCGGCTGGTCTTCGTCGCGGTGCAGGACCAGACGCTGGCGATCCCGTCGGCCGACGTGGTCCGGCTGCGCACCACCGCCGCCGACAGCCTGTTCTCCGGCGTCGGCACGCCGATGATCCGCATCGACGAGGAGGAGACCCCCGTCACCGCGCTGGCCGCGCTGCTCGGCATGGAGGCGCCGGTGCTCTCCGCCGCCGAGCGGTCGCTGGCGCTGGTGGTGGTGCGGGCGGCGGACCGGCGGCTGGCGCTGGTGGTCGACCGCTTCGTCGCAACGCGCGAGGCGGTGGTGACGGCGGCCGAGGAAACCGGGCTCGACCCCGGGCGCTACCTCGGCACCGTGCTGCTCGACGATGGCGGGCCGGCGCTGGTGCTGAACATCGCCGGGCTGATGCCGCTGCCCGGCAGCGTCCTGCCGCCCCCCGCCCGCCCGGCGGAGGAGGCGCCGCCGGTCCGCGCCCACATCCTGGTCGTCGACGACAGCATCACCACCCGCACGCTGGAAAAGAGCATCCTCGAAGCCCATGGTTATCGGGTGACGCTGTGCGTGGACGGGCGCGAGGCCCTGGAGCGCCTGTCGGAAGGGATGGAGGTTGGCCTGATCATCAGCGACGTCGAAATGCCCCGGATGGACGGGTTCGCCCTGCTCCAGGCGGTGAAGGCCGACCCGCGGACGGCGGAAACCCCGGTGATCCTCGTCACCTCGCGCGCCAGCGACGAGGACCGGGAACGCGGCCTGCGGCTCGGCGCCGACGCCTACATCGTCAAGACCCGCTTCGACCAGAACGAGCTTCTGGCCGGCATCCGGCGCCTGCTGTGACGCCGCCCCGCCGCATCCGCGTGCTGGTGGTCGAGGACAGCCCGGTCATCCAGCAGCTTCTCAGCCACGTCATCGGCTCCGACCCGCGGCTGGAGGTGGCCGGCGTCGCCTCGTCCGGGGAACAGGCGCTGCGGATGATCGAACGGTCGCCGCCCGACGTGGTGTCGCTCGACATCCGGCTGCCGGGCATCGACGGCTTCGAGGTGACCAGCCGCATCATGCGCCACCACCCGCTGCCGATCGTCGTGGTGGCGTCGGGCGTGCGCGACCTCGACATTCCCATGCGGGCGCTGCAGGCCGGCGCGCTGGCGGTGGTGGAAAAGCCGGGCAGCGTGGCGCGCGCCGACTACCAGACGGTGGCGCACCATCTCTGCACCCAGCTCGTCATCATGAGCCAGGTCAAGGTGATCCGGCACCGCATCGGCACGCGCGCCAGCCGGCCGGATCCCAAGCCTGACGGCAAGACCGAATCCCGGCCCGATCCCAAGCCCGATCCCCGCCCCGCCGACGCCCGGCTGCCCGACGAGGCGGTGACGGCGGACGGGCGCCGGCGGCGCTTCCGGGCGCTCGGCATCGTCACCTCGACCGGCGGCCCTGCGGCGCTGGCCAAGCTGCTGAAGGAACTGCCGGCCGGCCTGCCCCTGCCGGTCTTCGTCGTCCAGCACATGGGGGCGCCCTTCATGGCCGGCTTCGCCGACTGGCTGGGCACCGTCTGCCCGCTGCCGGTGCGGCTCGGCGAACACGGCCTCGCCCCGCGTCCCGGCACCGTCTATGTGGCGCCCGGCGACCGCCACATGCGGGTGGATGCCGGCACCATCCAGCTGACCGACGACCCGATGGTCTGCGGCCAGCGGCCGTCCGGCGAGGTGCTGTTCCAGTCGATGGCGCGCGGCTACGGCGCCGCGGCGATCGGCGTCCTGCTGACCGGCATGGGCGAGGACGGCGCGCGCGGGCTGGTCGAGATGCGCCAGGCCGGCGCCTACACCATCGCCGAGCACGCCTCGACCGCGGTGATCCACAGCATGCCGGGAACCGCGGTGCGGCTGGGCGGCGTGGTGGAGGAACTGCCTCTGGATCGGGTGGCCGGCCGGCTGCTGCAACTGACCTCCGACGATAAGATGCTGTCATGAACGGACTCCGCGCGCTCGTTGTCATGTCCTCCCAGACCCAGGGGCTTCTGCTGAAGCTCCTGCTGGAGGAGCGCGGCGTCGAGACCGCCTGCGTGGACGGTGTCGGGCCGGCGCTGGCCGAGATCGAACGGGCGCCGCATGACCTGCTGATCGTCGAGGGCGACCTTGCCGGGGCGGACGGGCTGGCGCTGCTGCGCGCGCGGACCAACGCCGCCGTCATGGTCCTCGGGCACGGCCCCGGCGAGCATGACGCGTCGGAGCCGCAGCGGGTGGTGGACGACGCCGCGGCGCTGATGGAACGGCGCAACGCCGGGCCCAGCCCGGCCGACATCTTCCACCGCGCCCACATCCTGATCGTCGACGACAGCGCCACCTACCGCGAGTTCCTGCGCGCCGAGCTGGAGCAGGAGGGCTGCACCGTCACCGCCGCCCGCAACGCCGACGAGGCGGTCGCCGCCCTGTCCGGCGGTGGGCTGGACTGCGTCATCCTCGATCTGGTGATGCCCGGCACCAGCGGCACCCAGCTCTGCCAGCGCTTCGACCGCTTCCGCCGCCGCCGCGGGCTGTTCTTCCAGATCGTCATCCTGACCAGCCAGGACGACGAGGAGCAATTGATGATCAGCCTGAATGCCGGCGCCGACGACTTTGTTGGAAAAGCGCAGACGATGGATGTACTGAAGGTCCGTTTGATGGCGCTGCTGCGTCGGAAATACTTCGTCGAGGACCATCTGATGGGGTTGCCGCGGCCTGCACCTTCCGCATAGGAGGGAGTAGAGCCATCGTGCGATTTCGCAAGCCCGGGGGTCCGTTTATTCTCTGGGGACATTCAGGACCGTCCGACGCTTGACCCGGTGCCATGGCGATCAGCCTCCAGCCCATCCACGAGCCCCCGATCCCAAGAGACACCGCCGCGATGCCCCGATCTTCGGTTTCCCCGACGTCCCCGACCGATCTGCATTACCGCGAGTGTCTCGACAACGCCCGGCGGGTCTGTGCCGCCGGTACCGTGCCGATGATGCTGGTGGTCGGCGCGCCGGAGATCGCCGCCGTCCGCTGCAACGAGGCGCTGGCCCTGCTGCTCGACCGTCCGCGCGCCGCCAGCCGCGATGAAAGCGGCCAAGTCCTGCTGCCGGACCACTGGCCGGCGGTGGCCGAGGCGCTGCGGCCGCTCTACGCCGACAGCGCCGCCGACGGAACCGGCGGCGACCGGCCGGAGAGCGCCGTGCTGACCCTGCCGCTGACCCCGCCGCTGACGCTGCGGGCCGCCCCGCTGCTGGTCGACGGGCGGGTGGTGGCGGTGCTGGCGACGGCGACGCTCGACCACGCCATCGCCCACATGACCGAGACCATGCGGGCGGAGGTGGCGCGCACCACCGCGGCGCGCTCGCGCTTCCTGGCCTCGGCCAGCCACGATCTGCGCCAGCCCTTCCAGGCGATGCGGCTGTTCCTCGACGCGCTGACCACCCAGGTCGACGGCAACGCGCGGGCGACGCGCACCGCCGGCATGCTGGCCAACGCGATGACGGCGGGCGAGCGGCTGCTGAACGCCCTGCTCGACATCTCGACGCTGGACGCCGGCACGGTGGCCGCCGACCTGCAGACGGTGTCGCTCGACGGGCTGCTGCACTCGCTGGCCGACGAGTTCCGCCCCCAGGCGGAGGAGAAGGGGCTGCGCCTGCGCGTCCGGGTGCCGGCCGACGCGGTGACGCGCAGCGACCCGGTGCTGCTGGGCCGCATCGTGCGCAACCTGCTGTCCAACGCCATCCGCTACACCCAGCGCGGCGGCATCCTGCTGGGCCTGCGCCATCGCGACGGCCATTGGCGGATCGAGGTGTGGGACACCGGATTCGGCATTCCGCGCGACAAGCTGGACGTCATCTTCGACGAGTTCCACCAGTTGACCAACCCCAGCCGCGACCCGACGCGCGGCCTCGGCCTCGGCCTTGCCATCGTGCGGCGGCTGTCGGTGTTGCTGAACGCGCCGATCGACGTGCAGTCGCGCACCGGCCGCGGCTCCGTCTTCGCCCTGACGGTGGAGCGGCTGGAGGGGGAGGCGGCGGTGGAGCCGCCGCCGCCGCCGCCGTCCGCCGGCACCATCGGCGTGCCGCTCGACGGCATGCGGGTGCTGGTGGTCGACGACGACAGCATGGTGCTGTCCGGCCTGCTGCTGACCCTGGAATCCTGGGGCTGCGCCTTCGTCTCGGCCTCCAACATGCGCGAGGTGTTCGCCGCGGTCGACGGGCTGGAGGGGCCGCCCGACGCGATCCTGACCGACCTGCGCCTGCCGGGAAAGGTGTCCGGCTTCGACGTCATCGACCGCGTGCGCAAGCTGTTCAAGGCCGACATCCCGGCGGTGGTGCTGACCGGCGAGACGGCGCCCGAATCCCTGCTGGAGGGCCAGCGCCGCGGCTGCGCCTTCCTGCACAAGCCGCTGCACCCCGGCGACCTCCGCCGCGTCCTGGAAGAGGTGCGCCGCGGATCGGCACCGCCGCCGGCCTAATTTTGTCTCATCGCCGGCCTCCGGCGCGGTAGCATGATGCCGTCGGGGGAGCCATCCGTCTTCCGAGGGAGCGGTGATGAACGCAACCCTGTCGCGTGCCGTCTTGAACCGGCTGTCGTTCGGCCCCCGCCCCGGCGATGCCGAGGCGCTGCAGCGGGAGGGGCTGGCGCGCTGGCTCGACCGGCAGCTCGCCCCCGACGACCATCAGGACGAGGCGGCGGCCCGGGCGCTCGACGCCTGCCGGCTGTCGATCAAGTATGACGGCGGCCAGGACTGGAGCGCCGTCGACGAGGAGCGCCCGCTGGCCGCGCTCGACCAGCCGGTCGAGGCGCTGTGGCCGCTGGCCGACGGCAAGCGCAGCCTGCCCGGGCCGGAGCGGCAGTTCCCCCGCCAGCAGACCGTCGCTGCCACCCTGGTCCGCGCCGTGCACAGCCGCTGGCAGTTGCGCGAGGTGCTGGCCGATTTCTGGCACAACCACTTCAACGTCTTCGCCGGCGAGCAGTCGGTGGCGGTGGCGCTGCCGTCCTACGACCGCGACGTGATCCGCCGCCACGCGCTCGGCAACTTCCGGGAGTTCCTGGAGGCGGTGGCGACCAGCACCGCCATGCTGGTCTATCTGAACAACCGCTCGTCCCGCGCCGGCAGCGCCAACGAGAACTACGCCCGCGAGCTGTTCGAACTGCACAGCCTGGGCCGCGACGCCTACCTGAACGCGCTCTACGACAAATGGCGCGCGGTGCCGGGGGCGGCGCAGGGGGCGCCGCGCGGCTACATCGACCAGGACGTCTACGAGGCGGCCCGCGCCTTCACCGGCTGGACGATCGAGGACGGCGCCGGGCTCGGCGGTGGCCAGCGCCTGCCGGAAACCGGGCGCTTCACCTTCGTCGAGGGCTGGCACGACGGCTATCAGAAACGGGTGCTGGCGCAGGAGTTCGACCCCTTCCAGGCGCCGATGGCCGACGGCCGGCGGGTGCTCGATCTGGTCGCCGACCATCCGGCGACGGCGCTGCACCTCGGCCGCAAGCTGTGCGTCCGGCTGGTGGCCGACCGGCCGCCGGACCGGCTGGTGGCGATGGCGGCGGCGGTGTGGCACGACAACCGCCGCAAGCCCGACCAGATCGCCCGCGTCGTCCGCGCCATCGCCCTGTCGCCCGACTTCGCCGCCCCCGGCAGCGGCAAGATCAAGCGCCCGCTGGAACTGGCGGCCTCCTTACTGCGGGCCGGCGGCGTCGGCTTCACCGCGACCAGCGCGATGATCCGCGACCTCGACGCCAGCGGGCAGCGGCTGTTCGGGGCGCCGGCCCCGACCGGCCATCCCGACCAGGACGAGCATTGGCTCGGCAGTTCGGCGCTGCGCCGGCGCTGGGATCTGGTGCTCGCCCTGGCGGAGAATCGCTGGAAGACCGGCGCCCTCGACCTCGCCGGGCTGTTCCCCGAACCGGTGCCAGCGGCGGCGGCGGTCGAGCGCTGGCAGCAGCGCCTGACCGGGCTCGACGCGGAGCCGGCGACGACCCGGGCGATCCTCGACGGCATGGGGCTGAAGCCCGACCGGCCGCTGGCGCCGGGCAAGGACGGCGACGCGCCGCTGAAGCGGATCGCCGCCTACGTGGCGATGGCGCCGCGCTTTCAGACGCGCTGACCGGCACTGGGACGGGCATTGGGAGGTTTCGCGATGGATGGGCACGCACTTCACCTCTCGCGGCGCCGGCTTCTGCGCGGCGGGTTGGCCACCGGGTTGGCGGTGGGATTTGGCGGCGGGCTGTGCGGGGTTCCCGGCCAGCCGAACGTCGCCTGGGCCGCCGGCGATCCGGTGGCGGGCATGCGGACCGGGACGCTGGTGGTGGTCTTCCTGCGCGGCGGGGCCGACACGCTCAGCCTGATGGCGCCGGCCGACGATCCCGACTACCGCGCCGCCCGCGCGCCGGAGCTGCGGGTGCAGACCGACGGCGAGGCCGCCGGCCTGCCGCTGGCGCAGACGCTGGCCGCCGGCATCGACTTCCGCCTGCACCCGGAGGCGGCGCCGCTGGCCGAGCTGTACCGCGACCGCAGCCTCGCCATCGTCCACGCCGCCGGCCTGACCGACGGCACCCGCAGCCATTTCGTGGCGCAGGACCTGATCGAGCGCGGCGTCGGCGACGAGGCGGCGTTGACCCGGACCGGCGCCGGCTGGGCCGCCCGCTGGCTCGGCGACGGCGCCGCTGACGGGATGGCCGGCGACAGGATGACGCTGTCGGCGATGGCGGCCGGCACCGGCGTCCCGGCGGCGCTGGCCGGGCATGGCGGCACGCTGGCGGTGGGCGATCTCGACCGCGGGCTGGCGCCGCCGGGCGGCAAGGCGACGGCGGCGGTGCTCGACGGGCTGTTCCGCGGCGACGACGGACCCTACGCCCGCGCCGGCCGCGACGCGCTGGCCGGTCTGGCCGGCATCGACGCCCGGCTGCCGCGCGGGGCCGACGGCAAGATCGCCCCCTACGCCGCCGAGGGCGGCGCGGCCTATGAGACCGGCGAGGCGGCGCGCGGGCTGCAGACCGTGGCCCGCCTGGTGAAGATGGAGATCGGCCTTCGTCTGGCCTGGGTCGATGTCGGCGGCTGGGACACCCACGAGAACCAGCCCGGCCGCTTCGCCAACGCCGTCCGCGGGCTGTCGCGCGCCCTGGCGGCCTTCCACGCCGACACCAACCGCTTCCACGACCGCGTCACCCTGGTGGTGCTGAGCGAGTTCGGCCGCCGCCTGCGCAGCAACCGCAGCCAGGGCACCGACCACGGCCATGGCGGCGCCATGCTGGCGCTGGGCGGCCGGGTCGCCGGCGGCCGGATGCTGGGCCGATGGCCGGGTCTGGCGAGCCACCAGTTGGACCGCGGCGTCGATCTGGCGGTGACCACCGACTACCGGGCGGTGCTGGCCGGGCTGGTCGGCCCGGCGGTGTTCCCCGGCTATGCCGGGCCGGGGCTCGGGCTGCTCACAGCTTGAAGAAGCCGCGCAGCCGGGCCAGCAGGTCCTGCGACGCCACCGGCGGCGGGGCGGCGCCGGCACGCCCCTGGCGGACGCGTTCCTCCTCGTTGCGGGTCTGGCGCTGGGCCATCAGCTCGGCCAGCAGCCGGGCCAGTTCGGGCCGGCGGCGCAGCACCGGGTCGACATGGTCCTTGTCCAGCTCGTAGACGACGGCGTCGGTGCCGGCGATGACCGAGGCGCTGCGCGGCTGGCCGGTCAGCAGCGACATTTCGCCGAACAGGTCGCCGGGGCTCAGCCGGTTCAGCCGCACCGGCACGGCGCCCTGGTCGAGCTGCACGTCGAAGACGCCCTCGGCGATGACGAACAGCGACTGGCCGGGCTCGCCCTGGCGCACCGCGGCGGTGCCGGCGGGGATGCGGCGCTTGCGCAGCGCCAGCGCCAGTTCGGCGATTTCCGCCTCGTCGAAGGCGGCGAACAGGTCGAGCTGCTGCAGCAGGCGGCGGCGCAGCGTGCCCGGCGGGTTGGTGGCGCTGCGGCGCGGCCGGAACTCCCGCTTCTGGTGGGCCAGCTCGATCCCGGCGCGGGCGAGGTTGCCGAGGATGGCGGTCAGCACGCCGTCGCGCACGATCGCCACGCGGGCGCCGTCCTCCATCCAGAAGCGGGCCTGATAGGCGACGCCGTTGGCGGTCGCCTCCACCACCACCACGTCGGGCCGGGGGCTGGCGAGCACGCCGTCGGCGCACATCAACCCGGACAGCAGGACGCGCTTGGCCCGCTCCACCGGCACCTCCTGGTCGAGCAGGACCGGCACCGCGACCCGGAAGGCCGGGGTGGGGCGGCTGACGTTGGTGAAGCGGCTGCCGGCGACGATGCCGTTCGGCACGATGATGGCGGTGCCCTCGGTGGTGATCAGGCGGGTGGCGCGCCAGTTGATCTCGTCCACCCGCCCGGCGACGCCGGGCGACAGCTCGATCCAGTCGCCGATGCGGTAGGGGTGTTCGATGTTCAGCGCGATGCCGGCGAAGATGTCGGCGATCATGTTGCGCAGCGCGAAGCCCAGCACGGCGATGGCGACGCCGGAGGTCGCCAGCAGCCCGGTCACCGGCTGGTCCAGCACAAAGGCCAGGATCGCCAGCACGGCGAAGCCGTACAGGAAGAAGCGCAGCAGGTCGCTGAGCAGCCGGGGGATGCGCGCCGGCCGCTCCGCCGTGCCGGTCGCCAGCGCGTCGACGATTCGCGACCCGCCCCAGGCGGCGACCAGCCACGCCGCCGACGCGACGACGGTGTCGAAGCCGTCGCTCAGCACCGGGCCGACGACGTGGAGCAGATGCGCGTGCAGCCACGGCTTGTACGCGACGGCGGTGGCCAGCAGCGCCAGCGCGGCGGCGGGAGGGAAAAGACGCCGCAAGGCGCTCATCGGGCAACGGTCTCCTCGGCATCCGGCCACCGCGGCCGGGCGAGGTGCGACCATGGCACGGACGCGCGCGCCGTCAAGCCGGCAATGAGGGCTGCGGCAACGGCGCCCAGCCCGTCATCACTCGCCCGTCGCCCGGCCCGTCAGACGCCGCCCATCATGAAATCGCCGATCACCGGGTTGGTGACGGCGACCTTGCGGGCGAAGGCGTAGGCGCGGGTCAGCACGGCCAGCGCGGTGTCGGCGTCGGCGATGCCGCGTCGGAACGCGGCGGCGTCGCGCAGCGGCTCCAGGCTGCCGGACAGCAGGGACGGGTTGTCGAGCGGCCCGACATTCATCGCCCAGAAGCCGAACAGCCGGCCCGGCCCGCCGACCTTGCGGTCGATGACGGTGACGTTGCAATGGCGCGGGTCGACGGCGATGCGGGCGAACAGCGGCTCCACCACGCCCGCCTCGCCTTCCAGCACCTGAAGGAAGACCCCGTCACGCTCCACCAGGAAACCGGTGATGCCCAGCCGCCGGTTGGCCCGGGCGCTCGTGACGCAGATGTCCGCCAATGCCGAGAAAGGCAGCAGGGCGACCGCGTCGCTGCGATACAGAAGAGTCATCATCGGCGATCTCCCTCATCTTTCCAAAAATGAGGTAGGGACCGGGCCAAAGTAACCCTTTCTTTCGTATGGCCCGCGCCGCGGCCACCGGATATATCCCGGAAGGCGGTCCGGCCGGCCACCTTTTCAACTCTTTCATACAGGCCGTCAGATTATTTCACGGGCGCGATCTTTGAAGACGGTCGCCGCAATTTTCAGTGCGTCCGGGGTGCCGCGGGCCAGCGCTTCGGCGAAATGGGCGGCCTGCTTGGCCTTGACCTTCGGCGGCATCGGCGGCTCGTTGGCGTCGACCAGGCAATCGACCAGCACCGGGCCGGGATGGGCGAGCGCGGCGTCGAGGATCGCCCCGCACTCCTTGGGATCGCGGATGGTGAAGCCCTTGCCGCCGCAGGCCTCCGCCACCTTGGCGAAGTCGATCGGGTGCAGGTCGCAAACATACTCGGGGTTGCCGAGCATCACCATCTGCTCCCACTTGATCTGGCCGAGCGAGCTGTTGTTGTTGATGATGACCTTGATCGGCAGCCCGTACTTCACCGCCGTGACGAAATCGGCCATCAGCATCGAAAAGCCGCCGTCGCCGACATAGGCGACCACCTGCCGGTCCGGGTGGGCGATCTGCGCGGCGATGGCGTAGGGCAGGCCGGGCGCCATGCTGGCGAGGTTGCCGGACAGCGTGTGCAACTGCCCGCGCTTCACCGGGATCTGCCGCGCCCACCACGTCGCGATGGTGCCGCTGTCGCAGGCGACGATGGCGGTGTCGGACAGCCGCTTGCCCAGCTCCCACGCCGCGACCTGCGGCTTCATCGGCGTGTCGGTGCGGCTGCCGCGCTCTTCCATCAGCCGCATCCAGTCGGCCTTGCCGCGTTGCGCCTCCTCCAGGAAGCGGCGGTCGTCGTGGCGCCGCACCCGCTCGATCAGGATGTCGAGCGCGATGCGGCAGTCGCCGACCAGCCCGGCCTCCACCGGATAGCGCAGGCCGATGCGGGCGGCGTCGATGTCGATCTGGATGCCGCGCGCCTGCTCCGGCTTCGGGTAATACTCGATGTAGGGGAAGGTGGAGCCGGCGATCAGCAGCGTGTCGCAGCCCTCCAGCGCGGTCTGCGACGGCTCGGTCCCCAAGAGCCCGATCTGGCCGGTGGTGTAGGGGCTGTCGTCCGGCACCGCCGCCTTGCCCAGCAGCGCCTTGACGATCACCGCCCCGGTCTTCTCGGCCAGCCGCTCCAGTTGGTCGGTGGCGGCCAGCGCCCCCTGGCCGGCCATGATGACGATGCGCTGGCCGGCGTCGAGGATGTCCACCGCCCGCCGCATCTCCGATTCCGCCGGGACCGGCAGCTCGGGCGCGAACAGCGCGGTGTTGTGGCCCTTGACGTTGCGGGGCGCCCGCAGGTCGTCGCCGGCCGGCTGGTCCTGCAAATCGACCGGGATGGTGACGTGGGCGACGCCGCGGTGGGCCAGCGCGGTGCGGCAGGCCAGCGTCGCGATGTTGCGGACATGCGCCGCGCCCATGATGCGCTGGTTGTAGACGGCGACGTCCTGGAACACCTTGTCCAGCTCGACGTCCTGCTGGGTGTGGGTGCCGACGAGGTCGTGGTATTGCAGCCCGGTGATCGCCAGCACCGGCTGGTGGTCCAGCTTGGCGTCGTACAGCCCGTTCAGCAGGTGCAGCCCGCCGGGACCGGAGGTGGCGATGCAGACGCCCAGCCGGCCGGTGAACTTGGCGTAGCCGCAGGCGGCGAAGGCGGCGGCCTCCTCATGGCGGACCTGGATGAAGCGGATCTCGTCCTTGCGGCGGCGCAGCGCCTCGATGATGCCGTTGATGCCGTCGCCGGGGATGCCGAAGATGGTGTCCACCCCCCAGTCCACCAGGACGTCGACCAGGATGTCGGCTGCCGTGCGTGCCATCGATGCTCTCCATGCCGCTTTGCGAAGGACCGGAACGCCTTTGCTGCGTCGCCGTTCTAACGCCAAGCAACAGGACGCCCGCGGGCCGGTTCCGTCACCGCCGGGGATGGGAGCCCCGCCTCCGCCGCCGGCTCAGCGGTCGAGCAGCCCGTGGCGGCGGTGCCAGTCCTCCAGCGATTCGTCGGGGTAGCCGGGGAAATGCCGGTCGTTCGGCCCGGCCGGCACCTCCACCCACGGCGCCTTGAAGTCCAGCATGATGTGGACCCGCTCCGGCGGGACCGGCAGGGCGGTGTCGATGGCGGAGGCGAAGGGGTGCACCAGCTCCGGCCAGGCCGGGTCCTCCGCCCACAGCGCGGTGCCGCAGTGCTTGCAGAAATGCCGGTGCGACGGGCCGGGGTGGGTCTGGCCGGGATGGTCGGGATCGTCGATCGGCGCGCGCCAGGTCGCCACCGCCTCGCGGCCCTCGACCTCCAGCGTGTCGGCGTCGCCGCCCAGGTTGATGGCGTAGCCGCCGCCCCCGGCGCTCTTGCGGCAGATCGTGCAGTAGCAGCGCATGTAGGGGACCGGCGTCGGCGAGTTCAGCGTGAACCGCACGGCGCCGCAGCGGCAGGAACCGGAAAGCTTCATGGCAGGGTCTCCGATCAGGTCGGCGTGAACCACGCCCCGCATCAGATGGGGCCGCGTCCCGGAACCGCCAGGGCTCAGGACAGGCCGATCAGGCGGATCAGGCCCAGGCTGATTCCGCCGAGCACCAGCAGCGACAGCACGACGGCGGCGGTGACCCGCCCGCCGGCGCGGGCGACGGTGCGGACGTCGACGCCCAGCCCCAGGGCGGCCATCGACACCACCGTCAGCAGCGTCGCCGCCTGCTCCATCGGCGCCAGCGCGGCCTGGGGGATCAGGTCGAACGACCGCAGCGCGATCATGGCGAGGAAGCCCTGGATGAACCAGGGAACGAGCTGGTGGAGCGGCGGATGGCCCGGACGGGGGCGGTCGCCGGCGGTGATGTGCGGCGGCTGTTCGTCCGTCTCCTCGCGCAGGTGCCGGGCCAGCACCGACAGCAGCAGGCACACCGGCCCCAGCATGAGGACGCGGACCAGCTTGACCAGCGTGCCGACCTGCACGGCGGTGGCACCGAGCGGCGCCGTCGCGGCGATGACCTGGGGCACGGCATAGACCGTCATCCCGGCCAGCGCGCCATACTGCACGCCGCTCAGATGCAGGCCAAGGCCGAGCAGCGGCAGGCCGAGCACGACGACGACGCCCAGCACCGCGGTGAAGGCGATCGATGCCGCCACGTCGTCGCCATCGGCGCCGATCACCGGGGCCACCGCGGCGATGGCCGAATTGCCGCAGATCGCGTTGCCGCAGGCGACCAGCGTCGCCATCCGCGCCGGCAGCCCCAGCAGCCGCCCGATGCCGTAGCCCGCCGCCAGCGCCAGCGCCACCACGGCGGTGATGCCCAGCAGCAGCGCCGGCCCGGCCGACAGGATGGTGGCGGCGCTGACCGAGCCGCCGAGCAGCACCACCGCGACCTCCAGCAGGGTCTTGGCCGAGAAGTGGATGCCGGCGAACCAGCGCGGCGACGGCCTCCAGGCGCTGCGCAGCGCCGTTCCGATCAGGATCGCCAGCACCAGCGCCTCGACCCAGGCCTGACCGAACAGCCGGGCCTCGCCCCAGGCGGCGGCGAAGGCGGCCAGCGTGACCGCGACGCAGAGCGCAAGCCCCGGAACGACCGGCACAATGCGGTGGCGAAGGCTCCACCCCGGAATCGCCGTTGCGGGGGGCACGAGGTTGCGGGTCACGGATCGGGCTCCTGCGAAAATCCGGCCACGGACCGCCGGTTGGAGCCGCGGGCAGGGCCACGCGGCCCGCCACGCGGCCCGATGCCGGGGTCGGATAAGGACGGGGCCGGGAAGGACGGGGGGAAGGGCGTCGAACGGTCCCCCGACTGGGGCGGTCCGTCCGCGTCCGATGCACGGACTATGACGACGGACGCCGCCCGCATCCAACGCAAACTCCTGATGCGTTCGATCACCTGTCCTTATCGATCGGAGCCTTTCGATGGCCGCTCAGTGACTGAAGCCGCCGCGTGCCATGGCGAGGTGGTGCACCGGGTGATGGTTGCCCTGCGCCATGATGCCGATGAAGCCCAGGCCGCGGATGCGCGCCGTCTGGGCCGGATCGGCGGCGGTGACGGTCAGGGTGACGCCGGTGGCCGACGGCTCCGCCCGGACGGACCAGCCGTTGATGCCGTCGATCTCGTGGGCGTGCGCCGGGACCATCCGCCGGATCGCCTCCCCGGTGCGCCCCGCGCCGCTGACCTCGTAGCGCGCGCCGCCCTCCACCGGCGTGGCCGCCGCCCGGGCGTTCAGCGTCACCTCGTTCATGTCGATCAGGTGCTGGCGCAGTGCCTCGATGTCGACCTTGGACCAGTCGGTGGCGGGGTCGGCCTCCAGGATGCGGACGATCTCCTGGATCGTGCCGAAGGCGTCCTGCCCCGGCATGGTCGGCACCGCGCCGGCCGTGGCCGGCGTCGCCGCACCGCCATGGTGGGCGGCGTGATCGGCGTGGGACATTGGCATGGCGGTCGGGGGCATCGCCGTCGGGGGCATGGCGGTTGGGGGCGTGGCCGTCTGCGCCGCGGCGCTTCCCAGCCCAAGCGCGGCGGCCAGGGCCAGCGAGGCGGCGAGGGCGGCGGCGGTGCTGCGGATCGGCATCGGGTCCTCCTGTCGGATGGTCTGGTCTCGGGGGCGCTCGGGTCCCCTCGGAACCTCGGGCGCTGCCGCGTGTTCATTAGAGAGGCGTGATGTTGGTCGGTCGCGTCAAGCCCGACCACAGAGTGCCCCAAATCCAGAGAAGGAGCACAGCGTGATCGCTCACCCAATCCGCCGCGTCATCGCCCCGCTGGCCATGGCGACGGCCCTGCTCGCCGGAACCGCGGCGGCCCAGCAGTCCCAGCCCCAGCCGACCCCGCAGAGCCAGAGCACGGCGCCGATGGGTGGCCCGATGGGCGGTCCCGGCATGGGGCAGAACCAGGGCATGCAGCCGGGCATGCACCGGGGCGCCCAGGGCGCACAGACCGTGCCGACCGATCCGGCCTCGCGCGGTTACATGCAGAGCATGCGCAAGATGAACCGCGACATGCGCAAGCCGATGGCCGGCAACGCCGACCAGGACTTCGCCCGGATGATGGCGGCCCATCACCAGGGCGCCATCGACATGGCCCGCGTCGAGCTGGAGCACGGCAAGGACCCCGAACTCAAGGCGATGGCCCAGAAGATCGTCGATGACCAGACCAAGGAAATCCAGCAGCTTCAGGACTGGCTGAAACAGCACCCGGCCAAGTCGGCCGCCAAGTGAGGCGAGGGGGGCGGACCCTCGCGGCCCACCCCCTTCCGCTCCCGCCCCTCAACCCCGGCGGGCCGTCCAGCCGGCGGCGGCCAGCACCGCGGCGAGCAGCAGGAACAGCGCCGCCCCGCCGCCCCAGACGCGGACATAGCCCGGCATGCCCAGGCTGGGGACCAGGGCGTAGACCGCGGCCAGCGCCGCCCACACGGCGGCGATGGCGACGACCAGCCAGAGTTCTTCGGTCATCTTCATGGTGGTTCTCCCGCGCTCAGTGGCCATGGCCGCCGCCGATGGCGACGATCGGCAGCGACTGGATGATCTCGAACGCGACGATGGTGGCGACATACATGGTGGCGATCAGCACCGCGACCGACAGCGGCCCGGTCCAGGCCGGCACGGCGCCGACGCCGCGCTGCCCATCCGTCCAGTCGACCCGGCGTGACTCCGCCGTGGCCGGCGCCCGGCGCGACAGCAGCGTGCGGACAACGCCGTAGACGCTGACCGACAGGGCGACGGCGAACAGGGTGGCGCCGACGCCGACCAGCGCCATCAGCACCGGCCACGCCGCCGGGGCCATGCCGCCATAGCCGACGTCGAACACCCGGCGCGGCACGCCCATGACTCCGGCGGCGATGCCCGCCGTACCGAAGATCAGCAGGCCAAGGGTGACGAGCGCCGGCATCCGCCGCAGCAGGTCGGGACGCCACAGCGCGCCGCCGCCCAGCGCCGGCAGGATCACCATCAGCGCCGCCAGGAAGGTCTGGGTCAGCACGCCGACGGCGAAGAAGTGGAAATAGCCCGGCACGAAGAAGGTGTCCGACAGCATCGGCGCCAGCTTCTCCTGGATCAGGACGAAGGCGAAGGTGATGCCGACCAGCATGTTCACCACCGCCCAGCCCATGTTGGCCATTGCCGGGTTCCGCCACGGCAGTCCCTTCATCCAGCCGAACAGGCCGGTGGCGCCGCGCGCCCGGGCGCTGGCTTCCAGCGACGAGACGATGATGGCGAAGGCCGCCAGCGTCGGCACCGACACGAACAGCGACAGCAGCGAGCCGACGACCCGCACGCTCTCCGACAGGTTGGGCTCCAGGAACATGTGGTAGAGGCTGGTCGGCGGCACGAAGACCAGATAGGCGGCGAAGACGATCTTCGACAGCCGTGCCCCGTGGATCGAGGTGACGCCGGTCAGGTGCTGGGTCAGCACGTACCACACCAGCACGGTGGCCATCAGCGGCAGATAGTGCAGGTTGTGGAACAGGATGTGCCATTCGGTGCCGTGGTCGGCCGGGAACGGCCCGGCGCCCAGCGCCCACAGCAGGCCGGGCAGGAAGGCGTTGGTGGCGGCGATGGCGCTGACGATCAGGAACCCCGCCCAGGCGAACAGGGCGAAGCCGATGGCGCTGAACGCCTCGGCCTCCCCCCGCCGCCGCGGCTGGAGCAGCGTGGCGATGCCGCTGACCGCCGCCGCCGCCAGCCCGGCCGACAGCAGCAGGTAGCCGAGCGCGAACACCCCGACCGAGCGCGGGTCGTCGACCGCCAGCTCCGGGCTGCCGTCATAGAGCAGCGGCGTGCCGATGGCCGAGATCCACTCGCTGGCGGCGAAGCCCGCCAACATCAGGGCGGCGCCGAGCCACGCCAGCGGGCGCAGGGCGAGGCCCCGGCCATTCTCCGCCGCTGCCAGCACCAGCAGCAGCGCCGCCTGGATCAGGTACAGCCAGTAGAAGAAGACCGAGACGCCGTGCAGCGTCAGCACGCGGTAGGCGTCGTCGCCGAACAGGTTCAGCGCGCGGGCGCGGGCGAGCGCGGTGACGAAGCCTCCGGCCAGGCCCAGCGCCAGCGCCAGCAGCGCGGCGCCGAACAGCAGCCGGAACAGCGATGCGTCGCCCCTCGGCAGGGCGGCGAGGCGGGCGGTCAGGCGCGGGCGCGTGTCGGCCGTGGCGACCGGTGTCGAAATGCAATCCATGATGGAAATCCTTCCCCGCTCAGCCGACGACGATGCGGCCCTGCATGGCGTCGTGCGCCGGACCGCAATAGACGGTGCAGTACACGAGGTACGCGCCCGGCTTGGTGAAGGTGATCGTCTGCTCGGTCACGACGTTCGGCCGCAGGCGGATGATGCGGCTGGCCGACCCCAACTGGATCGACGCGCCGTGGGTGATGTCGTCCGCCATCATGCGGAACCGGTAGGGCTGCCCGGCCTTCAGCCGCAGCACATCCGGGCTGTAGGCGAACTTCTGCGCCATCAGGTAGACGTCGACCGGCTCGGCCGCCGCCACCATCGCCGCTCCCATCGACGCATGGTCGTGCCCGGCGCCGGCGTGACCATGCCCGCCATGCGCGTGCGCCTCCACGGCGGCGTGCGGGTCCGCGCTGCCGTCCTTCTGCGTGAAGCGTTCGACGAAGGCGTCGTGCGCGCTGCGGAACTCTTCCGGCGTCATGCCGGCCGCCGCGCCGTGGCCGGCGTGACCGGCGGGCTCCGCCGGGGCTTCCGCCGCGCCATGGCCGCCGTGACCGCCACCATGGCCGTCATGCGCGTCGGGTTCGGAGGCGGCGGCGCCCTTGTGGCCGCCGAAGGGAAGGGGGGCGGCGCCATAGGCCGCCCAGGCGCCGTACAGGGAAACGGCGCTGAACCCCAGCGCGGCGATGAAGCCGCGACGGGTCGTGACATGTCTCTCGGACATCGTGAGAGTCCTCTGATCGCGTATCGGAATCGTGTGCGAACACGGCCGGGCCCGACGCGGGCGTTCAGCCGATCAGAGGACGGTCTTCGGAGGGGGTGTGTCCGGCGTGATGGCGCGGGCCGGCGGGGCGTCGCCGGGGTGCGGATGCCAGGAGGTTTCGGTCGCCGTCCGCAAGACGCCCACGCCGTGCGTCGCCGGAGCCTCGGCCGCCGGGCAGCAGGTCGACGCGGCCGCCAGGGCGGCCTTGTGATGGTCGTTCTGGGATGGCTCCGACGGCGGAGCGTGGTGGGAGCCGCCATGGCCCATCCCATGGTCCATCGCGCCGTTCATCGTGCCGGCCGGCATCTCCGCATGCGCCACGGCGCCGCCCGCCGCGCTCACCAGGAGCGCGAGGACGAACGCCAGAACGGCGAAGAGGGAAAACAACCGCGTCATGCCAGCCGTCGAAACCAACGACCCGGATCGTCCGGGATAGCGCTACCATAGCCGCAGCGACGGTCCGGGTATTTGATCGACATCAATCGGCAGCGAACATTGGCGAAGGTACGCCCCCCTCACGCCGGGCCGCTGCCCAGCACCGCGGCCGGGCGGCGCAGCACCGGGTCGAAGGGGTTCAACTGGCGGCAGATGCTCGCCGCCTCCCGCTTCAGGATGTCGACCACCACCGGCAGCCGTTCCTCGTTCAGCCGCTCGCTGATGGTGCCGACGCTCAGCGCCGCCACCGCGTAGCCGTCGCGGTCCAGCACCGGCACCGCCACGCCGGACATGCCCGGCAGCAGCCCGGTGGAGCGGCTGGCGTAGCCCAGCTCGCGCACCCGGGCGATCTCTGTGCGCAGATAGACCTCGTCCAGGATGCCGACGCCCTGCATGCGCGGCAGGTTGAAGCGGATGACCTCCTCCCGCTCCTCCTCGTGCAGGAAGGCGAGGATGGCGAGGCTGCCCTGGCCGACGCCCAGCGTCACCCGGCCGCCGATGTCGCCGGTGAAGGAGCGGATGGGGAAGGGCCCCTCGCTGCGGTCGAGGCAGACCGCGTCGAAGCCGCTGCGCACCAGCAGGAAGATGGTGTCGCGCAGCGTCGCCGACAGGCGCAGCAGGATCGGCCGGCACAGGTCGCGCAGGTTGTTCGGGTTGCCGGCCCGCGCCGCCAGCGCGAACAGGTCGATGCCCAGCCGGTAGCGCTTGGTCGCCTTGTCGGCCTCGACCATGCCGTCCTCGACCAGCGTCTTCAGCAGCCGGTGCACGGTGGGCGGGGTCAGGTCCAGCGCGCGGGCGATGTCGGTCAGCCGCGCCCCCGCCTCGTTGGTGTCGGCCAGCAGCCGCAGGATCGACAGCCCGCGCTGCAGACTGGATTTCGCACCCGCGTCATCGGCGCTCATGGTTTGGCTCCCCTCGAAATCCAGTGGCGAATGCAGCGCCATCTATTCCGTATATCGGAAGCTTTTGCAAAATCTTTTCTACTGACGGAAAAGCCCGTTGACGCAGGCGGGGCTGCGGCGGAACCATCGGGGTCATACAGGTGAGGCATTGCGTCGCAAGAGGGAGAAACCCCCCGTGTCGTTCCTCGAGTTGAAGAACATCACCAAACGCTACGGTCCGATGACCGCGGTCGGCGACATCTCGCTGTCGGTGGAAAAGGGGGAGTTCGTGTCGCTGCTGGGTCCGTCCGGCTGCGGCAAGACGACCACCCTCCAGATGATCGCCGGCTTCGTCGAGCCGTCGGCCGGCACCATCCGGCTGGACGGGCGCGACATCACCCGGGCCAAGGCCAACAGCCGCGGGCTCGGCATCGTCTTCCAGAGCTACGCCCTGTTCCCCCACATGACGGTGTTCGACAACGTCAGCTTCGGGCTGGAGATGCAGCGCGTTCCGAAGGGCGAGCGCAAGCCGCGGGTGGAGGAGGCGCTGGCGCTGGTGCACCTGTCGCCCTACGCCGGCCGCTACCCGCGCGAGCTGTCGGGCGGCCAGCGGCAGCGCGTGGCGCTGGCCCGCGCCCTGGTCATCCGCCCGCCGGTGCTGCTGCTGGACGAGCCGCTGTCGAACCTCGACGCCAAGCTGCGCGAGGCGATGCAGTTCGAGCTGCGCGACATCCAGCGCAAGGTCGGCACCACCACCGTCATGGTCACCCACGACCAGTCGGAAGCCTTTTCGATCAGCGACCGCGTCGTGGTGATGGAGGCCGGGCGCATCACCCAGATCGACCAGCCCTATCGCATCTACGAACACCCGCAGACGGAGTTCATCTCCCGCTTCGTCGGCAAGACCAACCTGCTGCCGGGCACGGTGACCGCGGCGACGGCCGGCGGCGCCAGCGTGTCGCTGGCCGGCATCCGCGTCGATGTCGAGACCGCCGGCCTGTCGGCGGGCGAGACGGTGACGCTGTGCATCCGGCCGGAGAAGCTGCGGCTGACCGCGCCCACCCAAGGGCTGCTGACCGGCCGGGTCGCCGACCGCTATTTCCTGGGCAGCCAGTGGCTCTATCACATCGACGGGCCGCTCGGCACGCTGATGGCGGTGACGCCGAACGACGGCTCCACCCCGGTGGAGACCGGCGCGCCGGTCGGGCTGGACTGGTCCCCCGCCGTCGTGCGCATCCATCGCGGCACCCTGGCCGAGGCGCCGGACCCGGCGCTGGAGGTGGCGGGATGACCGCCCAGCCCTCTGCCGCGCCCTCCGCCACCCCCGCCACCGCGCCCGACGACGACGCGCCGGCCGCCCGCGTCCGCTCCGCGCCGCTGATCCTGTCGGCCCCGGCGGCGCTGCTGTTCGCCGCGCTGGTGCTGACCCCGCTGTTCCTGACCGCGCTGCTGTCCTTCAACGAGTTCGACCACATGACCGGCCGCACCGGCGGCTTCACGCTGGAGCATTACCGGTCGGTGCTGACCGACAGCTATTACCTGGAAATCTTCCTGCGCACCTTCCGGGTGTCGGCGCTGGCCACCGCGATCTGCGTGGTGATCGGCGTGCCGGAGGCCTACATCCTCAGCCGGATGGGCAACCCCTGGCGCTCGGTGTTCCTGCTGGTGGTGCTGGCGCCCTTGCTGGTGTCGGTGGTGGTGCGCGCCTTCGGCTGGAGCATGCTGCTGGGGCCGGAGGGGCCGATCAACGCGGCGCTGGTGGCGCTGGGCGTCGGCCGCGTCCGCATGTTGTACGGCGAGGGAACGGTGATCGTGGCGCTGGTCCACGTCATGCTGCCCTTCATGGTCATCCCGGTGTGGACCTCGCTGCAGAAGCTCGACCCGGCGGTGGAGCAGGCGGCGCTGTCCTTCGGCGCCTCGCGCGCCACGGCGATCGTCCGGGTGGTGGCGCCGCAGATCCTGCCCGGCATCCTGTCGGGAAGCCTGATCGTCTTCGGCCTCAGCGCCAGCGCCTTCGCCATCCCCGGCCTGCTGGGCGGGCGGCGGCTGAAGATGGTCGCGACCGTCGTGTACGACCAGTATCTCAGCGACCTCAACTGGCCGATGGGCGCCGCGGTCGCCGTGCTGCTGCTCACCGCCAACCTGATCATCATGCTGACCTACCACCGCGTGGTGGAAGGCCATTACCGCCGCCGGCTGGGGTGAGGCACGCCATGACCCGCAACGGACCCGTCGCCCTGATCTTCCACACCCTGGTCGTCCTGTTCATGCTGGCGCCGCTGGCCATCGTCTGCCTCGTCGCCTTCACCCCGGAAAACACGCTGTCGCTGCCGACCCACGGCTTCTCGCTGCGCTGGTTCGAGGCGGTGTTCCATCACCCCGACTTCGTCCAGTCCTTCTGGAACAGCCTGTGGCTGGCGCTCTTGTCGGCGACGCTGGCGGTCGGGCTCGCGGTGCCGGCGGCGCTGGCGATCACCCGGTTCGAGTTTCCCGGCCGCGGCTTCCTCAACGCGCTGTTCCTGTCCCCGCTGATCATCCCGCACCTGGTGCTGGGCGTCGCCATGCTGCGGCTGTTCGCCATCGTCGGCGCGACCGGCAGCTTCGGCTGGCTGGTGGCGGCGCACATGGTGATCGTCACCCCCTATGTGATGCGCCTGCTGATCGCCGCCATCTCCGGCTTCGACCGCAGCGTCGAGCAGGCGGCCCTGTCGCTCGGCGCCAGCGAGGCCACGGTGTTCCGCCGCGTCACCCTGCCGATGATCCTGCCCGGCGTCACCGGCGGCTGGCTGATCGCCTTCATCAACAGCTTCGACGAGCTGACCATGTCCATCTTCATCACCTCGCCGTCCACCGTGACGCTGCCGGTGCGGATGTACATGTACGCCACCGAATCCATCGACCCGATGATGGCGGCGGTGTCGGCGCTGATCATCGGGATCACCGCGGTCGCGGTCCTGCTGCTCGACCGCGTCTATGGCCTGGACCGCATCCTGGTCGGCCAGCACTGAGTTCGCCGCTGGCCGCCCCCTCTCGGAGACCCCTGATCATGGCTTTGCTGCAGCGTGTGGCCGAGAACGGCCGGCGCGTGGTCCGCTTCACCCTCGACGGCCGCCCGGTGGAGGCGCTGGAGGGCGACACCGTCATGACCGCCATGCTGACCAACGGCGACCGCCTGCGCCGGTCGGAGTTCGCCGATGCCCCGCGCGCCGGATTCTGCATGATGGGCGCCTGCCAGGATTGCTGGGTGCGGACGGAGACGGGCGAGCGCCTGCGCGCCTGCGGCACCTTCATCGCCGACGGCATGCGCCTGCTCAGCGACGGGGAGTGGACGTCGTGAACGCCCCCGTTCCGCCGGTCATCGTTCCGCGGCTCGCCCCGCTGCCGCCGGTCATCGTCGGCGCCGGCCCGGCCGGCATCCGCGCCGCCGAACGGCTGGTCGCCGCCGGCCTGCGCCCGGTGGTGATCGACGAGGCGGCGCGCTGGGGCGGCCAGATCTACCGCCAGCCGCCGGAGGGCGGCCCCTTCACCCGGCCGAAATCGGCGCTCTATGGGCTGGAGGCCGGCAAGGCCGACGCCGTCCACCGCGCCATGGCGGCGATCCGCGACCACGTTGATTACCGGCCGCGCACGCTGGCGTGGAACTGCGAGGCCGGCGCGCTCGACCTGCTGAGCGACGGCGCGGTGGAGACGCTGCCCTTCTCCCACCTGATCCTGGCGACCGGGGCGACCGACCGGGTGCTGCCCTTCCCGGGCTGGACGCTGCCCGGCGTGTTCACGCTGGGCGGGTCGCAGGTGGCGTTGAAGTTCCAGGGCTGCGCCGTCGGCCGCCGGGTGGCCTTCCTCGGCACCGGGCCGCTGCTGCTGCTGGTTGCCTACCAGTATCTGAAGGCCGGGGTCGAGGTGGCGGGCATCTTCGACACCACGCCCTTCCTCACCCAGGCCCGCGCCGGCGTCGGCATGCTGCGCGACCCGGTGACCTTCGCCAAGGGCATGCTCTATCTCGGCTGGCTGCGCGCCCGCGGCGTGCCGATCCACTACAACGTCCGCCCGGTCCGCGCCGAGGGGACGGAGCGGGTCGCCGCGCTGGTCTGGCGCGACGCCAAGGGCCGGGAGACCCGCACCGAGTGCGACGCCGTGGCCGTCGGGCTGGGGCTGCGCTCCGAAACCCAGCTCGCCGATCTTGCCGGCTGCCGCTTCCGCTTCGACGCCGCCGACCGCGCCTGGCTGCCGGAACGCGACGCCGCCGGGCGCAGCTCGGTCCCCGGCGTCTATCTGGCCGGTGACGGCAGCGGCATCGCCGGGGCCGACGCGGCCGAACTGGCGGGCGAGCGCGCGGCGCTGGCGCTGCTGGAGGACCTTGCCCGGGACCATGGCGGCCGCCCGGTCGACGCGGCCCGCGTTGCCGAGCTGGACCGCCGGCTCACCGGCATCGCCGCCTTCCGCCGCGCCCTGAACGCCGCCTTTCCCTTCCCGGCGGACTGGGCCGACGCCATCGCCGACGACACCATGATCTGCCGCTGCGAGGGCGTCACCGCCGGCACCCTGCGCGCCGTCGGCCGCAGCGGCCAGGCGCGCGAGATCAACCGGGCCAAGGCGCTGACCCGCGTCGGCATGGGCCGCTGCCAGGGCCGCATGTGCGGCGCCACCGCGACGGAACTGCTGGCGCGCGCGCTCGGCACCGGCCCCGACGGCGTCGGCCGCCTGCGCGCGCAGCCGCCGATCAAACCGCTTCCCATTGCAACCACCATCCCCTCTCCCGCCCCGGGGGAGGGAGTTAAATGCGATCGCTCTCCCCCCAGAGAGAGAGCAACCCCCCAGGCCGGGAGGTCGCATGATGCGTGAACGGATCGACTGCGACGTCGCCATCGTCGGCGGCGGCATCGTCGGTGGCTCGGCCGCCCTGTTCCTGCGCCAGTCCGGCCTTTCGGTCACGCTGCTGGAGCGCGACTGGTGCGGCGCCAAGGCGAGCGGCGTCAACTTCGGCGGGGTGCGCCGCCAGGGCCGCCCGCTGGAGCAGTTGCCGCTGTCCCAGCGCGCCCACGCCATCTGGGGCCGCCTGCCGGAGCTGCTGGGCACCGACGCCGAATACATCCGCTCCGGCCACCTCAAGCTGGCGCGCAGCGAGGCCGACCTCGACTCCCTGATCGCCTACCGCGAGCGCAGCCAGGGCTTCGGCCTCGACCTGGAGATCATCGCCGGCGAGGCGTTCCGCCGCCGCTGGCCGGCGCTGGGCGACAGCGCGGTCGGCGGCTCGCTTTGCCCGCAGGACGGCCACGCCAACCCGCGGCTCGTCTCCCCCGCCTTCGCCCGCGCCGCGGCGGCGCTGGGCGCGGTGGTGCGCGAACAGACACCGGTCGACCGGGTCGAGAAGGACGGCGACCGCTTCGTCCTGCTGAGCGGCGAGGCGCTGGAGGTGCGGGCGCGGGTCCTGCTGAACACCGCCGGCGCCTGGTCGCTGCGCGTCGCCGAGGCGTTCGGCGAGCCGGTGCCGCTGGAATCGCTGCACCCCAACATGGCGGTGACCGAACCGCTGCCCCGCTTCCTCGACGTCAACATCGGGGTGGAGGGCGGCGGCGTCTATGGCCGGCAGGTGCCGCGCGGCAACATGGTGGTCGGCGGCGGCCGCGGCTTCGCGCTCGACGCCGACCGCGCCCGGCCGGAGCGCAACGCCGTGCTGGGGCTGATGCGCGACGCCGCCGAGCTGTTCCCGCAGCTGCGCCACGCCCACGTCATCCGCTGCTGGACCGGGGTGGAGGGCTACACGCCCGACCGCAACCCGGTCATCGGCCCCAGCCGCACCACGCCCAACCTGTTCCACGCCTTCGGCTTCTCCGGCGCCGGCTTCCAGATCGGGCCGGCGGTGGGGCAGACGCTGGCCGAGCTGGTCCGCGACGGCGGCACGGCCATGCCGCTGGAGCCATTCCGCATCGACCGTTTCACGCCGACCCCGTAACATCCACCCCGACCCCCCTGGAGGACGAGCATGCCCACCCTTCGTTCGTTGTCGCTCACCGGACTCGCCACGGTCGCCCTCGCTGCGGCGGCCGCCATCGCCACCCCCGCCGCCGCGCAGACCAAGACGGTCTACATCGGCATGAACGGCGGCACGATGGAGAAGACCTACACCGAGCATGTCTTCCCCGCCTTCGAGAAGGCGACCGGCATCAAGGTGGTGGTGGTCCCCGGCACCTCGTCCGACATCCTCGCCAAGCTGCAGGCGCAGAAGGACAACCCGCAGATGCACGTCGTCTTCCTCGACGACGGGCTGATGTACCGCGCCATCGGCATGGGGCTGTGCCAGAAGATCGCGCCGTCGCCGGTGCTGGACGAGGTCTACCCGGCCTCGCGCATGAAGGGCGACATGGCGGTCGGCGTCAACATGGGCATGACCGGCCTGGCCTACAACAAGAAGATGTTCGACGAAAACGGCTGGGCCGCCCCGACCTCGTGGATGGATTTGGCCGACGCCAAGTACAAGGGCAAGGTGGTGGTGCAGTCGGCCTCCAGCAGCTCCTTCGGCCTGCACGCCTTCCTGATGTACAACCGCATCAAGGGCGGCACCGAGGCCAACGTCGATCCGGGCTTCACCACCTGGCGCAAGACCATCGGCCCCAACGTGCTGGAATACATCCCCAGCTCCGCCAAGATCGCCGAGATGGTGCAGACCGGCGAGGCCGCCATCTTCCCGCTGACCCCGACCGGCGTCGGCAGCCTGAAGGCCAAGGGCATCCCGGTGGAATACGCCCAGCCCAAGGAAGGCTCGGTCGTGCTGATGGTCGGCGAATGCGTCGTCGCCAACACCCCCGACAACGAGGCCGCGCAGAAGCTCGCCGCCTATCTGCTGGGTCAGGAGGCGCAGTTGGCCGCGCTGCAATACGGCGCCCAGATCCCGTCGAACACCAAGGTCACCGCCCCGGCCGACGTCGCCGACGAGATGAACCGGTTCCAGGGCTACATGAAGAACGCCGTCACGGTGGACTGGGACGTCATCAACGAGAAGCGCCCGGACTGGAACCAGCGCTGGAACAAGGAAATCGAACGGTAAGGTCCGGTTTCAGGCGAAAGCTGAACCCGGCACTATCCCCCTCTCCCCCCCGGGGAGAGGGGGACCCCCCCCCGCTACTCCGCCGCCTGGCTCCAGGTCTCCTCGATTGCCCGTTTCAGCTCCGGCGGCAGGATCGGCTTGTGCAGCAGGCGGAGCCGGCGGGCGTGCGCGCTGCGCAGCACGGCCGGTGCGGTGTCGCCGGTCAGCAGGATCGCCGGGACCTCCCAGCCGGCATGGCCCCACACCCGGTCGATGGCGGCCAGTCCGGTCTCGCCGGCCTGCAGGCGATAGTCGGCGAGGATCAGGTCGGGCACCACGCCGCTCGACTCCATCTGGTCGACGGCGTCGTTGCACGAGGTCGCCGCCAGCGTCCGCTGCCCCCAGTTCGCCATCATCGCGACGAGGCCGGTCAGCACGATCGGGTCGTCGTCGATGATCAGCACGGTCCGCGCCCCGTCCGGCGCGTCGGCCCGCTCCGTCGCCACCGGCGCCGCGTCGCCCGCGCCGGCCGCCGGGCGGACCAGCGGCACCTCCAGCGTGAAGGTCGCCCCGCGCCCCAGGATCGAGCGCACCGCGACCGGATGCCCCAGCAGCCCCGACAGCCGCCGCACGATGGCCAGCCCGAGGCCGAGGCCCTTCTCGCGGTCGCGCTCGCTGTTGCCGACCTGGACGAACTCCTCGAAGATCTCCTGCTGCTTGTCGTCGGCGATGCCGATGCCGGTGTCGGAGACCTGCACGACGAGGCGGTCGCCGCGGCGCCGGCAGCCGACCAGGATGCGGCCGCGGTCGGTGTAGCGCAGGGCGTTCTCCACCAGATTGCGCAGGATGCGCCCGAACAGCGCCGGGTCGGTGCGGACCACCGCGTCGCACGACACCACCCGGAAGCCGAGCCGCCGCTCGGCGGCGCGCCCGGCATACTCCGCCTCGATGTGCTCCAGCATCTCGCGCACCGAGACGTCGTGCAGCGAAACCGTGGTGATGCCGGCGTCCAGCTTGGAGATGTCGAGGATGGCGTCCAGCAGCATCTTCAGGGCGCCGAGCGCCCGCTCGATGCTGGCCATGGTGCGGCGCTCGCGGTCGCCCAGCGTGCCGGCCGACAGCACCTCGGCGAACAGCAGCAGGCTTTGCAGCGGCTGGCGCAGGTCGTGGCTGGCGGCGGCCAGGAAGCGCGACTTGGATTGCGCCGCCTGCTCCGCCGCGCGCCGCGCCGCCTCCGCCTCGTCGCGGGCGAGGTGCAGTTCCTGCAGCAGGGCGCGCGCCTCGTACTGCCGGTGGCGCCCGCGCAGCGCGGTGCGGACGATGGCGGCCATCGTGGTGGGGTGGAACGGCCGCTCCAGGAACGTCACGTTGCCCAGCAGCTCCATCAGGCGCAACGCCGTCGGGTTGCGCTCCGGCCCGCCGCCCTGCCGGGTCAGCAGCACGAACGGAAAGTCGGACCAGGCCGGCTGCGCCGCGATCCAATGCGCCAACGCGCCGATGCCGGAGGCGTGGAGCACCTCTTCCGTCAGCATGGCCACCCCGGCGCCGGCGTGGAGTTCCGCGACCAGCGCGTCGAGATCGGCGCAGATGTGGCCGGTCAGCCCGGCCTCGCGCAGGATCGTGGACGCCACCGCCGCGTCCCGCCCGCCCGGGGCCAGGACCAGCACGCGATCGTTCCCCGGCAGCCCGGCGATGGCGCCGCTCACCCGGCGTTGTCCTCGAGCAGGACGGGGCCCAGGCTGCCGCCGGCCGGGTCGTATTCCGGCACGCCGCGCAGCACGCCCTGGAACGCGACCAGCGGCTCGCCGACCTGGAAGCCGGTGCGGCTGATCCGGTATTCGCGGATGGTGTCCTCGTGCAGGCCCATGCGCTTCTTGATCACCGAAATGGCGCGGCGGACCCGGCCCTGCGCCTCGAAATAGCGCAGCAGCACGACGGTGTCGGCCAGATAGGTCACGTCGACCGGCGCCTGCATGTCGCCGACCAGCCCGTGCTGCGCCACGGTCAGGAAGGTCGACGCCCCCTGGCGGTTCAGGTAGGTCAGCAGCTCGTGCAGGTGCAGGATCAGGAACTGCTCCTCCGGCATCGCCGCCTGATAGCCGTTCAGGCTGTCGATCACCACGGTGTGCGCGCCGAACTCCTCGGCGCAGTGCCGGACCCGGTGGGCGAATTCGCCCGGCGACAGCTCCGCCGCGTCGACCGTCTCCAGGATCAGCTGGCCGCCGGCCTGCAACGCCTCCAGATCGATGCCCAGCCCCTTGGCGCGGGTGATCAGCACGCCGATCTCCTCGTCGAAGACGAACATCGCTGCCCGCTCGCCGCGCTCGATGGCGGCGGTGATGAAGCGCAGCGTCAGCAGCGACTTGCCGGTGCCGGCCGGGCCCAGGATCAGCGTGCTGGTGCCCTGCTCGACGCCGCCGCCCAGCAGCGCGTCGATCTCGGCGATGCCGCAGCTCGACTGGGTGCGGGCGAAGCCGCTGTGGTGCTCCGCCGCGACCAGCCGCGGGAAGACCCGCACGCCGCCATCCGCGATGGTGAAGTCGTGGTAGCCGCCGCGGAACGCCTGCCCGCGGTATTTGACCACCCGCAGCCGCCGCCGCTCGGCCCCGTACAGCGGCATCATTCCCTCCAGGCGCAGCACGCCGTGAGCGACGCTGTGCACGGTCTTGTCCTGCGCCTCCGACGTCAGGTCGTCGAGCAGCAGCACCGTGGCCCCATGGCGGGAAAAGTAATGCTTCAGCGCCAGGATCTGCCGGCGGTAGCGCAGCGAACTCTGCGCCAGCAGGCGGATTTCCGACAGGCTGTCCAGCACGACGCGCGAGGGCTTGGCCCGTTCGATCGCCTCGAACATCAGCCGGATGGTCTCGCCCAGCTCCAGGTCGGACGAGTAGAGCAGGCTCTGCTGCTGCGCGGAGTCGAGCAGCGTTTCCGGCGGCACCAGCTCGAAGACCTCGATCTCCGGCGGCAGGGTCCAGCCGTGCGACAGCGCGCCCTCGCGCAGTTCCTCGTCGCTCTCCGACAGGGTGATGTACAGGCACTTCTCACCGGCCGCCGCGCCTTCCAGCAGGAACTGGAGCGCCAGCGTGGTCTTGCCGGTGCCGGGATGCCCCTCCAGCAGATACAGGCGTTTGCGGGTCAGGCCGCCGGCCAGGACATCGTCCAACCCCGGTGCGCCGACGCGGGCTTTGTTGGTGCCGGGTGGTGCTGACATCGGTGGTCCTTCAAGGCCTTGGCATCGTATCGGGGTGTCCCCGCAGGGTGTCCTGACCAGAGATTGGGGTGCGGATGGACCCCTGACAAGTTACGGCTTTCGGACCACCCCCTCGGGCGAGGCCATGACAAAGGGCGGCTTCCGGAGGGAAGCCGCCCGTGGTCGTCGGCGCGGGGCGCCGGTCAGCGCTTGCCGGCCCGTGCCTGTCGGTCAGCGCCTGTCGGTCAGTGCTTGTGCGCCGGCGCGGCCGTCATATCCTCCGGGGCCATGCCGGCCCTCACCGCGACCAGTGCCAGCTGGGTGCGATTGCGGGCGCCCAGCCGTTGCATGATCGAGCGCAGATGCACCTTGATGGTGCCTTCCAGCACGCCGAGCGCGCGGGCGATCTCCTTGTTCGACCGGCCCTCCAGAAGAAGCCGCAGCACGGACTGCTGGCGTTCGGTCAGCGTCGCGACCGGGGCGGCGGTAACGCTCGGCGCGGCCGGGTCGGCGATCACGATCGGTTGCCCACCGCGCGCCGACGATGGCGGGGCGGGCGCGTAGATGCCGCCGCCCAGCACGACCGGCAGGGCCTGGTCCAGCGCCGTCGCCTCGCAGCCCTTGGAAACGAAGCCGCGGGCGCCGGCCCGGATGCAGCCGGCGATGACGCCGCGGTCGTCGGTCCCCGACACGACGATCAGCGGAACTTGGCCGTTCGCCTCCAGCATCGCCTCCACGCCGGGCAGCCCGTCGCTGTCCTCCAGTTGCAGGTCAAAGAGGACGGCGGTCAGGCCGGGCAGCGCGCGGACCTTGTCCAGGGCGTCGGACAGCGTCCCCGCCTCGTAGACATCGGCGTCGGTGAAGCGCTGCCGGATCATCAGGGACAGGCCGTGGCGCACCAGGGCATGGTCGTCGACGATCAGGAAACGACGACCGCTCCGGCCGTCTGGTTCCCGGTCCCGATCCTGCGACGCCGCATCCGGCGTGGTGGGCTCGTCGTTGCACAGGTCGTGAGCCATGGATCGGCACTCCGTTCTTGTCGTGAGGGTGGGCGGGTCCGGGGGGATGGATTGCCCGCCGTCCCGACGCGGCGTGCGTTTCCTCGAACTATGTCTGATGAGGGTAGGCGTCCGGTGGGGTCCCAACGGTACGCTGCCGTACACACTGATCGGAAGGGTCGGATCTTTCGGCCAATTACCCGAAAATGCGGTGAGTCTGCTCCGCCACGGGCCGGGTAACGGGCGCAGGACGCGACCTCCGCGGCATGGCGGTTCAGGATGGTGATGTCGCCCTGGACGCAGGACCGGACGCCCGCCGTCTGACGATTGCCCCCCGTGGGCATCCGTTCATCGACGGCGCAATGCGCAAAACCTTCCACCGCCGTTATGAACAGGCAATCCCTTCGGTGCCGAACTCCCTAGCATTCGGCCGCAAGCCACCCCGGTTCTCACAAAGCCGCAACAACAGAGATCCCAGAACGGCGCGGGTCCCGATGGAACCCGGCAAGGTCTCGGACCGGTTCCGCGGTGCGGCACCATGGCCGTGTGCTTCCGCCGACTGGAGCGGGGGGCGTCTTGATACCGATACAGGGAAAGGCGACGATGATGAACGGCAGCTATGTCACCACCAGCGATGATGTCCGGATTTACGTGAAGGAATGGGGGCCGCGCACCGGGCAGCCGGTCGTGTTCAGCCACGGCTGGCCGTTGAACGGCGACGCCTTCGAGGACCAGATGCTCTATCTGGCCCAGCGCGGCTACCGCACGATCGCCCACGACCGCCGCGGCCACGGCCGGTCGTCGCAGCCGGGCTTCGGCCACGACATGGACCATTACGCCGACGACCTCGCCGCGGTCACCGAGGCGCTGGACCTGAAGAACGCCGTGCATGTCGGCCACTCCACCGGCGGCGGCGAGGTGGCCCGCTACATCGGCCGGCACGGCGTCGCCCGCGTCGCCAAGGCGGTGCTGATCGGCGCCGTCACCCCGATCATGGCGCAGACCGACTGGAACCCCGACGGCGTGCCGATGGCGGTGTTCGACGGCATCCGCGCCGGCGTCCAGGGCAACCGCGCCCAGATGTTCAAGGACTTCGCGCCGGTCTTCTACGGCTACAACCGTCCGGGGGCGACGCCGTCGCAGGGCGTGATCGACACCTTCTGGCTCCAGGGCATGCAGGCTGGCCTGCTGCCGCTGTACGACTGCGTCAAGGCCTTCTCCGAGACCGACCTGCGCGAGGATCTGAAGAAGATGATCGTGCCGACGCTGGTCCTGCACGGCGACGACGATCAGGTCGTGCCGCTGGGCACCACCGGCAAGGCCGCCGCCGCGATGCTGCCGAAGGGCACGCTGACGATCATCCCCGGCGCGCCGCACGGCCTGTGCACCACGCACAAGGACATCATCAACGAGGAACTCCTCGCCTTCCTGCGGAGCTGACGGCCATGACCTACACCTCCCGACTGGACCTCGGCGAGCATGTCCGCAAGCAGGCGGTGGCGCTGCTCCAGGCCCGCCTGTCCGACGCCCTCGACCTCGAGGCGCAGTGCAAGCAGGCGCATTGGAACGTCAAGGGGCCGCAGTTCCTGCAACTGCACCAGCTCTTCGACGGCGTCCACACCGTGGTGGAGGAGTTCGTCGACCTGCTCGCCGAACGCATCACCACGCTGGGGCACATCGCCGACGGCCGCGTCCAGACCACGGCGGGCCGCTCGTCGCTCTATGAATACCCGCTGCAGGCGTCGGGCGGGGTCGAGCATCTGAAGGCGCTGGCCGCGACGCTCGGCCAGTTCGGCACGCTGGTGCGCGGCAACATCGACGAGGCCGCCGGCGCCGGCGACGCCGACAGCGCCGACCTGTTCACCCAGCTCTCCCGCGAGACCGACAAGCAGCTCTGGTTCGTCGAGGCGCATCTGGTGTCGGACGGCACCGCGTAAGCCACCCCGTTTCAAAACAACCATTCCCCCATCCGGCGGCCCGCGACGCGCGGCCCCGATCCCACGGAGTTCATGATGTCCTACCGCACCAACAAGCTGCTCAACGCCGACGACACCTGCTTCATCTTCATCGACCACCAGCCGCAGATGGCGTTCGGCGTCGCCAGCATCGACCGCCAGCAGTTGAAGAACAACACCGTCGCCCTGGCGAAGACCGCCAAGCTGTTCGGCGCCCCGATCATCCTGACCGCCGTCGAGACCGCGAGCTTTTCCGGCTACATCTGGCCGGAGCTGATGGACGTCGTCCAGCAGACCCCGATCGAGCGCACCTCGATGAACAGCTGGGATTCGGAGGAGCTGGTCGCCGCGGTGAAGGCCACCGGCAAGAAGAAGCTGGTCATCGCCGCGCTGTGGACCGAAGCCTGCCTGCTGTTCCCGACGCTGTGCGCGCTGGAGGAGGGCTTCGAGGTCTTCATCATCACCGACGCGTCCGGCGGCACCTCGGTGGAATCGCATGAGGCCGCGGTGCGCCGCATGGAGCAGGCCGGCGCCAAGTCGCTGACCTCGGTCACCGCCCTGCTGGAACTGCAGCGCGACTGGGCCAAGCGCGAGAGCTACGACGGCGTCATGGCGATCGTCCGCGAGCATTTCGGCGCCTACGGCATGGGCGTCGACTACGCCTACACCATGGTCCACAAGGCCCCGCAGCGCGGCGCCTTCCCGCACACCGTGGCCAACGTCCCCGAACACGCCTGACGGTCCGCCGGGGGCCGGCCCTCATCAGGCCGGCCCTTTCGCGCCATCTTTTCCAGGGGGAACGGACCCGTGAAACCCTATCTGCTGTCGCTCGGCGCCGGTCTGCTGGTGGGCATCGTCTACAGCCTGCTGAACGTCCGTTCGCCCGCGCCGCCGACCATCGCCCTGATCGGCCTGCTCGGCATCCTGCTGGGCGAGCAGGTGCTGCCGGTCGCCAAGCGCCTGTTCGGCGGCGAGGCGGTCGCCGCCTTCCTGTGCACCGAATGCGCCGACCATGTGCTCGGCGAAATGCCGGGCCACCAGACCGCCAACCGCGACCGGACGCCGGGCTGACCCCGGCCGCCGTACCCGCATCCAGTCCAGCGCAACCGAGACGAGGCCGACCATGGCAAGCACCGACCTGATCCTGACGAACGCGAAGGTCACGACGCTCGACCGCGAAAACCCTCTGGCGTCCTCCATCGCCATCCGGGACGGGCGGTTCCTCGCCGTCGGCACCGAGGCGGAGACGCGGGCCGCGGCGGCGCCCGATGCCCGGGTGATCGACGCCAAGGGGCGCCGGGTCATCCCCGGCCTGATCGACAGCCACATGCACATCATCCGCGGCGGCCTGAACTACAACATGGAGCTGCGCTGGGACGGCGTGCCGAGCCTGGCCGACGCCATGGCGATGCTGAAGCGGCAGGCGGAGAACACGCCGCCGCCGCAGTGGGTGCGGGTGGTCGGCGGCTTCACCGAGCACCAGTTCGCCGAAAAGCGCCTGCCGACCATCGAGGAGCTGAACGCCGCCGCCCCCGACACCCCGGTGTTCATCCTGCACCTCTACGACCGGGCGCTGCTGAACGCCGCCGCACTCCGCGCCGTCGGCTACACCCGGGACACGCCGAACCCGCCGGGCGGCGAGATCGTGCGCGACACCGCCGGCAACCCGACCGGCCTGCTGCTGGCCCAGCCCAACGCGACGATCCTCTACGCGACGCTGGCCAAGGGGCCGAAGCTGCCGCCGGAATACCAGCTCAACTCCACCCGCCATTTCATGCGCGAGATGAATCGGCTGGGCGTCACCGGGGTGATCGACGCCGGCGGCGGCTTCCAGAACTACCCCGACGACTACGCCATCATCGACAAGCTCCACCAGGACGGCGAGCTGACCCTGCGGATCAGCTACAACCTGTTCACCCAGAAGCCGAAGGAGGAGCTGGCCGACTTCGCCAGCTGGTCGACGCAGGTCAAGCCGGGCGACGGCGACGACCGCTACCGCCACAACGGCGCCGGCGAGATGCTGGTCTACTCCGCCGCCGACTTCGAGGATTTCCGCGTCGCCCGCCCCGACATGCCGCCGACCATGGAAGCCGACCTGGAGCCGGTGATCCGCCTGCTGGTCGAGAACCGCTGGCCCTGGCGCCTGCACGCCACCTACGACCAGACGATTTCCCGCGCGCTCGACGTCTACGAGAAGGTCAACCGCGACACGCCCTTCGACGGGCTGCACTGGTTCTTCGACCACGCCGAGACGATCAGCGACCGCAACATCGACCGCATCGCCGCGCTCGGCGGCGGCATCGCGGTGCAGCACCGGATGGCCTACCAGGGCGAGTATTTCGTCGAGCGCTACGGCGCCAAGGCCGCCGAGCGGACGCCGCCGATATCCCGGATGATGGCGGCCGGCCTGCCGGTCGGCGCCGGCACCGACGCCACCCGCGTTGCCAGCTACAACCCCTGGGTTTCTCTGTCCTGGCTGGTCACCGGGCGGACGGTCGGCGGGCTCGGCCTCTACCCGATGGCCAACCGGCTGGACCGCGAGACGGCGCTGCGGCTGTGGACCGAGGCCAACACCTGGTTCTCGAACGAGCAGGGCAAGAAGGGCCAGATCAAGGCCGGCCAGCTCGCCGACCTGGCGGTGCTGTCCGACGACTATTTCGCCGTGCCGGAGGACCGCATCGCCCATCTCGGTTCGGTGCTGACCCTGCTCGGCGGCGTGGTCGTCCATGGCGAAGGCGACTACGGCCCGCTGGCGCCGGCCTTGCCCAAGCCGATGCCCGACTGGTCGCCGGTCGCCACCTTCGGCGGCTACCACCGCGGGGCGGAGCCGCGGGCGGTCCTCGCCTCGGCCTGCGGCTGCGCCCACACCTGCACCGTCCACGGCCACGACCACGCCGCCGCGCTCGGCGCCGACGTGCCGACCGCCGACGTCCAGACCTTCTGGGGTGCGCTCGGCTGCGGCTGCTGGGCGGTGTGAGCCTGTGACTCCCTCTCCCGGGGCGGGAGAGGGCGTTTATCGCCAAATGCCCCCATCCCTCCCTTCACCCGCCAGCCGGACCCTCACCATGAAGCGGACCTTCGACCCCGACACGCTGATCGACCGGATCCTCGGCTGGCCGGGGGCGTGGTTCCTCGCCCGGCTGGCGCTGGTCGGCGCCTATCTGCTGGGCGGCCTCGTCAAGCTGGGCGACTGGCCCGGCGCGGTGGCGGAGCAGGCCCATTTCGGCCTGCACCCGCCGGCGCTGTGGGCGGCGCTGACCATCCTGGTGGAGCTGCTGGGCGCCCTGCTGATCCTGCTCGACCGCGCGGTCTGGCTGGGGGCGGGGATGCTCGGTGTCTTCACCATGCTGGCCGCGGTCATCGCCAACGGCTTCTGGGCGATGGAGGGGCCGGAGCGCTTCATGGCGACCAACGCCTTCTTCGAGCATCTCGGGCTGGCCGGCGGCTTCGTGCTGGCGGCGATGCTGTCGCGCCAGCGCCGCCGCGCCCGCGTCCGCTTCCAGCCCGCCTGACCCTGGCATCGGCAAGAGAAGGAGCCCCCACGGTGTCCCAGCCCTCCGAACCCCCGGCGTCGCCCCTGCCGTGGCTCCTGTTGCTGCTGTCGGTGACCACCGGTCTGGTCGACGCCATCAGCGTGCTCGGCCTCGACAAGGTGTTCACCGCCAACATGACCGGCAACATCGTCTTCATGGGCTTCGCCCTGGTCGGCACGCCCGGCTTCCAGGGTGGCCCCTACGTCGCGGCGATCCTCGCCTTCCTGGTCGGCGCGCTGGTCGCCGGGCGCACCGGCAAGGCGCACGCCGACCGGCCGCTGCGGCGCTGGCTGATGGTCGCCGCCCTGATCGAGGCCGGCCTGCTGTGGACCGCGGCGCTGGTCGCGCATGGCCGCGACCTCGGGCTGGCGCCGCCGGAGGTTGGCCTCTACGGCATCATCCTGCTGACCGCGCTCGCCATGGGGTTCCGCAACGCGACGATCCGGCAGTTGAAGATCCCCGACCTGACGACGACGGTGCTGACCCTGACGCTCACCGGGCTGGCCGCCGATTCACGCCTCGCCGGCGGCTCCAACCCCAATTGGGCGCGCCGCGTCGGCGGGGTCGTCGCCATCCTCATCGGCGCCGCCATCGGTGCCTGGCTGGTCCGGCACAACGGCCTGGCGACGCCCCTGCTGCTGGCCGGCGCCCTGGTGCTGGCCGGAACGGTCGCCTGCGCCTTTCACCCGGCCTCGGCGAAGGCGGCAACCGCGTAGTCCGGGGCCGCGTTATCAGCGTGGCGGGTCGGGACAATGGTCTCCGACCCGTTGTGACGCCGCCACGCCCCGGGCGAGATGCCGGTCAGCCGGCTGAAGGTCCGCGTGAAATGGCTCTGGTCGGCAAAGCCGCAATCCAGCGCGATGTCGGCCAGCGACCGCTCGGCCGCCCGCATCAGCGTCTTCGCGTGCTCGACCCGCTGCTGGAGCAGCCACTGGTGCGGCGTGGTGTTGGTCGTCCGCCGGAACGCCCGCACGAAATGGCCGACCGACAGCCGGCATTCCGCCGCGAGGTCGGCCAGCCGGACGTCGCCCTCCAGCCGGGCGGCGATCATCTCCTTGACGCGCCGCTCCTGCCAGGGCGCCAGATTGCCCGGTCCCTTGACCGGCGCCAGCGTGCCGTAGGCGGCGACGATGTGCGTGGCGAGCGCGCAGGCGACATGGTCCAGGAACAGCAGGCTGATCTGCTCCGACCGCTCGATGGCCGGCAGGATGGCCCGCGCCATCGCCGCGATCGTCGGGTCGTCCAGGCAGGCGCTCGGCCGGATCCGGAGATCCTCCAACTGCTCCTTCTGCGATTCCGGAAACACGGTTTCCAGCACCACCCGCGGCATGTGGAAGACCAGCGTGTCGAACGCCGTGTGCATGCGGCAGCCGATCCGGTGGCGGAAGTCGTGGATCGTCGTCAGGCCGCCGATCTGGCCGGGCTTGCCCACCCGCTTGCCGTCGACCCAGATGTCGGAATGGAAGTTCGACAGATGGTGGCTCAGCAGATAGGCGTCCTCGATCGCCGGCTCGTCGAGCATGCCCAGCTCGTCCAGCTCGTAGCGGACGCGCGCGATGCCGACCATCCCCTTGCCGATGCTGCGCGTCAGGACGCAGGGGCGGTCGGGGGTGGGAATGAACCCGAGATCGGCGTTGCTCGACGCGGCCGTTGCCATGTCTTCCCTCCTGTTGGTCCGGCCCCCAACGGGGAAAGCCGCTTCCTTTACGAAAGGGTAGCGATGGTGAAGACCGTGAACCACTAGGCAGCGATCCGGTTTTGCTGCGACTTGGTGGAGCGAACCTAGACCAAGGTCCAGGTCGGCGAGGGCAGGGGCCGTCCGCCCAACAAAAAACCCCGGCTTCCCTCGTCGGGAAGCCGGGGCCGGGAAAACCAGGGCCAGGGAAGCGGGGCCGGGATCCGAACCCGCCGGAACCGTCGGGTTCCGGCGGGCCATACTCCCGCGACGCCGTCATCCCATGATGTTCTCGGTCAGGACGCGGCGCTTGTTGGTGTTGACGCTCTTGTCCTTTTCCACTTTCGGCGGTGTGGTGACGGCAAGGCCAACGCCCGACAGCAATAGGACACCGACCGAGGCGACGGTGACGCTGATGCACAGCATGGTGAAACAACCCTTTCAAAGACGATCGACAAGCCGCCCATCCGGACGGCTGAAACAAGACAGGCACGACAGCCCCACAGGGGTCAGATGCCGGTGGGGCGGCAATTCATCCAACAGCACGGTCGTCGCTCGACGAATGTTTGGCTGCGCAACCGGAATGTACGTTGTTCAAACAACCTTTAAGCGAAGCCTGTACGGGTCCGCTCAAATAGGGACCGGGAGCGGCGGCGGCAATGGATGGTGATGGCGCCGTGGCGCAGCTCAGGTTAATAGAAACTGCATGGCAGGGGTGGCGGGCGGCGGTCTGGGGCGGGCATGATCGACAAGACGACTTGGCGGAAGGACGCCGTCGGGCGGACCGGCGCGGCGATGATCCTGCGCGGCACCATTTTTACTGTGGTTATTGCCCGCAAGGCTCTGCTGACGTCGGCCGTGCTGTTGCTGTGCCTGTCGCCGGCCCGTGCCGGCAGCGGCGCGGGCGGCATCCTCTTCGTCTCCTCCTTCACCTCCACCATCCCCTGGACCGACGGGATGGTCGACGCCCTGACGGACGAGTTGAAGACCGAGGCCCAGCCGCCGAACCTCTATGTCGAGTTCCTCGACCGTGCCCGCCTGCGCGACAGCCCCAGCGACGCGGAGTGGACGGCGTTCCTGGCGCGCAAATACGCCAAGGACCGGCCAGCGGTGATCATCGCCGACGGCGCCCCCGCCATCGAGCTGATCGCCGCGGCCGGGCCGCAGCTCTTCGGCCCGGTGCCGGTCATCGGCATCTTCCCCAACTTCGACGACCTGAGCGAGGCGGCGCGCCGGACGGTGACGGTGGAGGTGACCACCGGCCCCCACGTCGACCGCACCGTCGGCATGGCGCTGGACCAGTGGCCGCAGGCGCGCCGGCTGGTCGTGGTGTCGGACGACAGCGAGCCCTCGCGCCACCTCGGCCGCATCATCGAGGCCGCGGCGGCGCGGCGCACCGACCGCAAGGTCGCGGTCGAACGGCTGGCCGACTACCGCATCGAGGATCTGGAGACGACGCTGGCGGCGCTGCCGAAGGACAGCGTCGTCCTCTACACCCACCTGTCGGTGGACGCGCTGGGCCGCCAGTTCCGCCCCCGGGAGGTCGCCAGCCGCGTCGCGGCGTCGTCCGCGGTGCCGGTCTACGCGCTGTTCGACACCGACATCGGCACCGGCGTGGTCGGCGGCTCGGTCAACAGCGCGCCGCTGGCCGGCGCCATCGCCATGAAGGCGGCGCTGGCGATCGTCGACGGGGTCTGGCACCCGGCGCGGGCGGGCGAGCAGCAATCCTATTCCTCCGGCCCGGTGTTCGACTGGCGCCAGCTCCGCCGCTGGGGGCTGTCGGAGCGGGCGCTTCCGGCCGACGCCGAGATCCGTCACCGCCAGCCTTCCCTGTTCGAGCAGTATTACGCCGAGGCGATGACCGCGCTGGCCGCCATCGCCCTGCTCAGCCTGCTGCTGGCGGTGATCACCATCCTGTACCTGCAGCGCGGGCACCTGACCGCGGCGCTGCGCGAGGCCAACCGCGACCTGGAGCAGCGGGTCGCCGACCGCACCCGCGAGATCGAACGGGCCCTGAGCGGCGAACAGGCGGCGCGGCGGCGGTTGCGCACCTTCCTCGACATGGCGGCGCACGAGCTGAAGACGCCGCTGTCGGTGATCGACAGCGCGGCGCAGATGCTGGAGGTGCTGGTCGACACCGGCCAGGACGGCGTCGGCCGGCGCCTGTCGCTGATCCGCCGTTCGGCCCGCCGGGTGATCGACCTGATCGAAACCTGTCTGGCCGGCGAGCGCATCGACGACGAGCTTCCGGTCCGGCCGGCGCCCTTCTCCCCGCCCGAGCTGATCGACCGGGTGGCGGAGCGGCAGCGCGGCCATGGCGGCACCATCCTCGTCGGCGACACCACCGGCCTGCCGGAGCGCTGGACCGCCGACCCCGACCTGCTGGGCATCGCGCTGGATGCGCTGCTCGACAACGCCCGCCGCTACGGCCCGGCCGACGGCGTGGTGGACTTGGCCGCCGACCGTGACGGCGACTGCCTGGTGCTGTCGGTCGCCGACCGCGGCCCCGGCGTCCCGCCGGAGGAGCGCGAGCGCATCTTCGACAAGTATTTCCGCGGCGAGAACGGCCGGGCCGTCAGCGGCACCGGCATCGGCCTGAACTTGGTCAAGACCATCGCCGAGCTGCACGGCGGAACCGTCGCCTACACCCCGCGCCCGGGCGGTGGCGCCCTGTTCACCCTCCGCATTCCCCAGGCGGAGGGTGAACAGGGCGCTGCTGCGCGGTGAGGGGCTGCCGCATCGACCGGCACGCTGCCTTGCGAACCCCGGATCAACCCGATCGTCCGCACAGCCGAAACAAAAACGGCCCGGCGGAGTGGCCGCGCCGTTTGCCGGGATGGCGAAGGCGGGGCTTAGCGAGTGCCCGTTTGCTGAGCGATCTCCCGGCGGGCGGCGGCGGCGAGGAAGCCGGCGCGGGAGGTGTCGCGCCGCTTGGCCTCGGCGTCTATGGCGGCGAGCAGGGCTTCGTCGAACGTCACGTTGACGCGCACGGCGCGGCCGGGCAGTTCGCCGCGCACCAGCAGCCGGCCGGCCTCCACGACCTCTGGATCCGTGGGGACTTGGTCGAGATCGGACGGCTCGGGGATGTCGTCGCCATCCTCGATCATGCCGGCGATGTGCAGGGCAAGGCCAGCCTCGGCGTTGGCGGTGACGGCTGCCTTGGTGTCACCGAAGGCGGTCAGGCCGGGAAAGTCGGGGAAGGTCGCGTGGAAACCTTCGGAACCATTCTCCAAGATGATGGGGTAGTAGCGGGAGGGCATGGTGGTCACCCTTATGGTGAGGATCAGAGGCAGTAAGATGGTGAGTGGTCGGGTAGGGAGATGAGTGGAAACGGAGCGGGTGTCGGAAAGGCAGAATCCCAGGCTTTCACCGGAGTTTCACACCAGATTGTCGTTCGATCGACTTGATGTCCCCGGTGCTCAGCTCTTTCACCGGGACCTGCACCGTGACGCGCCCTTTCTTCGTCGGATGTTTGAACTGTTTGTGGCTGCCGACTTGGTTGACCTCATACCATCCATCGGCGGTGAGGGCTGCGATGGCGTCACGGCTGCTGACAACCTTTCCCATCACCGCGCTCCATTTTTCTGCGTGTAATTATACACATTACGAGCGAGGCGGGAAAGCGATGAGTGTGTATAAATGCGCACTATCGCCTGTTGCCTCCTTGTCCATGAGGGCTCCCACTTCTTCGCTGTCGGTTGTGCGAGCGGGTTTTCCATACAGCTGGGTCGCTCAGCGGATCCTCGATCCGCCTGACGGCGGGAGAGGGCGGTCAATGTGAACCGCGCTCGCCCGCCCCGACGACAGCCTCAACCTCCAACTCCGCCGGACGGAGCGTCACCACCACCCGCAGACCGTTCCCATCCGGCTGGGCGGCCTCCAGCCGCACCTCCGCCCCCAGCCGGTCGGCCAGCGCGCGGACGATGGCGAGGCCGAGGCCGCTGCCGGGGCGCGGCGGCTCTCCCGGGCGGCTCAGGCGGTAGAAGCGCTCGAACACCCGGTCGCGTTCGGCCGCCGGGATGCCGGGGCCGTCGTCCTCCACTTCCAGCCGCGGCGGGGAGGCCGCCACCCGCACCGTCACGCTGCCGCCGGGCCGGTTGTAGCGGATGGCGTTGTCCAGCAGGTTGCCCAGCAGCTCGCCGACCAGCACCGGGTTGCCGGCGACGCGCGGCGGGGCGGTGCCGTCCTCCGGCGTGTCGAACCGCACCTCGATCCCCTGGGCCAGGGCGGCGGGGACCTGCTCCGCCGTGATGTCCATCGCCGTCTGCAGCAGGTCGGTCACCTCGGCGCCGACCGGCGTGCCCGGCGCGTCCTCGTCGGCGCGGGCCAGCGCCAGCAGTTGGGTCAGCAGCCGTTCCAGCCGCAGCACCGCGCCATCGACGTCGTCCAGCGCGGCGCGGCCCTCGGCGCTGGCGGTGCCGTGGCGGCGGACCAGCGCCAGATGGGTGCGCAGCACCGCCAGCGGCGTGCGCAGCTGGTGCGAGGCGTCGGCGGTGAAGCGGCGCATGGTGCCGATCGACTGGTCCAGCCGTTCCAGCAGCCCGTTGATGGCGCCGACCAGCGGCAGCACCTCGCGCGGGACGACGGCGAGCGGCAGCGGCACCAGCGCCATCGACCCGCTGGCCGAGCGCTGGTCGATCACCCGGCGCAGCCGGCCGAGCGGCGCCAGACCGCGGCCGACCGCCGCCCACACCAGCAGCCCGCTGCCGCCGACCAACGCCACCTCCAGCAGGGTCAGCCACAGCAGCAGGTCGATCTCCACCGCGCGGCGGCCGGCGGTCGTTTCCGCCACCTGGACCAGCACCGGCTGCGGCACGCCGTAGAGCCGCCGCACCTGCGCCGCGACACGCACCGGATGGCCGTGGTAGGTGGCGTCGCGGAACAGGGTGACGTTGGTCGGCAGGCGGTCGATGTCCGGCACCGGCAGGTCGAGGTAGCCGGTGATGATCCCGCCCTCATGGGCGACGTTGTAATAGATGTTGTCGTGCGCCTGGCTCTCCAGCATGCCGAAGGCGACGGCCGGCAGGTCCACCGTCACTTCGCCGTCGTCGTCGCCGACCGCCAGCCGCTCGGCGATGGCCAGCGTCGAGCCGGCCAGCAGCCGGTCGTGCGTCGCCTGGACGAAGCCGTGGATCAGCGCCGCCCCGCCGACGCCCAACCCCACCGCCATCGCCCCCAGCGGCACCAGCAGCCGGGTCAGCAGCCGGCGGCGCAGCGACGGCACCCGCTGCCGCCGCAGCCCGCCCGGCACGCCGTCGTCCATCAGGTCGCGTCCATCAGGTGGCGTCCATCAGATAGCCCAGGCCGCGGATGGTGCGGATCTGCGGGCCGTCGGGCTCCAACTTCTTGCGCAGGCGGGCGACGTACAGCTCGATGGCGTTGGGGGCGACGGCGTCGTCGAAGCCGAAGACCTCGTTGGCCAGCCGGTCCTTCGGCACCACCTTGCCGGCGCGGGTGATCAGCCCGTCCAGCACCGCCAGCTCGCGCTTGCGCAGGTCGAGCGGCCGGCCGTTCAGCGTCGCCATCCCGGCGGAGCGGTCGTAGCGCAGCGCCCCGCACACCAGCTCCGGCAGGGGCGAGCCCTGGCCGCGCCGCATCAGCGCCCGCACCCGCGCCTCGAACTCCGCCGGGTCGAACGGCTTCAGCAGATAGTCGTCGGCGCCCAGATCGAGCCCCTTGACCCGATCGGCCACCGCCTCGCGCGCGGTCAGCAGCATCACCGGCACGGTGGAGCCGCGGCGGCGGATGCGGGTCAGCACCTCGAACCCCGACAGGTCGGGCAGGCCGAGGTCCAGCACCACCAGCCCATAGGGCTCGGCCCGCTCCAGCGCCGTCGCCTCCTCGCCGGACGCGACATGGTCGACGGCGTAGCCGCCCAGCTTCAGCGCGCCGACCAGCCCGCGCGCCAGCGCCGCGTCGTCCTCGACGATCAGGATGCGCAAGGGCGCCGCCCGCTGTCCGGCCCTGCGTCCGGCCGCTCATCCGGATGGGCGACCATCCGGCCGCATCTCTTCCGTTCCACCGACAATCTCCACACGCGACAGCTTGGTGACAGGTTGATCGCCTATAGTCCCGTCAAAGTCGCTTGTAAGCCCAACCAACCCGGTGCCGCAACGGTGCCGTGGCAAGCAAAGCAGGAGAGGAAACGATGCGGACCAAACTGGCCCTTCTGGTGGCGACCGCCCTGACCATCGCCGTTCCGGCCTTCACCGCCGGGACCGCCCAGGCGCAGGCGGTCCCGGCCGGCTACGACCCGTCCTACGCCAAGGTGATCGAGGCGGCGAACCAGGAAGGCGCGCTCAGCATCTATTCCGCGACCGACGCCGCCGCGGTGTCGGAACTGCTGAAGGGCTTCGAGGCGCTGTATCCCAAGATCAAGCTGGAATACGCCGACCAGAACTCCACCGAGATGTACAACCGCTTCATCAGCGAGGCGGCGGCCGGCACCGGCACCACCGACCTGATGTGGTCGTCGGCGATGGACCTGCAGATGAAGCTGGTCAACGACGGCTACGCCCAGGCCTACACCTCGCCGGAAACCAAGAACATCCCCGACTGGGCCAACTGGAAGAACGAGGCGTTCGGCACCACCGCCGAGCCAATCGTCTTCGCCTACAACAAGCGGGTCGTGCCGGAATCCGACGTGCCGAAGACGCACGCCGACCTCGCCAAGCTGCTGGCCGACAAGCCGGACGCCTACAAGGGCAAGGTCACCTCCTACGATCCGGAGCGCAGCGGCGTCGGCTTCCTCTACATCACCCAGGACGTCCAGGCCAGCAAGGGCACCTGGGATCTGGTCAAGGCGATGGGCCAGACCGGGGTGAAGCTCTACACCTCGTCGGGCGCGATGATCGAGCGGCTGACCTCGGGCGAGCACACCATCGGCTACAACATGATCGGCTCCTACGTGCTGGAGCGGCAGAAGAAGGACCCGACCGCGCTCGGCGTCGTCCTGCCGAGCGACTACACCATCGTGATGTCACGCATCGCCTTCATCCCGAAGGGCGCCAAGCACCCGAACGCCGCCAAGCTGTTCCTCGACTATCTGCTGTCCAAGCCGGGGCAGGAGTCGATCCAGGCGCGCTACATGGGCTCGATCCGCACCGACCTCGCCAGCGCCAACCCGACCGCCGGCGTCCCGGAAAGCACGCTGCGCCCGATCCATGTCGGCCCGGAACTGCTGACCTACCTGGACCAGGTGAAGCGCCTGAAGTTCCTGAAGGACTGGCAGAAGGCCCTGCAGGGCAAGTGATCCGGTCGAAGTCAGAAATTCCCTCTCCCGTCCCGGGAGAGGGCATGGAGCCGACGGCCACGGGCCGGACGAGCGCCGCAAGGCGATCGTAGGCGGAATGCGGTCGCGAGGCTTGCGAGCGACCTCGGGGCCCAAGCGTAGCTTGGGAAGGGTGAGGGGTGATCCAGGAACCGGCTGGTTCCCGATCCTTGCCTCACCCCTCACCCTCCCCATGGCTGCGCCATAGGTCCCCTCCCTCTCCCGGGGCTCTCAGCGGATCTTCGATCCGCCTGACGCCGTCAGCGCAAACTGCGTTTG
>NZ_LGRA01000022.1:321939-478670 GCF_003116095.1 Azospirillum sp. TSO35-2
GGTCATCTTCACACCGGTGGTTTCGGGTCGATCCCGCACCGGCAAGAACCCAGGTCGAAGGCCCCGTTCCGCAAGGAACGGGGCCTTCTTGCGTCGTAAGGGATGCATGCCCTGCATCCGGTTCCCGCCGGGTCTATGGCGCCGTCAGGCTTCCAACTCGGGCTCGATCTTCGCGGCCGTTGCGGCGCCGATGATGCCGGTGATCCGCGGCCTGATCGGCGACGACGGGCGCAAGGTCGGCCATTTCGACGACGGCGCCGCGGTGCCGGACTTCGTCGGTTCCAAGGAACGCTGCCGGCCGGTGTTCCGGATCCGCGATCGTGCCGGCGCCGGCCGGCCATACGGGGAATCGCGTATTCCCGTCGCCCCGCCGCTCCCCGATGATCGGAGGCGACGAAGACACGTGCAAAAACAATGCGGAAGCCCAGCCGTCCGGCTCGCTTCCCGCACGCTCCGCGTCATGCCCCGTCACGCAGGGAGACCGAGATGATCCACGGCGACATCACCAGCAGCAACGACACCGTCGGCGTTGCCGTCGTCAACTACAAGATGCCGCGCCTTCACACCAAGGTGGAGGTGCTGGAGAACGCGCAGAAGATCGCCGACATGGTGATCGGCATGAAGACCGGGCTGCCCGGCCTCGACCTCGTGATCTTCCCCGAATACTCCACCCACGGAATCATGTATGATTCCAAGGAGATGTACGAGACCGCCGCCACCATCCCCGGCGACGAGACGGAGATCTTCGCCGCAGCCTGCCGCAAGGCCAAGGTGTGGGGTGTCTTCTCCCTCACCGGCGAGCGGCACGAGGAGCATCCGCACAAGGCGCCTTACAACACGCTGATCCTGATGAACGACCAGGGCGAGATCGTGCAGAAATACCGCAAGATCATGCCCTGGGTGCCAATCGAGGGCTGGTATCCCGGCACCTGCACCTATGTCTCGGAGGGGCCGAAGGGGCTGAAGATCAGCCTGATCATCTGCGACGACGGCAATTATCCCGAAATCTGGCGCGACTGCGCCATGAAGGGGGCGGAGCTGATCGTGCGCTGCCAGGGCTACATGTACCCGGCCAAGGACCAGCAGGTGCTGATGGCGAAGGCGATGGCCTGGGCCAACAACGTCTATGTCGCGGTGGCGAACGCCGCCGGGTTCGACGGCGTCTATTCCTACTTCGGCCATTCCGCCATCGTCGGCTTCGACGGCCGCACGCTGGGCGAATGCGGCGAGGAGGATTACGGCATCCAGTACGCCCAACTGTCCAAGTCGCTGATCCGCGATTTCCGCAAGAACGGCCAGTCGGAGAACCACCTGTTCAAGCTGGTCCACCGTGGCTACACCGGCATGATCAACAGCCACGACGGGGTGAAGGGCGAGGCGGTTTGCCCCTACGACTTCTACCGCCAGTGGGTGAGCGACCCGGAGGGCACGCGGGCCATGGTGGAATCCTTCACCCGGCCGACGGTCGGCACGCCCGAATGCCCGATCGACGGCATCCCGACGGAAGAGCCGGCGCACCGCTGACCCACTTGCGAAAGGTGGAGGCATGGCGCTCCAGACCTACCGGATCGACCGGGAACCCTATTATTGCCCGACCGGCGACGAGGTCGCCCTGTTCGAGGCGGCCCACGCCGACCGCATGCCGGTGATGCTGAAGGGACCGACCGGCTGCGGCAAGACCCGCTTCATCGAGCATATGGCGTGGCGGCTCGGCCGGCCGCTGGTCACCGTCGCCTGCAACGAGGATCTGACCGCGTCCGACCTCGTCGGCCGTTACCTGCTGGAGGCGGAGGGGACGGTGTGGCAGGACGGGCCGCTGACCCTGGCGGTGCGCCATGGCGCCATCTGCTACCTGGATGAGATCGTTGAGGCGCGGGCCGACACCACCGTCGTCATCCATCCCCTGACCGACGAGCGGCGGGCGCTGCCGCTCGACAAGCGAAACGAGCTGGTGGCCGCCCATCCCGACTTCCAGCTCGTCGTCGCCTACAACCCGGGGTACCAGAGCGTGGTCAAGGACCTGAAGGAATCCACCAAGCAGCGTTTCGCCGCGCTGGAGTTCGGCTACCCGGCGGCCGGGATCGAGGCCGACATCGTCGCGCACGAGGCGGGGATCGGGCAGGCTCTGGCCCGGCGCATGGTGGCGGTGGGCGAGCGCAGCCGCAACCTGCACGGCCGCGGGCTGGAGGAGGGAGCGTCGACCCGCATGCTGATCCATGCCGGCCGGCTGATCGCCCGCGGGGTGGCGCCCGAGGCCGCCTGCCGCATGGCCGTCGTGTTGCCGCTGACCGACGATCCCGACCTGCGCGATGCGCTGGCGGCGGCGGTCGGCGCCTGCTTCTGACCAGCGATGGAAGGCGGGATCGCCCTGGCCGATGCCGAACGCCGGCTGAAGGCGTATGGGACGGCGTTGTGGGGGGCGATCCGCCCCTGCGGCCTTTGACGCAGGACGGCGACCCGGCGGCGATGCGGCCGCGTTTCGATGCCGATCTCGTCCGGCTGCCCGCCGTCTGGCCCTCGCTGGACCTCTACCGCGCGGCGCTGGCCCATGTCGCGGCGCACCGGATGTTCTCGCGCCCCTGGCCGGCCAAGGGGCTGAAGCCCCTGCTGACCATCGTCGTCTCGCTGGTCGAGGATGCGCGGGTGGAGCATCTGGCCATGCGGGGCCTGCCCGGTCTGCGCCGGCTGTGGGGTCCCTTCCATCGGGTGGAGCCGTCGGCGTCGCTGATGGCGGCGGACCTGATGGAGCGGATGGCGCGGGCGCTGTTCGATCCCGAGTACCGCGACGGCAACGCCTGGGTTGACAAGGGCCAGCGCCTGTTCTTCGAACGGCCGGACCGTTGGGACGATCCGGACTTCAGCCTGACGGTCGGTGGTGCCCTCGCCGGCGACCTCGGCAAGACGCGGGTGCAGATCAACGCCCGGGGGCACCGCGTCGAACCGGCCTATCGCGACGACAATGGCGGCCTCTGGCTGTACGACACCCCGCCGGAGCCGCCGCGCGACGCCGACGATCCGCTGGAGGCGGTCCGGCCGGAGCCGGTGGAGGAGGAACGGGCCGACCGCCGCGACGGACCGCGGCAAGCCCCGCCGTCGCCGGCCCCGCTTGCCGTCGCCGAAACCGCCGCCCGGCGGCCGGTGGCGCGCTATCCGGAATGGGACCACCGCATCGGCCTGTACCGCCCCGACTTCGCCCAGGTGCTGGACTGCGTGCCGGAGCACCGACCGCCACCGGCCGCGCCCGCCGATCCCCGGCTGGCGGGCCGGGTGCGCGCGCTGGTCCGCCACGCGGCCGTGGCGCGGCCGGAGCGGTTGCGGCGGCAGCGGGAGGGTGACCGCCTCGACCTCGACGCCTGCATCGCGGCGACCGCGGCCCGGCGCCAGGGCCATGCTCCGGACCTGCGGGTCTACCAGCGGGTGAGGCGCCGCGGTCGCGACCTGTCGGTTCTGCTGCTGCTCGACGCCTCGCACTCCACCAACGATCCGGTGGCGGACGGCACGGTGCTGGATCTTGAACGCCGGTCGGCGGACCTGCTGGCCACCGCGCTGGCCGCGGCCGGCGACCGCTTTGCGCTGGCCGGCTTCCGCTCCGACGGGAGGGAGGCGGTGCAGTGGCTGGCGGTCAAGCGCTTCGGTGACGCCTACGACGACGCGGCGCGCGGTCGCCTCGCCGGCTTGGACGGGCGCTGGTCGACGCGGATGGGGGCGGCGCTCCGCCACGCCGGCACGATGCTCGCCGGCGAGCCGACGCACCGCCGCCTGCTGTTGCTGGTCACCGACGGCGAGCCGTCCGACATCGACTGCCCCGACCCGCGCCATCTGGTGGAGGACGCCCGCAAGGCGGTGCAGGAGCTGACCGGCCGGGGCATCGACGTGGTCTGTCTGGCGCTCGGCGGCGACGCGGGGACGCATCGCCACATCTTCGGCCGGCGCAACGTGCTGCCGCTCGACCGGGTGGAGCAACTGCCGGAGAGGTTGCCGGCCGTCTATGTGCGGCTGACCGGGTGAGGCTGGCCGACCCTACCGCCCGTTCAGCGCCCGGACCGCCATCGCGGCGGCGGCGGCGCGGTTCTCCACGCCGAGCTTCGAATAGATTTGCTCCAGATGCTTGTCGACCGTGCGCGGGCTCAGGCCGAGGATTTCGGCGATGTCGCGGTTGGGCTTGCCGTTGGCCACCCACATCAGCACCTCCGCTTCGCGCGGGGTCAGCGACAGCTTGTCCTTCAGCCGGGTGTCCTCGCCGGCGCCGGTTTCTTCGGCCAGTTGCAGCAGGATTTCGTCGGGGCCGGTCTGGCCGACTGGGCTCAGGCGCAGGCAGCGGCCGTCCGCGCCGGTGGCGATCACCACGCTGTCGGGCTTGCGGCCGGGGCCGCCGGCCTGACGGTCGGCCAGCCAGCGCCGCGCCTCCTCCGGCAACGAGACGCCGGGCTGGACGGGAGCCTGGTCGGCGGTCGCGGCCGTGGTCCCGGCGGCGGTTCCGAAGGCCGCCTCCAGCATGCGGGTGGTTTGCGGCGTGCACCACAGCACCTCGCCCTTCCGGTTGGCGGCCAGCAGGGTGCGCCCGGTGACGTCCAGCGCCGCCCGCGTGCTCTGGGCGACGCGGGCGTTGGCGAGGTGGGCGTACATGCGGGCGATCAGCGTCTCGGCGACGATGGGCTTGGTGACGTAATCGACGCCGCCGGCGGCGAAGCCCTTCAGGATGTGTTCGGTTTCGGTCAGGCCGGTCATGAAGATGACGGGGACATGGGCGACCTGGCTGTTGCGCTTCAACTGGCGGCAGGTCTCGAAGCCGTCCAGACCGGGCATGATGGCGTCCATCAGGATGACGTCGGGCGTCACCTGCTCCAGCAGCGCCAGCGCCTTGCGGCCGTCCAGCGCCACCAGCACGGTCACCCCGGCTTCCTCCAGCGCGTCGGTCAGGAAGCTGAGGGCTTCGGGTGAATCGTCGACGACGAGGACGACGTCACGTGGTTTGGTTGTGGGTTGCGTCGTCATGGCTGGCTTCGTCGTGGCTGTCATCGCGGTACACCGCCTCCAGCGCGGCCATATACTGGTTCAGGTCGTAATTGCTGACGAACGTGCGCATGCGGCCGACGAAGCGTTCCAGCTCCGGATAGGCGGCGGCGATCTCGGCCAGCTTGGCCTGCATGCCGCGGACATAGCCGATGCGGCCGAGATGGATCAGCTCGGCGATGTGGTGCTGCGGCGGCAGCTCCGACGGGGCGAAGACCGGCGGGCCGGCGTCGCTGCCGGCCGGCGTCTCATACTCCCAGTCGATGCCGCGCAGCCGGCCGATGCAGGCCAGCAGCTTCGGGATGGACACCGGCTTCGCGACGAACCCGTCATGCGGCTGGCCACTTTCGGCCCCCGCCGCCTGCCCGGCGGCGGAGCGGTCCTCCCGCGTGTCGGCGGACACCAGGACGATGGTGGTGTCGGTGTGGCCGGAGGCGCGCAGGTGGCGGGCCACCTCCAGCCCGTTCATGCCGGGCATGGAGATGTCGAGCAGCAGGATGTCCGGCCGGTGCAGCTCGGCCATGGCGAGGCAGTTCGGGCCGTCGGTCGCCTTGAACACGATGAAGCCCAGCTCGGCGAGCAGGTCGGCCAGCAGGTTGCGGTGGGCGAGGTCGTCGTCGGTGACCAGCACGGTCAGGCGCGGCCCGTGATAGCCGCGGATCAGATGGTCCGGCTGGGCCGGAACGGTGGACAGCATCGCCGCCGACATCATCAGCCGGACCCGGAACAGGCTGCCCTTGCCGGGAGTGCTGGTCACCGTGATCTCGCCGCCCATCACCTCGGTCAGCAGCTTCGTGATGGTCAGGCCGAGCCCCATGCCGGGCACCATCGGGTTGGCGGCCGACCCGCGTTCGAAGGGCTGGAAGATGCGCTCGCGGTCCTCGGGGGCGATGCCGGGGCCGGTGTCCTCCACCTCGAACTCGGCGATCTGGCTGCGGTGGCGCACGCGCAGGCAGACCGTGCCGGCGTCGGTGAACTTGATGGCGTTGGACAGCAGGTTGATCAGGATCTGGCGGATGCGGCCCTCGTCGGTGAAGACGACCGGCGGCAGCTCCTCCGGCGCGTCGAAGCGGAAGGCGATGCCCTTGGCTTCCGCCTGCAGGCGGAACATGCCGACGAGCTGGTCGAGCAGGTCGCCGAAGCGCACCTCCGCCCGGTTCAACTGCAGCCGGCCGCTTTCGATCTTCGACACGTCCAGCAGCCCGTCGAGCAGGCCGGACAGATGCTCGGCGCTGCGCCGGATGACGCGGACGGCGTCGATGCGGTGCGGCGGCATCGCCGGATCGCGCTCCAGCATCTGCGAATAGCCGAAGATGGCGCTCAACGGCGTGCGGAATTCATGGCCGATGCCGACCAGATAGCGGCTCTTGGCGAGGTTTGCGGTCTCCGCCGCCTCCTTCGCCTTCTGAAGCTGGGCGTCGGTGCGTTCGTGCGCCTCGATCTCCTGCATCAGCAGCGCGGTCTGCTTCTGTGTTTCCTCCTGCGCCACCTTGCGGCTTTCGCGGGCCAGCACGAACAGCCAGGTGGCGACGCCGGCCACGATCATCAGGATGAAGAACACCTTCCACAGCGTGCTGCGGATCAGTGCCTGCGCCTCGGCGTTGACGGACGCGACCTCGACATAGACGAGGGACAGCACCGCGCCGACCGCCAGCGCCAGCATCAGCAGGACGCCCAGGTAATGGCCGAGCCGCGCCTTCAGCGCCGTCGCGGCCTTCGGCGGCAGGACGGCGTCCAGCGCGTGGCGCAGCTGCACGCCCAGCCGGGCGTCGGTCTTGCAGCCGTCGCCGCAGCGGGCGTCCAACGAACAGCAGAGCGAGCAGATCGCCCCGGCATAGACCGGGCAGAAGGCCATGTCCTCCGGCTCGAAGGCGTGCTGGCAGATGCGGCAGCGGACCGCCTCCTCGTTGTTCCAGCCCTCGAAGGGGCGGCGGGCGATGTAATAGTCGCCGCGGGTCGCCCAGGCGATGGCGGGGGCCGCGACAAAGGCGGTGGCGAAGGCGAGGAAGGGGGCGCAGACCTTCAGCGTCGGTCCCAGCGCCCCCAGGAAGGCCAGCATCGACAACACCGTCGCCAGCAGCATGGCGCCGACGCCGACCGGGTTGATGTCGTAGAGGTGGGCGCGCTTGAACTCGACGTGCGGTGGGCTGAGGCCGAGCGGCTTGTTCACCACCAGATCGGCGACCAGCGCGCCGATCCACGAGGCGGCGACGCTGGAATAGAGCCCCAGCACCGGTTCCAGCGTCTTGTAGATGCCGAGTTCCATCAGCATCAGGCCGATGACGACGTTGAACACCACCCACACCACCCGGCCGGGGTGGCTGTGGGTCAGGCGCGAGAAGAAGTTCGACCAGGCGATGGAGCCGGCGTAGGTGTTGGTGACGTTGATCTTCAACTGCGACAGCACGACGAACAGGCCGGTCAGGCCAAGCGCCACCTGCGGCGACGGCGTCACATACTGGAAGGCGACGAGATACATCCGCGTCGGCTCCGCCGCCAGATCCAGCGGCACGGCGTTCTGCAGCGCCAGCACCACGAGGAAGGAGCCGAGCAGCAGCTTGATCGTGCCGATGACGATCCAGCCCGGCCCGGCCGCCACCAGCGCCGCCCACCAGCACAGCCTCTTGCGGCCCTTCGCGTCGGGGTCGTAGGGCAGGAAGCGGATGAAGTCGACCTGTTCGCCGATCTGCGCCAGCAGCGAGAACACCACCGACGCCGCGGCGCCGAACAGCATCAGGTCGAAGCCGCCGTCGCTCGCCTCCGCCGCCCGGCCGGTGAAGCGGGTCCAGGTGGTGAAGGCGTCGCTGTCCTGGACGGCGATGAACAGGAAGGGCAGGGCGTGCAGCGCCAGCCACAGCGGCTGGGTCCACAGCTGGATGCGGCTGATGACGGTGAAGCCGTAGGCGACCAGCGGGATCACCAGGAGCGAACTGACGACGTAGCCGGCGGCCAGCGGCAGGCCGAACACCATCTCCAGCGCCGTCGCCATGATCGCCGCCTCGATGGCGAAGAAGATGAAGGTGAAGGAGGCGTAGATCAGCGAGGTGATGGTGGAGCCGATGTAGCCGAAGCCGGCGCCGCGCGTCAGCAGATCCATGTCAACGCCGTAGCGGCTGGCGTAGTAGCTGATGGGCAGGGCGCTGGCGAAGATCAGGACGGCGGCGGCCAGGATGGCGAGGAGCGCGTTGGTGAATCCGTAGTTCAGCGTGATCGCCCCGCCGATCGCCTCCAGCGCCAGGAAGGAGATCGAGCCGAGCGCCGTGTTGGCGACGCGCGACGGCGACCAGCGCCGCGCCTTCCGCGCGGTGAAGCGCAGCGCGTAGTCTTCCAGCGTCTGGTTGGCGACCCACCGGTTGTAGGTCCGCCGGACCGCGACCACCCTCTGGCGCCCCGCCACCGGCCCCATTCACCCTCCTGACTTTTCGTGCGTGTTGCTGACTGTTTACAAATTCCGCTTCCGTGTCGCGCACATAGTAAATTCCGTCACTCCCGCCAGCCTGTCAAAACAAACCGACCGAACAACAAAGCGAAACAGCCGCCGTTTTCTGCGAGAAAACACAGGTGTTCCACTCGCTTTTCGGTGGTTGCGAGCGCCCGGCAGGTTCCAGACTGATGCAAGTTTATAGCGATTTGCGGTCCGGCACCCCTATACGCAAATCCACGTATTGCTGCGTTGCACCGTTCGGCCAAACATCGGCCCGTCCTATCGCGGATCGTTCCGCCAACCCCCTCAAAAAATACCGCCTTTCAAAAAGGGCCGCGCCCGGTTGCGGACGGCTTTTGTGAAGGCGACAACGGCCAACATCAGGAGGTTTCATGTCCTCGGACAAGATCAATGCGGACAAGACCATCGGCGGCCTGCCTTCGCCGCTCCGCCGCAAGCTCCTCCTCGGCATGGCGGCGCTGCCGGCCGTCGGGCTGCTGCCGCGCGGCGCGCTGGCCCAGGCGCTGCCGACCGACGCCGTCAACACGACGAAGCTCGCCGTCACCGACAGCACGGTGAAGGTCGGCATTCTGCACTCCACCACCGGCACCATGGCGATCTCGGAAACCGGGTCGGTGCAGGCCGAAAAGCTCGCCATCGCCCAGATCAACGAGATGGGCGGCGTGCTGGGCCGCAAGATCGAGGTGATCCAGGAGGACGGCGCCAGCGACTGGCCGACCTTCGCCGAAAAGGCGCGCAAGCTGCTGGTGGAAGACAAGGTGGCGGCGGTGTTCGGCTGCTGGACGTCGGCCTCGCGCAAGGCGGTTCTGCCGGTGTTCGAGCAGTACAACGGCATGCTCTATTACCCGACCTTCTATGAGGGGCTGGAGCAGTCGAAGAACGTCATCTACACCGGGCAGGAAGCGACGCAGCAGATCCTGGCCGGGCTGGATTGGGTGACGAAGGAGAAGGGGGCGAAGTCCTTCTTCCTGATCGGCTCCGACTATATCTGGCCGCGCACCTCCAACAAGATCGCCCGCAAGCACATCGAAATGCACGGGCAGAAGGTGGTCGGCGAGGAGTATTTCCCGCTCGGCCATACCCAGTTCAATTCGGTCATCAACAAGATCAAGCTGACCAAGCCGGACGTGATCTACGCCTCGGTCGTCGGCGGGTCGAACGTCGCCTTCTACAAGCAGCTGAAGGCGGCCGGCATCGACCTGAACAAGCAGACGCTGATGACCATCTCCGTCACCGAGGACGAGATGCTGGGCATCGGTGGCGAGAACATCGCCGGCGCCTATGCCTGCATGAAGTATTTCCAGTCGCTGAAGAACCCCAACAACGAGAAGTTCGTCGCCGCCTTCAAGAAGATGTGGGGCGGGGAAAGCGTCATCGGCGACGTGACCCAGGCCGGCTATCTCGGCCCCTGGCTGTGGAAGCTGACGGCCGAGAAGGCCAAGAGCTTCGACGTCGACAAGATCGCCGCGGCGTCGCCCGGCATCGAGTTCACCGGCGCGCCGGAAGGCTATGTCCGCGTCCACGAGAACCATCATCTGTGGAGCAAGACCCGCGTCGGCCGCGCCCGCACCGACGGACAGTTCGACGTGGTGTTCGAGACGGCAGACCTGATCGAGCCGAACCCGTTCCCGAAGGGCTACCAGTAAGGGGGATGGGGGCGTCGGCTTCGATGCCCCTCCCCGACCCTCCCCCGCTATCGCGGGAGAGGGGGTGATTTGCGAGGCGCCGGCAGTTCCCTCCCCCTCGAAGAGGGGGAGGGTTAGGGAGGGGGCATCCGCTTCCGCACTCCGCCGCATCACCGCACAGGAGTTCCCATCATGTTCGAGGGCTACAGCCTGGCCGAGCTCGGGTCGATCTTTGCGATGCAGGGATTCGCAGGGCTCATTCTGTTTTCCGTCTTCGTGCTGATGGCGCTTGGCCTCGCCATCATCTTCGGGCAGATGGGCGTCATCAACATGGCGCACGGGGAGTTCATGATCCTCGGCGCCTATGTGACCTATCTCTGCTCGACGTTCATTTCCAGTTACGCGCCGGCGCTTTTCCCGGTCTATTTCTTCATCGCCATGGCGCTGGCCTTCGTCGCCAGCGGGGCGCTGGGCATGCTGGTGGAATGGGCGATGATCCGCTTCCTCTACCGGCGGCCGCTCGACACGCTGCTGGCGACCTGGGGGCTCAGCCTGATCCTCCAGCAGGTCTTCCGCTCCGTCTTCGGCGCGCGTGAGGTCGGGGTGGTGCTGCCCGACTGGCTGATGGGGTCGGTCGCCGTCACCGGCACCATCGAGGTGCCGATCAACGGCCTGTTCGTCATGGCGCTGACCACCGCCATCACCGTCGCGATCTACGCCGTGATGTTCCGGTCGCGCTGGGGCCAGGGCGTGCGCGCGGTGATGCAGAACCGGGTGATGGCCGGTGCCGTCGGCATCAACACCGAGAAGGTCGACCGCTACACCTTCGGTCTCGGCTGCGGCATCGCCGGGGTGGCGGGCAGCGCCTTCACCATGGTCGGCTCGACCGGTCCGACGTCGGGCCAGCTCTACATCGTCGACACCTTCCTGGTGGTGGTGTTCGGCGGCGCCCAGAGCCTGATCGGCACCATCGCGTCCGCCTTCACCATCAGCCAGGCGCAGTCGACGATGGAGTTCTTCCTCAGCGGCTCGACCGCCAAGGTGCTGACGCTGCTGACCGTCGTCGTGATCCTGATGCTGCGCCCGCAGGGCCTGTTCGTCCTCAAAGTCCGCCGCTGAGGAGCCATTCATCATGACGCGCACCCCTCAAAGTCTCCCTCAGGGCCGCCGTCTCGGGCGCATCGACGGCGACGTCGCGGGCATCCTGCTGCTGGCCGCCCTGCTGATCATCGTGCTGCCGCTGGGGCTCGACATCTTCCGCCTGAACATGGTCGGCAAATACCTGACCTACGCCTTCGTGGCGCTCGGCCTGGTGCTGTGCTGGGGCAGCGCCGGCATCCTGTCGCTGGGCCAGGGCATCTTCTTCGGCATCGGCGGCTATTGCATGGCGATGTTCCTGAAGCTGGAGGCCTCCAGCCCCGAAGCGACCAAGATCCAGTCCACCCCCGGCATTCCCGATTTCATGGACTGGAACCAGTTGAAGGAACTGCCCTGGTTCTGGGAGCCGTTCCACAGCCTGACCTTCGCCACCATCGCGGTGGTGGCGGTCCCGGCGCTGCTGGCCTTCATCGTCGGGCTGGCGATGTTCAAGCGGCGGGTCGGCGGCGTCTATTTCGCCATCATCACCCAGGCCTTCGCCGCCATCCTGACGATCCTGATCATCGGCCAGCAGGGCTACACCGGCGGCATCAACGGCATCACCGACCTGCGCACGCTGAAGGGCTGGGACATCCGCACCGACGAGGCGAAGCTGGTGCTGTATTTCGTGAACGCGGCCCTGCTGATCGGCTGCATCCTGCTGTGCCTCCATGTCCGCCGGTCGAAGCTGGGCCGCATCCTGGTGGCGCTGCGCGACAAGGAGGACCGGGTCCGCTTCTCCGGCTACGACGTCGCCAACTTCAAGATCTTCGTCTTCTGCTTCGCCGCGGCGCTGTCGGCGGTGGGGGGCGCGATGTTCACGCTGCAGGTCGGCTTCATGTCGCCGTCCTTCGTCGGCATCGTGCCGTCGATCGAGATGGTCATCTACTGCGCGGTCGGCGGACGGCTGTCGCTGCTGGGGGCGGTCTACGGCACGCTGCTGGTCAACTGGGCCAAGACGATGCTGTCGGAAAGCTTTCCGGAGCTGTGGCTGTTCGCCATGGGCGCGCTGTTCATCGGCGTCGTGATGGTGTTCCCCAACGGCTTGGCCGGCCTCTACCAGCAGTTCATCGCCCCCAGGCTTGGCCGGCTGCTGCCCCGCCCAGCGAGCCGGGCCAGCGCCCCGATCATCCCGCCCCACACCGCCGCCGATTGAGGAGGGCCGGATCCCATGACAAACCCCACCGATTACCTGCTGGCGGTCGAAGGGCTGACCGTGTCGTTCGACGGGTTCAAGGCGGTCAACGACCTCTCCTTCTACGTCGACAGCAACGAAATCCACGTCATCATCGGCCCCAACGGCGCCGGCAAGACCACGGTGCTCGACCTGATCTGCGGACGGACCAAGGCGTCCGGCGGCTCCATCAAGTTCCGCAACCGGGAACTGACGGCGATGAAGGAGCACGAGATCGTCAAGGCCGGGGTCGGCCGCAAGTTCCAGAACCCGTCGATCTACGACGACCTGACGGTGTTCGAGAACCTGGAGATCTCCTACCCCCGCGGCCGGACGGTGTTCGGCGCCCTTGCCTTCAAGCGCGACGCCGCGGTGCGCGAGCGGGTGGCCGAGATCGCCGAGATGATCTTCCTGGCGGATCATCTCGACCAGCGCGCCGAATATCTCAGCCACGGCCAGAAGCAGTGGCTGGAGATCGGCATGCTGCTGATCCAGGACCCGGAGCTGCTGATGCTGGACGAGCCGGTCGCCGGCATGAGCGTGAACGAGCGCAAGAAGACCGCCGAGCTGCTGAACCGCATCATCCGGAACCGCTCGGTGCTGGTGATCGAGCACGACATGAAGTTCGTCGAGGACATCGCCCACCGCGTCACCGTCCTGCACCAGGGGAAAATCCTCTCGGAAGGCAGCATGGAGCGGGTGAAGAGCGACCCCAAGGTCATCGAAGTCTATCTCGGCCATTGACCGGAGGAACCGACATGCTGTCCGTCAACCAACTGCGCGTGTCCTACGGCGAGAGCGAGGTTCTGCATGGCCTGGACTTCGCCGTGGCGCCCAACGAGATCGTCGCCATCATGGGCCGCAACGGCATGGGCAAGACGACGCTGATGAAATCGCTGATGGGGATCGTGCCGGCGCGATCCGGCGCCATCCGCATCGGCGAGACCGAGATCACCGGCTTGAAGAGCTACGAGCGGGTTGCGAAGGGCGTCGCCTATGTCCCCCAGGGCCGCATGATCTTCCCGACCATGACCGTGCAGGAGAACATCGAGACTGGCCTGACCGTGCATGGCGGCCGCAGCGTTCCCGGCGACCTGTACGAGCTGTTCCCGGTGCTGCTGGAGATGAAGGGCCGGCGCGGCGGCAACCTGTCGGGCGGCCAGCAGCAGCAGTTGGCCATCGCCCGCGCGCTGGCGACCAAGCCCAAGGTGCTGCTGCTGGACGAGCCGACGGAGGGCATCCAGCCGTCGATCATCCGCGAAATGGCCCGCACCCTGCGCCGCATCCGCGACGAGAAGGGGCTCAGCATCATCGTGTCGGAACAGGTGCTGAGCTTCGCGCTGGACATCGCCGACCGGGTGCTGGTGATCGAAAACGGCGAGATCGTCCACGAGGACAGCCGCGACGCCATCGACGAGGCCAAGGTCGCCCGGCTGCTGTCGGTCTGACCGCCGGTCCGGCGCGCCAACACTCCCAATCCCTTGACATCAGTCCACAAAAAGGAAGAGCAAGCCATGGCTGACACCCTCATCAAGGTCGACCTGTCGCAGACCCCCTACGAAAACGACATGATCCACAACCGCTGGCATCCGGACATCCCGATGGCGGTGACGGTGAAGCCGGGCGACGATTTCATCCTGGAATGCTACGACTGGACCGGCGGCCAGATCCGGAACGACGACGATGCCGCCGACGTGCGCGACGTCGACCTCAGCCAGGTGCATTTCCTCAGCGGGCCGGTCGGCGTCGAGGGGGCGGAGCCGGGCGACCTGCTGGTGGTCGACCTGCTGGACATCGGCGCCTTCCCGCAGCAGCAGTGGGGCTTCAACGGCTTCTTCTCCAAGCAGAATGGCGGCGGCTTCCTGACCGAGCATTTCCCGCTGGCCCAGAAGTCGATCTGGGATTTCGAGGGCATGTTCACCAAGTCGCGCCACATCCCCGGCGTGCGCTTCGCCGGGCTGATCCACCCCGGCCTGATCGGCTGCCTGCCGTCCCACGACCTGCTGGCCAAGTGGAACAAGCGCGAGCAGGCGCTGATCGACACCAACCCGACCCGCGTCCCCGGCCTCGCCAACCCGCCCTACGCGCCGACCGCCCATATGGGCCGGCTGAAGGGCGACGCCCGCGACAAGGCGGCGGCGGAGGGCGCCCGCACCGTGCCGCCGCGCGAGCATGGCGGCAACTGCGACATCAAGGATTTGTCGCGCGGCTCGCGCATCTATTTCCCGGTCTATGTGAAGGGCGCCGGCCTGTCGATGGGCGACCTGCATTTCAGCCAGGGCGACGGCGAGATCACCTTCTGCGGCGCCATCGAGATGGCGGGCTGGGCCCATCTGAAGGTGAACCTGATCAAGGACGGCATGGCGAAATACGGCGTCAAGAACCCGATCTTCAAGCCGAGCCCGATCGTGCCGACCTACAACGACTACCTGATCTTCGAGGGCATTTCGGTCGACGAGGCGGGCGAGCAGCATTACCTGGACGTCCACGTCGCCTATCGCCAGGCCTGCCTGAACGCCATCGAATATCTGAAGAAGTTCGGCTATTCCGGCGCCCAGGCCTATTCGATCCTCGGCACCGCGCCGGTGCAGGGCCACATCAGCGGCGTCGTCGACGTTCCCAACGCCTGCGCCACCCTGTTCCTGCCGACACAGATCTTCGACTTCGACATCAGCCCCAACGCCGACGGGCCGACGAAGTTCATCAGCGGCGACATCGACATGCCCATCGCCCCGGACCGCGTGTAACCGGCAGAGGAAGGAGGCCGCGCCATGCCCATGTACGACTACGAGTGCCCGACCTGCGGCGATTTCACGGAAATGCGGCCGATGGCGGAAAGCAGTCTGCCGCAGCCCTGCCCCTGCTGCGAGACGCCGTCGCGGCGGGTGATCCGCATGGCGCCGGCCTTCTCCACCCTGTCGGCGGCGACCCGGACAGCACACGCCACCAATGAACGCAGCGCCGACCGGCCGAAGCTGTTGTCGGACGTCGGGCCGGCGCACAAGCACGGCCCCGGCTGCGGGTGTTGCGGCGGCGGCAAGACGGGGCGGTCGGTGCTCCGCACCCCGGACGGGGCAAAGGGCTTCCCGACGGCGCGGCCGTGGATGATCAGCCACTGAGCCACCACGCCCAGGGTCCGAATGCAGGAGACTCAGCGGCGCCGGGCCTGCGGGCTTTGCGGCGCCGCCGGGTGTTGCGGACCGGGCGTGGTCGCCCCGTTGCCCGGTCGCCGGCCCCGCCCTTGCGACCAAACACCCCGAACGCCCCGAAGACGGGCTTGAGCCGCCCCGTCGGCGGTGGCATCAAGGCGGCGACGGATGGTCGATCGGGGGAGAGGGCGGGGTGGCCCTGGTGCGAGACAACGCGACGGCGCTGTACCGGCAGATCGCCGACCAACTGCGCGACGAGATCGCCGCCCGCCGGTTCGAGCCGTCGGGCCGGCTGCCGACGGAAAGCGAGATCGGCGCCCGTTTCGCCGTCAGCCGCGTCACCGTTCGGCTGGCGCTCGACCGGCTGGAAACCGAAGGGCTGATCGAGCGCCGCAAGGGCAAGGGCACCTTCACGGCGGGCAAGCGGGTCCAGCATCCGCTCGACCGGCTGCGCAGCTTCCATGAATCGCTGCGCCTGCAAGGCGTGGCTGCCGGAATGCGGCTTGTGTCGGCGCAGGCCCTGGCCACACCGCCGGACCTGCGGGACGATTTCGGCCCCCGCTGCCTGGAGGTGTGCCGCCTGCATCTGGTGGAGGATGAGCCGGTGGCGCTGGGCCGCAGCCTGTTGCCGCTGGCCCTGGAGGCGGTCGATTGGCCGGCCGCCGGGCAGAAGCCGATCTATGCGATCCTGCAGGAGGTGCTCGGCAAGCCGGTCGGCGCCGCCGACATCGAGGTGAAGGCGGAGGCGGCCGCCGAGGCGGTGGCCCTGCCGCTCGGCCTGCCGGTGGGGGCGCCGGTGCTGGTGATGGGCCGCCGCTCCGTCTTCGCCGACGGCGGCTGCGCCGACCGTTCGGTCTTCCACATCCGATCCGAACGCTACAGCTTCGTGCTGTCCCATCGCTGGGAGGGGTAGCGGGCCTGCCCGGAACACGTCATGCGCATGACGGACGCTTGCCTCCCTCCTATATTTCGACTATCGTCGAATTATGGAAGCAAGAACCGCCATCGACGCCTTTGCCGCGCTCGCCCAGGACACCCGCCTGGCCGTGTTCCGCCTTCTGATCAAGGCGGGGCCGAACGGGTTGACGGCCGGCGAGGTTGCGAACCAGGTCGGGGTTCCGGCTTCGACGCTGTCGCATCATCTGGCGACCTTGGAACGCGCCGGCCTGCTCCGCTCCTGGCGGGTGCAGCGGCAGATTTTCTACGCCTCCGACCATGAGGGCACCCGTCGGCTGATCGCCTTCCTGACGGAGGAGTGCTGCCAGGGCCGCCCCGAACTCTGCTTCCCCGATCCGCCCCGGGCTGTCCCGTGTGGTTCCGCCGGATGCGACCACGATGCCTGAGGTCCGACCCCAACCGCCGCGCCGCCTGCGGCCTGGAAAGGCAATCCAGCGATGACCGACCGCGTCTACAACGTCCTGTTCCTGTGCACCCACAACAGTGCCCGCAGCGTCATGGCGGAATGCCTGCTGAACCGGGAGGGCAAGGGCCGCTTCCGCGGCTTCAGCGCCGGCAGCCAGCCGTCCGGCCGTATCAACCCCTATGTCCATGACCTGCTGGAACGGCTGGGATTTCCGACCGCCGAGCTGCGCTCCAAGACCTGGGACGAGTTTGCGGCCTCGGGCGCGCCGCACATGGATTTCGTCTTTACCGTCTGCGACAACGCCGCTGGCGAGGTCTGCCCGGTGTGGCCGGGCCAGCCGATGACCGCCCACTGGGGCTTTGCCGATCCATCCAGCGCCCAGGGCAGCGATGCGGAGAAGGCCGCTTTCACCGCCACGGTGTTCGGGCAAATCCAGCGCCGCATCCAGGCATTCGTCAGCCTGCCCATCGCGTCGCTCGACCGGTTGGCGCTGAAGCGCAAGCTGGATGACATGGGCCAAGCGTCCGCCACCCCGGAGCCGGCGCAATGACGCCGGTCACCATCTACCACAACCCGGATTGCGGCACCTCGCGCAACACGCTGGCGCTGATCCGCAACAGCGGTGTCGAGCCGACGGTGATCGAGTATCTGAAGACGCCGCCGACGCGCGACACGCTGGCCGGGCTGATCCGCCGGATGGGCGTGCCAGTGCGCGCCGTGCTGCGCGAGAAGGGCACGCCCTATGCGGAGCTTGGGCTGGGCGCCCCGGGGCTGACCGACGACCAGCTGCTCGACGCGATGGTGGCCCACCCGATCCTGATCAACCGGCCGATCGTGGTGACGCCGCTCGGCGTGCGGCTGTGCCGCCCGTCCGAGGTGGTGCTCGACATTCTCGCCGATCCGCAACGCGGCGCCTTCACCAAGGAAGACGGCGAGCGCGTCGTCGATGCGGCCGGGAACCGCGTCGGCGGCGCTTCCTGACACGGGTCTTTGACAGGGACAAGACGAATGACCGCTGATGTCCATGCCGCTCCGGCGGCCCGCCCCGCGATGGGCCTGTTCGAGCGCTATCTCAGCCTGTGGGTGGCGCTGTGCATCGTCGCCGGCATCGCCCTCGGCCATCTGGTGCCGGGCGCGTTCCAGGCGATCGCCGCGGCGGAGGTCGCCAAGGTCAACCTGCCGGTGGCGGTGCTGATCTGGCTGATGATCGTGCCGATGCTGCTGAAGATCGACCTCGGCGCGCTCGCCCGGGTCAAGGAGCACTGGCGCGGCATCGGCGTGACGCTGTTCATCAACTGGGCGGTCAAGCCCTTCTCGATGGCGCTGCTCGGCACGCTGTTCATCGGTCATCTGTTCGCCCCGCTGCTGCCCCAGGACCAGATCCCGTCCTACATCGCCGGCCTGATCCTGCTGGCCGCCGCCCCCTGCACCGCGATGGTCTTCGTGTGGTCCAACCTGTGCGAGGGCGAACCGCACTACACGCTGAGCCAGGTGGCGCTGAACGACATCATCATGGTCTTCGCCTTTGCGCCGCTGGTCGGGCTGCTGCTCGGCGTGGCGTCGATCACCGTGCCCTGGGGCACGCTGCTGCTGTCGGTTCTGCTCTACATCGTCATCCCGGTGGTGGCCGCGCAGGTGTGGCGGCGCCGCCTGCTGGCGACCGGAGGCGAGCCGGCGCTGACGCGCACGCTGGGCGTGATCCAGCCGGTGTCCCTGGTGGCGCTGCTGACCACGCTGGTGCTGCTGTTCGGCTTCCAGGGGGAGCAGATCCTGGCGCAGCCGCTGGTGATCCTGCTGCTGGCGGTGCCGATCCTGATCCAGGTCTATTTCAACGCCGGCCTGGCCTACTGGCTGTCCCGCCGCTTCGGCGTGGCGTGGTGCGTGGCGGCGCCGGCGGCGCTGATCGGCGCGTCGAACTTCTTCGAGCTGGCGGTGGCCGCCGCCATCAGCCTGTTCGGCCTCGGCTCCGGTGCGGCGCTCGCCACGGTGGTCGGCGTGCTGGTCGAGGTTCCGGTGATGCTGTCGGTGGTGCGCATCGTCAAGGCCACCAGGCCCTGGTACGAAGGACGCAACCATGCATGACATCGAGACGACCGGACGGGACTCCCTGCCGAGCCTGGACGAGCGCTTTTTCGAGGTGCCCGACCTCGATGGGCTGACGCCGGAACGGCCGTCGACGCATCCGCCGCGCATCCTGCTGCTCTACGGCTCGCTGCGGGAACGCTCCTACAGCCGTTTCCTGACCGAGGAGGCCGCCCGCCTGCTCCGGCGCATGGGGGCGGAGACGCGCATCTTCGACCCACGCGACCTGCCGCTGCCGGACAGCGTGCCGGCCGATCACCCGAAGGTGGCGGAACTGCGTGCCCTGTCGCAGTGGTCCGAAGGGCAGGTCTGGGTCAGCCCGGAGCGCCATGGCACCATCACCGGCGTCCTGAAATGCCAGATCGACTGGCTGCCGCTGGAAAGCGCCGGCATCCGGCCGACGCAGGGCCGGACGCTGGCGGTGATGCAGGTGTCCGGTGGCTCGCAGTCCTTCAACGCGGTGAACGCCATGCGGGTGCTGGGGCGCTGGATGCGCATGGTGACCATCCCGAACCAGTCGTCCGTCGCCAAGGCCTACCAGGAGTTCGACGAGGCCGGGCGGATGAAGCCGTCCGCCTATTACGACCGGGTGGTGGACGTGATGGAGGAGCTGGTCAAGTTCACCCTGCTGGTGCGCGACCGCAGCGATTGCCTGACCAGCCGCTACAGCGAGCGCCGCGACGCCGGGCTGAAGGCCGAAACCGAGGCGCAAGCCCTGGTCGCCGCGGCGATGAGCGGCGAGCGGACGGCCTGACACGGTCGACGGCCCGCCCACGGGTCAGGCGACCCAGTGCACCGGGTCGAGATCCTGCGTCGCCTGCGCGCCGGCGATGGGGAGGACCTTGACCGCCAAGCCGCCGCAGGAGGTTTCGCGGTATTTGGCGTCCATGTCCTTGCCGGTCTCGAACATCGTCTCGATGACCTTGTCCAGCGACACCAGCGGCTCGCTGGTCCGGTGCAGGGCCATCCGCGTCGCGTTGATCGCCTTCATCGCGCCCATGGCGTTGCGCTCGATGCAGGGGATCTGCACCTGCCCGCCCACGGGATCGCAGGTCAGGCCGAGGTTGTGCTCCATGGCGATCTCGGCGGCGACGCAGACCTGCTCCGGGCTGCCGCCCATCAGGTCGGCCAGCCCGCCGGCCGCCATCGAGCAGGCGACGCCGACCTCGCCCTGGCATCCGACCTCCGCGCCGGAGATGGAGGCGTTCGTCTTGTAGAGCGCGCCGATCGCCGCGGAGGCGAGGAAGAAGCGGACGCAGGCGTCGTCGTCCACCGGCTTGATGAACTGGTGATAATAGGCCAGCACCGCCGGGACGATGCCGCAGGCCCCGTTGGTCGGCGCGGTGACGACACGGCCGCCGGAGGCGTTTTCCTCGCTCACGGCGAAGGCGAACATGTTCACCCAGTCGACCACCTTCATCGGGTCGCGCGACAGGGTTTCGGACGAGGCGAGCTGCCGCCGCAGGGTCGCGGCGCGGCGCGGGACGCGCAGCGGCCCGGGCAACACGCCCTCGGTCGCCATGCCGCGCTCCATGCAGGCGCGCATCGTCTGCCAGATCCCGCCGAAATAGTCCCGGATCTCATCCCGGCCATGGAGCCGCACTTCATTCTCCAGGACCAGCCCGGAGAAGGACAGGCCGGTGGAACGGCAGTGGGCCAGCAGCTCCGCGGCGGTCGCGTAGGGGTAGGGCAGGTCGGCCAGACGGGCCGGCGGCGTGCCGAACTCCTCGTCGCTGACGATGAAGCCGCCGCCGATGGAATAGTAGGTCTTGCCGAGCAGCAGCTCGTCGCCGCTGAAGGCCCGGATGGTCATGCCGTTCTCATGCCGGGGCAGGTTGGAACGGTGGAAGGTGATGGCGGTCGCCGGGAACTCCACCGGCCAGCCGCTTCGGCCCAGCGGCAGGCGCCGTGTGTTGCGCACCTGCTGGATGAAGCCGGGGATCTCGTTGATCACCACGCTGTCGGGCAGGTTCCCGGCAAGGCCGAGGATCAGGGCGGTGTCGGTCTGGTGGCCCTTTCCGGTCAGCGCCAGCGACCCGTAGACATCGACGGCGACGCGGGTGGCGAGGGTGAGCCGGCCGCCGGCCTCCAGATCATCCACGAACTGCCGGGCGGCCTTCATCGGTCCAACGGTGTGGGAGCTGGAGGGCCCGATGCCGATCTTGTAGAGGTCGAACATGCTGATCATGGTCTTGATCCTTAACCTGGGGCGCCGCCCCCTGTCGCCAGGGAGCGGCGCCGGATTGGCCGGCTCGGGTTTTCAGAGGCTGAGCAGGGAGTAGAGGATGGCGGAGATCGCCACGCTGCCGATGAACATCACCACCACGTTGCCCGGCTGGCCGGCGTACTTGCGCATGGCCGGAACCTTGCGGATCGCGTACATCGGCATGATGAAGAGCAGGGTGGCGATGATCGGGCCGCACAGGGATTCGATCATGCCGAGGATGCTGGGGTTCAGGGTGGCGGCGAGCCAGACGGCGGCGACCATGAACAGCGCGCTGAAGCGGTTGATGGCCTTGAGGTCGACGGGCTTGCCCTGGCCGCGCAGATGCTGGGAGAGCAGGCCGTTCAGGCCTTCACGGGCGCCGAGATAGTGGCCGAAGAAGGACTTGGTGATCGCCACGAACGCCACGGCCGGGGTCAGGTAGGCCATCAGCGGGTTGTCGAACTTGTTGCCCAGGTAGGACAGGATCGAGATGTTCTGCGCCTTGGCATCGGCCAGATCCTGCGGGGTCAGGCTGAAGACGCAGCTGAAGACGAAGAACATGACGACCAGGACCATCATGACCGCCGCATACTTCTCGATGCGGTTGCTCTGCGTCTCGGCCTCCTCGCCGTACTGCTTCTGTTGGGCGACGACGAAGCGGGAGATCGCCGGGGAATGGTTGAAGGAGAAAACCAGGGCGGGGATGCTGAGCCACAGGGTCAGGCTGAACTTACCGACGGTCGGCACCTCGTTCAGGATCGCGCCGTTCCAGTCGTTGGCCAGATAGAGCCCGATGCCGATCAGCACGATGACGAAGGGATAGACGAGCCAGCTCATCACCCGCACCACCATCTGCTCGCCCAGCTTGATGACGGCCATCAGGCCCAGGATCAGCCCCAGCGACAGCAGCATCCGCGGCGGCGGCACCATGCCGAGCTGGTGCACCATGAAGCTCTGGACCGTGTTGGTCAGGCCGACGCCGTAGATCAGCAGGATCGGCAGGATGGTGAAGAAATACAGCAGCGTGATCAGCTTGCCCGCCGTCGCCCCGAAATGCTCCGCCACCACTTCCGTGATGTCGCTGCCCGGCTTCGACGAGGAGAGAATGAAGCGGCACAGCCCGCGGTGCGCCAGATAGGTCATCGGAAAGGCGATGAGCGCCATCGTTGCCAAGGGCCAGAATCCGCCAAGCCCGGCATTGATCGGAAGAAAAAGGGTCCCGGCGCCAATAGCTGTGCCGAAAAGACCCAGCATCCACATCGTATCATGTTTCGTCCAGGCCAGAGGTGGGTTCCCAAGCCTTGTGGTTTCCGTTGAGATACTGACCATAGTGATGCCTCCGGCAGTCCGGTTACATCGGATGGATAACCCATCACGGTGAAGCTGCGGTTGGTTGACCTGAGGCAAAGCTACCAATACTTTGGCCGTCAATCTCGCTCGAACGCGGGAACGGAGGAATAGCCAAATGAGCGGTGGAATGGGGAAATGAGCGGTGCCGCCGCTGCCGGCCGCGGTGCCGGGCGTGGGCCGGCAGGCCTGCCGGGCACCGGACCGAACGTCGCGGCGCCATCGTTTCCGGCGCTTCCCGCTGGCGTTCCGGCCGGCCGTGCGCCATTACATGGGCCTCACACCAGCGCCAGTCATCACCCGCCCGCCCGGAGCCAGACCCTCCGGATGCACGGGCATTCGGAGCCGTACCGATGCAAGTCGATCCCGTAGGCCTCTCGCTGGTCCTGCTGCAGCAGATGTGCGTCTACCTGGCGGTGGCCTACCTGCTGAGCCGGACCAAGATCTTCATCCCGCTCACCCACGCCAGCATCCGGCCGCCGCACAAGCTGGCCTGCTACGTCATCTTCTCGCTGTTCTGCATGATGGGGACCATCCTCGGGATGCCGGTGGTCCATGCCATCGCGAACACGCCGGCGATCGGCGCGGTGCTCGGCGGCCTGCTCGGCGGGCCGATCGTCGGCCTTGCCGTCGGGGTGACCGGTGGCCTGCACCGCTATTCGCTGGGCGGCGCCTTCGCGCTGGCGGCCGCCATCGACATCGTCGTCCAGGGGCTGCTGGGCGGACTGGTCCACCGGCATCTGGTCGGGCGCGGCAAGATCCGCACCCTGTTCGATCCGGTCAAGGCCGGGGGCCTGACCTTCATCGGGGTGATCCTCGAACTGCTGATCGACCTTGCGGTGGCAAAGCCCTTCGACCAGACGCTGGAGATCGTGCGGCTGATCGCGGTGCCCGAACTGATCGCCAATTCCCTGGGGGCGGCGCTGTTCATCGGCATCCTGCGCGACCGCCGGGCGCTGGTCGAACAGCAGTCCAGCCTGTTCTCCGCCAAGGCGCTCGCCATCGCCGCGCGGGCCGATGGCGTCCTGCGCCGCGGCTTCAACCAGGAAAACAGCATGACGGTCGCCCGGATCATCTATGAGGAGACCGGGGTCGGCGCCGTCGCCATCACCGACCGCGAGAAGATCCTCGCCTTCATCGGCATCGGCGACGACCACCATCTGCCCGGCACGCCGATCTCGTCGGCGAGCACGCTGGACGCCATCGCCCGCAACGAGGTCACCTACGCCGACGGCAACGAGGTGCCCTACCAATGCTCGATCAGCCCGACCTGCCGGCTGGGCTCGGCGCTGGTCATTCCGCTGGTCGGCGAGGACAACCACGTCATCGGCACGATCAAGCTCTACGAACCGAAGACCAAGCTCTTCTCGATCATCAACCGCACGCTGGGCGAGGGCATCGCCAAGCTGCTGTCGAGCCAGATTCTCGCCGGCCGCTACGAGCAGCAGAAGGCGCTGCTGGCGCAGGCGGAGATCAAGCTGCTGCACGCCCAGGTCAACCCGCACTTCCTGTTCAACGCCCTGAACACCATCGCCGCCGTCACCTGCGACGATCCCGCCAAGGCGCGCGACCTGATCGGCGACCTGTCGACCTTCTTCCGCATGAACCTCAAGCGCCCGAGCGAGGAGGCCTCGCTGGCCGAGGAGATCGAGCATGTGAACGCCTATCTGCAGATCGAACTGGCGCGCTTCTCCGACCGGCTGTCGGTGGAGATCGACATTCCGGACTCGCTGGGCTGGGTGCGGCTGCCGACCTTCACGCTCCAGCCGATCGTGGAGAACGCGATCAAGCACGGAACGTCGCAACTGCTCCGCCCCGGGCGCGTGTCGATCAGGGCCCACTGCGACGGTGGGGCGCTGGTCCTCGATGTCGAGGACAACGCCGGGCTCTACGAACCGAAGCCGGGCGGAAAGGGGCTGGGCATGAACCTGGTCGACCGCCGCATCAAGAACTGTTGCGGCCCATCCTGTGGTGTTACCGTCGCGTCCGAGCGAGACGTCTTCACCCGCGTCACCATCCGGCTCCCGTTGGAGGTCGCTTCCGCATGATCAACGTCCTCATCGTCGATGACGAGCCGCTGGCTCGCAAGGAGCTTCGTCGCGTCCTCTCGACCGCCGACGACATCACCATCATCGGGGAGTGCAGCAACGCGATCGACGCCGTCGGCGTGATCAACCGGGAAAAGCCGGACGTGGTCTTCCTCGACATCCAGATGCCGCGGGTGAGCGGCATCGAGATGCTGAGCATGCTCGACCACGAGAAGATGCCCCACATCGTGTTCCTCACCGCCTACGACGAGTACGCGGTGCAGGCCTTCGAGCAGCATGCCTTCGACTATCTGCTGAAGCCGGTCAACCAGGCCCGCCTCGACAAGACCCTGCAGCGCCTGCGTCGCGACCGCGAACCGCAGAAGATCGGCCTGCTGCCGGGCGCCAGCCAGCTCCGCCAGATTCCGTGCTTCGGCCAGCACCATGTCCAGCTCCTGAGGATGGAGGAGGTCGAGTGCGTGGCGTCCGGGGTCAGCGGGGTCTCGGTGATCGCCACCGACGGCAGCGAGCGGCCGACGGACCTCCCGCTGCACATCCTGCAGGACCGGACGCCCCTGCTGCGCTGCCACCGGCAGTATCTGGTCAATGTGGACTGCATCGAGAAGATCAAGTTCCTGGAGAACGGGCTCGCCGAGATCATCACGAAACGCGGCAACACCATCCCGGTCAGCCGGCGCTTCCTGCCGCAGATCAAGGATCGGCTCGGCATCCTGTGACATGACGCGGGTGGCGCTCCAGGTCGGCCGGGTCAATCGTCCCAGGGCTTGGGGTCGGGGCGGGTGTCGGGCGGCAGCAGGTCGTTGGTGTCCCAGCTCAGCATCAGCAGCAGCACCCACTCGGCCCGGTTGGAGAAGCCGTATTGCGGACCGCTGGAGGCGACCAGCGAGCCGGAAGTCTTGTCATAGGCGGTCGCCGCGATCTTGGCGACGCCCTGCGTCAGCTCCTTCTTGAACAGCGAAATCTCGGGGGTGGAGGAGGTGCCGCTGACCGGCAGCGGGATGTCGATGCTGGGGATGCCGAGCAGGGAGCTTTCGCTGTCCACCGACAGGGCGCCGACCCGCAGTTCCACGATGGTGGCCGCCACGTCGCGCGTCGGCGCCATGGCGGCGCCGTGGCGCAGCAGGGCGTCGCGGACGGTGGAGATGGCGTATTTGGTGTCGTAGCCCTCGACCCCGGCCGCGTCGACATAGACGCTGCCCTTGACCGCAAGGCGACCGGCCAGACGCTCCGCCGCCTGGTCGGCCGCGGTGGAGATCAACAGCTGCTCGGTGGCGGAGCGGGCGGGCGTGGTGATGTGGGCGGTGGAACATCCGGCCAGACCAAGCCCGGCGGCGGCGAGTGGAGCGGCAACGGCGGCCCGGTACAGCCGGCGCCACGCTCCGTTCGCCGCCGGTCGCGGCCTGTGAATTGAGAGGATCCGTCCGACGAACATTGCGCGTTTCCCTGGCCTCCACCGTCGGCAGCCGCGCATGGTGTGGCTGCCACTTTGACGGGGCCTATCCAGGCCGACGGCCGCTGCCGCGGTCAACGGCGCAGATGTTCAGGTCGGGCGCTGTCCGCTTGGGGGACCCGCAGGCACGGGCTGGGGCGAAGGTCAGGGGTCCCGCGCGCATCCGGTCAGGCCGGCCGCCCAGGCGCGACGGCGGCCGGCGGTATGACGAAGACCGTGCCGTCCATCAGCAGGCGGGCGGTCCTGACCAGCGCCGCCCGCCGGATCATGAACGCTCCGGCCACCGTTTCCAGTTCGATGTCGACGGTCAGCCGGCCGCTGGGGTGTTCGACGTCGCAGCGTTTGGACGGTCCCGGCGGGATCACCGCCAGCGCCTGCGCCGGGCATCCGTCGAGCAGGCAGGCGGTGGCGACGGTCACCGCCCCCAGCACGCCGATGGAGGAATGCAGGCTGTAGGGGGTGAAGGTCCGCGTGGCGATCATCCCGCCGTCCCGCGGCGGTGCGACCAGGGTCAGCTTCGGCACCGTCTGGCCCCGCACGTCGCCCAGCCCCATCAGCGGCCCGGCGGCGATGCGGACCGTCTCCAGGCGCTCCTTCAGCGCGGCGTTGTTCTCCAGTTCATCGGCATTTTCATGGCCGGTCAGCCCGAACGCCGCGGCCGGCATGACCACCACCGGCATGCCGTTGTCGATCAGCGTGCAGGGCACGCCGGCGATCTCGTCCAGCGCGCGGCCGGTCGGCAGCAGGGCGCCGCATTGCGAGCCCTCGGTGTCGAGGAAGGCCTGGACCACCGGTGCGTGCCGGCCCGGCACGCCGTCGATGGCGATGTCGCCGTCGTAGCGCACGCGGCCGTTCGGCGTCTCCACCGTCACCTCGGCGACGCTGTCGGAGTTGACCATGTGGACGCGCACCGTGGTGCGGTCCCCGCTGGGCGCGACCAGACCACGCTCCACCGCGAAGGGGGCAACGCCGGCCAGGATGTTGCCGCAGTTCTGCGCGGCCGAGACGATCGCCTTGTCCGGCACGATCTGCAGGAACAGGTAATCGACGTCGCATCCGGAACGTTCCGATTTCGAAACGACGGCGACCTTGCTGGTCAGCGGGTTGGCACCGCCGATGCCGTCGATCTGGCGTGGGTCGGGGGATCCCATCACCGCCAGCAGGAGGCGGTCGCGCGCCGCCGTGTCCTGCGGCAGGTCGGACGCCAGGAAATAGGCGCCTTTCGAGGTGCCGCCGCGCATCCACGCGCAACGGATGCCGATCTGTTCGGTCATGTCAGGGCTCCTGTCTCGGATCAGGGCGCCGCGTCGCTGCCCGCCGGCGCGCGGAAGGCGGCCACGGCGGCACGGACGATCTGGGTCAGCGCCTCTTCGGTGTTTTCGCCGTCCGCCTCGCCGCCGGACAGCCGGGTCACGCGCCAGGGGTTGATCAGCGTGTAGCTGACCGCCCCCAGCAGGAAATGCGTGCGCCAGACGATGTCGGCGCGCGGCAGCTGTGGCAGGCAGGCCTGGAGCGCGTCGATGAAGGCGAGGTTGATGGGGTTGAAGGTCTCCGCGATGATCTTTTGCGCTTCCTCGTGCCGCTCCGCCATGACGACGGCGCGCAGCCGGGCGAAGCGGGCGCCGCCGCCCACGCTGCCCTCCGACTGCGACAGCGACGGCAGGATGAAGGCGCGGACGATCGCCTCCAGCCGGTCGTCCGGGTCGCGGATGCGCTGCGCCTCGGTCAGCAGTTCGCTGCGGCGCCGGTTCATCGGTCCGGAATGCCGTTCGTAGATGGCGCGCAGCAGCCCGTCCTTCGACCCGAAATGATAGCTGATGCTGCCGAGGTTGGCGCCGGAGGCCTGGGCGATCTCCCGCATCGACACCGCGCGGAAGCCGTTCTTCGAGAACAGCTCTTCCGCGGCGTCGAGGATCGCCTCCCTCATCGAGGTTTGACGTTGCGGCATCAACACGGGAACGACCTCACGCTGGGGACGGGACGACGATGGCCATCCTAACGCGATTTGGTCGTCTGTACAAATCCTTTGAACAGGAAACCTGGCGGGTTGTACGGCCGTGAAATTCATGTTGACACGAGACTGCGGCGGTGCCTAGCATTTGTACGACTGTCCAAATGAGGCGGTCGTTCAAACAACACTCCCAACGACAGGCGTACACCGCCATGAGCACGCAATCGCAAAAGGGCGCGCTGGTCGTCAGCGCGCATCCCGGGGACTTCGTCTGGCGCGCCGGCGGCGCCATCGCGCTGCACGCCAAACGCGGCTACCGCGTCAAGATCGTCTGCCTGTCCTACGGCGCCCGCGGCGAAAGCCAGGGGGCGTGGAAACAGCCGGGCGCCACGCTGGAGGCGGTCAAGCGCCAGCGCCACGACGAGGCGGTGCGTGCGGCCGCGATCCTGGGCGCCGAGATCGAGTTCTTCGACGCCGAGGACTACCCGCTGGCGCTGAGCCGCGCGCTGCTCGACCGGCTGGTCGACGTCTACCGCGACGTGCAGCCGGCCTTCGTGCTGACCCACGCCGCGGCCGATCCCTACAATCACGACCATCCCGACGCCGCCCGCTTTGCCCAGCAGGCGCGCATCATCGCCCAGGCCGCCGGCCACGACCCCGGCGCCCCGACGCTGGGCGCGCCGCCGGTCTTCCTGTTCGAGCCGCATCAGCCCGAACAGTGCGATTTCAAGCCGAATGTCATCCTGAACATCGACGAGGTCTGGGACATCAAGCGCCAAGCCTTCGAGACGCTGCCGGCCCAGAAGCACCTGTGGGACTACTACACCCGCGTCGCCCTGCAGCGCGGCGCCCAGGGCGGCCGCAACGCCGGACGCAGCGCCACCTACGGCACCGCCCAGGGCATGACCCACGGCGAGGCCTACCAGCGCGTCTTCCCGATGGTGCTGGAGGAGCTGGCATGATCCCGACCAGGCTTGGTGTCGTCGTCCGCACCGTCGACCGTGCCGACGCCGCGGCGGTGGACACCCTCGGCACGCTCGGCGTGTCCACCGTCCACGAGGCGATGGGCCGCCTCGGCCTGATGAAGACCCACATGCGGCCGGTCTGGCCGGGCGCGCGGGTGGCCGGCACCGCCGTCACCGTGCTGGCCCAGCCCGGCGACAACTGGATGCTGCACGTCGCGGTGGAGCAGTGCCGCCCCGGCGACGTCCTGGTCGTCGCCGTCACCACCGACAACACCGACGGCATGTTCGGCGACCTGCTGGCGACCTCGCTGATGGCCCGTCAGGTCCGCGGCCTGGTGATCGACGCCGGCTGCCGCGACGTGCGGAGCCTGCAGGAGATGGGCTTCCCGGTCTGGGCCCGCGCGGTCTCCGCCAAGGGCACGGTCAAGGCGACGCTGGGGTCGGTGAACATCCCGGTGGTCTGCGCCGGCGCGCTGGTGGCGCCGGGCGACGTGATCGTCGCCGACGACGACGGCGTGGTCGTCGTCCCGGCATCGCGCGCCGCCGAGGTCGCCGCGCTGGGCCTGAAGCGCGCGGCGAACGAGGAGGGCAAGCGCCAGCGCCTCGCCGCCGGCGAACTCGGCCTCGACATGTACGGCATGCGGCCGGCGCTGGCCGAGGCGGGGCTGGTCTATGTCGACCGGCTCGACGATCCGGGGCGCTGAGTTTCCCCGCCGAACACACCCGCGCGCACCCACAACAAGAACACTGGGAGGATCCTGTATAATGACGAGTTTCCGTTCGCTGGTGCTCGGCACCGCCGTGGCCATCGCCGCCCTGCTGCCGATGGCCGGCACCGCCGCGGCCAAGGCCTACAAGGTCGGGCTGATCGCCTCGCTGTCGGGGCCGACCGCCTCGCTCGGCCAGCAGATCGAGCGTGGGGCGCGGCTCTACCAGCAGATGCACAAGAACGACCTGGGCGACGACACGGTGGAGCTGATCGTGCGCGACGACACCGGCCCGGCCCCCGACGTCGCCAAGCGGCTGGCGCAGGAACTGGTGGTGCGCGACCACGTCGATTTTCTGGCCGGCATCATCTTCACGCCGAACGCCAACGCCATCGCGCCGATCGCCACCCAGGCCAAGGTGCCCTTCGTCATCATGAACGCCGCCGCCTCGGCGACGACCAAGGCGTCGCCCTACATCGTCCGGGTGTCGCAGACGATCGGCCAGTTCACCCAGCCGCTCGCCCAGTGGGCGTCGCAGCAGCCCGACATCAGGACGGTCTACACGCTGGTGTCCGACTACGCGCCGGGGCTGGAGGCGGAGGAAGCCTTCACCACCGGCTTCAAGGGCGCCGGCAAGTCGGTGGTGAGCTCGGTCCGTGTGCCGGTGCAGAGCCCCGACTTCGTGCCCTTCCTGCAGAAGGTGAAGGACGCGAAGCCCGACGCGCTCTACGTCTTCCTGCCCGGCGGCACCCAGTCGACGGCGCTGATGAAGGCCTACCAGAGCCTGGGGCTGAAGGAGGCCGGCGTCCGGCTGATCGGCTCCGGCGAGGTCACGGTGGAGGACGAGCTGCCCAACATGGGCGACGCGGCGCTGGGCGTGGTCACCGGCTTCCACTATTCGACCGCCCACGACAGCAAGGCCAACGCCGACTTCCTGAAGGCGTGGCAGGCGGCCTACGGCGCCGACAGCGTGCCGACCTTCATGGCGATCGGCGGCTATGACGGGATGGCGGCCATCCACGGCGCCATCGCCGCGCTGAAGGGCAAGCTGACCGGCGAGGCGGCGGTCGAGGCGATGCGCCATTGGAGCGCCGAGAGCCCGCGCGGTCCGATCGCCATCGATCCCGACACCCGCGACATCGTGCAGAACATCTACATCCGCCGCGTCGAGAAGACCGACGGCGGCCTGCGCAACGTCGAGTTCGAGACCTTCAAGGCGGTGAAGGACCCGGGCAAGGCCAAGTAGGCGCCCGCGCCCGTCCCGCGTTCCCGTTCCGGCACCGCTCTGCATAAGGAGGCGGCCTCTTGATCACGGCTGCTCTGACCATCCTGTTCCATGGCCTCGCCTTCGCGATGGTCCTGTACATCGTCTCCGTCGGGCTCGGCATCACCATGGGCCTGATGAACTTCGCCAACCTCGCCCACGGCGCCTTCGCCGCCGCCGGCGGCTACGTCGTCGTCGTGGCGACGCGGTCGCTGGGACTGCCCTTCTGGGTCGCCCTGCCGGCCGCCTTCGTCGTGGTGGCGCTGGCGGGAGCGGTGGTCGAGCGGCTGGTGGTCCGCACGCTCTACGGCGCGGACGAGCTGCGGCAGGTGCTGTTCTCCATCGCCCTGCTGTTCATGGCCATCGCCGGCTTCACCGCCGCCTTCGGCCCGTTGCAGCAGCAGCCGGAGATCCCCGCCGCCCTGTCCGGGCAGATCGCGCTCGGCGGTGTCGAGTTCCCGTCCTACCGGGCCTTCGTCATCGCCGCCGGCGTCGTGATCCTGGCGGCGCTGTGGCTGCTGATCGGGCGGACGCGGATCGGCATGCGCATCCGCGCCGCGGTGGACAACCGCAACATGGCCGAGGCGATCGGCGTCGACACCCGGATGCTGTTCACGCTGACCTTCGCGCTCGGCACCGGCATCGCCGGGCTGGGCGGCGGCATCGGCGCCGACGTGCTGTCGATCACGCCGACCTACGGGCAGGAGTATCTGGTGCTGTTCCTGATCGTCGTGGCGGTCGGTGGGCTGGGCTCGATCTTCGGCCCCTTCCTGGCGGCGCTGTGCATCGGCGTGGTCGATGTGGCCGGCAAATACCTGATCCCGGAATTCGGCGCCTTCTTCATCTACGGCGTCGTCATCGCCATCCTGCTGGCCAAGCCGGCCGGCCTGTTCGGCGTGCGGAGCTGACCGATGCCGAGGCCAACCGTGAGAGTTGAACCCGTGAAACGTCTTTCCGTCCCCCACCCGGGTGCCGCCGCACCCTCGACCTGGCGCGGGCTGGCGATGGGCCGGACCGGCAGCGACCTCGCCATCGCGATCCTGCTCGGGCTTGGCGCGCTCGCCACCCTGGCCTTCGGCGAGTCCTACTGGCTGCTCGGCAGCCAGGTTGCCATCACCATGATCTTCGCGCTGTCGGTCGACCTGCTGGTCGGCTTCGCCGGAATCGTCACGCTGGGCCACGCCGTGTTCTTCGGGGTCGGCGCCTACAGCGTCGGCATCGCCTCGGTCCGGCTCGGCTGGACGGAGCCGCTGCTCGGCCTGCTGCTGGCGGCGGCCGTCGCCGCGCTGCTGGGGGCGGCCACCGGCGTGCTGGTGCTGCGCACCCGCGGGCTGGGGCAGTTGATGCTGACCATGGCCTTCGCCTCGATGGTGTACGAGATCGCCAACCGGGCCAAGCCGCTGACCGGCGGCGCCGACGGGCTGCAGGGCATGGTGGTCTCGCCGATCCTCGGGCTGTTCGACTTCGACATCTTCGGGCTGACCGCCTTTCTCTACACGCTGGCGGTGCTGGCGGCGGTGGTTGTCTTCGCCGTGCTGATGACCCGCTCGCCCTACGGGCGCTCGCTGGTCGGCATCCGCGAGAACCGGGTGCGCATGCAGGCCATCGGCACCGGCGTGCAGAAGCGCCTGCTGTCGGTCTACACCCTGTCGGCGGCGCTGGCCGGCATCGCCGGGGCGCTGCTGGCCCAGACCTCGCAGTTCGTCGGGCTGAACGTCCTGCATTTCAGCCTGTCGGGCGAGATCCTGATCATCGTGGCGCTCGGCGGGGCCGGGCGGCTGTGGGGGGCGCTGCTGGGGGCGGTGGTCTTCACCCTGTTCAAGGACCGGCTGTCGGCGCTCGACCCCGCCTACTGGTATTTCTGGCTCGGGCTGCTGCTGGCGGTGATCGTGCTGTTCGCGCCCAAGGGCCTGATCGGTCTGGTCGACCGCCTGCTCGCCGCCGGCCGTCCGAAGGAGACCGCGTGATGACCGCCGCGATCCTGGAAACCCGTGCCCTGCACAAGAATTTCGGCGCGCTCGCCGTGGCGCAGAACATCAACTTCTCGCTGGAGCCCGGCCGCTTCGAGGCGCTGATCGGCCCGAACGGCGCCGGCAAGAGCACCTTCATCAACCTGCTGACCGGCCTGGTTCCGCCGACCTCCGGGTCGGTGATCCTCGACGGCCAGGACGTCACCGCCCTGCCGATCGAGGCCCGCGTCAAGCGCGGGCTGGTCCGCACCTTCCAGATCAACACGCTGTTCAACAACCTGACGGTGGCGGAGAACGTGATCCTGGCGCTGGACGAGCATCACGGCCAGGGCTGGCGCCCGCTGCCGAGCCCGTCGCGCCGCCGCCGGATCCGCGACGAGGCCTACGACATCCTCGGGCGGCTCGGCCTCACCCCCTGGGGCAACCGCGAGGTGCGGGAACTGCCCTACGGCCGGCAGCGGCTGGTCGAGATCGCCATCGCGCTGGCGCTGCGGCCGAAGGTGCTGCTGCTCGACGAGCCGGCCGCCGGCATCCCGTCGACCGAGACCGGCACGGTGATCGAGGTGCTGGAGAACCTCGCCAGCGACCTCGCCGTGCTGATCATCGAGCATGACATGGACCTCGTCTTCCGCTTCGCCCAGCGCATCACCGTGCTGGTGCAGGGCGCCGTCCTGGCCCGCGGCACGCCGGACGAGATCGCCGACAACGAGACGGTCAAGGCCGTCTATCTGGGGGAGGGGATCCATGCCTGACACCCGAACGGACAGCACGCTGTCGCTGACCAACGTCCGCGCCGGCTACGGCGCCACCGTGGTGCTGGAGGATCTCAGCTTCGACCTGGCCGACGGCGAGAAGCTGTCGATCATCGGCCGCAACGGCGTCGGCAAGACCACGCTGCTCGCCACCATCATGGGGCTGACCCGCCTGCACGCCGGCCGGATCGGGCTGGGCGCGCTGGACATCGCGGCGCTGCGACCCAACCGCCGCGCCCACGCCGGGCTGGGCTTCGTGCCGCAGCAGCGCGAGATCTTCCCGTCGCTGACGGTGGAGGAAAACCTGCTGGTCGGCCTGCGCCCCGGCGGCTGGACGCTGGAGCGCGTCTACGACCTGTTCCCGCGCCTGCAACAGCGGCGGACCAACATGGGCAACCAGCTGTCGGGCGGCGAGCAGCAGATGCTGGCCTTCGGGCGGGCGCTGCTGACCAACCCGCGCGTGCTGCTGCTCGACGAACCGTTCGAGGGGCTGGCGCCGGTGATCGTCGAGCAGCTGTTCCAGGCCCTGCTGCGCCTGCGCGATGAGAGCCGACTCTCCATCATCATGGTGGAGCAGCACGCCAAGCTCGCCCTGGCCTTCGCCCCCCGCACCATGGTGATGAGCCGCGGCCGCGTCGCCTTCGATGGCGCCAGCCGGACCCTGATCGACGATCCCGCCCGGCTGGACGCCCTCTGCGGCATCGGCGGCGGGATCGGCGTCGCGCACTGAGCGGCCTTTTGCGAAGAGACACCATCATGACCGACATGACCATCGCCTTCATCGGCTTCGGCGAGGCCGCCCAGGCCTTCACCAGCGGCTGGCAAACCCGCGGCCCGCTGCCCATCCTGGCCTACGACATCCTGTTCGACGACCCGCAGCGGGCCGAGGCCAAGCGGGCGGAGTGCCGCGCGCTCGGGGTGGAGCCGGTGGACAGCGCCGCCGACGCGGCGGCGCGGGCCGACCTCGTCATCTCGGCGGTGACCGCCGACCAGGTGCTCGCCGCCGCCGACAGCGTGCTGCCGGGGGTGCATCCCGGCCTGCTCTACCTCGACATCAACTCCGCCGCGCCCTTCCGCAAGGCCGAGGCGGCGGAGCGGGTCGCCGCCCGCGGCGCCGGCACCGTCGACGTCGCGGTGATGGCGCCGGTCCATCCGCGCCGGCACGAGACGCCGCTGCTGATCAGCGGCCCGGCGGCCGCCACGGTGGAGCCGATCCTGACGGCGCTCGGCATGCGGTTCGAGATCGTCTCCGAGCGCACCGGCGACGCCTCCACCGTCAAGATGATCCGCAGCATCGCCATCAAGGGCTTCGAAAGCGTGACGATGGAATGCGTCACCGCGGCGGTGAAGCTGGGGATCGCGGACCGGATCATCCCGTCGGTCGCCGCCTCGCTGTCGAACATCGACTTCGCCACGCTGGCCGATCACGTCATGGAGCGCGTGGTCGTCCACGGCAAGCGCCGCGCCGCGGAAATGCGCGAGGTCGCGGCGACGCTGGACCATGCCGGGGTGAGCGGTTTCCTGCCCGCGGCGACCGCCGCCCACCAGCAATGGGTGTCCGACCTCGGTGTGAAGGAGCGCTTCCCGGGCGAGGTGCCGCGCGACGCCCAGCGCATCGCCCGCGAAGTGCTGGCGGCCATCGCGGAGAAGGGCTGAGGCGCGGGGGCGACCGCCGCAACACCCCCACAAACGAAGAACCAATCAAAAGCACACCAGGAGGACCACGTGGCACGCATCGTTGGGTCGATCGCGACCTCGCACACCCCGACCATCGGTTTCGCCTTCGACCGGCAGAAGCAGGACGACCCGGTGTGGGCGCCGATCTTCGCCGCCTACCAGCCGGTCCGCCAATGGCTGGCCGACCAGAAGCCGGACGTCCTGTTCTTCGTCTACAACGACCATGTCACGTCGTTCTTCTTCGACCATTACTCGGCCTTCACGCTGGGGATCGGCGAGTCCTACCCGGTGGCCGACGAGGGCGGCGGGGCGCGGGACCTGCCGCCGGTCAAGGGGCATGCCGGGCTGGCGCACCACATCGGCACGTCGCTGATGGCGGACGAGTTCGACATGTCCTTCTTCCAGGACCGCCCGCTCGACCATGGCTGCTTCTCGCCGCTGTCGATGCTGCTGCCGCACCAGCCGGACTGGCCGGTGCCCATCGTGCCGCTGCAGGTCGGCGTGCTGCAGTTCCCGATCCCGACGGCGCTGCGCTGCTACAAGATGGGTCAGGCGCTGCGCCGGGCGATCGAGAGCTATCCGGAGGATCTGAAGGTGGTGATCGTCGCCACCGGCGGCCTGTCGCATCAGGTCCATGGCGAGCGGGCGGGCTTCAACGACACCGCCTGGGACGCGCAGTTCCTGGAGATGATCGAGAAGGACCCGGTCGCCCTGACCCGCATGACCCACGCCGACCTCGCCCGGCTCGGCGGCCTGGAAGGGGCCGAGGTCATCATGTGGCTGATCATGCGCGGCGCGATGTCGGCGACCGTCCGCAAGGTCCACCAGACCTATTACCTGCCGTCGATGACCGGGATCGCCACCGCCATCTACGAGAACGAGGCGATCGACCCGCCGGCCGACATCGTCGGCGAACACCGCGCCCACATGGCCCGGCAACTGGCCGGCGCGGAGGCGCTGACCGGCACCTATCCGTTCACCCACGCCACCAGCGTCAGGGCCTACCGGCTCAACCGGTTCCTGCACCGCATGGTCGAGCCGGCGCACCGCGCCCGTTTCCTGGCGGACCCCGAGGGCGCCTTCGACGACGCCGGCCTGACCGACGAGGAACGCCGTCTGGTCCGCGACCGCGACTGGCGGGCGATGATCCATTACGGCGTCATCTTCTTCATGCTGGAGAAGCTGGGCGCGGTGGTCGGGGTGTCCAACCTCCACATCTACGCGGCGATGCGGGGCCAGACGCTGGAGGAGTTCCAGAAGACCCGCAACGCGCCGGGCGCGCTCTATTCCGTCGCCGGCAAGGACGCGGCGGCCCTGGCCTGGGACCACAAGGAGGAGCGTCGCCCGGTCGAATAGGCCGTCCGCTCGAGAGTCTGTCAGGTCCTTGCTGAAGCACCTGACCGACTCTCGTTCCTTGATTTTCCGTGCGATCGGTTCAAGCGACTCTGCTTGAACCGATCGCACTCTGGCAAGCTCCCAGCGCCGCCAGGACCGCGGCGCTGGGCGCGGTCCAGCCGACGATGCCGCCCTGGGCGCGGATCATCGCCAGGGTGGCCGCCTTGAAGTCGGGGAAATAGCTGTCGGTGGCGTCTTCGACCAGCAGGCATTCGAAGCCGCGGTCGTTGGCCTCGCGCATGGTGGTCTGCACGCAGACCTCCGTGGTGACGCCGGCGAAGACGAGGTGGCTGGTGCCGAGCCCGGCCAGCACATCCGCCAGCGGCGTGGCGTAAAAGGCGCCCTTGCCCGGCTTCTCGATCACGATCTCGCCCGCCAGCGGCGCCAGTTCCGGGATGATGTCGCTGCCGGGTTCGCCCGCCACCAGGATGCGGCCCATCGGCCCCGGATCGCCGATGCGCAGCGGCCCGCCGCCGCGGTTGCGCTTGGACGGCGGGCAGTCGGACAGGTCGGGCCGGTGGACCTCCTTGGTGTGGATGACCGGCAGCCCCCGGGCGCGGAAGCCGTCGAGCAGCGCGCGGGTCGGCGCCACCGAGGGGCGCAGTTGCGTCACGTCGTTGCCCAGCGCCTCGCCGAAGCCGCCGGGCTCCAGGAAATCGCGCTGCATGTCGATGACGATCAGCGCCGTCCGCGCCGGCGGACAGGTGAAGGGGTAGGGCAGGGCCGGGATCGTCAGCATGGCGGCAGCTCCATCAGTGGGGTCCCTGGAGTTTCATGACGGCGGCAGGGATGACCGGGCAGCGCGTGACTCATTCCGTTGCCAACTCGTCGGCGATATCCGAAGCCGATCGTGTGGAAAAGCGGCCTTCCGCAACGGCCACCAGCCCGATGGCAACCTCCCGTCGCAGGAGATTGGCAACCTCGCGCATCACCGTGCTCGATGACGCACAGCCGTCGGCGGGATTCTCGTTCTCAACAAAATCGACCACGTCCGAGGGATGACCAGCGTTGCTCGTTGCCATGATCCGATCCTGCCTTGTTGTCGCTGGACAGACAGGCGTCTTGCCGAATTCTGTCAAGGCATCATGGGGGCGGCACGCCAACTGATCGACATCGCTTCTCACCGGGCGGGCTGACGTTGGCCGTCCGCCGGAGCCACCGGATGGGCCGGGTTGCCGGCCATGCAGCGCCCGATCACCGTCAGGTCGGCGGCGGCCGGGGTGGTCTCGTGGACGATGGCGCCGTGCGACATCACCACCAGCCGGTCGGACAGCTCCAGCAACTCGTCGAGATCCTCGCTGACCAGCAGCACCGCGGTGCCGCGGTTGCGCGCCTCGACGATCTGGGCGTGGATGTCGGCGACCGCGGCGAAGTCCAGGCCGAACACCGGGTTGGCGGCGATCAGCACGTCGACCTCGCGCGACAGCTCGCGGGCGAGCACGGCGCGCTGGACGTTGCCGCCGGACAGGGTGGCGATCGGCGCGTCCGGCCCGGTGGTCTTCACCCGGTAGCGGGCGATCAGGTCGAGCGCGGCACGGCGCATCGCCGCCGGATCCAGCCACCAGCCGCCCAGCCAGCCGCCGCCCCGCGTGATCGGCGGCTCGTCGAAGCTGCGGAAGGCCATGTTCTCCGCCACGGTCATGCCGGGCACGCAGGCGTTGCGCAGCGGTTCCTCCGGCAGGCAGTGGACCTTGTGGCGCCGCATCTCGGCCCGCGTCGCGCGGTAGGGCTCGCCACCGACCTGGACGCTGCCGGCGGTGGCGGCGCGCTGGCCGGCCAGCACCTGCACCAGCTCGACCTGTCCGTTGCCGGACACCCCGGCGACCCCGACGATCTCGCCCATGTTTACCGTCAGGTCGACGCCGTGCAGCGCCGGCAGGCCGCTGTCGTCGTCGGCGCGCAAGCCGGCGATCCGCAGCCGCGCCGCCATCCCGGCCGGGCCGCGGCGTTCGACCGGCACCGCCGTGCTGCTGTCGCCGATCATCAGCCGGGCGAGGCTGTCGGGCGTGTGGTCGGCGACAGCCCCCGACCCGGCGAGCCGGCCGCGCCGCAGCACCGTCACGTCGTCGGCGAAGGCCATCACCTCGCGGAACTTGTGGGTGATGATCAGCACGCTGAGCCGCCCGGCGAGCGCCATGCCGCGGATCAGCCCCAGCGTCTCGTCGGCCTCGTCCGGGGTCAGGACCGAGGTCGGCTCGTCCAGGATCAGCACGCGGGCGTTGAGGTAGAGCTGCTTGACGATCTCCGCCTTCTGCTTGTCGCCGGCGGCCAGCGTGGCGACCGGCGCGTCGACGTCGATGGCGAAGGGCATGGTGGCGAGGAAGTCGGCCAGCCGCCGCCGTTCCGCCCGCCAGTCGATCACGGCCGGGACGCTGGCCCGCGCCATCACCAGGTTTTCCAGCACCGTCATCCGCGGCACCAGGGTGAAATGCTGGTAGACCATGCCCAGCCCGTGGGTCTGGGCGGCGCGCGGGTCGCCGATCACCACCTCGCGGTCGTCGACCACCACCGCGCCCTCGTCGGGCCGGTAAAAGCCCATGATGCACTTCACCAGCGTGCTCTTGCCAGCGCCGTTCTCGCCCAGCAGCGCGTGGACGGTGCCCGGGCGCAGCTTCAGCGACACGGCGTCGAGCGCGGTGAAGGCGCCGAAGCGCTTGGTGATCGCCACCGCCTCCAGCCCCGGTGCCGGCGGGCCGGCGGGGAGGGAGGCGGGCGGGATGATCCGGGACATCACATTCATGGCAGCGCCTCGATGAAGCCGCGGGACTGGGCGACGGCGCCGAAGACGCCGCCCTGCATCGTCACCATCTTCACCGCCGCCGCATGGTTGCCGGGATCGGTGGCGCCGCAGCAATCCGCCAGCAGCAGGCATTCGAAGCCGCGGTCGTTGGCCTCGCGCATCGTGGTGTGGACGCAGACGTCGGTGGTGATGCCGGTCAGCACCAGGTTGCGGATGCCGCGGGTGGTCAGGATCAGTTCCAGGTCGGTGGCGCAGAAGCTGCCCTTGCCCGGCTTGTCGATCACCGGCTCGCCGGGCAGCGGCGCCAGTTCGGGGATGATCTCCCAGCCCGGTTCGCCGCGGACCAGGATGCGGCCGCAGGGGCCGGGGTCGCCGATGCCGGCGCCGATCCGCCACGACCGCCAACGCTTGTTCGCCGGCAGGTCGGACAGGTCGGGCCGGTGCCCCTCGCGGGTGTGCAGGATGTGGTAGCCGCCGGCCCGCATCGCCGCCAGCACCGCCCGGATCGGCTCGATCGGCGCGCGGGTCAGGCTCAGGTCGTAGCCCATGCTGTCGACATAGCCGCCGGTGCCGCAGAAATCGGTCTGCATGTCGATGACGATCAGCGCGGTGTTGGCCGGGGTCAGGGCGCCGTCATAGGGCCAGGGGTACGGCTCGGCGGGCACGAAGCGTTCGGTCATGGCGGGGTTCCCTACCGGGTGACGGACAGTTCGGCCGGCGCGCCGGCCAGCCGATGGCGCGAGGACGAGGTGGCGATCATGATGGCGAGCGTCAGGACGTAGGGCGCGGCGTTGAACAGGTGGTAGCCCTGCGTCACCCCGACCGATTGCAGCGCCGGCCCCAGCGCGCCCGCCCCGCCGAACAGCAGCGAGGCCCAGACGCACAGCACCGGATCCCAGCGGGCGAAGATGACCAGCGCCACCGCGGTGATGCCCTGGCCGCTCGACAGCCGCTCGTTCCAGCTGCCGGGGTAGGACAGCGACAGGAAGGAGCCGCCGACCCCGGCGAAGAAGCCGCCCGCCGCGGTGGCGAGCAGGCGCACCCGGTTGATCGGGTAGCCCATGGCGCGGGCCGCCTCGGCGCTTTCGCCGACGATGCGCAGCACCATGCCCCAGCGCGTGGTGCGCAGCCCCCACAACAGCAGCGGCGCCAGCGCCAGCCCGACCAGGAACAGCGGGTTGATGTCGAGCGCGGAGCGCACCTGCGCCGAGCCGCTCCACCAGCCGAAGGGGATGGCGGGCAGTTGCGGCGCCTGCGGCTGGATGAAGGGCTTGCCGAGGAAGAAGGCCAGCCCGGTGCCGAGCAGCATCAGGGCGATGCCGACCGCGATGTCGTTCACCCGCTCCAGCGCGCAGATCGCCGCGTGCAGCACGCCGAGCAGCGAGCCGGCCAGCCCGGCGACCAGCACGCCGGCCCACGGGTTTCCGGTCAGATAGGCGGTGGCGTAGCCGCTCATCGCGCCCATCACCAGCGTGCCTTCCAGGCCGAGGTTGATGCGCCCGCTCTTCTCGGTCAGGCATTCGCCCAGGCTGACGAACAGGAAGGGGGTGGAGACGCGGATGGCCCCGGCCAGCACGGCCAGCGGCACCCCCCACCATCCCAGCGACGCGTGGTCCATGCTCAGGCCTCCTTCGCAGCGGGGGTGGCGAAGGCGAACAGGCGCAGGCGGCCCTGCATCGCCTCGCTCGCCAGCAGCACGACGAAGATGATGCCCTGCAGCACCAGCACCGACGCGTCGGGCAGGTCCAGCCGGCGTTGCAGCAGGCCGCCGCTGGCGCCGATGCCGCCGAACAGCACGGCGACCGGGATGACCGCCAGCGGGTTCTGCCGGGCGAGGAAGGCGACCAGGATGCCGGTGGAGCCATAACCGGCAACCAGCGAGGCGCTGGCCCGGCCATGCACCGCCGCGACCTCCACCATGCCGGCCAGCCCGGCCGCCGCCCCGGCCAGCGCGGTGGTGACGACCAGCAGCCGGCCGACGGGCAGCCCGGCCATGCGCGCCGCCCGCGGGTTGCCGCCGACCATGCGGGCGGCGAAGCCGAAGGTGGTCCGCCGCATCAGCACCCAGGCCGCCACCGCGCAGACGATGCCGACCACCAGCCCCCAATGGACGCTGCTGCCCGGCAGCGTGCCGATCATGTAGGTGTCGGCCAGCGGCGCGGTGGAGGGCTTGTTGAGGCTGGCCGGGTCCTTCAGCGGCCCTTCCACCATGTGGTTCAGCACGGCGATGGCGATGTAGGTCAGCAGCAGGCTGGAGATCGTCTCGTTGACGCCGCGCCACTGGCGCAGCGCCCCGGCGCCGCCGATCAGCAGCGCGCCGCCGGCCATGCCGGCCAGCGCCATCGCCGGCCACACCAGCGCCACCGGCGCACCGTTCAGCGCCACACCGGTTGCCGCCGCGGCCAACGCCCCCAGCACCAGCGCGCCCTCGCCGCCGATGATGACCAGCCCGAGCTGGGCCGGCAGCGCCGTGCACAGCGCGGTCAGGATCAGCGGCGAGGCGCGGGTCAGCGTGTTCTGCCAGGAGAACCAGGTGCCGAAGGCGCCCCGGTACATCAACTGGTACATCTCCACCGGGTCGACCCCGACCAGCGCCACGAAGGCGCCGAACAGGGCGAGCGACACCGCCACCGCCGCGGCCGGCACCGCCAGGGCTGACACGGATGCGGACAGGTGGGTCACGGCGCGGTGCATGAACGGCGGCATCGGCGGCACTCCCGGCATTTAGCTGCGGTCAGGAGATCGAGCCGGTCACGCCCTCGACCAGCCAGTTCATCGATTCCAGCGCGATGTCGGTCTGGCCGTGGCTCTTGCCCTCGGCGACCACGCTGTTGCCCTTGTTGTCCTTGATCGGCCCCTTGTAGATGACGAAGCTGCCGTCCATGAACTTGGCCTTCACGGCGTCGGCGTGCCGGCGCGCGGCGTCCGACACCGCGGCGCCGTAGGGCGAGGTCTTGATGATCCCTTCCTTCAGGCCGCCGCGCACGAGGTTGGGCGGCGTGATCCCGCCCTGCACCATCTTCACGAAGTCGGTGTAGACCTTGGCCCAGTTCCATTCGGCGCCGGTCAGATAGCCCTTGGGCGCCAGCGTCGCCTGGCTGGCGTGGTAGCCGGTGGCGAAGACGCCGCGCTTCTCGGCGGTCTCGACGATCACCTTGGGGCTGTCGACGTGGCAGGTCAGCACGTCGGCGCCCTGGTCGATCAGGCTGTTGGCCGCTTCCGCCTCCTTGACCGGCATCGACCAGTCGCCGGTGAAGACCACCGCCGTGGTGATGGTCGGGTCGACCGAGCGGGCGCCGAGCGTGAAGGAGTTGATGTTGCGCAGCACCTGCGGGATCGGCTTGGCGGCGATGAAGCCCAGCTTTTTCGACTTGCTGGCGTAGGCGGCGACGATGCCCGACAAATATTCCGCCTCGTCGATGTAGCCGAAATAGCTGCCGACGTTGGTCGGGTGCTTGCCCGGCGTCCACAGCCCGCCGCAATGCAGGAAGGTCAGGTCGGGGTGCTTCTTCGCCTCCTTCAGCACATAGGGGTCGAAATAGCCGAAGGAGGTCGGGAACAGCAGCGACGCGCCGTCGAGGTTGATCATGCTCTCCATGCTGTTCTCGACGTCGACGGTCTCGGGGACCTTCTCCTCCTCCAGCACCTTGACGCCGGGCATCGCCTTGACGGCGGCGGCTCCCTCGGCGTGGGCCTGGTTGTAGCCGTAGTCGTCGCGCGGGCCGACATAGAGGAAACCGATCACCAGGGTCTTCGCCATGGCCGGAGTCCAGGGCAGCCCGGCGCCGAGCGCCCCCAGCCCACCGGCCGCCGTCATCGTCTTCAGGACGGAGCGACGGGAAAAGCGCAACGCGTTGCCCATGGAGCATACCCCTTGTTGTGTGGTGCAGGTTTGTCGGGAACGTCCGCAAAACCTGTGCCAGGGGAGGGTGGGGCGGTCATGATGGCTGGAATCCGGCGGGATTGTATTCAAGACCAGGGGTGAGCCCGTCGGCAAACGCGTCCGTATGCCTGTTTTTGCGTCTTGGCGGCGGATTTTGCCTGTTCAGCGATCAAAAAGGCCGTGTGACGATCATCATCGAGCCGGCGTCCCGGCGCTCATCATCCATTAAGGTATTGATTACAAGCGATGTTATCTCAACCAAGCCGGCGCCCACTGTGCATGCATTCGTGCATGCACAGTGGCGTGCGCTCCCGGGATGACCGATCAGCCGGCCGACCGGCCGACGTAATCGGCCGAGGCGTCGCCGACCGTGGTGACGTGCAGGCGCAACGCGTGATAGGCCGCCTCGCCGTCGCGATGCAGGATGGCACGGACCACCGCGTCATGCTCCAGCCAGGACAGCGACAGGCGGCCGGTGACGCGGAACTGGGCACGGCGGAACGGGCGCAGGCGCTGGCGGATCGCCAGGGCGGTTTCCTGCATGTAATCGTTGTGCGCCCCGGCGTAGATGGCGGAATGGAACCGGGTGTTCATGCCGTCATAGGCCTCGCGATTGCCGGCGCGGGCCAGCGCCCCGGCCTCCGCGTGCAGGGCGGCGAGGCGCTCGCGCTCCTCCCCGGTCATGCGCAGCGCGGCGAAGCGGGCGCAGGCCGCCTCGATCTCGCCCATCACCTCGAACATCTCGGCCAGCCGTTCCGGGGTGATCGAGGTGACGACGACGCCCTTGTTGGGGCGCACCTGGACCAGCCCGGTCGCGGCCAGCAGCTTGAACGCCTCGCGCACCGGGGTGCGGGAGACGCCGAAGCGGGCGGCCAGCTCCTGCTCGTCCAGCCGGACGCCGGGCAGCAGGCGGCCGTCCAGGATGTCGTCGGCCAAGTGCCGCCGCAGGGTTTCCGCCAGCGTGCCGCGCGACTGGCGGTCCAGCGGCTCGGTGGTGTCGTCCTGCTCCAGGCGCAAACCGGGTCCGGCCTGCAAGGTCATGGCTGGGTGTATCCTCTTCCCGCGGTGCCGGCCCTCGGATGCCGGCGTTCGGCGCGCTGCCGTGGTATACATGGAGTGCGCGCAATGGTTCCAGCATGGCGTATCGCCGCAGCCAATCCGCGCAGGCCCGGAGTCGGGGACCGGGCCGTCAGGGTGCCGGCGCCAGGCTGACGTGGGCGGCGACGATCCGCCAGCCCTCGGGCATCCGCACCCAGCTCTGGCTCTGCCAGCCGACGCGCCCGGTGGCGGTGCGGCGGTAGGCGCACAGCGCCGTGGCGAAGCGGTCGCCGAAGCTGGTGATCACCACCGTCTCCAGCACCCGGGCAAGGCCGGACACGTCGCGCCCGCTGCGGAAGGCGGCGATGGCGTCGAAGCCGTAGGCCGGCCCGTCGGCGCCGAAACGCACCGTGCGCGGATCCTGCCAGAACAGCGCGTTGAGGGTCGCGACGTCGTTGCTCATCAACGCCGCCTCGTAGCGCTCGAAGGCCGCCGTCACCGCGGCGACCACGTCGGGCCGGTTGATCTCCGCATCGTCGCGCGTGCTGTCCTGGGAGTCCATGCTGGTCGTCCTTTCCGTCTGCAAACCGGTGGCGCCTGCCTCATATTGCATGCAAGACTGCATGCAGACCAGCCCCGGCCGCCTCCGGCCATCGCGCCCGTCCTGGCGCCTGATCCGATGGGAGTCCCTGCCACATGACCGATCCCGCGTTCGATCCATTCCGCCATATGGAGGCGATGGCCTCCGCCTGCGGGCTGACGATCGCCGACGCCCACAAGCCGGGGGTGGCGGCCTTCCTGACGCTGGCCCACGGCATGGCCGCGGCGCTGATGGCCGCCCCGTTGGCCGACGACGCGCTGGACCCGGCCCCGGTGTTCCGGCCCGGCCAAGCCCCGTCGGGTGACGCATGAGCGCCGACGCCCTCGCGCTCCCCGCCTGGGAGATCGCCGCGGCGGTGCGCGGCGGCAGCCTGTCCGCCGCGGCCGTCACCGACGCGGCGCTGGACCGCATCGCGCGGCTGAACCCGGTGCTGAACGCCTTCACCGACGTCACCGCCGACCGGGCGCGGGCCGAGGCGGCGGATCTGGACGCCCGCATCGCCGCCGGGGCCGATCCCGGACCGCTCGCCGGGGTGCCGGTGGCGGTCAAGAACCTGCTCGACATCCGCGGGCTGCCGACCCGCGCCGGCTCCCGCATCAACCGGGAGCGTCCGCCGGCCGCCGCCGACGCGGTGCTGCTGCAACGGCTGACACGGGCCGGCGCCGTGCTGGTCGGTGGGCTCAATATGGGCGAATACGCCTACGACTTCACCGGCGAGAACGCCCATGACGGCGCCTGCCGCAACCCGCATGATCCGGCGCGGATGACCGGCGGCTCGTCGTCGGGCTGCGGGGCGGCGACGGCGGCGGGGCTGGCGCCGCTGTCGTTGGGGTCGGACACCAACGGCTCGATCCGGGTGCCGTCCTCGCTCTGCGGCATCTTCGGGCTGAAGCCGACCTACGGGCGGCTGACCCGGTGTGGCAGCTTCCCCTTCTGCGACAGCCTCGACCATCTCGGCCCCTTCGCCCGCTCGGCGCGCGATCTGGCGCTGGTCTACGACGCGCTGCAAGGCCCGGCGGAGGGTGACCACGCCTGCGCCGGACGGCCGGTGGAGCCGGTGTCGCCGACACTGGACGCGGCTGGGCTGGAGGGTCTGCGCATCGCCGTCGCCGGCGGCTATTTCTCGCGTGGCGGCCAGCCGGAGGCGCACGACGCGGTGGAGCGCGCCGCCCGGGTGCTCGGCACCGATCGGGTGGTCGAGGTGCCGGGGGCGGAATTGGGCCGGGCGGCGGCCTACATCATCACCAACGCCGAAAGCTCCGCCTTCCATCTGGAACGGTTGCGGACGCGGGCCGATGAATTCGACCCCGACACGCGCGACCGTTTCCTGGCCGGCGCCCTGCTGCCGGCGGCGTGGTACGTCCAGGCGCAGCGGGTGCGGCGCTGGTACCACGACCAGGTGATGGAGCTGTTCCGCGAGGTCGACGTGCTGCTCGCCCCGGCCACCCCCTGCACCGCGCCGCTGGTCGGGCAGAAGACGATGGTGCTGGACGGTCGCGAGATGCTGGTGCGCCCGCATCTGGGGCTGTTCACCCAGCCGATCTCCTGCATCGGCCTGCCGGTCTGCGCCGTGCCGATGGCGCTGCCGGGCGCGCTTCCCATCGGCATCCAGGTCATCGCCGCCCCCTGGTGCGAGGACCGCTGCCTGAGGGTCGCCGCCGAACTGGAACGGCTCGGCCTCGCCCGTGCGCCGTTGGCCGAACCCAATGGCGCGTGAATTGTAGTTTGCATGCAATACTGAAGATCTTGACGTCAACGGCCTGTGGTTTCATGCTTGGGAAGCCAAGTTGCATGCAACCAAGCGCGAGCAGGCCGTCCCCTCACGCGGGTGGCGCGCTGCCGCCGGCCTCTCCCCGCCCGATCCAGGAGTCCTTCCATGCCCTCGCTCCCCAGCAGCGCCGCCGATGGTTCCGGCACCGTCCGTCTTGACCTTGCGGCGCTCGGCGATGGCTATCGCGAGGGGACGCTGACACCGGTCGCAGTGGTCCGCACCGTGCTGGAGCGGATCGCGGCGGCCGGCGAGGACCATGTGTGGATCCACCGTGTGCCGGCCGCCGACCTGCTGGCCCGGGCCGCGGCGCTGGAGGCGTTGGCGCCGGCGGAGCGGGCGGCGCTGCCGCTCTACGGCGTTCCGTTCGCGGTGAAGGACAACATCGACGTTGCCGGCCTGCCGACCACCGCCGGCTGCCATGAATACACCTACACCGCGACCGATACGGCGACGGTGGTGCAACGCCTGCTCGACGCCGGGGCGGTCCTGGTCGGCAAGACCAACCTCGACCAGTTCGCGACCGGGCTGGTCGGCGTCCGCTCCCCCTACGGCGTCCCGCGCAACCCGATCGACCCGCTGTGCGTCCCCGGCGGTTCCAGCTCCGGGTCGGCGGTGGCGGTTTCGTCGGGGCTGGTCGCTTTCGCGCTGGGCACCGACACCGCCGGATCCGGCCGGGTGCCGGCGGCCTTCACCAACATCGTCGGGCTGAAGCCGACCAAGGGGCTGGTCAGCGCCGCCGGGGTGGTGCCTGCCTGCCGCTCGCTGGATTGCGTGTCGGTCTTCGCCCTGACGGTGGAGGACGCGATGGACGTGCTGGCGGTGATCGCCGCGCCCGACCCGCTGGACGCCTACAGCCGCGCCGCGCCGCCGGCCCCGGCCGCCCTGCGCGCGCCCTTCCGCTTCGGCGTGCCGGGCGCCGACCAACTGCGCTTCTTCGGCAACGCGGAGGCCGAGCGCCTCTACCGCGCGGCGCTCGACCGGTTGTCGGCGCTGGGCGGCGTGGCGGTGCCCATCGACTTCGCCCCCTTCGCCGAGGCGGCGGCCCTGCTCTACAGCGGCCCCTGGGTGGCGGAGCGCACGGTGGCGGTGGGTGATTTCCTGGCGGACTACACCGGTGCCGGGCTTGCGGTGACCCGCGGCATCATCGAGGGCGGGTACAAGCACGACGCGGTGGGCTGCTTCCGCGCCATGCACCGTCTGGAGGCCTTGCGCCGCGACACCGCGCCGGTGTGGGACGCCATTGACCTGCTGGCGGTGCCCACCACCGGAACGATCTACACGGTGGCGGAGGTGATGGCCGACCCGATCGCGCTCAACACCAACCTCGGCATCTACACCAACTTCACCAACCTGCTGGACCTCTGCGGCATCGCCATTCCCAGCGGCTTCCAGGCCGACGGCCGCCCGGCGGGGCTGACGCTGCTCGCTCCCGCCTTCCGCGAAGCCGCCGTCGCCGCCGTGGCAAGCGCCGCGCACCGGGCGGCGGGGGTGGCGATGGGAGCGACCGGCCTGGCCCTGCCGCCGGCCCGTCCGGTGTCCTACGGCGGCAAGGGGCTGCTTCCGCTGCTGGTGGTGGGGGCGCATCTGAGCGGCCAACCGTTGAACCCGCAACTGACCGACGCCGGTGGCCGGCTGACCGGGACGGTGGCGACCGCGCCGCGCTATCGCCTCTACGCCCTGCCGGGAGAACCGGCGCGGCCGGGCCTGCTGCGGGTCGGCGATGGCGGCTGCGCCATCACCGGCGAGCTGTGGGAGCTGACGCCGGAGGCCTTCGGGCGCTTCGTCGCCCGGCTGCCGCAGCCGCTGTGCATCGGCTCGGTCGAACTGGCCGACGGCCGCAGGGTCAGCGGCTTCCTGTGCGAGGCGGTCGACACGGTGGACGCCCCGGACATTTCCGATTTTGGCGGCTGGCTGGCCTACCGGGCCAGTTGATCCAACCCGGATCAGCGCAGCGTTTCGAGGGTGGCGGCGTTCGGGCAGAGTTGGCCATGCGCGGCGGCGTCGGTCCCATCGGCCAGCATCCGGCTGCAGGCGCGGGTGCTGCGGCAATGCATGCAGACCCGCACCAGATCCTGCATCAGGGCCGGTTGCCCGGCTTCGAGCGCGTCGCCGTCGATGCCGTGCAGCGCCAGCGCCGCCGGCAGCAGGCAGTCCACATGATCGGCGTGGGCGACCGCGTCCAGATCGCCCTCCGTCAGGCCGACGTCGTGGAGCACCGTCCGGCGGTCGAGCGGCTCCAGCGCCTGAAGCGCCCGCAACGCGCGTTCGACGCGCCAGCGGTCCAGGAACGTTGCGCACCAGCCCTTGCGGGAGAACGCCTCGGGGGAGGTCGGAGAATGCGTCGGCATGGGGAGTCCTCCGGATCCGATCGCTGGATTCGATCGTCCGGCTAATATTCCGCTTAGGACACCATCGTGCCTTGATCCAGATCAGGCGAGCGCCCGATCAGTGGCGGCCCAGCATCTGGCGGCGGGCGAGGGCGCGGTGCAGGGCCAGGCGCTGCGACACCGTCCGCGGCCGGGCGTGGACGCCGGGGGCGAACAGCCCCTCCAGCCCCTGGCCGAACATCTCCCAGCTGCGCACCGGCCCGGTGTCGATGTGCAGGAAGTGGGAGCGCGGGTACCAGCCGACGCCGCCGCGCCGGAGGTCGAGCGCGCTGCGGTGCGCGTCGGGCAGGCGGGCCGGGAAGGTGACGTCCAGCGCACGGCCGAGCAGATGCTGGCTGTGTTCCGCCACCCCCAGGCTGCGGGCGGCCAGCATCGCGTTGGTTTCCGGCGTGCGGAAGGCGGACAGGATGGTGGCCTTGGACTGCCCGACCGCCTCCATGATGTCGGCCAGGAAGTCGAGCGTCCCGACGTCGATCGGCCCGACCTTGTTGGCGCGGTGGTCGCGTAGCAGCTTGGCCAGATCGGCCAGCGCGTCGGGAAGCGGGCCGTCCGCGTCGCGGTAGGGGCCGTCGAAGCTCTCGCCGGTGTGCTCGTTCCGCAGCGACAGGCGCCGCGGGGCCGACGGCAGCGCCATGGCCGTGTCGGACAGCACCACCAGGGCGCCGCAGCCGATCAGAAGATGACGACGCTTCAAGGAGAGGGGGGAGTGGGACATGTTGCCGCTATTTCTTCCGCCGGAGCGCCGGAACGTCAACAGAATAGAGTCCGAATCGCCGCCGCCGGCCCGCCCATCCGCCGCAGGGCTGCCCTGTCCCTCCGGTCATACCGGGTCCGCCGCCTCTTCGGCGGGCTCCGCCGGGGCCACCAGCCCGAGCGCCTCCAGCTCCGACAGGGCGCCGGCCATGCTGGTGGCGACCCGCTCGGCGTTGGTTTCGGCGGTCGCACGCTCCGGAACCTCGGCCTGCGGATGGGCGCTCCACAGGCACAGCAGGATCGGCACCTTGGGGCCGAAATGCAGGCGCAGCCGGCGGACAAGCCGGCGGGTGTGGCCGAGCGCCGACGGGTTGAGGCAGGACAGCGCCACGGCGTCGATCCCGCTGGTGCCGAGGCTGGCGATGACGCGGCCCGACACCGCCTCGCACGGCACCACGTCGGCCTTGACGCCGCGCCCGCCCAGCAGATAGCCGAGCAGCCCGGCCGCCGCCTCGTCCAGATTGTTGCGGACGCCGACGCACAGGACGCGCCGCGCGTCCGCCGCCGGGACGACCTCCGCCAGCTCGTCGAGCAGGACGGCCATCCCATCCGCCACGGCCTGCCGCCCGTCGGGGTTCAGCGCCCCGCGCTGCCGGTCCTGCTCGGCGAGCGACAGCGCCGGGAGCAGCAGGCCGTCGGCCAGCTCGGTCGGGTTGCTGCGGCCGAGGCGCTCTTCCGCGATTTCGGTCGCCTCGGTGGGATCGCGGGCGAGCAGGCGCTGGTAGATCTTGGCCTCATCGGGCAGGACCGGACGGTCGCCCAGCATCACCTCCAGGAAATGCAGCTGCGGCACATGCCGGCCCAGCACCACGAGGCAGACGGTCAACGGTGTCGCCAGCAGCAGGCCGACCGGCCCCCACAGCGTCGTCCACACCACCGCCGCCACGATGATGGCGAGCGAGGACAGCCCGGTCGCCGACCCGTAGAGCCACGGCTCCACCACATTGTTGGAGAACAGCTCCACCGCGACGAACAGGGCGATGCACAAGAGCGGCAGCGTCCAGCCGGTGTCGACCGCGAAGGACAGCAGGATCGGGAAGGCCGAGGCGATCACCGGCCCCAGGAACGGGATGAAACGCAGCACCGTGGCCAGCAGGCCCCACAGCAGCGGGTTCGGCACCCCCAGCAGCCACAGCCCGACGCCGATCGGCAGGCCGTAGGTCACGTTGACGATGACCTGCATCAGCAGATAGCGGCTGACCCGCTCGCCGGCGTCGTTCAGCGCCTCGGTCGTGCGGCTGAGGTCGCCGGAGCCGGCCAAGCGGATCAACCGGTCGCGCAGATCCTCCCGCTGCAACAGCATGAAGATGGTGAAGACCAGCACCATGCCCGCGGTGGCGAACGGCGTCATCGCCGGCCCCAGGATGTTGCGGACGAGGTCGAACACCCCGGTGTCGGACTGGTCGATGCGAACCGGCACCGGCTCGCGCGCGGCCGGCGGCGGGGAGGAGCGGGGGACCGGTCCGACGCCGGACGGGGAGGGCGGCGACGCCGGTGCCGCGGCCTTGTCGCCGCCGGTGGCCCGCTCCAGCTCCTGTTGCAGGTCGCGGAAGGCGTCGGTCGCCTGCTTCAGCGCGCCGCGCTCCCCGGCCGAACTGGTGGCCGTGCGCAGGGATTCGATCTTGGCGTGGATGTTGCGCTGATAGGTCGGCAGGTTGTCGGCCAAGTCGCCGAGTTGGCTGCCGACCACGGCGCCGAAGCCGAAGATGCCCAGGAACAGGAGCGCCACCACCGCCAGCACCGACGGCACCCGGCCCAGGCGCCAGCGCTGCAGCCGGCTGACGATCGGGGCGAGCACGAAGCTGAGCAGCACCGCCAGCGCGATGGGCATCAGGATGTCGGCACCCAGATACAGCGTGGCGACGATCAGGGTGATGATCAGCAGGATCGTCTGGGTCGAGGCGGGGGGCGCCGCCCGCGAAACCGCGATGGGACGGGCCTGAAGCCGGCGGGCGGTGTCCTCGGCCATGGTCGGGCGGACCTTCCGGTGTGGGAATGCCGACTATGAACACCGGCACCGGAGGCCCGTTCCCTGCCATGGTGCTTCGCGACCGAACCGGTTGCGAACGAGAGTCCCCACACCCGCGCGCGGGGGGATGGTTCATCCCGACAACGCACAAGAAACACATAACCAAGGTTATGGAAACTGATTTGGCGATCCCGGGCTATGCGACATCGCATGTCAACCGGCGCCCCGTCGTGCCGCGGCGCCATCCCAGGATTTTGGCGACGAAGCGGCCCACCTCGTCCTTCAGGATGGTCGCCAATCTCGGTGATGGAGGACGCCAGTTCCTCGACGGCGGCCACCGCGCATGGCAGGCCGCGAGTTCTGGCGCTGAGCCAAGTGGGATCAGCGCCAGAACCAGGAAAGGTCAAAGACAGGCGAACGGAACCGGTACCGGATGTGCCCCAGCCCGGTTCCCGCTGCGGTCAGCGCGCCGACGCCGACAGCGTCTTGGCGATGCGGCCTTCGAGCAGCTCGACCGCCTGTTCGGCGTCCAGCCGGGCCCGCGCCTCGGCCAGCCACGGTGCGGCGGGTGCGGCAAGCGTCGGATCCAGCTTCGACAGATGGTCGATCGCACCCGGCAGGTCGCCCCCTTCGAGCAACAGGCCGGCCTGCGCGAGCAGCGCCGCCGTCTGGTCTTCCGGACCGGCTTCCGCCCCCGGGATGCGCAGAACGCCGGCCACGCCGTTCACCCAGCTCCACACGGTGTCGCTGATGCCGGCCTGGTTGGTGCCGAGTTCGATGCGCAGCACCTCCGGCACCATCAGGGCGTAGCGCGCCAACAGCTCGGCGCGGGTCGCAATGCCGCCGTCGGCCTTGCCGGCCAGACGATCAACCGCCTTTGCCGTGTCCGGGTCCGCGAAACCGGAGAGACGGAACAGAGCCAGTTCGGTGGAGAAGGGAGTCGACCGCCCCAGCGCCGCCCGAAGCTGTCGGGCGGCGATGACGCCCGACACGCGGCTGGCGCCCGCCAGATCGGCGATGCGGCCGTCGGTGGTGGTGACGGCCTTCTCAAGCGACGTCACGCGCTCCACCAGGGATTTCCCGCTCGCGCTGAGGCCAACGCTTGCCTCCAGCGAGGCGACCCGCGTTTGAAGCGCGGTCGGCGGCAGCAGCGCGCGCAGTTCGTCGGTGTACAGCACCGCGCCGCCGATGGTGGCGCCCGCCACCAGGATGGCCAGCGCGACACCCGCCGCCGCCCCGCCGCCGCCGGACTGGCGAGCAGCCGGCGCCGCGATCGGTGCTGCGATCGGTGCTGCGGCGATTGCCGGGGCGGCCGGAGCCGGCTCGACCGCCGGTTCCGGAATCGGCGCGGGCGCCGCATCGACCGGGGCTGCCGCATCGGTGACCGGGGGAGCTTCGGCCGCGACCATCGTCGCGGTGTCGCCTTCGCCACGCTGCATCCGCTCGATCGCGGCAACCTGATCGAGCTGCGCCCCGGTGTCGTCGGCGCCGGAGATGTTGTCGCTGAGCGGCGGGCGCTTCTTCGTGGTCATGGTCTTGCCCTCCTGATGATGGCGGTCAACGCCTGTATTTCGTGGTGTGCGGCGGTCTGGGGGGCGTAGGTGCCGATCCATTCCCCGGCGGTGAATGCGTCGATGTGCGCCGAGCGCTGACCGATGGCGGGAGCCACCGGCTCGCCGAAATCATGCAGAACCGCTTCGATCTCCCGGCCGACGGCGGTCCTGCGGTCGACCTTCGACGGGACGAGCAGGCAGGATGGCTTGCCGCCGCTGCGCACCTTGCGGGCATTGCGCAGCAGGTCGATGGCCTTGCAGGTCGCCTTGAGGTCGGCGCCGCTGGGCGTCACCGGGACCACCAGAAGATCGGCGGCGACCAGCGCCATCACGATGCAGGCGCCGAGATTGGGCGGAAGATCGATGACGACGAACCGGTGCTCCTTGGCCAGGGCGTTGAGCGTGGCCAGCCACCGCTCGTTTGCCCCTGCCCGGCCCTCCTCCGCGCCGCCTACCGCGCCGAAGGCGGTCGGTCGGGTGTCGGTTGGCCCGATCGAGGGCATCCCGGCATCGTCCGGCTCGAACGGCATCGGGATCACCTCCACCGGCAAACGGCCGCGCCCGGCCCACGTCACCGCGGTGCCCTGGCTGTCGGCATCGACGAGAACGGCGCTCCCGCCCGCTCCGGTGGCAAGTGCACAGGAAAGATTCACCGCAAGCGTGCTCTTGCCGGTGCCGCCCTTGAGATTGCCGATTGCTATGATGTGTCCAGTCACAGGCACGAACAGTACATGAGCATCTTTCGGCAGGAAAGGGATTGCGTGTCTTTACCCGACAGTTGTCGGATTTTGTCGGACTCTCTGGAAAAGCGATTTCAGGTTTTTCATACGCAAAACGCGCGCATGCCCCGACCGGCCCACCGGGACGACGGTGGGGACGGTGGGAGCGGCGCAGGAGTGGTCGCCGCTGTGGACGGTACGGACGACGTGGGAATGATACGTTCAACGCCCGGCCATCACCGGCCGGGCGTTGCCGATCGATCATAACGACGGAACCGTCGCCAGGCGGGAGTGCGCCGAATCGGACACCCCCCGCATGGCTGCCGTCTGCGCCCGCCGGAGTTCCGGGGGCGGAGTTCCAGCGTCAGAGTTCGAGGTCGGCCGACATCGGTTGGCGCATCGGGTTCGTGCGGCCGGTCGGGGTCGGCTGGGTCGCGTACCACCAGTTGCCGATGAGCGCACCGGCAAACGCGCCGACCACGGTGGAGAAGGGACCGCTCGACAGCGCGCTCAGACCGACGCCGCCGGCCAGCATGCCGACGCCGACCGCCAGCGCCTGGGCGGGGGGCAGCCCCAGGAAGGTGCTGCTCGCCGGCGCGGTGGCCGCCGGCGGTTCAGCCGGCTGGGCATGGACGACGGGAGCGGCACAGGCGAAGAAGACGGCAAAGGCCAGCAGAAGCAGCGTACGCATGATTGACCCCGTCGTGCAGGATTTCGTTCCGAACAGGGTAACACCGATGGACGGCGTGCGTCATCCGCCGATGTCGGCCATCGCGGTGTCCGGCGCCGGTGCCGGCGGAAACAGGCCGGCGAGAAAGGCGCCGATGGTGCATCCCGCGCCGAAATAGGCGATCAGCTCGTTCATCGCGACGCCGACCGGCATGGCGGCACCGGCGGCGCCCGCGGCGGCCATCGCGCCCGAGGTGATGGCGATGCCCGCCACGCCGAAGCCGCCCAGGGTGCAGCCGACCGCCTGTCTTTGCGCCATTCCCGGGTTCGCCGAGGGCACCACGATGCTGTCCTCCATCAGATGACGGAACGGAGCGCCGCCGACGGCCGCCCGGCCCGACTCGGCGGCCTGCGCGCCCCCCACCATCGTCAGCCCGGCGAAAAGAAGCCCTGCGACCACACGTCGCCCACCCGTCCACCCTGCGATCGGCATGTGCCCTCCTGCCGCGGCGCCCACATGCCCCTTAAGGTGGCGAGCCATCCAGGAAGGTCGATGACGCATCCGGCGGGTCGATCGGAGCCGCGGTCGTAACGCGTTCGCAGCGAAGATCCCGCCGGAACGATTGTTACACAAATGAAGCGCTCGTCACGCGAATGAAGTACGACTTTTGAGAGGATTCGCTTCCCGCCCATCGGTAAATCAGGCAAAACTCACATGTGAAGCGATCAACGAGGCGGAGCACAGATCGTATATGGTTTCGTCGCTTTCCATCTCCCGTACCTCGCGCCTCGGACGTTTGAGCAGTGCCGTCGTCGGGGTGGCTCTGCTGGTGTCCGCTCCGGTGGGTGCCGCCTCATGGTCGCGCCCGGCTGACGGGGACACCGACGACGCGCTGCTGAGCAACACGCGGCGCCTGCAGGTCGATCCGGCTCCGTCAGGCACGTCCTGGCTGTCCGGGGCCGGCGCGTGGGTCAGCGGCGCAGCAGCAGCGGCGGCGGCTCCGGCCGGCGCCATCGGCTCCGGCCTGTCCGCCACCGCGTCGGCGCTCGATCAGTTCGCCTGGGAAGTGGCCTATGTGTTCGGTGTGAACAGCACGCCGGTCAGCCAGGTTCATGTGCCGGACCCGGTCCACAGCAGTTTGCAGGACACCCCGCCGGAGGATGCCGGCATGCCCCGCTCCGCCGCCCCTCCGGCGGCGGTTGCCGCGGACGCCGTCCCGGCATCGCCGACGAAACCGCCGCCCTCCCCGCCGCCGGCCGCACCGGTAAGCTTGGCATCCACGCCGGCCAAGCCGTTCCCGGCGGTGGTGACGACGGCATCGGTGGACACGCGCCTGCTGGCCGGCCTGGCGCTCGACAAGCCGCACCGCCTGTCCGACGGCTCCTACTTCGTGCCCAAGCCGCTGCAACGGATGTTCGACATCCGGGTGCAGAAGGTGGACAGCAGCCAAAGCCCGCTCACCGCCCGGATGCCCGGCCGCATCGTCCCGGATCCGAACGCCCACGGCGACGTCGAGTCCAGTCTGGTCGGGCGCATCGAACCGCCCAAAAACGGCATGCCAGTGCTGGGCGAGACGGTGAAGCGCGGCCAGATCCTGGGCTATGTCACGCCCGCGGTCGGCGTCGTCGACCGCACGCAGGTGCGGCGCGAGGTCGCCCGCCTGACCAACGAGATCCGCATCACCGCCGAAAGCCTGGAAATCCTCAAGCAGTTCTGGTTCGTGCCGTTCCGCGACGGCAAGGTCATGCAGGCGGAATTGCGCCTGGACGGCCTGCGGCGGGAGCGGGCGGCCCTGCTGCCGCTGCTGCAGACGCAGGAGGCGCTGCGATCGGGCATCGACGGCGTCATCAGCGTTTCCAACGCGATCAACGGCCGGGTCGTGCATCCGGGCGAGAAAATCTTCGAGATCGTCAACCCCGACCGGCTGTGGATCGAGGCCATCGCCGCCGACCCCGAGGTGGCGCGCAGCGCGGCGCTCGGCGATCCCGCCATCGCCTCCACGCCGGAGGGTGAGACGCTCGACCTCACCTTCATCGGCAGCGGGCTGGCGTTGCAGCAGCAGTCGGTGCCGTTGATGTTCCGCATCGACAACCCGATCGCCGGCCTGCGCGTCGGACGCCCGGTGACCGTCACGGTGCGCAACAGCGCCAAGGTGCGCCAGGGCATTTCGATCACCCGCGACGCGCTGATCTCGGATTCCAGCGGCGTCGAGCAGGTGTGGGAGATGCTGGCACCCGAAATCTTCATCCCCCATCCGGTCAAGACCGAATCGCTGGATGGACCGAACGTGCTGATCGTCGCCGGCGTCGATCCGGGCGCCCGGATCGTCACCCGCGGCTCCCGCCTGCTGTCGCAGCTCCAATGATCGCGGTGAACGCCGCCGGTACAAAAACGTCCCAACACAGGGAGGACGACATGAACACGCACGCGATGCCCAGCCGGTTCCATCGTGGCTGTCGACGTCTGACGACGGGCTTGGCTCTGGGTCTGGCCCTGGCGGCGGTCCTGTGGATGCCGGCCCCGGCCGGCGCCGCCGATCCGGGCGCCGCGCCGCGGGTCGCCCTGGTGATGGACGGCACCAGCGTGGTGGTGATCGCCAGCCGCCAGGCGCTGTACGCCTTCGTCGACGGCTCCGACGACAACGCTCCCATCGCCGGGGCCGAGGTGACGGTCGAAACCGGGACCGGGACCGGCGCCATGCGCCTGCAGGAGATCACCCCGGGGCTCTACATGTCGGGGCCCTACACGCCGCCGTCCGTGCGCACCCCCCTGACGGTCAGCGTGGCGACCGCGACGGCGACCCTGCGCGGTTCCGCCGAACTGGTCCTGCCGGCAATGCCGGACGTGCCCGCCAGCGGGGGTGCCCGCTGGCTCGGCTGGCTCGGGCTGGTGGTCGCGCTCGGTCTGGCCCTGCTCTGGCACCGGCAGCACGCGATCGCCGCGTGGTGGCGCCCGACCACCCCTGCCACCTGACGGCGGAAGGAACCAGTCGCCGCGATGTTCCAGCTTCTCGTCTCCTTCAGCCTCCGCCAGCGCCCCCTGGTCCTCATCGCCACGCTGCTGATGTCGATCTGGGGGGTGTTCGTCGCGCGCGACCTGCCGATCGACCTGCTGCCCGACCTCCACCCGCCGGTGGTGACCATCGTCACCGAAGCCGAGGGCTACGCGCCGGAGGAGGTCGAACAGCTCATCACCTACCCGATGGAAATGGTGCTGAACGGCATGCCCGGCGTGACCCGGGTGCGCAGTTCGTCCAGCCCCGGCTTTTCGCTGATCTATGTCGAGTTCGAATGGGGCACCGATCCCTACCGCAACCGGCAGTTGGTGACCGAGCGCATCGGCATGGTGCGCGAACGCCTGCCGCAGCGGGCGGTCCCGCATCTGGCGCCGCTGTCGTCGGTGATGGGACTGGCGATGCAGGTCGTGGTGGCCGCCCCCGGTGTCGACCCGATGGACCTGCGCGAGGCGGTCGACTGGATGATCCGGCCGCGCCTGATGGCGGTCGAAGGCGTGTCGCAGGTCTATGTGGTCGGCGGCGAGGTGCGGCAGTTCCGCTTCACCCCGAGCCCCGGCGCCATGCGCACCCTCGACATCACGCTGGCCCAGGTCGAACAGGCGCTGACCGCCTTCGGCGCCAACAGCAGCGGCGGCTTCAACGACCTGAACAACACCGAGTTCATCATCCGCAACGTGGCGCGCAGCCGCAGCCTCGACGACATGCGCAATCTGGTGGTCTCCTTCCGCGAGGGGCGGCCGGTCCTGTTGGGCCAGATCGGCGAGGTCGGCTTCGCCGCGAAGGTCAAGCGCGGCGACGGCAGCTACAACGGCAGCCCCGCGGTGCTGATGGCCGTGCTGAAACACCCGAGCGCCAACAGCGTCCGCCTGTCCGCCGCCGTCGAGGAGATGCTGAAGACGATCGAGCCGTCCCTGCCGAAGGGGATGAGCGCCAGCCAGGTGTCCTACAACCAGGCCGACCTGATCAGCGCGTCGATCGACAATGTGGAGCATGTGCTGCGCGACGCCATCATCATCGTCGCCATCGTGCTGGCGGCCTTCCTGTGGAGCGTGCGGACGACCGCGATCTCGCTGCTGGCCATCCCGATCTCGCTGATCGTGACGCTGATCATCCTCCATCTGCTGGGCACGACCATCAACACGATGACGCTGGGCGGCATCGCCATCGGCATCGGCCAGCTGGTCGATGATTCGGTCGTCTATGTCGAAAACACGCTGCGGCGCCTGGGTGAGAACCGACACCGGCATCGCCCGCTGGAGGTGATCGACGTCATCCTGCGTGCCTCGCAGGAGGTGCGGTCGGGCATCCTCTACGCCACGGCGATCATCCTCCTGGTGTTCCTGCCGCTGTTCGCCATGCCGGGCGAGCAGGGCCGGCTGTTCGGGCCGCTCGGCGTCGCCTACATCGTCTCGATCTTCGCCAGCCTGCTGGTGTCGGTGACGGTGACGCCGGCGCTGTGCGCCTACCTGCTGCCCAACATGAAGCACATCGAGGAGTCGCATGACGGCCGGCTGATCCGCTGGCTGAAGCGGATCAACGGCCGCGGGCTGAACTGGGCGCTGGACAACCCGCGCACCCTGCTGGCCGCCGCCGGGGCGCTGGTGGTGGGCGCGGCGCTGGCCCTGCCGCTGCTGCCCCGCTCCTTCCTGCCGCCCTTCAACGAGGGGACGCTGTACGTCCAGCTGCTGAACCGTCCGGGGATTTCGCTCGCCGAATCGTCCCGCGTCGGTTCGATGGCCGAAAGCATCATCATGCAGGTGCCGGAGGTGGTCAGCGTCGCCCGCCGCACCGGCCGCAACGAGGACGACGAGGACGCCGATCCGGTCAGCAGCAGCGAATTCCCGATTCGCGTGCGGCTGGACGGCCGCAGCCGGGCCGAGGTGATCGACGATCTGCGGACCCGCCTGTCGGTGCTGCCGGTCGACCTGACCGTCACGCAGTTCCTGACCTCGCGCATGGAGGTGGCGCAGAACGGTGTGCGCGGCGCCATCGTCCTGAAGATCTTCGGCGAGGATCTGGGCACGTTGCGCATGCTGGCGAACGGCTTCCGCGACCGCTTCAGCACCATTTCCGGCCTGACCGACCTGCTGGTCGAACAGCAGGTGCAGGTGCCGCAGATCCGCATCAAGATGGATTACGAGCGGGCCAAGCTGTTCGGCGTCACCCCGGCGCAGCTCGCGCAGGCGCTGGAAAGCCTGTCCAACGGCCACACCGTGTCGCAGGTCATCGACGGCGGCAAACGCTTCGACGTGGTCCTGAAGCTGTCCGACGCCGACCGCACCGCCGAGACGCTGGCCCAGATGCGGATGGAAACCCCGGCGGGCTACGTGCCCCTGTCGTCGGTGGCGACCGTGGTCAACGGCTATGGCCCGAACCAGATCATGCGCGAGAGCGGCATGCGCCGCATCGTCGTGACCGCCAACACCGACGGGTCGGACATGGCCGGCATCGTCGCCCAGATGCGCGCCGGCATGGCGGCGACCCCGCTGCCGACCGGCTACACCACCTCGCTGGAGGGCAGCTTCCGCCAGGAGGAGGACAGTCGCATGATCATGGCCGGGCTCAGCGCGATCTCCATGGCGCTGGTGTTCCTGGTGCTGTACCAGCGCTACCGTTCGGCGGTGCTCAGCCTCATCGTCATGGCCAACATCCCGCTGGCGCTGATCGGCTGCGTCGGCGCGCTGCTGCTGTTCGGGCAGGATCTCAGCCTCGCCGCGATGATCGGCTTCATCGCCGTCACCGGCGTCGCCGTCCGCAACGGCGTCTTGAAGATCAGCCACTTCATCAACCTGACTTTGCACGAAAGCGTGCCGCCCGGCCGCGGCCTGATCCTGCGCGGCTGCGAGGAGCGGCTGACGCCGGTCCTGATGACCGCGCTGTCGGCCGGTCTGGCGCTGATCCCGCTGCTGTTCACCTCGGACACGCCCGGCACCGAAATCCTGCACCCGGTCGCCGTGGCGATCTTCGGCGGGCTGATCAGCTCGACGTTGCTCGACACCCTCACCACGCCGGTGCTCTTCCAATGCTTCGGACAGAAGGCGCTGGAACAGCTGCGCGTCGTGGCGGAAGGTGCGCTGGCGACCGAAACCTTCTGACCACAGGCACCACCAGGGCTTGTCCGGCCACGGCCGGACAGCCGATCCAGGGCATCAGGGAGCATCGACGTTCATCATGGAACCGACGTCACTGACCGCGTTGATCGTCGCCGCCTCCATCCTCGGCGGTGTGGCGATGGATATCGGCGTCAACACGCTCCAGAACTGGTACGACACCTTCTATCAGGACGCCTTCTGGAGCAACCGGCAGATCAGCCCGGAGCTGAAGGCACAACTCGCCAAGGAAGAGGCCGAGATCGACCAGTTGATCCGGCAGAGCGATTTCGTAACCGAAGAGAATCCCCCGCAATGAGCTCCCTGCCGAACCACCGGCTGCTTTCCCGCCTGCGGGCCCCGGTTCCCATGGCGGCGTCGGCGGCGCTGGCGGTGGCCCTGCTTGCGGCCACGGTGGCGGTGGCCCAGACCGGCGCGCCGGCGCGCATCGAACCGCTGGACGCGGATTTCGTTGCCGCCAGCCGCACCAACATCCGCCAGCAGCCGTCGCTGAAAGGCGCGCGCGTTGCCCAGATCGACGCCGGCGCCAAGGTGCATGTCACCGGCAAGGTCGCCGACGCGCCGTGGTATCTGGTCGTCCGCGAGGACGGCAAAACCGGCTTCGTCGCCGTCGAGCAACTGCGCGCCCTCCCCGCCCCTCCGCCCGCTCCTCCGGCGGTCGCGGCCGCGCCGTCCGCAGTGCCGGAGATCGACGGCGCGTTGCGCGAGCGGCTGGACCGGATCGAGGCGACCCTGAAGGCGCTGGAACAGCGTCTGCCCGCCGCCAAGGACGTGGAGGCGCTGTCGGCCACCACCAGGGCGTTGATTGAGCGGGAGGAGAAGCGGGCCGCGGCGCCCGCGCCGGCGATGCCCACGGAACCGGGGCTTCTCGACGCGATGGGCAAGCTTCAGGATCAGGTTGCCGCGCAGCTCCGCGAGCAGCGGGCCGAGTTCAGCCGGCTCAGCGACCAGATCGGCTCGGTCGAATCATCGGTGCAACCGCTGATCGACTGGAGCAAGCGCTGGACGAGCGCGGCGGAACCGGCGGCGGAGAACGCCCGCGGCTGGGTGTCGTCCACCTACAGCACCGTCCGCGACTGGACGCTGGGCTGGGTGCCATGGTGGAACGCGGCCCCGCAGCCCGCTCCCGCCCCCGCCGCGGCGCCGCCCAAGGACGGCCCACGGGTGTGAGGCCGGTGCGGCGCCATCCACGCCGTCCGATCACTGGCTTTTGAGTTGGGCGCAGCGGGCGCGCCGCTGCTTCAGGTAGGCAGCGCGCGCCGCTTCATAGTCGCGCAGCTTGATGGCCTTGGCCTCGATGTCGAACTGCCGGGTGGCGGTGATGTCGGCCACCACCTCCACCGACTCGGCGATCACGATGGTCTGGAAACTGGCCCCGGTCCCCGCCAGGGCCCCGGCGGTGGTCCAGAGGATGACGTTCATCAGCACGATGTCGGCCACCGCATCGCGCCCGGTGCGCGGCCCGACGAACGGAAGCACCACATAGCCGTATTCGCCGACGCCGGCCCGACACAGGCTGAGGCCGATGTCGGTGTGGGTCGGGGTGTAGCCCCACTGCGACGCCGTGTCGTAATAGCCCAGCACGCCCACCGTGCTGTTGATGCTGAAACGCTGGGCGGAGCGCAAGGCGTTGCCGAACTCGCCGATCGCCACGCTGCTGACCGCGGTCAACGGCTCGTTGACGACGTTGGCGATGACGTTCTGCAGGCTGCCGGCGGTCGGATCGGGCGGCGCGGGCGGTCCATTCCCGCGAAACCACGCGCCGACGCTGTCCAGCCCGTCATAGACGCGCTGGTTGAACCCGAACATGAAGCGGCTGTAGCCGTCGATGATGCCGCCCGCCTCCGGCGCCGCGGACGCATCGGCTGTCGGCGGCGTCTGGGCGGGAGGCATTTGGGCAGGCGGCGCCTCGGCCGCCGCCGCATCGGCCATGACAGCGGCGGTCAGGACAGCGGCCAGAACGGCGGACCAGCGTGTTCGGGTCATCCGCGAACCCGCATCAGGTCCGCGGTGCCAAGCGGTTCAAGGCGGAGGCGACGGACTCGGCGATCCGGTCGACGGCCTCGTTGGCCGCGACGCGGGCCCGGGCCTCCCCGAGCCAGGCCCGGGCGACGGCCGCAGCCGGCGCGTCGAGGGCCGCCAACTCGCCGATGGCGCCGCGCAAATCGTCATCGGCCAGCCGTGCGCGCACCCGCCCGACGATGGCGTCCGACTGGCTGGGCGGCGTGTCGGCCGAATCGGTGGACCAGCCGGTCAGGTTGACCAGCCAGCCGACCACCGTGTTCCGCTGCTCGACACGGGCGATCCCGTCGACCACGCCGGCGAACTCGCGCCGCAACTGCGATTCCACCAGGATGCCGTTGACCGCGTACGGTTCGATCACCGCCAGCAGCGGTTCGAGTTCGGGCTGCTTCCCGCTCACCGCGCGGACCACCTTCAGCTCCGAATCGAACGGCACCGGGCGGCGAAGCGCCGTCTTCAGCTCCAGCAGCGCCAGCACCCGGGCCTGGGTTTCCAGCGCCGCGAAGGACGCGCCGGTCAGTGCCGCCTTCTCGCCGGCCTTGGCCTGCGTGTCCGCCAGCGTGCTCAGCCGGCGGTCGAGTTCGGCCACCGCCTGCCCCAGCCGTCCGGTCTCGACCTCCTGCCGGGCCTGCCACTCCAGGCCGGCCGGGCGCAGATGCAGGAAGCGGTACAGCGGCGCCGACCAGTAGGGCGCGGTCAGCGACGCGACGAGCGCCGCCACCGACAGGGCGAGCACGGTGCGGTGACCCGTCGGGCGCGCCTGGGCGGTCGGACGGCCACTGTCGACATCGGAATCCGAACCGAGCGGTCCGGAAGACGGCCCCGACTCCACATTGGTTGTCGTCATCGATCACCTCGGCTTTTGCGGTACCACGTTGGTCCCTTTTATACCTCATATGCGCGCCGGCCGCATTGCCGAATGCGCGAGGATTGCGACCTCGCGGCGCCGAATTCTACAGCGTCAGCACCGAAATGACGGCGTGGACCAGCAGGGTCAGCGTGACGCCGATGATGATCGACCGGGCGATCGACGCGTTGATCTCCAGCACCGAATCCTTGCGCCCGCCGCCGATGACGATGGCCGCCGCACCGGCCAGCAGGGCGCTCAGCCCGACCTTCAGCGCGACCCACAGCATGCTCGACGCCGGGTGGTAGCCGTCGGGCAGAAGCTTGCGGAAGAACTGCCCGCGCCACAGCTCGAAATCCTGCTGCGGAAACTGGGCGTGCCAGGTCTGCATCGAGGCCCAGCTCGCCATTCCCAGCGACAGCACCAGCAGCAGCAGCGATCCGATCACCATGTTGACGAGAATGGCGGAGTAGATGTAGCCGCGCGCGGCGATGCGCAGGTTGTCCATCGCCTTGAACTGCGACGACAGCGCCCGGTTGCCGATGTCGGCCGCGATGATGGCGTTGTTGCGGGCGACGAACAGGATGCTGCTGATCAGCGGCACCGCCACCGTTCCCTGGACCAGACCCAGCCCGACCAGCGTTTCGTCGTGCAGCAGGGACTTCAGATAGCCGCCGAACGAGTTGTAATGGAAGCCGAACCACATGGAGACGAAGCCCATGATCAGGGCGCCGGCCCCCATGTAGATCAGCATCAGCGGCGAGACGCACAGCTCCCAGAAATATTCGGCCATGTAGCGGCCGAGCCAGTGAAGGCGGCTGCGCCGGCCGATCGCCTCGGGCCAGGCGTTGCGGCGCGGCGGGCGCGCCGGCTGGTCCGCCGCCCCCGCCGCGGCCGGGCCGCCCGCAGCGCGGTCGAGCTTCAGCAGTTCGGCTTCGATGATGTCGGCGTCGCGCGGCACCTCGACCAGCCGGCGGGCACGGGTGTCGAACAGCAGCACCCGGTCGGCGACCGGCAGCAGATCCTTGACGTGATGCGCCACCACCAGCGCCGGCTTGCCCATGCTGCGCGACAGGTCGCGGATCAGCTCGCCCAGCCGGCGCGCCATCGGCACGTCCAGGCCGGAGTTCGGCTCGTCGAACAGCAGCACCGGGCGGTCGGCCAGCAGCGTGCGGGCGATGGCCAGCCGCTGGCGCTGCCCGCCGCTGCAGGACGCGACGGTCTTGCGCGGATCGATGTCGCCCAGCAGGGCGGTCGCGGCGGCGACCAGGTCGGGTTCAAGCCCGTGCCCGGCATGGTCGGCGGCGATGCGGAGGTTCTCCAGCGCGCTGAGGTCGCTGAACAGCGCGTGGTCCTGGAAGACGATCCCGCCAACCAGGCTGCGTTCGGTGGCAAGGTCGATCGAACGGCCGCCGCAGCCGAGCCGCCCGGTGACCCGCCAGCCGCCGTCCCCGGTGTCGAGCAGCCCGCCCAGCAGCTGCACGATGGTGGATTTGCCGCTGCCGCTCGGCCCCACCAGCAGCACCACCTCGCCGGGGCCGATGCTGAAGCTGGCGTCGCTCACCAGCAGCCCGCCGCTGGGCCGCAGGATGGTCATGCCGGCAATGTCGAGCTGGTACGGCGTCCTGGTCATTGCGGCACGCTGTGCAGGAGGGGGCGCGGAGCGAACTGGTCCAGGCGCAACATGGCTTCGCGCTGCTGCGCGCTCATCAGGATGATCAACTGGCCGCCCTCGCCGGTGAGAAGGCCGCGGAAGGTGTAGGCGGCGATGGCGTTGAGATCGGCGTGCGGATGCACGCCGAACAGCACGTTGGGCGCCAGCCGGCCCAGTTCGCCCACCGGCTTCGCCAGCGGGGTCAGCGAGGCGCTGAGGCGCGGGTCGGTGACTAGACGGCCCAGCACGTCGCGGACCCGCGTGTCGCGCGCCACCGCGTCCATCACGGCGCCGGCGAAGGTCTGCAGGAACGCCTTGGCCTGCCAGCTTTCAAAAAGCCGCTGCGCCGTCTTCTCGAGCACGCCGCGGTCGCGCACCTCGCGCTGGATGGATTCGATGGTCTGGTCGATCGGGCTCAGATCCCAGGGTTTGGAGCGGAACACGTCGACCATCGCGCCCATGTTCGCCCCGATCAGGTCCCAGATCATCGGCTCGACCCGTTTCAGCACGATCCCCTTCAGGTCGCGCCCGATCAGGTCGTGCAGCATGGGTTCGGCACTGCGCAGGAACTCGTCGTAGGCGGCGCGGGTTTCCGGCGCCCGCCAGGCGTCCTCGATCGCCTGACGGCCGATGTCGGTCAGGTCGTTGCGGTAATCGTTGACGAACTCCGGCGACGCCAGCACCGTGTCGATCGCCTCGCGCAGGCCACGGCCGACGGCCTGGACACCCCGCCAAAGCTCCGCCCGCTCCTCGTCCGACGCCAGCAGCCACAGGACGCGGATGTCCGCGTTCAGCAGCACCGCCTCGCTGCTCTGGATCAGCCGGGGGTCGGCGGGATCGAACAGCGTCACGCCGATTTTCCCGTCGGGCCGGCCATGCGCCGTCCCGGCACGCAGGGTCGAGCGGTCGGACCGCATCAGGAAGACCGGCACCGGTTCACCGCCCGGCGCGATGTCGCCCGGATCGCGGACCTGAAAGGTGATGGTCGGCGACGCTCCCCGCGTCGGCACGGTGGCCCAGCCCGCGGCGAGGAACAGGCCGCCCAGCGCAAGGCTTGCGATGACCGACGCCGTCCGGCTGAACAACGCTTTCCCGAAATGCACGAAAGCCGACCCACCGTCTGTTTCTGCCGACGCGGCCGCCCGTTCCGGGCCCGCGCCACGCGTGATATCACCGTGGCAAGCGACACATTGCAAAGACATTCGTCGCCCTGGCCGTCGCCTTGGCCGTCGCCTTGGCCGTCGCCTTGGCCGTCGCCTTGGCCGCAGCAATGGCCGTCACAGTGGCATCGGTGGCCACGAACGCGTAAACTGCGCGGCGGTCGCATCCTCAACCGCCGTTCGGACCTCAGCCATGATGACAACCGCAGGCTTCGTCGTACGGCTGCTGTTTGCGCTGATGCTCGTGTTCGGCATCTACAACCCGTTCGGCTATTCCTACTATCACTGGCTGATGAGCGACTCCGGAGACTGGACGGTGAAGCTGTTCGCCGGGGTGACCATCGCCTTTCTTCTGTTCATCCACATCCAGGCGACGTGGCGGTCGATGAAGCTGATCGGCGTCACGCTGATCGTTCTGCTGGCCGGCAGCCTGGTCTGGGTTCTGGCCGATTACGACGTGATCGACCTTGGTGATCCCACCGTGCGCTCGATGGTGGCGCTGTCCTGCGTCGCGGCCGTGCTGGGCGCCGGCCAGTCCTGGTCGCTGATCCGCTACCGGCTGAGCGGTCAGGTCGATTCGCAGAGCCTCACCTGATGGCACGGAGGTCGACAGCCGGGGCGACCGTCGGGCGTGAACGCCGGGAGGCACCGTGAAGAGCTTCGGGTTTTTCATCCGCGCCCTCAGCTGCTTCCTGCTGCTGTTCGCCACCTGGAATCCGTCGGGCTATTCCTACCTGTCCTGGCTCGACACCGACGACGGCAGCCGGCTGTCGCTGAAACTGGCGGTTGGCGTCCTGCTGCTGGCGACCTACGCCGCCTACGCGCGAATCGCGTGGGTGGCGCTGCGGTGGATCGGCACCCTGACCTGTCTGGCCCTGCTGATCAGCGGCTATCTGGCGATCCGCCATTTCGGCCTGCTCGACCCGAACGCGCCGTTCTGGAACAGCGCGGTGGTGCTGATCTTCTCGTCGGTGGTGCTGTCCGTCGGGGTCTGCTGGTCGCACATCAAACGCCGGATTTCCGGCCAGTCCCACGTGTTGAGTCCCCCGCCCTGAAACGCCGCCGGCTGGTGCCCTGGCGACTGGTGACGACCGGCGCCCCCATCGGGACGAGCGCCTTCGGAATGCGGAAATGGCGCTGGCGATGGAACAGGCCCAGCACGTTGTAGCGGTATTCCTGGATCGCCAGGATCGCCACGGCCAGGACCCAGAAATTGAGCCGGTTGAGCATCCAGAGCAGCAGCAGGGCGGTGTACAGCGTCGTCACCGCCGTCAGCGAGGCGATGATCAGGTCGATGGCGACCGACACCACCGCCGGGCGCCAGTGAAGCGACGCGAATCCGGCCGCCTGCCGGCCGAGGAGCAACGCCAGCGCGATCCCAAGCCCCAGCGTCAGGTTGAGCCGCTGGTCGTCGCGGGCAATGCGGTCGGCCAGAGAGTCCGGCGCCTCCCACAGCCGTTCCACGACGATGGTCCGGAACGTCACGGCGTCGATGTCCCACGGCCCGCCGGACGCGAACAGGCCGTCCAGGCTCAAGGCGCCGCCCGGCAGGGGGGTGGTCGCGATGAAGCAGACGCCGATCAGCACGCCGGCCATCTCGACGACGGCGACGCGCCGGCGGCCATAGACCTCCCAATGCCCCGCGGCATCGACGACCCAGCGGTAGAACAGCAGCGGCGCGATGACGAGCAGCGGCACCAGGGCAAGCGGTCCGCTGGTCGTCAGAAACTCCAGGACGTCCATCGCGCACCGCCCAGCCGGTCATCGGCGGTCCGCAAGGATCGGACCGCCGCGTTCATACGCCACGCAGGCTCCGCGCCGTTCGGCGCGCGCCTGCCGCCGCGGGCGATACCGCCCGGGATCAGACCTCGACCTTCTTGTACCAGCCCTTCGTCGGCAGCAGGCCGGCGCGGCGTGGCTTCCAGCCGTTCTCGATCATGATGCGCTTGACGTGACGACGGGCTTCCTCCTCGCCGATCGCCTCGTTGGAGAAGTCGCGCAGGATCGACGCAGTCTGTTCGAACTGCTTCTTGCTGATCTTGCCCTTCTTGCCGGCATGCTTGTCGAGCACCTGGCGGATCCGCCGGCCGGCCTCGCTCTGGAACACGTAGTCGTTGTCTTCGGCCACCGCGCGAAGCACGCCGCGCGCCTCGTCCAGCGACAGGCCGCAACGCACGACACCGTCCTCCAGGACCCGGCGTTCGGTGTCGCGGTCGATGTATTTGCTTGCCAGTCCGTTGAGCTTCACCAAATCGGCAAACTTGCGACGCGGGTCGTCGAGCGTATCGGCCATTGCAGCTCCGGACAAAAGGACCAAGAAGGCGCACTCCGGGGCGGAGGCGCCGAGACGGGCATAGTCTGCGCATTAAGCGTAAGCACTTAGTAAAAAGTCAAGAATGCACCTGCCCGAATGGGTAGCCTGAATGATGGGGGACGGCCCCGGCGCGGCACCCCCCTATGGACAGGCCACCGCCTCCCGGCCCGCGGACGGCCGTGGCGCCGATTGTATGACCTTCGGTGCCATCGCCTTGTGCCAAACCTACGCCTATGGAATAGTTCGTGTCCTCCGCCGGGCGAGACGCAGGCGCACCACCGCACCACACCGCCGCAACAGGGCGCCACACCCAAGGGTCGACCCAACCGATGCGCTTCATCGCCGTGATCCTGTTTTCGGTGGCGCTTCTGGCGGGGGCGCTGCACCTGGTGCATGTCGAACCCACGGCGGAGGCGCCGACCTTCGCCGGAACCCTGCGGCTGGCCTTCGCCGGCGACCTGACGGGCAGCGGGCGGGAGTCGCTGCGGACGCTGGGCATCCTCGCCTCGGACATCAACGCCACCGGCGGCATCGACGGCCTTCAGCTCGACATCGTGCCGTTCGACGATCACGGCGGCCCGGTGGGCGCCCGCCGTGTCGCCAACCTGATCGCCGAGGACGACAGCATCCTGGCGGTGATCGGCCACACCGCGTCCGCCACCTCGACGGCCGCGGCGCCCATCTACGCCTCCGCCGGCATTCCGGCGGTCAGCCCGTCCGCCACCCATGACGAGTTGACGCGCACCAACCCCTGGTATTTCCGCACCGTCCATTCGGATGGTCTGCAGGCGACCTTCCTCGGCGATTACGCCCTCAAGGCGCTGGCCGCCAGCGGTGTCGCGGTGGTGCGCACGCCGCTGGCGCAGACCACCCCCCTTCCCGGCCTGTTTCGCGCCGCCCTGGCCAAGGACGGGCCGCCGCTGCGGTACGAAACGATGGCCAACCCGGCCGCCCCCAGCTTCACGCGCGAGATCGCGGAACTGACCGAGGCCATCCGGGCCCTGCCCCCCGATCTGGTGATCGTGCTGCTGGCGCGCGAGGAACAGGGGGTGGCGCTGGTCCAGGCGATCCGCGACGCCGGCCTGACCAACCGCATCCTCGGCCCGGACTGGCTGGGGTCCGAACGGTTCGGGCAGGCCCTGGCCCAGCTCCCGCGGGAGCAGCACCATCCCGGTCTCTACACCGGCCGGCTGATGGTGGTGGCGCCCTTCCTGCCGGACATCGCCAGCCGGGAGGCGAACCAGCTCCTCGCCCGCTACGACGAACAGTACGGCCCGCTGCGGAACTGGTCGGCTCTGTACGCGTACGACGCCGGGAGGGTGATCGTCGCCGCCATCCAGCGCGCCGGCCTGTCCAAACGCTGGAGCACGCGGGTGTCGGCGCGGCGCCTGGTGCGCGACCAGCTCGACGCGGTGCGCTCCGCGCTGCACGCCGTCCCGGGGGTCACCGGACCCTTGTATTTCAACGACGACGGCACCCCGGACCGCGCGATGGCCGTCGGGCAGTTCCACAACGGGCTGGTCGCGGCGCTGACCCAGATCCGCTATGGCGGGCCGACGGCCACGGACGGCGGGGATGGCCGGCGCGACGTCCGGACCACCGCCGTCGCCCAGGTCGGCCTGGCCGCCGGGCGCATCAGCGACATCGATCCGGCGCAGCGCACCGCCCGGGTCGAGTTCGACCTGTGGTTCCGTCAGCGCAGCCAGCCCGGCCCGGCCGCCGGCGCGCCGGGTCCGGACGCGTTGACCGACATCGTCTTCATCAACGCCGCCGAACCGGTCGGCCTGGGCGCGCCGGTGGAACAGGGCACCCGCGACGGCGAGGAATACCGGCTGTTCCACGTCTCCGCCCGCTTCCACATGGACGAGCCGGAGGGCCAGTCCCGGCGGACCATCGGCGGCCATCACATCAGCGTGCGTTTCCACCACCGCAACCTTCCCTACGAACGGCTGGTCTATGCGCCCGAACGCGACGGCGGCAGCGACCAGGATCTGGCCAACGCGCTGACCACCCGCAAGATCGCCGGCAGCGACTGGGTGGTGACCGACGCCTCGCTGCGCGCCGACGTCGCCGCCAGCCTGCCGGGCAGCAGCCTGCGCAGCGGGGAACGCCGGGACGGCCGCGAGATGTCGACGATCCGCTTCGACCTCGACATGGCGCCACGCGACCAGGGGCTGCGCCGGCAACTCCACGGCGCGCCGGCGCTGGCCGCCGCGCTGCTGCTGAGCCTGCTGCTGCTCGCCCTGCGCGCCGGCGAACGCTGGACCGAAAGCCGCCACTGGCCGCGGATGATGCTGCTGACCGACACGGTGCTGACCGGCCTCGCCATGCTGGCCGCCGAATCGGCCCTGCTCGATTCGATCGCCCGCTTCGGCACCGACCAGCCGATGGCCATGGTGGTGACGCTGTTCGACGTCCTGTGGTGGCTGGTCCCGGCGATCGTCGTCAACCAGGCGCTTCACCGCTTCATCTGGGACCCCCTGGAGGAATCCAGCGAGCGCGCCATCCCGCAGGTGGTCAAGAGCACCGCCACCCTGCTGATCATGCTGCTGGCGGTGCTGGGCATCATCGCCCACGTCTTCCAGAAGGACCTGACCAGCCTGCTCGCCACCTCCGGCGTGCTGGCGATGATCATCGGCCTGTCGCTGCAAAGCAACCTGTCCAACATCTTCTCCGGCATGGTGCTGAACCTGGAGCGGCCGTTCCGCCGCGGTGACTGGATCAAGGTCGGCGACGCGCCGATGGGGCAGGTCATCGACATCTCCTGGCGCTCGACCAAGATCCAGAGCTTCAACAACTCGGTCATCAGCATCCCCAACGCGCTGGCCGCCGGGGCGCGAATCGAGAACTGCTCCCACCCGAACGGCACCTTCTTCGCGCAGATGCTGCTGCATGTGACGCCGGGCCACGAGCCGGAGCGCATCGTCAACCTGCTGAGCGACGCGATGCGCCTGGTGCGCAGCGTCGACGGGCGCAAGCATCTCGGGCTGGTGTGGGTGAAGTTCAACGGCATCGACGAGTTCGGGATGCGGTTTTTCATCGCGTTCGACCTGACCGACCGCGGCCTGCTGCAATCGCAGGAGCACGCGGTGCTGCTCAGCATTCACGCGGTGCTGAAGCGGGCCGGCATCACGCTGTCGCAGCGTCAGGCCAACATCCGTCTGGTCGACGGCACGACCGACCTGGTCGACCAGCGGCCCGACGCCGCCGTCCTGATCGCGGCGGCCCCGCTGTTCCAGCCGCTGACGCCGGCCGCCCGCGACCGCCTCGCCGCGAACGCCAGACCCCGGCGCTGCCTGCCGGGAGACACGATCTTCGCCCAGGGGCAGCCGGGACGCTCGCTGTTCCTGGTGGCCGAGGGCATCGTCCTGCTCAACACCCCCGGTCCGGAGGGCAAGGACGTCGAGTTGTCGCGCCTCGGCCCGGGGGCGCTGTTCGGCGAGGTGGCGCTGTTGACCGGCGATGTCCGGACGACGACAGCGCGCGCCTGGGGGCCGGTGCTGCTGTATGAGGTGGACGAGGTCCATCTGGCCCAGGTGCTGGGCGAGGACCCCGCCCTGCTCGAGGTGCTGGGCCGGATCGCCAGCGCGCAGTCGCCGGAGATCCGCGGGCAGGAGCTGAACGGCGAGGACGACACCCAGCGCCGCCGCGCCGGCAGCGTGATGTCGCGCATCCGCGGCGCCTTCGGCTTCAACGATGCGGCGGTCGGGCCCTGATCCGGCCGGCGACGCTGTCCGGCGACAGGCGCGCGAACCGCAGGCGGGCGGTGGACGGGTCGAAGGCGCAGCCGACGAACCCCTCGCCCAGCCAGCGCGCCTGCGTCTCGACGTCGGTCGCGTCGACCCAGCGGCATCCCTCCGCCTCGGGCGGCGCATCGGCGGGGGTGATGCGGAACAGGGTGTAGCGCAACCAGCCGTCGAACTTCGGCGCGATCTTGCTGATGGCGAAGCCGGCGGCCAGCATGCTGCGCAGGCTGGCCCAATTGTCGGTGCGCACGGTGACGAAGCCGAACTCCACGGGCGCCTGCGGAAACAGCCGCTCCACCGCCATCACCATCCGCGTCTGCAGGCCATGGCCGCGAAAGGACGGATGGACGATGACCGCGGTCCAATGGGCCACGGCGTCGAGTTCGGCGTCGCGCAGGCCGAAATCATACCCCATCGACTCGGGATCCCGTCCCGGAAACAGCAGGGCAAAGAAGCCGATCAGCCGCTCCCCGGCCCCCTCCCCAGCCAGCACCCCGACGGTGCATCCGCGCGGGCCGAGCATCTCGACGATCTGGGACGGCGTGATCGGGTACATCATGGTGCCGATCGCCGCCGCCTGCAGCGCCGCGATCGCACCGGCGTGGGACGGGTCGAGAAACACGAGGCGGATGTCCTGGGCCGGCCCGCCGTCGTGTCCCGGCAGCCGCGCCCGGCCGATCTCGATCACGCCGCACCGCCGGGGGCGGCCGCCTCGGACGCGGCGCCGCGGCGGTTCAACCACAGCGACATCAGCAGGTGCAGCAGCAGCCCGATCGCCAGCCCGGCGCTGATCAGGGTCGCGCCGGCGGTTCCGGCGACCGCGGCGGCGCTGAACAGCAACGGACCGATGACCTGCCCGAGCTTGCGGGCGTTGAGGTGATAGGACTGGGGAACCGCCAGCCCATGGGTCCCGACCACCGGCAGATGCTCCAGATAGCGCTGCTGCGCCGACAGGCCGAAGCTGTCGCTCAGCCCCAGCAGCAGGATCGCGACGAACGCGCCGGCCAGACTGCCGGTCAGCGCGAAGGCGACCAGCCCGGCGGCCATGACGAGGCCGGAGACCAGAACCGGCCAGGCCGGCGCGATCCGGCTGTTGCGCAAGGCCCGCGACAGGTGCGGCCCCAGATAGACGATGCACAGCCCATACAGCAGGAAGGCCTGCCCGACCGTCGAGGTCGGCTGCCCCAACCCCGACGCGAACAGCGGGAAGTAATAGATCAGGAACATGCTGCAGGCCGAGGTCGGGATCGACACCAGCAGCAGAAAGGCGACGAAGGAGCCGTCCAGCCAGACCGGCCGTCGGGTCGCCGGTCTTCCGGCATTCTCCACCATCGCCACCACCGGATCCTCGGCCTTGCCCGCCGCCTCGGCGGCGCGCGGCAGCAGCAGGAACACCTGCGCCAGCGCCAGCGCCAGCACCGCGCCGGCGATCAGGAACACCATCCGGGTGCCGATCTCGCCGGCCAGCAGGCTGCCGGCGACGGCCCCGCAATTCACCCCGACATACATGCCGGAGAACATTTCGGAATAGGCGCCGGTGTCCGGATCCTGGCGCCGCAGCCAGTCGATCAGCCGGTAGATGCCCATCAGCGCCAGCATCGCCCCGGCACCCGTGGCGCCGCGGGCGACGACGAAGAGCACCGGATGGTCCGCCAGCCCGGAGCCGACCGCGCCCGCCACCGCCAGCAGCAATCCACCCGCCGTCATCATCCGCCAGCCGGCCCGCCGCCCCAGCCAGCCGGCGGCCATGATGGCGAAGGCGCCGCACATCATCTCCGCCGACACCGGTGCCGCCGCCGCCTGCGGAACGGTCAGGCCGAAGAAGCCCTGGTCGAAGCCCTGCATGATGACCGGCACGAAGGACGCCGACAGGAACACCCCGAAATAGAGCGAGAAGGTGAGGAAGCGCATGCCGGCCGTCGTCCGGGTGGTCACCGCCGCGACGTCGGTTCCGGACCGCGTCCGCCGGCTGGCGAACACATGCAGTTCGTACAGGAACATCAGCGAGATGATCAGGATCGTCACGTTGTTGACGACGATGCTCAGGACGTTCTTCTCGATGAAGCTGTTGTCGATGACGATCTTCAGGGACGGCGCCATGTACTCGCGGTCGTTCGCCAGGGGCTTGCCGACCACGACGTCCCCGTCGGCCGCAGCGCCGCCGTAGCCGATCCGGACGGCGTTGCCGGCCTCGTCCGGCAGATCCAGTTCGATCCGCTTGATGTGCGGCACGAACGCGGTGATCTCCTTGAAATAGCCGTCGATGTCGGAGAAGGAGCGGTAGGTCACGCCGCGGCCGACCACCGACGCGAAGTCGGTCGCGATGATGTTCTGGACGATCTCGGTGGTGTTCTCGGCGGTGCGCAGGTAGGCCTCGTTGAAGAAGGCGTAGCCCTTGATGCCGACCGCGACCTGCACCAGCGCCGCGATCACCAGCACCGCGCGGCCGCCACCGCCCTCGGCGTTCCGACGCACCAGGGCGAGCCCGGCGAGCAGCACCAGCGCGACGCCGCCCAGCACCGCGACGAAGATCAGGCTCTGGCGTTCGAAGGACCGCACATAGTCGTCGATGATCGCGTCGGACGCGGCGATGACCAGCGTGCCGATCCAGGCGCCGTCCTCCGCCCCCCGGATGGGCAGGAACAGCTTGTGGGAGCCGCGGTCGGTGTCGTGATAGTGGAAGGAGGGGGCGTGGCTGAATTCCGTCGCCGTCTTGCGCCGCTCGAACCCCGTCAGCGTCGAGCCGATCTGGTCGAGGAAGGCGTAGGTGCCGATGGAGTGAACGACCTGCCCGTCCGGAAGCGCCACGGCGACGCCATTGACCTGCGGCAGATAGCTTTTGAGCTGCCCGAGCGTGCGCTCCATCCCATGGAAGTTGTCGATCGATTTCCCGTACTTGACCGCATACTCGATGCTGCTGACGACCTTGCGTCCGGCGACGCTGAAGGTGGAGAACAGCGCGTCGCTGAAGTCACGCCGGAAGGAGCCGATGTTCACGCCGGTGCTGAACCCGAGCGCGATCACGATCAGGAGGACTGACGGAACGACGGTTGCGAGAAATCTCCCGGCCCTGCTCTTCACGGACGCATTCCTCGATCTGTACCGGCTACTGTTCCGTGCCGATGGTGGTGTAGATGTTGTCGGCGGCCAGCAGCGCGGACATGGCCGGCCGATAGTTCATCTTTGCCGCCACCGCCAGATTCCACGCGATGGTCGGGGTGTCGAAGTAGGTCTGGGGCATGCGGCGCAAGGGCTCGCCGTTGATCAGGCGGGCGATCACCGAGGCACCGAAATGGCCGATGCCTTCGAAATCGGCGCGCGCCACGCTCATCAGGGCACCGCGCTCGACCTCCTCCGGTCCGAGCTGCGAGAAGGTGGGGATGCCGCGATCCTGGAAGATGCGCACCAGCGTGGCGAAGCGATCGAGCGACCAGCGGCCATAGGTGATGTACATGGCGTCGACGCGGGTCGCCAGATCGCTCCACGCGTCGGCCAGATCGGTGTAGTAGCGCTCCACGTCGTCGGGGCCGGCCGGCGCCCGGACATGGTTCGCCACCACCTCGTAGCCCAGCGGCCGCGCCATCGCCTCGACGTCGGTGACCGACGCGATGGCCCGTCCGGCGGACGAATCCTCGAACGCGACGCCCAGGCGCCGGAACCGGAAGGTCTCGTGGAAAATGCGCAACTGGCGCTGAAAGCGCTGCGGATCGACATGCGCCCAGATGTGGTCGTGGCCGGTGTCCTCCACCGAGGCGATGATGCCGGCGGCGACCGCGTTCGTCGTCGAGAAGACCAGGGTCGGAACCTTGTGGCGCTCCACCCCGATCCGCTGACCGGCCAGCGTTCCCATGACGATCATCAGGTCGATGTCGCGGCTGGATTCGAGCCGCTGGAGAATCGGTTCCGCCGGATTGTGGTCGAGGCCACCGTACCACGCGTCGGGCACGAAGCGGATGCGCGCGCCAAGGTCATGATCGGACAGCCAGCGCCACAGAGCCTGGCTGTCGGTCTGCCCGGCCTCGTAGGGCATGCGGGCACCGCCGCGCAGCCAGGTCAGAGCCTCCAGCCCCTGGACGAGGCTGGCGAGCGTCCCGGTGTAGTTGCCGTAGGGCATCGATTCGGCATAGCCGATGCGCCAGACGCGGTCGTCGCCCAGCCGTGGAAGCAGCGCGTTGTCGGAGGACGGCCGCGCCAGCGCCGGCGTCGCCCCCCCTGCCCCGGCCAGGGTCAGCGTCGCTGTCCCGACCAGCATGCTGCGCCGTGTCAACGACATGACGGACGGGGGCATGGTGGACGACGGCATGACGGACAAATCTCCCAGACGCTGCGACGCTCACGTTCAGGCATGACGATAGGGCCGTCCGGGATCGCTGTCACGATCGGCGTACCCCAACCGGTCAAGCTCCTCCCCCTGTCCCACCGGCGGGTCGCCGCCGACATACACGCGCCGGGCGCGCGGCCCCAGCATCAGCACCGCCGAGGGGCGGATGCCGTTCCAGCGGCCGATGTCCTCGACCCGGATGGCATCGGCACCCTGGGCGCCGACCACCACCACCTCGTCGCTCAGCGCGGCCTCGGGAATCGCGGAGATGTCGGCCAGCACCATGCCCATGAAGGCCTCGCCGACCAGCGGGGCACGCTGGCCGCGGATCAGCACGGCGGTGTCCTTGAACCGCAGCAGGAAGGGGGCGTCCGCATAGCCGAGGGAGATCGTCGCCAGCCGCCCGCCGGTCGCCAGCCGCGCGTCGCCGCCATAGCCGACGTCGCCGCCCGGAACCATGTCGGCGATGAAGGCGATGCGCGACACCACCTCCATCACCGGGCGGAAGGGAAAGCGCCGGCCATCCGGCGGGTTCATGCGAATGCCGTACAGCACCGCGCCCAGCCGCACCATGTCGAACGCCGCGTCGCTGGTGTTCAGCAGCCCCGGGCTGGTGATGGCGTGCACCAGCGGCGGCCGCAGGCCGCGCCCCTCGACCCTGGCCAGCAAGGCGCGGAAGTCCGACAGCTCCTGGTCGATCTGCCGGGGATCGTCGCGGTAGGTGCCGATCATCTGCATGAACAGGCCTTCGGCGTGCAGATGCTCGAGCCGGCCGAGGCGCTGCAGCAACCCTTCCGCAAGGTCGTGATCCGCGCCCAGTCCGCCGGCCCGGTCGGCCCTGACCCGGACATGCACCGGCAGACGGCGGCCGGCGGTACCGGCGGCGGCGTCCAAGGCGTGCACCGCGTCGAACGAGGCGACGGCGGCGGTCAGGCCATGCGCGGCGACCAGCGTCGCCTCTTCGGGCAACAGCGGGTTCAGCACCAGGATCGGGATGCGCACGCCGCCGTCCCGCAGCGCCACGCCTTCATCGACGCTGTCGACCGCCAGACCGCAGACACCGAAACGCTCCAACGCCCGTGCGACCGGCAGCGCCCCATGCCCATAGCCGTTGGCCTTCACCACGCCATAGATTTTCGTGCGCTGCGGCAGCAACTTGCGGGCGGCGGCCAAATTCTCCGCGAGCCGATCCAGACGGACCACGGCCCGGCAGGCGCCCTTCACGACAGGTTGAGCACTCAATCCATTGTCCAACGCTGCAATCCACCCCCGCCTCGTGCCAAACGGTACCCGTTCCCCAGGACTTGTCAAATGCTGCTTTAATGTTCGCGATCCCGGTGTCCCGCCGATTGGGTAATCATGGTAAATATATTGTTAATATTCACGCGCCCGCATCCTGTTGCCCTTTGAGACCGCGAGCGGAGCATTGCGTCGGCCAGGCGTCGTCTTGACAGGGGGGCGGTCGGCATTCTCATAATCCGCACGCCGCGCGCAACCGACCACGCGGTCGTCCCTGGGAGCCTCGTCATGACCATCCGTCGGTACGCACCGTTCCTGGCCGCCGCCCTGCTGGCCGTCACCGCACCGTCCTTCGCCGCGACCGACGGCGACATCATCCGCAACGGCGTCGACGTGGACGGCACGCTGGTGCCGCTGCCGGAGGGGGAGTGGAGGCTGGTGTCGCAGACCGTCTCACGGTCGGGCGCGTTGAACAGCCTGACGATGCTGCGGCTGTCCGGGGACACCGTCACGGCCGCCGCGCTGATCCAGACGGCGGGCGCCGGGTCCAGCACCGCGTGGGGCAAGGCACCGGCCTGCGAGCGCCACGACCTGCCGCTGGCGCGCGTGCGCTACGCCTCCGACCATGACGGCTCCTGCGCCTGGACCGCGCTCGTCCGTACGGTGGTCACGAAACACGCACCGGCGGCGGACGGCGCGTTCGACCCGTCATGGCTGGCCGCCGTAGCGACGGCCGAGCGCAACCGATGGCGGATGCCGCCGGCCTGGAGCCTGGTTGGCCTGCGGGTGAGCGACCCGCGCGGCGCCGTCCAGATCCGCTATGCCTTTCCCATCCAGGACGGCCCGGCGCAACCGCCGGACCGGGCCTGGGTCGACGCCGCCTGGGATCGGGTGGAACTCGGCTTCCGCCGCCGCATCGACCGGTCGACCCCGTTGCCGGACTGGCGGGGACCACATCCGGCTTCTGCCGCCACCACCCCGCCGCCCGCGGACACCGACGCCGATTCGCTGCTCGGCCGGGCGGTGTGGAAGACCGTCACCTTCCGGGCGATCGTGACGACGCTCGACTTCTCATCGAACTACATGGCGCTCGGCAACGCCGCATCGGCGGCGGCGCTGTCGGCGTTCGGCTTCGTGATCGGCCCCTTCGTGTATCTCGGCCATGAGATGGCCTGGAGCTATTTCAGCGAAGCGCCGCCTGTCGAGCTGCCGGGATTGGGCATCGAGGTGGCCGGCTGAGACGGCGTCCGGTGCCCGGAGCCCCCCGCGACCCACACCCGGAAGCGGGAGTATTCCGGAACGAAGGAACAGGATCGGCAAGACAAATCCGGGAAACCGCCAGGGCGACCGCCTTTCAAAGGAGAAGCCCTTAAGGGGATTCTCCCATTGTGCGGCCTCCGCGAGTCAGGCATCTTTATGAAAAATGTCCCAGAATGGTTGGGCACATGGGCACCAGATGTCCGGGGGTGACGATGAAGCTGTTTGTCCGTTGCATTGCCAGTGCGGTCGCACTCTTCGCAGGAACCCTTGCCTTAAGCCCCGCATCGGCGGAGACGGTTCTCAACCGTGGAAACGGGGGCGAGCCGGTCACGCTGGATCCGCATTTGACCGACGGACGCGTCGAATCGAACATCTTCCGCGACCTGTTCGAAGGGCTGCTGGTCTATGGACCGGACGGCCGGCTTCTGCCCGGCGTCGCCGAGAGCTGGGACGTGTCGGAGGATGGGCTGACCTACAGCTTCCATCTGCGCGCGAACGCGAAATGGTCGAACGGCGATCCGATCACGGCCGACGACTTCATCTACAGCCTGCGCCGCGCGGTGGCGCCGCACGGCGGTCCGGCGGCGGCCAATCTGCGGTTGATCGAGAAGGCCGACGCCGTCATGGCCGGCACGGCGCCGCCGACCCAGCTGGGGGTGACGGCGACCGATCCGGCCACGCTGCGCATCCGGCTCAGCACTCCGGCCCCCTATTTCCTGGCGCTCCTGAGTTCCGACAACATGGCGCTGCCGGTGCACCGCGCCAGCGTCGAGGCGAACGGCGACCGCTGGACGGAACCCGGCAAGCTGGTGTCCAACGGCGCCTACACGCTGGCCGAATGGCAGCGGGGCAAGCCCCTGGTCGTGACGCGCAACCCGAACTACTACGCCAAGGACAGCGTGTCGATCGACCGTGTCGTCTTCCATCCGGTCGCCGATCCCGATGAGGAGATGAAGCTCTATCGCGCCGGCCTGCTGCACGTCACCAACGAGGTTCCGCAGGAACAGGTGAAGTGGATCTCGCTCAGCCAGCCCAAGGAATTCTGGAACAAGCCGTATCTCGCCACCTACTACTACGCGCTGAACCTGACGGCCGAACCGTTCAAGGGCAACCCCACCCTGCGCAAGGCGCTGTCGCTGGCGATCAACCGGCAGACGATCGTCGAGAAGGTGACGCGGGCGGGGGAAATGCCGGCCTACGGCCTGGTGCCTCCGGTGGTCCCGAACTACCGGCGCCCGCTGCCCGCCTATGTCGCCGAACCGATGGAACGGCGGCTGGAGGACGCCCGGCGGCTGTTCGCCGACGCCGGTTACGGGCCGTCGCAGCCGCTGAAGCTGGAGATCCTGTACAACACCTCGGACAACAACGACGCGATCGCGACGGCGGTCCGGTCCCAATGGGAAACCGCCTTCGGCAAGGGCCTGATCGTCACGACGGTGAGCGTCGACCGGACCGAGTATCTGAAGCGCCGCGCCCGACGCGATTTCCAGGTGGTCCGCGCCGCGTGGATCGGCGACATCGCCGACCCCACGGCCTTCCTCAACCTGATGCTGTCCACCGCGCAGCCGCCGCGCAACGATCCGGGCTATCACAACGCCAAATACGACGCTCTGCTGGCGAAGGCCGCCGCCACCATCGACACGCCGGAGCGCGCGAAGCTGCTGGTCGAGGCCGAGCGCATGATGGTGGACGACGTGCCCGTCCTCCCGATCTACCATTTCGCCACCAAGTCGCTGGTGAGCACGCAGGTGAAGGGCTGGACCTTCAACATCCGTGACGTCCACCCCAGCCGCTTCCTCTCCATCGGGGATCCCACGCCCCCACCATCAACCGCGAACAAAACCGCGGCCGCATTCTGAGGAAGGGAGCGCATCCATGGATTTCGGTTTCCTCACCATTCCGATCTATATGGCGGTCGTCGCGTTCGGATTCGCCGTCTTCACCGACACCCACACGGTGAACATCGAGTATGTCGACGTGCCCGACGCCATCGCGGGCGAAACCGGCTACACCTCGCCGGTCGTGGTGGCGCGGATCGCCGACGAGATGCAGAGCATCGCCCGGCAGGCCAACACCAAGGCCGAGGTCCGCAAGGTGGAACTGCACGAGGACAAGAAGCCGGTCGCCGTGCTCAGCGAGTTCGTCGGCCTGACGCCGCTGGTCCGCGTGGTGCAGGAATCGGCCTCGCTGATTCCGTTCTCCTTCTCCGGCGAGATCGTCATCCACGGCGACGACCTGCAGATGCGGCTGCGCGGGTACGACAGCCATCACCATCAGGTGCAGATCCAGCAGGAGGCGCACCACGACGAGCTGCCGAAACTGATCCGCGCCACGAGCTATGAGGCGATGCGGATCGTCAATCCCTACATCCTCGCCGCCTACCAGTTCCGGCGTGACCGTCTGACCCGCGACTTCACGCCGACGCTGGAGATCATCCATCGCGAGATGGAGAATCACGAAACCGAATACGCGAAGTGGATGCTGAACCTGTGGGGCATGGTGCTGTACCAGCAGGCCGACCGGCAGGGCGCCATCGAAAAGTTCCGCGAGGCCTACGCCATCGACCGCGAGTTCCTCTCGCCGCTGCTGAACTGGGGGGTGGCCGAGGCGCGGATCGGCAACCACACGCACGCCATCGAGCTGTTCAAGGCGGTGACCACCAACCGCGCCGCAGCGTACAACCCGTCCGCCGCGGCGGCGGCCTACAGCGAATGGGGCTTCTCGCTGGCCCTGACCGGGCGCTTCGACGAAGCCTACGAGAAGTTCCAGACCTCGGCCAACACCGACGCGTCCTTCGCCGACGTCTATTCGAGCTGGGCCGAGGTGCTGAGCGTGCAAGGCCACAAGGACGAGGCCGCCAAGATGACGGCCCGCGCCCTGACCCTTGCGCCGACCGAGGTCGTCTACACGGAAAACCTCATCGGCACCGTGCAGAACCTGCCGGCAACCGCTTCCGTTCACTAACCTTGCCGACCGGGAAAGGAGCGTCCAGCGATGCAGCGATCGTCAAGGCTGAGTGCGGCGATTGGCGCGGCCGTCATCGGCCTGACGCTCCTGTTGCCGCCCGCCTCCGAAGCCCTGGCCGCCGGGGGAGGTGCCGGGGGACGTGATCGCTCGCACGCCTCGTCGCACAGCGACCATGGCGCGGAGCGTGTGCTCGCCGCGCGGAAACGCCACACGACGGGCCACGGCGATCAGGGCGGCGATGATCACGGCGGCGGCCACAGCACCACCATTCTTGCCCTGCTGGGCCTCGGTTTCCTGGCTCACCCCGACCTGGCGTCCCTGCTGGGAGGCGGTCATGGCGGGGCCGACGGGCACGGCGCGCCGGCCGCCGGCGCCCACTGAGCAGCGCCACGGCCCCAACACGGCACCGGGGTGGTGTCCGTGTTGGGGCCGTGGCGGGTACGACCTGACGGTTGGGACGCCGACGGTTAGGGCGCGTCGCCGACCGGTCCACCACAGCCGCGCCACAGGGCGGCGGCGCGGACGGCGGACCGCAACGCCATAACCCCGATCAGCGCGCCGGCCACGAACTGGCCGGGCTGCAGTTCACCCTGGACCAGCAGCGCCGCAGCCAGCCCGACGACCAACACCCGGTAGACCGTCTCGCAAAAGCGCATCCCCGCGTCGAACGCGTCGGGATGGCCGAACACGCCACCGCCGAGCCGCCGCTCGCCCTGCCAGGGGCCGGACGCGGCCTCCCGCGGCACCGTCGGGCCGGCCGCGCACAGCGCGATGATCGCCGCCACCGCCGCCACGCCGGCCAGGGCCAACGCGCCGAGCACCGGATGCAGGACTCCAAGCACCAGCAGATGGACCGGAACCCAGCCGGCGTCGATCAGCCACACCCGGTCCAGCCCGGCCACGCGGTGCCCACAAGCCCCCAACCCCGCCGGCAGCAGCCGCGCAAGCGAGCGCGCGCGTTCGAAATCCAGCAGCGCATGGACGGCGAACAGCGCCAGCGCGATCCCCACCAGCAGCAGCAGACGCCCGTCGTCGCCCCTCTGCCACAGGGCGTCCTGCAACGGCCGGACGTAGAGCGGGCTGCCGGCCACCAGCGCGTTGGCAAGCGCCCCGAACAGACCGCCGCGGATCAGGGCGGTGCGGTCGATGGCGGCGGGACGGAGGGGAGACGACACCATGACGGACGCTCGCGATCGGAAAGGGAGGACCGAGGAGGTGGGGCGGGTTCCCGGCTGGGAAACGGTGTCCCGGCCGGCTGGCTGGCCAATGGTCGACAGGCTCATGCGGGCTACGGCCGGCGGGCCGCTCCTTCCTAGGGACCGGCCGGGTCCGGGCGGGCGACATGCGACGCGCGATCGGACGGCCAGAGGTGCCATGGGACGGTCGAGCGCCGCCCCTTGCCCCGCATCATGCGTGGGAAATTTTCCCACATCAAGCGAAAAGGCCATGCCCTTTCGGTGCGCACGCGCTATTGTGATGCCGTCATCACGGCACCGGTTTGCCGTGACCCCAGGCCTGGAGAGCATGGCGCGTGCCGACCCGCAGCCCCGATCCTGACCGTCCATCCGGGACCGGCGCCCCGGCCTCCGCCCCATCCGTCGTACCGCCGCCGATGGTGGTGACGGCGGTGCGCCGGGTGCTGGTGCCGCTGGTGCGGACGCTGATCGGCTTCGGCATCTCGTGGCCGATGCTGGCGAACCTGGTGAAGGCGGTGTATGTCGAGGTGGCGGAGCGCGCGTTCGCGCTCCCCAGGAAGCCGATGACCGACAGCCGCATCACCCTGCTGACCGGCGTCCACCGCAAGGATGTCAGCCAGATCCGCAGCGCACCGGCAGCGGCGCCGGACGTCGTTGCCGCCGCGTCCCCGTCGCTGGGCTCCCAGGTGCTGAGCCGCTGGCTGGCCGACGACGGGTATCGCGACGAGGCCGGCCGCCCGCGGCCGTTGCCCCGCGTCGGCCGGACCGAGGGCGAGGTCAGCTTCGAGACGCTGGTCACCGGGATCAGCCGGGACATCCGGCCCCGCGCGCTGCTCGACGAGCTGCTGCACGCCGGGCTGGTGGCGGAACGGCCGGACGGACGCCTGGAACTGGTCGAGGGCGCCCATGTGCCGCGCGGCGACCTCGACAAGCTGGCCTATTATTACGGCCGCAATCTGGCCGACCATATGGCGGCGGCCGGACACAACCTGACCGGCGCCGAACCGCCCTATCTCGAACGCGCCCTGGCCTATGACGGGCTGAGCGCCGAGTCCGTCCTGGCGCTGCGCCGCGAGGCGGAGCGGGTCGGCATGGACATGCTGCTCCACCTGAACCGCATGGCGATGGAACTGGCGGACCGGGACGAGGAGCGCGACGACGCGCACCACCGCTTCACCGCCGGCCTCTACCTGTACGACGCCGCCGATCCGCCGGCGGCGGCGGGCGGACCGGGCCTCCCGGCCGGGCAGGCTGGCACCGCGCCCGCCCCCGGAGACGCCAACGCCGGAAATGCCAACGCCGGAAGTGATGGAGCGGCCCCACCGTGACCCTCCTCTTCCGCGCCCTGACCCTGTCGTTGGTGCTGGTGGCCGCCGGTTGCGGAGGCACGCCAGAGCCGGGCCTTGCCGACCGCGGCATCGGCGGCACCGGCATCGCGGTCACCGACCGTGGCATCGGCGGCACCGGCATCGTCGGCACCGTCACCGCCTTCGGCAGCGTGTGGGTGAACGGGCTCCGGGTCGCCCTGCCGCCGGCCACGGCGGTGCGGATCGAGGGCCGGACGGCCGACGCCGACGCCGTCCGGATCGGGCACATGGTCGCCATGACCGCCGCACCCACCGGGCCGACCGGGCTGACCGCGCAGACGATCGACGTCCGCTTCGCGGTGGCCGGTCCGGTCGAGGAGGCCGACGGCAACGGCGGAATCGTCCTGGGCCAGCGGGTCGACACCGCCACGGCCGAACAGCGGCACATCCTCCACCCCGGCGCCTGGGTTGCCGTGTCGGGCCTGCGCCGACCGGACGGACGGATCGACGCCAGCCGCGTCGACCCCTGGGAGCCGGCGCAGGGCTGGCTGCTGCGCGGCCGCGTCGACGCCGTCACCCCCACCACCCTGGTCGTGGCGGGGCGGACGCTGTGGCGCAGCCGCAGCCTCGACCGGCCCCTGCCGGCGGTCGGCACCACGGTCCGGGTGGCCGGTTCGGCCGCGGGGGAACCGTCGGCGCTGTCGGTGGCACCGGACCCCTTCAACCCCTTCGGGACGACCGTCGGCGCCCTGTCGGTCGAAACCTACGTCGACGGCGGCGGTCAGACGCAGGCGCTGGGCCCCACCGTCGAAACGTCGGGCGACAGCGCCGCCTCCACCCGCGTGGTGATCGACAGCGTCGTCACGCCGGGGGGCGGGCTGGGCCACAGCCGGGCCTACAGCGCCCCCGGCCTCGGCGGCCGAGCGGTCCCCGGCGCCGATCCGTCGGCGCGGGCCGCCAGTCTGGCCCGCCAGGGCAATCCGGCCGGCGGGCCGCCGGGACCGGACGCGCCCGGACAAGGGATGCGCGGCCCGCCCGGTGGCGAGGGGCCGGCAATCGATGGGCACACCTGGGACGCCCCCGGCAACGCCCCGGCCAATGGTGAGCGGCGCGAGGGCGCCGCCGCCACGCCGCCTGCCGCGCCGTCCCCGCCCGGCGCCGCGTCGGCCGACAGCTCCGCCCGCGCCGCGGAGAGCAACCCGGCCGCCACCCCCCAGGGCGGCCCCCAGGGCAGCCCACCGGGCGGCTCGTTCGGCCGCGACAGCGGCGCCCGGGACACACGCGGGGGACCGGCGGGAGGGCCGCCGGGCGGCCGACCCGGTGGTGGCCCGGGTGGCGGTGGTGGTCCGGGCGGTGGTCCGGGCGGCCCGGGTGGTCCGCCGGGCGGTGGGCGCCCGGGGCGCGACGGCTGAACGCGCGCCGGGTTGCCGCCCTCCGGGCCAAAGGTTTGCACAGGGCCTCTTAAGGCTTTGGAGACGCTTGGAGACGGAGAGTCCGGCCGTCTTTCATTTGCGCACGAATCGTCATGAGCCACCGACCCCCGACCCTGAAGCGGCGGCTGACCATCGGCCTGTTCGGCCTGTGCGTCGCCCCGATCCTGGCGCTGTGCCTGTACGCCAACGGCGTCGTCAGCCGGTACGCGCATGACAACGCCGGCATCGATCTGCAGAATTCGAGCGGCCGGATCGCGCGGCAACTCGATCTCGGCCTGTACGAGCGCTGGCGCAGCATCGCCCTGGTCGCCACGCTGATCAACGCGCAGGGCGCGCTGACGCAGGCCGACGCGTTCCGACTCCAGATCGAGGCGTTGCAGCGCGACTTCCCGATCTACGCCTGGATCGGCATCGCCGACACCGGCGGGCGCGTGCTGGTCAGCACCAAGCGCATCCTGGAGCAGGCCGACGTGTCGGCCCGGCCGTGGTTCCGCGCCGGCATCCAGGCCCCCTTTGCCGGCGACGTGCACGAGGCGGTGATGCTGGCGCAGAAGCTTCCCCCCAACGCGAACGGCGAGCCGTTGCGCTTCGTCGACATCGCCATGCCCCTGGTCCGCGGCGACGGCGTGCCGATGGGAACGCTCGGCGCGCATCTGAGCTGGTCCTGGGTCGAAGAGGTCACCCGCTCGGTCCTTGATCAGAACGGCCGCCCGTCTGCCGGCACCGACGCGATGGTCCTCAGCCGCGACGGCCTCGTCCTGATGGGGCCGGCGGGGCTTCAGGGCACGGTGGTCGACCTCGCCAGCGTGCGCGCCGGGCGGCAGGGCGTCGCCGCAAGTCAGGTGGAGGCGTGGCCGGACGGCGGGGAGTACGTCACCGCGGTCGTGCCGACCCGCGGCGAGGGCGACTATCACGGCATCGGCTGGCTGGTGCTGGTCCGCCAGCCGGCCGACCTCGCGCTGTCGGCGGTGTCGGACCTGCGCCACCGCATCCTCCTGGCCGGGCTGGCGGCGGCGCTGCTGGCTTGCGCCGTGGGCTGGACGCTGGCGGGGCGGATCACCCGGCCGCTGGACGCCATCACCCGCGCCGCCGAACGCCTGGGTCACGGCGACCTCTCCGCACCAGTGCCGCCGACGCGCGCCTTCGCCGAGGCGGTGACGCTGTCGGCCGGGCTGGTCCGCATCGCCGCGGCCCTCGCCGCCCACCGTGAGACCGCGGAGCGCGACACGGTCGACGAGCCGGTGCGCTGAACGGGCGGGCCGCCGCCCACCCCGGCCGGGGCCTCAGCGCGCCATGCGGGCGCGCAGCCCGTTCAGGATCTTCTCGACGCTGACCGACGGCGCTGCCGCGCTGTAGCGGCCGGAATGGAGCTTGCGGGTCAGCCGCTCGCGCGTCGCCTCGTCCTCGACGAAGCGCAGGGACATCGTCCCCTCGCCCTGGCCGACCAGGGTTGCCGGCATCTCCCCGACCCCGTCCACCTCGACGACGAGGTCGCCGCCGATGGAAAGCCCGTCGAGCGAGCCCCAGACGCGCAGGCCGCCGGCGGAGATGTCGAGCGCGCGCATCCGCTGGCTCCGCCCGGTGGCGCCGACCCGCACCTCCTCGTCCGTCCAGAACCGTTCGTCCTGGCGGAAGCGCGGCAACTCCACGCAGACCATCATCGCCAGCCCGAGCGTGACGAGGTTGTAGAAGCTCCAGAACAGCACGATCAGCTTGCCGTCGCCGGCCCCGCCATCCGCCGCGTAGTCGGACAGCATGGCGTGGATCATCCCACCGGCGGTCAGGGCGGCCAGCACGCCGAAACGGCGCATCATGCTCCACTGGACGGTGACACGGTCGCGCTGCCCGCCCTTCGCCGTGACCTTGAAGGCGTGACCCTTGGGCTTGAGCAGGCCGACGGTGACGGCGCGCAGGATCTCGAACATCGTCAGCATCTGGCTGACATCCTGCAGCAGCGGCACCATCTGGCCGCGGGTGGTCCAGTTGAAGGCGATCAGCACCGCGGCGTAGTAGGGCACGAAATAGGCGATCACGTCGGGCGCGGTGGCGTTCACGACGCTGATGCCGAACCACCAGTACAGGATCGGCGCCAGGAAGCAGCCCAGGCGGAACGGGAAGGTCGTCGCCCAATAGAGGAAGGAGTCGAGCAGGCCCACCCGGTCCATGACACTGAGGGAACTGCGCGAGAACGGCCCGGTCGGCCCCCGGACGATCTGGACCAGGCCAAGGCACCAGCGGCCGCGCTGGGTCACATACTCCTTGAGCCCCTCCGGCGCCAGCCCGTCGCTCAGATGTTCGTTGAGGTAGACGGTGCGCCAGCCCTTCTCCTTCAGCCGGACGGTGACCAGGAAATCCTCCGTCACGCTGTCGGTGGGAAAACCGCCGATCGCCCGCAGGCCCTCCCACCGCATCATCGAGGAGGTGCCGCAGCAGAAGGCGATCCCCCAGGCGTCGCGCGACGCCATCAAATGGTCGAAGAAGAAACGCTGCTCGTCGGGATAGGCGTGGCCGATCCGCAGATTGGCCTGGATCGGGTCGGGGTTGAAGAAATGCTGCGGGGTCTGGACCAGCCCGACCGAACGGTCGTGGAACAGCGCCAGGGCGCGGGTGACGAAATCGGGGTGCGGCACGAAATCGGCGTCGAGCACCATGACGAAGTCCGGCTGGCGGTCGAGGTCGCCCAGCCGCGCCAGGGCGTGGTTGATGTTGCCGGCCTTGGCGTGGCTGTTGTCGGGCCGGCGCAGGTACCGGCAGCCCTTGCGCCCGCACAGCGCCGCCAGCCAGTCGCGCTTGCCGTCGTCGAGCACCCAGACGCGCAGGCGCGGGTGATCCATGCCGAGCGCGCCGACGATGGTGCGGGCGAGGATCGCCTCCTCCTCGTTGTAGGTGGCGATCAGCACGTCGACCTGCGGCGGTTCCCCCTCCCGCCACCAGCCGGCGTGGGCGTCGGCCTCCGGACTGCGGTCGACGGTCCGCGACAGCATGATGAAGGCGAGCGTGGCGCTGATCGTGGTGCCGGCCTCCAGAAGCCCGAAGGCCCAGGCGCTGAGCACCTCGGCGTCGAGCGCCAGCGGCGGGATCGACACGGCGAAGCGCCACGCCATGTAGCGCCAGCCGAGCAGGATGCACAGCCCGAACAGGACCGAGCGCACCCGGACGTCGCCACGGTCGAGGAACGGCAGGAGGGCGAGCGCCGCGCCGCACAGCAGCAGGGCGGGCGCAAAGCTGGCCTCGAAGGGGGAAAAGACCATCACGACAGCCCAAGCCAGGAGCCGAGGCCTTGCAGCAGCTGGCGCGGCGTGCCGGAGAACACCATCTTGCCGGTGCGGCCGACGGAGCAGCCGACCTCGGCGTCCTTCAGCAGGTCGGGCACGGCCACCGCCACGTCGAAGCGCTTCAGATGGTCCGGTCCCGGCGCGATGGCGAGGTTCTGGTAGACGGTCGCCGCCCCCGACCCGGCAAGGCGGATGACCTGCCCGTCGAAGGACCGGCTGGTGCCGGACAGGCGGAAGCGCGCCGGGTCGCCGACCTTCAGGCGGTTGTAGTCGCTTTCGCTGACGCTGGCCGTGACGACGACGGTGGAGCAGTCGAGAAGGCGCAGCAGATCCTGCCCCTTGCGGGCGTATTCGCCACTGCCGGCCGGCGCCTCCCAGATCGGCCCGTCGACCGGCGAGGTCAGGAAGGCGTCGCGCAGCCGCGCGACACGCTGCTGCTCGACGGCGATCTGCTCCCGGATCCGGGTCAGGCGCTGGGCGTGCCCGTCCAGTTCCGTCCTCATCTCGGCCAGGCGCAGGTCCAGTTCCTGCGCCCGCTGGCTGGAATAGGGCGTGTCGTTGTAGGAATCGCCGAGGAACATGCCGGCCGCCGCGGCCTCCAGTTCGATCCGCAGGGCCTCCAGCCGGGCGTTGGCGCCGCGGATGGTCTGGGCGTTGACCTCCTGCGCCGCCTGCGCCCGGTCGAGCACGGCGATCGACTGGACGCCCCGGTCGCGCAGTTCCTCCGCCCGCCTGAGTTCCGCCGCCGACATCACCATCTGCGCCTTGGCGCCGGAGAGCAGGGACTGCTGCTCCTCGATGCGGGACCGCAGTTGGCGGACCCGGGCCTCGCGGTAGCCGTCGGTCCGCTTCGCCAGCGCCTCGCGGCTGGCGGCGAGGCTGACCATCTGGCCGCGCACGCGCTGGATGTCGGTTTCCAGGGCCGACGCGGTGTGACCGAGGTCGAGCAGCCGCGCCTCGTCCGCCCGCTCGTCCCTCAGGGCGCCGAGCGGCTGGCCGGCAAGGACGCGCTCGCCGATGGAGCGCGGCTGCAGCGAGAGCAGGCCGTCGATCGGGGCACGCACGATGGCGACCCTGGCGTTGACCACGGCGTCGGAGCTGACCACGGCCACGCCCTCGTTCAGGACGATGGCGCCGGCGAGCCCAGCAAGCGAGAGCCCGACAGCCAATTTTATGATTTTGCGCACAGTAATACAGCCCCGACAGACCCAGTGTCGCCGGCCATTTTTGTTCGGAAACGTCAACAAAGCGTTTCCAGAATAACCACACGCCCGATCTTGACTTCGGCAGCCCCGCCAATCGGCAAGTATTGTCGCCGAGACATTTTCCGGCTGGATCAGCGCGCCTTCGTCGGATCGCCATATTGGGGCGCCTGCCCGGTGGTCGGCGCGGGGATGCCGAACCGCCCGGCCAGTTGGCGGAGCGCGTCGCGGTCCTTCTGGATGCTCAGGAGGCTGATGATGGCGTAGGTGGCGAGTTCGCGATCCGGCGTGTTGGAGGCTTCGGTCTGGTAGAGGTCGACCATGCGGTCGTGCAGGCGCAACTGCGCCTCGACATACGCCTTGGCGAAGGCCTCGCCGCTCGCCCCCGACAGCGAGGCGACCAGTTCCCGCGCCGAACCGTCCCGGCTGTTCGCCGGGTTGGTCACCGCCCCGGCGGCGCCCGACGCGTCGGTCCGCTCGGCCTTCAGCCGATCGTCGGGCGGCAGGTCGCGCCGCTCGGCCAAGCCCTTCAGATGTTGGGCGAGCGCCGCGTGCGTGCCCGCGATCCCGGTCATCACCGCCTTCGTCGCGTCGTCGGGCGCCTTGTCGGCGAGGCGTCCAAGGGCGATCTGGTCCTGGCTGGCCGCCAGCGCGTCCTTAAGGAACAGCGCGTCCTCCACCGGGATGGACTGGCCCGGCTGCGGCGGAACCCGCGGCGTCGGGTCGGGCCGCAGGTTGGCCTGCGACCATGCCGGTGCGGACAGCGTGGCGAGGCCCAGCAGGGCGAGGGCGGCGATCTTGCGCATGATGGCTCCTGTTCCTTGAGCGTTCAGCCGGTCAATTGGCGGTAGATGGCGGGAAGCGCCATCGGCAGGCGTGCGACATGCGGGAAGATGGCGTAGGCGCCGGGGCCGAAGATGTAGGGCAGGTAATCGCGCCCCTTCTCGTCGACCGTGACGCCGAACAGCTTCAATCCCGCCCGGCGCGCCTCCTGGACCGCCACCCGCGTGTCCTCGATGGCGTAGCGGCCTTCATAATGGTCGGTGTCGTTCGGCTTGCCGTCGGTGAGGACGAGCAGCAGCCGATGGCTGTGCGGACGGTCCTGCAGGCAGGCCGTCGCGTGGCGCAGGGCGGCCCCCATCCGCGTGTAGCTGCCGGGCTTGAGCGCCCGGATGCGGCGCACGGTCCGGGCGTCCAGACGCTCCTCGAAGCCCTTCACGGTGCGCAGATCCACCCGGTGGCGCCGATGCGAGGTGAAGGTGAGGATGGCGTGCTCGTCACCGCAGGCGGCCAGCCCATGGGTCAGCGCCAGCAGCGCCTCCTTCTCGACGTCGAGCACGCGCCGCTCCTCGATGAAGCTGTCGGTGGACAGCGACACGTCGACCAGCACGCACACCGACAGGTCGCGGGCGACGGTGCGCACCGCGGTGAAGACCCGCTCCGAGCCGACGCCGCCGGCACGCCGGTCGGCGATCGAGCGGACCAGGGCGGACAGGTCGAGGTCGTCGCCGTCGGGCTGGCCGGTCATCACCTGCCGGCGTGGCCGCATCGCCTCGAACTGGCGGCGCACCAGACGGATGCGGCGCATCGCGTCGTCGTCCGGCCGCCAGTCCTCGCCCTCCAGCGCGGCGGGCGCGACGATGACCCGGCAGTGGTTGGGCAAATAGCGGCGGCGCTTCCAATCCCACTCCGGGTAGGTGAGGTCGGCGCGGAGCGGTTCGGCATCGGCCTCGCCGGCCGGCAGGTCGAGATCGAGCTTGAGCCGGGTCGACGCCTTGCGGTCATGCTGGCCGAGCGTGATCTCGTCCAGGTCCTCGGCGGCCTTCTTCGCGCTCTCCTCGTCGTCGTCCTCGACCTTGCGGCTGAGATTGACCATCTCGGCCAGCCCGAGGATCTTCTCGAAGCGGTTCAGCATCAGCGGGTCTTCGCGACGGGTCTGGTCGCTGTCGCGGCGCGACGCCTTGCGGCGCTTGCCGTCGGCCTCGGCCGCGCCGCCACCCGGTTCGGCGCTGTCGGCGGGCGCCACCCCCGGCCGCGGCCGGGACAACTCGCCCCACAGGGGAACCGGCAGGAAGGTCCGGTAGCCCTGCGCCGCGTGGAAGCGGTCGAGCGGGGCCGCCGCGTCGCCGACGGCGGTCCACAGGGCGGGATCGGCGACGGCGTCGGCCCCGAGCAGCGCGCCGATGAGCGTCTCGACCGCCGCCTCCTGCCCGGTCAGGCGGCGCTTCGGCCGGACCAGGCGCAACGCGTCGCAGAGCCTGCGGTGCAGCGGCCGCAGGCCGGGCCACGCCGCCAGGGCGCGGTCGGTCGCCAGCCGGGCGGCGCGCAGGCGGGCCAGATCGGCTTGAAACGGGTCGGGCGGCACCGGTGCGGGTTCCGCGACGGGCGACGCCGCGAAGAAGGCGGCCAGCCATTCATAGAGCGCCGCGTTGAGGAGCGGGTCGGGGAACAGGTCGATGCGGTCCGGCAGTTGGAGGACGACGCCGTCGTAGCGGGCGCTCTCCAGCGTCTCGGTGCCGAGCCCGAGCCGTTGCTTCAGCCCAAGGCGGTGCTCCGAGGCCTCCGCCGCGGCCCCGGCGATGCGGACGGCACCCGGGCCGCCGAGCGCCCGGAACAGGACGCCCAGGCGGGTGCGCACGCCGTCCAGCCGGACCGCGGCGGCGGGGTGGCGCGGGTAGGACGCGGCGTTGCCGACAAGGCGGTGCCACAACGCGCCGACCAGTTCCTCGGGTTCCCAGACCGACGCCATGGCTCCCTCAGCCCAACGTGAAGTCGGCGGTCCTGAGCAGAGCCGCCTTCACCTCCGGGTCGTCGGTCAGCGGCTCGATCATGGACGCCAGGATGGCCTCGTCGCGCGACAGGCCGGAGCGGATCAATGCGGCGCAGTAGACCAGCAGGCGGGTCGACACGCCCTCCTCCAGATCCTGCCCCTTCAGCGCGCGCAACGCGTTGCCGAGCCGCACCAGGGGAGCGACGCGGTCGTGGTCCAGCCCGCTCTCCTGCGCGACGATCGCCGTCTCGACCTCCGGCTCCGGGAAGCCGAACTCGATGGCGACGAAGCGTTGGCGCGTGCTGGGTTTCAGCGACTTGAGGATGTTCTGGTAGCCGGGGTTGTAGGAGACGACCAGCATGAAGTCCGGCGGCGCTTCCAGCGTCTCGCCGGTGCGCTCCAGCGGCAGGATGCGGCGGTCGTCGGTCAGCGGGTGCAGCACGACGGTGACGTCCTTGCGCGCCTCCACCACCTCGTCGAGGTAGCAGATGGCGCCCTCGCGCACCGCGCGGGTCAGCGGGCCGTCGGTCCACACCGTGTCGCCGCCCTTCAGCAGATAACGCCCGGTCAGGTCGGCGGCGGTCAGGTCGTCGTGGCAGGACACGGTGTAGAGCGGCCGCCCGAGCTTGGCCGCCATATGGGCGACGAAGCGGGTCTTGCCGCAGCCGGTCGGCCCCTTCAGCAGCAGCGGCAGGCGATGGTCGTACGCGTGCTCGAACAGCGCGCACTCGTCACCGATCGGCTGGTAGAAGGGCAGCGACGCAACGTCGCTGTCGGCGGTACGGTCGATGTCGGCGGGCACGGCAGCCAGGGTGGCGGCGCTGCGGATCATGGCGGTTCTCCGGAAAGACGGACGGCCCCCCGCCCAAGGGACAGGGCGGGGGGCCGCAGGGGGAGCTTACTCGGCGGCCTGGAGGCCACCGGCGATGGCGACCGGACGTTCCTCGCGGGCCGGACCGAACACGGCGTAGAGGAAGACCAGCATGCCGACCACCACGGCGGCACCGCCGCCCAGGCGCAGCCAGTAGAACATGGCGATCTGCTCCTGCACCTCCATGTAGCCCATGCCCATCACGCGCTGCAGGTGGGTCTGCACGATGCCGGCGGCGGTGAGCGCGAAGGTCATGAAGGCCATGCCGCCGCTCATCAGCCAGAAGCTCCAGATGTTGAGGGTCTGGTTGTAGGGCTGCCGACCGCGCAGGTAGGGCATCGCGTAGGTGATGATGGCCAGGTTGATCATCGCATAGGCGCCGTAGAAGGCGAGGTGCCCGTGCGCCGCCGTCACCTGGGTGCCGTGGGTGTAGTAGTTGATCGGGGCCAGCGTGTGCAGGAAGCCCCACAGCCCGGCGCCGAAGAAGGCGAACACCGCGCAGCCCAGCGACCACAGCATCGCCGCCCGGTTCGGATGGCGCCGGCCGCTCCGCCACACCATCATGAAGGCGAAGACGACCATGGTGAAGAAGGGAGCGACTTCCAGCGTCGAGAACAGCGAACCGATCCACTGCCAGTAGCCGGGCGTGCCGATCCAGTAATAATGGTGGCCGGTGCCGAGGATGCCGCTGAACAGCGCCAGACCGACGATGGCGTACAGCCACTTCTCGACGACCTCACGATCGACGCCGGTCATCTTGATCATCAGGAAGGCAAGGATCGAGGCCAGCACCAGTTCCCACACGCCTTCGACCCACAGATGGACGACGTACCACCAGTACATCTTGTCCAGAGACAGGTTGGCCGGGTTGTAGAAGGAGAACAGGAAGAAGACCGCGATGCCCCACATGCCCACCAGCAGGATGTTGGTGATGACCGTGCGGCGGCCCTTCAGCACCGTCAGCGTGATGTTGTAGAGGAACATCAGCGCGACGACAACGATGGCGGCCTTGATCCACAGCGGCTGTTCCAGGAACTCCCGCCCTTCATGGATGCGGAAGACGTAGCCGACGACCGCGGCCAGCGCGCCGAAGACGAACAGGCCAAGCTGGACCAGCGCCAGTTTCGGACTGTGCAGCTCGGTTTCCGCCTCTTCCGGGATCAGGTAATAGGCGGCGCCGAAGAAGCCGATCAACAGCCAGACGATCAGGGCGTTGGTGTGGATCATGCGGATGATGTTGAACGGCAACAGCTCCGACAGGGTGTTGGGCAGCACGTAGACGACGCCGGCCAGCAACCCGACCAGCAACTGCACCCCGAACAGCCCCATGGCCGCCGCGAAGTAATAGAGAGCAACTTTTTGCGATTCGTACTTCATGACGAAATTCTCCTCAGCCCGACAGCTTGGGCGGCCAGTTCTGGGTGTTGATCCGGCTGGTCCATTCCAGGAAGGCGGCGAGATCCTCGACCTCCTTCTCGGAGAGATTGAACTGCGGCATCTGGCGCCGCCCCTCGATCCCCGACGGCTGCGCCGCCATCCAGGACTTCAGCGCCAGGACAGCGCCTTCCTTGTCCTTGTCACCGCCGTAGCGCAGCCACACATTGCCGAGTTCGGGGGCGAAATAGGCGCCCTCGCCCAGCAGCGTGTGGCAGTTGATGCAGGAATTCTTCTCCCACACATGCTTGCCGCGGGCGACGGCGTCGGTGAGCGTCGATTTGTCGGTGCTGGTGTTGACGATGTAATTGTGGCTGAGCGCCGTCAACGCGACGAATGTCGCGAAGAAGAACAGCGATCCGCCGTAGAAGATGTTGCGCGCGGCCGCCTTGGTGAAGCGTTCGGTCATCGCTCGGGATCCCTGGAAATCTCGAAGGTCGTTTCGAGGGGGGGTCGGTTCAGGAGGCGTTGGGGGCGCGGCGTCGGAGCCGGGCCTGAAGGCCGGACGCCGGGTGCCGCGGCGTCGTCCGCCATGGGTCGGACGAATAATTGACCGTGGAAGGAGGGCATTCCTTGACCACGGTCAAGCCGCCCCGACCGCCCCCGTCCTATCCTGCGGCCTTGGCGATGATGCGTCTGCAACGATGAGGAACGGACCGTGACGACCATGGACGTGACCACCCGGGAGATCGGGCCCGCCGTCGGGGAGCCGCCGAGCGGCCTCGACGCGCTGCCCGGCAACCTGATGATGTGGATCCTGATCTTCAGCGAGATGGCGGTGTTCGGCGCCGCCTTCGTGGGGCTGGCGATCGCGCGGGCGCTCGACCCGGTGACCTTCGCCGCCGGTCAGGCCCACCTGAATGGGACGCTGGGCGCCGTCAACACGATGGTGCTGGTGACCAGCGGCTATCTGGCCGCGCGCGGCGTCGCCGCCGGACGGCGCGGCGCGGTGCGGCAGGCGCGCTGGACCATGGTGGCGGCCGCCGGCATCGGGTCGATCTTCCTGGCGGTCAAGGCGACGGAATACGCCGCGACGCTGGGCGCCGGTTTGACGATCGACAGCAACAGCTTCTTCGCGCTCTATTTCCTGCTGACCGGCTTCCACGCCCTGCATGTGGTGCTGGGGATCGTCATCCTGCTGCTGGTCAGCCGGTCCGGCCGCGACACGCTGGTGGAGAATCTGGAGACCGGGGCCGCTTTCTGGCACATGGTCGATCTGGTCTGGGTCATCCTCTACCCGCTCATCTATCTGATCCGGTGAGGAGGCATCCGATGAAGACCCTGATCACGAGGACCTTGGGCAAGGGGATCGACCGGCTCACCCTGTCGTGGCTCCTGCTGCTGGCGCTGACGACCCTCACGCTGCTGTTCGCCCGCCATGGTGCCGCGGGGGCCGGTCCGGGGATCGCCGGGACCGCGCTGCTGCTGGCCCTGGCGGTGGCGAAGGGGCGGGAAATCCTGCTGCATTACCTGGAGCTGAGCCACGCCGGCCCCGGCTGGCGGGTGTTGCTGACCGGCTATCTGGTGGTGCTGTGCGGCGCCATCCTGCTGATCACCGCCGCCGGAACGCTGGGCTGGGTCGGGCCGGCGGGAAGCCTGCCGGGTGTTGCGCCATGACCGAGGCGAAGCTGGGGCTGATCATGACCGCGGTCGCGGTGGTTGGCGTCGCCGTGGCGCTGCACCGCCAGCGGGCGCTGAGCCGTGGCGGGCTGATGGCCGTCATCGGCGCCACCGCCGCCGTGTTCGCCGCGATGTTCTTCACGCAATAGCCTGCGGCGTGCGGGAGGTGCGACCGTCGCGCCTCCCATATCTTCGGTATTGTGGCGCAAGCTCCACCGTCGGTATCCTCAGCCGGTTTACCGACCAGCAGCATCGCAGCAGAGCCGAGGGCGCCCGACCGTGCCAACGCACACCGCAAAGACGCCGGCCGCACCCGTCCAGGCCGGACCATCAACGACGACCACGGCGACGACCATGGCGCCGGACCGCCGGATCCGGGTCATGCTGGTGGAGGACGACGCGCCGATCCGCGAGCGGATGGCGGCGATCCTGCGCGGCGCCGACGCGCTGGACCTGGTCGCCATCGCCGCGACGCTGGAACAGGCGCGCGAGCTGTGCGCGGTCCATGTCCCGACGGTGCTGGTCACCGACCTGAAGCTGCCCGACGGCAGCGGCCTCGACCTGATCCGCGACGTCCGCCGGCTGTTCCCGGCGATGGAGATCATGGTCGTCTCGGTGCTGGGGGACGAGCGCAGCGTGCTGGCCGCCATCGAGGCCGGGGCCGCCGGCTACATCCTGAAGGACTCGACCTCGGTCGATCTGGTCGGCTCGGTGCTCGACCTCGTCGCCGGGCTGTCGCCGATCTCGACCTCGATCGCCCGGACCATCGTCCGCCGGGTCCAGGGCACCCCGCCCGCCGCCAACGAACCGCCGCCGCCCGCCCTGACCGAGCGCGAGATCGACATCCTCTGGGGCATCGCCAAGGGCTTCACCTACGGCGACATCGCCGAACGGCTGGGCATCTCGCGCAACACGGTGATGACCCACATCAAGAACATCTACCGCAAGCTGGAGGTCAATTCGCGCGGCGAGGCGGTGTTCGCCGCCATCAACCACAAGATCATCAGCATAGGCGGCTGATTGGCCGCCATCCTGTCCTCCGCCGGCCAGCCGGCCGCGGCGCCGGCCAAAAAACATCCAGCCGACCGGCTGTGGTACGCGGTGCTGGCGGTGTCGCTCAGCGTGCCGGTGCTGGTCGCGCTGCTGATCTTCCGCCCGGTCCACCTGCCGCCGGCCGTGGTCCCGCTGTTCCTGCAGCAGGCGCTGCTGGCGGTGCCGGCGGCGGACGGCGCGGCGCCGGGCGACACGCCGGGGTGGCGTCCGGTGCTGCTGCCCTACCGTTGCCAGCCCGCCGACACGCCGAAGGACGACAGCCTGAACCGCTGCGCCGCAACCTTCCGGATCATCCATCGCCACGAGGTGGGTGATGAACAGGCCGGCGGCGGCCAGCTCCACTCGCTCTACATCCCGGCCTTCCAGGGCAGCCTGGCGGTGACGCTGAACGGCGTCGCGCTCGCCAGCAGCCTGTGGCATCAGTCGGCGGTGCAGATCTACTCCGTCGTGCCGATGCTGCTGCCCCTGCCGAGCCCGCTGCTGCACCCGGGCGACAACGTCATCGAGATTTCCCTGGCCCGGCGGCAGGGGATCGTCAACGGCTTCCTCGACCGCATCGCCATCGGCCCCGACACGCTGTTGAGGCCGGAGTATGACCGCCGTTTCTTCCTGGCCTCCACCCTGCCGCGGATGCTCGACGGCTGGCAGATCGCCATGGGCCTGTCGATGCTGGTGATCTGGCTGGCCCGCCCGAAGGAGCAGATCTTCCTGGCCTTCGGCGGCGTGCTGCTCTGCCACGCGCTGTCGTCGGCGCCGGCGATCCTGGGGGCTTCGGCGAACGAGACGCTTCTGCGCAGCGCCATCATGGCGCGGCTGATGGCCGGCAGCTTCATTCTGCCGATCTCCTGGCTGCTGGTGGGACAGCGGCCGTGGGTTCCGCTGTGGGTGTTCGTGCTGTTGCCGCTGGGACTGGTGTCCAGCTACCTCACCCTGCCCTTCGACCTGCACAACCGGCTTCTGTCGTTCGTGATCGTCCCGCTGATCCTGGGGATGATGATGACGGCGCTGGTCGTGGTGGTGCGCGCGGCGCTGACCCGACGCGATCTTGCGGCAACGCTGCTGGCTGGATCGGCGGCGGCGGCGGCGCTGCTGGCGGTTCACGACGCCCTGGTCGTGAACGACCTGCTGGGGGAGAACAGCCGGCTGCTGAGCGTCTACGCCAGCGTCTGCATCATGGCGACCGCCAGCGCGGTGCTGATCTGGCGGTTCGCCCGCACCATGAACGCGCTGGACCGCTTCGGCCTGCGGATGAAGGCGGAGGTCGCGGCGGCGGAGGAGGCGTTGCGCCTCAGCTTCGCCCGCGAGCAGGCGCAGACCCGCAACGCCATCCTGCAGGTGGAGCGCGTGCGGCTGATGAGCGACCTGCACGACGGCATCGCCGGACAACTGGTGTCCATCCTCGCCCTGTGCGAGTTGCGCGACAGCGGGTCCGACCCGGTGGCGCTGGCGGTGCGCGGCGCGCTGGCCGACCTGCGGCTGGTCGTCGCCTCGCTGGAGGATTCGGGCGACGACCTCGGCGTCATGCTGGCGATGTTCCGCGAGCGGATCGAACCGCAACTGGCGGCGCTGGGCATGCGGCTGACCTGGAGCATGGCGCCCCTGCCCGAGATCGCCGGGCTGCATCCGGGGGCGACGTTGAACATCTTCCGCATCCTGCAGGAGGCGGCGATCAACGCCGCCCGCCACAGCGGGTCGCCGGTGCTGGCGGTGAAGGCCGGGCCGTCGCCGCTGCCGGGTGGCGGCGCAAGGCTGACCGTGCAGGATCAGGGACACGGTGGGGTTGCACCCCGGCCCGGCAGCTACGGGCTGGCCAACATGCGGCGGCGGGCCGAAACGCTGGGCGCGACGCTGACCATCGACTCCGGCCCCGGCGGGACCACGGTCACCCTGGACCTGCCGACGCACCTGCCCTGAGACGGCGGGGCTCCCCCGGCCGGTGGGCGTGGAACCGTCTATTCCTCACACATTCGTGGGATGCCGCCGGCGAGCGGTCGCGGGTAGGTTCGTTTCGTACGGCGTGCTGGAACGCTGCGCGCCGCGAGACCGATTCGTTCCATCGGCCACCTGGAGGGCATCCATGGGAGCCTACAGCCACAGCCGGGACATCGCCCCGGCGCGGGCGCTCGACAGCAGCCATCGCCATTTGCAGTTGCGGGTTCCGGTGGCGCTGCATGGCACGCCGGACCGACGGCCCCGCGGCTGGCCCCTGCCCTACGCCGCGGTGCCGCCCACCGATCACCCGAACCGGCCCGATCCGGAACGGCGCCTGCGCGTCGGCTATGTCTGCGCCGATTTCCGCGCGCATCCGCTCGCCTGCTTCGCCGAACCGGTGCTGGCGGCGCACGACCGCGGCCGCTTCGAGGTCTACGGCTACGCCACCGGCCCTTTCACCGACGCGGTGACGCAGCGGCTGGCCGGCTTGGCCGACCATTGGCGCGAGGTCCATGGCATGACCCACGACGCGGTGGAGCGGCGCATCCGCCAGGACGGCATCGACATCCTGGTCGACATCGGTGGCCATGCGCTGGAAAGCGGGCGGCCGGTGTTCGCCCGCCGGCCGGCGCCGATCCAGGTGTCGTGGCTGGGGGCGCCGGACTCGGCGACGCCGTCGGCCATGGACCTGACCATCACCGATGGCGTGCTTTGCCCGGCCGGCGGCGACGGGCACGCCGGGACCGGGACCCTGCGGCTGCCGCGCGGTTTCCACTGCTACCACCCCCCGGAGGATGCCCCGGCGCTGACACCGCCGCCATGCGCGGCCAACGGCGCCGTCACCTTCGGCGCCTTCCTCCCCGCGGCGGCGATCGGACCTGCCGTGGTGGCGGCCTGGGCCGAGATCCTGCACCGGGTGCCGGGATCGCGGCTGCGGCTGCTGGCGGACGACATGGTCGGCCGGGGTGACAGCGACCGCTTCCGGAGCATGTTCGCCGGTGCCGGCATCGGCGCCGGACGGATCGACCGGCTGCCGCGCGGCGCGACGGTGGCGGACCGCCTGCGGGACTTCAACACGGTGGACATCGCGCTGGACAGCTTCCCCTACAACGGCACCGCGACCTGCGAGGCGCTGTGGATGGGGGTGCCGGTGGTGACGCTGGCCGGCGACCGGCCGGCCGGCCGGCTGTCCGCCAGCATCCTGCGTCAGGTCGGGTTGGACGAGTTCGTCGCCCGCGACATCGGCGACTATGTCGACCTCGCCTGCATCGTCGCCGCCGACCGCGACCTGGGCTGCCTGCGCGCCGACCTGCGCCGCCGCATCGCCGCCTCGACCCTGGGCGACGCCGCCGCCTTCACCCATGACCTGGAGGACGGCCTGCGCAGGGCGTGGCGGGACTGGTGCGCGGCGGCCTGATGCGTCAGCCCCCGGCTGTCCCGCCGCGCTGGACCAGGCTGTCCATCTCCTTCGCCCAGCCGCTGTAGTTGCGGTGGTAGTCGGCGAGCGCCGGGTCGTCGCGGGTGCGTTCGGCCAGCGCGTGGAACAGCGGTGCCTGCCCGGCGGCGATGGCGGCCGCGTCCGGGCGGCGGGTGGCGGTCAGGAAGGACGACAGGCTGGTGACCAGATTGCCGCCGGTCGGCTTCGCCGCCAGCTTCGCCAGCTCATCGGCGATCCAGGGCCGGTATTTCAGCAGGTAATCGGCATAGGTCCGCATCGTCGGCGCCTGTTCCAGCAGGGCGGCGCGCTCGGCGTTGAAGTCGGCCGGATCGAGGATGGCGTGGTCGCGGTAGACCTCCGGTGCGGCGGCCGAGCTGTCGCACAGCCAGCCCTTGCGCGGAATCAGCAGGTCGGCCTGATCGCGTTCCTCGCGGTAGGGGTAGAACGGCATGCTGCGGCAGCGCGACGGCTTGTCGGCGTGGATGCCGCAGAGCTGGTCGGGCTGCAATTCCGGGCAGGGATAGGACGGCGGCAGATAGGCGGTCGGCACGATCAGCACCGCCACCGTCTTGCGGGTGGGCAGCCGCAGGGTCGCCCCCAGCCGGGTGGCCAGCTCGTAGGAGCGGGCGTTGGTGCGCACCGGCGTCCACACCATCGCCAGCGGAAAGCGCCCGGCGTGGGCGACCGCATCGGCCAGGGTCAGCGGCAGCCAACCGTGGCAGCATTTGCCGCAGGCCGTGCAGGCGAAGCGGGCGGCCATGGCGATCCTCCGGAGGCTGTCGGGCGCCGCTGCGGGTCAGCGCCCGCAGCAGGCCTTGTGTTTGCGCCCCGATCCGCAGGGGCAAGGGTCGTTGCGGCCGATCTTCACCACCCGGCGCGGCGGATCCTTAGGGTTCACCACGCCGTCGACATAGAGCCACCACCCATCGTCCCGGCGGAAATTCGCGCGCTCGTGATGGCGCAGGTCCTCGCCGTCACGGCGGAACAGCAGGGAGAATTCCACGCTGCCGACGTCGCCGTCCTCCTGCGCCCTGATGACGGTCAGGCCCTTCCATTCGCACTCCTCGGCGACCCGCTCGGCCTCGGCCCGGTTGAAGTCGGCGCGGAGTTCCGGGGCGTGGCTGCGCTCGATGTGGTCGAGGTCGCGGCGCACGAAGGCGGTGTAGCGCGACCGCATCAGCGCCTCGGCGGTCGGCGCTGGCTCCCCGGCCAGGATGGGGCCGCAGCACTGGTCGAACGGACGGGTTGAGCCGCAGGGGCAAGCGGACATCGAAGACATTCCTTCCGGCACGAGACCGGTGGGACGGGTTGGACGCCCCACCGCAACGCCCCACCGTGGGGCCGGCCGCACTGTGCGGCGGCAAATCTTAACGCCGCCTGAACGGAACGGTTCCGGCGCCGGTCGTGGGCCGCCCCGCCGTGCCGCCTGCGGCGATCCGCCGATGCCCGGCCTCCCGCCCCGGTTGACCATTGCCGGCCGCGGCTGTCAAATGCGCGCGGACGGCCGGGCTTGAGGAGGATGGCATGGATCGGAATGGTGCGGGGATGACCGATCGGCCGCCGGAGCGCCCGGATCGCGCGTCGATCGCGTCGCATGTGTTCGGCCGCCTGTTCCTCGGCCGCGCATCCCTCGGCCGCCGCGGCGGCGGCCCGACGGCGACGCTGCCGACCGTCCGCTCCATCCTGCTGCGTCTGGCCGGCGTCGCGCTGTTCCTCGCCCTGCTGATCGGCGGCGTCGCCTTCCTGATCGAGGTCGAGATCGCCGACGAACGGGTGTCGGACCTGGCGAAGCGCGAATCCGCCGCCTTCCTGACCGACACGCGGGCGGCCCTATCGGCCGGGGCCGCGAACACCCAGCTGGACGATCTGCTGCACCGCTTCATGAGCAGCCGCGACGACGCCCGCACCGCCGGCCGCGACGGGCGGTTCATCGTCACCGAACTCTACGACGCCGGCCGTGCCAAGACGGCGGAGTATGTGGCGCCCGACGCCGAATGGGCCGAACAGCGGCTGTCGGCCAACCGCCACGGCTTCCCGCCGGTGGGGGATTTCCAGTACGACCGCTTCACGCTCGACGGCCGCATCTTCATCCAGACGATGGAACCGCTGGTGGATGGCGACGGCACGCTGCTCGGCTATTTCGAGAGCGTCTTCCAACTGTCGACCGAGCGGTCGCGCGAGATCCTGCTCGACACCATGACGGTGGTCGGCGTGTCCTCCCTGTCGGTGCTGGGAACGGCGCTGGTGCTGCTGCCGATCTTCGGCGCCTTCAACCGCGGTGTTCTGCGGCTGTCGCGCGGCCTGCTGGACGCCAACATCGACACGCTGACGGTGCTGGGCAGCGCCATCGCCAAGCGCGACAGCGACACCAACGCCCACAATTACCGGGTGACCATCCTGGCCATCCGGCTGGCCGAGGCGATGGAGCTGGAAGAGGACGCCATCCGCCGGCTGGTCAAGGGCGCCTTCCTGCACGACGTCGGCAAGATCGCCATCCCCGACCGCATCCTGCTGAAGCCCGGCAAGCTGGACGCCGACGAATTCTCCGTGATGAAGACCCACGTCGCCCATGGGCTGGACATCGTCGCGTCCTCGGTCTGGCTGACCGACGCGGCCGATGTGGTCGGCGGTCATCACGAGAAGTTCGACGGCTCCGGCTATCCGGTCGGGCTGGCCGGCGAGACGATTCCGGTCACCGCCCGCATCTTCGCCGTCGCCGACGTGTTCGACGCCCTGACCTCCCGCCGCCCCTACAAGGAGCCGATGTCCTTCGCCGTCGCCATGGACATTCTGCGTGCCGGTTCGGGCGGCCATTTCGACCCGGTGGTGCTGGCCCGCTTCACCGCCATCGCCGAAGGCCTGCACGCCCGACTGACCGCGCTGGGCGACGACGGCGTCGAGACCGAATTGCGCGGGCTGGTCGGCCGCTATTTCCAGTTGGCCTGACGGTGCGCCGTCACTGCCCGGCCGGCTGGATCCCGCGCAGGAACAGGTCGACCGCCTTGGCCACGAAGGCGTCGCGCTCCGCCTCCGTCGGCACCGGGCACAGGCCCAACTCCCGGGCGCAGTGGGCGCCGCCCTTCATCGTGGCCAGGAACTGGTTGGCGGCAAAGGCCGGGTCGTCGGTCACGATCAGGCCATGCTGCGCCATCCGCTCGAACAGCGCGGCGAGGGCGGCGATCGCCTTTTCCGGACCGGCCTGGAAGAACAGGCGGGCCACCTCCGGCATCCGCGCCGCCTCGCCGACCACCGACTGGTGGACGCGGATCGCCGGCTCCGACCAGATCAGGTCGATGAAGCGCGTTCCGATCCCGACCAGGACGTCGCGCACCGGAACACCGTCGAACATCTCCGGCCGGAACCGCATGCCGTACCGGTCGCATTCGGCCGAGATCACCGCGGTGTAGAGTTCTTCCTTGGACGGAAAGCGGGTGTAGAGCGTGGTCTTGGAAACCCGCGCCCGCTGCGCCACGAGGTCCATCGAGGCCGCGGCGTAGCCCAGTTCCAGAAAGACGTCGCGCGCGGCGAACAGGATCTGCTCGGCCTTGGCGTCGGGGGGAAGGGCCGGGTTGGAAAACTCGTGGTCCGTTGACTGCACTGAACTGTACCGTTCACTCTTGACGTGGTCCGATCGACGGAGTAGGACGGTAGCAGTACGATACAGTCCAGTCCAGTGGGGAGACGTGGTATGATCCGGCGTGGGACGGGGCGGTCGGCGCCCTCCATCATGGCAACGGCCGGCGCGTTGGCGCTGGCCGGCCTGCTCACCGGAACGCTCAGCGGCTGCAAGGAAACCCACTCCGCCGCCGCGGCGCTGGAGCCGGACGCCCGGCCGGTCCGCGTCGCCACGGTGGCGCTGGAACCCTTGGCCGACAGCGTGCGCTACCCGGCGGTGATCCGCCCGAAGGTGGAGGCCGACGTCGGCTTCCGCGTCGGCGGCAAGGTCACCGCCCGGCTGGTGGAGGTCGGGACCCGCATCGAACCCGGCATGCCGCTGGCCCGGCTCGACCCCACCGACCTGCAGCTGCAGATCCGGGCGTCGCAGGCGCAGCTCGCCTCCGCCCAGGCTGACGCGACCAACGCCCGCAGCGATTTCCAGCGCTACGCCACGCTGCGCCAGGGCGAGTGGACGACCCGCCAGGAATACGACCGCCGCAAGACCGCGCTCGACAAGGCCGACTCCAAGGTGCACGAGGTCGAGGCGCAGTTGCGCGTGCTGAACAACTCGGCGCAATACGCCACGCTGGTGGCCGACGAGGCCGGCATCGTCACCGCGACGCTGATCGAGCCGGGCCAGGTGGTGGCGCAGGGCCAGACGGCGCTGCGCGTCGCCCGGCTGGGCGCGGTGGACGCCGTCGCCAACATCCCCGAACAGCAGGTGGCCGCCCTGCCCCGCCACCGCCTGTCGGTGGAGCTGTGGTCGCACCCCGGCCAGAGCATCGCCGGCACCCTGCGCGAGCTGTCGCCGAGCGCCGATCCCAACACCCGCACCTTCCAGGCCAAGATCGAGCTGGTCGACCCGCCGCCGTCGGTGCAGCTCGGCATGACCGCCACCGTGACCGCCGCCTCGGCCAAGGCCGGCGCGGTCGCCCGCCTGCCGCTGTCGGCGCTGACGCAGCGCGACGCGGCGCCGGCGGTCTGGGTGCTGTCGGCGCCGGACGACCGGCTGGAGTTGCGGCCGGTCACCATCGCCGCCTACGCCGGGGATCTGGCGCTGGTCGGCGGCGGGCTGAAGGACGGCGAGCGCGTCGTCACCGCCGGGGTCCACAAGCTCGACGCCGGCCAGAAGGTCCGCGTCTGGACGGAGCCGCAGCGATGAACCACTCCCGCGTCAACCTGTCGGCCTGGGCGTTGTCGCATCGCACGCTCGTGCTGTTCATGATGCTCGCCAGCGTGCTGGCCGGCGCGCTGGCCTACAAGAACCTGGGCCGGGCGGAGGATCCGTCCTTCACCTTCAAGGTGATGGTGGTCCGCACCCAATGGCCGGGCGCCACCGCGCGCGAGGTCGAGCAGTTCGTCACCGACCGCATCGAAAAGACGCTGGAGGCGGTGCCCTATTACGACGTCGCCCGCAGCTATTCCAAGCCCGGTGAGTCGGTCGTCTTTGTCCAGTTGAAGGACTACACCCCGCCGAAGATGGTGCCGGATCTGTGGTACCAGGTCCGCAAGAAGATCGGCGACGTCAAGGGCACCCTGCCCGACGGCGTGAACGGCCCCTATTTCAACGACGAGTTCGGCGACGTCTATTCCGGCATCTACGCCTTCATGGGCGAGGATTTCACCCCGGCCCAGTTGAAGAAGGTGGCTGAGCAGACCCGCGCCCGCCTGCTGAAGCTGCCCGGCGTCGAGAAGATCGACCTGATCGCGCCGCAGGAAGAGCGCGTCTATGTCGAGATCAACAGCCAGCGGCTCGCCAGCTTCGGGCTGCCGGTGGACAGCGTCATCCAGGCCCTGCAGCGCGAGAACGCCGTCGCCGCCGCCGGCGACGTCGACACCGGGTCGCAGCGCGTCTATGTCCGCGTCGATCTCGGGGTGGACACCGCCGCCGCCGTCCGCGCCATCCCGGTTGAAAGCGGCGGCCGGCTGCTGACCATCGGCGACGTGGCGGAGATCAAGCGCGGCTACGTCGAGCCGCGGCGCTACACCCTGCGCTACAACGGCCGCGACGCCATCGGGCTGGGCGTCGTCATGGCCAAGGGCGGCAACGTGCTGAAACTGGGCGGGCAACTCGACGCCGCCATGGAGAAGGTCAAGGCCGAACTGCCGGCCGGGCTGGAGGTGGCGCAGATCGCCGACCAGCCCAAGGTGGTCGAGCATTCGGTCGGCGAGTTCACCGAATCGCTGGTGGAGGCGCTGGGCATCGTCATCCTGGTCAGCCTGATCAGCCTGGGCTGGCGCACCGGCATCGTGGTGGCGCTGGCGGTGCCGCTGGTGCTGGCGATGACGCTGGTGGCGATGCAGATCCTGCACATCGATTTGCAGCGCATCTCGCTGGGCGCCCTGATCATCGCGCTGGGCCTGCTGGTCGACGACGCCATCATCGCGGTGGAGATGATGGTGGTGAAGATGGAACAGGGCTGGGACCGGCTGAAGGCCGGCGCCTTCGCCTACACCTCCACCGCCTTTCCGATGCTGAGCGGCACCATTGTGACCGCCGCCGGCTTCGTGCCGGTCGGCTTCGCCGCGTCGGCCGCCGGCGAATACACCAACTCGATCTTCTGGGTGGTGGCGCTGTCGCTGCTGCTGTCCTGGATCGTCGCGGTGGTCTTCACCCCCTATCTCGGCTGGCTGCTGCTGCCCAAGCCCAAGCATGTGGTGCCTGACGGGCACGAGCTGGACATCTACGACACCCGCGCCTACCGCATCCTGCGCGGCATGATCGAGGCCTGCGTGCGGGCGCGCTGGGCCACCATCGCCGTGACGCTGGCGGCCTTCGTCACCGCGCTGGTCGGCTTCGGCCATGTCCAGCAGCAGTTCTTCCCCTCCGCCAGCCGGCCGGAGCTGCTGATCGACGTCCGTCTGGCCGAAGGCTCCTCCTTCGCGGCGACCGCCGCCGAGGTCAAGCGGATGGAAGCGGTGCTGGCCAAGGACCCGGACGTCGATTACTGGGTCGCCTACACCGGCGGCGGCTCGCCCCGCTTCTACCTGCCGCTCGACCAGCAGTTGGAGACCGCCAACTTCGCCCAGTTCATGGTGATGACCAAGGGGCTGGAGGAGCGCGAACGCTTCATGCAGCGGCTGGAGCCGACGCTGGAATCCGACTTCCCCGCCGCCCGCGTCCGCATCAGCCGGCTGGAGAACGGCCCGCCGGTCGGCTACCCGGTGCAGTTCCGCATCACCGGCGAGGATCCGGCGACCATCCGCAAGATCGCCTACAAGGTGCGCGACTCCATGCGCGCCCACCCCAACACCGCCAACGTCCATCTCGACTGGGACGAGCTGGCCAAGCGCGTCCGGCTGGAGGTGGACAACGCCAAGGCCCGGGCGCTCGGCGTGTCGAAGCAGGATTTGTCCAACGCCCTGCAACTGCTGCTGAACGGCATGACCGTCACCCAGTACCGCGAGGGGACGGAGCTGATCGGCGTCACCCTGCGCACCACGCCGGACGAGCGGATGGACCTGTCGCGGCTGGGCGAGCTGAGCGTCCGCACCGGCCGCGGCACCGCCGTGCCGCTGAGCCAGGTCGCCACCGTCCGCTACGAGTTGGAGGAACCGGTGCTGTGGCGGCGGGCGCGCGAGACGACGATGACGGTCAAGGGCGACGTCACCGGCGGCCTGCAGGCCCCCGTGGTCAGCACCCAGCTGAACACCGAGCTGAACGCGCTGCGCGCCACCCTGCCCGACGGCTACGCCATCACCATGGGCGGCGCCATCGAGGAAAGCGCCAAGGGCCAGGACTCGATCAACGCCATGATGCCGGTGATGCTGCTGATCATGATCACCACGCTGATGCTGCAATTGCAGAGCTTCTCGCGGGTGTTCCTGGTGCTGCTGACCGCGCCCCTGGGGCTGATCGGCGTCACCGCCTCGCTGCTGCTGTTCAACCTGCCCTTCGGCTTCGTCGCCATGCTGGGCGTCATCGCGCTGGCCGGCATCATCATGCGCAACTCGGTCATCCTGGTCGACCAGATCGAGCAGGACATCCGCAGCGGCCGATCGCGCTGGGACAGCATCGTCGAGGCGACGGTCCGCCGTGCCCGCCCGATCGCGCTGACCGCCGCCGCCGCCATCCTCGCCATGATCCCGCTGACGCAGAGCGTCTTCTGGGGCCCGATGGCGGTCGCCATCATGGGCGGTCTGGCCGGCGCCACGGTGCTGACGATCTTCTTCCTGCCGGCGCTCTACGCCGCGTGGTTCCGCGTGCCGCGGCCCGAGGTGGAAACGGCGGACGAGGATGGGATGGACGGCGCCGTGCCCAAGCCGGCGATGGGGGACTGAGAGGGAAAAGCGTTTTTCTTGAGCTTGGCCGCGGCAGCTTGACCGCGGTCAAGGGTGGCGGGACCGGGTGATGCGACGGTGACACCACAATCGATCTCCCGATTGCATCACCATGGGGGTGATGATTTTTCTCCCGTTTTTGCCTCGACGCGCCCGGTCCCCCGCCGGGCGCTCTTTTTTTGCCGGAACCTGCGGGTGGCCCGCATGTTGGCCTCGCTGTGGAAGGCTCTCCGGGATCGGATCCGAGCCCACGGAGCCATGCCCGAGCACAAGGCTGCCCACCGACCACCGGCGGCAGCGGGAGGCGACCATGGCCAATGTCAATCAACAGCGCCAGCGCATGGTGGACACGCAGATCGCACGGCGCGGCATCCGCAACGAGGCGGTGCTGGCCGCCATGCGCGCCGTCCCGCGCGAACGGTTCGTCGCTGCCGACATGGCGGAGTTCGCCTATGCGGACTCGCCGCTGCCGATCCCCGAAGGGCAGACGATCTCCCAGCCCGCCATCGTCGCCGCCATGATCGACGCCGCCGAGGTCGGACCCGGCGACCGCGTCCTGGAGGTCGGCACCGGGTCCGGCTATGCCGCGGCGGTCATCGCCCAGATCGTCGGCCACGATGCCGGGCATGTGTTCACCATCGAGCGGCATTCCGCGCTCGCCCAATCGGCGACCAGCCGGCTGCGGGAACTCGGCTACGGCAACGTCACGGTCCGCGTCGGCGACGGCACCGTCGGCTGGGCGGAGGAGGCGCCGTTCGACGCGATCCTGGTGTCCGCCGGCGGCCCGGACGTGCCGCCGGCGCTGAAGGACCAGCTTGCCGTCGGCGGCCGGCTGGTGATCCCGGTCGGGGCGGAGCATGAACAGACGCTGCTGAAGATCGTCCGCCGCAGCGGGACCGCGTACGACCGCGAGGAGCGCGGCCGGGTCGCCTTCGTGCCGCTGATCGGCGCCCAGGGCTGGGCGGAGGACGGCACCCGTCCGTCCGGCAACCTCAATCCTGACCACACGCCTGGGCCCACCCGGCGGACGGTGCCGACGATGATCGCCGCCGCCGCGGAGCCGTTGCCCGACCCCGACGATCCGGCCTTCGGCCGGTTCTTCGACCGCTGGGGCGACCGCCGCGTGGTGCTGCTGGGCGAGGCGAGCCACGGCACGTCGGAGTTCTACCGCGCCCGCGCCGCCATCACGAAACGGCTGGTCGAGCGGCACGGCTTCACCATCGTCGCGGTGGAGGCCGACTGGCCGGACGCCGCGGCGGTGGACCGCCATGTCCGCGACCGCGGCGCCCGCAACGGCGTGGCGGACGAGCCGCCCTTCCAGCGCTTCCCCACCTGGATGTGGCGCAACACCGACGTCGCCGCCTTCGTGGACTGGCTGCACGACCACAACCGGGGCGTCGCCGCGCCGGACCGGCGGACCGGCTTCTACGGCCTCGACCTCTACAACATGGGCGGATCGATCGCCGCGGTGCTCGACTATCTCGACCGGGTCGATCCGGAGGCCGCGGCGGTGGCGCGCGAGCGCTACGGCTGCCTGACGCCCTGGCAGAAGGATCCCTCGACCTACGGCCGTGCCGCCCTGACGCAGGGCTTCCGGCGCTGCGAGGCGGCGGTGATCGACCAGTGCCGGGCGCTGCTGGAGAAACGGCTGGACTATGCGGGCAAGGACGGCGACCGCTTCCTGGACGCCACGCAGAACGCCCGCCTGATCGCCACGGCCGAGCGCTATTACCGGATCATGTATTACGGCGGCGCCGAAAGCTGGAACCTGCGCGACACCCACATGTTCGAAACGCTCACCGCCCTGCTGGATGCCAAGGGGCCGCAGGCCAGGGCGGTGGTCTGGGCGCACAACTCGCACATCGGCGACGCCCGCCAGACCGACATGGGCATCACCCGCGGCGAGCTGAACATCGGCCAGCTCTGCCGGGAGCGCTTCGGCGACGCGGCCGCGCTGATCGGCTTCGGCACCCACAGCGGCACGGTCGCGGCGGCGACCGACTGGGGCGAGGCGATGGAGGTGAAGCGGGTCCGGCCGTCGCGTCCCGACAGCTATGAACGGCTGTGCCACGAGTCCGGGGTGCCGCGCTTCCTGCTCGACCTGCGCGCCGAGCGCAACGAGGCGGTGCGGCGCTGCCTGCTGCCGTCCCGGCTCGAGCGCTTCATCGGCGTCATCTACCGGCCCGACACCGAGCTGCGGAGCCATTATTCCGAAGCCAGCCTGCCGCAGCAGTTCGACGCCTATGTCTGGTTCGACGAAACACGGGCGGTGACGCCGCTCGGTCCGGAGCACGCGCGCAGCGGCGTGCCCGACACCTACCCGTTCGGCGTCTGATCCCGCTGGTCCTGCTCCGGCCGGCTCGGCAGCGCCGCCACCGCCTGCGGCAGCGCGTTGCGCATGATGTCGATGAAGCGGCGCAGCCGTGCCGGGTAGAAGCGCGCCGGCGGGTAGACGATGTGGACCGGCAGCGGTGGCGCCCGCCACTGCGGCGCCAGATGCAGCAGCCGGCCGGCCTCCAACTCCTCGTTCATCGCCCAGGCGGAGGCGACGGCGACGCCCACCCCCAGCACCGCGGCGTTGCGCAGGGCGTAAAGCCCGTCGGTCGACAGCCGCGGCCGGATCGGCACGCGCACCATCTCCCCGGTGACGGCGTGGGTCAGCCGGATCTCGGTCCGGTAGAAGGTGTGCATCGCCAGCCAGGGGAGCCGTTGCAGCTCCGCCGGCTCGGTCGGCAGCGGCGCACCGTCGAGCAGCGACGGCGCCGCCACCACGATGCGCGGCACCTCCGCCAGGCGCAGCGCCACCACCGAGGGGTCGCTGACCTCGCCGACCTGGATGGCGCAGTCGATGCCTTCGGCGGTGAAGTCTGGCGTGCGGTCCTCCAGCCGCCATTCCACCGCCATGCGGGGGTAGCGTTTCAGATAGTCGACCAACGGCCCGACCAGTTGGTGCTGGCCCAGGGCGTGCGGCACCATCACCCGCAGCAGGCCGGCGGGCTCGTCGCTCGCCCCGCGCACCTCGCTTTCGAAGCTTTGCCAGCCGGCGATCAGCTCCTTGGCGCGCTCGTAGCAGCGGGCGCCATCGTCGGTCAGCGTCATCGCGTGGGTGGAGCGTTGCAGCAGCCGCACCCCCAGCGACCGCTCCAGCGCCTGGAGCCGGCGGCTGATCGTCGGCTGGGTGCTGCCGAGTTGCGCCGCGGCGGCCGAGAGGGTCCCCGCCTCGACGATGCGGACGAAGGTTTCCAGCAGGGCAACGCGGTCGGCGGTCGCGCTGCTGGTGTGCAGGTCGGTCTTCATACGCGTTACGTATAACACTAGTACGGGGCAGCCGGCTACCGATGCCCGAACCTTGTGGCCATACTCCGCCCCACGGTTCACACAGGGGCTTCCCACCATGTCCTGCATTGAAGAGTCCACCATTCAGCCGACGCATGACGCTCTGCGTATCGCCGCGCCGGCCGGCGTCAACCCTCCGGTCCTGCTGCTGGCCACCGGCGCCGGCATGGCTGCGGCGTCGCTCTATTACAGCCAGCCCATGCTTGCCATGCTGGGCGGCGACCTGCAGGCCACCGACCAGTCCGTCGGGCTGGTGCCGACGCTGACCCAGTTGGGCTACGCGCTGGGCCTGCTGCTGATGGCGCCGCTGGGCGACCGCTGGGACCGCCGCCGCATCATCGTGACGAAGGCGGTGGTGCTGAGCGCGGCGCTGCTACTGGCCGGGGTGGCGCCGTCGGTCGGGCTGCTGCTCGCCGCCAGCCTCCTGCTTGGGCTGGCCGCCACGCTGGCGCAGGACATCGTGCCGGCCGCCGCCACCCTGGCCCCGGCGGAACAGCGCGGCCGGATGGTGGGGACGGTGATGACGGGCCTGCTGCTCGGCATCCTGCTGTCGCGCGTGGTCAGCGGCGTGGTGGCCGAGCAATTCGGCTGGCGCGCGATGTTCATGGCCGCGTCCGCCGGCATCGCCCTGCTGGCCGCGGCGCTGTGGCGTGGCCTGCCGCGCTTCACACCGACGACGCAACTGTCCTATGGCGCGCTGATGGGCTCGCTGGTGTTGCTGACCGCGCGGCATCCGGCGCTGCGCCGCGCCGCGCTGGCGCAGGGGTTGCTGTCGATGGGGTTCAGCGCCTTCTGGTCGACGCTGGCCGTCATGCTGCACGGCGCGCCCTTCAACCTGGGGCCGGCCGCCGCCGGTGCCTTTGGTCTGGCCGGGGCCGCGGGTGCGCTCGCCGCGCCGCTGGCCGGCCGCATCGCCGACCGCCGCGGGCCGCAACTGGTGACACGCCTGGGCGCCGGCCTTGCCGTGATCTCCTTCGCGGCGATGGCGCTCTCCCCGCTGTTTCCGGCTCAGGGGCGGCTGTGGCTCCTGCTGGGCAGCGCGGTCGGGTTCGACCTGGGCATCCAGGCCGCGCTGATCGCCCACCAGACCATCATCTACAGCCTCGACCCCGAAGCCCGCGGCCGGCTGAACGCGGTGCTGATGACGACGATGTTCATCGGCATGGCCCTGGGCGCGGCGCTGGGCAGCCAAGCGCTGGGACTCTTCGGGTGGATGGGCGTCACCGTCTTAGCCACCGCCACGGCCGCCACCGCGCTGGTCGTCCGGCTGTGGCCGGGGGCACGGAAAGCCTGACGCCATCCACGCTCTCCACCGGGGCGCGATCATCGGGCTGTCGTGACCGGCGTCGCGACGGCCCGTCGGCGCATCGAAAAAGTGTCTCACTATATGGACAATTGAGAAACTATTTGACGTTATCGGCGTCGCGACCTAGCATTCTCCACAGGTTGACCGGCCATGCGCATGGTCGACCGGACGATTTCCAGGAATTGGCGATGAACAGCACCCGAGAGGCCCCGCACGCGGCTCCCGTTCTGATCGGGCTGGACTGGGGCACGTCGAGCCTGCGCGGCTTCCTGATGGACGGCCGCGCCAACATCCTGGCGGAGCGGGCAACCGCGCACGGGATTCAGAACCTGCCCCTGCCCGGCGCCGCCGGGTTCGAGCGCGCCTTCGCCGACCTGTGCGGCGACTGGCTGGCCACCAACCCCAGCCTGCCGGTGGTGGCCGGCGGCATGGTCGGCAGCGCCCAGGGCTGGGTGGAGGCACCGTATGTGACCACCCCGGCCGACGCGCTGACCCTCGCCAACCGCGCGGCGTCGGTGGACAGCGCCGACGGCCGGCGCATCCTGATCGCCCCCGGTGTGCTGCACGACCCGGCCGGCGGCACGCCCGACGTGATGCGCGGCGAGGAGATCCAGATCGCCGGCGCGCTGGCGGAAAACCCCACCTGGGCGGCGCGGGCCTGCGTGGCGATGCCCGGCACCCATTCCAAATGGGTGCGCATCGCCGACGGCCGCATCGCCGGCTTCTCCACCTACATGACCGGGGAGCTGTTCGCCGTGCTGCGGACCCACTCCATCCTCGGCCGGCTGATGCCGGAGGGGGCGGAGGCGACGCCCGACCAGGAGGCTGCGGCCTTCGAGGCCGGCGTCCGCGCAGCCTCCACCGCCGGGCCGGGCGACCTGCCCCACCAGCTGTTCGCCACCCGCACGCTGGGTCTGACCCGCCGCCTGCCCGCGGAAAGCCTGAAACATTATCTGTCCGGCCTGCTGATCGGGCACGAGCTGGTGTCCGGACTCGCCAGGTTGCGGGCGGAGCCGGCGGGCACGCCGCTGCTGCTGATCGGCGACAGCGGGCTGTGCGGACGCTACGCCCGCGCGCTGGCTGTGTTGGGGGTTGCGCCCACCGCACAGCTCGGCAACACCGCGCCGCGCGGGCTTTTCCAATTCGCCGCCGCGGCCGGCCTGCTGCCCGCGGCCTGACCGCCTTCGCTGGTTCCGCGCCTCCATTGCCCAGGCCCATTGTTCAGGCCCATTGTTCAGGCCCATTGTTCAGGATTGCCCCCGATGACCGTTCCGATGTCCGATTTGGCCACCCGCCTCGACGCCGCCTTCGCCGCGCTGCCGCTGGTCGCCATCCTGCGCGGCCTGACCCCGGCGGAAGCCGAACCGGCGGCCGATGCGCTCTATAACGCCGGGTTCCGGCTGATCGAGGTCCCGCTGAACTCGCCCGACCCGTTCGACAGCATCGCCGCGATCCGCCGGCGCCTGCCCGCGGACGCGCTGGTCGGCGCCGGGACCGTGCTGGCGGTGGCCGACGTCGAGCGGCTGGCGGGCATGGGCGCCGATCTGGTGGTGATGCCGCACGCAGACACCGCGGTGATCCGCGCCGCGAAAGCCGCCGGCATGGCCTGCGTGCCGGGCGTTGCCACCGCGACCGAGGCTTTCGCCGCCCTGGCCGCCGGCGCCGACGCGCTGAAGCTGTTCCCGGCGGAGCTGATCACCCCGACCATCCTGAAGGCGATGCGCGCGGTTGTGCCGCCGTCGGTGCGGCTGCTGCCGGTCGGCGGCATCACGCCGGACACCATGGCCCCCTACCGCGCGGCCGGCGCCGCCGGCTTCGGCCTCGGCTCCGCCCTCTACAGCCCAGGCCTCCCGGTGGCGGACCTGGCAACCCGCGCCGAACGTTTCCGTCAGGCCTGGGCCGCCTGACACCGCGGTGACGCTGTGGGTGAAGGGTCGCTGGAGCGGAACACCTTAGGAGGCGAGCACTTCTGCTCGGGGATACTGGATCGCTGCCTCACTGGCATCGAGATCAAGTCCGGGCTTCAATGAGGCCCGAGCACTTCTGCTCGGGAGTACCCGATCTGGCGGAGGCGGGGCGCATCACGGTGGAGATGGTGCTTCAATGAGGCCCGAGCACTTCTGCTCGGGAGTACGCGGGAAAGTCAAGGCGGAGCTTTCGGATGTCGGTGAGCTTCAATGAGGCCCGAGCACTTCTGCTCGGGAGTACCAGGGAGACAAGCCGTGAGCGCCACCCGTCAGCCTGGTACGCTTCAATGAGGCCCGAGCACTTCTGCTCGGGAGTACGAGGCTTTCGTCCTCGCCTACCTGTCGAACGGCCGGCTTCAATGAGGCCCGAGCACTTCTGCTCGGGAATACAGCACCATGGACGCGACGGTCACCGTGGATACCGCCGCGGCTTCAATGAGGCCCGAGCACTTCTGCTCGGGAATACAACCGGGCAGCTCGGAGCGCACGGTCTTGATGTCCTGGCTTCAATGAGGCCCGAGCACTTCTGCTCGGGAATACCGACGCCGCCGTGTGTTCGTTGTCGCGTGTCCTCTGGCTTCATTGAGGCCCGAGCACTTCTGCTCGGGAATACTCGGGGAAGGTCATATCGTGGTAACGGGTGAGCCATGTGCTTCAATGAGGCCCGAGCACTTCTGCTCGGGAATACTGTCGGCTACAGCAACCGCCTGACCTTCACGGACATGGCTTCAATGAGGCCCGAGCACTTCTGCTCGGGAATACCTGCAACGCATCTGACCCGCAGCAGGATGGAATATGCAGCCCGCTTCAATGAGGCCCGAGCACTTCTGCTCGGGAATACTGGAGGCGCCCAGGGCAATGTCGCGGGCTGCCTCCGCGCTTCAATGAGGCCTGAGCACTTCTGCTCGGGAATACAGCGCGGCGGGAGGGCTGAGACATGCCGTCGCTACGGCTTCAATGAGGCCTGAGCACTTCTGCTCGGGAATACTTCACCGTGCAGACGGCGGCGAGCTGCTCGCCTTCGCCGTCGCTTCAATGAGGCCTGAGCACTTCTGCTCGGGAATACCCAGGGTCATGCCGGAGTCCGACACCAGCCGGCGCTGGCTTCAATGAGGCCTGAGCACTTCTGCTCGGGAATACGCCGTGGTTCGTGCTGGCCGATGTTTGCGCAGTTCTCGGGCTTCAATGAGGCCTGAGCACTTCTGCTCGGGAATACAGTCTACCCCCTAACCATCTGAACCACGACAGAAAATCGCCCCGTTTGCGAGCGGTGCCCGGATCTGACGGGTTGGTCAGGAATCTTGATCCCTCTTCGTTCTGAACGATGTCAAAGATCCCAGAAAAATCAATGGCCTCGCTTTTGCGAGCGGTGCCGGGGTTTTTGTGTGCACAGGACCGCTCGCATCGGCGGGCGGTGGTGGGAGAATAGCATGGGCCAAGCCGATCGCGCCACCGCGCGGGAGCGGGGGGTGAGGTTCCCGATCGGTGGGGGCTTTTCGCGCGCCGACCGGAAAATTGGGCACGACAAGTGCGCGCCCGTCCTGTTGTCGAGGAATACAACGGGAGAGCGACATCATGGCCACGCAGATTCCCTTGTCGGAGGACAGCAGCGCGATCGATCTTGCGCTGGACGCGTTGCGCAACGACCACACGCACGAGATCGCGCCCGACCTCGCCTACCGCCGGCTCGGCATCGTCAATGTGGTGTTCCAGGGCGCTGCCGGTGCGGGGGACCGTGGCTGGGTGCTGATCGACACCGGGCTGATCGGCACCAAGGGCTTCATCAAAAGTGCGGCCGCCGAACGCTTCGGCCGCGACGCCCGTCCGGCCGCCATCGTCATGACCCACGGCCATTTCGACCATGTCGGCGCGCTGGAGGATCTGGCGGAGGAATGGGACGCCCCGGTCTACGCCCACCCACTGGAACACCCCTATCTGAACGGCCAAGCCGCCTACCCGCCCGGCGACCCGTCGGTCGGCGGCGGGGCGATGGCGGCGCTGGCCCGCTTCTACCCGCGCAAGCCGGTGGATGTCGGATCGCGGCTGCGCCGGTTGCCCGACGACGGCACCGTGCCGGAGATGCCCGGTTGGCGCTGGGTCCACACGCCGGGACACAGCGTCGGGCATGTGTCGTTCTGGCGGGAGCAGGACCGCGCGATGATCGTCGGCGACGCCTTCGTCACCACCGGTCAGGAATCGGCCTACGCCGTCGCCGTCCAGCGGGCGGAAATGCATGGCCCGCCGATGTACTTCACCGTCGAATGGGACAAGGCGCGGGACTCGGTCGCCCGGCTGGCGGCGCTGGAGCCGGAGCTGGTGGTGACCGGCCATGGCGAACCGATGCGCGGGGCGGAGATGCGGGCGGCGCTGCACCGGCTGGCCGACGAGTTCGACCGCATCGCGGTGCCGCGGCGCGGCATCTACCTGGAACACCCGGCGCGGGCGGAAGACCGCAGCGCCTATTGCCGGCCGGAGGGGTGAGACACAAAAGCCCCCGCCGGATCGCTCCGGCGGGGGCTTTGTCAGAGAACGATGCCCGTCAGGCTTACGCCGCGACGACGACCTTGTCCGCGACTTCCTGGAAGGTCGGGATCTGGTCGAAGTTCATGTAACGGTAGACCTCGCCGGCCTTCTCGTTCAAGACGCCGACCTGGGCCAGATACTCTTCCTTGGTCGGGATCTTGCCCAGCAGCGCCGCCACGGCGGCCAGCTCGGCCGAGGACAGGTAGACGCGGGTGTCGATGCCCAGACGGTTCGGGAAGTTGCGGGTCGAGGTCGACACCGCGGTCGAACCCTTGCGGACCTGCGCCTGGTTGCCCATGCACAAGCTGCAGCCGGGCATCTCCATGCGGGCGCCGGCCTTGCCGAGGGTGGCGTAATAGCCCTCCTCGCTCAGCATCATCGCGTCCATCTTGGTCGGCGGCGCGATCCACAGGCGGGTCGGGATGTCCGACTTGCCGTTCAGGATCTTACCGGCGGCGCGGAAATGGCCGATGTTGGTCATGCAGGAGCCGATGAAGACCTCGTCGATCTTGTCGCCGGCAACCTCCGACAGCGTCTTCACGTCGTCCGGGTCGTTCGGGCAGGCCAGGATCGGCTCGTGGATGTCGGCCAGGTCGATGTCGATCACTGCGGCGTACTCGGCGTCGGCGTCCGGCGTCAGCAGCTGCGGGTTGGCGAGCCACGCCTCCATCGCGTTGATGCGGCGCTCCAGCGTGCGGGCGTCGGCGTAGCCGTTGGCGATCATCCACTTCATCAGGGTGACGTTGGACGTCATGTACTCGATGATCGGCTCTTTGCTGAGCTGCACGGTGCAGCCCGCCGCCGACCGCTCGGCCGAGGCATCGGACAGCTCGAACGCCTGCTCCACCTTCAGGTCGGGCAGACCCTGGATTTCCAGGATGCGGCCGGAGAAGATGTTCTTCTTGCCCTTCTTCTCGACCGTCAGCAGGCCGGCCTTGATCGCGTAGAGCGGGATGGCGTTGACGAGGTCACGCAGGGTGACGCCCGGCTGCATCGTGCCCTTGAAGCGGACCAGCACCGATTCCGGCATGTCCAGCGGCATGACGCCGGTGGCGGCGGCGAAGGCGACCAGGCCGGAACCGGCCGGGAAGCTGATGCCGATCGGGAAGCGGGTGTGGCTGTCGCCGCCGGTGCCGACGGTGTCGGGCAGCAGCAGGCGGTTCAGCCAGGAGTGGATGACGCCGTCGCCCGGACGCAGGGCGACGCCGCCGCGGGTCGAGATGAAGTCCGGCAGCTCGTGGTGGGTCTTGACGTCGACCAGCTTCGGATAGGCCGCGGTGTGGCAGAAGGACTGCATCACCAGATCGGCCGAGAAGCCGAGGCAGGCCAGATCCTTCAGCTCGTCGCGGGTCATCGGGCCGGTGGTGTCCTGGCTGCCGACCGTGGTCATCTTCGGTTCGCAGTAGGTGCCCGGACGCACGCCCTTGCCTTCCGGCAGGCCACAGGCGCGGCCGACCATCTTCTGGGCGAGGCTGAAGCCCTTGCCGGTGTCGACCGGGGCCGCCGGCTGGCGGAACAGGGTCGAGGCCGGCAGGCCCAGCGCCTCGCGGGCACGGGCGGTCAGGCCGCGGCCGATGATCAGCGGGATGCGGCCGCCGGCGCGGACCTCGTCGAAGACCACGTCGGACTTGACCGTGAACTCCGAGATCACCTCGCCGTTCTTCAGCGCCTTGCCCTCATAGGGGCGCAGCTCGATCACGTCGCCCATGTCCATCTTGCCGACATCCAGCTCGATCGGCAGGGCGCCGGCGTCTTCCATGGTGTTGTAGAAGATCGGGGCGATCTTGGTGCCGAGGCAGACGCCGCCGAACCGCTTGTTCGGGACGAACGGGATGTCCTCGCCGGTGAACCACAGCACCGAGTTGGTGGCGGACTTGCGCGAGGAGCCGGTGCCGACCACGTCGCCGACATAGGCAATCAGGTTGCCCTTCTTCTTCAGCTCGTCGAGCTGGCGGGTCGGGCCGCGCTGGCCCGGCTCGTCCGCCTCGATGCCCGGACGCGGGTTCTTCAGCATGGCCAGCGCGTGCAGCGGGATGTCCGGGCGCGACCAGGCGTCCGGGGCCGGCGACAGGTCGTCGGTGTTGGTCTCGCCCGTCACCTTGAAGACGGTCAGCGTCATCGACGCCGGGACTTCCGGACGCGAGGTGAACCACTCCGCATCGGCCCAGGACTGGATCACCGCCTTGGCGTTGGCGTTGCCGTTGTCGGCCAGTTCCTTGACGTCGTGGAAGAAGTCGAAGACCAGCAGCGTCTTCTTCAGCCCTTCGGCCGCGGTGGCGCCGCACTCGGCGTCGCCCAGCAGGTCGATCAGCGGCTGGACGTTGAAGCCGCCGAGCATGGTGCCCAGCAGTTCGGTCGCCTTGACCTTGGAGATCAGCGGGCTGCTGTCGGTGCCCTTGGCGACGGCGGCCAGGAAGCCGGCCTTGACGCGGGCGGCGTCATCGACGCCGGCCGGAACGCGGTGGGTGATCAGATCGAGGAGGAACGCCTCTTCGCCCGCCGGCGGAGCCTTCAGCAGGTCGATCAGCTCCGCCGTCTGCTTGGCGGTCAGGGGCAGAGCCGGGATTCCGAGGGCGGCGCGTTCGGCCGCGTGCTGGCGGTAGGCTTCGAGCACGGCAGGGTTCCTCATAAATGAAAGGCCGGCCCTTGGATGGGAACCGTGAGACGGCCCGCTTGAACTCAGGACGGGTTTATATCCCCGCTCAAGTGAAAGAGCAAGGGGGCGCCCGGCTTTCCCGCATGGATCAGGATGAAGTGGCCACGGTTTCGATACTGGTATTACCTGTGCTTGGTATGACCACTTCGATGCCGGCGCTTTATTTCACTGAGGCGGCCTGTTCGGCGGTCAACAGGACGATGCCGTCCTCGTCGGCGAACAGAACGTCGCCGGGTTGGACCAGGGCGCCCGGCAACTCCACGGCGATGTCGACCAGCCCCTGGTCGCGGCGGGTGGAGGCGCGCGGCGTGGCGGCCAGCGCCTTGATGCCGAGCGGCAGCGTCGCCAGCTCCGCCACGTCGCGGACGCAGCCCCAGATGACCACGCCGGCCCAGCCGTTCTTGACCGCCGACGCCGCGATCATGTCACCCATCAGGGCGCAGCGCAGGCTGCCGGCGCCGTCCACCACCAGGACGCGGCCGGCGCCGGGGGTGGCCAGCAGTTCCTTGACGCGCGAGTTGTCCTCGACGCACTTGACGGTGACGACCGGCCCGGAAAAGCGGGTCACGGCGCCGAAATCCCGGAAACCGGGCAGCACGAAGCGGGCGGCGTCCTTGAACCGGTCGAACAGGTCGCAGGTGGGGACGAAATTGGTGTCAGCGGTCATCGGGGCGGCTCCGCAGCTTGGACGTCGCAAAGGATGGCGTGATGGCGACGTCTTGCGCCAAAGCCGTGCCCGAGGCAAGGGCCGCGGCGGCCCCGCATCCGGCGTCGGCGATCATGCCGCAGGGATGTGACAGGGGATTTGCACGAAAGCTCAGTCGGCGGGCGGGCCGGACACCCTATATTGAGGATCATATCAGGAACAGAGTGTGAGCAATGAGGGCTTATCCCATGAGGATGCGGAACTTGGCAACGCGGCCGTCGGCCGTGGACCTCGCCCGGACGGCCGGGGTGCGCGCGGCGGGCGCCGGGGTGCTGGCGGTGCTGCTGGCCGGATGCGGCGCGATCCCGACGCCGCAGGTCGCCCGGCCGGACCCGGCGGTCCTGTCGGCGCTGGAGCGGGCCAGTTCGAACGAGTGCAACCCGTCGGTGGCGTCGGTGCTGACCGGGTCGGGGGTGCAGGCCCCGCAGATTCGCAGCGTGGCCTACGGTCTCTACCGCGACGAGATCCGCGACCGCATCGTCCGCTACGACGCCTGGATCGGGCTGACGAACCAGCCGGGCGCCATCGTCGTCACCGTCGACGACGATTGCCGGCCGATCCAGATCTACGCGCGCGGCGGGGCCCGGTTGCCCGACGCCGCGCGGTAAGGCGCCGGCTTCTCAGGCGAGGCGGGGCGGTGGCGGGGCGGGACCGGCGGCGGCCGGCAGCGTGACCGTCACCGCCAAACCGCCATGGGGCGCCAGCGCCGCGCCGACCCGGCCGCCGTGCGATTCGATGGCGCGGCGGGCGATGGCGAGGCCGAGGCCGAAGCCGGCCACGGCGGTGGTGGCCGTCATCGCGCCGTCGAGCCGGAGGAACGGCTCGAAGATCTTGTCGAGCATCTCCTCCGGCACGCCGGGGCCATGGTCCACCACCGACACGCACAGCCGGTCGCCGACGCCGGCCGCGTCGGCAATCACGGCGGCGGTCACGTCGACCCCGGTGCCTTCGGCGGTGAACTTGACCGCGTTGCGGATGATGTTCTCGAAGGCGCGGCACAGCACCTCGGCGGCGACGGTGCAGACGAACTGCCCCTGGGCGGTGAAGCGCACGGCGCGGCCGCAGGCTTCCGCCTCGAAGGCGGCGTCCTCGGCGATGGCACCCAGCAGTTCGATCAGGTCGACCCGCTCACGGGCGATCACCCCGGCGCCGACCTCCAGCCGGGCGAGCGTCAGCAGTTCGCCCACCATGGAGTCCAGCCGCTCGGCCTCGCGGTCGATGCGGTCGACCATGGCGGCGGTCTTGGCCGGGCTCTGTCGCAGCAGCCCGATGGCCGCCTGCATCCGCGTCAGGGGGGAGCGCAGCTCGTGCGAGATGTCGTGCAGCAGGCGCTGCCGTCCCTCCACCAGCCGCTGGAGCCGGTCGGCCATGCGGTCGAAATCGGAGCCGAGATCGACGATCTCGTCGCGCCGGCTGCCCATGCGGTGGCGGACGCGGGTGGAGAAATCACCGCGCGCCACCGCGTGCAGCGCCCAGCTCAACTGCCGCAGCGGGCGCGACAGGTACCAGGCCAGCAGGCTGCTGAACAGCAACGCCACCAGCCCGCCCGACACCAGCGGCACGGCGAAGGGCGGCCCGGGATCCCCGGTATCGACAACGTCGACGCCGGTCGCCAGCGTGTAGAGGCGCCCATCGGCCGCCTCGACCCGGCGGCGCGTGCCGCCTTGCCCGAGCGCCGATGGCGGTCCGACGAGGCGTCGGCCGTCCTCCGCCACCAGGGCAACGGCGGGAGCGGACGGATCGGCGTTCCAGCCGGCGATGGCGACGACCGCGGCGTCGGTCCCCGACCGCGCCAGCAGCCCTTCCGCCGTCGCCAGCAGGGTGGCGGTGCGGGCCGCCGCCATGCTGGCCGGCAAGTCGCGGTCGCCGGTGAGATGCAGGTAGGACACGCCGCCGACGAAGGACAGCATCATCGCCAGCCACAGCCACGCGAACAGTTTCCAGAACAGCCGTCCCATCGACAGCCGGCGCAGGATCCGCCTGGACATGATTTGTGGGGACATGATCAGTCCGCCACCAGCTGATAGCCCATGCCACGCACCGTCTGGATCCAGGACCGCCCGTCGTCCCGCACGCCCAGCTTCTGCCGGATGCTGCTGATGTGGACGTCGATGCGACGGTCGAAGGGGCTCAGCGGCCGGCCGAGCGCGCGCTGCGACAGCTCCTGCTTGCTGATCAGGCGGCCGGCGTCGCGGGCCAGCGCCTCCAGCAGGTTGAACTCCGTCCCGGTCAGGTCGAGCGGCCGGCCGTCCAGCGTGGCGGAGCGGTTGCCCGGGCACAGCAGCAGCGGCCCGGCCTGCACCGTCGCGGTTGCGGACGACGCCGCCGGCTGCGGGTCGGTGCGGCGCAGGATGGCGCGCAGGCGGGCCACCAGTTCGCCCGGCGTGCAGGGCTTCGGCACGTAGTCGTCGGCGCCGAGGTCGAGGCCGGTGATGCGGTCGATGTTGTCGCCGCGCGCGGTCAGCATCAGCACCGGGATGCGGCTGGACTGGCGGATGCGGCGCAGCGTCTCGATCCCGCTCAGCCGCGGCATCATCACGTCCAGCACGACGATGGAGAAGGCGCCGCTCAGCGCGGCCACCACCCCCTCTTCACCGTTGTGGACGGCGTGGCCCGCGAAATTCTCCTGCGCCAGATACTCCACGAGCATGGCGGTGAGTTCGACGTCGTCGTCCACGAGCAAGACCTTGATCATGCCGCACAGTCGATCCGGCGCCGCCGGGCTGTCAACGGCGAAACACCCTGAAATGCCCCGATTTTGGCGGGTTTTACCCAACTTTACGCTCACTTAACCCCGGTTGACACGGCGGGGGGCTATACCGGGGCCGGTTGATCTCCTTCGATTGGACGCAGGCTCGGCATGGCCTCTGCTTTTCGTTTCGTGGTGGCGCTGGCGTCGGGGCTTGGCCTGACGGCCTGCGCGGTGGGGCCGGACTACCACCCGCCCTGGCCGGTGGCGCCGCCGTCCTGGTCGGCGCCCCTGCCGCACGGTGGCAGCACGGCGACGCTGGTCGGCTGGTGGGACCGCTTCCATGACCCGGTGCTGACCGACCTGCTGCGCGCCGCCGAAGCGGGCAGCCCGTCGCTGGCCCAGGCCTGGGCCAACATCCGCAAGGCGCGCGCCACGCTGGCGAGCGACCAGGCCGCCCGGCTGCCCAGCGTCACCGGCGGCGGATCGGCCCAGCGGAGCAGGCAGTCGGCGCTGGGCGGCGTCGCCACCGGCAACACGCTGTCGGGCAGCCTCGACGCCTCGTGGGAGGTCGACCTGTTCGGCAAGCTGCGGCGCACCTCCGAAGCGGCCGGGGCGCGGGTGGAGGCGCGGACCGACGACTGGCATGACGCCCGCGTCTCGCTGGCGGCGGAGGTCGCCGACGACTATGTCCAGTTCCGCGCCTGCCGCCTGCTGGCCCGCGCCTACGCCGACGAGGCGGCTTCGCAGGGCGGGACCGCGCGGGCGACCGCGACGTCGGTCCGCGCCGGCTTCACCTCCACCGTCAACGGCGCGCTGGCCGAGGCGAGCGCCGCCAGCCTGCGCGCCAGCGCGACCGCCCAGCAGGCGGAGTGCGACGTGCTGGTCAAGGCGTTGGTGGCGCTGACCGGCCTCGACGAACCGGCGCTGCGCGGCCGGCTGCAACAGGCGCCGGCCGAGCTGCCGCAGCCGGTCGGCTTCGCCGTCGACCATGTTCCGGCCGCCCTGCTGGCCCAGCGCCCCGATCTGGCCTCGCTGGAGCGCGAACTGGCGGCGGCCAGCGCCGAGATCGGCGTCGCCGAGGCCGACCGCTACCCCAGCCTGTCCTTCAGCGGCGAGATCGCGCGGTCCGGCGTGGCGCTGGGCAGCCTGATGACGACGTGGCTGGTCGGCTCGTCGCTGACGGCGCCGCTGTTCGACGCCGGCAAGCGCGCCGCCACCGCCGACAGCGCCAGGGCCAGTTACGACTATCGGCTGGCCGCCTACCGCGACGGCGTCCGCACCGCGATCAAGGAGGTCGAGCAGGCGCTGGTCCGGCTCGACGCCGCCGCCCGGCGGACCGACGACAGCCGGACCGCGGCGGAGGGCTATCGCAGCTATTTCGAAGCGATCGACCGCAACTGGCGGGCCGGCGGCGCCAGCCTGCTCGACCGCGAGGAGGCGCTGCGCAACGCGCTGAACGCCGAGATCACGCTGATCACCGTCCAGCGCGACCGGATCGAATACTGGATCGCCCTCTACAAGGCGCTGGGCGGCGGCTGGCAGGCCGGGACCCCGGCCACCCCGCCGGCGCACTCATCCGACACCAAGGCTGGAGACGCATCGTGACGTCCTTTTCCCGGGCCGGGATGGCCGTTGCCGGCCTCGGCGCCGTCTTTCTCGCCGCGACGGCCGGCCTGACCCTGCTGTCCGACACCTCGCCGTCCGACGCCTCGGCCACGCCGGCCGCGGCATCGCCGGTCGAGCGCGGCAGCGTGCTGACCGTCACCGTCACCACCCCGCAGACGCTCGACTGGCCGCAGAGCCTGCCGGCCAGCGGCGCGTTGGCGGCGTGGCAGGAGGCGGTGATCGGGGCCGAGACCGGCAATCTGCGCGTCACCGACCTGTTCGCCGACGTCGGGTCGGCCGTCACCCGCGGGCAGGAGCTGGCGCGGCTGGCGCAGGACAGCGTGCAGGCCGACATCCGCAAGCAGGAGGCCACGGTGGCCCAGGCCAGGGCGAGCCTCGCCCAGGCCCAGGCCAACGCCAAGCGCGCCCGGCTGGTCAAGGGCAGCGGCGCCCTGTCGGAGCAGCAGGTCACCGAATACCTGATCGCCGAGGACACGGCGAAGGCCAGCCTCGCCGCCGCCCAGGCCGATCTGGACAGCAGCCGGATCACACTGGCCCGCACCAGCATCCGCGCGGTCGACGACGGTGTGGTCACCGCCCGCTCCGCCACGCTGGGCAACGTGGTGTCGGCCGGGACTGAGCTGTTCCGCCTCCAGCGCCAGGGCCGGGTGGAGTGGCAGGCCGAGCTGGACGCCCGGCAGTTGCCGCAGATCCGCGCGGGCCAGAGCGCCCGTGTGACCCTGCCCGACGGCCGTCCGGTCGACGGCACGGTGCGCCAACCCGGCCCCAGCCTGAACGCCAACACCGGCCGCGGCATCGTCTATGTCGGCCTGAGCGCCGGCAGCGGCGCGCTGGCCGGCGGCTTCGCCAGCGGCGAGATCGAGCTGGGCGACCGGCCGGCGCTGACCGTGCCGCAGTCGGCGGTGGTGCTGCGCGACGGCCGCTCGCTGGTCTTCACCATCGGCGCCGACGACCGGGTGACCCGCCGCATCGTCGCCACCGGGCGGCGGCGCGACGACCGGGTGGAGATCCTGTCCGGCCTGCCGGCCGACGCGCGGGTGGTGGAGACCGGCGGCGCCTTCCTGTCCGACGGGGCCCCGGTCACGGTCGCCCCGATCCCATCATCCGCCCGGCCCCCCGCCCAGGCGGCGCAGGGGCCGACCGACACCGCCAGCCTGCCGCCGGAGATCCGCCGATGAACGTGTCCGCCTGGTCGATCCGCAACCCGGTTCCGGCGCTGCTGCTGTTCATCCTGCTGACCCTGCTCGGCCTGATCGGCTTCGACCGGCTGGGCATCCAGCAGTTCCCCGACATGGACCTGCCCACCGTCACCATCAGCGCCTCGCTGGAAGGCGCCGCCCCGGCCCAGCTTGAGACCGAGGTGGCGCGCAAGATCGAGGACAAGCTCGCCTCGCTCGGCCGGGTGGAGCACATCACCACCACCATCACCGACGGCGCCGTCTCCATCAACGTGTCCTTCGACATCGACAAGAACGGCGAGGAGGCGCTGAACGAGGTGCGCAACGCGGTGGACGGTGCCAAGGCCGACCTGCCCGCCAGCATGGCCTCGCCCAGCGTGTCGAAGGTGACGGCGGAAACCCGCGCGCTGCTGACCTACACCGTCCGCTCCGACCAGCTCGACGAACAGGACTTGTCCTGGTTCGTCGACAACGACGTCACCAAGGCGGCGCTGTCGGCCAAGGGCGTGGCCGGCGTCACCCGCATCGGCGGCATCGACCGCGAGGTGCATGTCGATCTCGACCCGACGCTGATGGCCGGGCTGGGGGTGAGCGCGTCGAACGTCTCGACCGCCGTGAAATCGGTGCAGGCCGACAGCTCCGGCGGCCAGGGCGAGGTCGGCGGCAAGCGCCAGTCGCTGCGCACGCTGGGCGCCGTCGGCACGGTGGAGGAGGTCGCCGCCATCACCGTGCCGCTGACCGACGGGCGCCGGGTCCGGCTCGACCAGGTGGCGCGGGTGACCGACACCCACGCCGACCGCAGCACGCGGGCCTTCCTGGACGGCCAACCGGTCATCGCCTTCCAGATCACCCGGACCAAGGGCTTCTCCGACGTCGGCGTCGCCGAGGCGGCGCGCAAGGCGCTGTCGGCCTTCGCCACCGCCCACCCGGAGGTGACGATGGACGAGGCCAGCACCACCGTCACCCCGATCGTCGAGAACTACCGGGGCTCCCTGCATCTGCTGCTGGAGGGGGCGGTGCTGGCGGTGGTGGTGGTCTGGTGGTTCCTGCGCGACTGGCGGGCCACGGTGATCTCCGCGGTGGCGCTGCCGCTGTCGATCATCCCGGCCTTCGGCGCCATGCAGCTGCTGGGCTTCAGCCTGAACACCATCTCGCTGCTGGCCTTGGCGCTGGTGGTCGGCATCCTGGTCGACGACGCCATCGTCGAGGTGGAGAACATCGCCCGCCACATGCGGCTGGGCAAATCCGCCCGCTCCGCCGCGATGGAGGCGGCGGACGAGATCGGGCTGGCGGTGATCGCCACCACCTTCACCCTGGTGGCGGTGTTCCTGCCCACCGCCTTCATGGGCGGAATCCCCGGCAAAATCTTCCGCCAGTTCGGCATCACCGCGGCGGTGGCGGTGCTGGCCTCGCTGCTGGTCGCCCGGCTGCTGACGCCGATGATGGCCGCGCAGTTCATGAGGACCAGCCCGGAGGAGGAGCGCGACGGCCGGCTGATGCTGGCCTATCTGGCGACGGTGCGCGCCTGCCTGCGCCACCCCTGGCGCACGGCGGCGGTGGCCGTGGCCTTCTTCGCGCTGTCGCTCGGTCTGGTGCCGCTGCTGCCCACCGGCTTCATGCCGGCGCAGGACGACGCCCAGAGCCAGGTGACGCTGACCCTGCCGCCGGACGCCACGCTGGACGACACCACGGCGCTGGCCGTACGCGCCGACGCCCTGCTGCGCCGGGTGCCGGAGGTGACGGGGGTGTTCACCGCGGTCGGCACCGCGACGATGGGCGGCGGCATGGACGCCACCACCACGACCAGCCCGCGCACCGCCTCCCTGACGGTGCAGCTGTCGCCGCGGTCGGAGCGCCACCGCGCCCAGTCGGCGGTGGAGGCGGAGATGCGCGGCCTGCTGCGGCAGCTGCCCGGCGCCCGCGTCGAGGTCGGACGCGGCGGCAACGGCGAGCAGTTGCCGATCACCCTGGCCAGCGACGATCCGGTGGCGCTGGAACAGGCGGCCGCCGCGGTGGAGGCCGACCTGCGCACCCTGAAGGGCATCGGCAACGTCACCTCCGGCGCGGCGCTGCAACGGCCGGAGATCCAGATCCGGCCGGATTTCGCCCGCGCCGCGGCGCTCGGCGTCACCTCGCAGGATCTGGCGGACGCGGTGCGGATGGCGACCTACGGCGACTATTCCACCGCGATCCCCAAGCTGAACCTGCCGCAGCGCCAGATCGCCGTCCGCGTGCGGATGGATCCGGCGGTGCGCGCGGACCTGGACTGGCTGGGCCAGTTGCGGGTGAAGGGCGGCGGCGGGATGGTGGCGCTCGGCTCCGTCGCCGGCATCGGCTTCGGCAGCGGTCCGTCGCAGGTCGACCGCATCGACCGCTCGCGCAACGTCTCGCTGACCGTCGAGCTGGGCGGCCGATCGCTCGGCGAGGTGATGCGCGAGGCCAAGCAACTGCCGGCGATGCGGGCGCTGCCCGCCTCGGTCCATCTGGTCGAACAGGGCGAACTGGAGCGGATGAGCGAGCTGTTCAACGGCTTCGGCACCGCCATGGGCATCGGCGTCTTCTGCATCTACGCCGTGCTGGTGCTGCTGTTCCATGAGTTCCTGCAGCCGGCGACCATCCTCGCCGCCCTGCCGCTGTCGGTCGGGGGTGCGCTGTTCGCGCTGCTGGCGGCGGGGATGAGCTTTTCCATGCCGACCGTCATCGGGCTGCTGATGCTGATGGGCATCGTCACCAAGAACTCGATCCTGCTGGTCGAATACGCGGTGATGGCGCGGCGCGACCAGGGGATGGACCGGGTTTCGGCGCTGATCGACGCCTGCCACAAGCGTGCCCGCCCGATCCTGATGACGACCATCGCCATGGGCGCCGGCATGATGCCGATCGCGCTGGGAATGGGCGCCGACCCCAGCTTCCGCCAGCCGATGGCGGTGGTGGTGATCGGCGGCCTGCTGACCTCCACCTTCCTCAGCCTGCTGGTGATCCCGGCGCTGTTCCTGCTGGTCGACGACCTGTCGCGCCGGGTCGCCGGCTGGTTCGTGGCGGACCGGGTGGTGGAAGGCTGACCCGGCCGGACCGACACCCGTCCGTCATGCTATCAAGCGTAAAGCCTGACGCATCAGGCTTTACGCTCGCCCTCAATCGGCGGGCGCGGCCGTCCGGCCGCTTGCCTTCGCAGGCATGGGCCTGCGGGGCCGCCGTCGCGGCCCTTACCGTCGAGCGTAAGTCAGAACTTACGCTCGACGGTATCACTTGGCGGACAGGCGGGTGTCGAGCGCCCGGTCCTGGCGCTTCATCCGTTCCTGCAGGGCGTCTCCTTTCCGCAGCGCCACCGCGATTGACAGGATGTCGCCGAGGACGAGGTGGGCGATGCGCACGGTCATCGGCGAGTGGATGTCGAAGTCGTCGGCGATGTCGGCCACCAGGCTGACGTTGGCAAGCTCGGCCAGCGGCGAGCCGGAGCGCGTCAGCGCCACCACGTCGGCCCCGGCGTTGCGGGCGTTGCGCACCGCGTCCAGGATATCGCGGGTGCGGCCGGTGCTGGACACCGCCACCACCGCGTCGCCCGGCGCCAGCATCAGGGCCGAGGCGAAATAGACATGGCTGTCGCTGTAGGCGACCGTCGGCATGCCCAGCCGGAAGAACTTGCGCTGGATGTCCTCCGCCACCGTGCCGGAGTTGCCAGAGCCGTAGAACTCGATCCGCCGCGCCGCCGCCAGCAGGTCGGCCGCACGGTCGACGGCGTCGGCCGGCAGGGTGTTGCGCACCTGCATCAGCGTGGCGATGGTGCGGTCGAACAGCTTGCCGGCCAGCACCGCGCCCGGCACCTCGTCGCCCGGTTCGCCGACCGACAGGTCCTGGTGCAGGAACGGCATGCCGCCGGCGATGTCCTGCGCCAGCTTGATCTTGAACTCGCGGAAGCCGCGGCAGCCGAGCGCCGAGCAGAAGCGCGCCACCGTCGGCTCGCTCACCCCGGCCCGGTCGGCCAGTTCGGCCATCGACAGGTTGATGACGTCGCCCGGATGGGCCATGGCATAGTCGGCCAGCTTGCGTTCCGACGGCCGGATCTGGTCGCGGACCGCCGCGATTCTCGCCAGCATGGGGGCTGTCTCCCTTCTGATTGTGCAGGACCCTAGCACATGTAGCAAAACTACATATAGAGCGCTACGAACGACCGAATCCGTCGCCCGTCCTTCGCCTCTCTTTCCGAGGCTTTCCAACCTTCTGCGGCTTGCCCTGCGACAAAATGGCAAGCCCGTCCGCCTTGTGGCCGGGCCCGTGCGAGAGTATGTAGTAAAACTACAGAGCGGGCGCAAACCCCGGCTTCGAACACGTCAAACACCGGCCGGCGCCTGCTCTGAGAATCTGATGTGTATCAACGAATTCGGGCGCCGATGCGCCTATGGTTCCAACAAATCCGCTCGTCGCGGACCCACACGACCGCCGACACGGCCACTGACCGCGCCGACGTCTATTCCCTGAGGAGACATCATGGACACCCTGCTGATGGACGGACTTGCCCAGGCCCCGGAGCAGCAGTCCGTCGCCGAACCCTGGCGCGCTTTCGCACCAGGCGTCTGGCGCCGCTCGGTCGACGTCCGCGATTTCATTCAGCGCAACCTGACCCCCTATGAAGGGGACGCCAGCTTCGTCGCCGGCCCCACCGCCCGCACCACCGCGCTGTTTGCCAAGGTCAGCGACCTGCTGAAGCAGGAACGTGCCGCCAAGGGCGGCGTGCTCGACGCCGACACCGAGCGTTTCGCGTCGATCACCGCGCACGCCCCGGGCTACATCGACCGGGAGCTGGAAGTGATCGTCGGTCTGCAGACCGACAAGCCGCTGAAGCGCGCCATCATGCCGTTCGGCGGCTGGCGCATGGTCAAGACCGGTCTGGAGGCCTACGGTTACACCCCCTCGCCCAAGCTGGAAGAGGTGTTCCCGAGCCTGCGCAAGACGCACAATGACGGCGTCTTCGACGTCTACACCCCGGAGATGCTGCGCTGCCGCAAGTCGGGCGTCATCACCGGTCTGCCCGACGCCTACGGCCGCGGCCGCATCATCGGCGATTACCGCCGGCTGGCGCTGTACGGCGCCGACTTCCTGATCAAGGACAAGAAGGCCCAGCTGACCTCGCTGGAAGTCAGCCGCATCGACGAGGACATCCTCCGCCTGCGCGAGGAGATCTCCGAGCAGATCCGCGCGCTGAAGGAGCTGGTCACGATGGCCGCCTCCTACGGCGCCGACGTCAAGCGCCCGGCCGCCACCGCCCGCGAAGCGGTGCAGTGGACCTACCTCGCCTATCTGGCGGCGGTGAAGGAGGCCAACGGCGCGGCGATGTCGATCGGCCGCGTGTCCAGCTTCCTCGACATCTACATCGAGCGCGACCTGCGCGCCGGCGTCCTGACCGAGGCCGAGGCGCAGGAGCTGATCGACCAGTTCGTCATCAAGCTGCGCCTGGTGCGTTTCCTGCGCACGCCGGAATACGACCAGCTGTTCTCGGGCGATCCGACCTGGGTGACCGAGTGCCTGGGCGGCATGGGGCTGGATGGCCGCACGCTGGTGACCAAGAACAACTTCCGCATGCTGCAGACCCTGCACAACCTGGGTCCGGCGCCGGAACCGAACCTGACCGTGCTGTGGTCGGAAAAGCTGCCGGAAGGCTTCAAGCGTTTCTGCGCCGCCACCTCGATCAAGACCTGCTCGGTCCAGTACGAGAACGACGACCTGATGCGCGCCTATTGGGGCGACGACTACGGCATCGCCTGCTGCGTGTCGGCGATGCGCATCGGCAAGCAGATGCAGTTCTTCGGCGCCCGCGCCAATCTGGCCAAGACGCTGATGTACGCCATCAACGGCGGCAAGGACGAAGTGTCGGGCGACCAGATCGGCCCGGCCTACGCCCCGATCACCGGCGACGTTCTGGACTATGACGAGGTCATGGCCCGCTTCGAGCCGATGATGGAGTGGCTGGCCAAGGTCTACATGAACGCCCTGAACGCCATTCACTACATGCACGACAAGTACATGTACGAGCGGCTGGAAATGGCGCTGCACGACCGCGACATCCTGCGCACCATGGCCTGCGGCATCGCCGGCCTGAGCGTGGTGGCCGACAGCCTGTCGGCGATCAAGCACGCCAAGGTGAAGGTGATCCGCGACGCAAAGGGCCTCGCCACCGACTTCGAGATCGAGGGCGACTATCCGGCCTTCGGCAACAACGATGCGCGGGTCGACGACATCGCGATCTGGGCGGTCGAGCGTTTCATGACGGCGCTGCGCAAGCAGAAGGCCTACCGCAACGCGATGCCGACCCAGTCGGTGCTGACCATCACGTCGAACGTGGTGTACGGCAAGAAGACCGGCAACACGCCGGACGGCCGCAAGGCCGGCCAGCCCTTCGCGCCGGGTGCCAACCCGATGCACGGGCGGGACAAGAAGGGTGCGGTCGCCTCGATGGCGAGCGTGGCGAAGCTGCCCTACGCGCACGCGCAGGACGGCATCAGCTACACCTTCACCATCGTCCCCGGCGCGCTCGGCCACACCGAGGACGAGCGGGTGGACAATCTGGTCGGCATGCTGGACGGCTATGCCGCGCAGGGTGGCCACCACATCAACGTCAACGTGTTCGACCGCGCGACGCTGCTCCACGCCATGGACCATCCGGAGCTGTACCCGCAGCTGACCATCCGGGTGTCGGGCTACGCCGTGAACTTCATCAAGCTGACGCGCGAGCAGCAGCTCGACGTCATCTCCCGCACCTTCCACGACAGACACTGAGCGATGAGCACCACACCCCTGACCCGTCCCGGCGCCGTTTCCGGCTGGGTCCATTCGGTCGAGACCGGCGGCACCGTCGACGGGCCAGGGGTGCGCTTCGTGCTGTTCCTGGCCGGCTGCCCACTGCGTTGCCTGTACTGCCACAACCCCGATACCCTTCACATGCATGACGGAACGCCGACGTTGTCGACGGCCGTCGTGGACGAGATCGGCGGTTATGCGGAGTTCCTGAAACGGGCGCGCGGCGGAATCACGATCAGCGGCGGTGAGCCGCTGGTCCAGCCGGAGTTCTGCGCGGCGGTGTTCCGCGGTGCCAAGGCGATGGGCCTGCACACCGCGCTGGACACCTCCGGTTTTCTCGGCAAGCACGCCGACGACCTTCTGCTGGAAGACGTCGACCTCGTGCTGCTGGACATCAAGGCGTTCAAGGAAAGCACCTACCGCCGGGTCACCGGCGTTCCGTTGCGCCCGACGCTGGAATTCGCCGAACGACTGTCCGTGATGAAGAAGCCGATCTGGCTGCGCTACGTTCTGGTGCCGGGACTGACCGACGATCTTGCGGAAATCCGCGACCTCGCCGGATTCGCCGCCGGGCTGGGCGTGGTGGAGCGGGTCGATGTCCTGCCCTTTCACAAGATGGGCGAACACAAATGGAAGGCGCTGGGCCGGCGCTACATGCTGTCGAACACGCCGGAGCCCTCGGCCGAACTGACCGGCCGGGTCCGCGACATCTTCCGCGCTGAGGGGCTGCGGACCGCCTGAGACAACGCGCGATCAGCCACCGGCGAAAAGCCGGGCCGGCAACGGCGCGAGCAAGGAATTACCCCGATGAACATGGACAGCAACGACGTGCCCGGCTGGAGCCAGCCGACGCCGCAGAGCCTCGACGCGCTGATGCCCGACGCCATTGCGCTCGCCGCCGAAAATCTGGGCGTCAAGAAGGCCCATTACGACACCCCCACCCTGTTCGCCCTGGCGGTTCTCGCCGGTGCCTTCATCGCCTTCGGCGGCCTGTTCGCGACCATCGCGATGTCGGGGGCCGAAGGCATGCTGCCCTACGGCCTGACCCGGCTGCTGGGCGGGCTGGTCTTCTCGCTCGGCCTGATCCTGGTGATCGTCGGCGGTGCGCAGCTGTTCACCGGCGACGCGCTGATGGTGATGGCCTGGGCCAGCGGCCGGCTGCACGCCCGCGAGATGCTGCGGGTGTGGACCACCGTGTGGCTCGGCAACTTCGTCGGCGCCGCCGGCACCGCGCTGCTGGTGTTCCTGTCCGGCCAATACACCTTCGGCCATGGCGCGGTCGGCGCCTCGGCGCTGTATTTCGCGGTGTCCAAGAGTTCACTGCCGACCGACCAGGCCTTCTTCCTGGGCATCCTGTGCAACGTGCTGGTCTGCCTGGCCGTGTGGCTGGCGCTGGGCGCGCGCAGCGTCGGTGACAAGATCCTGGCGATCACCTTCCCGGTCGCCGCCTTCGTCGCCGCCGGCTTCGAGCACTGCGTCGCCAACATGTACTTCGTCCCGCTCGGCCTGCTGATCGAATGGGGCGCGCCGGACAGCTTCTGGCACGACCTCGGCCGGTCGGCCCCGACGATCCCGGTCGGCCATTATCTGGTCAACCTCGGCGCCGTGACGATCGGCAACTGGATCGGCGGAGCGGTCATGGTCGGCGCCGTCTACTGGTTCATCTACCGGCGCCCCAAGCTCAAGCTGCACTGATCGGCTTTCGAGCGGCGCCCACACCGAACATTTCCCCGAAACATCCCAAAACACGGGACATCTCTTCCCATGAGCGCCATCACCGAAATCCATGCCCGCGAGATTCTCGACAGCCGCGGCAACCCGACCGTCGAGGTCGACGTGACCCTGGACAGCGGCGCCTTCGGCCGCGCCGCGGTGCCGTCGGGCGCGTCCACCGGCGCCCACGAGGCTGTCGAACTGCGCGACGGCGACAAGGCCCGCTTCGGCGGCAAGGGCGTGCTGAAGGCCGTCCAGTCGGTCAACGGCGAACTGTCCAAGGCCCTGGTCGGCATGGACGCCGCCGACCAGCGCGTCCTCGACATGACGATGATCGAGATCGACGGCACCGAGAACAAGGGCCGCCTGGGGGCGAACGCCATCCTGGGCGTGTCGCTGGCGGTGGCGCGCGCCGCCGCCGAGGACGCCGGCCTGCCGCTGTACCGCTATGTCGGCGGCGCCTTCGCCTCGCTGCTGCCGGTGCCGATGATGAACATCATCAACGGCGGCGCCCACGCCGACAACCCGATCGACATCCAGGAGTTCATGATCATGCCGGTCGGCGCCGAAACCGGCGCCGAGGCGATCCGCATGGGCTCCGAGATCTTCCAGTCGCTCAAGAAGAAGCTGAAGGACGCCGGCCACAACACCAACGTCGGCGACGAGGGCGGCTTCGCCCCCAACCTGGGCTCGACCGACGACGCGCTCGGCTTCGTCATGAAGGCGATCGAGGCCGCCGGCTACAAGCCGGGCGACGACGTCATGCTGGCGATCGACGCCGCCTCCACCGAGTTCTTCAAGAACGGCAAGTACGAGCTGGCCGGCGAAGGCAAGTCGCTGAGCCCCGAGCAGATGGTCGCCTACTGGACCGACCTGGTCGGCCGCTACCCGATCATCTCGGTCGAGGACGGCATGGCCGAGGACGATTGGGAGGGCTGGAAGGCGCTGACCGACGCCATCGGCTCCAAGGTGCAGCTGGTCGGCGACGACCTGTTCGTCACCAACCCCAAGCGCCTGTCCCAGGGCATCCAGAAGGGCATCGCCAACTCGATCCTGGTGAAGGTCAACCAGATCGGCACGCTGTCGGAGACGCTGGAAGCGGTCGACATGGCGCACAAGGCCGGCTACACCGCCGTTCTGTCGCACCGCTCGGGCGAGACCGAGGACAGCACGATCGCCGACCTGGCGGTCGCCACCAACTGCGGCCAGATCAAGACCGGCTCGCTGAGCCGTTCGGACCGCCTTGCCAAGTACAACCAGCTGATCCGCATCGAGGAACAGCTCGGCGTCGCCGCCCGCTTCGCCGGCCGCGGCATCCTGAAGGCCTGATCGTTTTCGGGTAAGAAAAAGCCCCTCTCCGGTCCGCCGGAGAGGGGCTTTTTTCTTTATGCGATCATTCGCCGGACAGCGCGCCGATCATCTTGCGGACGGCGGTCATCTGGAAGCCGCCCTTGCGGGCGAAGTCGTAGCCGGTGTAGCCGAACCAGTCCCAGCACGCCTTGGGGTTGGAGGTCGGCTTGGCTGCGCCATCGATCTGCGGGTACAGCACGACGATGTTGTTGACGTCGGCCCAGCGGTTGTAGCCGGCGTTCACCGCGAAATGATCGCCGATCAGGTTCGACGCCATCTGGCAGCCGTGGAAGGCGACGTGGATGCGGCAGGTCTGCCGCCCGCCCTCGCAGGCCTCCGGCACGTAGATGTAGCCGGTCTTGGCCATCCCGGTCCGGCTGGTGTCGCCGACGAACGGGCGCTGGTCGAACAGAACCGGCGAACGGGCGGCGGTGGGGGCATTCGGCTTTTTCGCGTCGGCGTAGAAGAACTGGACGATGGCGCCGGCCTGATCATACTGGCAGTTGTTGATGTATTCGCTCTTCTCCCCTTCCTGGGGGATGAAGTTGCAGGCGGCGCCATAGCCGTCGGTGATGTAGGCGTGGGCCGCCTGCGGGTTCTTCACATAGGCGAAGTTGGCGTCGGTCACCCCCAGCGCCTTGTAGAACAGCTCGGTGGCGTCGGTGACCGGGCGCTTGACCGTCACGTCGTTGTCGCCGCTGAACAGGTAGATGCGCGACTGCGCCAGATTGGCCAGCGGGTCGATGTCCTTGGACTTTTCGCGCGCCTTGGCGTTGGCGACCAGATCGCCGACGCTGGGAGCGCCCATCGATACGTCCATGCAGCGCTTCAGCGCCACCACCGCCGGGGCAAGGCCGCCGGGCGACACCTCCGCGCAGTCATAGGGGCCACCGGCGACGATGCCGGCGCCCTTGACGAGGCTGGAGTAAGCGATCTGGAACTGGCCGGCCATGTAGGCGCCGGACGAGATGCCGGACACCGTCGTCTGCGACGGGTCGATCTTCAGCCTCATCGTCGACAGCGACAGCTCGGCGGCGCCGGCCGCCGGGGCCCCCAGCGCCAGCAGGGCGGCCGCGGCCAGGGCCGGCAGCGCCGTTTTGGCCAGGGTCGTTGTGGCGAGCGTGGTTTCGATGGTGGTGTTCGTCATGGGGGTCACCTCTGCCCTGCCAGAATTATCAACATCGCGTGGACCGGCGCGCGGACAGCTGCGGGGACAGCACGACCAGAGTGCTGTTGCCAGAGCGCTGTTGGTCGCCCACCGGTTGTGGCCGTCTATGCTTCATCCCCGCCATACACAGCGGAACGTAGCAAGGCAATCGTCGATGTCGATAAAAAAGGGAAGAGAGGCGCCAAGGATCGCCCGGACAGACGAAAGGCCGGCGGAGCGGACGCCCCACCGGCCTTTCGTCGTCTCAATCGCCGGGGCGCCCGAGGACTCAGGCGCGCAGGTAGCCCAGCACGTTTTCCGGCGAGGATTCGCCGTAGGGGTCGCCGTTCTCGCCCGCGTCGTTGATGCCCGGCTCCTCGAACCACTTCTCGACCACGCCGTCCTTCACGACCATGGCGTAGCGCCAGGAGCGGTAGCCGAAGCCGACATGGTCCTTGTTGATCAGCATGCCCATGCGGCGGGTGAAATGGCCCGACCCGTCGGGGATCAGCTTGACCTTGTTCAGGTTCAGGCTCTTGCCCCACTGGAACATGACAAAGGCGTCGTTGACGCTGATGCAGTAGACCTCGTCGATGCCCAGCGCCTTGAACTCGTCGTGGAGACGTTCGAAGGCCGGGCACTGCTCGTTCGAGCAGGTCGGGGTGAAGGCGCCGGGCAGCGAGAACACCACCACGCGCTTGCCCTTGAACAGATCGTCGCTGGACACGTCCTGCCAGCGGAACGGATTGGGCCCGCCGACGCTCTCGTCACGCACGCGGGTCTTGAACACCACCGAGGGGACCTTGCGCCCTTCCATCGTCGTCTCCGAATGTCGTTTGCGCGAAACCGGGTACCGCCGCGTGGCGACGGCCCTTCACCGCAGTGCCGGGAACGATAGCGGTTCCGCCCCGCCGCTCCAACCGCCTATTGGTCATGCGCCGTTCCGCCCGGCTTTCCGCGGCGAACCACCGCAAAACCTGCGCAAGAGCTGCGCAAAAGTGGTGGCATCCGGTGGCATTCCTGTGACGTCACCCGATCTTAACACCGCGTTTACCAAGTTAGCGTCATCTGAACTCGCCTGCATCCAGTGGGCACTGCGCCAAACGGTGACAATTGGAGGGCTGTTCATGCCTGTTTCGAACAAGACCAAAAACATGCACAAGACCGGTGGTCTCAAGCCGGAATCATCCTTTAACCGCCGTTATTTTTCCAGGATACTTGTTAGTACATTTATTTTCAGCGCTACCATCAACGCGCTGATGCTGGCAATGCCGATCTATTCGCTTCAGGTGTTCAGCCGGGCCATCCCGTCCGGCAATTACGACACGCTGGCCATGCTGACCATCATCGTGGTGATGGCGCTGAGCCTGAGCGCGCTGCTGGAAATGCTGCGCTCCCGCCTGCTGGCCCGCGCCGGCAACGCGCTGGAGGTGAAGTGGCGCCGCCGGCTGACCGCCGACGCGCTGGACGCCGCCGGCCGCGGCCGTCCGGACAACGGCCCGCTCGCCGACCTGATGGAGCTGAAGGGCGCCTTCTCGCGTCCGTCGCTGCCGGCCCTGATGGATCTGCCCTGGGCGCCGCTGTACGTCGTCGGCATCTATGTGATCCACCCGATGCTGGCGCTGCTGCTGGTCGTGTCGATGGCGATCATGGCGGTGATGGGCTGGATCGGCCACGCCGCCGTCCGCGAGGTCAACGACGAGAGCAAGCTGCCGGCCAGCCGCGCCCAGAAGCTGTTCGAGGCGCTGGCGTCCAAGTCCGACACCGTGCGCGGCCTGCGCATGGGCGGCTCGGCCCTGGACAGCGTCAACCGCGACTTCCTGACCGCCAGCGCGCTGCAGGGCCAGGGCTATGAGCGCAGCGCCGCCATCGGCGCCGCCACCAAGTGGGTGCGCATGGTCCTGCAGATCGCCGTCACCGCCGTCGGCGCCTGGCTGGTGATCGAGCAGCACCTGTCCTTCGGCGGCATGATCGCCACCTCGATGCTGGTCGGCCGCGGCCTCGCCCCGATCGAGCAGACCGCCGGCGCCTGGGGTGCCCTGCAGCGCTCCGCCCAGGCCGTCCGCCGCCTGCTGCCGCTGCTGAAGCGCCTGTCGCGCGAGCCGGAGCGGCCCTCCGTCCCGGTGGAGAGCGAGCGCCTGACCGTCGAGAACCTGCTGTTCGTCTCCCCCCGCGACCAGAAGCCGATCCTGCGCAGCGTCACCTTCACGGTGGAGCCGGGCGAGACCATCTGCGTCGCCGGTCCCAACCGGTCCGGCAAGTCGGTGCTGGCGCGCCTGTTGGCCGGCGTCGCCATCCCGTCGGCCGGCACCGTGCGGCTGGGCGGCCTGTCGATCGCCACCCTGACGCCGGAAACCGCCGACCAGGGCATCGGCTACCTGCCGCAGCAGGTCGACCTGCTGCCGGGCAGCATCGCCGACAACATCGCCCGCTTCGCCTCCGCCACCCGCGAGCAGGTCGAGGCCGCCGCCAAGGCCGCCGGCATCCACGAGTGGATCGAAAGCCTGCCCGCCGGCTATGAGACCGAGGTCACCGACCCGCTGTGCCCGATCACCGGCGCCTCGGCCCGCCAGATCGGCCTTGCCCGCGCCGCCTTCGGCCAGCCGCCGCTGCTGGTGCTGGACGAACCGACCGCCGGCCTGGACGAGCTGGGGATGAAGGCGGTCCGCGCCTTCGTGATGGAATGCCGGAGCCGCGGCGCCACCGTCATCGTCCTGACCCACTCGCCCGTCTTCGTCGACCTGTCCGACCGCACCTACGTGCTGAAGAACGGCATGGCGATGGAACTGCCGCGCCAGGACCAGCAGTCCCAGCAGGGCGCCGCCAACCTCGCCCGTCTGCGCAACCTCGGCCCGTCCCAGACCGGCCATGCATCCGGTCCCTCCGCGGCGACGGCGGGGGCCGCCGGCTGAGGCCGGCCGCAAGCCCCCCGCCACGCGACGACGCCCGACCCGGACTGGACTGAGCCAAGGAACACCCCATGACCACGCTGACCACGACCTTCCCGACCCCGCTGCAAGCCGACCACGCGACCCACCCGCCGGAATCCAACCAGCACGGCAAGCCGACGCGGATGGCGGCGACGATCACCTCGATCCACGCGCTGCGGGCGACGATGCCGGAAACCGGCGTGCGCAACCTGCTGCTGAGCGGCTTCGTAGTCCTGGCGGTCGGGTTCGGCGGCATGACCGGCTGGGCGGCGCTGGCGCCGCTGCACAGCGCGATCAGCGCGTCGGGCTCGCTGGCCCCGGAAACCGGCCGCAAGGTGGTGAAGAACACCGAGGGCGGCGTCATCAGCGAAATCCTGGTCAATGAAGGCGACCGGGTCAGCGCCGGCCAGGTCATGATGCGGCTGGACAGCACCGAGGCGCAGACCCGGCTGGACATGCTGAACGCCTCGTGGCTCGACACGCTGGCGCTGGAGGCCCGCCTGTCGGCCGAGCTGTTCGAGAAGCCGGCGATCGAATGGCCGGCGCAGCTCGCCGACCGCCGCGCCTCCGAGCCGGCCGTCGACAACGCCATGCGCAACCAGGAAAAGCTGTTCCAGGTCCGCCACGCCCAGCTCGAAACCGAAGCCAAGCTGACCCAGGACCGCATCGCCACGCTGGGCGACGAGGTGCGCAGCATGGAACAGCAGCGCGCCTTCCTGGCCCGTGAGATCAAGCTGTCGGACGAGGACATCCAGATCACCCAGGGCCTGCTGGACCGCGGCAACTCCACCCGCACCAAGCTGGTCGCGGCGCAGAAGGAGAACGCCCAGCTCCACGCCCAGGACCATGAGCTGGAAGCCCGCATGTCCCAGTCGCGCCAGCAGGCGGTCGACGCCCAGGGCGATCTGGTGCGCCGCCGCAGCGACTTCCGCGAGAAGGTGCTGATGGAGTTCGAGAAGGCCCGCGGCGACATCCAGAAGCTGGTCGACCAGACCCGCGACGCCAAGAACCGGCTGGACAACCGCACCATCAAGGCTCCGGACGCCGGCAACGTCGTGATGTACGGCCACCCGGCGGTCGGCGGCTCGATCACCGCCAACGAGCCGGTGCTGGACATCGTCCCCGACGACAAGGCGCTGCTGGCCGAGGTCCGCATCCAGCCGAAGGACATCAAGTCGATGGCCGTCGACCTGCCGGTGAAGGTGCAGCTGACCGCCTACGACACCCGCGTCGTCGGCACCATCGACGGCACCGTGTCCTACGTGTCGGCCGACCGCCTGACCGACAACGCCACCCGCCAGGAGTATTACCTCGCCCGCATCCGTCTGAAGGACGGCGACGCCCACGAGGTCGGCAAGCTGAAGATCAAGGCCGGCATGCCGGTGGAGGCCCGCATCGTGCTGTCGCCCCGCACCCCGCTGGACTATCTGATCCAGCCGCTGCGCCAGTCCTACGTGAAGGCCTTCATCCAGGAGTGATGCCTAGCAGGAGCAATCGCGGCCGTGATGCCGTGACGTGAGAAAAAGCCCCTCCTCCAACCGGAGCGAGGGGCTTTTCTCTGGGGTCAGCTCCGGCCGGGCTGGAGGTTCGGCTTCGGCGGGACGGCCATCGGGGTCGGCAGCGGCTCCGGCATCGGGATCGCCTCGGTCTCCGTCTTGGTGCGTCGCGATGCCGCACGGTCCTGCGCCAGCCGGTCCATCGCCTGCTCGCGCTGCGCCTCGGTCGTGAGGTTGGTCGGGCGCGGCGGCACGGTGCCCAGATTCGGGTAGCCGGTGCGCTCGCCGGTCATGGCGCGGATGGGCGACGCCGCCTCGTTGACCGGCGAGTCCGCGCCGGTCACGGCGCCGTAGAGGCCGGTGTCCAGCACCCGGTCGCTGCACGCCGACAGCCCGACAACCAACGGCGCGAGAATCATCGGCACAAATACGATCGCGGCGCCGACCGTCCGCTTCCCCGCCGCGATGCCCTGTCCGGCCGCCGCCATGTTCCGTCCCCGTCGCTGGTCGCCACGCCGCACTTGTGCGACAATGCGCGAAATGAAATGTTCACACCCACGGTGTATGAGAGGTCCCGGGTTTTCCCGCACTGCACAAGAGGGCCGAACCGCTGCATGTTACCGACCGCATCGCCGGCAGCCACATGTCGGTTCCACCCTCTCGACCGTTCCACCGCATGCCTGTATAGCCGCCCGCCCGCACCGCCCAAAGCCTAAACTCGCGGACACCGCCAACCGGTGACGCGACACACGCCCAGAGAAGAAGGACCGTGCTCATGGCCGAGACCAAGGCCCCCCCTCAGGCTTCCACCCCGGCGTCTGCCGCGATCCCGGACGTCAAGCTCCCCGACCCCGTCGAAATGTCGCGGGCGATGACCCGCATCGCCGAACAGAGCCAGCGGCTGGTGTCGGAGTTCCTGGCGCGTCAGGCCGCCGACGGCGCCGGGCCGAAGAGCCCCGACCCGATGGGCGTCGGCCATGCCTTCCTGGAAATGACGACCCGCATGATGGCCGACCCGGCCAAGCTGATGCAGGCGCAGATGACGCTGTGGCAGGACTACCTGACCCTGTGGCAGCGCACCACCCAGCGCTTCTTCGGCCAGGAGTCGCAGCCGGTCATCGCTCCAGCGAAGGACGACCGCCGCTTCAAGGACTCGGCCTGGGACGAGAACACGCTGTTCGACTTCATCAAGCAGTCCTACCTGCTGAGCGCGCGGTGGATGCAGTCGACCGTGAACCAGGTCGACGGGCTGGACGACCACACCGCCAAGAAGGTCGATTTCTACACCCGCCAGTTCGTCGACGCGATGGCGCCCTCCAACTTCGTCATGACGAACCCGGAGGTGCTGCGCGCGACGATCGAGAGCGGCGGCGAGAACCTGGTCAAGGGGCTGGAGCATCTGCTGAAGGACCTGGAGCGCGGCAAGGGCGAGCTGCGCATCTCCATGACCGACTATGACGCCTTCCAGCTCGGCAAGAACATCGCGGTCACCCCGGGCAAGGTCGTCTACCAGACCAGCCTGATGCAGCTGATCCAGTACACGCCGACCACGCCGGACGTGAACAAGCGGCCGCTGATGATCGTGCCGCCGTGGATCAACAAGTTCTACATCCTCGACCTGCGCGAGAAGAACAGCTTCATCAAGTGGGCGGTCGACCAGGGCCACACCGTCTTCGTCCTGTCCTGGGTCAACCCGGACGAGACGCTGGCGGCCAAGGGCTTCGAGGACTACATGGTCGAAGGCCCGCTGGCCGCGCTCGACGCCATCGAGAAGGCGACCGGCGAGAAGGACGTCAACGCCATCGGCTACTGCCTGGGCGGCACGCTGCTGGCCTCGACGCTCGCCTACATGGCGGCCAAGAAGGACGACCGCATCAAGTCGGCGACCTTCTTCACCACCATGCTGGACTTCACCGAGGCCGGCGAGCTGTCGATCTTCATCGACGAGGAGCAGCTGACCTTCATCGAAGGGCAGATGGCCGAGCAGGGCTATCTCGACGGCGCCAAGATGGCGACCACCTTCAACATGCTGCGCGCCAACGACCTGATCTGGTCGTTCGTGGTCAACAACTACCTGCTGGGCAAGGATCCCTTCCCCTTCGACCTGCTGTACTGGAACAGCGACAGCACCCGCATGCCGGCGGCGATGCACAGCTTCTATCTGCGCAACATGTACCAGAAGAACATGCTGGCGCAGCCGGGCGCGGTGTCGCTGAAGGGCGTGCCGATCGACCTCGGCAAGGTGAAGGTCCCGTCGCTGTTCCTGTCGGCGCGCGAAGACCACATCGCCCCGTGGAAGAGCACCTTCAGCGGTGCCCAGCTGTTCAGCGGTCCGGTCAAGTTCGTGCTGGGGGCGTCGGGCCACATCGCCGGCGTCGTCAACCCGCCGGCGGCCAACAAGTACTGCTACTGGACCAGCGAGAAGCTGGCCAAGACCTCCGACGAGTGGCTGGAGAAGGCAACCCAGACCCCCGGCTCCTGGTGGCCGGAATGGAACAAGTGGGTCGGCCAGTTCGCCAACGGCAAGGTTCCCGCCCGCCAGCCGGGCGACGGCGCCCTGCCGGCGATCGAGGACGCGCCGGGCTCCTACGTCAAGGTCAAGAACGACTGATCCTCAGCCGCCCTGACAGCCCCTCTCCCCTGGTGGGAGGGGGGTGGGGGCCTATGGATCGGCCTTCGCTTTTTGACGAAATGCTGTGGTGATTGGCAAGATTTACACGGATGACACGGATTACACGGTTTTTTAAGCTTGGCGGCGCCCCAAGTCTTCTCAAAACTCGACGATTGGATGACGCCACATCCGTGAAATCCGTGTTTACATCCGTTCAATCCGTGTAAATCTTGCCCGCCCACCTCCGCCCCGGCCAAGGATCCGCCGCCCGGTGGGAGGGGTTTCTTTCTCCAATCCAATCCGATAGTGTTACGCACGCGCACGTTAAGGGTTTGTTTGCCCTTTTCACGCCACCTAAGGCTCGCGCACATTCGCACGCCTCGGGGATCCGCCGTCCATGCCATCCGACGCCCAGACCGCAACGATGGGAGCCGCCGCGGCACCGATGGCGAACGCCGAACCGGTCAAGCTCGCCGAACGCTACGAGATCCAGCCCGGCGCCCCGTTGCCGGCGCTGAACGCGGTTGGCGGCAACGCCTTCACCGCCAAGGCGCTGCGCGAGAAGCGGATCGAGCCCTTCGCCATCATCGCCCACGCCGCGGTGCTGCCGCGGATGGACATCTGCGCCACCGTCGGCAGCCTCGACAACGCCACGCACATGCGGCTGCTGGACTGGGGGCTGGTGGACTGGCCGCAGGACCGCGGCCGCCGTTTCTGCCTGGTGTTCGAAAAGCCGGGCGGCAAGCGGCTGATGGGGTCGCTGGCCGAGACGCTCGACCCGATGCCGGAGGACCAGCTCACCCGCCAGATCGTCCACCCGCTGGTGGCGGCGCTGAAGGAGCTGTCGAGCCGCGGCGTCGTCCATGGCGCCATCCGCCCGACCAACCTGTTCTACCGCGACCTCGCGTCGGGCGGGCTGATGCTGGGCGACTGCGTGTCGACCCAGCCCGGCTACGCCCAGCCGGTGCTGCTGGAGACGATCGAACGCGGCATGGCCAACCCGGCCGGGCGCGGCACCGGCACGGTCGCCGACGACCTCTATTCGCTGGGCGTCACCCTGCTGATCCTGGCGCTGGGCCGCAACCCGCTGTCGGGGCTGGACGACGACGCGGTGCTGCAGGCGAAGATGGATCGCGGCTCCTACCCCGCCCTGGTGCAGCAGAACCGCCTGCCGCTGGCGATCAACGAGGTGGTGCGCGGCCTGCTGGTCGACGACCCGAAGCAGCGCTGGACGCTGAACGACCTCGATCTGTGGGTGGCGGGCCGCCGGCTCAGCCCGAAGCAGCCGCAGATCTCGCGCCGGGCGGCGCGGCCGCTGGAGTTCCAGGGGTCGGAATACTGGCATTGCCGCACGCTGGCCCGCGCCTTCTCGCGCCACGCCCCGGCAGCGGCCTCGGTGATCGAGAGCGGCGAGTTGGACAAGTGGCTGCGCCGGTCGATGGGCGACGACGTCCGGGCCGAGGCGGTGAACAACGCCATCCAGACCGCCTCCAGCGGCAAGGGCGGCAGCCAGGGCGACCGGCTGGTCGCCCGCGTCTGCATCGCGCTCGACCCCAACGCGCCGATCCGCTACCGCGGCCGGGCGATGATGCCCGACGGCATCGCCACCATGCTGGCCGACGCCTTCATGCGCAGCGAATCGCCGCAAGCGGTGGCCGAGGTGGTCGCCAACCAGTTGCCGATGTTCTGGGTCAGCGTCCAGACCGACTTCAGGCCGGAGTTCGTGCCGCTGGTGCAGAGCTTCGACCAGCTGCGCGGTTTCCTCGACCGCGCCAGCCACGGGCTGGGGGTGGAGCGGGTGCTGTACGAGATGAACCCGACCATGCCCTGCATGAGCGCCCTGGTGGTCAAGCAGTTGCCGACCACCCCGGCGGAGCTGCTGCGCGCGCTCGACTGGCTGGCGGCGGGGGGCGAGCGGCACAAGGACCCGATCGACCGCCAGGTCGCCTCCTTCCTGGCCGCCCGCCACAAGCGCGGCGACGAGCTGCTGTACACCCAGCTCGGCAGCGGGGTGGAGCCGATGCGCCGCGTCGTCGCCATGCTGACCATCCTGTCGGACATCCAGGCCCGCACCGGGGTCGACGGGCTGACCCACCTCGCCGCCTGGGTGGTGGCGCTGCTCGACCCCGCCTTCCGCCGCTTCCACAACCGGCCGCAGCAGCAGGAGGTGCGCAAGATGGCCGACGCCGCCGCGCACAACGGCCGCCTGACCGAGCTGCTGAAGGTGGTCGACGACCCCGACGCCCTGCGCCGCGACCGGCTGGCGTTCGAGGCGGCGCAGATCGCCTACCGCGAGGCCGACGCGGAGATGGACAAGGTCCGCCACACCATCGCCGACCGCAACAGCATCATCGAGACGTCCGGACGGCAGGTCGCCGCCATCGTGTCCAGCCTGCTGTCGACCGTCCTGGTCGCCGGCATCATCCTGTTCTTCGCCTTCTGACCGGGCAGCGGGGGTATCGTCATGGCGCGTAGGAAGAAGAAAAAGGGCGGAACCCTGACGCTGGTCCTGCTGATCGTCCCGGCGGCGCTGATCGTGCTGCCGACGACGATCCTGTTCGGCGTCGGCATGATCCCGACCATCGTCGCCTACATCATCGACCGCGACCCCGACAAATCGGCGCCGATCACCGTCGGCGGCCTGAATTTCTGCGGCTGCATGCCCTTCGCCATCGATTTGTGGAAGCACCAGCACACGATCACCGCCGCGGCGAAGGTGTTCGCCGATCCGCTGTCGTGGCTGGTGATGTACAGCGCCGCCGCCGTCGGCTGGGGCATCTATTACGGCGTGCCGCCGCTGGTCGCCGGGCTGGAGGTGACCCGCGCCGAAAAGCGGGTCGAGGTGCTGAAGCAGAAGAAGGTCGCCCTGGTCCAGGAATGGGGCCCGGACGTCGCCGGCGACACCTTCGACCAGTCCGGCGGCTTCGAGCCGGGAGCGGAGCCGGACGCCATCTGATCCGGCTCCGGCAACGGCCGACGATGCCCGCATTCCGTCCACACCGCCGGTTCGGCATGGGCGGAATGGCCGGCGGTCAGGCCGGCCAGCGGTGGACGAAGCCGGCCTCGCGCTCCAGCCGGCGGCCGAGCCGGACCAGCCGGGCCTCCTCGCCCGGGCGGGCGATCAACTGCACGCCGAAGGGCGGATCGCCGGCGGTCCCGCCGCCGACCGGCAGGGTCAGCACCGGGAAGCCGATCAGCGTCACGATGGCGGTCACCCCGAGATAGTCGAGGATGGTCTCGACCGGGCGGCCGTCGATGGCCATGACCTCGCCGTCCGCGTTCGGCCAGGGCAGCACGCCGCAGGCCGGCGCGGCCAGCACGTCGATCTCCTCGAACAGCGCGACGAAGCGCCGGTACAGCGCGGTGCGCGCCGCCTGCGCCTCCAGATAGGCGTCGGCGGTGATGCCGGCCCCGGCCTCGATGTTCCAGCGCACGGTGTCGGTCAGCCGCGCGCCATGTTCGGCCAGCAGCGGGCCGTAGGCGTGGCGGGTCTGCGCGGCGCGCAGCGTGCGGAAGGTCGCCATGGCGTCGCCGCAGTCGGGATGGCGCCGCGCCACCGGGCCGGCGGCGCGCTCCAGCCGCTCCACCGCCGCGTCGAACCGGGCGCGCACCGCCTGCGACACGGTGGCCGCACCGAAATCCGCCGTGGCGCCGAGCCGGGACACCGAGCCGTCGTCGCGGTCGCCGAACAGCGAGGTCGGGTCACGCAAATCCGCCCCGGCCATTGCGCCCAGCAGCAGCGCGCAATCCGCCGTGTCGCGCGCCAGCACGCCGTGGGTGGCCAGCGTGTCCCAGCCGAGCCGGCGCCCCGGCGCCGGGATCAGCCCCGGCGTCGGCCGGATCGAGGCGACGCCGCAGAAGCTCGCCGGCACCCGCACCGAACCGCCGAAGTCGGTGCCGTGCGCCAGCGGCGCCATGCCCACCGCGACCGCCACCGCCGATCCACCGCTCGACCCGCCGGAGGTCAGCACCGGGTCGAACGGGTTGCGCGTCGGCCCGGCCAGCCGGTTCTGGCAGACCGCGCCCATGCCGAACTCCGGCGTGTTGGTCTTGCCGATGACGATGCCGCCCGCCGCCTCGATCCGCGCCACCGCGAGGTCGTTGGCCACCGGGACATGGTCGGCGTAGAGCGCCGATCCATAGGTGGTGCGCACCCCCGCGGTGTCGGTCAGATCCTTCACCGCCACCGGCACGCCGTGCAGCGGCCCCAGCGGGGCGGGCGCCGCGTCCAGCGCGTCGGCCCGGGCCAGCGCCGTGTCGGCGGCCACCGTGAGAAAAGCCGACAGCGCCGGGTCGGTCGCGGCGATGCGGTCAAGATGCGCCTGCACCGCCTCACGCGCCGACAGCTCCCGCCGCGCCAGCTTGGCGGCGAGCCCGGCGGCGCTGTCGCGCCACACGGCGCCCGTCTGCTCATTCATGCGTCAAACCCCTTCCGTGACGAGAAATGCGGCAAATGCCTCGATGCGGCGCCCAGAACGGCGCCACAACCCCACGCGCGCTGCGTCGCGGACATGCATGAAACACAGCTATCATACTGACAAACAACGGTGAACCATGAAACGGCATACCGTTTGCTAAACAGGAGGCACAGGACAGTAACCCGAAACGGACGGTGCAGCCATGACCAGCGCCTCGCCCACCACCGCAGCGGCCGCCCCCGCCGGACCATCCACCGGCCCATCCCAGGGGCGGACGCTGCTGCTCGACGGGATCACGCAACGCTACGGCGCCTCGGTCGCCGTGAACGACGTGACGCTCGACATCCGGGGTGGGGAGCTGGTGGCGCTGCTGGGGCCGTCCGGCTGCGGGAAGACGACGCTGCTGCGCATCATCGCCGGCTTCCTGGCCCAGACGAAGGGGCATGTGATCGTCGGCGGCGAGACGATGGACGGGCTGCCGCCCAACCGCCGCTCGGTCGGCATCGTCTTCCAGAACTACGCGCTGTTCCCGCACATGACGGTGGCGGAGAACGTCGCCTACGGGCTGGACGCGCGCGGCGTCGACCGCGCGACCCAGCGGCGCGAGGCGCAGCGCATGCTGGATCTGGTGAAGCTCGGCCACCTCGGCGACCGCACCCCGCGCCAGATGTCGGGCGGCCAGCAGCAGCGCGTCGCGCTGGCCCGCGCGCTGGCGGTCAACCCGTCGATCCTGCTGCTCGATGAGCCCTTCGCCGCGCTCGACAAGAATCTGCGGCTCGACATGCAGATCGAGGTCAAGCGCATCCAGCGCCTGTCCGGCATCACCACCATCCTGGTCACCCACGACCAGGAGGAGGCGCTGTCGATGGCCGACCGCGTCGCCGTGCTGAGCCAGGGCCGGCTGGAGCAGTTCTCGCCACCGACCGACGTCTACGACGCGCCCGAAAGCCTGTTCGTCAACAGCTTCGTCGGCTCCGCCAACCGGCTGGGCGGCGTGCTGGAGGCGGCCGACCGCAGCGGCGGACGGGTGCGGTTGGACGTCGGCGGCGTCATCGAAACCCGCGCGCCGCGGGGCGACGTCGGCCCCGGCGACCGCGTCACCGTCTGCCTGCGGCCCGAGCATCTGCGCGTCGATCCCGGCGCGGCCGCTGGCGATGGGGCCGGCGAGGCGCTGAACGGCGTGGTCGAGATGGGCCTGCCGCTGGGCGCCACCATCGTCCACGAAATCCGCGTCGGCGACGGGTCGGCCGTGAAGGTGGCCGAATCGCGTTTCGAGCGCGCGTCGGTCCTCGCCCCCGGCACGCCGGTGCGCCTCGCCCCGCTGGCGCCGCGCCTCGCCTCGGTCTTTGCCGCCGCCTGAGTTTTTCCAATTCCGCCAGCCCTCCCCCGACCCTGCAGGAGTGAACGATGCTGTTGACCCGCCGCAACCTGATGCAGACCGCGCTGACGCTGGGCGCCATGCACGCCTTCCCCGGCCTGACCTGGGCGCAGGCCCGCCCGCTGGTCTTCGCCACCTTCACCGGCAGTTGGGAGGAGGCGCACAAGGCCGTGCTGGTCCCCGCCTTCCGCAAGGCGACCGGCAACGCCGACATGGTGCTCGACCCGATGCTGTCGGTCGACCAGATCGCCAAGGTGACGGCGGCGAAGAACAACCCGCCGATCGACGTCATGCTGCATGATCCGGGGCCCGCCCTGCAGGCGGTGGCGCAGGGGCTGGTCGAGCCCTATCCGGTCGAAAAGAGCGCTTATTACAAGGACCTGATCCCGGCAGCGCAGGAACCGACCGGCCCGGCGCCCTTCTTCCAGGTGGTCGGTCTGACCTACAACCCGGAGACGGTGAAGACGCCGCCGACCAGCTGGGCCGATTTGTGGAAGCCGGAGTTCAAGGGCCGCGTCGGCATCACCAACCTGAACTCGACGCTCGGCACCGGCTTCATGGTCGAGCTTGCCAAGATGCATGGCGGGTCGGAGAGCAACATCGACCCGGCCTTCAAGGCGATCGAGGCACTGCGCCCCAGCCTCGCCGCCGTCGCCGCCAACCCGGGGCAGTTGGCGACGCTGTTCCAGCAGGGCCAGATCGACATTTCGCCCGGCAACTTCAACGCCATCCAGATCCTGAAGGCGCGCGGCGTGCCGGTGGAGTTCGTCGCCCCGAAGGAAGGCGCCATCGCCTTCAAGACGACGATCCACATCGTCAAGAACTCCCCCAACAAGGAGCTGGCCTTCAAGCTGATCGAAGCCGCCCTGTCGCCGGAGGTCCAGGCGACGCTGATGGAGGAGCCGTACCTGATCGTGCCGACCAACACCAAGGTCGCCATGAAGGGCGAGATCGCCAAGGCGCTGGCCAAGGACCACGCCGAGATCGCCAGCAAGTTCGTGTTCCAGGACTGGGCAAAGATCAACGAGCAGCGCGCCGCCTGGATCGAACGCTTCAACCGCGAAATCCGGGTGTGATGTTTCCCCTCTCCCGGGACGGGAGAGGGCTTTACGACAGGAGACGACCACGCCATGGCCGCGACGACGCTGCGTTCCGTCACCACCTACGATCTGAAGCTCGCGGCACCGTTGGCGCTGGGCTTCCTCGTCTTCTTCGTGACGCCGCTGGTCATCCTGCTGGCGCTCAGCTTCCAGGCCGATCCGCAGGGCAGCCGGTACGGCCTGACCCAGTACGTCCATTTCCTGGCCGACCGCTTCAGCCTGGGCGTGCTGGGGTCCACCCTGTGGCTGGGGGTCAAGGTCACCGCGCTGACGCTGCTGCTGGGTTATCCGGTGGCGTGGCTGCACCAGCGGGCGCCGGGCTGGGGCAAGGGCGTCATCATGCTGCTGGTGCTGCTGCCGCTGCTGACCAGCGTGGTGGTGCGCACCTTCGCCTGGGTCGTCATCCTCGGGCGGCAGGGCATCATCAACGCCGCGCTCGGCGGGTTGGGGCTGATCGACGCGCCGCTGAAGCTGCTCTACACCGACAGCGGCGTCGTCATGGCGCTGGCGCAGGTGCAGATGCCGCTGATGGTGCTGCCGCTGATCACCGCGCTCAGCCGGATCGACCCCAATCTGGCCGACGCCTCGTCGGTGCTGGGGGCCGGGCATTGGCGGACCTTCCGCAAGGTCACGCTGCCGCTGTCGCTGCCGGGGATCATCGCCGGCTGCCTGCTGACCTACGCCGCCGCCATCACCGCCTTCATCACCCAGAGCCTGATCGGCGGCGGGCAGATGCTGTTCATGCCGATGTACATCTACCAGCAGGCCTCGACCCTGCAGAACTGGCCGTTCGCCGCCGCGATCTCCATCATCTTCCTGGCCGCGGTGCTGGTGGTGGTGTCGGTCTTCACCGTGCTGGGCCGCCTGTCGCGCGGCTACACCAACGCCTGACCGGAAGGGAGCCGCCATCGTGAGCAACCGCCGCATCGACCTCGACGCGCTCAGCTTCCGCGTCGTCATGACCGGCATCGCCCTGCTGGCGCTGGTGCTGCTGGCGGCGCCGACCGTCGTCGTGGTCTGGGTGTCCTTCACCAACGGCTATTCGCTGAAATTCCCGCCGCCCGGCTATTCGACCCGCTGGTATGTCGAGCTGTGGAACGCTTGGCAGCTGCAGTTCGCCATGATGAACAGCCTGAAGGTCGCCGCCTGGGCGACCGGCCTGTCGGTGCTGCTGGGGGTCGCCGCCTCGCTCGGAATCGCGCGGTCGGAAAAGCTGACCGCCCGCGTGCTGGACAGCCTGTTCCTGTCGCCGCTGGTGCTGCCGGCGCTGGCCTTCGGGCTGTCGTCGCTGATGTTCTTCTCGCTGGTCGGCCTGCCGGTGTCGCCGCTGACGCTGATCATCGGCCACACCGTGGTGTCGGTGCCCTATGTGGTGCGCAACAGCGTGGCGTCGCTGGCGCAGTTGAACCCGTCGCTGCTGGAGGCGTCGGCCAGCCTGGGGGCCTCGCGGCTCTACAGCTTCCGCCGGGTGACGCTGCCGCTGATCCGGCCGGGCATCATGGCCGGCGGCTTCATCGCCTTCATGGCGTCCTTCGACAATGTGCCGGTGTCGCTGTTCCTGCGCGACGCCGCCACCGACATGCTGCCGATCCGGATGTGGCAGGACCTGGAAGGCAAGCTGGACGTCACCGTCGCCGCGCTGTCGGGCGTGCTGATCGTCGTCACCATCGCCCTGATGCTGGTGATGGAGCGGGTCGCCGGGCTGTCCAAACGCCTGACCTGAGAAGGTTGACCCGAGCGCCGTCAGACACCCAGAAACAGCGATACGCCGAAGGGCGTGAACTTCAGGGGCAGATGCAGATGCCGATCCAGATCGGTCACCACGAAGCGGAAGGGCAGGATGTCCAGGAAACCGGTCTGCGCCTCCGGGTATCCGGCAGCGCGCAGCCAGTCGCCGATGTGGAACAGCGCCTCGTGCGGGCCCGGCGCGATGCCCTCCCCGCGCACCGTCGGGTGGTCGAGCTGGCCGTTGGCGCCCAGCCGCCCCGACGCCAGCAGTCGCCGTTCGGGGGTCAACGCGTGAAGCTCCACCAGCAACCCTTCGGCGGCGACGCCGCGCGCCACGTCCACGCCGTGTATCGAAATGCCGCCCGCCATGCCCGTATCCCCGCCTTAAGGTGTCCGCCATGGTAGCCGAGGCGATCCACGCCCCGCCAGCCCTGCCTCCAGCCCTGCCGGCGCTGCGCCCGGCGCTGGTGGCGATGACCGGCCTGCAGGCGCTGGTGGCGCTCGGCCTGTTCGCGCCGGGGGTGCTGGCGCCGCGCATGGGGATCGACCCGGCCGGGCTGGGGCTGTTCTCCACCACCGGCTTCGTGGTGGGCACGGCGGCGTCGCTCTATGGCGGGGTGCTGGCCGGACGGCTGGGCGCCTTCCGCGTCGCCTCGCTGTGCGCGGCGGCGGTGGCGGTCGCCATGCTGTGCGCGATGATGGGCGGCGGGGCGGTGGCGCTGCTGGCCGCCGGGGTCGCCATCGGCGTCGCCTGCGGGCCGGAGACGCCGGCCAGCGCCGCCATCCTCGGCCGGCTGGCGCGCGAGGCCGACCGGCCGCTGGTCTTTTCGGTCCGCCAGACCGGCAACCAGTTCGGCGCCATGGCCGGGTCGCTCGCCTTGCCGGTGCTGGCGGCGGCGGTCGACCCGCGCGCCGGCTACGCCGTCATCGCCGCGCTGGCGCTGGCCGGCATCCTGGTCTTCGAGCGGATGCGCCGGGCCTACGACCCGCTGACCCGCTCCGCCGGCCGGGCGTTCGGGCTGGGCGCGGCGTGGCGGCTGGTGCGCGACGACGCGGCGCTGCGGCGGCTGGCGGTGGCGTCGGCGCCCTACGCCGCCAGCCAGTTGGCGCTGAACGGCTTCTTCGTGGTTTTTGCGGTGACCGAACTGGGCCTCGGCCATGTCGCCGCCGGGGTGGCGCTGGCGGTGGGCCAGGGCGGCGGGCTGGTCGGGCGGCTCGGCTGGGGCGTGGTCGCCAGCCGCTGGGTGGCGCCGCGCCGGCTGGTCGCGTGGCTCGGGCTCGGCATGGCGGCGGCGTCCGCCTTCGTCGCGCTGGCCGGGGCCGCCCTGCCCTTCCCCGCCCTGCTGGTCGCCACCTTCCTGATCGGCCTGACCGCCAGTGGCTGGAACGGCGTGTTCCTGGCCGAGGTCGCCCGGCTCGCCCCGCCCGACCGCATCGGCGAGGCGACCGGCGCGGTGATGGTCGGCGGCTATGTCGGGCTGATCGCCGGGCCGGTCCTGCTGATCGCCGCCAGTTGGGCGTTCGGTGGGCTGGCCGCCGGCTACCTGCTGTTCGCCGCGCTGGCGGCGCTGGCCGGCTTCGGCCTGTTGGGAGAGCGCGGATGAGCGCCGTCACCTCCGCCCGGGCCATCGCCCGCGCCGTGAACGCCGGCACCCGCAGCGCCCGCGCCGAGGCCGAAGCCTGCCTCGCCCGCATCGCCGCCGGAAACCCGGCGCTGAACGCCATCGTCGCCGTCCATCACGACGCGGCGCTGGCGCAGGCCGACGCCGTCGACCGCCGCGTCGCCGCCGGGGAGACGCTGCCGCTGGCCGGGATTCCGGTCGCCGTCAAGGACACCATCTGGGTCGCCGGTCGGCGCGTCACCCAGGGTTCCCGCCTGTTCGCCGATTTCGTCGCCCCCGCCGACGCCATCGCGGTGGAGCGCCTGCGCCAGGCCGGCGCGGTGCTGGTCGGCATGGCCAACAGCTCCGAATTCGCCTGCAAGGGGGTCACCACCAACCCGCTGTTCGGCCCCACCCGCCACCCGCTCGACCCGGCTCTGACACCGGGCGGCTCCAGCGGCGGCCCGGCGGTGGCGGTGGCCGGCGGGCTGGTGCCGCTGGCGCTCGGCACCGACGCCGGCGGGTCGAGCCGCCGCCCGCCGGCC
>NZ_LGRA01000022.1:478680-479005 GCF_003116095.1 Azospirillum sp. TSO35-2
GCCCGAGGAGCCGACCAGCGCGCCGGTGATGATCAGCAGGTTGTTCTGCAGGGTGAAGCCGATGCCGCAGGCCGCCCAGCCGGAATAGCTGTTCAGCATCGAGATCACCACCGGCATGTCGGCGCCGCCGATCGGCAGGATCAGCAGGAAACCGAGCGCGAAGGCGACCAGGATGATCAGCCACATGGCGCCGGCCGAGTTCGACTGCACCAGCCAGACGATCAGCAGCAGGGTCAGCACGCCGAGCGCCGCGTTCAGCGGGTGCTGCATCGGGAAGACCAGCGGCTTGCCGGTGACCAGCCCCTGCAGCTTGGCGAAGGCGACG
>NZ_LGRA01000022.1:479015-503368 GCF_003116095.1 Azospirillum sp. TSO35-2
CCAGCTTATCCTTGAACTTCGCGATGTCCTTGAAGCTCTTCAGCCCGGCGTCCGCGGCGTATTTCGGCACCGCCAGCGTGTATTTGGCGCCTTCCAGGTTGACCCGCGTCACCTCGACCGAGCCGTCATCCAGCACCGGCTTGATGAAGCTCTCCATCGTCGGCATCCAGTTGCCGAGGAAGACGTCGAGCGACTTGGTCTTCAGCCCCAGATAGACCACCGGCACCGACGAGATGGTCGTCGTCGGCTTATAGCCCAGCCCCTCCAGCGTCACCGAGGCCAGCGCCGTGGTCGCGGCGATGTCGGTCCAGCCGACGTCGCCGAAGCGGACCGCCTTGCAGGACGCCGGATCGGCGGCGAACGCCCCGGCGGCCGCCCCCATCATCACGCCGGCCGCCGCCAGCAGCCCAAACGCGCAACCCGTCGCCTTCATCATCATCGTCATGCCCCTTTTGCTCCTCAGTTGCGCGTGTGTGTGTTCAGCGTGTCAGAGCGTCCCTTCCGGCGGCGCGTCGAGGGCGACCACCAAAGGCTCCTGGCCGATGCTCGCCAGGAAGCGCCGCAGATCGTCGGTGCCGATGGCGGTGGTCGCCGTGTTGGTCAGCGGATGGAAGGCGACGCGCGGCGCGGCCATCAGCGCGGCGTCCAGCACCAGACGGACGCGCCGCTCGCGGTCGTTCACCAGCGCGAAGGGGCTGACCGCCCCCTGGCGCACGCCGAGCGTGGCGAACAGCAGATCCTCCTTGGCGAAGGACAGGCGCTTGGAGCCGATCTGCGCCGGCAGCCGTTTCAGGTCGATCGCCCGGTCGGTTGGCGCCGCGACCAGCCAAAGCTGGTCCTTGGCGTCCTTCAACAGCAGGTTCTTGGTGTGGAGGGCGTCGAGGGCCGCCCAGTGGGGCAAAGCCTCCTCCACCGTGTGAACCGGCGGGTGACGGATGGTCACGGCGGCGATGCCCAATCCGGAGAGCCGTTCGAGCAGCCCCTCGCTGTTCAGGTGATCGGGCGGCGCGTCGTTCGGCATGCGGTTGCTCGCTGATGGTCCATGAAGCCCGGTCGAGCTTCGCACGACGGCGGAGCCGGCGCTTGAACCGTTCGGGCAATGCGCTTGAACGGACGCGCCGTCCGACCATCCGCCGCCGCCCGCGGCGGGACAGGCCGGATCAGAGCTTGCCCGTCACCCAGTAATCGATGCGGGTCTTGTTGGCCTTGATGTAGCTGTCGACGGCCTGCTCGTAGCTGGTCTGCTTGGCCTCGTGCATCATCGCCTCCAGATCGCCGATCGGAATCACCATGCGGTTGAGGAATTCGTAGACCTCGGGATGGTCCTGGTAGAATCCCTTGCGCACCAGGGCGTTGACGCTCTCCAATCCGCCCAGCGCGCCCTTCGGATCATCGAGGTAGCGCAGCTTCCAGTTCGCGAACATCCAGTGCGGGCTCCAGCTCGTCACCACGATCCACTCGTTGCGCTTCATCGCGCGGTCCAGCGCCGCCAGCATGCCGGCGTCGCTCGCCGACACCAGCTGGTACTTGTCCAGGCCGTAGGTCTTGAGCGCCTTCTCCGACGCCTGCATCAGCCCCGATCCCGGATCGATGCCCTGGATGTGGCCACCCAGCTTCTTCTGCACCTCCGGCTTCTTCAGGTCCTCGATGCTGGACAGCTCGCCCGCCGGGATGTAGTCCGGCACCACCCAGCCGAGCCGGGCGCGGGTGTAGAGCGGCCCAAGATCGACGACGTCCTTGCCGACCTTGTCGAGATAGGGCTTGTGCGTCAGCGGCTGCCACGACATCAGCATGGCGTCCATCTTGCCGGCGGCCAGCCCCTGATACTGGACGCCGATGTCGGCCATCGTCAGCTCGACCTTGGTGTCCAACCGTTCCTCGATCAGCCGCTTGGCCAGCTTGGTCACGGCCTCGGCGTCGGACCAGGCGGTCCAGCCGATGTTGATCGTCTTTGCCGCGTCGGCGAGCGCCCCGGTGGAGGCCAGCGCCAGGGTGGCGGCGGTGGCCATGGCGGCCAACGTCCTCGACAGTGTCTTGATCATGTCCCGTTGCTTTCCCTGTTCGTTGGAGTTTTTGTTGGTGAAGCGTGTGGGGCGCCGGATCTCCCGGGCCGTGATCGCCCGTCCGCCGCGCCGCTGGAATGAAGGCAAACCCCCGGCGTTCCGGCGCGCGAACGCGCCGGCTTTGGGCCCCGAAAACGTGAATATCCCGGCGCTCTACCGCGCCGGCAGCGCCGGCCGCAGCCGGTTGAGGAAGGCGAAGGGGTGCCGCGCCGGGGCCTTGGCCGCGCCGAAGCTCTGGGTGATGCGGTCGAGCACGATGGCCAGCAGCACGACCGACAGCCCGCTCTCGAAGCCCAGCCCGATGTCGAGCCGCTGGATGCCCTGCAACACGACGTTGCCCAATCCACCCGCCCCGATCATCGAGGCGACGACGATCATCGACAGCGCCATCATCATGGTCTGGTTGACCCCGGCCATGATCGACGGCAGCGCGTTGGGCAACTGCACCTTGAACAGAAGCTGGTGCGGATGGCAGCCGAAGGCGCGTCCCGCCTCGACCAGTTCGGCCGGCACCTGCTGGATGCCCAGCATCGTCAGCCGCACCGCCGGCGGCATGGCGAAGATCACGGTGGCGATGATGCCGGGCACCCGTCCCAGACCGAAGAACATCACCGCCGGGATCAGGTAGACGAAGGCCGGCATCGTCTGCATGAAGTCCAGCATCGTCTTGCCGAGATGCTCGGCGATGCGGTTCCGCGCCATCCAGATGCCGAGCGGAATGCCGGCCAGCAGGCTGAGCAGGGTGGAGGACAGCACCAGCCCCAGCGTCGACGCCGTCGGATCCCACAGCCCCATGCCGTAGATCAGCCCCAGCGACCCCAGGGTGAACAGCGCGAAGCCGATGCCGACCCGCCACAGGGCGGCAAGGGCGATCGCCCCGCCGAGCAGCCAGGCCGGCATGCCCAGCAACGCCGCGTCGATGCCGCCGCCGAAGCCGTCGACGATGGCGGCAAGGACGTCCAGGGTCGGCTGGAAATGATCGAGTATGAAGGTGACGAGCTGCTCCGCCCAGACACCGATCGCGATCGAGTGGTCCATCGCTCAGCCTCCCCTGTCCAAGGTTTCCAGCAGCACCGCCGGCGAGATCGCCCCGAGATAGAGCCCGTCGCCATCGACCACCGGGACCGGGCAGGGGGCCGCGGCGACCCGGCGCAGCAGGGTGTGGACCGGGACGTCGCTCGACACCGGCTCGATCCCCGGCAGGAAGGCGTTCAGGAAGCGCGGCTCCGCCTCCCCCAGCGCCAGCACCACCGAATCGCGTGACACGATGCCCTGGAAGCGGTTGGCGGCGTCGCGGACATAGCCGTAGACATGCCCGCCCTCGGTCAGTTGCTGCAGCGCCGGCTCCAGCACGCCGGGAACGCGGACGATGGTGTTCGACGCCTCGAACCGGGCGACGTCGCCGGCGCGCAGCACCCGCGAGACATCGACGTTGCGGAAGAAGGAGCGGACATAGTCGTCGGCCGGCGCCCGCAGGATCTCATAGGGGGTGCCGACCTGGACGATGCGCCCGCCCTCCATGATGGCGATGCGGTCGCCGATCCGCATCGCCTCGTCGAGGTCGTGGGAAATGAAGACGATGGTGCGCTTCTGCTCGCGCTGCAGCCGCAGCAGCTCGTCCTGCATCTCGGTGCGGATCAGCGGGTCGAGCGCCGAAAAGGCTTCGTCCATCAGCATGATCGTCGGGTTGTTGGCCAGCGCGCGGGCGAGGCCGACGCGCTGCTGCATGCCGCCCGACATCTCGCGCGGGTAGCGGTGGGCGTAGGAGCCCAGCCCGACCTGCTGGAGCGCCACCATCGCCGCGTCCCGCCGCTTGACCTTGTCCACCCCGGCGATCTCCAGGCCGAAGGCGGCGTTCTCCAGCGCGGTGAGGTGGGGAAGCAGGGCGAAGGACTGGAACACCATGCTCATGTCGCGGCGCAGCACCTCGACCAGCTCGCGGCGGGACAGTCGGGTCAGGTTGCGGCCGTCGAGCAGGATTTCGCCGCTGCTTGGTTCGATCAGCCGGTTCAGCAGGCGGATCATCGTCGATTTGCCCGAACCGGACAGCCCCATGATGACGAAGATCTCGCCAGCCCGCACCTCGAAGCTGGCGCCCATCACCCCGACATTGACGTGCAGCCGGTCCAGAACCTCGCCCTTGGTCGCCCCGGCCTTCAGCATCGCCAGCGCGGGTTTCGGATCGGCGGCGAAGATCTTGTAGAGATCGCGGACCTGGAGCCGGACCTCCCCCGCCGCCCCGGCCCCCTCCTTCCCCGCAACGGCCGGGGCCGCCGTCGTCACCGCGGCCGGGATACCGCCCAATCGCATGGTCATGGTCATCGCAGCCTCCATCCGGTGGCGGGGCATCCGGTGTTGGCGCATCCGGTGTCAGGCCATCCCGCGCGGGAGGAGGCCGCGAAGACGGGTGCGTGGCATGGTCGGTCGTCGATCGTCATCGCGGCAGCACTCCCTGTTCCTGAAGACATTCGTAGATGGCCAGGGCCGCCTCGTCGGGGGATGGCCCGACCAGCAGGCGGCCCTGCCCGGCTTTTGCTTCGGTTGCCGCACGCAGACGGTCGAGCGCACCACCCGATCCCGGCGCACCGACGGTCAGGCGCTTGGGGCGGTCGCGCCATGGACGCGCGGCGCAGGCGGCCAGGAAGGCATCGGGCGGCGCCTCGACCGGCACGCTGTCGATCCGGCCGCGCCGGGCCGGGCCGAAGGCCGATGGACGGGCGGACGGCGCCGCCGGATGAATGGTCGCCACGAAGGGCAGCGCCACCCGCAGCGCGCGACGCTGCCCGCGGGCCAGCGCCTGGACGACCTCCGCCGCACCGCCGCCCGCCTCGACCGTGATGGCGACGACGTCCGGCACGATGGCGACGCCGAGCGTGTGGGCGACGCGATAGGGCAGCATGCCGCTGTCCTCACCCCCTTCCGCCCGGTTGCCGGTCAGCACGATGCCGGGCGACAGGCTCCGGAGGTGGGCGGCCAGCGGCTCCACCGGGTCGCACCCGTGGGCCATGGCAAGGACCGTCAGCCGGTCCAGACCCATGCCGAGATAGTCGCGCAGCGCCGGGCTGGCCGGGTCCCCGGCGTGCAGCGCGGTGCGGCGGACGGCGGGAAGCCCCAGCGCCATCTCCAGCGCCCGGGCGTCGGTCGGCGCGCGCCGCGCCCGTCCCGACACCGGGTGGCGCCCCACCGACAGCAGGATGGCGACGTCAACCATGGCCGCGCTCCCGGGCCAGACGGACCAGCGCCGGCATGACCGCCTGCGCGTCGGCGATGATCGCCAGATCGGCGCGCTTGATCATCGCGGCGTGCAGGTCGGTGTTGACGGCGATGACACGTTCCACCCCGCCGATGCCCTGCAGATGCTGGGGCGCCCCGGCGATGCCGAAGGCGAGATAGCAGCGCGCCGACACCACGGTCCCCGACGCGCCGACCTGACGGTCGCGCGGCAGGTGCCCGGCGTCGCACACCACCCGGCTGCCGGCGCGGGTGGCACCCAGCGCCCGGCCCAGTGCGGCGAAGGCATCCCAGTCGGTGACGCCGTTGCCGGCGCTGACGATGAAGTCAGCCTCGCCCAGCCCCACGCCATCGGGATCGACCGGCAGGCGTCGCGCGCCCTGCAGCGCCGGCACGCCGTCGGGTTCGGGCGGCGGATCGAGCCGCCGCGCCTCGTGGCGGACCGCCCCCAGCGGCGCCACCGCGTCGGCGGCGATGGACAGCAGGCGGGGCGGCGCGCAGCCAAGCTCGGTCGCACCGCCACCGGCGCGGCGCGCGGCGCGGGCGCTCGACAGGCTCTCCACCCCGGCGAACAGGCGTTCCCCGCAGGCGACGGCGACGCGGCGGGCGAGGTCGCCGCCGTCCTGGCTCTCGGCAAACAGGATGTGGCGCGGCGACCAGCGCGCGATGGCGGCGGCCACCGCGGCGGCGCGGCGTTCGGGGGCGTACTCATCAGCCCACGCCGCCGGCAGCGGCAGGACGCGGTCGGCGCCCAGTGCCCCGAGATCCTCCCCACCATCCGGCACCACCGCCACGACGGCACCGCCGGCGGCATCCGCCAGCAGGCGGGCCGCCGCCAGAACCTGACGATCGTGACCCGACAGCGCACCATCGGGCCGGTCGAGCACCGCGAACAGCAGGCAGGCGGGGTCGTCGATCACCCGCAGGACCGGTTCCGACGCCGCCCGCGGTCCCCGGCCTTCCACCGTCGGAAGCGCGGACGCCCCCACCGCCTTGCCGGTCCAGTCGAGGCGGAGGCGCGGCACGCTCTGCACAATCGCCTCGGCACGGCGTGCTCGCGGATCGCGCCGTGGCCGTCCACCGGTCTGTGGAACCACGTCGACGCTGAGGACGAGCCGGCGCCGGGGTTCGACGCGTACCGTCCGTGCCGCCCGTTCGGCGCGCGGGTCGCGGCGGCGCGCGGTCGGGTGCTGTTCGCTCATGGCGTCGGCTCCGTCGCCGCCAGAACGAGTTCGGCGATCTCGGCCACCGCCGGACGCGGCTCCACCACCCCTTCCAGCATCAGCGTGCAGGTCGGGCAGGCGACCGCCAGGGTCGGCGCGCCGCTGGCGCGGGCGTCATCCATCCGCTGGTCGGGAATCCGCCGTTCGCCCACCACATCGGTCAGCGGCGCCCCCCCTCCACCGCCGCAGCAGCGCGAGCGCAGGCCGGAGCGCGCCATCTCCCGCCGTTCCGCCCCGATGGCGTCGAGCAGGGCGCGCGGCGCCTCGGTCTCGCCATTGTAGCGGCCCAGGTAACAGGGGTCGTGGTAGGCGACCGCCCGGGCCAGCGGCGCCGTCACCGGCAGCGCGCCACTGCGCACCAGCTCCAGCAACAGGGCGGTGTGGTGCAGCACGGTCCAGCGCCCGCCGAAGGCGGGGTATTCGTTGCGCAGGCAATGGAAGGCGTGCGGGTCGGCGGTGACGATGCGTTGGAAGGTCCGGCCGTTCAGCAGCGCGACGTTGCGCCGGGCAAGGTCCTGGAAGGTCGCCTCGTCGCCCAGACGACGGGCGACGTCGCCGCAATCCAGCTCGTCGGCCCCCAGCACCGCGAAATCGACGCCGGCGCGGCGCAGCAACAGGACCAGCGCCCGCAAGCTGCGCTGGTTGCGCAGGTCGTAGGCCCCGTCGCCCAACCACAGCAGGACGTCGCACGCCCCCCCGTCGGCCAGCACCGGCAGCCGCAGATCGACCGCCCAGTCGAGCCGCCGCGCCAGATCCCGCCCGCCGGGATTGTCGGTGGCGCGCAGTTCCTCCAGCACGGCCGCCGCCTTGACCGGGGTGGCGCCCAGCTCCAGCGTTTGATAACGCCGCAGATCGATCACCGCGTCGACATGCTCGATCATCATCGGGCATTCCTGGACGCAGGCCCGGCAGGTGGTGCAGGACCACAGCGTGTCGGGGTGGATCGCCGCCCGCGGCCCGACCAGCGGCAGCGACGGGCCGGAGGCTCCTGCCCCGGCCGGGTGGCCGGGATGGCGGTGCCCGGCGTAGGCGCGGCCGTCGTCGCCCTCGTCCAGCGACGCGACGAGATCCTGGATCAGCGCCTTCGGATTCAGCGGCAAACCGGCGGCGAAGGCCGGACAGGCGCTCTCGCACCGCCCGCACTGGACACAGGCGTCGAAACCCAGCAGCCGGTTCCAGGCGAAATCCAGCACCCGCCCCGCCCCCAGCGGCGCGGAGTCCGCATCGCCCGCCGCCAGTTCCAGCGGACGCAAGCCGCTGTCGCGCCCGGCCCCATCATGGAAACGCGCCGGCCGCGGATGGGCGACCAGATGCAACGCGCCATGGACGGCGTGCTTCAGCGGCCCCTTCCAGACCCCGAACACCAGTTCCGCCAGCCCCCAGCCGCCCAGCGCCACCAGCGCCAGCCCGACCGGGACCGGCAGGACGCCGCCCGCGCTCTGGTCCGCCGCCACCAGCAGGAAGGCCGCGGCGAAGCCGGTCAGCGCCAGCGGCAGCCGGGAGAAGCGTCCGCCCGAGAGTTCCGGCGGACGAAGGACGCGGCGGCGGTAGCCGACCATCAGCCCACCCGCCAGCATCGTCGCCAGCGCGACCGCGAGCAGCCCCCACAGGATGGGATGGCGCAACGGCGGCAGCGCCAGCAGCACCAGCAGGGCGAGCGCCGCCAGGAAGCCGCCGGCGCTCAGCGCGTGAAAGCGGGCGTTGAACGGCTTGCGGCCGACCACGGCGTGGACATCGACCAGATAGCGCCCCGGCAGGGCCGCCAGCCCCGCCCACAGATCGACCGCCGCTGCCCGCCCGGCGCGCCAGCGCCGCGCCTGGACCAGGGCAAGCCCCAGCCCGACCAGCAGAACCGCCAGCGTGACCGTGGACAGCGCCGCGGCGATCATCTCACAGATCCTTGCACAGGCGGGCCGCGTCGTAGATGGCGGCGTGGATGTTGCGCCCGGCCACCGCGTCGCCGATCCGGTAGAGCGCGAAGCCCCGATCCGGCACCGGCTGCGGACGTCCGGCCAGCAGGCGGTCGAGGTCGATCTCGCCCCGGTTGGCGGCCAGCTCCTTCAGGTCGAAATAGAGCCCGTCGTTGGGCAGCGTGCCCAGTTCGACGACGATCTGGTCGACCAGCCGCTCCTCCTCCTCGTGGGTGTAGTCGTTGCGCAGGACGGCGACGCGGCGGTTGCCCTCCGGGTAGATCTCGACCAGCGTGTGGTTGGTGGTCATCATCACGCCCAGCCGGTACAGCTCGCGCAGGTGGATCGGCTGGTTGGTGGTGCCGACCTCCTCGGCGACCATGCGGTCGGGGGTGGCGATCTCGACCAGGGCGCCGCGCGTCGCCATGAACTCGGCGCAGGAGGCGCCGTGATGCTGGCCGGTTCCGTCATAGAGCAGCACGCTGCCCGCCGGCTCGACGGCGCCGGTCAACACGTCCCAGGCGCTGACGGCGAGATCCGAACCGGGGAAATCGCCCCGGTCGGGACGCCCGCCGGTCGCCAGGATGACGAGGTCGGGATTCTCCGCCTCGACCAGGGCCGCGGTCGCCTCGACGCCGTAGCGGATCTCCACGCCCAGCTTCAGCGCCTGCTGGGTCAGCCAGCGCGGGATGCCGGTCAGCGCCTCGCGCCACGTCGCCTTCGCGGCGACGGCGATCTGACCACCCGCGGCGGCGGCGCGTTCCAGCAGCAGGACGGAATGGCCGCGCTCGGCGCAGACCCGCGCCGCCTCCAGCCCGGCCGGACCGGCCCCGACCACCAGGACGCGGCGCCGCGCCGCCGCCTTGGCGATGACGTGCGGCATGGTCGCCTCGCGCCCGGTCGCCGCGTTCTGGATGCACAGCGCGTCGCCGCCGACATAGATGCGGTCGATGCAATAGCCGGCGCCGACGCATTGCCGGACATCGTCCAGCCGCCCTTCCGCCAGCTTGCGCACCAGATGCGGGTCGGCGATGTGGGCGCGGGTCATGGCGACCATGTCGACATGACCCTCCTCCACCGCGCGGGCGGCGGTGGCGAGATCGGTCACCCGCTGGGCGTGGAAGACCGGGATGCCGACCTCGCGCTTGATGCTGCTCGGCAGATGCAGGAAGGGGGCGACCGGGAAGGACATGTTGGGCAGCGAGACGGCGTGCGCCATGTGGTCGCGCGCCTGCCCGCCCAGCACGTTGACGAAGTCGATCAGCCCGCGTTCGGCATAGCTGCGGGCGATGGCGACGCAATCCTCGTTGGTCAGCCCGTCGTCGATCAGCTCGTCGCCCGACATGCGCATGCCGACGATGTAGTCGTCGCCGACCTCCGCCCGGATCGCCTCGAACACCTCGATGCCGAAGCGCATGCGGTTTTCCAGGCTGCCGCCGTATTTGTCGGTGCGCCGGTTGACCGAGGGGCTCCAGAACTGGTCGATCAGGTGGCCGTGCGCGGCGGACAGCTCGAACCCGTCGAGCCCGCCCTCCTTGCAGCGCCGCGCCGCCGCCGCGAAGCCGGCGACGATCCGCTTGAAATCCCAGTCCTCCATTTCCTTGGGCGTGTTGCGGTGCGCCGGTTCGCGCCGGGCCGAGGCCGACACGGTGGGCAACCAGTTCTCGGTGTCCCAGCGCGTCCGCCGCCCCATGTGGGTCAGCTGGATCATCAGCGCCGCGCCGTGGCGGTGGACCCGGTCGGAGAATTCCCGGAAGAAGGGGATGACGCTGTCGTCGGCGACCGAGATCTGGTTCCACGGCGCCGCCGGGCTGTCCACCGCCACCGACGAGGAGCCGCCGAACATCGTCAAGGCGATGCCCCCCTTGGCCTTTTCCTCGTGATAGAGCTGGTAGCGTTCCTTGGGTTTGCCGTCGGAGCCGTATCCCGGCGCGTGGCTGGTGCTCATGACCCGGTTGCGCAGGGTCAGATGCTTGATCGTCAGCGGCTTGAGAAGGGTTTCGGCGGGCGACGGCATGGCGGCTCGCTTCTCAATGGCGATGACAGCAAGGATGTCACCGGAGCGTCATCGATACCTGTTCAGATGCGACAGCTTGCCGCACGAATGCGACAGTTTGCCGCCTTGGTGGCGTTTGCCTTGAAGAGCGCTTCGCGACCCCAATCATCACGGCGTAAAAACACGTTGCGGCTCGGTGGGACGGCCGAGCCGTTCCCGTTGAACGGAGGAAACCGGGGCGCCACCGATCATCCGGTCGACGCCGTCACTCGTACAGCCGGCGGTCCGGCGGCGTGCCGCGCAGGTCGAAGGCGCGCAGCAGGGCGGCCGGGCTGTCGCCCGGCAGCGTCAGGGTGTCCGGCTCGCCGCCACCACGCCGCAGCGCGGAGGGTGAGACGCCGAAGCACTCGCGGAACTGACGGGAGAAATGGGCGCAGTCGGCGAACCCGCACTCCACCGCGATGTCGGTGATCGACCGCGTGGTGTTGCGCAGCAGCCAAAGCCCATAGCGCAGGCGCAGCACGCGGTAGAAGGCGGTCGGACTCATCCCGGTGGAAAAGCGGAACAGCCGCTCGAACTGGCGGGTGCTGATGTTGACCTTGCGGGCGATGTCCTCGACCGTCAGCGGGTCGGCCAGATGCTGTTCCATCAGCAGCAGGGCGCGGCGGACGCGGTCGTTGACCACCTCGTTGTGGGTCGGCGGTTGCGGCTGCGGCTGGTTCGCCGGGCGGGCCTTGTCGATCAGCATGATGTGCATGGTCTTCTGGGCGCAGGCCCGGCCCAGATGCCGCTCGATCAGATAGGCCGCCAGATCGGCAACCCCGGCGCCGCCCGAACAGGTGATGCGGTCGCGGTCCACGACGTAGAGCTGGTCGGCCACCGGCTCGACGTCCGGGAACTCCTCGACATAGTCGCTGTAGTGATACCAGCTGACGCAGCAGCGCCGCCGCGCCATCAGGCCGATCCGGCTCAGGGCGAAGCCGCCGGTGCAGACACCGACCAGCGTCACCCCGGCCGCGGCGGCCGCCTTGAGGTAGGCGACCGTCTCGGCGTCGAGTTGCGGGCCGGGATGGAGCAGCCCGCCGACGACGACGATGTAGTCGAAGCCGCGCGGGTCCTGGAACGGCTCCCAGCCGGCGATGGAAACGCCGCAGCTCGACCGCACCGGCTCGGTCCCCGGCCCCATGATCGTCCAGCGGCAGCGGATCTGCCGCGACCCGTCGCCGTCGTCCGCCGCCAGCCGCAGGGCGTCGAGGAAGATGGCGAGCGCGGTCAGGGTGAAGCGGTTGGCCAGGACGAAGCCGACGGACAGGGCGGCCTCCTTGGGCCGCTTCGGCGCATCGCCGGGTTGCCGACTGTTCCAGGCGCCATCGGGCATGCATGTTCTCCTCGTTCCTGCGACAAACTGTCGCTTCTTTTTGCGCCGGGAACAAGGGCCGCTCGCCATGCGGGCGTGAACCGTCTCCCGATGGCCGGGAGCGGCAACGAAAGACGAGGATCAACGACGCGAAAGATCGGGCCGTCCGGTCAGGACGCTGTCACAGCTGGAGCGCCCCCACGGGAACCCGCGCCCGATGGCCCGGCCGGTCGTTTCGCGGCGGCACGCCGAAATGGTCGCGGTAGCATTTGCTGAAATGGGTGGCGGAGACGAAGCCGCAGCTGATCGCCACCTCGATCACCGGCATGGTCGTCTGCGACAGCAGTTGCCGCGCCCGCTTCAATCGCAGGCCGAGGTAATGCCGCGCCGGCGAGCAGTCGAGGTATTTGCGGAACAGCCGCTCGACGTTGCGCCGCGACTGGCCCAGCATGGCCGACAGCGTCGCCAGATCGAGCGGTTCCTCGATGTTGTCCTGCATCAGGCGGATGATGTCGTGCAGCTCCTTGCACTCCAGCCCCGGGTTCGGCTGGATCGCCTCGTGCTGGCGGGCGGTGCCCGGCCGGATGCGGTCGTGGAGAAGCTGCTCGGCGATGTCGATCGCCAGCGGCTCGCCATGCGCCGCCGCGATCCGGTGCAGCATCATGTCGGTCGCCGAGGTGCCGCCGGCGCAGGTGAAGCGGTTGCGGTCGATGGTGAACAGCTCGCCGGTCGCCTCGACCTCGGGGAAGCTCTCGGCGATGCCCGCCAGATTTTCCCAGTGGATGGTGCAGCGGTAGCCGTCGAGCAGCCCGGCCCGCGCCAGGATGTGGCTGCCGGTGCACACCGCGCCCAGATGGGTTCCCCGCGCCGCCACCCGGCGCAGCCAGGACAGCACCGCCTTGTCGTCGTACCAATGCCCACCGACGCCGCTGCACAGAACCACCGCCGGCAAGGGCGGCGCGTCGTCGATGCCATGGTCGCACAGCACGGCGACGCCGTTGCTGGCGCGCACGCCGCCGCCGTCCGGCGACAGCAGGACCCACTGGTAGAGCGTCCGTCCGCTGATGTGGTTGGCAAGGCGCAGCGGCTCCACCGACGCGGTGAAGGCGATCATCGAAAAATCCGGGACCAGCAGGAATCCGATCGTTTCCGTCACGTCTTTCCCCATCCTTACCGCCGACTGGCGATGACCGCAGTCCATGACGGTAGCACCGCCCGCACACCGCCCGGATTGAACATGGGCGCCCTTGTCCTTGTCCCGAAGCGACAATTCCGGAGAATAAGGGCGACGGCGCTTATTTTTCATTGGACGACCAATTAAAAAAAACGCCTAAGCTGTTTCCAGCGAACGGCGGAGGCGGAACGATGGCGCGGTTCGGACGGCTGGCTCACCACATCCACGGACGGCCCACGGAGGCGGACGGGGACGAACGCTTCACGACCATCAACCCGGCGACCGGGGAAATCCTGGCCGAGATCGTCCAGGCGACCGCCGCCGACGTCGACCGCGCCGTCGACAGCGCGCGGGCGGGACAGGCCCTGTGGGGCGCCCTGCCCGCCATGGAGCGCGGGCGCGTGCTGCGCCGGGCGGTGGCCCTGCTGCGCGAGCGCAACGACGAGCTGGCCGAACTGGAGACGCTCGACACCGGCAAGCCGCTGAGCGAGACCCGCGCGGTCGACATCGCCACCGGGGCCGACGTGCTGGACTATTACGCCGGGCTGGCCCCGGCGCTGGAAGGCCGGCAGATTCCGCTGCGCCCGTCCTCCTTCGTCTACACCCGGCGCGAACCGCTGGGGGTGGTCGCCGGCATCGGCGCCTGGAACTACCCGATCCAGATCGCCCTGTGGAAGTCGGCACCGGCGCTGGCCGCCGGCAACGCGATGATTTTCAAGCCCAGCGAGGTCACGCCGCTGACCGCCCTGCGCCTCGCCGCGCTCTACAGCGAAGCCGGCCTGCCCGACGGCGTGTTCAACGTCGTGCAGGGCGACGGCCGGGTCGGTGCCCTGCTCAGCGCCCATCCGGGCATCGAGAAGATCTCCTTCACCGGCGGGGTGGAAACCGGCAAGCGGGTGATGGCGGCGGCCGGCGGCTCCTCGCTGAAGGACGTGACGATGGAGTTGGGCGGCAAGTCGCCGCTGATCGTCTTCCCCGACGCCGACCTCGACCGCGCCGCCGACATCGCCATGATGGCGAATTTCTACAGCTCCGGCCAGGTCTGCACCAACGGCACCCGGGTCTTCGTCCACCGCAGCGTCAGCGAGGCGTTCGAAAGCCGGCTGCTGGCCCGCGTCGGCCGCATCCGCATCGGCGACCCGCTCGACCCGGCGACCAATTTCGGGCCGCTCGCCAGCTTCCCGCACCGCGACAAGGTGCTGGCCTTGATCGCGTCCGGCAAGGCGGAGGGCGCGCGCCTGCTGGCCGGCGGCGGGCCGCCGGAGGGCGACGCCTTCGCCGGCGGCGCCTATGTGGCGCCGACCGTCTTCACCGACTGCCGCGACGACATGCGCATCGTCCGCGAGGAGATCTTCGGCCCGGTCCTGTCGATCCTGGTGTTCGACGAGGAGGAGGAGGTGATCGCCCGGGCCAACGCCACCCGCTACGGCCTGGCTGCCGGGGTCGTCACCACCGACCTCGCCCGCGCCCACCGCGTCATCCACCGGCTGGAAGCCGGGATCTGCTGGATCAACGCCTGGGGGGAATCGCCGCCGGAAATGCCGGTCGGCGGCTTCAAGGAATCCGGCATCGGCCGCGAGAACGGTGTCGAAGCGCTCGGCCACTACACCCGCGTCAAGTCGGTGCAGGTCGAACTGGGACCCTATTCGTCCGTGTTCTGACCGGCACCCTGCGCCGTCTCGCCTGAAAAGACTCTCCGGTTCAGAGGAGGCAGAGCCATGTCCAACGCCCGTCACGACTACGACTACATCATCGTCGGCGCCGGTTCGGCGGGCAACGTGCTGGCCTCGCGGCTGACCGAGGATGCCGGAGTCAGCGTCCTGCTGCTGGAGGCCGGTGGCCGCGACCATCGCGCCGACTTCCGCACCCAGATGCCGGCGGCGCTCGCCTTTCCCTTGCGCGGGCGCCGCTACAACTGGGCCTACGTCACCGACCCCGAACCGCACATGAACAACCGCCGCATGGAGTGCGGGCGCGGCAAGGGGCTGGGCGGCTCCTCGCTGATCAACGGCATGTGCTACATCCGCGGCAACGCGCTGGATTACGACGGCTGGGCTGAACAGCCGGGGCTGGAGCGCTGGAGCTATCTCGACTGCCTGCCCTATTTCAAGAAGGCCGAAACCCGCGACGCCGGACCGAACGCCTATCACGGCGGCGACGGCCCGCTGCAGGTCACCACCGCCAAGCCCGGCGTCAACCCGCTGTACGAGGCGATGATCGAGGCCGGGGTCGAGGCGGGCTACCCGCGCACCGACGACCTGAACGGCTACCGCCAGGAAGGGTTCGGGCCGATGGACCGCACCGTCACCCCCCAGGGGCGGCGGTCGAGCACGGCGCGCGGCTACCTCGACCGCGCCCGGGGGCGGCCGGGCCTGACCATCGTCACCCACGCGCTGACCGACCGCATCCTGTTCGACAGGCGCCGCGCCATCGGCGTCGCCTATCTGCGGTCCGGCCAGCCGGAAGTCGCCTACGCCCGGAGCGAGGTTCTGCTGTGCGCCGGCGCCATCGCGTCGCCGGCGATCCTGCAACGGTCGGGCGTGGGTCCGGCGGCGGTGCTGCGGGACCTCGACGTGCCGCTGGTGCTCGATTTGGCCGGCGTGGGCGCCGACCTGCAGGATCACCTGGAGATGTACATCCAGTATGAATGCCGGCAGCCGGTGTCGCTGTACCCGTCGTTGAAATGGTGGAACCAGCCGGCGATCGGCGCGGAATGGCTGTTTCGCGGCACCGGCATCGGCGCCAGCAACCAGTTCGAGGCGGGCGGCTTCATCCGCACCGACGACACGGTTCCGTGGCCGAACCTCCAGTATCATTTCCTGCCGGTGGCGATCAGCTACAACGGCACCAACGCCGTCGACGCCCATGGCTTCCAGGCGCATGTCGGCTCGATGCGGTCGCCCAGCAAGGGGCGGGTGCGGGCCGTCTCGCGCGATCCGCGCACGCCGCCCAGCATCCTGTTCAACTACATGGCCGAGGAGCAGGATTGGCGGGAGTTCCGCGCGGCGATCCGCATCACCCGGACGATCATGCGGCAGAAGGCGCTCACCCCCTACCGCGGGCGGGAGATCAGCCCCGGCGCCGACTGCCAGACCGACGCCGAACTCGACGCCTTCGTCCGCCAGCACGCCGAGACCGCCTACCACCCATCCTGCTCCTGCCGCATGGGGACCGACGACCGGGCGGTGGTCGACGGGCAGGGACGGGTTCACGGGCTGGAGGGCTTGCGCGTGATCGACGCCTCGATCATGCCGCGGATCATCACCGGCAACCTGAACGCGCCGACCATCATGATGGCGGAAAAGCTGGCGGACGTGATCCGCAACCGCGAACCCTGCCCGCGCGCCGACGTCCCCTACTATGTGGCCGGAGCGACGTCCGCCACCGCCGGGGCACACGGCATGGCCGTTGTCTGAGGAGGCCGCATGCCGATGCCATCGATGCCGCCCTTGGTGCCGCCGGCGAAAAAGGACGACAGCGGACCGCGCCCCCCGGCCGCACCCGGCGTCTGGCGATCGGTCAAGCAGGCGTTGGCGGACTGGTGGCGTGGACCGGCGGCGGTCGCAAAAAGGGCGGATGATCGCTGACGACCGCCCGCCCCGATCACTGCCCGCCCAGGTTCAGCGCCAGGCTCAGCGTTCGATCACCAGATCGCTGACCGGGCGGCTGCAGCACAGCAGGATCTGGCCCTGGTCGATCTCCCGCTGGCGGATGCCGCCGCCATGGTTCATCGCCACCTGACCGGACAGCAGGCGGCTCTTGCAGGTGCCGCACAGCCCGCGCGCGCAGGAGGATGGCAGGCGGATGCCCGCCGCGCTCGCGGCCTCCAGAATCCGGGTGTCGGCGCCGCAGGTGATCGTCCGTCCACTCTTGGTGAACTCGATCGTGAAGCCCTCGACGGACACCGGTTCGGCGGCGATGGGAAGATCGGCCGCGCTGTCGGCCAGATCCTCGAAGTTGAAGCTTTCCTCGTGGTAGCGGGCCGGATCGACCCCGGCGTCCTGCGCCATCGCCCGCACCGCCGCCATGAAGGGCGTCGGGCCGCAGACATAGAGATCGCGTTCCAGCAGATCGGGCGCGATCAGCCGCAGCATCGGCAGCGACAGCCGGCCGGTGTAGCCGGGCCACTGGCCCTCGTCGCCGGCCGCCTCGCACAGATGGGCGAGCCGGAACCCTGTTCCGCTGCGCGCCATGGCGTCCAGTTCCGCCCGGAAGATGATGTCGGCCGGTGTGCGGGCGGCGTGCACGAACACCACATCACGGTCGAGCGCCAGATCGTCGAGCGTCCGCGCCATCGACATCAGCGGCGTGATCCCGCTGCCCGCCGACAGGAACAGCAGTTTCGTCAACGGCCGCCCCGCCGGGGTGAAGCTGCCCATCGGGCCGGTGGCGCGCAGTTCGCGGCCGGGCACCATATGGTCGTGCAGCCAGTTCGACACCGGCCCCCCCGGCACCCGTTTCACCGTGATGGCGATGCGGTGCGGCCGGGCCGCCGACGAGGCGACGGTGTAGCAGCGGTTCACGGTGGCGCCGTCGATCGGCAGGTCCAGGGTGATGAACTGCCCCGGCTTGAAGCGGAACCGGCAGGGGCTGTGCCCGGAAAAGACGAAGGTCTTGACGTCGTGCGTCTCCTGGCGCACCGCCCGGCAGACCAGCCGGTCGTCGCGGTCGGGATCCCACAGGGGCGGTTCGCCGGCCGCCGTCACCTCGGCGTCCCAATCCGGCGGGGGGATCTCGGTGCCGCTCATGCCGCGACCGCCTTGCCAGTGCCCGCCCCGGCGCTCCGCTGGGCCGACAGGCGGCCGATGTACCAGTCGCTGAATTTCTCGACCAGCCCTTCGGTGTGGGGGGAATAGGGGCCGGGTTCGTAGGCCGGGCTGGCTGCGCCGGCGTGGGCGATGGCGACCAGATCGGCATCCTGGTTGTTGGTGGCCTCCCAGACCTCGGTCAGGGCGGTGAGGTCGTAATCCACCCCCTCGACCGCGTCCTTGTGGACCAGCCAGCGCGTCCGCAGCAGCGTGCGGTCGGGCGCCAGCGGCAGGACCGAGAAGGTGATGATGTGGTCGCTCATGAAATGGTGCCAGGAGTTCGGCTGGGTCCAGAAGGACAGGCCGCCCAGGTCGCGCTCGGTCAAATCACCCAGGATCCGGCGGCTGGCGACGCGGGTGTTCCTGGTCTGGGACTCGCCGGTGCCGTCGATGGGCAGCCGTTGCATGCGGAAGCCGGTGATGTCGGTCAGCCGGTCGACCTCACGCGACGGCAGCCCCATGGCCTCCCAACGCCGATGCGAGTCCGCCAGCAGCGCCTCGTAGCGTTCCGCATGGACACGGCGGTTGTCGTCGAGGCTGTCGGGCGCGAAGCCGAAGCCATACTCGAACAGCGGCACCGTCAGTTCCGGGTGATTGCCGACGCAGTGGTAGCATTCCCGGTTGTTCTCCATCGTCAGCTTCCAGTTGCCGAACTCGACCAGATCGGTGGAGTGGGCAACCTTGCAGTTGCGCAGGTCGTGCGGCGCGATGTAGGGCTCGATCGCGGCGGCGAGCGCATCGATGTCGGTCGGCGGCTCCTCGGCCAGACAGACGAACAGCAACCCGCCGACGCTGCGCAGATGCACCGGCTTCAGTCCGTGGCAGGCGGTGTCGAACTCCCGCCCCATATGCTCGGCGAACAGCAGGCGGCCGTCCAGGCCGTAGGTCCACTGGTGATAGCGGCACACCAGATTGCCGACCGACGACACGCCGTCCGGCACCAGCCGGGCGCCGCGATGACGGCAGACATTGTGGAAGGCCCGCACCCGCAGGTCGTCGTCGCGCAGGATGACGACCGAGGCCCGGCCGATGTCCACGGTCATGCAATCCCCCGCCTCCGGCACTTCGGGCTCGGCGCCCACGAAGATCCAGTGGCGTCCGAAGATCGCCTCCATATCCAGGTCGAAGATCGTCTGGCTGGTGTAGAACGGCGCTTCCAGCGAATAGCCGGGCTTGCGGCGCGCAATCAGGGCATCGACGGAGACGGCTTCGGCCATGGAAGGCTCCTCGGTTCAAGGCAACGGCGCACCCAGTGTTTCACCGGCGGGGTCTGTTGGGATGCGCAATTGCGACAGCTTCTTCGCAACGGCCGACAGAGAAGCCGCCACCGCCTTGCGGCAAGTGCCGGCAACGGCCTCTTGCGGAATGGGGCGTCCGGCGAAATCCCACCTTCGGTAAGGCGGGATGGGAGGCCAGACGGCATCCGAACAGGGCCAGTCCCTACGGATGCGCCGCCATGACGAAAACCGGCGCGGGGGGCGTGATGACCAGGTCAGACGCCGGCGGGTTCAACCATGCCAGACCCGGCCCTATCGAACTCAGCCATGCCGAACCCAGGACTGCTTGTCTCTCTGCACCGTCCGCAGCCCCGGGGCCGAGGCCGCGCGGGCGGAGGCGACCAGCCCGATGATGCGGCGTGCCATGTCGTCGGCGCGGTCCATCTCGGCCTCGATCAGGCGGGACATCTGCTCCGCGTCGGGACAGGCGGCACCGTTGCGCTCCATCCACCGCCGCCGCGCGTCCGACGCCAACCGGATGGAGGTCACGGCGTTGACCAGGGTCCGGACGTAGGAGACATAGGCGTTGATCTCGAGTTCGCCGAACGCGTGCGGTGGCATCACAAGGGCTTCAGCGTCGGACCACCGCTGGTGCTGCGGAGACGACACCGCACCGTCATCGTGGGCGGAAAGGTGAGCCATGGCCCCTGCTCCTGTCTGGGTTGTTCCGAGGAGAGTGTGGCTGGGCCGCGGTCCATAAGCGAGTAAAGCGTTGTAAATGGAAGGGTGCCTTTGCGCACATCGGCGGCAGGGGCCCCCCCATGCGTCCGAAGAGGCTTGGCAATCATGCCGACGCGAGGACCACGTCGCCCTTCGGCAGCGCAGGGAACGCGGGATCGGCCAGGGCGGCCGGCATCCGGGTCGCCACAGTGATGTCCTGCTCGGTGAGGGATGGACTCGTGATGGGAGGATGGCGGACGGACGCGGTCAGGCGTCGCCCTTCAGGACCGTCGATGCCGTCCGCGACCGGTGCAGACCATGGGCGACCGCCCAGGCGACGGCGAACAGGACGACGATCAGGACGCCCAGCCTGTCCGACCCGTCCTTCAGCAGGCCAAGGAGGCTCCAGACCCCGCCTTCAAGGCCGAGATGCCCGCCGATCAGGCCCAGCATCTCGGTTCCACCGATGAAACCGGCGAGAAGGGCGGACAGCAGCGTGACGCCCATGTTGTAGCGCAGCCTACGGCCGGGGCGGGCGGTCGCCCAGCGATAGGCCCCCAGCATCAGCAGCCCGTCGGCCGTGTCGACCAGCAGCATGCCGGCGGCGAACAGCACGGGAAAGACCAGGATCGTCGCTAAGGGTAACCCGTTGACCGCCTGCGCGGCGGACAGCCCGAACATCGCGATCTCCGTCGCCGTGTCGAAGCCCAGGCCGAACAGCACGCCGAGCGGAGCCATGTGCCAGCTCCGGCTGATCAGCCCGAACAACGGGCGGAGAAGCCTTGCCAGCAACCCGCGCCCGCCCAGCAGCCGGTCCAGTTCCCCCTCGTCCGAAGTTCCGCCCGCACGCAATCGGCGATAGGCCTGATACACCGAACGGAACACCAGGATGTTGAGCAGCGCCATGGTCAGCAGGAACAGCGCCGATACGCCGGTGCCCAGATACCCGCCGACCACCTGCACGCTGCGGAACAGCTCCAGCGAGCCGGCGGTGGCACCGACCGCCGCGGCCACCAGGACCACCAACGCCGAATGACCGAGCGCGAAAAAGAAGCCGACGGCGACCGGACGCGCTCCCTCCTGCATCAGCTTGCGCGTGACGTTGTCGATGGCGGCGATGTGGTCGGCGTCCAGCCCATGGCGCATGCCGAGCCCATAGACCAGCAGCGCCATGCCGAACAGCGCCGGATCGCCGCCGAAGGACAGGCAGGCCCCAAGCCAGCCGCCGCCGGTGAGCAGGATGACGGCCGCGGATACCAGAACGAGCCGGGCTTTCAGGCCGGGGCGCCGGACGGCGATGGAGAGCGGGATCATGGTGCCTCTTCCTTGGCAGTGAAGGGGATCGTGCCGCCGGTCGACGGCGCGGGTTTCGGATAGGCGACGGCAATGGCGAGAAAGGCGGCGAGCGCCCCCGCCGACTGCGCCGCGACATAGAGCAGCGCCGATCCGCCCGGCAGCGCCACCGGCCCACCGGTGAAGAGTGCGCCCAGCGTCACCGCCGGGTTGGCGTAGGAGCCGGACGGCGTCGCCAGGATGGCCGCGGTCAGCCAGGCGCCGACGGCGAAAGGACCGGCCTGCGCCCGGCCGCTGCGGCTGCAGCCGAAGACCACGACCATCAGGCCGGCCGTCGCCACCGCCTCGCTCAGCGCCGGGTTTCCCGTTGCTGCGGTCACAACCGCTTGGGTCCGGACGCCGAACAGCGCGTCGGCCAGCAGCGCCCCCGCCACCGCACCGACGCTCTGGGCCACGACATAGGCGATGGTGCAGTCGAGCCGCCTTTCGCCGGCCAGCCATTGCAGCACGGTGATCAGCGGGTTGAAATGGCCCCCGGACACCACGCCAAAGGCGAGGATCAGCCCGACCAGACCTCCGGCGGTCGCCAGCGCGCCGGGCAGCAAGCCGCCTCCGGCCATTGCCGGACGCAGGGTCGCATCCGCCGCCCCAGCCACCATCAGCATGAGCAGAAAGGTGCCGATCCCCTCGACCGCCGCACGGCGGGCCAGCGCCACCTGCGGATCGCGCTCGACAAAGCAGGTCGCAGGATCGGCGGGACGGACCGCGTTCATGGTTGCGGGGTGGCGTGACGCGCCGCGACCTCGTCCATCTTGCGGGCCAGATCCTCCGGCGTCAGCAGCCCCTTCTGGAAAAGGATGTTGGAGAAGGCGACGATCCAGCGCTCGTAATAGCCGAGCGCGCCGACCATCTCCGACCCCAGCGCCTCGACGCCGCGGCGCTTCTCCTCGGTGTTGATGATCTTGCGGAAGTCGAGCACGTCGGCCAGCGCGTGGCAGCGCTTTTCCCACGGCTCCAGGTCATGCTCGACCCGCTCGATCGGTCCGGCGGACAGGCCGCCAATGTCGTTGGGCAGGCGCCTGACCAGCTGTTCGCCACCGCTCATTGCACCATCCTCCCGGCCGGAGCGGCCACCGGAACCACGCCGATCATGGCGTCCCGGGTCACCAGGGACGCGAGGCTCTCTTCATCCATCCCCTCCGTCCCGTCCGGCCGACGGGGCAGGACGAGGTAGCGGACCATGGCGGTGGAATCGCTGACGCGGATCTCGACGTCATCGGGAATGACGGTCCCGAACTCGGCCAGCACCACCCGCGGTTCCACCACCGCACGGGCACGGTAGGCCTTCAGCTTGTACCAGTCCGGCGGCAGGCCCAGAACCGGGCGCGGGTAGCAGGAGCACAGGGTGCAGACGATCAGGTTGTGCACCGTCGCCGTGTTCTCCAGCACGATCAGCCGGGTGTCGTCATAGAAGCTGATGCCCAGCTCCTCGCACGCCGCCCGGCCGTCGGCGAGAAGACGGCGGCGGAACTCCGCATCCACCCAGGCGCGGGCGACGACCTTGGCCCCCAGCGCCGGCGTGCGGGAATCCAGAACCTCGATCTGGCGGCGGATCTCGTCGGGACCGATCATCCCACGCTCGACCAGCAGTTCGCGGAAGGCGGTTTCCATGATCTCGTAGTAGCCGGGCGGGCTCTCCTGCCCGATGGGGGCATGCGGGTGGGCATGCCCGTGCTGATGTCCATGCTCTGGGTCGGTCATCGGATCAGGTCCTTTCCAGCCAGGTTTCGTAGATTTCGATGCGCAGCCCGTCCTTCTCCGGACCGGCGTAATCGGGCCAGACCTCCGTCATCGCGACGGCGACCCGGTAATAGTGGCGCTTGGCACCGGCGTTGCGGCCGTAGGCCTCCTGCTCGTTGTCGATGGCGGCCGGCTCGATGACGGCTTCGACCGTGCCGGTCTTGCCGCGCAGGTAGGCGGGCACACGGTAATGGCCGATGGGGCTGCGGGCGAGAATGCGAACAAGGTCGCCGGGCCGGAACACCGGTTCCTCCCCCAGCGCCATCACGATGCCCGGCAGCAGAGCCGTACCGGCCGGTTCAGCTTGTCGGTTCACGTGCACCTCCTTTTTCAACAGGGCCGTGGGCAGGCCGCTTTCGGATATTCCAAAGGCTTGCGGGACGGACAGGGCTCCGGGGGAGGGAGCCCTGTCCGGCGCAATCACCCGACGGCGTGGGGATGCGTCGCCGGTTCCGTTCCCAAAGGCGAACGGGTCGTCATGGTCCGTATTTCCGGAACCACGGCGGCCATGCTGCCCGTCCCGTTCAAAACCGTCTTGGACAGGGCACCGCTGATTTGAACGCTGCACAGTTTCGATACCAACCAGTCAGCAGCATCCGGCTTTCGTGCAAACCGGCCGGAGCTTTTGACAAAGTCGCGGGGGGCACGACGGGGATAGTCGGGCACGCGTCCCGGCATCCTCCACTTCCCCAGTCAAGGCCGGCTGACCTGCGCAACACAATTCGTGTCGGTCACATCGACCTCAGCGTTCACGACGCCGGCGCCCGCAAGGTGGAGAGCATCCTTGCCGCCCACGGCCATCGGATCGAACACACCGCGGCACCGCAGCACTGCACGGGGAGATGTTCCGGCGGATGGCCGGCGGCGAGATCGACATGGCGGTCTCGGCTCGGCTGCCCGCCCACCACAACGCCTATCTCGCTCCATCGAGCAGGAGGTGACCAAGCCGCAATGGCTGCACAACCGCCACGGCATCCGCGCGCCGGCGGAGCCCAAGGGCCTTTCCGCAACGGCCGTTCGACAGGAAAGACGACCATGACATTGCGAATACGGCAGGATCCGCCGCTTCGCCGATGGCCAGTGGGAGACGATGGCCGAGGATCCGCACATCCTGTGGCCGCGCGTAATCGTGTGTTTTCCGCGCCATTTGACCCGGCGGTCCCGCTCGCCCTCTGGACCCGGGTTTCCCGGATGACGGCGGTGAGCGCCTTCTCGACCGTCTTGCGCGCCTCCAGGGTGCTTTTTCCGCCACGCCCTTGGACGTTGTCCAAAGCCCAGACGCACAAACGCCCCGGCTCTTGCGAACCGGGGCGTTCAGTGTCGGTGGTTGCGGGGGCAGGATTTGAACCTGCGGCCTTCAGGTTATGAGCCTGACGAGCTACCGGGCTGCTCCACCCCGCGGATGTCTTGGATGCTGATCGTCTTGTGCCGGCCGATGAGACGGTGTCGCCTCCGGGCCGGACGGGTGAAGATGACGCGCGAGGGCGTGTTTGGTTGGGGCTTGGAGTGTCTCTTGTGCCTGAGTGACCTGGCGGCGACCTACTCTCCCACGTCTTAAGAC
>NZ_LGRA01000022.1:503378-546795 GCF_003116095.1 Azospirillum sp. TSO35-2
CCCGATAACCGATCATCGCCGGGGCGATGCGTCCGGGTGAGGCGTCCAGGCTTGGCCGCCCCCCGAAGTGGCGCGGGTTATGCCACAGGCTTTTGGGGGATGCAACGCTTAAACTTACCCCTCGCGCCTCTTTTTTCCGGCCCCGTCCTTACGCCTGGACTCCGGTGGACGGCAGCACCGCTTCGGCGCGGAAGTCGGGCACGATGGTGCCGAGGATGCCGAGCACCCGCTCGCCGTCGCCGGCCCGCGCCGCAGCCTCCAGCTCGGCCACCGCGCGGTTGATCAGCGCGTAGTCGATCAGCCGGGGCGACGCCAGGAAGACGCCGTCGGCCTCGGTGCGCGACGGGGCTTCCGCCGCCGTCAGGATTTCCTCGAACAGCTTCTCGCCGGGGCGCAGGCCGGTGAAGGCGATCTGGATGTCGACGCCGGGGCGGTAGCCGGCCAGCCGGATCATCTGGCGGGCGAGGTCGGCGATCTTCACCGGCTCGCCCATGTCCAGCACCAGGATCTTGCCGCGGTCCTCGGCGCGGGTGGCGCCGTGGGCCGACGCCTGCAGCACCAGCTCCACCGCCTCGCGCACCGTCATGAAATAGCGGCGCATGTCGGGGTGGGTGACGGTCAGCGGCCCGCCCTGCGCCAGCTGCCGCGTGAACAGCGGCACCACCGAGCCCGAGGAGCCCAGCACGTTGCCGAAGCGCACCGTCATGTAGCGGGTCGCCGTCTCGGCGCCGTCGCGCGGCGGCAGCACGTCCAGCGCTTGGCAATAGGTCTCGGCGAAGCGCTTGGCGGCGCCCATCACGCTGGTCGGCCGGATCGCCTTGTCGGTGGAGATCAGCACCATGGCGAGGCAGCCGGCGGCGCGCGCGGCGTCCGCCACGTTGCGGGTGCCGACGACGTTGGTCAGCGCCCCCTCGCACGGGTTGGCCTCGACCAGCGGCACATGCTTCAGCGCCGCGGCGTGGAAGACCAGGGCGGGGCGCTCGTCCTGGAACAGCCGCATGACGCGGTCGCGGTCGCGCACGTCGGCGATCACCGCCCGGGTGTCGAGCGCGGGGAAGCGCTCCCGCACCTCCATCTCGATGCTGTAGAGGTTGAACTCCCCGGCATCGAGCAGGATCAGCCGTGCCGGCCCCAGGGCGGCGATCTGGCGGACCAGCTCGCTGCCGATGGTGCCGCCGGCGCCGGTGACGATGACGCGCCGGCCGCCGACCAGCCCGGCGATGGCGCCGCGGTCCAGCACCGCCTGCGGCCGGCCCAGCAGATCCTCCAGCGCGATCGGCCGCACCTCGATGCCCTTGCCCTCGCCCAGCGCCGACTTGAACTCGGTCAGGCTGGGCAGGCGGGACAGCACCAGCCCCAGCGCCTCCGCCCGGTCGAGCAGGGCGCGCAGGGTCGATCCCTTGATCTCGCTGTCACCCTTGGTGACGATCAGCCGTTGCGGCCGCTCGCCCTTGCGCTCCAGCGCCGCCACCACCGTTTCCAGATCGTCGGGGCCGCCCAGGACCGGCACGCCGCGCACGGCGTGGCCGACGCGGCGGCCCTTGTCGTCCAGGATGCCGACAACGCGGTAGGCCGACTGGCCCGGCTGGTCGACCGAGCGGATGAACAGCTCCGCCGCGTCGCCGACGCCCAGCAGCAGCACCGGGATGCGTGGCACGCCCTCCACCGCCTCGGTCCAGCTGAAGCGGCGGTCCTTGTAGAAGCGGTAGGCGAAGCGCGGGCCGCCCAGCAGCAGCATCTGCACCAGCCACAAGATCGGCGGCAGCGAGCGCGGCAGCAGTTCGGCGCGCGTCAGCAGGAACATCGCCAGCACGAAGCACAGCACCGCCACGGTGACCGCGCGCACCACCTGCATCAGGTCGGGGATCGACGCGTAGCGCCAGATGCCGCGGTACAGCCCGAACAGCACGAACACCGCGGCCGACAGGCCGACCAGCACCGGCAGCGCGATGGTCAGCGCGTCGAAATAGAAACCGAAGGCGGAACCGCCCACCCGCAGGTACAGGGCGACCACCAGGGCAATCCCGGTCATCACCAGATCATGCAGGAACACCAAGGACGCCCGTGCGGACGGGATACGCATGCCGCTCAACCCTGTCGTCGTTCGGCCGCCCGCACGAACGGCGGCGGGCTCAGCCCAGTGTGGCGTTAGCCGCGTGAAGCTTTGAACCATTCCGCCGTGGCACGCAACCCGGACGCAAGGTCATGGGGCGGCTGCCAGCCCAGCCTGCTGCGGATCGGCCGGTCGTCCACCGTCAGCGTTCCGGCGATGCGGTCGAACACCGCGCGCGTGCCGGTCAGCGCCGCGCCCAGCGCCATCAGCCGGCGCGGCACCGGGATCAGCCGGGCCGGCCGGCCCAGCGCCGCGGCGATCGCCCGCACCAGGTCGGCGGTCGACAGCGGCTCGCCATCCTGGACCAGGAAGGTCTGGCCGGCGGCGGCGGGGTGTTCCAGCGCCGTCGCCACCGCGTCGGCGAGGTTGCCGACGTAGATCAGGCTGCGGCGGTTGTCCAGCCCGCCCAGCGGCAGCGGCAGGCCGGTCGCCACCAGCTTCAGCAGGGCGCGCATGTTGCCGGCGGCGCCGGGGCCGTAGACCAGCGGCGGGCGGATCACCACCAGCTCCATCCCGCTGCGGGCGGCGATCGCGGCCAGCGCGCGCTCCGCCTCGAGCTTCGACACGCCGTAGGGGCTGTGCGGGTCGGGCACCGTCGCCGCGTCCAGCGGGGTGGGCCGGCTTTCGTCGACCATCGCCTTGATGCTGCTGAGATAAACGAAGCGCCGCACACCGCTGGCCGCCGCCTGTTCGGCCAGCCGGACGGTGCCGGCGGTGTTGACGCGGCGGAAGGCGGCCAGCGGGTCGGCGGCGCGGTCGCGCATGACGTGGACGCGGGCCGCCATGTGGATCACCGCCTCCATCCCCGCCAGCGCGGCGGTCCAGTCGGTGTCGGGGCCGATGTCGCCGACGATTGCCGGTTCGATGGCTGCCTGCTCCCACGGGCCGTCGATCGGGCGGCGCAGGGCGGCGCGCACCGTATGGCCACGGGCGGCGAGCAGCGGGGCGGTGTGGCGGCCGACGAAGCCGGTGGCGCCGGTCAGAAGAACACGCATGGTGCAGGACCGTCCGAGGCGGTTGGACACGCAGAGGGAACCGGCGGATTTACTATCCCGTTTGACCGGTCTGCGCCATGGCGCAAAGTCCAAGGACCTATTTCCAGCTTTCGGTCGGAAGTGGGAATGGCTATAAGCTCGACAGGGACGCGTGGATAAGGACGCTACCAGGACATGTCTCAAATCATGGGCGACGGAAATGATCGGCACAGCCGTATCATCATCGTCAGCTTTCACTGTGCCGACTTCGTCAACCGCGTCATTGGTTGTCTGCTCGACCAGACCGATCCGGCTTTCGAGGTGGTCATCGTCGACAACGCGTCGAAGGATGTCGACGCCATCGCGCTGCCCGACGACCTGCGATTCCGCATGATCCGGCTCGACAGCAACGTCGGGTTCGCCAAGGCCAACAACATCGGCGCGGCCGGCGCCACCGTTCCCTGGATCGTCACGCTGAACCCCGACGCCTTTCCGCGCCGCGACTGGATGGAGCGGCTGCAGGCCGCCGCCCGTGCGCAGCCGGACGTGGCGATGTTCGGCTCGACCCAGCTCTTTTCCCACGACCCTGCCATGATCGACGGCGAGGGCGACCAGTATTCCATCTTCGGCTTCGCGTGGCGGGTCAACTACCGCCGGGTGATGAAGCCGCCTTATTATTCCGGCCAGGTCTTCTCGCCCTGCGCGGCGGCGGCGATGTACCGGCGCGATTATTACGAGGCGGTCGGCGGCTTCGACGAGGATTTCTTCTGCTACTGCGAGGACGTCGACCTCGGCTTCCGCATCCGTCTCGGCGGCGGCCCGGCGGTGCAGGTCGGCGACGCGGTGGTGGAGCATGTCAGCAGCGGCGTGTCCAAGCAGTACGGCACCTTCGCCCAGTACCATGGCGTGCGCAACCTGGTCTGGACCATGGTGAAGAACATGCCGCTGCCGCTGCTGCCGCTGGCCTTCGCCGGCCATTCGCTGCTGGTCATCTATCTGGTGTTCCGCAGCCTGGGCAGCGGGCGCACCGGCGCCATCGGCCGCGGCATCCGCGACGCCCTGTGCGGGCTGCCGCGGATGATCGCCAAGCGGCACGTCATCCAGCGCGACCGCAAGGTGACGCTGGGGCAGGTGGCGCGCATGATCGCCTGGAACCCGCTGTTGCTGAAGACGCGCGGCCGTCCGGGCTGCCGCCTGTCGCGGTCGTCAGACCAGCCGCCAGCCGTGGGTGTTGAAAAAGCGTAGGGCGGAGCGGGCGAACATCCGGATGTGGCTGCCGCCCTTGCGCGCCGCCTTGCCGCCGAAATGCACCATGCGCACGTCCGGCACATAGGCGATCTCGCCCAGCGCCATCGCCCGGCGTGACAGGTCGAAATCCTCGAAATACAGGAAATAGCCGTCGTCGAAGCCGCCCAGCCGGACCAGCGCGTCGCGGCGGAACAGCATGAAGGCGCCGCTGACCTGCTCCAGCCCGACGACGACGGCGTCGCGGGTGACGTCGCGCATCTCGTAACGGTCGAGACGCTTGGCGAACAGCCGCTTCACCGCGGCGGGGGCGAAGGCGCGCAAGGCGAGGTCCAGCACGGTCGGCCGGCGCTTGCACAGGAACTCCTGCGCGCCCGACGGGCCGAACACCTTGGGTGTCAGCAGCACCGTGCGGGGATGCGCCTCCATATAGCGCCAGCCGGCGAGCAGCGCGTCCGGCTCCAGCAGGATGTCGTAGTTCAGGATCAGGTGGTAGGGGGCGTCGCCCCGGCGGATCGCCAGATTGTGCCCGGCGCCGTAGCCGACGTTGCCATGCCCGGCGATCAGCGTCACCGCCGGCCGGCCGGCGTCGGCGTAGCGGTCGAGCAGCGGGCGGAACGGGTTGGCCCCGGCATCGCTGCCGACCGGCGCGCCGTTGTCGATCACCCACAGGCGGGTCTGCACGCCGGCCGCCGCCGCCAGCCGGTCGGCGGCGGCGCCGATGGTGTCGAGCGAGCGGGCCAGCAACTCCGGATCGGGATGGTAGAGGACGACCGACAGGTCGAGGAAATCGGTCATCTCAAGCCTTCGACATGCGTTTCAGCGTCGCCAGCAGCAGCGCGACCGTCACGGCGCCGGGCGCCAGGGTCCAGGCGCCGAAGCTGGCGGCGGCCAGCGCCGCGGCGACCAGCAGCAGGCTGTAGCCCATGATGGTCAGCACGACGCGGTCGTGCCGCCCGACGCCCTTGGCGGCCTTCTGATAGAAATGCTCGCGGTGGGCCTGCCAGATCTTCTCGCCGCGCAGCAGCCGGCGCAGCAGGGTGATGGTGGCGTCGGTCAGGTAATAGGCGGGCAGGATCAGCGCCGCCGCCCAGTCGCCGCGCGCCGCCAGCGAGGCCAGCAGGAAGGCCAGGATGTGGCCGAGCGGGATGCTGCCGACGTCGCCCATGAACATGCGGGCCGGCCGCCAGTTGTGGGTGAGGAACCCGGCCGCCGCCCCGGCCAGCGCCGCCCCGCCGACCCCGGTCAGCCCGAAATCCCCGATGACGAGCGACACCAGCGCGACGCCGCCGCCGATCAGGATCGTCTCGCTGCCGGCCAGCCCGTCGATCCCGTCCATGAAATTGTAGAGGTTGACGAACCACAGCCACAGGAAGGCGGTCGCGGCGCGGTCGAGCCCCCAGGGCAACCAGCCCTGCCACACCATCTGGTCGGCCGGCAGCGCCAGCAACCCCAGCGCTACCGCCAGCCCCTGGACCGCCAGCCGCAGCAGCGGCGACAGCGTCCGCCGGTCGTCCATCCATGACACCGCCATCAGCGCCACCGTGCCGAGCAGCACCGCCCCGGTCTCCAGCGGCCGGCCGAAGACGATCCCAGCGATCGCGAAGACCGGCACCACCGTCAGCATCACCGCCCAGCCGCCGCCGCGCGGGGTGGGCGCCTGATGGCTCGACCGCTCGTTCGGGATGTCCATGATGCTGCTGGCCAGCAGATAGCGCAGCACCCGCGTCGACAGGTACCAGCCGACGGCCAGACACAGCAGGAAGACGCCGATCAGCGCGGTCGAATAGGCGGTGGGGGTCATGATGGCTCGGCTTGGGAAGGGGGCGGAACGGGCTAGAGCTTGTGGTAGCCCTTGTACCACTCGACGAAGCGCGGGATCCCGACCTCGATCGGGGTCTTCGGTTCGAAGCCCAGCACTTGCCGGCTCAGCTCGATGTCGGCGGCGGTTTCCGGGACGTCGCCGGCCTGCATCGGCTCCATCACCTTGACGGCTTCGCGGCCCAGCGCCTGTTCCAGCACGGCGATGAAGCGCATCAGATCCTCGCAGCGGTTGTTGCCGAGGTTGAACAGGCGGTGCGGCGCGCCGGTCTCCGCATCGACCGGGGCGGGGCGGTCCAGCGCGGCCAGCACCCCGGCGGCGATGTCGTCGACATAGGTGAAGTCGCGCTTCATCCGGCCGCCGTTGAAGACGCGGATCGGCCGGCCGGCGGTGATGGCGTCGGCGAACAGCCAGGTCGCCATGTCGGGGCGGCTCCACGGGCCATAGACGGTGAAGAAGCGCAGGCCCGTCGACGGCATCTGGTAGAGGTGGCTGTAAGTGAAGGCCAGCATCTCCGCCGCCTTCTTGGTGGCGGCGTAGACCGACACCGGGCTGTCCACCCGGTCTTCCACCGAAAACGGCATCTTCCGGTTGGCGCCATAGACCGACGAGGTCGAGGCGTAGACGAAATGCCGCAGGTTCGGCATGCGCCGCGCCGCCTCCAGCAGCGTCACCTGCCCGGTGACGTTGGCGTCGACATAGGCATAGGGGTTCTCGATGGAATAGCGCACGCCCGGCTGCGCGGCCAGATGGACCACGCCGGTCACGTCGGCGAACTGCGGCCACAGCCCCTCGACGGTGGCGCGGTCGGCGATGTCGGCCTTGACGAAGCGGAAGCCGGGCTTGTCCACCAACCGGGCCAGCCGCGCCTCCTTCAACGCCACCGCGTAGTAGTCGTTGAGGTTGTCGAGGCCGAGCACGCTCTCCCCCCGGTCCAGCAGCACCGCGGCGACGTGCGATCCGATGAAGCCGGCGGCGCCGGTGACGAGGATGGTCATGGTCTGGGCCTCTGCTGCTCCACTCCGCCGGTCTTATGCCCCAGCGCCGGCCGGTGCGCCAGACTCCTTCCACGCGGACTCCGTCCACGCGGGTTCCATACGGTTCGCGCGCTTGACAGGCGCTCGGCCGTCCCGGTCTACTGCCCGACCGCGACATTACAGGACTGATGGGACCGTCCCGATGCCCCCGAAGAAGAACCCGCTGAACCTGAACCCGCTGCAACTGCGCACCCTGACCCTGCTTCAGGAGCTCGCCCGGCTGGAGAACAAGCCGGCCGCGGAGGAGGGCGCCTTCCAGATCACCGCGCTGCCGGACCCGCACGGCAACCACTTCCACCTCGGCCACGCGGTCGTCGCCGCCAAGGACGCCACCGGCCTGCGCAACGACGCGGTCTGGACCATCCTGGAGCGCAAGGGCATCGTGAAGCGCGAACCCGGCGCCGCCGTCCTGACCGCCGCCGGCGTCGCCTACGACACCGGCCTGCGCGACCAGATCCTGCACCAGTCCAATCACTGAGGATCGGGGCGGAGTCTCAAGCGATGGATGACACCGCCGACAGCCCCGCCTCTGACAGCCCGGAGGTTCCGCCGGCTCCGGCAACGCCGAAGCCGGCGGCGAAGGGCCGCGACGAGCGGCTCGCCGCCCGCCTGCGCGAGAACCTGCGCAAGCGCAAGGAGCAGGCGCGGCAGCGGGGGGAATAGCCCCTCTCCCCGGGCGGGAGAGGGCGTTCCGCTACACCAACGCCTTCCGGAACCAAATCTGCTTGTGTCCCGGCGGATAGCCCTCCATCTCCGCCCACACCTCGTAGCCTTGCTTCGGGTAGAAGCCCGGCGCCTGGAAGTCGTAGGTGTAGAGCCGCGACCAGCGGCAGCCGCGCGCCCGCGCCTCGTCCTCCGCCGCGCTCAGCAGTTGCCCGCCGAGCCCGGTGCCGCGCGTGGAATCGTCCACCCACAGCAGATCGACGTACAGCCACTCCCAGTTGGTGTAGCCGACCAGCCCGCCCTTCAGCGTGCCGTCCGGCGCGCGGGCGGTCGCCACCAGGTCGCGGCGGTCGTAGGGGCGGCCGAGCGACGCCTCGTTGTAGGCGCGCAGGCCCTCGAAAACTCCGGCCAGGTCGGCCGGGGCGGCGGTGTCCGTCACGGACAGGGTGATGTTCTGGATCATGACGGCAAGCTTAGCCGCGGCGGCGGCAAAGACCAGCGCCGTGATAAAGAACCGTCCATGCGTGCCGAACGGCCTTCGTTTCCTTGAGCCCGGCCGCGTGCTCGGCTACAAACCAGCGTCAACCGACCCTCCACCCAATCGATACGCCAAGGAGTACCCCCGCGATGGGCATCATGCCGGACAGCTGGATCCGCGAGATGGCCGAGACCAAGGGCATGATCGAACCCTTCGTCGAAACCCAGAAGCGCGAAGGCGTGATCTCCTACGGCGTGTCGTCCTACGGCTACGACGCCCGGGTGGCCGACGAGTTCAAGATCTTCACCAACGTCGACAACGCCATCGTCGACCCGAAGCGCTTCGACGACTCGAGCTTCGTCGACCGCAAGACCGACGTCTGCATCATCCCGCCCAACAGCTTCGCGCTGGCGCGCACGGTGGAGTATTTCCGCATCCCGCGCGACGTGCTGGTCATCTGCCTGGGCAAGAGCACCTACGCCCGCTGCGGCCTGATCGTGAACGTCACGCCGCTGGAGCCGGAGTGGGAAGGCCACGTCACCCTGGAAATCTCCAACACCACGCCGCTGCCGGCGAAGGTCTATGCGAACGAGGGCCTGTGCCAGTTCCTGTTCCTGAAGGGGGACAGCGTCTGCGAGGTGTCCTACGCCGACAAGGCCGGCAAATACATGGGGCAGAAGGGCGTCACGCTGCCCCGGCTGTGAGGACCCGGCCCGCCCGGGCCGGCTGTAGAGTAGAGCGCACTCCTTAACGCGTACCCGCGAAAGAAACAGGTCCATGGACAAGATCCGCATCCGCGGCGGTCGCCCGCTGAACGGCGCCATCACCGTTGGTGGTGCCAAGAACGCAGCCCTGCCGCTGATGACGGCGTCGCTCCTCTCCGACGAGACGCTGACGCTGACCAACCTGCCGATCCTGGCCGACATCAACACGCTGTGCAATCTGCTGCTCCAGCATGGTGTCGCCATCCACATGGCGGGGGCGGGCGGCGATTGCGCCGGCCGCGCGGTCGATTTCACCGCGCGCGACATCACCAACACCACCGCCCCCTACGATCTGGTCCGCAAGATGCGCGCCAGCGTGCTGGTGCTGGGCCCGCTGCTGGCCCGCTGCGGCGAGGCCAAGGTGTCGCTGCCCGGCGGCTGCGCCATCGGCGCGCGTCCGGTCGACCTGCACATCAAGGGCCTGGAGGCGATGGGCGCCGACATCCGGATCGAGGGCGGCTACATCATGGCCAAGGCCCCGGCCGGCGGCCTGCGCGGCGCGGAGTACGTCTTCCCCAAGGTGTCGGTCGGCGCGACCGAGAATCTGCTGATGGCGGCGACGCTGGCCCGCGGCACCACCATCCTGGTCAACGCGGCGCGCGAGCCGGAGGTGACCGACCTCGCCGAATGCCTGGTCAAGATGGGGGCGAAGATCACCGGGATCGCTACCGACCGCCTGGTGATCGAGGGCGTCGACCGGTTGCACGGCGCCCGCCACATGGTGGTGGCCGACCGCATCGAGACGGGGACCTACGCCATGGCGGCGGCGATCACCGGCGGCCGTCTTGACATCATGAACACGCGGCTCGATCTGATCAAGGCGGCGGTCAAGGCGCTGGCCCCGGCCGGCGTCGCCTTCGAGGAGATCGAGAACGGAATCCGCGTGTCCCGCGCCAACGGCGAACTGCACGGCGTCGATGTGATGACCGAGCCGTTCCCCGGCTTCCCCACCGACCTTCAGGCCCAGATGATGGCCCTGATGTGCACGGCGACGGGCGCGGCGATGATCACGGAAACCATTTTCGAGAACCGCTTCATGCACGCGCCGGAGCTGACCCGCATGGGCGCCCGGATCACCGTGCATGGGTCGTCGGCGCTGGTGCGCGGCGTGGAACGGCTGACCGGTGCGCCCGTCATGGCGACGGACCTGCGCGCCTCGGTGTCGCTGGTGCTTGCCGGGCTGGCGGCGGAGGGGGAGACGGTGGTCAACCGCGTCTACCACCTCGACCGCGGCTATGAACGGGTGGAAGAGAAGCTGGCCGCCTGCGGTGCCGACATCGAACGCATCCATGGCGGGGAAGACTGACAGGCGGGAGCGTCGAACCTCCCGCGTTTCCGAGAGGTGACATGACCATGACCCCGATCCGCCTGCGCGCGGAAGACGCCGAAGACCTGAAGGTCGTCTCCGCCTGCCTGCAGGACGCCATCCTGCCGATCGGCGACATGTGCTTCCAGCCCGACGAGAAGCGGTTCGTCATGGTCGTCAACCGCTTCCGCTGGGAAAGCGCCGACCAGCCGCGTCCCGGTCCGAGCGCCGACGATGACGACCTCGCCCCCTTCGAGCGCGTCCATTGCGGCGTGCGGGTGGAGGGGGTGACCGGCGCCAAGCTGCGCGGCCTCGACCTCAAGAACCGCGGCCAGATCCTGGAACTGCTGTCGATGGAGATGGTGGAGGGCGGCGGGGTCGACCTGCATTTCGCCGGGGGCGGCTGCGTCCGGCTGGACGGCCCGTCCTGGCGCGTGGTGGTGGAGGATCTGGGCGAGCCCTGGCCCACCGGCTGCAAACCCTGCCACCCGCCCGACCAGCCGGACGAACCGGCGGCGGGCGCCTCCTAGCGTCCGGCGACCTGGGTGCCGTTGCGCAACTGGCGCAGCACGTCGGCGGCGGTCTTCCGATAGGTGACGGTGTCGACGTCCTCGCCGGCGGCCAGTTGCGACCGGCGGACGGTGAAGAAGCGGTGACCGACGTCGAGCATGCCGCTGGCCTCGACCAGGACGCTCGAGTCCCTGCCGTCGGGGGTGGGCGCGACCGAAACGATCTGTCCCAGCTCCTCGCCCAGCAGCCCGGTGACCTCGGTGCCGACCAGATCGTCGCCGGTCTTCGGGTCGGCCGCCCAAGCGGCGCCGGGGCCGCCCGACTCGATGAGGACGAAGGACAGGGTTGCCGCCAGCACAAGGCTGGCCAACGTGTTCTGGAACCGCATGTTTCGGGCTCCCATCGCTGAAGTGTGTCGATTATATCACGTTCAACATGGGAATTGGGGAAGGGTTCCCGCGGAACCATCCAGAGGTAATCCGGTTGCTGGAGGTCGTGACCAACAGCGAAGGAGAGTCTCCTCATGGCTCAGACACTGACCGGCAAGACCGTCGCCGTGCTCGCCACCGATGGATTCGAGCAGGTGGAACTGACCGAGCCGGTGAAGGCGCTGCGCGACGCCGGGGCCACGGTCCAGGTCGTCTCCCCGAAGACCGGGAAAATCCAGGGCTGGAACCACCATGACAAGGGCGAGACGGTGGCGGTGGACGTCGCGCTCGACCGGGCGGACGCCGCCCGCTACGACGCGCTGCTGCTGCCCGGCGGCGTGATCAACCCCGACGCGTTGCGTCTGGAGCCGAAGGCGATCGCGTTCGTGAAGAGCTTCGTGGAGTCCGGCCGGCCGATCGCGGCGATCTGCCACGGCCCCTGGACCCTGATCGACGCCGGCGGCGTGCGCGGCAAGCGCATGACCTCGTGGCCGTCGCTGCAGACCGACCTGCGCAACGCCGGCGCCACCTGGACCGACGAGCCGGTGGTGACCGACCATGGTCTGGTCACCTCGCGCAAGCCCGACGACATCCCGGCCTTCTGCCGCAAGATGATCGAGGAATTCGCCGAAGGCCGCCACGCCGGCCACCGCCACGCGGCGGAGTAGGGGGCTGCCTTCTGCCCGGCCCTTCCCGGAACGTCGGGGAAGGGCTGGGGTGGGGGCTAGGCCGTGACCAGCGGCGACAAGCCGTTCTGGATCGCCCACACCGCCGCCTGGGTGCGGTTCTGGGCGTTGATCTTCCGCATCACGTTCTTGAAATGCATCTTCACGGTCGATTCCGTGATGTGCAGGTTGCGCGCGATCGCCTTGTTCGACTGGCCGGCCAGGAGGCAGCGCAGGATCTGCACCTCGCGCTTCGACAGGTCGCCGCTGGGCGGCACGGCAATCGGCACCGGGGCCGGGCGTTCGTTCACCGCGGCCATCAGCAGGCCGGCGACGTGGGTCGGGTAGACGACCTCGCCCAGCATCACCAGCCGCAGGGCGCGCAGCAGGGATTCGCTGGACATGCTCTTGTTCAGGTAGGCGTCGGCGCCGGCCTTCAGCGACTGCGACAGGCTGCGGTCGGCGATGGTGTCGGCCAGCACGGCGATCCGCGCCGAGGTGCCGTCGCGCAGACGGCGGATGCCAGCGATCTCCTCCGCCATGCCGTCCTGGAGCGCCAGCACGATCAGGTCCGGCTCGTCGCCGTCGGCGATGAGGTCGAGCGCGTCGTCGGCGCTGGCGGCGTGGGCGCTGACCCGGAAGGGGCCGCCGCCGATCAACGTCGCCAAGGCCGCCGAGAACAGGCGGTCATGATCCACCAGCATAACGTTCCATGTTTTCATCGATGTCCCTCCGCAAGGCCACCCGCTGCGGGCGGCGATGCCGCGTGATCCGGTCCCGACAGCCGGGCAAACCGGCACGGCCGGTCCGAGCCGTTTTTTCGAACATAAAAAATTCTATCAATATTGTTCGAAACAGCGGGCTTTACGCTTCGTGCTGGGATGATTTATACGGTTCATTAACGAACGGCGCAAGGTGAGAACAAGAAGGTCACAGGCAATAGATCAGGTTGCGTCGGAAATTGACCGCACCCTCGATCCTTCGATATTTCGGGGTAGTGGCACCTGCCGACGTCGCGAATGAACCGCTTTCATCTGTGGGCTTTTTGGTGTTCTTGGCCCTTCTGAAAAGCGGTCCGCTGACCATAAGGGGACACGATGGAGTTCGAGCTTCAAGCGCGCGGCGGTTCGCGTAGCGCGGGCAATCCCACACGGATTTTTCTGGTGGTCGACGAGCAGCCGATGGTCCGCCACGGCTTTGCCCTGTCCATTGGCGAGATCTGTCCGGATGCCCGCGTGCTGGAGGCCGGAACGCTGGATGAAGCGCTGGCCATCGGCCGCCATACCCCGGAATTGGCCCTGGTCCTGTATGACCCCGGCCCGGCCCGGCCCGACAGCGCGGAGGGTGGGGCGGAGGCCGCGACCGGTCCCTTCGCCGGGCTGCGCCGCCTGAAAGAGACGCTGGGCGCGGTGCCGGTGCTGATCCTGACCAACTCCGACGAGGTGGCGGACATCGTCGACAGCGTCCGGCTGGGTGCCCGCGGCTATGTGCTGAAGACCAGCCCGCCGGAGGTGCTGGAGCACGCCATCTCGCTGGCGCTGAGCGGCGACATCTTCCTGCCGCTGCCACGGGCGGTGCTGAACGGTGCGCTGGCCGAGGCGACGCGGGGCAACGACGACATCCTCGACCGGCTGACCGACCGCCAGCGCGACGTGTTTGAACTTCTGCTGGCCGGCCATTCCAACAAGGAGATCGCCCGCGGGCTGGGCGTGCTGGAAGGCACGGTCAAGGTGCATGTCCGCGCGATCATGCAGAAGCTGGGCGTGCGCAACCGCACCCAGGTCGCGGTGGTCGCCGCGCGCAACGGCTGCTTTTCCGGCGAGGGATGAGCGGAACCGCCCCGGCCTCAACGGAGCCGGTCGTCCCCGCCGGCTCCCTTCCGTGAGAGATCGCGCAGATAGGCGCAGAACATATCCGCCATCGCGTCGGCGTAGGCCTGGATGTCGGCCGCGGTCCGCGGCGTCCCGGAAAATTGCTTCCCGGCCGCGCTCAGGGTGGAGGTGATGAGGGTCCCGGCCATGTCGCGGACCGCATCCGGTGCGCCCGGCAGGGTGTCCCGCATATAATCGTCGATCAGGCGCTTCCCGGCCGCACGCGTCTCCTGCGCTTCGGGAGAGTCGCGGTAGAGGGGCGCGGCGTCGTTCAGCGCCACGCGGACGGCCGCTTCCTCGCACTCGGACCTGATGAAGGCATGGACGAGGGGCCTCATCCGGTCGAGCGGCGGCTGGCCGGGATCGCGAAGGATCCCCTCCATCATCGTGGCCGTCCGTGTCCATTCGTCGCTCTGGAGACGAAACAGGATCGCGGCCTTGTTCGGGAAATACTGGTAGAGCGATCCGACGCTGACCCCGGCCCTCTCCGCCACCCGTGCGGTGGTGAAGCGTTGCGCCCCTTCCTTGGCCAGAACCTGAATGGCGGCCTCCAGAATCGTCTCGACCAGACGGGTCGACCGGTCCTGTTTGGGCTGTTTTCTCGAGGAAATACAAGGGTGTGATCGGTCGCTCATCGACGGTTCCGGCAATGCGATTGGGAAAGGCGACGAATTATTCGTATTCTGTGGTCCGGCACAAGCACGGCTTTCCCAACCGGATCGGAATTTTCCCATGGATACCCTTTGCACGCTTGCCAGCGCCCCGCTCGCGCCGCTGCTGGATCGTCTGTTCAACGAGGCGGATGCCGCGACCAGCCCCGTGCTGACCGCCGTCAGCCATGAGGAGCGGGAGCGGCTGTTGCGCAGCAAGACCGAGTATCTCGACCTCTACGGACGCTTGAAGGACGTGGCGCTTCCGGTGTCGCGCGAAACCGGCAGGCTGCTGTACATGCTGGCGCGAAGCACGCGTGCGCGGACGGTCGTCGAGTTCGGCACTTCGTTCGGCATCTCGACCTTGCATCTTGCCGCGGCGCTTCGGGACAACGGCGGCGGACGGCTCGTCACCAGCGAGTTCGAACCGACCAAGGTGGCACGGGCCCGCACGCATCTGACGCAGGGGGGCTTGATCGACCTCGTCGACATCAGGGAAGGGGACGCGCTGCGGACGCTGGCCGCCGACCTGCCGGACACGGTCGACCTGCTGCTTCTCGACGGCGCGAAGGCGCTCTACTCCGACATCCTCGATCTGGTGGAAGGCCGTCTGCGGCCGGGTGCGCTGGTCGTCGCGGACAACGCGGACCATTGCCCGGAATTTCTGGAACGCGTCCGCTCACCGGCGGGTGGCTATCTGTCGGTCCCGGTCGCCGGGGACGTCGAGGTTTCCATGCGGATCGGCTGACGCGGAAGGCGTCGGGCGCACCCTCCACATTCGTTTGCACCGGCCCGTCCGCTTCCGGCAGACTGCCCGCGGGATCACGGCGAGGGAGCGGGCGGGTGACGGAAACGGTGCTGGCGGACACTCCGGTGGTGGAGGAGAGGCGGGGCGGGGAAAAGAAGGTCGCGGTCCATGGCGCCGCGACCCTGCGGTTCGAGCATCGCCACGGCGAAACCCGTCTGGCGACCCTCTATCACCACGACCCGCTGCGTGTCCTGCTGCCGACCCCGCGCCGCGGCGATCTGCCCATCGGCGTGCTCGCCACCACGTCGGGCGGGATGGTGGGGGGCGACCGGCTGGACATCGCCCTGTCCGCCGGCCCCGGCGCCCGCGCCGTCATCACCACCCAGGCGGCGGAGAAGGTCTATCGCTCCACCGGTGACACCTGCCGCATCGACACGGCGGTGGCGGTGGAGGATGGCGCCTGGCTGGAATGGATGCCGCAGGAGGCCATCGTCTTCGAGGGCGCCCGTCTGCGCCGGCTGACCCGGCTCGACCTGTCCGGCACCGGCCGTGCCATCGCCGGCGAGATGCTGGTCTTCGGCCGTGCCGCCTTCGGCGAGACGGTGTCGCGCGGCCTGATCCGCGACGCCTGGGAGGTCGCCCGCGACGGCCGCCTGATCTGGGCCGACGCGCTGCATCTGGACGACGACATCGCCGAGGCGCTCGCCCACCCCGCCGGCTTGGCCGGTGCCGCTGCCTGCGCCACCCTGCTGCACGCCTCCCCCGACGCCGCCCGCCACCTCGACGCCGTCCGCGCGCTCGCCGAGCCGCTGGTCACTTCGTCGGGAGGCGCCCGCATCGGCGCCACCGCGCTGGACGGCCTGCTGGTCGTCCGCATCCTCGGCGGCGACGCCCGCGCCGTGCGCCGCGCCTACGCGACGCTGTGGTCCGGGCTGCGCAGTGAGGCCGCCGGGCTGCCGACGCGCCTGCCGCGGCTGTGGGAGGTGTGACGCCAAGGCCGCGCTTCCCGCCCAGCGCTTTCAAGCCACTACGTCATACGACGCACTTGGCGCGCCGCAGCATCGTGGCATAATCGCCCCAACGAACCGGTGCCGGATCCGGCGACGAACAGGGCGGCGAAAGGGCAATCCCCCGATGAACCTGACAGGGCGCGAGAAGGACAAGCTGCTCGTCGCGATGGCGGCGATGGTGGCGCGGCGGCGGCTGGAACGCGGCGTCAAGCTGAACCATCCGGAGGCGGTCGCCCTCATCACCGATTTCGTGGTCGAGGGCGCGCGCGACGGCCGCACGGTGGCCGAGTTGATGCGCGACGGCGCCACCGTGCTGACCCGCGATCAGGTGATGGACGGCATCCCGGAGATGATCCACGACATCCAGGTCGAGGCCACCTTCCCGGACGGCACCAAGCTCGTCACCGTCCACCAGCCGATCCGTTGAGGGGGCCGAACGACCATGAAACCCGGTGAACTCTTCCCGGCGGCCGGCGAGATCGTGCTGAACGACGGCCGCGCCACGGTGGAACTCGACGTCGCCAACGCCGGCGACCGGCCGATCCAGGTCGGCTCGCACTTCCATTTCTATGAAACCAACAGCGCGCTGACCTTCGACCGCGAGCAGGCGCGCGGCTTCCGGCTCGACATTCCGGCGGGCACGGCGGTGCGCTTCGAACCGGGGCAGACCCGGCGGGTGACGCTGGTCGCCTATGGCGGCGACCGGGTGGTGATCGGCTTCAACCGCAAGGTCAACGGCGCCCTCTGACGGGCCGGACAGAAGGGCGAACGAGCATGTCCTACCGCATCGACCGGGCCGAATACGCGGCCCTCTACGGCCCGACCACCGGCGACCGCCTCCGGCTGGCCGACACCGACCTGATCGTCGAGGTCGAGCGCGACCACACCGTCTACGGCGAGGAGGTCAAGTTCGGCGGCGGCAAGGTGATCCGCGACGGCATGGGCCAGTCCCAGCGCTCGCGCCACCAGGGGGCGGTCGACACCGTCATCACCAACGCGCTGATCATCGACCATTGGGGCGTCGTCAAGGCCGACATCGGCATCACCGGCGGGCGCATCGCCGCCATCGGCAAGGCCGGCAACCCCGACGTCCAGCCCGGCGTCGACATCATCGTCGGCCCCGGCACCGAGGTGATCGCCGGCGAGGGTAAGATCGTCACCGCCGGCGGCATCGACGCCCACATCCACTTCATCTGCCCGCAGCAGGTCGACGAGGCGCTGAACAGCGGCGTCACCACCATGCTGGGCGGCGGCACCGGCCCGGCCGCCGGCACCTCGGCCACCACCTGCACGCCGGGGCCGTGGCACATGGAGCGGATGCTCCAGGCCGCCGAAGGGCTGCCGATCAACCTCGGCTTCTTCGGCAAGGGCAACACCAGCCGCCCCGATGCGCTGATCGAGCAGGTCGCCGCCGGCGCCTGCGGCCTGAAGCTGCACGAGGATTGGGGCACCACCCCCGACGCCATCGACACCTGCCTGTCGGTCGCCGACCAGCTCGACGTCCAGGTGGCGATCCACACCGACACGCTGAACGAATCGGGCTTCGTCGAGGACACCATCGCGGCGTTCAAGGGCCGCACCATCCACACCTTCCACACCGAAGGGGCGGGCGGCGGCCATGCGCCGGACATCATCCGGGTGGCCGGGCTGCCCAACGTGCTGCCCAGCTCGACCAACCCGACGCGGCCCTTCACCATCAACACGGTGGACGAGCATCTCGACATGCTGATGGTGTGCCACCACCTCAGCGCCCGCATCCCGGAAGACGTCGCCTTCGCCGAAAGCCGCATCCGGCGCGAGACCATCGCGGCGGAGGACATCCTGCACGACCTCGGCGTCTTCTCGATGATTTCGTCGGACAGCCAGGCGATGGGCCGGCTGGGCGAGGTGATCATCCGGACCTGGCAGACCGCGCACAAGATGAAGCTCCAGCGCGGCCGGCTGCCGCAGGAGAACGGCGACAACGACAATGTCCGCGTGAAGCGCTACATCGCCAAATACACCATCAACCCGGCGCTGTCGCACGGCATCGCCCACGCCGTCGGCTCGGTCGAGGTCGGCAAGCTGGCCGATCTGGTGGTGTGGTCGCCGGCCTTCTTCGGGGTGAAGCCGGACATGGTCATCAAGTGCGGCACCATCGCCGCCGCGCTGATGGGCGACCCCAACGCCTCGATCCCGACGCCGCAGCCGGTGCATTACCGGCCGATGTTCGGCGCCTTCGGCCGCTCGCTGCAGGCCAGCAACGTCACCTTCGTCAGCGGCAAGGCGCTGGAGCTGGAGGTCGGCCGGCAACTCGGCCTGCACCGCGAGCTGATCGCGGTCCAGGGCACCCGGACGGTCGGCAAGAAGGACATGATCCACAACGACGCGATGCCCCACATCGAGGTCGACCCGGAAACCTACGAGGTGCGGGCGGACGGGCAGTTGCTGACCTGCGAACCGGCGGACGTCCTGCCGATGGCGCAGCGCTATTTCCTGTTCTGATGATAGGCTCCCTCTCCCGTCCCGGGAGAGGGAAGGGGCCCGCCGCGAAGCGGTGGGAAGGGTGAGGGGTGACCCAAGGATCAAGTCCCTGTTCGGATAGCCCCTCACCCTCCCCATGCTGTCGCATGGGGCCCCTCCCTCTCCCGGGGCGGGAGAGGGCAACGGTTGCGAAGGCTCAAATCAGGTGATCGGTGTATTCGATTCAGGACATGGCGGGTTGACGGTGCTGCGGGCCCTGGTGGACGCGGCGCCCGACCGGCCCTTCGTCTATCTCGGCGACCACGCCGCCGCCCCCTACGGCCCGCGCAGCGAGGATGACATCTACCGGCTGACCGTGGCCGGGATGGACCGGCTGTTCGCCCAGGGCTGCCGGCTGATCGTCATCGCCTGCAACACCGCCGCCGCGGTGGCGCTGCGGCGTCTGCAGCAGGAGTGGCTGCCCTCGGCCCACCCCGGCCGCAACGTGCTGGGCGTGCTGGTGCCGATGGTGGAGGCGATCACCCGCGTGCCGTGGATGATCGACACCGTGCCGCCGGACCATCTGGCGGAGCCCCGCACCGTCGGTATCTTCGCCACCGCGGCCACCGTCAACTCCGGCTCCTTCCCGCGCGAGATCGGCAAGCGGGCACCGTCGGTCCGCGTCGTCCAGCAGGCCTGCCCCGACCTCGTCCCCCTGATCGAGCGCGGCGCCCCCGATGCAGAGATCGAGCCGGCGGTGGCACGCTATGTCCGCGTGCTGCTCGACAAGCTGGGCCACCAGCCGCTGGACGCCGTGGTGCTGGGCTGCACCCATTACCCGCTGGTCCGCCACCTGTTCGCCCGGGCGCTGCCGCCGGGGGTGGAGGTGCTGGACCAGCCGACCCTGACCGCCCGCTCGCTCGACCAGTATCTGGACCGCCATCCCGAATACCAGCCCGGCTCAGCAAAGCAGGGGGCGGAGCGGGGTTTGCGCTTCTTCACCACCGGGGACGCGCCGCTGGTCAGCGAACTGGCCGGCCGCTTCTTCGGCCACCCGACCCCCTTCGAACGGCTTTAGCTGATGACCGACCCGACCCGCCGCGCCACCCGAGTCCACGCCCGCGGCCATTGGCCGGCCGAGCGCGCGGCCGGCACCGTGACGCTGGCCTTCGACGACCGCTTCCGCCGCCGGATGGCGATGACCGACGATGCCGGCGGCGCCTTCCTGCTCGACCTGCCGCGCGCGGTGGCGCTGGACGACGGCGACGGGCTGGAACTGGTTGACGGCGGTATCCTGCGGGTGGTCGCCGCGGCGGAGGACCTGATGGAGGTGCGGGTGCCCGGCCCGGTGGAAGCCTTCGCCCGGGTGGCCTGGCACCTGGGCAACCGTCACCTGCCGGTGCAGATCGTCGGCGACACCATCCGGCTGCGGCGCGACCACGTCATCGAGGACATGCTGCGCGGGCTGGGCGCCGAGGTGCGCGACGTGCATGTGCCGTTCATGCCGGAAGGCGGCGCCTATGGCGGGCATTCGCATGGCGGTGGGCATGGGCACAGTCACTGAGGCGGATGTCCTTCCCTCTCCCGCCCCGGGAGAGGGAGGGGACCCGCCGGAGGCGGGGAGGGTGAGGGGCAATCCGCACATGGAGCCTCCTGATTCTCGATTCACCCCTCACCCTTCCCATGCTGCGCATGGGCCCCTTCCCTCTCCCGGGGCGGGAGAGGGAGGAGTGTCGATTCACGCCCTCACCCGCCTGCTGGCGTGGCTGTCGCCGTCCTTCCCGGTCGGCGGCTTCTCCTACAGCCATGGCATCGAGGCGGCGGTGGAGCAGGGGCTGGTGCGGGACCGCGCCACGCTGATCGTCTGGCTCGACGGCATCCTGCGCCACGGCGCCGGGCGGACCGACGGCATGCAGTTCGCCGCCGTGCACCGCGCCGTGCGCGCCGGTGACGAGGCCGCCTTCGCCTGGGCGGTCGAGCGCGCCGACATCCTGCGCGCCTCCGCCGAAACCGCGCTGGAATCGCGGTCCCAGGGGCAGGCGTTCCTGCTGGCGATCCGCGCGGCGTGGCCGCTCGACGGTCTGCCGCGCTGGGACGCCGTCATCGCCGCCACCGGCCGCCCGCCGGCCTACGCGGTGGCGGTCGCGCTGGTGTCGGCGCTGATCGGCGTGGCGGAGGGGCCGGCGCTGGCCGCCTACCTGCACGCCTTCGCCGCCAACCTCGTCTCCGCCGGGGTGCGGCTGGTGCCGCTCGGCCAGACCGACGGGCAGCGGGCGCTGGCGGCGCTCGACGCGATCACCCACGCGGCGGCCGACGCGGCGCTGAACGCCCCCCTGGAGGATCTCGGCGGCCGGGCGATGGCCGTCGACTGGACCTCGATGATCCACGAAACCCAATACACGAGGCTGTTCCGCTCATGAGCGCTCCCCCCGCTATCGAAAAGAGCCACGCCGGCCCGTTGCGCGTCGGCATCGGCGGCCCCGTCGGGTCCGGCAAGACCGCGCTGACCGACGCGCTGTGCAAGCGCATGCGCGACGATTGGGAGGTCGCGGCGATCACCAACGACATCTACACCAAGGAGGATGCCGAGTTCCTCACCCGCTCCGGCGCGCTGAAGCCGGAACGGATCATGGGGGTGGAGACCGGCGGCTGCCCGCACACCGCGATCCGCGAGGATGCCTCGATCAACCTCGCCGCCGTCGACCAGATGAACGCCAAGTTCCCCAACCTGGACCTGATCTTCATCGAATCGGGCGGCGACAACCTGGCGGCGACCTTCTCGCCGGAGTTGGCGGACATCACCATCTACGTCATCGACGTCTCGGCCGGCGACAAGATCCCGCGCAAGGGCGGGCCGGGCATCACCCGGTCGGACCTGCTGGTGATCAACAAGACCGACCTTGCCCCGATGGTCGGCGCCAGCCTGGAGGTGATGGACCGCGACGCCCGCAAGATGCGCGGCGACCGTCCCTTCGTCTTCAGCAACATCAAGACCGGTCAGGGGCTGGACGCCATCCAGTCCTTCATCGTCCAGCGCGGCGGCCTGCCTCTTCCGGGCTGACCGCCGGCCTTCCGGCCCTGATCACGGAACCTCCGGCTTGACCGTGCTGTTCATGCAGCATGCGACGATCGACGCCGGAGGATGTCCCGATGAAACGCCCGACGCTTGGCGCGGCCCTGTTCCTTGGCCTGCTGGGCTCCCTGTCCGTTGCCGCGCCCGCCCTGGCGGCCTCGACCCCATCCGCAGCCGCAACCCCCGCGCCCCCGGCGTCCGGTGACGGTTGCGCCCAAGGGCTCGACCGTCTGGGCCAGCAGGTCGCGGCGCTGGAGGCCGCCGGCCCCGGCACCCCGGCTCCCGTCACCCCGCAGGAAATCGCCCAGCTCCGCGCCTTGCAGCAGGGGGCGCAGGGCGCCGCGCAGCAGGGCAACGCCCCGGCCTGCCAAGCCATCCTGGGCGAGGCGCTGGCGCTGCAGGATTCCATCGCCCACCCGCGGGCCATCGCCGCCGACGAGCTGGAGGACGCCAAGCTGCGCAGCCCGGACGGCGCCGATCTGGGCAGCGTCTCCGAGTTGATCATCGACCCCAACAGCGGCCGCGTCGCCTACGCGGTGGTCGAGCTGGGCGGCTTCCTCGGCCTCGGCGAGAGCCATTTCCCGGTGCCGTGGGCGCTGTTCACCCCGTCGGGCGACGGCTATGTCCTGAACGTGCCGAAGGACAAGCTGACCAACGCGCCGCGCTTCAGCGAATCGAACCGGCCGAACATGAACGACCGGCAGTGGGCGATGGCCATCCACACCTACTACGGCGTTTCCCCCTACTGGACGCGCGACAGCGCGACGCTGGCCGCCATCGCCGGGGCGACGGGCGGCGGCAACGACGCCGCGCAGCCGCTGCGCCAGGAGGTGCAGCGGCTGTCGCAGGAGGTGGCGCGTCTGAACCGGGAGCTGCAACAGGCGCGCGGCGCCGCCGGGTCGAGCGGGTCGCCTCCACCCGCCGGCACCGGCTCCGCAATCCCCGGCGGCGATTCGGGGAGCAATCCGGGGAACGCTGCCCCCCAACCGCCGGTTTCCCAGCAGTGACCCGTTCCAGGAGGACCGACATGGCACTCTCGACCATCACAGACATCGCGCAACGCGGCGCCCGCAGCGTCGAGGACCGCATCCACGGTCCGGATGGCGGCTACACCATCAACCTCGGCCACAACGAGCGGCTGGCGTCGCTGGCCGGCGGCGGGCTGCTGGCGGTCCTGGGCATGCGGCGGGCCGGATGGGGCGGTGCGGCGCTGGCGCTGACCGGCGGCGTCCTGGTGGCGCGCGGCCTGACCGGCTACTGCCCATTCACCTCGATGGTGGCCGGCTGGTCGCGCCGCGCCCGGGCGGCCATTCCGGCGCAGGACGTCGACGACGGGCAGAACCGGTTCTCCCGCCATCCCGGCGACATCTATGACCCCTGCGACGACAAGGAGATCGTCGACGAGGCGTCGGAGGAGTCCTTCCCGGCCAGCGATCCGCCTTCTTTCACCCCCGGCGTGACCTGATAACAGAAATGTCATCAAGAAACGGCCTTCCGCTCCATCCGCGGCAGGCCGTTTTGATGTGGATCAATGAAGACGCCGCCAGAGGATTTTTTGCTTTTATTGGTCTTGCCCATGGGAATGCTGCGCGATGATTGACAGGGCGGCCGGTTCTGCGCCTGGAACACGTTGCGCGCTTGTGGGAACTGGTTTATGGTGCACTGCACAAGGGGTGCCGTGCGCAACCACCGGCGGACGGCGCCGGCGCGGCCGCTCCTCCCGTCACCTTGACAGCAGGACTGTCCGCCATGACCACGATCATTCCCGCCGCCGCGACGCTCGAAGGCAAGAAGGGCCTCGTCCTGGGCATCGCCAACGACCAGTCGATCGCCTGGGGCTGCGCCCGCGCCTTCCGCGCCATGGGCGCCGACCTCGCGGTCAGCTATCTGAACGAGAAGGCCAAGCGCTTCGTCGAGCCGCTGGCCCAGCAGCTCGAGGCCGAGATCTTCGAGCCGGTGGACGTCACCGGCGAAGGCGAGCTGAAGGCGATGTTCGAAAAGATCGGCGAGAAGTGGGGCAAGCTCGACTTCGCCCTGCACAGCATCGCCTTCGCGCCGAAGGAGGACCTACACGGCCGCGTCGTCGACTGCTCGCGCGAAGGTTTCCAGCAGGCGATGGACGTGTCCTGCCATTCCTTCCTGCGCATGGCGCGCTACGCGGAGCCGCTGATGAAGGATGGCGGGTCGCTGTTCACCATGTCCTACTTCGGCGCCAACCGGGTCATCGACAATTACGGCGTGATGGGTCCGGTCAAGGCGGCGCTGGAGGCCAGCGTGCGCTATCTGGCGGCCGAGCTGGGGCCGAAGGGCATCCGCGTCCACGCCATTTCGCCGGGCCCGATCAAGACCCGCGCCGCCTCGGGCATCGCCCATTTCGACGAGCTGATGAACAAGGCGGCGGAACGCGCGCCGGAAGGCCGGCTGGTGACGATCGAGGAGGTCGGCTACACCACCGCCTTCCTCGCCACCGACGGCGCCAAGGGCATCACCGGCGACACCACCTACGTCGATTGCGGCTATTCCATCGTCGGCTGATTTCGGCGGTTCGTTGGTTTGGACGGGCGGGTGCGGCGACGCGCCCGCCCGTTTCGTTTGGACCTTCCCGTGCTGGTGGTCCATGCCGGGTGCGTCAAATTGCCGTGTGACGACGCCGGCTGTTTTGGCGACGTGGTAACACCAGTCATACTACCGTCGATTGGGGAGCCGGGACCAGCGCGGAACGTCGCCGGACCGTGGGAGGGAAGGAGGCCGGAAGGTCATGGGCGCCATCACATGGCGACGGCAGTTGAGCGTCGGGCAGCCGGCCATCGACGAGGATCACAAGCACCTGATCGAGTATCTGAACGAACTCGACGCCGCGTTGGAAACACCGCGGTTCCAGCCGATCCGCGTCGCCAAGATCCTGGTCAAGCTGCTGGAATACACCAAGGAGCATTTCGCCCGCGAAGAGCGGATCATGCAGATCGTGCATTATCCGAAGTTCGACGAGCACGTCGCCATGCACCGCGAGGCGGTGCGGAAGGTCAGCGAGCTGTCCTCCCGCTTCTCGACCGAACCGACCCACGAGAACGCCGAAAAGCTCTACAAATTCACTGCCGACTGGCTGGTCCGCCACATCATCCTGACCGACACCCAGCTGACCCCCTACGTCCGCGGCGTCTGGGCGTAAGAACGCCCCGTCAGCCCACGAACTCCGACACCCGGTAGCCCTGGGCGTAGAGCAGCGCGGTCAGGTCGCCATGGTCCACCCGGGCGCGGGCTTCCGCCGCGACCACCGGCTTGGCGTGGTAGGCGATGCCCAGCCCGGCGGCGAGCAGCATCGGCAGGTCGTTGGCGCCGTCGCCGACCGCCATCGTCTCGGCCATCGGCACTCGGTGCTCGCCGGCGTAGGCCAGCAGGGCCTGGAGCTTGCTGTCCTTGTCGAGGATCGGCTCGGTCACGCTGCCGGTCATCACGCCGTCGAGGATCTCCAGGTCGTTGCCGCGGTCGTCGTCGAAGCCGATCCAGGCGCGCACCCGGCCGGTGAAGCAGCGGAAGCCGCCCGACACCAGAACGCACACCGCGCCGTTGGCCCGCATGGTGCCGACCAGCTGGGCGGCGCCCGGCATCAGGGTGGCGCGCTGCCACACCTCGTCGATCACCGTCTCCTTCAGGCCCTTCAGCAGGGCGACGCGCTCGCGCACCGCGCCCTTGAAGTCGATCTCGCCGTTCATGGCGCGGGTGGTGATCGCGGCGATGTGGTCCTTCAGCCCGACATAGTCGCCCAGCTCGTCCAGCATCTCCTGCTCGATGATCGTCGATTCCATGTCGGCGACCAGCAGCCGCTTGCGCCGCGTCGCCGCCGGCTGGGCGATGACGTCCAGCGCCGCGTCCTTCAGGGCATGGCGGATCGCCGCCTCGGCTTGTTCGGGGGCGAGGTTGCCGAAGGGCAGGTCGCAGGCGGTGCCCGGCGCCAGCCAATCCGGCGCCCCGGCGTCGGCGCCCAGCCCGACCAGCGCCGCCTTGGCGGTCTGGACGGCGGCCTCGTCGAGCGTGGCGGTGCGGGGGGCGATCAGCGTGGCGACGGCGTTCATCGGCGGGGTATCCCGAGGAAAAGAGGGCCTTTGCGCGCTGCCTAGCACAGGCGGGGAGCCGGGTCCAACGAAGCTTCGGCGTCCATGGCGCGATGGGGGTTGCAAAGCGAGGCGCGGCAAGGCCATGGATGGGGTGGAACAGGGCAGGGGCGAGCGAGCGTGACCAATCTCAAGGCCGACCTTACCGACGTCGTCGTCATCGGCGGGCCGACCGCATCGGGGAAGTCGGGGCTGGCGCTGGCCGTCGCGGAGGCGTTCGGCGGCACCGTCATCAACGCCGACAGCATGCAGCTCTACGCCGACCTGGACGTGCTGACCGCCCGGCCGCCGGCCGAGGATCTGGCGCGGGCGCCGCACCGGCTCTACGGCGTGCTGCCGGCGGCGGAGCGCGGGTCGGCCGCCCGCTGGCGTGACATGGCGCTGGCGGAGATCGCCGCCGCGACCGCGGCCGGCCGGCTGCCCGTGGTGGTCGGCGGCACCGGCCTCTACCTGCGCGCGCTGATGCAGGGGTTGAGCGAGGTGCCGCCGGTCCCCGACGCCGTCCGTGCCGCCGCCCACGCCCGGCTGGCGGCGCTGGGCGGCGATGCGTTCCGCGCCGAACTGGTCGCCCGCGATCCGGCCTCCGCCAAGCTGAATCCCGGCGACACCACCCGCCTGACCCGCGCCTGGGAGGTGCTGGAGGCAACCGGCCAGCCGCTGTCCCATTGGCAGAGCCGCACCGCCCAGGGCGCGCCGGAGGGGTTGCGCTTCCACCGGCTCGTCCTCGACCCGCCGCGCGCCGACCTCTACGCGCTGTGCGACCGGCGTTTCGACCTGATGATGGGGCAGGGCGCGCTGGAGGAGGTGCGGCGGCTCGACCGCCTCGCGCGGGAGCAGGCGCTCGCCGCCGACCTGCCGATCCTCAAGGCGCTGGGCGTGCCGGAGTTGCGCCGCCACCTGCACGGCGCGATCACGCTGGAGGACGCCGTCGCCCTTGCCCAGCAATCGACCCGGCGCTATGCCAAACGGCAGGTCACGTGGTTCCGGCATCAGATAGTTGGCAAAGCGGCTGATTTGCTGGTATCTCCTACAGGACAGCATAGCTGCCATACCATCGATACCCTCTGTTCACCGGCGGTTCGAAATGCAATGCTCGACCGCCTAAAGACGATACTAAATTACTGATCCGAAGGAGAAGCGACGTGTCGGTTGATTGGGGTCATGTGTTCGCGGGCCGCGTGAGCGGCATGACGGCGTCCGAAATCCGGGAGCTGTTGAAGCTGATCGACCGTCCGGAGATCATCTCCTTCGCCGGCGGGATTCCCGACCCGGATCTGTTCCCCAGCGCCGCCATCGCCCGCGCCTACGAGAAGATCTTCCAGTCCAACACCGGTGCCGGCTCGGCCCTGCAATACTCCATCACCGAGGGCTACACGCCGCTGCGGGAATGGATTTGCGATTACATGGGCGGCAAGGGCGTCAATGTCGGGCTGGACGGTGTTCTCATCACCAACGGTTCGCAGCAGGTGCTGGAGTTCGTCGGCAAGCTGCTGATCGGCCCCGGCGACAAGGTGGTGGTGACCCGCCCGACCTATCTCGGCGCCCTCCAGGCCTTCTCGCCCTACGAGCCGACCTACCTCTCCATCCCGATGGACGAGGAAGGGCCGGAGATGGGGGCGCTGAACGAAGCGCTGGCGCAGAAGCCGAAGTTCTTCTACCTCGTCCCCGATTTCCAGAACCCCAACGGCACCACGGTGACGCTGGCCCGCCGCATCGCCATCCTGGACGCCTGCGAGGCCGCCGGCGTGCCGGTGGTGGAGGACACCGCCTATTGCGAGCTGCGCTATGACGGCGAGCAGCTGCCGCTGATGGCGGCGCTCGACTGCCAGCGCAACGGCGGCAAGCTGACCAACGTCATCTTCGGCGGCACCTTCTCCAAGACGATGGTGCCGGCGATGCGGGTCGGCTGGGTCAACGCGGCGCCCGAGGTGGTGAACCGCCTGGTGCTGATGAAGCAGGCCGCCGACCTGCACGCCAGCACGATCAACCAGATCGTCATGCACGACGTCGTCTCGCAGATCTTCGACAGCCACCTGAAGCTGCTGCGGTCCCAGTACAAGGAGCGCCGCGACGCCATGCTGGCGGCGCTGGAGGAGTACGCCCCCCCGGGCGTCACCTGGACCAAGCCGGAAGGCGGCCTGTTCGTCTGGATCGAGGCGCAGGAGGGCGTCGACGGCACCGAGCTGCTGGCCCGCGCCATCAAGGAAGCCAACGTCGCCTTCGTGCCCGGCTCGGCCTTCCACGCCGACCGCTCGGGCAAGAACACGCTGCGGCTGGCCTTCTCGGTCACCAAGCCGGACCGCATCCGCGAGGGCATCCGCCGGCTGTGCGGGCTGCTGAAGGACGCCGCCTGACCCGCGGTTCCCGTCCGACCGTCGCCGACATGAACTGTGGAAACGGTGGCCGCGCTCCGGTGCGGCCGCCGTTTCCGTTTCCGGCCGGCTTGGCCGCCGCCAGTCCATCATTCGAAAAGCAATGCGCAACAATCGGAAAAACTGCGGCAAAAAAACTTTTCGATCATTCGCGAATAGGGTTGACCTGTGACGGAAGAATTGACTAATTTGCCGCTCCCATCGCGCTCCATCGGGGCTAAGCCGTTGTTCTGACGGCAGACCCCGCGGCCGCGATGGCGACAGCCCAAGGAACCGGGCGCCCGCAGGAGAGGCGCCCACATGAGAAGGTCGTGAGCGATGTCCGAACAGAAGCTGACCGGCGCCCAGATCATCATCAAGGCCCTGAAGGACCAGGGCGTTGACATCATCTTCGGCTACCCCGGCGGCGCCGTACTTCCCATCTACGACGCGCTGTTCCAGCAGAACGACCTGAAACATGTCCTTGTACGCCATGAACAGGCCGCGGTTCACGCGGCGGAGGGCTATGCGCGCTCGACCGGCAAGGTCGGCTGCGTGCTGGTGACCTCCGGCCCCGGCGCCACCAACGCGGTGACCGGCCTGCTGGATGCGCTGTGCGACAGCATTCCGATCGTCTGCCTGTCGGGGCAGGTGCCGACGCACCTGATCGGCAACGACGCCTTCCAGGAGGCGGACACCACCGGCATCACCCGTCCCTGCACCAAGCACAATTACCTGGTGAAGGACGTCAACAGCCTGGCCCGCACCCTGCACGAGGCGTTCTACGTCGCGCGCAGCGGCCGTCCCGGCCCGGTGCTGGTCGACATCCCGAAGGACGTGCAGTTCGCCGACGGTGCCTACGTCCCGCCGGCCGAGGTCAAGCACAAGACCTACCGTCCGCAGGTCAAGCCGGAGATCGCCCGCATCGAGGAGGCGGTGGAGCTGATCGCCAACGCCAAGCGCCCGGTGTTCTACACCGGCGGCGGCGTGATCAACGCCGGTCCCTTCGCGGCGCAGCTGCTGACCCAGTTCGTCAAGACCACCGGTTTCCCGATCACCTCCACCCTGATGGGCCTTGGCGCCTTCCCGGCGTCGGAAAGCCAGTGGCTGGGCATGCTGGGCATGCACGGCACGTACGAGGCGAACCTCGCCATGTACGAATGCGACGTCATGATCAACATCGGCGCCCGCTTCGACGACCGCGTGACCGGCAAGCTGTCGGAATTCTCGCCGGGCTCGAAGAAGATCCACGTCGACATCGACCCCAGCTCGATCAACAAGAACGTCGCGGTCGACATCCCGATCGTCGGCGACTGCGGCGCCGTGCTGGAAGACATGCTGCGCATCTGGAAGGCGCGGGCCAAGCGCCCCGACCAGGCGGCGCTGAAGCAGTGGTGGGGCAAGATCGATGGCTGGCGTGCCCGCAACTGCCTGAACTACAACCGCACCGAATCGGTGATCAAGCCGCAGTACGCGCTGGAACGCCTGCGTGAGGCGCTGCGCGGCAAGGACCACTACATCACGACCGAGGTCGGCCAGCACCAGATGTGGGCCGCCCAGTTCCTGCCCTTCGACCAGCCCAACCGCTGGATGACCTCGGGCGGGCTCGGCACCATGGGCTACGGCCTGCCGGCCGCCATCGGCGCCCAGCTGGCCCACCCCGACGCCATCGTCGTCGACGTGTCGGGCGAGGCGTCCTTCCTGATGAACATGCAGGAGATCGGCACCGCCGTGCAGTACCGCGCGCCGGTCAAGATCTTCATCCTGAACAACCAGTACATGGGCATGGTGCGCCAGTGGCAGGAGCTGCTGCACGGATCGCGCTATTCCCAGAGCTACTCGGAGGCGCTGCCCGACTTCGTCAAGCTGGCGGAGGCCTGGGGCTGCGTCGGCCTGCGCGCCACCACGGTGGCCGAGGTCGATCAGGTCATCGAGAAGATGCTGGCCGTCACCGACCGCCCCTGCATCATCGACATCGCCGTCGATCCCAAGGAGAACTGCTTCCCCATGATCCCGGGCGGCAAGGCCCACAACGAAATCCTGTTCGGTCCGGACGACAGCCCGTCCGACGCCACGCCGGAAGACGGCATGGTGCTGGTCTGATCCGCTGCCGATAAAGAACCGGAAGAAGGGAACGGGAATCATGGATCTGAACGCGATCGAAAAGCACACCATCGCGGTGCTGGTGGACAACGAGCCGGGCGTGCTCGCCCGCGTCATCGGCCTGTTCTCCGGCCGCGGCTACAACATCGAAAGCCTGACGGTGGCGGAGGTGAACAACGCCGACCACCTGTCGCGCATCACGCTGGTCACTTCCGGCACCCGGATGATCATCGAGCAGATCAAGGCGCAGCTCGGCCGGCTGGTGCCGGTCCACCGCGTCCACGACCTGACCGACGAAGGCCCGGCGGTGGAACGCGAACTCGCCCTGCTGAAGGTCGTCGGCACCGGCGACAAGCGGATCGAGGCGCTGCGCCTCGCCGACATCTTCAAGGCGAAGGTGGTCGACGCCACGCTGACCAGCTTCGTCTTCGAGCTGACCGGCACGACGCAACAGGTCGACGACTTCGTCGGCCTGATGGCCCAGCTCGGCCTCGTCGAGGCCAGCCGCACCGGCGTCGTCGCCATGTCGAAGGGGCCGGCGGCGTTCTGACGCTCCCCCCGAGGGTTTCTTCGGGCTCCATCGCCGTCCGGCCCGTTCTGGGTTAGGATGATCCGCCGGGATGGGCGGACGGCGAGCAGCGGGGAACGGTTATGAAGATGCTGTCGGTGGACGAGGCGAAGGAGCAGCTCGGCGCGCTGATCGAGGCCGCCAAACGCGGCGAGGAGATCGTGCTGACCGAGAACGGCACGCCGGTGGCGCGGCTTTCGGCCACGGAAACCGTGTCCGACGAGGAGCGTCGCAAGGAAGCTGGGCAAAGGCTGCTCGAGAAGCTGCGCAAGGGTTACGACCTGGGTGGGCGTGACTGGACGCGCGACGATCTGCATGAGCGCGGCTCCCTGCCATGACCAAACCCGTGGTCAGCTTCGACACGAACATCCTGTTCTATGCGGCCGACCGGCGCGATCCCGCCAAACACGAGGTTGCGCTGGCCCTGTTGGAGAGGGCGGCGGCAGCCGGTTCTGCTGTCGTCATCGCCGGACAGGCGCTCTGCGAACTCTATGCCTCGCTGACCCGCAAGCGAATCCTGCCGCCCGCCGAAGCATTGGACCTCGTCCGTGACTATGAGAAGAGCTTTGAGCGTCTCCCGGTCGCCGCCGATGCTTTCAGCCGCGCTTTCGATGCCGTAGCCGCGCACGGATTGCAAATCTGGGATGCGGTCTTGTGGGCAAACGCCGACGCGTTTGGCTGTAAGTACCTTGTGTCCGAAGACTTTCAGGACCGGCGGCGGCTTGGCGGCGTCACTTTCCTCAACCCCTTCAACGCTGACGGGCGGCTTTTGCTTGACGCGGCCTTGCCACCGATGGACTAATCCGCACCGCGCACTAATCGCTTCGTTCAACACCCGGCTAGTGAAATTTAAGGAACCATCTCCATGCGCGTCTATTATGATCGTGATGCCGACGTCAACCTGATCAAGGGCAAGAAGGTCGTCATCGTCGGCTACGGCAGCCAGGGCCACGCCCACGCTCACAACCTGCGTGACAGTGGCGTGAAGGACGTGCGGATTGCGCTGCGTCCCGGTTCGGCCACCATCAAGAAGGCCGAGACCGCCGGCTTCACGGTCATGACCCCGGCCGAAGCCGCCGCCTGGGCCGACGTCGTGATGGTTCTCACCCCCGACGAGCTGCAGGCCGACCTGTACAAGGACGATCTGGCCCCGAACATGAAGCAGGGCGCCGCGCTCGCCTTCGCCCATGGCCTGAACATCCACTTCAACCTGATCGAGCCGCGCGGCGACCTCGACGTGTTCATGATCGCGCCGAAGGGCCCCGGCCACACCGTGCGCAGCGAATACCAGCGTGGCGGCGGCGTGCCGTCGCTGGTCGCCGTGCACCAGAACGCCTCGGGCAACGCGCTGGACATCGCCCTGTCCTACGCCTCGGCCAACGGCGGCGGCCGCGCCGGCATCATCGAGACCACCTTCAAGGAAGAGTGCGAGACCGACCTGTTCGGCGAGCAGGTCGTCCTCTGCGGCGGTCTGACCGAGCTGATCAAGGCCGGCTACGAGACGCTGGTCGAGGGCGGCTACGCCCCCGAGATGGCCTATTTCGAGTGCCTGCACGAAGTGAAGCTGATCGTCGACCTCATCTATGAGGGCGGCATGGCCAACATGCGCTACTCGATCTCCAACACGGCCGAATACGGCGACTACCGCACCGGCCCGCGCATCATCACCGCCGAGACCAAGGCCGAGATGAAGCGCGTGCTGACCGACATCCAGGAAGGCCGTTTCGTCCGCGACTGGATGCAGGAATGCAAGGTCGGCCAGCCGTCCTTCAAGGCGATCCGCCGCCGCAACGCCGAGCACGAGATCGAGAAGGTCGGCGAGAAGCTGCGCGCCATGATGCCGTGGATCGCCGAGCGCCGTCTGGTCGACAAGTCGAAGAACTGATCCGGCGAACGCCGCTCGGTTTTCTGGAAAGCGCGTCCCTTCGGGGGCGCGCTTTTCGTTTGTGCCCGCTGTTTGTGCCCGCTGTTTGTGCTCGCTGTTTGCCGGGGGATCAGCCGCCGGTCCAGCGCTCCGGCGCCAGGTCGAAGCGGTCGGCGAAGCCCTGCACCCCGGCGGGGGTGATCGCCAGGGCGCGGCTGTCGGGGTTGCGGGCGAGCCAGCCCAGCGCCAGCAGGCGATCCAGCAGCCCGGCGCCGAGCCGCCCCGCCAGATGCGGGCGGCGCTCGCTCCAGTCCAGGCAGGTCCGGCAGAGCGGCCGGCCTTTGCCGCGGTCGTGCTCGAGGTCGAGGCCGAACTCCGCCAGGAAGCGCTGCCCGCGCGCCGTCACCGCTCCCCCGCCATCGGCCAGGGCGACGTGGCCGTGCCGGCACAGGGAGTCGGGCAGCGCGGTGCCGAGGCGCCCCGCCAGATGGTCGTAGCAGGTGCGGGCGGTGCGCAGCGCCTCGTCCTTCGGCCCGACCGGGCGATGCCGCTTCGGCCCGGCGACCGCCACCGCCATCAGGATTTCCATCGCCTGGGCGACGTCGGCGGAGGCCAGCCGGTAATAGCGGTGCCGGCCCTGGCGCTCCAGGGTCAGGAGCCCGGCCTCCGTCAGCTTCGCCAGATGGCCGCTGGTGGTCGAGGCGCCGACCCCGGCGTGCCACGCCAGCTCCCCGGCGGTCAGCGCCTGCCCGCCCATCAGCGCCGACAGCATGTTGGCGCGGGCGGGATCCCCGATCAGGGCGGCGACGGCCGCGATGCTGTTGCCGGACAGGATGCTGGACATGGTCCGAGCATAATCCGTCGCGGCGCGGCGGTCAGCCGGCGATGGTTCGGCCGGGAACGAAACGTCGGTCGCGGCCGGCGGCGGCAAGAGCTGGCATGGTGGCGTCCGTCCGCAACCGCCGAGGCGATCATGACCGACACCCGACCGAACCTGAAGGTCGAACTGGCTTTGCTGCTGGCGCTGGCGACCCTGTGGGGGGCGTCCTACAGCTTCATCAAGCTCGGCGTGGCGACCATCCCGCCGCTGACCCTGATCGCCGCGCGCACCCTGATCGCCGGTGGGATTCTCCTGCTGGTGATCCGTTGGCGCGGGCTGGCCCTGCCGCGTGACCGGGCGATCTGGCGCCGCTTCCTGATCCAGGCCGTTCTGAACAGCGTCGCGCCCTTCACCCTCATCGCCTGGGCGGAGCGCAGCGTCGACGCCGGCACCGCCGCGATCCTCAACGCGACCACGCCGATCTTCGCCTTCCTGATGACCAGCCTCGTCACCCGCCACGAAGCGCTGACCGTCCGCAAGGGGGTGGGGGTGCTGGCCGGGATCGGCGGGACCATCCTGGTCATCGGTCCGCAGGCGCTGGCCGGCGGCGGCGATCTTCTGGCGCAATGCGCCATCCTGGCCGCCACCGTCTGCTACGCCGGCGCCGCGATCTTCGGCCGGGTGTTCAAGGGGCTCGACCCGATCATGCCGGCCGCCGGCTCGCTGCTGTGCGGCGCGGTCGTCCTGCTGCCGCTCAGCCTGCTGGTCGATGCGCCGTGGACGCTGGCACCGTCGGGCTCGTCCGTGCTGGCGCTGCTCGGCCTGTCGGTGTTCTCCACCGCGCTGGCCTTCACCCTGTATTTCCGGCTGGTCCACACCATCGGATCGGTCGGCACCACGGCGCAGGCCTATCTGCGGGTGCCGATCGGCGTCGGCATCGGTGCGCTGGCCTTGGGGGAATCGCTCGGTCTCAACGCCTGGGCCGGCTGCGGCTGCGTGATCGTCGGGGTGGCGGCGATGACCATTCCCGCCAAGCCACGGCCGGTGACGGCCTGACCGGCGGAGGGTCAGCCCCGCGGTTCGGCCACGCCGGACGGCGGGGTTTCCGCCACGGTGGCGCGGCCGGGGTCGCGCTTCTGGGTTTCCAGCAGGATGTCGCGGGCAACCGGGGCGGCAACGGTCGAGCCGCCACCGCCGTGCTCGACGAAGACGGCGCAGGCGTAGCGCGGTGACTGGATCGGGGCGAAGGCGACGAACAGGGCGTGGTCGCGCTCGCGCCACGGCAGATCCTCGTTCTTCTTCACGCCGCTGTTGCGTTCCGCCATGGTGATGCGGCGGACCTGGGCCGAGCCGGTCTTGCCGGCCATCTCGTACCCGACCTCGGTGATGCGCGACTTGAAGGCGGTGCCGTTGGCGGCGTTCACCACGTCGGTCATGCCGCGCAGCACGATGTCGAGGTTTTCCTTCTTCACCCCGATGCTGGGCCAGGCGACCTGTTCGCCGCTGACCGACTTGATCTGCTTGGTCAGGTGCGGCTTGACCGCATAGCCGCCGTTGGCCAGCCGGCAGGTCATCACCGCCAACTGCAACGGCGTCGCCAGCACATAGCCCTGGCCGATCGAGGCGACCAGCGTCTCGCCCATGTCCCAGTTCTTGCCCAGCGTCGCCTTCTTCCAGGCGATGGAGGGAATCAGGCCGCCGCGCTCGTGCGGCAGGTCGATGCCGGTGCGGCTGCCCAGACCGAAACGGTTCGCCATCTCGGCGATGCGGTCGATGCCGACGCGGCGCGACACGTCGTAGAAGAACACGTCGCAGGAATGGCGCAGCGCCCCGACGAAATCCACCGTGCCGTGGCCGCCGCGCTTCCAGCAATGGAAGCGATGGTCGCCCAGTTCCAGATAGCCGGGGCAGAACACCGTGTGGTGGTTGCTGACCAGCCCCGATTCGAGCGCCGCCAGCGCCGCCATCATCTTGAAGGTCGAGCCGGGCGGGTACTGGCCGACCACCGCCTTGTTGTTCAGCGGGGTCGCCGGGTTGGCCAGCAGCTCTTCCCACAGCTCGGCGCTGATGCCCATGGTGAACTGGTTGGGGTCGAAGCTGGGGTGGGAGCACAGGGCGTAGATGCCGCCGGTGTGGACGTCCATCACCACCGCCGCGGCGCTGACGTCCTGCGCCAGCCGTTCCTGCACGAAGCGTTGCAGCCCCATGTCGATGGTCAGCTGGACCTCGCGGCCCGACTGCCCTTCGTCGCGCGACAGCTCGCGGATGACACGGCCGACGGCGTTGACCTCCAGCTGGCTGGTGCCGGCGGTGCCGCGCAGCACCTTTTCATGGAACTTCTCGATGCCGGCCTTGCCGATGCGGAAGCCGGGCAGCGACAGCACGGGATCGCTGTTGCCGCTGAGTTCGGCCTCCGACACCGCACCGACATAGCCCATGATGTGGGCGGTGGCGTCGGCCTGCGGGTAGTGGCGCAACTCGCCCACCTCGATCGCCACGCCGGGCAGGTCGGGGGTGTTGGTCTCGATCGTCGCGACCTGCTCCCAGGTCAGGTTCTCGCGCACGGTGACGGGGACGAAGCGGCGCTTGCGGTGCAGCTCGCGCAACACCCGGCGGCGGTCGCCTTCGGTCAGCGGCACGATGCGGGAGATCTTGTCCAGCGTTTCCTGGATATTGCGGGTCCGCTCCGACACGACGACGACGCGGTAGTTCTGCTCGTTCACCGCCAGCGGCGTGCCGAACCGGTCGACGATGTTGCCGCGCGAGGGGGCGATCAGCCGCAGGCTGATGCGGTTTTCTTCCGCCAGCATGGTGTAGCGGGCCGACTCGACCACCTGCAGGTAATAGAGCCGCCCGACCAGCGCGGACAGCCCCGCCAGCTTGATGCCGCCCAGCACCAGCGCGCGGCGGGCCAGCAGGCGGGAACGGTCGGTGTCGCGTTCGATGGAACTCATGAGACCCGTCGGGAGCCTTTACCCGTTCAGAAACGCGCGGTGGACGCGGATCAGCAGCCAACCCACCGCAGGGAAGGTGGCCACCGTCAGCAACCCCTGGAACAGCGCCGGCAGGATCGACAGCGCGGCGGAGTCCAGCATCGAGAAGGCCAGCCATTGCAGCACCACCGCGCCGGCCATCACCAGGGTGAAGCCGAACCACAGCAGCGCGAAGGTGCTGGCCAGGAACACCCGGCGCTGGTTCAGCACCGCCCATTGCGCCACCACCAGCAGCAGGGCGTTGACGCCCAGCGGGCCACCGATCAGAAAATCCTGCAGCAGCCCGATCATGAAGGCCACCCCCGGCCGCATGAGGTCGGGGCGATGGATGGTCCAGTAATAGACCGAGATCAGCGTCAGGTTCGGCGCCACCGGGGCGTAGCCCGGCACCGGCGCCGGCACCATGCCGACCAGCACCATCATCACGGTGACGGCGAAGGGCGCCAGATTGCGCCCGGCCTTGTCCAGCCTCTGCCAGAATGTGGCGGTCATCCCAACCGCTTTCCAGTCCCGGCGCACGCGTGCAACGGCCTTGCGTTCCTTCCGGCGCTTACTTCCATTCGGGCGACAGGTCCAGATCCGTGCCGGGAAGTCCGAAATCGACCAGACGCAGATGTTCGATGCGCGACAGGTCGGCGCTGGGCAGCACGCGCACGCCGCGTTCGCTGACCGCGGTCACCACGCCGACCGGCAGGCCGGGCGGGAACAGGCCGCCGTCGCCGGAGGTCACCACGCGCTCGCCCGCCTGCACCGGCGAGTCCGGCGGCAGGTACAGCAGCTTGGCCTGGTCGGAATTGTCGCCGGCCAGGATCGCGCGCTGCCGCGAATTCCCCAGAACCACCGGCACGCGGGCGTTGATGTCGGTCAGCAGCAGGACGCGGGACGACCATTCGCCGACCTCGATCACCCGGCCGACCAGCCCGGCCCCGGCCAGCGCCGCCTGGCCCTTGCGCACCCCGTCGCGCTTGCCGGCGGTCACCACCAGCGTGCGGACGAAGGAGCTGCCGGGCGTGGCGATGACGCGGGCGGCGATGTAGTTCACCGAAGGTTCCGGCCGCACCCGCAGCAGGCTGCGCAGGCTGCTGTTCTCCGACTCCAGGCGCAGGGCGGCCTGCTTCCATTGCAGCAGCCGGGCGTTCTCCGCCTTCAGCCGCTGGTTCTCGTCGAAGGCGTTCTCAAGCTCGACCACGGACTCGACGACGCGCGCCGCGGTCGCGGCGGGCCGTGAAATGGCGTCGAGGATCGGGGCGAAGGCGTCGGTCACGCGTGCGCGCGCGGTGTCCACCGACACCGACTCGATCTTGCCCACCATCATCAGGGCGATCGAGGCCAGGACCAGCAGAAGGAAGGAGAAACGCTGCGCAAGAGCCCGCAAGGGGGCGGCAAGGCGGATGACGGAGCCGGATGAGCGTGGCTTCACAGGAAATTCCCGTCCAGATACGCGGTCCGTCTCCGGTCCTTGATGCCCGGGAACTAACGCCCGGAGGCATGGCGGACCGGAGGCCTTCCAACCAAGGGATACACCAATCAGTAAGCGCTGACCAAGACGTTTCGCAGCGTCTTCATCTCCTCCAGCGCGCGGCCGGTGCCGAGCGCCACGCAGGAGAGGGGATCGTCGGCGATCGACACCGGCAGGCCGGTGGCGTGGCGCAGGACGAAGTCCAGGTTGCCCAGCAGGGCGCCGCCGCCGGTCAGCACGATGCCCTTGTCGACGATGTCGGCGGCCAGCTCGGGCGCGGTGTGTTCCAGCGCCACCTTCACCGCCTCGACGATGGCCGACACGGGTTCGGCCAGCGACTCGGCGATCTGCCGTTCGGAGATGATCAGCTCCTTCGGCACGCCGTTCATCAGGTCGCGGCCCTTGATCTCGAGGATGCGGCCTTCGCCGTCCTCGGGCGGGCAGGCGGAGCCGATTTCCTTCTTGATCCGCTCGGCGGAGCCTTCGCCGACCAGCAGATTGTGGCTGCGCCGGATGTAGCCGATGATGGCCTCGTCCATCTTGTCGCCGCCGACGCGGACCGACCGCGAATAGACGATGCCGCCCAGCGACAGCACGGCCACCTCGGTGGTGCCGCCGCCGATGTCGACGACCATCGAGCCGGTCGGTTCCGTCACCGGAAGCCCGGCGCCGATCGCGGCGGCCATCGGCTCCTCGATCAGGAAGACGCGGCGGGCGCCGGCGGCCTCCGCCGATTCCTGGATCGCCCGGCGTTCCACCGCGGTCGAGCCCGACGGCACGCAGATGATGACCTGCGGGCTGGCGAAGCTGCGGCGGTTGTGAACCTTGCGGATGAAATGCTTGATCATTTCCTCCGCGACTTCGAAATCGGCGATGACGCCGTCGCGAAGCGGCCGGATGGCCTGGATGTTTCCGGGCGTACGGCCAAGCATCATCTTCGCCTCGTCACCGACGGCGAGAACCTGCTTTTTGCCGCGCACGTTGGCGATGGCGACGACGGACGGTTCGTTCAGGACGATGCCGCGGCCCTTGACATAGACCAGGGTGTTGGCCGTCCCCAGATCGATCGCCATGTCGGCTGACAGAACGCCGAGCAGTTTGGAGAGCATGGAGCTGTCGAACTCTATCAAAGCGGTTGAGACGGCCGAGCCGGCGGATTGGCATAGCACGTCCGCCGACGGTTCCATAGTCGAATGAGTCCGGGCGCTCAAGCGGAGAGTGCGCCCGGCGCCCGATGAAGGCAAACTGGCGGAGTAGGGTTAATTTTCCGTCAACAGCACAAGCCATTGCGGTCAACGTCGCCCGAAACCACCCGATCGCCCGGCCGTCGGTCAGGACGGTACGGTGTCTAACCGTCTTGCCGCCGCACCGCAACGGGCTTTTGACCCCGGCCGAAGCGGAACGCCCGTCCGGCCTAACCGTCCGGCGTCATGGCGGCTCAGTGGTGCGCGTCCGCGGCCTTGGCGCGGTCCAGCGGGGCGGGCGCGTGGCGGTGCCCCTCCAGCCGGTCCATGCAGGCCAGCAACACGCCCGAAACGACGAAGGTCATGTGGATGATGACCAGCCACATCAGCTCGTCGCGCGAGGTATCGGCGAGATTCATGAACGCCTTCAGCAGGTGAATGCCCGAAATCGCGACGATGGAGGCGATCAGCTTCAGCTTCAGCCCGCCGAAATCGACCTTGCCCATCCAGTCCGGCCGGTCCTCGTGATTGGCGACATCGATCTTCGACACGAAGTTCTCGTAGCCCGCAAAGATCACCATCAGCAGAAGGTTGCCGGCGAAGGACAGGTCGATCAGCGTCAGCACGGCCAGAAGCACGTCCTTTTCGGTCATGTCCAGCACATGGGGAAGGATGTGCAGGACCTCCTGACAGAACTTCACCAGCAAGGCGCCCAGCGACACCACCAGCCCGAGATAGAAGGGGGCGAGCAGCCAGCGGCTGGCGAAGATGATCTGTTCAAAACGGCGTTCGATCATGGCGTGTTCGTCGGTTGGGGGAGGGGAGGGCAGCGGCCACAGCGGCGGCGCGCTCTCCGGTGTCGCAATGCTGCGCTGCAAAATCAACTGGGGAAATCGCTCGGGACTCCGGCGCGGACGCCGGTGTCATCGTTCCGTAACGTCCACGCGCTATGGTCGCCGCCTTGCATGGCTCCCGCCGGGAAAGGTTTGGCGACGATGAAGACCTCCGCTCCGCACATCGTGTCCGCGTTCGAGGACGCGCTGAAGCGGCTGAAATCCGCCATCGTGCAGATGGCCGGCGCCGCGGAGACGCAGATCGACCAGGCGCTGACCTGCCTGGCCCAGCGCAATCCCGATCTGGCGCGCGAGATCGTGCTGTCCGACGCCCGACTCGACTCGTTCGAGCGTGATATCGAGGCGCACTGCATGCGCCTGCTGGCTCTGCGCCAGCCGGTGGCCGACGACCTGCGCGAGGTGGTGGCGGCGCTGAAGATCGCCGGCAACCTGGAGCGCATCGGCGACCACGCCGCCAACACCGCCAAGCGGGCGGTCGCCATCTTCAGCCTGCCCGAGTCGGCGCCGCTGGCCGGCCTGCCGCAGCTGGGCCGCCTGGTGCGCGAACGGCTGGCCGCGGTGATCGACGCCTATGTCGACGGCGACGGCGACGCCGCGCTGCGCATCTGGCGCACCGACGACGAGGTCGACGCGCTCTACACCAGCCTGGTGGCGGAGGTCGAGCGCTCGGCCGCCGCGGTGCCCGACCAGTTCACCGCGCACATGCACCTGATGATGATCGCCAAGAACCTGGAGCGCATCGGCGACCACGCGACCAACATCGCCGAGGTCGTCCATTTCGTCAGCACCGGCGAGCCGCTGCTGGACGAACGGCCCAAGGCCGACCATTCCTGCGACCCGGCGCAGGCGTGACCGCGCAGGCGTGACGCCGCCGTTGGGGCGGGAAGGCGACGCCTGATGGCATAAGGCGATGGTGCGGCGCGGGGCCGGCCGATGGGGGATGGCAATTTGGCCTTGGAACGGCCACGTTATCGAAACGATGCTTGTCCATCGCCCCGCCGCCCCGCACACGAGGTCACGCACCCCTTCATGACCGACGACCTGATCCGCCTGTACGACGCCATCCTCGACCGCCAGGGCATGGACCCGGCGGAGTCCAAGACCGCCCGCCTGTTCGCCGCCGGTCCGAAGAAGATCGCCAAGAAGGTCGGTGAGGAAGCGGTCGAGGTCGCCCTCGACGCCATGAACGAGGACCGCCAGGGCGTCGTCAACGAAAGCGCCGACCTGCTCTACAACCTGTCGGTCCTGTGGGTGACGCTGAACATCCACCCCGACGACGTCTTCGCCGAAATCCGCCGGCGCGAGGCGCTCTACGGCATCGCCGAGAAGCTGCCGAAGCCGCCCGCCGGCGCGCGCTGACGCGCCGCTCCACCTCCCCCGTCAGCGGACCCCCAGCCCGGCCAGCAGCGGCCGGCGCCCTTCGCCGAAGCGCGCGTGGCGCCGGGCGAGTTCGGCACGGTTGGCCTCGTCCCCCTCGCAGCGCTCGCCGTCGCGCCCCAGCGTGATGCCGTCGGCCGACAGGTGACGCCAGGCAAAGGCCGCCGGCTCCTCCCCCAGCCGGTCGGCCAGCAGGAACAACGCCTCGATCCGCGACACCGCCACCCCGGCGCCCAGCAGCGGCGACGCCAGCTGGCCCGGGGTGTCGCCGTAGCGGTGGCGCTCCAGCACCGCGCCGTTGAAACGGTCCGCCTGTGCCTGCCGGTCGGTCCTTCCCGCCTCGGGCATGGCCGGGGCCGCCAGCGCGAGGCTGGTCAGCAGCACCAGGGCGCGCAGCACCGCCTCCTCCCCCTGCGCCGCCAGCTCCGGGCGGGCGAGCAGGGCGTCGAGGCTCTGCGGCCCCTCCGCCAGCGCCTCGCCCAGCGGCCGGTAGAGCGCGGACGCGAAGGACAGGCGGCCGACCGGGGTCGAGGCGACCTCCGGCAGGTCGTCGGGCGCCACCAGCAGGACGAAGCGGCTGGCGCCCAGCAGCGCCCGCCGCTCCGCCGCGGACAGCCGCTCGCCGCCCTTGACGAACAGGTCGCGGCGGAAGCTGCGGTTGGTCATCACGTCGCGCAGCGTCTCGGCCTGGGCGGGGTCGCGCGCCTCGGCCGCCAGCGCCCGCTGGGCGGCGGAGAGGGTGAGGTCGTCCAACTGCTCCATCGGCACCGCGGCGCCGGCGAACTCCAGCTTGGCGCCCGCCAGCTCGCGCACCACGTCGGCGTGGTAGAAGGCGGTCCAGTCGCCGTTCAGATATTCGTGCGCGATGTAGTTCGCCGACTTGTGGCGCAGCTGCTCGATGCGCTCGGCCACGCCGTCGGTGTTGGCGAACCAGCCGCCGCCCTGGGCCGCCATCCGCGCGGCGAAGGCCACCGCCCGCTCGATCCGCTCCGGCAGGGGGCCGTCGCCCTCGGCGCAACGCTCCACCAGGATGCGGCGCAGCGGCATGTGGGCCAGCGTGCCGGGCAGGGCGTTGTAGCTGACGAAGACCACGCCGCCCGGCTTCAGCCGGCGGCGCAGCGTGTCGAGCAGGATCGCCCGGTTGGCGGCGCTGACCCAGGACCAGACGCCGTGCAGCGCCACGACGTCCAGCATTGGCGCCGGCGCGCCCTGCCGCCGCGCCTCGTCGGCGAAGCTTTCCTCCAGGAAGACGGCGTTGGTCAGGCCGGCGTCGTCGGCCAGCCGCCGGGCGCCGGCGATGTGCGAGGGGTTGAAGTCGGTCGCCTCGAACCGCGCCGCCGGGTGGGCGCCGGCCAGCAGCGCCGTGGTCAGCCCATGGCCGCAGCCCGGCTCCGCCATGGTGAAGCGGCCGTCGGTCAGGGCGGCGGGCGGGCGCCAGCCGCGCAGGGTCAGCGCGAAGCGCAGCAGCGCCGGCGACCAGTCGCGGTAGACGGCGCGGATGTAGTCGATCCCGCCGACATAGCCCTCGGTCCAGCCGCTCATCCTGCCCCTCCCGCACCCGATCCGGTCGTCGCGGTGGTGTAGCCGGAGCCCGTCGCCGGGGCCATCGAAATGCACGCCGAGGAAAATGCACGGGCCTGCGTTTTTCCTATCGACAGGCCAAAAGCCCTTCGCTATAAACCGCGCCACACCGGCCGGGACACACGGCCTGACCGGGGCGATGAACAGTCGGCTGCGTTTGCAGCGTTCGTCGCGTCAAGAGATGGGCGCATAGCTCAGTTGGTAGAGCAGCTGACTCTTAATCAGCGGGCCCAAGGTTCGAGTCCTTGTGCGCCCACCATCTCTTGAAGTGCCCGACATGGATGGGCGCATAGCTCAGTTGGTAGAGCAGCTGACTCTTAATCAGCGGGCCCAAGGTTCGAGTCCTTGTGCG
>NZ_LGRA01000022.1:546805-603582 GCF_003116095.1 Azospirillum sp. TSO35-2
CGCAATCAGGGCGTTCAGGTCGGATATGGATTTGACAGTTGTAACCATGATCGGGCGTCTCCCATCGGGCGTCGCCATGTGGCCGGCGTCTCGCCGCTCAGTCTGAGCATGTAGGAAAACTACCCAATCCCTGATGGGTTCGCAAGAGTGGTCATACCAGTTGCCCGCATGTTTGATCTGGATCAAGTGTAGGAGCGCGACGATGGCGGGGGTCGACGGGTAGTCGCACTCCTTCTTCCGGGTTTTCCCGGACATCCGCATGATAAACGGTAATGTAGTTTAACTACATAAAACAAATCTATCGAGATAACCGGAGATTTGAAGAGAAATCGCAAAACATATTCGGGGCGAGTTCGAGAAGAACGGCATTTTACCTCAGGATTTCCATAGAAAAATCAGTGCGCCTGTGTGGAAAAGGCAACGATTGGACGCCGCATCATAGCGCTGTGATGCTCGGGTGGCAGCGGAGACGGATCGGTCTTCCGACCACTCTCACTGGTCGCGACAACCTCCGCCTCCTCCTGTTGAGGCTGTCGACACAGCGTCAGCCGGAGGGGAAGGGAATGGAGAACCTGCATGGGGCCGCCGTCGTGGTGGCCGGAGCGTCGAGCGGAATCGGGCGGGCCACCGCGCTGGCCTTCGCGCGGGAGGGCGCCCGGCTGGCGCTGGCCGCCCGCCGGGAGGAGCTGCTGGAGGAGGTGGCGGAGGAATGCCGCGGCCTCGGCGCCAGCGCCGTCGCCATACCGACCGACGTCACCGATCCGGAGGCCGTGACGCGCCTTGCCGAGCGCGCGGTGGCGGAATTCGGCTCCATCGACATCTGGATCGCCAACGCCGGCGTCGGTGCATTGGGCCGCTTCGAGGACACGCCGGTCGAGGCGCACCGCCGGGTGATCGAAACCAACCTGCTGGGACCGCTCTACGGCGCCCACGCCGTGCTTCCCCTCTTCCATCGCCAGGGGCATGGCACCTTCATCGCCACCGTCTCGGTCGGCGCCTGGGCGCCGGCGCCCTATGCCGCCGCCTATGCGGCCAGCAAGTTCGGGCTGGACGGGCTGCTGGAGAGCCTGCGGGCGGAGCTGGTGGACAGCCCGAACCTGCATGTCTGCGGCGTCTATCCCGCCTTCACCGACACGCCGGGCATGAGCCACGGCGCCAACTACACCGGGCACGAGCTGGCGCCGGAAAGCCCCTTCTACGACGATCCCGACGACGTGGCGGAGACGATGGTGGCGGTCGCCCGCCGTCCGCGGGCCCGCGCCATGGTCGGTGCCCTGACCCCGCTGACCCGCCTCGGACACGCCGTCGCGCCGCGGCTGGTGGAGATGGTGGCGGGCTATGGCGCGCACCGGCATTTCGAGCGGCAGCCCCCGGCCCCGGCCAGCGACGGCAACCTGTTCCATCCGGTGGAGAGGGGGCGGGGGGTCACCGGCGGCTTCCGCACCCCGCCGCCCGCCTGGGTCTCCCCCGTGCTGATGGCCGGCGTAGCGGTCGCCGCCGCCGCGGCCTACCGCAGCCTGGGGCGCCGGCCGGGCGGGCGCCTGCCCCGGCACTGATCCCCTGACGGCTCAGGCGTCCAGATCGGCGATCGTGACCGCCAGCGCCTGGGCGCGCGGGACCAGCGTGTCGAGCCGGCACCATTCGCGTTCGGTGTGCGCCGCCCCGCCGACCGGTCCCAGGCCGCAGAGCGACGGCACGCCGAGCGCGCCGGTGAAGCCGGAATCGGCGCAGCCGCCGGTGAACTCGCCATCGACCGCGAAGCCGATCTCGGTCGCCGCCGTTTGGTAGCGGGCGAAGAGTTCGGCCGAATGCCGTTCCTCCAGCGGCATGAACAGGTGGCCGCGCTGGTAGCTGGCGCTGGTGCCGGGGACATCCTCGGCCGCCAGGATCGCCTCGATCCGCGCCAGGATGCCGTCGAGCTGGTCGACCGAGCGGAAGCGGATGTCGAGCGCCGCCTCGGCATGGTCGGCGACGGTGTTGTGCGTGCGCCCGCCGCGGATCACGCCGACGTTGGTGGTGATGCCGCTGGGATAGTCGGTCAGCGCGTGCAGCGCCGTGATCTTGGCGGCGAGCGCGCCGATGGCGCTGGCCCCGTCGGCGTGGTTGACGCCGGAATGGGCGGCGCGGCCGGTCACCGTGATGTCCAGCGTCAGGCCGCCCTTGCGCGCGGTGACGACGTTGCCCGACGCCCGCCCCGGCTCGGCGTTGAAGGCGGCGCGGGCACCGCGCGCCACCTGTTCGATCACCGCGCGGCCGGACGGCGAGCCGATCTCCTCGTCGGCGGTGAACAGGCCGATCAGCGGAAAGCCGGTGCCGCCGGCCGCCTTCAGCGCCCGCAGCACGAAGACGTCGACGACGAGGCCGCCCTTCATGTCGGCCACGCCCGGCCCGAAGGCGGTGTCGCCGTCGCGGGAGAAGGGCCGGGCCGCCACCGTGCCCTTGGGATAGACGGTGTCGCGGTGACCCATCACCAGCACCGGCGCGCCGCCGGTGCGCCCGGGGATCTCCGCCTTCAGCACGCCGCCATAGACGTCGTTGGGGATGCGCGTCACGGCGATGCCGTCGGCCTCCAGCAGCGCGGCCATCGCCTCGCCGACGGCGTCGATGCCGGCGGCGTCGCGGCTGCCGGAATCGATGTCGACGATCCGGCGCAGCGTGTCTTCCATCTCGTCGCGGCGGCTGGCGAGCCAGTCGCTGGCCCGTTGTGCGAGCGGTGTCATCAGCGGTGTGCCTCCTTGATCGCCAGGATGGACGGGCCGGTTTCGCCCAGGTCCCAGAACAGCCCGGCCATGATCCGCAACGCCTCCTCGGCGACGGGGCCGAGCATGTGCTCGTTGGGGGCGTGCTGCGAGCAGGCCGGGTAGGAATGCGGCACCCAGATCGTCGGCAGGCCCAGCACCTCGGCGAACACGTCGTTGGGGATCGAGCCGCCGAGGTTGGGCAGCAGCGCCGGCTTCTTGCCCGTCGTCCGGGCGAGCGAGGCGAGCGACCAGCCGACCCACGGGTCGGTCGGATCCAGGCGGGTCGCGGCGAAGGTCTCCATCCGGCTGGCGGTGACCTGCACCTGTTCGAAGCCGTTGGCGGCGAAATGGGCGCGGATGGCGGCCAGCGCCGCCTGCGGGTCGGTGCCGACGACGAAGCGGAGTTGCAGCGTCGCCTTGGCCGAGGCCGGCACCGCGTTCACCGGCGCCCGCGGGTTGCCGGTCTCGAAGGCGAGGACTTCCAGCGCGTTCCAGCCGAACACGCGTTCCTCCGGCGTCAGCCCCGGCTCGCCCCAGTCGCGGTCGATCGCCGGATCGTTGGGGCCGCCGCCGACCGACAGGTCGGCGATCGCGGTCTTGACGGCGGGCGGAATCGCCGGAGGCTTCAGCGCGTCGAGCCGGATGCGGCCATGCTGGTCGATCAGCGCGGCGATGGCGTTGGCCAGGATGGTGCCGGGGTTGGCGAGCAGCCCGCCCCAGTTCCCGGAATGATGCGCGCCCTCGCGCAACGTGACGGTCAGGTCGAAATTGAGGGCGCCGCGCGAGCCGAGAAAGATGGTCGGCCGTTCGGCGATCACCCGCGGCCCGTCCGACGCGATCAGCACGTCGGCGGCGAGCGCGTCGCGGTGGGATTCGGCCATCGCGCGCAGACCGGGCGACCCGGCTTCCTCGCCCATCTCGATCAGGAACTTGGCGTTGAAGCCGAGCGAGCCGCCGCGTTCGGCCATCACCTGGGCCAGGGCGGCGATGTTGACCGAATGCTGGCCCTTGTTGTCGGCGATGCCGCGGCCGTACCAGCGGTCGCCGTCCACCGTGACCGTCCAGGGGTCGAGCCCTTCGCGCCAGCGGCCCTCATGGCCCAGCACCACGTCGCCGTGGCCGTAGACCAGCACGGTCGGCAGCCGGGGATCCTCCTGCCGCTCGGCGATCAGGAACGGCCCGCGGCCGGCGACCGGGTTGTCGACGATGGTGGAGGTGAAGCCCAGCCCGGCCAGGGTCGGCGTCATCTCGTCGCTCAGATAGGCGCGGAGTTCGGCGCCGCGGTCGGGAGACTGGCTCTCCGTCTTCATCGCGATACGGCGCGACAGGTCGGCCAGGAAGGCACCGGAGGCGAAATGGGCGGCGGCGCGGGCGACGGCACCGTCGCGCGATGGCTGATGGGTCATGATCGGGGCTCGGGGAATGAGGGATCAGGTGGCGAGGTGGCAGGTGGCGAAACCGTCGGCCAGCGGCACCGGCGGCGGCGCGGCGACCCGGCAATGGTCGGTGGCGCGCGGGCAGCGCGGGTGGAAGGTGCAGCCCGGCGGCGGCGCGATCGGGTTGGGAAAGGCGCCGGTGATCGCGGCGTCGGGCATGCCCAGCGTCGGATCGGGCGTCAGCACGCAGTCGAGCAGCGCCTTCGAATAGGGGTGGCTCGCCCTCTCGAACAGCGCCTCGCGGCTGCGCTCCTCGACGATGCGGCCGAGATACATGACGGCGACCCGGTCGGCCAGATGCTCGACCACGGCGAGGTTGTGGCTGATGAAGAAATAGGTCAGGCCGAATTCGCGCTTCAGGTCCATCAGCAGGTTCAGGATCTGTGCCTGGACCGACACGTCGAGCGCCGAGGTCGGCTCGTCGCAGATCAGCACGTCGGGCTGCATCACCAGCGCGCGGGCGATGGCGACGCGCTGGCGCTGGCCACCGGACATCTGGCCGGGATAGGCGTCGATCATCCGCCGCGGCAGGCCGACCGCGTCGAGCATGGCGGCAACCCGTTTCTGCCGGTCCTTCGCGCTGCCGATGCGGTGGGCGACCAGCGGCAGCGCGATCAGGTCGGCGACCGTCTTGCGCGGGTTCAGCGAGGAATAGGGGTCCTGGAACACCGGTTGGATGCGGCGGGCGACCTCGCGCCGGTTGGTCATCGCGATCGGCACGCCGTCGATCCGGATCTCGCCGGAGGTCGGGGCGATCAGGCCGAGCAGCATCCGGGCCAGCGTCGATTTCCCCGACCCGCTTTCGCCGACCAGGGCGTGGACCTCGCCGCGGGCCACCGTCAGGCTGACGCCGCCGACGGCGGTCAGCGTCGCCGGGGGCCGGAAGATCCCCTGGCGGATCGCGTAGGTCTTGGTGACGTCCTTGAGTTCGAGCACCGGGATCGTCATTGCGGCCTCCGGTCGTCAAGGGCGAGGGCAGGGGCCTCGGCCCAGGTTTGAACAGGGTCCAGAATGCAGGCCATGCGGTGGCCGGGTGTGACCGTCCGGTCGGGGATCTCGCTGGCGCAGGCGTCCTGCGCGTGGTCGCAGCGGTTGCGGAAGCTGCAGCCGGACAGGGGACCGACCAAGCTCGGCACCTGGCCGGGGATGGTGCCGAGCGGTTCGCCGGGGCGGGTGCGGCCGGGCACCGGGATGGCGCGCAGCAGGCCGCGGGTGTAGGGGTGGCTGGGGGCGCCGAACACCGCCTCGACCGGGCCGGTCTCCACCAGCCGGCCGGCGTACATCACCGCGACCTTGGTGGCGACGCGGGCGACCACCCCCAGGTCGTGGGTGACCAGGATCAGCGCCATGCCGAATTCCTGCTGAAGGTCGCGCAGCAGCTTCAGGATCTGCGCCTGGATCGTCACGTCGAGCGCGGTCGTCGGCTCGTCGGCGATGATCAGGTCGGGCTCGCACATCAGCCCCATGGCGATCATGACGCGCTGGCGCAGGCCGCCGGAGAGCTGGTGCGGATACTGCCCCAGCCGCGAGGCCGCCGCGGTGATGCCGACGCGTTCCAGCAGATGGACGGCGCGGTCGCGCGCGGTCTTGCGGTCGACCTTGCGGTGGCGGCGCAGCGCCTCGGCCAGTTGGTCGCCGATGGTGTAGGCCGGGTTGAGCGAGGTCATCGGCTCCTGGAAGATCATCGCCATCCGGTCGCCGCGCAGATTCTCCTTGTCGCGCTCGCTGGCGGCCTGGAGGTCGATGCCGTCGAAGCGCAGCGACCGGGCGCGGCGGATCGCCTTCGACGGCAGCAGATCCATCAGCGCCAGCGAGGTCAGCGACTTGCCGGATCCGCTCTCGCCGACGATGGCGAGCGTCTCGCCGCGCTCCAGCGTGAAGGAGACGTCGTTGACGGCGTGGAGCAGTCCGCCTTCGGTCGGGATGTCGATGGTGAGGTGGTCGACGTCGAGCAGGGGCATGCGCGTCAGCTCCGGTTTTCGGGGGCGGTGACGTCGCGCAGGCCGTCGCCAAGCAGGTTGATCGCCAGCACCAGCGCGACCAGCGCCACGCCGGGGACCGTGATCACCCAGGGGCTGAAGAACATGAACTGCTTGCCCTCCGCGATCATGAGGCCCCAGGAGGGCAGGGGCGGCTGGACGCCGAGGCCGAGGAAGGACAGCGCGGCTTCGAGCAGGATCGCGTGGGCCATCTCCAGCGTGGCGATGACGATCAGCGGGTTCAGGATGTTCGGCAGCACCTCCGACAGCACGATCAGTCGGGTGGAGCAGCCGATCGAGCGCGCGGCCGCGACGAAGTCGGCGCCGGCGATCTGCTGCGTCGCCGAGCGGGCGACCACGGCGAAGCGGTCCCACAGCAGCAGGCCGAGCACGATGATGACGGTGTTGAGCGACGAGCCGACCAGCGCCGCCGCGGCCAGCGCCACCAGCACCACCGGCAGGGCGAGCCGCACGTTGATGATGTAGCCGATCACCAGATCGACCCGGCCGCCGAAGAAGCCGGCGGCGACGCCCAGCGCGGTGCCGATGGTGCCGGACACCAGCACGGTGGCGACGCCGATCAGCAGCGAGATGCGCCCGCCATAGAGCAGCCGGGCGAAATAGTCGCGGCCAAGCTTGTCGGTGCCGAGCCAATGCTCCCAGGTGCCCTTGGCCTGCCAGACCGGCGGCAGCAGCCGCCTGGAAATGTCCTGGGCGTAGGGATCGTAGGCGGTGATGAGCGGCGCGGCGAGCGAGCACAGCAGGAGGACGGCCAGGACGACCGTGCCCGCCATGAAGCCGGGGTGGCGCAACGCCCGCTTGGCCATCCGGGCCAGCGGCGAGCGCCGGAGGGGGACGTCGTCGAGGGGGGCAGCGCCGGAGGCGGAGACACTGGTCATGCGACGCGGATCCTCGGGTCCAGCCAGGCGTTGAGAAGGTCGGCGAGCAGCGTCAGGCCGATGTAGATGGTGGCGAGCAGCATCACGACCGCCTGGACGACCGGGAAGTCCTTGCGGGCGATCGCCTCCCAGGCGAGGTGGCCGAGGCCCTGCATCGAGAACACCGCCTCGACCACGATCGAGCCGCCGAGCATGAAGCCGAACTGCACCGCCGCCAGCGCCACCACCGGCACCACGGCGTTGCGCAGGGCGTGCTTGAACAGCACCTGCGGCCAGCGCAGGCCCTTGGCGCGGGCGGTCCGGATGTAGTCCGACGCCAGCACGTCGAGCATGCCGTTGCGGGTCAGCCGCATCACCGCCGGCACCGCGTACCAGCCGAGCGCCACCGACGGCAGCACATAGTGGGCCCAGGTGGCGCTGCCCGACACCGGCAGCCAGCGCAGGTTGACGGCGAACAGGATGATCAGCGACAGCCCGAGCCAGAAGGTCGGGATGGCCTGGCCGAGCGCGCAGAAGATCAGCGCCGCGCGGTCGATCCAGCTGCCGCGCTTCACCGCGGCGAGCACGCCCAGCGGGATGGCGATGACCAGCGCGACGCCGAGCGAGATGGCGCCGAGCGTCAGGGTTACCGGCATGCGTTGGACGACCAGCGCGGCGACCGTGTCACGGAAATAGAAGGAGCGGCCGAAATCGAAGCGCGCGGCATCGGCCAGCCAGGCGCCGTATTGGACGATCATCGGCCGGTCCAGGCCGAACTGGGCCCGGACCTGGGCGACCTGTTCCGGCGACGCTTCGGGGCCGGCGATGGCCAGCGCCAGATCGCCCGACAGATGCAGGAGCAGGAAGGCGATGACGGACACGGTGAGCACGACCGACAGCGCCACTGCAAGACGGCGAAGCAGGAACATCAGCATGGGCAGGCCTCCTGGACCGGAGGTGTCGGGATGCGGCGGGCCGTCGGGGGATTGGCCGGGCCCGCCGCGGCGGCCTTATTTCCAGTGGGCGGCGTAGAAGCGCGGCAGCTCGTCCGGCTGGGCTGCGAAGTCGAGGTCGGAGGAGAAGGCGTAGTTGGTCGAATAGGAGAAGAGCGGCAGCAGATAGGCCTTTTCCGCGATGCGCGACAGCGCCTGCGCGTAGGTCTTCTTGCGGGTGTCGAGGTCGATCGTGGTGTCGGCCTTGTCGAGCAGCGCCTTGACCTCGGGGTCGCGGCTCATATCGTCCTCGTTGCCCTTGAACCACACGCCGGTGAAGGCGGAGGCGTCGGCCACCGAGAAGGAGCCCCAGGTCTGGAAATAGATCGGCACCTTGCCCGCACGGCTCAGCTCGCGCAGGGCGGCGTATTTCATGAACTGAAGGTTGGCGCGGATGCCGATGGCGCGCAGATAGCCGATCACCGCCTCGGCGTAGTCGCGCTCGCGGTAGGCGTAGAGGTCGATGTCGAAGCCGTTCGGGTAGCCGGCCTCTGCCAGCAGGGCCTTGGCCTTGGCCGGGTCGTAGGCGTAGCGCGGCACGCCCTCGTCGGTGCAGCCGACCTGATCGATGAAGCAGGCGGAGTTCATCACGCGGGCGCCGCCGCGCACCAGATTGTCGACCATCGCCTTGCGGTCGATGGCGTGGGAGATCGCCTGACGGACCTTTGGGTTCTTCATCGGCGTGTTGGGATCGCTGCGGCCGGCGGAGTCGAACTGGAGGAAGCCGACGCGCATGGTTTCGGCCGCGAGCACGCTGACGTTGGGAACGGCCTGGAGCTGGGCGGCCTGGTCGTTCGGCACCCGCCAGATCCAGTCGACGCCGCCGGTCATCAGCTCCGCCATGCGGGTTTCGCCGTCGGGGATGACGCGGAATTCCAGCTTGCCGATGGACGGGTCGCCGATCGGGCTGCCCTTCCAATAGGTCTTCGACTTCTCCATCTTCACGGCCTTGCCGTTCTCCACCGACACGATGCGGTAGGGGCCGGTGCCGATGGGCGCCTTGGCGAAGCCGTCGAGGCCGACCTTCTTGAAATAGGCCGCCGGATAGATCGGCGTCGGGCCGGACAGATACTCCAGCGCCGCCGGGAACGGCCCCTTCAGGTGGATGCGCACCTTGTAGTCGTCGATCTTCTCGGTGCCGGTCATCCAGTCGACGTTCTGCTTGGTCACCACCTTCGCGTCCGGCGTCAGCACGTAGTTGAAGGTGAAGACCACGTCATCCGCCGTGAAGGGCGAGCCGTCCTGGAAGGTCACGCCCCGGCGCAGCTCCAGATCCAGCGTCGTCGGGTCGACCCAGCTCCAGGAGGTGGCGAGATACGGCTCGTAGGCTCCGGTCTTCAAATTGTGGTGGATCAGCGTCTCCCAAACATGATGGGCGATGATGACGCCTTCGCGTACGTTGTTGTGATAGGGGCTGATGTTCTCCGGCTCGCTGTCGGAGGCATAGATCAGCGTGTCGTTGGCCTTGTCGGCAAAGGCCGCGCCGGGCAGCGCGACGGCCAGCGACGCCGCGAGCAGAACAGACTTACCGTACGCAAAGGGCGCCATGTCCGAAGCTCCGTCCAAGGGGTTCCGTTTGCACGAAAGTTAGCCATGACACGGTATTGTGCAGATTGCCGTGCCACAATTATAATAGGGCGAAGCTTGCGTTGCTGATTTGGCAACGAGTCAGCGGGGACCGCCATGAACAGCACGGCGCTGCGCTATTTTCTGGAGGTTGCCCGCACCGGCTCGATCGCCGACGCCTCCGTCCGTCTCAACGTCGCCTCCTCCGCCATCAGCCGGCAGATCGCCCATCTGGAAGCCGATCTCGGCGTCGAGCTGTTCGAACGCCGCCCGCGCGGCATGGTGCCGAGCCCGGCCGGCGAGCAGCTCGCCCGCCACGCCCGCCGCGTCTTCCTGGAAGAGGAGGCGATCGTCAACGAGCTGAAGCGGCTGCGCGGGCTGGCCACCGGCGTCGTGCGCATCGCCGCGACGGAGGGGTTCGGCCTCAGCCTGATCCCGGCGGCGATCCGCGGCTTTCGCGAACGCCATCCCGGCATCCGCATCGAACTGCGCGTCAAGGCGCCGGCCGAGGTGACCCGCATGGTCCGCGACGGCGACGTCGACATCGGGGCGACCTTCTCCTTCGCCCAACAACCGGGCGTGCGGGCCATCGGCGAGGGCCGGGCGCCGGTGCTGGCGGTGATGGCGAAGGACCATCCCTTGGCGACGCGCGTCGTGCTGTCGCTCGCCGAACTGGCCGGCGAGCCGCTGGCGCTGCCCGAAAAGGACACCACCGCGCGGCAGGTGTTCGACATCGCCTGCGGCCTCGCCGGTGTCGCGGTGGAACCGGTGCTCGTCTCGAACTACATCGCCGCCCTGTGGGCGTTCGCCGCGGAAGGCGGCGGCCTCACCATCGCCAGCCCCTTCACCGTCCATGCCCCCAGCGTCGGCAGCCAGGTGGCGCTGGTGCCGATCGACGCGCCGACGCTCGACCAGCGCCAGTATCAGATCCTGACGATGCTCGGCCGCCGCCTGCCCGACGCGGTGGACGCCTTCGCCGCGCACCTTCTCGGCGTCATCGCCGGGCTCGGGCAGGCGACGGCCTGAATTCCCGCCCGCATCGGATCAGCCGCCGTGGAAGCCCTTCAGCCGGTCCTCGTCGAGCCCGATGTCCGATTTGAAGGGGCCCGTCTGCGCCGCCTGCAGGATCTGGTCGATGAAGGCGCGATACGCGTCGGCCGTTCCGCCCTGTCCCGGGCCGCCCTTTGGGGAGACCGGCTCGACGGAGCTGCTGTAGGCGTTGCCGTCGGTGCTGAGCGCGTCCTGAACCTTGTAGGCGGGAACGAAGACGCTGTCGCCCTCGAGGTTGCCTTCCCCGGCATGCTGCGAGGCCCGGGAGAGTTCGATCCGCCCCTCGTCGTCCGGCGCGGAGAGAATCTTCACGCCCCGCAAGATGGTCGCCTTGCCGCGCGCGTTCCACGCGGCGTCCTGTTCGAAGGTGTCCTTGTCGTACATCCGCTCGACGCTCGAACGGTCGTTGACGTTCGCTTCGGCCATGACTGCCTCCAAGTCGTTGACTTGGGAAACACGGGACCCTGCCCGGTCGGTCCGCCGGAACGCCCAAATTCCACCATTGCAATCACAGGGCTCCGGGGAAATAGTTTGTTATCAGAACATTCGGCTCATCCTATTGCTTTCTGGCATCTGGTATACGCCATGCCAAGCTGCTAGGCTGATGAGCATCAAGGACGCGGACCATCCAGCAAGGGCCAGAAACGTCGTGACCTCAGTGAACCCGATGACCATCCCGACGCCACCGCTTGGGCAGGTTCCCGCCCGCAGCATTCACCCCGGCTCCGGCCGTCGCAAGACGCGCGATCATCAGAAGGGACGTCAGGTCGATCCGCTCAGCCTGGACGAGGTGCGCGCGCTGCTTGGCGACCGCTCGCGCCAGCCCGACCTGCTGATCGAGCATCTTCACCTGCTCCAGGACCATTACGGCTGCCTGCACGCGCGCCATCTCGCCGCCCTGGCGAAGGAGATGCGGCTGGCGCTGGTCGAGGTCTACGAGGTCGCGTCCTTCTACGCCCATTTCGACATCGTGATGGACGGCGAACCCGCCCCGCCGAAGATCACCATCCGCGTCTGCGATTCGCTGAGCTGCGCGCTGGCCGGCGCGGAACAGCTTCTGGACGCGCTGAAGGCCGGGGTCGACGAGCGGGAGGTCCGCGTCGTGCGCGCGCCCTGCATGGGCGGCTGCGACAAGGCTCCGGTCACCGCCATCGGCCACAGCCTGCACGAGAACGCCACGGTCGACAGCGTGCTCGACGCGGTGGCGCACGGTCACACCCGCCCGGACATCCCCGACTACATCGGCCTGAGCGACTATATCCGCAACGGCGGCTACAAGATGCTGGCGGAATGCCTCAACGGCGCGCGCGACGTCGACGGCGTGCTGAAGGGGCTGGAGGATTCCAGCATCCGCGGCCTGGGCGGTGCCGGCTTCCCGACCGGCCTGAAATGGCGCTATGTCCGGGCCGAACCGGGCCCGCGCATGATGGCGATCAACGGCGACGAGGGCGAGCCCGGCACCTTCAAGGACCGCTACCACCTGGAGCGCGACCCTCACCGCTTCCTCGAAGGGATGCTGATCGGCGCCTGGACGGTCGAGGCGACCGACGTCTACATCTACCTGCGCGACGAATACCCGCAATGCCGGGAAATCCTGCTGCGCGAGATCCCGAAGATCGAGGCGGCCGGCTTCTCGCCCCACACCCGGATCCATCTGCGCCGGGGGGCCGGCGCCTACATCTGCGGTGAGGAATCGGCGATGCTGGAGAGCATCGAGGGCAAGCGCGGGCTGCCGCGGCACAAGCCGCCCTTCCCCTCGGTCGTCGGGCTGTTCGGCCGCCCGACGCTGATCAACAACATCGAGACGGTGTTCTGGGTCCGCGAGATCCTGGAAAAGGGCGGCGCCTGGTTCGCCAGCCACGGCGCCAACGGCCGCAAGGGGCTGCGCACCTTCTCGGTGTCGGGCCGGGTGAAGGAGCCGGGGGTCAAGCTCGCCCCGGCCGGCACCACCCTGCTGGAACTGGTCGAGAACTACTGCGGCGGCATGGCCGACGGCCACACGCTGAAGGGCTATCTGCCCGGCGGTCCGTCGGGCGGCATCCTGCCGGCGTCGATGGCGAACATCCCGCTCGACTTCGGGACGCTGGAGCCGCACGGCTCCTTCATCGGGTCGGCCGCCGTCATCGTGCTGTCCGACAAGGACAACATGCGGGACGTCGCGCTCAACCTCCTGAAATTCTTCGAGGACGAGAGCTGCGGCCAGTGCACGCCCTGCCGCGTCGGCACCGAAAAGGCGGTGCGCCTGATCAGCCAGCCGGAATGGGACGAGGAACTGCTGGCCGCGCTCGGCAAAGTGATGGGCGACGCCTCGATCTGCGGCCTGGGCCAGGCGGCGATGAACCCGATCAAGCAGGTCATGAAGCATTTCCGCGACGACTTCGTTTCGCGCCAAAGCGCAGACGGCCAAAGCGCAGACGGGTCGAAGGGGTAAGGAGACCGACATGTCCAACGGCATCACGTTCACCCTGGACGGCACCGAGGTCGTCGCACAACCCGGCGAGACGATCTGGCAGGTCGCCAACCGTGTCGGCACCGAAATCCCGCATCTCTGCCACACCCCGAAACCCGGTTATCGGCCGGACGGCAACTGCCGGGCCTGCATGGTGGAAATCACCGGCGAGCGCGTGCTGGCGGCGTCCTGCGTCCGCAAGCCGACCCCCGGCATGACGGTGCAGACCGCGTCGGACCGCGCCCGGGACTCGCGCAAGCTGGTGTTCGAACTCCTGCTGGCCGACCAGCCGGAGCGGGAGACCGCGCACGACCCCAACTCCGTCTTCTGGCGATGGGCTGACCGGGTGGAGATCGCCGGCAGCCGCTTTCCCACGGTGGATCGTCCGACCAAGACCGACGACCTGTCGCACCCGGCGATGGCGGTCCAGCTCGACGCCTGCATCCACTGCAACCTGTGCGTCCGCGCCTGCCGCGAGGTCCAGGTCAACGACGTCATCGGCATGGCGGCGCGCGGCCATCTGGAAAAGATCGTCTTCGATTTCGACGACCCGATGGGCCAATCGACCTGCGTCGCCTGCGGCGAGTGCGTGCAGGCCTGCCCGACCGGCGCGCTGATGCCGGCGACGCTGGTGGACGAACAGGGCGTCTACACCAACGCGCCCGACCGCGAGGTCCACTCGGTCTGCCCCTATTGCGGCGTCGGTTGCCAGCTCACCTACCGGATCCGCGAGAACAGGATCGTCGCCGTCGACGGCCGGGACGGCCCGTCCAACCAGAACCGCCTGTGCGTCAAGGGCCGCTTCGGTTTCGACTACGCCCATCACGCCGACCGGCTGACCGTGCCGCTGATCCGCAAGGAGGGGGTGTCGAAGCACGACGTCGACATCGACCCGATGAACCCCTTCACCCATTTCCGCGCCGCGACCTGGGACGAGGCGCTGGCGGTGGCGTCCGGCGGGCTGAAGAAGATCCGGGACGAGCGGGGCGGCAACGCGCTGGCCGGTTTCGGCTCGGCCAAGGGCTCCAACGAGGAGGCCTATCTGTTCCAGAAGCTGGTCCGCGCCGGCTTCGGCACCAACAACGTCGACCACTGCACCAGGCTGTGCCACGCCTCGTCGGTCGCGGCGCTGATCGAAGGCGTCGGGTCGGGGGCGGTGTCGGCGCCCTTCATGGCGGCCGAGGACGCCGAGGTCATCGTCATCATCGGCGCCAACCCGACCGAAAACCATCCGGTGGCGGCGACCTTCTTCAAGAACGCCGCGGAGCGCGGGGCGAAGCTGATCGTCATGGACCCGCGCGGGCTGGCGATGGCCCGCCACGCCACGCACATGCTGCAGTTCACGCCGGGCCGCGACGTGTCGATGCTGAACGCCATCCTGCACACCATCATCCAGGAGGGGCTCTACGACCGCCAATACGTCCAGGCCAACACCGAGGATTTCGAGGCGCTGGCCGAGACCGTCAAGGACTACCCGCCGGAGGAGATGGCGAAGGTCTGCGGCATTCCGGCCGCGACCCTGCGCGAGGTGGCGCGGCTGTTCGCCCGCGCCAAGTCGTCCATCATCTTCTGGGGCATGGGCGTGTCGCAGCACATCCACGGCACCGACAACAGCCGCTGCCTGATCGCGCTGTCGCTCGTCACCGGCCAGATCGGCCGTCCCGGCACCGGCCTGCACCCGCTGCGCGGCCAGAACAACGTCCAGGGCGCGTCCGACGCCGGCCTGATCCCGATGTTCTACCCCGACTACAAGTCCGTCGAGGATCCCGAGGTCCAGGCCTTCTACGAAAACTACTGGGGCACCAAGCTGGACGGCAAGCGCGGGCTGACCGTGGTCGAGATCATGGACGCGGTCCATGACGGCCGCATCCGCGGCTGCTACATCGAAGGCGAGAATCCCGCCATGTCCGATCCGGACGTGACCCACGCCCGCGAGGCGCTGGCCATGCTGGAACATCTCGTCGTGCAGGACATCTTCCTGACCGAGACGGCGAAATACGCCGACGTCGTCCTTCCCGCCTCCGCCTGGCCGGAAAAGGACGGCACCGTCATCAACACCAACCGGCAGGTCCAGATGGGTCGCGCCGCGGTGCCGCTGCCCGGGGAGGCGCGCCAGGATCTGTGGATCATCCAGGACATGGCGCGCGGGCTTGGCCTCGACTGGAACTACCGTCACGTCTCCGAGGTGTTCACCGAGATGGTCGGCGCCATGCCGTCGCTCGCCAACATCACCTGGGAACGGGTGGAGCGCGAGGACTCCGTCACCTACCCGGTCGACGGCCCGGACGAGCCCGGCCATGACATCGTGTTCGGCAACGGCTTCCCGACCAAGTCCGGCCGCGGGCGCTTCGTGCCGGCCCGGCCGATCAACCCGGCGGAAACCCCCGACGTCGACTATCCGCTGGTGCTCACCACCGGCCGCCAGCTGGAGCATTGGCACACCGGGTCGATGACCCGCCGCTCCACCGTGCTCGACGCCGTCGAACCGGAGGCGGTCGCCTACGTCTCCCCGCACGACCTGACCCGCGCCGGCATGAGGACCGGGGATTACATGCTGGTGTCGAGCCGCCGCGGCACGATCCGCCTGAAGGCACGCATCGACGACCGCATGCCGGTCGGCCTGGTGTTCATCCCCTTCGCCTACGCCGAAGCGGCGGCGAACGTGCTGACCAACCCGCAGCTCGACCCGTTCGGCAAGATCCCGGAGTTCAAATACTGCGCGATCCGCATCGAAAAGGCCCTGCCCGCCGCCGAGGCCGCCGAGTGAGGCGGCGCTCGGGCAGCGCCGGTTAGGTCGGGTTTCACCAGCGACGGTGCGACACGCGCGGCAAGGCTGCGTGGCGCACCGGTTGCTTTCGGAAACCTGTCAAGCCGCCAGCCTTGACGATATGTCGCAGGCCGCCATGGTTGATCCCGACGAAACAATAGGACTACCATACCAGCACTGGAATGGTAGTATGTGAGTCCCGAGGTCGTTTACGACCTCGTGCCGGCTCCGACGATGAACGGACCGCTTCAGGAGAGTTGCTGCACGTGCGACCGCCAACCACCGCGGCGTGGGATCCCCTTGACCGGATCCCCGCACAAGCGGGTGGCGACGGCCGAGGAATCAACGCTGGTGCGCCGGACGGCGGCGGAAAGCCGCTGCGTCATGGCGGGAGATATCAACATGAGCGATCAGATCGTAGCCGACGCGGCCGGGCGGCCGGCGGACGCGATACCGGCCCCCGGTGGTGTCGGGCACGCGGCGGCCAAGCTGAGCAAGACCATCGGTCGGTACCGGTGGACCATTTGCGCCCTGCTGTTCTTCTCGACGACCATCAACTACATGGACCGTCAGGTGCTTGGCCTGCTCAAGTCCACGCTGATGGGTGACCTGCACTGGACGGAGTCGGACTTCGGCGACATCGTCGCCGCCTTCTCGCTGTTCTACGCCTTCGGCTATGTCGGCGTCGGCCGCCTGATGGACAAGGTCGGCATCCGCTTCGGACTGCCGGCGGCGGTCGCGGGCTGGAGCTTCTTCGCCTGCATCCACGCCATGATGGGCAGCGTCCTTGGCTTCAAGATCGCCCGCGCCGGCCTCGGCCTGACCGAAGGCGGCAATTTCCCGGCCTCGATCAAAGCCATTTCCGAGTGGTTCCCCGCCAAGGAGCGGGCGCTCGCCACCGGCATCTTCAACGCCGGCAGCAACGTCGGCGCGGTCGCCGCACCGATCCTGGTGCCGATCCTGCTCGTCGCCTATGGCTGGGAGGTCGCCTTCCTCGTCACCGGCGGCATCGGCTTCCTGTGGTGCATCGTCTGGCTGCTGATGTACAAGAAGCCGGAAGAGCACCCGAAGGTGACGGCCGAAGAGCTGGCCTACATCCGCAGCGACCCGGTCGAGCCGCAGGTCCACATTCCCTGGCTGCAACTGCTGCGCTACCGCGGCACCTGGGCGAACATCGTCGGCACCTGCTTCTCGGCCCCGGTGTGGTGGTTCTACCTGAACTGGGTCCCCGGCTTCCTGTCCAAGCAATATGGCGTGAACCTGTTCGGTGCCATGCTGCCGCTGATCATCATCTACTGCATGGCCGACGTCGGCAGCATCGGTGGCGGCTGGCTGTCCTCGACCCTGATCAAGCGCGGCGTCAAGACCCTGCGCGCCCGCAAGATCACCTTCCTGATCTGTGGCCTGTGCGTCCTGCCGGTGTTCTTCGCGTCGCAGGTCTCCAACATGTGGGTGGCCGTCGTCCTGATCGGCATCGCCGCCTCGGCCCACCAGGGCTATTCGGCCAACGTCTACACCATCGTGTCGGACACCATGCCGCGCAACGCCATCGGTTCGGTGGTCGGCATCGGCGGCTTCTGCGCCTACTTCGTCGGCATGTTCGTGTCGATGGGCGTCGGCCGTCTGCTCGACGCGACCAACGGCAACTACCACGTGCTGTTCGCCATCGCCTCGGTGCTCTACCTCGTCGGCCTCCTGATCATGCACTTCATCCTGCCGAAGACCGGGTCGGGCAAGACCCCGGCCGGCATCGAAGTCTGACCCTTCCGCACCACGCTCCGGGGCGACGCCGCCCCGGAGCCTTATCACCAAACGGCGCGCCAGCCCCGCGCCCCGGAGCCCACCATGACCATGACCGCCACCATCGAGGCGGAGAGACTCTCCGACGCTTTGCTTGACCGCCTGCCCGCGTCGGTCGCCCGCCCCGCCTATGACCGGGCGGCGGTGACCCCCGGCATCGTCCATCTCGGCCTCGGCGCCTTCTGCCGCGCCCATCTCGCCACCTACACCGACGCGGTGCTGGCCGCCGGGGCGACCGACTGGGGCATCGTCGGCGTCGATCTGCTGTCGCCGGCGATCCGCGACGCGCTGAAGCCGCAGGACTGCCTGTACACCGTGCTGACCCGCGAAGACGGCCGCGACCAGGTCCAGGTCGTCGGGTCCTTCATCGACGCCATGGCGACCGCCGACCAGCGCGACGCGGTGATCGCGCTGATGGCCCGGCCGGAGATCCGGATCGTCACGCTGACGGTGACCGAGAAGGGCTATTGCCAGGACGCCGCCACCGGCGCGCTGGACGAGGCGCACCCGCTGATCCGCGCCGATCTGGCCGATCCGGCGCAGCCGCGCAGCGTTCCCGGCCTGCTGGTCGAGGCGATCCGCGCCCGTCGGGCCGCCGGCGTCCCGCCCTTCACCGTCCTGGTCTGCGACAACCTTGCCCAGAACGGCACCAAGGTGCGCGGCATCGTCATCCGCTTCGCCGAACTGCGCGATCCGGAACTGGCGGCTTACATCGCCGCGCAGGTCTCCTTCCCCTGCACCATGGTCGACCGCATCACGCCGGCGACGCAGGACGCCGACCGTCTCGCCGTCGACACGGCGCTGGGCTTCGAGGACCGCTGGCCGGTGGTGACCGAACCGTTCCGCCAGTGGGTGATCGAGGACCGCTTCCCGCTCGGCCGTCCGGCCTGGGAGACGGCGGGCGCGATCATCGTCGACGACGTCCATCCCTTCGAATTGATGAAGCTGCGCTGCCTCAACGGCGCCCATTCGCTGCTCGCCTACCTGTCGGTGGTCGCCGGCATCGGCACCGTCGCCGAGGCGATGGCCGACCCGCAACTGCCGGCGGTGGTGCGGCGGCTGTGGGCGGAGGATCTGATCCCCACCCTGCCGCCGGTGCCCGACACCGACATCCCTGCCTACACCCAGGCGCTGGAGGCGCGGTTCCGCAACCCCGGCATCCGTCACCGGACACTGCAAATCTCCTCCGACGGGTCGCAGAAGCTGCCGCCGCGCCTGCTGGAACCGGCCCGCGAGCGCATCGCCGCGGGGGTCCAGCCGACGGTGATCCCGCTGGCCGTCGCCGCCTGGATGCGCTTCCTGCTGGGCGAGGACGAGGCGGGCGCCGTCTACGCGGTGGCCGATCCGCTCGCCGGCGACCTCACCCGGATCGCGCAAGCGCACCGCGACGACAGCGCCGCGCTGGTCGACGCCCTGTTCGCCGTCGAGGACATCTTCGCGCCGGAACTGGCGGCCGATGCCGGCTTCCGCGCCGCGGTCGCCGCACAGCTCGACAGCCTGATGCACGTCGGCGTCCGCGCCACGCTAACGGCCTTCCTCGCACAACGCTGACCCTACATGGCACCGGCCGCCACGGCGGCCGGGCTCGCGGATTTCGAAAGGACAAGACAATGCAAGAGACTTGGCGCTGGTTCGGCCCCGACGATCCCGTCACCCTGGAAAACGCCCGGCAGGCCGGGGCCACCGGCATCGTCACCGCGCTCCATCACATGAATCAGGGGACCGTCTGGACCACCGAGGAGATCATGAAGCGCCGCCGCGAGGTCGAGGCCGCCGGGCTGACCTGGTCGGTGGTCGAGAGCATCGGCGTCGGCGAGGAGATCAAGACGCGGACCGGCAATTACCGGGAGAAGATCGACAACTACAAGCAGTCGATCCGCAACGTCGCCCGCGCCGGCATCCCGGTGATCTGCTACAACTTCATGGTCATCACCGACTGGAGCCGGACCAACCTGATGCACCGGCTGCCGAACGGCGGCTATGCGTTGCGCTACGACAGCATCGACTTCGCCGCCTACGACCTGTTCGTGCTGCGGCGGCGGAACGCGGAGAAGGACTATGACGCCGCCCGCATCGCCGCGGCCGAGGCGCGCTTCGCGACCAAGAGCGCGGCGGAGATCGCCGAGCTGGAGCGGGTGCTGATCGACTGGCTGCCGGCCCGCGACTTCGCCTATGACCGCCAGAGCTTCAAGGCGATGCTGGAGCTGTACCAGGACATCGGCACCGAGGAACTGCGCGCCAACCTGATCGAGTTCCTGCGCGAGATCACCCCGGTGGCGGAGGAGGAGGGTGTCCGCCTGTGCATCCATCCCGACGATCCGTCCTTCCCGATCTTCGGCCTGCCGCGCGTGATGTCGACCGCCGAGGACGTGCGGGCGCTGTTCGCCGGCGTGCCGCAGGAGGCCTGCGGCCTGACGCTGTGCACCGGCTCCTTCGGCTCCAATCCGAAGAACGATCTGGTGGCGATGGCCAAGGAGTTCGCGCCGCGCATCCACTTCGTCCATCTGCGCAACACCACCCACGAGCCGGACGGTTCCTTCTACGAGGCCGACCATCTCGGCGGCGACACCGACCTGATCGGCGTCGCCGCGGCGATGATCGCCGAGGAAGCGCGCCGGGCCGAAGCCGGGCGGGCCGATGCCCAGATCCCGATGCGGCCCGACCATGGCCATCTGCTGGGCGATGACGTCGGCAAGACGATGAACCCCGGCTATTCCTTCGTCGGCCGCCTGAAGGGGCTCGCCGAGCTGCGCGGGGTGATGCGGACGATCGAGGCTTTCCGCAACGGCCGGCTGGCCGCCTGACCCGCGGTGACGTTGGCCCTCCCCGACGAACCGTCGGGGAGGGGGCATGCGTTGTTGAAACGGCTGCCGGATCAGACGGATACCGGGTGTCCACCGATACCGTTCAAGGCCTCGACGGCATCGGCGGCCAGGGTCAGGGTTGCGGCGGCACGATTCTCCCGCAGATGCGCCACCGAGGACGTCCCCGGGATCAGCAGGATGTTGGGCGCGCGGTTCAACAGCCAAGCGAGCGCCACTTGCATCGGCGTCGCTCCCACCCGCCGGGCGACAGCGGACAGGATATCGGACTGGAGTGGCGTGAACCCGCCCAGCGGGAAGAACGGCACATAGGCGATCCCCTTGCCGGCAAGATCGTCGATCAGGGCATCGTCGGTTCGATGCGCGAGATTGTAGTGGTTCTGCACGCAGACGATCTCGCACATCCGGCGTCCCTCCTCGACTTGGCGGGGGGTGACGTTGCTCAGGCCGATGTGCCGCACCAGACCCTGCTGCTGGAGTTCGGCGAGCACGTTCAGTTCCGGCTCGATCGGCCCCTCGTCCGGACCATGGCCGTTGCCCCACACCCTGAGATTGACGACATCGAGGACGTCCAGGCCGAGGTTGCGCAGGTTGTCGTGCACGGCCTGCCGCAATTCAGCGGGAGAGGTCGCGGGCAGCCAGGAGGCGTCGTCGCCGCGCCGGGCGCCGATCTTGGTCACGATGACCAGATCGTCGGGATAGGGGGCGAGCGCCTCGCGGATCAGCCGGTTGGTGACGTGAGGGCCATAAAAGTCGCTGGTGTCGATGTGATTCACGCCCTGTGCCACCGCCTCGCGCAGCACCGCGATGGCCGCGGCGGGATCCTTCGGCGGCCCGAACACGCCGGGACCGGCGAGTTGCATGGCGCCGTAGCCGAGCCGTTTCACCAGCGTCCCGCCAAGGGTGAAGCCGCCGGACTGGTCGATGTCGGTCATCTCTGTCTCCTTCATGCCTCCACCAAACTAGGCGTTGCCAGCCCGTCCGATTAGTCCGCACAATACGCACGGCCTGTGCGGAATTACGAACAATGCAGCATGATCTGGGGGACCTGAACGCGTTCGTCGCGGTGGCGCGCGCCCGCGGCTTTCGCGAAGCCGCGCGTGCGAGCAATGCCAGCGCGTCCGCCTTGAGCGAGGCGGTGCGTCGGCTCGAAGCGCAGCTCGGCGTGCGGTTGCTCAACCGGACGACCCGCAGCGTGGTGCCGACGGAAGCGGGCGAACGGCTGCTGCTGCGGCTTGCACCCGCCTTGCGCGAGGTGGACGCGGCGCTCGACGTCGTGAACAGTTTCCGCGACCGGGTGGCGGGGACCCTCAGGCTCAACGTGCCGGTCAGCGTGGCGCGGCTGGTGCTGCCGACGATCCTGCCGCCGTTCCTGGCCGCTTATCCGGAAATCCGGGTGGAGGTGATCGCGGAGGACGGCTTCGTCGATGTGCTCGCCGCGGGGTGTGATGCCGGCATCCGCTACGACGAACGGCTGGAGCAGGACATGATCGCCGTCCCCATCGGCCCGCGCGAGCAGCGCTTCGCCACCGCGGCCGCGCCGTCCTATCTCGACGCCAGGGGACGTCCCGAACATCCGCGCGACCTGCTGGCACACGCCTGCCTGCGCGGGCGTTTTTCCAGCGGCGCCATGCCGATGTGGGAGTTCGAACGCGACGGCGAGGTGATGCGGCTGGACCCGTCCGGGCCGCTGCTGGTCAATCCTGGAGGCGCCATGGACCTCGCGATCGACGCCGCGGTCGCCGGTGTCGGGGTGATCCACCTGTTCGAAGGCTGGTTGCGGCCGCACCTCGACCGCGGTGCGCTGGAACCGGTGCTCGAACCGTGGTGGCAGCGGTTCTCCGGCCCCTTTCTCTATTACCCCGGACGGCGCCTTGTGCCGGCACCGCTGCGGGCGTTTCTCGACTTCATCCGGACGAGAGGCCAATCCGACCGGCAGGGGCCCCTTGCCACCCGTCATTCGCCGACCTGAGCCACCTGGGTGTCGGTCCGGTCGGTGCGGGACGGCGGGTAGCGGTAGAAGGTGTGTTCACCGATGGACGCGGTGCGCAGCCGCGCTTCCGCCCAATCCGGCTTCTGGCGCCGGAGCATGGCTTGCGCCGACGGGCTGTAGAACAGCGACGCGCGCGCGGTGGGGTCGGGCAGATCGTCGTCGTTCAGGTTCCAGGCGAGGCCGCGGGCGACGCGCAACGCGTCCCGGTCAGGGGCGAGGCGCGGCTTCGGCCAGGACGGCATGCCGCCCGCCCGGATCACCTGGGCCTGCCGGCGCAGTTCGGCAAGGAGTCGCCGCGCCTCGTCACGTGGACGTTCCGCACTGTCCGGCTGCTCGCGCGTTTTCTCGCGCCGCTTGGCCGATTTGGCGGGTTTCTGCTTCGTCTTCGCGTCCTCAGGCACGGCCGCGAAGGGCTCGAACTGGCCCGAGGCGACGACGACGCGGCAGGGCAGCGACGGCTGCGCCGCCGACGCGGAGCGGTTGGCGACCACCCACATGACGGCGGCCATGGCGTCGGCCCCTTCACCGCGCGCCTCCGCCCAGCCGGCCAGCGCCAGACAGCGGCGCTCGCGCTCGGCCTGCCACGCGGTCAGCATGTAGACGGAAGTCCCGATGACGACCGGTTGCCGTGCCGATTTCCGCTTCGGCAGGGCGCCCTTGGCGTCGCCGACGAAGCGGGCGCACCCGTCATCGCCGGGCGGGCAAACCGCACCGTCGGTATCGGGGTTCCGCGAGACCGGGCTGGCGCCCGAGGCTTGTGCGCCGGCGGGCAGCGTCGCCGTCGCAAGCACCAGGGCAAGAAGGACGTGGCGCATCCCGATCTCTCCGGCTGAAGCAAAGGGACTCCCTTCGACAGCGGGGACGGATGCCAAGTTCCCGAATTCGTCCACGTCTCTGGTGGCTTAAACCCGAGGGCGGAGGACGTAGGCCTTCCGGGTTTCCAAATGGGTTTCCGGCTGATCGACCAGCCTTTTCCGCCCGATGCGCCCATACGGACGGGCCGGAAAAACCGGCAGTGGTGTCCGGTTTCCAGCCCAGTCGGTCGAATGATGTCGCGCGTCGGGACAGCCGGCGGCCTCAGCCGTCCCGCTTGCCATCCTCCGGCGTGCCGCCCTCGCCGGTCCAGTCGTCGGTCAGATACTCCTGCGAGCGGCTGGTCTCCTCGACCTCCGCGCGGGATGGCGGCTTCGGCACCTGGGCCTGACCGGACTTGCGGTCTTCGGGTTCGGGCGTACGGGGCATCGGTTCCTCCTCGGTCCCCGGAGGACAGGGCCGGGGAGCAGGCTTGGAAAACAGGAGGGCACCCGTAACGTCACGCCCGGTCATCGGCCCCTTCGACCGGCACGTTGCCCTCAGTGGGAGGCGTCGGCCACCGTGACGGGAATGGTCTTCACCATCTCGAAGGCGACGGCGGCGCGGGTCTCGTCGGCGGCCAGGATGGCATCCGTGTTCACGTTGGCGAGAACGGCGACGATTGCGAACAGGATGACGCCGAAGACGAAGCGGGCAACGGCGAACTTGGCGGCGAAAACAGCGGATTCGTGGTCGAGCGGGTTCATGACGATCTTCCTTCAATTTCGGTGTGGAGTTCCGGCGGCCGATGTCGCGGCCTGTTGAAGAAGAGTTTGTCACAAACACGCTGCCGCAAAAGCGGAGACATCACATCCCTGCACTCGTCATTTCGCAACGCAGCATAGCGCTGCGAAAGACAAAGATCGGCGCTGTTGTTGTCGATGCAGCGCCGATCGCAGCGCTCTACAAGACTGTATCAGGGGTTTCGCAGCGCTATTACTGCAGGCCATCTGCAACCATTTAAACCATCTGGGTGCGCTTGCGTCAAATGACAATGGCCGGGGCAAGACAGATGCCCGCCGGCCCCTCCCATCTATGGCCCGACGTTCCGCCAAATGCCTTGTCCGGGGAGCCGATCCCGGTCGTGTGGGCGGTCGAGGTCCAGCGCCGGTCCCTTTGGCACGATCAGGGTCGGGTTGATCGCCGGGTTGATGTAGTAGCCGGCCTTGATGTGGTCGAGCCTCACGGTGTCCCGGATGCCGGGCCACTGGTAGAGTTCACGCAGGTAGTTCGCCAGATTCCGGTAGTCCTCGATCCGGCGCAGGTTGCATTTGAAGGCGCCGTGATAGGCGGTGTCGAAACGGACCAGCGTCACGAACAGGCGCCAGTCCGCCTCGGTCAGATGCTCGCCGACCAGATAGCGGCTGACCGCCAGTCGCTCCTCCAGCCGGTCGAGCGTGGCGAACAGGCTGTCGAAGGCCTCGTCGTAGCTGGCCTGCGACTTGGCGAAGCCGCAGCGGTACACACCGTTGTTGACGGCTGCGTAGATCAGGTCGTTCCAGGCGTCGATCCCGGCGCGCAACGGTGCCGGATAGAGGTCGAGGTCGTTGCCGGTCAGCCGATCGAAGGCGCTGTTGAGGATGCGGATGATGTCCGCCGACTCGTTGTTCACGATGCGGCGTTCCTGCCTGTCCCACAGCACCGGGACCGACACCTTGCCGGTGTAGGTCGGGTCGCTCGCCGTGTAGAGGTGCCAATGTTCCCGGAAGGGCGCCATGCCGTCGGCGGCGACCTGGGGGTCGGCGTAGACCCAGCCGTCCTCCCCGATCACCGGCTCGGCGACCGACACGCCGATCAGTCCCTCCAGCCCCTTCAGGGTGCGGACGATCAGGGTCCGCGACGCCCAGGGGCACAGGTAGGAGACGTAGAGGTGATAGCGGTTCGCCGCCGCGGGCAGGGTCGGCCGCCCGTCCGCGTCGGCACGGCCGTCCGGCGTGATCCAGGCACGGAACCGGGTGGGCTCGCGGTGGAAGGCGCCGCCCTTGATCTCGCTCGCGGCGATATCGCCCTTGACCCATTGGCCATTCACCAACTGCGGCATGACGCCTCCGGCACCGTGTTGAAGGACGGAAGGGACCGGCACAAGCCGGTCCCTGTGGGGTGCAACAGCCTGACGGCGAGGCTGTGCCTTCCGGTCAGGCCTTGACCGCCTCGGCTTCGATCAGCAGGTCGATCTCGTCGCTGATGTAGGGGGCGCCGTACTTCATGCCGAAGTCGGTGCGCTTGACCTTGCCGCGGGCGGAGAAGCCGACGGTCTCGAGCTTGCTGGCCGGGCTGACGCCGTCCTTGTTGAAGGTGACGTCCAGGACGATCGGCTTGGTGACGCCCAGCAGGGTCAGGTCGCCGTGGAGCTTGCCGGTGTTGGCGCCGGTCTTCTCGATCGCCGTGCTCTTGAAGGTCATCTTCGGGAATTCCTTCGCATTGAAGAAGTCCGGCGACTTCAGATGCTCGTCCCGCTTGGCGTGGTTGGTGTCGACGCTGGTGGTGTCGACGGTCACGGCCACCGTGCTCTTCTCGACCGCGTCCTTGTCGAACGACACGTCGCCCGAGGCCGTGTTGAAGCGGCCGATCAGGTTGGAGAAGCCCAGGTGGTTGACGATGAACGCCACGCTCAGGTGCGCCGGGTCGATCTTGTAGGCGACCGGGGCGGCCACCGCCGGGGTGAGGGCGCCGAAGGTGGCGGAGGCCAGGAGAGCGGCGGCGAACAGGGTCTTGGTCATGGAAGGAACTCCGGGGGGTAGGACAGAGAATGGGAATGAGGAAGGAGAGTCAGTAGGGCGAGGCTTCGCCGCCGCTCAGGGTGTAGGCGGCGCCGATGGCGACCAGCGCCGGAAGCACGGCGGCGACGGTGACGGCCGCCGCTCCGGCGGCTTGGCCGAAGCGGGTCGCCGGCACCGGCAGATAGCGGCGCACACGGTCGGCCAGCAGCGCCGGCAGGGCCAGAAGCAGGACGGTGGCCTGGGATTGCGTGAACAGCGCCAGAACGCCCGCCAGCAGAACGACGATGCCCAGGGCGGCCTGCCCGGACATGCCCCAGGCGTGGCGTTCGACCGGCCAGTTCCACAGAAGGAAGCCGCCGGCCGCCGCCGCCAGGGCGAGCGCCATCTGGGCGATCGACGCCGAGGAACCGATCAGCGCGATGCTGCCGACCGCCAGCGCCAGCGCCAGCAGCGAGGCCGCCGGAGCGGTCGGGCCGTCCGAGTGGCCAGGATGGCGGCCGAAGGCGACCCAGGCGCCGACGGCGAGCAGAACGAGCAGGGTCAGGATCTCGACGACGGATTCCAGGGCCGGAAGGCTGATCCAGACCAGGGAACCGGCAAGCCACGCCGCCAGGCAGACCGCCGCGGCCCGGCCCCTGGCGCCGATGACGTCGGCGGCAACGCCCAGAGCCAGTCCGGCCGCCGAGGCCCAGAACAGCTTGCCCATGCTGGACGGCGGCGGCAGCGCCGGAAGGCCGACCACCAGCGCGAACACGACAAGGAAGGTCGCCGCGATTCCGGCCACCGCCAGCGGGCGCTTGAGCCGGTGCAGAACGCCAACCATCAGCAGGCTGACCAGCAGCGGCAGCAGGCTGGATTGGACGAACGGGTCGTGCAGCAGGTCGGACATGCGGGTCGCCAGGGGTGGGTGATGCTTCCCGGCGACAGTAGGATGTGCTCCAATGAGCGTGAATTCACGACTTTTGCAGAAAGCGTCTGCATGAATGAGCGGGGTGACTGGGACGATCTGCGCTACCTTCTGGCGGTGGCGCGGCATGGCTCGCTGTCGTCGGCGGCGCGTGCGCTGGGCGTGAACCACAGCACGGTGCTGCGGCGGGTCACGGCGCTTGAAGAGACGATGGGCGTGCAGCTGTTCGACAAGCTTCCCGGCGGCTACGCGCTGACCGCCGCCGGCGACGAGATGCACCGCGTCGCCCTCAAGGTCGAGGAGGACCTCGCCACCGCGAACCGGCGGCTGTCCGGCCGCGACACGCAAATCCGCGGCAGCCTGCGCGTCACGACCGTCGACATCCTCACCCTGCACGTCCTGCCCCGGCACATCGCCGCCTTCCGGGAACGCCATCCCGACCTGCGGGTCGACCTGACGACGGCGGAGGCCTCCCTGAGCCTGACCCGGCGGGAAGCGGACGTGGCCATCCGATCGACCAACAGGCCGCCGGAGAACCTGATCGGCCGGGCCGTTTCCGGCCTCTCCTTCGCCGTCTATGGCGCCAAGGCCTACCTGGAGCGGCAGGCCGTGGACCGGCAGACGTGGGTCGGGCTGGACGAGTCGTTCGACCACACCAGCATGGGCCAATGGCTCAAGCGGACGGTTCCCGAGGCGAAGATCGGTTACCGGGTCAACTCGGTCGCGGCGGCGGTGGAGGCCGTCCGGGCGGGAGTCGGCCTCGGTCTCCTGCCCTGCGGGATGGTCGATCAGAACCCGGCCTTTCAGCGGCTCGGTGCTCCGGTCGCCGAGGTCGAGACGACGATCTGGCTGCTGACCCATGAGGATCTGCGGCACATGGGCCGGGTGCGCGCGTTCCTGGACTTCATGGCCGAGGCGTTCGCCCAGGAACGCGACCTTCTGGAGGGCCGGTGCGGCGGCTGAGCCGCCGGTCCCGGCGCCGTCAGTCGACGCTGCCCGCGGCCGGCAGCGGGCTGGCGAAGGAGGATGCCGGGGCGGCCGTCCGGTGGGCGGGCTGCGGGGCGAGCCGGCCTTTCACGACCATGAACAGCCCGGCCAGTATGACCGGAAGTCCGACGATGGCGAAGGCGGTCGGCAGGCCGAGTCCGCTGGACAGGATGGTCCCGCCGACCATGGAGCCGAGAACCGACCCGCTGCGCCCGACCGCGTTGGCCCAGGCCACGCCGGTCGCCCGGTTCGCCGTCGGGTAGAAGCCGGCGGCCAGCGCGTTCACCCCGACCTGCGACCCGGCCAGACAGAAGCCGGCGCCGAACACGGCGGCGGCGAGCAGGGCCGGGGAGGTGGTGGCGCTGCCGATCAGCGCGATGAACAGGGCGGCGGTCGCATAGGCGATGCCCAGCACCTTGTGCGGGTCGAGGCGGTCCATCAGCGCGCCGATCGCCAGCGCCCCGACCGTGCCGCCCAACTGCAGCATCATCGTCATCAGCGAGGCATCCTTCAGGGTCATGCCGGCGCTGCTGATCACCGTCGGCAGCCAGCTCGACAGCAGGTAGAAGACCAGCAGGCTCATGAAGAAGGTCAGCCACAGCAGCAGCGTGCCGGCGACCAGCCCCGGCTGGAACAGCTGCGCGACCGGCGAGCCCACCGGCCGGTGCACGCCGATGAAGCGCGCGCCGGCAAGGTCGGCCTCCGGCGCGATCCGCGTCAGGACGCGCGCCACCCGCTCCGCCGGGGCGTTGTGCAGGACCAGGAAGCGCACCGATTCCGGCAGGGCCAGCAGCAGGACCGGCAGCAGCAGCAACGGCGCCACGCCGCCCAGCAGCAGGACCGACGACCAGCCATAGTTCGCCACCAGCTGCGCCGCCGCCAGCCCGCCCAGCGCGGAGCCGAGCGTGAAGCCGCAGAACATCAGCGTGGTCAGGAAGGACCGGCGCTTGTCCGGGCAGAATTCCGAGGTCAGGGTGATGGCGTTCGGCATCGCTCCGCCCAGCCCCATGCCGGTCAGGAAGCGCAGCACGGTCAGCTCCGTGACGTTCGTCGCCCAGGCCGACGCCAGGCTGGTCAGTCCGAAGAACAGGACGGTGAGGACCAGCGCGCGCTTGCGTCCGATCCTGTCGGCCAAGGGACCGAAGACGAAGGCGCCGATCATCAGCCCGAACAGGCCGGCGCCGAACAGCGGCGCCAGCTGGGCCGGCGCCAGTTGCCATTCGGCGCGGAGCGCCGGGGCGATGAAACCGATCGCCGCCGTGTCGAAGCCGTCGATGGCGACGATCAGGAAACAGAGCGCGATCAAGGTGATCTGGAAACCGGACACCCGGTGGGCGTTGATGAAGTCCTGGACGTCGATGACGCGTGGTGTCGATGACACGGGCGTTCCTCCCTGTTGACGTGGTGGACGGAAAGGCTGCGGCGTTGCGCAGCAGGACCCATCCGCGCGCTCCCGCTGGGGAACGCGCGTTGCCGGTTGGGCTGGTGATGGGGTGGTTGACCGGGGTTGGTCCGCCGCCCCGGTGGGGGCGACGGTTTCCTCAGGTCGTTTGGCGGTGGATCTGGAAGCCGGCGAAGGACTGGCTGACCGGCATCAGCTCCAGGCGGTTCACGTTCAGATGCGGCGGCAGGTTCGCCACCCAATGCAGCGTGTCGGCGATGTCCTCGGCGGTCATCGGGTTGGCCCCGCGATAGACGGCGTCGGAGGCCCCCTGGTCGCCATGGGTCCGGACCAGGGTGAATTCGGTTTCCACCATGCCCGGTTCGATGCTGGTGACGCGCACGCCGGTGCCGTGCAGGTCCGACCGCAGCCCCAGCGAGAACTGCGTCACGAAGGCCTTGGTGCCGCCATAGACGTTGCCGCCGGCGTAGGGGTAGCGTCCGGCGACCGACCCGATGTTGATGACGATGCCGCGCCGCTCGATCAGCACCGGCAGCAGCCGGTGCGTGATGGTGACCAGACCGGTGATGTTGGTCGCGATCATCGTGCGCCAGTCATCGAGGTCCGCCTCGACCGCCGGCCGGGTGCCGAGCGCGAGGCCGGCGTTGTTGACCAGCGCGTCGATGCCGCGGAACGGCTCCGGCAGGGCGTTGAGCGCCGACTCCATGGCCGCGTCGTCGCGGATGTCGAAGATGGCGGCGTGCAGCCGGTCGGCCCCGAGTTCCGTCACCAGCCGTTCCAGCCGGTCGGCCCGGCGGCCGGTGACGACGACCCGCCAGCCGGCCGCGGCGAAGCGCCGGGCGGTCGCTTCGCCCAGGCCGGAGGTCGCTCCGGTGACGAGGATGGTCTTGTCCATGGTCTCTCCTTCCGTTGACGAGGGTCAGCCGATGCTGCCGCCGGCAACGAAACAGGTCTGGCCGGTGATGTATGACGCCTCGTCCGATGCGAAGAAGCAGATCGCCGCGGCGATTTCCTCCTGCGTGCCCATCCGGCCCATCATCGTGTCGCGCATGACCTGGTCGTAGGTTTCCCGCTGCCAGACCGCTTCCCGCTCGCTCAACGGCTTGGGATTGCGCGGGATGGCGCGGTCCCCGTTGTCGACGGCGCCGGGAGAGACCGCATTGACCCGGACGCCCTTGTCGGCCAGTTCCATCGCCATGCAGGTGGTCATCGCGTGCACGCCGCCTTTCGCGGCGGAGTAGGGGACGCGATGGATGCCGCGGGTGGCGTTGCTGCCGACGTTGACGATGCTGCCGTGCCCTTGCGCGATCATCACCGGGATCACCGCCCGGCAGGACCACAAGGTCGGCCAGAGCGAGCGGCCGATCTCCTTGACCATCTCCTCCTCCCGGTATTCCCAGAAGGGCTTCATCCAGATGGTGCCGCCGACGTTGTGCACGGAGATGTCGATGCGCCCGAAGGCCTCGACCGCCGCATCGGCCATCGCCTGCGCACCGGCGTAGGTCTCCAGATCGGCGGCGAGCGCCAGCGCCGATGCGCCCTGGCCGGTCAGCTCCTCCGCCACCCGATGCACCAGATCGGCGCGATCGACCAGCAGGAGCCGTGCCCCCTCGCGGGCGGCGCGGGCGGCCACCGCCCGCCCGATGCCCTGGGCAGCGCCGGTGACGATCATCACCCGGCCGTCGAAACGTCCGGCCGCCGTCCGATGCGCGGTCATCGGCCGTTCCCTTCGCTGGCGGCGAACTTCTCGTAATGGAAGCTGGCCGGGGTGATTCCGCTGTCGCGGAAGTGGGTGCGCACCGCCTCCACCATCGGCGGCGGGCCGCAGAGATAGACGTCGACATCGCCGCCGTTCAGATGCTCCGGCCGCAGATGGTGGGTGACGTAGCCCTTGAGCGGATGGCGGCTGTCCGGGTCGGCGACGCAGGTCGCCACGGTGAGGCCCGGGATGCGCTCCGCGTAGCGGTGGAGCGTGTCCACCTCGACGAGATCGCAGTCCTGCGTGACGCCGTAGACGAGATGGATCGGTTGCGGCGGCATGGCCGGCGCACCGTTCCCGCCGGTGGCGGCGATGCGGCCCAGCATGGACAGGAAGGGCGCCAGCCCGGTTCCGCCGGCCAGCATCAGCACCGGCCGCCTGATTTCGCGCAGATAGAAGCTGCCGAGCGGCCCGGTCAGGGTCAGCCGGTCGCCGGGCTTGGCCCGCCCGGTCAGATAGCCGCTCATCAGCCCGCCCGGCACGTTGCGGATCAGGAAGGTCGCAAGCTCCGCCCCGGGCGGCGAACTGAAGGAATAGGACCGTGTCTCCCCGGTGCCGGGCACGCCGATGTTGACGTATTGCCCGGGCAGGAAGGACAGGCGCGAGGCCCCATCCAGCGCCAGCGCAAGGGCGATGCCGCTGTCGGACAGCCGCTCGACCGACACCACCTCCGCCGCGACAGCCATCGCCTTCGTCTTGCACACATCCGACGAGGCGGCGATGCGCAGGACGATGTCCGACGCCGGGCGCATCTGGCAGGTCAGGCAATAGCCCTCCTCCGCCTCCGCGTCGGTCAGCGCATCCTCGATGTAGGAGCCGCCGTCGTAGCGTCCGGCTTCGCAGAAGCTCTTGCAGGTGCCGCAGGCGCCGTCGCGGCAATCGAGCGGGATGTTGATGCCCTGGCGGTAGGCGGCGTCGGCCACCGTCTCGCCGGGGTTGGCCTCGACGAAGCGGGTCAGCCCGTCCTCGAAGGTCAGCGCGATGTGAAAGCTCATGGGTCGTCTCCCCCCGCCCCGGAGGCGGCGTGTCGACGCGCCGGGCCGGTTGTGTGCCAGTCCGGGATGATCGTCGCCGGCTGGCTGACCGGATGGCGGGCGATCAGATGTGGTAGATGTCGATGACGTGGTGGATGTAGTCGTTCTTCAGCACCACCGTCTTCTCGGTGATCAGCGGCGTCTCGCCCGACACATCCAGCGTGTAGAAGGACGTGCCGAAATAGGTGTCGGTCGTCTTGTAACGGAAGCTCAGCGTGAACCAGTTGAAGCGGAGCTTGCAGGAACCGCCGGACCGTTCCAGGACTTCCAGGTTGCTGATGTTGTGGGAGGTGCGCGGCTCCGGCAGGCTGGTGGCGCTCGACCGTTCCGTCTTGATGCGGAACACGCGATCCTCCAGGCCGCCGCGGTTGCCGTAGTAGATCAGGGAGATCTCGCGCTGCGGATCGGTGGTCAGGGCGCCATCGTCATCCCAGGCCGGCATCCAGAACACCGCCTCCGGCGCGTAGAGCCGCAGCCAGTCGTCCCACTGCTTTTCATCGAGCAGGCGGGCCTCGTGGTGGAGGAAGGCCTGCAGAGCCTCAAAGGTGATGGTCATGCGGTCCTCCCTCAGGCCGGCGTCTTCGTCGCGGCGGGCGCCGTGCCGGCCGCTGCGGCGCGGCGCATGGTGTCGAGCCAATGCTGGTGCTGGACGACGAACAGCCCTTCGTCCTCGGTGCGCACGCCGCTCATCAGCGGGTGCAGGTCGATGGCCTTGGCCGCATCGTCGGCGCCGTCCACCCAATGGAGCGCACCGCGCGACAGGTCGTTCCACGGCGCGGCGCTGCCGAGATAACCGGTCTGGCAGGAGCGGAACTCCTCCAGGTCGTCGGGGGTGGCCATGCCGCTGGCGTTGAAGAAATCCTCGTACTGCCGGATGCGGCGGGCACGGGCCTCCGCGCTCTCGTTCTTCGGCGCGATGCAGTAGATCGTGACCTCGGTCTTGTCGACGGACAGTGGCCGGTAGGTGCGGATCTGCGAGCTGAACTGGTCCATCAGGTAGACGTTGGGGTACAGGCACAGGTTGCGCGAGTTGCCGATCATCCAGTCGGCCCGCGCCGCGCCATACTGCGCCGCCAGCTCGTCGCGGCGCTCGTACAGCGGGCGATCCTCCGGATTGGCCCAGCGGCTCCACAGCAGCAGATGCCCGTTCTCGAAGGAATAGAACCCGCCGCCCTGCTTGGCCCAGCTTCCGGCGTCCATCGCACGCACGCTGTCGCCCGACGCTGCCGTCTTGCGGTGGTTGGTGGTCGCCGCATAGTTCCAGTGCACGGCGGTGACGTGGTAGCCGTCGGCGCCGTTCTCGGTCTGCAGCTTCCAGTTTCCGTCATAGATGTAGGTGGAGGAACCGCGCAGGACCTCCAGCCCGTCCGGCGACTGGTCGACGATCATGTCGATGATCTTGGCCGCTTCGCCCAGATGCTCGGTCAGCGGGGCCACATCGGGGTTCAGGCTGCCGAACAGGAATCCGCGGTAGGATTCGAAGCGGGCGATCCGGCTCAGGTTGTGCGATCCGTCCCGGTTGAAGGCGTCCGGGTAACCGGCGGACTCCGGGTCCTTCACCTTCAGGAGCTTGCCGGAATTGTTGAACGTCCAGCCATGGAACGGGCAGGTGTAGGTCGCCTTGTTGCCGCGCTTGTGCCGGCACAGCATCGCGCCGCGATGGCTGCAGGCGTTGACGAAGGCGTTGAGTTCGTTGTCCCTGTTGCGGGCGATGACGATCGGCTGCCGACCCATGAAGGTCGTGAAATAGTCGTTCTTGTTGGGAATCTGGCTTTCGTGGGCGAGATAGATCCAGTTCCCCTCGAAGATATGCTTCATCTCCAGTTCGAACAGCGCGGGATCGGTGAAGATGTCGCGCCGGCAGCGGTAAATTCCGCGGTCCTTGTCCTCGACGACAGCGTCGTCCAGCCGCGCCATGAGATCGACGGTCATGACGTGATCCTCCAGAAAATCGGGCGGAAACCGGCGCGGCCAGGGTTGGCAGCCATCGATGTTGCGGCTGCGGGCCGCGCCGGAATCCCGTGGGTGGGCGGTTGGACCCGGCTCAGGCCGCGGCGCGCGGCCGCTCGCCCAGCGTGCCGGGGATGCTGTCCACCGCGGCCGGCAGAGTGAAGTCGAAGGTGATGGTGGCGAAGGGCCGGTTCACGCCCATGTCGTGCAGCGCCGCCGGCTCGGTGTGGTGCGCGACGTCGGGGATCAGGCCGTCCCGGGTGGCGAAGGCGAAGTCGTCGTGGACGTAGGGATCGTCCTTGATGTTGATCTGGGTCGTCAGGGTCCGATAGCCGGGGGCCGAGACGAAGAAGTGGATGTGCGCCGGACGATGGCCGTGGCGGCCCAGCAGGGTCAGCAGCGTCTGGGTCGGACCGTCGGGCGGGCAGCTGTAGCCCGACGGCATGATGCTGCGGAACCGGTAGCGCCCCTCGGCGTCGGCGATGATGGTGCGGCGCAGGTTGAAGGCGCTCTGCGACGGGTCGAAGTAGGAGTAGTTGCCGCGGCTGTTGGCGTGCCAGACCTCGACCTGGGCGCCGGGGATCGGGTTGCCGCGGCTGTCGAGCACCCGGCCGTCCATGAACAGGATCTCGCCGTCGTCGGTGTCGTCGTCCAGCCGTGCCTCGCCCTGGCAGACCGGGGCGCCGGCCACATAGAGCGGGCCTTCGATGGTGCGCGGGGTGCCGCCTTCCATTCCGGCGGCGCGTTCCTTCTCATCCTGGCGCAGGTCGAGGAAATGCTCGACGCCCAGACCCGGCACCAGCAACCCGATCTCGTTGGACTTGCCGAGTTCGGTGACGTAGCTGCAGGCCGCCCAGAACTCCTCCGGCGTGACGTCCATCTCGTCGATCAGCACGAAGAGGTCGAACAGCATGCGGTCGACGACGGCCTTCACCCGCTCGTTGGCCGGGCCGCTCCGGGTGCCGGAAATGCGCTTGGCGAAATCCTGGATCTGGGTCTTGTTCATCGTTTTCTCCCTAGAGCTTGGTTATGGGTGCCTTGGTGGTCGGTGGGCGGCGGCCGGTTCAGCGGTCGTCGTCGCGGATCGACGAGGGGTGGCGGCACAGGGCGGTGACCGTCATCGCCATGTAGGGGAAGAGCGGCAGCGAGGTGAGCAGCGCGTGGAGTTCGTCGGCGCTCTCGACGTCGAAGATGCTGACGTTGGCGTAGCGGCCGGCGACGCGCCACAGGTGCCGCCACTTGCCCTCGCGCTGCATCTGCTGGGCGCGCTCGCGCTCGACCCGCTTCAGCTCGTCCGCGTGCTCGGGCGCCATGTCGGGCGGCAGGCGGACATCCATTTCGACCTGGAACAGCATCGGTCTTGCCTCGATCACAAAGGGGGAAGGGGGTTACCGGCGGTCACGCCGGAAGAAGGCGACGCGGTCCTCGTCCAGCGCGATGCCGAGACCGGGCCGGTTCGGCACCTGCAGGGCGAAGTCGGCGTAGGCGAGCGGCTCGCTCAGGATCTCCTCGGTCAGGAGCAGGGGACCGAAAAGCTCCGTGCCCCAGGCGAGCCTGGGGAAGGTCGCGAAGAGATGGGCGGAGGCGATCGTCCCGATCCCGGCCTCCAGCATCGTGCCGCCGTACAGGCCGATGCCGGCGGCGTCGGCGATGGCGCCGACACGGCCCGCCGCGTGCAGGCCGCCGGACTGGGCGATCTTCACCGCGAAGACATCCGCCGCGGCCTCGGCGGCGAGGGCGAAGGCGTCCTCCGGGCCGCGCAGGCTCTCGTCGGCCATGATCGGCACGATGAAGCGCGCGGCCAGCCGCGCCAGCGCGGCCCGGTTGCCACGGGCGATCGGCTGTTCGACCAGATCGACGCCGGCATCCTCCAGCATGGCGATGCCGCGCGACGCGCCGGCCTCGTCCCAGGCCTGGTTGACGTCGACGCGCACGCTGGCGCGGTCGCCGAGCGCCCGCTTGATCGCGGCGACGTGGGCAACGTCGTCGGCCACGTCGCGCTTGCCGATCTTCAGCTTGAAGATGTCGTGACGGCGCAGCGCCAGCATCCGCTCGGCCTCGTCGATGTCCTTTGCGGTGTTGCCGCTGGCGAGCGTCCAGGCGACGGGCAGCGCGTCACGGTGACGGCCCCCCAGCAGTTCCGACACCGGCAGGCCGAGGCGCTTGCCCATGGCGTCCAGCAGCGCGGTTTCCACCGCCGACTTGGCGAAGTGGTTGCCGACCACCAGCTTGCCGACCAGCGCCATGGTCGCGGAAACCCGCGTGGCGTCGGCGTTGCGCAGGACCGGGGCGATGTAGGTGTCGATCGCCAGCTTGATACCTTCCGGGGATTCGTCGCCATAGCTCAGGCCCCCGATGGTGGTGCCCTCGCCGATGCCGGTGACCCCGTCGGAGCAGCGGATGCGCACCACGACGACCGTCTGCCGGTTCATGGTCGTCATGGAAAGAACATGCGGCCGGATGGTCGGCAGATCGATTAGAAATGTCTCGATGGCATCGATTTTCGTCATTCCGCGACGGTCCTCAGAAGAACTTTGTTGCCCAATCAAGCTATCGGTTGCCAAGAGCGATGTGAAAGATCAATTTGGTCTCGAACGATACCCGGCGGGTATTCTGCTGGGGCGGTGCAGCCGTCCGGTGCCGCCGAGCCGCGGAGGAGACCGGCCTTGGAACTACGCCACCTGCGCTATTTCATCACGGTCGTGAGCGAGCGGAACTTCACGCGCGCGGCCGAGCGGCTGCACATGGCGCAGCCGCCGCTGAGCCGGCAAATCCAGCAATTGGAGGAGGAGCTTGGCCTGCAGCTCATCGAGCGGAGCAGCCGTCCCTTGCGCCTGACCGAAGCCGGTCGGCTGATCTACGAGCAGGCGGTCCAGGTGCTGGAGCGGGTGGACGACATCAAGGCGCTGGCCCGTCGCCTGCGCCACGCCGAGCACAGCCGCTTCACCATCGGTTTCGTGGCCTCGACCCTCTACGGCTGGCTGCCGGAGATGATCCGCCACTACCGCTCGATCCGCCCGAACGTCGAGGTGTCGCTGGTGGAGCTGACGACGGTCGAGCAGGTCGCGGCCCTGAAAGAGGGGCGCATCGACGCCGGCTTCGGCCGCATCCCCCTGGAGGATGCCGCCATCACGCGGACGCTGTTGCGGTACGAATCGATCATCGCCGCCATCCCCACGGGCCACGCGCTGCTGGAACGGGACGCGCCGCTGCGCCTCGACGAGCTGACGGCCACAACGCTGGTCGTCTATCCAAAGACGCCGCGGCCGAGCTTTGCCGACCAGGTGCTCGCGCTCTACCGCTCCCAGGGGCTGAAACCGGCGGCGGTCCTGGAGGTGCGGGACGTTCAAACCGCGTTGGGTCTGGTGGCCGCCGACGTCGGCATCAGCTTGGTGACGGCGTCCGTGCAGCATCTGCGCCGCGACAAGGTCGAGTACCGGCCGCTCGACGATGCGCAAGCCGTATCGCCGCTGTTCATGAGCCATCGCGTCAACGACATGTCGCCGGAAATCGCCATTCTGCTCGACGCCATCCGGCAGGTTTACCGCGTCAACCACGTGAAGAACGAACTTGGCGTCTGATCCGGACGCCTCCCTCGACCGCGCCGGGCCTCGCTTTCCCGGGAAACCGGGGCCGTCCGGGGGGCATGGGCATCACCCGCCATGGCGGCGTCGTCCATGGAGAGTCACCAAAGCTTAACGGGAGCGGACGGCCGCTTCGGCGTAGAGAATTTTCCCGTGCCGGGGCGGTGGCGAAAGGCCGCCCTCCCGGGACGGACGCGCTGTTCCAGGACGCCCCTTCACACTGCCCTTTGGACCACGGGAGCACCATGATGATCCGCCGCACCATTCTGCTGGGCACTAGCGCGCTGGCGCTGCTCGCCGCCGTTCCGGCCGCCTCTCCGGCCGGGGCTGCCACCCGCCTGACCGTCTACACCGCGCTGGAGAACGAGCAGCTCGCCCCCTACAAGAAGGCTTTCGAGGCCGACAACCCCGGCGTCGAGATCGAGTGGGTGCGCGATTCGACCGGCGTCGTCACCGCCAAGCTGCTGGCCGAGAAGGACAACCCCAAGGCCGACGTGGTGTGGGGCCTCGCCGCCTCCAGCCTGATGATCCTGGACGCCCAGGGCATGCTGATGCCCTACCAGCCGAAGGGCGCCGGCGACCTCAAGGCCGGCTTCCGCGACGCCAAGACCCCGCCGGCCTGGGTCGGCATGGACGCCTGGATGGCCGCCATCTGCTTCAACACGGTGGAAGCCGAGAAGAAGAAGCTGCCGAAGCCGACCTCCTGGGCCGACCTGCTGAAGCCGGAATACAAGGGCCAGATCGTCATGCCGAACCCGGCCTCGTCGGGCACCGGCTTCCTCGCCGTGTCGGGCTGGCTGCAGACCATGGGCGCCGACCAGGGCTGGGGCTACATGGACAGGCTGAACGACAACGTCGCGCTCTACACCCATTCGGGGTCCAAGCCCTGCAAGATGGCGGCGGCCGGCGAATACCCGATCGGCATCTCCATCGAATACACCGGCGCCCAGCAGAAGACCAAGGGCGCGCCGATCGACGTGATCCTGGCCTCCGAAGGGGTGGGCTGGGAGATGGAGGCGACGGCCATCGTCAAGGGCACCCGCAACGCCGAGGCGGCGAAGGCCCTGGCCGATTGGGCGGCCAGCCGCAAGGCGAACGAGCAGTATGTGAACTTCTATCAGGTCACGGCTCATCCCGGCGTCACCAAGGAGACGCCGAACTATCCGAAGAACGCGGAAGCGGCGATGAACAGGACCAACGACTTCGCCTGGGCCGCGGCCAACCGCGACCGCATCCTGGCGGATTGGGAAAAGCGTTACGGCGCCAAGTCCGAGCCGAAAAGCTGACGCCGATCCCTCGGGCGGGCGCCGCACGGGCCCGCCCGGCCTTTCCGTTTTCTGTCGGGAAACCTCGCCGATGACCGCCGCGCCCTACCTCCGCCTCGACAGCATCGTCAAGACATTCGGCACGTTCACCGCGCTGAAGGGCGTGTCGCTCGACATCCGGCGCGGTGAGTTCGTCTGCTTCCTCGGGCCGTCCGGCTGCGGCAAGACCACGCTGTTGCGGGTGATCGCCGGTCTCGACCCGCAGAGCGGCGGGACGATCTGGCTGGACGGCCGCAACGTGTCGCGCCTGCCGCCGTCGGCGCGCGATTACGGCATCGTCTTCCAGTCCTACGCGCTGTTCCCCAACCTGACCGTGCACAAGAACGTCGCCTACGGCCTGAAGCTGGGCCGCGCCGCCGAACGGTCGCGGGTGGAGGAGCTGCTGGCGCTGGTCGGCCTGCCCGACGCCGGCCCGAAATACCCGACGCAGCTGTCGGGCGGCCAGCAGCAGCGGGTGGCGCTGGCCCGCGCGCTGGCGCCGGCGCCCGGCCTGCTGCTGCTGGACGAGCCGCTGTCGGCGCTGGACGCGCGGGTGCGGCTGCATCTGCGCCGCCAGATCCGCGACCTGCACCGCCGGCTGGGCGTCACCACCATCATGGTCACCCATGACCAGGAAGAGGCCCTGACCATGGCCGACCGCATCGTGGTGATGAACAACGGCGTGATCGAGCAGGTCGGCACGCCCAACGACGTCTATCACCGGCCGGCCAGCCCCTTCGTCGCCGACTTCGTCGGAGCGATGAACTTCCTGCCGGGCGTGCTGGAGGGGCCGGGACGGGTGCGGCTGGGCGATCGTGGTTTCGAATGCGACGGCGACCATCTGGCCAGCGCCACCCCCGGTGCCGCCGTCACCGTCTGCCTGCGGCCGGAGGACGTGCAGGTCCGCGCGGCCGGCGGCGCCAACACGCTGGATGCGGTGATCGAGAGCCTGGAGTTCCTCGGCCCCTTCCACCGCGCCCGGCTGGCGGCCGACGGGCTGGGCGATGCCCGCGTCACCGCCGATCTGTCGGCCAATCTGGTGCGCGACCTGTCGCTGGACCTCGGGTGCCGTCTGCCGGTGACCCTGCCGCGTGAAAGGCTGCGCGTGTTCGAGGCGGCGCGATGAGCGCCGTCAAGCTGAGCCTGCCCAAACCCGCTGTTCCTGCGCCATCGCGCACCACCGCGCGGCCGGTGGAGCGGAGCGAGCGTTGGCTGTTCGGGCTGGGGCTCGGCGGGATCGCGCTGTTCCTGGCGCTGTTCGTGCTGCTGCCGCTGGGCATGCTGTTCCTGCGCAGCCTGTACGACCGCGACGGCGCCTTCGTCGGGCTCGCCAATTTCGCCGCTTTCCTGGAGGCGCCGGCGCTGACGCGGTCGGTGGTCAACAGCCTGACGCTGTCCGCGCTGACCACGGCCATCACGGTGCCGCTGGCCTTCCTCTACGCCTTCTGCCTGACCCGCACCCACATGGCGGGCAAGGGGCTGTTCCGGCTGCTGGCGCAGATCCCGTTGCTGGCGCCGTCGCTGCTGCCGGCCATTGCCCTGGTCTATCTGTTCGGCAACAAGGGCATCCTGCGCGGCCTGTTGATGGGGGAGAGCATCTACGGGTCCATCGGCATCGTGATGGGCGAGGTGTTCTACAGCTTCCCGCACGCCGTGCTGATCCTGACGGTGGCGCTGTCGACCTCCGACGCCCGCCTGTACGAGGCGGCGGAGGCGCTGGGGGCCGGGGCCTGGAAGCGCTTCGCCACCATCACGCTGCCCGGGGTGCGCTATGGCCTGATCTCCGCCGTCTTCGTGGTCTTCACCCTGGTGGTCACCGATTTCGGCGTGCCCAAGGTGATCGGCGGCTCCACCAACATGCTGGCGACCGACGTCTACAAGCAGGTGGTCGGCCAGCAGAATTTCGGGATGGGCGCCGTGGTCGGCATCGTCCTGCTGCTGCCGGCGGGCCTGGCCTTCGTCGCCGACTGGATCGGCCAGCGCCGGCAGATGGCCCTGCTGTCCGCCCGCTCGGTGCCGTTCCAGCCGCGGCTCAACCCGGTGGGCGACCGCCTGGCCGTGCTGTTCTGCGCGCTGGTCGGCGGCCTGCTGCTGGGCCTGCTGGGGGTGGCCGGCTTCGCCTCCGTCGTCACCTTCTGGCCCTACAACCTGACGCCGACGCTGGCGAATTACGATTTCGCCCAGTTCGACGCGGCGGGATGGGGCAGTTACGCCAACAGCCTGACCCTGGCCGCCGGGACGGCGGTGGCCGGCACCGCCATCGTCTTCACCGGCGCCTGGCTGGTCGAACGCGCGCCGGGACGGGCGGTGATGAAGGGGACGGTGCGGCTGATGGCGGTCCTGCCGCTGGCGGTGCCGGGGATGGCGCTGGGGCTGGCCTACATCTTCTTCTTCAACGCGACCTGGAACCCGTTGAGCTGGCTCTATCACAGCATGGCGATCCTGGTGCTGGCGACGGTGGCGCATTTCTACACCGTCAGCCACCTGACCGCCGTCACCGCGCTGAAGCAGCTCGACGCCGAGTTCGAGGCGGTGTCGGCCAGCCTGAAGGTGCCGGTCTGGTCCACCTTCCTGCGGGTGACGGTGCCTCTGTGCCTGCCGGCCATCCTGGACATCGCCATCTATTTCTTCGTCAACGCCATGACGACGGTGTCGGCGGTGGTCTTCCTCTACGCGCCGGAAACCAAGCCGGCCTCCGTCGCCGTGCTGAACATGGACGATTCGGGCGAGGTGGCGGGCGCCGCGGCCATGGCGATGATGATCGTCCTCACCTCGGCCGCCGTGCGGGCGTTGCATGCCCTGCTGTCGCGCGCGCTGCATCGGCGGACGCAGGCGTGGCGGCGGCATTGACGCCGCCGACCTCCTGCGCCACCTCGCGGGCCAGATCCAGGAAGGCGCGCACCACCGCCAGCCGGCGGCGTTCGCGCAGGCAGACCACATACTCGTCCATCTCGATCTCGGCCCCGGCGATCGGCAGCAGTGCCAGCCGCCCGTCGCCGGTGAATTCGGCGGCCGAGGTGAACCCCACCCCCAAGCCGGCCGCCACCGCCTCCACCACCGCCTCGCGGCTTTGAATCTCGATGACGGCGGCGGGCGTGACCTCCGCCGCCGCCAGCGCGCGCTCGACCAGCCGGCGGGTCATCGATCCCGGTTCGCGCAGCACCAGCCGCTCCGTTGCCAGATCGGTCACAGCCACCGCCCGGCGCCGGGCCAGCGGATGCGTCTTGGGCACCAGCGCCCGCACCGGATCCCGCCGCAGCGGCAGCACGTAGAGCCGCGAATCGCCCGGCACGTCGGCCAGAACCGCCACGTCGATGCGCGTTTCCATCAGCCCTTCCAGCATGGCGCGGGAGTTGCCGACCGCCAGCGTCACCGTCGGTCCCGGATGGACGCGGGTGAAACGGGCGATCAGCGGCACCGCATGGAACGGCCCGTCGGCCCCGACCGCCAGCGTCCCGCCATCCAGATGCCGCACCCCGGCCAGCAGTTCCATCGCTTCCTGCTCCGCCGCGAACAGGCGGCGGGTGACGGTGAACAGCGCGGTGCCGACCTCGGTCAGCGCCACCTGACGGTTGCTGCGGTCGAACAGGGTGACGCCGTAGGTCTCCTCCAGCGCCTTCACCTCCTGGGAGCAGGTCGGCTGCGTCACGTTCAGCAGGCGTGCGGCCTTGGTGAATCCCCCCTCCGTCGCCACGGCGTGGAAGGCGCGGAGCTGGGCAAAGTTCATTGATTTCATCTATGGACCCATAGGTCGAATGGATTGGATTTATAATAGGCGAAACGGCGTCATGGGGCCATTCCGACAGCTCCGGTTCCTGTCCTTCTTCGGGATCTCCCCATGCCTGACACTGTGCCCTACCTGCTGACCCCGGGTCCGCTGACCACCTCCGCCACCGTGAAGCAGGCGATGCTGCGCGACTGGGGGTCGCGCGACGGCCGCTTCATCGCGCTGAACGCCGGCATCCGCGACCGGCTGGTGCGTCTGGCCGGCGGCAGCGCCGATCGCCACGTCGCGGTGCCTGTCCAGGGCTCCGGCACCTTCGCGGTGGAGGCGATGATCGGCACGCTGGTGCCGCGTGACGGCCGGCTGCTGGTGCTGGTCAACGGCGCCTACGGCACCCGCATGGTCCGCATCGCCGAGGTCGCCGGTCGCGCCGTCTCCGCGCTGGCGGTGGCCGAAGACCAGCCGGTGTCGCCCGACGCGCTGGCGGCGGCGCTCGACGCCGATCCGGCGATCACCCATGTCGCCGTGGTCCAGTGCGAGACGACGTCCGGCATCCTCAACCCGGTCGAGGCGGTCGCCGAGGTCACGCGGTCGCGCGGCCGCGCCCTGCTGATCGACGCCATGAGCGCCTTCGGTGCCCTGCCGCTGGACATGGCGGCGCTGGGCGCGGTGGCGGTCGCCGCATCCTCCAACAAATGCCTGGAGGGCGTGCCGGGCATGGGCTTCGTCATCGCCCGCCGCGACACGCTGGAGGCGGCGAAGGGCAACGCCCATTCCCTGTCGCTCGACCTGCACGACCAGTGGCGCGGGTTCGAGGCGAACGCCCAATGGCGCTTCACCCCGCCGACCCATGTGGTCGCCGCCTTTGCCCAGGCGCTGGACGAGCATGAGGCGGAAGGCGGGGTGGAAGGCCGTGGCGCCCGTTACCGCGCCAACGCCGCCATCCTGATCGGCGGCATGCGGGCGCTGGGGTTCGAGACGCTGCTGCCCGACCGCCTGCAGGCGCCGATCATCGTTACCTTCCGCATGCCGGCCGACCCGGCCTTCGTCTTCGCCGATTTCTACGACCGGCTGCGCGAGCGCGGCTTCGTCATCTATCCCGGCAAGCTGACGGTGGCCGACAGCTTCCGCATCGGCTGCATCGGCCGGCTGGGAGCGGAGGAGATGACCGCCGCCATCGCCGCCATCCGCGCCACGCTGGCCGCGATGGGCGTCGCCTCCGGCGCTCCCTGACCCTCCTGTCCCACGGAAAGTCCATGCCATGAGCTTCGTCTATTCGCGCCGCTACACCGGCCCGCTCCAGGCCGTCATTCTCGATTGGGCTGGCACCACGGTGGACCATGGCTGCCTCGCCCCGGCCGGCGCCTTCATCGAGGCCTTCCGGCGCTCCGGCGTCGCCATCACGCCGGATCAGGCCCGCGCCCCGATGGGTATGGCCAAGTGGCACCACATCCAGGCGATCACCCGCATGGCGCCGGTGGCCGATGCCTGGGCCGCCATCCACGGTGCCGCCCCGACCGACGCCGACGTCGACCGCCTTTACGACACCTTCCTGCCCTTGCAGGTCGAGGTGGTGGAGCGCCATTCCGACGTGATCCCCGGTGCCGCCGAGACGGTCGCCGCCATGCGGGCGCGCGGGCTGAAGATCGGCTCGACCACCGGCTATCCGCGCCCGGTGATGGAGGTGGTGCAGCGCGTGGCGGCATCGCAGGGCTACGAGCCCGACATCACCGTCTGCGCCGGCGAGACGCCGGCCGGCCGGCCGGGGCCGGCGATGGCGTTGCATTGCGTCGTCGCCTTGTCGGTGTCCCCGGTCGAGGCCTGCGTGAAGATCGGCGACACCGTGGTCGATGTCGAAGAGGGGCTGAACGCCGGCATGTGGACCATCGCGGTGGCCGACACCGGCAACGAGGTCGGCCTGCCGCTCGCCGACTGGCAGGCGCTGGCGTCCGAGCGGCGCGACGCGCTGCACGCCGCCGCCGTCGACCGCCTGGCCCGCGCCGGTGCCCATTACGTCGTCCGCTCGCTGGCCGAGGCGCTGCCGCTGCTTGACGCCATCGAGGCCCGGCTGGCGCGCGGCGAAAAGCCGTGACGCCGATGCGGCCCGATCGTTCCGAAGGCGACATCAACCTCGGGCCGCAGCGCGCGCGCTGGATGGCGGCGGCGCTCGGCCCTCGCACCCGCGCCCTGGTGGAGCGCGACGCCGCCGCCTTCCTCCGGCAGTCCCTGTCCACCCCCTGCCTGTCGGCGATCCGCAAGGCCGAGGGCATCTGGATCGAGGATATGGACGGCCGCCGTTTCATGGACTTCCACGGGAACAGCGCCCATCACATCGGCTATGCCCACCCCCGGCTGGTTGCGGCGCTGAAGGCGCAGATGGACGATCTGGCCTTCGCGCCGCGCCGCTTCGCCTGCGAGCCGGCGGCGGAACTGGCGGAACGGCTGGCGGCGCTGGCCCCGACCGGCCCCGGAAGCCGCGTGCTGTTCGCCCCCGGCGGATCGGAGGGGATCGAGATCGCGCTGAAGCTGGCTCGTGTCGCCACCGGCCGCTTCAAGACGCTGTCCTTCTGGGATGCCTTCCACGGTGCCGGCTTCGGGGCGTCCAGCGTCGGCGGGGAGGCGCTGTTCCGCTCCCATGGAGTTGGGCCGCTGTTGCCGGGGACCGAACATGTGGCGCCCTTCGCCTGCGCCCGCTGCCCCTACGGCTTCGACCCCGCCCCCGGCGGCGGCCCTGATCTCGACGCCTGCCGGATGACCTGCGCGCGCATGCTGCGCTACGTGCTGGAGAAGGAGGGCGATGTCGCCGCCGTGGTGGCGGAACCGGTGCGCGCCGTTCCCTATGTCCCGCCGCCGGGCTTCTGGGCCGAGGTGCGGCGGGCCTGCGACGCGGCCGGCACCCTGCTGATCTTCGACGAAATCCCGACCGGCCTCGGCAAGACCGGCAGCCTGTTCAGCCATGAGCCGTTCGGTGCCCGGCCCGACATCCTGGTGCTGGGCAAGGCGCTGGGCGGAGCCATGCTGCCGCTGGCCGCCGTGATTGCCCGCGCCGGCCTGGATGTGGCCGCCGACCGGGCGCTCGGCCACTACACCCACGAGAAGAACCCGCTTCTCGCCCGCGCCGGCCTGACCACCCTGGACATCATCCGGGACGAGGGGCTGGTGGACCGCGCCGCCGAGTTGGGCGCGTTCGCACTGGATCGCCTGCGCGAGCTGACGGCCCGGACGCCGGGAATCGCCGGCATCCGGGGGGCCGGGTTGCTGATCGGGGTGGAACTGGCCGATCATGACGGCCGCCGCGCCGCCGATCGGGCGGAGGCGTCCTTCTACGCGGCGCTCGACAGGGGAGTGAGCCTGAAGATATCGCAGGGAACCGTCCTGACCCTGTCGCCGCCCTTGACCATTTCACCGACGGATCTGGAGCGGGCTCTGGCGGTTCTGGCGCAGGCGATCGCGACGGCGGTGTTCACGGACTGAGGCGTCCGCCTTTTCCCGGACTCAGCGGCCGGCCAACTGCTTGCGCAGCGCCTTCAGCTCTTCAAAGCGCGCCGTGACATCGCGCATCACCGAGGCCATGCCCATCATCGCCCCCTGGTCATCATGAATCGGGACGATGGTGAACTCGACGGAGATGCGCCGCCCGTCCTTGTGCAGGGCGGGAACCGACAGCAGGGCGCCTTTTTCATAGCGGCTTTTGCCGGTCGCCATGACCCGGGCGTAGCCTTCCCAATGGATTGCACGCTGCCGCTCCGGAATGATCAAATCGAGGCTCTTGCCGAGCGCCTCGGCCGCGGTGAAGCCGAAGATGCGCTCCGCGCCCTCGTTCCAGAACCGGATCACGCCCTGGTCGTCGGAATAGACGATCCCGTCCGAGGCGGTGTGGATCAGCGCCTGCGCCATGCGGCGCTGGTCGTCCTGGCTCAGCATCGGGGCTTCGGGTGATGGCGTCTGCACAGCGTACCCATCCTTTCCTGAGGGAGGCGAGCGTTCAGCGGCGGGATTCATCCACCTGAGCCCGGCCGGAGGTGGCCGGCGTGGACCGTGCGATCATCCGATCCTACAACAGATCCTCCGCGACACCAACCCGGGCGCCGCCACACGCAGAAACGCCCTTCCGCCCCGGCCTGTTCGGACGGGGCGGAAGGGCGCCGTGCCGGAGCCGGCCGGCCCGGTTCACATCAGCTTTGCCATCGCGATCAGCGACAGGGTGACGGTGATCGCGCCGCCGATGCGGGTCGCCACCTGGGCGAAGGGCATCAGCTGCATCCGGTTGGCCGCGGTGAGGATGGCCACGTCGCCGGTGCCGCCCTGGCCGCAGTTGCAGGAATTGATGATGGCGGTTTCGATCGGGTACATCTTCACCATCCGGCCGACGAAGAAGCCGACCGTCATGTGCGTCGCCACCGTGCAGAAGATGATGATCAGGTTCTGCAGGTTGAAGGCCGACATCAGCTTGTCCCACGGCGTCACCGCCACGCCCATCGCGAACAGCAGCGGGTAGGTGACGGCGACCTGGAAGAACTTGTAGACGACACCGGCGCCGGCTTCGAGCGAGGGCGAGGCCAGTTGCAGCACCTTGATCAGCACCGCGATGAACAGCATCGCCACCGGGGCCGGCAGGCCGACCAGCTTCTGGGCCATCACGCCCATCAGGTACAGGGTGACGGCGAACATGCCGGCCGCGGCCACGGTGTTGGCGTCGATCGGACCGCTGTGCTTCTTCGCCTCGGCGAAGTGGGAGGCGCTGCCGGGCTGGAGCTGGCCGTTGCCGGTCAGGTGCGGCATGCGCTTGCCGATGAAGTTCAGCAGGCCCGACATCAGGATGGCCATCAGGCTGCCCAGCATGACCATCGGCAGGACCTGCGCGAAGATCTCGCCCTGGTTGCCGTTCAGGATCTCGGCGTAGCCCATCGACAGCGGGATGGCGCCCTCGCCGACGCCGCCCGACATGATCGGCGCGACGATGTAGAAGAAGGTGTGCTTGGCGTCGAGGCCGAGCAGGGTGCCGACCAGGGTGCCGACGCAGCCCGCCGCGATGGCGCCGCTCGCCAGCGGCATGAAGATCTTGAAGAAGCCCTTCACCAGCGCGTCGCGGTTCATGCTCAGCACGCTGCCGACGATGATGCAGGCGATGAACAGGTAGAGGAAGTTGGTGAACTTGGTGAACTCCACCACCGACTTCAGCATCTGCGCCGGAAGCACCTGATAGTACGCCAGGGCCGACGGGATGAAGGTGGCGAAGATCGCCGCCGCGCCGATGTGGCGGAACACGGGAAGCCGCTTGCCCAGCTCGCCGCAGCTGAAGCCGCAGACCGCCAGCACCGCGATCATCATGTTGATCTCATGCGTCAGCGATCCCGTCACGACGGAGCCGGCGAACACCGCAAGCAGCACGACGAACACCGGAACGGGGACGATCCCGATGCGGACGTCGAGCAGCGCCCACCACAGCGTGCGCCAATCGGTGCGGCCGCCGGATGCCGATGCGCCGAGCGGCTCATCGAGTGGAACGGAGGTCATAGAGACTTCACTGGGCATGGGATCCTCCAGACATTGCGGTTGTCGGCGCACAAGGACGCGGCTGCGGGTCCGATGACCCGTTCCGGCGCGGTTTCTGTGTCGCGGGTGGATGGGGAGGCCGTGATCGGCAGCGCACCGAAAGAGCCTGGACGAACGTCTCCGATGATCGGCTGGATCACCGGGACAAGAACCGAACCTCCGTCGCAGCGCTGCGAAAGCCCGGCAAAAGAACAGGCCCGTTCACGCTGTGGCTCTCAACGCCACAGTGTCTGCCGGCCGGGCCATATCCGGTATTCTCTGCTTGGTGTTTCAGACCCTCTTCTGCGGAGCGGGCCTGTCACGGGTTTGATGCGTTCACCACCGTTGGCCTTGGTTGATTTTTATCCATCGGAACTGTCAGAAGCCTGTCAGCGCATCATTGTTGGAAAAATCAGCTCCGCGTCAGCCTGTTCCGGCATCGACGCGGGCCACCAGCGCCCGCAGGATCCGCAGCCCGTAGGGCCAGGGACCGAAGCCGGCCTCGGCGTTGATGTGCCCGGCCTCGCCGAGATCGACCAGTTCCGCCTGCCACGCGCCGGCCCAGTGGACGGCGCGGGGGAAGCGCATCACCGGGTCGTTGTGGCTGGCGACCACCACGGCGGGGACGCCGAGCGGCGTGGTCGGCACGCGGTCCTCGGCCTCGAAGCGCGACGGCTCCGCCGGGGCGACCACCATCAACCCGGCGATGGCGTGGCTGCGGTCGGCGGCAAGGCAGCAGGAGGCGAGCGCGCCGAAGCTGTGCCCGACCAGGATGGCCGGCCGCGACCGCGGGCCGAGGAGACGGCGGATCGCGCCGATCCAGCGTTCGATGTCGGCGGTGTTCCAGTCGCGCTGCGCGATGCGCTGCCAGAAGCCGTGACGCGCCTGCCAATGGGTCTGCCAGTGTTCCGGCCCGCTGTCGTAGAGCCCCGGCACCAGCACGAAGCTGTAGCGCGCCGACGCCTCCGACAGGGCCGCATCAACCTCGTGCATCTGTTCGAATCCCATGGCCCACCGCCGTCTTCGTGCCGGTTTCTTCGTGCCGGTCGCTGTCCGGCCGGTGCCTTACGCCGTCCGTCCGTCGACCCCGGTCAGGTTGGACAGGAACCAGGTGACGGCCAGCAGGTCGGCGCTGCCGCCGGGGCTGAGGTTGCGGCGGATCACCGCGTCGTCCAGCGCCGCCATCCGCCGCAGGAATCCCGGCGCCCCGACGCCGCCGGCGCGGCGCAGGCGCATCGCCTCCCCCTGGAGGAAGGCCAGCCCCTCCAGCCCGCCCCGCGCCACCACGTTGGTGTCGGGGTTGAAGGCCAGCAACTCCAGCAGGGCGCCGTGCAGCGCGATGTTCGCGCCGGCGCCGGCGGTGCGCAGCCGCTCGAACACCGGCAGCGCGTGCGCCCGCACCGTGGCGAAGCCCGAGGCCGCCTCGCCGCGGGCGCCGGTCAGCCCATGGCGGCGGAACAGATGCTCGCCCGCCGTGGTGGCCTCGGCCGACCGCCGCAATTCGTCGACCACGCCGGCGCAGACCGCCGCCACCTCCGCGCACAGCGGCCCGGTGGTCACGGCGGCGCCACGCCCGGCGAGCCGCCCGGCCGCCGCGCACAGCAGCCCGAAGGCAAAGACGCTGCCCTTGTGGGTGTTGACGCCGCCGGTGGCGCGCAGCATGGCGCGCTCGCACGCCAGACCATCGGGGCGGATGCGCGGCAGGAACAGCCCGGCCGGCAGTTCGCAGTCGGCCAGCCCGAGCGTGAAGAACCGGGCGAACCAGGGGGCGATGGCGCTGGCGCTGGCGCGGAAGGTCGACAGGTCCATGTCGCGGTGCGAGCCGCTGTTGCGCCGGTCCACCAGCCCCGGCTTGGGCGTCAGCAGAACCTCGCGCAGCAGCGACTGGTGGGCCAGACGGGCGAGCCGGTCCCCCAGCGCGGGGGCGCCGGCCGGCGTCCTGCTTCGCTGGAAGGACCAGGGAAGTGGAGCGATGACGGGGCCGGCCTCAGCGAGAGCGGAATGCATGCACCTTCTCCTCGATCACCGCCAGCACCGCGTCCAGCGGGTGGCGGCGCGCCCGCGCGCAGGCGTGCGCCGGCTCACCACAGACCAGACAGCGCCGCGGCGCCAGCCCCAATGTCCCGCGCGACAGGCTGCCGCCCTGCGGGTCGAGGACGTCGAGGTCCCACAACCGGCCCAGCGGATGCCCGTCCTCCAGCGCCGCCACCGCCCGCTTCAGGTCACGGGCGTCGGCGGCGACGGCGTAGAGCGCCTCCGCCCCGGTGGCGGCCCAGTGCGGCCGGTGGAACGGAATCGCCCAGCCCGTCCGGCGGAACAGCGCGTCGAGTTCGCCCAGCGCCGTGTCCATGACGAAGCGCGACAGCGGCGTGTCCTTGACCGGCCCCGGCATCACCAGCGTTGCCGACAGGACCGGCAGGCGGAAGCGGTCGAGCGCATCGCGCTGCCGCTCCACCCGCCGGTCCCGCGCGTCCAGCATGTCGGCCAGCGCCACCGGCGCACCGGCGGCGGGGAGCGGGGTGGTCTCCACCGCCATCGGTTCCATCGCCGTCAGTCCTTCACCTGGCGCACGACGTCGATCACGCTGCCGTCGCGGTAGCGGATGATGCCGACCACCTTGTCGAGGAACTCGATTGGCCGCGGTTCGCCGGTGATCGACTCCGCCCGCTGCTGAAGCTCCCCGATGGTCATGACCGGCAGGCCGGCCGCCGTCAGGCGCTCCGCGATCTCCGGGCGGTTGGGGTTGACGGCGATGCCGTGGTCGGTGACCAGCACGCCGACGCACTCGCCCGGCGTCACCACCGTGGTCACGCGGCGCACCACGGTGGGGATGCGGCTGCGGATCAGCGGCGCCACGACGATCGACAGGTTGGCGGCGGCCGCCACGTCGGAGTGCCCGCCGGACGCCCCGCGCATCACGCCGTCGGAGCCGGTGATGACGTTGACGTTGAAGGCGAGGTCGATCTCCAGCGCGCTGAGGATCACTAGGTCGAGCTGGTCGCAGTAGGTGCCCTTGGAGCCGGGGTTGGCGTACTCGTTGGTCGACACCTCGATGTGGCCGGGGGAGCTGCGCAGCGATTCCGCGGCGTCGCCGTCGAAGCTCTGGGTGTCGATGATCCGCTCGATCAGCCCCTTCTTGTGCAGGTCGACGATGCCGCCGGTGATGCCTCCCAGCGCGAAGCTGGCGGTGATCCCCGCCTTGCGCATGTGGCCTTCGAGGAAGCGGGTCGCCGCGGTGGACGAGGCGCCCGAACCGGTCTGCAGCGAGAAACCCTGCACGAAATAGCCGGAATGGACCATCACCTCGGCGGCGTAGCGGGCGATCAGCAGTTCGCGCGGGTTGCTGGTGATGCGCGCGGCGCCGACGCTGATCTTCGACGGGTCGCCGATCTGCTCGACCTTGACGATGAAATCGACCTGATCCTGCGAGATGCTGGCCGGGGCGTTGGGGAAGGGCACGATCTCCTCGGTCAGCAGGATCACCGTGCCGGCGTTCTCGGCGTCGACCTTGGCGTAGCCGAGCGCGCCGCAGCGCGAGCGGCCGCTGATGCCGTTGGCGTTGCCGAAGCTGTCGGCGGTCGACACGCCGAGGAAGGCGACGTCGATGGTCAGCTCGCCGTCCTGGATCAGCTTCACCCGGCCGCCGTGGGAGTGGATGTTGATCGGGTGCTTCATAAGCCCGTGGCTGATCGCCTCGGCCAGCTTGCCGCGCATGCCGGAGGTGTAGATGCGGCTGATGACGCCGTTGCGGATGTGCTCGATCAGCGGCGCGTTGCAGCTCAGCAGCGACGACGGCGCCAGGGTCAGGTCCTTGAAGCCCATGCGGGCCAGCAGGTCGACCACGGTGTTGATCGTCTTGTCGCCTTCCCGGAACGCGTGGTGGAAAGAGATGGTCATGCCGTCCTTGAGGCCGGAGCGGCGGATCGCCTCCTCCAGCGTCCCGCAGATTTTGCGCGACCGCTTGGCCACCGGGTCCTTCAGGTAGGGCGTCTGGTGCGCGAAACCGCTGAAGAGCGGCAAGGTGCGGCCCTGGCGGTCCAGCAGAGGCTCGTCCGCCAGAGGCTGGACGGCGAGCCCGTTTTCGATGAGGTCGTTCACGACAGGGATCTCCACTCTATTTGCGGGTGCCCGACGCCTCGGCCCGCTGCAGCACACGGCGCGCGTGGTCGATGACGGGTCCGTCGATCATTTTTCCGTTGAGCGAGACGACGCCCAAGCCCTTGCGTTCGCCCTCCGCCGCCGCGGCGACGACGCGCCCGGCGTACTCGACCTCTTCCTCGGTCGGGGCATAGGCGTTGTGCAGCAGCTCGATCTGGCGCGGGTTGATCAGCGACTTGCCGTTGAAGCCCAGCCGCTTGATCAGGTCGACCTCCTTCAGGAAGCCGGCCTCGTCGTTCAGGTCGGACCACACCACGTCGAAGGCGTCGATCTTGGCGGCGCGCGCGGCGTGCAGCACGGCGCAGCGGGCGTAGAACAGCTCGGTGCCGTCGCCCCGCTCGGTCTGCATGTCCATGACATAGTCGAAGCCGGCCAGCGCGATGCCGATCAGGCGCGGCGACGCCTTGGCGATGCTCACCGCGTTGATGACGCCGCTGGCGGATTCGATGGCCGCCATCAGCCGGGTGGAGCCGACCTCGCGCCCGCAGGCGCGCTCGATCCGCTCGACCTCGCGCTCCAGCAGCTCGACGTCCTCGGCGCAATCGGTCTTGGGCAGGCGGACGACGTCGACGCCGGCCCGCACCGCGGCCTCCAGATCGGCGTGGCCGAACGGGGTGTTGAGGGGGTTGATGCGCACCACCGTCTCGATCTCGCGATAGACCGGGAGCTGGAGCGCCTGGAAGACCAGGAGGCGCGCGGAATCCTTCTCGCGCAGCGACACGGCGTCCTCCAGATCGAACATGATCGAGTCCGGCTTGTAGACGAACGCCGTGCTCAGCATGGCGGCGTTGGCACCGGGCAGGAACAGCATGCTGCGGCGCAGTTTCATGACAGGGCGCTCCAGTTGATCTGTTGGGCCTCGGCCCCGCGCATCACCGCGGTCTGGACGCGGGCGCGGATGGCGCAGTCGAGCGCGCCCTTGTCCTCCACCACGACCAGGCCGGCGGTGACCTCCAGCTTGTTCAGCGTGTCCCGTACAACATGGTCGATCTGGGCGCCGAACTGCTGCATCACCTCGCTGCTGATGACGATTTCCAACCCGGCGCCCGGTGCGGGCGCCACCTTCACCAGCAGGTCGCTCGATTCGAGTGTGCCCGCCAGGGCCTCTTTCACGATCTTCATCGGTCTCACTCCAGATGGTCCGGCGGCCCCGCCGCCGAACCGGTTCAGACGCCGACCGCCATGGCCCGGCGCGGGATCACGTCGGGCTCGCCGCCGGACAGGATCGGGTCGGGGGCGAACGGCAGGATGTTGGGCACGTATTTGTCCCGCAGCAGCTCATAGGTCGCGGCGGGCACCAGGGCGCGGATGCGCTCGAAATCGCGGTTGCGCAGCAGGCGGCGCACCTCCGACGCCGAGATCGGCGTGCCGTCCGACTGGGTGCGTGTCTCTTCGATGACGGTCACGGCCGGTGCGGCGGACGGCGCCGTCTGCAGCCAGTACTTCATGTCGGCGTTGTATTTGCGCGTGGTCCCGCAGAAGGGCTCGGTCCCGACGAAACGGTGGGTGATGCCCAGCGCCGGCGCGATGAAGTTGCGGAACAGCAGCAGGTCGATCGCCGTGCAGCAGTCGCCGACCACCCCCTTCTCCTTGAAGAAGTAGTTCGGGAAGGTGGCGCGCGAGACCATGTATTGGGAGCCGTGGTGCAGGGTCAGCCGGGGAATGCCCCGGACACCCTCCTCCACCAGCGCGTAGCGGTCGCGGTAGGACACGAAGGAGGCGTCCTCGCTGACCACGAACAGGTGCAGCCAGTCGCACCGCTCGGCCGCCAGCGACACGAGGTAGCGGTGGCCCAGCGTGAAGGGGTTGGCGTTGATGACGACGCCGCCGATCGTCGCCCCCGGCCGGCGCGCAGCGCGCAGCCGGTCGCAGTAGGAGCGGATGCCGACCGGCGTGTTCTCCATCAGCGTGACGTAGTCCGGCACCTCGGCCAGCGGGTAGAAGCCGCAGCCCTGGAAGAAGGACACGTTCTCCGGCCGGGTGTAGAGGAAGAGGTGCGAGTGGCCGCGCTCGTAGGCGAGATGGACCACCTCGCTCAGCAGCGTCAGGCTCAGCGAGCCGCCGCGCAGGTCGGGGTCGATCGCGCAGCACTTGACGATGTTGCTTTCCAGCCCGGCGCAGGCCACCAGCCGCCCGGCGCGGCGGCAGACCACGAAGACCTGGATCTGCTCCTCGTAATCGAGGCCGCAGCGCCCCAGAAGGGACCGGATCTCCTGCCGTTCCTTTGAATGGACGGCGGGGTCGACGGCGTAGAAGTCGAGTTCGTCGGTCACGGATCCATGCTCCCTTTGGAGCTTCCGATGAGGGGCGCGGTCGTGGTGTGGGGAGGCAGGGCCATGGCCCGCACAAGCGCCGTGTTCCTGGGGAGTGTAGCGGTGGACATCTGTCAAGGCGCTGTCAGGACCCGCCGCTTCGCACCCCTTTTCCACTCGCGGCAGCTCTGCGTCTTTCGATGGCGTGGCGGACGGGTGCCTGGAATCGGCAGGCCCGGCCGTCCCTCGCGGGGCGGCCGGGCCTGGCTGGGTCGTTGCGGCGGTTCGCCGGCTTATTCCGCCGCCTGCCGCAGCGGGATGGGGGTTCCGTCCATCTGGGCGTCCACCACCGCCAGCGCGGTGATGTTGACCAGACCGCGGGTGGTGATCGCCGGGGTGACGATGTGCGCCGGCGCGCTGACGCCCAGCAGGATCGGGCCGACCGACAGGCCCTCGCCCAGCACCTTCAGCATCTCGAAGGCGATGTTGGCGGCGTCCAGCGTCGGCATGACCAGCAGGTTCGCCTCGCCGCGCAGCCGGCCGTTGGGTAGCATGGCGTCGCGCACCGTTTGCGACAGGGCGGCGTCGGCGTGCATCTCGCCGTCGGCCTCCAGCTCTGGCGCGCGCTGGCGCAGCAGGGCGCAGGCGGTGCGCATCTTGACCGCGGAGGGGGAGTCGGAACTGCCGAAGTTGGAGTGCGACAGCAGCGCCACCTTCGGCTCGATGCCGAAATGCCGCACCTTCTCCGCCGCCAGCATGGCGATCTCGGCGATCTCCGCCGCGGTCGGGTCGGGGTTGACGTGGGTGTCGCAGAGGAAATAGGTGCCTTTGGCCAGGATCAGCAGGTTCATCGCCGCCGACACCGGGGAGTCGCCGCGGCGGCCGAGCACGTCGCGGACGCGGCGGTGATGCTCGGCGTAGAGGCCGGCGGTGCCGCAGACCATGGCGTCGGCGGCGCCGCGCCGGACCATCAGGCTGGCGAAGACGGTGCTGTCGGTCCGCGCCACCGTGTTGGCGAAGGCCGGCGACACGCCGCGCCGCCCCATGATCTGCCGGTAGATGTCGGCGTATTCGGCGCAGCGCGGGTCGCGCACCGGCTCCACCACCTCGACGTCGCGGCCGGGGACGAGCCGCAGGCCGAGCGCCTCGATCTGCCGCGCCACCACCTCGGGCCGGCCGAGCAGGATCGGCCGGGCGATGGCCTCGTCCACCGCCACCTGGGCGGCGCGCAGCACGCGGTCGTCCTCGCCCTCCGCGTAGACGACGCGCTTCGGCGCCTGGGCGGCCTTGTGGAACACCGGCTTCATGACGAGGCCGGAGCGGAAGACATACTGCCCCAGCCGCTCCCGGTAGGCGCGCAGGTCGGCCAGCGGGCGGGTCGCCACTCCGCTGTCCATCGCGGCCTTGGCCACCGCCGACGCCACCTCGACGATCAGGCGGGGGTCGAACGGCTTGGGCAGGATGTAGTCGGGGCCGAAGCGCAACTGCTCGCCGGTGTAGGCGGCGGCGACCACGTCCGACGCCTCGACCCGCGCCATGTCGGCGATCGCCCGCACGCAGGCGATCTTCATCGCTTCGTTGATGGTGGTGGCGCCGACATCCAGCGCGCCGCGGAAGATGAAGGGGAAGCAGAGGACGTTGTTGACCTGATTGGGGTAATCGGAGCGGCCGGTGGCGATGATCGCGTCCGGACGGGCGGCCCGCGCCTCCTCCGGGGTGATCTCCGGATCGGGGTTGGCCAGCGCCAGGATCAGCGGCCTGGGCGCCATCGTCTTGACCATGGCGCCGGTCAGCACCCCCGGCCCCGACAGGCCGAGGAACAGGTCGGCGCCGACCGCTGCCTCCGCCAGGGTGCGGACGGCGCTGTCGGTGGCGTAGCGGTCCTTGTGCGGGTTCATGCCGACGTTGCGGCCGCGGTAGACCACGCCCTCGCGGTCGACCAGGACGATGTTGCTGCGTTTCAGCCCCATGCCGACCAGCAGGTCGAGGCAGGCGATGCCCGCCGCCCCGCCGCCGGTGGAGACGACGCGCAGATCCTCGATCCGCTTGCCGACCACCTGCAGCCCGTTGTAGACCGCCGCCGCGACGACGATGGCGGTGCCGTGCTGGTCGTCGTGGAAGACCGGGATCTTCATC
>NZ_LGRA01000022.1:603592-632794 GCF_003116095.1 Azospirillum sp. TSO35-2
CGCATATGCCAAGGTGAAGCCCGCGGCGAAGGTGTCTTGGCGGGCGCCCATCAGCTCAGAGGGTTCCATGATCACCACCACCAGCATTGCCGACGCCGCCGCGGCGAACCTGCACGCCGCCATAGCCTTCGCCGCTGGGATCGGCACCCCCCTCAACGAGTTCGTCACCGTCGACTGGGGCTTGGCAGACCTCACGCCCAGCCTGGAACGCCCGCTGCACCACCAGGGGCGCATGCTCGAACGCGCCGCGAAGTGGCTCGGCCGGCGCCGTGTGCCTCTTGCCTACGTCTGGGTGCTGGAACGAGTCACCGGTAGCGTTCCGCACAGCCACATTCTGATCCATGTCCCGCCCGAGCACATCGCCGCCTTTCGAGTGAAGCTCCGCCGCGACTGGACCGGCGCCGGCCGGCGGCCTGGGCTCGTTGCCTGCCGCCAAATCTACAACCCTGAGGGCATTGAAGCGTATCTTCTGAAGGGCACCGATCCCGAAGCGGCAGCAGCCCTTGGCATCGTCGCGCGCCCGCAGGGCGCCATCACCGGCAAGCGGAGCGGCACCAGCGAGTCCCTTGGCCGAGCGGCGCGCGACCGCTATGCCACGGCGACGGCGATCCGGGCGATGCAGCAGGCGGTCGCGGCCTGAAGAAAAATTTCGCTCTCGATGCAAGCGCGGTACGGGTCGCTCTCCCACCTCCCCAGCAGGAGGATCCCGCCATGCTCGTCACCGCGCACAGCTTCATCAGCCTGACCCTTCGCCTGTCCGAAGCGGTGGCGCCGTCCGCCGCCGACCTAGCCGCCTTTGGCCTCTACGTCGCGGACAACTGGCCGGCTCGACACGTCGAGGCGATCAACGACGTCTTGTGGCTGCGCCAGATCGACCAGGGGAGCTTCATGGGGCGGTTTCGCATCGCTTGCAGTCTCCACGATCAGAACCGCCCCAGCGGGGCTTCTGCAGGCTCTGGCGAAGGTTCGACCCGTCACCGTGGGAAGGGCGCACTTCAGGGAAATGGCGTCGCCATTTCCCGCCCGAAGAGACCGGAGCGGGAGTGATGGCCCTGTACAGCCTCCGCCACACGGTGATCTCTAACGCCAAACTTGGCAGTTCCGGCCTGACAGCGGCTCGGCTCGTCTACGCCTGCCGGCGCGGCGCTGTCGTTCTGGAGGCCCGCACCGGCCTTGCCACGCTCAAACGCGCCAGCCTGAACCGCTTCGCTAGCGAGCGGGAGCGGACGGCCGGGCGCAATGGGCGCGTTATGGAGTGCATCATCATCGCCCTGCCTCTCGAGGCTTCTCCAGACCAGCACCGGGCGCTCGTCGTCGCCTACGCCGAGCGCCTGACTCAGGGGCAGGCACCGTGGATCGCCGCCCTGCATTACGACCGGCCCGGCAATCCGCACGTGCACCTCTACGCCTTCGACCAGGGCGTTCCCCGTAAGGCCGGCCAGCGCGGCCGGACGCCCAAGGTCATGGGCCTGTCGCGCGACGGCGCCCTCGAGGAGGTCCGCACGCTCTGGGCCGAGGTTCACAACGCGCATATGGCCGCCTGGGGCTACGGCCCCGCAGCCCGCATCGACCACCGCTCTCTGGCCGCGCAGGGCATCGTCCGCCTGCCGACGCTGCACGAAGGCCCGAAGAGCCGGGCCATGGCGGCGCGCGGCATCGGCCCGACCAGCCGGGCGCGCGCCGGCCCGACCGGTCGGGAGATCCGCTGGCCGGAGATAGACGGTGGCACGCCCAGATGCGAGACGAACGCCCTCGTTGGCGCCCTCAACAACCGTCAGGAGACTGCGCTCCATGGACGACCAGATCACTTTCCTGCTGCGCTTTCAGGATCTCGCCACGAAGACCCTCGATCAGACTTCGTTGATGGCTCAGCGTGCCCGTCATCAGTTCGATCGGACAAGCCCCGCTGCCGACCACGCCACGAAGACACTCGAGGAGACGCGCGCGCTGCTGGCCGATCTGGCGGCGGCGCTGGACAGGCTGCCGAAGCCGGTGCCGCCGTCGCGGCCGCGCTGGTGGACGATGGTACTGGCGACCGGAATCGGCCTGCTGGCCGGCGTCGCCCTCGGCATGCGCTGAGGCTGCGCGGGCTCTACCGCCCCGACCGCCTCCGGTTGCTGCTGGCCCAGGTCGCCGCGCCCATCCGAGCGGCGCTGGCGTCGGTGGACTGGCGGCGGGTCCTCGGTGGACGCGGCCTGCGCCTTCCGGCGCAGGCCGGACAGCTGTCCGGTCGCCTGTCCACCCCGGACCGGGAACGGGGATGGGAGCGTGAGCGCTAGTGAGGGGGCGGGCGCATTTTTGGCATTGACGCAGGTGGTGATGGGTGTATAGTACCCATCACCACCACGCGGCACCCATCAGCACCTAGCGCGGCCACCCTCGGCAAAGCGTCGCCGCGCGACAGATGAAGGAACACGTCATGAGCATTCCCAAGAGTGCAACCCCGAAGATACTGCGCGCCGCTATGAGCCTCAAGCAGGGCACCGAGATCCTGCACGAGCTGCGCTCGACGACCTCTCGCACGGCCCTGAAGTCGGCGGTCGATGAGGGGCTCCCCTCCGTCGCCAAGATCAGCGGCATGCTGCTGGAGAAGTTCGGCGCGCAGGCACGCGCCATGCCCGTCCGCCAGTTCTGCGGTATGGCCGTGAAGGCGATCATGGAGGAGGAGGGCTACGAGGTCGCCGCCACGGGCGTTCGCATCCCGAACGATCCGGTGTTCTCCACCGGAGCCGTCTACCGCAAGGTGGAAGGGGCCGACGAGACCGGCACCCCGGACATCCTCGAGCGCTTCGTCAACGCGCTCGACCGCGACGAGCTGGAGCGCGTCGTCCGTCTGGCCACCAAGGCGCTCGAACACGCCGAGTGACCGCTACAGTGCGTGAGTGGTGCAAGAAGGGGGCTGGCACACGCCAGCCCCCTTCTTGTTGCATCCCCGCCATCGCGCCGCCGTTCGGCCCGTGGAAGGGCGAAGAGGTGCGGTCCCGGCGTTGCCCCCATGCCCACCGGCCGACGGCCTGCCGCCAGCGCTGTGGGCGCGCGGCTGGCCTTCGCGGCCCGTGGACATAGGGACAACGGGCGCCGGCCCATGGAAGGGGGTTAGACGCGTCCCTGGCTCTCGGCAAGACGGGCGGCGGCGCTGCGCCGGACCGCCTGCCGCTCGGTGTAGCGCGCCACCATGGCCGGGCTCTTCCAGCCGCCGGCCTGCATGATGGCCGCCAGCTCGAGGCGACAGGCCGCCATGTCCTGCGCCATGCCGACACGCCCGCTGTGCCCGGACAGCCGGGCGATCACCTCGGGCGCGACGCCGGCGGTCTTGGCCATGCGCTTGATGATCCGCGCTACGGCGCCTTCATCGAGCGATGCGCCGAACTTCGTCCCACCCTTGCAGACGGAGCGGAACAGCAGGCCGGCGGTGATGCCGGCGGCGGCGCGCCACGCCGCCACAGCGCGCAGGGTGTCGGGCGCCAGGTAGACCGTCCGGCCCGTTCCCTCCGGGTCGGTCTTCCCCTTGCGCACGAGGATCGAGCCGGAGCCGTCGTCGGCCTCCTCCAGATCCTCGACGCGCAGCGCCACCAGCTCGGCGCGGCGCAGACCGGTGTCGTAGGCGGTCATCAGCAGCGCCTTGTCGCGCAGATCGATGGGCCGTTCGCGGGCGGCGTCGAGCAGCCGGCCGCGCAGGCCGTTGGTCAGGCCGTGCGCCTGCTCCTGACGCCGTCCCTTGGCGCGGTGCATGCGCTTGACGGCGAGGCGCACGGTGGCGTCCTCGGTCGGGCTGGGCAGGCCGGCCGCGCGGTGCAGGGACGCGACGGAGGCAACGTAGCGGCGGACGGTCGCCGGCTTCCGCGCTTCGGCCATGGCGTCGACGAACGCCGCTACGGTGTCCGCCGTCGCCGGCAGTGCCGCGCGGTCGGTCTCCTGGCACCAGCCGACGAACACGGCGGTGTCGGCGCGCAGCGCCCGCTCGGTGTTTCGGGCGTAGGCGCCGCGCGCGGCGTGCGCGTGGCGCTCCAGATTCGCCTGGATCGCCTCCGTCGGAGGTGCGTCCGCCGTGGCGGCGGGCAGGGTGGCAGATGAGGGGATGGGCAGGTGATCGATCATCGTCGTTCCCGTGGCGGTGTCGCCGGGATATGGGGTGCTTCCGCTCGGCCGCCGCCCGCGCGCGGACGGGCGGCGCGCCGGTTGGACCGCCGGCCGATCATGCCTGATAAGTGCCATTATCGGGCGTAAAATTCATCCCCAAGCCGCCAGCGAATGAAGCACCTGTACGCGGTAACAGTCCACTGCAGCGCGCGCGTGACCGATGCCATGCGGCGTGCCCGGCGGCCCAGAGTCATGAACCCATCTACTCCGCCTTGGCCGCGACGGACATCCTGCTCGCCGCCGCCAAGCGTGCAGGGGTGGATGTGGTGAAGAGGCCATACGCAGATGCGGACGTTGGATGGTTGCCGCACATGCAATCCGTCTATGGGCTCGCTCATAGCGCAGAGAGCGCCATCCTTTCACCATCCGACGTCAAGTGCAACGCACAGGCGTCCGGGGAAGAGTTGCTACAGGATTTCGTCCGCGCCCTTGCGCGGTTGGCGGCACGTGAGGATCATAGGGCCGAAGTTGAAGCCAAGAAGGCGTGGAGGACGTGATGCGTGCAGCCATCTACGCGCGGTTCTCGTCGGACAACCAGCTCGAACGGTCCATCGATGATCAGCTCCTCCTCTGCCGCGATTTCGTTGAGCGGAACGGCGGCACAGTCGTAGCCATCTACGCCGATTATGCCCTGTCCGGGGCGCACCTGAGGACGCGTCCCCAGGCGCTGCGGCTATTGGGCGACGCTAAGGCTGGCAGCTTCGACACGGTGGTGGCTGAAGGTTTGGACCGCCTGTCGCGAGATCAAGAAGACACCGCCGCTATTTACAAGCGGCTTGGGTTCGCCGGCATCCGTCTTGTGACGGTACAAGAAGGCGAAATCTCGGAGTTGCACGTCGGCCTTAAGGGAACAATGAACGCGCTGTTCTTGCGCGATTTGGCGACCAAAGTGCGGCGCGCGCAATCCGGGCGGGCGAAGGATGGGATCGTTCCAACCGGGCTATCCTACGGCTATGACCTAGTTCGTGAATTCGATAGAGATGGGAACCCGGTACGAGGGAGGCGCCGGGTGAACCCGGAGCAGGCCGCAATAATTCGGCGCATCTACCGCGAGTTCGCTGCTGGCATCAGCCCGCGGGCTATCGCCGATGGATTGAACCGCGACCATATCCCATCGCCGGCGGGTGGACACTGGAACGCAAGCACGATCAACGGCAACCCCGCGCGGAAGAACGGTATCCTCTACAACGAGGCTTACATCGGTTTCTTGATCTACAACCGGCTTCACATGGTTAAGGACCCGGAGACAGGCAAGCGGGTGCCCAGACTAAACCCCCACTCCGATTGGGTGGTGACCGAAGTTCCTGAACTTCGGATCATCGACGACGTGCTCTGGGAGCAGGTGCAGGCCATCAAGAATGGGTTCAAGCACCTTCGCGTCAACAAGTGTCGCCGGCCCAAACACCTGTTCTCGGGCCTACTGCGCTGCGGCTGCTGCGGCGGGGCATATACGGTCAAGTCGAAGGATCAACTCGCCTGCTCGACCTACCGCGAATCAGGCGCCTCGGTATGCGCGAACAACCGCACGATCCGGCTGCGCGATCTACAAGAGCGGGTGCTCGACGGCGTCCGGACGCAGCTGCTTTCACCCAAGCTGCTCGCCCTCTACGTGAAGACCTATGGGGAAGAACGGCGTCGGCTACGCGCTGAGGCGGGACAGAAGCGTAACGAGGTGGCTGCTCAAGTATCCAAACTGGGCCGCCAGATCGACAACATCGTGGACGCCATCGCCGAGGGCACTGCCGGCCCCGCTCTGCGCGGCAGGCTTGCAAACTTGGAGCTGCAGAAGGCCGAGGCTGACGCGGCAATGGCCGCCATTGTCGAGGCAGAGGCCGCAACCGATGCGGTGGTAGAACTACACCCTCAGGCAGCGCAACGCTACCGCGAGCAGCTGGAGGCCTTGGACGACGCGCTAGCGGGCGGCGATGAGTCACGCCAAGAGGCGGCAAGCACCCTTCGGGCGCTGCTCGCGCGAATTGAAATCCACCCCGGCGAGCGCCGCGGTGAAACTCATCTGACGGTTCATGGCAGGATTGAGGAGCTGCTGTCCCTCACCCGGAAGAGGCCGGGTGAGGGAAGCGGCACAGTCGCTAGGACTGCAATGATGGTAGCAGCGGAGGGATTTGAACCCCCGACCAAGGGATTATGATTCCCCTGCTCTACCACTGAGCTACGCTGCCATCGTGGCTACCATCGTGTCCCGTCGTTGCCGCCGGGAGCCGCTATATAGGATAGGGCGGCTTGGCGTGTCAACGCGGAATTATCGGGGAAAGTCGATTTTTTCGACGGCCCCGAAAGCGCCGATTCAGGCGGCTTTCTCACCCTCCGCCACGCCCGCCGCCGTGCCGGAAATCCAGCCGCCGCCCAGCACGCGGTCGTCCTGGTAGACGACGCAGGCCTGGCCGGGGGCGATGCCGTGCTGCGGTTCGTGCAACTCCACCCGGGCGGTGCCGTCCGGGCCGGCGCGCCAAGTCGCGGCGGCGGCGGGCTGGGCGGAGCGCAGCTTCACCGACACAGCGATGCCGTCGCCCTCGGCCAGATCGGGGCCGAGCCAGTTGATCTCGCGCACCGTCACCAGCGACCGGGCGAGGTCGCGGCGCGGGCCGACGATGACGCGGCGCTGGGCCGGTTCCAGGCGGACGACGTAGAGCGCCTCCTCCTCGCCGCGGATGCCGCCGATGCCCAGGCCCTTGCGCTGGCCGACCGTGTAATGGACGACACCCTTGTGGCGGCCCAGCACCCGGCCGTCGATGTGGACGATCTCGCCGGGCTCGACCGATCCAGGGCGCAGCTTCGCCACCACCTCGGCGTAATCGCCGTTGGGGACGAAGCAGATGTCCTGGCTGTCGGGCTTGGCCGCGACCTCCAGGCCATGGCGCTCGGCCAGGGCGCGGGTTTCCGGCTTGGTCAGGCCGCCCAGCGGGAAGCGCAGGAACTCCAGCTGCTCGCGCGTGGTGGCGAACAGGAAGTAGCTCTGGTCCTTGGCCGGATCGACGGCGCGGTGCAGTTCCGCCCCTTGCGGGCCGGCGACGCGGCGGACGTAATGGCCGGTGGCCAGCGCCTCGGCGCCGAGGTCGCGGGCGGTGTTCAGCAGATCGCGGAACTTGACGCGCTGGTTGCAGCGCACGCAGGGGATAGGCGTCTCGCCGCGCAGATAGCTGTCGGCGAAGTCGTCCATCACGTCCTGGCTGAAGCGGCCTTCGTAATCCAGGACATAGTGCGGGATGCCGATGCGGTCGGCGACCTGACGGGCGTCGTAGATGTCCTGCCCGGCGCAGCAGGCGCCCGGCTTCTGCACCGCCAGCCCGTGGTCGTAGAGCTGGAGCGTGATGCCGACGACGTCATAGCCCTCCTCCCGCAGCACGGCGGCGGTGACGGAGGAATCCACCCCGCCGGACATCGCGACGACGACGCGGGTGTCCTGGGGGCGCTTGGAAAGACCGAGGGAGTTCATGGCGCCCTATATGGGGCGGGCAGGGGCCCGGGGAAGGGGGAAGGGCCCGCCGGGGCCGCGCATCCGGCAGGATGGCCGGCAGGATGGCCGGCACAATCGCGGCGCCCGGCGGGAACAGGTTCCCCCGTCGTCCCGGACCTCAGCCCTTCATGGCGTTGTTGCTGCCGCCGGGCAGGCGGACGACCAGACCGTCAAGCTCTTCGGTCATGATGATCTGGCAGCCGAGGCGCGAGGTCTTGGTCAGGCCGAAGGCCAGATCCAGCATGTCCTCTTCGTCTTCCTGCGCGTCGGGCAGCACGTCGAACCATTCCGGCTCGATCACGACGTGGCAGGTGGAGCAGGCCAGCGAGCCCTCGCAGGCGCCTTCCAGGTCCAGGCTGTTCTTGTGCGCGATTTCCAGCACGGACAGGCCGAGCGGGGCGTCCACCTCGCGGCGGTTGCCGTCGGTCTCGATGAAGGTCATCTTGGGCATGGGATCCTCGTACGTCTTTGAGGGTGGTCGTTGGGGGTGGAAGGACAGTCAGGGCCGCGGCGGGGTGTGGACGGCGCGGCGGGCGCTGGCCTCCGCCGCCAGCACCTCCAGCCGTTCCAGCCGGGTCAGGATGCGGGCGGCGCCGTCGGTTCCGTCGGCGGTCTGCGCCTTGCGGAAGGCCGGGGCCAGATACTTGATGCAGGCCTCGATCCGCTGGCCGAGATCCAGCCCGATGCGGTCCAGCTCCGCCGTATCGGCCGCCTTGGCCAGGGTGGCGGCGAGGTCGGCGATCTCGTCGTCGCCGGGCTCGGTGGTGTCGCCACCGTCGGCCGGCCGGCCGCCCAGCAGCGCGAGCAGCGCATGGGCGCGGCGGACCGGGTTGCGCAGCGTGTCGTGCGCCTCGCGCAGCGCCTCGCTCTGCGCCCTGGCGTTGGCCTGCTGGCGCGGGCCGCGGGCAGCGAAACGCTCCGGGTCCAGGGCGCGGGTGAAGCCGGCGTGCTGACGGGCGAGCAGGTCGAGGTCGATGTCGAACCGCCGCTCCATCCCCAGCCGGGTGAAGGGGTCGAGCGGGCGCGGCGGCTGGACCGCGCCGCAGGCGTGGCAGAACAGGGCGCGCGGGGCCACCGAACGGCCGCAGGAGCCGCAGGGTTCCAGGTCGCCGGCGATGCTGCCGGAGATGCCTCCGGCCGGGCTGTCGGGTCCTGGTCCATGAGGCCCTGGTCCATGGGGTCCTGGTCCATGAGGTCCTGACGGGGGCGGGCCGGATGTCGATCGGGTCATGCGTGCAGTCCGTCAAAACGCCATGGGGCAAAACGCCAAGAGGATCCGGTACCCGGCGGGCAGTCCCGCCAACGCCGCCATGGACGCCCGGCAGGCGGTCCATCCGCGGGGTCATACCGGCAAGCCGCGTCCGGCGCAACGCGCGAATGCGGGCCGGGCGGCCGGGGGACAGAAGGTCGCGCAGGATCGCCCGGCGTCGGCCGCTCGGCGGGGCGCAGGTCACGCATCGGTTCGGGCGTTCCGCCGCGCCATCATGGTCCAGGCGGTCAGGAAGCGGTCGACCGCCGCGTCGTCGCTGGTCCAGCCCAGGCTGACCCGGATGGCGCAGGCCGCCGCCCGCTCGTCCTCGCCCATCGCCGCCAGGACGTGGGACGGCTTCACCTTGCCGCTGGAACAGGCCGAACCGGCGCTGACCGCGACCCCGGCCAGATCCAGCGTCATCACCTGCGTCTCTCCGGCCAGGCCGGGCAGCATCAGGCAACTGGTGTTGGCCACGCGCGGGGCGCCGGCCCCCATCACCCGGGCCTGCGGCACGGCGTCCAGAGCCTCGCGCTCCAGCCGGTCGCGCAAACCGGCCAGATCGGCGGCGGCGGACAGCCCCTCCAGCGCCAGACGGGCGGCGGCGCCGAAGCCGACGATGCCCAGCAGGTTCTCGGTGCCGGCGCGCTTGCGCCGTTCCTGCCCGCCGCCGCGGATCAGCGCCTCCGGTTCCAGCCCCTCGGCCAGGATCAGCGCGCCGACGCCGGTCGGGCCGCCCAGCTTGTGGGCCGACAGGGTCATCAGGTCGACGCCGAGAGCGGGCAGGGACAGCGGCAGCCGGCCGGCCGCCTGCACCGCGTCGCAATGGACCAACGCGTCGCGGGCATGGGCCAGCCGCGCCGCCTCGGCCACCGGCTGGATCACCCCGGTCTCGTTGTTGACCAGCATCAGCGACAGCAGCGCCGGCGCGGTTCCATCAGGCGCCTGGTCCGGCGGCTGGCCCGGCCAGCGCTCGAGCAGCGCCGCCAGCGCCGCGAGGTCGGCGGTGCCGTCGCGGGTGACGGCAAATCGCCGGGCGTCGGGCCGGGCGGCCAGCACCGACTCATGCTCGATCGCCGAGGTCAGGACCGGGCGGCCGGGGAAGCCGCGCAGGGCGAAGTTGTTCGCCTCCGTCCCGCTGCCGGTGAACAGCACCTGGGCCGGCTTCACCCCGGCCAGCGCGGCGACGGCGGCGCGCGCCTCCTCCACCGCGCGGCGGGCGCTGCGGCCGAAAGCGTGGACCGACGACGGGTTGCCGACCAGATCCATCGCCTGGCTCATCGCCGCCTTCACCTCCGGCTTCAGCGGGGCGGTGGCGTTGTGGTCCAGATAGGCTCCGGCACGGCGGAACGGGGCACCGAACGGGGTGGTCACAGCGGCGGTGTGCTCCGGGTCATGCGGCGGCTCATTCGACAGCCCCTCATTCGGCGGCGACGGCACCGCCGTCGGCGGACACCACGGCCGGACGCAGCAGGCCCAGGCCGCTGGTGCCGATGATCCGCCGCTCCACCACGTCGGCCACGGTGACCGAGCTGAGATACATGTGGATCTGGTTGCCCAACTCCTCCCACAGGTCGTGGGTCAGGCAGCGCGAGCGGTTGGTGCGGCAGCCCTGCGGCGTGCCGTTGGCGCAGCGCGTGGTGCGGATCGGCTCGTCCACCGCCAGGATGATGTCGGACACGCGGGTGGCGTCGGCCGGATGGGCCAGCAGATAGCCGCCGCCGGGGCCGCGCACGCTCTTGACCAGGCCGCCCTTGCGCAGCTTGGCGAACAGCTGCTCCAAATAGGACAGCGAGATCTCCTGCCGCTCGGCGATGTCGGCCAACGCCACCGGGCTGCCCTGGCTGGTGGCCGCCAGATCGACCATGGCCATCACGGCATAGCGTCCCTTGGTGCTGAGTCTCATCGCGCTTCTCCTTGAGCTTCGTGCGCCCCGCCGTTGCGGGCGCTTGCGGTCTCGGTCGATAGGGGGGTGGAAAGGGCAAGGCCCTTCTGGACGAGTGCGGTCCGGGGCGCCGCCGATTCCAGTTCGCCGACGCGGGCCTGCAGCGCCGTCACCTGGTCGAGCAGGCCGGACAGCGCGCGGGCGACCGGGTCGGGGATCTCGCCGCAGGGGGTGCCGTAGGGCAGGAACTTCCGCGTGTCCGCCCGGTCGCGCGGGGCCACCGGCCGGGCCGGGATGCCGACGACCGCGGTGTCGGGGGCGACGTCGGCCACCACCACGGCGTTGGCGCCGATGCGGGCGCCCCGGCCGATGGTGATGGCCCCCAGGATCTTGGCCCCGGCGCCGACGATCACGCCGTCGCCCAGCGTCGGGTGGCGCTTGCCCTGGTTCAGCGAGGTGCCGCCCAGCGTGACGCCGTGATAGAGCATGACGTCGTCGCCGATCTCCGCCGTCTCGCCGATGACGACGCCCATGCCGTGGTCGATGAAGAAGCGCCGGCCGATGGTGGCGCCGGGATGGATCTCGATGCCGGTCAGCGCGCGCGCGACCTGCGAGACCAGCCGGGCGGCGAGGTGCCAGCCGGCGTCGCGGCAGCGCCGGGCGATGCGGTGCAGCACGATCGCGTGCAAGCCGGGGTAGCAGAGCGCCACCTCCAGCCGGGATCGCGCCGCGGGGTCGCGCGCCATGATCCCGTCGATCTCTTCGCGAAGATGCTTGAACACGCCATCACCCGCCGTGGTATAGTCCGCCGCTCTCATCGGCCGCCCGTTCCGCAAGGCAAGGCCGATGGGGCGGGTCACGCGGGTTGCCCCGGAGGACGTTACGACGCATATATGATGACCAAGCAAAACGGTCAAGAATTGTGTGCGGAAAACCCCACTCCGCAGGGGGAAAACCCGTGACGGGCTCTACGGCCCGTGCGCCGGGGCGGCTGATTCGGATGGACATCCATCGGATGACCAACCGGTCCGGCGCCGTGGTGGTTTCAACAACCCTTTGTCCGCGTCAGGAACGTCGTTCCCATGCCTGAAGTGCTCTTCAACGGTCCCGCCGGTCGCCTGGAAGGCCGTTACACCCATGGCAAGCAGCCCAACGCCCCGGTGGCGCTGCTCTTGCACCCGCACCCGCAGCACAATGGGACGATGAACAACAAGGTGGTTTTCACCCTGTTCCAGTCCTTCACCAAGCGCGGGTATTCGGCCCTGCGCTTCAACTTCCGCGGCGTCGGGCGCAGCCAGGGCACCTACGACAAGGGCGAGGGGGAGCTGGCCGATGCGGCGGCGGCGCTCGACTGGCTGCAGACCTACAACCCGAACGCTCCGCTGTGCTGGATCGGCGGGGTGTCGTTCGGCGCCTGGATCGGGATGCAGCTGCTGATGCGCCGGCCGGAGATCGACGGCTTCGTCTCGGTGTCGCCACCGGCCAACCTGTTCGACTTCTCGTTCCTGGCGCCGTGCCCGTCCTCGGGCCTGATCATCCACGGCGACAAGGACGAGGTGGTGCCGCAGGCCGCCGTGACCAAGCTGGTCACCAAGCTGTCGCACCAGAAGGACATCCGCATCGACCACCGCGTCGTGCCGGGTGCCAGCCATTTCTTCGTCAACCGCACCGACGATCTGGCGATCCAGGTCGACGACTACCTGGACAAGGCGCTGGGCAACCCCATCGCGGCGGTCGCGGAGTAAGCGGGGGCCAAGGGCACGCAGGCGCTGACCTTTGGCCTCTCACCACCACGACCACTCAATTCAGCCTGCAGCCACGTCCCAGAGCCGTCATCCCCGCAAAGGCGGGGATCCCGTTGTTTCCATGGAGAAGCCGACGGGCAGGATGGATTCCCGCCTGCGCGGGAATGACGCTCGACCCGGAACGATGCCGGTTCCGGTCGAACGAAGGGCGCCTCACTGCTCGCAGCCGAGCACCCACACGTCGTAGATCGCGTTTTCCATCGCCGACAGGGCGGGGCTGGACGCGAACATCCAGCCGCTGAAGACGGCCTCCGCCTGCTCGCCGGGCTTGATCTCCGTCACCTCCAGGAAGGCCGCGGATTCCGGCGTGTCGATCGGCGGGTTCTCCTTGCAGGCGCGCAGGGTGATGCGCAGGCTGCCCATGCTCTTGGTTTCCCCCACCTGGATGGTGAAGGTGGAGGTGCGGGCGGTGACCTTGTCCAGCCAGCGCAGCTTGGCGCCCGGCCGGTCGAGCATCTGCGACGGCACCGGGGCGGCCTGGGCGGTGAGGGGGGCGACCAGCGGTGCCAGCAACAGCGCGGCCGCGAGGGCGGCGCCCGTCATCCGGTGGGTGGGCCGGCGGGTGGGCCGGAAAGAAGTCGGGAACGTCGTCACGTCGGATCGCTTCCGTGGTTGCGGACGGCGCCGGCCGGCAGCGCCGAAGCGTGGCCGGGGGCGCTCCGCCTTCTACCCGGAAGCGGGGTCAGCGTCCAGCGTCAGGGGCGCGGCGGGGAATGCTCCCCGCGATGGACAGGGCTGACCGATGACCGTGTGGGGCGCCGGTGATGGGCGACGGCTTACGGCGCCGTGGTGGTGGTGCGCGACGCCGGGGCCTTGGAGATGGTGGGGGAGGACGCGCCCGAACCGCTCTGGTTGCGCTCCTCGATCTTTTCGGTGGCAGCCCCGGCGCCCGCGCCGGCCACGCCACCCACCACGGCGCCGACCGGTCCACCGACCAGCGCGCCGGCGGCGACTCCGCTCATCCCGCCGGTGGCCGATTTCTCTTCCATGGTGTTGCCGCAAGCGGCGGCCAGCAGGGTCAGACCCAGCACGGCCAGTACGGGCGGGCGCATCGCAATTCCTCCTGCATCGGGTGATCCGACTGGCAGGAGGAACGCTCGAGCGTGGCCGTTGGTTCCTGGGTGGACGCCGGCCGCGTTACAGCTTGGGCGGCTGGGCCGCGGGCGGTGCGCCGGCGGTGGACGGCGGCTCGGCGGCCTTGGCGTCGCCGCCCTTGCTCATGCTCTGCAGCGAGAAGATGACCTGACCGAGCAGCTGCTCCAGGCCCGGCGTGCTCTGCGTGAACTCGACACGGCCGTTCGGCTTGATCATGTCGGGGTCGCCACCCGGCTCCAGCGACAGGAACTTGCCGCCCAGCAGGCTTTCCGACGCGATGACCGCGGCGGTGTCCTTGGGCAGCTTCACCGAATTGTCGACCGACAGGTGGACCACCGCCTGATAGCTGGTGGGATCGAGCGTCAGCCCGGTGACCGTGCCGACCTTCACGCCGCTGATGCGGACGTCGGCGCCGCTTTGCAGGCCGGTGATGCTGCTAAAATTGGCGGTGATGTCGTAGCCCTGCACCTTGCGCAGGTCCGCGCTCTTGTAGGCGAAGACAAGGAACACGGCGGCCACGGCAAGCACGACGCCGCCCAGCACGGTTTCGATCACATTCCGGCGCATGAAGCTATCCTGCTGCGAGGTCCCGAATCGAAACCCGGCCCAACGGGCCGGGTGCTTGCACTGATTTGGACCATCAGGCCAACGATCAGATCGGGGGTCAGGTCGGGGTCCAGGGCTCGTAATCGCCGGTCGCCGGCACGCGCTGTCCACCGGCCAGGGCGTGGCCCGGCGGACGGTAGGCCTGGACCGAGCCGGACATGTTGGGCAGATGTTCCTTCTGCCACGGCTTGTGATAGGCGCTCGACCCTTCCGGCAGCGGGTCCTTGACGGTGTGGTGCAGCCAGCCGTGCCATTCCGGCGGGATCTTCGACGCGTCGGGTTCACCGGCGTACAGGACCCAGCGGCGCTCGCGCATGCCGGCCTCGGTCTTCTTGGACCGGTAATAGACGTTGCCGAAGCGGTCGCTGCCGACCTTGGCGCCCCGACGCCACGTGACGTAACGGATGTGGATGTTCGCCATCTTGGTGAACAGGGAGATCGGCTCGCTCATCGTCGCTCACGAATTCCGGGGTCTGGCCCCGCGCGAACGGGGCGGTCGAATGCGGGCCGCACTATGACACCGCAGGCGCCGCGCGTCCACCGTTGGTGATGCTCACGCTCCGCCATTCGGCGGGGGTGGGGGCTATTGCAGCTTCGTCGCGGCGATTTTCGCCGCATCGACCGGAGTCGCGGTGCAGCCGCCCAGCGTCGGGCCGACCGGAAGCTCGCCGAAGGCGGCCAGCGCGCCCTCCGCCTTCAGCCGGCCGACGAATCCGGGCTCCAGCCCGCGGGCGACCCAGGCGAATCCGAGCCAGGTCGACCGCACCGGCTCGCCACCCGCCCGGACCATGGCGCCCAGCGCCTCGGCATCGCTTGTGCCGGGGCGGAACACCGCCAGCATCATGCCGTCGGTGCTCTCCGGCAGGGCCGCCCGTTGCAGCGACAGTCCCATCAGCGCCATCCACACCGCCAGCACGCCGGCGAACAGCGCCGCGGCGAGGCCGTGGCTGATCGGCGAGGCCGGCAGTGGGGCGGAGGATGGCGGGGACGGGTTTCCGGTCATGGCGGTGATTCTACGCCTTCGCCTCGGCCGCCGCCAGCGACGGCGCCGGCTTTTCGGAGATCGGCCAGTGAACGATGGTGGCGGCCATCGCCAGCGCCACGCCCAGCCACCACACCACGTCGTAGGACCCCGTCCGCTCGTACAGCACGCCGCCGAGCCAGACGCCGAGGAAACCGCCGACCTGATGGCTGAAGAAGACGACGCCGTACAGCGTGCCCATGTGGCGGGTGCCGAACATCACCGCGACGAGGCCGGAGGTCGGCGGCACCGTCGACAGCCACAGCAGGCCCATCACCGCGGCGTAGGCGATCACCGTCACCGGCGAGATCGGCAGCAGCACGAAGGCCGCGGTGGCGATCCCGCGCGAGAAGTAGTTGGCGCACAGCAGGGTGCGCTTGTTGACCTTGCTGGCGAGGACGCCCGAGGCGTAGGAGCCGACGACGTTGAACAGCCCGATCAGCGCCAGCGCCCAGGCGGCCAGCGACGGGCTGATGCCGGCCGCGGTCAGGTAGGGCGGCAGGTGGGTGGTGATGAAGGCCAACTGGAAACCGCAGACGAAGAAGCCGGTGACCAGCAGCACGTAGCTGCGGTGCTGGAACGCCTGCCGGACCGCGGCGAGGAAGCCGATGTCGGCGCCGGTCGCCGCCGGGGCGCCGTGGGCCGCCATGCCGCGCGGGCCGGGGAACACCATCGCCAGCAGCGGCACCGCGATCATCGACCCGGCGAGCAGCAGCAGCGCGGTCTGCCAGCCGAAGCCGGCGATGAAGGCCTGCCCCATCGGCGCGAACAGGAACTGTCCCATCGAGCCGGCGGCGGTGGCGATGCCGATCGACCAGGTGCGCTTCTCCGCCGGCAGCAGGCGGGTGAAGCCGGCGATGATGATGCCGAAGGAGGCGCCCGACAGGCCGAGCCCGATCAGCACGCCCGCCGTCAGGTACAGCTCCACGCTGGTCTGCGCGTAGGGCATCAGCGCCAGCCCGGCGGCGTACAGCAGTCCGCCGCCGGCCAGCACCGGCGCCGGGCCGTAGCGGTCGGTCAGGGCGCCGGCGAACGGGCCGCCGGCCCCCCACAGGATGTTCTGAATCGCGATGGCCAGCGCGAAGACGTCGCGGCCCCAGCCGCGGGTTTCCGACAGCGGGCCGATGAACAGCCCCATGCTCGACCGTGGGCCGAAGGCCAGCATCGAGATCAGGCAGCCGCAGACGACGACGAGGGCGGGCGTCCTCCAGGAGGAGGGCGCCGGTGCGGGGGTGGTGGCGGTCAATGGTCCCTCCCGGTGGTCGCCGGCGGCCCGCGCCGGCGCCTTCGATGTCTTGGATCGTTATGTCTTGGTTTTTGACGATAAGCGGACATCAACAGTCCGGCAAATTCATAATCAGCAAACAGGTCATTCCGCTGCGGAATACAGGGCCGGCGCGCAGGCGTCGAGATGGCGCAGCAGCGACTCCTCCAGCCGGTCGAACACCGGGCCGATGCGGCCGGTCACCCGCGCCCGCACCAGCCAGACCGTCACCGACAGCCGGAAGTCCGGCAAGGCGACCGGCCGCACCGCCGCCATGCCGCCCCCGACCATGCCGGCAGCCGGTGCGATCAGCCGCAACGGCGCCAGCCCGAAGCCGACACCGCGGGCAACCAGCGACACCAACAGGCTCTGGTCATAGGCCTCGACCGTCACGTTCGGCTGGAGCCCGAGCGGGGCCAGGGCGGTTTGCAGGGCGCTGCGGTAGCGGCAGCCGTTGGGCTGCAGCACCCATCCCCGCGCGTTCATCGCGGCAAGGCTCTGCTGCCCGCAATCCGCCGCGGCGGCGATGATGCTGACCGGTTCGCGGCCGATCTCGCGGGCGGGCAGATCCTCGGGCGGGGTCTGGCCCTCGGTCAGCAGCACCAGCGCACCGTCGAGCGCGCCGGCGCGGACCTGCTCGATCAGCGCGTTGCTCCAATCCGACAGCAGCCGCACCGTCAGGCCGGGGAAGCCGGCGCGCAGGTCGTCCAGTGGCCGCCCGGCCGCCAGCAGGTTCAGCACATGGGCGACGCCCAGCCGCAGCAGCCCCTGCGGCTCCGCCGATCCGGCGAAGGCGTCGGCGAAGTCGCTGGTCGCCGCCAGGATGCGCCGGGCGTGGGCCAGCGCCACCTCGCCGTCGCGGGTCAGCGCCAGCGGCTTGGTCTGGCGGTCGAACAGGGTGACGCCCAGCTCCGCTTCCAGCCGCTGGATCAGCCGCGACACCGCCGACTGCGTCAGCCCCAGCCGGTTGCCGGCGTCCTGGACCGACTGCGCGTCGGCCACGGCGATGAAGGTGCGGATCTCGTTGAGCTTCATGGGCCGCTGGAGCAAGGGAGAGAGGGCCGATGCGATCGACGCCACGCGGTTGGGCGGTCGCCATCGTGTCTGGCGCATCAGTCTCCGACCGGGCTATCGTCAGGTCAAGGGATTGCCGCCGATGCCAACCGACTGGGAGCCATGCCGATGACCGCCCCGCCCATCGTCCGTTCCGACCGCGAGTATCCCGACCGGCCCTGGGTCGGGGTGGGAGTCGTGGTGTGGCGGGGGGAGCGGGTGTTGCTGATCCGGCGGGGCAAGGCGCCGCGGCTGGGGCAGTGGAGCCTGCCGGGCGGCGCCCAGTCGGTGGGGGAGACGGTGTTCGAGACCGCTGTGCGCGAGGTGCGCGAGGAAACTGGTCTGGCGGTGGTGCCGACCGGCATCGTCACCGTGGTCGACGCCATCACCCCGGATGACGAGGGGCGGGTGCATTTCCACTACACCCTGGTCGAGGTGGCGGCGGAGAGCGCCGAGGGAGAGCCGGTCTGCGCCGACGACGCGCTGGAGGCCTGCTGGGCCACCCCCGACGAGGCCGGGGACCTGACGGAGTGGGACGAGACGCGGCGGGTCATCCGACTGGCGGCGGCCCAGCGGGCTTTGGGGCGGGGCGCGTCAGACCGCTGACGATCCGCTCGGCCAGGAACGCCTCCACGCCCTCGGGGGCAAGCGGGCGCGACAGCCAGTAGCCTTGCAGCGTGTCGCAGCGGTAGGCCTGGAGGAACAGCCGCTGTTCCGGCGTCTCCACCCCCTCCGCCACCACGGTCAGGTCCATCGCGTGGGCCAGCGCCACCACCGCCTGGACGATGGCGGCGGCGTCGCGGTCCTCCACCATCGCCTGCACGAACTGCTTGTCGATCTTCAGCGATTCCATCGGGATCCGCCGCAGCATGGCGAGCGACGACCAGCCGGTGCCGAAATCGTCGAGGACCAGCCGAACCCCGGCGCCGCGCAGTTGCATCAGCGCCTCGCGCTCGTCGGCGCCGTGGTTGAACAGGGCGGTTTCGGTCAGTTCCAGCTTCAGGTTCGCCGCCGGCAGGCCGGTGTCGGCCAGCGCGCCCAGCACCAGGCGGACCAGCCCGGGATCGTCGAGCTGCCGGGCCGACAGGTTCACCGACACCGGCGCGTCGACCAGACCGTCGCGCAGCCAGCCGGCCGCGGTGGCGCAGGCCGACCGCAACGACCATTCACCCAGCAGATGGATGGCGTCGCCCTGCTCGGCCATCGGCACGAAGACGTCGGGCGGCAGCATGGTGCCGTCGGACAGCCGCCAGCGGGCCAGCGCCTCGAACCCGGTCAGCCGGCCGGTGAACACGTCGGCCTGGGGCTGGAAGACCAGGGACAACTCCTGCCGGTCGATGGCGTCGCGCACCCGTTCGGCGAAGCCGTCGTCCGCCGAGGCGATCCCCGTCGGTGGCCCCGCTGTCGTGACAGGCGTGCCGACAGGCATGTCGGCGGCCGCCCCGGACCCGTTCGACGCCGCGTGCGTGTTCGCCACCAGTCCGCTCCTCGTTCGCCAATCTCTCTCCCGCATAACAATCACGGGAGCGGTTTGTTAACCATGCCGCGAAAGAGCTTGACGAATTTTATATGGTTACTAAAGAGCTAACGACAGCGGGGCGGTGACAAGAAAAGGGCGAACGGCAACGCCTTCGTTGCCACCAAAGAGAGGGGGCGCTCACACCGGCGTCGCGCCGTGTTTCAGCCGGCTGGGCAGCAGCTCGCCCGATTGATCGAGCACCGGGTAGGCGGCGGCGACCAGATGGGCGTTGATCCGCCGCAGGTCGCGCAAAATGTCGAGGTGCAGGGCGCTGGTCTCCACGCTTTCGGTGCGGCCGGCGCGCAGCCGGGCGAAATGCGCCTCCGTCGCCAGCGTTTCCAGATCGCGGATCACCTCCTTCTCGTGGATCAGCGCGCGGGCGGAGCGCAGGTCGCCCGACACGAACACCGCGGCGGCCAGCCGCTGGGTTTCGCTCAGCCGCTCCAGCATGCCGGCGATCTCGGCCGCCCCTTCGGTCGAGAAATGCAGCTTGCGCCGGATTTTCTTCGACGCCGCCTCCATCAGGTTGCGGTCGACGATGTCGCCGACATGCTCCAGGTTGATGGTGAAGGTCAGCACGTCGGACACGCGCCGCTGGTCCGGCTCGTCGAGATCCTCGACGTTGATCTGGGTGAGGTAGCGCTTGATCGCGTCGTGCAGCCGGTCGAGCACATCGTCCATCCGCCGGATCTCCTGCACCCGCTTGCGGTCGTCGCTGTGCAGCACGTCCAGGGCGCCGCGCAGCATGCTGTCCACGGTGTCGGCCATCCGCAGCGCCTCGCGCACCGCGTTGGCGATGGCGAGGTGGGGCACGCGCAGCGCGCTGCGGTCGAGATACATCGGCGCCGCCGGGTCGGCGACCGGGACGCGTTCCGGGAGCATCCGGGTCAGGATCCGCGCGAACCAGGGCAGCGGACCGATGAACAGGGCGGCGAGCCCCAGGTTGAACGCCAGATGGAAGTTGGCGGCCAGCCGGGTGGCGTCGGGCGACAGCGCCTGCAGGCCGGCGGTGATCGGTCCCAGCAACGGCACCACCACCAGGCAGCCGACGACGCGGTTGACCAGATTGCCGACCGGCAGCCGCCGCGCCGCCGGGTTGCCGCCGTCGGCGCCGGGGCCTTCGATGATCGGGTTGATGGCGCTGCCCAGGTTGGCGCCGGCCACCATGGCGACCGCGGCCTCCGGCGTGATGACCCCGCCGCCGGCCAGCGAGGCGATCAGCAGGATGGCGGCGACGCTGGAATGGGCGGCCCAGGACAACAGCGCCGCCAGCAGCACCGCCACCACCGGGTCGCCGGTCAGCAGGCCCAGCGTCCGCCGCAGCAGCGGCGCGTTCTCCGCCGGGGCGATGGTGGCGAGCAGCAGGTGCAGCGCCAGCAGCATCAGCCCCAGCCCGATGGCGACCCGCCCCAGGTCGCGGCTGCGCGTCCTGGCCCCGCGGCGGAAGGCGATGAAGCCGCCCAGCAGCAGCGCCGGCGCGACATGGGCGACGTCGAAGGCCAGAACCTGGACGATCAGGGTGGAGCCGACGTTGGCCCCCAGCATCACCGCCAGCGCCGGCATCAGCGACACCAGCCCGGTTGCGGTGAAGCCGGTGGTCATCAGCCCGGTGGCGGTGCTGCTTTGCAGCAGCATGGTGATGCCCATGCCGGACAGGAAGGCGGTCCAGCGGGTGCGCAGCCCAGCCCCCAGGACGCGGCGCAGGTCGGCGCCCAGCGCGCGGGTCAGCCCGCTCTGGACCATGTGCAGCCCCCACAGGAGCAGCACGACGTTTCCAGCCAGTTCCAGCAGCACCCGCGTCGCCTGCATCGCACCCCCTCGGTCGGATCCGGGGATGCGGTCAGGACGCAGCCCCCTTGGGAGGGTGGGGTGCGCGGATTGTTACGACAATATGACGGTTGGATGACGGCGGCGGAGGATAGGGGGCACCGGTGTGCCCCCCTGGCCGTCAGGCCCCCCTGGTCGTCAGACGTTGAAGCGGAAGTGGAAGATGTCGCCGTCCTGGACGACGTATTCCTTGCCTTCCTGGCGCATCTTGCCGGCGTCCTTCGCCCCCTGCTCGCCACCCAGCGTGACGAAGCTGGTGTAGTCGATGGTCTCGGCGCGGATGAAGCCGCGTTCGAAGTCGGTGTGGATGACGCCGGCGGCCTCCGGCGCCTTGGCGTTGCGGCGCACGGTCCAGGCCCGCGTCTCCTTCGGGCCGACGGTGAAAAAGGTGATCAGGTCCAGCAGCTTGAAGCCGGCGCGGATCAGCTTGTTCAGGCCGGTTTCCTCCAGCCCCATCGATTCCAGGAACTCGGCCTTCTCGGCCGGGTCGGTGAGCTGGGCGACCTCGGACTCGATGGCGGCGGAGATCACGACGACCTCGGCGTTTTCGGCCTTGGCCTTTTCGGCGACCTTGGCGGAGAAGGCGTTGCCGGTGGCCGCCGACGCCTCCTCGACGTTGCAGACATAGAGCACCGGCTTGTCGGTCAGCAGCATGAACTGCTTGAACACCGGCCGCTCGTCGTCCGACACCTCGACCACGCGGGCGGGCTTGCCGTCCTGAAGCACCTTCAGGGCGCGCTCCATCAGGTCGGCCTTGATCTTGCTGTCCTTGTCGCCACCCTTGGCCTTCTTCTGAAGGCTGGTGAGCTGGCGCTCCAGGCTCTCCATGTCGGCGAGCATCAGCTCGGTCTCGACCACCTCGGCGTCGCGCAGCGGATCGACGTTGCCCTCGACATGGGTGATGTCGTCGTCTTCGAAGCAGCGCAGCACATGGACGATGGCGTCGACCTCGCGGATGTTGGCAAGGAACTGGTTGCCCAGCCCTTCACCCTTCGACGCGCCGCGGATCAGGCCGGCGATGTCCACGAACTCCAACTGGGTCGGGACGACCTTCTGCGACTTGGCGATCGCCGCCAGCTTGTCCTGCCGCGGGTCGGGCACGCTGACGCGGCCGACGTTCGGCTCCTTGGTGCAGAAGGGGAAATTCGCCGCCTCCGCCGCCTGGGTGGCGGTCAGCGCGTTGAAAAGGGTCGACTTGCCGACGTTCGGCAGGCCGACGATGCCGCAATTGAAGCCCATGGGGTGCTGCTCGCCGTCGGAGATAACTGGAATTGGGGCGCTTTATCCTACGCCGGGGGCCAAAGCGCAAACGCGAAGTGGGGGAGGGCTCGGGCCGGTCAGAAAACGATCGCGTCGGCTGTCTTCACATCCACCCGATGATCGCCCGCACCAAACCCGTTCAGCGTTGCATTGTGGTGAGCGATGATCTGGTCGAAGCGCAGGTCGCCGCGGTCGGCGGTGGTGTGCCCATCGGCGATCAGCGTCACGTCATAGCCGAGCGAAACCGCGCGCCGGACGGTGGTGTCGACGCAGAACTGGGTCATGCAGCCGCCGACCACGATGTGGTCCACGCCGCGGGCCTTCAACTGGACCTCAAGGTCCGTCGCGAAGAAGCTGTCGCACTCCGACTTGTGAACGACGACGTCACCGTCCTGCGGGGCGATTTCCGGGCGGATCTCCCAGCCCTGCGCCCCGACGGCCAGACGATGGCCTTCGATGCCGTCATGCTGGACGAGGATCACGGGAATGCCGGCAGCCCGCGCCCGTTGCTTCACCGCGTGCAGGCGGCCGACGGCGTCATCCAAGGCGCGGTCGATCTCGGGCTGACGCTCCGGCGTGCCGCAGCCGGCGACGATGGCGTTCTGAACGTCGATGATCACCAGACCGAGCATCCGCGCCTCACTTGCCTTGGGTTGCGACCGTCACCCGGTTCATGAACAGCTCCGGCTGGCCTTCCACGATCAGCGGCAGGTTGTCGGACACGGCGTCGAGCAGCGGGTCGATCCAGTCCCGGTCGGCCTTGGCGAAGTCGTGCAGGACATAGCCGCTGACCAGGTCCTTGTTGCCGGGATGGCCGATGCCGAGGCGGATGCGCCAGTATTCCTTGCCGATGTGGGCGTCGATGGAGCGTAGGCCGTTGTGGCCGCCATGGCCGCCGCCCTTCTTCACGCGGATCTTGCCGGGGGGCAGGTCCAGCTCGTCGTGGATGACGACGACGTTCTCGGGCTTCAGCTTGAAGAATTGCAGGGCCGCCACCACCGACTGGCCGGACAGGTTCATGAAGGTGCCGGGTTCCAGCGCCAGGACCTTGTCGCCGGCGACGGTGCCCTCGGCGGTCTGGCCCTGGAAACGCTTCTTCCATGGCGTGAAGCGGTGGCGCTGGGCGATGGTCTCCGCCGCCATGAAACCGATGTTGTGACGGTTGCGGGCATACTCGTTGCCGGGGTTGCCCAGTCCGACCAGAAGCAGCATGTCCCTTACCCCACGGAAAGCGCTCTCCACAAACGAAGCGGGGGGCCGAAGCCCCCCACCGTAACCATCGTCGAAGGACGAACGCTCCGTTAGGCGGCGGCGCCCTCTTCCGACTTCAGGCCCGACGGCGCCACGATCGTCGCGATGGTGAAGTCGCGGTCGGCGATCGTCGAGGTGACGCCTTCCGGCAGCTTGACCGCCGAGATGTGGATCGAGTCGCCGACGTCGAAGCCCTCGCACGAGATGGTGATGTGCTCGGGGATGCTGTCGGCCGGGCAGCTCAGCTCCAACTCGTGACGGACGATGTTCAGGACACCGCCGCGCTTCAGGCCGGCCGACTTGTCCTGATCGACGAACTCGACCGGAACCTGCACGTTGATGCGGGTGTCGGAGGACACGCGCAGGAAGTCGACGTGCAGCGGGAGATCGCTCACCGGGTGGAGCTGCACGTCGCGCGGCAGCACGCGATGGGCGGCACCGTCGACGGTCACTTCGAACAGGTGGGTGAAGAAGCCCGGCTGATGCAGGACGCGGGTGAACTCGAACTTCTCGAGCGAAATGGTCAGGGGTGCCTGCTTGCCACCATAGATGACGGCCGGAATACGGCCATCACGGCGGGTCTGGCGGGCGGTCCCCTTGCCGGCCCGTTCGCGCGTCTCAGCGCCGAGCGGAATGATCTTGGTCATGACGATGCTCCAAAACGAAAAGGGCGCCGGCCTCCAGGGGTGCCGACGCGTGCGCGGCGTGCTTACGGCAAACGGCGGGGCGCGTCAAGGACCATGCGAACAGAACATTTGGAACACCATGAAACACGGCCCGGCACCCTGTTCCACTGTTCCATCCACCCGACCCCCCGACCGCCTCCAGTCTACCACGGCGGGCGGGATGCGGCGGCGTTATCGTCCAACTGGCCGCCCCGGGGACAACCCCCGGCTACAGCCCCGCCGGGGTCGGGCGGGTGTCGGCGGTGTGGGTGGCGCCCTGGTCGATCAGCGGCTGCAACGCCGGGGCGAGGCTCTTCAGCAGTTGGGCGGGCAGGGCGCTGGTGAAGCGGTAGTCGTCGGCCTCCGGCCCGTGGACGAAGGCGGTCATGGTGCCGAAGAAGCGGTCGCCGATGTAGAACACGAAGGTCGCGGTGCGGTTGACCGCCTTCGATTCCAGCAGGACGCCGCCCGGCCCCCAGCGGTCGAGCCGGTGGTCGCCGGTGCCGGTCTTGCCGCCCATCGGGATCGGCGCGCCGGAGGCGTCCTTGAAGGCGCCCCACACCCGCTTGGCGGTGCCGTTCTGCGCCACGTCCATCAGGGCGCGGCGGATGGTGGCGCAGACCTCCGGATGCAGCACGCGCCGGCCTTCCAGCGGACCCAGCCCGAGCCGGGCCTCGTAGGGCGTGCCGGCGGCGAAATGCAGCGAGCGGATCTTCACGGTGGGCTGGCGCACCCCGTCGTTCAGGATCAGCCCCATCAGCTCGGCCAGCGCCGCCGGACGGTCGGCCGAGCTGCCGATCGCGGTGGCCAGCGACGGCACCAGCGTGTCGAACGGGTAGCCGACGCTGTGCCACTGGTCGGTGATGCGCTTGAACGCCTCCTCCTCCAGGCCGATGCGGATCCGGGTGTTCTGCGCCGCCATGCCCTTCTTGAACAGCCAGCGGTAGCTTTCCTGGCGTTCGTCGGCGCTGGCGGCCAGCACCTCGGCGCGCTTGGCGTCGGGATGCTGCTGGAGATAGGCGACCAGCCACAGCTCCAGCGGATGGACGCGGGCGAGGTAGCCGAGGTCGTTCAGCGGGAAGCGGTCCGGCCCGTATTTGGCGTAGAGCGCCGACAGCTCGCCGTCCGACAGCGACGCCCCCGGCAGCCGGCCGCGCAGGAAGGCGGAGAACTCGGCCAGCCCGGCCTTCGGCCGCACACTGCGGAAGATCACCGCCAGCCGGTGCGGCACCGGGCGGGACCGGCTGGCCAGCCGGGCCAGCGCCTCGTCCGGGGTCCGCTTGCGGTAGTCGTTGTAGAAGCGGTTGAGGAAGTCCGACCCCTCGCGGTCGGCGAACCGCTCCAGATAGGCCTGGCGGGCGGGGTGGTCGGGGCTGCGCAGGATGTCGATGCCGTCGTCCGCCCCGTCGGCGGTGTAGAACTGCACGATGTCGCGCATCAGCCGGATGAAGGGCAGGTTGACGCTGTTGCGCAGGGCGTCCTGCACCGTCAGGATGCGGCCGTTGTCGTCCTTGTTGAAGTTCACGAAGGCGTGCTGGCCGCCGCCGGTGAAGAACACCTCGCCCGGGTTGGCGGAATAGCGCCGCTCCATCGCCGCACTGAGCATCGCCGGCAGGCCGCGGTCGGGGGTGGTCGCCAGCCAGCTCGTCGCCCAGCGCGTCAGGGTGTCCGACGCCTCGTCCTCGACATCGCCCAGCAGCTCCTTGGGCAGGTGGGCGTAGCGGCTGTGCAGCTCCGTCACGATCTCAAGGTAGGTGACCAGCGTGCGCAGCTTGGCGGTGGAGCCGAGGTCGAGCTTCGCCCCCTCGTTGATGTCGAGCGGCTGGTCGAGGTTGTCGGCCTGGACGCGCAGGTAGTTGGCCTCCGGCCCGCGCTCGAACAGGGTGATGGAGTAGACGATCTTCGACAGGTCGTTGGTGCGGGCGTCCAGCAGCCGCTCGCCGGTCAGCCCCAGCGTGCGGGCGTAGGCGGGATCGTTCAGCCGCCCCAGCACCTCGACCACCCGGGCCTGCGTCGCCGAATCGAGCGTCGATTGCGCGGTGAGGTCGATGCGGTCGAGCTGGTACAGGCTGGGCACCCCCAGCATGGCCAGCAGCCGGGCGCGGATGGCGTTGGTCGCCTTCTGCTCGACGAAGGAGGTGGCGGGGGTCGGCGGCGCGTCGTCGCGGAAGGCCAGCGGCAGGGCCAGCGCGGCGTCGCGCAGCGCCGGGTCGATCACCCCGGCCTGGGCCAGCGCCCGCAGATGGGCGTCGGCCAGCCGATCGAGCGCCGCCCGGTCCTGGATCAGGTAATGCGACGGCCGGCGCTGGGCCAGCAGCAGCGCCAGCACCTGCTTGTAGGCCAGCGCCTTCAGCCGCAGGCCGCGGGCGTCGGCCGCCGGTTCGCTCAGCACGCGGCGGGCGATCGGCAGGTCGGTGCCGAACCACGCCCACAACCCGTCGCCCAGCCCGTTCACCTCGCCATAGCCCGGTCGGGCGGTCAGCGGGGTGGAGTTCAGGTAATCGACCAGGATGCGCCGCCGCGCCTCGGTCGTGTCCTCGCCGTCGCGGTAGGCGCGGACGCTGGCCGACACCATCTGGCGCAGCTTCTCCACCCCGCCGGTGGTCTGGCCGTCGGGCGAGTGGCGGTACTTCTCGATCTGGGTGGCGAGCGTCGAGCCGCCGGGCGAGCGCTGCCCGGGACGTAGGACATGCACCGGCAGCATGGCGACCGCGGCGGCGAAGCGGTCCCACTCCACCGCCGGGTTGCGGCGCGGCTGGTCGTCGTTCAGCAGCTCGCGGTTCTCGATGAACAGCAGGGTGTCGGCGACCAGCTTCGGCACGTCGTCGAAACCGGCGAACACCCGTTCCGGGTAGCGCGCCGCGTACATGGTGGTGCCGTTGCGGTCGAGCAGCGTCAGCCCGGCCTGGGTCTTTTCCCGGTAGATCGGAAAGCCGCCGCCGGCCATGAAGCGGTCGAGCGCCGGCGACAGCACCGCCTGCTCCTCCACGGCGTAGAGGTCGTGGGTCAGCGCGCCGAGGTAGCCGGGCAGGGCGGTGTAGCCCAGCCGCTCGTTGTAGGGGCCTTGCCTGGGGTAGCGCGCCGCCGGGTTGGGACCCTCGCGCAGGGTGACGGTCATCGACTGGGCAAGGCCGGACAGCAGCCGCGCCTGGAGCCGCGAGGTCCGCGTCTCCTGCCAGCCGGCGTAGCCGACCGCGGCCACGGTGACGGCCAAGGCGGCGCCGATCGCCGTCCGCCGCACCCACGTGCCCGCCCGCGCCCAGCCCTGGACCGAACCTTGCGCCATGCCGCCCTGCGCCATGCCGGATGTACGCCCCCTACCACCCGGCCGAAACGGCCGGTTTCGGTCGGGACAGTAGGGGTGTTTTGGTTAATATGGGTTTAAGGAGGGTTGGTTCACCCCTCCAGCAGCGCCTTTGCCCGGGTCGCCAGCTCGGCCAGCGGGACCTCGACCTGCTCGCCCTTGACCAGATGCTTCAGCGTCGCGGTGCCGCGGGCCTTTTCGTCGGAGCCCATCAGCAGGACGACCGGGATGCCGGCGCGGTCGGCGTATTTCATCTGCTTGGCGATCTTGCCGCCGTCGAGCTGGATTTCCGTGTTCAGGCCGGCGGCGCGCAGCTCGCTGGCCATGCGGAAATAATCGGCCGACAGCGCCGGGTCGAGCTGGGTCACCAGCACCTGGGCGGTGGGGGCGGCGTCCTTGATCAGGCCGGCGTCCATCAGCTGGTAGAACAGGCGGGTGGCGCCGATCGAGATGCCGACGCCCGGCAGCTTCGACTTGGTGTAGTGGCTGGCGAGATTCTCGTAGCGCCCGCCGGAGCAGACCGAGCCGATGCCGGGATGGTCGTTCAGGAAGGTCTCGTAGACGGTGCCGGTGTAGTAGTCCAGGCCGCGGGCGATGGCGAGGTTGATGCGCACCGCGTCGTCCGGCACCTGGAAATCGCGCAGGCCGTCGATGACGGTGGTCAACTCGGCCACGCCCTCGCGGAAGATGGCGTTCTCGATGTCGAGCGCGCCCAGGGCGGCCAGCGTCTCGGCGTTGGTGCCGGTCATGGCGATCAGCGACAGGATGGTGTCGGCGGCGTGTTCGCTGACGTTCAGGCCGATCAGGCTGGCCCGCACCTTGTCGTGGCCGATCTTGTCGAGCTTGTCGATCTCGCGCAGCACCAGGGCGCGGGTGTCGGCGTCGGCGACGCCCAGACCGTCGAGCAGGCCCAGCAGGATCTTGCGGTTGTTCACGTTGATGGTGAAGCCGCCGAAGTTCAGCTCGGTGAAGACATGGTGGATCACCGCCGGGATCTCGGCGTCGTAATGGGCCGACAGGCTGTCCTTGCCGATGACGTCGATGTCGCACTGGTAGAACTCGCGGAAGCGGCCGCGCTGCGCCCGCTCGCCGCGGTAGACCCGCTGGATCTGGTAGCGGCGGAACGGGAAGGCGAGGTCGCGCTCATGCTCCGCCACGTAGCGGGCGAGCGGCACCGTCAGGTCGAAGCGCAGCGCCAGTTCCGGCTTGTTGCCCTGCTGGATGGCGCCGGTCGACTGCACGAAATAGACCTGCTTCTCCGTCTCGCCGCCCGACTTGGTCAGCAGCGTCTCCACCGTTTCGAACACCGGGGTTTCGACGGGGACGAAGCCGAAGCGCTCGTAACCGCGGCGGATGGTGTCCAGCATGCGCTGGAACGCCACCTGCTGGCGCGGCAGCAGTTCCATCGTTCCGGGCGGGGTGCGGGGCGTGATCAGGCTCATCGGATAGGGTCCGGCTGGAAAGGAAAAGCGCGCATTTTCTAGACCCTTTCGCCGGCCCCGTCACCTGCGGGCAAAGAATTTTCACGGCCGGGCGATTTTTTTTGGAAGGGCGTGGAATGGACCGGGGGTCGGCCACGTTCATCTAAGCACGATCCCGCACCGCGGATCGCTCACCGAAATGGAGAAATCCTATGTCCGGCACCGTCTTTGGGTCGCGTATCCGCTCGTCCGTTTCGACCTTTGCGTTTGCCGCCTTGATGGCGACGGCCCCCGTTCTGGCGGCCGGCGTCGCCGGCGCCGCAACGGTCGTTCCGGCCAGCCCGGCCGCGACCGCCCCCGCC
>NZ_LGRA01000001.1 GCF_003116095.1 Azospirillum sp. TSO35-2
CGAACACCGACCTGCTGCGGGCGGGCCTGAACACCAGCAGCGCGGTGCAGCACTATCTCTCCTTCGGCTACCGGGAGCAGCGCTCCACCAGCTTCGACTCGTCGAGCTACCTGGCGGCGAACACCGACCTGCTGCGGGCGGGCCTGAACACCAGCAGCGCGGTGCAGCACTACATCTCCTTCGGCTACCAGGAGCAGCGCTCGACGAGCTTCGATGCGGCAAGCTACATGGCGGCGAACACCGACCTCAACTTTTCCTCGGCCTCACTGGCGGTTCAGCACTACGTCTCCTTCGGCTACCGGGAGCAACGCTCCACCAGCTTCGACTTCTCCACCGTGGACATTGCGTCCTATTTCGCCTTCTACACCGATCTGCAGTCGGCCCTGGGCGGCGGCACCGACCGTTATCACACCGCCCTGGACCACTACCGGAACTACGGCATCTTCGAGGGACGCCGCATCGTTCCGATCCAGCCCGCGTCGACGGCCACCGGAATTCCGACGCTTTCGACCACCGGCACCCCGCTCACCGCGGCGCTCAGCGTCGTGGGTGAAACCGACATGTACGCCGTGACCCTGCAGAGGGGCGTCCTCTATACGCTGCGCGAAACCGGCGCCAGCACCAGCACCGGAACGCTGAACGACCCCTATCTGCGTCTGTTCGACAGCAACCGGAACCTGGTCGCCCAGGACGATGACGGCGGTGTCGGCCGCGATGCGCTGATCCAGTACCGCCCGACCCAGACGGGCACCTACTACGTGTCCGCCGGCAGCTTCGGCAGCAGCGGCACCGGCACCTATCAGGTCAGCGCCAGCCAGCCCAGCCAGACCGAGGTCTTCCCGCCGGTCTCCGACACCCTGTCGTTCCCGTACGAGCGCGACAGCTTCAACGTGGCCCTGACCCAGGGCACCCGGTACCAGATCGATCTGGAAGGGGCCGCCACCAACCGCGGCACGCTGACCGACCCCTATCTGCGCATCCTTGACAGCCATGGTCTGCAACTGCGCTACGACGATGATTCGGGTGTCGGCCTCAACTCGGAGCTGACGTTCACCCCGACCACGTCCGGCACCTACACCCTCCAGGTGGCGAGCGCCGGTTCCGGCTATGGCTATGGCAGCTACACCTTGTCGGTGACGCAGCTCGGCTGATCGCCCGTCCTGCCGGCACGGCCGCTGTCCGACGCCGGCGGGGCATCTTTCATGCCGCTTTTCACATCCGGTTCTTGACCCTGTTGTGACTTCTAAGCGCTGCTATCGCCTTTCGGGCGCTCCGACTTGGTTGTTTTCCTGTCTTTGGGGTAAAACGGTCGGGGCGCCCCGAGGCTTTTTCCTTCTACTTCATTCCCTGTCGAGACGCGCATGACCATCGATCCGCCGCCGGACGACCGTATCCCCGAACTCTATGCCGACGGGGTCTTCGATATCGGCTTCGGCAACGGGATGGTCCGCATCGACCTCTACAGCCTGTCGGCGCTGCGCAAGGACGAGGGCGGCCAGCCGCTGCCCGCCATCCGCCAGCGGCTGGTGATGAGCCTGCCGGGCTTCCTTGCCAGCCTCGCGGCGCTCGACGGCATGCGCCAGCGGCTGGAGGATGCCGGCGTGCTGCCGCCCGGCGCCGCCGGACCGGCTCCCGCTTCCCCGCTGTCCTCCCATGGCGCCGCCCCGGCGGCCCCGACCCCGGCCCAGCCGGCTTCCCCGTCCGCGCCGCCGGTCCGGTCCGGTCCGCCGCGCTCGCCGAACTTCGGCTGACCGCCATGCCGGACGCAGGTTCGCCGCCGCCCGCCACCGCCGCGGCCTCCGGTGCCGGTCATGATCCCGGTCATGATGTGGGCACGGCGCTGCGCTGCCTGACCCTGGTGGCGCGCCATCACGGCCTGTCGGCCTCGCCGGCCGCCGCCCGCGCCCGGGTCGCTCCCGGCCGCGGCGAGCCGACCACCGACGAGCTGGTGCGCATCGCCGCCGCCGCCGGCTTCAAGGCGACCGCCCGCCGGCTGGACTGGGACGGCCTGCAGGCGCTGCCGCCGGTCTTCCCGCTGCTGGCGCGGCTCGCCAACGGCAACACCGTCATCCTGGTCGGCGTCTCGCGTCCGACGGAAGAGCGGGACGCGACGGTCGGCGTCGTCGACCCGCTGGCCGACCGGCTCGATGTGATCGACGTGCCGCGCGACCGCTTCCTGGAACGCTGGGACGGCGAGCTGGTCTTCCTGAAGCCGCGCCACGGCATCGCCGACCCGCGCCAGCCCTTCGGCCTGCGCTGGTTCGTGCCCGAGATCCTGCGCCAGAAATCGGCCTTCCGCGACGTGGTGGTGGCGGCGCTGGTGCTGCACGCCCTTGCCCTTGCCGTGCCGGTCTATTTCCAGATCGTGATCGACAAGGTGCTGGTGAACGAGTCGGTCACCACGCTGCAGGTGCTGACCATCGGCGTGCTGGCGGCGCTGCTGTTCGAGGCGGTCTTCCGCTTCCTGCGCCAGTTCATCCTGCTGGCGGCGGCCAACCGCATCGACATCCGGCTGCTGAACCGCACCTTCGGCCATCTGCTCGACCTGCCGATCACCTTCTTCGACGGGCATTCGGCCGGCGTCACCGTGCGCCACATGCAGCAGGTCGAGCGCATCCGCGAGTTCCTGACCGGCAACCTGCTGTCCACCGTGCTGGACAGCCTGGTGCTGCTGGTCTTCCTGCCCTTCCTGTTCTTCTATTCGGTCAAGCTGACGCTGGTGGCGCTGCTGTTCGCCGGGCTGATCGCCGGGGTGGTGGTGGCGCTGGTGCCGGTCTACCGCAGCCGGCTGAGCGAGCTCTACAACGCCGACGCCGAGCGGCAGGCGATGCTGGTGGAGACGATCCACGGCATGCGCACCGTCAAGTCCTCGGCGATGGAGCCGCAGCAGCGCCGGGCCTGGGACCGCAAGGCGGCGCGCGCGGTGACCAGCCATTACCGGGTCGGCCGCATCTCCATCGCCGCCCGCACGGTGACCGAGTTCCTGGAGAAGGCGATGATGGTGGCGGTGGTCGCCGTCGGCGCCTTCGACGTCTTCGACCGCCAGCTGACGGTCGGCGCGCTGATCGCCTTCCAGATGCTGTCGGGCCGGGTGGTGACGCCGCTGGTCCAGATCGTCTCGCTGATCCACCAGTACCAGGAGACCGCGCTGTCGGTGCGCATGCTGGGCGAGGTGATGAACCACCCGGCCGAGCCGCGGCGCGAGGGCAGCGGTGCCTGCCCGGCGCTGGTCGGGCGGATCGACATCGACGGGCTGGGCTTCCGCTACGACCGCAACCGGCCGGCGGCGCTGGACGGGGTGACGCTGAGCGTGCCGGCCGGCTCGGTCGTCGGGCTGGTCGGGCGCAGCGGGTCGGGCAAGAGCACGCTGATGCGGCTGCTCCAGGGCTTCTACCCGGTGCAGGAGGGGGCCATCCGCTACGACGGGCTGGACATCCGCGAGCTGGATCTGGGGCACCTGCGCCGCTCGATCGGCGTGGTGCTGCAGGAGAATTTCCTGTTCCGCGGCTCCATCCGCGACAACATAGCGATGACCCGCCCCGAGGCGACGCGCGAGGAGATCGTCGAGGCCGCCCGGCTGGCCGGCGCCGACGAGTTCATCCACCGCCTGCCCGACGGCTACGACACGCTGGTCGAGGAGGGGGCGACCAACCTGTCCGGCGGGCAGAAGCAGCGCATCGCCATCGCCCGCGCCCTGCTGACCCAGCCGCGCATCCTGATCCTGGACGAGGCGACCAGCGCGCTCGACCCCGACAGCGAGGCCATCGTCATGGCCAACCTGCGCCGCATCGCCCGCGGCCGCACCGTGCTGATCGTCACCCACCGGCTGTCGACCCTGACCGGCTGCGACACCATCGCCGTGCTGGACCAGGGCCGCCTGCTCGACCTCGCCCCCCACGCCACCCTGCTCGACCGCTGCGGCGAGTACCGGCACCTGTGGCAGCAGCAGAACCGGGGGCACTGACGCCATGGACGACACCGCGATGACGGGCGAGAGCAAACGGGATGCCGGGCGGGACGCCGGGCGCGACGTGGTGGTGGCCGGGTCCGCCCCTTCCCCCTCCCCGGCCTCCGCCTCTCCCGCCCCGCGCCGCCGGGAGGCGCGCGGCCGCGCGCCGGCCGTCCGCCCGCGCCGGTCCCCTCCGGCGCCCCCCGCCCCCGCCCGGCCGGCCGGCTTCGCGCTCGACTATCTGCCGGACGGGGCGGCGATCGAACACGCGCCGCTGCCCTGGGCGGCGCGCTCGACCCTCTATGTGCTGGCCGGGCTGCTGGCGGCGCTGGTGCTGTGGGCCGGCCTCGCGCAGGTCGACCGCATCGTCGCCGCCGGTGGCCGGCTGGTGACCACCGCCCCGATGGTGGTGGCGCAGCCGCTGGAGACGGCGGTGATCCGCAGCGTCGACGTCCAGGTCGGCGACTTCGTCCGGGCCGGCGACCGGCTGGCGACGCTCGACCCCACCTTCGCGGCGGCGGATCTGGCCGACCTGACCGCCCGGCGCAGCAGCCTCGACGCCCAGATCGGCCGCCTGCGCGCCGAGCTGGACGGCAGCGCCTACCTCCCGCCGGCCGGCCTGTCCGACACGGCCGCGGCCGACGTCGCCGCGCAGGCGGCCATCCTGGAGCGCCGCCGCGCCGAATACCGCTCCCGGCTGGCTTCGCTGGACGAGAAGTCGGCGCAGCTGGAATCCAGCCTCGCCGCCAACCGCCGCGCCCAGATCGGGCTGGCCGAGCGGCTGGCGCTGGTCGGCGAGGTCGAGGAGATCCGCCGCCAGCTGCAGGAGCGCCAGACCGGATCCCGCCTGACCTGGCTGGAGGCGCGCGGCGAGCGGCTGCGCATGCGCGACGACCTGAACGGGCTGAAGGACCGCGAGAGCGAGACCGAGCACGAGCTGCGCGCCACCCAGGCCGACCGTGCCGCCTTCGTCGACGAGTGGCGGCGCAAGTCGGCGGAGGAGCTGGTCGAGCAGACCCGCCAGCGGGCCACCCTGGTGGAGCAGATCGCCAAGGCCGACCGCCGCCGCTCGCTGGTCACCATGACCGCCCCGGTCGACGCCATCGTGCTGGAGGTCGCCAAACGCTCCGTCGGCTCCGTCGTCAAGGAGGCCGAGCCGCTGGTCACCCTGGTCCCCGCCGACGTGCCGCTGGAGGTCGAGGCCGAGATCCCGTCGCGCGACATCGGGCTGGTGCGGGTCGGGGACCCGGTGCGGGTCAAGCTCGACGCCTTCCCCTTCCAGCGCCACGGCGTCCTGCCCGGCGAGGTCCGCACCATCAGCGCCGACGCCTTCCCGCATGACGGGGCGGCGGGCGGCGGCATGGCCGGCCCGGACGGCGCCCGGCCCGGCGGCGGCCCCAACGGCGGCGCCGTCTTCCGCACGCGGGTCCGGCTGCTCGGCACGACGCTGGAGTCGGTGCCCGACGGCACCCGGCTCAGCCCCGGCATGGTCGCCTCGGCCGAGATCCGGGTCGGCACCCGGTCGGTGCTGTCCTACTTCCTCTACCCGGTCATCCGCGCGCTGGACGAGAGCATCCGCGAGCCGTAACCCCGATGGGCGGCCGGAGCGGCGGACAGCCGTCTCCGGCCCCGATCCTCGTCCCGAACACTGCCTGATCCGCCGAAAAAAAGCGGGAACGACCGCGGTTCCGGCATGGATCGGGTCGGCGGCCTCAGCCCTTTGTGGGAGACTTGTAACTTTCGTTCGTATGACGCGTTCGATTGTTGCTCTCCCGCCGGGGGGCGGATATCCCTGTTCCAGGTCGTCAACCTTCGTTTGCAGGGCTCCAACGGTGGCTTGCGGTTTGCGGGACGCCACGTCGGGCGGAGCCGGCAGGCCAACTGGGGAAGCTGTGGGAATGGGTGCTTGGCCGCTTTTCTCGATCGACCGTTTCAGCCTGTTCAAGCGCGTCGTCGCCGTGTCGGGATGGGCTTTCGGCGAGGAAGCCCCGATCACCCACATGACGCTCCGCTTTCCGGGCGGACGCTCCTACCCGGTCGGCGCTCCCGGTCTTCCCAGCCCCGACGTGGCGGCCGGGCATGGCGTCAAGGCCAGCCGTTGCCGTTTCGACGTTCAAGTGGTGGTCGACGACCCGGACGTGGATCTTCTGGCGGCGGACCTGCAGTTCCATACCGCCGAGGGGGCCTATTCCGCCGGCTCCCTGTCCCAGCCGACCCTGGTCGAGACCACCCACTGGCTGACGGAGGAGTTCCACGGCCGGCTCGGCGGCAAGCCGGCCGGCCGTTACCTGGAGATCGGGTCCCGGGCCCGGTCCGGCATCGTGCGCCGGAGTTTGGCCCCCGAAGGCTGGAGCTACACCGGGCTGGATGTGATGGCCGGGGACAACGTGGATGTCGTCGGGGACGCCCACCGGCTTTCCAAGCTGTTCCCCGACCGCCGGTTCGACGCCGTTTCGGCCTTTTCCGTCCTGGAGCACATCATGATGCCCTGGAAGTTCGCCATCGAGCTGAACAGGGTCCTGAACGTCGGGGCGGTCGGGCTGTTCACCACGCACCAGTGCTGGCCGATCCACGACGCGCCCTGGGACTTCTGGCGGTTTTCCGACACCGCCTGGGCGGCGCTGCTCAATCCCAAGACCGGCTTCGAGATCCTCCACACGGCGTTGGGCGAACCGGCCTATGTGGTGCCCGGCCGCTGTCACGCCGTGACGAATTTCGGCGATGCCACCGGCGGCTACCTGTCGTCCGCCGTGCTGTTCCGCAAGACCGGCGAGACCGTGCTGGACTGGCCCGTCGAGCTGGAGGACATCACCGACACCGCCTACCCGACGACCAGGCTGCCGGCGTAGCGGCTGGTCGGAGTGGGTTCGGCGCGGCCCGCAGCAATTCGCCTTGGAGCGGCAGAACCGTCAGTGGTACAAGGGCCTCCTTTGCGCAGGGCGCCGATCCATGCCGCATCGCCGCATTCAGACCGCCCGGCTCCCCCGTCGCGGCGGCACCGAAGGCCGATGCGTCTGGGTTGCCCGGCTCCCGCGCGTCTCCCCCGCTGTCCGCCGCCGCTGGAGACGGGCAATCCCGCTCACCCTGACCTTCGGCATTGCCCAGTCTCATTCGCAGTGAACGTTGAAGGGCGTTGAAGACAGCCCAGGCGGTGAATTGGGGACTGTGCTCCTCTTCTCCTCCTGCGACTGCTTATGAATAAGGTGTGTTTGATGAACAGGATTGAATTCGGCTCCGTGTCGTTGGAGCGTTCATTTCTTGCGGTCGTCTTCCTTGCTTTCTTCTATGTTCTGCTCTTCTTTGCCGAATCAAAACTGGGGATGCCACACGGGCGGCGTGTGCTGGCGCTGCTGGCCGGCGGTGTGGTGGCTTGGGGCTTTCTGCGTTACGTGGGGTCCTTCCCCGTCACGCCCGCCCGGTTCGACAGACGGGACGCCCTGGCGTCCTTGTGTGTGGTCCTGGCCGCGGGGGCGGGGCTGTTCGCCCTCACGCAGGTCAGCCACGTCATGACCGGCAATGATCCGATCATCGTGCCGACGCTTGCCGACAGCCTTCTGTCCCATGCGACGACGATGGAGGTCTATCGGCCGGGAGACCCCGGATTCACCTATCCTCCGGGATACCCCATTCTGTTTTCCGCTGTCAGCGCGCTGGTTCCGGCAATGACGGCCATCTTCCTGTTCAAGGTGCTGTCGATCGCGCTGGTTCTGGTCCTGCCGGTCGGATGGGCATGGATCGGGCTCCGCGTTTTCCGCATCGGGCTGCCCTTCTGGCTGTTGTTGTGCCTGTCCTATCTCGCGACTTTCGGCTTGGAGCGCACAGCCACCTACACCTTGGAGCATGGCAAGAATTCCCAAGTCCTGGCCGGGGCGCTTCTTCCATTCCTAATCGGAATCCTGATGCTCTCATCGCGCCGGTGGAGCGGCGTGATTTACGGAACCCTGGCGATGACCGGGGCAATCCTCGTCCATTATTCGATCATTTACATGGTTGCCGCTTTCTTCGCCGGATACGTTCTCGTGCACCTTCCGCGGCGGCGGGAGGATTGGATGGGCGTGCTGCGGCTCGGGGTGAGCGGAATTCTGTCGCTCGGCCTGTTCGCGCTGCTCATGAGAGCGGCGTTCAACGACCCGCGCGCCGGCGGCTTTGGTCTTGGAGGGCTGATGGACGGCCTGAAGGGCATGGCCGCGGTTCTGCTGGGGAAAGACGACATCCTCCTGTTCATCTTCAATGAGTCCAACAGCCCCGACATTCGGCACTCCCCCTACCGCGGGCTTGTCCTGATCGCCTGCGTGGCGTTGCCTCTGGTGACGGGATGGCTTCTGCGCCGAGGCGGCGGCAGCGGGCGCCCGTTCGCTGCGGCGCGGATGGCCGGGGTCTGGGGCATCATGCTGCTGCTCCAGATCGCCTTTGCCACCGGAACCCTGCGGGTCGGCATCACCCCGGACTTCGCGCGGTGGCAGATGATCTTTCCGCAGGCGGCGCTCTTCTTCACCGCCCTGTGCGCGATCGTTTGCTATGGGCGCAGCGGTCTGACCGGTTCCCCGATCGCCTATATGGGGACCGGCGCCGCCATGGCCGTGGCCGTGCTCCTCGCGGCCGGGGACTTCAGGCACATCGTCGAGGTGTTCGCCCTTCAGCGCGTGGAGAAGGCCACGCTGGTCCACATGCGCGACGAGCTGGCGGGAACGTCCCCCTGTTTCCTGATCACGGACAGCTTCACCATCGCCGACGAGCTGCACACGGTCCAGACCCACAGACCCCTGGAATATGCCGAGATCCTGACCGGCTGTCCTATCCTGAACGGCTCCTTCGTCCAGCGCGGTGTCGAAGGGGGGCGGGCGATCGGTGGGTTGCCGGACGCGTCGGTGCTCGCGGCCCTGCCGGCCGACTCCCGGATTCTCCTGATCGCCTCCGAGCCGGTCAAGGCCCGCTATCAGGCGGCTCTGCCGGCGGTCGGCTTCGAGCCGCAGGACAGCCGGATCGGGCCCTTGCCGGTGTGGCGCGTCCGTCCACGCTGATCGTTCGGCATCATGGCCGTCCGGCGGTGTCCAGGATGATCGCCGATGGACAGCCCTGGTTTTGAGCGGCCATACGGGCGGGATGGGGCATCCGAAGCTGTTCGAAAGACCGCGGTCGTTCTGCGGAAAAGACCGCGGTGCAGCATCGGCGAATCGCTATCTTCGGTTCCGGCCGACACGGCCCGGCCCCAACCGACGACGAGCGTGCCAACCGATGCCCGAGACGCCCCCCACCCCCACCATGACCGAACACGCAACCGTGCTGGTGACCGGCGGCGCCGGCTACATCGGCTCCCATGTGGTGCTGGCGCTGCGCGACCAGGGCCGCGCCGTCGTGGTGCTGGACAACCTGTCGACCGGCCGGCGGACGGCGGTGCCCGACGGCGTGCCGCTGGTCGAGGGCGACGTCGGCGACAAGGCCCTGCTGGCCGAGACCTTCGCCCGCCACGGCATCGGCACCGTGATGCATTTCGCCGGCAGCATCGTCGTGCCGGAATCGGTGGAGCGGCCGCTCGCCTACTACCGCAACAACACGGTGAACAGCCACGCCCTGATCGAGGCCTGCGTCGAGGCCGGGGTTGGCCGCTTCATCTTCTCCTCCACCGCCGCCGTCTACGGCATGCCGGAGCAACTGCCGATCGACGAGCGGACGCCGACCAGGCCGATCAACCCCTACGGCGCGTCCAAGCTGATGACGGAGTGGATGCTGCGCGACACCGCGGCGGCGCACGACCTGCGTTACGTCGCCTTGCGCTATTTCAACGTCGCCGGGGCCGATCCGCAGGGCCGCTCGGGCCAGGTGTCGCGCGTCGCCACCCACCTGATCAAGATCGCCGCCCAGACGGTGACCGGCCAGCGGGCGGAGCTGCAGATCTTCGGCGACGACTACGACACGCCGGACGGCACCTGCGTGCGTGACTACATCCATGTCAGCGACCTCGCCGACGCCCATGTCGCCGCCCTGCGCCACCTGGAGGCCGGCGGTGCGTCGGAGGTGCTGAACTGCGGCTACGGCCGCGGCTATTCGGTGCGCGAGGTGCTGGCGATGGTCGAGCGGGTGACCGGCAAGCCGCTGCCGGCGCGCATCGGCCCGCGCCGCGCCGGCGATCCTCCCGCCCTGGTCGCCGGGGTGGAGCGGATCGGCCGCACGCTGGACTGGACGCCGCGCCACGCCGAGCTGGAAACCATCGTCGCCTCGGCGCTCGCCTGGGAAGAGCGGCTGAAGATCCCCTCTCCCCCCCGCTAACGCGCAAACAAAGTTTGCGCTGACGCGACAGGCGGACCTCCGGTCCGCTGAAAGCGGGGAGAGGGCTAGGGTGAGGGCGGAGAGACGGAGGATCCACCGTCTCTCCGCATCCCTCAGGCGAAGAAGCGCCCGCGGAAATAGGCGATGGTGCGGGCCAGCCCGTCTTCCAGCGGCACGGCCGGTTCCCAGCCCATCAGGGCGCGGGCCTTGGTGATGTCGGGCTGGCGCTGCTTGGGGTCGTCCTGGGGCAGCGGCTTGTGCTCGATCCGCGAGGCGGAGCCGGTCAGGTTGATCACCTTCTCGGCCAGGTCCAGCATGGTGAATTCGCCGGGGTTGCCGAGGTTGATCGGGCCGGTGACCTCGGCCGGCGTGTCCATGAAGCGCAGGAAGCCGTCGACCAGATCGTCGACGTAGCAGAAGGACCGCGTCTGCCGGCCGTCGCCGTAGATGGTGATCGGCTCGCCCTTCAGCGCCTGGATGATGAAGTTCGACACCACGCGCCCGTCGTTGGGGTGCATGCGCGGGCCATAGGTGTTGAAGATGCGGATGACCTTGATCGACAGCCTGTGCTGGCGGTGATAGTCGAAGAACAGCGTCTCGGCGCAGCGCTTGCCCTCGTCGTAGCAGGCGCGCGGGCCGATGGTGTTGACGTTGCCCCAATACTCCTCGGTCTGCGGGTGGACCGCCGGGTCGCCGTAGACCTCCGAGGTCGAGGCCTGCATGATCCGGGCGTCCAGGCGCTTGGCCAGCCCCAGCATGTTGATGGCGCCGTGGACGCTGGTCTTGGTCGTCTGCACCGGATCGTGCTGGTAATGGATCGGCGAGGCCGGACAGGCGAGGTTGTAGATCTCGTCGACCTCGACATAGAGCGGAAAGGTCACGTCGTGCCGCATCAGCTCGAAATGCGGGTTGTCGAGCAGATGCAGCACGTTGTCGCGGCTGCCGGTGAAGAAGTTGTCGACGCACAGGACGTCGTTGCCGGCGTCGAGCAGCCGCTCGCACAGGTGCGAACCCAGGAAGCCGGCGCCGCCGGTGACGAGGACACGCTTTCGGTTCGTGAAGGCCCGCAAGGCTTCGTTCCTGTCCAGGTGGTGGAAAGACGGTGGAATCACCGACGAGGGAACAACGCGGGCGGGCGCTCAATGATCCTTCAGCTGAGCAGTCCCAGCAGATAGCGGCCGTAGTCGTTCTTTTTCAGCGGCTCGGCCAACCGGCTGACCTGTTCGGCGTCGATCCAGCCGGAGGTGTAGGCGATCTCCTCCGGGCAGGCGATCTGCAGGCCCTGGCGGTGCTGGATGGTGCGGACGAACTCCGCCGCCTCCAGCAGGCTGTCGTGGGTGCCGGTGTCGAACCAGCCATAGCCGCGGCCCATCTGCTCGACCGACAGCCGGCCGAGATCCAGATAGGCGGCGTTGACCGAGGTGATCTCCAGCTCGCCGCGCGGCGAGGGCTTCACCGCCGCCGCGATGTCCAGCACGTCGTTGTCGTAGAAATACAGCCCGGTCACCGCCCATTTGGACCGCGGGGCGACCGGCTTCTCCTCGATGCTGAGCGCCCGGCCGGCGGCGTCGAACTCCACCACGCCGTAGCGCTCGGGATCGCGCACGGCGTAGGCGAAGACGCTGGCGCCCTCGGTCTTCTCGCCGGCGGCGCGCAGGATGTTGGTCAGGCCGTGGCCGTAGAAGATGTTGTCGCCCAGCACCAGGGCGCAGGGGTCGTTGCCGACGAACTCGCGGCCGATGATGAAGGCCTGCGCCAACCCGTCCGGCGACGGCTGGATCGCCCAGTTCAGGTTCAGGCCCCACTGCGAGCCGTCGCCCAGCACCATCTGGAACAGCGGCTGGTCGTGCGGCGTGGTGATGATCAGGATGTCGCGGATGCCCGCCAGCATCAGGGTGCTGAGCGGGAAATAGATCATCGGCTTGTCGTAGATCGGCAGCAGCTGCTTGCTGATCGCCCGGGTCACCGGGTAGAGCCGGGTGCCGGACCCGCCGGCCAGGATGATGCCCTTCATCGTCGTGGTCCTCACGCCTGCGGCGGGTTGGTGAACAGCTCGTCGATCACGCGGTCCAGGCTCTCCTGCCACGGCGGGCAGGCGACGCCGAGACGCTCCTTGGCGCGGGAGCAATCCAGCCGGGAGTTGGCCGGGCGGCGCGCCGGGGTCGGGTAGTCGGCCGTGCCGATGGCGACCAGCCGCGGCCGCTTGCCGGTGCGCTCATCCAGCCGCTGGAAGATGCGCTCGGCGAAGCCGTGCCAGGTGGTGACGCCGCTGCCGGTCAAATGGTAGGTGCCCCAGGCGGCGGCGCCGGTCGTTTCGATGGTGCCGGCGATGTGGACGATGGCGGCGGCGAGGTCGGCGGCGGCGGTCGGGGAGCCGTGCTGGTCGGCGACCACCCGCATCTCCTCGCGCTCCTTGCCGAAGCGCAGCATCGTCTTGACGAAGTTGTTGCCGTAGGCGCTGTAGACCCAGGAGGTGCGCAGGATGATGTGCTGCGGGATCGCCGCGCGCACCGCCGCCTCGCCCGCCGCCTTGCTGGCGCCGTAGACGCCCAGCGGGTTGATCGGGTCGTCCTCGCGGTAGACGCCGTCCTTCGTCCCGTCGAAGACATAGTCGGTCGACACATGGATGAAGGGGATGCCGCGCGCGGCGCAGGCCGCGGCCATGGCGCCCGGCCCGTCGCGGTTGATGGCGAAGGAGAGGTCGACCTCGCTCTCCGCCTTGTCGACCGCGGTGTGGGCGGTGGCGTTGACCAGCAGGTCGGGCGCGTGGGCGGCGACCGCCTTGTCCACGTCGCCCGGCCGGGTCACGTCGAACTCGGGATAGGGCAGCCCCACCACATCGGTGCCGGGCGCCCAGTTGGCCCGCATCAGCTCGAAGCCGAGCTGGCCGTTGCTGCCGAGAACCAGGACCTTCATGACGCCGCCCCTTCCTTCAGACCCAGCCGCTCGCCGCGGTAGGAGCCGTTCAGGATGGCCTGCCACCAGTCGCGGTTCTCCAGGTACCAGGCCACCGTCTTGCGCAGCCCGCTCTCGAAGGTCTCCAGCGGCGTCCAGCCCAGCTCGCGCTCGATCTTGCCGGCGTCGATGGCGTAGCGCTTGTCGTGGCCCGGGCGGTCGGTGACGAAGCTGATCAGCCGGTCGTGCGGCGCGCCGGCCGGGGCCATCTCGTCCAGCAGCGCGCAGATGGCGCGGACGACCTCCAGGTTGGTGCGCTCGTTGTGGCCGCCGATGTTGTAGCTCTCGCCGATCCGGCCCTTCTCCAGCACCAGCCGCAGCGCGCGGGCGTGGTCCTCGACATAGAGCCAGTCGCGGATGTTGTCGCCCTTGCCGTAGACCGGCAGCGGCTCGCCGGCCAGACCCTTCAGGATCACCAGCGGGATCAGCTTCTCCGGGAAATGGTAGGGGCCGTAGTTGTTGGAGCAGTTGGTCAGCACCACCGGCAGCCCGTAGGTCTCGTGCCAGGCGCGGACCAGATGGTCCGACGACGCCTTGCTGGCCGAATAGGGCGAGTTGGGGCTGTAGGCCGTCGTCTCGGTGAAGAAGCCGTCGGCGCCCAGCGTCCCGAACACCTCGTCGGTGGAGATGTGGTGGAAGCGGAAGGCCGCCTTGCGCTCGGCCGGCAGCGCCGACCAGTGGCCGCGCGCCGCTTCCAGCAGGCGGAAGGTGCCGACGACGTTGGTCTGGATGAAGTCGCCCGGCCCGTCGATCGAGCGGTCGACGTGGGATTCGGCGGCCAGATGCATCACCGCGTCGGGCTGGTGGGTGGCGAAGACCCGGGCCAGCTCGGCGGCGTCGCAGATGTCGACCTTCTCGAAGGCGTAGCGGGGATGGCCCGCGGCCCCCGGCAGCGAGGACAGGTTGGCCGCGTAGGTCAGCTTGTCCACATTGACGACGAAGGCGTCGGTTTCGGCGAGAAGCTGGCGGACCACCGCCGAGCCGATGAAGCCGGCGCCGCCGGTCACGAGAATGCGCGTCATCAAACCACCTTACCCGCCAGAACCAGGATCGAAACCGGGGCCGAAAAGCGGGGCCGAAGCCCCTCGAAGTCCAATAGCGCCGTCAGAACCAGTCGCCAAGCTGGGCGAAGGTCGGGTGCTTGTGATCCTTGTCGGACAGCCGCGCCTTGTCGGCGGCGACCGGCCAGTCGATGCCCAGCGCCGGGTCGTTCCACAGCATGCCGCGGTCATGCTCGGCCGAATAATAGTTGGTCACCTTGTAGATGACCTCGGTGTCCGGCTCCAGCGTGCAGAAGCCGTGGGCGAAGCCGATCGGCACCAGGATCTGGTTCCACTCCGCGGCGCTGATCACCGCGCTGACGTGCCGGCCGAAGGTGGGCGAGCCCTTGCGGATGTCGACCGCGACGTCGAAGACCGCGCCCTTGACCACCCGCAGCAGCTTGTCCTGGGCGAAGGGCGGCAGCTGGAAATGCAGGCCGCGCACGGTGCCGACCTCGGCCGACAGCGACTGGTTGTCCTGGACGAAGTCGTAGTGCAGCCCGGCCGCCTCGAACGTCTTCTTGTTGTAGGTCTCCGAGAAGAAGCCGCGATGGTCGCCGAACTTCTTCGGACGCAGGATCTTCACGTCGGGAATGTCGAGGGAGACGACGTCCATGGCTCAGATGCTTTCCTTTTGGAGCGTTTTCCGGGGCTCCTGGCGCTCCTTGAGCAGCCAGGGCTTGACCGTGCGCGGCGGGAAGGCCAGCCCGAAGTCGGACGTCTCCAGCGTCAGGTTCGGGTTGTAGAACGGATCCTCGACCAGCGCCTTGCCCCAACGCTCGTGCATGTAGGCGATCTCGCGCTTGAAGCGGGCGATCTTGTCGGGCGCCATGTCCGACCCGCGCGAGGCCGATTCCAGGTGGTACAGCTCGGCGTGCGGCGTCCAGACCAGGAAATAGCCGGCGTCGCGCACCCGCAGGCACAGGTCGACGTCGTTGAAGGCGACGGCCAGATGCTCCTCCTCCAGGCCGCCGACCTCCTCGAACACCGCCTTGCGCATGACCATGCAGGCCGCGGTGACGCAGGACATGTTCTGCGTCAGCATCAGGCGGGCGAAATGGCCGGGATGCTCGCGGGCGAAATGCTTGTGGATGTGGTTGGCGACGCCGTTGATGCCGGTGATGACGCCGGCGTGCTGGACGGTGTCGTCGCCGTAATACAGCTTGGCGCCGACCGCGCCGACCTCCGGCCGCAGGGCATGGCCGACCATCTCGGTCAGCCAGCCCGGCCCGATGATCTTGATGTCGTTGTTGATCAGGCCGATCAGCTCGCCCTTGGCCGCGCGGACGCCGAAGTTGTTGATGGCGGAGAAGTTGAACGGCCCGTCGTAGCGCAGCACCCGGACGCGGTCGCGCCCTTCCAGCGAGGCGAAGTAGTCGAGCGTCTCCTTCTCCTCGCTGTTGTTGTCGAGGATCAGCACCTCGATGTTGCGGTAGTCCGTCTCGTCCAGCAGGCCCTCGACGCACTGGCGCAGCAGGTCGACCTTGTCGCGGGTCGGCACCAGCAGCGAGACCAGCGGCGCCGGCTCCGGCACCGGGTAGACGACGCGGGTGTACCATTCCGCCCCCGGCGCCGGGGTGACCGTCACCGGCAGGGCGATGCGCTGGAAATGGTCCTGCAGCGCCCGGCGCGCCGCGTCCGTCGCCGTCGGCAGCGCGACGGTCGAGAAGGACGAGGAGGCCGAGAAGACCCGCCAGTGGTAGAGGATCATCGGGATGTGGCGGACGCGCGCCGCCGTGGTCTTCTCCACCGCGCGCAGCACCAGGTCGTAATCCTGGCTGCCCTCGTAGCCGACGCGGAAGCCGCCGATCTCCGTCAGCAGCGTGCGGCGGAACACCCCCAGATGACTGACCATGTTCTGGCCGTGGAACAGGTCGGGGTTCCAGTCGGTCTTGAAATAGGGGTCGTAGCGCCGGCCGTTCTCGTCGATCTTGTCCTCGTCGGAATAGATGACGTCGGCGTCCGGGTGCCGGTTGATCTCGTCCGCGGCCATGTAGAGCGCGTGCGGCGGCAGCTCGTCGTCATGGTCCATCAGGGCGACGAACTCGCCCGACGCCAGCTCCAGCGCGGTGTTGCTGGCCGCCGAGATGTGGCCGTTGGTCTCGCGCCGCACCGTCTTGATGCGGGGGTCGCGCCCGGCATACTCCGCCAGCACCGCCGCGACGTGCGGGGCGGTCGAGGCGTCGTCGGCGATGCACAGTTCCCAGTGCGGGTAGAGCTGCTCCAGCACCGTGTCGATGGCGCGGCGCAGATAGGGTTCCGGCGTGTTGTAGACCGGCATGACGACGGAGATCAGCGGACGCCGCGCCATCCGGCCGATCGCCTCGGCGATGGACTGGCGGTCGAACGGGGTCAGCGTGTCGTACAGGCGGATCCAGCTCTCGTAATCGGTGACCAGCGTGTTCGGCTGCAGGTCCTGCAGCAGCTTGTGCTTGGTCGCCGCCAGACCGTGCTGGCGCAGGTAGGTCAGGCCGCGGAAGGCCTGGCCCTGGTAGGTCTTCAGCGCCCGCTGCAGCACCTGGAGCTTGCCGATCTCCTGGATCGTCAGCCCTTCCAGCCGGAAGCGCGCCGGCCGGTCGGTCGGGTCCAGGCGCAGGGCCTGGGTTTCGTAGGGCAGCAGCACCAGGGCCTCGGCCTCGCCGTCGACCACCGGCGGCAGCCGGACGATGACGCCCTCGCCGAAGCCGGCGCCGCAGTCGATGTAGAGCAGCGGCGCCAGCGGCACCGTGGCGTCGGCGACGCGGTAGGTGATGACGCACCAGCCGTGCGGGCAGCGGCCCTGGTCGGACACCAGCCGGAAGGCCGGGTCGACGCCGTGGGTCTCGAAGCTGCCGTCATCCCGGCGGGCGACGTCGTGCATCGGCTCCAGCGCCATGGCGTGGCGGCACGACCGGTGGAAGCGGCGCAGCTCCTTGGACAGCCGGCCGAGCTTGCGGACGGGGGCCGACACCTTCCAGGAGGTCGAGTTGACCAGGGAATGGATGTGGTGGTCGCGGGCGCGGACCACCCCGTGCAGCTCGTCGTTGGCGAGGCGCAGGCGCTCGGCCTCGGCCTGCGCGTCGTCCAGCTGCCGGCGCAGGTCGGACCCCTCCTGCCGCAACGCCTCGATCCGGCCGCCCAGCACGCCGATCTGTTCGCCCAGCTCGACGATGTGGGCGTCGCGGCCGGCGATCCACTCCTGCAGGGTGGCGATGGACTCGTTGCGGGCGGCGACCGTGCCCATCAGGTCGCGGATCTCGTCGACCCGGCCGCGGACGGTCTCGTGCAGGCCGGCGACGTCCTGCTCCAGCCCCAGGATGCGGCGGGCGCGCTCCTGCGCCTGCTGGGTTTCGATGACGCCGCTGCCGAGCCGGTCGAAGAAGGCGCGGATCTGCTGCGGGCGCTCGCCGTTCTCCCGGCCGGCCTCGAACAGCCAGCGGACCTCGTCCGGCAGGTCGTCGCCGACGCCCAGCACGCCCAGGCCGTTCGAATGCAGGAAGCCGAAGGACGGGTAGCGGGCCGACAGCTCCTCCCACAGCTTCCAGACGCCGAAATCGCCCTTGCGGACGTTGATGTCGTGGAACAGGACGACGCCGCGGCCGCTCATCTTCGGCGCCCACGTCTCGAAATCGTGGCGCACCGCCTCGTAGGTGTGCAGGCCGTCGATGTGCAGCAGGTCGACGCCGCCGTCGGAGAAATGGACGGCGGCCTCGTCGAAGGTCATCCGCATCATGCGGGAAAAGGCGCCGTAACGCGGGTCGTGGAACTCCGCCAGCGTCCGGTAGACCTCGTCGCCGTAATAGCCGGCCTGCGGGTCGCCCTGCCAGGTGTCGACCGCGAAGCAGGCGGTGGCGAGTTCGAGCTGCTTCACCGCCTGGCAGAAGGCCGAATAGGAGTTGCCGGTGTGGGTGCCCAGCTCGACGAAGGTGCGCGGGCGCAGCGCGTCGATGATCCACAGCGCGAACGGCGTGTGGCCCAGCCAGGACGGCGGGGCGACGATGAGGTCCGGGGTGAGGAAACTGATCGGCCGGCAGAGACGATGGAGAGTATCGGAAGCCGCGTCCTTCAAAAACGAATCCACCTGTCGCCTCTTGTTCTGCCTGGCTTCGCACCGGAGGCCGCCCCGGGCGTCCGACCGTTCCGCGTCCGACCGTTCCATGACGTGGCGGAAGCCCATGATTCCGGGCTTTCCCGCCGGACGGCCCCGCCACAGCCGCCGACACACATACGCTGACACCCAACCGGAATGCAAGCCGCTGTCCGGAGCCCGCTTTGCCGGGCGGCACAATGCCCGGCGGTGCGGTTTTCCTGCCTCACCCGGCCGTGGCGGGGGGGGTGGCGGCGGCTTCGGCGGGCTCGGCGTCGAGCGTGATCGCCAGCATCGGCATGCCGACCAGCCCGCGGACGACGTGGCTGGCGTGGACCTTGAAGAACAGCGCGTCCTCGACCCAATGGTGCTGGACGTGGTCGTTCTGCGTGCCCTCGGCGAGCGCCACCGTGATGGAGAAGTCGCCGCTCGGCAGGTAGGGCATCTGGAAGCGGAAGCGGGCGGCGAAGCCCTGGCCGGCCGGGATGGTGACGGGATCGAGCTGGTAGGTGAGGAAGGTGTTGTCGCCGAACAGGTTCTGGCCCAGCTTGTCCTTGACGTAGAAGCCGACGATCGGGCGGTGGACCTCCTTCTCGGCCCGGCAGCTCACCTTCAGGACGATCACCTCGCCGCCTTCCAGCACGGCGAGCGGCTGTTCCCCGGCGTCGAGGATCGAGACGCCGGTGATGCTGGCGCCGCGGTTGCCGAACCACGGGCCGCCGTCGTTGAACTCGAACAGCTCGATGGTGTTGCGGTGCTGCGAGGATTTCAGCAGCTCGGCCCGCGCGTCCTCCACCGGCTCGTCGCGCCTGGCCTGGGGCAGCGCCTGGCGGGCGCCGCCGATGCGGAAGCCGCGCGAGGTGTCCTGGTCGCTGTAGAGCGCCGCCAGATACTCGTGGCAGACCTCCTTGGCCGACCCGATCGATCGCACCGACCCGTTGTCCAGCCACACCACCCGGTCGCACAGGTTCACCACCTGGCCGGTGTCGTGCGACACGAAGAACAGGGTGCCGCGCTCCTTGAAGCGGTGGATGAAGCGCATGCATTTCTGGGTGAAGGCGGCGTCGCCGACCGCCAGGATCTCGTCGACGATCATGATGTCGGCGTCGACATGCGCCGCCACCGCGAAGGCGAGGCGGGCGTACATGCCGCTGGAATAGAGCTTCACCGGCTGCTCGATGAAGTCGCCGATGCCGGCGAACTCGGCGATCGACTGGTAGCGCTCGGCGATCTGGTCGTTCGACAGCCCCAGCACCGAGGCGGCGAGGTAGACGTTCTCGCGCCCGATGAATTCGGGGTTGAAGCCGGCGCCCAGCTCCAGCAGCGCCGCGACCCGCCCGGTGACGGCGATGCGGCCGGTGGTCGGCGTCAGCGTGCCGCAGAGCAGTTGCAGGAAGGTCGACTTGCCCGAGCCGTTGCGGCCGATCAGCCCGACCGTCTCGCCGCGGCGCACCGTCAGGTCGACGCCGCGCAGCGCCCAGTACTCGTCGTAGTATTTGCGCCGGCCGCGCACCAGCATCTGCTTCAGCCGGTCCTGCGGGCGCTTGAAGATGGCGTAGGCCTTGCCCAGCCCCTCGGCCTGGATGACGACGTCGTTCCCGGACGCCGGGGTATCGGACGCAACGGTATCAGACGACATCGGCGAACCCCCGGCGGGTCTTCATGAACCAGGCATAGCCGAGCCAGGCCAGCCCCCAGGCGGCCAGCGTCGCCAGCCCCCAGCTGAGGGGCGACGGCACCCGGCCCCAGAACAGCAGGTCCTTCGACTGCTCCAGGATCACCGTCATCGGGTTCAGGTGCAGGATGGCGCGGAAGCGCTCGGGGATGGCGGTCATCGGGTAGAAGATCGGGCTGAGGAACATCAGCACCGTCACGCCGACGGTGACCACCTGCCGGATGTCGCGCAGGAACACGCCGGCCGAGGCGAAGAACCAGGTCAGGCCCAGCGTGGTCAGGCAGAGCGGCGCCAGCACCAGCGGCAGCAGCAGCGCGGTCGGCGGCGGCAGCCCGGCGGTGGCCAGGTGGAAGACCAGCAGGATGACGAAGCCGATGCCGGCGTTGAACAGGGCGACGGCCAGCGACACCAGCGGCAGGATCTCCAGCGGGAAGACCACCTTCTTGATGTAGCTGACATTCTCCAGCATCAGGCCGGGCGCCCGGTTCAGGGATTCGCCCAGCACGTTGAACAGGATCAGGCCGGAGAACAGCAGCAGGGCGAATTCCGTGTTGCTGCCGCCGGTCGTCCCCCAGCGCGCCTGGAACACCACCGAGAAGACGAAGGTGTAGACCGCCAGCATCAGGATGGGGTTCAGCACCGCCCAGACGATGCCCAGCACCGATCCGCGGTAGCGGGCGTCGATCTCCCGCCGGGCCAGCCGCAGGATCAGCGACCGGTGGTGCCAGGCGGTCTGGAAAAGGGCAAAGGGGCCGGCGCCGAAACCCGCCACCGTTGGGTTTGCCGACTGAGATTTAAACAATTTAAAGTATTCCCCGTCTGCGGCCGGGGCCGACCATAACCCCCGCCCCGGCACCGTTCAAGCGAAAGCGTCCGTGGTCGCCGGCGGCCCCCGTTCGGGCCCGCAGACCGGAAAGAACGGGCGGGGGCATGGACCTTCGACCCCTCCCTTTACCCCGAAAGATCGGAGAGTCGGGCATCTCGCCCAGCACTCCCGGCCATCCGGACGGAGGTTCCGGAAGAGTATAAACCGGGTTTTCCATTTGATGGACTACCACCCATGAAGACGCAGGGAATTTTTCCACTCGGACGTATCAGTATCCGGCAAGTCCATTCCAATCGCGACTTGGCGGTATGAAAATGAAGTCGTGATGGTTCGTCGATCTATGGTGCGGATCGGGATCATCCATTGGAGAAGGCAGCCTGCGATTCTCGTGACCATGGGGTTAGCTCCCAATTCGGCATAAAAAACCCAATCCGATGTGACCATAACAAAGTGTGTGACGCGACGATCGCCCGATCTGGAAGACAGGCGCGTGAAAGGTTGATGTCGCGGAACTTCCGAGACGCATGGCACAGAGGTGACCCAGAAGGAGGCCGTTGTGTTCTGGAACGCGAAGACCCTGATAGCCGATCAATACACCACATCGCTCCGCGATCACTTTGGCGATGGTGTCGCGCATCGTCTGCAGAAAGAGATCGGCTTTGTCGGACGACGACTTCTGCGGCTTCCGAACACGGAGCGGTCGAGTTTCTTCGACCCCTGGTTCTCGGAAGAGAATGCCCGCCACCTGAGGGAGGTGACGCGGTCGATCCGGGGCATCGCCGCCGGCGAGGACGAGGCCCGGCCCGGCGTCCGGACGGGGCCGCGCATCGTCTTCCTGCACGGGGTGATGCCGCGCAGCGGCACCAACTACCTGCAGAGCCTGCTGGAACTGCACCCCGACGTCGCCGTCAACCCCTACGGCATCCGCGAGCTGCCGCTCCTCAACACCATCGAGGACGCGCGCGCCTACGAGGGCCGTTTCCTGCGCTATTACCGGCGCAACCGTGAATCGATCCACGACCTGGAGATGTTCGCCTGCATGGTCGGCGGCTTCCTGCGCCGCATCGAGGCCGGCTTTCCGGCCGGCAAGACCGTGGTCGTCAAGTCGCCGCACACCCGGATGATGCGGTATTTCCCCTACCTGTTCCCGACCGAACGCTGCCTGATCGTGCTGCGCGACGGACGCCGCGCGGTGCAGTCGACCATCGACACCTGGCCGCTGCGCTTCCTGGGCCGGACCTTCGCCGACGTCTGCCGCGAATGGAGCTACGGCACCGCCGCGGCGCTGGAGGCGCAGAGCCGGATGAGCCCCGACGTCTGCCGCCTGGTCCGGTTCGAGGACGCGGTGGCCGACCCCGACGGTGCGGCCCGCGATCTTTTGTCATTCCTGGGGCTGGAGGATTCGCGTTATCCGTTCGAACGGATCGCCGATCTCCCCATCCTGGGGTCGTCCAGGGCCTCGCGCCGCAACGGCGAGGTGAGCTGGACGCCCGTGAAGAAACCCGAAGGCTTCGACCCGTCGAAGCGCCCGCTCGACTGGTCGCGCAAGCGTCGGACGGTGTTCGATGCGGTGGCCGGAGACATGCAGAAGAAGGCCGGCTATGCTTGACACCGTGCTCGACACACGCCCCGATCCGACCGCCGCCCTGCTGGCCCCCGACGCTCTCCCCGACGCGCGCCTGGGCCATCTCCAGCGGCTGGAGGCGGAGAGCATCCACATCATGCGCGAGGTGGCGGCCCAGTTCCACAACCCGGTGATGCTCTATTCGGTGGGCAAGGACAGCGCGGTGCTGCTGCATCTGGCGATGAAGGCCTTCCACCCGTCCAAGCCGCCCTTCCCGCTGCTGCACGTCGACACCACCTGGAAGTTCCGCGAGATGATCGCCTTCCGCGACCGGATGGCGGCGGACCTCGGCGTCGAGCTGATCGTCCACATCAACCAGGACGGGGTGCGCCAGGGCATCGGGCCGTTCAGCCACGGCTCGGCCGTCCACACCGACGTGATGAAGACGCAGGCGCTGAAACAGGCGCTCGACCGCCACGGCTTCGACGCCGCCTTCGGCGGGGCGCGCCGCGACGAGGAGAAGTCCCGCGCCAAGGAGCGCATCTTTTCCTTCCGCACGGCCTCCCACCGTTGGGAACCGAAGAACCAGCGGCCGGAGCTGTGGAACCTCTACAATGGCCGCATCCACAAGGGCGAGAGCATCCGCGTCTTCCCGCTGTCCAACTGGACCGAGCTGGACATCTGGCAATACATCCACCAGGAGGCCATCCCCGTCGTCCCGCTCTATTTCGCCAAGCCCCGCCCGGTGGTGGAGCGCGACGGCGCCCTGATCATGGTCGACGACGACCGCCTGCCGCTCAAGCCCGGCGAGACGCCGGAGATCGCCTGGGTGCGCTTCCGCACGCTCGGCTGCTACCCGCTGACCGGGGCGGTGCGCAGCACCGCCGCCACGCTGCCGGAGATCATCCGCGAGATGCTGCTGGCCACCAGCTCGGAACGCCAGGGCCGGGTGATCGACCAGGACGCCGCCGCCTCGATGGAAGCGAAGAAGCAGGAAGGCTACTTCTGATGCTGAAGGACCTCGATCCCGCCGCCACCACGGACGCCGCCCCCGCTCCCGCGGGCATCGCCTCCGCGGAGGCCGCCACGGAAGTGCAGGAGTATCTGGCCCGCCAGAACAGCAAGGACCTGCTGCGCTTCATCACCTGCGGCTCGGTGGACGACGGCAAGTCGACGCTGATCGGCCGGCTGCTCTACGACTGCAAATGCCTGTTTGAGGACCAGCTCGCCAGCCTGGAGACGGACTCCACCCGCTTCGGCACCACCGGCGCCGGCCAGCTCGATCTGGCGCTGCTGGTCGACGGGCTGGCGGCGGAGCGCGAGCAGGGCATCACCATCGACGTCGCCTACCGCTTCTTCACCACCGACCGCCGCAAGTTCATCGTCGCCGACACGCCGGGCCACGAGCAGTACACCCGCAACATGGTCACCGGCGCCTCGACCGCCGACGCCGCGGTGCTGCTGGTCGACGCGCGCAAGGGCGTGCTGACCCAGACCCGGCGCCACAGCACCATCGTCTCGCTCTTGGGCGTGCGCCACGTCGTGCTGGCGGTCAACAAGATGGACGCCGTCGGCTGGGACCGCGAGACCTTCGAGCGCATCGCCGCCGACTACCGCGTCTTCGCCCAGCGCATCGGCATCGCCGAGGTCACCTGCATCCCGGTCTCGGCGCTGACCGGCGACAACGTCACCAAGCCGTCCCAATCCATGGGCTGGTACGGCGGCCCCACCCTGCTCGGCCATCTGGAGAGCGTGGACGCCGCGGCGCAAGAGACGCTCGGCTCCTTCCGCATGGCGGTGCAGTGGGTGAACCGCCCCAACCAGGACTTCCGCGGCTTCGCCGGCACGGTGGTCGGCGGCGCGGTGCGCGTCGGCGACGCCGTCGCCATCCTGCCCGGCGGCCGGACGACCCGCGTCGCCCGCATCGTCACCCTGGACGGCGACCTGGAGCTGGCGGTCCCCGGCCGCGCCGTCACCCTGGTGCTGGCCGACGAGGTCGACGCCAGCCGCGGCGACATGATCGTCGCCGCCGACGGCCGGCCGGAGGTCGCCGACCAGTTCGCCGCGCATGTGGTGTGGATGGACGAGCAGCCGCTGCTGCCCGGCCGCTCCTACCTGCTGCGGGCCGGCACCGCGACGGTCGGCGCCCAGGTGACCGAGCTGAAGCACGCCGTCAACGTCAACACCCAGGAACACGTCGCCGCCAAGCATCTGGACCTGAACGACGTCGGCTTCTGCAACCTGGCGCTCGACCGGCCGATCCCGTTCGACGCCTACGCCGACAGCCGCGACACCGGCAGCTTCATCCTGATCGACCGGCTGACCAACGCCACCGCCGGCTGCGGCATGATCCGCTTTCCCTTGCGCCGGGCCTCCAACATCCACCGCCACGCCTCGAAGCTGGACAAGGCGGCGCGGGCCGGCGGCCTGCAGAAGCCGGCGGTCTTGTGGTTCACCGGCCTGTCCGGCTCCGGCAAGTCCAGCGTCGCCGACCGGCTGGAGCAGGAGCTGCACCGTCTGGGCCGCCGCACCATGATCCTGGACGGCGACAACGTCCGCCACGGCCTGAACCGGGATCTGGGCTTCACCGACGAGGACCGGGTGGAGAACATCCGCCGGGTGGCGGAGGTGGCGAAGCTGATGGTGGAGGCCGGCCTGATCGTGCTGGTCAGCTTCATCTCCCCCTTCCGCGAGGAGCGCCGCATGGCGCGTTCCCTGGTGGAGGACGGCGAGTTCCTGGAGATCTTCATGGACACGCCGCTGGCGGTCTGCGAGGCCCGCGACCCCAAGGGCCTGTACAAGAAGGCCCGCGCCGGCCAGCTCCCCCACTTCACCGGCATCGACAGCGCCTATGAGCCGCCGGAAGCGCCGGAGATCACCCTGCACGGCGCCGAACGGACGGCCGACGAGATGGTCGCCCAGATGGTCGAGGAATTGCGGCGGCGCGGGGTGATCTGAGGGGGGGCGGGTGCTGGGGTTTCCGGCGTAGCGCCTGACAGGATCGGCCTTGTTCGGGATGGCGGGAGCCAGCCGAACACGGGCCGACGCCTGCCCGCCGTGGCCGGCGCGGTATGGGTCGCGCTGTGGCCGCTCCTGGACGCATGGGGCTATGCCGCCGCCGGCGCCGCCCTGTCCATGCAGGCAAATGCCGATCCTTGGACCGATTGCCTCGATCCTCCTTGTAAGCCACCGGCTCGGGACAGTGGGGTGGTCTGGTCGCCTGCGGCGTCGTGACCGCGGTCGGCTGGGCGATGGGGCGTGACTGACCGGCGGCGCCATCGCAAAGGTCCCACCCGCAAGGGGCGCCGCAGGACGACCCTTGGCGTTTCCTAATCCCCTCGTCTCACTCAGATCGGGAAACTACGTCCAGGACGTGGTTGGCGCTTGGCCGATCTACGTCTTGGACGTAGTGTGGGCCATCAACGACGGAGCGCACGATGCACTGTTGGGACGACGCCAAGAACGAAGCGAACCGCGCCAAGCACGGTATCGACTTCGCCGCCGCGGTCCTGGTCTTTGAGGCGCTCACCGTCGAATTTGAGGTCGCGGACAGCCTCGCCCGCTACGGCGAGGTCCGCCTCAACGCCTTCGGCACCATCGCCGACCGTCTGTTCCTCTGCGTCTACACCCCGCGCTGCGGCTGGCGCCACATCATCAGCCTGCGCCGCGCCAGCAAGAAGGAGGTCCAGCTCTATGGGTAAGCCCACCCTCACCGACGACCAGCGCGCGGCCGCCATGGCCGCCGTCGATTGGAAGCGCATCGACGCCATGACTGACGAGGAGGTCGAGCGCGCCGCCGCCAGCGATCCCGATGCCCCCGACCTCTCCGGCGTGCCGGCCGGGGCCTTGCGCATCATCCACCCCGACGGCGGCGTCAGCGTCCGCGGCATCCGCCTCAAGCTTGGCCTGACCCAGGACGCCTTCGCCCAGCGCTTCGGCTTTAAGGTTTCCGCGGTGCGGGACTGGGAGCAGGGGCGAAAGCAGCCCGAAGCCGCCACCCGCACCCTTCTGCTGGTGATCGAAACCGATCCGGAGCTGGTGGCCGCTGTGGTGGCGAGGAGGGCCGCCGCGTGAACGGCGGCCCCCACCCCGCCAATGCTCCAATCCTATTCTTTCAAAAGGAAAAGGTAAGCGGTGCGTCTTGACAGGGAACGGGGACGGGGCCACGTGCTCATCACCTGGATCCGGGCCCCTCTGGCGACTTAGACGTGGTCGCGATGTCGGATCTCTTCACCTGCTCTTGCGCCGACGGGCGTGACCGCACTTGGAGGGACCGATGTCCTTGTCCCAAAACGCCTCGTCCCACACCGTCCACCCCCGGATCCCGAACCTCCCCGCCCCGCTTCCGACGCTGTCCCGACGCGCACCGCCCCTCCGGTGCGCGGCCGCAGCCTTGCGCCCCTTCGGGATGTGGGAGTGGCTTGTTGTGCAGTCCTTAATGAAGCGAGCATCGCCGTGACAATTCCGCCCGCTGAAGCGGTCGGCTTTTCGGACAAGCTATGCGGCATCCCGCTGGCTTGGCGTCCGAAGGCCGTGTCCCGGCCTCGTTCCCTGCGCTCGTTGCTGAATGACCTTCGCCGCTGCAACGTCGCGATCCAGCACGCAACCGCAGTCGCAGCGGTGCACACGATCGGACAGGGTTTTGGCGACGACGGCTCCGCAAGCCGGGCAGGTCTGACTTGTTCCGCGCGGATCGATGACGTCCACCCGAACACCGGCACTTGCAGCCTTGTATTCGATGAAGTGCCGAAGTTGGCCCCATGCGGCGTTGTGAACGGCCTTGGCAAGCATCGACCGGGCCAAGCGGTCGACGCTCAGATCTTCAAGGGCAATGACGGCGTAGCGGTCCACCAGCGCCCGGGACAGGGTATGCAGGAAATTCTGGCGCTGGTTGGCCGTGGCGGCGCTGTGCCGGGCCAGCCGTTGCTTGGCCTTGAGCCGGCGCTTGCTGCCTCGCTTGCAGCGGGCAAGCGCCCGCTGAAGGCGCCGTTGTTTTTTGGCGGCGTGCCTTGTCCACTGTGGCGTTTCCACTCTTTCGCCGTCGGAGGTGGCTATCAGGTTGGACAGCCCAACGTCGATGCCGACCGCGGCACCGTCGCGTGGCTGAACCTCTTGGTCAGGCAGTGCGATCTGGAAGCAAACAAACCACCGCCCGGCAGAGTGAGACAGAACGGCGGCACCAATCTTTGCACCGATCGGAAGGTCGCGGTGCCAGTTCACCTTAATTTCGCCGGGAATACCAGTGATGCCGAGACGCTTGCTCTTGCGGACCGTCAGGCCATCGCCAACCCTGAACTCAGCGCTGTCGAACCGGTTCTTGGCCTGGAAGCGTGGAAAACCAGCCTTGGTCTTGGTCTTCAAGCGACGGAAGAACGCCGTGAAGGCCTTGTCGAGACGGCGGAGCACCTGCTGCTCAGCGCTGAAACTGTATCCAGCCAGACGCTCGTCGACAACGCGCACGGCCTTCAGTTCAGCCGCCTGGTCGATGTAGCGCAACGTTTTGCCTTGTCGGCGATAGGCTTCGATGCGTTGTTGAAGGCCGGCGTTGTACAGGTCGCAGAAGCTACCCAGCATCATCTCCAGCCCGACGTTCTGAGCCCGGTTTGGATAGAGGCGATATCTGTAGCTCAGGACCTGCATCGGTCACTTACTCTTCCAATTTCCATTCTTTTTCAACAGCAAAGGAGAAGCGGCGTTCACTGCTTCCTTTAGGGGCAGTTTTCGTCGCGAAAGCATGATGGACCAGACCGAACGCCAGATCATCGACGACCTGTTCGCCAAGCTGCACCAGGCCGAGGCGCATTCCGGCCCGCGCGATCCCGAGGCCGAGACGCTGATCCGCGAGCGGGTCGCCCGCCAGCCGGCCGCCCCCTACCTGATGGCCCAGGCCATCGTGATGATGGAACAGGCGCTCGCCGCCAGCCAGGCCCGCAACGAGGAGCTGGAGCGCCAGTTGCGCGACCGCCCGGCCGCCCCCGCCCAATCCGGCGGCGGCGGGCTGTTCGGCAGCCTGTTCGGCGGCGGCAGCCGGCCGGCTCCGCAGCCCTCATACCCGGCGGCGCCGGCCGCGTCCCCGGCTGCCACCATGCCGCCCGGCTCGCCCTGGGGCCGTCCGCCGGCTGCCAATGGTCCGGTCGGCAACCCCGCCTATGGCGACCCGCGCGTCGCCGCCTACGCCCAGCAGCCGCGGGCCGGCGGCGGCTTCATGGCCGGGGCGATGCAGACGGCGGCCGGCGTCGCCGGCGGCATGCTGATCGGCAGCGCGCTGTCCAGCATGTTCTCCGGCGGCGAGGCGATGGCCGCCGAGGCCGCCACCGCGGCCACCGATGCGGCCACCGCCGCCACCGACCATGCCGAACAGGCGGTCGAGGACAGCGGCTGGGGCGATTTCGGCGGCGAAGACGAGCTCTGATCCCGACCCACGGGAGGGGGCCGGTCCCCCGGCCGGTTCCCTCCTGGGCCGTTTCCCCATCGACTTAATGTCCCTTCCGGGAAATTATTCCTATAAAGTGGCGTCGGATCCAGCCTCTCAGGGAGCCGACGCCATGCCCGCCCCTTCAGCGCCCTCCACCGGGATCGCCGGCCTGCCCTCCCTCTGCCATGGCCGACCGATGGAACAGCAGCGCCCGGCCTGTTCCACGCTGTTCCAAACACCGGCCCCGCCCCACCCTCAGACCTTGACTCCTCAGGCCTTGACGATGCGGTCGGCGAAGCCCTCGACGGTGCGCATCGCGTTGCGGGTGTCGACCACCAGCGGGCAGTGGGCGGCGAGGCTCTGGTAGTCGACGCCGTCATGGTCGGTGACGATCACCGCCGCGTCGAAGCCGGCCAGCGTCCCGGGTTCCCAAGCGATCGAGGTCCGGCCGGCGAGCGCCGCATGCTCGCGGGTCACCGGCAGCACCGGGATGAAGGGGTCGTGGTAGTCGACCGCCGCCCCGCGCTCCAGCAGCATTTCCATCAGCCGCAGCCCCGGCGATTCCCGGCTGTCGTCGACGTTCTTCTTGTAGGCCATGCCGACCAGCAGGACGCGCGCCCGGCTGAGGCCGATGCCGAACCGCCGGTCGAGCGCCAGGGCGAGGCGGTCGACCACATGGCGCGGCATCATCGTGTTGACCTCGCCCGCCAGCTCGATGAAGCGGGTGGAGATCTGGTACTCGCGCGCCTTCCAGGTCAGGTAGAAGGGGTCGATCGGGATGCAGTGGCCACCCAGGCCGGGGCCGGGGTAGAAGGGCATGAAGCCGAAGGGCTTGGTCTTCGCCGCCTCGATCACCTCCCAGATGTCGATGCCCATCGGCTCGAAGACGATCTTCAGCTCGTTCACCAGGGCGATGTTGACCGAGCGGAAGATGTTCTCGGTCAGCTTGGTCGCCTCCGCCGCCCGCGTGCCGGACACCGCCACCACCTGCGGCACCACCTGCTCGTAGAGCGCCACCGCCAGCCGCCGCGCGCCCGCGTCGTCGCCGCCGACCACCTTGGGGATGGTGCTGGTGGTGAAGGTGATGTTGCCGGGATCCTCGCGCTCGGGCGAATAGGCCAGGAAGAAGTCCCGCCCGCTGGCCAGCCCGGTCTCCTCCAGGATCGGCCGCATCACCTCGTCGGTGGTGCCGGGCCAGGTGGTCGATTCCAGCACCACCAGATGCCCCGGCCGCAGCCGGTCGCGGATCAGCCGGGTGGACGCCTCGACGAAGCTCAGGTCCGGCTCGCGCTGCGGCGACAGCGGCGTCGGCACGCAGACGATGACGGCGTCGCAGGCGGCGAACGCGTCGGCGTCGGTCGTCGCCCGGAAGCGCCCGGTCGCCACCGCCTGGGCGACCCGGTCGTCGCCGATCTGCCGGATGTAGGAGCGCCTGTCGTTCAGCGCCCCGGCTTTCGCCGGGTCGATGTCGAAGCCGACCACCGCGAAGCCGGCCCCGGTCAGGGCGAGCGCCAGCGGCAGCCCGACATAGCCGAGCCCGACCACGGCGACCCGCGCGTTGCGGCTGCGATAGGCGGTCTCGAGGCGCTGGAGGTCGGGACGCTGGAGGTCGAGCCCGGCGCTGTCTGGTGTGGTCATCGTGCTGCCGTTCCGTGTCGACGCTTTGAAGATAAGGGGTGCTCGAAGGAGAGACGTCAGCCGCCCGCGGACGGTGGCCCGCAGGCGGCAGCCGACTGTGTGACGGCGGGACGGCTTTCCGCAACCCCCGTTCCGTATGGGTTGACGGCGGCATCGAGGCGCCACCTTGCGGAAGCTCTGGTCTCCGGGGCGGGAAGAGTGCCAATTTCCTTCTCCGCACTCCTCCGCACAGACCGGAACCGACGGACCCCCGCCCCCGATGCCGCCTTCACCGCCGCCCCTCCTGCCCCAGCAGATCGCCCCGGTGGACGCCCGCCAGTCGGCGCTGACCGCCCGCCATCTGGCCGGCGATCCGGCGGCGCTGCACGGCTATTTCCTGGCCCTGCGCGAGGAGAGCGACCGGGCGCTCGCCGGCTTGGCCCCGGCGGGCGGCAAGCCCTACCCTTATGGCCGGTGCGAGGAGATCACCCGCGACCTCGTCGCCCGCCTGTTGCAACGGCTGGCCCAGCCGGCCGGCCCGGTGGAGCGTGCGCTGCGCGCCTTCATCGACGAGGGCGGCGTGCTGCGCAGCGTCTGGGGCGTCCTGCGCGAGCAGTATTTCCAGAACGCGCTGCAGATCGGCGCCCTCTATGTCGACGTGTCGAACGACACGGTGGTCGTGACCAAGCCGAAGGTGGAGATCCTGCCGGTCGCGGAGTCCGGGCTGGTGCCGGTGCGCGATCTGGCGCATTTCCGGCAGACGGCCGAACGCTATTGGGGGGCGACGCTCTACGCCAACCATCTGGTGCCGACGTTGGCGCCCTTGCTGCCGATCCTGTCGGTCAGTCCCGGCCGGCTGGTGCCCGGTCTGCAATCGGCCTGCGACTGCATGATCGCGCTGATGTGCCGCGACCGCTTCCAGGATGCCGAACGCTGGCTGGAAACCGGTCCCGCCCCGCCCGACGACCTCGCCGCCGCCTATCTGGCGACCGTCCCCGCCGACCTGCGGCCGGTGACCAACCAGGGCAGGCTGGAAGCCGTGGCCGCCTGCCGGCGTGCGCGGGAAGCCGGCTGCTGGGCCGAACCGGACTGGCGCACCGCCCGCGTGCTCGACTATCTGCGGCTGATGCGCGGGGCGGCGGTGGGGGATGCCGGTAGGGGGCGTGGATCGTAAGCCCGGTCAATCGCGCGTGGGAGGACAGGATCGACACACAAAGCTCCTTGTTCGCCGCCATGACCTCGCTACAGCCGATCGCTGCTGAAGGTGTCGCAGGCTTCGATCCGGCCGCTTTCCATGCCGGTGCGGAACCAGCGGACGCGCTGGGCGGAACTGCCGTGGGTGAAGCTGTCGGGGGTGACGGTGCCGCGCGCCTGACGCTGGAGACGGTCGTCGCCGATCGCACTGGCGGCGGTCAGCGCCTCCTCGACGTCGCCGGGTTCCAGCCGCTGGCGGTCGCGGCTGGCGTGGTTGCCCCAGACGCCGGCGAGGCAGTCGGCCTGCAGCTCCAGCCGCACCGACAGGGCGTTGGCTTCGGCCGGGCTGTGCGCCCGCTGCTGCGCCGCCTGCACCTGGTCGGAGATGCCCAGCAGGTTCTGCACATGGTGCCCGACCTCATGGGCGATGACGTAGGCCTGGGCGAAGTCGCCGGGGGCCTGGAAGCGGTCGCGCAGCTCGCGGTAGAAGCCGAGGTCGATGTAGAGCTTGCGGTCCATCGGGCAGTAGAAGGGCCCCATCGCCGCCTGGGCCCGGCCGCAGCCGGACGCCACCGTCCCGGTGAACAGCACCAGCGTCGGGTCCTGGTACTGGCGGCCCATCCGCTTGAACAGCGCCTGCCAGGTGTCCTCGGTGTCGGCCAGCACGACCGAGACGAAGCGCTTCAGGTCGTCGTTTCCAGCACCGCCCGCCGTCCCGGCGTCGCCGACCTGGCTGCGGCCGGCCGGCTGGTTCTGCGCCGTCGGGCTTTCCGCCGTCGGGTCGCCGCCGTTCAGCAGCACCGTCGGGTCGACGCCCAGCACCATCGACACCACCAGCAGCAGGATCGCCCCGCCGACGCCCAGCCCGCCGCGGCCGATGCGGAATCCGCCGCCCGGCCCGCCGAACCCGCCTCCCAGCCCGCCGCCACCGCGGCGGTCTTCGACATTCTCGCTCTCCCGCCCGCCTTGCCACCGCATGGCCGCCTCCCTTGTCCTCGTTCCGGTGGAAACGAAACCGCGGCGCGTCCCGCGCGTTCCATACGGTGGCTCGAGGCGGCGGCTCCAGGCGGCGGCTTCGGGGCCATGTCAGGACCATGGACGGAATCGGACGGCGACGGCGGGGGCCGGGGCGTGGCGGACCTTGAAAAGCCGGCGCCCGCACCCCATCTGGGACCGTGCCGGCGCCGCGTTCGCGGCGTTCATGCCCCTGCCCGTCCCTCCCTTCGTCGAGGGCCGGTCTTGATCCAGGGGCGATGGCCTTTTCAAAGGGGCTCTCCGGTCCGCAGCCCGGTCCGTGGACCACCCCACCCGAGGAGCCCGCCCTTGTCGGCGGCTCCCGTTTCAAGACACCGCACAACACGAGCCGGCAGGCGCCCTTTTCATCGGTCTGCCCATCCGGCCTGGAGGATTTTCATGACGACCCCGTCCTTTTCAACCGGCACCCATTTCGCCCAGCGTTCCGCGTCGCCGTCGGCCCCCCTCGGCATGGCCGCCGCCCGTCTCGCCGAGGCCGACTCCCGGTTTCAACCGCAGTCGTCCGGCTTGACCAAGCGCGAGTTGCGGCAGATCGTGCTCGACATTCTCGGCTGACCGTTCCAAACACCCTGTCAACGGATATAGGAGATCACCATAGCCAAGCTCTACGATGCGGACCCCGTCCGCCAAGGCCCGCGCCTCAACCGTGAAATCACCGCCCGCATGGTCCGCCTCGTCGGCGCCGACGGCGAGATGGTCGGCGTGGTCCCGCTGCGCCAAGCGCTCGAAGCCGCTGCGGAAGCCGAACTCGACCTCGTCGAGGTGGCGGCGCAGGCGGACCCGCCTGTCTGCAAGATCCTCGATTACGGCAAGTTCCGGTTCGAGGAGCAGAAGAAGGCCAACGAGGCGCGCAAGAAGCAGAAGATCATCGAGCTGAAGGAAATCAAACTTCGGCCGAACATCGACGATCACGACTACGACGTGAAGATGCGCTCCGCCATCCGCTTCATCGAGGAAGGCGACAAGGTCAAGATGACCATGCGCTTCCGCGGCCGCGAGATGGCGCACCAGGATCTTGGCCTGAACGTGCTGGTGCGGGTGCGCGACCAGCTGCAGGACATCGCCAAGGTGGAGCAGATGCCGCGCGTCGAAGGCCGCATGATGGTCATGGTGCTGGCCCCGCGCTGACACCGGCGTGGAGCATCGCGAGGGGGACTTTGCGGGGCGGCACGCCGTCCCGTCCCCCGCGCGCGCGTTTTTTTGGCAAGCGTGCTCTTTTTGACACGAGGGCGGGGCTCAGGCGCCCGATCCCGTGATCCCATCCCCCGTGATCCCCCATAATCCCGGGTCGATCGTCGCGATGGAAGCAGGCCGGTCGGACAGCAGGACAGCGGACAATCGCCGTCCTCATGTCCTTTCCCGCCCCCTGGTTTCTTCCGACGTCATGGACTAATACCAGACTATTCGTATTGGGTTATTGACCGTATCGGCGCCGACCGCGGATCATCGGGCTTTATTTTCCGTGTGTCGGGATAGTGTCGTGATGAAGGAAGACCGCGCCGGTTCTGCCACCGGTTCCGCCTGGGATGCGATTTCCGGCGAACGACGGCTCCAGCTTCTTGTCGACAGCGTGCGCGATTACGCCATCTACCTGCTCGATCCGCAGGGGATCGTCAGCAGCTGGAACTCGGGCGCCGAGCGCTTCAAGGGCTACCGCGCCGACGAGATCATCGGCCAGCATTTCTCCCGCTTCTACACCGACGCCGACCGTGCCGCCGGGTTGCCCGCCCGCGCGCTCGCCACCGCCGCGGCGGAGGGCAAGTTCGAGGCGGAGGGCTGGCGCGTCCGCAAGGACGGCACCCGCTTCTTCGCCCATGTCGTCATCGACCCGGTGCGCGACGAGACCGGCACCCTGGTCGGCTTCGCCAAGATCACCCGCGACATCACCGAGCGCAAGGTGGCCGAGGAGTCGCTGCGCCGGAGCGAGGAGCAGTTCCGCCTGCTCGTCCAGGGGGTGGTCGACTACGCGCTCTTCATGCTCGACCCGACCGGCTGCGTCGCCAACTGGAACCAGGGCGCCCAGCGGCTGAAGGGCTACCGCGCCGACGAGATCGTCGGCCGCCATTTCTCCCGCTTCTACACCGAGGAGGACCGCGCCGCCGGGCTGCCCGCCCGCGCGCTCGCCACCGCCCTGGCGGAGGGCAAGTTCGAGGCGGAGGGCTGGCGCGTCCGCAAGGACGGCACCCGCTTCTTCGCCCACGTCGTCATCGACCCGATCCGCAGCGACACCGGCACGCTGATGGGCTTCGCCAAGATCACCCGCGACATCACCGAACGCCGGAAGACGGAGGAGATGCTGGAGGAGATGCGCCAGGCGCTGGTCCAGTCCCAGAAGATGGAGGCGATCGGCCAGTTGACCGGCGGGGTGGCGCACGACTTCAACAACCTGCTGCAGGCGATCAGCAGCAGCCTGGAGCTGATCGACCAGCGGCTGGCGGCGGGCCGGGCCCCGCAGGTCGCGGCCGACATCGCCCCCTTCGCCGCCACCGCGCGCGCCGCCGTCGACCGCGCCGCCAGCCTGACCCGGCGCCTGCTCGCCTTTGCCCGCCGCCAGCCGCTGCGGCCGGAGCGCACCGACCTGAACGCGCTGGTGGACGGCCTGTGGGAGCTGCTGCACCGCTCGGTCGGCGAGGCGATCCGGCTGGAGCGCCGGCCGTCGGCGGCGCTGTGGCCGGTCCGGGCCGACGTCAGCCAGATCGAGAACGCGCTGCTGAACCTGGTCATCAACGCCCGCGACGCCATGCCGGACGGCGGCACCCTGACCATCGAAACCGCCAACGCTCCGGTCGGCCCGGCCGAGATCGCCGGGGAGCCGGGGGTGGAGCCGGGCGACTACGTCGCGGTGACGGTGGCCGACACCGGGACCGGCATGCCGCCCGAGGTCCTCTCCCGCGTCTATGAACCCTTCTTCACCACCAAGCCGATCGGCCAGGGCACCGGGCTCGGGCTCAGCCAGCTCTACGGCTTCGCCCGCCAGTCGGGCGGGTTCGTCCGCATCGACAGCACGGTCGGCCAGGGCACCGCGGTGCGGCTCTTCCTGCCGCGTCACCACCCCGACCGCGACCACCCCGGCGAGGGCGATGCCCACCCCGCCACCGCCACCCCGGCCCCGCACAGCGGCTCGCAGGGCGGCGCGGCCAAGGGCACGGTGCTGGTGGTGGAGGATGAGGGGCTGGTCCGCATGCTGCTGGTGGAGGTGCTGGAGGGCGACGGCTACACGGTGCTGGAGGCGGCGGACGGCGACGCCGCGCTCGCGCTGCTGTCCTCGCCGGCGCGCATCGACCTGCTGACCACCGACGTCGGGCTGCCCGGCCTGAACGGCCGCCAACTGGCGGAGATGGCGCGGGGGCTGCGGCCGGAGCTGAGGGTGCTGTTCCTCACCGGCTACGCCTTCAACGCGCTCGGCGCTGCGCCCGGCCGCCCTGCGGACGATGTATCGGGTGGTGATGGCGGGCTGGGCGGCGCCGTGCGCATCCTCAGCAAGCCGGTGCCGATCGACGCCTTCCGCGCCACGGTGCGGGCGATGATGGCGGAATGAGGCGGCGGAACGGCCAGCCTGCCGCTTTCCGGCCCGGCCACGGCCGCGCCCGTGGTAAATCTGGCTTTAACGCTGGTGCGTTACAGCGGATCTTCGCCAACCGCCGGACCCCGACGATGCCCACGCCCGCCCGCGCTTCGATGGCCCGCGCCGTCACAACGGCCCTTCTGTCGGTCCTCCTGCTGGCGGCCCTGCCGGGCACCGTGGCGACGGCGTCGGCCAAGGCGGCGCGCAAGGCGTCGGCTCCGGTCGCCGCCGAAATCCTGATGGACGCCGGCAGCGGCGCCGTCCTGCAGGCGCGCAACGCCGATCAGCCGACCTTTCCGGCCTCGCTGACCAAGATGATGACGCTGATGCTGACCTTCGAGGCGCTGGACCGCGGCGCGCTGCGGCTCGACCAGCCGCTGGCGGTGTCGCGGCGCGCCGCGTCGATGCCGCCGTCGCGGCTGTGGCTGTCGGCCGGCGGGAGCATCACGGTGGAGCAGGCGATCCTGGCGCTGGTGACCCGTTCGGCCAACGACGCCGCCGTGGTGCTGGCCGAGGCGCTGGGCGGCAGCGAGGCGGCCTTCGCCGCGCGGATGACCGCCCGCGCCCGCGCGCTCGGCATGCGGCACACCGCCTTCCGCAACGCGTCCGGCCTGCCCGACGGCCGCCAGCGGACGACGGCGCGCGACATGGCGATCCTGTCCCGCGCGCTGATCACGCGCCACGCCCGGCACTACGCCTATTTCCACCGTCGCAGCTTCGACTGGCAGGGCGAGACGGTCTACGGCCACAACCACCTGATGGCGCGCTACCCCGGCATGGACGGCATCAAGACCGGCTACATCGCCGCGTCCGGCTTCAACCTCGCCGCCTCGGCGGTGCGCGACGGGCGCCGCCTGATCGCCGTGGTGATGGGCGGGCACAGCGCCGACGCCCGCGACGACCGCGTCGCCGACCTGCTCGACATCGGCTTCCGCCGCACCACCAGACCGGAGCCGCAGCCGGAGCCGGAGGAGATGGTGGTCACCAGCGGCAGCGCCACGACGGCGGCGCGCAGCACCGCGCTGAGCGTCCCGAAGGCCGGTGCCAGGCCCGCCGCCGCCGCGCCCGGCGATGGCGGCCGCTGGAGCGTCCAGGTCGGTGCGTTCAAGGACCGCGAGGCGGCCCAGCGCAGCGTCCGCGCGACCGCCCGGCGCCTGGGCGCGCTCGCCGCCGGCGCCAGCCCCGAGGTCGTCCGCGCCGGTGGCCTCTACAAGGCCCGCCTGACCGGCCTGCCCGCCGCGACCGCCGACGCCGCCTGCGCCGCCCTGACCTCCGCCGGCCACGGCTGCTTCACCGTGCCGATGCGCTGACCCGCGGGCGAACGCCGCCTGTCGGACCCCCTACAGCGCCGCCGTGATGTGCCCGATCAGGGCCGGCGCGGGGATGGGCTTGGACAGGATGCGGATGCCGGGCTCGGTCCCCAGCTCGTGCAGCACGGCCTTCTCGGCGTAGCCGGTGACGATCAGCACCGGCAGGCCGGGACGGCGGGCGTGGGCGAGGCGGGCCAGTTCGGCGCCGGTCATGCCGGGCATGGCGAAGTCGGTCACCAGGATGTCGATCCCGGCCCCAGCCGGCGAGGTCCCGTCCAGCAGAGCGAGCGCCTCCTCGCCGGTCGCCGCCTCGGCGACCGCCATGCCGGCTTCGGCCAGCACCGCGGCGTTGACCATGCGGACCAGCGCGTCGTCCTCGACCAACAGCACGCGGATGGACCGGCCGGCGGTGCGGCCGGCCGAAACGGTCGTTGCGGCGGTGTCCTCCGGAGGCGGGGGAGCGGCGGTCCGGGCCCGGACTTCCACCTGGGCCTGGGCCGGGGCGCGGGGAAGGTACATCGTCACGGCGGTGCCCCGGCCGGGCCGGCTGTCCAGCCGGACGCCGCCGCCCGACTGGGCGGTCAGGCCATGCACCATGCTCAGCCCCAGCCCGCTGCCCTGGCCGACCGGCTTGGTGGTGAAGAAGGGTTCGAAGGCGCGGGCGGCGACCGCCTCCGGCATGCCGGTCCCGGTGTCGCGCACCGTCACCGCGATGTAGTCGCCGCGGGCGAGGCCGGCGTCGCCGGTGTCGGCGGCGGCCTCTGTGCCCACCGACCATCCGGTGACGGCGATGGTCAGGGTGCCGCCGTCCGGCATGGCGTCGCGGGCGTTGATGGCGAGGTTCAGAAGGGCGAGGTCGAACTGGTGGGGATCGACCAGCGCCGCCGGCAGGCCAGGGGCGCGCTCGATCCGGATGCGGATGGCGTCGCCCAGCGTCCGCTCCAGCAGCGCCGCCATCCCGGCGACCTGGGCGCCCAGCTCGACCGGCTCCGGCGCCAGCCGCTGGCGGCGGGAGAAGGCCAGCAGATGCTGGGTCAGCGTGGCGCCGCGCTCCACCGCCTGCCGGGCGACGGCGAGCGCGCGCCGGGCCCCCTCGCCCGCCCGGCCGCCCGGCCCCTCGCCCGCCATGGCGCCGTCCAGCAGGTGCAGGCTGGAGCGCACCGCCTGGAGCAGGTTGTTGAAGTCGTGCGCCACCCCGCCGGTCAGCTGGCCCAGCGCCTCCATCTTCTGCAACTGGCGGACATGGCTTTCCGCCTCGTCGCGGGCCTCGACCGCCTGCCGGCGTTCCTGCAGGGCGCGGTTGGCGGTCTCGTAGGCGAGGAACTGGCGCGCCATCGCTGCCAGCATCAGGGCGAGCGCCACCGCGCTGACCAGGCCGGCGGCGGCGATGGTCACCGCCTGGTCGTGCCAGCGGGCCAGGATTTCCCCCCGCGTGCGGCTGACGCCGACGACCAGCGGATAGCCGCGGATGGCCTGGAACGACAGGATGCGGTCCTTGCCGTCGATGGACCGTGGCGTCTCGTAGGTCCCGTCCTCGGACCGGGCGAGCCGTTCGATCACGCCGGGGCTGGTCGCGATGGTCCCCACCTTCTCCGGCACCGCCGGATAGCGGGCCAGCAGCATGCCGTCGCGCCACCACAGGCTGAAGCCGCTGCCCGGCGTGACGTGGAGGCTCTGGTAGAAGCGCTCGAAGTAGGACAGCCGGATGGAACCGACGACCAGCCCGGCGAAGCCGCCGGACGGGTCGTTCACCCGGCGGGCGATGTAGAGGCTCCACTCCTGGGTGACCAGGCTCTTGACCGGCCGGCTGATGTAGGGGCGGCCGGGATCCGTGTCCTTCAGCGCCAGGGCATACTCGCGTTGCGACAGGTCGAGTGGCGGCGCCGGGAACTGGCGGGTGGAACTGACCAGGGCGCCGTCGGCGGCGATCAGGCTCAGCGCCTCCAGCTGGGGCAGGCCGGACACCTTGGCCTTCAGGATCTCGTGGGTGGCCCGGCCCGCCGTCTGCCGCCCGAGGGCGTCGAGCGCACGCAGGTTGTCGGCGTAGAGCTGGTCCACCACGCTGGTGATGGCGAGATCGATGCCTTCGATGGCGCGCGTCGTCTGCTCGGCCAGCGAGACGTTCAGGCTGCGCAGCGCCAGCTTGGCCTCGGCGACGGTTTCGTCGTGCAGCCGGTCCAGGATGATCACGGTGCCGCCGCACAGGCCGGCCAGCAGGATCCCGCCAAGCGCGCCGATCCGCTGGAGCGGGCGGTTGGTCCTCAAAAGCCGCAGCACGCCGTCCGCCTTCCGGTTGACCCCGGTTTCGTTGTCATCGTCATGTCTGTCGCCAGGACCGCCGTCGCCGGCACGGGCGCGGTCCCCCCGTGCCGGCCCGTGACCGCGGGAAGTTTCGACACTACACAAACTTGACTATAAGCGTTGCCGTCCGGCTGGCAACCGTTTCGGCCGCGCCGGTCCGGCCCGGGATTAAGGCCGGCCAGGATCGAGACCGGCCAGGATCCGTGATGGCCGGATCAATGATGATCGTGCAGGCAGTGGGCGTGGTCGGCCAGCACCTCGATCACGTGGCAGGTCCGCACCTGTCCCTGCTCGCAGTGCCCGACCATCTCCCGCAGTTCGGCGCGCAGGGACTCCAGCCGGGCGATCTTCGATTCGATCTCGGCCAGATGGGCGCGGGCCAGCAGGTCGGCCTGCCGGCAGGGCTGGCCCGGATCGTCGGCCAGGGTCAGCAGCTGGCGGATGGCCTCGACCTCGAACCCCAGCTCGCGGGCGTGGCGGATGAAGCGCAGGCGGCGGACGGCGGCGGCGTCGTAGGTGCGCCGGTTGCTGTCGGTGCGCGGCGCCTCCGGCAGCAGCCCGATGCTCTCGTAATAGCGGATGGTCGGGATCTTGACGCCGGTCTGCGCGGCGAGCGCGCCGATGGTCAGGGGCTGCATCGTCGGATTTTCCCTCTTGATCCTCCAGTGACTGGAGACTCTAGGGTGGCGGGGTGCCGTCGGCAATGTGTCACCCAGAGGAGCCTCGCATGCACGGGATCGAAGGCGATATCCGGCCCCACCGGCAGCCCCACCAGCCGGGCGCCGGCCACCGCAGCACCCGCTACCGGGTCACCGGCATGGATTGCGGATCCTGCGCCGCCAAGATCGAGACGGCGTTGCGCCGCGTGCCGGGCGTCGACGACGTCCGGGTGTCGGTGCCCGGCGGAACGGTGACCGTCGTCCATGGGGCCGGGCTGGGGAGCGACGCGGTGATCCGGCCGCTGGCGGCGCTGGGCTATGGGGCGGAACCGGCCGACCCCGCCGCGGACCGTCCGGCGCCGGCCTGCGGCGGGGGCTGCTGCGGCTCCGCGCCGGCCCATTCCCACTCCCACCCCGATCCGGCCGTCCAGGCGGCGGGCGAGAGCCCGTGGTGGCGGGGGCGCAAGGTCCGGCTGGCGATGGTCTCCGGTGCGACGCTCGCCCTGGCCATTGCGGCCGGCCTGCTGGTGCCGGGGGCGGCGCGCTGGGCCTTCCTGCTCGCCCTGGTGGTCGGGCTGGTGCCGGTCGCCCGCCGGGCCCTGGCCGCGGCCCGCGCCGGCACGCCCTTTTCCATCGAGACGCTGATGACCGTCGCCGCGCTGGGCGCGCTCGCCATCGGCGCGGTGGAGGAGGCGGCGACGGTGCTGTTCCTCTTCCTGGTCGGCGAACTGCTGGAAGGGGTGGCCGCCGGCCGGGCGCGGGCCGGCATCCGCGGCCTGACCGCGCTGGTGCCCGACACCGCCCTGCTGGAGCGCGACGGCGCCCCGCCCCACCCCGTCCCCGCCGCCGGGTTGACGGTCGGGGCGGTCATCCTGGTGCGTCCCGGCGACCGGCTGGCGGCCGACGGCGTCATCCTGTCCGGCGACAGCGCGCTCGACGAAGCCCCGGTCACCGGCGAGAGCCTGCCCCGGCGCAAGGGCGCGGGCGAGGCGGTCTTCGCCGGCACCATCAACGGCGACGGCGTGCTGCGCGTCCGGGTGACCGCCGCGGCACGCGACAACACCATCGCCCGCATCGTCCGGCTGGTGGAGGAGGCGCAGGAGAGCAAGGCGCCGACCGAACGGCTGATCGACCGCTTCGCCCGGCTCTACACGCCCGGCGTCGTCGCGGTGGCGGCGCTGGTGATGGTGGTTCCGCCCCTGGTCGCCGGCGGCGCCTGGGCGGAATGGGTCTATCGCGGCCTGGCGGTGCTGCTGATCGGCTGTCCCTGCGCGCTGGTGATCTCGACCCCGGCGGCGATCGCCGCCGGGCTGTCGAACGGCGCCCGGCGCGGGCTGCTGCTGAAGGGCGGCGCGGTGCTGGAGGCGCTCGGCCGCGTCACCACCGTCGCCTTCGACAAGACCGGCACCCTGACCGAGGGCAAGCCGCGGGTCACCGACCTCGTCGCGATCCAGGGCGGCGAGGCGGCGCTGCTGGGCCGCGCCGCCGCGCTGGAGGCGGGGTCGAGCCATCCCCTGGCCGGGGCGGTGCTGGCGGCGGCGGCGGAGCGCGGCCTCGCCGTGCCGGCGGCGGACGGCGTCGCCGCGCTCGCCGGGGCGGGGGTGCGGGGCCGGGTGGAGGGCCGCGCGGTGGCGCTGCTGTCGCCGCAGGCCGCCGCATCGGCCCTGACGGCGGAGCAGGCGGAGCGGGTGGCCGCCTTCGCCCGTGACGGCAAGACGGTGTCGGTGCTGCTGGTCGACGACCGGGTGGCCGGGCTGATCGCCCTGCGCGACGAGCCGCGCGCCGACGCCCGCAGCGGCATCGAGGCGCTGAGCCGCGCCGGCATCCGCTCGGTGATGCTGACCGGCGACAACGGCCGCACCGCCGACAGCGTCGCCCGCGCCCTGGCGGTGGAACCGCACGCCGAATTGCTGCCGCAGGACAAGCTGCGCCTCGTCCGCGACCTCCAGGCGCGCGGCGAGCGGGTGGCCAAGGTCGGCGACGGCATCAACGACGCCCCGGCGCTCGCCGCCGCCGATGTCGGCATCGCCATGGGCGGCGGCACCGACGTCGCGCTGGACACCGCCGACGCCGCCATCCTGCACGGCCGGGTCGGCGACGTGGCGGCGATGGTCGCGCTGTCGCGGCGGACGATGGCCAACATCCGCCAGAACATCACGCTGGCCCTGGGGTTGAAGGCGGTGTTCCTGGTCACCACCGTGTTCGGCGTCACCGGGCTGTGGCCCGCCATCCTGGCGGACACCGGGGCCACCGTGCTGGTCACCGCCAACGCCCTGCGCCTGCTGTCCATCCGCCCGTGAGGGCGACGCAAGCTTTTGATTGAACGAGGAAAACCACGATGACGATCACGCGCAGGACGATGATGCTGGGGGCGGCGGCCGCCGCCCTGTCCTTCGGCATGGCCCTGTCGACCGCCCCGCTCTCCGCCTGGGCGGCGACCGAGCCGCCGGTGGAGGTCTGGAAGGCCGCCGGCTGCGAGTGCTGCGACGGCTGGGTGCGTCACATGCGGGCGGCCGGCTTCGCGGTCACCGTCCACACCGTCGACGACGTCGCCCCGGTGAAGCGGTCCGCCGGGGTGCCCGACGCGCTCGGCTCCTGCCACACCGCGCTGGTCGACGGCTATGTCGTCGAGGGGCATGTCCCGGCCGCCGACGTGAAGCGCCTGCTGGGCGAACGGCCCCAGGCCCGCGGCCTGTCGGTCCCCGGCATGCCCCAGGACGCCCCCGGCATGGATGGCGGCACCGGCCAACCCTATCAGGTCGTGCTGTTCGGCGGCGGCGCCGGCCCGCAGGTCTTCGCCCGGCATTGAAGCCGTGCATAGGCGCTGACCGAAGCGGTTCCCGTTCAACCGGAGCCGGCCGTTCTTCATTCCGACCGTCATTCCCGCGGAGGCGGGAATCCAGCCATTCCAAGCGCTGGAGCTGGACACCCGGATCCCCGCCTTCGCGGGGATGACGGGAATCTTGGGGTGGGATTGCTTCTTTCTGAAGCGATTGCCTCCGTGGGCGAGGCCCCCTTTGACTCTATCCCCTCCTGGGGGATAGGATCAGGGCATGAGCACGCACCACTCCCATCCCGACATCATCAAGCGGCTGAAGCGCGCCGACGGCCATCTGCGCGGCATCATCGAGATGATCGAGGGCGGCCGGCCCTGCCTCGACATCGCGCAGCAGCTCCACGCGGTGGAAAGCGCGGTGCGCGAGGCCAAGAAGCTGCTGATCCACGACCACCTCGACCATTGCCTGGACGCGGCGATCGACACCACGCCGGCCGAGACGCGCCGGTCGGTCGCCGAGTTCAAGGCCATCACCAAATACCTGTAGGGGGCCGGGATGCCGGATTTCGCCGCTTTGCTCCAGCAGGGGGCCGGGCAGGCCTGGCTGTTCGTCCCCAGCGCCATCCTGCTCGGTGCGCTGCACGGGCTGGAGCCGGGGCACTCCAAGACCATGATGGCGGCCTTCATCGTCGCCATCCGCGGCACGGTGGTGCAGGCGATGCTGCTCGGCCTGTCGGCGACGGTCTCGCACACGCTGGTGGTCTGGGTCGTCGCCCTGATCGGCCTGCGGCTGGGCCAGGGCTGGGACGCCGCGACGACGGAGCCCTATTTCCAGGTTGCCTCGGCGGTGCTGATCGTCGGCGTGGCGCTGTGGATGCTGGCGCGGACATGGCAAGAGGGGCGGCATGAGGGGCGGGAGCATGACCACGGCCACGAGCATGACCATGACCATGACCATGACCATGACCATGACCATGACCATGACCATGACCACCACGGCCATGCCCACCATCATGACGACCATGCCCACGCCCATGACGACCACCATCACCATGGCGGTCTGGTGCTGGGCGGCGACGATCATCAGGACGCCCACGCGCGGGCGCACGCCGACGACATCCGGCGCCGCTTTGCCGGGCGGTCGGTGACCACCGGGCAGATCGTCCTGTTCGGCCTGACCGGCGGGCTGATCCCCTGCCCGGCCGCCATCACCGTCCTGCTGCTGTGCCTGCAACTGAAGGAGCTGACGCTCGGCGCCGTGCTGGTGCTGTGCTTCAGCATCGGTCTGGCGCTGACGATGATGTCGGCCGGGGTGGTCGCGGCGCTGGGCGTGCGCCACGCCGAACGCCGCTGGTCGGGGGCGGTCGACACCATCGCGCGGCGGGCGCCCTACGTCTCGGGCGCCCTGATCCTGGCGGTCGGGCTGTATGTCGGCATCCACGGCCTGCAGGGGCTGGGCTACACGCTGGCGGTCCTGTCTCCGGCCCCGCTGCCGGCCCTGCGGCTCGGCTGACGCGCATGGCGCCGCGCTTCATCCTGGGGCCCATCCCGGGCGGGGTGGTCGCGCTGGGCTTCGTCAGCCTGTGCATGGACCTGTCGTCCGAGATGATCCACAGCCTGCTGCCGGTGTTCATGGTCAGCGTGCTCGGCGCCGGCGCCCTGGCGGTCGGCGTGGTCGAGGGCGTCGCCGAGGCGACGGCGGCGGTCACCAAGCTGTTCTCCGGCGTGCTGAGCGACTGGATCGGCCGGCGCAAGCCGCTGATCCTGGCCGGCTACGGCCTGGCCGCCCTGACCAAGCCGCTGTTCCCGCTGGCGACCAGCGTGCCGACGGTGCTGCTCGCCCGCTTTCTCGACCGCATCGGCAAGGGCATCCGCGGCGCCCCGCGCGACGCCATCGTCGCCGACCTGACGCCGGAGCACCTGCGCGGCGCCGCCTATGGCCTGCGGCAGTCGATGGACACGGCCGGCGCCTTTGCCGGACCGCTGCTGGCGATGGCGGTGATGGCGGCCAGCGGCGGCGACTACCGGCTGGTCTTCTGGATCGCCACCGTCCCGGCCGTCGCCGCGGTGGCGCTGATCCTGTTCGCCGTGCACGAGCCGGTGGTGCCGAAACCGGTGGTGGGCGGGCCGGCCGAGCGCCGCCGCTTCCCGATCCACCGGGCCGAGCTGCGGCGGCTGGGCGGCGTCTACTGGCTGGTCGTCGCCGTCGCCTCCGCCCTGACGCTGGCCCGCTTCAGCGAAGCCTTCCTGCTGCTGCGCGCCCAGGACACCGGCCTGCCCGACCCGCTGGTGCCGCTGGTGCTGGTCGTCATGAACCTGGTCTATGCGGCGAGCGCCTACCCGCTGGGCCACCTGTCGGACCGGCTGGGGCACCGCGGGCTGCTGGTCGGCGGCATCCTGCTGCTGATCGCCGCCGACGCGGTGCTGGCCGCCGCCGGTACGCCGGGGCTGGCGCTGTGCGGTGCGGCGCTGTGGGGGCTGCACATGGGGGCGACCCAGGGGCTGCTGTCGGCCCTGGTCGCCGGGGCCGTGCCGGCGGACCTGCGCGGGACCGCCTTCGGCCTCTACAACCTCGCCGGCGGCGCCACCCTGTTCCTGGCGAGCGCCGCCGCCGGCCTGCTGTGGCAGGCGGTCGGCCCGGCCGCGACCTTCCTGGCCGGCGGCGCCTTCGCCGCGCTGTCGCTGGCCGGCGTCCTCGCCCTCGACCGGGCTGGCGGCGGTCGGACGCGCGGTCGGTTTTGAGCCGGCCGACCCTTTCATCGTGATGGCGTGCTTGCCCATGGCTTGGGTTTCATACGGGCCGCCGACGGCGGCGAAGCGGTGCGGAATGGCGGGCTCGATCAGGGGCGCCGTCTCTGGCGGGCTGGTGAGCAGGACGCTGATGTCCACCGGCCCACACTTGCGGCGTCAGGCGCTTTCTATGCGGCGGATGCTGTCGCGCAGCAGGGCTTCCAGGTCCAAGGGGAGCAGGTTGGGGTGGATCGCCACGAAGCCTTGGTCGCGGGCCCGGCGCATCAGATCCCGGTTGGTCTCCGCGATGGACAGCAGGACCGGGCGCTCGCCGTGGCTGAGCGCCGCGAGCCGGGCCATGACGGACGGGGCCGCGCCCGCCCGGCCGTCCTCCCCCATCACGATCAGAGCGGGCATGGCCGGCGCCGGAACGGGAGACGGATCCGGTCGCTCCGCCATTGGCGGCAGGGCGTCGTCCAGCGTGGCCGCCGCCGTCGCCCGCCACCCCATCGTTTCCAGATAGAGCCGGACGCTGTCGCGCAGGAGGGGGTTGCGGTCGACGACCAGGGCCCAGCGCGTCCGGTCCCCGAGGAGGCGCTGGATCGGCGGCGTGTCGGCGTGGGTCGTCGGGCTGCGGCCTGTCATGGAACAGCTCCTTGGGAATCGGCTCCCCGGTTCGACCACCCGTCCGGTTTGGAACCATCATCCAACGATTTTTGAACAAAATGCGGATTTGCGGCATCCTCCAGATGATGGAAGGTGCCTTCCGCCGATCGTCTTATCCGCCAGGGGCTTGCGCGATTCGCGACTGCCTGCGGGGAATGGACGTCCGGTGCGCGCGCCATCAATGCCGTGCCGTTCGGCACGGAGTTGCCGGTGGAGGGGCTCTTATGGGAGGAACAGTGGACGCGCTGATCGAGGACATCTACGACGCCGTGACCTTCCCGGAGCGGTGGGGCGGCGTCCTGCAGCGGCTTTGCGCCTCGACCGGGGCGACGAGTGGATTCCTGTTCACCGCATCGGCATGTCCTGACGCTCAAGGGTTGTGGGCCCGGCACAACATCTCCGATGGTCTTCTGAGCGACTACACGACCTATTTCCGGCACCGCGACCTGTGGACGAACGTGGCGGCGACGCGCGGTCTGCTCAGCCACTGTGACGTTTGGCGCAGTGAGGATATTGCCACCGAAACCGAACTGCGGCGCTCCGCCATTTTCAACGATCTGTTGAACCCCCATGGCATTGGACGGCTGTGCGCCGTGACCCTGGCCGACGGCGGCGAGCTGGCTGCGCTGCAGCCGGTGTTGAGCCTGTACCGGCCGGCCGACGCCCCGTCCTTCGCCGATGAGGCGGCCCGGCTTCTGAAGGACTGCGCGCCGCACCTGCAGCGGGCGATGCGGCTGCGCGTCCGCCTGTGGAAGGGCGACGAGCGGGGCGAGGCGGCCTGGAGCGCCCGGATGATCGAGCGTCTGCCGATCGGGGTGGTCCTGCTCGACGGCAGGGCGCGCATCGTCGCCATGAACCGGATCGGCCAGGCCATCCTCGACGCGCGCGACGGGCTGCGGTCGCAGCATGGCGGCCTGCTGGCCGATCGGCGGGCCGACGCGGGCCGGCTCGCCCGGGCGCTGGATGCCGCCGTGACGGGCAACGGTCAAGCGGCGTCCGGGCAGGCGGCCGACCTGCGGGTGTGGCGCCCGTCGGGGCGAGCGCCCTACATGCTGACGGTTCTGCCGTTGTCGGCCGAAGCGGCGGACGGGGCAGCGAACGGCCTGGGCGTGGCGACGATCCGCGCCGCGGTCCATGTCGTCGATCCCACCATCGGCGCGGTGGGGCTGGAGGCCCGGCTGGGCAGCCTGTTCGGGCTGACGCCAGTCGAAATCCGGCTGGTCGTCGATCTGCTTCACGACCTGACCCCGGCGCAGAGCGGCGACCGCCGCGGCGTGGCGGTCAGCACGGTGCGCAGCCAGTTGCGCAGCGTCTTCGCCAAGACCGGGACCACGCGCCAGAGCGAACTGATGAACCTGATGAACCGCTGCTTGATGCTGCCCACCCGTGACTGATACCGGCGAACGCTGGAGCTGACCTGTCAAGCCGTCGCCGGCCGCCGCGACGGCGGCGGTGCCCCTTCCCTGGCGTCACCGTCGCGCACGCGACACGAACCGTCCCCAGGCCGCCTGCTTTTAAAAGTTTTTTTTGCAAGGCCCGGGGTGTTTGCGTGCGATCAGTTCCCATAAGCGGAAAATTAACACCATTAGAGCGAGTGTTTATGTGCACACAAAGATTCCAGTAGTGTCCGTGATGATCTCCGCAGCCAGTCTAAGAACGTCCAGCCAATCGATCGACGATACCCGCAGATTCAATATTCTCGGTCTGCTTTCTATCGGCATGGTTGTGCTAGCCATTGCGTTCGCCGTGTTCGTGGTTCTGCAGACGATGCGGCGGATTGACGCGTCGACGGCGGAGCGGACGCAGGCCGAAATCGTCGACGCGCTCGACGACCTGAACGGGGCGATGGCGAAGAAGGCCGAGGAGTACAGCCTGTGGAACGACGCCGTCGACCATGTCGTGGTCGCGTTCGACAGCGTCTGGGCCAACGCCAACGTCGGCCCCTACGCGGAGCGGCTGTGGGGGCTCGACCGCTCCTACGCCTGGGACGGCGCGAACGGCATCATCTACGCGTCCAGGGGCGGCGCCCTGCGCACCGACCTGGACGCGGTCGCCCGCGAAACCGCCGAGCTGATGCCGGTGCTGGCGGCGGCGCGCGCCACCGGCGCATCGGTCAGCGGGATCGTCCGGATCGGACCGACCCCCTTCGTCTTCGGCGCCCGGATCATCGCCTATGAGGAGGGGCACGCCCCGCTCGCCCCGGCCCCCGGCCGGCCGGGGCCCGACCAGCCGGTCCAGATCTTCCTCAACACCCTGGAGGCGGAGGTCGCGAAGATCGCCGCCTCGCGTCATGTCGCCGACCTGCGCGTCGTTGCGGAGGACGGCCGGCGGAACGGCGGCGCGGCGACCGTGGCCGACGCCGCGCTCCTGCCCTTGCGGGACATCCTCGGGCAGCCGTTCGGGGCCCTGGCCTGGACGCCGGAGCAGCCCGGCCGGACCCTGATCGACCAGGCGGCGCCCTACGGGGCCGGCTTCGCCCTGGCGCTGCTGGCGTTGCTGGTCCTGTTCCTGCACCTGCTGGGCCACCTCAAGCGGCAGGAGCCCCTGCGTCTCAGCGAGGCCCGGCTGGCGCAGGCGCAGCGCGTCGCCCGGCTGGCCTACACCGTCCATCTGCCGGACGACCGGCTGGAGGTGTCGGACAACCTGATGGCGATGATCGGCCTGCCGGACGGGACCGGCCCGACCACGACCACGGCTTATCTCGACCGCGTCGTCCCGCGCCACCGCGCCGACGTGCAGGAGGCCTATCGCCTGGCCTGGGCCGAGGACACGCGGTTCGACATCGAATACGCGGTCACCCGCGCCGACGGCGGCCTGCTCCATCTGCAGGAGGTGGGGGAGCCGTTCCACGACACCAACGGCCTGGTCCTGGGGCTGATCACCGCCATCCAGGACATCACCGCCCGCCTGATGGCGGAAGAGACCATCCGCCATCAGGCCAGCTACGACGCGCTGACCGGGCTTCCCAACCGGACCCTGTTCTACGACCGGCTGCGCCAGGCGATCCGGCGGGCGACGCGGGCCCAGAACGGCATGGCCCTGCTGTTCGTCGACCTCAACCGCTTCAAATGGGTCAACGACACGCTGGGCCATCAGGCCGGCGACGTCCTGCTGCGCGAGGCGGCGCAGCGGATGGCGTCCTGCATCCGCGAGTCCGAGACGATCGCCCGGATCGGCGGCGACGAGTTCACGGTGATCCTGTCGGAGGTCACCAGCCGGGCGGAGGCCGAGACGGTGGCCCGCCGCATCCTCGACAGCGTCAAGGAGCCCTTCCTGATCGCCGGCCAGACGCTGCACATCTCCGCCAGCATCGGCATCACCGTCGCGCCCGAGCAGGGGACCGAGATCCAGCAGCTGGTGAAGAACGCCGACGTGGCGATGTACCAGGCCAAGCGCCAGGGCGCCGGCACCTGGACCTTCTACGCGCCCGAAATGGACGCCGACGCCTTCGCCCGCCTGCGGCTGGAGAACGACCTCCACAGCGCCGTGGCGAACGGCCAGCTGGCGCTGTATCTGCAGCCGATCGTCGACGTGACCCGGGGGGTGCCGATCGGCGCCGAGGCCCAGGTGCGGTGGCGGCATCCCGAACAGGGGCTGCTGCTTCCCGCCGCCTTCCTGCCGCTGGCCGAGACGAACGGGCTGATCGTGCCGGTCGGCGCCTGGATGCTGGACGCCGCCTGCCGGCAACTGGCGGGTTGGCGGGCCCGTGGCCTCACCAGCCTGTCCCTGGCCGTCCCCGTCTCGGCGTCGCAGCTCCGCCATCCGGGGGTGGAGGAGATGGTCGGCGCCTGCCTGCGCCGGCACGAGGTTCCGGCGGACGGGCTGATCCTGGAAATCCCGGAAAGCGCCGTGCTCGACCCGTCCGTCGAGATGGTGCGGGCGATGCGGGGGCTGAAGGCGCTGGGCGTCGCCTTCGCGGTCGGCGGCTTCGGCACCGGCTACGCGTCGCTGGGCCATCTGCGGCGCCTGCCGGTGGAGTTCCTGAAGGTCGACCGCAGCATCGTGCAGGACATGATGCACAGCCTGCGGAACCAGGAGATGGTCCGCGCCATCGTCGACCTTGCCCGCAGCATGGATCTGAAGGTGATCGCGGACGGGGTGGAGACGGGGGAGCAGCAGGCCCTTGCCGGCCGCATCCGCTGCGAATACGCGCAAGGCCGCTTCCTGGGCCAGCCGGTCCCGGCCGAAGAGTTCGAGCGCAGCTTGGCCGCCCCCCTCCTGCCGGCCAACCTCCCCGTGGCCGGCGCCCTGGTGGCGGTGCCGGGAGCGAGCCCGGCCGAGACACCTCGACCATCGTGACCATCGCCGCGGCGGGTGCGGGCGCGTCCGGAAATGAAAGTCCCGGCACGGAAAAAATCGTGGTTTCCGGACCGGCGCGCCGGGAAATGCAGCGCTGACTTGCCCGGAATTTCACTTGCAATCGCCAGGAATAAAGCCCATGTGTAACGAGTCGAAGTTGCTCTGGGTCATGCGTTTTTCAGTCTTAAACGGGGCTGAACCTCCTGCCTAAGTGAATTTGATGCTCGACCCATGTTGGGTTCGGGCAACTCGGGAAAGGACACGGCCCCATGGCTACCGGTACCGTCAAGTGGTTCAATTCGACCAAGGGTTTTGGCTTCATCCAGCCGGAAGACGGCTCGGCTGACGTTTTCGTTCACATCTCCGCCGTCGAGCGTGCGGGCATGGGCAACCTGAACGAGGGCCAGCAGCTGTCGTTCGAAGCCGTCCGCGATCCGCGGCGTGGCAAGGTCTCGGCCGAGAACCTGCGCGCGCTCTAAAGCGCTTGCGGGTCGGGCGACCGTCAAGGACGCGACCGGAAAAGGGCGGCTTCGGCCGCCCTTTTCTTTTTCGGGTCCTGCCCCGCGGACGGTGCGGGACGGACGGTTGAGAAAAAAGACCGTTCAGAAAAGACCGGCGACGATACGCGACGACGCAAGAACAAATGGTCCGATGTTCGGATCATGGGCGCCATTGGTGCCGCCATTGCCGAACACAGCCGAAATGGCACTTGGTATTTTCCAGGAAAAGACCATACTGCCCGGCGTTGCTGTTTTTCCCGAACAAAGACCGGAGTGGGCATGCGCCTGAAGAAAGCCGCTCCAGCGTCGCGTGGGCATTTCACCGATCCCTGGATGCGTGTCGCCCATATGACCGGACAATTGGCGGCGACGGCCGGCGCCGCCCGGTCATCGAACCCGCACCCGACGGACAGTGCCCTGGCGCAGAGCTGGCTTGCCGGCTGGCGCGCCCACGACCATGATGGGACCCCCGTTGCGGCGACCGTCCCGGTCCAGTTTCCAGGCTCCCCGTTCCCGGCATCCCCCACAGCGGCACGCTCCGCAACGCTGCCTTCCGCAGCGCTGCCGATGCCCCGGCCATCACGACAGGACGACGACATGACGACCGAACTGATCGACCGGCTGCCTGGCATGGTCGACGCCGACCTCTCCACCCTCGTCGCCAACGCGGAGCGGCTGGCGCGGGCGGGCACCCCCAAGCAGCAGAAGGCGGCCCAGGCGGCGCTGCCCGCCATCCAGGCGGAGGTCGCCGCGCGGCAGGAGAAGCTGGCGGCCAACCCGCCCAAGCGCGCCCCGCGCGCCAGCCGGAAGGCCGCTGCCCCGCCCCCTGCGCCAATTCCCTGACCCCAACGCCCGATCCCCCAACGCCCGCTGGCCAAGCGCCTCGTCGCTGCGTAACATTCGTGCCGCCCAAGGGAGCCGAGACCCCCATGTTCAGCGTCAGCCAGGACCAAGCCGCCGCCGTTCAGAAGGCGTTCCACGAGAGCGGGGAATGGGCCGCCGTCGCCGAGTTGCGGCGGTTCTTCCCCATCCAGGACAACACCAACGCCCTGAACGCCGTCCGCAGCATCGCCCGCTGGACGGTGCCGGCGGATCTGCCGGCCAAGCCCCCCGCCGCTGCCCGCCGGAAGGCCGCCCGCTGACAGCGGGCGCTTCCGGCGCGGCAGGCACGGCCGCGCCCGCTCAGCCCGGCGTCGCCCCCCGCCGCTGCTCCAGGAAGAAGCGCAGCATCTCCGCCGTCGCGTCCGGGCCCTGCGGGTCGGTGTAGGATCCGGCCGGGCTGCCGCCGGCCCAGGCGTGCCCGGCGCCATGGATCGTCCATTGCTCGCACAGCGCCCGGCCCTCGGGGTCGCGGTGGACGCTGCGGCTGTAGGCGTGGCCGCCCGGGGCCTGGCCCTGCTTCAGCTCCGACCGCAGGCCGGCCTTGGCGGCGGTGGCCTGGGCGGTGACATCGTCGCCGTTGCGCGGGTGGACGACCGAATCACGGTCGCCGTGAAAGACGATGGTGGGCACCGCGCGGGCTCCCCGCTCCGCCGACCGCCGGCCGTGGCCGCCGCCCTGGCGCATCGCGGCGAGGGCGGAGGGAAGGTCGTGCGCGGCGCCGGCCGGCAGGCCGGAATGCACGCCGACCGCCGCGTAGAGGTCGGGATAGGCCGCCGCCATGATCGCCGCCGCGGCGCCGCCGGCCGACAGCCCGGCGATGTAGACCCGCTCCGGATCCACGCGATGGTCGTGCATGATCCGGCGGGTGATGCCGGCGATCAGCGCCGGTTCCCCCTGGTCGCGCCGCTGGTCGTCCGGCTTGAACCAGTTCCAGCAGCGCTGCGCGTTGGCCGAGGCCGGCTGTTCCGGATAGGCGACGAGGATGCCGTGCCGTTCGGCAAAGGCGTTCATCCGGGTGCCGGCGGCGAAATCGTCGGGCGACTGGGTGCAGCCGTGCAGCATCACCACCAGCGGGCGCGGCCCGTCGCCCGGGTTGGCCGGCACATAGAGCTTGTAGGCCCGTGTCCCGCCCACCCCGCTGTGCGACAGCGTCGCGAAGGACGCCCCGTCCGGCAGCGGGTCGGGCGCCGGGCGCCGGGCGCCGCCATGGAGGCCGCTCGGCTTGAAGCGTGCGGCGAGGCCGCGCAGGGTTTCGCCCAGGCCGGCCCGCGGCGTGGCGTCGGCCCCGGGCTTGCGGGCGGGCCGGGGATCGGCGTCCGCCGCCGACGGCGCCGGGTCGAGCCTGACGAACTCCCCCTCCAGGGTGGCCCCCGGGGTGGTGGTGTCGGGCGGCGGCTCGGCCTTGCCCTCCCCGCGCAGGAGGCGCTGAATGAGGCTCGTCGCCTCGGCGAGCTTGCCGGCGCGGGTCAGGCGGGCGGCCTCGGTCATGCCGGGGGGCAGGCCGGGCGGAAGGGTGTGGCGCATGTCCGTGCTTTCGTGGTTCGGGGGGCCAGGCGACGGCCTGGGCCGGGAATGGTCAGCGGATGCGGTCGGCGAGGGCGGCCTTGACGGCGGCCGGGGCGTGCAGCGCGCCCAGCACGCTCAGCGAGGCGATGGTGGCGCGGGCCAACTCGGGGCTGACGTCCTGGGCGATGGTGGCGAGGCCGAGGACGCGGATGTCCAGCGTCTGCCCGGCCGCCTGCACCGCTTCCAGATCGGCGCGGGTGAAGTGGCGCAGGCCGAGATCGACGCTCTTGCGCGCCACCGTCTGCCGGACGACGTCGGCGTGCCGGTCGACCTGGTTGCGGATGGCGGTGCGGATGAAGTCGGTGCGGTTCGCATAGAACCCCTCCTCGACCAGGAGGTCGATGTGGCCGAGATCGACATAGCCGAGGTTGATCGTGATCTTCTCGCTGTCGCCCGCTTTCGGTCGCAGGTCGCGCTGGGTCTCGGCCATCGCCTTTCCATCCTCTCACCATCCAACTGGATGGTAAATGGATGGGGAGAGCGGTCCGTTCAAGGCCGGCCCGGCGCTTTGCGCAAAAGAGCACCGCCGGCAAGGAGCAATGGCGCCCCGGCGGTGTTCATGAGGCGTGGGTCGGAAGGCGGGAGCGGCGGACGGACGCCGCCGCCGGCACGGGAGATGAAGACGGAATGGGTCATCAGGTCCACGGCGGCCAAGCCGGCGACAGCCAACGCCCCCGCGCCGCCGAGGCGGCCCTCCCGGACCCCGGTCCATCCGCGACGGAGCGGCTGGCCGATCTGGTCGTCCACGCCGCCGGCAGCGTGGTCCTCGCCGCCATCGCCCTGTGGCTGTTGCGCAAGCCGGTCGGCGACGCGGCAAGCCGGGCGGAGCTGGTGTCCCTCGCCGTCTACCTGACCGCGCTCGGCGGGGTGATGCTGACGTCGGCGGTCTACAACGGGCTGCGGCCCGGGCGGCTCAAGGACGTCCTGCGGCGCTTCGACCACGCCATGATCTACGCGCTGATCGCCGGCACCTACACCCCCTTCGCCGTCCGTCACCTCGTCCACAGCGGCGCCGTCCACACGGGCGGCCCGGCGGTGGCGCTGGTCCTGGTGTGGGCGGTGGCGGCCGGCGGGATGATGCTGAAGCTGGCCTTTCCCAACCGGTTCGAGCGTTTCGGCTTCGCGCTCTATCTCGGGCTCGGCTGGTCGATGGCGGTCCTGGCGCCGCCGGTCTGGACGGCGCTGCCGGCGGGACCGCTGGCGCTGCTGGTGGCCGGCGGGCTGCTCTACACGGTGGGGACGGTGTTCCACCTGAAGGAGCGGATCGCCTACAGCCGGGCGATCTGGCACGGCTTCGTCGTCGTCGCCGCCGGCTGCCACGTCACCGCCGTCGGGCTGGCGGCCGCCACCTGACCCGGGCCTTTGATCCGGGGTGGCGGCCTTGCGGCTGCGGACAGGAAAACGGCCTCGCCCGGCAATTCCCGCGGGCCCTTTTGCACCGCACCAAAAACATCGGTGGAAGATTTGCTATTCGTCGCCCTTCATGGTGACAATGGTGCCTGTCCCGCGGAGGATTTTGCATGCGCATTCGGTTGGGCTACCTGTTGAACTTCAGCTTTTCCGCCCCCACGCCGATGATCGTGATGCTGAATGTGCACTACTCGCGCGTCGCCGACCTGGAGAGTCCCGACCACATCATCACCAGCCCGCCGGTGCCGATCCAGGGCTACCGCGACAGCTTCGGCAACTGGTGCAGCCGGCTGGTCGCTCCGGCCGGCGCCTTCAGCATCAGCGCCGACAGCGTCATCCGCGACAGCGGCCGTCCCGACCCGGTCGACCCCGGCGCCGTCCAGCACCCGGTGGAGGATCTGCCGGCGGACACCATGCTGTTCCTGCTCGGCAGCCGCTATTGCGAGACCGACGTCCTGTCGGAGGAGGCGTGGCGGCTGTTCGCCGGAACCCCGCCGGGCTGGGCGCGGGTCCAGGCCATCTGCGACTTCGTCCACAACCACGTGACCTTCGGCTACGAGCATTCGCGCCCGACGCGGACCGCCGCCCAGACCTACGCCGAGAAGCACGGGGTCTGCCGCGATTTCGCCCACCTCGCCATCGCCTTCTGCCGGGCGATGAACATCCCGGCGCGCTACTGCACCGGCTACATCAGCGACATCGGCCAGCCGCCGCCCTATGGGCTGATGGATTTCGCCGCCTGGATGGAGGTCTATCTCGGGGGCCGCTGGCACGTCTTCGACCCGCGCAACAACGCCGCGCGGATCGGCCGCATCCTGATCGCGCAGGGACGCGACGCCGCCGACGTGCCGCTGACCCACACCTTCGGCCCCAACACGCTGACCGGCTTCCAGGTGCGGACGGACGAGCTCCCCGCCTGACGCGCGCCGGGTTTGGCGCCGCGGCGCCGCCGTGTCAGGCCGCCGCGAACGCGTGGTGGAAGGCTTGGCTCGCCATGCCGGCGAAGCTCGCGAGCGTCGCCGCGTCGGCCCCGTCGCGCGCCGCCGCCGACATCCCGGCCATCGCGATGACCAGGAAGTCGGCGAGTTCGTCGGCGCGCGCCGGGGCCTCGGTCGCGATGAAGTCCCGGATGGCGGCGCGGCTGGCCCGCTTCAGGGCGGCGGTCAGCGCCCGCGCCTCCGGATCGGCGCTGTTGCGCGTCCCGTCGAGCACGAGGCAGCCGGCCACCCCGTCGGCCCGGCCTGGATAGAGCTGCGCCGCGAGCGCCAGCGTGCGGTCGACCACCGCCGCCACGCCGCCGCCTTCGGCCTGGGCGCGCGCGAAGACGTTGGCGTCGCTCGCGGTGTAGCGCTCCAGCGCGCGCTGGAACAGCCCGGCCTTGCTGCCGAACGCCGCGTAGAAGCTCGGCGGCTTGATGCCCAGTTCGGCCCCCAGCTCGGCGACGCCGACGCCGTCGTAGCCGCGGGCGTGGAACAGCCTCAGCGCGGTGTCGACCGCGTCGTCCATGTCGAAGGACCGCCGCCGGCCGCGCGGTCCGGATCCAGGCGGCCCGGATGAATTTGTAGCGACCACTAAAAAACTCCTTGCGGGAGGCTCCGCCCTGCCTTTATATAGCGACCACTATACAAATTCAACACCACGCAGGACGGAGCCCATCATGAGCGACTTCACCGGCAAGAACATCCTGGTCCTCGGCGGCAGCCGCGGCATCGGCAAGGCCATCGTCCGCCGCTTCGCGGCCGGTGGCGGCACGGTCGCCTTCACCTACGCCGGCTCGAAGGACGCCGCCGAGGCCCTGGCCGCCGAAACCGGGACGGTGGCGATCCGCACCGACAGCGCCGACCGCGACGCGCTGATCGCCACGGTCGCGGGGCGCGGCGCGCTGGACGTGCTGGTCGTCAACGCCGGCGCGCTGGTGATGGGCGATCCGCTGACGCTCGATCCCGACGCCGTCGACCGCATGATCGACGTCAACGTCCGCGCGCCCTACCACGCCGCGGTCGAGGCGGCGCGGCGGATGAACGCCGAGGGCCGCATCATCGTCATCGGTTCGGTCAACGGCGACCGCATGCCCTTTGCCGGCGCCGCCGCCTACGCGCTCACCAAATCGGCGGTCCAGGGCATGGTGCGCGGGCTGGCGCGCGATTTCGGCGAGCGCGGCATCACCGTCAACGCCATCCAGCCGGGCCCGACCGACAGCGACATGAATCCCGCCGACGGCCCGATGGCGGCGTTCATGCACAGCCACATGGCGATCAAGCGCCACGCTCACGCCGACGAGGTCGCCGAACTGACCGCCTTCGTCGCCGGCCCGCACGGCGCGATGATCACCGGTTCGTTCCAGACCATCGACGGCGGCTTCGGCGCCTGACGCCGCGGCCTGTGTCTCCCCCGCGGTCGGCCGACACTCCGGAGGACGGCGGTCGCCGTCCCCGCCGGGATGGGCTCAGGACGGGGTCGGGGATGCCGGAGCCGTTGGCCGCCCGAGTTCCAGCAGCAGCGGGACCAACCCGCTTTCACTGATGGCCGCCGCCGCCCGCTCCGGATCCATCCAGCAGCGCTCGCGCTCGTGCTGTTCCGGCCATGCCGTCAGCTCTTCCCGGACGTCCAGCAGATAGACGATCACCTCGCACTCCACCGAACGGTCGGCCGCCAGACGCTTGTGGTAGCGGTATGTGCCGGCCGGATGCTTGCTGACCTTGCCGCGGATCCCGGCTTCCTCGAACGCTTCGCGGGCGGCCATGTCGCGCGGCTTGACCCGCTTCTCGGCCCACCCCTTCGGAATGATCCAGCGTCGTGTTTCCCGGGAGGTGATCAGAAGCACCTCGAGGCGGTCGGGCAGCAGCCGGTACGGCAGGGCCGCGTATTGGGTGCGAAGTTTCTCAATGCTCATCGATCCTATCTTGTCCGCCGCACCGGCCACTTCAATCCTTCCCCACGACCGTGTCGCAGGCCGTCCCCCGGTCGCCGTCGCGGCCGGAGCCGGGGGCGGAAGGCGGGGTGTCCTGGACCCGGTATGACAGCGGTCGCGCCCTGCTCGAACAAGGGGGGCGGAACGCGGCGTTCCTTCCCGCTGTTTCCCTGGCACGATCCCTTGAGGAGGAAATGCCATGAGATGTCTGTCCATGACCGCCGTTGCCACGCTGATCGCGCTCGGCGCCTTCGCACTGCCGCAGGACGCGGCGGCGAAGGGCTGCGCCAAGGGGGCGGCGGTGGGTGGCATCGCCGGTCACGAGGTCGGTTCCGGGCATGGGGTGGCTGGCGCGGCGATCGGCTGCGCGGTCGGCCATCATCAGGCCAACAAGAAGGACGCCGCCAAGCAGCAGGCCGAGGCGCCGAACAACCAGGCGACCGACCAAGCGCAGAGCGGCCAGAGCACTGGCAAGAGGAAGTAGGGGCGAAACCCTGCCTCATCCCTGGCCGCGCCCCTGCTTTTCGGCCAGTTGCGCCATGGCTCCCGTGCCGACGGCGATGCGTTCGCCGTAGCGGGCGGGCATGGTGGGGGAGGTCCAGTCGCCGGCCTGCTGGATCGCCGGCAGGCCGAAGCCGGCGGCGAGCAGGTCCTGGGCGGCGCCGACCCGCAGGCTGTGGCCCGACACCGCTCCTTCGCCCGGCACACCGGTTCCCTCCAGCCCCACCGCCCCGGCCCGCGCCTTGAAGATCTCGCCCACCCGCTTGCCGGGATCCGGCCCCGCCACCGCCAGCGGCCCCAGCACGGCCCCGGTCGCCCGGGTCAGCCGATCGGCGCCGATCTGCAGCCACAGCAGGGGGCGGCCGGACTCCAGCCGCGCCTGCCGGCGCTCCAGCCGGTCGCGCCGGGCCGCATCGCCGGAGCCGCAGCGGCGCATCAGCCGCTCCCCCTCGGCCAGGGCGTCGTCGAGCAGGCGGGCACGCAGCCGCAGCCACCGCTGCAGCCGGACCATGCTGTCGGCCCCCAGCCAGCACCAGCGGCCCTGCCCGCCCTGGTCGGTCTTGGAGCGGGCGACGAACAGCCGGCCGCTGCCGTCGCGTTCGGCCTGGACATCGGCGACGGTCAGCCGCACCAGCTCGGCCCGGCGGCGCAGCGTGTCGTAGCCGACGGCGATCAGCGCCGCGTCGCGCACCGCGGCCGGCTTCTCCTCACGGTCGAGGGCGGCGAGGATCTCCTGCACGTCGTCGCGGCGCAGCCCCACCGCCTGGGCCGGTCGGCGGCCGAGACGGGCGGCGAGCCCGGTCATCTCCAGCCGCACCAGCCGGTCCCGGCACGGGTCGGGCAGACCGGCGGCCTCGTGCAGGGCGGCGATGGTGGACTTGCGCCGCGCCACCGTGCCGTAGGCGGCCGGCTGCTGGTCCCGCCCGCCGTCGGTGGCGAGGGCCGTCAGATAGGCGATCACCGTCTCCGGCCCCGCCGGCACCGCCACCCGCCCGTGGGTCCCGCACCAGCGGATGTAGTGCCGGGCATCGGACCACAGGGCGCGCACGGTGTTGGCCGGCGCGTTGCGCTGAAGCGCCCGCCACCAGGGCACCAGCCGCCGCGCCACCGCCAGGCTGACCGGCGCATGCGGCAGGAGCACGGCGTCGAGGGCTGCGGCGTCTGTGGTGCCGGGAAGGACGGGGAGACGGGGCGGAACGGTCATGCGGCGGGCCGTGCGGGGTGGAGCATGGAGCCTCACCAGGATATCGCCAGCCCCGATATCTGGCGATAGCGTGAATTATCACCAGATCAGGGTATCGCGTATCGGGAATAGTGGACGGGTTCCGGTCGTCAGGCTATCAAAGCGGGATAACTCTTTGATAGAGAACACGGCATGCACCCGCGCCCCTTCGACCCGCTGCCCCTGCTCGGCCCCCTGGAGCGGGCCGCCGGGGCCGTCGGGCGGCTGGCCCAGGCAACCGCCGGCACCCCGGTCCTGGCGGCGTGGCTGCACCGGTCGCGGGTCGAGGCGGTCGCCGACATCGCCGACATCCAGGGCCGCTGTCGCTTTCTACTGAGAACTTTCTTTGCAAGATTTGGGCGTTAAAATAATTGCCTTGGTCAGGAGAACCGATCGAATTTTAATCATAAGCCATTGTAAAGAAAAGAATTTTTTGGGGAAATCCTTCAATTGCAAACCGACGATCCACGAGTTCATGAGCCTGATGCTCGAGGTGTGCAGTCTTGGTATCGCCACCAGCGCCCGTCAGCGGTAATGAACCACAGCCGATTGGGTGAGGTTGATCAGGAGATCCCGAACAAGCAGCCAATCACTGCCACGAGGACCAAAGGTCATTGTGCCGAAGGTCAGGGTGATGGCCAGCAGGTGCCGTGGGTCGGCACTTTGATCACCCTCGAAGACATTCCATTGCCCGTCGCTCCACACGGCAACAACCATGGACGGGCAAACGCCTGATGGAACATTCATCTCAAATCTGACGAATGTAGGAACGTCGAGATGAACAGAGACCGTGACCGTATTGAGCTCTCCGTTGAGTTTCACTGAAAATCGGCAGATGAGCGGTTTCTCCGGCATTAGGTCCAAGCCGATCCATAGCGGTTATTGTTTCAGGCGTTCCGATGTGATGATGGAGCGATTTCCGTCCAATTGATGGAAATCATGTGCGATACGTCTTCCGAAGCGTAAGGAAGCGTCGTTACGTGGAAGGGGCTTGCACCGCGGTGCATCCATCTTTGGCCATTTCCTGGACCGGAAACGGTGCACTCCTTGACCTTTGTGGCGGTGGTCAGCCCAGCACACAGGGAGTGTCTGCGATGCGCTGACGGCCTGCCGTCGGACGGTTTTACACAGGTCGTTTGAAATGGGCGCTTCACGCCGGTCGCATCGAGGCAACGCTGTCGCCATTGCCCCTGAAATAAAGCGCTCTTGGAGCAAAAAAACCATGCAGGCTTCGGCTCTGAGATCAGCACATGAAGATTGATGGCTATCCAAATAATTCCAGGTGTGTTGGTATCAAGGTATGCTCACCCATCCTCATCTCCTCATCGCTGAAGATGAAAATCTTACGGCGACCGCATTGGCAGAGCTCCTCGAGGCTGAAGGCTACCGGGTCACCCTCACTCAAAATGGGGTGCAGGCGCTGGAGGTTGACGAAAAGGATCCTGCTGCCCTTCTGTTGACCGACATGCGGATGCCTGTCATGGGCGGCGAGACTCTGATCCGAATGATCCGGCGTCGGAATGCCGAGTTGCCGGTCATCATCATGACCGGCTACAGCGAATATATTCCGCAGGAGGTGCCGGGACGGCTGATCGTCCTGCGCAAGCCTTACAGTCTTTCCGCATTGGTTCATCACGTCAGAGCTCTCCTGCCCCGCCAGGAGACAACAGCTGATCGATGAAAAAACAGGAACCGCGTGATGACCCGGGGCCGGACGTCCGCCCTCATGAAGCCGGGTTCCTGCACCAATTCCCTCCAGACTCCGGTCGGCGCCGATACGCACCGGTGTGTCACCGGCACGTCTTTTCATCGGAGGCTCCTCATGCTCATACGTCTGGGTTACCAGCTGAACTTCAGCTTTCCCGCCCCCACGCCGATGATCGTGATGCTGAACGTGCATTACTCGCGCGTCGGCGACCTGGAGCGTCCCGACCATATCGTCACCAGCGTTCCGGTGCCAATCCAGGGCTACCGCGACAGTTTCGGCAACTGGTGCAGCCGGCTGGTGGCGCCCGCCGGCCCGGTCACCATCGGAACCGACAGCATCATCCGGGACAGCGGAGCGCCCGACCCGGCCGAGCCCGGCGCCGTGCAGCACCGTGTCGACGAATTGCCGGCCGACACCCTGCTGTTCCTGCTGGGCAGCCGCTATTGCGAGACGGATGTCCTGTCGGACGAGGCGTGGCGGCTGTTCTCAGGCACCGCGCCGGGCTGGCCGCGGGTTCAGGCGATCTGCGACTTCGTCCACAGCCATGTGACCTTCGGCTACGAGCATTCGCGCCCGACGCGGACCGCAGCCCAGACCTATGCCGAGAAGCGCGGGGTCTGCCGCGACTATGCCCATCTCGCCATCGCCTTCTGCCGCGCGATGAACATTCCCGCGCGTTACTGCACCGGCTACATCAGCGACATCGGTCTGCCGCCGCCTTATGCGCCGATGGATTTCGCGGCCTGGATGGAGGTGTATCTGGGCGGCCGCTGGCATGTCTTCGACCCGCGGAACAACGCTCCCCGGATCGGGCGCATCCTGATCGCGCAGGGACGCGATGCGGCCGACGTGCCGCTCACCCACACCTTCGGCCCCAACATGCTGACGGAGTTCCAGGTCTGGACCGACGAGGTGACCGCCTGATTCCCCACCCACCCCGCCCGTGGGGCATCGCCGTCCGGTCACGCCTGACCGGCGACCGCAGCATCCAGCGTCATCGAGGGCCCCGGAGGGACAGAGGCGTGGGCCCGCTCCCGGCGCGGCAGCAAGGCGATCCGATGCAGTTCCTCCACCCAGGGCGACGGGTAGCTGTCGGTGCCGAAGATCCAGGCGGTGGAGACGCCTCCGTCCTTCGCGTGCAGCAGCACGCGGGCGTCGTGGCCGTCCTTTCCGGCATGGTTGGCGGCCTGCACGGCGGCGATGAGGGCGCCGACCTGACCGTCGAGGAAGGGGCCGTAGCGCTCCCCTTCAAGCATGATGAACCAGCCATCCGTTTGGCATGACACGATGTAATGGGCCGAAAGGCTCATGGGGTCACCCTTTCTTCGTGGCGGTCGTGCCGACCGCGGCACAGGCTGTGGTGAGACGGGTCAGCAGGGCGCCCTGCATCAGACTGGCGTGGCCCGGCGGTGGGTAGCCAGGGGGCAGCCGGTCGGATGGATCGTTGTGGGGTGCCGGATGCCAACGGCGTTCGGCGTCCCCCCAGCGCAGCTGTTCGCGCAGCAGGTCGGCGCCGTGGGGGTATCGCCCGTCGATGGAGTGGAACAGGGTGGTCATGGGCGTTCCTCCGATCGGTGTGCGAATAGCGGGATGCCCGCCATCGGCGGAATTGCCGAATGCGGAGTTTCGGTAGCTGCCCTTGGAACTCCGGTGGCGCCGGCACAGGACCACCGGACAGAACAGGGTTCCCCCGTCGCCGATTGTGCCAGCACGACACTGGCGAAGCCGAGGCGTTCTGCTGCTCTGGCTTCGCGAATGGCTCTGTCGAGCGCATCGGCCTGGTCGATGCAGGGCGGATAGACGAAGCCGTCCGCCCAGATGATCCAACCGGAATGCGTTTTCAAGATGAAGAAGGCGAGCCTTGTCCTGGCATCCATGGGTGCTCTCCGATCGGGGCCGGTCTGCCGGCAATGGCGGCAGCGATCATGCCGTCTGGATCGAGTCACGCCAGGACGAGCTTCAGACCTGAAATCATCAGCAGAAAGAGAGAGCCTGGAGTGGCCTCAGAAGAACCTAACTGGTGATTGAGCAATGTATGTTCAATTAATATTAAGGATAGCTCCTGGGGATCTGATGATCTGCAAGAGCGGGTCGCACCGGCCCCGTCATCCAGTATCTTTCCGGAACTTGCAAAAACCAGCGTTCCTCTGGAGGCCTTGGGCAGCTCAACCTTCGCCTCGGCCACAGCCGGGATGGTTGCGGTCGAGGCAGCAGCTGTCTTGTCGTCCTTATGGGCGGTTCAGGTCCGCCCTTTTCACGCGTTTTTCAAATCAGCGCTTGTTGCCGGGCTTGCCGCCCGACGTGCCGGCGACCGGCTCCACCTTGACATCGGTGCGGCGGGCGACGGCCTCCACGGTCTTTTCCTGTTCGGACGCCGTCTTGGACAGCACGACCTCCTCGACGACGCGGGCCTCCTTGGTGATCTCCGGCATTTCGGAGGTCGCCGTCAGCTCGATGGTCTTGTCATCGAAGGCGGCCTTCTCCTCGTCTGCGCTCAGGGGGCGGTCGACCGTGCGATGCTCCACGTCCACCGCCTCGTCGCGCAGCGTCACGGTTTCCCGGACCGGCGTCTCGCTGACTTGCGAGGTGAGCTTCATCCCGCCCTTGGCGACCCGGCGCTTGCCGATCTCGACCTCCTCCTTCACCGACTGGAGGGTTTCCTGCTCGACGGTGCCGCCATTGCCTGCCTTCTGCACCGCCGGAGCCTCGGGCAGGTCAACGGACCCGTTTTCATTGAGGATGGCTTCCGCCGCGTCGGCGTCCTGGTCGGCGATGTCGGCCGCGACCAGGGTGTGGCCCTGGCGGACGGCCGCGCCATACTGCTCGGCCAGGTCCTTCTCGAAGCCGTGCCCCAGCAGGCCCTGGGCGGCCTTGTCGGCGCTGTCGGCGCCGCCGAAGGTTTCGATGTCCGTTTCCTGGCAGCCCGCCGCGATCAGGGCCTGGAAGGCCTTCTTGGCGGAACCGGTTTCCTTGTAAAGTCCAACGACGATCGTGCTCATGATGCTCTCCAAATGGATTTCAGATGTTCTGGGATGTTCAGGCATTCCGGCCGCTCAGGCCGCGGGAGCGTCCGGTGGCGGGTCCTGGTCGACGACCACCTCCTGACGGCGCACCGTGACGTGGTCGATCATCTTGCGGCTCGTGGTGCGGCGGGTGATCCGGACCTCTTCCACCAGCTTCAGGCGGACCTCCACGACCGCCACCTCCTCGATCACCGAGATGACGGTGGTGTCGCCGTCCTGGCGGTCGGGGATCGGGCCATCGACGAAGCGACCGACAGCGACCCGCTCGACCTCAAGCGTCTCCACCGACAGGTCGGCTTCGACAGGCTGCTCGTGTTCGTGGCTGAGGGTGCGGGCGTGAACCGCTCCGGTCACCTGCGTGCGCTTGTGCACGCTCATCCGCTCTTCGACGGCGAGAAGCGTCTGCGGCCCGTTTTCCGAACTGGTCAACGGAGGTCCTCCTGCGGTTCTGGTGCCGCGGTTCCGCGGGACCAGGAAGCTGGAAAGAGGCTGCTGGATTCCAACGGTGTCAGAGGCCGGGCCGGGCCGGGTTGTACTTGGCGTCTTCCGCAAAGCGGGATGCAGCCTGGGAAATGCGGACATTGACCTCGAAGAAGGCCAGCCAGCCGCCGAGCAGATAGCGGCTGCCCGCCATCATGATGTCCTGCGGACCGTGAGCCCGGAGCATGCTGCTCATCATCTCGTTCTGGCGGTCGACCGCCTGGTTCATGAAGGTGACGGCCTCCGAGAAGACCCCTCCATAACCCGCTGCCAGAGCATTGCCGGATTCCGTCGCCCGCCCGGCTTCCGGAAGACCACCCATGTTGCCGGCGCCGGGCAGCTTCGGCGGCCAGGGCCTCGGCTGCTGGCCGACGCTGCGGGAGGCCTGCGCTGCCGCTGCGCCGGCTTTCGGTGCATGCTCTTCACTGGCGCTGCGGATGCTGGGGCGGATGTTGGGCCTCTTGGATGCCTCGGCACTTGCCGCGGCCTCGTCGCTGGCGCTGTGAATGGTGGGGCGGGTGGTGGGAGTCGGGTGCGTGCCGTCGTCCATATCGTCTCCATGACTGTTCGGGATGGTGGTCGGGTGCTGGCAGGGAGCGCCGGGCTCAACCTGAATGACTTAGACAAATATTATGTTGCGCTGCAAAAAATCAACCGCTTAGGAAATATAATTAGAAAATCCCCACTATAAATCGCATGATAAAAAGAGAGGTGATTTGAAATCATAGGGAACGATTTTCTCCATTCTCTTGGAGTGAAGATATTGTTTCCTGAATAACTGATATATCTGCTTTGAAGTGCCCGGAGGCGATGAAATGGCGACGCTACTTTTTCACATAAGGTGCCGGCGAGCCGCGCCTGTATCTTTTCAAGAGAAATGGCCAGAGCAGGGAGCGTTGCATGCCCGCTAATCCCCGCGACCAGAAGGACGCCGAGCAGATGGTCAAGGCGGAGGAGGCGCGTGGCGGTCCCTTCGTGGTGGCTGCGGAATCCACCCTGATGCCGATGCTGATCGCCGATCCGACCCTGCCGGATGTGCCGATCGTCTTCGTCAATGCCGCGTTCATCAAGCTGAGCGGCTATGCGCGCGAGGAGATCCTTGGCAGGAACTATCACCTCCTGTCAGGCGTCGACACCGACCCGGAGGTGGCACGTGCCATCGACCTGACCGTGCGCGCCGGGGAGGCCATCGTGCGCCCGGTGCAACTCTACCGGAAGGACGGAAAGCGGCTGTGGATGCTCCAGCATGTCGCCCCCGTCTTCGAGGAGGACCGCATCCGCTACCACTTCGCGTCCTTTGTCGACATCACCGAGCGCAAGACGGCGGAAGATGAATTGCGGCAGCTCAACGAGGATCTCGACCGCCGCGTCTCGCTGCGCACCGAGCGGCTGGACGAACTCAACCGCCAGCTCGCCAGTGAAGTCGAGCGCCGCGTCGACGTGGAGCGGGTGCTGCGCAACACGCTTCACGACAAGGATATGCTGCTGCGCGACAAGGACGACCTGATGCGGGAGGTGAACCACCGGGTCAAGAACACCTTGCAGATGGCCTCGTCCTTCCTACGCATCCAAATGAGCATCGCCCAGAGCCAGGAACCGGCCGTCCAGGAGGCGCTGCACAGCGCCGTGGAACGACTGGACCGCATGACCGAGATCCACGAGAAGCTCTACCGGGCGCAGGGGCTGCAGGAGATCGAGTTCGGTGGATATCTGGGGATGCTGTGCCGCGACCTGCTGGCGTCCTTTGGGGCCGCGCACGGCTTGCGGGTGGTCCTGGATATCGATGCCGACGAAGCGTTTCTGAAGCCGGATCAGGCCATCCCGCTCGCCCTGATCGCCAACGAGGCGATGATCAACGCGCTGAAATACGCCTTTCCGGATGGACGCTCCGGCCGCGTCGCCGTCTCATTCCGCCACACGTCACGCAGCCTTCTGTGCATGACCATCGGTGACGATGGCGTCGGCATGCCCGACGAGCGACGCGCAGGTTCGCTCGGCCTCACCCTGATGGAGTTGCTGGCCGAACAGATCGAAGCCAGTGTGACCGTCAGGTCCGACAAGGGCACCACCGTCACGGTGTCAATCCCCGCATGACCGCTCGATAGCGACGATGCCAAACGGCCGGAGCAAGGGGGCCATGACGCTGCATATTCCGACATCCGAGGTTCTGCGCGGCTTGCTGGCCGAGGCGCCGGCGGATTGCGTGACGTTCGGATGGCTGCTGGAAAAACTCCACAAACGCTCCTTCGGCATCGTTCTGCTGCTGCTGGCGCTGATCGGGCTGGCGCCGGGAACATCGCCGGTCGTCGGACTGCTGCTGACCATTCCCGCTCTCCAGATGATCCTGGCGCGCGAGAGTCCGGTTTTTCCCCTGATGATCACGTCCCGGCGCTTTTCGACACAGCGCCTGGTCCGGCTGGTCGATCGTGCCGTGCCGGTGTTGAGGCGGATGGAGACGGTCATACACCCGCGCTGGAAGACGCCGTTCGACGCGACAACGCGCGTGGTCGGGCTGGTCGTTCTCGCATTGACAAGCGTCTTCTTCGTCCCGATTCCCCTGAGCAACATCGTGCCGGCCGTGACGATCATGCTGATCGCCCTGGCTTATCTCGAAGAGGACGGGGTGTTGCTGGCGTTGTCCCTGGCGGCTGCTGCCGCCGTCCTCTTCGTTGCGACTTTCACCATCTGGCAATCGGTCAAGGCGGTCCGGTTCATGGCTTCTTGAGCCGGGCATCGCAACGGCGTCGCCGCGACCTGCCCAGATGGAGTGGGGGGAGGAACGCGCTCCACATTGAGACAATAAAATCATATAGAAATTAAGACAAACGAAGCGCGCTGGATTTCCTGCCAAATAAGTTTAGATGTAAATATCTGAAGTCTATCATTGTGATATAAATTATAGCCACCATATTCATTATGAAGCTCGGAACAGGAGGTTGCGATGACATTCGGAAATACGACGCTATCAGAGTGGTCTGCTTCAGAGCGTGCAGCCTGGGCTTTGTCCGCGCCGAAGTGGAAAAGTATGGCCAATCTGACACTTGGCATGTCAGTCGGCTTTCTTGCAGGGTTGGCGTTCTCGAGCTTCAGCGGATAGCGTGTCTGCTGCAAGATGAACGTCCTGCAAAGACGACGGCTGCACTCGACCACCCGGAGAGCACCTGCAGGACGCCATCCGCCGCAAGCCCGTCAATTCGAACGGGCACCTCCCTCACCATCAAAATGCGATTACCAAGTCATTCGTCCAACCGGCGACCTGACCTGGAGAGCATCTTCAGAAACCGCCGGACACGCACGGGAGCATCTTTCGATGAGCACCGCATTCACCCGCACAACCACCAGGACCGTGACGTTCACCCATTCCTTCGAATTGAACGGCATGGACGGAGTGCAGCCGGCGGGGAGCTACGTCGTGGAAACCGACGAGGAGCTGATCGACTCGCTCTCTTTCCCGGTGTACCGCCGTACTGCGACCTGGATCCATCTGCCGCATGCCGATGGACGCTCCAATGGAGGGTTGGGTATGGCGCAGACAGCGCTCATCGACCCGGATGAACTGGACAGGATCCTGGCATCCGCGGAAACGGAACCCCAGTACGGTTCGCAGGGGCATGGTTCGCAGGGCCGGTGAAACCGGGTCAGGACCGGTCGGGTGACTTCACCCTCATACCGGGATGACTGTCACGGCGAGGAACACACAAGAGCGGTGCAGTCAGTCCAGTTCCTACTGGACCGCACCGGAGAGGAGAAGCCGTCATGCAAGCCACCCACCCAAGCAAGCGCCCGTCGTCGGTCCATTTTCTGCGCGGGAAGATGTTCATTCAGACCGCTTCGGCGGTCCCGGTTGCCGTGAGCATTGCCGATGAGCGGCAACGCCGGCTGGAGCGTGGTGCCCGGCTTCGTGGCTGGGACGACGACGGTGGTGCGCAGCCGCAGAAGCACACCAGGGAGTGAAGCGCTGTTCAATCGAATTTCAAGTCCGATCGCCAATGATCCCAGGCCGTTACGGCGGATTCCTCCCATCCTTTCCTCGCCGGACCCGCGCCACCGCCCCGCGCGTCGCCCGCAGGCGCTCGGTGTAACGGGCTGGCATCACCGGCGAGGACCAGCGTCCCGCCTGCATCAGCCCGGGCAGGTCGACGCCGGCGGCCAGCAAGTCCTGGGCGGCGCCGACGCGCAGGGAATGTCCGCTGAAGCCGACGGCAAGCGGGTCCGCTTCGCCGGTGCGCCGCTCCACCACGCGGCGCACCGCCGCCGGGCTCATCCGTTCGCCGACGCCGCTGCGCGACAGGTGGCAGAACAGGAAAGTCCCTTCCCTGGTGAGTGACCCCTCCCCTCCCGGCTCGGTGGGCCACCGCGGCGCCACTGCCCGCCAAGCGGTGAGTGCCGCCACGGCCTCAGCCGATAGCCAAGCCTCAGCGCCCTGCCCCTCCTGGTCGGTTTTGGAGTGGCGGATTCGGATGGTCGCCTCGCCCGGATGCGCATCCGGGTTCAAGGCAGGATCGACCGGGTGCAGATCGGCCCAGCGCAGAGCCACCAGCTCGTCGGCGCGGGCCAGGGTGTCACGACCGACCAGCAACAGCGCCCGGTCGCGGAGATCGATCGGCTTCAGCGGCTTCGGCCGGTCGGGCTGGGCCGGATCGAGGCGGTCGAGGATCGGGGCCAGAACGGCGTCGGTCAGCGCCGCCGCCTGCCGCCGCTCGGAGCCGACCGCGCGCGCGTGCCCGCGCCGCTCCAGCGTCACGCTCCAGTGCCGGCACGGGTCGGTGTGCCCGGCGGCGCGGTGGATCAGGCTGATCGACGCGAGATAGCGCGCGATGGTCGCTGGCTTGCGGGAGCTGCCGAGATCCCGGATGTAGTGCCCGACCGTTGCTGGCTCGGCTGGCAGCCAGGACAGCCCCTGCTGCCCGCACCAGCCGGCGAACAGCCGAACGTCGGCCTCGGTGGCGCGCAGAGTGGCCTTGGCATAGCCGCGCTGGGCGACGTCCATGAAGCTGTGCAGCGCTGCCATGGCGGCGTCGGCAAGAGCGGGCTTGGGCACCGGCACCGCCACGGCCGACCCGGCGCACGGGTTGGCGAAGCCGCCAGCGGCGTGCCACCAGGCGAGCGAGCTGCGGTAACGCCGCAAGGTGGCGGGGGAGCGGCCGTTTGCGGCAGCCGCCGCGAGGAAAGCGTCCACCGTCTCGCGGCTGGCCGGCATCGCTTGGCGCTTGGTCTGCCCGCACCAGCTCACGAACAGGCGACCGTCACCGAGCAGGGCGCGCCGGGTGGGCGCAGCCATGGAGCGCGCGGAGAAAACCGTGCGCAAGCGCTCGACCTCGGCGGACGTCAGGGTTGGGACCAGAGCGAAGGGAATGGCGGCGTCCGGGGCCGTCGGCGTGCGGTCTGGGAGCATGGCGCCATTCTAGCGTCGCCACGCCTGAGGTTCCACCGGATAGTGATAACACACCGATAACTGTCATTATCAGAACGTTATCAAAAGCCGGATTTCCCGCTTCCCGATGTCGGTGCAGTTAACAAAGATCGTTGCAATCGGCTATCCTGGCGCGGCTGTCCCGGAGCCGCGATGACCGTCCTCTCCCTTCTCCCCGCCCTGCTCGCCGCCGAACGCGCGCTCGGCCGCCTCGACCAAGCGCTCGCCGATCCGGCCCGGCGCCGGCGCCTCGCCGCCGATGCCGCCCGCCGCTCGGCCGCCGCCGTGATCCGCCTCGACGGCCACCGCCTCGACGCCCACGACTTCCAGCGCGCCTTGGCCGCGCCGGAGCATGCCCGGGGCGAGGCCGCCCGCGCCGCCCTGCTGGTGCCGTTGTTCGCCCAGCTGTCGACCGGCCTAACCGCCGCCCTACCGCTGGAGCGCGCTCCCGTCCGGCCCGCGGCGGTCCCGGCCAGGGAGGTAGACCCAGGGGACGTCGTGGCCGCGGTGCGCGCCTCGATCGCCGCCCTGGAGGCGGTCGAGCTCGGGGACGGTGAAGACCTGGAGGACGAAGGCGACGAGGCCGCTGCCCTCCCGCCGCTGCTGACGCCCTGGACCCGGCCCTGGCTGGACGAGCTGCACCGGCGCTGGAGTGTTGCCCAGGGCGGCCGTCCGGTCGGCCTCGGCGAGGCCCGCGCCGCCGATGCCGGTCCGGCGCTGGAGGCGGTGGCGGAAGCCCTGGAGGCCGCTCCCGGCCTGCTCGGGGCTGCGGCGGCGATCCGCGCCCTGGCGCTGCGCCCCGACCCGGGAGCGCCGGAGCGCCAGGGTGCGGACGACGATGCCGAGAGCGCCGCCCTGCGCGCCGCGGTCGCGGTGGAGCGGCCGCCGACCTCCTGGTGGAGCGTGGTGGTCTGGCTCGCCGCCCCCGACCTGGTCCGCGGGGCCTGCCGGCTGCATCATGCCGGACCACCGCTGACGGCGGCCCTCGCCCGCGACGTCACCGGCTACCGGCTTGCCCTGGCCGGGACGGAGAGCGCCTGGACGCGCTGGGTCCTCGACAGCATGCCCGAGCTGGTGGCGCATGAGCTGGAGCGGCTGCGTCAGCTCGATCTGGTGCAGGAGCACTGGGAGACGCGGCTGGCCGCTGCGCCGCGGCGCAGCAGCTCGCGCCTGCCCGACGTGCTGGACTGGCTGCACGACCGTCCGGCCTTCACCATCAGCCGGGTGGCGGGCGAGTTGAAGGGGCGCTGCGGCCTGTCTCTGCGCGGGGTGCATCTGCTGGTGGAGCAGCTCGCCAAGGCCGACGTGGTGCGCGACATCGCCGACCGCGGCGGCGAGCGGCTCTGGGCCTGCGACCTCAGCTTCCTGCCGCCCGGCCGCTGAGCAGCTGGGCCTCATCCAACAGGCCGTGGCGCATGTGGACCGGTGGACCGTGACGCGGGGCCATGAGAAAATCGCAGGCAAACCGGTAAGGCGCTTCTCCATGACGCCGCCAGCCAGCGGCTTCGAACAGGACCACCCGGTTCGGCGAGATCCCAGCATCCATGGCTTGGGCGCCCGCCAGAAGACACCGTCGATGGACCGCCTGTCGGAGCGCCCGAAGAAAGGTGGGGAGCTGATCCTCCAACGCGGCCTCCACCACCAGAACGGTGAGGATGGCGTCGACGAACAGGGCCAGTTGAACGACCCGGGTGTCGATGGTGCCGATGGTGAGGTGGGTCCGGGGAGAAGTCAGCCAACCGTTTACGACCCCCATCCAGCTTTTGATTTCGGAGCCAGCTGCGGACCGCCGGTCGAGCAACTGGGCCGCGGCTTTCACGTCCGCAACCGTCGCGCTCCGCACCTCGGTCACGGGTGCGGAGCGGACGTCGCTGGTCAGGCCGATGGCAAGGGCGCGGGCGGGGGTTATCCGGCTCCAGACCTGAGCATAGGCGCCTACCAAGGCGGAACGGTCGGCTCCGACCGGCCGACGACGCTGTCGTGGTGGCCGCATGGCCTCTTCAATGGACGGCCAGCAGCGAGCCGGCAGCAGAACCGCCGTGTCGAGAGCATCCAGCGATCCCCCCGCCAGGAGCCGTACAAGGAGGGTGCGGGTAGAGCCTGTCGCCGGCGCCACCAACACCTCGTGGGCGGCGGCCAGGGAGGCGCCCACCGCGTGCAATCGCTGACGAAGGGTCCAGGCTGCGTCGTTCGGTTTGCCGCCCAAAGCCCGGAACGCGGTCAGCGCATGCTCGATCAGTTCCGGCCGGTCGATGTCTTCGGCCAGGGCTGCCAGATCTTGAAGCAGCTGTTGTCCCCGGACCACGGTGCGCGAAGCCTTCGCGGCCGGGACGGTGCGAAGATCGGTGCCGCAGCCATGGCAGCGCCACAATGGACGACGCGCCGAACCGTGGAGCGGCACCAGTTCAGCAAGGCACCGCGGGCAACGGTCGTGGAGGAACCGGTTGTGCCGGACGCACACCGCTGCCAGGTCAACCCGCCAGAACCAGGGCAGGTAGGGGCTGGCATCCTCGCGCCAGCACAATGGACAGAAGCGGGGGGCGACAACCGTGCCCGCCCAAGGCCGGCCAATCGGATGGGCAAACCGTTGCAGCGGGCCAATCCGGCCGCGATGGCCGGTCTGGCGTTCCAGGTAGGCGATCAGGCGCGGCGCCTGTTCACGATCCGGATCGGCGACCACTATCCGGCTTTTCAGTCGCAGATGAGTCAGAAAGCTGTCCGGCCCCATCGCGTTGGCGTGGGCCATCCGGGCCAGCCAACTGCTGAACAGCTCGTCTGGAAACGGGACGGGATCGGTGGCCCAGCGCTCTCCGGTCGGACGGCCCCGTTCCAACAGCTCAACCGGGAAAGGTCCGGTGTCCGGGAGGGAGGGCGACGGTGCCATCACCCCAGCCCCAGCAAATCCTGTGCGGAAAACCGTTTGGATGGTGGACGAAACTTCATGTCGTCGAACAGCGCCACGGTGATCCGCTCCTCGCCGCGGCGCACAGCTTCGACCGCGGTCGCCGTGACGGTCTGCACGATGTCGCCGATCAACCCTTCGGATGTCAGAAAGATGCGCTTGGCCAGCGTGTCCTCCGTCAAGTCCGATTTCCGGCGCAGTGGCAGGCTGAGGACCAGGCTGTTCAGAAGGCGGGCATAATCGGCATCGTATTGCCAACGGGGCAGTGGGGCGCTTGTCAGGCGGGTGCGCAGTTCTCCGTCGTTGTGGATCACCTCCGCCAGCGACCGGTCACCGATCAGCACGGGTGAAATATCCCACTCATGCCCCATCACGCGCAGCAGGGTGTGAAATTCCTTGGCACCGCTGCCGCGGAAGCCGTGGTGCGCGTCATCGAAGATGATGACGCGGGGTTCGTATTCTCCGAACAGATCCATCATCTGCTGGCGCCGGCCATCGATCGTGCGGTTGGTCGGGTCCGGCACGCGGCCCATCGCCCGGATGAGGCCGGACAGGAACTCCGCGCGGGAGGGTTCGCTGGGCATCTGATAGTAGTAGACGGGGCGCATTTGGACCGACGGCGTTTTCAGGAAGCGATCCGCAACCATGGTTTTGCCGTTGCGGAACGGGCCGCACACCGCGACCCCCGTGGTTCGGGTGGATTTCGGTCGCTCCCGGAGTCTCACGAGGTCGGTCAGGGCTCTCACGGCGGCCGGATAGCCAATCCACCGCGTTTCCCCCAGGTACAGGCAGCGCTCCTCATCGCTGAGGGTTTCAAGCCGCTGTCGTGCGTCCTCGTTCAGATGGTCGGTCATGACGCCCCCCAGTGCTCGACCTCGAAACTGTCATCCGTCGCCGGCAAGACCCCCAGACCGTCTCCGGTGGTCTTGAGACGGTTGATCTCCATATCCGCCGCATAGGGTTTGGGGGCCTCACTGGCGACGCGCGCCGCCAGGGCGTCGCTGGCCGCCTTCCGGCTGACCCGCGCTTTGCGAGGCCGTGGGGGCGGAGTCAGCGCCTCGTCCACCATTTCGCGTGATTTCCCTCGCTCCGCCCAGGAGGTGCCCGCCTCCTGGCGCTCCCGGCCATTCTGGGCGTCCAGTTCCCAGGCCGTCATGGGGGTCAGCACGCCGTCGGCGCGGGGGACCGTGAGCCATTGCATCAGCGTTGGGTGCCACAGGTAGATGTGGCTGACGTCATTACGGTTGACCTTGATCCGTAGCTTTTCGCGTCCGCGGTTGGCGTAAAGCTCGGCCAGCCGGACATCGTCCGGCTTCCAGTAAAAGAGGCTAAAGGCCGCAATGCCTTTGCTGGACAAGCTGCATGTGCTTTCCGGCAGGAAAGCGAGTTGCACCTCTTCCCAGTCGACGGTCAGGAGATGCTCGGGAATGCGGGAGGCGTGCTTGCTCCATTCAAGATCAGGGCGCTTACGGGTTTTCTCATCCATTTCCCCGTTGCAGATGCGGAACGCGGTGATGGCCGCCGCCTTCTCGATCTGCTCATAGGTGAGGCAGGCGCGTTCCTCGGCGGGATAGTCTCCTCGGTCGGCAACGGACCGGCCGGTCTGCCCGCGGGCCTTGCGGAGCTGCTGGTTGATTGATCCCTGCAGGCGCTCGACCACGTTGCGGATATGCGGCTCACCATGCCGGGGGTCCACCGTGATGCGCAAATCCTCGAGGCCGCGGTGGCCTTTCAGAGCCTTGTACCAGGCCGCCCGATCCGAAATGATGCGCTCTGGCCGGCCGAAAATATCCGTGGCTTCGATGCCGAACTTCTGAAAATACGCTCTCTTCGGGCGGATGGCGTGCTGAAGGCACAGTCCGATCGCCTCCCGGTTGGCCGAGCGCGGCCACAGCCAGAAGCCCAGGATCATGTGGGTCAGCACGTCGACCAGAACGATGAGCCAAAGCCGCTTCAGCAGATGGCCCGCGTCGTCAACAGCGAGTACGTCGATTTCCGTCTCGTCGATCTGGCAGATTTGCAGAGGATAGTCCGGCACCAGCGAACCGCCCCGGTGCCGATGCTTGCGCACTCTGACGGTCTCGCCACGCCGACGTGCCACCTCTTCGGCCGTCCAGTGCTTCCAGAGACGGCTCTTCACCGTGTTGAACGAGACCGGCTTCAGCCCAGCACCTTCCAGGCGCCCATTGATCACGATGGTGGCCTCGTTCAGGGAGCACCCTTCAGGAGTCAGATACTTGTCGTCGAGGACGGTCCGGACGATGGTCTCGGCTTCTGACGGCAATCTGGGACCACGCCCCGAATCGTCGCGCAGAAGGTCGCGGACCAAGCGGCGCCGGCCGTATTTGCGCAGATGGCTGCGGATCGTCTGAGGCGTCCGTTTGAGACGGGCGGCAAGATCATTGACGGCGGCGGCCCGTGCTTCGCTCTTCGGAGAGGTGCGGTCCAGGATGCGGTCGAGCTGTGTGGCCAAGCGCTCGGCCTCGGACCAGCGCGGGTCATCGGGTGGATCGTCGGATCGCCGTCCCATGCCCCAGAGGCCCTCCCGCGAAAGCGTTCGGCAGCAAGAAGTTTTTCAGCCGCAAATTCTGCATGGAGCCTGTTGATTCGTCGATACGACCTTGGTCAGGCAGCATGAAGATTTTCAGGAGAAAGCGACAGCCTGTCTGGCGGTCTCCCGCTTTCTCGCCGCGAAGGGGATGACGCCGCTGCCGCTGCCCTGCCTGACCGGGGTCGAGGCGATCCGCCGCGCCGAACCGGGCGGGGTCTGGCTGGTGGACTTCCTCGACGGCATGGCGCGGCAGGCGGAGCAGGGGGAAGAGAGCCTCGTCGCGCTGCTGCATCGCTGGCGCGGCTGGCGCCGGCGCGTCGGCGACCGGCGCAGCGACGCCCGCATCCGCCGCGCCGTCGACGCCATGGCGGCGGAAGGGGTGATGAGCCCGGCCCGGCTGGCGGCGCGGCTGCGTTGCGCCACCAGCGCGGCGACCGGCCTGCTGGAGGAGTTGCAGCGGCTGGAAATCGCCGTGGAGATCACCCGCCGGCGCAGCCACCGGGTGTTCGTCGCCGCCGATCTGGCGCCGATGCTGGGGGAGGTGGCGCCGCGATCCGCAGCGGCCGCCGCCGGAGCCGTTCCCGTGGCCGCGCCCGCGGCCTCACCCGTGGCGCCCGCCGAGCCGGACCACTGGGTGGAGCCGGCCGAGGGCGTCGACGATGCGCTCGCGAACCTGGAGCGCATCCTGAAGCGGCAGGACCCGCTGCTCGCCCGCTATGGCCGGACCGTGGGGGACGGATAGGCAAAGCGGTCGTTCACCCTGAGCGGCCCGATCTCACACGCGATCAGCCCTGTACCGCACATGATCGATCAGCGCGCGCAGCTTGGGGGCCAGGTTCCGGCGATCGGCGAAATAGAGGAAGAAGCCCGGAAAGGGCGGGCAGAACGCCTCCAGCAGGGCGACCAGCTCGCCCCGCTGCAGATAGGGGCGGAAGGTCTCCTCCATGCCGAAGGTCAGGCCGCCGCCGGCGCAGGCGGTCCGCAGCATGAGCCACATGTCGTTGGTCGTGATCCGCGGGCTCACCGCCACGTCGAACTCCCGGCCATTCTCCTCGAACTCCCAGCGGTAGGGGGCCACCCGCGGCGACGGGCGCCAGCCGATGCAGCGGTGGCGTGGCAACTCGCTCGGGTGCTGCGGGGCGCCAAAGCGCTCCAGATAGGAGGGGGCGGCCACGACCATCTGCCGCTGGTCGCCGGAGACGGGCACCGCGATCATGTCCTGTTCGATCACCTCGCCCAGCCGCACGCCGGCGTCGTAGCCCTCGGCGACGATGTCGAACTCCTCGTCCGTCACGGTGACGTCGAGCTGCAGGCCGGGATGGGCCTGGATGAAACCGGCCAGCAGCGGGCCGGCGATGAAGCGTTCGGCGATGGAGGAGACGGCGAGCCGCAGCCGGCCGGTCGGCTCGGCCTCGCGGTCGCGGGTGGCGTCGAGCGCGAGGCCGACCTCGGCGACGGCCGGCGCGACGCGGCGGTGCAGCCGCTCGCCGGCCTCGGTCAGGCTGACGCTGCGGGTCGTGCGCTGGACCAGCGCCACCCCCAGCCGGTCCTCCATCCGCCGGATCGTCTGGCTCACCGCGGAGCGGGTGACGCCCAGCCGCTCCGCGGCGGCGCGGAAGCTCCGCGTCTCCGCGACGGCCAGGAAGACGGATATGCCGGTCAGATCGGTGGTCATTGGTTAGCTCAGCTTACCAAGCTGGTCAGCATTGGGCAATTGTCCGTCGCCGGCACGCCATCCATCTGTCCTTGCGACTGAAAACGGAGGAACCGATGACACAGACACCTGCCCGTTGGGATCTCACCGGCCGCGTGGCCGTGGTGACGGGGGCGGCGCGCGGGATCGGCCGCGCGACCGCGGAGCTTCTGCGCGACCGCGGTGCCCGCATCGTCGCCAGCGACCGCTCCGACGAGGTTCACGCCCTGGCGGCCGAAGACGTCGCGACGCTGACCGGCGACGCGGCGGAGGAGGACACCGCCCGGCGCACCATGGCGTTGGCGGTCGAACGCTTCGGCCGGCTCGACATCCTCGTCAACAACGCCGGGCGGACGCTCAACAAGCCGCTGGTCGAGACGACCGCCGCGGACTTCGACGCCATCCTGGCGGTGAACGCGCGCGGCAACTTCCTGCACGCGCGGGAGGCGATGAAGGTCATGGCCGACGGCGGCGCCATCGTCACCGTCGCGTCCGTCTCCTCGGTCGTCGCCTTCGAAACGCAGGCGGCCTACGCCTCCTCCAAGGGGGCGGTCGCGCAGTTGATGCGGGTGATCGCCCTGGAAGGCGGCCGGCGCGGCATCCGCTCCAACGCGGTGGCGCCGGGCGTGATCGAGACGGACATCATGGAGGGCGTGGTGGAGGGCGACGGCCGCGCCATGCTGCGGAGCTTCGGCGACCAACACCCGATCGGCCGCATCGGCCAGCCGCAGGAGGTGGCGGAGGCCATCGCCTTCCTCGCCTCCCCCGCCGCCAGCTTCATCACCGGCGCCATGCTGATGGTGGATGGCGGCTGGACGGCGCAGTGAAACCGAACGGTCACCGGAAGGGAGGGTCTCAGGACCGCTCCCGACCGGCACCGCAGAACGAGGAGACCGGCATGACGCACGCCTATGTTGGCCTGTGGGTGTCCGAGGACGGCCACGTCCGCCACGAGCTTCTCCCGAACGGCCGCTACGACGAGGCGCGCGGTGCGCGCCGGAGCGCCTATCAGGGGCGCTGGGCGGTCACCGGCACCCACATCGACTATTGGGACGACACCGGCTTCACCGCCGACGGCACCTTCGTCGACGAGAACACCCTCCATCACGGCGGGATGGTCTTTCGCCGGCGCCGGGGCACAGGCTGAGGAGCGCGCGATGGATGTTCGCTGAACAACGCTACGCTGGAACCCGAGAGGCCGCCGTGCCGGCCCAATGGTGAGGGCGATCAGGTCGTTGGTGCGACGCTTTTCAGATATGTGGCTGGCGGCTTCCCAAGCGCCTTTTTGAACATCGTGATGAAGGCCGTCACCGACTCATAGCCAAGATCGGCCGAAATGTTCTGGACGCTGGCACCAGAGGCCAGTTCCCGGATCGCGACGATCAGGTGCATCTGCTGACGCCAGCGTCCAAACGTCAGACCGGTCTCCTTGATCACGAGGCGGGCAAGACTGCTCTCGCTGAGCGCGACATGCTCAGCCCATTGAGCCAGGGTCCGACGGTCGGCGGGGTTTTGCGCCAACGCGGAGGCGATCCGCGTCAAGCGCGGCTCGGTGGAGAGCGGCAGGTGCACGCGCTGGACCGGCATGCGCGGCAACTCACCGAGAAGGAAGCCGATGAGACGCTCTTGCCTGAGAGCGTCAGCCTGCAGGGTGTCGGACAAATCGAGGATCACCTCGCGCAGCAGCGGCGACAGCGACATGGTGCAGCACCGGTCCGGCAGCGCGACCACGTCCGGTTCGATGTAAACGAAAAAGAGCCGTGCGGTCGCGGTCGCGCGATTGCTGTGCGCCAAGCCGCTCGGAATCCAGACGCCGCAGTGGGGTGGGACCATCCACAGCCCGGTGGGAACACGGCAGGTGACGCTGCCTCCCAGCGAGACCACAAGCTGTCCCTTTCGGTGCCTGTGGTCCGGCACCTCCGCCCGCGTCCCATCGGCGCCAACACGCACGGCGATGACCGCAGCGGAGCGATCATCCACATCGAGGTCGGGCCAAGGATAACGGAGAGGCTGCTTCATCGATGACGGTTTTTAGCGATTGATTGCAGCTATAGCTAAATTCATCCGGCTGGAAAATCAATAAAGTCAGGCCAGCGGAGGACGCGCGGGCGTCGGCTCAGGCAAGCACGGAGCCGACGGGCCCTCCGTCGAACCGGGATGTCGGTGGAGCATTTCGGCGCTGCGGCGGGACCGACGCCCAAACCGGAGGAGATCCGACATGCACAGCTCCCTGGCCCCGAACGCCGTCGAACTTGGTCGACAGGTCCGCACGCAGGCGGGCGACGTCCGTGGCAACGACCGCGATGCAAAAGGCGTGTTGGCATTCAAGGGCATCCCGTACGCGGCACCGCCGGTGGGGCCGCTCCGCTGGCGCGCGCCGCAGCCGCCGATCCCGTGGAGCGGCGTGCGCGACGCGCTGACATTTGGCGCAGCGTGCCTGTCGGCGCTCGACGATGATCCCAGACCCGGGCCTCGTGACGAGGACTGTCTCTACCTGAATGTCTGGACCGCGGCGAAGGACGCCGACGAGAGGCGGCCGGTGATGGTGTGGTTTCACGGGGGCGGCTTCCAGTTCGGCTCCTCGGCCAATCCCGCCACCGACGGGGGCCTGCTGGCAGCCCACGGGGTTGTGGTCGTCAGCTTCAATTATCGCCTTGGCATCTTTGGCTTTCTTGCCCATCCCGACCTCGACGCGGAGGGGCCCTCGGGCAACTACGGCCTGCAGGATCAACTGGCGGCGCTGCGGTGGGTCAACGCCAACATCGCCGCCTTCGGCGGCGATCCCGACAACATCACCGTGTTCGGGGAATCCGCCGGCGCCATGGCCATCGGCATGGTGATGGCGTCACCGCTCGCGCATGGGCTGTTCCACAAAGCCATCGGACAAAGCGGTGCGTTTTGGGATGGCAAACACGGGCCGCTTCAAGGTTTCGACGAAGCCCGCGCCCGCGGCCTCGCTTTTGCGCGTCGACAGGGCAAGGCCTCCAGCGCCGCGTTGCGCGCCATGCCGGCAGACCGGCTGAACGCCGCCGCGTCCTGGAGCTTCAAAGTCAGCCCCATCGTGGAGGCGTTCTCACCGAGCGTCGATCATCATGTGGTCCCGGACCTGCCCGCCCGGCGTTTCCTGCGCGGCGAGCAGATGCACATCCCCCTGCTTGCCGGCTGGAATTCAGCCGAGGGATACCCGTTCGCCTCGCAATCGCTCCCTGATCAATCGCCGGACGCGTTCCGCGCCGCCGCCGAGACGATGTTTGGCAAGGAACGCTTGGCGGAGTTCCTGACGCTATACCCCGCCGGTGACGAGGCGCAGACCAAGGCTTCCGCCGGCGCGCTCACGGGCGACTGTGTGATCAGCGAACAGTGCTGGCAGTGGCTGCGGCTCCATCGTCACAGTGGTCGCGCACCGGTCTACGGATACCTGTTCCGCTACACGTCGGCCTACACGCCGATCGCCTCGCACGTCACCGAAATCCCTTTTGTCTTTGGCACGTTGACCGCGCAACAGGTGATCGGCTGCACCACGCCTCCCGGCGAAGCGGATCGCGCTCTGGCGCGGACGCTGATGAGCTACTGGGTGAACTTCGCAACGCGGGGTGATCCCAACGGATCCGGCCTGCCACGATGGCCGGCGTACGACGAGAACGATGTCGTGCAGATCATCGACACCACCATCGAACCACGCCCCAACCCGCAAGCCGCTCGCTTCCACTTCCTGAGCAGTTTCAGGCAAAACGGCAGTCTGCCGATGCGCTGGCGGGACTTGCGGTAGCGAGGGCAGGGGCTCGCTCGGTAAGGTGCCGGCCGCCGGGCGATTGTGGCGAGGATCGCGGCCAAGGTCTCTGGACGCGGCGACCTTGTCCCCCTTGATCGTTTGGCGATCGTTTGGCTGGAAAAACCGTCCGGCGTGCCAAGATTCTGGGAAGGTGGCCGCCTTGGCCCGGCGGCCAAGGCCATTCTTCGTGGACGCGAAACCCCCATGAGCGACGGCGACGACGATGTCTGGCGGCTTCCACCAACCCGGCACGGCCGGGACATCCGGCTCGGGCCGGAGCGCGACGCGGCCCCCCGGTCCGGCGGTGGTCAGGCCCGGTTTCAGCGCCGCGGGAACACAGCGCCCGAAGTCGTGGTGAAGCTGACCGGGCGGGCCCGCGGGGCGGCCGGCCACCTGCTCGGCCAGCTTGACTACCTCACCCGCAACGGGACCCTGCCGGCCGAGACGCAGGATGGCGAACGGATCACCGACCGCGCGCGTCTGGTGGCGCTCCACGAGGACTGGCTGCTGGCCAACGCCGCGGACGACCGGAGCCGGGGCGTGGCGAACGCGGCGCAGAGCGTTGCGCTTGCGCTTTCCATGCCGCCCGGCACCCCGCCCGACCAGGTCGAGGCCGCGGCGCGTCAGTGGGCGCGCGACACGTTCGGCGGCACCCACGACTGGATCCTGGCCCGCCACGACGACACCGGGCACCCGCACGTCCACCTCGCGGTCCGAGCGGTCGGCCGCGACGGCCGGCGGCTGGCGCCCGGCCCCGCCGACCTCCAGCGCTGGCGCGAACGCTTCGCCCGCGAGTTGCGGCGGCTCGGCCTCGAGGCCGCCGCCACACCCCGCCTTGCCCGCGGCCCAGGGCGCAACGCCGCCCCCCTGATCCAACCCGCCGCCGAACGCGATGCACCGGCTCCCCCACCGCCCGACGCGGGGGGCGCCATGGCGCCCCGTCGGTTCATGGTGGCGCTGCCGGGTGTGCTCACCCGGCCGGCCCCGGCCGCCGCGCCGCGCCATCGATCGGCGGAGCCCCCCACCCCCGGCCCGCCCGCTCCGGGACAGGCTCTGGGCTTGCACCGTGCAAGCCGGTCCCGGATGACGGCCCCGCCCGACCCCGCCCCGCCCCGCCCCAAAGGGCGCGGCTGATACGGCCGCTGATGCGGCCAATGACCAGGACCGGCCGGCGCCGAGCGGCGCCCAGAGGAGGCTGGCACGGCGCAAGACCTCCTCAACGGCCGTCGGTGGCGCGCGGGGGCCGCCGTCGTGGCCGGTTCTTGCGCCGGGCCTCGGCGGCACGGACCTCGGCCTCCGCCCGCTCAACCGCCCCCGGCGCGGCGGTCGGGCGCTCGGCGTCGGGCAGCCCCCAATACTCGAAGTTGCCCGTCATCACCGCGACGACCCGGCGCATCGCGACCCGGACCTGTTCGGCCGCCACGCGGGCGGCATCGCCCGGCGTCCCGGCCGGATCCCCGGCGCCATCCAACCGTCGGGCGGCCCGCTCCACGCTGTGACCGATCGCCCGCAGTTCGTGGAACACCGCGCGCAGCGCCTCCACCTCCACCGGGGTCCATTGCGGGCGGCGGGCCAGATGCACCAGCGCCAGCGACCGGAGCCAGGCCGCCGGGCTGGTGCCACGCGCCTTGGCCGCCTCGAGCAGCGCCGCGCGCTCGGGGTCCTTGAACCGCACGCCGATTTGCCGCCCCGTGCCGGAGCCGCGCGGCGGCGGCGGTGGCTGCCCCTCCAGGGCCTCGGCCATCAGCCGGCGCAACGCCGCCGACGCGCTGCCGTCGGTCTGCCGTGCCCAGGCCTCGAACCGGGCGGCCAACGCCGCGTCGACATAGCCCCCGACCAATTTCCGCCCAGCTTTGGCCGCCACCGCCGCCCTCCGTTTTAAAATCTGCTCCCATCCCCCATATCCTGCCCCCCTCCTCTCCCACGGCCCCCCTCGACCCCATGTCCAAGCCCGCAAAGGCAAGGGAGGGGGCAGGGCTTGCACCCGCCGCTCCGGGCGTCACTCCACACGGACGATGCGCAGCGCCGCGGCGTCCACCGCCTCAACGCCGGTGGCAAAGACCACCAGCGCCGCCTCGGGCCGCCCGGCCTTGCGGTCCACCACCAGGCGGCCACAGCGTCCATCCGCCAACGCCACATGGAACACCGGCCGGTCGGGCGGACGGGAGGACACCCCGGCTGGCCGGGGGCTTCCGTCGGCGAACCGGCCCGGGTCCGGCCCGCCAGAGCCCGGACCGGCCGGGCTTGCACCGTGCAAGCCTTCCCCCGTCGCCACCCCGGGGGCGGTTGGCCGCGCCGCCGACCGATCGGCCAGGAGGCTGCCGGTGGCTTTGCCGGTGATGGCGCCGATGATCCGGCGCGCCTCGGTCACCGTGAGGACGCTCCCGGCCTCCGGCAACGCCGCCGTCACCGCGTCGGGCGTCTTCAGCCACTGCCGGTAGAGGTCGTAGAGCGCCCGCATGTCGGCCTGATCGATGCGCGCCAGCAAGGCCGGCGGGAATTTTCCCGCCTGCTTGAAGGCGGCGACCTGATAGTCCTTCAGCGCGCAGATGGCGGCGATCTGCGTGTTGGTGTGCCCCTCCCCGGCCAGCCGGGCGATGGCGGCGGCGAGGTCGCTGTTCGACAGCGCCGCCCGCTGCTGGTTCTCGATCACCTGGGCGATGAAATCGCCGCCGGCGGCCCGGCGGATCACCGCCGGGATGTCGGCCAGCCCGGCCAGCCGGGCGGCGCGCAGCCGCCGCGCGCCGACGGCCAGCCGGTAGCGGCCCTCCACCGGTGGCCGCACGACGACCGGCTGCACCAGCCCGTGCGCGCGGATCGAGGCGGCGAGCAGCGCCAGCCCGTCCGCGTCGAACACGGTACGCGGCTGCTCCGGGTCCTCGTCGATGTCCGCCACGGGCAGGCGCACAACCTCACCCCGCCCGTCTCCGGTGGCGGCGCGCAGTTCGGCGAAGGCGGCCTCGGCGAAGGCGGCGCGGGAGCGCGGCGGCGGGCTCATCGGCCGAGCTCCAGGCGCACCGCCACCGTGGCAAGCACGCCGCGGATTTCCAGCGAGGCTTCGCGCGCCGCGCTCCCCGTCATCGCCCACACCGGTTCGCGGTCGCTGGCCGCACGGGCGTAGGCGTCGCGCTTGGCCAGCAGCCCCGGAAACAGCAGCCGGCCGGCCTGCCCGGCCAGGCTCTCGAACAGCTGCCGCTCGCGCCGGCTTTTGCGGTCGAAGATCGAGGGCAGCAGCCCGAGGAACAGCGGTTCCGGGCGGCGGTAGTGCCGCGCCACGCCCTTGATCGCGCGCAACAGCTCGGCCACGCCTTGGATCGAGTAATCGTTGATGCCGATCGGCGCCAGCACCGCGTCGGCCGCCAGCAGCGCCCCGAAGGTGCGGTTGGTCAAGGCCGGGGGCGTGTCGATCACGCACACGTCGTAGTCCGCCGCCATGGCGGCGAGGCTGTCGCGGAAGGTGGCAATGCAGGTCCGGTCCACCCCCTCCACGCCGAGCAGGTCGCGGGTCGAGCGGGTGACGGTGAGCCGGCCGACGTCCGGCACGCGGGTCACCTGGACGAACAGCTCGACGCTGTCGACCCGCCCGAGATGCGCGCCGAGCGTGGCGGTCAGGTTGGCCTGCTGGTCGAGGTCGATCACCAGGGTGCGGAAGCGCTCGGCCAGATACCAGCCGGCGTGGGCGACGAGGCTGGTCTTGCCGACGCCGCCCTTCTCGTTCATCACGGCCAGGGTTTTCATGGGGGCATCCTCCAGGTGGCGAAGGCCCGCGCCGCACCGACGCGGCGTGTGCGTTTTTGCAAGATCGCTTTTATCGTCCACGAAATGCCGGATCACCGGACGTGACTACAAAGGCCACGGCCGTTCGCGCCCTCCCTGTGCGAACGAGTCACGGAAGAGCAGCGCATGGCCGTTTTTTGTCGCACCCTTGTGCGTGCTGGCGCGGCAATGATTTTCCCGTAATCGGTGCATACACCGCCCGCCGGGTGCCGCGGTGTTTTTGCAAAAACGCTTTCATTTGCCCAGAGACGTCGCTTGCGCGCTCTGCCAAGGGAGGCCCACGGAATGACGAGGCGCCTATCCGCAATGCCCACTCGCTCCCGCTCCGCTTGCGCTGTTAAGAGAGCGGTGGCAGGCGGGGCATCTCCCGACACCGGCCGGCGGCGGCCGGCCGATCGGGCCGAACCGCTCTGCCGGCGCGCAATCGGGCGGAACGGCGGGGGCGGGGCTTGGCAAGCGGACTGCAGGAAGGGGAGATCAGGCAGGCCCTCCTGGAGGGTGGGCACATCCGCAACGTTCTCATCGTCTCCAAAGGCGTCGGCCGTGCGGTCGAGCATCTGGCTTATCTGCGGCCGAGCTGGCGGCGCGATTTCCTGCCCTTGCGCACCTGGAACGATCGAACGGACCGCACCTACCGCGATCTCGACCGCCTGCTCACGCTCATCCGGGCTGACTTCGGCTTTCGCGGCTGCGTCCCGGTCTACATCGCCGGCGATCCAGACCTCGCCCGCTACAAGGCGCTCGCCCAGGAGTTGCCGGGGCCGGTGCCGCCCAATTGTGACACGGAGCTTTGCCGGCCCAGCGCCGTGGAGCCGCGCGGCTAGCGTCGGCCTCGCCCTTCCCGGCCGGGGAGGGTGGCGATGACCATGGCCGTGGCGCTCTTCGTCCAACTGGCCGTGGCCTGCGCTCCCCGGGTCCAGGTCGACACGCTGGCCGCCGTCGCCCACGCCGAAAGCCGGTTCAACCCGCTGGCGATCGGCGACACCACCACCGGCCGGTCCCACGCCCCGCCGACCCCCGCCGATGCGGTGGCCCAGGCAACCGCGTTGCTGCGCCAGGGCCATTCCCTCGACCTTGGCCTGATGCAGCTGAACAGCGCCACGCTGGCCCGACTGGGTCTGAGCGTGGCCGACGCCTTTGAGCCCTGCCGCAACATCGCCGCCGGGGCCCGGGTGCTGGCCGACGGCTATGACCCGGCGGGCGGCGAGGACGGCCAGCGCGCGTTGGTGCGGGCGCTGTCGCGCTACAACACCGGCTCGCCGACCCGCGGCGTGGCCAACGGCTACGTCGCCCGGGTGCGGGCCGGGGCCGCCGCGGTGGTTCCGGCCATCCGGCTGGAAGAGGGGGCTGCGGTCCCGGCGCCGGACCGGCCGGCGGCCCCACCCCCGGCGGTCGTCCCGCCGGAGCCGCCCGTCTGGGATGTCTACGCCCGCGCCCGCCACACCCGCGAGCGCAGCGCCCGAGCGCCGGAGCGCACCGCCCAGACACAGGCGCCGTCACCGCAACCCGCCGCTTCCGCTCCGGCCCGGCCCGATCCCCCGCTGGCGGGCGCTGCCCACCCCTGACGGCAGACGGTCCCGGCGCCCCACCCCCACTCACCGCCGAGGAGGGTCCATCCATGGTCAAGTCTCGCTCACTGGCCGCCGTTCCGCCGGCCCCGGCCAACGCCCGCACCAAGCGGGCCACGCTCGCCGTCCTGACGGCGCTCGCCGTTGGGCTGGCCGCAGCGCCCGCTTTTGCCCAGGCGGCCGGCGGCGGCGGCGACCTCACCACCTTCTTGCAGAACGTCGTCAACATCCTCACCGGCACCGCGGGGCGTCTGATCGCCGTCATCGCCATCTGCATCGTCGGCATCGGCGCGCTGATGGGCGCGCTCAGCATGCGCACGGCCGGCGGCGTTCTGTTCGGCGTCATGCTGATCTTCTCGTCCGCCTGGATCGTCAACCAGATCGTCGGGGCTTGAATGGACCCGCAGGATCTGGCCGAGGACCCGCTGTTCCTCGCCTGCACGCGGCCGGCGATGTGGCGGGGCGTGCCGCTGGAGGCCGTTGCCATCAACGGCATGGCCACCACCATCGTCTTCGTGCTGATCGGCAACCCCGCCTGGCTGCTGATCGGCGTCGTCCTCCACCACGCCCTGCGCGCCCTGGTCAGCCGCGACGTGCATCTGTTCGGCACGTTGCGGCTGTGGGCCGACACCAAGGCGCGGGCCCGCAACACCGGGCATTGGGGCGGGTCTTCCGTCAGCCCGCTGCCGCTGGGCCCCGCCCGCACCGCTCGGGAGGTCCGCATCCATGCGTGAGGCCGCCTTATGGTCGCGCGAGCGCGAGCCGGACACCTATGTGCCCTATCTTGGCCACGCCGCCCCCGGCGTTTTGCTGCTCGACGACGGCTCGCTGCTCGCCATGATCAGCCTCGGTGGGGCCGGCTTCGAGACGGCCGCCGCGGACGAGGTCAACGCCCGCCACAGCCGGCGCAACCTTCTGCTGCGCAACATCGCCTCCGAGCGTCTGGTGCTGGCCACCCACATCGTCCGCTCGCTGGCCGATGGAACCGACTATCCCGACGCGCCCTGCACCAGCGCCTTCGCCCGCGAGCTTGACGCCGCCTACCGGGCGCGCCTGCTCGCCAACCGGCTTTTCCGCACCGAGCTGTTCCTCTCGGTGCTGCTGCGCCCGGCGGGCGCCGGCGAGCGCAGCCGGCTGGCCGGCCTGTTCGCCCGACGCCGGCGCGGCGATCTTGGCCGCCCGGCCGGTCCGGCCGCCTTGGAGGCGCTTGACGCGGTCGTCGCCACCATCCTGTCCGAGCTGGACGACCACGCCCCGCGGCGGCTGGCCCTGCGCGAGAGGAACGGCGTGCTGTTCTCCGAGCCGGCCGAGGCCTTGCGCCTGGTGTTGACCGGGCACACCCTGCCGGTGCCGCTGGTGGCTGGCCATCTCGGCGGGGCGATCTACACCGACCGCGTCATCGTCGGCCGCGAGGCGATCGAAATCCGCGGCCCCGGCGGCTCCAGCTATGCCGCCGCCTTCGGCTTGCGCGAGTACCCCGCCACGACCTGGCCCGGCATGTTCGACGCGGTGCTGGCCGCCCCTTACCGCTGCGTGCTGACCCAGAGCTTCGGCTTTTTGGCCAAGCCGGCGGCGCAAGCCGTGCTGACCCGCAAGCAGAACCAGATGGTGACGGCGCAAGACAAGGCGGCCAGCCAGACCGCGGCCCTGGGCGAGGCCGCCGACCTGCTCGCCTCCAACGCCTTCGTCATGGGCGACCACCACCTGAGCTTGGTGACCTTCGCCGACGGGCTGGAGGGCCTGCGCGCGGTCGCCGCCCGGGCCCGGCGCGATCTGGCCGAGAGCGGGGCGGTGGTGGCGCGTGAGGATTTGGCGCTGGAGGCGGCCTATTGGGCCCAGCTGCCCGGCAATCTGCGCCTGCGCACCCGCCCCGGCGCCGTCAGCTCGCGCAACTTTGCCGCCATGGCCAGCCTGCACAACCATCCGGCCGGCACACGGCGGGGCCATTGGGGCGAGCCGCTGACCCTGTTGCGCACCACCGGCGGCACCGCCTACCGCTTCCACCTCCACGCCCCCACCGGGACGGTCAGCGACCTCGGCAACGTCTTTGTCGCGGGGCCGGCGGGATCGGGCAAGACGACGCTGATGCTGTTCCTGGCGGCCCTGGCCGGACGCCAGGGCGCCCAGGTGGTGGTCTTCGACAAGGACCGCGGCGGCGACATCCTGGCGCGGGCGGTCGGCGGCACCTACCTCGTCCTGCCGGCCGGCGCCCCTTCCGGCTTGGCGCCGCTGAAAGCGCTGTCCGACACGCCCGCCGACCTCGCCTTCCTCAAAAGCCTGCTCAAGCCGCTGATGCTGGAACAGGGCAGCGACCTCAGCCCGGAGGAGGAACGGCGGCTGGATCTGGGTTTGCGCGCCGTGCTGGCGCTGCCGCCCGCCATCCGCTCGCTGGGCGAGCTGCGCGCCTTCCTTGGGCAGGCCGACGCCGCGGGACCGGGAGCCCGGCTGGAAACCTGGTGCAAAGGCGGCGCGCTTGGTTGGGTGCTCGACAACGACGCGGACGCCCTGGCGCTGGACCCTCCCTTCCTCGGCTTTGACGTCACCGCCGTGCTCGACGACCCGGTGACCCGCGGGCCGATTCTCGCCTACCTGTTCCACCGCGTCGAACGCCTGCTCGATGGCCGCCGCCTGGTGCTGGTGATCGACGAGTTCTGGAAGGCGCTGCTCGATCCGGGCTTTCGGGATCTGGTGAACGACAAGCTGAAGACGATCCGCAAGCTCAACGGGCTGGTGATGCTCGGCACCCAATCGCCGGCCGACGCGCTGAACAGCCCGATCGCCCACTCGATCATCGAGCAATGCCCGACGCAGATCCTGATGCCGAACGCGCGGGCCGACGCCGCCGACTACCGGGCGGGGCTGAAACTGACCGCGCCGGAGTTCCAGGCCATCCGCGAGGATCTGACCGTCGGCGGGCGGCGCTTCCTGCTCAAGCAGGGCACCGCCTCGGTCGCTTGCGAGCTCGACCTGACCGGGCTGGACGATCTGGTGGCCGTGCTGTCGGGGCGGGCCGGCACGGTGCGGCTGATGGAGCGGCTGATCGCCCGGCATGGGGCCGAGCCGGACGCCTGGCTGCCGCATTTCCGCCGGCACTGGCGTTCGGCGTTGACGTAACGCCGCCAAGACAAGGGAGGACACCGCCATGCGCAGACCGGCTTTCGCCGCAACCGTCACCGTGATCGCCGCCGCGGCGCTCCCGGCGCGGGCGCAGTATCAGGTGCTCGACGTCACCAACCTCGCGCGCAACATCGAGCAGGTTCAACAGCTGGCGCAGCAGCTTCAGGTCATGCAGCAGCAATATCAGCAGCTGCTCAACACCTACCAGGCCGTCGCCCACGCGCCGTCGGACGCGCTCAACCAGCTTGGCCGGCAGCTGAACGTCGATCCGTTCCGCAACGCGCTGCCCGCGCAGAGCGGCGCGCTGGGCTCGGTGATGAACGGCACCACCCTGGGACCGGGCACCCTCGGGGCCGTGGCCCAAGGCTACCTGGAGCGTAACCGCGTCTACGCGCCGGCCAGCCCGGACTTCCAGGCGCAGGAGATGCAGCGCAACGCCACCAGCGTCGCCGGGGCGCAGGCGATGGCGGGCGAGCTCTACCAGTCGGCGGCCGACCGGGTCACCGCCCTGCAGGGGATCGAAGCGCAGCTCGCCACCGCGTCGGACGCCAAGGCGGTGGCCGACCTGGCCGCCCGGATCGGCGCGGAGCAGGCCTACATCCAGGCCCAGCAGGTGCAGGCACAATCGCTGCTGCTGTGGCAGCAGGCGCAGATGCGCAACCGGGACCAGCGCGAACAGGAGCGGCGCCGGCAGTCGATCGACGCGCTGATCGAGCAGGCCAAGGCGCGCGGAGGCTGACCCAATGATCCAAACCTCCTGCCCCGTGCAAGCCCTGCCCGTCCTTCTGGCGCTGGTGGTCGCTGCCACCGGGCCGGTGGCGGCGCAGGGAACGCCATCGACCGCGCCGCGGACGGTGAGCTGGTACGCCGACCACCCGCAGACCCGCGCCCAGGTGCAGCTGGCCTGCTTCGACGATCCCGGCCGTCTGGGCCGCGACCCCGACTGCGTCAACGCCCAGGCGGCGAGCGTCGAGGTGGCGTTGCGGGACGCACGGTCGCGCACCGGGACCATGGACCCGAACGATCCAGCCTTCTGGTCCAGCGATCCCGAAAATCGGCAAAGCAAACTTATCTTATGCCGCAGAAATCCAGGGTTAAATTACTGCGAAGTGGCAAAGCGCTCACTGCTGATCGAAGCCGGACAGGCAGCGAGGTGACCCATCATGGGCGACATCCAGTGGCAGATTTTTGCCTACATCGTCTCTCAGGTGGAGGCCCCACTCATCGTAGTCGTGGCGGAGGTGTTCAACGCCTTCCTGATCTATGTGGCGGCTCCGCTGCGGGTGGCCCTGGTGCTGTACATCGCCCTCACCGCCCTGTTGGTCGTGCGCGGCGAGGTGTCTGAAACCGGTGCGGCTCTGTTCGGCCGCATCCTCAGGATGATCCTGGTGGTGTGGGTGGTGACCGGAGCTGGGGTCTATCAGCAATATGTCTACGATCTGTTCTTCACCACGCTGCCGAACGGTTTGACAAGCGCTCTGACCTCGTCCGGCTCCGTCCGGATCGTTAATGCCAACAGCTTCGATCAGGTTTGGCTGCGGGCGTGGCGCGCCGGCCTTGAGGTGTGGCGTACGCTGGGCTGGAGCGACATCGCCGAGAAGGCCGTCGTTGTCCTGTTCTGGGCCGTGGCGATCCTCTCCACCGGTTTTTGCTTCGCCATCTGGCTGATCTCGCGGGTGATTCTGGCGCTGTACGTTGCGCTTGGGCCGCTGCTCGTTCCCTTGGTGCTGTTCACCGCCACCCGCGCCATCTTCGAGCGCTGGATCGGTTCGCTGATCTCCTGCGTCATCCTGCAGGTCACCACCATTGTCTTGCTCTTCATCGTGCTCGCCGTTGAACAAGAGGTGGTAGGTTCTATTGTGCGCATGGGTTCTGTCGACCCCATGGTGATGCTCCAGGTTCTGCTCGCCGGCATGATCTTCTTCGCTGTGGCGGCCTATGTGGCCTTCCAGCTGCCGGCCTTTGCCGCCTCGCTGTCCGGCGGGCTTGCCTTCCACACCGGTGCGCTTGCCCGCGCCGCCCGCGGAGCCGTCGGCTCGACCGGCCACAGCCGGGTGGATGGGGAGGGCACCCCGCAGCGCGTCGGCCGCTCCGGCGCGCTCGGCGCGCTGCACCACGCCGCCGCGGCCGGTTGGCGCGCCGCCGCAGGCCCCGCCCGCCCGCCGCACCAACCTCGTCGCCCGCCGACCGGCGCGTCCCTCTCCGACCGCGGTGCGTCGGTTTGAGCGACATCCTGGGCGCGTCGGCGCCCGAACCCCGCCCCAGCCAAGGAACCCCGGCATGATCCTGCGGCTCACACTCGGCCTCACCCTTCTCGCCCTGACCGCCTGCGCCGGGCACCCGCCGCTCACCGAACCGTCCGGCCCCGTCCGACCGCTGAACGCCGGCCGCTGGACCCCGACCGCCGACGATCTGCAGGCGGCGTCGCCGGCCGGGGAGGATGGCCGATGAGCGCCTCCACCCCGGCTCCCGCCGACGCCTTCCTGGCCCGTCCGGTTCCCGCCGATCCCGTCCTGCTCGACGCTTATTTCGCCAAGGTTGCCAGCTACGAGGCCGACCGTCTGCGCGCCTGCCGGCGCACCGCCCGCGCCGGCGTGGCGATCGGCGCCGTCGGCGCCCTGGTCGGCCTGGCCGGAGCGGTCGCCGTCGCCGCGTTGACGCCGCTGAAGAGCGTGGTTCCGCTGGTGTTCCGGGTGGACAACGCCACCGGGGCGGTCGAGCGGGTCTACGACCTGCGCGGTGGCCCGTTGGAGGCGACCGAGGCCGAGCAGCGCTATTTCCTCTGGCAGTATGTCCGGCTGCGCCAGGGCTACAGCGCCGCCGAGGCGCCGGCCAACTTTGAGGCGGTGGCCCTGATGTCGGCACCGGCGGTGCAGGCCGACTACGCGGCCGAGTTCCGCGGCTCCAACCCGGCCAGCCCGCAGGTGGTGCTCGGCCGCGACGGCACGGCGACGCTGCGGTGGGTCTCCACCAGCTTTCTCGGGGCCAAGCTCGCCCAAATCCGCTTCGTCCAGCACGAGCGCAAGGGCGACGTGGCGTTGCCGGCCAAGCGCATGGTCGCCACCATCGGCTTTGACGTCGTGCCCGGTCCCGTCAGCGCCTCGGCCATCAACGTCAACCCGCTCGGCCTCATGGTCACCAGCTACCGCGCCGACATGGAGGCCACGCCATGATCCGCACCCGCTCCATCGGACCGGCCATGGCTGTGGTGGCCGCGGCCACCTTGGGCGTTGCTGCCGCACAGGCCGAGCAGGCGCCGCACCCCGGCGGCTTCGACCCCAGGGTCCAGCTGGTCGCCTACAACGCGCTCAACGTCGTCCGCATCGTCGGCTGCCCGACCAACTCCACGCAGATCACCTTCGGACCGGCCGAGGAGATCACCCAGGTGGCCATCGGCGACGCCGAGGCCTGGCTGGCCCAACCGGCCGCCAACATGCTGTTCTTGAAGCCCACCGAGGTCCGCGCCGCCACCAACGCCCAGGTGGTCACCCGGCGTGCCGACGGGCTGTTGCGCTCGTACCAGCTGCGGCTGGTCGCCGAGCGCAGTGAGGATGGTGCCGGCGCCGCCATGTTCGCCGTCCAGTTCCGCTACCCGCAAGACGAGCGCGCCGCACGCGCCGCGCGCCAGGACCGCGAGGCGGAGCGGGCGCGGGAGGGGGAGGCGCAGGCCCGCCTCGCCACCGCCTGGGCGCAGGGGCCGCGCAACTGGCGCTACGTCGCGCAGGGCTCACGCGCGCTGGAGCCGACCGAGATCAGCGACAACGGCCGCCAGACCGCCTTGCGCTTTCCCGGCAGCCGGCGCGTTCCGGCGATCTACGCGGTGGCGCCGGACGGCAGCGAGGCGATCGTTTCTTACACCATGGCCGGCGATGTTGCCGTCGTACCGACCACCGCGCCGGCCTTCGTGCTGCGCGACGGGCGGGAGGCCCTGCGCGTCGTCAACCGCGGCTTCGACCCGGTCGGCCGCGACCCCGGCACCGGCACCGGCACGCCGGACGTCACCCGCAGCGTCAGGAGCGCCGGGCGATGAGCGAGGCCCCCACCCCGCCGCCCGGCGGCGCGCTTGCCGGTGAGCGCCATGTCTCCGAGGTGGCCGGCCGCGCCCCGGGCGTCGGCCGCAAGGCCGGCATCGGCGCCCTGGTCGCCGGGACGGTGCTGGCCTGCGGCGCCATCCTCCTGAGCGCGGAGAAGCCCAACCTCAAGCCGCAGGACGGCCCGCCCCGCGCGGTGCGCCCGGCGATCCGCTACGAGCCGCCGCCGCCGTTGCCCGTGCAGCCGGCGGCGCTGCCGGTGCCGCCGCCCCCGCCCCCGCCGCTGCCGGAGAAGCCCCTGGCGCTCACCCCCGCCCAGGCGGCGCCGCCGTCACAGCGCCAGCCCCGCCTGCTGGTCTACACGGCAAACGGGGGAGGCGGAGCCAACCCCGCCCCGGGGGCCGTTCCGGGGGCCGCGCTCCCGCTGGGCGATGGCGCCGGAATGCCGGGGGACGGAGGACGGGGGATGGGCCAACCCGGGGCGGACGATCTGGCCACACGGCTCCAGCCGACCCGGCTGACCGGGGCGTCGGCCGGTGTGCTGAAGAACCAGCCCTATCGGCTGAGCACCGGCACCGTCATCCCCTGCATCCTGCAGACCGCGATGGACTCAACCCTGCCCGGGTTTGTCACCTGCGTCGTGCCGCAGGATGTGCTCGGCACGACCGGCCTGACGCTGCTCGACCGCGGCACCAAGGTGGTTGGCGAGTTCCGTGGCGGCGTCCGCCAGGGGGTGGAGCGGATGTTCGTCGTCTGGACCCGCGCCGAAACCCCGCAAGGGGTGGTGATCGCGCTCGACAGCCCGGCCTCCGACCCGCTCGGGCGCTCGGGCCTCGACGGCGCGGTGGACCGCCATTTCTGGCAGCGCTTCGGCGGCGCCCTGCTGCTGTCCTTCGTCGACGGCGTCCTCCAGGCCGGCGTGGCGGCGGCGTCGAAAGAGGGCACCACCACGATCAACACCGGCCAGACCCAGTCGGTGATCGCCGAGAGCCTGCGCGGCAGCATCGACATCCCGCCCACCCTGCGCAAGAACCAGGGTGAGCTGGTCAGCATCTTCGTCGCCCGCGACCTCGATTTCTCCACCGTCTACCGCGTGCAGCCCACCGCCGCCCCCGTCTCGGACCGGCCCTGGCTCCCCGGAGGCCGGCCATGACGCGCGCCGGGGAAACCACCTTGCGGCTCCTGCTGGAGCCGGTGGCCGGGCTGCTCGCCGACCGGGATGTGACCGACCTTGTGGTCAACCGGCCGGGCGAGGCCGGGGTGGCGCGGGCGGGGGTCTGGTCCTGGCACGAGCGGCCAGATCTCACCTTCGAGCGGCTCGACGCCATCGCCACGCTGTGCGCCGCCTTGTCGCAGCAGGATGTCGGGCCGGAGCACCCGCTGTGCGCCTCGGTCCTGCCGGATGGTGAGCGGGTGCAGATCGCCCGCCCGCCCGCGGTCGCCGCCGGCACGCTCAGCCTGACCATCCGGCGGCCCGCCGTCTTCAACCCGACCATCGCCGCGCTCGCCGCCGCCGGCCTGTTCGCCCGCACCCAGCCGGCGGCCCCGGGCGTGGCTCCCGGCGACGCCCGGCTGATGGCGCTGCACCAGGCCGGCGACTGGGCGCGCTTCTTCCCGCTGGCGGTCCAGGCGAAGAAGACCATCATCGCCACCGGCGACACCGGCTCGGGCAAGACCACCGTCGCCAAGGCGCTGATCCAGGCCATTCCGCGGGAGGAGCGCCTGGTCACCATCGAGGACACCGCCGAGTTCATCGGCCTGCCCCAGCGCAACCGCGTGGCGCTCTTTTACAGCAAGGGCGACCAGGGCGTGGCGCGGGTGCGGCCGGAGGACCTGATCGAGGCGGCGTTGCGCATGCGCCCGGACCGCGTGCTGATGCAGGAGCTGCGCGACGGCGCCGCCTTCACCTTCCTGCGCGCGCTCGCCGCCGGGCATCCCGGCGCCATCACCACCTGCCACGCCGGCAGCGCGGCCGACGCCTTCGACGCGCTGCGCCTGATGGTCAAGCAGCACGAGGCCGGCCGCCACCTCGCCGACGCCGACGTGCACGCCCTGCTGCGCCAGCGCATCGACATCGTCGCCCATTGCCGGCGCGGGCCCGACGGCTTCGCCATCGCGGAGGTCTTCTTCGACCCGCTCGCCAAGAGCGCCCTGGGGGACGCGCCGGTCCTCCGCGCGGCCGGTTGAGGGAGCCGCCGATGGACAGCCTCGAGGACTGGCCCGCTCCGGCCAAGGCGCTCGCCGTCGTCGTGGCGCTGCTGGTGCTGGCGGTGCTGTGGTCGGCCATCGCCTCGCTGGTTTTTCTGGCCGGCACCAACCTGCTGACCCCCGACACCCTGCCGCTCGCCCAATACTGGCTTTACCTGCAGCATTACGGCGTCCATCACCCGGTGGTTGGGCCCTGGCTGCGGTTGGCCGCGGCCGCCGCCACCGCCGTGCCGGTGCTGCTCGTGCTGGGCCGGTTGGCGCGCGGCGGTTGGCCGGGAGCGCGCCGGCCGCTTCATGGCGAGACGCGCTGGGCCGGGCGGCGCGAGCGGAGGGAGGCCGGCTTTGACGACCGCGTCGGCGGCCTCTTCGTCGGACGCGACCGCCGCGGCCGTTTCTTGCGCTTTGGCGGGCCCGAGCATGTCGCCTGCTACGCGCCCACCCGCTCCGGCAAGGGGGTCGGGCTGGTGATCCCCAACGCCCTGCTCTACGAGGCCTCGCTGGTGTGCCTGGACGTGAAGAAGGAAACCTGGGGGGCGACGGCCGGCATCCGGGCGGCGGCCGGGCAACGGGTGGTGCTGTTCGACCCGCTGGCGCCCGACGGCCGCACCGCACGCTACAACCCCTTCAGCTACGTGCGCCGCGGCACCATCGACGCCTTCGAGGACATCCAGCGCATCGCCCAGATGGTGTTCCCGCACGCCACCGGCGACCAGCAGTTCTGGACCGACGCGGCGCGCTCGGCCTTCACCGGGGCGGCCGGGTTCCTGGCGGAGACGCCCGAGCTGCCCTTGACCTTCGGCGAGGTGCTGCGGCTCTTGTCCAGCGTCGACGGCGCGCGCTCGATGATCGAGCGCATCGAGGCGCGGCGCCGGCGGGGCGCACCCTACACCGAGGCGACGGTGAAAGCGCTGGAGGACTATCTGAAGGGCTCGCCCGACCTGGTGAACTCGATTCGCAAGACGATCACCGCCCGGCTGTCCTTGTGGTTCAACCCGCGCATCGACGCCGCCACCGCGGCCAGCGATTTCGACCTGCGGGCGCTGCGCCGCTCGTTGCACGCGGTCTACATCGGCGTCACGCCCGACAACATCGCCCGGCTGCGCCCGCTGCTGGCGCTGTTCTTTCAGCAGCTCATCGACCTCACCGTGCGCACGCTGCCCCAGCACGACCCGTCCGCCCGCCATCAGCTGCTGTTGCTCTTGGACGAGTTCACGCTGCTGGGGCCGATGCCGGTGCTGGCCGACGCCTTCGCCTATGTGGCCGGCTACAACATGCGGCTGATGCTGATCCTGCAGAGCAAGGCGCAGCTGCGCGACCGCGACCTCTACGGCCCCGACAAGGCGGCGGCCATCCTCGACAATTGCGGGCTGGAGGTGGTGTTCGGCACGAAAGACCTGGCGTTGTGCGAGGAGCTGAGCGCGCGGCTCGGCTATGGCACGGTGGCGGGACGCACGCACAGCGGTCCACGCTTCTGGCGGCTGTTCCGCCGCGACCGGCTGAGCGTGAGCGAGAGCGAGCAGCGGCGCGCCCTGCTGCTGCCGCAGGAGATCATGCGGCTGAGGCCGCAGGACGCCATTCTGCTGCGGCCCGGCTTCCACCCGATCCGGGCGCGGCGCATCCGCCATTACGAGGATCCCGTCTTCGCCCGTCTGCTCCGCCCGCCGCCGGTGGTGGCGCCGATCGACATTCCGGTGCGCCTCGACCAGGGCAAGGGCTTCGAGCCGATCGCTGCCGAAGCGGAAACCGGAGCCCCGATGCCGGCGCGCCCAGCCCCACGGCGGACGATGTCCCGGCCGAAGGGAGGCCGCCGGACGGCCGAGGGGACCGCGCTCTCCGCGGGGCAGGCACGCTCCCCGGCGGACGCCGAGGCCGCCGCACACCCAGCCGGCGAACCGGAGCTGCGGCCCGACCCGGCGGACGGGCTGATCGGCGCGATCCTCGGCACCGAGGTGGACCTCAGCCGCTATGGGCTGGAGGACGGCAAAGCCGTGGTGGCGGCGATCCTCGACGCCGTGCCCGTGCCGACGGTCGAGAGCGCCGCCCCCCGCCGCAGCGGCGAAGACGCAGCGACCCCGCCTTCCATCCCGTCCGCCGAGCCGAGGTGAGCCATGGGACGTGCGGACTGCTTGGCGGACGCCGCCCGCCCGACCAACAGCGTCCGGCCAGCGCCCTTGACCCCATCCGCTGGCCCGGGACGTCACCCGCAGGGCTGAGACAGCGCCGGGCCGGCTGCCCACAGGTGAGCGCGGCGCCGCACCCCGGTGCTGGCTCGGGGAGGAGGCGCGGCCGCGCCGACGCGTAGGACCGGAGAACGTGGCACCGCTGGCCAACACTTCCCAAGCCCCAATAAATCCCAAAACCGCGCCCACGAAACAAACCAAGGACGACCCCGGCCCGTCCCGGCGACGTACGGGCAGACCAAGCCCATCGGAGCGTGGGCCGCCCAGTTCTCCACGTGGCCGCGGGCCTTCGGGATGGCGTGGCGGCGGGGCTCATCGGCCTTGTACGGCATCGGGGGCTCGGCTTCAGCGGGCCCGATACCCGAGCGCCCTCCCACTCCGATCGCAAAGCTGTTTCATCGGCGTCGCGACCATCGTCCCGTCGCCGAGCATCGGGAGGCCCACACCCGGGTGTTTCAGCTGTGGGCCGTGGTCGCTGGCGCGCCGCTGGCGGCGCAATCACCGGACCGCCAGCAGCCTTCGGGCCAATTTGGGCACTTCGGCCCAGCGACCAACACGTTGACGATGCTCTCAACAGGAAGGCGCTCCGCCCGGTCCTGCATGGCAATGCCGCTCAGGGAGACGGTGCGAACAAACGGGCATCCCAAATGACGGGCCGTGGCCGGGACGCGCGGATGTCGGCGAAGTCCGGGTGAAGCTGGTTGATCAGGAGGTTGCGCTCGAAGCCCATGGCCGGGTGTGACGGCACGACCAGGACCACCGAACGCCGGCTGTCGTACCACGCATCGCCATAGGCGCGGCTGGCGGCGTAGCTGGGATCGTCCCATCCGGGCACGTCGCCCGGGCCGATCTCCTCGACCACGACGTGCCCTGGAACGAAAATCTCGGCGAACTGCTGCCCGGCCGGGATCCGGCCGATCCGCGTGTGCGCCAGTTTCTCCAACAGCGCGGTGGCGAAGCCAAGCCCGGCATAGACGACGTAGCGCCCCCTGGAGTTCCAGCGGCCACCGGTCTTGAAGGCCCCGCCGCCGTCCAGCAGCGGAAAACGGTCGTCCGCGATGCGGAACGCCGTCAGCGGCCCGGTCGGGTGCGATGGCATGGATTACGCGGGCAGCCCGTGCAGGATCGCGTCGAGGATGTCTTCGACATGGCGGGCGCCGAACTCGTCGATGGCCACCTCGATGGGAGCACGGTCAGCGAGTTCCGGGTGCGGCGTCGTCAACCACTGCCGGGCGTCCTCGGCGTTGCGCCACACGTACTCGGCGTGCGCGATAACATTCGCCACGCGCGCCGTGCGCTCGCCTTCCGCCGGCGTGAGCCGGCCCTCCCGCAGGCGGCGCTTCAGCGTCCCCTCCGGCACGATGCGGTTCATCAGGGTCCGGCGCGCCGCCGGATCGGCGTAAACGTGTTTGACAACCCGGTCGAGGGCGTCGACGGTCACCCCCTCGCCGATCCGGCGCTGCAGGTCCATCGGCGTGGTGACGGCGCGGTCAAACGTGGCGCGGCCACCCATAACGTTCACGATCTCCTGAATCTGCATCACCGCCCCCAAACCAACTGATCCCACAATATGGCATCATTTGATCGGAGCGCAAGAGACCTTGGGGCCGCTCGTCGATCCGCGAATCGTCCTCGCCCGCGGGGGCCCGTCGTGGCCGAACGCCGGCCGACCGTCACCCGCCTGAAGGAATTGGCCGACGCGTGCGCCGTGCCGCCGGGAGCGCGGTTGGAGGCGGGCCCGACGCCGTCCGGCGGGTGAAGGGCCGGTCCCGGGGGGCGCCACGGCCGGCGAGGCGGCGGGCATCGTCGAGAGCGCCCCAGACGAGGCGGTGGACGATGCCGGCCTCGGGCCCGGGCGGGCGGAACAGGCTGGCGTCGGTGTGGTCGAGAGCGGCCCACAGCACGCGCAGCCGCACCAGCAGTCCCGCCGCACTGTACGCGGGCAATCGGGCGGCCCACCCCTCCAGCTCGGTCAGGGCTTGGGTCAGGCGGTCCAGCGGCTCGTCGGCGATCGGCTGGGTGCGGCACAGCGCGCGGTAGGCCTCGAGCAGGACGCCGTGCTCCTCACCCAACTGCAGCAGCGCGTGGTCGCCGCCGTCGTCGGGGACGAGCGGGATCGGGGCGGTGTCGGGCATGGCCGGGGCTCCTCCGGTGTGCGGGGGTGGGCGGTTCCCGGTCCGGCGTCTGCCGGCCCGGATGCCCGCTTGCCGGTCAGCCCTGGCTGCCGGACCGGTGGCGCGCCATCGGTTCCCGTCCGTCCCAACACCCTTCTCGCAGGAGAGGGCCGCGAACTCCGGGCGCCGCCGGGAAAATTTCAGCCCCATCGCGATTCGCAGACCGTGCCCGTGGCACCGGCGAGCCCCCGCCCGCTTGGGGCGGGGGCTCGCCGGTGCGGTCACTGCTGGGTGGGCGCGGGCCGGAAGGCGACGTCGTCGGCGGTGAGCAGCCGGCGTTCGGCCAAGCACCAGACGCGCATCCCCTCGCGCAGGCCGGCGGCGGCGAGGTGGCGCGAGCCGGCGTCCTCGCGGTCGGCGACCAGCACCATCCGCCCCGCCCCGGTCTGGGCGGCGCGCACCATGGCGGTGTTGCGCGCGAAGCCGGCGGCTTTGCCGCCCTCCTGCCAGCGGGGGGTGTGGACGACGCAGGGCACACCGCGCTCCAGCGCCCACTGTGCCGCCAGCGTCTGGACGCCGCGGCGGTTGCCGGTGCGCAGCACCAGCGTGTCGGGGTGTTGGGCGAGCGCGCGGTCGAGAGCGGCGGTCAGCGCGGCTTCGTCGGCCGTCTCGCCGCCCATCACCAGCAGCTGGTAGCCTTCGGACACCCGGCGTTCCTCCGCCGCGCGGCGGGTGGCGCGGGCCTCCTGCCAGTCGCAGGCGACGACGCGGGCGGCGGTGACCTGCGGAACCGCCTGGTTGAAGGAGGAGCGGTGGGCGTAGACGTCGCCGGTGACGCGGCTGTAGGCGGTGGCGGCGCCAATGGCGGCGGCGCGGGCGAGGTCGCGCATCGCCTCGGCCTGGGCCAGCTGGTGCTGCAGGCGCTCCAGGCGCAGGCTGCCGATTTCGGAGGCGGGCTGCAGCCCCTCCTCCTCCAGCCGCTCGCGCAAGGACAAGGCGAGGCGGTCGATGCGCTGGTCGGTCAGTTCGAGCTGGCGGTAAAGCGCGTGGCACAGCGCGCCAAGGATGCCGGAGGCCGGCAGCAGGGCGCGGTCGGGATCGAGCTGACCGTCGAGGTCCTGGCCGAACACCGCCCCGTGGTCGAGGAAGGGCTGGGCGATGGCCTGCACGGCGTCCTCGGCCTGAAGCCGCACCTCGTCCTCGCTCCACCCGTCGTCGGGGGCGGGCAGGACCGGGCGCATGGCCTGGGCAACGGCGGGCAGGCGGGCGCGCTCCTCCGCCCGGGCCCGGGCGCGGGCGGCGCGGTAGGCCTGCACCGGGTCGGGGTTGACGGGCGCGCTGTGCGGATGCGCCGTGGCCGGACGGGTGGCGTCGGTGGTATGCATGGATGTCGTCCCTTTTTGGCTTGAACGGTTGGAAGGGATGGCCGGGCGTGGGGAGGTGCGAACTCCCTGCGCCCAACCTGTTTCAAGGGGCGGAGCAGAACCCGATGGTTGGTCTCTCCGCCGTCCTCACAAGAACCATTATGCCGGATATGCCAAGAAAAACAACGGCGCAGAGGATCTAGTCTCTTATCATTATTTGCGGTCGTTGATTGTTGCGTTTCTCTTGCCAAGAAGAGGGTGCAATCAATCAAATGAAGGTGCAATGGAATCTCATATTGTTGTCGCCGCCATCTTCAATCGCAATCCCATTGTTCGACTGAAAGGACCATCCCCCCGTCCCGACCTGGAGTCCGACGGGCGGCGCGCGCAGGGGCGGTCAAGGAGGCCCGACGGGCACCGCGGGCGCGGCGCGCGCCAGCGCGTCCTTGACGGCCCCGAGCACGATGTCAGGCTTGGTCCTCACGGGCGGCTGTTCACCGGCGAAGACTGTTGCAGGCCGGCGGCGCGGCGGGCCTCCAGACGCACCTCCCTCCTCAGGTCGCGGCGTCGGCGGGCGGGACTCAGGCCGGCCCGCCCTCCAGCGCCTTCCACGGTTTGCTGTCGATCAGCCGCGCCACCCGCTCCTGGCGGGCGTGCACCGTCGCCATGCGGTTGGCCCCGCGTGTGGCGTCGTGGGTGGCCCAGTGGGTGAACAGGTTGTACAGCGCCCACAGCGTGTCGTCCTCGCGGCCGCCGACCCAGGCGGTGGTCAGCTGGCCGACCAGGGCGTCGCTGGCCCCAGGCAGGGCGCGCAGCATCCGCACCGCCTGGTCGGTGTCCACCCGCAGCTCGGCCCAGCGGGACCAGCGGGCGGTCTCGGCCAGGTAGAGCGTGCAGGCCGCGACCATACCGCGGGCGAGCGCCTCCATGTCCAGCCTGGCGGAATGGCGGGCCTTGGCGGTGGCGACGTCGCGCCCGATCACCGCGGTGTTGGCGCACACGAAGCGGTAGCCGCCGCCGCGCCAGGAGACCGCCAGGCTGCCGTCGTAGCTGTTGAAGCCGACGATGCGCAGCGCGGTGGCGTCGCCGGGGCGGACCTCGACGCTGTGGGCGGGCAGGACGTACTGGCGGAACAGCCGCCGGCCGTCGTGGGTCAGGTCGGTTGAAACCAGCATGCCGGTGGTGTCCAGCCCGCCGGCGCGCAGGGCGGCGTCGAAGGCGGCGGTGGCGGCCTCGTGCGGCACCAGCGTGTAGCCGTCCTGCCAGCAATGCAGCACCGCCCCGGTGTCGGGCCGCACCAGGGCCCGCCAGCCGTCGATCGTCCGACCGGCGGCGCTCATCGGCACCAACTCCACCGGGAAGAAGGCTGGGGCTGTGTGGTTGGCGGGAACGAAGCCGTAACGCTCCATCAGGTCGAGAGAACCCATGGCGGAAGTCTCCTTGCGGGGGGGCGGGATGCCCGGACGGTCCAGGCATCCCGGTTGTGCCGTCCTGACTGGTTGGTTGCCGGTGTCACTCCGCGGCGATGGCGAGCGGAGCCGTGCCGGGGGCCTCATCAGCGGCATCGGCGGGGAGGGCGGTACCGGGCGGCAGCCAGGACGCCGCCGCGCGCCGCCTCCAGGTTGCCGCGCCGGGCCGACACCGCGCTGCCGGTGAGATCCAGCCAATCGGCGGGGTCGCCGCCGCGGTGCTCCAGGCAGCGCCCGACCCGCTCGGCCATCTCCGCCTTGCGCAACCGGCCCACGGCCAGGGCGAAACCCGGCGCGATGGTCCGGGCGGCGTCCTCGATCAACGCCTTGGGCAGGCGCTCCAGGAAAGCGGGGCCCGGGCGCCAGTCGGCCGCCACCGAGACGCCGAGTTCCCGCGCCATCTCCAGGCCGATGCCGGTCTCGCCGTGGCGGAGGTGGCAGCGCAGCGCGACCAGCATGGCGAGCAGGTGTGGCAGGTCGACCGCCGGGTCACCGAGCGCCGCCCACAGCGCCGCCGGATCAGCGGGATAGCCGCCCGCCTCCAGCCCGAGCCGGTCGGCCCAAGCCGCTCGCGCCGCCTCCACCCTCCGCCACGCTTGGCTGGCGTGGTGCTCGCGCGTTCCGGTGGGGACGCGGTGCTCGGCCCCGAACCGGCCGCACGGCCCGGCCCCGGGCGCCAGAAGCGCGAAGCAGGCCAGCCGCAACGCCATGGCGGGGCTGTTCAGTACGGCCGCCTGGAGGCTCGCCGTGCGCACCGCGCCCAGCTCCTCGCGCACCGCCGCCGACAGCTTCGGCTCCTCGGAGGTGTCCTCCACCGCCGCGCCGCCGGCGGGCGGGTCTTCCCAGGGCGGAACGTCGTCCTCAGCCAGTGGCCCCGGTTCAGGATCGCGGCGGCGCAGGCCCTCCACCCACTGCACCGAACCGTCCGGCGCCAGCACCGCCACCACGCCGCAGACACCGCGGTCGTAGTCCGGCTCGATGGCGTCCAGCTTTTGGCCCAAGGCGGCGCGGTCCGTGTCGGTGAGGTCCGGGCGCTCCAGCTCCGCCTCAAGGCTGACGAGACGGGCCTCCTGCTCCGGCGTCAGGCTCGGCACGGCGTGGCTGAAGGCGCCGCGCCAGCTCCAGGCCTGGGGTCCGTCCTGCACCTCGACGAAGGCCCAGCCGGGGCGCCGCCGTTCGGCCTCGGCGTCGAGCGCCGCCCGCTGGCAGGCGAGGAACAGCGCCGGATCGTCGATCAGGCCACGGTCGGCGCCGTCGAACAGGTCGCGGGTCAGCGTGCCGCCGGCTGCCGCGTAGGCCTCCAGCACGCCGGGCAGCGCGTGGCCGGCCGGCAGCTGCGCCCGGCGCAACGCCTCGCGCACAGTGCGGGCGGCGTCCAGCGGCGTGCCATCCAGAACGCGTTCCAGCAACGCCTCCTGCTGGGCGTGTGAGGCGGACAGGGTCAGCGCCTGGGCGACGGCCAGCGGGATGTGGCCCGCGCGCAGGGCCTCCAGCACGGCGGGGCTGAGGGCGGCGAGCGCCAGCCGCTGGCGGATGCAGCGCACCGGCCGGCCGAAGCGCGCGGCGAGCGCCGCCGGATCGGCGCCGTCCCCGACCAGCCGGGCGACGGCCTGCGCCTCGTCGGCGGCGCAGGGCGCGACACGTTGCAGGTTCTCCGCCAGACTGAGTTCGCGCGCCTCGGCCTCGTCGGCGCGGCGGCGCACCGCGGCCAGCCGGACGGTGTCGGGCCACTTGCCCTCGGTGACCAGCGCGCGGGCGGCCAGCGTGCGCCGCGTCCCAGCGACGAGCGCGAAGCCGTCGCCGTCCGGCGCTCGGGTGACGACGATGGGTTGCAGCTGGCCGTGCACCAGCAACGAGGCCTTCAGCTCCTCCAGACCGGCGCTGCGGTGGGAGGTGCGCATGTTCGTCTCGGCCAGCCGCAGCCGACCGAGGGGGATGGCGATGGTTTTCATGGGAATGGGTCCTCAAAACGGGCGCGCGGCAGGGCGGGCCCACCGGCGCGGGCGGCCTAGGCGGCGGTCTGCGGAGCGGTGCACCGCCGTTCGGCGGCTGGGGCGGCGGTGTCCGCCGGAGCCACGGGCAGCCGGGCGGCGGCACCGGTGGCGAGGGCGCCGTTGTCCTCGAAGCCGGCTTTGCGGAACGAGGCGGACGGAGGCCAGCAGCGCTGGGGCCGCAGAGTGGGCGGGATCGGGAGGACGCGCCGGATGCCGGCGCCGTCCTCGACGTTGCGGGGGGGTGAGGGCGAGCGGCGGGTGGCCGTCGGTGGCTGGGCCGGTGTGCATTGGTCGGGAGCCTCCGGGTTGCCTGCTTGTGTGCAGGTCATCCAGAGCTGTCTGCCGTCCTGACTGCCCCTCCTCCCCACGCGCGCTGTGGATGCCGCGACGGGCGGGTCTGCCGACGCCGCTGGGGCCTCTCCCGTGCGGCGCCGAAACCAAGATGCCGGGCATCACACCGTACACCCTGATCTGCCCGGGCACTCCCACACCCCACATCCAGAAAGGCGCGCAAGTAGCGGCAAACGGTCTGCCAGGGCGGGAAAGCCGGCGGCGGCAGGTGGCGCCACTGGCAGCCAGTGGCGCCATGTAGAACAGGCCGTCCGGGAGATGGCGCATGTCGGTGGGGTGCGGTCGCCCACTCGGCTTGGGCGACGGGATCAGCGGTTCGGCCAGACGGTACTGGTCATCGCTCAGGATTTGGCCGGCGCCATAATCGCTCACCAGTCGGCGGTCTTCGGGCGTCTACATCGGCGGGATCCGGCAGGGATTTTTCCCTGCAAACCGCCGTCACCTCAGACCCTCACACCGCCAGCGTTAACTTCCGAAGCGGGCTGTCAAACAAACGCCTGGGTCGCCGATAGGATGGATTGGGGCGGATCATCCTCACCCTGCTCAGCGCGGCAGCCATCTTCATCATCGCAAACCGCATCACCGCGTTCTGGAAACCGCCCCTTACCCTATGAAGCGAACAGGGGCCTCCACCAATCCCCAAACGGCGTTGGCAGATCCACAAATGTGGACATAACCGAGCGCAGCGAGGAGATCGTGGATAAGTCCGACCTTGCCCAAATCCTGCTCGAAGATCAGCCAGTTCGGACGCTGTCGCCAATTTACCCCTAGAAGGACTTCGAGTTCTGCTCCTTGAACATCAATCACCAGCAAACTGTTTTCGATCGCGCCCAAGGCAAGGGAGCGAAGCGGCATGACGTTGACAGTGGTTTCTCGTATAGCAGACAGGTATCGGTCAAGATTTGCGCGATAAACCTCTCCCCGGAATTGATTTTGCTTAATCCAAAATTCGACGCTTTGGCGGAAAAAGCTGCCTTGACCGTGAGCCCAATTGTTTGGCGGCCCATCGCCATTCATTTCGTCGGCAATCTCCGGCGGGATATGATAGAATTTTCGCGTCGCCTCGCTCGCGCCCGCCGCCACCTGCAGCATAAGCGTGTTTGGCCGGTCAGCGTGCCGTTGAGTCAATTGTTCGAAATAGTAGCCCAGGGGCTCGATCAAAACGGAAGAAACGTCATTGTACTTGTCGTCGCGCAGATAGCGGCAGAGTGGATCCTCCATTACGCCGTCATTGGCGCCGACCTGGATCACCCCACGGGATCCCATCATCTTGTCGAAGAAAAGAGCAATGAATTCTTTCTCATCCCTCGGCCTAGGCAATTCCTGCGCACTCTCGGGAACGCGCGTGGGATCCCAAGTTTCATAAGAGACGTAGGCAAACTCTGTCCCCGGAATTTCCGCCCGCGCGCGCTCGACGGGGCAGACACGGTTGCCGAACCGTTTCCAAGCCATGTTGTAGGTGCGCATGCGTTCAGGTCGGGTGTTGGCGAGGAACGTACCCATCGTTTCGTATTCGCTGAATCCTGACTTCTGTGACAGGTCAGCCGCGTTCAAAATCGCGTCGTACCAACGGATCCCGTGCCGCCTCTCGACAAACGTGACAAAATCTTCCAGCCATCCTCGGAAAATGGGAAAGCATTGGGTGATGAAGCTGAAGTTCACATTCTTTTCAAAGCCGGTTAATCTGCGAATTGTTTCAAAATATTGATGATTATTCTCCGACCCTTTAAAATATACCAGGCATTCATCTTGAACAAAGCTCAAATCTGCTAGGGGTATTGTGTCGGCATCCCAAATAAGAAGCGCGTCCTCTGAGCTGGACGTAAAATGTATCAAAGATTTGATCTTGAGAAGTTGCTGATAATACCAACCGGCGCGTAAGCGATTTTCTTCTGGCATCCGTTTGGCGACGTATTCCAGGTCAAACTCAGGGGCAACCACATTTTCACTGATTACCTCGAAACGGGGATTGCTTACCGTTTGAAAGATCGGAGCGTATATCTCAGGTGTAACAAGAATATATCGCTCAGCCTTGATGTGTCGAGGAACGGCGTATGAGGCATGAATCCATGTGCGAATGTCCTTAAGCGTGGCAACGCACACCACAATCTTGACTTGCTTTGTCATTATTGTTCGCTAAAAATGATAGTTAAGCCAGTACATTCCGCGCCCCATATGTTTGACGCATGGGGACTATCTGACGAGGATTTCGCGCATAGAGAGCCCTTTCAATTGTTCTATTGTCATACAACAAAGAGAGCGGTGAGCGCCGCTTCAAAGTCCACGAAAGTTAGCTCAGAGCCCTTGAGAAAGCCAGCGTTGGTCGTGCCCTGCCACATGGTGTAGGAACTGCTCGAACTCATGTGGTTTTCGGCCGGTCTGTCCGGTCTGGTTGCAGAGCACAGCCGAGCGCACCGGCGGAGTTTCAGGTTTGCGGAGCTTTCGACGGTCTGAGCGGGAAGTCCCGTGCCGACACCGCGTTTCCGTTGTCCGGACGGACGGATGGTGGTGTCCCCCCACATCGTGCCAAGGGCGCTTGCGCGCGGGCCGATGGGGCTATTTCGGCGTGGGTCGTGGTCAGTGCTCGTGCGGCTCGTCCAACCAGTCCTCACACCGCAGGCCGGGCACGCGGCTGAATTCGCCGGGAGTGCCGGTCACCTGAGGCCAAGCCCGTGGCTGCGAGCGTGGCCGGCGATCATCCGGTCGTACGGCCCGATCCCAAGGCCCTGGCGCTCCAACTCGGTCCGATGTGGCCGACATGCGCGGCGGCCTCGTCGAAGGACAGCACGTCGAGGCGGGCGATCAGCCGCTCGACCTCCTGGCGCTTCTCCGCCGGGCGGTCGGATTTGGCGGCACCATGCAGCAGCTCGGCCAGCGTCACCGCCGAGATGCACAAGGCCGCCCGCTTGCGCGTTGAACCGAGCTCAGCCTCACGGTCGCGCAGAACGCGGATGCAGACGTTGGTGCCCAGCATGTCGCGCAGCATCACCACGTCCAGCGCTCTTGCGGCGCGGGCTGGTCGCGGTCCGGAAAGGTGATGCCGGGGGAGTCGAAGACGTCGTCCCAGACGCGGTTGGCCGGCACGATGATCCGGCGCGCTCCCTCGCGCAGGATGACGTCCTCGCGGACATGGGCGGGGAACGACACGTCCTTGGGAAGCCGGGGCTTGGCGGCGGCTGGACTGGAACAAGGTCGTGCGGACCGTCATGGATCGACCTCCCGCGCGTATATCCCGACACGCGGCGGGTCAACGCCTGGGGTATCCCTGGAGCCCGGTTCCGGAGTCACGGGAGCCTCCGGTCTGGAGCCTTTGCGCACCCGCTCCGGCCCATGGCGCGCATCCTCCACACGCTCAAAATCCCGGTGAGGCGTTGGGCCGCACCCCCTCGCGTCAGGCGGGCCCCGCCCCGGGTGGGTGACGGGACGCGCTGCGTCGCCGACCGCGACAAAGGGCGCCGCCGGCGCGGCCGTGGTCCTTGTGAATCCGCCGGCCGGGCGGCCTTGCCGGCGTGGCCGGCTGGAGCCGCCGGCGGGAGCCGGCAACGACCCGAGATTGAAAGTCCTTCGTCGTCGACGGGCGTCCGGGCGGATCGGCAATTGCAAGCCGTCCCTGGGGCGCTTGATTCTGCGGGCCGGGAATGTATCCTAATTTAAGATATTTGGACGGCGCATTCTTGAATTAGGATGTGTTGCCGGTCGGATAGTGTCTTAACATGATTGAGATTCGCTTGTATCTCAGCGGAGGGCGTGTGTTGCGTACGTACAGCAGATTGTCGATCGTTCTTCTGACCGCCACCGCTCTCGCCCTGCCGGGTTGCGTGACCAGCCGAGACGAACGCATCGGCGCGAATGATGGTTCGGACCGGTGCTACGCGTATCGTGTGGCCCTGGACAGCACCGGCAACTACTTTGCCGAGGACATGATCCAGGGCGCGGCCATCGGCGCCATCGGCGGCGCCCTGATCGGCGGTCTGGCGACTGGCAGCGCCCGCGGCGCCATCATCGGCGGTCTGGGCGGTCTGGCGGCGGGCGCGCTGGGCGGCTATTGGCACTCCAAGCTGCAGCAGGGTCGCGATCAGGCGATCACCGGGGCGTTGAGCGACCTCCAGGCGGAAAGCACCAACCTGCAGAAGACGCAGGACGCGCTGAACCAGCTGGTCAACTGCCGCCGCGGTGAGATCGCCACCGTCAAGGCGGACCTGAAAGCCAAACGGATCACCCGCGAAGAGGCGGAGAGCCGGATGTCGGCGATCCGCGTCAGTCTGGTCAAGGATTACCAGATCGCGTCCAACATCGATAAGAACATCACCAAGCGGAACGACGAGTACCTGTTCGCCGTCGATCAGGTGAAGCCGGGCTCCTCGGAGAAGATCCGGACGGCGGCCAAGAAGCCGGCCAAGCCGAGCAAGGCGGGCAAGCCGGCGAACGACACCGTCACGGCCATGTACGACCAGACGATGTCCAACACGCTGCAGAAGGAAGGCGTCGGCAACACCGTTCAGGTCATCGCCGGTCTCGAAAAAGAAACGACGATCTGATCGTTTCGGCCGGATGTAGCCATCGGCGGGCGGTCTTCCGGCCCCCGTCGCTCCCCCTTACGCGGGGGCATCGCGTCCGGTCATCGGTTCCTCCTCGCTCCCATGGGAATGCCAGAATGCGCCGCGCCTTGCTGATCCTCATCGTCGCGGTGCAGATCGCGGCCGTGGCGGCCTTTTCCATGCCGGCCGGGGCGCAGGAGGCGCCCCTCACTCCGTTCCTGCGCATCGAAACCGGTCTTCATACGGCGCGCGTCCACCGCATCGCCACCGACGCCAGCGGCCGTCTGGTCGCGACCGTCTCCAACGACAAGACGGTCCGCCTGTGGTCGCGCGACGGCGGCGACGCGGTGGGGGTGATGCGCATTCCCATCGACCGCGGCGAGGAGGGCCGGCTCTATTCGGTCGCCCTGTCGCCCGACGGCGAGACGGCGGTCGCGGCCGGCTACACGGCGGCGACCTGGGACGGCGCCTTTGCCATCTACCTGTTCGACGTCAAGCGGCAGCGGATGACGGCGCGGCTGACGGGCCAGCCGGACGTGATCTACGACATGGCCTTTTCCCCGGACGGCCGCGTCGTCGCCGCCGTCTTCGGCGGCAAGTCCGGGCTGCGGATCTACGACAGCAAGACGTTCCAGCTTCTCGCCCAGGACAGCTCCTACGGTTCCCGCGCGACCGGCTTGGCCTTCGACCGCCAGGGACGGTTGGCGACGACCTCCTTCGACGGCAAGATCCGCCTCTACGACGCGCAGTTCCGCATGACCGCGTCGCTGAAGGGGCTGTCGGGCAAGCAGCCGTATTCGGTGGCCTTCTCCGCCGACGGCCGGCGGCTGGCCGTCGGCTACAACGACGCGGCGCAGGTGGATGTGCTGTCGGGCGACACGCTCGCCCCGCTGTTCAGCCCGAACGCCGCCGGCCTCGCCACCGGCAGCCTCAGCCAGGTCGCCTGGAGCGGAAGCGGGGCGGATGAGAAACTGGCGGCGGCCGGTTCGGCCAGCCCGGACGGCAAGGCCCCGGTCCTGCGCCAATGGGGGAACGGCGGGCGCGGCGCCCCGGTGGACACCGTCGTCAGCCGCAACCTGATCACGCATCTGCGCCCGACCGACACCGGCGGCCTGCTGTTCGCCGCCGCCGATCCGGTGTGGGGGCGGCTGGACGGGCAAGGCCGCGCGCTCTACGCCAAACCCTCGGTCACCGGCGATTTCCGCGACATCTACCGCGGGCGTTTCCAACTGTCGCCGGATGGGCTGGTCGTCGATTTCGGCATGGAGCCGGGTGGCGGCCGGCCGTTCCGCTTCGATGTCCGGGACGGACGGCTGGTCGCCAACCCGCCCGCCGGTTCGGGCTTCACCGGCCCGCGCGACGCGGCCGACGCGCTGAAGGTCACGGACTGGCGCAACGCGTCCGCCCCGAAGATCAACGGCAAGCCCATCCCGCTCGAAGCGGGGGAACGCAGCCTGAGCGTCGACGTGATCGCCCAGGAGAAGCGGGCGCTGATCGGCAGCGATTTCGCCCTGCGTCTGGTCGACGCGCAAGGCCGGGAGATCGCCTCGGTGCAGACCCCGGCGGAGGTGTGGGGCGTGGTCGCCGCGGCCAACGGGCGGCTTGCGGTCGCCGCCCTGGGCGACGGCACCCTGCGCTGGTACAGCCTTGCGGGCGGCTTGCGCCCGCTGGAGGAACTCGCCGCCCTGTTCCCCCACAGCGACGGGCTGCGCTGGGTCCAGTGGACGCCCGAGGGCTTCTTCACCCACCCCCAGACCGGCGGCCAGGATCTGGTCGGCTTCCACCTGAACAGCAGCAAGAAGGGCGCGCCGCTCTGGGTGGAGTTCAAGCAGGTCTATCAGGTGCTCTACGCCCCGGAACTGGTGCGCGACCGGGTCGCCCAGGTCAACCGGGAGGAGCTGAACCGCCGCGTCTCCCGCATCGGCGATCTGCGGCGGCTGACCCAGCGGGCACCGAAGATCACCCTGGTGGACTATTGCGCCGAAACGGCGGAGACGCGGGGCTTCTCGCGGGTGCCCCCGTCCGAGGGGAAGCCGGCGGGACCGGGGACCGCCCCCGCCGCCGCCCCGCCCTGCCAGCCCATCGACACCTCGCCGCTGACGCGGGCCTTCTCGCGGGCCACCGCCCAGCCGGAAACCGATCCGCCGAAGAGCGAGGGCGCGGCCGGTCCGCGCACCACCATCGCCCTGCCGGCGACCACGACCAGCTTGCGGCTGCGCTACCGGGTCGACACCCCGCTGGAGGAAACCGGCGACATCCAGGTCTTCCTCAACGGGCGCGACGTCACCGGCGAGCAGGTCACGCGCGGCTTTTCCCGCGTCGCCGATCCGGCCGCGGCACCCCCGGCCGCCGCGCCGCCAACCAGCCCACCGGCGGCGGGGGCCGCACCGCCGGCCAACCCGATCCGCGAGGCGGTCGTCCGCATCGATGCCGGCTCCAACGGCGTCCAGCTGCGGGCCTACAACCGCACCGGCGCCATCTATGAACAGACGCCGGTTCTGGACTTCATCGTTCCCGCCCCGTCCCGCGCCACCGACGCCGTGGTCGCCGAGGCGAAGCCCGCACCCAAGCCGAAGCCCCGTCTGATTTCCGCCGTCGTCGGCATCAACGCCTACCGGCCGCCCTTCCCCCGATTGATGAAGGCGGCCCCCGACGCGCGGACCTTCGCCGCGACGGTGCGGGAGCGCATCCCCGATGTCTACGACGCCGCCGAATCGATCACGCTGTCGCGTGAGCTGTACGACGCCCAGGCCAGCCGGGCCGCCATCGTCGCCATGCTGCAGGACGTCGCCAAGAACAGCCGGGACGACGACACGGTCCTGATCTACCTGTCCGGCCATGGGCTGGTCGATCCGCTGCCCGAAGACAACGTCGATCTGTACTACTACATCACCCAGAACGTTGCGGCGGGAGATGAGAAGACCGTCGCGCGCGAGGCCCTGTCGGAGCGGGACCTGGCCTTGCTGATCAGCGGCATCAAGGCGCGGAACGTGCTGCTGTTCCTCGACACCTGCCATTCGGGTGCGGTGGAGGCGCTGTCGGACTATTCCTCGTCCAGCATCGACAAGTTCAAGGAGCGGGCCGGGACCGGTCCCTACCTGATCGCCGCCGCGACCCGCAAGCAGGAGGCGCGCGACGCCTCGATCGACCGGATGAACAGCGGCCCCTTCGCCCGCGCGGTCATCGAGGGGCTGGTCGGCAGGAGCGCCGCCGCCGGCACCCTGGTCAGCCAGTTTCAGATCCTGGACCATGTCATGGGAAAGGTCCCGGAATACGCGAAGCTTGACCGTTGGGAGCAGGACGCCGTCGTACACTATAGCGGCGGGAAGATCGACCGCATCCCGATCACCCAGGCGAAAGCCGCCCCGTAGCCGAGGCGGCTCCCCCGGTCGTCGCCGACCATCGGAACCCTTACAGGCCGCCCAGCTTGGGGGCGAGACGCAGCGTGATCGTGCGGGATTCGCCGGCCGGCAGGCTGACGGTTTCGCTGCGTGGCTGGCGGCCGCTGATGCCGACGACCGACACCTGCACCAGCGTACCGGGGGTGACCTCGATGGTCACCGGGGCATAGCCGCGCTCGACGCCGTCGATGCGGACGATGCCCCGCGGGGGATCGGACAGGACGGTCAGCGTGGCCCGCCCGGCCCGGGACGCCGGCAGGAGCGTTTCCAGCCCCAACCAGGCGCCGCCCAGCAACAGGGCGGAGCCGATGCAGCCCGCCGCCAGGGCCGGCAACGCGACCTTGCGCCAGAACGGCGTCGGCTTGCCGCAGCGCCGGCCACCCCCCGCCTCCGAAGGCCCGGGACCGGGAGGCGGCGGCGGCGGATCCTGTCCGGCTGCCGGGGTCTGGATCTCGGCCTGGGCCTGGAGCTGGGCCTGGGGTGCCCCGCAATAGGGGCACCAGCCCACCGGACCGAACAGGGGCTTCCGGCAACCCGGTGCCGTGCAGATCCGCGCGCCCGTCATGGATGTCCGCAACTCCCGTCCTCTGGCCCGTCCCTGGGCCGGTTACTTCGCGACGATGGTCAGGGTCTTGAGGGACGAGGCGATGCCGTCCGGCTTGGCCGCCTTCAGCAGCGGCTCAAGAGCGCTCAGGTAGGTCTTGGCGTCCTCCATCTCCGGCCGGGTGCCGAGCGCCAGCGGTTCGCGGCTGGCGGTGACCATGATGACCTGCTGGCCCAGCGGCTCGATGGTCTTGTAGAGGCGCCCGCCCGGCTTCTCCTCGCCCAGCACCATCGACGCGTTCGCCGGGAACCGGTTGTTCTGCACCGCCGGACCGGGAACGAGGTGGAACACCTTCTGCTGGCGGTCGTAGAAATCGACGTAGAGATAGCCGTCGAACGGCGCGTTGCGGACGTTCAGCTTCATCAGCGAGCCGACGGTGATCGTGTCGCCCGCCGGCTGCAGGTCGAGCTTCGGTCCGGCTTCGGGCGCCACGGCCGGCAGGCCGCTGAACAGGATGGCGACCGCGCAGTGCGGATAGACGACCTCGGTCGCCGCGACCTCCACCGGGCCGACGCCCTTGATCGCGCGCAGCTCCTCGCCCAGGCGCGTCAGATCCGCGGCGGAGCGGGCGAAGCCGGACAGGCGGACGCTGCGCGACGGCCCCATTTCGACCCCGAGCTGGGCGCATTCGTACGTGCCCGTCACCGCGTTGATCTGGGCCAGGATTTCGGCATCGCTGGGGCCCATGGCCAGGACCAGGGCGACCGCGCCGCCGGCCGCCGCCAGAAGGCCGACGCCGCCGCCGGCGTAGGCCAGCATGCGGTTGCGCTTGCTGCGGTTCAGCGCCGCGTCATCGTCGTCGGCGCCGCCCATGCTCGCGACGCACTGGAAGCCCGGCCGCATGGCGGAGTCGAGCAGGACCGTGACGGCTTCGCCGACCAGAGCGGACAACAGATGAGGGATGTTCAGCATCAGGGAAGACTCCTAGGAAGCCGGGCTTGGGAACCGGGTCTGGCGGAACGGGCGCGACGCTCAGCTCCCGATGTTGACGATGGTCACCCGCCGGTTTTCCGGAGCCGCGGGGTCGGCGGGGTTCAGGGGTTGGGTTTTCCCGCGCCCGACCCAGGTCAGCCGGTCCGGCGCCACGCCCCGCACCGTGACCAGATACTCGGCGACGGACTGCGCACGGCGTTCCGACAGCTTCTGATTGTAGGAGCTGTTGCCGCGGCTGTCGGTGTGGCCTTCGATCACGAAGCGGCTGAGGCCGGCCTCGTTCGATTTCAGCACGCGGGAGATGCTGTCGAGCAGGCCGTGGGCCTCCGGCCGCAGGCGGGCCGAGTCGTACTCGAAGGCGATGGCGAAGGCGGTGACGCGCGGCGCCTGGGGCGTCGGCGGCGTCGGTGGTGCGGGCGGCGCTTCCGGCTGCGCCACCGATCCCAGTTCAAGGCTGCGGGTGCCGTCCGACGGGCCGGCGCACTCGGGTCCGGCGACACCCACGATGGCGGTCGCGATCTCGCACTCGGTCGGGTTGCGCCCGACGAAATTCACCGTGCCTTGCGCCAGGGCGCTGGTCAGGCCGCCGGCGCCGATCAGCGCGCCGAGCATGGCGGCGGACCATGCACGCCTCAATACGGGGCGGAACTCGTTCACGGGAGCCTCGTGGTGGTCGGAGGTTTGAACACGCGTCTTTAAGCTATTTCCTGGATAAATCAAAAACATCAGGTTGCCAACCTTTTGAAGAGAAGGCACTTTCGTCGAATATGTCACGGCTCCACGCGGCAATAAGATGAGTTTAGAGGCTGACGCAACTGAATTGGCGCAGGAAACCGATCAGACACTCAACGAATGGTGTTGGGATGTGACGGCTGCCGGCGGCCATTCCCAGCGCTGGGTGCAACGGGACGATGCCTTCGTGGCGGTGCGTCTCGAAAACGGCGCGGAGAGCGCGGGTCTGGTCGAGATCGGCCTGGACGGCGAGGCCGGGGATGATCTCGCGGACCGCCTGGGCGCGGCGCGCGTCGACACCTGCGCGGGGGACGCCACGCGGTGCAGCCGCCTGTTGCCCGGCGTGTTCGCCCATTGCCCGTTCTGCGGCGAGGCCGCGACCCCGCCGGCGGCCCGGCCGGACGACGGCCGGGCGGCGGCGGCCTGGAGCCGCGCCATCGCCAGCGGGTCGGCCAGCCTCCACGCGATGCAACTGACGGTGTTGCCGGGCGACGGGGCGGCCGGGGCCGGGATCGATGCGGCGAAACGCAGCACCCTGCCCTCCGCCGGCCCCTTCCTGTTCGCCATGGCGGGAACGCCGCCCTTCACCGTCGCCGTCGATGTGGCGGGCGGCGTGGTGTGGCGGCCCGGCGTCGACGACTGGCGGCGTCTGGCGGCGCTGGACGGGCGCTGCGGTCTTCCGGCCTGGAGCCGGAGCGCCGCGCCGCTCGGCGCCGGCCTCGCCGTTCCGCTCGACGACGGGGCGGTGTGGGTCGAGCTTGACGGTCCGTTCCGCCGCCGCGTCCGCGTCGACGGCGGTGCCGCCATCGGTGGCGCGATTGCCGTGGAGGGGATGGCGCTGGTGCCGCTGCGCGCCGACGGCCGGCTGGCCCTGGCGTGGATGACCGATGCCGAAGCCGGGTGGAGCGTCGCCGCCGTGCCCGCCGCGCCGGCCGGCACGCAAGCCGCCGCCATCGATGCGCTGGGCAAGCCGGTGTCGGCGGTGCCGGGCACCGCGGTGTGGGCCGGCGCGGCCGGCTGCCTGTCGGTGCGTGTCGGTCCGCAGGGGCCGCTGGCGGTCTGGCGGGACTGGCCGGCCGGCTGCCGGGGGCTGCCATGGTCGCGGCCCCACCTGGGTGAACACGCCATCCCCCACCAGCTCGTCCGGCTGGAGGACGGCGGCGGCTACCTGGCCGTCGCCATGCCGCCCCCCAACAGCCGGGGCGCGCTGCCCGATGCGGTCCAGAGCGCGCGGGTGGACGGCCCCTTCGTCACCACCGGCGACACCGCCTTCTACCTGCACCTGCGCTGCCGCGGGCTGCCGTGGCGCCGCGACCTGGGCGACTTCGCCCCGCCCGGTTCGATCGTCCTTCCCCTGATGGCGTTCAGCCGGGGCGCCGCGGCCGGAAGCGGCGAGCAGATCCTCTACGCGACCGTGCCGGATCCCGGGGTGGTGACCGGCCCGGTCTCCGCCGGGCGGAGCAAGGCGACCCTGTTCCTGCTCCGGCCCGGCCTGGAGCTGGCGCCGCTGCTGTCGGGCCTGCCGGTCGCCACCCTCCACGACCTTCAGCCCTTCCTGCTCGACGGGCGGCTCTGCCTCTACGACGAACCGGGCGCCGTCTGGCACCGCTGGGACCTGTCGCCGGTCCCGACCGGCTGAGATCAGACCGCCGCCGGCGGTCCCGGCCGCACGGCTTCGACACCCACCACGACACCGCAAGACAGCGTCCCCCACGCGGGACAGCCACACTGGATAGAGGAACTGAGGACCATGCTCTCACTGTTCGACGGCATCCCCACCTTCGGCCTCGGCAAAGCCCTGACCGTCCTGAACAGCGCCCAACTTCAGAACATCGGACCGAAGCCGGGAGGGTCCTCCACCATCGCCGCGCCGCTGCTCGTGCTCACCGGGCCGCGCTTCGACATGACCCAGACGCTGATCGGCCTGATCGCGCTGCTGGTGCTGACGGTCGCCTTCTTCTTCGTCCAGCGCTTCCTGACCGGCGTGCTGATCAGCGGCAACGCCCGGCCGCAGAAGGCGGCCCTGGCCGGCTGGAGCCTGTTCCTCATGCTGTTCGTCCTGACCGCCACGGCGATCTTCAGCGTGATTGGCACCCTGTGGACCCTGCTGCCGGTGTTCGGCTCGCTGCTCGGCCTCAACCTGACCCTCGTCATCCTGTTCGTCAGCAGCTTCGTTTCGGCGAAGCGCTCCGCCCGCATGCTGTGACCGCCCGCACCCCATCCTTCCGTGAGAGAGCCATGATGTCCGCATCCTCCGACAGCAGCGGCGGCGCCCTGCAACCGTTGCAGCCGACGATCTTCGTCGCGCTGGGCGGGTCCGGCATGAAGATCCTGATGCGGCTGCGCCGGCGCATCCTGTCCACGCGCTGGAACGGCGAACGCCTGTCCGGCATCGCCGATTTCCCGCTGGCCCAATTCCTCTACTTCGACGTCGACACCCAGGACGCCCGCGAGGAGAACCAGAGCACGTCCAAGGATCTGCTCGGGTCCGTCGTCGCCTTCGCGCCGAGCGAGACGTTGCAGAACCGGCTGGACGTCAACAAGTTCATGGGCAACCGGTCGGTCTATCCGCTGATCGACGAGTGGTTTCCCGACGACGAGGCCATCCGCCAGATGGATTTCTCCGACGGTGCCGCCCAGGTCCGTTGCGTGTCGCGCCTGCATTTCTTCATGCAGTCCGGCGATTTCCGCGGCCGGCTGGAATCGAAGATCAGCGAGGTCAAGAACAGCCTGACCCACACCGACACCCTGAGGAAGCTCGGGTTGGCGGCCGGGACCAAGGGCTACCGGGTGGTGGTGGTCGCCTCGGCGGCGGGGGGGACGGGGTCGGGCACCTTCCTGGACGCCGGCTTCCTGATCCGCTCGCTGGGCGATCCGTCGCTGTCCAACGTCTCGCTCATCCTGCTGATGGGCGGCGCCTACGGCGCGGCGAACGCCCAGCGGGTCCAGGCCAACACGGTGGCCGCCCTGCGCGAGCTGGAATATTGCATGGACCGCAATCACCAGCCGCGCTTCGTCACCCGCTGGCAGCACAACGACAACCCGGTGCCGGACAGCATCGCGCCCTACAACGAAGTCTACCTGATCGACAACATCAACACGCTGCGCCAGAGCACGAACGACCCCGGCGACCTCTACGACATGGTGGCGTCGATGCTGTTCGCCGATTTCGGCAGCAGCGATTTCGCCCAGCACAAGCGGTCGGTGGCGTCGAACCTCGCCGGCTTCAAGATGCTCCCCTACCACCCGCGCCTTCCGGGCGGGCTGCAGGGCGCCATCACCTTCCAGAAATCCTACTCCTCCTTCGGCCAGGCGGTGATCGAGACGCGGGCCAAGCGCGACTTCGACCAGCGCAGCTTCGAGCTCGGCCTGCGGATGCTGGAGAGCTATTACAGCCTGGAGGAGGGCCGCAAGGCCAACGCGGTGTCCGAGGATGACCTGCGCGACGTCCTGGCCGAACGCCTGCATCTCAAGGAAAAAGGGCTGAAGTTCCTGGCCGATCCGGAGATCGCCAAATACTTCACCCGCGCGCCCGACGGCCTGGCCCCGTCCGTCCCCACCTTCGCGCTGGTCGACACGCTGCTGGCCGGCACCGACGCCTCGCTGCTGCGCGGCATCGACGACCGGGTCGAGGAGAGCATCAGCCACATCCGTCATCACGCCGATTTCACCCAATGGCCCGAGCGCGTCGTCGAGGCGATCCGCGGGCTGGACAGCGACATCAGCGGCACCAAGGGCGTTCCCGATTCCAGCCCGCGCGCCAAGGAGATCGACGTCGCGGCCCGTCAGGTGTGGGAGGGCTGGACGGCGCCGGGCGAGGGCGGCATCCCCGACTTCATCTATCGCCTGATCGAGGACCGCGAGAAGGGCGGCATCCTCTTCGCCCTCGACCTCATGCGGCAGGTGCGCCACCGCCTGACCGATCCGGGCAGCGGCGTCGTCGATCGCCTGCGCGACGTGGCGGTGGTCTTCGACCAATGGGCCGAGCAGCTCCATCGGGCGCTGCACCAGCGGCCGCTCGCCAACATCAAGGAGCTGAAGGGCGCGCGCGGGCAGGAGTTGGGCGACAGCATCCTGCTCCAGAACGTCAAGCCGCTGCTGACGCGCTACGGCCATTTCCGGCTGGTCGCCCTGGCCTGCCGGGCGGCGGCGGCGCGGCTCCAGGCCTTCGCCGACGACTTCCTCGGCAAGCCCGAGACGCGGGGCGGCGATGTGGTGTGGAGCGGGCTGATCGGCCAGATCGACACCGGGCGCCAGCGTCTGGCCGGTCTGGCCGGGGAGATCCGCAAGGAGATCGACCTGATCGCCCGGCAAAGCGACACCCGCACCCACTGGTACGTCGGCGACGCCTACAGCTTCCGCGCGCCGCCGGCGCCGGAGCGCATCGCCGAGCTGGCCCGGCAGGTGTTCGACACGCAGTTCGGCGGGTCGCGCGCGCTGTTCGAGAAGCTGGCGACCAACCGCGGCAAGCTGGACGTGCGCGAGGCGCTGCGCAACACCATCCACGACGCGCTGTCGGAGGAGGCGTCGAAGCTGCCGTCGATCATCGACGTGCTGCTGGCCGACCGGGGGATGGCGAGCGAGCAGTTGAAGCAGGTGATGCAGCGTGCGGCGCCGTGGATCAACGCCGACCTCGACCGGATGAACGACTTCACCCCGGGCCAGATCAAGCTCTATGTCGCGGTGAACGACACCGCGCGTTTCAAGGCCGAGTTCGGCGGGCTGCTGACCAGCGTGACACCCGGCGGCATGATCGCGGACGTCATCGAATCGGGGCTGCCCGGTCAGATCATCTGCTACAGCGAGCTGTCCGGCATTCCGCTCGACGTCCTGATCCCGCTGCGCAGCGGTTGGCCGATGGCTTTCCGCGCCGAGATGGAGGCCGGCAAGAAGCTGCCGCTGTTCACCCACAAGGACAAGCTGCGCTTCCGCAACCCGCTGGTCCCCAACGAGGAGGAGTACCGGCGCCGCTGCGACCTCGCCTCCACCTATCTGAAGAGCGTCGTCTTCGGGGCGCTGGTGCGCGGGTCCGCCCGCCGCGAGGCCCCGCACTACGCCGACACCTATTTCCACCAGACGATGCCGGGGGCGTGGCTGGGCGCCGGTGACGAACGGACCATCCTGTCGGACGAGAGCGACGCCCTGGTCCGCCAGCTCAGCCCGATGCTGGCCGAGGCCGAGGCGGCGCTGGGCGAGGAGGACTGGGTCGCGCTCTACGCGCTGTTCCAGCATTTCGCCACGGCGGTCTACCCGCCCCGTCTGCTGACCGAACTGGGCGGCCGGCAGAAGGTGGTGCCGGGCTTCCTCAGCACGGTGTGCACCGACATCGCCAAAGCCTATGAGGCGCGCTTCCTCGACGCGCTCGGCCATGGACCGGGCCGGGAGCGGTTCGAGCCGTTGCGGGCGCGGCTGGAGGCGACGCTGGAGCGCTGGACCCGCGAGGTGCCGGACAGCCGGCGCGATCCGGACAGCGGGGACATCGACACGCGGCGCCTGCAGCCGAAGCGGACGATCCTGCTGGATCAGGTCCGCGTGGTCCTGGCCGAACCGGCTCCGGCGACCGCCGCCACGCCGGCCCCGGCCGCCCCGGCGGCGGCTGTTCCCGTATCGGCCGCCCCCCTATCGGCCGCGAAGACCACGGTCAGCTCGGCTGCCCCGCCCGCCGCCCCAATAGCCGGCGTCGCCTGGCGGGTCGCGGTGGGCAAGGAGCAGCTTGGCCCGTTCGCCATGGAGGATCTGCCGGCGCTGGTCGCCGACGGTCGCCTGACGGTCGACAGCCTGGTCTGGTGCAAGGGCATGAAAGGCTGGACCCCCGCCGTTCAGGTCGAGGATCTGGTCGGCATCTGGCCGGCGGACGACGAACCGCCGCCGCTGCCGGACCAGGACGACGACGTCCCCCCGCCGTTGCCCTGACGGCGCCGCGTCGAAGCCCCTCTCCCGCTTGCGGGAGAGGGGCCGGCGCCCCCCTGCCCCCCTCCGCCTGGTTCAGCGGTTGATGGTGTAGGTCGTGCTGGTCATCGACCAGCGGGTCATGCGGGTGGCGGTTCCCTGGGTCCAGGGGCGGCGCAGGCGTTCGGCGATCTGGGCCATGTAGTCGACCGGCTTGGCGACCGGGTTGAGATCGCGGTGCTGGCTCACCTGGGCCGACAGATCGATCGGGTCCTGAAGCACCAGCGCGATCAGCTTGCCCTGCCCTGCCGGCTCGCTCGCCGTGAACTCGAAGCCATAGGTGGAATCGGGCACCATCAGCGGGCGGTTGGCGTAGATCCGGTTGGAGCGGTTCTGCGCCTGCGAATGCTCGTTGGGGAAAAGCTGGATCAGTTCGCCGGCGGCGTTGGCGTCGAGCAGGACCAGCGATCCTTCGACCTGGCTGGTCACCCGGAAGCGGACGGTCTGGCCGATGCGCACCGGGCCGCCCGGCAGCACCTCGACCTGCACGCCGCCCTGGTTGTCGTTGGCCAGCAGGGCGGTGGCGGTGTTCTGCAGGCTCGCCGGTGTCGGCGCCGGCGCCGGTGCGGACGTCGTCGCCGCCATCGTCGCCGGGGCGGCCGCCACTTCCCCGCCGGTCACCGGCAACGCCAGCTGCGCGGTGTGCGCTTCCAGCGTCGGGGTCAGGCCGGCCTGGCAGGCTTGCAGGGACTTGCAGTAGGCGTCCGATTCCTTCTGCACATAGGCGTAGAGTTCGGCGTTGGTGACGACGCCGTCGCCGTTGGCGTCGGCCTTCTTGTCGATGATGCCCTGCACGAAGCGGGTGGTGAAGACCCCGGCGACCGGGTGGGCCCGCGACTCCTCCAGCGCCTTCTGATAGGGGGCGACGGCGGTCCACACCATCCGGCCGGGCACCTGCGGGACGAAGCTCGTCTCGGCCCGGTGCAGGGCGACCGCGCGGGAGCTGATCGGCTGCGGACGGTCGATCTCCGGGATCAGGGGCAGGCTGCGCGCGCCCTCGATCTCGTCGAAGGCGCCACGGCTGATGGTGCCGGAATGGCAGCTGTCGATCACCACCGTCACCTTGCGGTCCTTCAGCGCGTCGAGCAGGACCTCCATCTCGTCGTCGATGATCATGTTGCGGACGCCGCCCTTGCCGTCGGGTTCGGCGTCGGCGGCGACCAGCGTCTCGTCGAGGCCGTCCTCCTCGTCACCGTTGGTGTCGGGCTGCTGGTGGCCGTGGCCGCTGAAATAGAAGAACACCTCGTCGCCGGGCTTGGTGCTGTCGATCAGCCAACTCCGGAAGCTGGACAGGATGGCGTCGCGCGTCGCCGCCTGGTCGAACAGCTCCTTGATCTGGTCCGGCCGGTAGCCCAGCGGGCCGCGCAGCAGCCGTTCGATGTTCTTGCCGTCGTTGACCGCGCCGTGCAGCTTCCAGGGGTCCCTGGCGTATTCGTTGATCGACACGACCAGGGCATGCTTGTCCGCCAGGGCCGGCGCCGTGCCGGTCGCAACGGCGCCGGCGAAAACGGCCAGCCCGAGGGCGGCGGTGGTCAGAACATTCATGCCGGGAATTCCCTTTGGAAGAGGACGGTCGGGCGGCGGTCACGGAGCGGCGCTCAGGGGCCCACGGTGTAGACGCCGTGCCAGCCGATTTCGGCGGTCTTGCCCGGAAGATGGCGGGCCAGCAGCTCGCCGACCTTGGCGGCGGCGGGCTGGCCGTCGATGGCCGCCAGGTCGCGATGAAGCTCGGTCAGCGGGGCGGCGCTGGTGATCGCCACGAAATGATCGGCGCCGAAGGGCGGATCGACCTTCAGCGTCAGGGCGTAGGGCTTGCCCGTGGCGATCTGCAGCGGGTCGTGGATCGAACCGCTGTCCTGCGGATAGAGGAAATTGACGGTGCCGTCGTATCCGATGTTGATCAGCGTGAAATAGGTCTGGCTGTGGCCGCCGACGGTCAGGGTGAAGGTCTCGCCCTTGCGGTAGGCGTGGTCGTCCGGCTTGAGCGCCAGGCTGAGCGAGCGCCGCTCGGCGACGCCCTCCAGCCGGTCGATCAAGGTCCATTTGTCGACGACGCGCTGCAACCGTTCCAGCGTGGCCGGATCGCCCGGCTTGCCCGGCACGTTGCCCACCACGTCGCCTTGCGACGCCACCACGTCGCCGGTGGCGGGATCCCACAGCAGCCGCGCGGTTTCGCTGTCGCCGGCCGGCCGGACGCCGCGCAGCGCCGCCGCCATCGCGGCGCTGTCGCCGCCCATCACCCGCAGGGACAGCGGCCGCGGCGCGGGAAAGTCGGGGGTCGCGGCGACGGTGTTGCGGGACGGCAGCAGCGCCAGGGTGCCGCGCCCGGTGGGCTGGACCTGCGGGTGCTGCCGCCCGGCCACCTTCATGCGGACGGTTTCCTGGATGAAGGCCTCCAGCTCGCCCTTCGACAGGATGCCGTCGCCGTCGCGGTCGGCGTTGCCGCGCAGGGCGCGGGCGAAGGCCCAGCTCAGCGCGCCGCGCGGCTGGTCGTCGATGTAGACCTCGGGCGCCAGTTCGTTCTCGGCCACGGCGGCGAAGAAGGTCACATGCTCCTGGTCGGTCTTCTCGACCAGCGCGGCGTCGCGGGTCGGCGGCGGCAGCGCGTCGTCCTCGATCGCGCCATAGGCGGCGAAGCGGGTCCCGAGCGCCCCGGCCCGCCGGTCGAAGCCGCGGGTCATCGTTCCGGAATGGCAGGCGTCGGAGACGAAGATGACGCGGCGTGGTGCGGCGCGCTGCATCATCGCGGCGATCTCGTCGTCGATGATGCGCTGGGCGGTTCCCGGCCCCTTGGTGTCGAAGCCGGCCAGCAGAATGACCTCGTCCAGCCCGTCCTCTTCCGACCCCTTGACGCGTTCCGGCTCCTGCCCGCCATGCCCGGCGTAGGACAGCACCAGCACGTCGTCCGGCCGGCTCTTGGCCAGAAGCCGCTCCCAGGCGGCCATGATCGCGCCGCGCTCGGCGGCGGCGTCGGTCAGCAGCACCACGTCCTTGGCCCCGCCGTCGGTCAGCGCGGCGGCGATGTCGCGGGCGTCGTTGACGGCGCCGTGCAGCTTGTTGATGTGCTGGTAGTCGTCGATGCCGATGACGAGGCCGAACATGTCGGCCCTGGCGATGCCCGGCAGCAGACCGGCGATGACGGCGGCGGCGACCGTTCCGGCGACCAGCCCGGCCGACGTGAGCCTGGGGAACAGGCGCGGGCTCATCGGCGCAGCTCCACGCGGCGGTTGATCTGGTGGATCTGTTCGGCGGCGTAGCGGGTCGGATCGTCGAGGACCATCGGTTCGGTCGGGCCGAGGCCGATGGTCTGGATCGTGCCGGCGTAGCCGTTCCGCCGCAGATGGGCGGCCACCGCGTTGGCCCGGTTCAAGGACAGCGTCATGTTGTAGTCGCGGGCGCCGCGTGAGTCGGTGTGGCCGACCAGGGTGATGGCGGCGGGGGACTGGGTGCGCAGCGTGGCGGCCAGATCGTCGGCCGCCGCCCGGCCCTTGGGCGTGAATTCGGTCGAATCGTAGGTGAACTCGATCGGCACGGCGACCTTCGTCGGCTTGAAGCCGCGCAGATTGGCCGAGGCCAGACCGCTGGGCGCCCCCGACCGCGTGGTCGGCGGCGCGACGAACCGGTCGGCCAGCAGGCGGCTTTCCTCCGCCTGCTTGAAGATCTGCTCGATCACCGCCGGCTCGGGAGCCTTGGGCGTGGCGACCTCGTCCTCGATGACGGTCAGGGACTCCTGGTAGCTGGCGGCGGCCTTGGCGTAGTCCTTGCGCTCGCGGGCGATGTCGCCCAGCCAGGCATGGACGCGCCAACTGGCGGCGAAGCGCTGGGAATCGGCAAGCTCGCCCTCGAAGGACGCCAGCGGCTTGCCCGCCGGGACGCCCTGGACCACCGCCCGCTCGATCCCCCGGACCACCGCCCGGCCGAGCTGGCCGCGGGTGTCGTTGCCGCAGGACGAGTCGAGAAGCGCCTGTTCGTAGACCGCCTTCAGGCCGCCGGTGTCGCCGGCCTGCTGGAGGTCGCGGGCGCGCTGCTGCAGGGCGGCGCAATCGGCCAGGGCTTGCGGCCCGGCGGCCGTCAGGACGGTCAGCGTCACCGTCGCGGCGAACGCCGCCTTGCTCCAGCGGGTGGAGAACCGGCGGACCGACAGGCGGGGCCCGACAGGAAACGTCTCCCGACGCGTCATCTCAAACGCTCTCCCAGGGGAATGCGGCATGGAACCGATCGGCCCATGGCAAGCCACAGGCCGAAGACCTCCCCTCTTACCATTCCGCCGCTCCGCCGTTAACGGATATGTTGAGGTCGCCTGCGGACTGCGAGCGATCCCGCGTGTGCCGGCGAGGTACAACATGTCGCAGTTGAACTCGATGTGGTGCATGGTTAGCGTGTTCCGCCTGTGTCCTCTGGAGCGACGGAATCGCCTCCATCCAGAGGGTGAGGAAACGCAAAACGTGTCGACCGACAAGGCCGGCTGCAGGAGCATGGACATGAAGCTTTCGACGGTTCTCCTTTGCGCGGTCGCTGCCCTGGCCGGCGCAGGCGCGGTGTGTTCCGCCTCCGCCCAGTCCAGCCAGCAGATCATGGACAACCTGCTCCAGCAGACCCAGCCGGCTCCCGGCGTTGCCCCGGCGGCGGCGGCCGACGGCGCGGCGCCGCAGACCAAGGTCTTCGAGACGGTCCCCAGCGCCGGCGATCTGCTGGACGCGCTGCTGCCCAGCCCGCAGACCAAGGATCTGATGGTCATTCCGCGCAACCAGCAGAAGCCGGTCGGCCTGTTGATCACCTTCGACTACGACAGCGACCGCATCACGCCGTCGGGGCGCGACTATCTCGACCGCCTGGCGGTGGTGCTGCGCGACCCGAGGATGCAGCCCTACAACATCGCCCTGATCGGACACACCGACGCCGCGGGCGACGCCGGCTACAACCTCGACCTGTCGCGCCGCCGCGCCCGCTCCGCGCTCGGCTATCTGGTGGCCAACTACAACATCAACCCGGCGGCGATGATCGTCGACGGTGTCGGCAAGTACGAGCTGGTGGTGCCGTCCGACCCCTACCATCGCAACAACCGCAGCGTGGTCGTCGCGGCGGTCGGGCGCCGCTGAGCCCCAGTCTTCCAAGAGCCGCGGGCCTTCGACAGGCCGGCCGACGGCGGCGACGCCGTTGCGCCCGGCCCGGTTTCCCGACCTTCCCCTTCGCGCCCTTTTGCCGGAGCCGCCCCATGCCGACCTTTCCCCTCCTCCGTTTCCTGGTTCCGGTCCTGGCGCTGGGGATCGGCCCCGCCCTGACCGCCTGCCAGCAGGTCCAGGCGCCGCCGCCGGTGGTCGTGCAGGCGCCGCCGCCCGCCTCGGTGCGCGCCGAACTGCTGCCCCTGCCGAACCCGGCGGCGCCCTTCGCGGTCCAGATGTGGTCGGGGATGCCGACCCACCCCCGCATCGGCGACACGCTGAACCTGGGGCTGCGCTCGGACGTGGATGGCTATGTGTCGCTGTTCGTCGTCACCGCGTCGGGCGGAACGGGCCGGTTGCTGGACAACCGCCGGGTCGGCGCGGGGGAGCGGGTCGAGTATCCGGGCCGGCGTGACGGCATCGATGTGAAGCTGATGCCTCCGGCCGGCGTGGAGAGCTTCGTGCTGATCGCCAGCCGGCATCCGTTGGGCATCCTGCTGCCCGGCGACGTGCGCCGCGCCGGCAGCATTGCGTCGCTCGCCCTGACCTCCCAGGAGCTGGCGGGTCGCATCCGTGGGGCGACGGCGGTTCAGCCGGCCGCGGACTGGAACGCCGCCATTCTCGACGTTCCGACATCCTTCTGATCCGCCTCACCGCCTTGTCCACCGCCTTGCCGCAAGGAGACCGCCGCATGCCCGGGTTCCGTTCCACATCTCTTCTGGCGTCGGCCGCGCTGGTCCTTCTCACCGCGTCCTCGGCCCTGGCCCAGACGGGACCGCTGGTGGGGGCGGGCGGGCCGGGGACGAAGTCGCTGGTGCCGATGCCCTACAACGCCAACCCCGACGTGGCGCTGGACATCGATGTCAGCCGGCGCCAGCCGCGGATCGGCGAGATGGTGGAGCTGTGCTTCTCCGCCTCGCGCAACGGCTACGTCACCTTGTGGGATGTCGGGACCAGCGGGCGGGCGGCCCGGATCTTCCCCAACCAGCATGGCGGCGGCGGGGCGGCGGCGACCCAGGTCACCGGCGGTCAACGCTATTGCGCCGGCACCGACGGCGATCCCTTCGCCTTCGAGGTCAGCGGCCCGACCGGGCGGGACGAGCTGTACATCGTGTGGACCGCCACGGCCGAGTTGCAGCCCCAGCGCGCCGATTTCGCCACCGCGGCCGAGCTGTCGGCCGCCTTTGAGGAGCTGAAGGGCAAGGCGCCCGACTCCTGGGCGACCTTCAAGACCGCCTTCGAGATCGTCGGGCCGGGCGGGCCCGTGGCGCCGCCGATGCCGCCGCCGCAGAATGGCGGGGCCACTCCCCCGGCCCCCATCCCGGCCCCCATCCCGGACGCGGCGCCGATCCCCGGTCCGGCACCGGCTCCGGCCCCGCCGACCTCGCAAACCACCGCGGCGGCGGGCGCCCAGGTCTACATCCTGGCCATGGGGTCGAACGTCAAGCCGCTGACCAAGTCGAACCAGGACGCCGCCATGTTCGTCGACGGCTTCCGCCGGCTGTTCGCGGTGCCGCCCTCCAACATCCGGGTCTACAACAACGTCTACCGCGCCCAGTTCAAGGAGGGCATGGAGTGGCTGCGCGACCGCGCCGGGCCGAAGGACTTCGTCGTCGTCTATTATTCCGGCCATGGTGCCCAGATCCCCGATGACGACGGCGACGAGGCGGACGGGCTGGACGAGGCCTTCGTCACCTACGACGTCGAAGGCAAGTCCCGGCCGTCGGTCGGCGATCTGGTGCGCGACGACGAATACGCGGCGTGGGTCAACGCGCTGCGGACCAACCAGGTGCTGAACGTGATCGACGCGTGCCACAGCGGCGGCCTGACCCGGGGGGTCGGCGATGTGGTCATGGGGGCCAACCCGAAATTCTATGTCCTGCCCAACCCCGGTCCGCAGGCCACCCCGCTTGCCCAAGGGAATGGGGCGGTGACGCCCGTCGCCATGCGCTCGCTCACCCCTGCCGCCACGCGCGCCAAGAACACGCCCAAGGGCACGACCCTGGCGGCGGCCCGCGAGGACCAGTCGGCGCTGGAGGGGGAAACCGGCAGCCTGTTCACCCTGGCCCTGCTGGAAACCCTGGGCCGCGAGCGCCGCGGCACCATGGCCGACATGTTCGCGGCGACGTCGCGCATGGTGGAGGCCCGGACGGCGTCCCGGCAGACGCCGGTGATGGTCGGCGAACGCACGGTGGCCGAGCGGATCGCCATCCAGCCCTGAGCGGCCCCCGGTGCCGGCTTTTCGAAGCCGGCGGCAGCGGCTGTCCCGCCCCAGCCGTCCACCCCACTGGCCCGGCGGTCCTTTTCAGTCAATCAGAACATGGTTTCATGATAGCAAATACGAAAATCATGACATGAAGAATGAGCCCGTTGCCGCGCAGGGTGGGCGAGCCTTTGTAGGGCGGACGGCGACGGCCTCGGGGGCCGGCCGGCGGAGCGCGGCGGTGCCGCCGACGCACCGGTCGCAAGCCTGGGGCCATCGCCCGCAGCGGGCCGCCCGCCGGAGCGGACCGGCGGACCAACCGCGATGACGGGAGCGACGCCCCGGCGGCGGGCGGGCGCCGCCGGGGCCGTTCCGTTCAGCCGCGCAGGGCGACGACCTGGCGCAGCGCCTGCTCGGCGGCGGCGAAGACGCCGTCCCAGTCGCCGGGGGTGGTCTGCCGGAACAGGCGCATCGACGGGTACCAGGGGGTGGTGTCGCCCTTGTCGCCATAGACCCAGTAGGGCATGAACTGCAGCAGGTTCCACACCGGACGGCCGAGCGAGCCGGCCAGATGCGCGACCGAGCTGTCGGTCATGATCACCAGGTCCAGCCGCTCCAGCACCGCCGCGGTGTCGGCGAAGTCGTTGAACTGCGGCCCCAGCGGCGTGATCAGAGTCGAGGTGCCGAGCGTGTCCAGCTCCGTCTCCGGCGGGCCCTTCTGGATGCTGTAGAGCCGGACCTTCGGCACGTCGAGGAAGCGCAGGAAGCGGCTCAGCGCGGTGGCGCGCCGCGCGTTGTCCTTGAAGGTGACGCGGCCGGACCAGATGATGCCGACCTTCAGCGTGCCATCATGGCCGGGCACCAGCCGGGCGGCCTTGGCGCGCGCCTCGTCCGGGATGGTCAGGCGGGTCGGCGGCGGCACCGTCTCGATCATGGTGCCCAGCCGGTGCGGCAGGCTCATCAGCGGGCAATGCACGTCGTAGGGCGGATAGGCGGTGCCGGCCTGGACGAAAGCGTCGACGCCGTCCAGGCCGGACAGCAGCCGCTGCAGCTCCGGATGGCATTCCAGCAGCACCCGGCCGCCGCGGGCCTTGACCATCGGCGCGTAGCGCGCGGTCAGCAGGACGTCGCCGAAGCCCTGCTCGGTGGTCAGCAGGATGGTCTTGCCGCCCAGCGGCTCACCGTTCCACATCGGCCCCTGCGCGATGCGGTTCTGGTAGGTCGGCAGCGACAGGCGGGAGTCGTAGTCGCGAAATCCCTCGACGTAGCGGCCGAGCTGAAGCAGGGTCAGGGCGCGGTCCCAGCGCAGCATCGGGTCGCCGGGCTTGGCGCGCAGGGCGACGTCCAGGATCTCCAGCGCGCGGTCGAAGCGGCAGCCGTGCCGGAGCGACACCACCAGGTTGGACAGCAGGCCGGCGTTGCCGCCGGACAGCACCACCGCGCGCTCCTGCGCGGCGATGGCCTCGTCGTAGCGTTCGACGTCGCCCAGCACGTTGCCGAGGTTGGTCCAGGCGCCGGTGTGCCGCTCGTCGAGTTCCAGGGCGCGCCGCTGGCAGGCGATCGCCGCCTCCGGCTTGCCGGCCTGCCGCAGCAGGGCGCCGAGCGCGCTCCAGACGTTGGGGTCGGTCGGCTGCTGCTCCAGCATCCGCTCCAGCAGGTCGATGCTGAGGCCATGGGTGCCCTGGGGCGTCGCCGGGGCGGCCTGAGTCATGTTTGCCTTCATATCACTGTCGCTGGTGGTCGGCGGGTGGTGGAACGGATCGTTCGAGGGCGCGGAAAGGGGATAGACGGCTCGTCCGGGAGAGTCAAACCGTCCCTTTGGCCGTCCCTTTTCCACGCCTTGTCCGCCGGTGTGGGGTGGAAGGCGGTGAAACGGCGGATCAGCGCCGGCGCAGATCCTGAAGGTCGATGTCGTCGATCCGGAAGCCGGCCTGCCGCAGCGCCTTCAGGACGATGACCTTCTGGGCGGTGCCTTCGCGGGCGGCGGCCTGCCGCAGTTCCTCCACCAGATAGTCCGGCAGCATGGCCTGCCAGGGCCGGGTCGGCGCCGGGCGCAGGATGGTTGGCGCCGGGACGGGGGCCGGCTGAACGATGGCTGGCGCCAGCGGCGTCGCAGCCGGGACCTCGGCGCCGCTGGCGGCGGCGGGGGTGGTGGCGGGCGCCGGCTCCGTGTCGGTCGGCAGGAAGCCCTTGCTCAGCCCATACTGGCGGATCGGATCGATGTCGTCCGTGCCCAGGCCGCTGATGCCGATGCCGCCCAGGGGCGGACGGGACGGCTTGGCGGCGGGTTTCAGGGATGGTTTGGCGGGGCTGTCGGTCGACATGGAGGCTCCGGTTGGGCGACGGCGGATAAGCCATGAAGCCTTATCATGACTTGGTGTCCTGTCTTCAAGACATGTATCGGCCGTGGCCGTGGCCGCAGCGGAATAGCGTCCGGCGTGGCCTCGGCAACACAGAGGGCGTGCGGCGGGCTGTGATGACGCCGCCGGAGCATCGGCGCGTCCCATCATCAAAGAAGAACACATCATGAAATCAGGACATGAAAACAGGAGCGGGCCGGAGGTGGTGCGGCGGTGACGGGATGGCGCAGGGTTGGCAAACGGCCCGCCCATGGCGGCAGATTGGCGGCCGCGATGCTGACACCCGGTTGCCACGAGCACCGCCACCCGGCTGCCTTGCCGGACCACAAAACCATGTCATGAAAAATCGACATGGTTTGAGGGCATGACAGAGCGGAGTCTTCGCTTCGGGCTGATGCGGTTCGGACTGGCGGTGGATGGGGCCTGCGTCCACGGCCCTCATTCAACAGCGGCGTCGAGGCCGGCAGACCCCAAAGGGCGGCGCCTGTGTGCAGGGGGGCGTTGTGTCCGGACGCGGCCCGCTGAGACAGCATGCCATTAAATCATGAGATGGTGATGGGCGCGGGCGCGCCTCCACGGGGCGCGCGACACTGTGGTGGGTGGATTGGGATCGGCCGGGCGGCTGTGTCGCGGCGACGCAGACCTTGGGCTTGCCATCCGTTGCCGTCCCTCGGGACTGGTTCAATCCACCGGACCGCGGCGCCATTCGGCCGCCGCGGCCCGCCCTATCAGGGGCGTTCGGTTCGTCGAGGGCCGTCGCTCGTGTCGCCGCCCGCGGGGGAGATGCAGCGGGCCCGATTTCCCTGTCCTGTCATCATGACAGCAAATCATGATATACCACGCGAGCCGCTGATGGACATCGCCTCGCTTGGCGCCGCAGAGCGTCCGGCCGTTGACGTGGCGGTTGCGGCGGACGTCGGCCGATGCACCGAGGCATAAGATCATGTCATGAAATTGAACTGTATTATCATGACACGATTTCATGGCAAGTCGCGGCCGCTGCGGTGGCGGCGCCACGCCGTCATGGGCCGGGCAGGCTGGATGACGGCGGGCCGGCTGCCCTGCCCTGTTCGCCCAATCTTCCGATTGCACGCGCCGGCTGGTGCGAGGGGCGTCGGGCCAGTCAGGCGCGCGGGATCAGCGGGTTGGCCGGCGAGTTTTCCAGGAAGGCCACGAACTCGTCGGTGAGCGCCCGGACGTTGAGGTCGGCGTTGCTGTCGGGGTTGACCTCGCCCGGGCCGTGGCCGGTGTAGGTCATTTCCTTCAGCAGCGAACGCTCGATCAACTCGGTGCGGAAGCACGGGACCTCGTGCTCGGTCAGCAGGCCGCGGGCGTGGCGGTCGACGCGGGATTCGATCGCCGCCTGGGTGCGCACGATCACCACGCTGGAGGCCGGGGTGTGCTTCAGCACGCCGACGGAATCCGCCACCACCTTGAAGGTGCGCACCGTCTCCTTCACGTCCATGAAGGACTGCTGGGTCGGGATCAGCACCCCGTCGCTGACCGAGAAGGCGTAGAGCATGGTCAGGTTGCCGAAGCCGGCGAGGTCGATCAGCGTGTAGTCGAACTGGGGCGCGTTCTCCTGCACCGTCTGGCGGACGTTCGATTCCGTGATTTCGTCGATCACCCGCACGCCCGCGTCGCGGCGGCGCCGCGCCCATTCGGCCAGATGGCGGTTGGGGTCGCAGTCCAGCAACAGCACGCTCGCGTCGCGCCGACGCAGTTCGGAGGTGAGGGCCATCACCAGGCTGGTCTTGCCGACACCGCCCTTGGTGGAGGCGAAGCTGTTGATCCGAGGCATGCAGGAGGTTCCCGGCTGATGGGAGAAGGCGAACCCAAGGAGGGGACTTCGCCGATTGGCAGGGCGGATTTACACGCAAGAACAGGAAAGATGGAAGTGGTTTCACGTCATGAAGACGAAGCATGAAATCATGAATAATGAAATCATGATCTGTTTTCATTCCTTCTGCGTCCGGCGGTCATCCGCGCGGCGCCTCGGCGGTGGTGCCGGCGCGGCGCTTCAGCCGGTGCACCGCGTGCTGGCCGCCGCCGGTGGCGCGGACCGAATAGAAATAGGCGCTGTCGTCGGTCCAATAGCGGCCCTCGCCGTCGACCATCACCGTCCGGCTGTGGATGTCGGTCGGGTAGATGGTCAGCCGCGGCGCCGGCTCGTCGGTGAAGCCGGCCAGATGCACGGCGGCGAGCGCGGCCTGGTCCAGGAACCAGTAGGGCGCGCCGCCGTCCAGGAAATGGCGGATGTAGCGCCGCGTCAGGTCGAGGAAGCGCAGCGCCCCGCTGGTCGGCCGGGCATGCAGCACGTCGGCGTAGAGCAGGCTCCAGATGTCCAGCCGCTTCAGCGCGTGGCTCATCATGCCGAGATCGGAGTGGGCGGACGAGGCCAGCAGCGGGTTGAGGTCGCGGATCGCCAGCAGGTCGACGTCCAGCATCAGCACCGGGCGCTGCCAGCGGACCAGCAGGTCGGGCAGCACCAAGAAGCGGCTGCAGGCGTAATAGGTCTTGGCGAAGGCGCCGAGCGGGGCGAGGTCGATCGTCTCGCGCAGGATGATGAATCGCTCGCGCCCGTACGCGGCGGTCAGCGTCGCCAGCGTCGCCTCCGCCGCGGCGTCGGGGTTGATCAGGTGCAGCGCGATGGCGCAATCGAGGCCGCTGTCCTCGACGATGGAGCGCACCATCGAGGGCAGGAACTTGCCGGCGTAGACCGCGTCGCAGGAGGCGTAGACGACCAGCGGGCGGGCGGCGGTCGCGGCGCCCTCCTCGATGGTGGCGCGGATGCCGGCGGGGGGCGGGGCCTGACGCAGCGCGCGCAGGAAGGCCGGATCGGTGCGGGTGACGCTGTCGCGCCCGCCGTGGCGTTCGGCCGCTTGGGCGAACAGGGTGTCGGCCTCCTCCAGCCGGTGCTGCTCGGCGCACAGGCAGGCCAGTCGGCTGAGGGTGAAGGACAGCTCGGGGAAGCGCTCCAGCGCCCGGCGGTAGGCCCGTTCGGCGCGCAGCCCCTGGCCGTCGCGGCGCAGCGCGTTGCCGCAGGCGACCAGCCCGACGGCGTCCTCCCGCCCCTGGAAGCGGGCGACGTCGCCGGCTTCGCCCAGATGGGTCAGCAACTGCCACAGGTTCGACCGGCGGGTCGGGTCCTGCGGGGTGAGGCGCCACGCGGCGAGCGCGTGCTCGGCCGCCGCCGCCATGTCCTCGCCCACCAGCAGCCGGGCGAGGGCGTCGTGCGCGGCGGGCCGGTCGCCGTTGCCGGCGCTTTCCAGCGCCTGGCGGCACAGCGCCTTGGCGGCTTCGCGGTCGCCCGCCGCTTCGGCCTGGAGGGCCGCCTGGAGGGTGTCCTGGGTGGCGCGGGGAAGATCGGGGCTGGTCATCGTCGGCTCGGCCAGGGACAGAGGGTGGCGGCTTCATCCCACGGGTCCCGCCTGTCTGGCAAGCGGCCGCCCGCCGGAGGCCGCCCGTGTCCTCCCGAGTCGCCCGTCCGGGCCGGCGCCGGGTGGTGAGGGGCCGTGGACGAGGGTGAAAAGACCAAGCCATTCCCGCCCTTTGGAAGACGCATGGCGGCCGGAAGCGGAAACGCAGCCGTTTTCGAAGAACGCGCTTGAACAACCGGGACAATACCATCAACTGTTTGTATGGACCCGGGAAAGGGTTCCAGCCGAAACTGTGCCGCGTCGGGTCGTCCGACGTGGCACTTTTATCGTCGGGGTCGATGGTTCCGACATCCATCATCGGCCGGGCTGTGGTCCGAACCGCAAGCCATGGCGGGAGCACCGGATCGTGAGCATCGCCGACGGGCTGAAGGTCGCCTTCGACATCCATCTCGCCGGCGATCTGGAGCGGGCCGAGGCTTTCTATCGCGAGATCCTGCGGGTCAGCCCGGGGAACCCGATGGCGGCGACCCTGCTGGGCCTGATCCGTTCGCAACGGGCGATGACCCGCCAGAGCAAGCACAAGACCCTGGCCCTGCTGCGCGGCCTGGGTTTCCGGCCGGCCACCGTGATCGACGTCGGCGCCCAGACCGGCACCCCGCCGCTCTACGAGGTGTTCCCCGACGCCCACCATCTGCTGATCGAGCCGGTGGTGGAGAACGAGCCGGCGCTGCAGCGGCTGTGCGCGCAACTGTCCAGTGCCGAATACCGCATCGCGGCCGCCGGGCGGCGGAGTGGAACGGGGGCGCTGGCGGTGACCGCTGACCGCCTCTATTCGTCGCTCGTCCAAGTCGACGACCAAACGCGGCCAGAGGACACGCTACGCGAGGTTCCCGTTGTCCCGCTCGACGTCCTATGCGCCGAACGCGGCTGCGCGGGTCCCTTTCTGGTGAAAATCGATGTCGACGGCCTGGAACTCGAGGTTCTGGCCGGCGCGGCGACGCTGATGACGCCGGACAATGTCTTCGTGATCGAGGCAACGGTGGGCGACGCGGCCCCGCGTCTGGCCCCCATCATCAACGCGATGGCTCCGTTCGGCTTCCAGGTCTGGGACATCGTCGATTCCCTGTACCGGCCCGACAACGAACGGCTCTGGCAGGTGGACCTGGTGATGGTTCACCGCGACGGCCCCTACGCCCCCACCCCCTGAACCGGCGTGCCCTGAATCGGCATGCCCTGAGCCGTCCCCTCTCCGGCGCGGTGGCGGAGCGCGTCCTCGACGCGGTCCATGGCGTCGTCCCAGCGGCCGGGATGGCTTTGGCGGAACAGGCGCATGGTGGGGTACCAGGGGCTGTCCTGGCGGTCGAGCATCCAACGCCAGTCGGGTGCGAAGGGGACGAGGACCCAGACGGGCCGGCCGAGGGCTCCGGCGAGGTGGGCGACGGAGGTGTCGACGCAGACGACGAGGTCGAGGCCGGCCATGATGGCGGCGGTGTCG
>NZ_LGRA01000005.1 GCF_003116095.1 Azospirillum sp. TSO35-2
GGCACCGACGTCGTCACGCTGGGTTCGGCCGGCAACACGGTGCTGCTGCGCGGCATCGAGACGCTGACCGGCACGGCCGGCACCGACGTCATCACGCTCGGCAACACGGCCAACTCGCTCCTCGTCAGCGGCCTTGAGACGTTGATCGGTGGCGTGGCTTCCGACATCGTCACGCTGGGCACGTCGGGCAACACCCTCCTGGTGTCGGCCCTGGAGACGATCACCGGCGGTGCGGGCACCGACGTCGTCACCATCGGCTCGGTTGGCGGCACGATCCTCGCCATCGGCATCGAGACGCTGATCGGCGGCACCGGCCTTGAGGTGATCTTCACCGGTTCCGCCGGTGCGACCCTCACCGTGGCGGGTGCGGACTTCGTGGTCGGCAACACCGGCACCGACGTCCTGACCCTGGGTTCGGCCGGCAACACCACCACGATCCGCGGCATCGAGACGCTGATCGGCGGTGCGGGGTCCGACCTGGTGATCCTGGGCGACACCGGCAACACGATGAGCCTGGACATCGGCATCGAAACGCTGGTTGGCGGTTCGGCGACCGACGTCCTGTCGATCGGCACGGCCGGCGCCACCCTGCTGACCCGTGCGATCGAAACCCTGATCGGTTCGACCGGCACCGACGTGATCACGCTCGGCGACACGCCGAACACGATCACGGTGACCGGCATCGACACCCTGACCGGCGGTGCCAACACCGACGTCGTCTTCACCGGTTCGGCCGGCGTGACGATGACGGCCTCGGGCGTCGAGTTCCTGGTCGGCGGCAGCGGCACCGACATCGTGACCCTGGGTTCGGCTGGCAACACCCTGTTCACCCGCGGCATCGACACCCTGTCGGGCGGCGCGGGCACCGATTGGGTGTTCCTGGGCGACACCGGCGTCACCATGGCGCTGGGCAGCGGCATCGAGCTGCTGATCGGTGGTGCGGCGACCGACGTCGTCAGCCTCGGCACCTCGGGCAGCACCCTGGTGACCCGTGCGGTCGAAACCCTGATCGGCTCGGCGGCCGGCACCGATGTGATCACGCTCGGCGATACGCCGAACACGATCACCGTGTCGGGTGTCGATACCCTGACCGGCGGCGCTTCCACCGACATCGTCTTCACCGGCGCGGCCGGCGTGACGATGCTGGCTTCGGGCGTCGAGTATCTGGTCGGCGGCACCGGTTCGGACGTCGTGACCCTGGGTGCGGCGGGCAACACCGTCATCACCCGTGGCATCGACACCATGACCGGTGGTGCGGGCAGCGACCTGGTGATCCTGGGCGACACCGGCGTCACCATGCGGGCCGAGAGCGGGATCGAGATCCTGGTCGGCGGTGCGGCCACCGACGTGGTCAGCCTCGGCGACGGCGGTTCGACGGTCCTGCTGCGCGGCATCGAGACGCTGTCGGGCGGCACCGGCAACGACGTGATCACCCTGGGTGACACCGGTGTGACCATGTCGGTCAGCGGCATCGAGACGCTGACGGGCGGCGCCGGCACCGACACGGTGTCGGTGACGAGCGGGTCGATCCGCTTCCTCGGCGGTTCGAACGACAGCCTCAGCCTGGCGTCGGGTGGCGGGACCGACACGGTCGTGTACTCGTCCTTCACCGACATCAGCGCTCTGGGGGCCAACACCGGGTTCATCTCGGTGACCAACTTCCAGACGGGCACCGACAAGGTGCAGCTGACCGGCACGGCCCGGACCACGGCGGACAAGAACGGCGACGCGGCTCTGACCACGGCGACCGCGGCGACCAACGGGGTGAACATCGCCGGCAACGAGCTGGTGAGCCTCTCCTCGGCGGTCAGCGGCAGCCTGACGGATGCCAACCTCGCCAACTTCCGCACGGCTCTGGGCACGCTGACCAACTCGTCGGCTGGTGCGAGCACCCTGGTTCTGGCCAACAACGGCACGAGCACGGGTCTCTACCAGGTGGTCGACACCAACGGCGACGGCCAGGTGGCCGCCTCCGAGGTGCGCCTGCTCGGCGTCTACAATGGCACGGTGCTCACGCTCTCCGACATCAACCTCGGCTGAGCCCAAGCATCTGGGTAAGAGGGAGGGGCGCCCGTCCGGGCGCCCCTTTCCTTTTGGTCCTGTCGTTTCCGCCGGCGCAAAGCGGTGGGAGCGCCGGCACGAAAAAAGGCGGCGGCCGGTTTCCCGGCCGCCGCCTTTTTTGTTCCGGCGCTGCGCGTGGGGTTGGGGAGGGATCAGTGCGCCGGCGGTGCCGACAGCCGGTCGGCCATCCGCAGGATGCCCTGGGCCAGCCGGACGATGGCGGGTGAGCCGATGAACAGCTCGCGCAACGCGCCCCCCTCGCCAAAGCGCAGCACGAAGCCATTCGGGTTGAAGATCACCGCGACCTTGGCGCTGTCTGAGAGGACATGCTGGGTGCGTCCCTGGAACACGGCGTCCAGGATCGACCGCGCCAGTTCGCGCGCGTCCTCGACGGCCAGGGAGGCTATCTCCGGTCCCAGGCGGCTTTCGTTGAACAGGTAGACGCCCTCCAGCCGCACGGCGTCGCTGTCCTGCCCGCCGGTGTCCGGCACGGCCCCTTCATGCAGAGCGATGTGGGAGAGGAATTTGCCGTCGGGGAACAGAACGGTGCGGTCGTCGACCTCGATGTTGATGACGAGCTTGCTCTTGGCCGACATGGGACGGGGCTTTCGGAAGGGCCGGGGTGATGGAACGGGGTGTCAGGCGGGATCGAGCCCGACAGCGATCCGGTGCGGCGAGGCGGCTCAGCCGGCGACCCGGAGCGCCATCTCGGCGTCAAGCAGTCCACCCACCACCTCGGCCATGCGCCGCTCGGCGCTCCAGCCCAGCAGACGCTTGGCCTTTTCGGGGTTGCCGACGCTGAGCAGGATGTCGGACGGGCGCAGCAGGGCCGTGTTGCTGCGGACATGCTGGCGCCAATCGAGGCCGAAATAGGCGAAGGCCTGCGCGACGAAGGCGTCCAGGCGGTGGGCTTCGCCGGTGGCGATGACGAAGTCCTCCGGCTCGTCATGGGCCAGCATGCGAGCCATGGCGTCAACATACTCCGGCGCCCAGCCCCAGTCGCGGGCGATGCTGAGGTCGCCCAACTCCAGGACCTCGGCCTTGCGCTCGGCGATGTCGGCGGCGCCGCGGATGATCTTCTGGGTGACGTAGCGGACCGGGCGCAGCGGCGATTCGTGGTTGAACAGGATGCCGGAGCAGGCGAACAGACCGTAGGCCTCACGGTAGTTGGCGACCGCCCAGAAGGCCGCGGCCTTGCCGACGCCGTAGGGGCTGCGCGGGTGGAAGGGCACCGCCTCGTCGGCCGGCGCGCTGGTGTTGCCGAAGCACTCGCTGGAGGACGCGTTGTAGAAGCGGGTGTCGAGGCCGAGGAAGCGGATCGCCTCCAGGATGTTGATGGTGCTGTTGATGGTGCTGTTGAGGGTCTCGACCGGCTGGTCGAAGGACAGCCCGACCGAGGCCTGGCTGGCGAGGTTGTAGATCTCGGCCGGGCGGACCCGGTTGATCACCTCGAGCACGCTGCGGAAGTCGGTTAGCCCGGCCGAGTGCAGGATCACCCGATCGACGATGCCGAGCCGCCGCAGGTTGGCGAAGCTCGACATCTCGCGGTCGCGCGAGGTGCCGTGAACGGTGCAGCCCTTGCCCAGCAGGTGCCGGGCAAGATAGGCACCATCCTGGCCCGACACGCCGAAGATCAGGGCGGTCTTTGCATGGCTTTTGGTCGTGCCGCCGATGTTCATGATGGGAGCCTCGCCGGCGCGGGTGGCGACAAGGGGTTTACCGGCGTTCGGTCCCTTCGGAGAGCAGGCGCAGGTCGGCCTCCATCATCTCCCGGACCAGGTCGCGGAAGGCGGTGGTGTGCTTCCAACCCAGCTTCGCGTGCGCCTTGCTGGGATCGCCCAGCAGCAGGTCGACCTCGGTCGGGCGGAAGTAACGGGGATCGATGCGGACCACGACCTTGCCGGTCTGCTGGCAGACCCCCTCCTCGTCCACGCCTTCGCCGCGCCACTCGATGCCGCGGCCGACATGGCCGAAGGCCAGCTCGACGAACTCGCGCACCGAATGGGTCTCGCCGGTGGCCAGCACGTAATCGTCCGCCTCGTCCTGCTGCAGGATGCGCCACATGCCCTCGACATAATCGCGCGCGTGGCCCCAGTCGCGCTTGGCGTCCAGGTTGCCGAGATACAGGCAGTCCTGCTGCCGGTTCTGGATGCTGGCGACGGCGCGGGTGATCTTGCGGGTGACGAAGGTCTCGCCGCGGGTCGGGCCCTCGTGGTTGAACAGGATGCCGTTGGAGGCGTGCATGCCATAGGCCTCGCGGTAGTTCACCGTGATCCAGTAGGCGTACAGCTTGGCGGCGGCGTAGGGGCTGCGCGGGTAAAACGGCGTGGTTTCGCGCTGCGGCGTCTCCTGCACCTTGCCGTACAGCTCGGAGGTGGAGGCCTGGTAGAAGCGGGCGGTCTTCTCCAGCCCCAGGATGCGGATCGCCTCCAGCAGGCGCAGCGTGCCGATGCCGTCGGCGTTGGCGGTGTATTCCGGCGTCTCGAAGCTCACATGAACGTGGCTCTGCGCCGCCAGATTGTAGATCTCGGTCGGCTGGATCTGCTGCACCAGCCGGATCAGGTTGGTTGAGTCGGTCAGGTCGCCGTAATGCATGAAGAAGTTGACGTCCTCCTCATGCGGGTCGCGGTAGAGGTGTTCCACCCGCCCCGTGTTGAAGGACGAGGACCGGCGCTTGACGCCATGGACGACATAGCCCTTCCCCAGCAGCAGCTCGGCAAGGTAGGCGCCATCCTGGCCCGTGGCACCGGTGATGAGGGCAACTTTGCGCAAAGGACCGACCCTTGATCTGTACGGCATTGATGATCGGGCACTATCCTCAAAGGTCCCCGGCAAGGCAAGGTTCTTGAGGTTTCGGTCCTAGAGAAGGCACGGGGGCTTCCGAGGTGGACGGTGGCGCACGAACGGAGTTGATGCGCCTATCCGGGGGGGATAGGGTGCGCGCCGAATGGGCCGACCGTTCCCTGCGGGATTCCCAGACCGCCGGGCCTTCCCGGTCGGGGCATGTCGACGGACCACGAGATCGGGGCCGGGGCCGGAACCAGGGGCCCGGCGCCGCACTGCACGGATCATCATGACCACGGTTGCCGAAGCATTGCAGATCGCCGTCGGGCTCCACCGCACCGACCGCCTCGACGAGGCGCGCGCGCTGTATCTGCGCATCCTGGAGGTCGACCCGCGCAACGCCGCCACCCTGCACCTGCTGGGGTTGGTCGAACGCCGGCACGGGCGCCGGGACAAGGCGCTGGAGCTGATCCGTGCCGCGCTGGAGATCGCGCCGGACATGGCCGACGCCTGCTGCAACCTCGGCAGCACGCTGTCGGACCTCGGCCGGGTCGACGCCGCCGCCGCCGCTCACCGCCGGGCGCTGGTCCTCGACCCCGCGCTGGAGGCCGCCCACAACGGCCTCGCCACCCTGCTGTGCAGCCGCGGCGGTCCACGCGACTGGGCGGCGGCGGCGGCCTCCTTCCGCCGTGTCCTGCGGCTGCAGCCGGACCGTCCCCATGTGTACCACGACCTCGGCATCGCCTTGCGCCAGGACGCGGCGGTCGAGGCGGCGTTGGGCAGCCAGCGGAACGCGCTGTCCCTGCGGCCGGACTTCGCCGCCGCGCACATGAACCTGGGCAACCTGCTGGTCGAACTTGGCCGGCTGGACGAGGCGCTGACCTGCTTCCGCCGCTCGCTCACGATCGAGCCGGAGCAGGGTGGCGCCCTCTACAACCAGGGCAACGCCCAACATGCCGCCGGCCTCGCCGATGCGGCGGTCGACAGCTATGCCCGGGCGGCGCGGGCCGGGGTCGCTCTGGCGCTCACCCGGCTGGCCGATGTCCTCACCGGGCTGGGTCGGCTGGCCGAGGCGGAGCAGGTGCTGCGGCTGGCGCTGACCAGTCCAGACAGCGACGTTCCCGGGGCCATCGACATGCTGTCGGCCCTGCTGGTGCGCCAGGGACGTTACGAGGAATCGCGGCGCTTCTTCGCCGACTACCGCTATCCCCACCTCGCCGATCCCAACGCCTTCCGCATCGAATGCCTGACCGCCATCGCCGAAAGCTGGCTGGCGGCCGGCGAGGTCGACCATGCGGTGGAGGTGCTGGCCAACGTGCACGGCCATGGCAGCCGCTTCTTCACCGTGAAGTCGATCGCCGGTCTGCAACAGACCCTGGCCCGGCAGGGGACGCGGCTGGAGCGGCCGGTCAACCCCGACCCGGGGCAGCCGCGCATCTGCTCCTCCACGCTGGCCACGCACGGGCGCTTTGCCCACAATGTGCTGGAATATGTGCTGCTGCGGCTCTACGCCGAGATGTTCGGTTATCGGATGGAGACGCCGGACTGGGTCGGCGGTCATTACTTCGATCTCGATGATCCCAAGCCCAGCGGCGGGCTGAAGCCGATGCATTTTGCCCGGCGCATCCTGAATGATCTGGTGACCGGGCGGCGCGACGACCCCAGGGCCGACGTCGACATCCTGTCGCCGCTGTTCCTGTTCGAGCATCGCGAGGAATGGCGCGAGCGGGTGCAGTCCTGGCTGCGGCCGCGCCCCGCATGGCTGCCGCGGCTCGACCCGGTGATGCAGGCGCTCAAACGCCGCGGCAACACGGTGGTGGCGCTGCACATCCGGCGCGGCGACTTCGTCTGGTTCCGCTACACCATCACCGAGACCTCCTGGTACGTCGACTGGCTGAGGGCGCTGTGGCCGACGCTGGACCGGCCGGTGCTCTACATCGCCACCGACGACCCGGCGACCATCGACGACTTCGCGGCCTTCGCGCCGGTCTCGCTCGGCGACCTTGCGCGGGACGGGCTGGTGGAGCCGTGGACGGGGCTGGAGTTTCTGCAGGATTTCCACGTGCTGATGAACGCCGACGTGCTGGGCGTCAGCGCCCAGAGCGGCTACAGCCAGTTGGCGGCGCTTCTGAACCGCAACGCCTGCCTGTTCGTCGAGCCGGATGCGGCGGCGCGGCAGATCAGGCCCTATTCCCCCTGGACGAGTCCGTCCGGCACCCCTTAAGACCACCACCATCACGACCAATACGACGCCCTCAGCGGGCGGGAGGGCAGCCCCATGGATCTCGCGACCAAGGAATTCTACGACGACTTCTGGCCTCGTTACGTGCCGATCTACGAGGAAACCAAGAAGTACATGCTGGAGACGCTGACGGAGCGCAGCATCGGCCGGGCGCTCGACGCCGGCTGCGGCCACGGCATCTGCTCCGTCATCCTGTCGGAAATGGCGGAACAGGTGGTGTCGGTCGATGTCTCCTCCGACAGCCTCGCCACCGCGCGCCAGCAGGCCCAGCGCTTCGGCCGCGAGAACATCGCGTTCCATCACCAGGACCTCCAGGAGCTGGACCGTGGCCTGGGGCCGTTCGATCTGGTCTGGTGCTGGGGCGTGGCGATGATGGCGCCCGACCCGATGAAGGTCATGCACAACCTGATGGCCGTCACCAAGCCGGGCGGCACCGTCTATCTCGGCCTCTACCTGAAGACCTGGCTATCGCCGGTGCATGAGGCGGTGCGCCATTTCTGCCGCGCCTACATGGACACGCCGGCCCGCCGCAAGCTGGTCGGCGGCTTCTTCACCGGCCTGACCAAGCTCGCCTGCGTCCTCAAGGGGCAGGAGATCAACCGCCGCGCCGACAACGTGTCGATCCAGGCCCAGGTCGAGGACTGGTACTACCCGCCCTACAAGACCTTCTATTCGATCGAGGAGATCGTCGCGCTGTTCGAGCGCAACGGCTTCAAGGCCGAGTGCATCCAGGACCGGCTGGGCCGCATGAAGAGCGCCACGATCTTCGTGATCCGGGCGACCAAGAATGGCTGAGGCGGCAGCGGGGCAGGAGCAGCCAGCCGACGCCCGCGACCGGGCTCCGCCCGATTGGGCGGAACTGGGCCGGCTGTTGTCCCGCGGCTACATCGACAGCGGCTTCATCGGCGGCGTCACCCGCGTGCCGGTGGAAGATGTCGTGCGCGACATGCTGTCGGAGGCGCGCGCCGACGAGCAGGTCGCCGAACTGCGGCGCTGCGCCGCGGCGGCCGGCGTCGATGCCGGCAAGGCTCGCATCCTGGAGGTCGGGTCGGGCTGCGGCATGACCGTGGTGCGCGGGCGCATGGCGCACGGGCTGGACATCCACGGCATCGAGCCCAGCATGGGCGAATACAGCTCGACGCTCGACGTCTGCCGCCGGCTGATGGAGCATTACGGCCTGCCGGTCGACGCGGTGCGCGACGCCACCGGCGAGGCGATCCCCTTCGCCGACGCCAGTTTCGACATCGTCTATTCCTCCAACGTGCTGGAGCATGTCGGCGACCCGGCCGCCGTGCTGGACGAGGCGCTGCGCGTGCTGAAGCCGGGCGGGCTGCTGCTGGTCGTGGTGCCCAACTACGGCTCCTGGTGGGAGGGGCATTACGGCATCCTGTGGCTGCCCGGCCTGTCGGCGCGGCTGGCCAAGCTGTATGTCCGGCTGTTCGGCCGCGACCCGGCCTACGTCGACACGCTCAACCTGATCGACCGCCAGTGGTTCGACCGCTGGCGCGCCCGCCATGGCGCGGGGCTGGAGGTGCTGGACTGGGGCTGGGACCTGTTCGAGACGCGGCTGCGCACGCTGGGATTCGGCGATTGGGCGGCGTTGTCGGTGGCCAAGCGCATTGTCACGCTGGTCCACCGCTCCGGCCTGTTGGAGCCGGCGATCTGGCTCGCGCGGCGCCTGCACTGGGAAACCCCGATCATCTTCGCGGCGCGCAAGCGCTGAGCGGAGGGTGAGACCCGCCGGCAGCACGATCAGCGGGCAGGGCTGTGCAGGCCGATCAAGGATTTCCACTCCAGCACCCGGTTCTCCCACCGGTAGTTGGCGGTGAACACGCGCCGCTGGTGCCGGAGCGCGGTGGCCAGACCATCGGCGCCGTCGCGCCAAGCCTTGATCTCGCGGACCAGAGCGGCGGTGAAGGCCTCCTCGAAGGCGGCCATGTCATCGCCATAGGGGATGATGGTCGCAAAGCCGGCCGTGCTCTCCGGCAGCGCGCCGCGGTCCGTGCACAGCAGGCTGCACCCGGCGGCGAGCGCCTCGATGGGGGCGATGCCCGAGGTTTCCTCGAAGCCGGTGGGGTAGGCGACGATGGCCGTGTTCAGCAGCCTGTCCGACAGGCGGGAGTGATGGAGCGGGCCGCGATACTCCGCGCCCTCGACATCCATGCCGCTGAGGAGGCGGTTGTAAGGGTCGTTCTCCTGCGAGACGCCGTAGATCGACTGCCCGGAATACACGGCCAGCGTCGCGGTCGGGCATTCGGACCGCACCCTTGGCCAAATCTTCAGCAGGGTTTCCAGACCGCGCGTCGGTGCCGAGACGTAGGCGACCTCCAGAGCCGCCCGCTTGGCGTCGAACAGGCCCGCCTCATCCCCGGTTTCCCGGATGACGAACGGGTTGCAAGCGTTTCGGATGACATGGCAGCGCTCCGGAGGGATGGTGTCCTTGAACAGCCTCATGAAGACCAACCTCTGCCATTCGCTGACGAAGACGATGCCGTCGGCGGAGCGCGCGTGATCGGTATCCAGATAATGAGCCAGGCAGTTCAGATCGTGGAACCGCACGTTGTGCTGAATGTGGACCCAGAGAAAGACAGGGGTGTTCTTGAGCACCGCCTTCACCGCGGTCACGTTGTCGGCGTTGTTGCTGATGATGACGGCGTCGAGGTCGGCCAAATCGGCGACCGACACTTGGCCGCAGTCAAGGATCCTGACACCGCTCCGGCGGATCCCGGTCTTGCCGGCGATCGCCAGAAGGACCTGATGATTCTCCGCGGCGAGGCAATCGCACAGATAGAGGACCGACGACGCGATGCCCCCCATCCCTTCCGTGTCTGAATACTCATCGCCCGCCTTCGTCAGCCGGGAGTCGATAACGAGGATCTTCATGGGTCGGAGGCCTTTCCGGAAGGGCGTGTCGCAACTCCCGCGTCGGATCGCGGATCAATGCTGTGCCGGTCGCTTTCTGCCGATCGCTTTTGCCACGACTCCGGGGTGTGCGGAAGAGCGGAGGCGCCCGGACGCTGCCGTCAGGGCGCCTCCGCTGGGGGGAGGGGCCTCAATTGACCGGTGGAACTGGCCCGTGCTATGCCGCCAACCGATGGGAAATCGGGCGGGAAGTCCGGTTTTCCCAGCCTTTCCGTCGCGTGCAGACGTCTCGCCCGCGGTGCCAACCCTTTTTTCAAGAACACGCCATGGCACAAGACACCACGCGCGCCATCGAGCATTACCGGGCTGGCCGCCGCGACGACGCCCTGGCCGAGGCCGAGGCGGTGCTGCAGGGCGCGCCCGATGATTGCCGCGCGCTGAATCTGGCCGGGGCCATCCTGTTCGAGCTTGGGCGCCTGGACGAGGCGCAGGACCGGTTGTCGCGGCTGGTGGCGCTCGATCCGCTGTTCGCTCAGGGCCGCATCAATCTGGGGGTGGTGCAGCAGATGCGCGGCGCCCCGGCCGAGGCGGTCGCCCAGCTCCGCGTCGCCGCCCTGCTGATGCCCGACCGGCTGGAGGTGCAGAGCCGGCTGGGCAGCCTTTTGCATGGTGTGGGCGACCATGACGCGGCGGGGCGCCACCTGGGCCGGGCCGCCCGGCTCGCCCCGGCCGACCCCGACCATCTGGTGCTGCTGGCGGTGTCGCTGCTGTCGAGCGGCGCCCACGCCGAAGCGATCGCGGCGCTGACCACCGTGCTGGCGCTGCGGCCCGACCATGGTGACGCCCGCAGCCATCTGGCCGCGGCCTGGCTGTCGCTCGGCCGGCCGGACCGGGCGGAGGCGGCGCTTCAGGCGCCCAGCACCGGAGTTCCGGAGGGGGACGCCGCGCACACGCTGGCCCGTGCCCAACTCTATCGGCGGATCGCCGGGGATGCCGCCGCTCCGCAGGTGCCGGACGGGCTGGTGGTCCGCGCGCCCTTCTCGGTGCTGTCGGGCTATGGCGACTTCGCCCAGCATTTCGTGCGCAGCCTGATGGAGCGCGGGACGACGCTGCGGCTGGTCGGGCTGAAGGCCGACGAGAGCTGGCGGCCAAGTTTCGGCGATCCGATCCTGCGGGCGGCGTCGGCCCGGCTGGGCGACCCGGTGCGGCCGCGGCTGGCGCTGAGCGTCCTCACCCCGCCGCTGGTCGAGCCGATCCCCGGCGTGCCGACGGTCAACTATACCATGTTCGAGGGGCCGCGCATCCCGGCGAGCTGGGTCGCCTGCAACCGGGCGCATGATCTGGTGATCGTGCCGACCGAGTCCTCGCGGCTGGCCTGGATCGCCTCCGGCCACCCGGAGGACCGCATCCGCGTCTGCCCGCCCGGCATCGCCCCCAACCCGGCCGACGCGGTGCCGGAGATGCCGGTGATCCCCGGCCCGCGCGGCCGGGCGGTGATGGACCACCGGGTGCGCGTCCTCAACATCTCCGACTTCATCGCGCGCAAGAACCTGGATGGGCTGTTGCGGGTCTGGCTGCGGGCCACCCGGGCCGACGACGACGCGATCCTGGTCCTGAAGGTGGGCAAGGGCGGTCGGACGCTGGCCCGCGACGTTGGCCGGCTGGTCGAGCAGAGTGCCCGCGCCACCGGCCGCCGGCTGGAGGAGGCCGCACCCATCGTCCTGCTCCCCCATCGCTACGACGAACGCAGCATCGCCGCCCTCTACGCCATGGCCACCCATTACCTCAGCCTCTCGCACGGCGAGGGTTGGGACCTGCCGATCACCCGGGCGGGCTGTCTGGGGGCTGGGCTGATCGCGCCCTGCCACAGCGCCTACACCACCTATCTGGACGACCGCGTCGCCCACCTGATCCCCTGTACCACCGGCCCGGCGCTGATGCCCTACAGCGATGTCCACTACCCGCCCTTCCACGGGCTGGACTGGTGGCATCCGGACGAGGACGCGGCGGCCGACATCCTGTCCCGCGTCATCCGCGACCCCGACGGTGAGCGACGCGACGCCGCCCGCCACCTGATGGACAACTTCACCTGGGACGCCGCGGCGCGCCGCCTGCTCGACGCGCTGGATGGGGTGGGGCGCTAATCTTCTCATCGAGGACGACGCGGTGGCCGTGCAGGGTCAGGTGCGGGCGGATGCCGTCGGTCCGCACGCTGCGCAGGCGGGGACAGCAGGACCAATCATGCCGGCACCGCTCCCTCTTCCGTCCCGGTGCCGGCTGGCCGCCTCATTGCGTGGCGTCGACGAAAGACTCCGCGAAGGCGCGCCAGGTCCGCTCGGTGCGGATGAAGGTCTTCGCGCGGGCGGCGCGGGCCTGGGCGGCGCTGCGGTCGGCGTGGAGGCGCTCCAGCGCCTCCACCAGCTCGTCGACCGAGGACTCGCCCCAGCCGAAGCGGCTGCCGTCGCGGTCGGCCACCGGCATCTGGTGATCGAGCGTCAGGCACAGATCGTCGCCCTGGGTCGGGCTCTTCAGCAGATCGCGGTGGCCGGTGTTGTTGGACAGCACCACCGGCACGCCGCAGGCCATCGCCTCCATGGCGACCAGGTTGGTGGCGCCCTCGCAGCGGTTGGGGAAGAGCGCGGCGTCGCAGTCGGCCAGCACCCCGGCGATCTGGTTGCGGCCGAGGAAGCCGAGGTCGAGGAAGCCCTCCTCGTCGGCGCCGTTCTCCAGCGCCCAGGTCTTCACGTCGACCATCCGGTTGGGCAGGATGCGCGGCGGCTTCGGCGCCAGCGGCGATTCCGCCATGGTCATGCCGACCTCCGGCCAGGCGTTCTGCCAGGCGGTGACCAGCAGCGCGTCGGGATGGCGTTGGCGGAAGCGCAGGAAGGCGGCCAGCACGATGTCCTGGCCCTTGCGGAACTCCAGCTTGCCGCCGGAGAAGACGACGAAGCGGTCGCCGAAGCGCCCACTGGGGGCGGCCTCCACCATCTCGGTCAGATCGATGCCCTGGAAGGCGAGGCCGACATTGTCGAAGCCCCAGATCTCCAGCAGCTGCTTGTTGTAGGTGGAATGCACGACGATGCGGTCGTACTGGCGGGCGCGGGCCATCACCTCGGGCGTGAAGCGGGTGTCCTCGTAGGCGATGACGCCGACGTTGCGGCGGCCGCGGAAGCGGGACGACGGGTCGCCGGCGGCGAAGCCGTTGCCGAGAGCGTGCAGCACGTCGAATTCCTTCAGCAGCAGCATGTGGCCCTTGGCGTTGTCCGCCATGGCGATGATCTGCTGGCAGGGGCCTTCCAGCGACTGGAGCTTGGCGCGGTTCTCCGGGCGCAGGGTCCCCATCAGCGGCCGTTCCAGCAGCAGGGGCGGCTTGCCCTGATCGGCGAGGTACAGCGCGGTGTGGACGCCCACCAGTCCCCAGCCGTGGACCTCGGTGAGCTGCCAAGTGAAAGCCAAGTTCGGAAGCATATCGAAAACCCTGTTCTGGCGGGCCGGTCCGACCGGGTGGCGGGCGCGGGTGGACGATCCCGCGCCGGTGGCCGGTTTGTCAAGTTGGGCCGCCGGCTTGTCACGCCGCTCCGCCGGCCCGGCCCGGCCGGGCGGAGCGGACTGGATTTGCCGAAACCCAGATGCTAGGACAGGACGGCTTTTCATTTGAGATGGTGCGGCAGGTGCGGACGGAAGCGCTTTTCCCCGTGGAGGGCAAACGGGTCTGGGTGGCCGGACATCGCGGGATGGCCGGCGCCGCCGTCGTGCGGCGGCTGGAGCGCGAGCCCTGCGAGCTGATCACCGTCGGCCGCGACCGCGTTGACCTGCGCCGCCAATCGCACGTCGAGGACTGGATGGCCGAGGCGAAGCCCGATCTGGTCTTCGTCGCCGCCGCCACCGTGGGCGGCATCCTCGCCAACTCCACCCGGCCGGCCGAGTTCCTTTACGACAACCTGGCGATCGAGACCAACATCATCCACGGCGCCTACCGGGCGGGCGTGAGCAAGCTGGTCTTCCTGGGCTCGTCCTGCATCTACCCGCGTCTGGCCGAGCAGCCGATGCGCGAGGACGCGCTGCTGACCGGCCCGCTGGAGCCGACCAACGAGTGGTACGCGATCGCCAAGATCGCCGGCATCAAGCTGTGCCAGGCCTACCGCCGCCAGTATGGCTGCGACTTCATCGCGGCGATGCCGACCAACCTCTACGGCCTGAACGACAATTTCGATCTCCAAGGCGGCCATGTCGCCGCGGCCCTGCTGGCCAAGATCCACCGCGCCAAGACCGAGGGGCTGCCCTTCGTCGAGCTGTGGGGCACCGGCGCGCCCAAGCGCGAGTTCCTGTTCGCCGACGATCTGGCCGACGGGCTGGTCTTCCTGGCCCGGCATTACTCGGACGAGCCGCACGTCAATGTCGGCACCGGGATCGAGGTGTCGATCCGGGAACTGGCCGAGCTGATCCGCGACGTCGTCGGCTATGAGGGCGACTTCCGTTACGATACCTCCAAGCCGGACGGCAGCCCGCGCAAGCTGATGGACGTCAGCCGGATGAGCGCGATGGGCTGGACCGCGCCCACCAGCCTGCGCGACGGCTTCGCCGCCACCTACCGCTGGTTCCTGGAGACGGCCGACCGTGGGGGGCTGCGCGGGCTGTAAGGCGCGGGGCCTTATGGCGGCTGTAAGGTGGGGCCTTGCGGCCCCCGGGCTCACAGGACGGGTTCGTGGTGTTCCGTCGGCCAGCCGGCGCTCACGTCCTCCGGCGTGCTGAACAGCAGGTTCAGGAAATAGCGCGACTGGATCGACGTGCCGGGCGGGATCAGCTTGGGCAGCGACCCGTCACGCTGCAGCAGGAAGGCCGAATAGCCGCACCCTTCCATGAGGGACCGCAGGCTGGCCTGTGAGCACCCCATCCGCTCCAGCCCGAACTCATGCAGCTCGGCGATGACGTAGGGCACCGTGTGGTCCCGGATCAGGGCGCCGGCGCCTTCCAGGATGCGCTGCTCGGCCCCTTCGGTGTCGATCTTGATCAGCCGGGGCGTGGGGAGGCCGGCCTCGGCGACGGCCTTTTCCAGGGTGGTCGCCTGCAGCGTGTGGGCGACCGGGTTTTCGCGCGACCGCCGGTTGGACGGATAGTGCCCGGGATCCCACAGGGCGTTGCCGCCGCTGTCGTCGCTGTTGATGAAGAAGCTGACCGGCCCCTCGCGGTCGGTGGCGGGGCGGTCGGAGACCGTCACATGGTCGAAGCGGTTGAGCGCGACGTTGGCCCTCAGCCGGGGCAGGTTGTTGGCCCCCGGCTCAATGCCGAGCACCCGTCCCGACGGCCCGGTGAGGGCGCCGAGCAGGACTGTGAAGAAGCCCGCGTTCGCGCCGACGTCGACCGCGCAGTCGCCGTCCCGGACCAGACGGATCAGCGCCAGCGACACGTCGGGCTCGTAGAAGCGGCCGTTGCGAACGCAGTCGCCGATCGTCCTCTCGTTGCTGAATCGCTCGTCGAGGTCGAGGGCGATCCGCAGCACCCGGTCGCCGGTCGGTCGATCCGGCAGATCCAGCGTGATGGTGATGACCGGCATGGACGGCGCTCCTGCGGGGATGGCGGGCGGTCGCCCGCCCACCTCTTCATACAGGGCGGTCTCCGCATCGGTAAATGCATCTTCTAGGTTTCCGGAGACGCCATCCGTCGCGCTCAGATGGTGGAGCGTGCCGTCCAATCGCGCCACATGGTGCGGTAGGCCGCCTCGACGCCGCGGGCGAAGCCCTGGTAGTCGGTCAGCGGGGCGGCGTCCAGCCGGTCGCGCATGCTCCGCCGCAGGGCGGACAGCCGCTCCGGATCGCCGGCGAGATCCACCGCCGTGGCGATGTAGCCGGCCTCGTCGGCGGCGATCAGGTCGGTCAGGCCGCAATGGGTCAGCAGGCTGGCGCCGACGCGGGAGACGTGGGTGTTCCCCGCCACCGTCACCACCGGCACGCCCATCCACAGCGCCTCGCAGGTGGTGGTGGTGCCGTTGTAGGGGAAGGGATCGAGGGCGATGTCGATGCGGTCGTAGGCGCGCAGATGCCCGTCGGCGGCGTGGATGCGGGCCAGCAGGTCGATGCGGCCGGCGGCGATGCCGTGCTGGACGAAGCTGTTGCGGTAGCGGTTGCGCGTCTCCTTGTCGCCCATCTGGGCGCTCTTGATGATCAGACGCGATCCCGGCACGCGCGTCAGGATCTCCGACCAGACGCGGACCACCTCCGCCGTCACCTTGGAGGTGTTGTTGAAGGAGCCGAAGGTGATGTGGCCGTTGGCGCGCGACGGCGGCTCGGCCGGCGGCGCCACGTCGACCGGTGGCCGGTAGCTGTGGAAGCCATGGGGCAGGCGGACGATGCGCTCCACGCTCAGCCGGTCGGCGACGCCCTCAGGATCGGCGATGGCATCGCTCAGCCGCCAGTCGATCGCCCGCATGCCAGTGGTGTCGGGGTATCCCAGCCAAGTGACCTGGACCGGGGCCGGCTTGCGGGCGAACAGCGTCAGCCGGTTGCCCGCGGTGTGGCCGGTCAGGTCGACCAGGATGTCGATGCCGTCCTGTTCGATCAAGGCGGCGGCGCGGGCGTCGTCCACCCCGACCAGCGAGCGCCAGCCGCTCGCCAGCCCCTTCAGCCGTTCGGTGACGACGTCGGTGCGGGTGGCGGCGTGGTAGCAGAAGACCTCGAAGCCGCTGCGGTCGTGCGCGCGGATCAGCGGCTCGGCGAAGAAGGCGACGGAATGGGCGCAGAAGTCGGGCGAGACGTAGCCGACGCGCAGCCGCCGGTCCGGGTCGCGCGGGTTCGCGTGCGGCTTGCCGGCGGGCAGCAGCGGGTCGGTGTGGCGCTGCCCCCAGACCGCGTGCGCCTTGAAGATGGTCTCGGCTGGGACCGCCGGGGTGTAGTGCAGCGCCAGCAGCAGGTTGGAGTGCATCAGGGCGTGGTTGGGATGGGCCTCCAGCCCCTTCTGGAAGACGGCGATCGCCTCCTCGATGCGGCCCATCTCCTTCAGCGTCTCGCCCAGATTGTTCCAGGCCTCGGCCGAGGCCGGGTTGGCCTTCAGCGCGGCGACGAAGCATTCGCCCGCCCGGCTGAGCTCGACGGCGCCCTTGTGCAGGTCGCCCAGGTTGCACAGCGCCTCCGCCATGTTGGGCTTGAGGCGCAGCGCCTCGCCGTAGCCAGCCTTGGCGCCGTCGCGGTCACCGCGGTTGCGCAGGATGTTGGCGAGGTTGAAGTGGGCTTCGGCGTAGTCGGGCTTGAGCGTGATAGCGGTGCGCAACGCCGCCTCCGCCTCCGCCGCGCGGCCCATGTCGAGCAGCAGGCAGCCGTGGTTGCTGTGGACAAAGGGGTCGGTGGCGTTGCGGGTCAGCGCCCGGCGGTAGCAGCCCAGCGCCTCCTCCCAGTCGCCGCGGGCGCGCAGGATGATGGCGAGGTTGTTGTTGGCGTTGGGGTGTCCCGGATCGGCGGTCAGCACGGCGCGGTAGCCGGCCTCCGCCTCGGCGGTCCGGCCGGCCCGGTGCAGGGTCAGCGCCTGGCCGAACGCGGCCTCGGCCGACGCCGCGCCCGGCACCGGCCGGACGGGAAGGGCCGGGGCTGCCGGGCGCTTGGCTTTGGTCGGCTTGCGTGAAGACTTTTTCATCGGGACCGCCCGCTTGGCTTTGTGCCGTTCCGTCGAGGAGTTCGTCGAAGGGGTCGATAGCAACGACCGTGCCGTGTCCGCAAGCGGCATATCGCCCACCGGGCCGATTCGGGACAGATGACTTGCCGCTGTCACGCCACTTCTGCTATTTCAGCGGTACCGCGTGAGTAGGCATCGTCCGCCGGATCGTACACACACGCCCCGTCGCGCACCCGGTATGGAGCGCATGGTCGATCGAGACCGGGTGACCGAACGGTATGCAGACCTTGCTTTCGCGACGCTTTTTTCATCCTCTACGGCGGATCCCATGACCCTTGCTGCGGAAGTTCCGTGCGCCCACACCGGGCTGCATTCCCTGGCCGCGGTCGCGCGTCAGCGTGGCCTCGACGTTTCGGCCGAGCGGCTTCAGCACAGCAACGTGATCGGGAATGAAGAGCTCGACACGGCGCGGCTTCTGCGCGTGGCCAAGTCGATCGGCCTGAAGGCCGAGGCGACGACGCTGGACTGGGAGGATTTGGGCAAGCTGCAGGACGCCTTCCCCGCCATCCTGCGCCTGCGCAACGGCAACTCGATGGTGGTCGTCGGCTTCGGCAAGCAGGGCGACACCGATGTGGCGATCCTCCAGGATCCGCTGGCCGGCCAGGAAAGCATCCTGCCGGTCGACCGCATCCGGCTGAGCCAGGCCTGGGCCGGCGAGATCGTGCTGCTGAAGCGCGACTACGCGCTGACCGACGCCGAGCAGCCCTTCGGCCTAAAATGGTTCGTGGTGGAGATCCTGCGCCACAAGCGCATCTTCCGCGACATCGGCATCGCGGCGATCCTGATGAGCCTGTTCGCGCTCGCGGTGCCAATCTTCTTTCAGCTGGTGGTCGACCGCGTGCTGGTCCACCGCAGCCTGGGCACTCTGACGGTGTTGATGGTCGGCATGGTCGGCGTCATCCTGTTCGAGACGGCCTTCTCCTATCTGCGCCAGTACCTGATGCTCTACGCGACGAAGAAGATCGACGCGAAGATGAACGTGCAGGTCTTCAACAAGCTCATCAGCCTGCCGATGCATTATTTCGAGCGGACGCCGTCCGGTGGCATCGTCAAGGGTATCCAGCAGGCCGAGCGGATCCGCAATTTCCTGACCGGCCAGCTCTTCATGACGCTGCTGGACACGGTGTCGCTGATCATTTTCCTGCCGATCATGTTCATGTACAGCGTGTCGCTGACCTTCCTGGTTCTGGTCTTTTCGCTGCTGATGGCGCTCAACATCGGCATCATGATCCCGCTGATCAAAGGCCGGATGACGGAGCTGTACGAAGCCGAAGTGCGCCAGCAGTCCTTCCTGATCGAGAACATCCACGGCATGCGCACGGTGAAGTCGCTGGCGCTCGATGCCCGTCAGAAGCAGGAGTGGGACCACCGCGTCGCCCGCGCCGCCGAGCAGCGCTTCGATGTCGGCCGCATCATGATCATCGGCCAGTCGGTCGCCATGCCGCTCAACCAGCTGATGATGGCCTGCCTGCTCGGGCTTGGCACCTATCTGGCGCTGAACGGTTCGCTGATGATGGGGGCGCTGATCGCCTTCTACATGCTGGCCGGCCGCGTCACCCAGCCGCTGATGCAGATGGCCCAGCTGGTGCAGCAGTTCCAGGAAGTGTCACTCTCGATCAAGATGCTGAGCGGGATCATGAACCACCCGCCCGAAGAAGGGCGCACCGGCCGCGGCCTGCGCGCGCCACTGCGCGGCACGGTCGAGTTCCAGGACGTCCGCTTCCGCTACGCCGCCTCGGCGCCGCCGGCGCTCGACGGCGTGAACTTTACCGCGGCGGAGGGCACAATCCTCGGCGTGATGGGGCGCAGCGGCTCGGGCAAGACGACGCTGACCCGCCTGCTGCAGGGGCTGCACCGGGCACAGGAAGGGCTGATCCGCATCGACGGCCGCGACATCCGCGAATACGACCTCGACCATCTGCGCGCCTCGATCGGCGTGGTTCTGCAGGACAATTTCCTGTTCACCGGCACCATCCGGGAGAATGTCTCCGCCGCCAAGCCGGGGGCGACCACCGAGGAGATCCTGAAGGTGATCCAACTCGCCGGCGCCGACGAGTTCGTCGAACGGCTGCCCAAGGGGCTGGACACCATGCTGGAGGAAGGCTCGGCCAACCTGTCGGGCGGTCAGCGCCAGCGTCTGGCCATCGCCCGGGCGCTGCTGACCAACCCGAAAGTCCTGATCATGGACGAGGCGACCTCGGCCCTCGACGCCGAGAGCGAGGCGATCGTCCAGGCCAACCTGATGGGCATCGCCCGCGGCCGCACCGTGATCATGATTTCGCACCGCCTGTCGTCGCTGGTCCCGTCGGACACCATCCTGGTGATGGACCGCGGCAAGGTGGTCGACAGCGGCCGCCACGACGAACTGCTGGGCCGTTGCGACATCTACCAGCATCTCTGGCACCAGCAGAACCGGCACATCTAGGAGAGCGCCCCCGTGACCGCCCAGAAGCTCGCCTCCATCCAGCCGGTGCGCGTGCCCGCCAACGATGCCGGTTCGCAAAACCGTGACGTGCCCCAGAGCAAGCGCGACAAGGCGCGCGGCAAGGCGCTGGTCGGCGCGTTCCAGAAGGACACGGAGGCGATCCAGAACGCCCCCGATCCCTTCCTGGCGCGCGTCACGCTCCACCTGCTCGGCCTGTTCGTCATCGGGCTGATCGCCTGGGCCACGCTGTCCTACCTGGACAAGATCGTCGTCGCCCAGGGCAAGATCGTCTCGACCGAGGCCAACGTGATGGTCCAGCCGCTGGAAATGGCGGTGATCAAGAAGATGCTGGTCCGCGAAGGCGACGTCGTCCGCAAGGGCCAAACCCTGGCGACGCTGGACCCGACCTTCACCCAGGCCGACGTGCAGCAGCTGGAATCCCGTCTCGCCGCCGCCGACGCGCAGATCGCCCGGCTGCGGGCAGAGCATGACGGCAAACCCTACACCGTGACCGAGGACCGCTACGGCTACGGCACGCTCCAGCACGCCCTGTGGCGGGAGCGGCAGGCGCAGTACACCTCGCAGATGCAGAACTTCGAGGAGAAGCTCGCGCGCCTGCAGTCCAACGTCGCCAAGTACGAGATGGACCGCCAGCATCTGAACGAGCGGCTGAAGGTGGTTCGCGAGATCGAGACGATGCGTTCCACCCTGCTGGCCAGCCAGGTCGGCAGCCGGTTGAACCTGTTGCAGGCGACCAGCGACCGCATCGACATCGAGCGCAACCTCGTTCTCAACCAGAATGAACTGCAGGGCAACCGCCATGACCTGCAGGCGCTGCTGGCCGAGCGCGACGTCTTCATCCAGCAGTGGAACGGCAAGATCATCGAGGAGCTGACCACCCAGAGCAACGAGCGCGAGGCCTTGCGCGAGCAGCTGATCAAGGCGCGCAAGCGCCAGTCGCTGGTCCAGCTCGACGCACCGACCGACGCAATCGTGCTGGAGGTGTCGCCCAAGGCCGCCGTCGGCTCGATCGCCAAGGAGGCCGAGCCGCTGTTCACCCTAGTGCCGGTCGGCGCCACGATGGAGGTCGAGGCCAGCATCGACGCCCGCGACCTCGCCTTCGTCCAGGTCGGCGACAAGGTGCGGGTCAAGCTTGAGGCTTACCCCTATCTTCAGCACGGCGCGCTCGACGGCGAGGTGGCGACGATCAGCGAGGACTCCTTCACCAGCAAGGATGACCAAGCCAGGTCGCTCTTCTACCGGGTGCGGGTCAAGCTGCTGACCACGTCGCTGGAGAATGTGCCGTCGAACTTCCGTCTGATCCCCGGCATGCCGCTGGCGGCCGACATCAAGGTCGGCGAGCGCCGCATCATCACCTATTTCCTCCGGCCCATTCTACGCGGGGTCGATGAAAGCCTGCGGGAGCCTTAAATCGTGTTCGGCAAGCGGAAACGCACCACATCTATGACCTCCAAGAAGCCGGACTTCCAGCGCGGGCTTGCCGCCTTCGAGGCGGAGGACTACGCCGGCGCCGTGGCCGACTGGCTGCCGCTGGCCGAGCGCGGCGACGCCGAGGCGCAGTACCGCATGGGCCAGCTCTACGCCCGCGGCCAGGGGGTGGTGCGCGACTTCGGCGACGCCGCCCACTGGTTCCGCAAGGCGGCTGAGCAGGGCCACACCGAGGCGCAATTCTCGCTCGGCCTGTGCTACGCCAACGGCGAGGGGGCGGCGCAGGACAACGCCTTGCCGGTGCGCTGGTACAAGACCGTGGCCAAGGTCAGCCCGTCCGCCGCCGAGGCCAACCTGGCGCTGCTCTACCCCAACGGGCTGGGCATCGGGCCGGACATCGCCCAGGCTCTGCATTGGTGCCGGCTCGCGGCCGAGGGCGGCCACGCCGAGGCCCAGCACCATGTCGGGCTGTTCCACGCCTTCGGCCAGGGCGTGCCGCAGGACCTCGCCGCCGCCGCTGACTGGTACCGCAAGGCCGCCGAGCAGGGCTACGCCGTGGCCCAGCACGCGCTCGCCTCGCTCTACGCCAACGGCCAGGGGGTGGAGCGCGACCTCGACCAGGCGGTCGCCTGGTACGGCCGCGCCGCCGGCCAGGGCTACGTCAACTCCCAGTTGGCGCTTGCCATCATGCACGAACATGGCACCGGCGTGGAGGTCGACCCGGCCAGGGCGGCGGATCTGTACCGTCAGGCGGCCGAGCAGGGCCATCCGGTGGCTCAGGTCAATCTGGGCCTGCTGTACGCCCGCGGTCACGGGGTGCCCAAGGATTACAGCGAAACCCTCAAATGGTGCCGCCGGTCGGCCGAGCAGGGCAACGTCAACGCCCAGTTCAACCTCGGCCTGATCCATTCCAACGGGCTGGCCGGCCCGCCCGACTACACCGAGGCGGCGGTCTGGTACCGCAAGGCGGCGGCGCAGGGCAATGTTGGCGCCCAGGTCAACCTGGGTTTGATGCTGGCGCACGGCTGGGGCGGCCGACCGGATCTGGTCGAAGGGGTGGACTGGCTGCGCAAGGCGGCGGCGCAGGGGCACAGCGGTGCCATGACCAACCTGGGGGCGCTGTACGCCAGCCGCGACAGCAAGGCCTACAACCCGGTCCAGGCCTATGTCTGGACCATCATGGCCGCCGCCGCCACCCAGCCCGGCCCCGAGCGCGAGGGGCTGGAGGCCAAGGCCCATGAACTGGGGGCCGACCTCAGCAGCGAGGATCGGCACAAGGCCCAAGTCGTCATGGAAGAGTGGAAGAAGAACCCAAAGTCGGTGGCGATGGCCTGACCGGCCCGGAAAAGCCGATCCCGATGGCCCGGGGCAATGGCCAGGACCGTCGATATTACCCTCCCTCTTCCCGTTGCAACCGCTCCACGACCTCCATGATCAGGCGTTGGGCCTCGACCATGCGGCGCCGGCCGGATGTCATTTCCTGTTCGGCCAGTTCGGAGAAGGACGGATCGTCGCGGGGAGCATAGTCCGGCATGCGACCCTCGGCCATGCCGTATTGCACGAAATGGCTGTAGCCATCGGGAAAATTCCCAGCCAGGACGGCGCTGCGGACATCCGGATTGGCGGTCAGGTAGGCCTCCTCGTCGAACGGCAGACGGCGCCCCGCTTCCTGGTGGATCTGCCGGTAGGTCAGCACTCCGTCGAGTGGGGCGGGGGTCGGTAGTCCGATCCGTTTCAGCAGCGTGAGCAGGCAGAGATCGGCAATGCGGTCGGTCGACCGCTCCGCCCGAATCGCGTCGACGTCCGGCATGCCAGCCACGTCCGTTCCGCCATGCAGGCGCCCAATGGCATCCAGCCAGGCGGCCTCGCTGTTCTGCACCAGCAGTCCGGCCGGCAGCGTGCTGGAGGCATGGGCGGAGCAGGCGGAGTAAATCCCGCGATGGCCGGACGCGCCGAACAGCATCATCCTTTCGTCGCCTGGAAGCGTGCCGTTGCACTCGACCCCGTCATCCACCGGAGCCAGGGCGATCAGCGGCCCGCACTGCAACAGCGAGTTCAGGATCGCCGACGGTGTCGTCGCCGCCTGGACCCGGATATCCGGAATGAAGCGGAAGAAATCCGGGTCGGGTGGACCAAACCACAATATCGGCAGTCCATAGCGTGCGGACGCCTTGGCAATCGCGGTCAGGACCGGTCCCTTCGACGCGGCGAGAGGCAATCCGGCGGTGGCGTCCATCACCATGGCGACGGGCCGTCCGATTGGCGGTGGTGGTGCGCTCGGCAGATCGAGGGCGGGCGGCAGCAAGACGCCCCGCCGATCCGGATCCATCCGGTCCAAGAGCCCGAAGAACGACGCGCACAGGGTCGTTTGCTCTCCCAGCAGGCGGCGTAGCGTGTTCCCGACCTCGCCCGGCGCGCCGCCCACGGCTCCCTCCAGATGCAACCCCCGCCGTTCGGTCGTCAGCAGAAGTGCTTCCGCCATGGATCGGCTGGGCGTGCCGCAGACCAACACGGCATCATAGAGGTTCCCGGATGACGGTCTGCCGTAAAGCTCGGCCACTGGAGGGGCGACCGCTGTAGTTTCCCGCAGCACCGTCAGGCCATCCAACCGTCCACGGCGGATCAGTGAAGCGAACAGGGGAAGAAGCGCGTCCACCCGCCGGCGGCCCGCTTCGCCCCCGGCCACCAGCAGAACACTTTCCACAGCCGGCCCGGTGGAGAGGCCGGAGAGACGGAGGGGAGCCGGTCTGGTCAACGCGCGCAGGGCGAGCGTGGCACTCGGCGGTCCTGCCGGGATCGACAGGGACACCTGCCGGGCGGTCAGATCGCGCAGGATGGCCGCTCCGTCCTCCTCGCCGTTCCAACTCAGCAGCCCGATGCCGTTCCGGGCACAGATGGCGCGCCGCATCGCGGTGGCCAGGAAAGGCTCGCCGCAGACGGGAAAGGGGTCAAGCATCACGGCGGTGTCGCACAGCAACGTCCTGAGCGTCTCCGGGATGGGATCCGCCAGAAGAGACGTGTGCGCCGGCAGCGACTGGGGCAACGGAGTGACGGAGCGGAAGGGCAGATGCACCAGAGCGATGGAAAGCCCGGCCTGCATCAACGCGCCGGTGAGTTCTCCGAGAGCCTGTGCCTGGGGAGCCAGAAGGGCAAGATCGCCCATCAGGAGAACCGTGCGGGCCTTTGGCGAGCGGTCGACCCGCAACGCCGCCGGGCAGTCGGCCGGCAGGCGGTGCAGGGGGGTGCCGGCGGGCAGGATGACATGGGCCAGGTCGGCCTGCCCGGCGTTCAGGATGAAGCCGCCGGCGGCATCCGCCGTCTTCCAGGCGGCTCGCGCCGCGTCCATCCCGCCGCCTGCGGTGTCCAACCCCGCCACGTCGCAGAATTTGCGGACCAGGGGATGGGCATAAGGCGGCAGGGCGAACTGTTCGGGCGTCAGCCACACCGCCGCGCCAGGGCGGTGGTCGCGCAGAAGAGCGGTTTGCGTTCCGCCCGCGTCGGTCCTTTGGCAAGCGTCCGGCAGGGTGGATATGGTCGCGTTCAGCTTCAGGGCCAGGAGCGCTTCCGCGATCTGGCTGCTGCGGCAGGACGCGACGGTGACGGTCTGGCCGTCCTTCAGGCGCAAGCCGCTGGCGAAGACATGGACGGTCGGCATAGCTTTCCTTCGACGGCAAAACGGCGGGCCGATCTCCGGATCGGTGCCGGCGACGTCAGGCCCTTCTGTCAGACAAGGCAGGGAGAGTCCACATTCGGCTGCGGTTCGTCCTGCGGATATCGGAACGGCGTCCGGCGCGGTGGGAAGGCCAAGGCGGCATCCGTCGTCTCCAGCGTCAGGTTGGGATTGTAGTAGGGGTCCTCGGCCAAGGCATCGCCCCAGCGCGCCCGCAGGGCCTCAGCCTCTGCTTCAGGCGTCGGTGGGGCGGCATCTCGGCAGACCATCTGGGCGAGCGGCGTGTATAGGCAGCGGAAACCCAGGACCGCCAGACGCAGGCAGAGGTCGACGTCGTGCAGCGCCTGCGGCAGATTTTCGTCGAAGCCGCGGGCCTCCATGAAGCGATCCCGCCGCATCGCCATGCAGGAGACCGACACGGACGACACCGTCTGACGCAGCACGGCCCGCCCGCCGGGTCCGACCATACCGATATACTGGCCCGCATAGGCCGCGGTTCCGTGGCTCTCACCGCCGAGCCGGTAGCCGGCATAGCGGACAAGGCCGTTCGCCGTGACCATCCGTGCACCGACGGCGCCGATCCCCGGTGCCATGGATTGACGCACCAGTTCGGGCAGCCAGATGCGGTGCATCGGCTTGATGTCCTCGTCGAGGAAAACCAGAACCTCGCCGGTCGCCGCCCTGGCTGCGGCGTTGCGCAGGCTGGCCGGTCCCCCATCCAGCGGGAGCAGCCGCAGGTTCCGCCACCCCTTTGCCGCCTTGGCCAGGGCGGAGGACGAGGCGACGGGGCAGGTCACAATCACCTCGGCGAAGGACCGGGCGGTGGATCGGCGCAGGGATGCGAGGGTATCGGAGAGCTTGGCCGGTTCACCGCGAGAGGAAAGAATCAGCGTGACCTTCGGCCATGCCTCCAGCCTGGGCCGCAGGTGCAGGAAGGGCGGCTGCAGGCTGGGACAGGCGCGGGCCTTCAGCCCCCGCCGCTTCAGCGATGCTTCCAGGCCCTTGCGCATGGCGTCGGCCGCATAGTCCTTCTCGTCGATCCTCAGGGCGGTGGAACCCGGAACGGCCCGCCAATGGTAAAGGACATGCGGGATGTGGCGCACCGACGTCGGCGGGCTGTGTTCGATCACCCGCAAAGCGAGGTCGTAATCCTGCGACCCTTCCAGCCCGATGGTGAAGCCGCCGAGACGGCGCATCAGGTCGATGCGGTAGACCCCGAGATGGCTGATGCAGTTCTGCGCGGCCAGGAGATCCGGGTTGAAGCCACCCTTGAAATAGGGTTCGAACCGCTCGCCGGTCTCGTCGATCTTGTCCTCGTCGCTGAAGATCAGAGTCGCTTCGGGGTTTGCCAGGATCTCCTCGGCCACCAGAAGCAGGGCGTGCTCCCTCAGCAGGTCGTCATGGTCGAGCAGGACCGCGAACTCGCCCGTCGCCAGTTCCAGCGCGCTGTTGCTGGCGGCGGAGATGTGGCCGTTGACGGGGCGGCGGACGATGCGGATGCGGTGGTCGGCGCGGCTTTCCTCCTCCAGCACCGCGGCGACCGTCGGATCGGTGGAGGCGTCGTCGGCGATGCACAGCTCCCAATCCGGGTAGATCTGCCGGCGAACCGAGGCGATGGCTTCGCGCAGCAGGGGCTCCGGCGTGTTGTAGACCGGCATCAACACCGACAGCAGCGGCCGGCGGGGCAGGGCGTCGCGGCGCGCCCGCAGGGCCTCCCGGTCGGACGGCGTCAGGGTGTCGTAGCGCTCGACCCAGGCGCGGTAGGTCCGGCACAGGTCGACTTTCATCGGGCTGCCCGGCAGCTCCTGGCCGGTGCCGGCGATCCGGACCCGGATTTCCGCCACCGCGGACTCCGTCCCGGGCGGCGGCGGCGGCGGCCGGCAGCGGAAGCCGCTGGCAAGGCGCACCGCATTGATCGCTTCCAGGTCGGGGCGGTGGACGTCGGCCGTGAGAGTCCTGTAGGGACGCCTGTCCACCAGGATGTCGACACGGACCGGTGTGTCGGGGGTCCTCTCGTCGTAGGCCCAGCCGACGATGTCGCCATCCGCCGCGAACGTCACATGCCCGCGCCAGGACGGCCCTGCTTCCGGCTGGATGGACAGCGGCGACCCCGGCACATGCTGGCCGGTGGCGGCGACGACGAAGGCGATCCGATGCGGCTTGCCGTCGCACAGGGCGTCGGGGATCGGCCAGGAGAACCCGTGCCGCTCGGACCCGATGCCGACCAGCTTCAGGCCGGATCGCAGCCGGTCGGCGGTCACCATGGCCCAGACCTCGCCGTCCACCAGCACCGCCAGCTCGACCGGCCGGGCGGCCCGCGCGGTGTTGCAGCACCAGCCCGAAATGGTCCGCCCATTCACCCCGTCCATCTGGCCGATGCAATGGCCGGCCGGATCGGGCTGTTGGAAGCGCAGGGGCTTGGCGTTCAGCATCATGCCGCCGTCGGCGATGGCCAGATCGATGCGATGCGGCTTGCCGTCGCACAGCTCGGCCGGCAGGGTCAGGCAGAAGCCGCCGCGACGGGGTTCCCCCGCCCCGGCCTTCGGCCGCTCCAGGTTCGCGGCGAGCCGGTAGCGTGGACGACCGTCGACCAGAACAACCACCCGCTGCGCCTCGTCCGGCCGGGTGGGATCGAACGCCCAGCCGGAGATCTGGTTCTGGACCATCCAGTCCACCCCACCCTGGGGACGCGGAGTGGCTGCGGACACGGGCGTGCCAACGGGGACAGGGGCCGCCGCGGGCGCGCTTGTGGAAGCCGAAACGGGAGCCGGAACAGGGGTGGCAATGGGAGAGGGGGCGGGAGTCGAAGCGGGCTGCGCCGTCTGCGGAACCGCCGCCGGCGCGTCCTGGGGCGCCTCTTCCGCTTCCGCCGCCCTCTCCTTGGCGGAGGATGCCGCTGGGGATGGCGCGGGAGCCGGCGCCGGCGTTTCCACGGCCTTCCGGGCGACCGTGCTGGCGGATGCGGCGGTGCGCACCGGCTTGCTCCGTTCCAGCGTCTCGTCGAGGAGGGCGCTCCAGGCCGCCAGATAGCGGTCGTGGTTGAACAGGTCGAGGGCGGTCAGCCGCGCCCGTTCACCGATCCGCCGGGCCGCATCGCGGTTGCGGCAGAGATGAACCAGGTAATCCGCCAGCTCCTCCGGCGACTCCCCGCAGAAGCCGTTGACGCCGTGGCGGATGAACAGGTCCACGTCGTCGCTGCGCAGGCACACCGGGACGACGCCGCACAGCATCGCTTCGGCGCGCGACCGCGGCATCGGCGAGCGCCGCGTGGTGTCGAGATAGGCGGTGAAGCTGCGGATGCGGTCGATGTAGCCGCGGAACTTGGATCGGGCGTAGTCGTTCGTTTGCCGCGGCCACAGGCCGCCGTCCTGGTTGGCCGCGGTTTCCACCTGGATGTCGGCCGGCAGGCGGCCCATGACCCGCTCATGCTCGTAGGCGCCCCGGTAATGAGGGCGCTCCCACATCGACGCCCCCAGGGCCAACACGTCCCGCTCGTAGACGGCGGCGGGATATTCCTGAGGGTCGAAGCCGTGCCAGATCACCCGGCTGTCCGCAAACCCCCATTCCGCCTTCGCCTGCCAGGCATTGAGCACGACCGGGATGCTCCGTTCCGCCAGCAGGTCGACCAGTGCCTGCCGTTCGGTCTCGTGGATGCGGAAACGGTCGATCGGGCCGCGCGCCCTGCCATACTGTCCGACGAAAGCCGGGGTGCCGTGGCAAAGGGCGATCTTGGGCAGCGGCACGTTGGCCAGGAACCAGCGGAAGGCGTTCCCCCAATCGTCGGGAAGGGCGCCGGCCCCCAGTTGCGGAGCCAGGACATTCTCGTCGAAATGCAGGATGGCGACGTCGTATTTCGACGGGTCGAGCTCCTCCATGTCGATGAAGTGGACATTCGGGTGCAGGGGGCGCTGCTCGTAATCCCAGCGGTCGGTCAGGCCTGGTCCCAGGCCGCGCACCAGGGTGAACTCGTGCGGCAGCTTGTACAGCTCGTACTGGTGCCCGCAATGCCAGCGGTAGGACAGCACGCGCAGGGGCTTGTGCGCCGCCCGGCGCAGGGCCGGGGAGGCGACGGCCACGCCGAAGCGCGACTTCAGCTCCGCATAGGCAGGCGTGTGCAGGCAGTCTCCCTGGCGGTCTTCCGCGCGGATGGCTTCCAGGATGCTGCCGGCTTCGGCCACCGCCCAGCGCCGTGCGACCAGCGCCAGTTCGGGATAGGGCCGGAACAGGCTGTTGAAGCCCTCCATCCGGCGCTCTTGCGGGGTGAACCCGTCGGCGGGGGTTTCATCCGCGGCCTTGGCGCCGTCCGCCGCCCCTTCGCCTGTCGTCGACCGGACGGCGAAGGCATGTTCCGTCCGGCCGAAGCGTGCACCGGCCCGGTAGAGCAGGTAACCCAGGACCAGATCGCCGAAGCGGTTTCGGCTGTCCCAGTCCTGGCCTTCCACCGCGGTGGGGGCGCCGTCCTCCTGCGGAACGGCGAGGCTGCGCAGCAGGGCCGACTTGACCGACAGGGTCCCGGCGGCGACGTTGAGGAAGCCGTCCGGCTGCACCGGATCCTGCATTCTGATGCGGTCGCGGGCGTGGTTGGCGTCGGCCTCCAACTCCTCCAGCAGGCGGGCGGGGTTGCGGCCCTCCGCCGCCACCGGCGGGGCTCCCATCACGGCGTCGAAATCGGGATGGCGGTGCGCGAAGGCGTGGGCCGCCAGGAAGTCGCGGTTGATCTGGAGACCGGCATCAAGGACGAGGCAGACGTCCGCGCCCGTCAGGACGGCGGCCTGGATCAGGCGCCGGCCCCGCGACGCCCCGCCGCCGGCCGGTGCGGTGTCGTCCACCGCCCGGTCCACCACCCGGATGTCCAGCCGGGTGTGGCGGTCGCGCTGACCCCACAGCTGGGTCCGGATGCGGAAATCCTCCGACGAGCCGGGATCGCTCAGCAGGAGCAGGCTGACCGGGCCGCCATAGCTCTGGCCGGTCACGGTGTTGAGAACCGTCTCGAACGCATCCTCGTCACCGGGCAGGTCGCAGACCACCGCGATGTGCGGCAGGGCGGCGGCAAGCGCCGCGTTGCGGAGGCTGCGCAGATCCGGCACCGGGTCGGGGCGGCCGTCCGCCCAGGTGGCCCGGCCGTCCGATCCGGCGACGAAGGCGTGGCGGCAGCGTCGGGCGGTCTGGAGCGGTGCGGTCAGCGCCCGCTGCAGCCCTCCGTCCAGCCGCAACCGGGCCGCAGGCTGGCCGCCGCCGGTGCCGAGATGACCGGTGTCGATATGGATGGTGCAGACCAGTCCGGCATCCAGCAGGGCAACCGTCTCGTCATAAAGGCGGGTGGCTTCGCCCGCCTGCGGATGCAGGTCGACGAACAGGACGACATCCTGCGCGGACAGCCGCGGCAGGAGCCTGGCCCAGCCCCCGTCCGGCAGGGTCTGCAGATCGATGGTATGATCGGGAAAGGCGCGGCCGAGAAAGGCCGTCACTGATCCCGGTCGGGGATGGTCGTCCGGCAGCAGCGCGCAGATCCGCAGATACCCTTGCCCATGCGGGGTCATGCCCCGGGCGGCACGCGACCGCTCCACATATTGCGCCAAGCCGGTTTCCGCGCCCCGAAGCCCCAGGACGGGGGTGGGTGGACGGGCGGGAAGGCCCTCGCGGTTGACCAGCACGCAGTTGCAGTCGTCCGCCGCCGCCGTGGGCGAGGTCAGGCTGACGCGATAGGTCTCCCCGACCTGGAGCGGGATTCCCGAAAGATCGAAATCGACATACTGAGCCACCGGCCGGGGCATCGGCCGGATCGAGCGCATCAGCAGAAGATTGCCGTCCTTGTCGTGCAGCTCGAGCTGCAGCGGCACAGTGCCGCGTGCCATCCGCGGGGCGACGCGGATGCCCAGCGCATCGACGCCGACGGCCGGAGCCTCGAAACCGAACTCCAGGCTGGAATGGGAATAGACGGGCAGCGGAATCAGGCCGAAGCGCTTCTCCAGCCACTCTTCGGTCGTGACCTGCATGTGGGCGCCATGCTCGAGCCATTGCAGGCGCCACATCGGCTCCCGGCGGACGGCCGGGGTGACTTCGATGGACGGTTCCGGGCAGGCGGCGGCGGTCAGGCAGCCCCAGACGCCGAAGCCGCCCTGCGGGGCGTCTCCGTCCGGCCGCAGCATGACGCGATAAAGGCGCTTTTCCCGCAACGGCGCACCGATCAGGTCGAACAGGGCGGCTCCGTTGCCCTTGGATGGCGGCACGGTCAGCTGGGCGGTGTGGAGGATCTGTTCGGCGATCCCGTCGCCCGACGGCTCGAAGGAGCTGATCGTCAGGGTCAGCCCGCATGGATCGGCCAGCCCCCGGCTGTCCAGCTCCAGCGCCAGGGCGTGAATCCCGCTCTGCCCGCGGATGGTGAAGGCCAGCCCGTCCGCGCCCAGGGGCTGCTGGACGGGGGCGCTCATTCCCGCCGCCACTCCCGCGGTCGCCGCGTTGACGACATACCGGATGACTTGGCCATCCTCGTGGCGGATCAACTGATGGAGGGGAAGGAACTCTGCGCGCTTCGCGACGTGGGACACCGGAGGAAACACCAGGGAAGAGGCGGGGATGGGAGCGTCGTTCATGTCCGGGCGGCTTTCGGTCATCGCCTGCGCTTTTTCCGTTGGGGCGGGCGCTGGGCTGCCGGAATGGATGCGGGGCGTGCCTTGTGCTGCGGAGCGGACGGAACGGCCCTGACCACGGCTGCCTCCGGGGGCTTGGCGAGGGCAGGGGCAGGGCCGGCGGCGGCCGGTGGGGGAAGCGCCAGGGCGTCCAGGGTCCGCTCGACGAGCGCCTCCACCGTGAAGCGGCGGTGGACATCGGCCTGCGCCTCCGCCGCCAGCCGGCGGCGTTCCTCATGGTTGCGCAGCATGAACAGGCAGGAGCGCGTCAGCCCGTCGAGATCGTCGATCTCATGCATGTAGGGCTGCAGGCTGGGGCTGAGGGCGGACGGGGTGCCGCCCGCGCGGGTGCAGACCACCGGCAGCGCCTGCCACTGCGCCTCCATGATGACGTTCGGCAATCCCTCGGCCTTGGCCGTGTGGAGAAGCAGGTCGGCGGCCCCCAGCAGGACGTTCACGGACTGGCTGCGACCCAGGAAATGGATGGCGTCCTCGATGCCGAGTGCCCGCAGCCGCCGTTCCATCGCCTCGCGAAGAGGCCCAATGCCGGCGACCACCGCCTTGACGTGCGGGATCTCCCGGCGGATGCGGGCGATCACCTCGACGAACAGAAGGGGCTGCTTTTCCGGGGCGAGCCGGAAGACGCCGGCGATCAGCGGGCGGGAGGAGCCGACCCCGACCGACAGGCGCGTCTCGACCCGCTGCGCCAGCGTCGGCTGCGGCAGGTCCTCCACGGCGATGCCGTTGACGATGACTTTGACCGTCTCCGGCTTCAGCATCAGCCAGGTGGCGTAGGATCGGGCACCGGCCTCGGCATTGGCGCTCATCACCACGCGCGGGGACCGCAGGAGCATGCGGTACAGGCCGTAGAACCAGGGGCGGTAGAGGTTGGGGAAATGGGTCGGGTTGACGTTGCGGCCGGACAGAAGGATGCGGGGCACCCCGACCAGAAGGGCGGCGAGCCCGCCGACCACGTTGACCATGTCGAGATAGCAGATCACGGCGGCCGGCCGCAGCCGGTGCATCCGGATCATCGCCTCGATCACCGGCAGCCGGACTTCTTCCGGCAGGCGCCGCAGGGTCGGGGCCGCCGCCCACAGGATGCGGCGGAACTCCTCGTCCCCGGTCGCCTGGACGAAATCGCCGTGGGTCATCACGTCGAGCGACAGGATGGGGATGTCGCTGCTGTGCAGCAGCATGTCGGCGTAATGCCGCCCCTCGTCGCGGATCGGCGACATGGTCATCAGGGACGGCGCGTATCCCTGCGTCAGCAGGCCGCGCGCCAGATTGCAGATCTGCCGTTCCGCGCCGCCGGGGCCGAGATAGCCGATCATCAGCAAGATGCGCTGTTCCGACGGCTCGGGAGGCAGCAGCCGGCCGCCGTCCCGTTTCAGCCACTCCTCGAACACCCGCTCGGCCGGGCGCAGGCTGGGCAGCCGGCGCGCCCACCCGCGATCCTCGGCCTCCAGGTCGGCCGGGCTCCAGGCGGATTCTCCGGACGGCAGGACGCCGCTGATCCGGGCTAGACGGCGCTCCATCCCCGTCGGCTGCTCCGGCAGTTCGATCCAGGAATAGGTGCGGCCGTTCTCGTTGGGATTGCTGTTGTCCGAACTGGAGAAGAAGACCCGGCTCTCCCAATGCGAATAAAGTCCGCGCCCCACACCGCGCAGCGCCGTGTGCAGCGCATGCGCCGAGCCCAGCGGCCGGCCGTCCTCCAGCAACACCAGCCGCGAACGGCTCTCCTTGCCGTTGGCGTCGGCGCGGGCGGCAAGGTTGGGGCAGTAGGCGCTGAAGCCGTGTCCCCCTTCGGGGTGATAGCCGCCGGGCTTGCCCAGCGGGTGCTTGCGCGCGCTGTCGACGCAGAAGCGCTGGACCGCCTCGTCGACCATCCGCCGCCGCCGCGCCCGGTTTTCGTCGCAGCGCACCACGACGGGAGCCCCGCCGACGATGGCCGTGACCGTCTTATGGCCGAGCAGGGCCAGCCGCAGGATGGCGGTCGACGGGATGGCGCTCTGCCGGCAGAGGAAAAGCAGCTCGACCCGCTCCCCTTCGGCCAGAAGCTGGGGAAGCGGAGTCCGGTCGGATTCTGCCGCCCACAGAGCATCGCTCCAGGTCTCGTCGGTCAGCCAGGGAAAGGGGATGGCATCATCGGCGGCCGGATGCTCGCCGTGCACGACGCAGGTGCGCAGGTTGGGCAGTCCCCGGAGCTGGGCCAGATCCTCGGGATGGCAGAAGGCCACGACGCCGCCCGGTGCGCGGCAGCCTGCGGCTTCCACATACAGCAGAAGGCTGATCGACAGAGTCACTGAAGCACCATGGAGGCTTGGGGCCGAACGGAGGCGGCTGTGCCCGGGGCCTGTGCGGGATAGCCCGGACGGGCGCGCAGCCAGCTTTCCAGGATGAAGAGCAGCCAGAGCTGATAGGCGCTGTACGACTGTTCCTGATGGTCGAGGAAGGCGGCGATCCGTTCGACCGGGATCCAGTCCTGCAGGCGGCTTCCGGCATCGAGCGTGAGCGCCCGGGTCCGGGGCAGCAGCTGGTCCTTCCCCCACAGCGCCATGGGCAGGCCGAAGCCGCGCTTGGGCCGTTCCAGCCACTCGCGGGGAACGTAGCGGGCGGCGATCTGCTTCAGGACGCGCTTGCCCTGTCCTGCGGCATAGCACTCCTCGGGGCGAAGGCCGCTGGCGAAGCGGGCGACCTCCAGGCCGAGCAGAGGCGCGCGCACCTCCAGGCTGTTCTGCATGCTCATCCGGTCGACCTTCGGCAGGACGGCGCCCGGCATGTAGTGGGCCGCGTCCAATTCACGCAGGCGGTGGATCAGCGGCTTTCCGCTACGGCTGATGGTGGAGCGCAGGTGGCGCAGGAGGCTGGCGTTCTCCGGCGGCATCCGGCCCAGCAGGCGGGTCACGTCGCTGTCGGCGTAAACCAGGATCCGGTACGAATAATAGGCATCGCCCGGATCCCAGCCCGCCATGCCGGCGGGATCGCGCTCCAGGCGGGCGGCGTCCTCCAGAGTGGAGAAATAGCGCCCGTAACCGCCGAACAGCTCATCCCCGCCGTCGCCCGACAGGGCGACCGTGACATGCTCGCGGGCGAACTGGGTCAGCAGGAAGGTCGGCAGGCAGGAGGTGTCGCCGTTGGGTTCGTCCAGCACCGCTCCGACATGTTCGCCGAGCGCAAGCATGTCGGGTGAGATGATGCGGTCGCGGTGATCCGTCCCCAGATGGCGGGCCATGGCCCGCGCGTCTTCATGCTCGGATTCCGGCGTGTCCGCGAAACCGATCGAGAAGGTCATCAGGTTGCGGTTCAGCCGCTTGGTGGCGATGGCCGCCACCAGGGTGGAGTCGACGCCGCCCGACAGGAAGGCTCCCAGCGGCACATCGCTGATCAGCTTGCGCCTGACGGAGCGGACGAGGATCTCTTCCAGCTCGTCGGCTAGCTCGTCGATGCTGCGGTTCTTCCCCTGGTACGGCTCCGCCTCGAAGGCGAAATGGCGGCATACGGTCGCATGACCGTCCGCGCTCAGCCGCAGATAACAGCCAGGCGGCAGGCGGCGGACGTCGCGGTAGATGGTGCGGGTGCCCGGTACATACTGGAAGCTGAGATAGCCGGCGATGCTTTCCAGGTCGATCGCCGCGTCGAACCCCGGCAGCACGGTCAGCGCCTGAAGCTCCGAAGCGAAGGCGAACAGGCCGTTCCCCTGCCAGTAATAGAGCGGCTTTTCCCCGAACGGGTCGCGGGCGAGCAGCATCGACTGGTTGTCATGGTCGAACAGGGCGAAGGCGTACATCGCATCGATGCGCGACAGCAGCGCCGTGCCGTACTCGCACAGCCCGTACAGCAGGACCTCGGTGTCGGAGCGGGTGCGGAACCGGTAGCCGCGGGCCTCCAGATCTTCCTTCAGCTCCAGAAAGCTGTAAAGCTCGCCGTTGAAGCAGATGGAGTGGCGGCCATCGGGGGGCTGCATCGGCTGATGCCCGCCCGAGGACGTGTCGATGATGCTGAGGCGCCGGTGCGAAAAGGCACAGAAATTGGTGTCGTCAACCCAGACACCGCCATCGTCCGGGCCACGATGGATCATGGTATTTGCCATCGCCTCGGCGATGTTCGCCAGTTCCTCCCTGCTGAACCGGCCGCCGAAATTCACCAATCCTGCAATGCCGCACATAATCGACGTTATGCCTCCTAATAACCTGTCCAATAACCTGGGACGATCCGGATCGGGCCTTGCCTAGTCACCGGTGAGGGCGGATGGCTTGCCGGAGCCGTTCGGACAGAAAGGCGACCAGCCCCTTCAGGCTCTCGATCATCGCCGACTGGGCCCGGATCTGGATCAGCATCGCCGCGCGCTCACGCAATCCGTTCTCCTCCCCCTCCTTCAGCCGGCCGATCGCCTGCCGGATGTCCCATCCGGAGGCGGGGGCGTCGGTTGTCGAGGAGCCTGCGGGCAGGGCGGTCTGTTCTCTCATGCGTTGAATCATGGTGTGGCAAGCACTTCCCAGACGCGCAGCCAGCGGGTTGCCGCTTTGATCGAGCGCAACTCTGAGCCTGCCGATTCGTTGTGATGCTTCGTCATGGTTGTTTAAAGCAATGGCCACCTCCACGAGTCCAACCTGGGCCGACAAATCGTCCGAATTAACTCGTAAGGCTTCTTCGTATGCAAAACCCGCCGCAACGATGTTGCCACGCGCCATCTCTGCATGCGCAAGCTTCTTCAAAACTTCAGGTCGCCTTTTTGATGCTTTCTCCGCCTTTGAGTAAAATTCTACGGCTTCATCAAAGCGCCCGCCGGCAGCAAAGAAATCGCCTGATTTCTCATAATCATCGCTATATGATATTTGGCGTATTACCGTGGAGCTTTGCTCATCTCTCTGAATTAATGATGAGTAGTCAGAGTGGTTTTCTGAATATACGCTCATCACTTCATCCAAAGAAAATTGAAACTTCGTTCCACGGGAAGAATATATCCAATTGACGTGAAAGCTTTCTTAATGTTTCTTGATGCGTATCTCTTTCAAAGAAGCCCGTTAATCGTACTCCAGAGATCATGTGGGATACAATGCCAAAAGGGCATAACATCGCGGAACGCGCGTCCTCCCAAGCCCAGCCGTATCGCCTGGAGGGGCCGTTCAAGGATGATGGGGGATATGGCTGGCATGCCTCGCTGCCGGAGTTGAGTGTTTACGGGGCCACGCCGGAAATGCCTCGTTCGTCCTTGTCATTGCTGGAAAACGGCCGCCCCCTGGGGCCGCCGGACCAGCTTCACGATGATGTCCGTCAGAAGGGTGGCGGCCGCTACAGCCATTGGGGAGACGGATTGTGGTTCTCCGCCTCCGACAACAGCGACCCGAACACGAACGGCCGTGATTACACGATTATTATCGACAAAGACATTAATTCTAGCGCAAGCAAAGTCGAGGAACCCGAAGGGGGATCTCCGTCCGCAGTCGTTCTGCTGCCCTTCGAGTCCGATATTCAACCACAGGTGGGAGCGGTTTATCCGCTGCCGAAGCCCTTCGCGGCCGACAACGGCTTCGCCTGGCTTGTGAAGCTGCCCCAATTCGAAGCCTGGGGAAAAGGCGGGACAGGTTTCAGGCTGCAGTTCATGGAGGACGGCCGTCCCCTGGGACCGCCGGACCAGCTTCACGACGATGTCCGTCAGGAAGGCAATGGTCGCTACAGCCATTGGAGCGACGGGTTGTGGTTCTCCACCTCCGACAACAGCGATCCGAACACCAACGGCCGCGATTACACGATTTCCGTCGTGCCGGTCGAACAGGCCGTGCCGGCAGCCCCTGTCAAGGAAGGCTACGCGCGCCTGTTGTTCGAGGAGGGGGTCTATACCGTCGATCTGCCGGGGCGGTACGGCAATGCCGGCGGCTTCGCCTGGACCGCCTACATCCCGGAACTCGCCCCCCTGGCATCCGATGGGCAAAGCCGCTACTCGGAGCTTTTCCTGATCGAGGACGGCGTGTTCCTGCCGCGGGCGGACATGCTCCACGACGACATCCGCCAGAAAGGCGAGGGCCGCTACAGCCACTGGGGGAACGAGCTATGGTTCGCCACCAGCGACAACAGCGATCCGAACACCAACGGCCGCCACTACCAGATCGGATACAAGCTCCACAAGACGCTGGACGACGGGTCGATCGTCTACCACGCCGCCCGGGGTGCCTATGTTCTGTACCGCAACGGCAGCCGCTTCGCTTTGCCGCAGTACTGCAACATCGGCCTGACCAACAAATGCAACCTGCGCTGCGAGATCTGCGGCAGCCAGAAGTTTCTCGACAACGAGAAGATTCCCCGCCGCTTCATGGATATCGGGCTGTTCCGCAAGGTGGCGGACACCATCCTGCCCTTCATGACCGAAGTGGAGCTGAGCAGCTACGGCGAACCATCCCTGCATCCCGACTTCGAAGAGGTGCTGAGGGCGATCCGCGACCATGATTGCGTATTCAAGCTTCAGACCAACGCCACCCTGCTGACCGACCGGCTGGTCAATCTGCTGGCCGGCATGGTGGGCACCGTCTGGATGTCCATCGATGCGACCGGCCCGCTGTTCAACGACGTCCGCCGGAACGGCAAATGGGAGAATGTCGAGCGTGGCGTCCGCCGGCTGAACGAACTGCGCGATCCTGAAAAACTGAAGCTGTGCGTCAACCCCACGGTCACCCGCCGCACCCTGCCGGCGATGATGGACGTTCTGGAGTGGGCCTATGCGAATCAGGTCGATTCGGTGAATTTCCGCCAGTACGATCCGATCGCGGATTCGTTCGAGGAGCAGCCGAGCCCCGAGGAGCTGGCTCCCCAGATCGCCGCACTGGGTGAATGGGCGGCGGCGCATCCGGACGGCCCCGACATACGGTTCGAGCCGAACTGGATCCGCTTCACCAACAAGGAAGTCGTGGACACCGTCCATTACAAGGCGCGATCCGGCCACGCCAACTACCCGATCCTGTCGGGCCGGCCCGATGCCCATCCCGTCTACGCCTGTATGGCGCCGTTGCAGTATGTGGACATCGGGCTGGACGGCGAGATCTACGCCTGCTGCCGCACCCAGCGGACGGTTCTCGGCTTCGCCACCAGCCTGGACGCGTTCCTGGAGACCTGGTGCGGCAAGCGCTATGAAAGCCTGCGCCGCTCCCTGCGCCATGACGGCCTGAATCCCGTCGTGCTGCCGGAATGCGCGGGCTGCGTTAAAAGCTACGGCGGAAGCTGACGCCGGGCGCCTCTCATCGGCAGGATCGGACCCGCCGCCCCGGATCGTGAAGACCGGGACGGCGAGCCGTCCGAGCAGCGGGCCAGAATCAGCGGGGCCGGGATTGGTGGCGAGGGTTCAGTCGGGAAGCCCGAACTCCTCGCGGATGCCGCAGACGAACTGCGGCTCGGGAACCGGTGGTGCCGGCGGAATGACGAGATCCACGGGAAGGTCGAGGCGCATCGACGCGGGCGGCCCGTAGGCATGCGGCCCCGTCACCGCCCGGACGCGCCAGAAGATGTCGGGGATGCTCGCCAAATGCCTCAACGGTACCGTCAGGCTGGCCGTGTCGACGATGCGCATGTATTGGGGCAGGACCGGCTCGATGAAGCGTTCGTCGCAACAGAGCATGATTTCATACGTGAAGGCCGGATCGCCCTCCCAGCTCAGTTCAACGCTGCCGTCCTGTCCGGGCTCTTCGCCGGGCCGACGGATCACTGGCGGATGCAGGGTCAGCGCCGGCACCGGCTCGCCGTCGACGGCCCTCGCCGAGCCTTCGACCGTCAGTTCCAGCGTCTCGAATTCGCCGAGAACCTCGATCGTGCTGTCCCCATGGCAAAGCTGGGGGATCGCTGCGGCTAGGACGGAGCCGATGACCGTCAGCTTCGCCTCGACGGCGAGCGGGTCCAGGAATTGCGGCAGAACCACCTGCAAATCCATGAAGGGTTCGTGCGCACGGCCCGGAGCGACGGCTTCCCCTAGCGGGACCTCGAAGTGATTGGGGCCGATGAAGTGGCGTTCCTCGACGACCAGCGAGCCGATCTCCTGCCCGGATGCGGCCAGCCCGATCCTGAAGGTCTCGGGCCATTCGAAATCCGAGAGGAGGGAAACCTCCAGCATGGCGTCCAGGATCGGAAACGGAACCGCCACCGTCAGGTCGAGGGGAGCGTCCGCTTCTTTCTCCATCCGCCGGATCAGCCGGTAGCTGGCCTGCGACGGCGCATTCAGGGTTTCGCCATCGCAGAAGAAGGGAGGCGACATGCCGTTGAGATCGGCATGGAAGCTGAGATCGTCGCCGGCTGCCAAGCACAGGGACAATTCGTGCCACGCCGGTTCCTCGGGCTGGGCCAGGGAGAAGCGCCGCGTCGCGAAGATGGCGTTGTAGTGTTTCCACTGGTGGGACAGCAGCGGGGTATCCGCGTTCTCCAGGGTGGCGACGGGATAGCCGTAGCGACTTTCCTCCAGCCGCTCCCTGGTGACGCCATCGGCGCCATCCAGCAGCCCGGTGCGCGGATCACGCGTGAACGTCACCAGGTTCGGGTCGAGGATGACCCATCGCCCGTCGATACAGACCTCCGGTGCGCCATGCCCGGCATAGACGGCGATACGCGCCTCCAGCCCGCAGGCCCGGGCGATGGTGCAATAGACCGTTGCGAAGTCGTTGCAGTCCCCGCCGTAAAGGCACAGGAACGGGATCGGGTCCCGCCGGTGCTTCTGTCCGATGCTCGGTGATCCGCGCACGCCCGAACGGGCGACATACTGCCAGATCACGAAGGCGGCCAGATGTTGGGACAGCCCGTCTGTGCCAATGCTTTCCAGCAGTTGGCGGCGTGTCCAAGGGGTGGTCCAGCCGCCGGATCGGAATCCCGTGATTGTGGCCGTGCAGGTGGACAGGTTGCGCAATCGAACGGTGAGCAGGCGGGGCGTGGGGTCGGCGATGGCGATGGGAAGGCCCGGCTCCGCCGCCGTCACCACCCGCGTCCAGTTGCGGAGGCCGGCATGGGGAGGGGGTGGTTGATGCCGGATTTGCTGCCGGCCGCCGCGCAGCAGGTGCTGGCGGGCCTGGAGGCTGAGCAGGAAAGCGATCGCCTGGACGATCTGATGATCGTCTGGGTCGTGGTTCTCCTCAGGATGGAACTCTGCGAAGTTATGCTGGATCGCAAGACTCCGCCGGATGATGCCAAGCACGAACGAGGCCGAGGTTTCGCCCTTGTCCAGGATCAGACATTGATAAGTGCGCCCGTTGTGCCGGGGGTCGGAGCCGTCACTGCTGCTGAACAGCAGACGTCCGCTCCAGTGGGAATAGCGCCCGCCACCCTGTTCCCGAATGTCCTGGTGAAGGCAATGGCGGGGTCCCAGAACGCTGTGATCCTCGAGCAGGATCAGGCGGCTGCGGCGTGGGAAGGTACCGTCATCCGAAATCAAATCGGGGTTCAGGTGAACCTCATACGCCAATCCGGACTCGTGCGATATGGAGGACGGAGCGACGATGCAATCGAACATAATCTGGACCCGATATCCTTTTTCAAGGTCTGTCCAGCCAATCCAGCCGTCATCCGGCATTTGAAGGCCAGCACCTAGCCGGTCGCTGCGACGCGACGACCACGACACCCCGTGGAACTCCGCGGGAAGTTTCAACTCTAAATCAGAGGCGATGCGTTCGCCATTTGACAATCGTGCGTCAAAAGGCCAAATGCACCTTCAGCATATTGCCATCCCCGCCCCAACACGAAACCACCTTAGCGGGGGCATATGAGCTTGGGATTAACCTTGATGGTTTAGAGCAAAATCGCTATGGTTTTCCTGCCGAAGGCGAAATGAAACCAGTTCGTCGTTCTTCGCAACAATAGAAAACGAAAGCAAGAATATTAGTTATCGGAGTCGTTGGAAATGAGTAAAACTCTTCCGGTTCATGCGGAGCCTCTTGATGAGCTTGGACTGGAAAATGTATCAATAGATGGATTTTTCTCTCCATCTGGTAAAAATAGCCGTTTTGATTTCTTGAAGCCGGAACCGGTTAGCTTCAAGGAAGGATATTTTTTAGAAGATTATCTTCCCGATACGGATTCTCCCGGAGCTCAATGGGCCAGAAAGGGAAAATCTTATCTCAGCTCCGAGCTCTTTTTCATCAGACTGAAGAATGTTTTTGTGTTCCCGAACCGCAGCGCGATCATGCTGGAGCCGGGTGTTTTTTTAAAGGAATCCCTGAACAGCGTTTGTTACGGCGATCAGGATAGAAATTTCGATTATTTGGCCCGTTTTCTGCCGAACATTACGAAGACGGATGATGGTCTGAGCTTTGATCCGGAAATCTGCGACCGTGCAGAAGTGATCGAAGATACGGTCATGCTGGTCAACACCGTCCAGGACAATTACGGCCACTGGCATCTTGACAGCTTGTTGTCAGCTTACGGGATCCGTGACTGGATCCTGGAAAAGGACGTCAAGTTCCTGATGCCCAGCACCAAGAACGAACCCCGCCGCTATCGCAACCGGGGCTGGATCCATGATAGCCTGACGGTGCTGGGGATGGGGGGCCGGCTGCTCGGCACGCCCGAACCGATCGTGTTCTGCCGCGACCTGATCTATTCGAGCCGGATGTTCACGCTCGGCACCAACCAGCCGCCGCCGCTCTTCGACACCATGACGTCGGAGATCGCGCAGCGGGTAGCCCGCGACAGCTCGGTTCAAATCCGCCAGCCCGAATACATCTTCCTGATGCGCAAGGGTGGTGGCGCCGGACGCTACATGGTCAACGAGGAGTCTCTCTCCGCCGGCCTCCAGAGCTATGGCTTCGACTGCCTTGTACCCGATAATTTCGGCTTCGCCGACGAGGTGAAGTTCTTCGGCCAAGCCAAGATTCTCATCTGCCAGACCGGCTCGGCGATCCTGAACGCCGCCTATGCGCCGGAAGGCTGCATCATCTGCGAAATCGGAACGGGCGATGTCCTCTTCTCCGCCTTCGTGCATGTGCCGGGAGTCACCGGGAAGCGTTACGTCATGTACCATGTGCCGGAACTGGTCCGGAAGGATCCAAGCCGGGCGGTGGAGGCGGCCAACCGCGACCAGTGTTCCTTCGAGGTCCCACTCGACAGCTTCCTGCCCTTCGTCGCGCGGTTGATGGAACTGACGGGCGTCACCGTTAACCCAGAGACCGCCCTGATCCGCGCCATGGCCGAGACGAAGCCAGAGATCGAGCGGGGAGCCTGCTATCAGGTTCTCACCCCCCCCTTCGCACGCGATCAGGTTGGGGCATCCGCCTACGCCTACCATTGCCCGGAACTGGCCCGTTACGCGGATGGCATCGGAACGGGTCCGCGGTCGCCACTCCGCCTGCTGGAGAACGGCCAGCCGCTCGGCCAGCCGCACAGCGCGCATCACGACATCCGGACCATCGGCGGTGGGCGCTATTCCCACTGGAACAACCACATCCTCTTCGCGACCAGCGACAACTCGGATCCGAACACCAACGGCCGAACCTATTCGATCTACCTCGACCGCTGATCGACCACCCCCTTCCCGGCCCCCACCGGGCCTGCGCCGTGCCCGCTCACGCGGGGGCGGCGCGGGACGGCGCATACGCCAAAGCCGCTGTTCGGCTCATTTTTTCAGGCAAGGAACGCCGCATGGACAGACAGGATCTCCTCGACGCTGCGGGACGCTGGTGGGAAGACCAGGCGAAGCCCGCCTTCGTTCCGGGGGAAAGCTATGTGCCCGTCACCGGCAAGGTGGTGGACGGTGATGACCTGCGGCATCTGATCGATGCGTCCCTGGACATGTGGCTGACCGAGGGGCGCTTCGCCGACGGCTTCCGCAAGCGGCTGGCCGAGCGTTTCGGGGTCAAGTACGCCAGCCTCACCTGTTCCGGGTCCGCCTCCAACCTGGTGGCGGTGAGCGCCCTCACCTCCCCGTCGCTGGGGGAGCGGCGGCTGGCGCCGGGCAGCGAGGTCATCACCGTGGCGGCCGGTTTCCCCACCACCGTCGCCCCGATCGTCCAGAACGGCTGTGTTCCGGTCTTCGTCGACGTCGATCTGGCCACCGCCAACATCACGCCCGCCCGGGTCGAGGCGGCGCTGACCGACAAGACGCGGGCCATCGTCGTCGCCCACACGCTGGGCAACCCGTTCGACGCCGCGGCGCTCGCCGACATCGCCGAGCGCCACAACCTGTTCCTGGTGGAGGACTGCTGCGACGCTTTCGGCGCCACGCTGAACGGCAAGGGAGTCGGCACCTTCGGAACGCTGGCCACCGTCAGCTTCTATCCGGCCCACCACATCACCACCGGTGAGGGCGGCGCCGTCTTCAGCAACCGCAAGGCCTACGAGCGGCTGGTGAACTCCTTCCGCGACTGGGGGCGCGACTGCTGGTGCCCGCCGGGCCGCGACAACACCTGCGGCCGCCGGTTCGACTGGTCGTTCGACGGGTTGCCGCCGGGCTACGATCACAAATACGTCTACTCCCATCTCGGCTACAACGTGAAGATGACGGACATGCAGGCCGCCATCGGGTTGAGCCAGCTGGACAAGCTGGACGGCTTCGTCGCCCGCCGGCGGGAGAATTTCCGCTTCCTGCGCGACGGTATGATCGCCCTGGGGCTCGACCGCTGTTTCGTGCTGCCCGAGGCCATTCCGGGGGCGGAGCCGAGCTGGTTCGGCTTCCTGCTGACGGTGCGCGACGACGTGTCCCTGGACCGCGGCGTCCTGGTCCGCCGGCTGGAGGAGCGCAGGATCGGCACCCGCCTGCTGTTCGGCGGCAACCTGACCTGCCAGCCGGCCTTCCGCGGCGTGGACTATCGCACGGTCGGCGATCTCACCAACACCGACACCATCATGCGCCGCTCCTTCTGGCTGGGCGTCTGGCCGGGCCTGACCGAACGGCACCTGTCCTATGTGCTCGACACCCTCAAGAGCATCGTTACGGAGGAACTGGGATGAAGGCGGTCATTCTTGCTGGCGGACTTGGATCGCGTCTCAGCGAGGAGACGGATCGCGTTCCCAAGCCCATGGTCCGCATCGGCCGCATGCCGATCCTCTGGCACATCATGAAGATCTACAGCCATCACGGCATCAACGACTTCGTGATCTGCCTCGGCTACAAGGGCGAGGTCATCAAGCAGTTCTTCCTGGAAATGCGCAGCACCCTGTCGGACTTCACGATCGACATCGGGAGCGGGGCCATCAGCTACCACGACAAATCGCACGACGACTGGCGTGTGACGCTGATCGACACCGGGGATGCGACGATGACGGGCGGCCGCGTCAAGCGGATCGCCCCCTATCTCGACAACGAGGCCTTCTGCCTGACCTATGGTGACGGTGTCGCCGACGTCGATGTGCAGAAGGTGATCGCCTTCCATCACGAGCAGAAGCGCCTGGCCACGGTGACGGCGGTGGAGCCGCCGGGCCGTTTCGGCGCGCTCGAGCTGACGGGCGACCGGGTGGGCAGCTTCTCGGAAAAGATCGACAACAAGAACGCCTATGTGAACGGCGGCTTCTTCGTGCTGGAGCCGGGCTGCCTGGACTACATCACCAACGATGCCACCGTCTGGGAGCAGGAACCGCTGGAGCGCCTCGCCGCCGCGGAGCAGCTGGCCGCCTATCGGCACAAGGGCTTCTGGAAGCCGATGGACACCATCAACGACAAGCGCTTCCTGGAGGATCTCTGGGTGAAGGGCAATGCCCCCTGGAAGGTCTGGCCGTGATCCCGCAGGCGCACGGCTTCTGGCGGGGCCGGCGGGTCTTCCTGACCGGCCACACCGGGTTCAAGGGGGCATGGCTGTCGCTGATGCTGCGCCGGCTGGGCGCGGAGGTCACCGGTTATTCCCTGCCGCCCCACACCACTCCCAGCCTGTTCGAGCTGGCCGGCGTCGCCGATGGCATGGCCTCCATCATCGGCGACATCCTGGACGCTTCCTCCCTTGCGGGCGCCATCGCCGACTGCCAGCCGGAGGTCGTCCTGCATCTGGCGGCCCAGCCGATCGTCCGGCTGGCCTACACGGATCCGGCCGGCACCTACGCCACCAACGTCATGGGCACGCTGAACCTGCTGGAGGGCACACGCCGGGTTCCTTCGGTGCGATCCGTCGTGGTCGTGACCACCGACAAATGCTACCTCAACCGCGGCTGGGTCTGGGGATATCGCGAGAACGATCCGCTCGGCGGCAACGATCTCTACAGCAGCAGCAAGGCTTGCACGGAGATCCTGACCGCCTCCTTCCGCCATTCCTTCTTCCCGCCCGAACGTCATGCCCAGCATGGCGTCGGCATCGCCACCGCCCGTGCCGGCAACGTGATCGGCGGTGGCGACTGGGCGCCCGACCGGCTGGTTCCCGACGCCATCCGGGCCTTCACCCGCGGCGACGCGCTGCGGCTGCGCTATCCCGGCGCGATCCGTCCCTGGCAGCATGTGCTGGAGCCGCTGGAAGGCTATCTCCGGCTGGCGATGCACCTGTGGCAGGATGGCGCCACCCATGCCGATGCCTGGAACTTCGCGCCGCTTCCCAGCGGGGAACGCCCGGTGGGCTGGATGGCCGACCGTCTGGCTGCCCTGTGGGGCGATGGCCGGGTGGAGGTCGAGCAGGCCGACCACCCGCACGAGGATACCGTCCTGCGGCTGGATGCGACCAAGGCCCGCGTATCCCTGGGTTGGGAGCCGCTGTTCGATCTGAACGAGACGCTGGAGCAGACGGTGGCCTGGTATCGGGCGCAGGCTGACGGCGCCGACGCCGGCACCCTTACCCGTGACCAGATCGATGCCTATCTGGTCCGCGGGGCCGCCAAGGCGGCGGTGTTCCTGTGACGGAGATCATCGGGCTGGACCTTCCCGGCGCCTTCGAGATCCGTCCGCCCGTGCACCGGGATCCGCGGGGGACCTTCCGCAAGATCATGCACCGCCCGACCTTCGAGCGGCATGGGCTGTCCACCGATTTCGCCGAGGAGTATTTCACGGAGTCAAAGGATCGGGTGCTGCGCGGCCTGCATTTCCAGCTGCCGCCGCATGACCATGTGAAGCTGGTCTATTGCGTGACGGGCACCGTGCTGGATGTGGCGGTCGACCTGCGCCGCGATTCCTCCACCTTCGGGCGGCACGTCATGGTGGAACTGTCGGCGGAACTCGGCAACGGCGTCTATCTGCCGCCGGGACTGGCGCATGGATTCTATGTGCGGCGGGGGCCGGCCATTCTGGTCTACAAGACCAGCACGGTCCATGCCGCGTCCGCGGACAGCGGCATCCGCTGGGACAGCGCCGGCATCGCCTGGCCCGATCAGGCCCCGATCCTGTCGGATCGTGACCGGAACCTGCCGGTCCTGGAAGCCTTCGACAGCCCGTTCCGGATGACCGGCTGCGGAGAGGCGGAATGACCTGCGCGTTGCTGTCCGGTGCCTCCGGCTATCTCGGCGGCATCTGTGCCGACTGGCTGAAGCGCCGGGGCTGGTCGGTGCTGACGGCTGGGCGCTCGGCCGGAAGCGACTGCCCGTTCGATTTCGACCGGCCCTATCCGGTGCCCGCCGCTCCCGCCGGCCAGCCGAAGATCGACCTGTTCGTGCATTTCGCCGCTGCCAACGAGGTGATCTGCCGCGAGGATCCGCTGCGCGCCTACCGCATCAACGTGTTGGGGACGCAGGCGGCGCTGGAGTTCTGCCGGAACAACGGCATCGGCACCTTCATCTACGTCTCGACCCGCCATGTCTTCGGTGCAGCCGGCGGCACGGTGACCGAGGAGGACGTGCCGGACCCGATCGGCCATTACGGTCTCAGCCACCTGCTGGCCGAAAAGGCGGTGCAGGCCGTGCCCGGCCTGCGTGGCCGGGTCCTGCGTCCCGGAAACATCTACGGCATGCCGGTGGACGTCGACCGCTGCGACCGCTGGTCGCTGGTCCCCCTCGGCTTCTGCCGGGAGGCGGTCACCACCGGCCGGATCCGGTTGAACACGCCGGGAACCCAGCCGATCAACTTCGTCTCCGGCGCCTCCGTGGCCCATCTGATCGAAGGGTTCGAGGCGTTGCCCCCGGTGATGCACGCGGTCGGGCCGACGACCCTGTCGGTGCGGGAGTTCGCGGGGCTGGTGCGCGACGTGATGCGCGACCGGTTCGGCCGCACAATCACCGTGGAAGCGCCTCCGGTGCCGGATACCGCCGGGCCGTATCCGCTGCTGTTCGCCAGCCGTTATGGGACGGTGGAGATCGACGGGCCGCTGGAGGATTACGTCGCTTCCATGTGTTCGGTGTTGTGTTCGGCATCGAGCGACGCGGGCGACAGTCCGGCCATTTGAGCGCCGCGCAGGGTGCAGTCGTCGGACCACAGATATTTCCACTGGGCAAAACGGCCGCCGAGCAGGAGGGGGCCTGACAGGGGGCGTGCACGCTCCCAGTCGACCACCGGGTCCAGATCACCCTCCTCCCGCTCCAGCCCATAGCCGGACAGCCAGTCGAGGATGCTGTCCAGCGCCGCTTCGCGGGCATGGTCGAACAGCACGTTGGCGTAGGGCTGCGACACCAGCGTGGCCCGGATGCTTTCCCGGTCGGTGCCCGGCGCGATCAGTCCCATCGCCGTCAGTTCCTCCACCACGCGGTTGACCAGCGCTTGGCCGTCCAGCGGCAGCGGCCGGGTGGGGCCGGCATACACCTCGACCTGCAGGCCGCAACTGCCGGGGGGCGTGACCTCCGGCGACAGGTTGGTGGTCAGGGTGATGCGGGTGGACAGGCAGTCCTCGTCATAGACATACAGCCAGCTCTCCGGGCGGGTGGGCGGATGGGGAACCAGGACGTTGATCAGCGACAGGTCGGTGCGGGCCAGCCGCCTTGCCGCCGCACGAACCTTGTCGCCGGCCTGCAGCGTTGCCTCCACGAAGCGGTCGAGCGGAATGGTGCTGACCAGCCGGCTGTAGGGGTGGACCGATCCGTCGGCGGTGGTCACCTCCCGCCGCTCCAGGTCGATCCGCTCGACGCGGGCGCCGTAGCGGATGTTCGCCCCCTTCGCCAGATGGGCGAAATAGCTGGCATAGCCGCCCACCTGGGGATAGCGGATGCTGGTGATGTAGTGGGTATCGTAGGGCAGGGGGCCTTCCGCTCCCCGTTCGATCTGTTCCAGATCGGGATAGAAGATGCGGCGCCCGATCCAGGACACCGTCATCTCTTCCGGTTCGACCGTCCAGTATTTGCGGGTGTAGGCCGCCGCGAAGACCCGGGTGAATTCGGGACCGAACGCGCGCTCCAGCCAGTCGCCGTAATGCGCCGGCTCCTTGGCCGGCAGGGCGCGGATCGCCTGGACCGACGACAGGCAGGCCTGACGCAGATCCGGGTCCAGCTGGTAGAGGTGGCTCTGTGCCGGATGGGAGATCCAGCTGCCCCGGTAATGGTTGCTGATCAGGGCCTGGAAGCTGCGCTGCCGCCCGGCGCAGCCGGCCTGCTGGAGATGGCGGACATAGGCGTGCTTCGTGAAGGACACGTGGGGGCCGATGTCCCAGAAGGCGCCGTCCGCCCGTTCGGTTCGGACCAGCCCCAGGGGGCGTGTGCTTTCCTCGAGCACCAGACAGCGGTCATGGCCCGCATGGTGGCTGAACGACAGGCCGGTCAGGCCTGCTCCCAGAACGACGATCATGACTGGTCCACGCAAGAACGGTGAGAATGGAGAGGAGATCGGGTTCGGCCCGTCTTCCGAATGGACTATACCCATTGCCCGGACGGAAACCAGCGGCGTTGCCGCCCCCGCCGTCACCCGGACGGGTTGTCCAAACAGGGATTGACATAAAGGAAAATTTTCCTCTATTGTCAGCTCCATCAACACCTGCACTGCGCCCACGCCGGTTCCCGCCGGCGTGGGCTTTTTCGTGTCCGGACCATGGAGGTGCTGCCGATGAACCCTGTTGTCATGATCCCCGATGCCTATGGGCACAAGACCAACATCCTGACGCCGCCATCCCACCGCCAAGTCCATTCGCTGACGCCGGCCACCGCCGTCACCATTTCCATTCCCGCTGGCGCCCAGACCGTCCTGATGGCGGCCACCACCGATTACTGGGTCCAGTATGAAGGAGATGCCGTCCTGCCGACGGCGTCGGTCACCGGAGGAAAGGCGCCGGAGTTCAATCCGATGGCCCGTTCGGTGGCCGGGTTGGCGGCGCTCTCCTTCGTCTCGGAAAAGGCCGGGTTCCTCAGCCTCGGATTCTATGGGTGACGCAATGAATGGACGGTATTCCTACGCCCCCCAGCCTGATCTGAGCGGCCTCGCTCCCGCCGCCCATGGCCATGGGATGGAGGCGGTGGCCGGGCTGACCCCGGCGCTGAACGGCAAGGCGCCGCTGGCGTCTCCCTCCTTCACCGGTGCCGTCGCGTTGGCCTCCGGATCGGCTGCCGCTCCGGCCCTCACCTTCACCGGCGACACCAACACCGGCCTGCACCGGCCCGCTCCCGATACGCTGGGCTTCGCCACCGGCGGGGTGCAGCGCACCACCCTGGACAGCGGCGGCACCCTGGTGCACGGCCACACCGCCGGGGTGAGCATCGGTGGTGCCGGTGGGGCCTCGCCGGTCGTCCAGGCGCATGGAACATCCTGGTCGTCCGGGATCGGCGCCTGCCGCTGGGATGGCGCCAGCGTCTATGGCGCCCAACTCTCCATCGCCAAAAGCCGCGGGACCGCCGTCGGAACGCGCGGGGCGGTCCAGAGTGGTGACGAATGCGGCCGGGTGTGGTTCACGGCCGACGACGGCAGCGCGTTCCTTCCGGCGGCCGATATCCGGTGCTGGGTCGACGGCACGCCGGCAGCCGGCAGCGTGCCGGGCATGCTGGCCTTCGGCACCACTCCCTCCGGTGGAACCACGCCGGTGGAGCGGCTGCGCATCGGCAATGACGGCACGGTGACGCACCGGTCCAACGCGACCGTCGTCATCGACGCCAACAGCCATCTCGGACTGCGCAGCTACACGGTGGCGACGCTGCCGAGTGCCGCCGCGGCGGGACGCCTGATCTGCGTCAGCAACGGCACCGGCAATAAGAGGCTGGCGGTCAGCGACGGGACCGGCTGGCGGTGGCCGGACGGCGCCCTGGTTTCCTGATTTGGCCCCCAACTGGGAGAGAACGATGCAGACGATGAAGCTTCCTTATGAATTCCTGGTGCGCTGGGACCAGCAGGGCAATCTCGCGGGTGCCCATGCCCAGTTCCGCTATGTCACCACCGACGAAGCCGGAACCGTGATCGGCGAGTTCGTCGGGCCGGCGGAACCGGTGGTGGTGGCCGGGGCGAACGGCTTTCCCCTGGCCGCCGTCCTGACGCAGGAGCAGATCGCCGCCTTTGCCGGTGCGGAGCCGGAGCCGGTGGAGGGGAGCGGGCAGCCGCTCTGATCCGAGGCCGGGACAGCCTACCGGACGATCAGGAAGGTTCCGCCCAGGGTGGACAGCAGAGCCGGGTCGATGTCCCGGAAGGGGCTGTCTGTCGCGGCGCGCAGGCGCGGCAGGAATTCGGTGAAATAGTTCTGATCGACGGTGGCTTCCCGCAGGAAATCGACCGAGGCGAAGTCGATCGCGCGGAAGAGGGCCTCCATGACGCTCGCCCGCATCCGGTTGCCATGCTGGTACTTGGCATCCCCGCTCAGTTCATCGTAGCTGGCCTGGCTGAGCAGGAGGAATTCCAGCGGGCGGGCGAAATTGCGGTGGTCGCGGAAATCGACCCGATGCACGCCCCGCCCCCCCGGCTTCATGCAGCGGGCCAGCGACAGCAGCGCTGGCTTCATCGCATAAAAATGCTCGAACGCGGCGTGGGAGACCGTCAGGTCAGCCAGTTCGCCCCCCGTTCCGAGGTCGGCGGCCGTCACATCCTCCAGGGAGAGCGGCACCGGCCGGATCCGCTCGGGATCGAACGCCTGGGCCGCCAGCGAGCGCTCGACCGGCTGCGGATCGACCGGCCAGCCGCGCTTGCGCATCTCCTCGATCAGCACGGGCAGATACTTGTCGTGCCATCCCGCCCGCCAGCTGGCCAGATAGCGGTCCACCACGCAGACCCGCGCGCCCAGGCACGCCATTGCCAGCACGCTGCCCATGTCCGGACCGGGGCCGATTTCCAGAACCAGGCGATCACGGAAGCCGTTCAGTCCGCCCTGCACATGCGTCGCGTAAAACTCGACGATGCTGAGGGCGTAGTTCACGCGCTCCGAGAAATAAACGGTCTCCGACGGCTCGACCATATAGACGCGCCCGTTGGTGTTCGGGTCGCTGTTGTCGCTCGTGGAGAAGTACAGGACGTTGCGCCAATGCGAATAGCGCCCGCTGCCCCGGGTCCGGATTTCGTCATGCGAGGCATGGCCGGGACCGAGCAGGCGGTCATCCTCCCGCAGCGCCAGGATCGAGCGTGTGACGAAGCCGACATCGTCGGTCAGCGGAAAAAGAGTGGAGTCTATCGAAACCGTCCATGCGGCTCCACTTTCCTTCCGGAAAGGCGGAGACAGTATGACGGGAACGGAGGTCTGCTCGTCACCGCCGAACATGGCTGCCCTTAACTCTGATTGCCCTGCGGCTAGCTATTGAATAGCTCTGCTAGAAAGTCAATGAATTGCTATGATAAACGGCATGCGCTTCTCCTGAACGCAGCCTTGCATGCGAACGGATGCCTTGCGGTATTGCTATAAGGCGAGGGGGAAATTCTCACAGCGTGCCTATGAAGCACGAGGTGCGCGAAGCGGCACCATAGAGTGTGAATGTGGCCGGCTTGTGAGGCGGCCTTGAATAGCTTGTCGAAGTTGCTTCCGACGTGCAAATGTTCAACCCGTGTTGTCAGGCGGTCCGATGACGCCTTGCAAGCCAGCCAGTGCCATCACCAAGATCGGGTTCGGACTCCATGAGCTTCATCGCAGGATGCCTCCACACGTCTCCCTCAGTGGACAAGGCGGCGCGGTCGATCGTGTCCACCGCCGCGGCCAAGGCGGAAGCACGGGGGCTGTTGCGCTTCGGTTTTGAGGTGGGTCCGCGGATCAGCGTTGCCGTTGCGCAGCCCGATGGTCCGGACGATCCGTTTCAACCCTTCGTTACCGGCGATGGGAGATGTGGCCTCGTTCTGCTCGGCGACAGCCGATCCGGTGGCGTGGGGGCCTGCGCCGCCTCGCAGGAGGGGCGACGGCTGCTGGAACGGTACCGAACCGATGGCGAGGCGGCCCTGATCGGGCTGCCGGGCGACCATCTGCTTTGCCTGTGGGATGAAGACCGCGACCTTTGCGTCGTGTCGCAAGGCTTGGCGGGCACCCGGCCCCTGTTCGTCAGGATGCACGGCACCGACATCGCGTTCGCGTCCGAGGCCCGGCTGCTGGCAGACATGGATGGATGTCCGCTGTCCCCGGATGCGGCCCTGCAATTCCTGCTCACCGGCATCGCTGTTCCCGGCCTGGACCAGAGCCGTCCGAACGATGGCGTGCGGCGCCTTGATCCGGGGATGACCTTGCGCTGCCAGGGTGGCGTTCTGTCCCGCTGGCTGCCCGATGCGCCGGCAGGGACGGAGGATGGAAGCCTTCTGGACCGGCTTGCCGATATTGCCGCTCCCGGATCGGGCCGCAAGGTCCTTCTGCTGAGCGGCGGGCTGCACGCGGGCATCCTGGCGGCGGCACTGGGCAAGGCCGCCACCGGAGATGGGGCGCCGTCAGTTGCCTGGACTTTCGGCTTCCCCGGATTGAACGAGTTCCCCCTTGCTGGCGCCATCGCCGACCGGTTCGGCCTGAAGCTGGAAACCTGCGAACTGTCGCCCGAAGCCGTTTTCGACGCGGTGGATGGCGGGCTGGCCAGCCACGGGCTGCCGGTTGACGATCTGCTGCTTTTCCTGTTGTGCGCCGGGATCGGACAGCTGGGCGATGGGGCCGGCCAGATCCTGGCGGGACTCGGCGGTCGCGCCCTGTTCGGCGAAGCCGGCACTGCGGCGATGCTCGACGCCGCAGCCTGTGTCGGGCTGGTGCGCGGAGCGAACATCGTCGGAACCGTGCATCGGATCGCTTTGTCGATGCGCGGCTGGGACCCTACGGGCCCGCTACCGGCTTCGGACGAAAGCACCCGCCTTGCCGCGGGGACGGCTCCGCTGCTGGCCAGTGTGCTGGGCGAACGCGGTTGGGATCTGAGGGTGCCTTTCCTCGGCGGCGGCGAACTGGCCGGCTGGGCGGAAACCCTGCGTCGGCGCGCCCGTGCCGATGGGGTGCCGGTGCGGCGCCGACTCCTGGCCGAGGTGCCGGTGTCGCTGGCCGAGGCGATGGGACAGCGGGAACCGGGTGCGGAGCTGGTGACGCCCGGCATCCTGCTCGACGGTCAGCGCGATCGTGTTCTCGACCGTCTGGCGGCCGCTCGTGGCGGCTCGCTTGCCGGAATCCTCGATCTGGATGCGGCAGAGCGGCGGATTGTTGCCCATTATGATGGAACACCCGATCCGCTGCTGGTCTGGCGGCTGTTCCTTCTCTCCACATGGTCCGCTTCGGCGTAAAGCCGAAGCGGATCCGGTTAGGGCATTACTCAGCAGAAGCCGGCGTCGGCCGACCGATGGAGCTGTAGGTGAATCCGACCTTTGCCATGTCCTCGGGGTTGTAGATGTTGCGCAGGTCGACCATCACCGGCCGCTTGAGCATCGTCTTCACCCGACGCAGGTCGAGGGCGCGGAACTCGTTCCACTCCGTCAGGATAGCGACGCAGTCGGCGCCCTCCAAGGTGCCATAGACGTCCTTGGACCATTCCACGCCGGGAAGCAGCTTTTCGGCCTCGTGCATCGCCGCCGGGTCGAAGGCGCGCACCGTGGCGCCGGCCGCCTGCAGGGCGGGAACGATGTCCAGCGACGGGCTGTCGCGCATGTCGTCGGTGTTCGGCTTGAAGGCGACGCCCAGCACGGCGACGATCTTGCCGTCCACCGTTCCGCCGCAGGCGGCGATGATGCGCTCCGCCATCTGCTTCTTGCGCTTGTCGTTGATGTCCACCACCGTCTCGATGATGCGCAGCGGGCTGCCGACCTGCTGGGCGGTGCGGACCAGCGCCAGCGTGTCCTTCGGGAAGCAGGACCCGCCATAGCCGGGGCCGGGGTGCAGGAACTTGCGGCCGATGCGGCCGTCCAGCCCGATGCCGCGCGCCACGTCGTGGACGTTGGCGCCGACCTTCTCGCACAGGTCGGCGATCTCGTTGATGAAGGTGATCTTGGCGGCCAGGAAGGTGTTGGCGGCGTATTTCGTCAGCTCCGCCGTCTCCAGCGAGGTGATGACGATCGGCGTCTCGATCAGGTAGAGCGGCCGGTACAGCCGGCGCATCACATCGCCCGCGCGGTCCGAGGTGGCGCCGATGACGACGCGGTCGGGCCGCATGAAGTCGCCGATGGCCGAGCCTTCGCGCAGGAATTCCGGGTTGGAGGCGACGTCGAACTCGGCGTCGGGCCGCACGCGGCGGATGATCGCCTCGACCTCGCGGCCGGTGCCGACCGGGACGGTCGATTTGGTGACGACCACGGTGTAGTGGTCGAGATGCTGGGCGATCTCTTCCGCCGCGCCATAGACGTAGGACAGGTCGGCGTGGCCGTCGCCGCGGCGCGACGGGGTGCCCACCGCGATGAACACGGCGTCGACGCCCTGCATCGCTTCCCGCAGGTCCATGGTGAAGGACAGCCGGCCGGCGGCGACGTTGCGGGCGACCAGATCGTCGAGGCCGGGTTCATAGATCGGAATCTCGCCGCGCTTCAGCCGCTCGATCTTGCCGGCGTCCTTGTCGACGCACGTGACGTGCACGCCAAATTCCGAAAAGCAGGCGCCGGAGACCAGGCCGACATAGCCCGTGCCGATCATCGCTATGCGCATAACATCAAAACTCCAAACCTTCGTCCAAGCCCGCCGGGAGGCTGTTCTAGCACCCGGAACTTCATCTCTCTACGACGCGATTACAGCGCGATCCTTCTGAAGGGTTCGTCCAAGCGATTGAAAGCCGGGCTGTAGAAGGGGTCGTCGAGTGCCGCCCCCCAAGCCGCCACGATCCTGTTCAGGTTGTTCCGGTGGCTGTCGAGCCCGGCCTGACCGGACAAGTAACCGCGGGTTTTCGATTCCAGATGGTACAGGCAGACCGCGGGGTCGTAGGCCACCCGCCAGCCGGCACGCCGCACCGTCAGGCAATAAACGATGTCGTTCCAGTCGACCGGCCAAGCCGGATCAAAGCCTTTCACGCCCTCGAACACTGACCGGCGGGTGACCATGCAGGCGCCGGTCACAGCGGCGGCGGTGCGCAGCACAAGGTTGCGGCCGAGATAGCCGCCCTCCTCCCCGCGCATCCCGCGCCCGTCATGGACCGCCCCCTGCTCAAGGCTGGTGATCACGCCGGCGTGCTGGATGCTGCCGTCGCCGTAAAGCAGGCGCGCGCCGACGACTCCGACCTCGGGCAGCTCGAGCGTCGTGACCGCCTGGGTCAGCCAGCGGGGATCGGCGGCCATGGTGTCGTCGTTGAGGAAGACCAGCACCTCGCCGCTCGCCTGTTCAGCGGCGAGATTGTTCATCTGCGCCCAGTTGAAGGGACCGCGGTAGGGCAGGACGTCGACGCCGCGCTGGGCCTGCATGGCGGCGATCAGGGCGACGCTGTCGGGATCCTCATTCTCATGATCGATCACCAGGATCTGCATTGGTCCCGGATAGGCTTGGCGCGTGCGCAGCAGCGAGTCCAGGCAGTTGCGCAGCAGGATCGGCGCGTTTCGGGTCGGCACGATGACGCTGACTGCGGGAAAGTGGACCGGACGGAACGCGATCTCGCAAGGCTCGACCAGCGTCTGGCCGGTTTCCTCATGCTCGCTGGCCACCCGCGTCCGCCGCACCTCGGCCGCCAGCCCCCACCGCTCGGCCCAGGCCTCCACCGCCTCGGAGTCACCCACCAGCAGCCGGGGCAGACCGTCAATGTCGCGCAGGTCGACCGGTTGCTCCAGGCTGTAGAGCACGGACGGGATGTGGCGGATGGCGCCCGCCACGGCGCAGTCGGACAGACGGAGCATCAGGTCGTGCAGCCCAGTCAGGGGTGCCCCGTCGACCAGCGCGTAGGCCTTCAGCAGCGCGTCCGCCGTCACCATGACCATCGGGCCGGCATAATCATAGGCCAGCAGCATCACCGGGTCGAAGCCGGGCTTGAACACCGGAAGAAGCTGCGCCGGCTTGCCGTTGTGCGGGGCGAGCCTGACGTCATGGTCGCTGTAGGCGACCGAGCCCGGACTGGCGGACGTCGGCTCCGGGGTCGGCTCCAGGGCTGCCAGAAAGGCGGCCAGGGCATCCGACCGCAGGGTGCCGGCACGGCCGACCACCAGATGGGCAGCGGCGGCGCGGGCAGGATGACCGGCGAGGAGACGCGGCACGGAGGCCGGTGCGGCCATCGTCAACCGGCCTTCGGCCTCCAGCGGGCGGAGCAGCACGCGCACCTCGTCGCCGAGACGGTCCTCGTCGGCCAGCACGGTCAGCGTCCAGCGATCGTGCGACTGCCCCTCCAGCGAGGCGAGCAGGCGGCGCAAGGGAGCCGGAGCAAGAGCCGTCTCCAACAGGATCACGTTGACGGTGACGTCCGCGGCGGCGCGGGCCGCCGGCCCGGCCAGCGGGCGATGGCAGGCGAGAATCCCTTGAGCCGCCAAGGTTCCATAGGCCGACAGCGGCGGACTGATGTGCCGGAGCGTGTACGGCATCTGCCGTTCGAGATTGGTGAGCAGCTCCTTCACCGACTGGATGGCGGTCAGCATCCGGCTGAGATCGTCGAGGGCCGCCGGCAGGTTGGTCTTGACGTAGATCTCCGAGCCGAAGGGCGCTTTGGACTGGGCGTCGCACAGCCGCAGCATCGCGCCGCGGGCGGCGAGCTCGGCGTAGGCGGCGGAAATGTTGAAGGCAAAGCCGCAGTCGCCGCTGCCGCCGATGCGGTCGCCCAGGCCGGAGACAAAGCGGTCGCAGCGCACCGCCCCGATGAAGCGGCCGCCAAGATGCAGCTCCAGCACGACGCGCTCGGAGGCATCGCTAGCGTTAGCGCACCAGCCCGACACGGTACCAGCACCGTCGTGGGAGGCTTCGCCGATCAGCTGGCGGGTGGGGGCCAGCGCCAGGGCGGTGAGCCGGCCCTGCAGGCCGGAGCGCGCCAGCCACTCGGCTACCGCTGCGGGCAGGCCGCTGCGGAAGGCCTCGTCGCGCAGGATGGTCAGCAGCCAGAAGCGCCAGGAGCGGCTGCTGGCAAGCTGCTCTTGGGATGCCGCCGACAACGGCAGGCGCTCCAGCGCCCAGCGCGCCAAGGCGTCGTCCGGCGCCGGCGCCAGGGCGACGTGCGGCAGCATGCGGTTGCCGGACAGGCTCTCGACGACCCCGGTCAGGAACTCCCCACGCATCAGGTAGCTGGCGAGGAATTCGGCCGGCATGCAGTCGGTGGCAGCCGTCAACTCCTGGATGCTGTGCGGGTGGCGGCCCAGGAACAGGCGGTAGCCGTTGAAGGCGTCCTCAAGGTTGGTGGGTGCCGGGACGTCCGGCGTTCGTGAACGCGCCGCGCCATCCGGGACGAGAGTGAGACCGCCATCCATATCCGTGCCCCCAGCCATCCGCCCACTGACGCGCCATCAACCGCCACGCGGCTGTGCCGGTGCTTGCCTGTGCCCCGCACCCGCCTTTCGAACGCGGCTCCCCTCGTCCCCACTGTGCCGCGATCCCGGTACGGCGGACGGCATCCTTCAAAAGTCTGAAGTTAGCCCGCCAAATCTATATCGAAAACAATTAAACAAAATCAACCCTCATGTGTGCGTGCGCAGACGATGTCATAGCCTGGGAGGGGCATGTTCTGGTTGGTTGTCTGGAAGCAACTATGGAATTTCATTCCGCATCTTGGAGTATGCTTGTTCAGCGCCAAGCGCAACCAAAGAGTGGGCGCATGAAACATCCCGTAGGTCTTAAAAGGAAATTTCTTAGGATTTTTTGACATTACTCAAAGTTCATATGCGTTGTTGTTAGGACGGCTGCAAACTCGCCAACCACAACTCAATGACCGGGTGCTTTAAATGGTGCCGCCTAAGATTGCGTTTAATCGGTCGGCGTAAAGCCCCTGCAGCGCCGTGCGGCCAAAGCGGCGGCGCACGAAGGCCGCTCCGGCGGCAGCCCGCCTGTCGGCCTCGCCGCGGTCCTCCCACACCCGCCGCATAGCATCCGCCGCCGCCGCAATGTCGGGCTCGAACCATTTGGCGCCGGGCGTCACGTTGATGTATTCGTCGATCTCCAGGTAGCGCTCCCGGCCGTCTACCAGAAAGGCGGTCTCGTCGGTCATGTAGTCGAGGTTGGCCGAATAGCGCGACGCGATCACTGGCTTGCCCATCATCATCGCCTCGGCCATCGTGTAGCCGAAGCCCTCGGCCCGGTGCAATGAGACGTAGCAGTCGCACACGCGCATCTCGGCCAGGGAGGCGGCGTAGGCCAGCTCGCGGTCGTGCACCACGATGCGGCGGTCGCCGCGGACGAGATGGTCAAGGGCGAGCTTGTGCGCCTGGTCGGCGACGCTCCGGTTGGTCTGGCGGTGGCGGATGTGCAGGACCAGCCGAACCCCACGGTCGCGGGGGAAGGCGCGCTGGAAGGCCCGGGCCACCGCCAGCGGATTCTTGCGTGTGTACCAGCTGCGGGCGTCGAAGCAGAAATAGAAGGTGAAGGGCACGTCCGTCGGTCGTTTCCCGGCCGGCTTTCCCGGCGCCAGTCCTCTCAGTACCCGCTCATCGACACAGTTGGGCAGGACGTGGATCGGCCCGTCGAATTGGGCCGCCAGGGCCCGGGCGCAGAACTCCGACATCGTCCACACCTCGTCCACCATCTCCAGCGCCAGCCGGGCCGAACAGGGCAGGGCGCTGGTCTCCCACAGGAAGAAGCCGATGTTGTAGGCGCCGGAAAAGCGCTCCAACCCATGGTTGACCATGTCGCTCGGCACGCCGAGCAGGCCGAAATGGATCAGGTTGACCGGATAGAGCTCCTCACCAGCATGGCGGCCGGGCAGCGTCATCATCGGCATCGTCACGCCGAAGCCGGCGTCCTGCAGGATGTCACGGGAGAACAGGGCGTTGCGGCTGATGCCGGTGCCGCCGTCGAAATAGCCGAACAGGTTGACGCCTTTTGCCTGCGGCGAGCGCGGCAACTGCCGCACCAACGGCGCGCGCTGGCGCTGGCACAGCGCGCCAAGGCTCAGTGTCTCCGCCGCCGGCACCCCCAGGCGGGCGTAGAAATAGGCGAGCCCGGTCAGGAACCGGCCTTCATGACGGACCGGGGCGTCAAGCAGGGCGCGCACCGGCTCGGTCAGGAACAGGTCGTCGAGATTCCAGCGGATCAGCCACAGCGAGATCGCCAGCAGCAGCGGGAACAGCGCCCGCTCGTCGCGCGCATCGAAGGCGGCGGCCAGCGCGGCGTCCTGGGCGTGCATCCCGGCATAAAAGCGCGACAGCAGCCCAAGGCGGTCGATCATCGCCGGCGCGTTCAGCTCCTCCACATGGCGGGGGGCGAGCGCGTCCTTGGGCAGGCGGGCCTTGCCGAACATCCAGTGGGTCAGATCGCACAGGGCGTCGATCTCGTTTCCTGCCGTTCCGCCCGCCCGTGTCTGGTAGGCCGAGGAGAGACGCGAGCGGAAGACGCCGACGGCGTCCTCCTCGCCTGACGCCAGATGGGCCCGGACATCGGCCGGCAGCGGGCACCAAGCATGGTCGGCGAGGTTGAAGCGGTCGGCACACTGCACCAGGAAGCGGGTCAGGTCGGCGGCGGTGCGCAGGTGGAAATTGCGCGATTCCTGCAGCCGGTGAAGCTGGTGCGCTACGAAGGCGCCGACGGTCAGTTCGGCATCCTCGAAACCGTCGGCGGAGCGGATCAGCCGCGCGTCCTCCAGACGATCACGGCCGCGCCTGGTCTGGCCCGTGGTTTTGGCGAGCGCGCTCAAGCACAGGGCTTTGCGCTCGGGCGTCATGCCGGACAGCGCGGTGTCGATCACCGCCCGATGGCGGCTGGTGACAAGGGGGGCGCCCGGGATCGACGTCGTCGTCCCATGGATCCGGACGTCGACGATGCAATTTTCCGCCGACAGCAGGCCGCCGGGCAGGGGAATGTTGAACGCCAGAAAGCCGTTGCGCTCCGGCAGTCCGGCCAGGGCCTCGTGATGCTCGTCGCAGGCATGGGTGCCGAGAAACCGTCCGTCGACATAGAGGTCGACCAGGCACTCCGCCGCCGGGGCGGTCTGGTTGTGCAGCCAGCCATAGACCGCGCTGGTGCTCACGAGTTCCAACCGGCCCTGATAAGTGGTGATCGCATCGGTGGCGGCTGTAATCGGGCTGATCGCGTTCACCGCACTTCTCCCAATTCAGCCAGCATGCTGTGCATCGCACGACATCCGGTTGGAGCCGGTCCATAAGCATGCAACCCAAGGAAAATCAAAGGGGGGTAAATGGTCTCAAAAAGGTTAGATCTCGAATTAAAGGTCGCCATATGATCAGCCGCGTCAACAAAGAAACACCTTTAAGGACAAATGTTACCAAAATTATTGAAGGGCGAGTTAGCCCTTTTGCGCTCTGCTACAATCCTGAAATAGAAAGTGCGGCGGATCGGCGCGTCATAAGGATGGATGGAAACGGCGCCGGAGGTGCTTCGGCCTCCGGCGCCGCTCCTCATACGGCCGGCAGGATGAAACCCTGTGGCGGCTGGCCGGCGCAGTGCAGAGACCACATGACCTGATAGGCGCGCTCCAGGTTGCGGGTGAAGCGGCGGCTGTCGAACAGCGGCGCCGTCATCCGCCCGTCCTCCAGCCGGCGGCGCAAGCCGGTGCGGCGCTCCGGGTCGCCGGCGAGCGCCACCGCCACCTCCTCGTACTCAGCCAGCGACCGCGTCACCGTGTCGGGCAGGCCGGCGGCGTTCAGCAGGCTGGCCGCCACCCGCGAGGCGAAGCTGTCGCCCAGGCAGGTCACCACCGGACAGCCGGCCCACAACGCGTCGCTGGTGGTGGTGTGACCGGTGTAGGGCAGGGTGTCGAGGCCGAGGTCGGCAACGCGGTAGCGGGCGATGTGCTCGGCCAGTGGGCGTCCGGGGGCGAAGACCAACCGCGCTGGATCGACGCCGTGGCTGGCGGCGGCCCGCTTCAGGTTGGCGGCGGCCAGCGGGTTGGCCTCGAACAGCCACAACACGGCTCCGGGGACGCGCTTCAGGATGCGCATCCACACCGCGAACATCGCCGGGCTGATCTTGTAGGCGGTGTTGAAGGCGCTGAACACCACGCCGGTCTCGGGCAGGCCGCAGTCGGCGCGGCTGGGGATGCGGTCGGGCAGCGGGCGGTGGCGGTCGTTGATCTGGTAGGCGTCGGGCATCAGCACCAGCCGCTCGGCGTAGAAGGGCTGGTGTTCCGGCGGGGTGACGAAGCGGTCGCCGATCACATAATCCATGTGCGGGCAGCCGATGGTGCCGGGATATCCGAGATAGCTGACCTCGATCGGCGCCAGCCGGCGTGACAGCAGGTCCAGCCGGGTCTGCTTCGTGTAGCCCTTCAGGTCGACCATGATGTCGACGCCGTCGTCGGCCATGCGGTGGGCGACGGCGTCCAGCGGCACGCTGCGGATGTCGCGGAAGCGGTCGAAGGCCTGGACCAGCCGCCGTCGCATCGGGCTGCCGTCGTCGGGGCCGTAGGAATAGGCCAGCACCTCGAAGCGCTCGCGGTCGTGCAGTTCGAACAGCTCGGCCGCCAGATAGGCGGTGGCGTGCTCGTGGAGGTCGGCCGAGACGTAGGCGACGCGCAGCCGGCCGGCGGAGGCGGCCGCGCGCGCCGGCATCGGCGGGGATGCGGCGCGCTTGACCAGCCGGTCGAAGAACAAACGGGCGGAGCGGTGCTGCTGGGCCGGCGTGGTGTCGATCGACAGGGTGGCGAGCGGGATAACGACACCGGCGTCGCGGTCGATGGTCTCGCGCACCCGGGCGCACAGCCGGTCGTAATCGTCCCAGGCGCAGAGCGTCTGCTGGAGATAGAGGTGGTAGCACAGCGCCTCGGTCTTGACCGGATCAAGCGCCACCGCGCGGGTGTAGGCCGTCTGCGCCTCGTCCAGCCGCCCCAGCTCGCGCAGGACGTGGGCATGGCCGAGCAGCGCCTCGCCGTGGGCGGGAGCGGCGATGAGCGCCCGGCGCAGGGCGCGGGCCGCCTCGGCCACCCGGTGCCCCTCGCGCAAGGCGACGCCGAGGTTGGCGGCGGCAAGCGCGTCGACGGGCCGCAGCCGCAGCGCGCGGGCGAAGTCGGTCGCCGCCCCGTCGCGGTCGCCCAGCGCCAGCCGGGCCGAGCCGCGGTTGACGTAGCCCTCCGGCGTGGCGGGGCCTAGCTGGACACAGCGGTCGTGCGCTTCCAGGGCTTGCGGGATGCGGCCGAGATGCTGGAGCACGGTGCCCAGGCTGCCGTGGCTGTCGGCCAGATCCGGCCGGGCGGCGATCGACCGCCGCAGGATGGCTTCGGCCTCCTCCGGGCGGTTCTGCTGCATCACCACCACGCCCAGCAGCTGGGTGACCTCGCCCTGATGGGGGAGCGTGTCCAGGATCGCCCGGCACACCCGCTCGGTCTCGGCCAGCCGGCCGGCCCGATAATGCTCCAGGGCCAGACGCACGGCTTCGTTGAGCGTGATCATCGCGCCCCCCCAGCCAGCGCCGCGACGTCCGCCGTCACCCGCCCCATCGCCTCGGCCCAGTCGCCGGGACGCGCCTGCCGGAACAGCCGCATGGTCGGGTACCAGGGGCTGTCGAGCCGGTCCCGCATCCAGCGCCAGTCGGCGAACCATTTCAGCACCACCCACACCGGGCGGCCCATGGCGCCGGCGAGGTGGCAGACCGAGGTGTCGCAGGTCACCACCAGATCCATGTTGGCCATCACCGCGGCGGTGTCGAGGAAGGCATCGGGACCGGCGTCGAAATCGGCACCCAGCTCGGTCACCCGCACGCGGTCGCGCAGCCGCTCCAGATGGTCGAGCCCCGACACCTTCTGCAGGCTGTAGAGCCTCACGCCAGGCAGCCGGCTCATCGCCTCGAAGCATTCCAGCGGGATCGACTTGCCGGTTTCGTTGCCGTGCCAGTTGATGCCGATGCGCAGGGCGGCGGGCTCGTCGCCGTCCAGCCGGTCCAGCCGGGCTTTCCAGGACGCCGCCAGTTCCGGCTCGGCCCGCAGGTAGGGGACGCCGCCCGGCACGTTGTCCGGCGTGGTGCCCAGCCGGTGCATCAGGCTCATCAGCGAGACGTGGTAATCGTAGGCCGGCAGCGGTTCACCGAAGGCGACCAGCCCGTCCAGGTCGGGGGCGGTCGACAGCACGCGCTTCAGCACCGGCTGGCATTCGTAGACGACGCGGGCGCCCATGCCCTTCAGCACGGTGGCGTAGCGGATGAACTGGAAGGAATCGCCCAGCCCCTGCTCGAAATGCACCAGCAGGGTCTTGCCCGCCAGCGGCTGGCCCTGCCACAGGGTGCCGGGCATGTTGCGCTTGCGCCAGACCGGCTGTTCCAGCCGCCCTTCGTAGGCGACGGTGCCGTTGGGGTAGTCGCCGGCCATCAGCAGGCAGGTGCCCAGGTTCTTGCGGTATTCCGGCTTGCCGACGTCGATGGTCAGGGCGCGGCGGTAATGGCCCGCCGCTTCCGCCGGGCGGCCCAGACTGAGGCTGACGGCGCCCAGGTTGTTGTGGTTGGTGGCGACATCGGGTTCGACCAGGATCGACAGCCGGTAGGCGGCCCGGGCCCGTTCGCCGTCGCCGGTGAACATGAAGACGTTGCCCAGCATCAGCAGCGCGCCGGGATAATCCGGCTTCAGGCGGGCCAGTTCCTTGTAGGCCAGCAGCGCATGGTCGAGCTGGCGGCGGTCGAGCAGGATGTTCGCGAAGGCGTTCAGCGCGTCCGGATAGTCGGGCCGCAGCCGCAGCGCCTGGCGCAACGCCTCCAGCGCCTCGTCGGTGCGGCCGGCGGAGCGCAGGCACAGGCCGAGGTTGCCGTGCAGGTTGGCGAGGTCGGGGCGCTCGTCGATCAGGCGGCGGAAGATGGCGGCCGCTTCCTCGAAGCGGCCGGCCTGGAACTGGGTCGCCCCGGCGTTGAAGGCCTCGATGAAGGCCGGTGAGAACTCGGAAATGACAACCCCCAACGCTTCGCCGCGCGGATGAACCCGTCGCACGGAACCGCGGCTTCTTACCCCAAGACGCCGTCCGTCAGCAATGGACCGTTGCCCGCGGCCGGCCGGGAAGCGCCGGCGTCTCAGCCCTGCGGCCGGGTGCCGATGGCGGCCCAGGAGATCTCGTTGACCCAGGCCAGCCGCACCTCCTGCAGCCCGGCGCCTTTCATCAGCGCCTCGACCTCCGCGCGCGTCCAGTAGTTGGCGATCTTCGGCAGCATCTGGTCGAAAACGATGGAGCGCAGGTGGGCGAAGTCGAAGCGGCGGATCAGGCGGAAATACTCCAGCCGGTCCAGCCCGAGCCGCAGCGCCAGCCACAGCACGGCGGTCGGCGCCAGCGACAGCGCGTGAACCAGCCCGATCGGCAGGCGGCTGAACAGCGCCTTGCGCAGCGGGTCGGCAAAGCGGACGATCCAGCCGTTGTTCTCGCGGCCATAGACCCAGACCATCACCCGCCCGCCCGGCTTCACCGCGCGGACCATGTTGGCGAGCGCCAGGTCGGGATGGGCCAGATGGTGGATGACGCCGATCGAGAAGGCGAGGTCGAAGCGCTCCACCTCGTCCAGCTCGTAGGCGCTCTGCCGGCGCACCTCCATCGTCGGATGGGGCGCCAGCGTCGCCCGCGCCGAGGCGAGGCTGCGCTCGTCGATGTCGATGGCCAGCCCGCCGGCGGCGCCGTAGCTCATCGGCCAATGGCTGTTGCGCCCCATGCCGCAGCCGACGTCGACGAAGCTCATGCCGCGCCAGTCCTGCGGCGCCATGAAGGGCGTCCAGCGGCGGAACTGTTCCTCGTAGATGCCCTTCAGCTCGGCGTAGCGGCCCCATTCGTAGCCGAAGCGGTCGGCCGACCCGCTGTGCACCGCGGAGACGGTGTCGGGGGCGGCGGAAGGGGGCGGCGCTTCGCTCATCGCGGCGGTCCGGTGTCGTGGTGGGGAGGGGGCGGGCGGGAACGAGTCGCTATCGGTAGAAGCCACAGGGCGGGCTTGTCAAGCAAGGCGGCTGCGAGACAGGCGGCGACGGGGCGGGTTCCTCCCGCCGCCGGGGGCGGCTACCATGCAGTCCCTTTTGCGAGATGAAGCGGCCCCCATGCTCGTACACGCTGCCCGACAAGTTCGGTATTCCCGCCAAGCAACGGGCTGGGAGGAAAGTAAGGGGGGAGCAGCAGGCACCATTTGAATTGAACGAATCATGAACAAAATGTAGACTTCTGGCATGGTCCAGCGGAGCTACACATACCGGCTTTATCCGAGCAAGATCCAGAGCGCGGCCCTGACGGAGATGCTGGGCGTCTTCTGCGATCTCGACAACGCCGCCCTCCAGCAGCGCATCGAAGCCTGCAGGCGTCAGCACAAGACGCTGCGCTATCTCAACCAAGCCAGCGAGCTGAAGGCGGTGCGCGCCGTCGACGAGCGCTTGGCTCAATTCAGCTATTCCGCCGCACAGCAGGTGCTCCGCCGCCTGGACAAGGCCTTCACGGCCTTCGCCGTCTGAAAGCCAAGGCCAAGGCTGGCTTCCCGCGGTTTCGCGCCAAGAGCAGCTTCGACAGCGCCGAGTTCCGCGTCGGCGACGGGCTGACGATCCGGAAGAGCAAACGCCGCGGCGTCACCGGCATTTCCGGTGAGATCAAGGTGAAGTGGCACCGTGACCTTCCGGCCTCCGCCAAGATCCGCTCCCTGTCCTGTTGCGCTCCATCAGGTCGACATCCGGCGCTACACCGGGTCCTACGCCCGCTTCGGCGCGGTCTACGAGCATATTTTGGTGAACCAAGAGGGCTAAGAGGCGATGTGCTACGGGTGCGCGCGACTTTGCTGTGCGGCACGGGCTTGGGCCATTCTGCGTGTTCGACAGCGACGTGATGCTCCACCGGCCGGCGGAGCGGTTCGCCAACGCCTTTGCCGGGCGCATCGCCGGAAACTGGAGCTGGGCCAATTGGTTTGCCGGACCGGAGGTGCTGGAGGAGCTGTGCGACCGCTTCATCGCCACCTTCGCCGACAAGCCGCGGCTGCACGCCCCTGGCCGACCGCTTCCGGATCAACGGCCGGCCCCACCTCAGCAGACATGCATCTGCTGCTGGAGATCGCCGCCGGCGATCCGCGCTTCCTCGACCAGGGCACGCGGGTCGACGATGGCTTCGACCACAACATCCGGGTGTCAAACAACCGCTTTGTCCTGCGCGACGGGATCAAGGGCGTCCGCTTTGGGCCGGACGGCGTGCCGTCTGCGCGCGCACCGACGGGGTACCCGCCCCCCTTATCACCTTCCTGCATTTCCAGGGGTCGGCGAAGGAGCGGATGCGGGATCACGCCTGGCCGGTGGCCGGGGCGGTGTCAGGGCCAGTGACAGGGGCAGTCATGGGGCCGGCGGCGGCACCGGCGTCCGCCCGAGCGCACCAGCGCCGCCACAGCAGCCGGTAGGCGGTCTCCAGGTTGCGCATGAAGCGGGCCTCGTCGCAGAGCGCCGACGCCGTCACCCGCGCCCGCATCCCCATGCGCAGCCGCATCAGCCGGGTGAGGTCGCCGGCGAGACCGGCGGCGATGGCGGCGTAGCCATCGGGGGTGGTGGCGACCAGCTCGGGCAGGCCGACGGCGGTCATCAGGCTGGCGCCGACGCGGGCGGCGTGCCGGCCACCGGCCAGCGTGACCAGCGGCGCCCCCATCCACAGCGTGTCGCAGGTGGTGATGGTGCCGTTGTAGGGGTGCGGGTCGAGCGCGATGTCGATGCGGTTGTAGGCGGCGAGATGGCCGGCTGCATCCTGGATGTGGCCGACCAGCTCGAGCCGATCCGGCTCAATTCCGGCGGCGGCGAAGCGGGCGCGCAGCGCCTTGGCGGTGCCGGCATCGGACAGCGGCCGGTCCTTCAGCAGGAGGCGCGAGTCCGGCACCCGCCGCAGCACCTCGGCCCACAGGGCGACGGTACCGTCGGTGATCTTGGAGAGCTTGTTGAAGGAGCCGAAGGTGACCGATCCGGTGGCGCCGGCCGGCAGCGGCACCACGGCCGGGGCATTGGCCGGCGGGCGGAAGCACAGGAAGGGCACCGGCAGCCGGACCAGCGTCTCCGCCGCGTGGGCGTCGGTCGGGCCCGGCGGATCGCTGATCGCGTCGACGATGCGGTAGCCGACCGCCTCCATGCCGGTGCCGTTGGGATAGCCCAGCCAAGTCACCTGCACCGGCGCCGGACGGTGGGCCAGCATCGGCAGCCGGTTCAGCCCGGAATGGCCGGCGAGGTCGACCAGGATGTCGATGCCGTCGGCGCGGATCTGGGCGGCGAGCGCGGTGTCGTCGAGATCGCCCACCGTGCGCCAGCCGTCGGCCTGCGCCTTGAAACGGGCGGTGAAGGCGTCGGCGTGGCTGTCGGGCAGGATCGAGTAGCAGACGATTTCGAAACCCTGCCGGTCGGCGGCCTCGAACAGGGGCGTCAGGAAATAGGCCCCCAGATGCTCGCGGAACTCCACCGACAGATAGCCGATGCGCAGCCGCTTGTCCGGATCGCGGCGGTTGGCATGCGGCGCCGGGGCCGGCACCGGCGGCTGGCCGAAGCGCTCATCGAAGCGGCGGTGCTCGGTCAGCAGCCGCTCGCCAGGCAACTCGAGGTAGTTGAGACACAGCAGACGCTGGCTGGCGACGCGTGGGTTGTCGGGCATCAGCGCCTCGGCCTGGCCGAAGGCGGCGGCGGCAGCGGCGGCCTCGCCGCGCATCTGCTGGGTGACGCCCAGGTTGAACCAGACGCTGGCGCTTTGCTGTGGCTGGAGGCGGATCGCCCGGATCCAGTTCTGCACCGCCTCGGCCAGCCGGCTGCCGCCGCAAGCGCTGCTGCCCAACCCGACCCACGGCTTGTCATAGTCCGGCCGCAGGGCGAGCGCGGCCCGGAAGGCGGCGGCCGCCTCGGCCGGACGGTCCCGGTCGCTCAAGACAAAGCCCAGGTTGTTCCACAGCTCGGCGGCCAAGCCGTCCAGCGCCAGCAAGTCGCGGTAGAGCGCCTCGGCCTCCTCCAGCCGCCCGGCGTTCAGGGCCTCCAGGGCGCGGCGCTTCAGCGCATCGTGCATGGAAGGCGCCTCAGGCCAGCCGGGCTTCGACCTGCTCGCACAGGTAATGGTAGAGGCAGATGTGGACCTGCTGGATCAGCGGGGTGGAACGCGACGGCACGTCGAGCAGGATGTCGCTCAAGCCGGCCATCGTGCCGCCGCCCTCGCCGGTCATGGCGATGGTGGTCATGCCCAGCCTCCGGGCGACCTCGAAGGCGGCGATGACGTTGCGCGAATTGCCGCTGGTCGAGAGGCCGAGGATGACGCCGCCCGGCTCGCCATAGGCTTCGGTCTGGCGTGCGAAGACGCTGTCGTAGGAATAGTCGTTGCTCCAGGCGGTCAGCACCGCCGGATTGGAGCTGAGGCAGATCGCCTTCAGCCCCCGGCGCTCCTTCAGGAAGCGGCCGACCAGCTCGCCGGTGATGTGCTGGGCGTCCGACGCCGAGCCGCCGTTGCCGCAGACCAGCAGCGCCCGGTTGGCCCCCAGCGCCGCGGTGACCGCCGCGACCGCCGCCTCGACCCGGGCGGGATCCAGCGTGTCGACGGTGCGCCGCAGGACCTCGATGGCGCTGTCGAGATGGCCGCGCAGCGAGGCAGCGGCGGGGGCTTGAGAGTCCATGGACGGAGCACCTTGTGCGTGAACGACGGGGGCGTGCCGGGGAAGGCCGGTCGCGCGGGGAACCGTGTGGCGCGCAGTGCATCCTATGGAACGCGGGGGTCTGTCAACTCCGAGCCGCGCAATCACCGCTTTCCCGCACCATGCGGAAGCCGTATTTTCGATGCACTCTCCGAAATCCGGGGTTTGAGAAGGCAGGGCTGGTCATGACACCGCGAACGGTCCGACTGGGCCCCCTCAGTGTGAAGATGTACTGCGCGATCGGCATGATCGCGGTGTCCTGGGCCCAGCTGGAGGACATGGTGTCGCTGTGCATCTCGCGGCTGCTGGGCACCGAGCACACCGATTTCCTCCCCATCGCCTCCAACATGCAGATCAAGGCCCGTTTCGACGCACTGAAGACCCTCGCCACCCTGCGCTTGGCGCCCGACGAGGCGAAGGCGCTGGTCGCCCAGTGCGACGAGGCGCTGGAACTGGGGCGGGAGCGCAACAAGATCCTGCACGGCTCCTGGATCCAGGGCGAGACCGACGACGTCGCCATCCGCCTGAACTACCGCGCCCACGGCCGCGTCTCGGCCAACGCCCCCGTGATCTCGGCCCGTGAGATCGCCGAGATCAGCGACCGCATCGCCATGCTGACCGAAGGTTTCGCCCAGACCTTGCAGCGCCTCGGCCTGCTCGACCCCAAGAACCCGATGCGCAACCCGACGCGCTCCCCGGGCAAGCCGCCGGAAACGGCCGCCGGCTGACGCGGTCCTCCCAACTTTTGCCCCGCTTCCGACTCCCGCTTGCGGCAAGGATGCACCCTCTGGAAGGCATGGCCGCCATCGGGCGGGACAGGATGCCTTGTTGCAAGCCTGTGGGAGTTCACCGATCTTCCACGCGTTCCCGGCATCCCGTCCGGCGTTTCCTCTCCGGTTCCCCCTGGCTTCAAGACAGCGACGCTTCATGACCTCGATCCACGACATCCTGACGCAGGCCGTCGGCCTGCATCAGGCCGGCAAATCCGATCAAGCGGCCACGCTCTACCGCAGCGTCCTGGCTATCGAGCCGGCCCAATCGGACGCCTTGCATCTGCTGGGGCTGCTGACACGCCGTGGCGACCGCCCGCAGGATGGGGTGGCCTTGATGGCGCGCGCGCTGGTGCTCGACCCGACGCTCACCGCCGCCCTGTTCAACCAGGGCTGCGCCTTGCGGGATCTGGGGCGGTTGGACGAGGCGGCGGCGCATTTCCGCCGCAAGCTGGAGGTCGAGCCGGATTGCGGCATCAGTCTGTTCCGGCTGGGCACCGAGGCCCTGGCCTGCGGGCGGATCGACGAAGCCGAGCGGCGGCTGCGTTGGACCGCGGCCGTCGACACGACCAACCCTCGGCTGCGCAACGCGCTGGAACGCTGCGCCACAGCGCGCGCCTTGCGCGACGACGCCGCCGATCCGTCCCTGCCGCCGGGGCTGGTGGTACGCGGCGTGTTCCGCGACAGCAGCGGCTATGCCTACAAGGTCCGTCGGCTCGTCCGGCATCTGGTGGAGGCCGGGGTCCGGGTCCGGCTGATCGACCTGAACTATGGTGACACCGACAACCTGCCCGACGAGCAGATTGATCCGCTGCTGCGCACGCTCGACCGGCCGGTGCGGGCCAAGGCCGTGCTGACCATCACCACCCCTCCGGCGGTGGAGGCCATTCCGGGGCTGAAGACGATCAATTTCACCATGTTCGAGGCGGTCGGCATCCCCGCCCTGTGGGCGGGGCACAGCCGGCGTCACGACCATGTCATCGTGGCGACCGAATCCTCGCGTCAGGCGTGGCTGGGCGCCGGCCATCCGGCCGGCCGCGTCCATGTTTGCCCCGAAGGGGTGGAGACGGTGGAGGTGTCCGGCGTGGCGCCCGCCGTCATCCTCGACAGCGCCGGGCGGCGGCTGTCCGACCACCGTGTCCGCGTCCTCAACATCTCCGACCTCAACAGCCGCAAAAACCTGTCCGGGTTGCTGCGGGTCTGGCTGCGCACGACGCGGACGGAGGACTCGGCGGCTCTGGTTCTAAAGGTCGGCAAGAGTGGCGGCATCACCGACAGCATCCGCGAGATGCTGGCCCAGGTGTCGACGGAGACCGGCCGGACCCTCGCCCAGGCGGCACCGGTCTTCCTGGTGGAGGGCAAGCTGTCGGATGCGGAGATGATGTCGCTCCACGCCGCCTCCACCCACTATTGGAGCATGTCGCACGGCGAGGGCTGGGACCTGCCGATGGCACAGGCCGGCGCCATGGGGCTGACCCTGCTGGCCCCCGATCACAGCGCCTACCGCGCCTATCTGGACCACCGGGTGGCGCACATGATCCCCAGCCGTGTCACCCCCGCCTCCGACAGCTATCGCGGCCAGGATTGGTGGACTCCCGACGAGGACATCGCCGCCCAACTGCTGCGCGCGGTGATCGACGATCCGGACGGCACCCGCCGGTCGGCGCAACGGCATCTGCTGGACCATTTCAGCTGGACCCAGGCGGCGCAGCGCCTGATCGCCCTGCTGACGGAGCTGGATGCTCTGTGACCCGCCGCTCGCACCCTCCGTCCTTCGGAGCCTGTGTCAATCTTCATCGTGCATCGGTCATGGCCCTGCCTTAAGAAGGCTTGTGCCATGCTCTTGCGCTTTTCATCCTGGACGTTCCTGCGGGTCTCCCATGCCAACCGTCGAAGAAGCTTTCCAGATCGCCGTCGACCACCACCAAGCCGGCCGGCTGGCCGAGGCGGAGGACATCTACGGCCGCATTCTGGCTGTCGCGCCCGAGCGGGTGGAGGCGATCTACAACCGGGGCTATGCCCAGCAGATGCAGGGCAAGCTGGTTGCGGCGATCGCGTCCTATCGTGCGCTTCTGGAAAAGGCACCGGATTGGGCGAAGGCGCATGTCCGGCTGGGCGAGATCATGCTGTGGATCGGGCGCGTGGGCACCGCCCTCGACCATTATGAGACGGCGGTGGCGCTCGCGCCTTCGGACGACACGCTGCGCGAGCCGTTGAACCGCGCCCTCGACATCCAGGCCCGCCGCCGCCCTTTGCTCGACACGCTGCACCGGGGTGGAAAGCTGGACCTGCGCGACGTCACCTTCATGGTGCCCTGCCGGATCGAATCCCCGGATCGCCGCCGCAACCTGCGCATTCTGGTGTCCTACCTGCGCCGGTACCTGGACACCAACATCCTGATCTGCGAGGACAACCCGGAGCGGCAGGACGTTCCGGGCCTGATGACGGAGCTGGGCCTGTCGCCGGCGGACTATGGCTACACCCATCTGACCGGAAACGACAGCCCCTACACGCACAAGGCGAAGCAGATCAACATCATGGCCGCCGCCGCGACGACGCCGATCCTGGTGGTGCAGGACACGGACGTGGTGGTGGAGCCGACCCAGTATGTCTTCGCCCAGCAGGCCGTTCATGACGGCGCGGCGTTTTCCTGTCCATTCAACGGATTGTTCTTCGACATATCGTCCAAATACATCCCAAGCATCGAGCGGGGGTTGTCGGTCACCCAGGTCGACCTTTTGGACCCGCTCAACGAAATGCTCTATAAGAATTCTTACGGCGGCACGGTCTTTTTCGACCGGTCCGTGTTCGATCGGCTTGGCGGCTTCAATGAGAATTTCATTTCCTGGGGCTGGGAGGATTTCGAGATCCGCAAGCGGTTGGAACGGCTCGGCGAGCGGGTGGAACGCCTGTGGGGGCCCGTGCTGCATCTCAGCCACGCACGGGCAACCAACTCGCTCCGGAAGAATCCCTGGTATGCCCACAACACCGTCGAGTATGACCGGGTGATTCATATGAGCCGCGAGCGGATTCTGGCGGAGATCGCCCAAGGCGGCTTTCGCCGTCCGCTCGTCAACGCGCAGGCCGTCCCGAGCTGCGTGGAGGAGTCCGCCCCCGTCCCGGATCAGGCGTGATCCGGTCTGCCGTCGCACGCAACAAAGCCCAGGCTCCGAAGGGGCGCCCGGGTACCCCTTCGGAGCCCGTATGCCGTCCTTCCTGCCCAGCCCGCGCACGCTGTTCTGCTGTCTGGCGCCGCCCGACTATTACCGTCGGCCGCTGTTCTCCGAGCGGGAGGTCTTCTGCGGCCCCGACTGCCCGACGGTGGAGACCGGCGACGGCTTTTCCTCGCTGGCCACCCCGGCCGGTGAGTTCGACCTGCCCGCCATCGTTGCCCGGCTGCCGGCCCACCAGCGGCCCGAGATGATCGTCGTCAAGGCCGACGCCACCCGGCGCAACCTCGCCCGCGGCCTCGACCGGCTGCCCGGCACCAAGGTGCTGCTGGTCGGCGACACCCACCATTTCGCCAGCCCGCTGCGCACGCTGCTGGCCTACGGCGCAATGGAGCGGTTCGACGCGGTGATGCTGGACCACACCCGCCAGCACGCCCACCTCTTCCTGGAAGCCGGCTTCGAGCGGGTCTACTGGATCCCGGCGGTCGACTACGCGCTGCGCCGGCGCGACATCCCGGCTGCCGCCACCCACCCGCTGACCTTCGTCGGCCAGATCGGCCCTTTCCACCCCTGGCGCCGCCACGCGCTGGGCGCGCTGACTGCGGCCGGGCTGCCGTTGCAGGCGTTGCGGGCCTCGCCGGAGCAGGCGGCCGACGTCTACGCCTCCTCCGCCATCACGTTGAACGTCTCGCTCAACGGCGACCTCAACCTGCGCGTCTTCGAGGCGCTGGGCGCCGGCGGTTTCCTGATCACCGACGCGCTGTCGCCCGAGGCCGGGCTGGAGCGCTGCTTCACCCCCGGCACCCACCTCGTCACCCAGCGCTCGCCGGCGGAGCTGGTAGAACTGGTCCGCCACTACCTCGACCACCCGGCGGAGGCGATGGCGATCCGCCGCGCCGGGCAGGCCCATCTGCTGGAATTCCACAGCCCGGAGGTCAAGCGCGCCCAGTTCTTCGACGCGGTGTTCGACGACCGCGTCAACCCGGCGTTGGAGGTGCGCGGCGAGCGGCGCGGCCTGCCGCCGTTGCCGGCGCACGGCACCGGCCTGCGCCGCCGCATCGAGGCCTACGAGGCGGTGCAGCGCCTGCACCTGAAGGCGGAGCGGCTGACCGTCCACACCGACGCCGGGGACAGCCTGAACCTGCGCGCCCTGCTCCGCGACCTGCCGCGCGCGGCGGTGGTCGGGCCGGCCGAGGGGGTGGACGACCCGGTCGCCCTGCCGCTGCCGCCGCCCGCCGACGCGGTGCGGGTGGAGGCGGCGCTGCTGCTGCCCTGGCCGGGGCTCGTGCCGGCGGAGGTCGACCGCCGGATGGCGACGCTGCCCGGCGCCTCCGTGCTCTGCCCGGTCGCGTCGGCGCGCGACCACGCCGCGGCATCCGCCCATCTGGCCGGCTGGGGCTTCGCCCCGACCGAGCCCGGCGGCGCCCTGTTCCAGTGCGCGGATCCGTTCCGCTATGCCGAGCGGTCGCTCGCCGCGCCGGATCCGGCGGCGGCGTTGAAGCGCGCCCGCGTCGCGGCGCTGGAGCCGCTGGTCCGCACCGCCGATCAGGCGATGGCCGCCGCCCGGCTGGCCGGGGCGCTGGGCGATGCCGGGCTGGCGGAGCGCTTCCTCCAGCGTTGTGTGGGGCTCGACCGCCAGCGGGCGGACGCGCTCGCCGGGCTCGCCCGCCTGTGCGCGGCGACCGGCCGCCCGGTCGAGGCTGCCATCTACGCCAACGAGGCCAACCGTGCCGTGCCCGGAGCGGCAGCGGACCTCGACGGGGACGCGCTCGCCGCCGCTGCCGCCGGCAACCCGGGGCTGGAGCGCTACCGCTCGCTGTTCCGGCAGGCCACCGCGCCCGCGACCGGGCGGCGCCGTCGCATCCTGGTGATCACCAACCTGTTCCCGCCGCAGGAGTTCGGCGGCTACGGCCGCAAGCTGTGGGAGTTCTCGGCCGAGTTGATCCGCCGCGGCCACGAGGTCCGGGTGCTGACCGCCGACCTGCCCGAGCTGGCGCGGCCGGGCATGGCCGGCACCGAGGACATCGAGGGGCGGGTCGACCGCTCGCTGGCCCTCTACGGCCGTTGGAAGGACGGGCGCGGCGTCGCCTTCGACGACCCGGAGCGCTGCGCCGCGCTGGTCCGCGCCAACATCCGCCGCGTGCTGGAGACCGCCGAAACCTTCCGCGCCGAGGCCTGTCTGGTCGGCAACCTCGATTTCGTCGGGACCGAGTTCCTTGACCCGCTGACCCGGCGGATGGGCGTGCCGGTGCTGCACTGCCTGGGCAACCAGCACCCCGGCTACGGCCGAGAGGCGGCGCCGCGCTCGCCGCTGTACCGCGCCGGCCCGGCGAGCGGCTGGGTGGCGGAGCGGTTGGTCGAGGGTGGCTATGGCCTGCCCGCCACTGTGATCCACCCCGGCGCCCGCGTCGATTACTTCCACCGCGCGGTGATGCCGGTGCCCGACCGGCTGCGCATCGCCTTCGCCAGCCTGATCACGCTGTACAAGGGGCCGCAGACGCTGATCAACGCGCTGGGCGTCCTGCACCGCCAGGGCATCGACTTCGACTGCACCATCGCCGGCGAGGCGCCGGACGCCGACCTGCTGGCCCGCTGCCGCGAGTTCATCGAGCACCAGGGCATGGCGGACAAGGTGCGCTTCACCGGTTTCCTCGACCGCCGCGGCCTGTCCGACCTGTTCGCCCGCTCCAACGTGCTGGTCTTCCCCAGCGTCTTCCAGGAGCCCTTCGGCATCACCCATGTCGAGGCGATGGCCGCCGGTCTGGCCGTGATCAGCAGCGGCACCGGCGGCAGTGCCGAGATCCTGCGCGACGGCGTCGACGGGCTGCTGTTCCCGGCCGAGGACCACGAGGCGCTTGCCGCCCGGCTGCGCCGCTTGGTCGAGGACCGCGCCGCCTGGGCCCGCCTGGCGCTGTCGGGCCGCGACCGCGCCCGCGACTTCACGGTCGCCCGCTCGGTCGACCGCATCGAAGCGGTGTTCGAGGAACTGGCCGCCCTCAAAGTCGCGTCCCTGCGCGACGCGACCGCGCTCGACGCACCATGAACGGGCAGACCCGCAGCTTGCGCGGCCGGATGCTGTCGTCAAGCCTTCGCACCACATCGTCCGATGAGCGTGTTCCATGGTGACTCTCACTCGGCTTCGGCCGGTCATCGACGGCATCATCGCCGCCTCCTCCTGCATCGACGTCCCCCTGGTTGACAAGGAATTGTCGGCCGCGGAGGCGGGCGGGGATTGGTATCGGCTCTACAGCATCCTGGCGGCGCTGATCTCCCGTCTTGCCGACGGGCCGGAAAAGACGCGTCTGACAGAGGTCATGATCGCGGGCGATCCGGAATGCGAAGGCCTGTATCTGGCCTTGGCCGAGAGGCTTTCCTTTGCCGGCATGGGGATTCTCGAACGCGACGAAGCGATCCCGCGCCAGGGCATCGCCCTTCTGAGCCGTGCGCTGGAGCGCGCGCCGGCATCCCCCCTGCGGCCGCAGATCCACGCCAACCTTGCGTTCCTGTTCAACGAGATCGGGCAGCACGGTATGGCCGAGGCGCATGGCCGCGCCGCCGCCGGCTATCGCAACGCCATCTTCCATCTCTGGCTTGTCGAGGCCCTGTTCCATCAGGGCAAATACCGCCGCGACGCGCTGTGCGTGGTCGACCTGTCGTCCCTGGCCATTCGCCGCGTCACCGCGGCCTTGGCGCAGGCGGACGCGCTGGAGGCCGGAACGCCGGACGGGGCAGGGCCTTTCGCGCCAACCGGGTCGCACGTCGTCCTCGTCTCGGTGGACGGCGCTTATTTCAAGCGCTACGCGCCGGCGCAGATCCTCAACCTCCACGCTCTGCACTCTTCGGCAACGGTGCACTACCACATCATAAACGGCGACGACGAGGTTGACCGGCTGATCGGTCGTCTTCGCGACACCGTCGGGGATATGCCGGTCTTCTTTTCCCGTGAAGAGAGGGCGCTGCAGGGCGACGCTATCGACAAGCCCTATTACGCCTCCTCACGGTTCATCATCGCCCACGAGGTGATGATGCGGCACAAGGCGAACGTGATCGTGTGCGACGCCGACATCCTTTTCCAGGACAAGCCGGAAGACATCGTCACTTTCGCTTCGGACCATGACATCGCCCACACCGACTACCGCGGCGAGCCCCTGTGCAGCCGCTACAACGCTTCGTTCGTCTATTTCCGGCAGAGCAAGGGCGGGTATCTGACGCTTCTGATGATGGCCGACTTCCTGAGGACGAACTTTGAACGCTACTACCTCTGGATGATCGATCAGGTCGCGCTGTTCGCCTGCGTTGAGCGGGCGCGGCAGATCCTGGGAAGCGAGTTGACGCATGTCGCGTGGCCCGACACCATCCTGCCGCCGCGGCCTGGGGCCTCCCTTCCGCTCGTGCTGACTGGGGCATTGTCCGGGAAACACGGCAACAGCCCCTACAGCGTGAAGAGGGACGACATCCTGCGCGCCTACGGCTTTTGACGGAGGCTTCTGATGGGAGAGGGCCGGCGACGGAAGACGACGCGGTGAGAAAAAAGGTACGGGCCGGCCTCCCCTTTCGATCGGGGGATGGAAGGTTGTAAGCTGCGGGGGCCGCATTCCGCGCCGCGACGCCCCTGACCATGACGATCCCAAGCCTCGACCCCCTGGACGCCCCGGCCGTCACCCCGACCGACGCCGTGCCCTCCTGTTCCTGCCTGCTGTGCAGCGCCGCCGGCTGGAGCACCGCGCCGCTCGCCGGCGGCCTCGACGCGGCGGCGGCCCCGCTCGGCACGGTGTCCAGCACCGTGGCCGCCCTGCTGCCGTCGGGGACGCCGCGCTGGGGCAGCGGCGGCGTCGGCGGCGGGGCGTCCGTCAGCTACAGCTTCATGGAGCAGGCACCGTCCTACGCCTCCACGTCGGACGCCAGCGGCTTCGCGGCGCTGTCCACGGTCCAGCGCAACGCGGTGCGCCAGGCGCTCGCCGCCTGGAGCCTGGTCGCCAACGTCTCGTTCGTCGAAACCTCCGACAGCGCCAACAGCGGGCAGGGCGGCTCGATCCGTTTCGGCACCAACCGGCAAAGCTCCAGCGCCGCCTACGCCTACTACCCGACCGGGTCGCTCTACGGCAGCGGCGGCGACGTCTATCTCGCCAACAACGTCTCCAGCAACAGCAGCCCGACCGCCGGCAGCTACGGCTACCTCACCATCCTGCACGAGATCGGCCACGCCATCGGGCTGAAGCACCCCGGCAACTACAACGCCGGCGGCGGCGGCAGCGAGGGGCCCTACCTGTCCAGCGCCGAGGACAATTACCGCTACACGATCATGTCCTACAACCAGCACCCCAGCCTGGGCCTGAACGGTCTGGCAACGGGGCCGGCGCTGTACGACATCGCGGCGGTCCAGTACCTCTACGGCGCCAACGGCCAGACCCGCACCGGCGACGACCGCTACGTCTTCGCCAGCACGGCCACCGCGGTCAGCCAAGCCATCTGGGACGCCGGCGGCACCGACACCATCGACGCCAGCGGCCAGACCGGCGCGGTGTCGATCAACCTGACACCCGGGTCCTTCAGCTCGATCGGTCCCAACGGGTCGGGCGGGGCGGCGGTCGACAACATCGCGATCGCCGACGGCGTCACCATCGAGAACGCCAGCGGCGGCGGCGGCAACGACATCCTGATCGGCAACGACGCCGCCAACGTCCTGATCGGCGGCGCCGGCAACGACACGCTGACCGGCGGCGGCGGCAACGACACCCTGATCGGCGGCGGCGGCATCGACACCGCGGTCTTTTCCGGCAGCCGGTCGTCCTACACCGTCACCATCACCGGCGACAACGCCACCATCGCCCACAGCGGCAGCGACGGCACCGACAGCCTGACCGACGTCGAATACGCCCTGTTCGCCGACATCCGCATCAGCCTGCAGCCGGCAACGCTCACCGTCCGCTCCGGCCGGGTCGACATCGGCTCGACGGTCGGCATCGCCAGCCTGGTGTCGGCGAGCGACCCGGCCGGCGGCGCCGTCACCCAGTACGAGCTGGTCGACAACACCAACGGCGCCGGCCGCATCCTGGTCGGCGGCGTGGCGCAAGCCGACGGCGCGGTGGTCCCGCTGACCGCCGCCGCCTTTGCTGCGACGACCTACGCCGCCTCCAGCCTGCCGGGGATCGACGAGCTGTCGGTGCGCGCCTACAACGGCGTGACCTGGAGCCGCTGGCTCGGCTTCACCATCGCCTCCCGCCCGGCCAACCGGGCGCCGATCGTCCAGGGCGACAAGACCGTGGTCGCGCAGGATGGCGGGCCGGCGGTGCCGCTCGGCGTCGACCGGCCGCAGGACCTCGACGAGGGCGACGTCATCGCCGTGACGCTGACCCGGCTGCCCGACCGCGGCACCGTCCGGCTGGCGAACGGCAGCGCGGTCACCGCCGGCACCGTGCTCGGCGTGGCCGACCTCGCCGGGCTGACCTACAGCGCGGCCTCCGGTACGTCCGGGTCGGCGGGGGCCTTCGCCTACACCGTCACCGACGCCCAGGGGGCGGTGACCAGCCAGACGGTGACGCTGCGGGTGACCGGGCTCAGCGACACGCTGTCGGGGTTCGACCCGCTGGTCTACCTCGCCTCCAACCCCGACCTCGCCGCCGCCTTCGGCACCGACGAGGCCGCCGCGCGCCAGCATTACCTGAGCGCCGGCCGTGGCGAGGGACGGACGATCGCGTCCTTCGACCCGATGGCCTATCTGGCGGCCAATCCCGATCTGGTCGCCGCCTTCGGCTTCGACCGCGCCCAGGCCACCCGGCATTACCTGACCTTCGGCCGGCGGGAAGGACGGACGACCACCGGTTTCGACCCGCTGGCCTATCTGGCGGCGAACCCCGATCTGGCCGCCGCCTTCGGCACCGACACCGCGCAGGCGACCCGCCACTACCTCACCTACGCCGGCAGGGAGGGGCGCAGCGCCCGCTTCGACGGCTACGCCTATCTGGCGGCGAACCCGGATGTGGCCGCCGCCTTCGGCTTCGACCCGGCGGCGGCGACCCGGCATTACATCACCAGCGGCCGTGCCGAGCCGCGCAGCGCCGGCCTCGACCTGCTGGGCTACCTCGCCGCCAACCCGGATCTGGCCGCCGGCTTCGGCACCGACACCGCCCAGGCGGCCCGGCACTACATGCTCTACGGCCGGCGGGAGGGGCGCAGCACCAGCTTCGACACGCTCTCCTATCTGGCGGCGAACCCCGATCTGGCCGCCGCCTTCGGCAACAACCCGGCGGCGGCGGAGGAGCATTACATCCGCTTCGGCCGGACGGAGAACCGCCAGACCGTCTTCAACACCCACGACTACCTGATGGCCCACCCCGACGTGCTGAGCGCCTTCGGCACCGACGACGGGCGGGTGAAGCGGTATGTCGTCCTCTACGGCAACACGCCGCGGCGCGACGCCGGCGGCTTCGACGCGCTGAGCTATCTGGCCGCCAACCCGGATCTGGCGGCGCTCTACGGCACCGACACCGCGGCGGCCACCGCGCATTACCAGAGCCGGGGGCAGTCGGAGGGGCGGTCGACCCGCTTCAACGCCCTGGCCTACCTGATGGCCAACGCCGACCTGTCCGCCGCCTTCGGCACCGACCAGCAGCAGGCCCTGGTCCATTTCATCCAATACGGCCGCAACGAGCCGCGCCCCAACCCGATCGGCTACGTCCGCCCCGCCGCGTCGGGCGGATTGGTCGCGGCGAACGCCGGGATGCTCGCCGCCGCTCCGGTGTGAGTGGCGGCTCCGCCGGCCTCAGAACCCCGTCTCGCGGATCAGCACCGAGGCGGCGACGCGCCAGAAGCGTTCGGCGACGCTGCGCGCCTCGCCGGCCACCCGGACGATGCCGCGCGTGACATGCGCCGGCCCGTCCCCGGTCCTGGCGTCCCCGGCCTCGGCGTCTGGGGACGGCACTCCGGCCGGATCGACGTCGAGGGCGATGCGGTAGACCGCCTCCACCGGGGCGAGCGCGCTGCGCCCGTTGGGACCGCCTCCGGGGCCGCCGTGCGGGCCGGCCGGACCGGCCTGCCCCTCGACCGCCACCGGGCCGCCGTTGATCGAGGCGAGCGCCGGCACGTCCAGCACCGACACGGCGACCGGGTCGACCGCGCGCACCCGGGCCTCGCGCCGCGGGGCGAGCGGGTCGTCGGGGTGGAAGCGCGCCGGCGCCCCCGGCCGCAGGCGGTCGAAGTCGCCCTCGCCGACATAGCCGACCAGCTCGCCGTTGCCGGGCGCCACCAGCATGGCCAGCGGCAGCTTCGGCCCGATCCAGCGGCCGGGCAACAAGGCCTCCTCCATGTCGCGCACGGTGCCCGACAGGGGGGCGCGCACCACCAGCCGGTCGCGGCTGTCGAGCAGCCCCTGCCGTTCGGCGAGCGCGGCGGCCAGATCCTCCTCCATCGCCCGCACCCGGTCGAGTTGCTCGCGGCTGGACGACAGGCGGGCGATCTGGTCCTGCATCCAGTCGATGCGCAGCTCGGTCTGGCGCAGCTTGCCGTCCAGGTCGGGGGCGGTCAGGCGGAACAGCGGCTCGCCCTCCACCACGCCCTGGCCGCGCTGGACCAGCACCTCCTCCAGCCGGGCGGGGAAGGGGGCGTAGACGGTGGCGAAGCCGGACGCCCGCCACACCACCGGCACCGACACGGTGGTGGTCACCGGCAGCAGCGTCAGCCCGACCGCCGCCGCCAGCCCGGCCAGCGTCAGCCCGGTGCGCAGGTTGGGGCGGAAGCGTTCGCGCAAGGACCACCACGCCGTCGCCTCGCCGATGAAGGGGCGGGCGACGAACCAGCCGATCTCGATGGCGAACAGCAGGATGCCCAGCACCTTGATCGCGACGTGATAGACCAGCAGCGCGATGCCGAGGAACAGCACCAGCCGGTAGACCCAGGTGACGTAGGAATAGGCCAGCAGGATGCGGCGGCGGTGGGCCGGCATCTGCTCCGGCGGGGCGATGCCCAACCCGAACAGCCACTCCCGCAGCTTCCAGCGCGCCATGGCGAAGGCGCGCTCCTGCAGGTTCGGCACGTCCAGCGCGTCGGACAGCAGGTAATAGCCGTCGAAGCGCATGAAGGGGCTGAGGTTGATCGCCAGCGTCGTCACCCAGCTGACCGTCGCCAGGAAATAGGCGGCGCTGCGCAGCGGCCCGTCGGGCAGGAAGCTCCAGGCCAGCGTGGCGAAGACCGCGATCATCAGCTCGGTCAGCATGCCGGCGGCGCCCACCGCCAGCCGCTGCCGGCGCGACACCAGCCGCCACGCGTCGGTGGTGTCGGTGTAGAGCACCGGCCACATCACCAGGAAGGCCACCCCCATCGTCGGCACCCGGCAGCCGAAGCGCTTGGCGGTGTAGGCGTGGCCCAGCTCGTGGCAGATCTTGGTGCCCAGCAGGGTGACGCCGTAGAGCGCCAGCCCCTCCGGCGAGAAGAAATGCTGGAAGGTGTTGAGGAAGGCGTCCCACTGCCGCGCCACCAAGAGCCCGCCGGCCACCGCCGCCAGCAGCACCACCCCCAGCCACACCCGGCCGTAGAGCGGCGCCACCCAGCCCAGCGTCGCCGCCAGGAAGCGGTCGGGCCGCACCAGCGGGATGCGGAAGAACAGGTAGTTGTGGACCAGCCACCAGAACCAGCCGGTGCGCCGCGCCGCCGCCTGACGCGCCAGATAGGCGGTGTCGACGGTGACGGTCAGGTTGTTGGCGGCCAGGAACTGGTAGAAGCCCATGACGTCGTCGACCGTCGGCTCGAACAGGCTCTCCTCCGCCACCGCCGCAGCGATGACGCGCGGGTTGGCGAGGTGCCAGTGGGCGATCAGCGCGAAGGCTTCCGGTCCGATGCGGAAATAGCGGTTGCGCACCGGGTCGTGGATCGTCCAGCCCGGCGCCCCGTCCTGCCCCGCCGGCGCCGGCAGCAGCGCCAGATCGTCGCGCAAACCCGGCAGCCGCAGGGCCGCCAGCGGATCCTGCGCGGGGCCCTGGCCGGCGGTTCGTTGGGCGGCGGCCGGACCGGCCCCGGCGGGGGTGAGGGCGATGGACAAGAGGGCGTCCCCTACGGAGCGGTGATCAAACCCCCAGCCCCTGGCGCAGCAGGGCCAGCGGGCGGCGGAAGAGGTAGAGGGCCAGCGGCACGCGGTCGCCCAGGATCTTGGCGGTGCCGCGCAGGCCGATGCGCGGCGGCGGTCCCGGCTCCTGCCCGGCCTGGGCGGCCGGCTCCAGCGTCGCCTTCACCCGGTAGGACAGCACCCCGGCGGGCGACAGGCCGGCCTCGTAGCTGGCGCGGGTCAGCCGGGCCTGCAGCGGGTGCAGCGGGTCGACGTTCAGGAACAGCTCGACCGGCGATCCCGATTCCAGCACCAGCGCGTCACCGACCGGCACCATGATGTCGATCTCCGGCGCCTGCGGGTCGGCGATGGTCAGCACCCGCTCGCCCACCGCCACCGGCTTGCCCAGCCAGTCGTTGACGTCGGTGAAGACGGCGATGCCGGCGCGGTCGGCCTTCACCGTCACCCGCTCCAGCAGGTCGCGGGCAAGCGCCAGCTCGGCGCGGCGCAGCTCGACCTGGGCGCGCAGCTGGGCGACGCGCGCCTTGGTCTGCGGGTCGGCAAAGGCGGCCTGGGAGGCGGTCAGCAGCTCCGCCTCGGCCTGGGTCAGCCCCTTGCGCGCCACCTCGAAGCGGCTGCGCAGGACGGTGGCGTCGAAGCTGAACAGCGGCTGCCCCGCCGTCACCACCGCGTTGGGTTGGACGTGGAAGCGCTCGATCACGCCGTCCAGCGGGGCGGCGACGATGACCGGGTCGCTGGTCTGGATCTCGGCCGGGGCCAGGGTCGACATCGGCACCGGGATGGCCAGCCCGCCGCCGGCCAGCAGCAGGAGGACCAGCGGCAGCGCCGCGCGCCGCAGCCCGTGCCGGCGCGGGCGTTTCCCGGCCAACGCCCACCAGGCGTGGCCGTAGCCCTCGGCCAGATGGCCCAGCAGCAGGATCTCTCCGTCGGTCCACGGCTCGTCGCGGCCCAGCCACAGGCCGGCCGGCGGCGGGGCGGCGGGGGTCGCCGGCGCCCGGGCGCCGGGCAGGGGCTCCGGGGTCGATTCCGGCTTGCGCAGCGGGCACCACAGCACCTGCGCCGGCCCCCATTCGCCCCATTCGGCGCGCACGGCGGCGGGCAGGGCGGCGGGATCGACGACGTGGACGCTGTTGCCCTCGGGCCCGGCGGCGACGGCGCGCACCGCGTCCGCCAGCCATTGGCCGAAGGGGGTGTTGGGCTCCAGCACGGCGATGTTCGACACCGCCTCCAGAACCGGGCGGCCGCGGCCGGGCAGGGTCAGGAAGGCGGCCTGCCGGTACTGGATCATCCGGCGGGTCTGGTTGACGATGTGGTAGCGCAGTTCCGCCGCCGTCGCCATCCGCCAGGCCTGCCGCTGCAGCTCCAGCAGCATCAGCAGGCCGTTGACCGGCTGGGGAGCGGGGTGGGGCGGGTTGGGCGGCGGGTTGGAGGGCGTGTTGGTCTGGGCCATGGCCGCGCTCATGGCGCGGCGCCGGGTTTGGATCCGCCGGTTCCCCCGGTGGGGGACGGCAGCGACGACAGCGTCGGCGCCGGGAAGATCGCGGTGCCGCTCATCCCGGCGATCATGCCGGGGGGAACGCCGTCGCCGGTCAGCTTGGCGGTGACCTTCACCGACTGGCTGGCCGGGTCGACCTTGGCGCCGGGCAGCAGCACCTCGCCGGGCAGGGTGGCCCCGGTCTCGTCGACGCGCAGGTCGAAGCGCTGCCCCGGCCTCAGCCACACCAGCCACGAGGACGGGACGATCAACTCCACCTTCAGGTCGCGGTCGGACAGGATCTCCAGCAGGGGCGCGCCGGCGGGGACCGACTCATGCTCCTGGATGCGGCGTTCGACCACCCGGCCGTCGAAGGGCGCCTTGATGTCGCAGCGGCGGGCCTGGACCTCGGCCTTGCGGACCTCGGCGCGGCCGACTTGGGCCTTCGCCTCGGCCAACTGCACCTCCGCCTCGCCGATCGAGCGCAGGCTGTTCAGGCGGCGGTTGACCCGCGCCGTCACCTCCGCCGCGTTCAACTGGGCGCGGGCGGCGTCCAGCTCGGCCTGATAGCTGGCGCAGTCGAAGGCGACCAGCAGGTCGCCGGCCTTGAAGCTCTGGCCGGCATCGACGCTCATGCGGGCGATGCGGCCGGGGATCTCGGCGGACAGCACGGCGTGCCGCCGCGCCTCGATCAGGGCGCGGACCTGCCCCTGGGCGGCGTCCTGGGCCAGCGCGGGGGAGAGGGCGGCCCCTCCCCCCAGCAGGCCGAGGAGGACGGCGACCAGGGCGGTGGCGCGGACCGCCGGGGCGGGGCGGGTCACAGCGACGCGAGCCTGCCGGACGACAGGGCGTCCTGGGCTGAAACGGTACGGACGGTGCATTCCCGCTGCTTATCCTTCACTTGCCGGCAGAAGCGCTCCGCCGCGGCGTGATCGGTGAAACCACCGGCGCGCAACTGGACGATCATCTTGCCATCACCGCTGCGCCGGGTGGTGACGTACAGCGCATCGGTGCCGGCCGCCGCCGTTCCCAGGCGCGTCGCGATGCTATCCCATTCCCGCTGCGCCAACCTGTGGCTTGCGTAGGCCCCGAGATCCGCCTGGATGACGGGAGAGAAGGACGCCGTCGCAACCGGGGCGGTCGGGGCCGGGGCGGTGGGCGTCGGCGCGGGGGTGGCCGTCTTCACCGGCTCCTTCGCCGGCTCGCTTTTCATCGGCTCGTTTTTCATCGGCTCCGGGGCGGGAACCGGGGTGGGGGCGACGCTCGATGCCAGAACGAACGGCGTCGACGCCGGGGTGTCCACGATGGCGACGGCCTTCGGCTCTGCCGGGGCCAGGGCAGCAACCGGGGCCGCGGCGCCGGGCGGGGTGGGCGCGTCCACCGGCTTGGCCGCCGCGACCGGAGCCGGCACGGCGGCCGGGGTGGGGGCCGGGGCGGGCTTGACCGCCTCCGGCTTGGCGGCCTCGGTCTTGGGCGCCTCCTTGGCGACGAGGTCGCGGACGCGGAGCGCGCTGTTGGCGCGCTCCTGCCAAGTGGACAGGCCCTTGCCCACCGCCTGGGTCAGCGTCTTCAGGTCGGTGTCGGGCACCGTGTCGGGCAGCGGGTCGACGCCGGCCGACACCATGACGCGGGCGTAGGCGTTGTGCAGGTCGGCGAAGACCAGGTCGCGCCGCAGGTCCGACAGCAGCGCCGTCACCTCCGACTGGATCACCCCCAGCTCGCCCACCTGCCCGGCGTCGCCGACGTTGGCGTACTGGGTGCGGATGCGGCCGTCGAGGTCGGCCTGCTCGGCGGTCAGCGCGAACTCCTGCTTCAGCTCGCGGAACTGCAGCATCGCCACCTGCACCTGGCTCAGCACCGCCATGCTCAGCGCCTGACGGCGGAAGGCGACCAGATCCTCCTGGGCGTCGAGGTAGGACTTGGTGGCGGGGGCGGAGACCAGGTTGATCAGGTTCCAGCTGACCCGCGCGCCATAGTCGGCCCAGCGCTGGTTCAGCAGGAAGCTGTTGCTGTCGTAGCGCAGCCCGGCGTTGAGGTCGATGCCCGGCAGCAGCTTCAGCAGCGACCGCCAGGTCTCGTCGGCGGTGATGCGCTGGTTGTAGCTCTCCTCCAGCAGCTCCGGCCGGTTCAGCAGCGCGTAGGTCTCCAGCGCCTCGGCCGCCACCTCCAGCTTGGGCGGCGCCGTCATCGCCGCCGCCGTCGGCATCTCGAGCTGGAACGGCTCGCCCGGCGGCAGGCCCATCAGCGCGCCCAGCTGCGACTTCGCCGCCGCCAGCTCACGCCGCAGCGATTGCAGCTGGCGCAGCGTCTCCACCAGGGTGCGGGTGTAGGTCAGCGCCTGCAGCGGCGCCTGGACGCGCAGCGCCTCCAGCGTGCGGGCGTCGCGCCGGGCGCCCTCCACCCGCTTCTCCAGGGGCGCGATCCGCGCCAGCAGCCGTTCGGCCGCCACCGCGCGCCAATAGGCGGTGCGCACGTCCTGCATGATGCCCTGGACGACGCGGCGGCGGCGCTCCTCGGAGATCAGCACCAGGTTGGCGTTCTGCCGCGCCCGCAGATAGCTGACGCCGAAGTCCAGCACGTTCCAGGTGAAGGCGAGGTCGCCGGTCCGGCGGTGGCGGTCGGTGGCGGTGGTGCTCTCGCCGGTGCGCCGGCCGGTGGCGAGGTTCAGGCTTTCCGACCCGGCGTCGTTGTTGCGCCCGGTGTAGCCGGCGGCCGCGACGACGCGCGGCAGCATGTCGTAGTGCGACAGGTCGAGCTGGTCGCTGGCGACCGCCGTCTCCATCACCTTCACGCGTTCGTCGAGGTTGTACTTGATGGCGCGCGCCATCGCCTCGTCCATCGACAGCGGCTTGGTCAGCGGTTCCTGCGGGGCAAGCACGACGCTCAGGTCCTTGCGCACGCGGGCCAGATTGTCCTCCGCCGACATCGGCTCGGGTTTGACCGCGCAGCCCGCGGCCAGCAGGGACGCCGTCAGCGCGGCGACGGAAACCACCGAAGAGAGCAAGCGGCGGCGGAGTGGGGCGGTCGAGGTCATCATGGGGTGAGCGATTCCGTTCGGCGGAAAAGGATTGGGACGGTTGGGAACGGCCGGTGGCCGCCTGGAAGGGTGGTCGGTCGCAGCGGGCCGCCGTCAGGCGGCCCGGCTGTCGGGCAGGATGTGGTTGGCAAGCGCCGCCAGCAGGGCCGACGCGCCGGCCGGGCCGCCATGGGCGCGGGCGACCTGACGGGCGAAGCCGGGCGACGCCGGGACGACCTCGGCGCGGGTGTCCGCCCCGTCCGGCGGCGCGCCGCCGCCATCCTGGGGAGCACCCTGGGGCTGGCCCTGCTGGTCGTCGCCCTGCGACGGCTGGCCCTGACCCTGGCTGCCCTGGTTCTGCTGGCCCTGGTTCGGAGAGCCCTGGGTCTGGGATCCTTGGGTCTGCGGTCCCTGCGGCCCGGTCGCCGGACCGCGGGTCTGGCCGTTCAGCAGGCCGTTGCCCGGGCCGTTGCCCGGGCCATTGTTCAGGCCGTTGCCCTGGTTGGGGCTGCCCTGGCCCTGCTGACCCTGCTGGCCGGAGGTGGAGCCGCGCGTCTGGCCGCCGGTGCCCTGGCTGCCGGTGCCGCCGGTCGTGGTGCCGCCGGTGCCGGTGGCGGGTCCGCTGCCGCTTCCCGTGCCGGTGCCCGGTGTGCCGCCCAGACCACTGCCCAGGTTGCCGTTGCCCAGGCCGCCACCGGCCAGACCACCGCCCAGACCACCACCAAGGCCGCCGCCCAGCCCGCTTCCCACACCGCCGCCGAGGCCGCCGCCCAGCCCGCCGCCGAGCGCGCTGCCGCCGGAGCCGCTGCCGCTGGAACCGCCGCCGCCGGAGCCGCTGGACCCGGTGCCGCCGAGGCTGTTCAGCGTCACCGAACGGCCGGCGTCGCTGCTCGACGAGGAGCCGCCGACGCTGCCCAGCGTCACCGAACGGCCGGCATCGGTGCTCGACGAGGAGCCGCCGACGCTGCCCAGCGTCACCGAACGGCCGGCGTCCGTGCTCGACGAGGAGCCAGGCGTGCCGCCGCTGGAGCCGCCGGAGTTGCCGCCATTGCCACCCGGCAAGGACGGGGCGGAGGAGGAGCCGAGGCCGTTGCTGCCCGATCCACCGTTCGACCCCACGCCGGAGGATGGACCGTTGGCGGACGACCCGCTCGACCCGCTGCCCGACAGCGACGGGCCGTTGCTGCTCGTCGTCGTCGTGGTCGTGGTCGGCGTGGTCGGCGTGGTGGTGGTCGTCGTCGTCGTGGCGGCGCGGGCCACCGCGACCGTCACCGACGCGGCCGACGAGCTGTTGCCGGCGGCGTCGCGGGCCGACACGGTCAGCGACCGGCTGAGCGCCGTCCCGGCGAAGCTGGGGTCGGTGGCGCTCGACCGCAGGCCGATCGCCCGCACCGCCGCCTGATAGTCGGCGGCCGACGCCACGCCCGACAGCACGATCGTGGTGCCGTCGCGCGTCGCCGTGATGCCGGCCGGCAGCGTCCCGATCACCAGCTCGTCGCCGCTGCGGGCGTCGGTCAGGGCGATCGTCACCCGGCCCAGCGCGTTGGCGTCGGACAGCGTGACGCCGGCGCCGATCGCGGCCGTACCGCCGGCGCTCAGCGTCGGGCTGGAGCCGCCGACGCTCACCGCCGGACCCTGGGTGTCGACCGTCAGCGTCAGGATCGCCGAGCGGCCGATGTTGCCGGCACGGTCGGTCGCCGTGGTCTGGACGCTGTGGGCGCCGTCGGCCAGCGGGGTGGCGACCGCGAAGCTCCAGCCGCCATCGGCCCCGGTGGTGGCGGTGCCCAGCACGGCGCCGTCCAGGATGACGGTGACGGTGCTGTTCGGCTCGGCCGTGCCGGTCAGGGTCGGACGGGCCGTCGCGATGATGTTGGCGGCGTTGTCGAAGCCGCCGGCGATGGTCGGGGTCGACAGCACCGGCGCCGTGGCGTCGATGGTCAGCGCCAGGGCCGGCGAGCTGCCGCTGGCGTTGCCGGCGCGGTCGGTCGCCGTGGTGGTGATCGCGTGGGTCCCGTCGGCCAGCGGGGTGGCGAAGGTGAAGCTCCAGCTGCCGTCGGCGCCGGCCACCGCGCTGCCGCGGGCCACGCCGTCGACCAGGACGGTGACGGTCGACCCGGCCTCCGCCGTGCCGCCGACGGTCGGGCGGCTGATGTTCGTCATCCCGTCGGTGGCGGAGCTGCCGGTGTCCTGCCCGGCCGCCAGCGCCGGGACCGACGGCGTGGCCGGGGCCACCGTGTCGATCAGCACGCTCTGCGTGCCCGGCATGTTGTTCAGTGTCGCCGGCAGCGGGATGCGGGCGCGGTCGGTGATGCTGCCGCCGTTGTCGTTCAGCCCGGTGACGGCGATGCCGTCGGCATCGCTGTCGCCCGCCTGCACCACATAATCGAAGCGCAGGATCGCCCCGCTGCTGGCCGCGGCGTTGTAGACCGCCTGACGGGTCTGGCCGCCGATGTCGAGCGTGATCGTCGGGGTGCCGTTGACGATGACCGTCTCGCTGAGCTGGACGTAGAAACTCAGCGTCTTGCCGACGCCGTACAGGCCGTCGGCCGGGGTGATGACGCTGCGGATCGACGGCGGCGTGGTGTCGATGGCGATGTCCTTGTTCAGCCCCAGCGACCGGACGTCGCCCGGCGCCGTCAGGGTCAGGACGCCGGCGTTGCCGGCGATGTCCGTGATCGACCCCGCGAGCGCGCCGGTGCCGACGGCATCCAGGTCGGCGGCGGTGTCGCCGGCCTGCACCGTGTAGGTGAAGGTCAGCGTGCTGGTGCCCGACCCGCCGCTGTAGCTGGCGGTGCGGCCGGTGTTCAGCGCCAGCGTCGGCGTGCCGCTGACGGTCACCGCCTCGCTGAAGGTCACCTGGATCGAGATGGTGTCGCCGGTGGTGTAGGTGCCGTTGTCGGTGCCGGCGGTGACGTTGGTGACGGTGGGGTTGACGCTGTCGATGCGCACGCCGCCGGCGTTGGCGACGTTGTTCAGCGTGCGGATGGCGCTGTTGCCGACCAGGTCGGCGATGCTGCCGCCGCTGATCGAGGCGCCGATGCCGACACCGTCGCGGTCGGTCAGGCCGTTGCCGACCGTGTAGCGGAAGGTCAGGACGCTGCTGCCCGAGCCCGAGCGGTAGCTCGCCTGCACCACCTCGCCGCTGTCCAGCGTGATCGCCATCGTCGGCGTGCCGCTGACCGTCACCGCTTCGGAGAAGGTGACGGTGAAGTCCATCGTCTCGCCGGTGCGGTAGGTGGCGCTCGCCGGCACGCCGACGGCGGTGACCGTCGGGGCGGTGGTGTCGATGACGATGTCCTTGGTCCCGGCCAGCGACGACCCGCTGCCGGTCGCCGGCAGGGTCAGCGTCGCGCTGTTGCCGGCGATGTCGGCGATGGTGCCCGCCAGCGCCGCGGTGGAGGCGTAGTCGAGGTCCGACGCGGTGTCACCGGCCTGCACCGTGTAGGTGAAGGTCAGCGTCGTGCCGCCCGACCCGCTGACGTAGGTCGCGGTCCGGCCGGTGCCCAGCGCCAGCGTCGGCGTGCCGGTGACCGTCACCGCTTCGGAGAAGACGACCTGGATCGACACGGTGTCGCCGGCCTTGTAGGTGCCGTTGGCGGTCGAGGCGGTCACCGACGACACCGTCGGCGCCGTGGTGTCGACCGTCACCGACAGGCCGGACGAGGCGGTCGAGGTGTTGCCGGCGGTGTCGGTCGCCTTGACGCTGAGGCTGTGGGTGCCCGACGCCAGGGTGGAGCTGGTGATGGTCCAGTTGCCCGAGCCGTCGGCGGTCGTCGTGCCCAGCACGGTGGTGCCGTCGGTGTCGTACAGCGTCACCGTGGATCCCGCCTCCGCCGTGCCGCTGACGGTCGGGGTGGTGGTCCGGGTGATGCCGTCGCTGCCCGACGTGCCGGTGTCGCTGGCCGTCGCCAGGACCGGGGTGCCCGGCGCGCTGGGCGCCGTGGTGTCGATGGTGATCGGCAGGCCGGTCGAGGCGGTCGAGGTGTTGCCGGCGGCGTCGGTCGCCTTGGCGGTGATGGTGTGGCTGCCCGACGACAGGGTGGAGACGGTGATCGACCAGTTGCCGCTGCCGTCCGCCGTGCCGGTGCCGATCAGCGTGGTGCCGTCGGTGTCGTACAGCCGGACCGTGCTGTTCGGCTCCGCCGTGCCGGTGAAGGTCGGGGTGGCGTTGCCGGTGATGTCGTCGGTGCTGGATGTGCCGGTGTCGGTGCCGGCGGTCATGTCCGCCGTGCCCGGCGCACTGGGCGCCGTGGTGTCGATGATGATCGCCTTGTTGGCGCCCAGCGAGTTGGCCGCCCCCGGCGACGCCAGCGTCAGGATCGCGGCGAGGTTGGTGGAGCTGTCGAGGATGGTGCCGCCGCTCAGCGCCAGCGCCGCGGTGGAGGCGTAGTCGAGGTCGGCGGAGGTGTCGCCGGCCTGCACCGTGTAGGTGAAGCTCAGCGTGGTGGTGCCCGAGCCGCTGGCGTAGCTCGCGGTCCGGCTGTTGTTGCCCAGCGCCAGCGTCGGCGTGCCGGTCACCGTCACCGCCCGGTTGAAGGTGACGGTGATCGTGATGGTGTCGCCGGCCTTGTAGCTGCCGTCGGCGGTGCTGGCGCTGACCGACGAGACGATCGGGTTGACGATGCCGTTCAGCACCAGGTCGTTGCCGGTGCCGCCGACATAGTCGACGGTGTAGAGATCGCCGTTGCTGGTCATGGTGTCGCCCTGCGCCAGTCCGGACAGGGTGTTGGTGATGGTGCCGTTGCCCTGGCTGTCGATCACCCGGTAGGTGGCGTTGGTGGCGGCGTAGCCGTTCACCCGGCTGACCGTCACCGCGCTCGACCCGCTGGCGAGCGTGACGCCGCCGCTGACGATCACCTGGTCGTAGTCGGTGCCGGCGGTGGTGTTGCCGGCCAGCTCGACCGCCATCGTGCCGTTCATCGCCAGGGCGCCGTTGACCGTCAGCGTGCCGATGCCGTTGTTGGTCCCCGCCACGCCCGGCGCCAGGGTGGCGCCGCTGTTGATGGTCAGGGTGTTGGCCGAAGCGGTGGCGAAGATCGAGCCGGTGCCGCCCAGCGTCGCCCCCGACGCCACCGAGACGGCGCGGGTGCCGTTGAGCGCCCCCGTCACCAGAAGCGTGCCCGCCGACACCGTGGTCGGTCCGGCGTAGGTGCTGGTGCCCGACAGGGTCAGCGTGCCGCTGCCGGACTTGGTCAGGCCGTCGCTGCCGCTGATGGCGCCCGACAGCGTCACGGCGACGCCGCTGTCGATGGTGGCGCCGTTGACCCCGGTGTCGAAGGCGTTGTCGATGGTGCCCGCCCCGGTCACCGTCAGCGTGCCGCCGTTCAGCGTCACCGTGCCGGCGCCCAGGTTGGCGTCGCCGGCCACGCTCAGCGTGCCGCCGTCCCGCACCGTCATGGTGCCGGTGAAGCTGCTGCTGTTGGTGCCCGACAGGGTCAGGGTGCCGCTGCCCCGCTTGTAGAAGTCGCCGGAGCCGCTGAAGCTGCCGGCGAAGCTGGTGTTGGCGTTGTTGCCGCCGGCCGACAGCGTGTTGGCGCCGATGGAGACGGTGCCGTCACCCGCCAGCGAGCCGATCGTCTCGGTGGCGCCCAGCGTCAGGGTGGCGCCGCTGTCGACCGTCACCGCGCCGGCGTCGGCGATGGCCGAGCCGCCCGACAGCGTCAGGCCGCCGGCCGACACGGTGGTGGCGCCGGTGTAGGTGTTGGCGCCCGACAGCGTCAGGGTGCCGCTGCCGGTCTTGGTCAATCCGCTGGTGTTGGTGGAGGAGATCACGCCGGAGAAGGTCGTGTCGCTGTTGTTGCCACCGACCGTCAGGCGGTAGCCCAGCACCACGTTGCCGGCTCCGGTCAGCGACCCGATGGTCTCGCTGCCGCTGCCCAGCGACAGGGTGGCGCCGCTCGACACCGTCACCGCGCTGGTGTCGCCGATCGCCGAACCGCCGGCCGCCGCCAGCGTGCCCGCCGAGATGGTGACGGCGCCGGTGTGGGTGTTGGTCCCCGACAGGGTCAGCGTGCCGCTGCCCGACTTGGTCAGCGCCCCCGACCCCGACAGCTCGCCCGACAGCGTCGCGGCGGCCGAGTTGCTGATCGTCGAGCCCGACGACACCGCGATGGCGTTGGCGATGGTGGTGGCGCCGGTGATCGACAGGGTGCCGCCCGACAGGGTCGTCGTGCCGGACCCCAGGCTGGCGGCGTCGGCGACCGACAGCGTGCCGGACGACACCGTGATGCCGGTCATGCTGTTGGTCCCGCCCAGCACCAGCGCGCCGGTGCTGGTGCTCGCCACCGTCAGCGAGCCGTTCGACACCACGCCGCTCAAGGTCAGGGCCTCGGTGATGGTGTTGTTGACCGTCCGGGTCGTACCGCCCAGATCCACGGTGCCGGTGAAGGTCAGCGCTGCCGAACCGGACATCGTCATCGTGCCGCCCAGCACGAGGTTGTTGGCGAGCGTCCGCGCGGTGGAGCCCGACCCGCGCACCTTGCCGCCGTTGATCGTCAGCGTCCCGGTTCCCACCGCGGTGTCGCTGCCGAACTGCAGGATGCCGCCGCCCAGCGTCGTGCCGCCCGTGTAGGCGTTGGTTCCCGAAAGACCCAGGACATTGCCGGCGTTGGTGCTGGTGACGCTCAGCCCGCCGGTGCCGGAGACGATGCCGCTCAGCGTGACCGAACCGGCCGAGACGTCGATGGTGCCGCCGCCGCTGCCGAGCGCGACGCCGGTTGCGCTGCTGAAGGCCGCCGTCGAGGCCAGCGTGCCGCCGTCCAGCGTCAGCGTCGTCTGGCCCAGACTGGCGGGCGCCCCCACCGCCAGGGTTCCCGTGGTCACCGTGATGCCGCTGACGCCGGAGCCGGAGGTGTTGTTGGTCCCGGACAGCGTCAGCGTCCCGTTGCCCGACTTGGTCAGCGTGCGGGTGTTGCCGGTGATGTTGCCGCTGATCGTGACGGCCGCGTCGGTCTGGACCGTGGCGTCGCCGGTCAGGGCGACCGCGTTGTCGATGGTGGTCGCGCCCGTGACCTGCAGCGTGCTTCCGGCCGCCAGGTTGACCGCGCCGGTTCCCAGATTGCCGTCGGCGGCGATGCTGACCGTGCCTGCGGAAACCGTGGTCTGCCCGGTGTAGGTGTTGGCCCCCGACAGGGTCAGGGTGCCGCTGCCCGACTTGGTGACGGTGCCGGTTCCGCTGACCACGCCCGACAGGGTGGCGCTGTTGGTCGTGCTGACCGTGGCGCCGCTGCTGCCGGCGGTGACCGCGTTGGCGATGGTGACGCCGGTGCCGGTGATCTGCAGCGTGCCGCCGTTGATCGTCAGCGCGCCGCTGCTGATGTTGGTGGCGTTGGTCACCGACAGCGTGCCGGCGGTGATGCCGGTGGTGCCGGTGTAGGTGTTGGCGCCCGACAGGGTCAGCACGCCGGCGCCCGACTTGGACAGGTTGCCGTTGCCGGAGAGCACACCGGAGAAGGTCGTCGACGTGTCGTCGCCGCCGCTGGTCAGCGTGTAGCTGCCGAGCGCCACCGAACCGGCGCCGCTGAGCGAGCCGATGGTCTCGGCGGCGCCCAGCGTCAGGGTGGCGCCGCTCGCCACCGTCACCGCGCTGCTGTCGCCGATGGCGCTGCCGCCCGAGGTGGCGAGCGTGCCGGCCGACACCGTGGTGGAGCCGATGTAGGCGTTGCCGCCCGACAGGGTCAGCGTGCCGGTGCCGGCCTTGGTCAGGCCGCCGGCGCCGGAGAGCACGCCGGAGAAGGTGGTGGTGGTGTTGTCGCCGCCGGCCGTTAGCGTGTAGCTGCCCAGCGTCACCGCGCCGGAACCGGTGAACGACCCGATGGTCTCGTTGCTCGACAGGGCCAGCGTGCCGCTCGCCCCCACCGACACGGCGTTGCCGTCGCCGATGGCGCTGCCACCCGACACCCTCAGGGTGCCGGCGCTGATCGTGGTGGTGCCCGTATAGCCGTTGGTCCCCGACAGGGTCACCGTGCCGGCACCGTCCTTGGTCAGGGTGCCCGACCCGCTGACCACGCCGGACAGAGTGAGGGCGTTGGCGGTCTTCACCGTGCCGCTGCCGGTGAGATCGATGGCGTTGGTCAGCGTCTGGCTGGTCGCGGTCGTGGTCAGCGTGCCGCCGTTCAGCGTGATGGTGCCGCTGCCGATGGTGCCGGCCGTGCCCAGCTCGATCTCGCCACGCAGCGTGGTGCCGCCGGAATAGCTGTTGCCGGCACTGCTCAGCGTCAGCTTGCCGGAGCCGAGCTTGGTCAGGCCGCCGGCGCCGGTGATGTCCCCGGACAGGGTGACGGCGTTGGCGTTGGTGATCGAGCTGTCGGACGACAGGGTGATGGCGTTGTCGATGGTGGTGGCGCCGGTGACGGTCAGGGTGCCGCCGCTCATCGTCACCGTGTCGGTGCCCAGGTTGGCGTCGCCCGCCACCGACAGCGTGCCGCCGCTGACGGTGATGGTGTTGATGCCGGTGTTGCCGCTCGCGGTGTTGTTGGTGCCGCCCAGCACCAGCGTGCCGGTGCCGCTCTTGGTCAGGGCCGCGGTGTTGGTGCCGTTGTCGGCCAGCGTCGAATTGATGGTCAGCGTGTCGCCGTCGGCGATGCTGACGCCGAAGCTGTTGCCCAGCGTGAAGCCGTTGCCGGTGATGGTGAGCGACCGGCTGTCGGTGTCGCTGTCCATCGCCAGGGTCACGCCGCTGCGCACCGTCAGGGTGCCGGGCAGGGTGATGGTGCCGGCCAGCGTGCCGGAGAAGCGGATGGTGACGTTGCCCGACACGGCATTGGCCAGGGCGATGGCCTCTTTCAGGTCCAGGCCGCCGCCGTCGGCCCTGTCGCCGCTGTAGGTGCCGCTGGTGGTGCCGTCGATGGCGGTGACGTCGACCACCAGGTCGTTCGTCACGCTGATGCTGAAGACCTTCTCATAGGTGGCGGTGCCGTCGCTGACCTGGACGCGGACCGAATAGCTCTGCCCCGCGGTCAGGGTGGCGGCGTCGTTCGCCCGCAGCGCGGTGCCGGAGATGTTGAACAGGCTGTTGTCGGTGCTGCCGGTGCCGCTGACCAGCGTGTAGGTGAAGGTCTGGCCGGTGTCGGCGTCGGTGTTCGACAGGGTGCCGATCACCGCGTTGGTGCCGTCGAAGATGGTGACGGAGCTGTTCGACAGGGCGACGTCGGTCGGCGCGTCGTTGATCGAGCTGGCGGTGACCACCGTGCTGGTGTTGGCGCTGCTGCTGGTCGTGCCGTCGCTGGCGGTCAGGGTGAAGGTGCTCTGCACCGTGCTGCCGGGCACCACCTGGTTGTTGGTGGGGGTGAAGACCAGCGCCTGCAGCAGGGTCTGCAGCCCGCTCGGCGTGGTGGAGGTCAGGGTGTAGCTGCCGGCGCTGCCGATCAGACCGCCGCCGGCGCTGGTCAGCGTGCCGTTGGCCGCGGTGTAGGTGATGGTGACGGTGAAGGTGCCGGTGGTGTCGTCGGCGTCGGTCACCGTCACGCCGCTGAACGGCGTGGTGGTGGCGTTGTCGTCGACCGTGCCGGCGGTGGTGAAGGTGCCGGCCAGCGCCGGCGCCTGGTTGACCGGCCCGGTCAGCACGACGTCGTTGCTGTTGGTGCCGCCGGCATAGCCGATGGTGATCGACCCGCTGTTCAGGGTCAGCGTGCCGCTTCCGGTGAAGGTGCCGGTGACGGCGTCGCTGCCGTCGTTGGCGACGATGACGAAGCTGTCGCCGCTGGCCGTCTTGGCCGGGGTGTAGCTGCCGCTGGCGCTCAGGGTGGCGCTGCCGACATTGACCGTGCCGGTGACCGCCACCTGGTCGTGGCTGCTGGTGCTGACCAGGTCGACCGCCAGCGTGCCGCCGGTCTGGATGGTCAGGCCGCCGTTGACGGTCAGGGTGCCGACGCCGTTGTTGGTGCCGGAAACGCCGGGGGACAGCGTGCCGCCCGACTGCACGGTCAGCCCGCCGTTCACCGTGCCGGATCCTGCCAGCGTGCCGCCGGTGCCGACGGTGACCGCGCCGGCCGCCGCCCCGTTCAGGGTGCCGGTGACGATCAGGGTGCCGGCGCCGACGGTGGTGGTGCCGGTGTAGGTGCCGGTGCCCGACAGGGTCAGGGTGCCGGCGCCCGACTTGGTCAGGTTGTAGGATCCGCTGATGACGCCCGACAGGGTCAGGGCGTTGCCGGTGCCGACGCTGACGGTGCCGTGGCTGCTGCCCAGGGACAGCGCGTTGGCGAGCGTGACGGCGCTGCCGGTGGAGGCCAGCGTGCCGCCGTTCAGCGTGACGGTGCCGGTGCCGAGATTGCCGACCGCGCCGATCGACAGCGTGCCGCCGGTCACCGTCGTGGTCCAGGCGGTGGCGTTGTTGGTGCCGGACAGGGTCAGCGTGCCGCTGCCCGACTTGGTCAGCGCGTTGGTGCCGGCGGAGATGGTGCCGGACAGGGTCAGTGCGTTGGCGGTGCTGACCGTGCCGCCGCCGGAGCCGACGGTCAGGCCGTTGGCCAGGGTGACGCTGCTGCCGGTCACGTCCAGCGTGCCGCCGTTCAGCGTGACGGCGGCGCTGCTGATGTTGCCGGACCCGGCGATGGACAGCGTGCCGGCGCTGACGGTGGTGGTGCCGGTGTAGCCGTTGCTGCCCGACAGGGTCAGCGTGCCGCCGCCCGCCTTGGTCAGGTTGTAGGCGCCGCCGAGCGTGCCGCTGACCTCCAGGCTGCCGGCGGTGACGGTCAGCGTGGTGTCGGCGCCCATGGTGACGGCGCCGCTGATCGTGTTGGCGCCGCTGCCGTTGACCAGCGCGCCGCCCGACGACACGCCGGTGCCCGACAGGGTGATCGCCTCGGCGACGCTGATGCCGCCCGACAGCGACAGGGCGGCGCCGCTCGCCACCGTGGTGCCGGCGGCGGTGGTGCCGAGAGCGTTGGCGTTGCCGATCGCCAGGGTGCCGGCGCTGACCGTGGTGGCGCCGGTGTAGCTGTTGCTGCCCGACAGGGTCAGCGTGCCGGTGCCCGCCTTGGTCAGGGCGTAGCTGCCGCTGACCACGCCCGACAGGGTCAGGCCAGTGCCCGACACGCTGACGGTGGTGTCGGCGCCCATGGCGACGGTGCCGCTGACGGTGGCGCTGCCGCTGCTCACCTGCAGCGCGCCGGCCGACGACACGCCGGTGCCGGAGACGGTCAGGTTTTCCGCCAGCGTGATGCCGTTGGCGATGGCCAGGGTGGCGCCGTCGGCCACCGTGGTCCCGGCGGCGGTGGTGCCCAGCGCGTTGGCGTGGCTGGCCGTCACCGTGCCGGCGCTGATCGTGGTGGCACCGGTGTAGCTGTTGTTGCCCGACAGGGTCAGGCCGCCGGTGCCGGTCTTGGTCAGGGCGTTGGACCCGCTGACCACGCCCGACAGGGTCAGGGCGTTGCCGCTGCCGACGTTGACGGTGCCGTTGCCGCTGCCCAGCGCCACGGCGTTGGCCAGGGTGACGCTGCTGCCGGTGCTGTCCAGCGTGCCGCCGGCCAGCGTCAGCGCGGCGCTGCTGATGCTGCCGGCCGCGGCGATCCCCAGCGTGCCGCCGCTGACCGTGGTGGTGCCGGTGTAGGTGTTGGCGGTGTTCGACAGCGTCAGCGTGCCGCTGCCGTCCTTGGTCAGGTTGAAGCCGGTGCCGCTGACCACGCCCGACAGGGTCAG
>NZ_LGRA01000004.1 GCF_003116095.1 Azospirillum sp. TSO35-2
GACGCGCTGAGCGTGACGGTGACCGGCCTGCCGGCCGGCGGCGTCATCCGGCTGGCCGACGGCAGCGCGGTGATCGCCGACCAGAGCCTGATGCTCGGCCAGCTCACCGGCCTGACCTTCACCCCGGCGGCCGGCACGGTCGGCGACGCCGGGGCCTTCGCCTACCGGGTCGAGGACGGCCATGGCGGCGCCGACACCCAGACCGTCGCCCTGCGGGTCGAGGCCGCGCCGGTCGTCTCGCCGCCCCCTCCCCCGCCGCCGCCGCCGGTCACCTCCCCGGATCCGGTCCCGGATCCGGCCCCCGACCCGGTCGTGGAGCCCGCCGGCAACAGCGCCCCGGTGGTTCAGGCCGACAAGACGGTGACGGCCCAGGACCGCGCCGCGGTGTCGCTCGGCATCGCGGCCCCGACCGATCCCGACGGCGACGCGCTGACGGTGACCGTCACCGGCCTGCCCGGCGGCGGCACCGTGCGGCTGGCCGACGGCACGGCGGTGGCGGTGAACCAGAGCCTGTCGGCCGGCGACCTGCCCGCCCTGACCTTCCTCGCCGCCGACGGCACCGTCGGCAGCGCCGGCGCCTTCGCCTACCGCGTCGCCGACGGCCATGGCGGCGTCGCCGCCCAGACCGTGGCGGTGCAGGTGGTGCCGTCGGCGGACCCGGCCTCCACCCCGACCCCGGCGGTTCCGACGGCGACCCCGGCCGCCGCCTTCGACGCGCTCGCCTACATCGCCTCCTACCCCGACCTGATGGCGGCCTTCGGCACCGACACCGGGGCGGCGACCCGGCATTACCAGGAGCACGGGCAGGCCGAAGGGCGGACGGTCAGCTTCAACGCGCTCGCCTACATCGCCTCCTATCCGGACCTGATCGCGGCCTTCGGCACCGACACCGACGCGGCGACCCGGCACTACATCGAGCATGGCCGGGCCGAGGGGCGGACGGTGACCTTCGACCCGCTGTCCTACACCGCCTCCTACCCCGATCTGGTGGCGGCCTTCGGCACCGACGCCGACGCGGCGGCGCGGCATTACATCCAGTCCGGCCGGGCCGAGGGGCGGAGCCCCAACTTCAACGGGCTCGCCTACCTCGCGTCCTATCCGGATCTGGCGGCGGCCTTCGGCACCGACGCCGCCGCCGGGACGCGCCACTACATCGAGCATGGCCAGGCGGAGGGGCGCAGCGTCAGCTTCGACGGCTACAACTATCTGGCGGCGAACCGCGACCTGGCTGTGGCCTTCGGCACCGACGCGAACGCCGCGGCCCGGCACTACATCCAGTTCGGCCAAGCGGAGGGCCGGCCGGCCCAGGGCTTCGACACGCTGCGCTACATCGCCAGCAACCCGGACCTGATCCAGTCCTTCGGCCCCGACGTCCAGGCGGCCGAGATCCACTATGTCCAGTTCGGCTACAACGAGGGCCGGTCGCTGACCGCCTTCGATCCCGCCGCCTATCTGGCCGCCCATCCCGAGATCGGGGCGGAGTTCGGCACCAGCGCCGCGGCGGTCGAGCTGGCCTACATCAAGCGCAGCACCTCGTCGGAAACGGTCGCCGCTGGTTTTGCCGCTGCGGGCTTTGCCGACGCCGGCGCGGCTCCGGTCGCGATCGCCATGATGGCGGCCGGGATGACCGGTTCGGCCGGGCTGGGCCTGGATGGCGGGCTTGGCGGCGGCGCCTACGACCCGGCCGGGGCCGGCATGGCGCTGGGGTCGCTCGCGACGGGCGACGGCGGCCTGCGGAAGGCGGAGCTGCCCGCCTGAGGGCGACGACCGGCCGGGGCGGCGGCCGTCAGCGGCCCTTGCCCTTGTCGGCAAGCGCCACGTCGATCAGCAGCCGGTGGCCGCGGTCCTTGTCGGGGGGCAGGGTGGAGACGCCGATCAGGCGGACGGCCCCGGACCCTGCCCCGGACCCGCTCTCGTCGGTGCCCAGCAGCAGGCGGCTGCCGGTGCCGTCCCGCTCGACGCTGTAGCCGAGCGTCGTCGGCGGCAGGCGTCCGGCGGCGGCGGCCTGCCACAGCGTGCCGGGCAGCGCCACCTCCAGCCGGCCGTCGGGCCGCCGCACCGGCGTCTCGAACCGCGGCGCCCGGTCGAGGTCGAGCACGACGCGCACCCCGGCCTCGCTGTTGGCGGTGCGGATCCGCTCGACCGTCGGCCGCTCTCCGGCCGCGGGCTTGGCCGGAAGGGTGGTGACGGCGCCGTTGGTGATGGGGCCATTGGTGATGGGGCCATTGGCGATAGGCTTGACCGCCGGCCGCACCGGGTCGGCCGCCGGTTGCGCGGGGGGCTCCACCAGGATGGGTTTTGGCGGCGGGGCTGGAACCGGGACCGGCGGTGGTGCCGCGGGAGGGGCCTCCGCCTTCACCAACTCCGCCTTCTTCACCGCCGGCGTTTCCCGGAAGCCGCCGAGGCGGCCCTCGGCGCGGCCGTGCTGGACGTAATGGGCGTAGCCGCTGGAGATCACCCCGTCGCGGACGGCGGCGGCGACGTCGGGGTTGGCGGCCAGATAGGCCCGCTCCCGCCAGCCCGAGGGCGGCGCCAGCGTCGTGTCGGCGTCGGGGGCGGCGCGCCGCAGGCCGGACAGCATCGACGGCATCGTCAGGTGCAGGCCGAGCGCGTCGACCGCCAGCGACAGCCACAGCGGCATCAGCAGCACGAGCAGGAGGCGCAGGAGCTGGGGGATCAGCGACAAGGGCGGGTCCGGCAAAGGGGGACGGGAACGGACGGCGCCGGCCCGCCGAAGGCATGCGGTCCCACCCGGTCCGGCGCTGTGTCGCATGCCTACTCCCAAGCGCGCCGTCCGGTCCAGGAAAAGCCACCGCCCCGCCTTTCCCCCTCTGGTCCTCACCCTATGCCTTACGCCCTCCGGTCACGCCCCGACGCTGTGGCGGAGTACCCCATCGTTCGGGTGGTCCCGGGCCGGACCGATGCGCACCTTCGGTTGGGTGCAGCCGTTCGGCGCCTCGCTGATACGTTTCGGAACCGGGAAGCCTCATGGAACAGACGCAAGACGGGTCGCCGCCCGATCCGGCGCGGGAACCCCCCGCCCAAGCCGAATCCCCGGCGGGGGGGCCCCCTTCCGGACCACGCCCCGGCCCCCCGCTCGACCCCGGCATCGCCGGGCTGGTGGCGGCGTTGCGGATCCTGGGCATTCCGGCCGACCATGACTCCATCCGCCACGCCTGCGGCGGCGAGCCGCCAGACCTGACCGGGCTGGTCCGCCAGGCCCACCGGCTGGGCGCCAAGGCCCGCGTGGTCAAGACCAAATGGGAAAGGCTGGAGCGCACCCCGCTGCCGGCGCTGGTCCCCGGCCCCGACGGCGGCTTTCTGGTGCTGGCCAAGGCCGGCGGCGACCGCGTGCTGGTGCACGACGCGGCATCCGGCCAGACCCGCGTCCTCGACCGCGCCGCCTTCGAGCCGCTGTGGAGCGGCCGGTTGCTCTGCCTCGGCCGCAAGGGCACGCTGGGCATGGGCCAGCCGCGCTTCGACGCCCGCTGGTTCGGGGCGGTCGCCTGGAAATACCGCGGCATCCTGGGCGAGGTGCTGGCCGCCTCGCTGTTCATCCAGCTCTTCGCGCTGGTGACGCCGCTGTTCTTCCAGGTGGTGGTCGACAAGGTGGTGGTGCACCGCAGCCTGGGCACGCTCGACGTGCTGATGGCCGGCATGCTGGCGGTCATCCTGTTCGAGGCGGTGCTGGGCGGCCTGCGCACCTACACCTTCGCCCACACCGCCAACCGGCTGGACGTGGAGCTGGGGGCCAAGCTGTACCAGCGGCTGCTGTCGCTCCCCATGGCCTATTTCGCCGCGCGCCGGGTCGGCGACAGCGTCGCCCGCGTGCGCGAGCTGGAGACGATCCGCAACTTCATGACCAGCTCCACCATCACGCTGGTGCTGGACTTGCTGTTCACCGTGGTCTTCCTGGGCGTGATGATGCTGTACAGCCCGATGCTGACCGCCATCGTCGCCGCCTCCTTCCCGGTCTACATCGCCATCAGCCTGGTCGCGACGCCGATCCTGCGCCGCCGGCTGGACGAGAAGTTCGCCCGCGGCGCCGAGAACCACAGCTTCCTGGTCGAGACGGTGTCGAGCATCGAGACGGTCAAGGCGATGGCGGTCGAGCCGCGGATGCAGCGCCGCTGGGAGGACCAGCTCTCCGGCTATGTCCGCGCCGGCTTCCGCGCCGGCAACCTCAACAACGTCGCCAGCCAGTCGGTGCAGTTCGTCTCCAAGCTCTCCACCATGCTGGTGCTGTGGCTGGGGGCGCGGCTGGTGATCGAGGGCGGGTTGACGGTGGGCGAGCTGGTCGCCTTCAACATGTTCGCCGGCCGCGTCGTCCAGCCGGTGCTGCGCATCGCCCAGCTCTGGCAGGATTTCCAGCAGGTGCGGCTGTCGATGCACCGCATCGGCGACATCCTGAACACCGCGCCCGAGCCACTGCAGAGCGCCGGCCGCGCCGCCATGCCGGCGATCAAGGGCGACGTCAGCTTCGACCACGTCACCTTCCGTTACCGCCACGACGGGCCGGAGACGCTGAGCGACGTGTCGCTGCACATCCCGGCCGGCCAGGTGGTCGGCATCGTCGGCACGTCCGGTTCGGGCAAGAGCACGCTGGCCAAGCTGCTCCAGCGCTTCCACGTGCCGGAGCGCGGGCGGGTGATGGTGGACGGCACCGACCTCTCCACCGCCGACGCGGTGTGGCTGCGCCGGCAGATCGGCGTGGTGCTGCAGGACAACGTGCTGTTCTCCGGCTCGATCCGCGAGAACATCGCGCTCAGCGACCCGACCATGGAGATGGCCCGCGTCGTCGCCGCGGCGAAGCTGGCCGGCGCCCACGACTTCGTCGTCGAGCTGCCCGACGGCTACGACACCGTGGTGGGGGAGCGCGGCGCCAGCCTGTCGGGCGGGCAGCGGCAGCGCATCGCCATCGCCCGCGCGCTGGTCACCAACCCGCGCATCCTGATCTTCGACGAGGCGACCAGCGCGCTCGACCATGAATCCGAACGGATCATCCAGGCCAACATGCGCCGCATCTGCGCCGGCCGCACCGTGCTGATCATCGCCCACCGGCTGTCCACCGTCGCCATCGCCGACCGCATCGTCACGGTGGAGCGCGGCCGCATCGTCGAGGACGGCGCGCCCGACGAGCTGCTGCGCCGCGGCGGCCGCTACGCCACGCTGTTTCGGGGCCAGATGGGGCATTTGCCCGGAGCCGAGCCGGGCACCGGCATGATCGAACGCGCGGCCGGTTGAGGGAGACGCCAGCATGACCAAAGCGACCGCCGCGGTGGTGACCGCTCCCACCCACAACCCGTCCGCCGCCCCCGCCCCGGCCAACGCCCCCGGCACGCCGCCGGGACCGGCACCGGGCCGCCGTCCCGCCCGTCCGCCGCGTCCGCCGAGCCACCGGCGCGACGAGATCGATTTCCTGCCCGACGCGCTGGAGATCATGGAGCGGCCGCCCTCGCCCACCGTGCGGACCTTCAGCGCGGTCATCATGCTGGCCTTCGCCACCGCCTGCGCCTGGGCGTGGTTCGGCCACATCGACGTGGTGGCGGTCGCCCAGGGCCGCGTCGTGCCGAGCGGCCGGACCAAGACCATCCAGCCGATGGAGGCCGGTGTCGTCCACGCCATCCGGGTCGAGGACGGCCAGCTGGTCAAGGCCGGCCAGACGCTGGTCGAGCTGGACCAGACCGGCTCCGTCGCCGACCGCGACCGCACCGCGTCCGACCTGTCGGCCGCCCGCGCCGAGGCGGCGCGGCTGCGCGCCGCCCTCGCCGTGGTCAACGACGGGACCGACCCCGACCGCGCCTTCGTCGCCCCCGCCGGGCTGGCGCCCGACCTGGAGCGGATGCAGCGGCAACTGCTGGCCAGCCAGATCGCCGAGCAGCGCGCCAAGCTGGCGGCGCTCGACCGCGAGCAGGCCCGGCGCGAGGCCGACCACGCCACCGTGGTGCAGACCATCACCAAGCTGAACGCCACCCTGCCGCTGATCCGCGAACGGGCCGAGGCGCTGTTCGACCTGTCGAAGCGCGGCACCTCGTCCCGCTTCCAGTATCTCCAGCTCCAGCAGGATCTGGTCGGGCAGGAGCAGGAATTGCTGGTCCAGAAGATCAAGCTGACCGAGGCCGACGCCTCCATCGCCGCCAACGCCGAGCAGCGCCGCCAGACCGAGGCGGAGTTCCGCCGCCAGCTCTACACCAGCCTCGCCGAGGCCGAGCGCAAGGCCGCCTCGCTGGAGCAGGACCTCGCCAAGGCGGAACAGCGCGTCGGGCTGCAACGGCTGACCGCGCCGGTCGACGGCTATGTCCAGCAGCTCGCCATCCACACCGTCGGCGGCGTGGTGACCGCCGCCCAGCCGCTGATGGTCATCGTGCCCGAGGACAGCCGGCTGGAGATCGAGGCCTTCATCCCCAACAAGGACATCGGCTTCGTCCAGGCCGGACAGGTGGCGGAGGTCAAGGTGGAGGCCTTCTCCTTCACCAAATACGGCCTGATCCCCGGCCGTGTCGTCTCGCTGTCGGGCGACGCCGTGCAGCCGCCGACGACCGACAAGGGCCAGGACAAGAGCGCCGCGAAGTCGCCCGAGCCCGGCTCGGTCTACGCCGCGCGCGTCGCGCTGGACCGCGACACGCTGGACGTCGACGGCAAGGAAACGCGGCTTCAGCCGGGCATGACGGTCACCGCCGAGATCAAGACCGGCCGCCGCCGCATCGCCGACTACCTGCTCTCCCCGCTGTCGCGCAGCGCCCAGGAGGCCATGCACGAGCGGTGAGAGCGGACGGCCGCGCCGGCGGCCGTCACCGGCGCAGGAAATCGCCGAGCATCGGCCGCAGGGCGCCGGTCCGCAGCAGGGTGGTGATGACCGCATGGTCGCCGACGCCGGGCAGGACGCGGTGGTCGATGCCGGGAAGGTCCGACAGCTCGGCGGCCGAGCGCAGGTCGGCCGCGTTGTCGCCGCCGCAGACGATCGTGGCGGGCGGCACCCGCGGCCGGCTGCGGTAGAGCCGGCGCAGGTCGACCTCCTCCTCGCCGACCGGCCGGCCGAGCGCCTGGGCGATCCGCGCCAGCGGCCGGGGCCGCCGGGCCTGCCAGATCATCGGGGAGAAGGCGAGGACGGCGCGGGCGTCGAGCTCCAGCCCATAGCGCAGCGCCCCATAGCCGCCGGTCGACTGGCCGAGGCAGTAGAGCCGCTGGGTGCCGAAGCCCTCGCACAGTCGGCGCAGCAGGTCCAGCGTGGCGTCCAGCCCGGTCCAGCGCCCGCCGATCCCGCCGACGTAGAAGCTGTCGGCCGGATCGAACAGGTAGATGACGTTGACGCCGAGCGGCTCCAGGATCCGCTGCATCAGATAGACCGACACCGACAGCCGCTTGGCCCGTCCGGTGAAGGCGATCAGGGTGGTCGGCGAATTGGCCGGCGCCATCCAGTAATTTCCGGCCTCGGCATCCCGGGCCAGCGTCGCCGGGATGGCGCCGGCGCCGGTCAGGTCGCAGTCCCACAGGGCGCGGCACAGGATGGCCAGCTGGTCGGCGCGCCCGGCGGCCTCCGGAACGCCGCGCAGGGCCTCCACATGCGGCAGGGTCCAGCGCACGACGCCGCTCTGGATCAGGATCTGGCAGGCTTGCAGGCGCTGTTCGGCGCCGGCCGCCGGGTCCGCCAGGGCGGCCAGCGACCAGGAGGGCGGTTGGTTGAGCGCGTGGATCCAGCCGGGGATGTCCGTCGCCATCACACCCGCGGCGGACGGGAGCCGGGACGCGTGCCCGCCACGTGATCGGCGATGGCGGCGACCGAGGTGGCGGTGTCCAGGAAGGTTTCCGGATGCAGGGCGATGCCGAACGCCTTTTCCAGCTCCAGCGCCATTTCGACCGCGTCGACGGAATCGAGGTCGTAGACGGCCAAGGCCTGTGCGGGGTCCATGCGGTCGGCGGCAAGCCCGCAGATCGTCGCCAGATAGGCCATCATCCAGCGTTGCAGGCCATCGCGGTCCAGGTCGGCGGTTGCGCTCATCGGTCACTCAATCGGCGGTCGTTGCGGACAAACGGACATCGGGGGAGGCGGGGGGGAGGCGGGAGCCGGTCCGAAACCCTGCTCCAGCGCGTCCAGGATCGCCCCGGACACGTCCTGCGCCCCGCCCCGCCAGGGAAAATGATACGGCGTCAGGCCGGGATTCCGGTTCATTTCCAGGATCCAGTGGTTGCCGTGCCGTGCCGGCGCCGCCGGATCCCGGATCATCACGTCGACGGCGGTCAGGTTCAGGCCGGGCACCGCGTTGCAGGCCGCCGCGAGCACGTCCAGGTAGGACGGGTGGAGGTCCGCCCGGCAATCGAGGCTGTCGGCGCCGGTCGCGCCGTTGGAGGTGCCGCGCAGGAAGACCCGTTCCGCCGCCGCCGGGACGTCGTCCAGGCCGCGGCCGGTCATCGCCAGGAAATCGCGAAGGTCGTCGTCGACCGCGATGTTGGAATGGCCGGGCACCGCCCGCCGGTCGCGCCGGGCGTTCTTGAGGTCGATCAGGCGGGCGATGGTGGCGCTGCCGTCGCCGACGACGCTGGCCGGCCGGCTCAGCTTGACCGCCACCACCCGCGGCCGCACGAAGAAGAAGCGGATCAGTTGCCCGGTCACGCTCTCTTCCACCAGGATCTTCTGGTGCCGGGCGGCGACCCGCCGGACCGCGCGCTCGTAGCGGGCGCGGTCGGCGATCGCCGGGAAGACCAGCTCCCCCTTGGTGCCCTGGTTGGGCTTGACGCAGACCGGCCCGGCAAAGCTCCCGAAGGCGTCGAGCGCCGCGGACAGGTCGTTGCGGCGGAAGACCCGCCCGGCCGGCGTGCCGAACCCCCGCGCGTCGAGAAAGCTCTTCGCCCGCTGCTTGTCGCGGATGATGAGGGTGGCCTCCTCGTTGATGTGCAGGCCAAGGCCGCGCCAGGGATCGCCCCCCTTCACCAGAAGCATGCCGGAGGCGAACAGATACGCCCGCCCGCCGACGGTGAGATCGAGCCAGCGGGAGGGAAAGGGATGGAAGCGGCTGTAGACCCCATGGACGTACCGGGTTGCGATCCCGCGGGCGCGGGCGGCGGTCCCCAGGCAGATCGCGTGATAATCGTCCGGTGAGTCGGTCTGGTCGTCCATGGTCCACCCGTCATCGAGGCGCCGGGGCCGCTCGCCTCGGCCTTGTCGGGCCCGCCGTTCCGGCAGCGCGGCTCCCCGCCGCCGGGTCGCGCCAAATGGCGCCGGGCCACACCCAAAGAAACAATTTCTTTCATCTCGTCACAATTGGCGAAATGCAACAGTATTTCATGGAATCGTTTTTTCTTCTCAAATGTCCGATAGCATAAGGATACAATCCGGTCAACGCGATGATCGCCATTGATAGAGGCACCGTCGGCCAGAAATGCTTCAGATCGGCTTCATATCTTACAACCGTCCGTCCACGGACCTGTTTCCTCCATCACGTATGCGTGCAATGCTTGCGGAGGCGGCCCTTCAGGGTGTGTCTCTGGTTTTTCTCGACGGCGCCTCCTGGGATCGGGAGCGCGGCCTGATCGCCGGGGAACGCTGGACCCCCGCCGGCTGGACCGCCGGCCGGTTCCCGCTGCCCGACCTGGTGGTGATCAAGACGGCGGCCGGCGACCAATGGGGCGCGTTGGACGGCTGGATCCGCCGGAACCGCCCGGTCATCGCCGATTCCGGCCTGGACAAGCTGGCCTTCCACGCGCTTCTGTCCGGCAGCCCGCTGATGCGCCACGCCATCCCGACCGTCGCCATCCCCGCCGACGCGGTCGACGCCACGCTGGCCGCCGTCTTCCGGGAGCACCGGAACGCCGTCGTGAAACCCGCCGACGGGCGCCGCGGCTTCGGCATCCAGTTCATACACAATGAACCGGGGGCCCCTGGCCTGGACGGGCCGCAGGATGGGGTGTGGCGGGTCCAGCACGGCCAGGGCCTGTTCCGCGGCGCGCTGGACGACGCCGTCGCCCATGTCCGGTCGCGGATCGCCGGGCGCCTGCGGTATCGCCGCTATCTGGTGCAGCGCTTCATCCGCTCGGTGGCGGGCGACGGCCGGCCGGCCGACATCCGGGTGCATGTCCAGCGCCGGGCCGATGGCGCCTGGGGCGTCACCCGCGCCTACGTCCGGCTGGCCGAGGCGGGAACCTTCCTGACCAACACCAGCCAGGGCGGCTATCAGGGGCCGCTCGACGGCTTTCTGCTGGGGCGGCGGGTGTCCGGGGCGGCGGACCTGCGGGACCGGATCCCCGCCCTGGCGCTGGAGGTCGCGCGGCTGGTCGACGCGACCAAGCCCCTGCCGCTGTCGGAGCTGGGAATCGATCTGGCGGTGGACGACGACGACCGGCTCTGGGTGATCGAGGCCAACGCGTTGCCGCAATCCAGCCTGCACGAACAGGCCCGCGCCGAGCACGCCATCGGCTACGCCATCGCGGTCGCCCGCGGGCAGGCGGGTCATGCGCGGCCGGTCGGCGATGGGGGGCAAGGGGGCGGGGCCTGAAGGGACGAGGCCTGGGGCGACAGGGACTGGTATGACAGGGGCTGGGGCGACAGCGCCCGATAGGTCCGGGCGGCGACCGCGGTCCAGTCGAACCGGGCGGCGTAGCGGCGGGCGGTTTCCGGATCGCCGCGCGGCCGGTCGAGCGCCCGCAGCATGGCGGCGGCAAGCGCCGCTTCGGACGACAGGTCGCCCGGCAGAATCCAGCCGTCGCAGTGGAATTCGGCCAGGCCCGCCCGGTTGCTGCTCAGCACCGGGGTGCCGCAGGCGAGCGCCTCGATGACCGGCAGGCCGAAGCCCTCGGCGGCGGACGGGCAGACCAGAAGCGCCGCGTCGCGGTAGAGCCGCCGCAAGGCCGCGTCGGACACCGCGATGTGGAAGCGGACACGGTCGCCAAGACCCAGCGCCCGGCAATGGGCCTGCGTCTGGTCGATCAGCGCGTCCGACGCCATGACGATCTCCAGCCCCGTCGCGGCGTGGCGGGTCGACGCGGCCAGACCCAGGAAGTGCCGGAACGCCGTCAGCGTGAAGCCCAGGTTCTTGCGCCGGTCCGCCGGGTTCGAGACCATCAGCATGAAGGGGCCGCCGGTGGCCGGGGCGCCCTCCTCGACCGGGGCGGCGGGGTCGAGAAAGACCGGATCCACCCCTTCGCCCGTGACGCACCGCACCAGCCCGGGGCGTGGCCGGGTGAGGCGGCGGAACTCCTCGGCGGTCGCGTGCGACGGAAAGAGCACGACGTCGGCCGCCTCCGCCAGATGGGTGAGCCGCCGCATGTACTCCGCCTTCGCCGGCTCCGGCCATGTCTCGAAATAGGCCGCCCGGTAGGTCAGCGGCACCAGATCGTGGATCATCGCCGCGTGCCGCAGCCGCCTGGGCGTGAAGAAGCTCTTGTAGAGGGCGAACGGGTTGGGATCGAAATAGACGGTCGCCCCCAACCGGATCAGATCCTGTTCCAGCCGGTCGGGCGTCCGGGTGCGGCTGGCGGACAGGGGGGCGCCCGGAAGCAGCGGCTGGAACAGATGGGCCTGCACGTCGTGCGCGACGGCGTCCGCCAGCCGCGCCGCATGCTCCAGCCGCCCCACCGTGGCCAGGAGCCGGACGCCCTGTTCGGCGTGGATCCGCGCCAGACCGCGCGTCATGTTCCGGACGTAGCGGCCGATCCCGGTCATGGCCTCCGGGCCATGGAAGGTGGTTCCCTCGATGGCGACGACCGTCACCGGTCCGGAGGGGAGCGAGGGAAGGCCCGCGGCGGAGGCCGTCGGCCGGTCACGCCGCATAGCCGAACCGCTCCATATAGGGCGCCAGCCGCGTGGCGACGGCCGTCTGGCGGTCCCGGTCGAGGAGCCGCGCGTGTTTGCCGACCTGGCGGTCGCCGATATGGCCGGGATGCCATTGCGTCAGCGGATCGGCGGTTTCGCCGGGCGGCAGCCCCTTGGGAAAGCGGTCCAGCCGTTCGGCTTCGGCGATGGCGGCCCGCACCGCGTCGGGCTGCAGCCTGCCGAACAGCGCCTCGACCTGCTCGTCGCCGGGCTGAAGGCCCAGATGGCCGGCGATCCGGCGGACGGTCGCGGCCTGGTCCATGAACCCGTTCTCGTAACGCAGCAGCAGGCTGTCCGGCCGCAGGGCCGCGCCGACGATCCCCGCAGCCCCGTGCGCCGCATAGGCCAAGGCGTGGCCGAAGTCGTAGCCGAAGCGCTGCATCAGCGACACCACGGCGTCGCGCGGATCGCGGACGGTGACGATGCAGCGCGTCTCGGGATGACGGGCCAGGAACGCCGCCGGATCGCCCCAGCCGTGCGTCTTGAGCACCAGCACCGTCCCGGCCGGCGGCAGCGGCAAGCGGGTGTCCGCATCCAGGCTCGCGGCGAAGGCGACATGACAGGGCATCGTCAGGCGGACAAGGTCGACGGCCGCGTTGAAGGCCCAGGTCGAGGCGCTGCTGAACATGCCGCAGACGAGAACAACGGGAAACGTCATCTCCAATCCGGATCTCACACCCTGTTCAGCTCCTGAGACGGGCGGCCGCGGCGGTTCCTGCGGCTGCGGCCGCCATTCTCATGCACATCGGAGTGTGGATCAACGCCCGGCTCGTCGCGCGCCGGCGGATTGGACCGGGCCGCGGCCGCGGTTACGCCGCCAGCCCGTGCGCCGCATCGTGGGCGTGGTCGAACCAGGCGTGCAGGGCGTGGGCGTCGCCGTTCTCGACCGTCGTCGTCAGCTCCGGCGACCATGCGGTCGACGGGTCGGCGACGGCCGCGGTGCTGGCGGTGACGGCGTGGTTCCACACGCTGGTGTCGGCCTCCGCCACCTGCGCCTGGCCGGAGAACAGGCTCTTGTCGGCGGCGACCACCAGCGTGCCGTTCCACCACATCCCGCTCTGGCCCTTGACCACGTCGTGCCCGTCGAGCGCGCCCTTGTCGTAGGTGACGGCCGCGTCGGTCGCGGCGTAGCCGTGGCCGTTGACGGTGACGGTGTTGACCATCAGGTTGCGGTCCTGGCCGCCGGCGAAGCCGTCGTTGTCGTACTGGATCTGCACCGCGTGGGCGGTGCCGGCGGTCACCGTGGTGGCGAAGGCGTAGCTCTTGGCCGCGGTGCCGACGGTGGCGCCGCCGACCGCGTGGCCGTCGACCAGCAGCGTGAAGTGGGCGTTGATGCCGGCCGCCGCGGTGCCCTTGGCGTTGACCTGGATGTCGGCGGCGACGGTGGCCGGGGCGCCCGTCCCCGGTGCCGGCGCGCCGTAGATCTGGCCGATCTTGGTCAGCAGCGCCTGGGTGTTCAAATCGGTGTAGCCGGTGCCGGCGATCGGCGTGCCGGTCTGGTGCGCCAGCGACAGGAACTCGTCCTGGGTCAGGGCGCTGCCGCGCAGCGCGGTCGCCTCCTGCTGGGCGAGCGCCACCGCGGCGGTCACCGTCGGCGTCGAGAAGGAGGAGCCGTTGACCGTCACCGCCCGTCCCGACAGGTCGGTCAGCGCGATGTCGGTGCCGTCGGCGCACAGGTCGGTGATGCCCGGGTTGCGCTGGGCCCAGCCCGGCAGCGCCCCGTCGCCGGTGGAGGCGGTGACGCAGATCGTGTTGTGGTCGGCGGCGAAATAGGACACGTCGGTCGCCGTGCCGTTCTGGCCGGCGTTGCCGGCGGCGGCCGAGACCAGCACGCGCTGGGCGGCGAGGCTCGCCAGCTCGTCGGACAGGATGGTGGTCGTCTCCGCCCCGGCCGACCCGCCGGCCAGCGACAGGTTGACGCCGACGACGTGGTAGTCGGCGGCGTGGGCGACGACCCATTGCAGCGCCTGCTCGATCGCGGTGCCCGACGCGGTGGTGGTGCCGTCCGGCATCACCTTCAGCGCGATGATCCCGACGTCCGGCGCCTGCGACAGGATGCGGGAGGTCACCAGGGCGCCGTGGGTGTCGGCGTTGGGGTTGCGGGCGTCGCCGTCGTTGTTGGCGAAGTCGTGCTGGTAGACCACGCGCGCGGCGTTCTCCCAGGTCGCCGACCAGCCGCTGTCGATGACGACGACCGTCTCGCCGGCCCCGGTGTAAGTGCTGTTCGCCATGCTGTCCGTCCCCAGTCCCGCTTCGATGCCACGATGTGCGGGATGGAGTATGGGTGAAGGGGGTGTGGCCTTCGGATGATAAGGAAAGGGCGGATGATGGGCGGTGCATTGCCTTTGCCCCGGCAAGGGGCGATATGGCGTCTTCCCGTTTCCCGACGAGCCGTCCTCACGGAATGATCGCGCCCACACCGAAGCCTTCCCGACCCCGGATCGCGGTGCTTGGCGCCGGCTTCCAAGGCGTGTGCGTCGCTTTGGAACTGGCCCGTCGCGGTTGCCATGTGGATCTCTACGACGCCGCCGACCGGCCGATCACCCGGGCCGGGCTGGTCAATGAAGGGAAGATCCACCTCGGCTTCGTCTATGCCAACGACGACAGCCGGCGCACCGCCGACCGCATGATCGAAGGCGCCCTGGCGTTCGGCGACCTGATCACCCGGTGGTGCGGCGCGGACGCGCTGGACGATGCCCTGTCCAGCCCCTTTCTCTACGGTGTCCATCGCGACACCATGGTGGATGCGGCCGGGGTGGAGCGCCATTTCGCCCATGTGGCCGACCGTGTCCGCGGCCGCCGGTATCTCGGCGGCATCCTCGACGCGCCGTACCGGCGCCTGGGCGCACGGGAAACGGCGGCGGCGTTCGAGGGCGGAGCGGTCACCGACGCCTTCCGGACCGGCGAGCGCTCGGTCCATGTCGGCCGGTTGGCGGAGCGTCTGCGCGCGGCGCTGGAGGCCGAACCCCGGATCGCCGTCCTGCCGGGAAGCCGGATCCTGGCGGCCGAGGCGGATGGCCGTGGGGTCGCGCTGTCGATCCGGGCATCGGGGAATGGAGCGGAGGATGGAGCGGGGCCTGTGCGCCGGGAACGCTACCCGCAGGTGGTCAATTGCCTGTGGGAGGATCGCCGGCGGATCGACCGCAGCGTTGGCCTGCCGGCGGAAGCTCCCTGCCTGTACCGCTTCAAGATCGGCGTGACGCTCGACCTCGCCCGGCCGCTGCCGGATCTGCCCTCGGCCACCCTGATGCTCGGCCGTTTCGGCGACAGCGTCAGCTTCGGTGGCACCAGCCTGTTCCTGTCCTGGTATCCCGCCTGCATGATCGGCCGCTCGCGGGATCTGGCGCCGCCGGACTGGGAGGCGGCGCTGGACGACGCCACCCGCGAGCGCGTGGCCGCCGCCACGCTGGATGCGCTGGGCGGGCTGCTGCCGGCGTTGCGGGCCCTCGACCCGCGGGACATCCGCCACCGGCGGGTGGCCGGCGGGGTGATCGTGGCGCAGGGCGACACCGACATCGACGATCCGGACAGTGGGCTGCACCGCCGCTTCGAGATCGGCGTCCGGTCCCAGGGCGGCTACCACACGGTCGAGACCGGCAAATACACCACGGCGCCGCTGTTCGCGGTCCAGGCGGCCGACCGCGTGACGGGCGGGGGCTGAGCGTATGGCGCCGCGCATCACCGTGTGCGTGCCGGTCTATCAGGGCGCCCGTTTCGTGGCGGACACCCTGGCGGCGATCCGAGGCCAGACCATCGCCGACATCCGGGTGCTGGTGGCGATCGACCGCGGGACCGACGGCTCCGTCGACGCCTGCCGCCCCTTCCTGGCCGACCCGCGCTTCACCATCCTCGTCCACCGCGACCGGCAGGGCTGGGTCGGCAACGCCAATGCCCTGATGGCGCGGGTCGAAACCGAGTTCTTCTGCCTCCTGCCGCACGACGACCTGATCGCGCCGGACTATCTGGAAGCGCTGCTGGGCTGCCTGGACCGCCATCCGGCGGCGGTCGCCGCCTATTGCGACCTGGAAGGCTTCGAGGATGCCTCCTATTCCCTGCAGCAGCCCGAACTGCGCGGCGGGCGGTTCGAACGGCTGCGCAACGGCTTGGCCTTTCATTTCGATGCGATCCCCTACCGCGGCCTGATCCGCCGCTCCGCCTTGGGTGGCGGCCTGCCGCTGTCGGGAAACCGGTGCGGTGACTTCGCGGCCGACACGGTGTGGATGCTCCGGCTGGCCGGTCTGGGCGAACTGCGGCGGGTGCCGCGCCCGCTGTACCGCAAGCGGGTGCACCGGCTGGCCGAAACGCAGCGCTGGTACGGTTGGGACGACGCGGTGGCGCTGGACGCCTGGGTCGAGCATTGCGCCCAGTGCTGGGGTCTGGTCGATGAGGCGGGCTTCGCACCGGACGAGCGCGCCGCCCTGTGGTTCACCGTCCTCGCCCGCCTGCTCCAGCGGACGGCGCCGCTCTGGACCCGTCTGGACGGCGGCACCCGGCCGGCTGTGTCGATGGTGGCGCCGGTGGCGGCGGAGCGCAGGACCCGGGTCGCCGCGCTGATGGCGCGGCTGGCGGCTCTTGGGATGGGCGCGCCGCCGGAGCAGGACTTGGCGGCGGTCGCGCTGTCGCCGCGGCTGGCCCCGGTCCTGGGCGCCATTCTCACCCGCGAGGCCGGCGACCTGCCGGACGACGCGCCGCCCGGCCGTCGCGTCGCCGCGCTCCGGCGGGCCATCGCCGCCGCCCCCGACCGGGGCGAGCCTTACCGCCGCCTCAGCAACGTCGCGCTCGGCCTGGACTGCGGCCTTGCGCCGGTGATGGTGCTGCTCCGCGGCATACGGGCCGAACCTCTCGCCGGTCAGCGGCCGTCCCTGCCGCCCCTGGCCCTGTCGCTCGCGCAACTGCGGGAGCGGAACGGCGCGGGCGGTCGCGCCCAGGCGGTGCTGCGCCAGGCCCTGGCGGTCGAGCCGGGTTCGGCGCCGCTGATGCGGGCGCTCGCCCGGTTTGCCGCCGGGGGCCCCGCCGCCCGCCTGCTGGCCTGGGCGGTGGCGCTGGAGGCTGCGCCTGCCCGTTATGCGACGACGCATAAAGGGGATGCATAACGGGTAGTTTGCCATTCTTTGCGTTCATCGGTTGGGCAAGGGGGAGCAACAGCGTGCGACGGTTCCGGATGGCGGTGTCTTTCCTGTTTCGCTGGGGGGCGGCGGCGCTGCCCGCCCTGTCCGTGCCGGCCGTTGCCCCGCCGGCGCCCGCCCGGGCCGAGGCGCCGGCCGGCGCGCCGGTATTGGAGGTGCCGGTGCGCTGCCGGATCGGGGCGGAGTGCTTCGTCCAGAACTACGTCGACGCGGATCCGGGGCCGGGGGCGCAGGATTTCGCCTGCGGCCGGCTGACCTACGACGGGCACAAGGGGACCGACTTCCGGCTGACCAACCTGGAGGCGATGCGGCGCGGCGTGGCGGTGGTGGCCGCGGCCCCCGGCACCGTGACGCGCGTGCGCGACGGGATGGAGGACGTCAGCATCCGCCAGAGCGGCGGCGCCCCGGCCGGGCGCGAGGCCGGCAACGCGGTGGTGGTCGACCATGGCCAGGGCTGGGAAACCCAGTACAGCCACCTGAGGCGCGGCAGCGTCGCGGTCAAGCCGGGCGACCGGGTCGAGGCGGGCACGCCGCTGGCCGAGATCGGCCTGTCCGGCAACACCGAGTTCCCGCACGTCGATTTCGGCATCCGCCACGACGGCCGCACCATCGACCCCTACCGCGGTACGGAAGCCGGCAGCGGCCCGGCGCCGGCCTGCGCCACCGACGGGGGGAGCGCGCCCGTCCCGCCGGGCACGCTGTGGAGCCCGCAGGCCCGCCAGACCCTGGCCTACCGGCCGAGCGCCCTGCTCGGCGCCGGGCTGGCGCCCGGGACGCCCAAGGCGGAGGTCGCGCGCGACGGCGGTTACGACCGCGACCGTCTGCCGGCGGCGACGCCGACGCTCGGCGTCTGGGCGGAGCTGATGGGCGGGCGGCAGGGCGACCGCGTGACGTTGGAGGTGACCGGCCCCGACGGGCGCCGCCTGACCCGCAGCGAAGGGGCGGTGCCGCGCCCGCTGGTCGCGGTGTTTTTCGGCACCGAGGTGAAGAAGCCCGACCCCGGTCCCTGGGCCCCCGGCCCGTACCGGGTGACGGTGACGCTGCGCCACGGCGACGACACGGTGGTGCGGGAGGAGCGGCGGGTCGAGCTGCGCTGATCCGGTCGTCGATTGTGTCCGCCCAGTTGCTCTGGCGGGGTGCGAAGACAACGCCCGGGACGCCGCAAGTGACAAATGCCTCGGTTCAAGCGGTTGTCACCAAAAGGCCACGGAGGAGCCTGCGACAAAGGGTACCTCCGAAAGGATTCGGCTACCTCTTTATTAAGTAATTCCGCCGTGTGATCGGCCTTGTATGGGCAAGGCGATCCGGCAATGACAGACAGCGCACAACAGGCGTTCTACGTCGCGACCAACGGCAACGATGGCTGGTCGGGGCGTCTGGCCGCACCCAACGCCGACGGCACCGACGGCCCCTTCGCCACGCTGGAGCGCGCGCAGGGCGCGATGCGGGCGACCGGGGTGCGCGACACCTATGTCCGCGGCGGCACCTACAGCCTGTCGCGGACGGTCACCCTGACCGGGGCGGACAACGGCGTCCGCATCATGGCCTATCCGGGCGAGACGCCGGTCTTCAGCGGCGGCGAGCGGGTCGGCGGCTTCACCGCCATCGGCGGTGGGCTCTACGCCGCGGCGACCGCGGCGACCGGGCTCGACGTCAGCGTCGGCGGCGTCCGCCAGAAGGTGGCGCAGAGCGGCGACTGGACCGCCGGCGACGCCAAATCCGGCTGGTCGATCCTGGAGGCGGCGGCCGGCGGTGCCAGCAAGACCAGCCTGCGTTACGGCGCCGGCGACGGGGCGATGGCGGCGGTGCTGGCCGCCGGCATCCAGCCCGGCACCATGATCCAGGCCTTCGACACCGAACGGCTGTCGGATAATATCGTCGGGGTGGCCGGGGTCGATGCCGCCAGCCGGACCATCGGCTTCACCCAGGCGGTGAAGTACGCCCTGCGCAGCGGCGGCACCTACCGGCTGCTGAACGACGACGCCTTCATCCGCGACGCCGGCGAGTTCGCCTGGAGCGCCGAGACCGGCCGGCTGGTGGTCAAGCCGCAGGACCCGGCGACGCTGCTGGGCCAGGGCGCCGTGGTGGCGCGGCTGGGCACGCTGCTGGCGCTGAACGGGGCGAGCGGCGTCACCCTGCAGGGGCTGACCTTCGCCGACACAACCTGGGACGGCTCGGCCCTGACGCTGACCAACGCGTCGGGCAACGCCATCGCCGGCAACCGCTTCGTCGATGTCGGCACCGCGGTGACGCTGACCGGGTCGTCCGGCAACACCATCGAGGCCAACCGGCTGGAGCATCTGGGCGCCAGCGGCATCAAGCTCACCTACGGCAGCAACGGCAACCGGGTCGACGCCAACAGCATCACCGACATCGGCGAGGTGCTGAAGGACGTCGCCGGCATCCAGCTCTACGGCGCCAACGACACCCTGATTTCGGGCAACGACATCCGCAACAGCCCGCGCTACGGCGTCTCGATCAAGAACTGGGACGGCGCCACCGTCAACACCGGCACGGTGGTGGAGTACAACCGCATCTACAACACGATGACGGAAACCGCCGACGGCGGCGCCATCGAGATGCTGGGCCGCTCCAACCTCGACACCCGGACGGTCATCCGCGGCAACGACATCCGCACCGTCGGCGGGGTGGCGACCGACGGGTCGGGCTGGCTCGACCGCTACAAGAGCTTCGGCGTCTACCTGGACGACATGGCCAACGGCGTCACCGTCCAGGACAACTTCATCCAGAACACCGGCTGGGCCAGCGTCTTCATTCATGGCGGCGATTCCAACAGCGTCACCAACAACTTTGCCACCCTGTCCAACCCGCGCGAACGCTTCATCCGGCTGGAGTGGGTACCCAGCGCCGGCAGCATCGGGCTGCTGAGCAACAACAGCGTCACCGGCAACGTCGTCGCCTCCACCACCGGGGTGGATTACTGGGAGTTCTGGACCCCCGGCTCCTACACCGTCAGCGGCAACCTGCTGCAGGGCACCCGCGGGCTGAACGGCGGCGACACCGCCGGAGCCGGGCTGTTCGTCAACCCGTCGGCCGGCGACTACCGGCTGGGCTCCGCCACGGCGGCGGCGCTGGGCATCCACGACCTGGACTGGGCGCGGATGGGCGTCGCCACCCTGACGGTGCCGGGGGTGCCGACGCCGACCTCGGGCACGGGCTCCACCCCGGCCACCACGCCGACCATCGCCCCGACCCTCGCCGCCTCCAGCACGTCGGGCGTGCCGGCCGGCTTCGCGCCGCTGGCCTACATCGCCTCCTACGGCGACCTGTCGGCCGCCTTCGGCGCCAACGCCGCGGCCGGGACGGCGCACTACCTGTCCAGCGGCCGGGCGGAGGGGCGGACGGTGAGCTTCGATCCGCTGGCCTACATCGCGTCCTATGGCGACCTGTCGGCGGCCTTCGGCGCCAACGGCGACGCCGGTGCCGCCCACTACATCACCTCCGGCCGGGCGGAGGGGCGTTCGGTGAGCTTCAACCCGCTGGCCTACACCGCGTCCTACGGCGACCTCGCCGCCGCCTTCGGCACCGACCGCACCCAGGCCGAGCGGCACTACATCACCAGCGGCCGGGCGGAGGGGCGCAGCGTGACCTTCGACCCCCTGGCCTACATCGCCTCCTACGGCGACCTGTCGGCGGCCTTCGGCACCAACGGCGACGCCGGCGCCGCCCACTACATCGCCAGCGGCCGGGCGGAGGGCCGCAGCGTGACCTTCGACCCGCTGGCCTACGCCGCCTCCTACGGCGACCTCGCCGCCGCCTTCGGCACCGACCGCGCCGGCGCGGAGCGGCACTACATCGCCAGCGGCCGGGCGGAGGGGCGGACGGTGACCTTCAACCCGCTGGCCTATCTGGCGGCCAACCGCGACCTCGCCGCCGCCTTCGGCACCGACACCACGAGCGCCGAGCTGCATTACCTGACCTTCGGCCGGCGGGAGGGGCGGTCGACCAGCTTCGACGCGGCGGCTTATCTGGCGGCCAACCCGGACGTGGCGGCCGCCACCGGCGGCGACCTGTCGGCGGCGATGCGGCACTACGCCAGCTTCGGCCGGCTGGAGGGGCGGGCGCTGAGCGTCGCCGGTGCCACCGCCCGTGCGGCGGCGCTGCTGCCCGCCGACGGCACGCTGGCCGCCGCCGGTCTGGCCTGAAGGCTATAGCCGGCGCGTGCATGCCCTGACCGGATGACAAGCCGGGCGCAAGCCGCTACAACGGCGCGTTCGGCGCCGCGGTTCCGCGGTCGCCCGGCTTTCATGCGGGGATGATGTCTCAGGCCCTTCTCGACGCCGCCTTCGCCCGGCCCGGCCCCGGCAAGAGTGATCCGGGCAAGGGCGATCCGGGCAAGACGGCTGGCCGGCGATGGCCGGTGCTGGTCAAGCTGGCGGTGACGGTGGTCATCCTGGGCGCGCTCGCCGCCGGGGCCGACTGGGCCGGCATAGCCGCGCGCCTGTCCGCCGCCGACCCCTGGCTGTTCGCCGCCGGCTTCGCCGCCAAGGCGCTGACCCTGCCGTTGGCCTCCCAGCGGTGGCGGGCGGTCGGCCGCGCCGCCGGCTTCACCCTGTCGCGCTGGACCGCCTTCCGCCTGCAGATGGCCAGCAGCTTCCTCGGCCAGATCCTGCCGGGCTCGGTCGGGGCCGACCTGCTGCGCGGCTGGTTCACCTGGCGGCTCGGCCACGCCGCCGGGCCGGTGATGCTGGCGCTGCTGGTCGACCGGCTGATGGCGCTGCTGGGGGTGGTGCTGATCGGGCTGATCGGCCTGCCGCATCTGGCCGCCGTGGCGCCGCCGGCGGTCGCCGCCACCGTGCTGGGCGGCGCCGTGGTGCTGGGCGTCGCCATGGTCCTGCTGCTGCTGGCCGGCCGCATCCCGCGCGAGCGGCTGCCGATCCCCAAGCGCCTGCGCGACGGCGCGCTCGGCCGCGCCGCCTGGGGCGCGGTGGCGCAGCTGCGCGCCATGACCGGCAACCGCGCCGCCTGGGCGGCGCTGGGCCACAGCGTCGGCGTCCATCTCGCCACCATCACCGCGACCATCCTGTTCGCCCGCTCGGTCGGCCTGCCGCTCGGCTGGCTGGATGGGCTGGCCATCGTGCCGGCCGCCATCGTCGCCGCCGCCCTGCCCGTCTCGCTCGGTGGCTGGGGCGTGCGCGAGGGGGCGATGGTCGCCGGTTTCGCGCTGCTCGGCTTCGACGCCGACGCGGCCCTTCTGGTCTCGCTGCTGATCGGGCTGTCGATCGCCACCCTGTCGCTGCCCGGCGGCCTGTTCTGGCTGCTGCTGCGCAGCGAGACCGCCTCCCCGCCGGAGACCTCCCGGCCCGACGCCTTCCCGACGGATCCGTCCCGATGACCGACCAGACCTTGTCGCCCGCCGTTCCGCCCGCCACGGCGCCCGTCCCGCCGGCGCCCGCCGAAGCCGCCCCGCCGCCGCTCTCGGCGCGCCAGCAGCGCATCCGCGGCCTGTTCGACGCGATGGCCCCGTTGCGCGACCGCTGGGCGGAGCGCAACCGCGCCTTCCACGAGGCCGACCGCGCCTATCTGCGCTTCCTGATCCCGGAAGGGGCGACGGTGCTGGAGATCGGCTGCGGCGTCGGCGACACGCTGGCGGATCTGAAGCCGGCGCGCGGCGTCGGCATCGACCTCAGCCCGGCGACCATCGCCGTGGCCAGGGCCCGCCATCCGGAGCTGGAGCTGATCACCGCCAATGCCGAGGATCCGGCGACGCTGGACGGCGTCGAGGGGCCGTTCAGCCACATCCTGCTGTCGGGCACCATCGGCTTCCTGGATGACATCGAGGAGACGCTGCGCCTGCTGCGCCGCGTCGCCGACTCCAGGACGCGCATCGTCGTCAGCTATCACTCGCGCGGCTGGGAGCCGGTCCTGTGGGCGGCGGAAAAGCTGGGCATGCGCATGCCGCAGGGGCCGCAGAACTGGCTGTCGACCAGCGACATCGTCAACCTGCTGGAGCTGGCGGGCTGGGAGCCGGTGCGCCGCGAGTGGCGCCAGCTGATTCCGAAGCGGCTGCTGGGGCTGGGGCCGCTGATCAACCGCACCATCGCGCCGCTGCCCGGCATCCGCCGGCTGTGCGTGCGCAACTACGTCGTCGCCCGGCCGCAGCCGGAGGGCGGCGTGGTGACGGTGGACGGGGCGCCGCCGTCGGTCACCATCCTGATCCCCTGCCGCAACGAGCGCGGCAACATCGAGAACGCCATCCGCCGCCTGCCTCGCTTCGCCCCCGACATCGAGGTGATCTACGTCGAGGGCAACAGCCAGGACAACACCTACGAGGAATGCCTGCGCGTCCGCGACGCCTATCCCGACTGGGACATCAAGGTGATGAAGCAGCCCGGCAAGGGCAAGGGCGACGCGGTGCGCGCCGGCTTCAACGCGGCGCGCGGCGACATCCTGATCATCCTGGACGCCGACCTGACGGTGCCGCCGGAAACCATGGGCAAGTTCTATCAGGCGATGGCGTCGGGCAAGGGCGAGTTCGTCAACGGCACCCGGCTGGTCTACCCGATGGCGCCGGAGGCGATGCGCTTCCTGAACTTCCTGGCCAACCGGGCCTTCGCGCGCATCTTCTCGTTCCTGCTGAACACCCGCTTCACCGACACGCTGTGCGGCACCAAGGTGCTGTGGCGCCGGGATTACCAGGAGATCGTCGCCAACCGCCATTACTTCGGCGACTTCGACCCCTTCGGCGATTTCGACCTGATCTTCGGCGCGGCGAAGCTGAACCTGAAGATCGTCGAGGTGCCGGTGCGCTACGCCGACCGCAGCTATGGCGAGACCCAGATCTCCCGCTTCACCCACGGCTGGCTTTTGGCCCGCATGGTGGTCTTCGCCTGGAAGAAGCTGAAGGGTTTTTAAAATCCTCCCCATGGCTGAGAGCCATGAGGATGTCCGAGGGCGGCTTTCAGGCCGCCCTCTTCGGTTCGCGCGTCACCGGCCGCCCAGCGGCGGCCCTCGGCGCCGGCTGTTTTCCAGCCTTCAGGATGGTGATGGCCGCGTTGTGATCGGCGTTCATCGTGTGACCACAGCGGACGCATCGGAAAACCGCTTGGCTCTCGCGGCTTGCCTGGTCGATGGCTCCACAACAGGAGCAGGTCTGTGAGGTGCAGCGGGGATCAACCATGACCAGAGTTCCGCCTGCGGCGGCCAGCTTGTCGCCAAGGACGATCTCGAACTGGTGCCAGCCGGCGCTCAGGATCGCGCGGTTGAGCCCGGCCTTGGCCCGGACGTTGCGACCAGGGCACGCGGCTGTGCCTTTGGCACTGGCGGTCATGGCTTTGGTGTTGAGGGCCTCCAGCGCGACAAAGCCGAAGCGGGTCGCGATCGCGCGTGACCGCTCGTGGTTCCAGTGCCGGCGGAGGCGGGCACTCTTGGCCTTGGTCCGGGCGAGAAGCCGCTTGGCCGCTGCCCGGCGGTTGGAGCCCTTCTGCTTAAAGGGCAAGGGCTTTGGCTTGCTGTCGGGCCCGGCGTTCCAGGACGTTCAGGCGCTCCTTGGGCCGGTCGTGGAAGGTGCCGTCGGACAGCGCCAGCGTGCGCGTCACACCGCGGTCGATGCCGACGGCGGGCTTGTCACTCGGCTGGACCGGCTGCTCGATCTCGGTGGTGAAGACGACGTGCCAGCCAAGGGCATCGCGCACCACCGTCACCACCTTGATGGTCCCTGGGATCCCACGCGTCAGCCGGAACCTGACCTCGCCGACCTTCGGGATCAGCACGACCGCCCATTTGGCGTTGAGCTTGCGCCAGCGGGAGCGGGCGAAGGGGAAGCGGACGGCCTCCCGCTCGCCGCGTTTGCGGGGCTGGGGATACCCGGCACGGCCGGCGAAGAAATTCGAGAAGGCGCGCTCCACATCGCGAAGCGCGTACTGCAGGCAATCGACCGGTGCGGCGGCGATCCAGTCGACCGCGGCCCGCAGAGCCGTCAGCTCGCGGTTTTGCGAGGCCTAGGACAGCGGCCGGCCGGTGGTTGCCTTGAAGGGCCGCCACCAGTCACGCCGCTGTTCCAGCGCAAGATTGTACACGAAGCGGCAAACTCCGGCGAAGCGGGCGACCTGTGCCCGCTGGGCGTCATCGGCGTAGAGCCGGAATTTGTAGCCGCGTGACACGATCATGCCGTCAGCTTAAGGCCACCGCAAAGGAACGCAACGGGAACGACGGTATAATCCTTTGAGCGGTCACTCCTCTCCATCGCTCAAGCAAGAGGGGCGCGCGCCCGGACGCCGCCGTTCAGACGCCGATGGCTTCCGCCGGGATCACGGCGAAGGCCTGGTAGCCGTCGCGCTGCTCGGTCAGGCTGACCAGCAGGTCGGACAGGCTGTCGCGGGCGAAGGCGTCGGTGGTCTCCGTCATCTTGCGGCGCACCACGGCGATGAACTCCTCCAGCACCTCCAGATGCAGGGCGGCGGCGGCGAGGACGTCGGACGCGACGGGGGCGTTGGCGTTGGCGGGGGCGGCGGCGGGCGTGGTCATGATGACGGTTCCTTCGGGGGACGCTGGCGGGCGGTCAGGGGGCGGGCGGTCAGGTGTCAGGCGGCGAGCGCGGGGGTGGACAGCGGGTGGGCGGTGGCGGCCAGCACGGCGCGGTAGGTCTCGCGCTGCTCGGTCAGGCCGGCCAGCAGGTCGTTCAGGCTGTCGCGGGCGAAATCGCTGGTGGTGGCGGCCAACTTCGCCTGGGTGATGGCGATGAACTCGTCCACCACATCCAGGTGCAGGGCGGAGGAAGCAAAGATCTCGGCGGAGAAATCACTCTTCGTCATGGTGGTGACCCCTGTTCTGGCCTGTATCGGCGGTGAGGGCTGGTGCCCGTTCTCGATGACCTTATTGAGACATCCGCCCAGTTAACGAGGTGTTAAGATCACCGATTGGTCCTAGGTCGATTGGAGATTACCACTTCCAAGAAAAACCCAATGGCATGACTTGTCGGAAGTGTTAATCCTTTTGATGGGACTGCAAGGTGGGCATGAAAAAACGCGGCCGGTTGCCCGGCCGCGTCCTTTTCGCCAGCGTTGCCGACAGGCTCAGACCGCCTGGGGCAGGCCGTGGATGTAGCCGACGCCGCCGCTGCGGCGGTTGCGGTAGGCGTCGTCGATCAGGGTGGCGAGGCTGGCCTTGACCTTGTCGTGCAGGCCCTTCTCCCAGTCGCCGGGGTGCTGGAAGTTGCTCATGATGTAGGAGAAGCCGTTGACGTCGTCGACCGCCTGCAGGCCGGTCGATTCCGCGCCCGCCGGGCAGGACAGGATGCGGGCGAGCTGCTTGGTGTCGGCGTTGTAGGCCCACAGGAAGTTGTTGACGTGGGCGCCGCTGTCCTCGCCGATGAACAGGGTGCGCAGCTTCTCGGAGAACTTCAGGTTGTCCGGGTTGGCGATCCGGTCGGCGTCGGCGGTGTTGCCGATCGCGTCGGGGGTGGCGAGGTCACGGCCGACCAGGGCCGGGACGGCGCTGAAATGCACCGGCACCCAGTCGCTGGCGATCGCCGCACCGGCGGCGTCGCTCTGGCCGCCGGTCATCGGCAGCTGGTAGACGGCGCCGGCGTTGATGGCGTCGACCTTGATGCCGCTCTTGCCGTCGCTCATCGACTTGTACATGTAGGACACCGCCATGTAGGCGGTCTTGTCCTTGGCGTTGACGGTGACGCCCTCCAGCTTGGTCAGGGCCAGGGTGGCGCCGACGGTGGGGGCGTAGCGGTGGGTCTCCAGGAAGGCGGCGGCCTTCTCCATGCCCGGCTTGAACTTCACCCACTGGGTCTTGCCGCTGAAGGGGATGGCGGTGAAGGACGGGTCCTTCGGATCCTCTTTCTTCACCTCGACGATGTCGGCGGCCTTCAGCGTGTCGGCGAGCGCCTTGATCTCGTCGCTGGTGGCGTGGCCCAGCTTGACCCAGGTGAGCGCGAAGGCGCCGCCCTTGTCGATGTCCTTGCCGGCCTCCTGCGTCATCTTCGCGGCGTAGAGGGTGCCGGCGGACAGGTCCTTCGGGTGATCGGCGATGAACATGAACAGGCCGCCGTTGGTGGCGTCGTCGCCCATCAGCACGGTGCGCTGGTCGGGCATCACCTGCACCAGCTCGTGCGAGATGCGGCCCAGGCAATAGTGCTTCTTGATGCTGCCGGTGCCGTCGGGGTTGACCGTCACTTCCGGCAGGTGGCCGTAGTGATAGGGGTTGGCCTTGGTCGCGTCGCCGAACAGGTTCTTGCTGTAGGCGCGGAACTGGTCGTCGATGGCGGTCGCGTCCGGCTCGTACTCCTCGCTCGACAGGTGGGTGTTCCAGGGCGACAGGCTGGCGCCGCAGGTGATCCACAGGCCGTGCACCGGGCTGGTGTCGACGTTGTGGTACTGCACCAGCTTGAGCGCGCCGGTCTCCTTGTTCTGGTCCAGCGTCAGGACGGCGATCGGCGACGGCAGCTTGCCGTACATCGAGGCGTCCTTGGAATCGCGGGTGGTGTATTCGAACTGGACCACGGCGAACAGGGTGTTGCCGGTGACGCCGGCCACCGTGGCGCCGGGGATCGGGGCCAGCAGGTTGCAGCCGTCCGGGCAGTCGGAGAAGAACGGCGCCGGCGTCGCCAGCGAGGCGTCGAGGATCGGCTTGCCGTTGATGTCGACATAGCCGCCGGCCAGGATCGTGCCGCCCTTGCCGTCCGGAACCATATCGCCGGTGATGAACAGCGGCTGGTAGCCGAGCGCGAAGCTCTGCTTGGAGCCGTCGGCCCAGGTCACGACCATGCTGGACTCGACCGTGGTCTTGGCCTGCGCCGCGGCGGTGGTGGGGGCGGCCATGCCGACGAACTCGACGGCGACCGGCGCGCCCTTGGCGGCGGCGGCCTCGGCGCCCGAGGCGAACAGCAGCTCGCCGGCGCCGATGCCGGCGACCGGCAGCAGCGGCAGGCCGGCAAGGGCGCGGAGCACGGAGCGGCGCGATGTTTCAGACAGGTGGACGGATGCGTTGGTCATGACTGGTCTCTCCCGAACCCTGCTCAGGGCAAGCGGCTGGCGTGCCGCGCGCTTGGAACGCGCGGCTTCGTTTTGGCGAGCGGGCGGGAGGCTAGCGCGGTGATGTTACAGTTTGACGGTCGCTCCCCATTCGTTTGGGAGGTCGGCCGTTCAAGACGGTCAGCGCGCGCTGAGCATGCAGGTGCGGTCGGCCGGCATCGGCAGGACCACCGGCTTGCCGTCGGGCCCGGTGCCGCGGACCTCGCGCCCGCCGCCCGGCTTGCCCCCCGGTTTCTCCCCTGGCTTCTCGACGATCTCCGGGTCGCTCAGCTGGCCGGTCACCGCCCATTGCCGGGTCGCGGGGTCCTGGCAGCGCAGCTCGTAGCGGCCCTTCATCGGCTCGGCGGCGGCCCCGGAGGCCAGGGGGCCGGCGAGCAGGGGAGCGGCCAGGGCGAGGATCAGCGTGCGGCGGGTCATGGCGTGGTATCCTCTGGTGGAAGCTTGGCCGGCTGAGGATTCGAGAGCGCGCGGGCGATGTCGCCCTGCCAGACCATGCTGACCAGCGCGATCTGGGTCAGCAGGTGCATCTCGCCGCGGCCGATGGCGGCCAGCAGCTCCGCACGGGTCAGGAACAGGATCTCGGTGTCCTCCAGGTCGTCGGACACCGGGGCGGACACGAGGTCGGCGACGCGACGGCAGCCGGTGGCGTGGAACATGTGCGACCACGCCCCGCCCTGGTTGGCGTTGACCATGTAGGCGCCGAGGTCGGTCCAGCGCTCCGCCTCCATCCCGGTCTCCTCCAGCAGCTCGCGCTTCGCGGCGTCCAGCGGCTCTTCGCCGGGCGACAGGTGGCCGCCGGGAAAGACCAGCCCGACCTTGCGCGGGCCGTGGCGGTACTGGCGGTAGGTGACGATGCGGCCGTCCGCGGTCTCGGCGAAGATGCAGGCGAAGGACGGTTGATCGAACTGGTAGTAATCGTCGATCCGCCGCCCGTCGGGCAGCTCCACCGTCTCCACCCGCACCTTCAGGAACGGATCGGCGTCGAGCAGGTCGCGGCTGTCGACCACGCTCCAGGGGCGGTGGGGATGGTGATCGGGCATGCGTGTCCTTGTCGTGCTGGGCGGGCGCCGGCAGGCCGCTTGGCGGGAGCCAGCGGCAGGTTGTAATTCATCGCCGTCGTCGCCAACAAATGGTCAAAGGAGGCAAGGGTCGGTCAAGCCGTCACGCGCCCGCCGCTTTGATCCGTTCGGGCAGGGTGGTCTTGGCTGTGCGAATGGTGACGTGCGGCCTGCGATTCCTCCGTCTCTCCACGCCACGGTCATGATCCGGGTGGGGTTCGTCACGTTGGCTGAGACAGCGACCGAAGACAGACCCCCTGTCGAGGCACCATGCGGGGAAGCCGTCGTTTCAAGGCGTGTCTGAAACGATCGAACAAATCGATGATTGAAGTTTCGCTGAAGCATCGCCAACACAACAGGAAGGACTCCCACCATTCCGGACCTTTCGCACACAAGGCCAAGCTTGATGCCGGGCTGATGCGAAATGAAACAAATTGTGTCTTCATTCCACGGTCCCGATATTCCGATTGAGCCGTCCCGGCAAAGTGCCTATCGATTCGGGACCGCGATATCCGTATGCCGTCCCGAGCTTCCGCCGGGACCTTCTTCCGCCACGCCGCCCAACCGATCGTCCCATCCATCGCCATGCCCACGGGTCCGATTCCGCGCCTGATCCACCAGACCTGGAAGAACGACGAGGTTCCGCCGGAATTCCGTCCCCTGCAGCGGAGCTGGATCGAGCGGAATCCGGGCTTCGCCTACCGGTTCTGGACCGACGACGACATCGCCCGCTTCATCGCGAGCGAGCATCCGGCGCTGCTGCCGGTCTTCCAGGGCTACGCCGATCCCATCGCGCGGATCGATCTGGCGCGCTACCTGATCCTGCGGCGTTTCGGCGGGGTGTACGCCGACCTCGACTGCGAATGCCTGCGCCCGCTCGACGGGCTTCTCGATGGGCATGGCTTCGTCGTCGGGGTGGAGCCGGAGGCGCATGGCGCCCTGGAGAAGGCGGTGCAGCGCGGCCTGTCCCGCATCCTCTGCCCGTCCTTCCTCGCCTCGGTCCCCGGCCATCCCTTCTGGGACCATCTGCTCGCCCGGCTGGTCGAGGCCCGGCATTGCCCGGACGTGCTGGACGCCACCGGGCCGTTCCTGCTGACCCGCGCCCACGCCAGCTATGCGGCCGGGCAGGAGGCGGGGGCGGCGGTGACCGTGGTGGCGCCGGAGCTGCTCTACCCGGTCACCAAGGACGATTGCTGGAGCGGGCGGCTGTTCGACCTCGCCTTCTGGGAACAGGCGACGCGCCAGGCCTACGCCGTCCACTACTGGGAGGGCACCTGGTTCCGCACCGACAGCGATCGCGGCCTCCGCCTGCCGCGGCAGATCACGGGGACGGTGACCGACGCCCGGCCGCAAGGGACCGAGGCCGGGGCCGAGGCGGCCCCATCAGCCGCTGCGGGCGGTCCGCCGCTGATTTCCTGCCTGATGGTCACCAAGCTGCGGAGCGGGCTGGTGGAGCTGGCCATCGACAGCTTCGTCCGCCAGACCTACGCCAACCGGGAACTGGTCATCGTCTGCGACGCGCCGGTGCCGGGCGAAGACGCCGGGGGGGACGCGCTCGACCGCGTCGCCCGGGCGGTGGCCGGCCGGACGAACATCCGGCTGATCCGGGTGGAGGGGCCGGGCCGGACGCTGGGCGAACTGCGCAACATCGCCGTCGACCACGCCGCCGGCCGCTATGTCTGCCAGTGGGACGACGACGACCTCTACGATCCATGCCGGCTGGAATACCAGCATCTGATGCTGTCCCGCGCCGGCGCCCAGGCCTGCCTGCTGGGGCGCTGGATGATCTGGTGGCCGGCGGAGGACCCGGACGCGGAGCGGCTGGCCGTGTCGTGCGAGCGGGACTGGGAAGGCTCGCTGCTGTGCGAGCGGGCGGTGATGCCGCGCTATCCCCATCTGCGCCGTGGCGAGGACACGCCGGTGATCGAGCAGCTCCGCCGCAGCGTCCGGGTGGTCCGCATGGATCTGCCGCGGCTCTACACCTACGTCGCCCATGGCGCCAACACCTTCGGCGCCGGCCACTTCGACGCCCATTGGCCGCTCGCCACCGCCCGTTTCAGCGGCGAGCGCTGCCGCGCCGTGCTGGAGGAGATGGCGAAGCGCCTGCCGGTGGAGGCCTACCGCCACGCCCTCGCCGCCCCTCTTCCCGCCGCCCCGTCTTCTCCCGCCTCCGCCTCCGCCTCCGCGGCCCCGGTGGCGATGGGGACCGTGCCCAAGGTGCTGGTGCTGACCCCGGTGAAGGACGCCCGGCCGCACCTGCCCCGCTATCTGGAGCTGCTCGCCCGGCTCGACCACGACCCCGCCCGGCTGTCGCTGGGCTTCCTGGACAGCGACAGCCGGGACGGCACCCACGACTGGCTGGCCGCCCGCCTGCCGGAGCTGCGGGACCGCTACCGCCGGGTGACGCTGCTGCGGCACGACTACGGCTTCCTCCCCGACGGCCCGCGCTGGGCGCCGGCGATCCAGCGGCGGCGGCGCGAGATCCTGGCGCGGTCGCGCAACCGGCTGCTGGCCGGCACGCTGGAGGACGAGGCGTGGGTGCTGTGGCTCGACGCCGACTTGGTCGATTACCCGCCGGACCTGCTGACGCGGCTGCTGGCCGCCGGGCGCGACATCGTCGTCCCCCATTGCGTCCTGCCGGACGGGCGGACCTTCGACCTCAACAGCTTCCGCCTGGATCCGGACGGCGAGGAGGACCCCCGCCACCGCGTCGACGGCATCTTCCAGCCGCCCCGTGGCGTCGGGCGGCGCTACCTCGACGACTTCCCGGTCACAGGCGGGCCGGACCAGGACATCGTGCCGGTCGACGGGGTCGGCGGGGCGGCCCTGCTGGTGCGCGCCGACCTGCACCGCGAGGGGCTGTGCTTCCCGCCCTTCAGCCACCGCGGCTACATCGAAACCGAAGGGCTGGCGATGATGGCCCGGGACATGGGCGTGACGTCCTGGGCCCTGCCGGGGCTGCGCATCGTCCATGCCGACCGATAGGGGCGGCCTGTTGATGGCCGAGCGGCGCGCTCCCCTGTTGATGGGGGATCGGGGTCGCGCCCGGCCCGCTCCTTCGTCCTGCCCGCAACGGGAAACGCGCCATGTCCGTCACCATGCCCCCGCCCCCGTCCGTGTCCGCCGCGCCGCCTGATCCCCGGCCCGTGGCGAGCGTCGTCGTCTGCACCCACCGGCGTCCGGAGCTGCTCGACGCCTGCCTGGGCAGTCTGGTGGGTCAGCGCGCGTCCGGCGGCGCCCATGAGATCCTGGTGGTCGACAATTCCCCCGGGATGGAGGCGCGCCCGGTGGTCGAACGGTGGCAGCCGGCGTTCGCGATGCGGGGCGTGCCGTTGCGCTACAGGCTGGAGGAGCGGTCCGGTGTCGCCTTTGCCCGCAACCGCGGCGTGGCCGAGGCGGCGGGGGCACTGATCGCCTTCATCGACGACGACGAGCGGGCCTGCGAGAACTGGCTGGAGCGGTTGCTGGAGCCCTTCGAGCGCCTGGGCGATGCCGTCGATCTGGTCGCCGGCGAGGTCGAGCCGGATTTCGGCGACCAGCCCCGGCCCGACTGGCTGGGCGACGACCTGCTGCATTTCTTCTCCTGCCGCTGGGGTTGGGACAGCGCCTCCCGTTTCCTGCAGGATCACGAGTGGTTCGGCGAGGGCAATTGCGCCTTTCGCAAGCGGCTGCTGGCCGATCGCGGCTTTCCGACCGACTTCGGCCGCAAGGGCGATGGCCTGATGTCGAACGAGGGGGTGGTCTTCCTCGAGCTGCGTGCGGCGGGGGCGGCGACCTATTATGTCCCCGAAGCCATGGTGTTCCACCGGATCCACCCCGACCGGTTGAGCCGGCGCTGGCTGATGCGGCGGATGTTTTACCAGGGCGCCTCCGACCGCCTTGCCCAACGGCGCCACGGGATCGCGGAGCAGCGCTGGGACTTCAACGTCAACCTCGCCAAGCTGGCCGACCTGGACGTCGAGAGCCTGGAGGGGGAGAGCCTGCGGGCGGTGATCCGGCTGTATTTCCAGTTCGGCTACGCGGCGGCGCCCGGCATGTACTGAGACCGGGTCCGGGATGTCTTGCCTCCTGACCCCGGTATTCGGTCGCGACGGCGGCCGCGGCCCGACAGGGCCGAAGCCTGCGTGGCGTATGAACGCAGCGGTCAGGAAATCCTGACCGCTTATGACCCCCCGCCGTCAGGGCGCGACGTAGATCTGGTTGACGAAGGGATCGAGGCCCGGCGGCAGTTGGGGGGCGTCGCGGTCCAGCGGCGGGGTCCGCGGGCCGTGCGGGGTGCGGTTGACGTTGTACTGGGCCGACAGCAGCAGGCGCCGGCCGCGCCGCGGCAGGGCGCCCTTGTGGACGCCGTAGGTGTCGCCGAGGAACCAGCTGCCCGCCGGGCCGGTCATCGCCACGGTGCCCGAAGTGCCGAAGGCCGCCTCGACCGCCTCGTCGGTCAGGGCGCGGCCGGTGGACAGCGCCCGGCTGCGGTGGCTGCCCTTGACGTACATGTGGGGGCCGCCGTCGGCGTCGACGTCGGTCAGGTAGAAGAAGATCTTGAAGCCGCGCAGGCTGTCCAGGTCGCGGTGGTGGCGCTGGGTGCCGCGGGGCCCCTGCCGCCCGCCGAAGCTCTCGCCGCCGTAGGACCACCAGCAGCCGATGTTGTCGAGGATCGGCTTGCAGCCGAGATACAGCTCCGCCGTTTCCAGCACCCGCGGGTCGTTGAAGAGACCCATCGCGTGCGGCGCCCGCAGGATCTGGTCGATGCCGTGGTAGCCCATGTTGGACTCCAGGCTGGGCGGGCTGTCGGGGCGGAACCAGCCCAGATGCGGGCGGAACGGGTCGTGGCAGGGCGTCTGCTCGAAATAGGCCCGCAGGTCGGCGACGATGGCCGGGTCGATCGGCGGCAGCAGCGGCGTGACGCCGTCCCGCTCCAGCGTCCGGCACCAGTCCCGCGCCACCAGCGACGGGTGGAAACCCGGCGTGCGCGGCCGCCGCCCGGCGATCAGCCCGGCCAGCCGGTCGCGCGTCGCCGGGTCGGTGACGATGGGCAGGATGTCGTAGATGGCGTAGCGCCGGTCGGCCCGCGCCTTGCGCAGATAGGCCCGCGGCGAGGCGATGCGCGTCCGCAGCTTGTCGAGGAAGTCGTCGAACGGACGGGGCAGGGCTGGCATGGAGGGCGGCACCGCGCGGCAGGTTGAGACGATGATGACGGGAACTCTTCCCGATTGCACCGGCCTTTTCAAGGCGCGTCCCCTCCGCCGCCCGGCTATGCTGCTGAGGCACGACGTCGCGGGTTATAGAAGCCGACGGTCTTTTCCAAGAGGGGGCACAAGGACACCGATGGCCATCGACGGACGAGAGCACCGCGTGCTGTACCGCGACCCGCGCTTCTACGCCTCCTTCCCCTCGCTGACGGTGCCGGCGGCCGGAAGGGATGCGGACGGGGCGGCGGTGCTGGTCGCCTTCCGGCGGGCGCGCGACCATCGCTGGCTGCGCGGGGCGGCCTACCAGGAGAGCGCGGCCGGCTTCAACCATGTCGACCATCTCGATTCCCGCTCGCAGACCATGCTGCTGCGGCTCGGCCCCGACGCCGAGCCCCTGGGGGAGGTGCAGGGGGGGGGGCCGGGAGAGCCGGTGATGCTGCCGCCCGACCCCCAGGCGGCCGACCAGGACGCCAGCCTGCTGACCTTGCGCGACGGGCGCATCCTGCTGGCCGGCTTCCGCTGGTACCCGGTGCCGGCGGTCGAGGGCGAGGCGCTGCGCGCCCAGGGGATCGGGCTGACCGGCAGCCCGCTGAAGACCGGCGACCTCTACCTGTTCTGGGGCGGCTACAGCCGGCACAGCGACGACGGCGGCCGGAGCTGGACAGCGCACCGCGACCTGCCCGCCCTGCCCGGCCACCCCGACATCCTGCCCGGCCAGCGGCCCTTCCACGGCGGCGCCGTGCGCGGCCGCGCGGTGGAGACGCCGGACGGCACCATCCTGCAGACCGGCTACACCCACCACCCCACCACCGGCACCTACGCCAGCCACCTGTTCGCCTCCGCCGACCGCGGGGAGAGCTGGGTCCACCGGGCGATCATCGCGCTGGATGCGGAGGCCAAGGCCGGCTTCTGCGAGACGGCGCTGCATCTGGACGCCGACGGCGTGCTGCACGCCTTCCACCGCACCACCGGGCTGGGCGACCATCTGGCGACCTCGCGCTCGACCGACCTGGGCCACAGCTGGGAGCCGTGGCGGCGCCACGCGGTGGTCGGCCATCCCTACGACGCCTGCCCGTTGCCCGACGGCCGGCTGCTGCTGGCCGGCGGCTACCGCCACGCCCCCTACGGCATCCGCGCCCGCGTCTACGACCCGCGCACCCAGGACCCCGGCGACGCGCCGGAGATCGTGCTGCGCGACGACGGCCCGGCGCCCGACCTGGGATACCCCTGGGCGGCGGTGCTGCCGGATGGGCGGGCGATGGTCGCCTACTACATCTGCGACCCGGCCGGCCGGCGCGGCATCGAGGCGACGCTGTTCCGGCCGTGACGGCGGGGTGATGCGGGGGCCCTGCGACCCGCTGTGCCCTGGACCGGCCGGCCGGGCGCGGGCTACCCTCTGCCACCATGGAACAGCCCGTCTTCACGCCCGCCAAAGCCGTCCCCGGCATCCCCCCCGCCGCCTACCACGACCTGGAGATTTTCCGGGCGGAGGAGGAGCGGGTCTTCCGCCACGCCTGGGTCTTCGCCGGCTTCACCGACGACCTCGCCCGGCCCAACGACTATCTGACCCGGCGGATCGGCGGGCTGGACGTGCTGGTGCAGAATTTCGACGGCGAACTGCGGGGCTTCCGCAACGTCTGCACCCACCGTTTCGCGATGATCCACCGGGCGCCGCGCGGCAACGGGCTGCTGCGCTGCGGCTATCACGGCTGGACCTTCGACCGCGACGGCGTGCCCTACGGCATCCCCGGCAACGAGGCGAATTTCGGGCTGGACGCCGCCGGCCGCTGCGGCCGCGGCCTGACTCCGGTGGCGGTCGGCGTCTGCGGCCGCTTCGTCTTCCTGCGCATCGCGGCGGAGGGGCCGGATCTCGACGCGTGGCTGGGCCCCTACGCCGACACCCTGCGCCATGCCTCGGCGATCTTCGTCCGCCCCTTTGACGAGCGGTCGATGGAGTGGGCGGCCAACTGGAAGATGGGGGTGGAGAGCGTGCTGGAGGTCTACCACGCCGACCTCACCCACCCGACCACCTTTCGCAAGCTGGTGAAGGGCGACTGGCGCTGCGGCTATGGCGGCGCCCACTCCCACGGCGTCACCGGTGTCTCGGACAAGAGCGCGCGCTGGTGGGACGGCGTGTCGGAGCGGCTGGGCTTCCGCCCCAGCCCGACCTTGCGCGAGTACGACCACCTGCACCTCTTCCCCAACCTGGAGATCGGCTTCACCCGCGGCGCGGTGATGAGCGTCCAGACCTACGACCCGCTCGGCCCCGACCGCTGCGCGCTGACCCTGCGCCTGTTCCTGGCCGACCCTGATGGCGCCCCCGGCGGCGATGCCGGCAAGGGCGGCCCCGCCGCCCGCCGCCTGGTCGAGGATGGCGCCCGCGACCTCAACATCGCCCTGCTGCGCGAGGACCAGGAGGCGTCGGAACTGGCCTTCCGCGGCTGCCGCCAGACCGCCCGCCCCGCCCTGCTCGGCCTGAACGAGGAACGCATCCAGCAGTTCCACGCGGTGTGGCGCGGGATGATGGGCGGCTGAAACGGGGCGGCGCGGCGGCACCGAACGCATCAGGTCCGAGAGCCGATCCCGTCCAGGACGATCAACCGTGCCACTCCCGCCCGTCCATGTCCTGGTACACCCCGAAACGGCCGCGCACCGCCAGCCAGTCCTCGGCCAGCATCTCGAAGATGTGGAGGTCGATCTCCCGGCCGTCCTTCACCACCTGGCGCGTCAGCACGCCGACCGGGCGGTAGCCGATCAGCGGCTGGCCTTTCAGCAGGCGGGGGCTGTTGGTGCCCAGGATGTGGTTCACCACCTTGCGCAGCCCCAGCGTGAAGAAGACGTGGTTCAGCATGTAGGCGAAGTTCAGCGGCGCCGCGCCGATGCGCCCCGCCCGTTCGCCCATCAGCACGCCGATGGTGGCGATCCTCCAGGCCGGCTCGGTGATGGTGATCGAGACGTGGCCGGCCGGCACCCCGTCGACGCACAGGATGCGGTGGACGTAGTCGTCGCGCTCTTTGCTGCGGCGCAGCCACGCCTTCTGCCGCTCCACGTCGTCGGGCACCCGGGTCAGCATCTGGTCGGCGATGTCGGGCCGGGTGCGCCAGTCGAGCAGCAGCCGGGCGTGCTCCTCCGTCGGCTCGATGAAGCTCAGGGCGCCGCTCATGCCGGTTCTCCCAACTGGCGCAGCATCGCCTGGTGGAAGTCGAGGATGCGCTGTTCGCGCCGGCCGTAGACGCCGTTCACCCCCGGAACGTCGGCGATGCCGGGACGGCCCTGCTGCACCGCCTCGCAGACCGGGCGGTCCTCGTCGATCACCGTGCCGGCCGAGGCGATCAGGTAGGCGGCGGTGGAGCGGTGGAAGGCCCGCTCGCGCGGTGTCTCCAGCCGGGTGGTCGGCAGGAACAGCTGCCACCGCAGCACCGCGGCGTCCGGCGCCACCGGGTCGACCCGGTGCGGGATCACCGTCGCCCCGTAGAAGGTCGCCAGATAGAAATTCGGGAAGATGAAGGTGTGGCGGTAGAACGGCTCTTCGGCGAAGCGGCGCATGCGCAGCTTGGCGTCGAGCTTCGCCCACCAGCCGGCGGTGCCGTCGGCGAGCCGCCAGCGGGAATCGCTGTTGGCGCCGTGGCGCTCGGTCACCAGATGGCTCCGCCAGTCGGGGTGGACCGCCGGGTGGATGGTGTCGGGATGGACGGTGGAGCCGTGGAAATCGTCCATCGTGTTCTCGACCAGTGCCTTCCAGTTGGCCTGGAACGCGATGCCGACCGGCGGCTCCGGGTTGATGCCGTTGGCCGACATGACGGCCAGCCGCTCGGCGTAGGGCGCCAGATGCTCGGCCAGCGTTGGGCCATTGTCTTGAGCCACGCGGGCGAAGACCAGCGCGCCGCAGCGGTCGACCTGCAGGGGGCGCACCCGGTCGCCGTCGCGGCACACCCCCTCCATCACGGTGCCGCTGCGCCGGACCTCGAAACGCAGCCCGGCCATCTCGGCCGACAGCGCGTCGCCGGCGTCGAACACCCCGATGTAGAGCCAGCAGCGGCCGAAGACCCGCTCGCGCTCCTGCACGAACGCCGCGTCGCTCCAGAAATGCTCGTGCGGCAGGACGGCGCCGGTGTCGGGGAAGACGGCGTGGGCTTGGGGGGCGGTCATCCAAATCTCCGCGAGAAAGCCCTGCCTTTGGATATAGGGCGGGAGAGCGGTTCCACGCCAGCAGAACGAAAATTGAACATTGCCACAAGTCCCTCTACATGAAAGGAATGTTGAAACCCGTCGAGGCCGCCTATCGGTTCCGTATCTACCCGACGCCGGAGCAGGAAAACCTGCTGAACCGAACGTTCGGATGCGTGCGCGTGGTCTACAACCGTGCCCGTGCTCTGCGGGAGGCGGCGTGGACGGAGCGCAAGGAGCGGTGCGGCTTCACCCAGACGAACGCCATGTTGACGGCGTTGAAGAAGCAACCCGAGTTCGTGTGGCTGAACGACGTGTCGAGCGTTCCGCTTCAGCAGGCGCTTCGCCACCTTGACGTGGCCTATCGCAACTTCTTCCAGCGGCGGGCGCGCTATCCGAAATTCCGTCGCAAGGACGGGCCGCAGTCGGCGGAGTTCACCAAATCCGGCTTCAACCACCGAGATGGCCGGTTGACGCTGGCTAAAATGGCCGAGCCGCTGGACGTGGTGTGGTCGCGTGATCTCCCCAGCGAGCCGACCACGGTGACGGTGACGCGCGAGGCGGATGGGCGCTGGTACGTCTCCTGCCGCGTCATCGCCACTGTCGAGACGCTGTCCGGCGGCGACGTCGTCGGCATCGACCTCGGGCTGAAGGACTTCGCCGTTCTCAGCACGGGCGAGACGATCGCCAACCCGCGCCACCTCGCCAAGCGCCAGAAACGGCTTGCCCGGCTTCAACGCCGGCTGGCGAAGAAGGTGAAGGGGTCGAAGAACCGGGAAAAGGCTAAGCTGAAGGCAGCCCGCGCCCATGCCTCCGTGCGTCATGCGCGGAACGACTTCCTGCATCAACTCAGCACTCGACTGATCCGTGAAAACCAAACGATCTGCGTCGAGACCCTGTCGGTGACAGGCATGCTGCGGGCAAAGCTCCACAGCCGGTCCATTGCCGATGCAGGCTGGAGTGAGTTCGGCTGCATGCTCGCCTGCAAGGCGGCGTGGTACGGGCGGAAGCTGGTCAAGATCGATCGCTTTTACCCTTCCACCAAAACTTGCAGCGAGTGCGGTGCCACAGGGCATGCGTTGACGCTGGCGGATCGTGAATGGACGTGTCCAAATTGCGGGGCCTTCCATGATCGTGACATCAACGCAGCGCGCAACATACTGGCCGCCGGACTGGCGGTGTCTGCCTGCGGAGCGGGTGTCAGTCTTGGGGTGCCTCGGCATTCTGAGCCGTCCGCTGTGAAACAGGAACCTGTACTGCGAAGTTCAGGAATCCCCCGGCTTTAGCCGTGGGGAGGAGGTCAAGCCGGCAGCTCCGCGTCGGCCGTGGCGGGCAGGAAGATGGCGGTGCGGGTGAAGCGCTCCCCCGCGCCGGGCGGCGCCGCGCTGTGCAGCCGCAGGGCGTGCCCCGGGCGCCAGGCGACGTCCAGGTTGGCGACGGTGAGGCGCTCCCACCCTTCCGTGTCTGGATCGGCCTCCACCGCCCCGCCCCGCCGCGGGAAGGCGGCCGACAGGGCGGCCAGCCGGGCGAAGGCGTCCGACCCCAGTTCCTCCTCCAGCGACGGCCCGTCGGCCGCTACCCGGACGAAGACCAGCCGACCGCAGCGCGCCAGCGAGGCCGGGTGCAGCGCCAGCCGCTTCCGCCCCTCGGCGTCGAGCTGGAAGTCGGTCGGGTTGAAGGGCAGCCCGACCGGCACGCCGTCGGCGTCGAAGCTCCAGCCATGGTAGGGGCAGCGCAACGGGCCGCAGCCCGACGCCTCGCCATGGATGACGGCGAAGCGGTGGGTGCAGACGTTGCGGAAGGCGACCACCCGCCCCTTGAGGTTCTGCGCCACCAGCGGCACCGCCCCCACCCGCGTGGTGACGAAGGCGTTGGCGGTGGCGAGCTCGTCCTCGGCGCAGAGGTGGAACCAGCGGTGTTCGGGGCTGTCGGCGGGCATCGGGGCTCTCAGGGGGGCTCTTCTCAAGAGGGCGGCTCTCAGGCGGTGCGGCCGCCGTCCACGGTGACGATCGACCCGGTCATCCAGCGGCTGGTGTCGGCGAGCAGGTAGGCGATCATGTGGGCGATGTCGTCGGGATGGCCGAAGCCCAGCGGCTGCAGCGTGCGCAGATGCTCGTACTGCTCGGCGGTCAGCTTCTGCTTGCCGCGCTCGATCAGCTCGGTCTCGACGATGGAGGGGACGACGCAGTTGACGCGGATGCCGTCGCTCAGCAGCTCCACCGCCAGCCCCTTGGTGGCGGCGATGATGCCGCCCTTGCTGGCGGCGTAGACGACGTTGCCGGGCGAGGCCGCGGTGGCGGCGGTGGAGGAGATCAGCGCCATCGCCGCCCGCTCGGCGTGGCAGCCCTTCTGCCGCAGCCCGCGGGCGAGCGCGAGCGCGCTGCCCAGGTTGGCCCGCATCACGTCGTCGAAGAAGCCGGAGGAGAAGATGCGGATCGGCCGCAGCGTCTGGATGCCGGCGCAATGGGCGACGCCGTCCAGCGGCCCGGCGTCGGCGCACAGCCCCTTCATCCAGCCCGGCACCATCTCCAGGTCCGACAGGTCGAAGGGGGCGACCGCGTGCCCGTCGCCCGCCAGCCGCTCGGCGGTCTCGGCCAGCCGTCCGGTGTCGCGGCCGTTCAGGATCACCCGCGCGCCCAGCCGCGACAGCATCACCGCCGTCGCCCGGCCGATCCCGGCCGACGCACCGGTCACCAGCATCAGGCGGCCGGACAGATCCATGGGGTTGTAGACGGCGGTCATGGCGAGGCGGAACCCGGTGTCGTGGCGTGATGCCCGACCATAGCACAGTCCGCCGCGGCGCCAGCGGGCCGGCGCTGCGGCGTTTTCGATCGGAGGCCGTCCCGTCCCCGGCTGGCGGCCTTCCGGCCGATGCCCTATGGTGGCGCCGCTGTCTTTTTCCCCTCCTCAACGACCCGCGAACGCCTGGCCATGCCCTCCCCCGCTCCCGCCGCCCCGGCCGCCATCAAGAGCCGTCGCCCGGCCGCCTTTCTCGACCGCGACGGGGTGCTGAACATCGACCGTGGCTATGTCGGACGGCCGGCCGATTTCGTCTGGGTGGAGGGGGCGATCGACGCTGTCCGGCTGCTGAACGACCGCGGCTACCACGTCTTCCTCATCACCAACCAGTCGGGCGTCGCCCGCGGCTATTACGGCGAGGAGGAGGTGCGGGCGCTGCACCGCTGGATGGCGGAGGAACTGGCCCGTCACGGCGCCCGGCTCGACGACATCCGCTACTGCCCCTTCCACCCCGATGGCACGGTCGCCGCCTACCGCCGGCTGTCGGACTGGCGCAAGCCGGCGCCGGGCATGCTGCTGGACCTGATGGCGCACTGGCCGGTCGAGCCGGCCGGCAGCTTCGTCATCGGCGACAACCCGACCGACCTGGAGGCCGCCGCCGCCGCCGGGCTGCCCGGCCACCTCTTCGAAGGCGGCAACCTGCTGGAGCGGGTCCGCGGCATCCTGGCCGCGGCGGACGGGAATGGCGCAAGCCCCCCGCCCCTGTCATGACCGCCGGCGGCTGAGCGGGTCCGTTCCCATCCCCGCCGTCAACCCTGGCCCTGGCGAGCCACCGCCGGACGGCGCGATGTCCGATGGGGCGACGTCACGTTTCGAACGGACCGAGCATCTGGTGGATGAAGACTGTTTCCCCCAACCGGTATCCATGATCCATCAGCACCGACACCGCGTCGATGTAGGAGGGGCCGCGGGTGTAGTCGTAGGCGATGACGACCTGATCGTGGCCGACGGCCTCCTCCGGCGTTGCCTTTAGGGAAGCTTTCCCCAATCCGAGCCGCCGTGCCATCGTCCGCCCGCGCCAATCGCGGCCGACCACCGCGACCGTCGCGCCGGGCCGGATACCGCCCAGTCGACAGGTCGCGGCCCCTTTGACCGCCTTCAGGGACAACGACGTCGGGTAGAGTTCAGCCAGCCCCAAACCGGCGGACGCCATCGCTTCGATGTAGTCCCCATAGGATCGGGAGATGTCGTAATTGGGAACGCTGAAATATTCGCGGCACTGATCGAAAACTCCGCGGAACGATTTCTGGAAACTGAATGGGAAATGCCGATGATACCAGTGTCGCGGCGCTCCGAAAGGCAGACCGTAGGCGGCCTTCTGCAACAGGGTCTGGCCCAGTGCGGCCGCCGATGTCAGGGCCGGACGTCCCACGGTGTGACGACGCAGATCCTGCGATAGCCGCAGGCGGTCGCCGTTGAAGAAGGCGTTGATCATCACCACCCCTTCGGGGCGAAGGAAATGGGCGATGGCCTCGAAGGATCGCCGCAACGATTCATCCAGATGGGGCATGACGCCCAAGCAGAGGATGGTGTCGAACGACTCCGCCTGGAGCCTTTCCCGCAGACCTTCGAGCGGACTCCGCACCAATGTCGCGCGCCCCGGCGGCAAGGCTTCGGCGATGCGGTCAATCGCCGATGTCGGCTCGACGACGACGTATTCCGTCGCGCGTGCCAACATGCCGTGCTCCTCGAGCAGGAGCGTCACCCGCCCCCGCCCGGCCCCGATTTCGAGAACCTTGCGTCCGGTGAAAAGGGTGGGATCATCGAGGCCCAGCCCGCGAAGATAGGCGTGTCCGGAATATACGGAGGTCCGCCCTGGGGACAGGAAGGTTTCGCTCTTGAAGAAGCGCTCGTAAAAGCCGACGCCATCCGCCGCGCGAGACATCATCGCTCCCATATGCTGGAGATCGGAGAATCGGGCGCGCCGCCTTTGAATGGAGCCGGTCGGCGAAGCCCTTGCGGGCGCCCGTGCCGTCCCCGTCAATCGGGTCCGGTGTCATAGGTCATATACTATCCCGTGCTCGATGTCCCCCTGATGGCTCCAGTGAACCAGATGCCGCGCCCAGCCGGGACGAACAGCGGATACGGCAGAACGACATTGGTCACATTGCCGTTGACGAGGTGAATGCGCTGGGCCGCTTGGTGGTGTCCAGGGGGATGACGGGGCGCCGGTATCGGCGTACAGCGCACTGGCGCCACCTGTATTTATATACAGGTACGGGGTCTTGCCCGAATCCCCGCCGTGTTCGATGCTGGCGCGACGATCTGATATGTCGTGGAACTGGAATACTGGTTTACCGAAAACAGGCGTCCTATCGTGACCATTGCCTTATTCTCCTCATCCAGTCGAAGGCGTGCACCGCACCAACACGTTTACATGTCGAACGGATGCATCCTTTTTCAATATTCACTCTATGAAGAATGGCCTTAAAGAATGACTAATTCCACGTTCTGACATCGCTATGGTGGTGTCGTCATGCACCCGAACAACAGGACTGCCAGTCGCTCGTCGATTCTATGGGTTCGGATGAACACCGACGATTTCTGGAGAGCATTACATTCATTTTGAAGCGTAGCGGATTGCCCGAAGCATCGACGACAACACGGACCCTGGTGGTCATTCCGCCGCGCGATCACCCGAGTTTCAGGCCCCCATTCCTGGACCGCAGGGAAAAGCGAACGACCGCGCTGCTCCAGTTACCGAAGACGCCAGCCAGATCGCACCATGGCATTCCCCGTTCTGGCCCGCCAGAACAGAACACGACTCCCCGAAAAGGCGATTGTCCGTGCCGGTCCGCCCGGGATCGCTGCGCTTGTCCGGCAAATGCGGCTCCATCCGATCCCATTGATGAGCTTTCAGGATCCTACGAAAGCCGCTCATTCATGCCTGCTTCCAGAAAAGGTAGGGTGAAGCAGACTTTCGGATTCCTGGAATCCTGAATGCCAACGCTCTCCAACACCTGTCGCGCTCTCCTCTATTGTCTGAAATCAAGGATCTGGAAACCAATCCGGCGCCACTCTGCGCTATGGTGCTGGCCACCGGTTTCCAAAAAGGCCCCCACCGGGCCGCGAACATGCGAAGGACAGGACAAGCCATGAAAGCCATCATCGACGGCATCCGGATCGCCGGTCTGCGCGCGGTGGTGCCGCCCCAGCGCCATTCCTTCGTCGAGGACCCCGGCATCTTCACCGTGGAGGAGACGAAGAAGCTGGCCGCCACCATCGGTGTCCAGGAGCGTCGCGTGCTGCCGCCGCCCTATTGCGCGTCCGACCTTTGCGTCGCCGCGGCGGAAGGGCTGATGAAGCAGCTGGACTGGGACCCGGCGACGGTGGAGGTGCTGGTCTTCGTCTCGCAGGACGCCGATTACGTGCTGCCGGCCACCGCCTGCATCATGCAGCACCGGCTGGGGTTGCCGACCAGCGCGGCGGCCTTCGACGTGCCGCTGGGCTGCTCGGGCTATGTCTACGGCCTGTGGATCGCGGCGAAGCTGCTGGGCGGGTCGACGGCCAGACGGGCGCTGGTGCTGTGCGGCGACAACGCCACCCGCCACCTGCACCCGGAGGACCGAGCCACCCTGCCGCTGTTCGGCGACGCCGGCTCCGCCACCGCGCTGGAGGTCGATGCGGCGGCGCCGTCCATCCCGTTGGTGATCGGCACCGACGGCGCCGGCGCCCCGCACATCTTCGTCAAGGCCGGCGGCAAGCGGCATTGCCTGATCCCGCCGGTCGGCACCGCCGGCCGGATCGCCGACGAGGAGGCCGCTGCTCAGTTGGAGCGCGATTCCCGCCTGACGCTGAACGGGGCGGAGGTGTTCTCCTTCACGCTGCGCGCCGTGCCGCCGCTGCTGCGCGAGGCGATGGAGCACGCCGGCACCGACGTCGACGGTATCGACCGCTTCGTCCTGCACCAGGCCAACGCCTTCATGCTGGAGCATCTGCGCAAGCGCATCAAGGCGCCGACGGAGAAGTTCGTCATCGACATGCAGGGCTTCGGCAACACCAGCTCCGCCTCCATTCCACTGGCGATCTGCCACAGCCTGGGCGCCCAACTGGCGGCCGGGCCGGTGAAGACGCTGATGGCCGGGTTCGGCGTCGGCTGGTCCTGGGGGGCGATGGTGGCCGAGCTGGGGCCGATGCCGGAGCCGCAGGTGGTGGATTTGCCGGAGGGCTGGCCGGTGCTGGCGGTGTGATGTCCGGCGGTCAGGGGTGTCTCTTGTTGCCGTTCCTCTCCGTTGGTGCGGCGAGTCCGGCGATATCATCCAGTACGGTCCGATTATGCTCGATCATCGCGCTCCGCAGACGCTTGGCACCGGCCACCAGCGCTGTGTGATCGGCGGTGGTTATGATGTCGGCAAGCCGGTTTCGATCCGCATGCGAGACGACGAGGCCCGCGCCGTAGCGTCGGACCAGATCGGCCATGCTTTCCCAGCCCTCATCCAGGATCTGTGGTAAGCCGGCGAAGACATAGCCGGTGAAACGCTGACCGACGATGATGCGGGCGTCCGGATTGTCCTCCTGCGTGGCATCGCGGTAAAGCCAGCCATAATCGAATTGACCGGTCAGTTCGATCAACGCCTCATAGGCGACGCAGCGATGATAGCGCAGAGCGGGGCTGGAAAAGCGTTCCATATAGCCACGGAACAGATGGTCCATCGCGCTCCCCTCATGAAGATAGTTGTAGAGCGCAATCTCGAAGCGGCCGGTCGCCGCGAGCGCTTCCAGCAGGGGAAGGAAGTTGTAGTCGCAGAGGCTGACGTCCAAAAGCTCCGGCCTCGGCAGAATGCCGGCATAGAGTATGCGGATGGGACGTCCCGGCGAAGGGGGGAGCCGTGATGGTGGCTGGGGTGCTTGGCCGGCATAGAAGATGCGGTATGGCGCGGTGAACCGCTCAAGAAACGGCTGCCAGGACGGACCGGCACGCTTGGAAACGATCAGGTCGCTGTGATGCATGCTGTGCTGTTCGGCTGCTCTGCATGCGGCGATCGCTTCCGGCGACCGCTCCATCCAGCCGAAAAGCATCTGGTCGCTCAGCAGGCTGGCGAAATCGTACAACTCATGGATCAGGCGGGCTTGCGGAGCCATGCGGCGGATGACGTAGCCCAGCAGGTTGCTTCCGACGTGGGTCCGCAGATAGATGGTCGCCGGGCGGACATGTCGGATCACGGCGTCCAGCAAGCCATAGGAATGCCGAAGGTCGACGGTGCGGTAGGTCCGGCTGGCGACGAAGGGGTCGGTGGGGTCGAAATGCAGCTTGGCTGTTTGGCCGGGGGGAAGCGCTTCGGCCAGTTCGGCGTCCGAAACGATGCCCCATTTCGCCGATCCGATGACCAGATTGCGGACCCCGCCATCCAGTGCGGCAAGCGCGGTGTCGATGGACGGGGCGAGCACCTGGGCGAGATAGGCGGGGCTGGAATAGACCTGGAATAGCCGATCCAATGGCACGCCGTGGCGCAGCAATGCCTCGACCATGTCCATTTCCCAGACCGGATGGGCAACGACGACATGGTCCACATCGGCCTGCAGCGCTGAGCGGGGGGGCTGCAGCGGGTGGCGGCAGAACGTTCCCGTGCCGGAAGCGTTGCGGTCGAGCACGGCCAGGATCGTGATGTCGACCCGGCTGGCGAGGACATCGAGCAAGCGCGCCGTGTGGGTGCCGGCTCCATAGATCATGATCCGGCCGGCCGGAAGATGGTCCTGCACGAAGCGCAGGGCTGCCTGTTCGTCGCGTGGCGCCCATTGAGCGGTCACGGTTTGATGGACATGGGCGTCCAGGCCGATCAGATCCTCGCCGGCTTCCGATGCTCCCTGCGCCCCGCTTTCGTATTTCAGACGGGTGACTGTCGGGCGTGGCGGCGTGCGCCGGATCCCGCCATTCCCGTCCCTGTAGACGATGCCCATGACGCCTGCTGGGCTCTGGTTCTGGACCAAGGCGTCGCAGACCTCGACAATGGCCTCCTCACCCACGCCGACGATCTTGATGTCCGCCCCGTCAGGGTCCGGAGCGCCTGTCCGGACGTCGTCGGAGCAAGCGATGCCAACGATGTCGGGCCTGACCTGCCGAGCCGCCCGGAAGACTGTCCGGGTGAGAAACGGCGGCAGCCGGGCGGCGATGGCGCAGACGTCGGGCATCGTGGCGCGGACCGTCCGCGCCACCATCTCCGAAGCGTCGGCCTCATGCCCAAGGTCGAGACAGAAAACCCGGTGCCCGGCCCCCTTCAGGGCGCAGGCCAGAAGCCCGATGTTCGAGTGGGTTGCGTGGAACGGCCCTCCTGAACCCTCCCCGACTTCTGCTGTTACGATCAGGACCCGCATCGCCGTCTGGGCTTCGTCATGTCTCCTTGTCACGGGTCAGGCTGAAAGCCTTTCCTTGGCCTTGCTGGTGTAGGCGGCGAAATCGGGATTGGAATAGACGGAGAACAGCTTTTCTGTCGCCATTCCATGGCTGAGCAGGACTTCGATCATGTCCATTTCCCAAAGCGGGTGAGCCACGACGATCCAATCCGCCTCGCCGGTCACGGCCCAATTGGGCGGACGCAGGGCGCAGCCCCGGAATTCGCCGGTGAGGGAGGCGTTCCGGTCGAGCACCGTGGTTACGGAGACGTCGGGCCTCTGCTGTGCCAAGGCATCCATCAACCGCGCCGTGTGCGTTCCCGCGCCATACACCATGATGCGGCCGGCGGGAAGGCTGGTGCAGACGAAGTCGATGGCGGAGGCCTCGTCGTGCTGTGCGGCCTTGGGATGGGACAGATGCCCGCCGGGATAACGGTGAACCGTATAGTCGCCGTTCTCATGCCTTTTCTGCAGAGCCTTCACCTCCAGCGCGGCGATGTCCGGGAACTCGGTCTCTCCCTTGCGCTTGCCGCCACACCCGCTGACCTCGTTCTCCAGACGGCGTGGCGGCGGAGTTTCTGAGTAGGAGGTGCAATAGGTGGCGTATTCCTTCTCGGTCCAACCCTCGGCTTCCAGCGCGGCAAGCTTGCGCGCGGCTTCGGCATTTTCCGGGTCGAGCAGAAGCGCTTGCCGATAGTGCAGCAGGGCCAGACCGATCGACCGTTCCTGAACCATCAGGTCGGCGAAGAGCACATGGCATTGCGGTTCGTAGGGGTTCTCCTGAACGGCCGCTCCGTAATGGCGGACCGCCATCGGGCGGTCGCCGGCCGCAGCGTAATGGCGCCCCAGCTCGGTCTGGGCCGGCCAGTACCAGGAGCCGCGCGTGATGATCTGCTGCAGGGCCGCCACGGCCGCCTTCTGGTCCCCGGCATCAATGAGGGATTTCGCCTGGGCGAAGAGCCCGTCGAGTTCGGCGAGCACGTAATGATCTTCGAACTTGACGCGATTTGCGTTCTCGATGTCGAAACGGCTCAGGCAACCGCGGCAGGTCAGGCGCAAGGAATTCTTGAACTCGGACGCGTTGAGCAGGACGCCCCGATAATCGTTGTGATGCTGGCATCGCGGGCAGTCCCAAGCAATGCGATGCAACTCCTTGCGAATCGGATCGGGTTCCGGTTCCTTCTCGAAGATGGTGGCCTTGACAAGGTTGAGGAGCGAGGATTGCGCGGTCCATATCTTCGTCGACAGGATGCTGAGATCCTCGTCGTTCATCTTCGAGATGTTCAGATCGACGAACTGGCTCTCAATATATCCAACGCGGTTGGTGATCAGGCCGTCGCGCACCGCTTCGATGTAATCGGGGCTTCCAGGATAGACCTGGAGGCGGTTGATGTTGACCATGTAATGCCGATTGTTTGCCCACCAATCGAGAGATTCATTGGCGGTTTCCAGCGTTTCGTTGGTGTCGCCAAAAATAAGGTTCCCCTGGATTCCGATCTTCTTATTGTAGGTGGACTCCATCACCAGGGAAATTCGCTCCTTTTTCGACTTCTTCTTCATGCTTATGAGGATGTCTTGGCTCATGCTCTCGATGCCGTAGCTGATATACGTGCAGCCGGCATCCTTCATCGCATCGAGAATATAATTGTCTGCGACATTCACATGGAGCTGGACCATCCATTGCAGCTTGTAGGGCTTGATCCGTTCACAGAATTCCAGAAGTCGTTGACGCTTGAGCGAGAACAGCTCGTCGATCACCGCGACCATGTTGATGCGGTATCGGGCCACCAGATGATCAAGTTCCGCGAAGAAGTCGTCGAGGGGACGCTCCCGGTAAACCTTGCCGGTGGGGTGGAAGCAAAAGGTGCAGCGGTAAGGGCAGGAACGGCTGGTGATCATGTCCACGGAGCGTGGACGGTCCATGGTGTGGAAGAAGTAATTGTCCGTGGGGCGTTGAAGGTCGATGATCTCGCCGAAGCCGAAGCCTTCGTAATCCGGCCAAGCCACGCTTCCCAGATCCATGATTGCCGGGCGCGGGATGGTGCGGCGGGCGGTGCCTTGCGCGTCCTTATAGACGATTCCCATGACGCCGGACAGATCCCGTCCGGTTTCCAGGGCGTCGCACAGATCAACGATGGTCTCCTCGCCTTCGCCGATGACGCCGGCATCGATGTCCATCACCATCGGGCCGGCTTCGGGGTCGCTGCTCAGGCAACCGCCGCCGGCGATGTTGATGATGGTGGGCTTCGCGCGGCGGGCGGCGGCAAAGATGTCCCGGACCTTTGGCAGGAAAGGCGACAGGCCGCCGGTGGCGCAGACGTCGGGGTTGATGGCGCGGACCGTCTGCTCGACCAGCATCACCGGATCCTCACGGAACTGGTTGCAATTCAAGCAATGAACCTCATGACCCGCCCGCTTCAAGGCCGAGGAAATGTAGCCGAGGCCGAGAGGGAATTGATAGAAGTCTCCGGGAGACTCCGTGAACTTCGGCGCAACGATTAGTACCCTCATGGTCTTGAAGCCTCCTAGCGTTGACGCCCATCGCACCTTCGACGATGTTCGCGTCCCACCTCTTCCGCCAACAGATATAACATTCTTACAATGATTCGGTTGTTGCCTGCTGCAGGACCACACCAAAATCTTTGCAAAAGCGACTCGAATGATCGGAATTTTTTAACACGTGCTCTATCTCATGTCCAGAACCAGCGCCAAGCTTTGCGATGCGTACTCGGGACATCGTGAGTGAACCGCATAAGACCTATCAATTATAGGGTCATTTCTCTTGAAGGATTGTTGCCCGCTTTGTCGACAAGCTGGCAAAGCAACTCTTTGGTCATCTCATTGTGTCGCCACATATGTTCGCGCAGCCGCACGGTTCCACGCAGCAGAGCTTGGTAGTCGCACTCCCGGATGGCGCGCAGCACCTTGTCGGGATCGGCGTCCTCCACCACCAAGCCGGCCCCGTACTCCGCGACCAGATCGGCGATGAAATGCCATTCGGCATCGACGATCGTTGGCAACCCTCCATAGACATAGGCGCTGAAGCGGTTGCAGATCACCACCTGCTGATCGGCCAAATCCTGCTCGCGCGGAGGAAGGCAGAGCCAGCCGAAGTGGTATTTCTGCATCCGGTGGATCAAATTGTCGAATGGAATGCGCCGATGGTAGGTCATCGGCGGGCTGGGATAGCGCTCCATATAGTTGCGGAAGGTGGGATCATTTATCTCGTAGGCATGGCTTGAATTGAAAATATCGATGGTGACATTTGACTTCTGGGTTATTTCTTCCATGAGAGGAAGGAAATTGTAATCCGACCGCATATAAATATGGAAATGAGGCGGGACTTGAGCCCCGGCATAGAGGATGTGGACCGGGCCATCTCCAGGGCTTTCGCGCGTCGATTCATCCCAATCCACGCTTCCTTTGGACCCGATCCCCGGATAAACGAACAGATAGGGGGAGTAGAAGCTCTCGCATGCCCTGTTCCATTCGCGTCCGGCGCGCTTGGAGACGATCATCTGAGAATACCGGCAGCTGAAGTAATTGGACAGCCGCATCAACTCGATCAGCCTGTCGCTGGCGTTGATTCCCAGTTTGATCCAGTCTTCCGGAATCAGCGGGAAGAAGTCATAAATCTCGTGGATCAGCTGTGTGTCCGGGACGGCGCGACGAATCGGAAAATAGAAGAGCTCGAATTCCTGGGCGGTGCTCAGATAGACGGTCTTGGGGCGCAACGCCTTTACGATGCGGGCGGCCAAGGCCGCGCATCCCTGAGCGTCGATGGTCCAGAACGGACTGATGGCGACCGTCGATTTGGCCGGGCCAATGTGGATGACCAACGTGGTTTCAGGAGGAAACAATTCAACCAGCACCGAGTCCGGGACGACCTCGTGAATGCCTGAACGCACGATGACGTGATCAAATCGCCGGCCATCGAGACGCCTTTCGATTCTGGAGAACTGTTCAGCGACGGCCGTGGCTATGAAACCGGGATCGGAGTAGATCGTATGGATTTTGGCGGCCGGCACGCCCAACTGCCGCAACCGGTCGACCATCGTGGCTTCGATCCGCTGGTAGGAAATCAGGACATAGTCGAAATCCAGCTCCACGATCCGCTCAGGCGCGAGAACCTCATAGCCGTGGAACGTCTTCAGCCGGTCGGCGTCGCGATCGAGGAAGCCCAGGACTTCCAGGTCATCGCGGTGGGTCAGGATGTCGACGATGTTTTCCGAGTGCAGCCCGGCGCCGTAGACGTAGATGCGGCCGGGCGGCAGGTGGTTTCGGATAAACTGCCGGGCGATGCCTATGTCGCGCGGACCGCCAAAATACTCCTCCACCTCATCGGCCAGTTCCAGTGTCTGGCGCGCGTGGTCGGAGCTGAGCAACGGCCTGACCACGCTCCAGAAGTCATCCGGGAAAGACAAGGTGTCAAGCTCCATCTTGAGTTGATCCGACAGGCAAGCAACGTCCGCAACAGGGGGATCCTGGCGGCGAAAGGCTAAGCAATTCCTAATGCCAAGTCTCCGTTCCGGCGCCGGCCCGCTCCTTCGGGCCGGGGGCGTGCCGGCGTCGCCGCGTGAATTAAGAATCCTTGAACACTTGCGCGCGAAGGTCGGATAACGTTTCGCCACGGCCCTTCCCCGGCACGGCGCCTGGACTGGGACGGCACGAGGAGAAAGCGTTGATCGTCATTGGCATTCACAACACCGGAATATTGAGTTCGGCCGCGTTGGTGGTCGATGGAAAGCTCGCTTTCGGGTGTGCCGAGGAGCGCCTCGATCGACGCAAGCACTCCAAGTATTTTCCTCATCAGGCGATCGGGAAGGCATTGGACTGGCAGGGATTGACGCTGGCTGATGTCGATGTCTTCGCCATAGGCTGGAATCCGGCGATCAACGTGGCGGGGCGCTATCGTGCCGGCTTCTCCGAATGGCCTGCCTATCCGGGGGAACGGTTTTCCGCCAACCCCAATCATCTGCTGCCGCGGTTGGGTGGGGCGCCCCATGTCGCCACCGATCAGATCTTCCATCGCGAAGATGGCAAACCGGTTCAACTGACATACGTCTCCCATCATCTGGCCCACATGACGGGCGCCTATTGCCTTTCGGGGTTCGAGGAATCGGCGCTGTTCTCGTGCGACGGCTATGGTGAGCGGGACACGACCGTATGGGCCGTGGGACGCGGCACCGACATCCGCATCCTCAAGAGGATCGAATTTCCTCATTCGGTGGGCGGCTTCTATTCGGCGATCACGGAGTTCCTCGGATTCCGGCCGGACCTGGACGAATGGAAGGTGATGGGGGCGGCGGCCTATGGCGACCCGGAGCCTTACCGCACGGCGATGGAAAGCATGATCCGGTTGGTCCCGGATGGAGGATTCCACCTCGATCTGGACTATTTCGATCACTTCAACTTTGACACGCCCGGATATCTGACACCGGCGGCGCACCGGCTTCTGGGGCGGCCCCGGCACAGCGGCGAGGCGATGGAACAGCGCCATTTCGACATCGCCGCCGCCGCCCAGGCCCGGCTGGAGGAGGTTCTGCGCTGGGCGTTGGACTGGTTGCGCAAGGAGACCGGCTGTCCCCGGCTTTGCCTGTCCGGCGGCGTCGCCATGAATTCCCTGTTCAATGGCCGCCTGTCGCTGGACGGACCGTTCGACGACGTTTTCGTGCCCTTTTCACCGGATGACAGCGGGAACAGCATCGGAGCGGCGTTGTGGGCCGCCCAACGCGCGGGCGACCCGGTTCGCAACCAGACGCTCACGCCGTTTCTTGGCGGTTCCTACGATGATGAGGCGATCGCCGGTGCCATCGAGCGCTGCGGCTTGGCGGCGACCCGGATCGACGACCCTGCCGCGACCGCCGCGGATCTGCTGGCGGCCGGAAAAATCGTCGGATGGTTTCAGGGCCGAATGGAGTTCGGGCAGCGCGCACTGGGCGGGCGATCGATCCTGGCCTCCCCGCGCGACCCGGACATGAAGGACAGGCTCAATTCCGCCGTGAAATTCCGCGAAGGGTTTCGCCCGTTCGCGCCGGCGGTACGGGCGGAGGATGTTGGCCGGTTCTTCGAGGCGCCGGCCGGAGCCCGTGTTCCCTTCATGGAAAAGGTGCTGCCGATCAGGGCCGAGCGGCGGCAGGACATTCCGGCTGTTGTCCATGCCGATGGAAGCGGGCGTGTGCAGACGGTCGAACGGAGCGTCCAACCCCTTTTCCATGACCTGATTTCGGCTTTCGGTGCATTGACCGGGGTTCCGGTCCTCGTCAACACCTCATTCAACCTGAATGGGGAACCGATCGTCGAATCGCCGGCCGATGCCATCCGAACCTATGCGACGTCGGGAATGGATGCGCTCATGCTCGGCCGTCATCTGTTGTCGAAGCGCTAGGGGACGGCGATGGAGCGGGTGAGCATCCATACGCTGGACGATACGGCCGCGTGGTCGGCCGGCCTTGAACGGATACCCAACAAGGATTTGACGCATTACCCCCGGTTCAGCCGCATCTACCAGGAAAAAGGGGACGGTTTGGCCGAGTGTTTCCAGTATCAGGCGAATGACCTGATCGTGCTCTATCCATACATCCGGCGGCCTCTGGCCGAGTTGTCCTTTCTCGGGGAGTCCTGGGCCGGCCGCTATGATCTGGTGACGCCCTACTGTTATGGCGGCTATGTCCATAATGCCGGGGATGAGCGTGCGCCCGGCCTGATCCGGGATTTCCGTGCCGCCTTCTCCAGCCATTGCCGCGAAACCGGCGTGGTGTCCGAATTCATCCGTTTCCATCCCATGCTGCAGAACCACCGGCATGGGGAGGGGTGCTTCGACCGGCTGTATCTGCACCAGAACAATGTTCTGATGGACCTCCGCGTTGACGAGGCGGAGCGGGTGCAGGGTTACCGGGAAAGCTACATCCACTGCATTCGCAAGGCCTCGGCGGCTGGACTGCGCCTGGAACTCGACCGTGAGCACAATCTGGTCGATGTCTTTGCGGAACTCTACCGCCGCACGATGGAGCGGCATAACCAGACCGGCTATCTGAACCTGCCGCACTCTTATTTCCTCAGGCTTTTCGAAAACCTGCGGGATGATATTCTTCTGTTTGTCGTGCGCGATGGCGATGACATTGCCGCGGCATCGATTTTCCTCCGCCACGGCGATGTGCTCGATTATTTCCTGAGCGCGTCGGATCTGCGGTCGCTGGGCAAGCATCCCAACCATTTCATGATCCACGAAGTGGCGTCCTGGGCTCATGACCAGGGATACCGGCACCTGCATCTGGGTGGCGGCCGGGCCTCGCTGGTGTTTTTCAAACAGGGTTTTTCCAAAGGGACCTGTCCCTATCACATCGTCCACCATGTGCATGACCAGGAAGCCTACCGGCGTGCCACGGAAGCCCGTAGAACCGCGCTTCCTCCGGTTGCGGAGGGCGGAACGGGCTTTTTCCCAACCTATCGAGAGGGGCTTGCATGACCGGATTGTGGACGGATCGCCCGGGAGCCTGGACGGTCGAGGTCGATGAAGCCTATCGGACGATGTTCGGGTTGCCTCGTCCGACGGTGGGGCCGGCTGGTGCTGAGGTTTCCGTGAATGCGCCGGCGCTGGTGACGGTTGCCGACGATCTTGCCCAGCTTCTTTCTCCCGACGATGCGCAAGCCCTGCGCCGGCGGGTCGAGGATCTGGTCGCCGGCCCGTGGGATGCCGAAGCCGTATCGCGCGAACTGGAGAGCTTCCGCAGGATCGCCGAGGAGCGGGGACTGCTGGAAAGCTTTTTCCGGATGGATCCCCGATCCCCACGACGGGATTTCGGCGACTTCATCGATGCGGCGAACAACCGCGCGGATGGGGCACGCACGGTCGTCTTCATGGCGACCACGCCCTATTTCGTCATCTCGCGGGAATCGCTGTATCTGCGGCGGAACGGCTTCCGCACCTATCTGATCTGCGCCGCCCACCTGCCGCCGGCGATCAAGGCGTTCTTCGAAGACGTCTTCGACGGGGTGGCCGACGGCTGCAACAGCGGCCGCATCATGCGCGGGCTCGTGCGCCAATTGCGGCCCACCCTCTTCCATGTGCAATGCTGGATGCTCAGCTATGCCCTGGGCGGCCTAGTCCTCCGCAATCGAGGGCAGACGCCGGTCGTTTGCGAATTCTATGACGTGACTTCGATCTATGGCAGCCGTGAGGTCCTCGCCGAATTGTGGGGAGAGGCGCGCATCGATCTGGATCTGGCCATGGAGGCCCTGATCCTGGACGAAGCCGATGGCCTCGTGCACCGCTTCCCCCCGCGAGAAGTGAAGGCGTGGGGCGGACGGCGGGGCGATTTGCCGCTCAACATCGAAATGCACAGCTATGTCTGCCCGGAGTATGTCCGCTACCGCGACGACAAGCCGTCAAAGCGCGACGGGGTGATCCGGCTGGTCTATGCGGGAGGGCTGGTGCCCCAGACGGCCGACCATCCGCGGACGATTTATGCTGAAGCCAACCAGCCCCAGACCTTCAGGATGCTGCTGGAGCAGGGATTCGCGCTGGAAGTCCGGCACAGCCCCTACCGCCCGATCGCCGAGGGCGACCCGACCTATCAGACCTTTGTCGAGTTGGAGAGGGAGTACGCCTCCTATCGTCTGCACGACGGCGTTTTGCCCGATCGTTTGCCGGGCGTCATCGCGGGCTATGATTTTGGCCTGATCCTGTGCGACATGGACCTTTCCATCCTGCGTCTGAACCCCGGCCAGATGCGCGGGGGATTCGGTACCAAGTTCTTCACCTATCTCGAGGCCGGCCTGCCCGTCATCGTCAATGCCGAGTACGATGAAATGGCACGCCTGGTCAACGAATGGGGGGTCGGGCTTTCGATCCCATCGTCGGAAATCCCCAATCTCGCAGAGCGTCTGAAAAGCTTCGATTATGACAGCGCTGTTGCCAATATCCGGCGCCTCAATCGCGAATTCGGGATGGACACGCAGATCCATCGGCTGATCGGACTCTATGAGCAGGCGGTTGCAAAACATGGCGCCAAGGCTTCCGGCTGATTTCCGACACGGACGCGGGGCCGGTCCGGCGTCCGGACTGCGGGGGAAGTTTTCGGGTGTCCGCAACGCTTTTCCCGCTGCCTGGAAACAGGTGTTTGTTGCCGCAGCACGCCATGCCATTGTGCGTAACCAGGACGATAAGCAGGGTTGGTGAGATATGTCGATCAAGATAAGTTTTGCCGATCTGACGCACACAGGACAGGTGATTGCAGCCAACACCTTTCCTTACGGCATTTCCTTGGTCGCCGCCTATGCCAAGCAGAAATTTGGCGATGAGATCGATGTCGAGATCTTCAAATACCCGGACGATTTTTCTGGATATTTGAAGAGGGGAGTGCCGCAAATCGCGTGCTTCTCCAACTATCTCTGGAACACGCGGTTGTCCTATGGCTATGCGGAGCGCATCAAGAAGAAAAACCCCGAAGCCGTGATCGTCTTTGGCGGGCCGACCTATCCTGGCGACGAATCAGAGCAGCGCCGTTGGTTGGAAGCCCACCCTGCCGTGGATTTTTACGTCTGGCTGGAAGGGGAAAGGGCGTTCTCCCTGTTGCTGGAGCGGTTGATCGCTGCCGACTTCAATGTCGCGGCGATAAAGGAGGCGCGGGAGCCCATCGGCAGCGTCCATTATATCGCAGGCGACACCGTGGTCCGTGGCGAGGCGCTTGAGCGGATCAGTGAGCTTGACGAAATTCCGTCTCCTTATCTTCTGGGCCTGCTTGAAAAATTTTTCGATCCCGTGCTTATTCCAATGATCGAAATGGCTCGCGGCTGTCCATTTCAATGCACTTTTTGCGAAATAGGTCGCACTTACTTCAACAAGGTGCGCAGACATAGCTTTGAGAGACTTCATGAGGAGCTGTATTATATAGCCGATCGGGCGAAGACTCCCGATCTTTTGTTCAGTGACTCCAATTTTGGAATGTATCGGGAAGATCTGGATATTTGCCGAATACTGGCTGACCTTCGGCAGGAGAGAAAGTGGCCGAAGTATGTCGCCAACTCTTCCGGCAAGAACCAGAAGGAACGGGTTCTGGAGGCCGCGCGCATCCTGGATGGTGCCATGGTTCTGACCGTGTCCATTCAGACAGCCGATGAAAAGATTCTGGAGAACGTCAAGAGAAAGAACATCTCGCTCGATCAGATCGTCGCCGTCGGCAAGAGTGCCGAGGAAACTGGCGCCAACAGCTATTGCGAGATCATCCTCGGTTTGCCGGGAGATAGCCGGGAAGCGCATTTCCGCAGCGTCGCCAGCATGGTCGATGCCAACATCAACGACGTGATGATGTATCAGGCGATGATGTTGCCGGGATCCGAGATCTCCGATGCCGCCTATCGCGAACGCTTCGGCCTGGTCGGCCGCTTCCGGGTTCTGCCGCGCTGCTTCGGCTTTTATGACATGCTCGGCGAGCAGGTGGGCGTCGTCGAGATGGAGGAGATCTGCGTTTCGCAAAACAGCCTGTCCTATGAAGACTATCTTGTCTGCCGGGCGCTCGACCTGTCCGTTGAACTCTTCCACAATGGCGGTGTCTTCAGGGAACTGTGCAACTTCCTCAATCTGCATGGCGTTCCGACATCGCAGTTCCTTGTGCAGACGCATGCCGCCGCCTTTGCCCCCGACAGCGGTCTGGCGGCGATCTATGACGGATACATGCGCGAGAACGATGAGAAGCTCTGGAAGAGGCAGGAGGAGTTGGAGCGCTTCGTCGCCCAGCCCGATATCATCGCCCGCTACATTTCTGGGGAACTGGGCAGCAGCGAACTTTACAAATACAAAGCCATCGCATTCTTCCAATATCAGGAAGACCTACATCGCATCGCCTTCGCCACCGGGCGCCGGCTTCTGGAGGATGCCGGCGCTCTGAGCGATCTGGCCGAGAATTACCTTGCCCAGCTCAAGCGTTTCAGCCTGCTGCGCAAGGACGCCCTCCTGGACGGTGCCCTCGATAGCATTGAAACTTTCGACTTCGACTTCGTTGCCTTGATGGGGAGGCGGTTTGAAGCCAACCCCGCGGACCACACCGGCCGGCGGTATCGGATCCGCATCCGCCACACCGACGAACAGCGGCAACTGATCGAAGCCTATATTCGCCAATATGGCACCAGCACCAACGGATTGGGCCGCTTCCTGCTGCGCACGCACGTCAACAAGCTGTATCGTGGGCCTTCTTATCTGAAAGCGGATGTCGACGCAGGGGCGGCGGTCACGGCCGACACATGACGCTGTCTCCTTCGGCGCTGAACAACAGGACGACCCCTTCGGCTGGCGGCAGCTTTTCCCTGCCGATATGCAATGGATACGAACAATGACTGACGAAGAAATGTCCGAAGGCCTCTTGGGCGAGATAAAGCCCTCGACCTTGCCGTTGCATATGGATATCGACTTGAGCAGCAAGTGCAATCTTCGCTGCTCGTTCTGCCATCTCAGCTACTTCGACGTCCCAAGCAGCTCCCAAATCTCCTATGATTATTTTATGGAGAAAATCGACCCCATATTGAAGAACTTGAAATCCGTCACGCTGTTCAGCAAATACGAACCTCTTACGTGCAGAGACTTCGTCAAGATATTCAACAGAATATCCGAATACAATATCGAGACTTATTTCTCGACCAATGCCATTCTCTTCACCGAGGAGTCGATAGAGGCCATCGTCGGTAAGCTGCGGTGGCTGACCGTTTCCGTCACCGGCTTCAACCGCGAAGACTATGCACGCCATATGGGGGCGGACCGCCTGGACAAGGTGACGGCCAATCTGCGCGCCATCAACGAGTTGAAGCGCCAACGCGGTGTCCGCTACCCGATGCTGCGCATCTCCACCGTCGGCATGCTGGACACCCTGGAGGATCTTCCCCGTGCCGTCGATTTCGCCAAGGAGCATCAGGCGGAAGAGGGCGTGCAGGTGACCGCACTGATCGCCTATGGCGAGGAGATGGTCGACCGGATGCCTTTGAAAGACCGGGAGCGCTTCGCTCGCCTGACGAAGGAAGCCCTGCGCTATGCCCGTGAACAGGGCGTACGCATGGCCCTGCAGAGCGGCGGCATGGAGGAGAACCAGGCGGCCACGCGCGACCTCGGACACCGGCCCTGCTTCCTGCCGTGGCGCCGTCTGTCGGTCCAGCCGGATGGCGCGGTCTATCCATGTCCCGTGTCGTACAAGCCGGTCGGGAATCTTGCCGAGTCCTCTCTTGAGGAAATTTGGAACGGCTCCGCACTGGAGGCCTTTCGTGCCGGCGTCAACGATCCGGCACGGATGAACCCGGAATGCCGTGGATGCACCCATTGCCGCCATAAATCGATCATTCGCGAAGACGCCAACGACTATTCCAAGGCCGATGTCTTTTTTGCCGGCATGGTTCGCAAAAGCTGACGCCAGACCGCAGAACGACCTCTGATACAGCCTCGAAAGAAGACAGATGCCTCTTGGCCCCTACGCTTGCGATCTGCTTGCCCGCCTGACAAAGGATCATCGATTGGGAGGGCGAATCGGCTTTCTCGGGCGGCTGTGGCCAAGCGAAGTCACCTTCAGCCAGGTAAAGCGGCTGCTATCAAAACACGGCTCGTTCCCGAATGTCGCCGTCGCGGACTATGCCGATGACAGGATCATCAACGACAAGCGCCTGACTGCCCTGCTGGGCTTCTCCGAGTGTCTGGCCATCGATTTCGACAGATCCGAAGAAGCAGAGATCGAACAGGATCTCAACGTTACGCCACCCTCATCGCACGTCGGATACTTTGATGTTCTGTACAACAACGGAACGATGGAGCATATTTTCCATGTTCCGAATTTTCTGGAAAATGCCTTTCACTATATTAAAAACGATGGAATCGTTATTCATTCATCTCCGATGAACAATGTTCCGGAGCATGGATTCTACCAATTTTCGCCAACTTTCTTTTTTGATTATTACCAGGCGAACGACTTTGAAATATTGGAGTGCTCGGTGGTCGAGCATGATTTCAGCGGTGACCAGCACCGCCACCGGCATTGGAGCTTCAACAGCTACGAACACCAGCCCGATCCGCTTTACGCCAAGCTGGGTGCGCCTGGGAACAGCCATGACGTCATCTTTGTCGCCCGCCGGCGTGGCACATCGACATCCAATGTCGTTCCGACGCAATTCCGCTATCGTCGGAACGCCCTCGGTAGCGAGGGCTGATCCGGCTGGACCGGTCACGCTCCAGGTGCCCTCAATTCTCGGACCGTCGCTCCGCCGTCGATCAAGCGGTATCCGCCCGGTGCCTCGGGATCGATCTCGATCTCCATCAGCGCGAAGGCCTTGATCGGACGCCATGCGCCGTCGAACTCGCCCATCAGCCGTTCGATGCCGGAACGGCGGGTCGGAATGTAAAGACGCGCACCGTTCAACGGCGCATGGTGGACGACCAATCCGATGGCGGTTGGAACATCTCGGAAGGATGCGATGACCACATGCCGCACCTCCCCCTGCCGCAGCGCTTCCGCCAGCATCGGCATCGGACAATAGCTGAGGCCATCCAGGGTGAAGGCAGGTTCCATCGGATAGTGCTTGAGGTCGATGTGCCGGCTCATGGCCTTGGGCGGCCGGCCGCGCCACAGATCGCGGATCAGGTCGCGGGCCCCGATCATGGCCACGTCCGGACGGTCGATCATGTCGAGCGTCGTTTGAGTGATTCCATCAAAACCGTTGAGCAGCATTTGCAAGCGTCCCTCCTGGAGCGCCCGCATGCTTTCAAAGGAAACCGATGAGTCCGCCGCCGCTTGGCGCTTGAAGATGAAGTAACGCCAGCTTCTGCTGTCTGAATAAACGTCAGAAATGACCAGATCCTGCTCCAGAGCAAAGCCGTGACGGGCACAGATGTGACTCAGGCTGAGGGGATTGAAATAATTCCACATCACGTCGCCGCGGAAGATGTCTTCAATCCGGTGATGATGCTCATCGTTGGCGTAATCGTGACATTCCATGAAGTGGCTGCCGATGCGGATCACCAGCAACCCGTCTTCCCGCAACAGTTCGCGTGCACGCGCCAATGCCGCGTTGGGGTCCGGGATGCAATAGAAGCTGTCGTGAAATACGATCCCGTCCAGACGGGGGACCGCCGTGAAGGTTTCGATGACGCCATAATGGATGCGGTCGGCCCGGAACCGCTGTTGGCCGACGGCGACGACCCGGGCGTCGGGCTCGACGGTGTGGAACTGAAAGTCATCGTAGGCCGTCGGGCATCCCGCCGACCCCACATCCAGCCACTGCGGATGGCTCATCGGGGAGGCGATCCGATGCAGGACTTCGTGCAGCCTCTGGTAATGGTGCACCTGGTAATCGATGTGGATGTTCACCGTCTCCGACCAGTCGGCCATTGCGGCGACCCGGTCATAATATGCGCCACCAAAGCGGTTGATCTCGCTCTGGTCGAAGATTTCGACAGGGAACCGCATGATGTTCCCGCAAGTCTGGCAGGAAACAAGGTTGCGGTTTGGCACATAGGTGAATCGTTCGGGAAAATCCTGATCGCGGAACAACTGCGATATGATTCGGTAATTGCTTTGCAGGCAGATGGGGCAGGAGGTGGCGAGACGGGGCATGGATTTACCTTTTAACGATTAAAATCAGAAGATTTTCCCAAGACGAAAGGCAATCAATCACCCTCTAGAGTTCATCATATCTTTGCATAATCACTTGATGAACTCCAAGTTCTGATTTTCTCGCATGGTTCACTCTCCAAGCGATTCTGCCTGAAGCGATCACACTCCAGGACTGGATCAAAAAGTCATATTCTCCGGCTCCTGCCATGCCACTTTGCAGTTCGCCAGGATTGTCTCGTGATTGAGATGGTCCTGGCGACGCGACGCTGAACTCAAACAAAGTTCGGATGGGTTTTTTCCTCTTGAGGATGGAATGCCGTCCACAAGGTCTTGTTCAGGGGATCGAGTTTGCAACCCGACGGACAGGCATGAAGGTCGATCCGCTTCAGACAATCCTTGCGTCTTTCCGACGTCCAGATCTCTTGGAAAGAATTTTCATATATATTTCCCATCGTGAAATTGCGGCCTTTTAGATTCCCGCACATTTCAACGTTTCCATCCTCATCAAGATAAGGAGAAAGCGGAGTCGCCATGCATTTTTTGTAAAAACGCCCATCGTTCGTTTCGTAATCCAGAACTTCGATAAATTGAGTATACTTTGCATACACTTTGAATTTTTCGGTGGAGCATGCCTGCGCCTCCTTCATGAAAGGAAAGGCTGCCCTTGGATCCAGTTCGTTTTCCGGATGTGCCGGATTGAGGGCGTTCTTGTACGCCGGCTTGATCGTCATGTAATCGACCCCGAGATCACGGAAGAATGCCGCGGCACGGGGCAGGTCGCGATAGTTCCAGTGGTTGGTGACGAATTGGACGCCAATGATCGGGTAGGTCGCAGTTCCACGCAAAGCGATCAGATGGCGCAAGTTGGCGATCACGCGCTCGAAGTCGTCGGCGCCATGGGTCAGGCGATGATGTTCCGGACAATCGGCGTCGATCGAACCGCGGACAAAGAAGCAGTGCTTGGCCAGGGCTTCGATCACATCAGGACGGTCGGCGCTGAAATTCGTGAAGATGCCGACATCCAGTCCGAATCCTTTCAGGGCCGTCAGGAATTCCACGAAGCGCTTGTGCAGCGTCGGTTCGCCGTCGCCGACGATGGTCACGGCCTTCAGCCCGATGGCTGCGGCTTCTCCGACCGCTTCGATCAGCCGCCAGTCGGCGTTGATGGCGCGCCGCCCGGCATCCGCCTGCTCACCGCCGGAACGCTCGCTGGCCCGTCCCGCCTGATTCCAATTGATGTAGCACCACGGGCATTTGTGATTGCAGTAATTGGTCAGGCCGATGGTCATGTGAACAGGTCGGGTGTCGCCATCCCGCCACAATTCAAAGACGCGATCCGCATGATGAAAGATTTTGCGCGGGTCCTGGAAGTCTTCCAGGTTGGGGTGAAGCAAATGCTTCTCCCCTTTTTCATCGACCGGTTGCATGTCCATCGGCAAGCCCGTTTCGGTCATTGGCTTAACGCTTTCCATATGTCGGGAGCCTGCATTATCGGCGGCATTCGTCAATGATTGGTCAATTCCAGCCGCAGGGCGCGCGGCATCAAGAAACTCCCAACTCCCGATAGGCCGCAAGCGCGTCTTCCGCCACCCAAGGACACAGCCGCGCTTCATACAGAACCCAGCGGCCGCGCAACTCGACGGCACGCCGGAAATGCGTGGCGGCCTCTTCGGCGCGGCCGGTCCGGCGCAGCATCCATCCCAGGCACAGCCTTGCCCATGCGGAGTCGGGGTTCGCCGCCACTGCGGACCGCAGCGCCGTTTCCGCCTCCTCCCGGCGACCGAGGCCGAACAGCGAATGCCCTTTGCATCCCAATGCCATCGGATCGTTGGGAGTGGCCGCCAGCAGGGGCGCCAAGGCGGACAGGGCCAGATGGGTGTCGCCCTTGCCGATCATGATCATGATGTGCTGTTCGACGGGGTAGCGCTCCTTCGGCACCCTGTTCCGCAACTCGGCATTGACCGCTTCCGCCTCTTCGTGGCGGCCGGAAGCGACCAGCGCCACCCCCAGGTGAAAATGCGACATCGGGTTGGAACCGTCGAGATGAACGCCGTGACGGGCGTGGCTCACCGCATTCTGCAACCGACCGTCCCGCAACGAGAGTTGCGAAAGCATGTCGTAGGGAGGCGAAAAGGCCGGATCGACGGCGATGGCGTTCGCCATCGACGGGGCGGGATTGGAATCGGCCTGCTGGTTGAGCTGCTGCCCCAGCGCGTAATGCGCCCTTGCGAGCAACGGGTTGCCCTCAAGGGCCCGCCGCAAGGCCCCAACCGCCCGGTCGCTTCGCCCGAGACGAAGCAGCGCGTCGCTGAGGGTGACCAGCGTCTCGTCCGTCGGGTTCAACTGGCTGGCTTCCTCAAGGAACGGCAGCGCCTTCTCGTCGGATCCTTGTCCGGCGACCATCACCCCGTGCCACCGCAGCGCATCGCTCAGGTCGCGCTGGACCGTTTCCACGTTCCATCCGTTGCGGATGGCTTCGCGGAACCGTTCGGCAGCGGCGAGATAGTCCCTCTCCTCAACCAGTCTCTTGCCTTCGAGGTGCAGGGCCTCGACCTGATAGTGCGGATTGGCGGCGATCGCTTCCCGATGAACCGCCTCGGCTTCGGCGGCCCGACCGGCATCGCGCAGAATCCCGACCCAATTCCAGTAAGCCAGTGCATGGCCGGGGATTATCGCAATGGCGGCCCGGAACCGTTCGATCGCCGAGGCGCCATCCCCATTCCTCCGCAACGCCACTCCCATCGCCAGATGATAATGGGAGAAGGTGTCTTCCTTAATTCGCCGCCGCCACGCGTCGATGTCGATCGTCGCAGGCACTGTGCATGCAGAGGCAAGATTGTTTGACCGATCGACCGCCATTTGTTTTTCCCAGCCCCTGCGCCGCGGTTGTCAACGACGCAAGGTGCATGATGATCGAGGGAAGGGTCAAGCACCACCCCCGTTCCGGCGCGACGCCGGAACATCGCGCCCGACGAAGTTCGCGCAATGGCCGGCGAACCCTGAGCTTCGGGCCCTGAGTTCAGGGTTTTCCGTACGATTCCCGGTTCGAGCGGAGTCGCTTGAACCGATCTCACGCTAGCGCAACGTATAGACGAAGGGGGAACCCGGCTTGCCCGCCTCTCCCTGGAGGCGCATGCGGACCGCCAGCCGCCATAGAAAGGGATACCCCACGGCGAGGAACAGGAACGTCAATGGCAGGCGCTCCGACCACGCCTGCCGGATCAAACGACGCAGGTGGGCGCGCTCCCGGGCGGAGCAATCGTCGCTGTTCATCGGTTCCTCTCCAAACTGTCCGCTTCCAACATTGGAATGATGCGGGTCGCCATATGTTCGGCGAAGAAATCGGCAACGCGGCCATTGCCTTCCGGAGTCAGGTGGCAGGTGTCCCAGAACAGCCAGTCCTCGGCCCCGAAACGGCGGAACAAGGCGTGGTGGTCAACCATCGCCTCACGATCCGACGCCGTCGCTTCGCGCGACAGGATGTCGAGCATCCGGCGGCAGTTCTCGTGGATGCTTTCCAGGCGATGGTCGGCATGCCGATCGAGATAATTCTTTTCGAACTCCGGCGACGGCGCCGCTTTGCTGGAGACGACGGGCTGGACCCCCCAGACAAAATGCGCGCCCATTCCTTCGGCCATCCGCCGGAACTGGCGGGCGCGCGCGACATAGGCACGCAGCACGGTCATCGGCTGGTTCAGCGCCCGCCAGGGACCGTTCGTCTCCGGCGGGAAAACCCGGGCGCGACCATGGGACTGGTGGAGGATCTGCGCCCAGAGCTCCTGGGTTTCCTGATAGACGATGTCATGGGGACCGACGAGGGAGGGGTCGCACAACTGCCCGTCGAACAGATCGTTGACACCGTCGAAGCTTATCACCACGTCGGGATTCAGGCGGTGGGCGTGCAGGATGTGCGTGAACATCTGGTGCAGAACGACATGGCCCGGCCCGGCGAAGTTCAGCACCGTGAAGCGCAGCGGCGATCCCATGCTCCGGCTGCGTGCGTTCAGCCGCTCCTCCAGAAGCGCCGTCCAGACCTGATGCGGCAGACATTCCCATCCCCAGGCTGCGGAGCCGCCGTAACAGGCGACCACCTTATGGGTGCGCTCGCGTTTTTCGAGGGCAGGCAGATCCGCGGCGATCCGGCGTCCGAAGCCATCGACCGCTCCCCACGATGAATCGCGGTAGAGATACCCCCAGGGGAAATGGATGAACGCCCAGGCATGTTCGTTGTCCCGCGGCCCCAGTCTGGTGAAGACGTGCGCGTTCGTCCCCGGATCCTCCTCCTCCGTGAGGGCGCGGCCATGGGGGCGAATGGCTCCCGTGCGGTCGACCGTGTGGACGGTGGTTTCGGAAGCGATGTGATAGCGCTCCACCGGATATCCCGGATCGAGACGGATAAAGAACAGTTCGGTGAAAGCCGCCGGGCTTTCACGGGTCAGCTGGCTTACGCGCGCGCAGGCGCCCAACACAGGTTGATACGCGTCCGTCAGTTCCGCAGCGCACAGGAACTCGACGTTCTCGAAACGCTCGCCCAAACATGTCCGCACCGCTTCCAAAGGCTGGAGAAGCCAGCGGGGGTCGAAACGGTGGTCGGGCGGCAGGATGACGGCGACGGACATGCAGGCTTCCTCGGCGATCAGAGGGTGAAGCTTTTATGGACGATGCTTCGCCCCATCACGAGCGCGTCGATCCCGCTGAAGGTGAAGGTCTTCAGGGCATCCGCGGGCGTCTCGACCACAGGTTCGCCACGCAGATTGAACGACGTGTTGAGCAGGACCGGCACTCCTGTCCGTTTCCCAAACGCTTGCAGCAAAGCGAAGAAAAGCGGGTTGCTCTGCGCGCTGACGACCTGCACCCGGGCGGTGCCGTCGGCGTGCGACACCGCCGGAATCGCCGTGCGCTGCTCGGCGCGAACCGGATGAACGGCAAGCATGAAATATTCCGGCGCGACCTCCCCGCCGACAGGTGGCATGTCGAAGAAGCGCAGGGCGTCATCCACCGGCGTCGCCGGCGCGAACGGCCGGAAAGGCTCACGAAACTTGATTCGCTCGTTGACGGCGCGCTGCATGTCGGGCCGGGTGGGGTCGGCCAGAATGCTGCGGCATCCCAGCGCCCGCGGCCCCCATTCCGAGCGCCCCTGGAACCAGCCCAGTACCAAGCCGTCGGCCAGAAGCCGGGCGGTGCGGTCAATCAGGGCGTCGTCATCGTCGAAACATTCGACCTGTTCGAAGCCGCTGTCGCGGATCGCAGCCGCGATCTCATCCGGCGTGTAGGCCGGGCCGAGGAAGGCGGAGGTCAGCGGCCGCCGTCCCTTCCCGCCGGAAGCGGAATGGTAATACGACAGCGCGGCGCCGACCGCTCCCCCCGCATCGCCTGCCGCCGGCTGCACGTAAAGCGGCAGGCCCAGCTCGCGGATGATCCGCCCATTGGCAAGGGAATTGAGCGCCACGCCGCCGGCCATGCAGACATTGCGGATGCCGGTGCGTTCGACCGCCCGGCTCACCATGTGCAGGATGACCGTTTCAGTGCATTTCTGCACGCTCGCGGCCAGATTGGCGTAGCGGCGGCAACTCTCAATGGCGGCGGCGTCCAGCCCCTCGCCCTCCGTTGTCGCAAACGGACTTTCCGGGGGACGTGCCGGACCGAGCCATGCGGGAAGCGCCGGAGTGTATGGAAGGTCGTTCGGGGCGGTGAATTCGAAGAAGCGCTGGTCGAGCAGGAAGGTTCCATCGTCCTTCAGCGAAAACAGACTCAGCAGCTCGTCATGACGATCGGGCTGGCCGAAGCCGGCCATGCCCATGACCTTGTATTCCCCCTCGTTCACTTCGAACCCGAGATAGGCGGTGAAGGCGCTGTAGAACAGGCCGAGGGAATGCGGCATCCGGATCGTCGACAGCGTCCGGAGTTCCGAGCCGCGTCCGACGCCGATCGTTGCGGTTTCGTATTCCCCCACCCCGTCGAGCGTGATGACCGTCGCCTCGTCGAAGGGCGAACAGTAGAAAGCCGACGCCGCGTGCGACTCATGGTGGCGGACGCAGACGACCCGCTCCAGAGGCAGGCTCAGGCATTCGGCGATCCGCCGGCGCGGTTCGAACTTGTCGTCCCGCAGCCATGCCGCGACGGTATCCTTCAGGTATGCGAAGCCGGACTTTCCCCGGCGCAGGGATGAACGCAGGATCCGGTCGAACTTCAACAGCGGCTGTTCATAATAGACGACCGTGTCGAGATCGCCGGGGCGCAATCCAGCCTGCTTCAGGCAATAGGCGATGGCCTGTTCCGGCAGGGCCTTGTCATGCTTGCGGCGGCTGAACCTTTCCTCCTGCGCCGCGGCGACGATTGTCCCATTCACCAGAAGAGCCGCAGCGGCATCATGGTAATCGAAGGATAGGCCGAGCACATTCATTCATGGCCACGCTTTTTACGGCGACGTCATGTCGCTTGGAGGTAGGGCGACTGCGATACTAGAGCGGAAAGAAGCGTCCCGGAACTGATTTTGCTGACGCTTCGCGTCTGCGAAGCCTCGGCGGGACGGCGTTCAACTCCGCGTCGCATCGCGCATCAGGAGGCACCCTGCTTCCATCCGGTATCGGCCAGACGCAGGTTCCGCCGGCCGAACGGCGCTTCCGGCTCTCCCGGCTGGACCAGGACGCCCGGCATGTCCTGCGGCCATGTGCGGCAGCCCACGACCAGATACGTGCCGACGATGTGGCGCAGCGTGATGCCGCCGGATCGCGCCAGTTCGTTCAGATAAGGATAGACGCCACGCCGTTCCGGCGGTTCTGCCACATAGTCCGGGAACGTGTAGAAGTCGTGCCAGGTGAAGATCGCGCCGGGGGCCGCCAGTTCCAGGGCGGTCACCGTGTCCGTCCTGACGCCGCCATAGCTGTGATCGCCATCGACGTGAATGTAATCGTAACGACCGCGCAGGGCTGCGATTTCATCCGGAACCTCATCCGGAACCCGGCGGAAGATCTGCCGAACCTTGCCCGCGTGGGGAGAGGAGCGGTAGAAGGCGCCGATCGTCTCGTCGCCACGCAGGCATTTGCGGGTGTAGTCCGTCCACTGCACGATGTCGACGGTATGGACTTCGGCGTCCGCCGGGCTGTTCGCCGCCAGTGCGAAGGTGGTCTGTCCCTGCGCGGTACCGAACTCCAGCAGGTGGCGGGGCGCAGTGAAACGGACGATTCCCGCCAGAACGGCCTGTTCGTAGGGCAGGAACAGGGGCATTTCCGGTGCCCCGAACGAGAACAGCTGGCTGCTGATCTCGATCGGCAGGTTGCGTTCGATCCCTGGGAAGAGAGATGCAAGGGTGGCACTGGGAATGGCATTGGGCAAAGGTGCCATCGGCGATGATCTCCGGTTCGATGAACGGGGCCGTGCCTTGGACAGCCGATCCTGCATGATGCGGCCGACAGTAAAGCTTGTCCCCCACGCCGTGCAACAGGAAGCCCCCGGACCGCCGCAGCTCCGCAAGCCGCGGCCGGGCTTTGCCCGGCGGATCGGCGGGGCCGGCTGGGGGATATTTCCGCCATCGCTGGCAACGATGCCGCCACTGCTACAATTAAGTTTTTGTTTACCCATTCCGCACTAGCTTTGGCAAAGCTATTGTCAAGCAATTTCAAGCGAAAGAACGATCATTGGTCCGGAGAGCGTGTTTTGCCTCTTTGGCTTTGAAATTCTCTGAATCAATATTATAAATTTCCATGAAATAATAAGGCGACGATGATGGTGGTGGGTGCCGAATCAATCAACGGTCGAGAAGGCCGATCCCCGTCCACAAAGGGTGCTGGGCAATGAACGTATTGATCATCGGCGGGACCGTCTTCCTGGGACGCCACCTGACCGATGCCATGGTCCGGCGCGGGCACACGGTCACCCATTTCAACCGCGGCCAGAGCGCTCCCGATGCCTTTCCCGGGATCGAGCGTCTGCAAGGCCATCGTGAAAGGGATCTGGGCCTGTTGGCGGGCCGGCGGTGGGACGCCGTGATCGATACCTGCGCCTATTATCCGCGGCAGACGGCGGCCAGTGCCGCCGCGCTGCGCAACAGCGCGGGATGCTATGTCCTAATTTCCACCATCAACCAGTACAGCGCCTTTCCGGTCCGCGGCATCACCGAAGACGATCCTTCGGAACCGGAACCGGCCGACGAGCCCCGCCTCGACGCCGTCACCTACGGGCCGCTCAAGGCTGGGACCGAGCGGACGGTGCGCGACGTCTTCGGCGACCGGGCACTGGTGGTCAGGCCCGGCTATCTGGTCGGCCCATACGACCGGAGCGTCCGTTTCGCCTACTGGACCCGGCGCCTTGCCGCCGGCGGGCGGGTCCTGGTGCCGGGACGGCCGGAGGCGGCATGGCAGGTGCTGGACGTGCGGGATCTGGCGGATTGGATCGGTCTGATGCTGGAAACCGGACGGGCCGGAACCTTCAACGCCGTCGGTCCCGCCGGAGACTCTTCCGCGGGATCCCTTTTGACGGAGATGGCGGGCGCCCTGGCCGGCGACCCCCACCTCGACTGGGTCGATGCGGAGTATCTGAAAGGCCATCCAAACGGCCGCCGGTGGCTTGATCTGGCCGACTGGTCGTGCCTGCCGGAAAAGTTTCGGTGGCTTTACGCCGCCTCCAACCGGAAAGCGGTCGAAGCCGGCCTGACTTTCCGCCCGGTCGGGGAGACGGCGCGCGACATGGCGGCTTGGCTTTCTCAGAAAATGCCCTTAGACGGAAGCGACAGGCTCGACCCGGAAGGCGAGCGCGGAATTCTGGAAGACTGGGACCGCGCGCGGGCGGGAGTGCAAGGCGGGATCGATGCGGCTGCGGGGCGGGAGGGGAGCGCGTGACGGATTTGGCGTTTGACGGCAAGCTTGCGGTCGTGACGGGTGCCGCCGGTTTCATCGGCAGCCACCTGACCGACCGGCTGATCGCCGGGGGCTGCACGGTTGTCGGCTTGGACAACCTGTCCAACGGCCGCAGAGCCAATCTGGAGGCGGCGGAGCGAAGCGGACGCTTTACGTTCCATGAGGTCGACGTCGCCGACATCGACACGATATCCCCGCTTTTCGCCGGTGCCGATTGGGTTTTCCATCTGGCGGCCCTGGCCGACATCGTCCCATCCATCGAACGCCCGCTGCACTACCATCACAGCAATGTGAACGGCACGGTCAGCGTGTTGGAGGCGGCCCGACGGGCTGGCGTCAAGCGGCTGGTCTACGCCGCGTCATCCTCCTGCTATGGGCTGGCCACCCAGTTCCCCACCCCCGAGACGGCGCCGATCGCGCCGGCTTATCCCTATGCGCTGACCAAATGGATCGGCGAGTGCAGCGTGCTGCATTGGGGCAAGGTGTACGGGCTGCCGGTGGTTTCACTCCGCCTTTTCAATGTTTATGGGCCGCGGGCACGGACCAGCGGAACCTATGGCGCCGTCTTCGGCGTGTTTCTGGCGCAGAAGCTGGCCGGCAAGCCGTTCACGGTGGTCGGCGACGGCCGCCAGACCCGTGACTTCACCTTTGTCGGCGACGTGGTCGAAGCCTTCGTGGCCGCGGCCGATTCGCAGGCGAACGGCGATGTGTTCAATGTCGGATCCGGCGGAACATACCCCATCAACCGTCTCGTCGAGCTGCTGGGCGGACCGGTCACCTATGTGCCCAAGCGTCCGGGAGAACCGGACTGCACCTTCGCCGACACCTCGCGCATCAGGGAGGGGCTCGGCTGGGCGCCGCGCGTCTCCTTCGAAGCGGGCGTGCAGGTCATGCTCGATCACATCGAGGATTGGCGCGAGGCGCCGGTGTGGGACAAGGCGGGCATCGCCGACGCCACCCAGGCCTGGTTCCGGTATCTGAAGGACTGAGAAGACAGCATGGGAAACGATCCGACCTCGAAAATCCGCAGCATCGATGCGTTGGGCGACATCGCCAAGTCGGCGCGGGCGCAAGGCAAGACCGTTGTGCTTGCCCATGGCACGTTCGACCTGATGCATTTCGGCCATGTGCGCCATCTGCAGGCGGCGCGGAATGAGGGCGACGTCCTGATCGTGACGGTTACGGCCGACGGCTTCGTGAACAAGGGGCCAGGCCGGCCCGTGTTCGCCCACGGCATCCGCGCCGAAATGCTGGCCTCGTTGGAATCGGTGGACTATGTCGGCATCAACGAGGAGCCGACGTCGGAGAGCGTTCTCCGGATTGTCCGCCCCGACGTCTATGTCAAGGGAAGCGACTACGCCAATGCCGAGGACGACGTCACCGGAAAAATCAACGACGAGCAGGCGGTCGTCAAAAGCTATGGCGGACGGACCGTTTTCACGGACGAGGTCACCTTCAGCTCGTCATCCCTGATCAACCGGCACCTGGACATCTACGACCCGCCGTTGCGTGAGTTCCTGAACCGGCTGAGGGAGTCCGATGGGCTCACGGCGATGTCTGAATTGCTGGAGCGTGTTCGCGACTTCAAGATCCTGATGGTTGGCGACACCATCGTCGACGAATACCAGTACGTCATTCCGATGGGCCGCTCGCCCAAGGAAAATATGATCGCGACCCTGTTCCAGAACCGCGAGCTGTTCGCCGGCGGTGTGGTCGCCGCCGCCAATCACGCTGCCAGCTTCTGCCGGGAGGTCGAAGTCCTGACAGCGTTGGGAAGCGTGGATGGACATCGTGACCTGGTAACCGAGAGCCTAAAACCCAACGTCTCCCTATGCTCCATTGAGCGGGACGGCATGCCGACCACCCGGAAATGCCGCTTCGTCGACCAGAGCTATCTGCGCAAGCTGTTCGAAGTCTACCACATGGACGACGCCCCGCTGCGGAGCGACGAGGAGACGCGGTTCATCGCCGCCCTGCGCGAGCGCGCGGCGACCGCCGATGTGGTGATCGTCACCGACTTCGGCCATGGGCTGATCACACCGCGTGTCATCCAGGCCCTCTCGGAGTGCTCGCCTTTTCTTGCGGTCAATGCACAGTCCAACAGCGCCAACACCGGCTTCAACCTGATCACCCGTTACCCGCGCGCCGACTACATTTGCATCGACGCCCCCGAGGCGCGATTGGCGGTCGCCGACAAATACGCTGACGTCAGCCACATCATCTCGGAACTTCTGCCCGCCCGCGTCGATTGCGACCGGACCATCATCACCAACGGGCGCCACGGCTGCGTCACCCGCGGCCCGGGTGAACCGCTGATCCATATCCCGGCCTTTACCAGAACCGTGGTGGACACGGTGGGAGCCGGCGATGCCTTTTTCGCCATCACGGCGCCGCTGGTGGCCGCCGGAGCGTCGCTGGCGCATGCCGGATTCATCGGCAACGTTGCCGGCGCGCTGAAGGTGAACATCGTGGGACACCGCAAGTCAGTGGAAAAGTCGGCTGTGCTCAAATATCTTCAGACGCTGTTGAAATAGGCGGTACAGGCATGGAACGGGACATTTCGGCCTATTTTAGCACCCTGGCTCGGTTAGGCGAACAAGCCGAGGCGACTGACAAAGCCGCACACCCTCTGGGGTTGGCCGCCGCTTTCGCCTGGGTGCAGCGCACGGCGCGTGCGGCCCACGACAGCGGGCACAAGCTGATGTTCGTGGGGAACGGCGGCAGCGCCGGCATCGCCAGCCATTGCGCCATTGATTACTCCAAGAACGGCGATCTGCGATCCCTGGCCTTCAACGACGGGGCGGCGCTGACATGCCTCAGCAACGATCTGGGATACGACAACGTCTTCGCCCGGCAGGTGGAGATGCATGGCCGATCGGGGGATTTGCTGATGGCGATTTCCAGTTCCGGCAACTCTCCCAACATCCATAAAGCGGTGTCGGCTGCGCGCGGGATCGGCTGTGCGGTGGCGACGTTCAGCGGCTTCAAGGCCGACAACCCCCTGCGCACCATGGGCGACGTCAATTTCTATGTCGCTTCGGATGCCTACGGCTTCGTCGAAATCCTGCATCTTAGCCTGTGCCACGCGATCCTCGATCTGACGATGGGATGGCGGGCGACGGACATGTCGATCAGGAACGGCGATTTGAAAGCGGAGAGCTTGGTATGATCCAGAAAACTTGGCGCGTGCTTGTGACTGGCGGTGCCGGGTATGTCGGCGCCGTTCTCGTTCCGAAGCTGCTGGAAGCCGGCCACGCCGTGACGGTTCTGGACCTCTATCTGTATGGCGACGACGTCCTGGAGGCCAGCCGCGGCAATCCCCTGCTTCGCGAGATCAAGGGCGACCTGCGCGATCCCGACACCGTTGCCGACGCGCTGACCGGATGCGACGCGGTGATCCATCTGGCGTGCATTTCCAACGATCCGTCCTTTGAACTCGATCCGGGACTGGGCAAGTCGATCAATTTCGATGCCTTCCGGCCCCTGGTGCGGCTGTCCAAGGCGGCGGGCGTCAAGCGGTTCATCTACGCTTCGTCCTCCTCGGTCTACGGCATCAAGGAAGGGGTAGAGGTCACCGAGGATCTGCCGCTGGAGCCTCTGACCGACTATTCGAAGTTCAAGGCCATGTGCGAAGAGGTGCTGGCGCAGGAACGCGAGCCGGGCTTCGTCACCCTGACCATCCGTCCGGCGACGGTCTGCGGCTATTCCCCGCGCCAGCGGCTGGACGTCATCGTCAACATCCTGACCAACCACGCGGTCAATACCGGCCGGATCAAGGTCATGGGCGGCGCCCAACTGCGTCCGAACATCCACATCGACGACATCTGCGACCTCTATCTGCTGTCGCTGCAGCTGCCCGACGAACAGATCGACGGCAAAATCTTCAATGCCGGAGAAAAGAACCATTCGGTGGTCGATCTCGCCACCATGGTGCGCGACATCGTCGGCGACCATGTCCAGATGGACTTCCTGCCGACCAACGATCCGCGTTCCTACCATGTGTCGTCGGAAAAAATCCGGGAGGAACTGGGGTTCGCGCCCAAGCGCACCATCGCCGACGCCGTGCGCGATCTGGTGACGGCCTTTCGGAAGGGCAAACTGCCCAATGCCATGGAAGATCCCCGCTATCACAACATCAGAACAATGCAGGCGATTGATCTGAAATGACCGGAAAGCGGGGGCGTGCCAATGACCACATCTCGGGCTAGTGCCGATCTTCCGGAACTGTACCGCGCCATGCGGCGCATCCGCATGATCGAGGAAGCGGTGGCCGTGCGCTACGCCGAGCAGGAGATGCGCTGCCCCGTCCATCTGTCGATCGGACAGGAGGCCGTCGCCGTCGGCGTCTGCGCCGAAATGCGTCCGGACGACCAGCTGGTCAGCACCCATCGCTGCCATGCCCATTACCTTGCCAAGAACGGCGACCTCAAGGCGATGATGGCGGAGATCTATGGGAAAGCGGCGGGATGCTGCGGCGGTCGCGGCGGCTCCATGCATCTAACCGATTCCGCCGCCGGCGTCCTGCTGAGCCTGCCGATCGTCGCCAGCTCCATTCCGATTGCGGTCGGGGCCGGGCTGGCGATCCGCCAGGAAGGCCGTGATGCGGTCGCCGCCACCTTCATGGGCGACGGGTCGATCGAGGAAGGGGTTTTTCACGAGAGCATGAATTTCGCCGCGTTGATGCGGCTGCCGGTCTTGTTCATCCTCGAGAACAACCTGTACTCGTGCTACACCGGCCTCAAGGATCGTCAGCCCCAACGCCCCCTCACCGATCTGGCCCGCGCCTATGGCATGCCGGCCGACGCGGCGGATGGCAATGACGTGGAGGCCGTGCGCAAGGCTGTCCAGCGCGCGATCACTCGTGCACGTGCCGGAGACGGTCCCACCCTGCTGGTGTTCGACACCTACCGTTGGCGTGAGCATTGCGGCCCCAACTACGACAACGACATCGGCTATCGCACGGAGGCGGAGTTCCTGGGCTGGAAGGAGCGCTGCCCCGTTGAGCAGGCGCGCCGTCGCCTTGTCGCGGCGGGCCGGCACGATGATGCCACGGAAGCCGCCATGATCACGACCATCCAGGTCGAAATCGACGAAGCGTTCGCCTTCGCCAAGATGGCGCCCTTCCCGTCCCCCGAGACCGCGAGGAGCCATGTCTATGGCTGAGGCACGAATCCTCACTGTCGCCGAGGCGATCCGCGAGGCGACGGACATCGCCATGGAGCATGACCCCCGGATCTTCGTGATGGGCGAGGGGGTGAGCGACCCCAAGGCGATCTTCGGCACGACGGCCGGGCTGGCCGAGCGGTATGGAGCCGCCCGGGTCATGGAAATGCCCATCGCCGAGAACGGCTTCACCGGAATTGCCATCGGCGCCGCGATCATGGGACGCCGGCCGCTGATCGTGCATCAACGGGTCGACTTCGCGCTGTTGTCGCTGGAGCAGCTTTTCAACAACGCCGCCAAGACCTGCTACGTCACCGGAGGCCATCATACGGTGCCGCTGGTCGTGCGGATGATCGTCGGGCGCGGCTGGGGACAGGGGCCGGCCCATTCGCAGAGCCTCGAGGCTTTGTTCGCCATGGTCCCGGGCCTGAAGGTGGTTATGCCGACGACGGCACGCGAGGCCAAAGGCCAGCTCATCGCCGCGCTGGAGGATCCGAATCCGGTCATCATGATCGAGCATCGCTGGGTCCATTACGCAACCGGCCATGTTCCCGAAGGCCATTACACGGTTCCGCTCGACGGCCCGCGCCGTGTGCGCGAGGGGGGCGACGTGACCATCGTTGCAACGTCCTACATGCTGCTGGAGGCCCTGCGCGCCGCCGAGACGCTAAACAAGGCGGGTATCGGTGCTGATGTCATCGACTTGGCGGTGCTGCGGCCGTTCGAACCGGATCTGATCATCGAATCGGTGCGGCGTACCGGGCGGCTTCTGTTCATCGACACCGGTTTCCGTCAGTTCGGCATCGGTGCCGAGGTGGTCGCCACCGTCGTCGAGCAGGCATTCGGATCCCTGGTCAGACCGCCGGTGCGGCTTGGTCTGCCGGAGCATCCGACCCCCAGTTCCCGCGCCCTGCTGGCCGATTTCTACCCGACCGCGCTCAGCATCATCGACGCCGCCGCCGCGCTCACCGAGGTCGAACCTGAGCGCATCGCCGTTCCGCGCGCCGCGTTGGCGGCGGAACTCGCCAAACTGCCGGTGGATGTCCCGCATCCGACCTTCCGCGGACCTTTTTAAGGTGGGAATTCATTGATGAAGGTTCGCTACTCCTACTTGCCCCAGCAATTCGCCGAGATCGACGACCTCCTGGCAGAGATCAAGCGTTTCGTCGCCACCGGCGACTTCACGCTGGGTGAACCCCTGATCCGTTTCGAGAGCCGCTTCGCCGAGCTGATCGGCAGCCGGCACGCCATCGGCGTGGGGTCCGGGACGGACGCCATCAAACTGCCGCTGAAGGCGGTCGGCGTCGGACATGGCGACGAGGTCATCACCACGGCCAACACCTTTATCGCCACCGTGGGCGCCATCAATGAAATCGGCGCCCGACCGGTGTTCGTGGATTGCGACGACACGTTCTGCATGAACGTCGACCAGTTGGAGGCGGCGATCACGCCGCGCACCAAGGCGATCGTGCCTGTGCATTTCACAGGCTATATGACCGACATGACCAAGCTCATGCCGATCGCGGAACGGCACGGCCTGCCAGTGGTCGAAGACGCCTGTCAGGGCATCCTGGCCAACATCGGCGGCAGAAATTCCGGAACCTGGGGCAATGCCGGCGCCTTCTCGCTGCACCCGCTGAAGAATCTCAATGTCTGGGGGGACGCGGGCGTGGTCGTCACCGACGACGACGACATGGCCCGTAAGCTGCGGCTGCTTCGCAATCATGGAATGCGCAGCCGCGATGAGATCGAGGTTCTCGGGTACAATTCCAGGCTGGATTCCCTGCAGGCTGTCGTCGGCAACTGGCTGATCGGCGAAGCCAAGTCGATTTCCGAACGCCGCATTGCCAACGCCGAATATTACGATGCGCAGCTTTCGACCATTCCGCAAATCCGCATTCCGCCGCGGGTCGCCGGCATGCGTCTGGTCTATCATCTCTACATCGTTTTCGCCGAGGACCGCGACGGCCTGCTGCGCTATCTGATCGACAGGGGCGTCGAAGCCAAGATCCATTATCCGATCCCTCTGTACCTGCAGGACGGCCTGAAGTTCCTGGGCTACAAGCCCGGCGATTTCCCGGTCACCGATCGGCACACGGGCACGATCATCACGTTCCCCACCGATCAACACATCACGCGGGAAGAGCAGGATTATGTAATCGATGCGGTGCGGAGCTATTATGCCGGACGCTGACCGGCCGGTGGATCCGGCCCCCATTCCTTACGTCAACCTTTCCGCTCAGTTCGAAGAGGAAAAGGACGAACTGCTGGCTGTCGTAACCGAGGCCCTGCAGCGCGGGGATTTCATCGGCGGCGCCGCCGTGCACGCGCTTGAGCGCGCCTTGGCCGAGATGCATTCCGTGGAGGAGGCCGTCTGCCTGAATTCGGGCACCGACGCGCTGGTCCTGGCCATGCGCGCGCTCGGCATTGGACAGGGCGACGACGTCATCACTCCAGCCAATTCCTTCGTCGCCTCCACCTCCAGCATCGTCCATGTCGGCGCTCGGCCGGTCCTGGTCGATGTCCTGCCCGACCAGAACATTGACCCCGACGCGGTTGCCCGCGCCATCACCCCGCGGACCAAGGCGATCATGCCGGTCCACCTGACCGGCCGCATCGCCGACATGGATGTGATCCTGGCACTGGCCGAGAAACATGGCCTGATGGTGATCGAAGACGCGGCCCAGGCGATCGGTTCGCTTCACCGCGGCCGGCTGGCCGGCACCATCGGCGATGTCGGTTGTTTCTCGGCACATCCGTTGAAGAACCTGAACGCCTGTGGCGACGCCGGTTTCCTCGTGACCCGCCGTTCCGACATCGCGCAGCGCATCCGCCTGGTCCGCAACCACGGGCTGGCCGACCGGAATACGGTGGCGGAGTTTGGCATCGTGTCGCGCCTGGACAGCCTGCAGGCGTCGATCCTGCTGATGCGGCTGAAGCGGTTGCCCCAGGTCACCGAGCGTCGCCGGCGCAACGCGGCGCTGTACCAGAGCCTGCTCGCCCCCGAACACGTCTTCATGCCCCCCTGCCTGGAGCATGAGTTCAACACCTTCCACACCTTCGTGGTGCAGGTCGACCAGCGGGACGCGCTGCAGGCTTGGCTCGGCGAGCATGGAATCGGCACCGCCGTGCATTATCCGATCCCAATCCATCTGCAGCCAGCCGCCCGCAGCCTGGGTTACAAGCCCGGCGATTTCCCGGTCACCGAGGCGCAGGCGAAGCGCATCCTGACCCTTCCGGTCAACCAGTATCTGTCGGAGGCGGACGTGCGCCGCATCGCCGCGACGGTCAACGCCTTCTACGATCGGACGTGACATCATGGACATCAGTCCGATCCAATACGAGACGCTCGTCGCCGAGTTCGAAAGCGGCCTGTTGAACGCCTTGCGTGGACATGGGGTGGGTTTCGATCACCTGGAAATCTGGGTGCCGGACGAGGACCCGGTCAAGGGCATCCTCAATATGGCGGAATCGGCCGAGGCTCTGGCCACGCCCGACATCGCCGTCGCGGTGCGCCGCAGCACGCTCCCAGCCGCCCGCGATGGCGAGCTTCTGGCTCTGCTGTCGCAACTGGGCAGTGCGTCCATCACCCCGGCCGGGGACGGCGTGGTGGTCGTGGTGCGCGGCCTGGGCATGGCATCGGCTCTGCGCAACGTGCACCATGGTTTGCGTGACGGGATGTTGCGCAGGCTCGCCGCCCTCAAGCATGAGGGCCGGTTGGAACCGCAGGACGGCCTCGTTCGCATTGCCGTCGATGAGGGACCTGCGCAACTGTGCGTGCTTGTCGACCCGGACGCTGGCCACATCGTCCGTGCCGCCTCCCATGCAGGCGCACGCAACCCCGTGGAACGGGCCATACTGGATGCGCTGTGTTCGGCCATTCTCGACACGCCCGTCGACGAGGCTGCCGACCATGGCGCGATCCGGGCGCTTGCATCTTTGCGCCCCCCCGAAACGACGCGCCCGGTTGCCGGCGTGCTGCATCCCGTCAACGCAGATCCCGCGTTCGTGCCGGCGGTGCGGATGGCCCACGCGATCCGCAACGATTACTGGGCGCGCATGAACCTGCCGCCGCGCTACAACGAGTTCGATCGACTGCCATCGACATCATGGCTGGCGCTGGATGGCGCCGAACGGATGGACCGGGTTTCGGCCGTGATCGCGGCGTTCCTGGCGGAAGCCGGTCAGGCAGAAGGGGCAATCCGATTGCTGCGCATCGACGACGACCTGCACGGCCAACCGGTGCGTGTCCTGGTCACCTTCGGCGATGGCATCGCCCCCAATGAAAAACCTTCCGCGATGCGGGCGCTCGAACGGGCGTTGAAGCTCGGCGTCGAACAGACCCTGCAGCTCTACCATGAACAGCTCAAGGATCAGAACGCCATCCGGCGCCTCTGATCCGTGATGTGAGGAGTCTCGACCATGAGCAGCATCATGTCTGATCACACGCAGCTCATCCTGGATGGGACGAAGATCGCTTGGCATGAGGATCGCGTGCGGGCCTGGGAGCGTGGCGAACGCATCGCCCCCATCACGATCGATATGGCATTGACCCGAGCCTGCAATTACGGCTGCCATTTTTGCTACGCGATGCTGCAGGAGAACGACCGCGGCGTAATCAACCAGAAGGTCATGTACGACTTCCTGGAAGATTGTGCGGAAATCGGCGTCAAGGGCATCAGCCTCGTGTCGGACGGCGAAAGCACCATCTCGCCGGTGTTCGTCGATAGCGTCGTGCGCGGCAGCGAACTTGGCCTGTCCATGGCCTGCGGAACCAACGGCTTCGTGCTGAACCGGCGCAAGCTGGAGGAAATTCTTCCGCACATGACCTACCTCCGCGTCAACATCTCGGCCGGAGAGCGCCAGCGTTACGCCGAGATCATGGGGGTCAAGGAGCATTGGTTCGACCGGGTGTGCGAGAACATCCGGGATATGGTGGAGATCAAGAAGCGCTTGGGACTGTCGGTGACCATCGGCCTTCAAATGGTCCTGATGCCTCAATATGCCGATCAGATCCTGCCGCTGGCCCGGTTGGGCAAGGAGTTGCGACCCGATTACTTGGTCATCAAGCATTGTTCAGATGACGAAGACGGTTCACTGGGAGTGGACTATGGGGGATACGAGGCGATCTACGACCTGCTTCATCAGGCCGAAGAGATGTCGGACGAGGAATACAAGGTTGTTGTCAAGTGGTCGAAGATACAGGACGGCCACCGCCGCAGCTATCAACGCTGCTATGGCCCCCCTTTCATGATCCAGCTCTCAGGTTCGGGATTGGTCGCCCCCTGCGGCATGCTGTTCAATGAACGCTACAAGAAATTCCACATCGGCAACATTTGCGAAACTCGCTTCAAGGACATATGGGCGAGTGATCGCTACTGGGATGTGATGAACTATCTCGCCGGTCCGGACTTCAATGCCCAGACCATGTGTGGCACGCTGTGCCTTCAGCACAAAGTGAACGAGGTGCTGGACGCGCATCTAAAGGGTCACATCACACTGGAGAAACCGATCGGCTCCCCACCGCAACATCTCAGCTTCATCTGATCCGCTGCGCTCAATGGCTTCCAAACCTCCTGGGAGTGATCCGTGTGAAGAGGCCGATGGCGATGGTGGCCTGCTGCCCGGCGGACCGGGCTGGCTGCTGCGGGATGTCGCGGTGCTGCTGACGACGTTCGACGGTCGCTATCTGATGCAGCTTCGAGACAATGTTCCTTGGTTGCGGGTGCCCGGCCACTGGGCATTGTTCGGTGGCCGGGTCGAGGATGGCGAGACGCCACGCCAAGCCGCGATGCGCGAGTTGATGGAGGAGTTGGAGTTCCAGCCCGGTCAGATGCATTGGTTCACCGAAACCGGATTCGTCATGCCGCAGCTCAATGTCGGCCCGAGCAGGAAGGTCTTTTTCGAGGCGCGGGTCACAGCGGAGGATATCGGGCGCATGGTGCTGCACGAAGGGGCCGCCATGCGGCTGTTCACGCTGCAGGAGCTGTTGGATGAACCACGCATCGTTCCATGGGATATCGGCGCGGTGATCCTGCATGCCCGGCAGGATCAGATCTTCCGCAAACCCGTGCCCGGTCCGGTCGGTGCAAGCCCGAACGATGGGCGTCCCCTTACCCCATGATCTTCCACGACCCGTCGGGCTGGCGGCAGGCGGTGCCGAAGGCCTGTTCGCTGCGGCCGCCGACGACGATGGTCTGCTGGAACTCGCGGCAGTAGGAGCCGCTGCCGTCATAGCCGTCGCGCACCGGGACGATGACGCCCTGGTTGCCGGACTGCGGGTTGTTCCAGCTGATCCGCTGGCCGATCGGGGCGCTGTAGGCCTGATAGGCGGCGCGGTCGGCGTATTGCTGGTCGGCGCGGTCCAGCGAGGAGCCGATCTCCCGCCCGGCGAAGGCGCCCAGCAGCGTGCCGATGCCGACCGCCACCAGCTTGCCCGAGCCGCCGCCGAAGCGCGAGCCGATCAGGCCGCCGGCCACGGCGCCGCCGACGGTGCCGAACCCCTCCTTGGTGCCCATCGAGCCGGTCTGGCAGCCGGCGAGCGCGGTGGACAGCAGCAGCATGGCGACGGCGGCGAGGCGGGTGGAACGGGTCGGGGCACGCATCGGGGAAACTCTCTTTTTCGAGGATCGCTGCCCTGGTTATAGCGCAAGCGCGGCCGCTTGTGCAGCCGCCCTCACGCCCTGTCCAGCGCCTCTCTCTCCCGCACCCGGTAATGGGCGAGCAGGCGCGGGCACAGCCCCTCCAGCCGGGCCTCCAGCGCCGGGTCGCGCGGCTTGTCGCGGAAGCGTTCCGACACCGCCCGGCCCTGCACGTTGCCGAAGGCGACCTCCATGCGGTCCATCAGGTCCGGCACATGCCGCCACAGCGCGCCGATCAGCTCGTCGTGGCGCCGACGGTAGTCGTGGAAGCCATCCTCCACCGGCCAGCCCAGCCGGTTCAGCGTCTCGGACAGCCGGGGGTCGCGGGCGACGAAATCCTCGTAATGGAGGACGGCGTCGAAGCGGTCGCGTTCGGCGAAGACCTGGTCGATGAGGATGAACTTCTCGTCGATCAGGCCGGAGTGGTTGCGGTAGGGCTTGGTGGCGAGGCTCTGGTAATTGTCCCGCGGGTCGCGCAGCAGCAGCAGGATCCGGTCGGGGCGGAAGCGTTCGACATGGACGGCCAGCGGGTAGGCGGTGGTCACCACCGTCTTGACGACCATGTCCAGGTCGGTGTCCACCCGCGGGGCGGCGTAGTTGTTCAGGGTGTCGACCAGGGCCAGGCAGTCGGGCCGCTGCGCCAGGAACAGGGTGAAGGCGGTCGCGCCGCTCGATTGCATGCCGTAGACCAGAAGGCGCATCGGGGGTCCCGCGGTCGTGAAGGGGGGCGTCGTGGATGGGGGCTCAGCCGACGCCCAGCCAGTCGGTGGCGATCTCGGCGCTGATGAAGACGTATTGGCGGATGTGCGGGGTCGGGTGGCGGACGCTGACGCCGTGCAGGGCGTCGATGCCCTGCGGGAAGATCACCAGCTGGTTGCTGCGGTAGGGGATGGTCGCCACCACCTCCACCGCGTCGGCCGGCACCTCGTAGCCGTCGATGCCCACCGGCCCGTTCTTCCAGCGGAACAGCTCCAGGTCGCCGCCCACCGCGTCGTCGTCCGGCCGGCGCAGGTAGTACAGGCAGGTGAACAGGCGGTTCGGCGTGTCGAGATGGGGCCCGCGCGACGAGGACGGGCCGGCGGTGACCGGCGTGTTGACCTCGGCGCGGGCGTCCTGGAGGATGCGCGCCCGGTCATAGCCGTCGCACAGCAGCCGTCCCATCGGATGGCCCAGCAGGTCGCCGTCCAGCGCCCGCAGCAGCGCGTCCGGCCAGTGGCCGCGGAACAGCGCCACCACCTCGGCGAACCAGTCGGGCGCGCTGTGCCGGCGGACGAACTCCTTCCAGACCGGCGACATCTCGCTGTGGTTCATGATCAGCCAGGCGGAGAGCTGGTAGCGCCGGTTGCTGCCCGGCTTGCGGTTCGGGTCGGCCCAGCCGACCTGGGCGAAGCTGGGGAACCCCTCGTTCAGCGCGCGGTGGGTCTCGTCGTCGTAGACGTCGCTCAGCACGACGTGGGGGAACGGGTCGAGCCGGATGTCGGCGGCGGTGACGCCGGAGAGCAGGGAACGCATGGGAACGGGGGTCTCCGTCGGGCCTCAGGCCCGGGGCTGCGCCGGCGGCAGGGTCGCCAGGAACCGGAAGGCGGCGGCCATCTGGACCGCGGCGTGGTCGGCGATCTGGGTCGCCAGGGCGGCGTCGGGATGGCCGGCGGGCAGCCAGGCCATGTGGAAATGGGGCGGATCGAAGTTCATCACCCGGAAGCCCAGCCGTTCATAGACCTGCCGCCCGTGCGACCCGAAGAGCGGGGTGGAGAGCGTGATCGGCATCATCGTGCTGCCGGCCGCCATCTGCAGGCCGCGCAGGATGTCCGACCCGATGCCCGTGCCGCGGGCCTTGGTCAGGACCTGGAGTTCCGACACGCGCCAGTCGGCGGTGCCCAGATCGACCACCAGCCGGCCGACGCGGTCGCCCGCCTTCTCGATCAGCAGGTCGATGTGTTCGGGATAGATGGCCTCCTGCCCGGCGCGCATCGTCCTGTACTGCTGTTCGTACAGCGTGCGCAGGAAGTCGGCGTTGCCGTCCGCCCAGGCCAGCCAGGGCCGCGCCTCGATGAACAGGGTCAGCAGGAAGGGCTCGTCGGACGGGGTGGTGAAGCGCACCGTCAGGTTGCCCGGGAACGTGAAGGAACCGGCGAAACCGGTCATGGAGCGATGATCTCCGGCATAAGGTTCCCAACCCTCCCGCCGCCGTCCCGGAAGACGGGGCGGCGGCGGGACGGTGGGCGCGTCAGTTGAAGACGATCTGGAACAGCGCCGCGTCGGGCCCGGCATCGGCCGGCATCACCCGCTCCACATGGAGCGGACCGAAGGTTCCGGCCGACGGGTGGGTGATGGTGAACGAGGCGCCGTTGAAGAAGGGCAACCCGTCCGCCGGGCACTGCAGCAGAAGATCGAAGGTCGTCCGCGGACTCCCGTTCATGGTGTTGCGCGGGTGTTCCCGGCAAGCGACCAGCGTCGCCGCGATCTCCACACCCTCTTCCGACGTCATGGTGAAGACGCTGTTCAGGTGCGGGGTGAAGACGGCGGCCGACAGAAGGCTGATGTCGGTCATCAGTTGCGCTGCGGGTAGAGGCCGTTGACGGCGATGATGAAGTTCATCGCCAGATACGGCTGCATGTTGCTGAAGGCCTGCCCGGAGCCGGTGGGGTTGACCGTCACGGTGCCGCCGGCGATGGACGAGATCGTGGTGGTCGTGGCGGCGGTGCCGGCGCTGCCGGCGACCAGAACGTCGACCGGCAGGTTCGCGGCGGCGCCCGACGCCGGGGCGGCGGTGGTGAACGGCCCCTTGAAGGTCACCGGATTGGTGCCCAGGCCATTCGGAACCGTGGCGCTGACACCGGTCAGATAGCCCGGCTGTCCGTTCGCCAGGGCGGAGATCGTGGCGCCGGTCGCCGGCGGGGTGGTGCCGACCGGCAGGCTGGCGCTGATGTTCAGGCTGCTCGTGGTGGCCGGAATGGTGACCGTCTGCGAGCTGAGAACCGGGGTGAAGGACGCCGTATGGTTGTGCGCCGGGAGGTTGCCGATCGTCAGGGCCGACACTTCCGTCCCGCCGGTCGCGGCCATGGTGTAGGCCGCGCCGCTCGCCGGGCTGACGCCGGTGCCGACCGGAACGCGCCCCTGCAGGTTCGGCAGCGCGAAGGTGGTGCTGCCGTTGCCGCCGAACCGGGTTCCCATCAGGGAGTACAGGGCCGCGTACTGCTGGAGGTTCAGCGTCTGGCCCGCGCATCGCTGATAGTCCAGGGGGGCCCAGTCCCACGGAATCATGAACACCATTCCGAGCATTGGATCCATAAAAATCTTCCTTTTCTGAATATTTTTGTGCTCTGCACAAACCCTGGCGAAGACCGCAAGGGTTTTATCCCTACGGGTTGTTCGGCTATACCAAAACAATCCGCATGAGTCGATATCCTGTAGAAATTTCTCGCAATGTTTGCGTTTCCGTTGCGGACTTTGACGGAAACGCCGCCAGCGATGAGGAAAAACACCGGGATTTCACCCACTCTCCCCTATCGGGAGCAGGGCTCCCCATTTTATGGCGCAAATAAGTTGTAAGATTCGAACATGACATCAGCAATAGAATACAGAGACTCCGCCAGTCTGTCATCCTTCCGCTGAAACGCCGCGTCCATGGCCTGTCGGAGGTCGCAAAAATGTCAGGCCTTGTCCGCAGAACGGGAATGGCCACGGTTGACGCGAAGCCGACGATTCCTGTCATCGACCGTCATTCCCGCGGAGGCGGGAATGCAGCCATTTCGCCCCCTCTCCGACCCGGAGGCCCGCCTCCCCGCCGCTGTTCCGCAGAGTTTGGTCGTTTCAAGCCCAACTCCGCCGGAATTGCGGAGGTCCAAAACAGCAGAGCCCGTGCTTTCGGCGGAAATCCGCCCGTAAATCCGTGGGAATCCGTCAATTTTCGAAGGCGCCACACGCAGGAGTATGCAGGTCCCGCCGCCACCCCGTCCAGGTACGGTGGCACGATGGTTGGTTCACCACCACAGCGACGGGCGCGCACAATGTTTTGTTAACCAGCCATCCGCATGATTGATCAAGCGCGCACGGTCGCAGGGCCGTTCCACCCGGTGGAGGTCATACCCGCCTCCCTTCCGGTCGAGCGGTTCGATACGCTACATTCTCGTTAAAAAGTTGTGCTCTTTCAGCAAACTCCCTTAACAGGGTGCTACATTTCGGCACATGTTCGTACGTTGCGGGCGGGTAATTTCTTTCCTACAAATCAACGATTGGTTTGAATCCCCGATCTTCGGGCTTCTGGCGGGTGTGGCGATGAAATCCAGGTTCACGCGGGTGAAGGGTTCGGCGAAGAGCGGTTCGGCGACGAAGGACGCGGCAGGCGGCACGGCGCGGACGGCGGGCCGCCGGCCGCCGCTGGCCTTCGCGCTGGAACCGCGCTTCATGTTCGACGCCGCCGGGGCCGCCACCGCCGACCCCGCGGCGGCGACGGACCACGGCGCCGACCCCGCCGCCGCCAGCCACGACAGCGATCACGCGACCGACCACAGCGCCGACCAGTGGCAGGCCCAGGCGGTCGCCGCCCCGGCCTCGACCGCGCCGGTGACCGCCCCGGTCGAGGTCCGCGCAGCCGACCCGGCGCAGAACGACGGCAAGAAGGAGGTCGTCTTCGTCGAAAACAACGTCGCCGATTACCAGACGCTGGTCGACGGGGTGAAGGCGGGCGTCGAGGTTGTGCTGCTCGATTCGACCAAGGATGGCCTGGCGCAGATGGCGCAGTGGGCGCAGACCCATTCCGGGTATGACGCCATCCACATCATCAGCCATGGGTCGGAGGGCAATGTCTATCTTGGGACCGCCTCCCTTAACGACGGCGACCTTTCCGCTCGCGGTGCGGATCTCGCCACCATTGGCAATGCGCTGACCACCGACGGCGATCTGTTGCTGTATGGCTGCGATGTGGCGAAGGGTATCGACGGGCTGACGTTCATCAGTGATTTGGCGTCTGTCACCGGGGCCGATGTGGCCGCCTCAACCGATTGGACCGGTTCCGCGTTGCGCAGCGGAAACTGGGACTTGGAAGCGAGCACGGGCGTTGTCGATGCGGGGAGGATTATTGGAGATACTGCCCGAGATAATTACCGGCAGCTTCTCACTTCCACTGTCGAAAATTTTGACGCTGGGGTCAGCGTTAGCCAAGGTTCATACACACTCAGCGGGTTCACGTATTCTGTTCATACGGGAGGCGCAAACTCCAATTATGTTACGGACGTGAGCGATAGCGACTTCGTGAGTATCGGGGGGTACAGCTCCGGATATTTATCTGACAAATACGTTACAACGAGTTCTTCCAGCAACCGTATGCTGATATTTGGCACCGCCAGCAACGGTGGCGTCATGACAAGCAACGGTGTTTTACCTGGGGCCGCGGATTTCCGCATAACGAATACCACAGCATTCAAAATTTCATCCATGACGGCTGATCTTGGTGTTCATGCCGGTGATTACCCAGAATTATTCGTTACAACGATGACAGTTACCGGCTATCTGAATGGAGTTCAGGTTGCGCAGGACACAGTCGATTTTACCACAAGCGATTCCACAGGCTCAATTTCCTACACAAAGACGACCGGCGCAAACGGCGGAGCACTGTCGTTCAGTTCCAGCTGGCAAAATATCGATGAGATCCGTTTCACAGGATCTGACAGCACCCACTACGCGGTTCTTGCAATCGACAACATGACGTCGGATGCGGCTGTCGTCGGTCCGGTCAACAACGCCCCAACCCTCGACAACACCAAGACCCCGGTTCTGACCGGCGAGAATCAGTCCGTCGCCGTCAACACTCCCACCGGCGCCGTCGGCACCCTGGTGTCTTCGCTCGTCAACATCGGCGGGGCGCTCAGCAACGTCACGGACAGCGACAGCAGCCCATCGACCGGCATCGCGCTGACCGCCACCAACACCGCCAACGGCAGCTGGTACTACACCACCGACGGCGGCAGCAACTGGACCGCCGTCGGAAGCGTTGCCGGCAACAGCGCGCTTCTGCTGAAGGCCGACGCCAATACCCGGCTGTTCTTCAAGGCGAACAGCGGCTATTCCGGCACCGTCAGCAGCGCCGTCACCTTCCGCGCCTGGGACCAGACCAGCGGCACGGCGGGCAGCAAAGTCGACGCCTCCACCAACGGCGGCAGCACCGCCTTCTCGACCGCGACCGACACCGCGGACATCACCATTACCGACAACGTCGCCCCGACGGTGAGCAGCGTCTCCTCTTCGACCAGCAACGGCACCTATGGCATTGGCAGCAGCATCTCGATCCAGGTCACCTTCTCCGAGGCCGTGACCGTCACCGGCACGCCGCAGTTGATGCTGGAAACCGGGACGACCGACCGTACCATCAACTATGTCAGCGGGACGGGCACCAGCACGCTGACCTTCACCTATACGGTCCAGGCTGGCGACACGTCGGCCGATCTCGACTACCTGTCCACCACGGCACTTGTTCTCAACAGCGGGACGATCAAGGACGCGGCCGGCAACGACGCAACGCTGACCCTGCCGGCAACCGGCAGCGGATCGTCGCTGGGCGGGTCCAAGGCCATCGTCATCGACACCGCCCCCACCATCACGTCCGCCACCTACAACGCCAGCACCAACACGCTGGTGGTGACCGGCACCAACATCAGCGACGGCGCCACCATCGACGTGACCAAGCTGACCCTGACCGGCCAGGGCGGCAGCACCTACACGCTGACCTCCGATTCCTCGGTCACCTCCGCCCCCAGCTCCAACAGCTTCACCATCACGCTGGGGTCGACCGACCAGGCCTATGTGGAAGGGCTGCTGAACAAGAACGGCACCACCGCCCAGGGCGGCACCACCTACAACCTGGCCGGGGCCGTGAACTGGGACAGCACGCAGTCGGCGGCGGCCGACAGCACCGGCAACCTCGTCACCGTGTCCAACACCCAGAAGCCGACCATCAGCGCCGTCACCTACAACGCCTCGACCGGCGTGCTGACGGTGACCGGCACCAACCTGGTGCACCAGTCGGGCGCCGGCAACGACATCGACCTGACGAAGCTGACCATCACCGGCCAGGGCAGCGGCACCGCCGCGCTGACCGGCGCGGTCGAGATCACCAGCGCCACCAGCTTCTCCGTCACGCTGAGCGGGGGGACGAAGACCAGCGTCGACGCCCTGCTGAACAAGGACGGCACCCTCTCCCTGGGCGGCACCACCTACAAGATCACCTCGGCCGACGACTGGAACGGCCCGATCTATGGCGACATCTCCGATTCCACCGGCGTCGGCATCACCGTCTCGGGCAACAACTCCGCCCCGGTCATCAACAACCTGAACAACGACAGCGTCGCCTGGGCCGGTGTCGGCAGCACGGTGACGCTGGACGCCGGCACCGCCGCCGCCGTGTCCGACACCGAGAACGACGGCGCCACCACCTGGAACGGCGCCAGCCTGACCGTGCAGCGATCGGCCACCAGCGGCACCGCCAGCGGCGCGTGGTCGGCCGACGTCTTCGGCCTGGGCAGCAGCTACACCGTCACCGGCACGACGTCGGGCACCATCTCCGACGGCTCCACGCAGTTCGCGACCTACACCAACACCGGCGGCGTGCTGACCGTCACCTTCGATGCCAACGCCACCGCGACGCGCATCGGCACGCTGATGCGCGGCATCAGCTATCGCAACGACACGCCGGCCGGCGACGCGACGATCCGCTTCACCCTGAACGACGGCCACAGCGCCAGCACCACCGCCGACGTGAAGGTGGCGACCAACACCATCTACGTCACCGGCACCGGCGACGGCAGCACCGTCGACGTGACCGACGGCGTCGGCCTGCGCGAGGCGGTCGCCATCGCCGCCGGGCAGACCGGCACCCAGACCATCGTGTTCGGCAGCGGGCTGGTCGGCGGCACCATCACGCTGGGCTCCAGCCTGGCGATCGGCGAGAGCATCACCTTCGACAGCGACGCGGCCAGCGGCCTGACCATCTCCGGCAGCGCCATCACCGTCGCGTCCGGCACCACCCTGACGCTGACCAACGGCGCCGGCGACACGCTGACCATTGCGTCCAAGCTGACCGGCAGCGGCGGCGTCGCCAAGACCGGCGCCGGCACCCTGACCCTGACCGGCGGCAACGACTACAGCGGCGCCACCGACGTCAGCGGCGGCACGCTGACGGCCAGCGGCGGCATCGGCGACAGCAGCGCCGTGACGGTGGCGTCGGGCGCCACGCTGAACCTGTCCGGCGACGAGACCGTCGGCTCGCTGGCCGGTGCCGGCGGCGTCACGCTGGGCAGCTCCACGCTGAGCGTGGGCGGGGCGAACACCAGCACGACCTTCGACGGCATCATCAGCGGCACCGGCAGCCTGACCAAGGCGGGCACCGGCACCCTGACCCTGACCGGCACCAACAGCTACACCGGCGCCACCAGCATCAGCGCCGGCACCCTGGCGCTGAACAGCAGCGGCGGCACCGCGCTGTCCGACAGCAGCGCCGTTTCGGTGGCGTCGGGCGCCACGCTGAGCCTCACCTCGGCAAGCGAGACCATCGGCCCGCTGAGCGGGGTCAGTGGCGGCACGCTGGCGCTGGGCGGCAACGCGCTGACCATCAGCCAGACGAGCAGCCAGACCTTCAGCGGCGCCATCACCGGCACCTCGTCGGCCAGCCTGACGCTGAACGCCAATGCCGGCGCCACCACCCTGACGCTGGACGGCACCACCAACAGCACCGGTTTCGCCGGCGGCATCACCGTCACCGCCGGCACGCTGCTGGTGACGTCCGACAACAACCTGGGCGCCGGCACCCTGACGCTGAACGGCGGCCTCCTGCGGATGAGCGGCAGCGTCGGCACCATCGACAACACCGTCGCCATCGGCAGCGGCGGCGGCACGATCAGCATCGCCTCCAGCGGCAGCGCCACCCTGTCCGGCGCCATCAGCGGGTCGGGCAGCCTGACCAAGGCCGCCGCCGGCGACCTGACCCTGTCGGGCAACAACAGCGGCTTCACCGGCGCCTTCGCCATCAACGCCGGCACGGTGACGATCAGCCACGCCAACGCCCTGGGCAGCACCGCCGGCGGCACCACGGTGGCCGACGGCGCCGCGCTCGCCCTGTCGGGCGGCATCACCGTCACCGAGAACCTGACCCTGTCGGGCTCCGGCGTTTCGTCGGGCGGCGCGCTGATCAGCGCCAGCGGCACCAACACGGTCAGCGGCACCGTCACCCTGAACGCCGACGCCACCGTCACCACCACCAGCGGCCTGACCCTGTCGGGCGTGGTCAGCGGCAGCAGCGCCCTGACCAAGGCGGGCACGGGCGCCCTGACCCTGTCGGGCGACAACACCTACACCGGCGCCACCACCGTCAGTGCCGGCACCCTGATCGCCGGCCACGCCAACGCGCTGGGCACCGCCGCCGCCGGCACCACGGTGGCGAGCGGCGCCACCCTGGCGGTCGGCAGCGGCATCACCCTGGCGGAAAACCTGACCGTCTCCGGCACCGGCG
>NZ_LGRA01000006.1 GCF_003116095.1 Azospirillum sp. TSO35-2
CGACACCGCCGCCATCATGGCCGGCCTCGACCTCGTCGTCTGCGTCGACACCTCCGTCGCCCACCTCGCCGGTGCACTGGGCGTCCCCGTCTGGGTCCTCGTCCCCTTCGCACCCGACTGGCGCTGGATGCTCGACCGCCAGGACAGCCCCTGGTACCCAACCATGCGCCTCTTCCGACAGTCCGAGCCCCAGCGATGGGACGACGCCATCGACCGCGTCGAAACCGCGCTCCGCCACCGCGCCGCCACCCCGCACAGCATCCAAAACGGAAACCCGACCATGCCGATCCTGGCGCCCGTGTCCTGGGGCGAACTGCTGGACAAGATCACCATCCTCGACATCAAGGCCGAGCGCATCACCGACGCCGACAAGCTGGCCAACGTCCGGCGCGAGCGCGAGGCGCTGGGCGCCGTGGCGGCGCAGGCCGACACCGGCCAGGCGGAGGTCGCGGCGCTGATCGACGACCTGCGCGCGGTCAACACCACCCTGTGGGAGGTCGAGGACGAGATCCGCGACTGCGAGCGGGCGCAGGATTTCGGCCCGCGCTTCGTCGAACTGGCCCGCCGGGTCTACCACACCAACGACCGCCGCGCCGCGCTCAAGCGCGACCTCAACCGCCTGCTCGGCTCCGAGCTGGTCGAGGAAAAATCCTACCAGGCCTATTGACCGGCCAAGCCTGCTGACCCGCCAAGTTCACCGACCGGGCCAACCACCCCCTTCCCTCCAAGCTAACAGGTCCCGCCCATGACCGACCCGACCGCCGCCCCCGCCGCTCCGGATCATCGCTTGGCGCAGGCCCTGGAGCTTTGCCGGTCGGGCCGACCGGAGGAGGCGGAAAAGGCGTACCGGGCGCTGTGCGGAGCCCCCCCGCAGGATGCGGCTGGGCTGATGACGCTGGCCGAGACCGCCCGCATCCTGGGCCGCCCGGCCGAGGCCGTGGCGTGGCTGGAGGAGGCGGCCCGCACGGCCCCGGAGCGGGTGGAGGTGTGGAGCGCGCTCGCCCTCGCGCTCACCGCCATCGGCCGCGTCGATGACGGGGAGGTGGCGGCGCGGGAGGCGCTGCGGCGCGCGCCCGGCGGCACTCCTGACAGCGCTTCGGGCGGCGATGCCGGCCCCGCGCTGGTGCAGGCCCACCGGGCCCTGGCGCTCGTCCATCTGCGCCGCAACCGGCTGGCCGACGCGGCGGACGCCTGCGGCGAGGCGCTGCGGCTGGCGGACGAGGCCGCCGGCGCCCACTCCCCGGCCAAGTCCCAGGCCCGGCGGCTGGCCCGGGCGGAGGCGGTCGGCACCCTGGCGCTGGTCCGCATGCTGGAAGGCCGCGCCGACGAGGCCGAGGCGCTGTTCGGCCAAGCGCTCGCGCAGGGGCCGGCGGTGCCCGAGGTGATGGGCAACCACGCCTCGCTGCTGGCCCGGCTCGGCCGCGACGCCGAGGCGCTGGAGCTTGCCGAACAGGCGGTGGCGCTGCGGCCGCGGCTGGTCGGCAGCCTGCACCTGATCGGCAGCCTGCACCACCGCGCCGGCCGGCCGGAGGCGGCGATCGCCGCCTTCCATCGGGTGCTGGCTGTCGACCCCAGCCATCTCGAGGCCCGGCTGCGGCTGGCCGACAGCCTGCGCGTCGCCGGCCATTGGGAGGAAGCGGTCACCGTCTGCCGCGACGGGCTGGCGCGCACGCCCGGCGGCACGCCCGGCCATGCCGCTCTGCTCGCCAACCTGGGAGTCGCGCTGCAGACCGGCGGCGACGCCGCCGGGGCGCTGGAAGCCTACCGCGAGGCGCTGCGCATCGCCCCCGACCTGCCGGAGGTCCACAACAACCTCGCCCGGCTGCACAAGGACATCGGCGACCCCGACGCGGCGATCGACCAGCTGCGCCAGTCGATGGCCGGCCAGCCGCCCTCGCTGCCGCTGCGGCAGACCCTGCTGTCGCTGCTGATCGCCGCCGGCCGCGTGGCCGAGGCCGACGCCGAGGCCCTGGCCATCGCCCGCGCGGCCCCCGAGGACGCCGAGCTGTGCTTCCGCATCGCGGCGCTGTACCTGCGCGGCGGCTGGCGCGACCGCGCCGTTCCCTACGTCCGCCAGGCGATCCGGCTGGCGCCCGACACCCCGCGCTACTGGATCGCCTTCGCCGACGCCCTGCGCGACCTGTCGCTGCCCGCCGCCGACAGCGACGCCGGCCTGCGCGCCGACCTGCTGGCGGCGCTGGGCCGGCCCGAAGTCGAGATCGCCGGGCTGGCCCGCGCCATCGCCGGCGTGCTGCTGGCCGCCCCGTCGCCGCTGGCGCGGCTCGCCGCCCTGCCGGAGGAGCATGGCGCAGAGCTGGACGCCGAGGCGCGGGCCCTGCTGGGCGACGGGTCGCTGGCCGGGCTGGCCGAGGACCCGCTGCTGCTGGCCCATCTGCGCGGCGCCCCGGTCTGCGATCCTGTGCTGGAACGGGCGCTGACCCGGCTGCGCCGCGTGCTGCTGCTGGCGCTGACCGGCCCCGGCCTGCCGGACCGGCCGGCTTGGCGCGCGCTGTGCGCGGCGCTTGCCGAGCAGTGCTTCCTCAACGAATACGTCTTCGCCGAGACCGAGGGCGAGTTCCAGGTGCTGGCGGCGCTGGTCCGCGCGGCGGAGGGCCTGCTGGAGCGCAAGGAGCAACCGCCGGCGGTCCTGATCGCCCTGCTCGGCGCCTACCGCCCGCTGCACCGCTGGGACCGCGCCGCCGGGCTGGTCGCCCTGTCCTGGCCGGAGGAGATCGCCCGGCTGCTCGACCGCCAGGTCGTCGAGCCGGCGGCCGAGGCGCGCATCGAGGCGGAACTGCCGGTGCTGACGCCGATCCACAACGCGGTGTCGATCGACGTCCGCGCCCAGTACGAGGAGAACCCCTACCCCCGCTGGCTGAACACCGGCCTCCTGCCGGAGCCGGTGCCGCTGCCCCGGCTGCTGCACGCCCTGTTCCCGCACGCCGCCCTGCCCGCCTCCCCCGCCTGGGAGATGCCGGGCTGGGAGGCGCCGGAGGTGCTGGTCGCCGGCTGCGGCACCGGGCGCGAGGCGGTCTGGGCCGCCGCCACCATCAAGAACGCCCATGTGCTGGCGATCGACCTCAGCCGCCGCAGCCTGGCCTACGCCCGGCGGCAGAGCCAACGGCTGGGGCTGGCGATCGAGCACGCCCAGGCCGACCTGCTGGAGCTGGGGGCGCTGGGCCGCCGCTTCGACGTGATCCACAGCGTCGGCGTGCTGCACCACATGGAAGACCCGGCGGCCGGCCTGCGCGTCCTGCGCGGCATGCTGCGCCCGCACGGCGTGATGGAGATCGGGCTTTACAGCGCCGCCGCCCGCCGCCCGATCGTGGCGGCCCGCCACCTCATCGCCGAACGCGGCCACCCGCCCACCGCCGCCGGCATCCGCCGCCTGCGCCAGGACATCCTGGCCCTGCCGGCCGACCACCCCGCGCGGGCCGTCGTGCAGTCCCCGGACTTCTACGGCACCAGCGCCTGCCGCGACCTTTTGCTGCACGTCCACGAGTTGCACGTCACCCTGCCCTGGTTGGCCGACGCGCTGGAGGCGCTGGACCTGGAGTTCTTGGGCTTCCGGCTGGCCGACCCAGCGGTGGCGGCGCTCTACCGCAAGCGCTTCCCCGAGGATCCGGCAATGACCTCGCTCGCCCGCTGGGACCGGCTGGAGGCCGAGCACCCGATGATCTTCGGCGGGCTGTACCAGACCTGGGCACGGGCGCGGGGGTAGACGGCGCATGACCGGGAAACAGACCGTCACGGACGGCACTGAGGGAAGCCTTCACCATTCGCGCGCCGCGGCGCGCGCCCTGCCGGTGCCAAGGAGCGCCCGATGATCATCGTCCGCCTGTCCGACGGGCTCGGCAACCAGATGTTCCAGTACGCGTTCGGCCGGGCTCTGGCGACGCGACGCGGGGTACCCCTGCGCCTGGATGTGTCGGCCTACCGGACCGAGCGCAAGCGCCGCTACGGCCTCGACCACTTCCTGGCCGAAGGAACCTTCGTCACCGACGAGGAGGCGCACCGCGTCGTCACCCGGCCGCGCAACCCCGACGAGCCCTGGTGGGATCAACCGGTCGTTCGGGAGCCGCATTTCCACTACAGCCCCGACATCGCCCGGGTGCCGTCGGCCGGCTATTTCTCCGGCTACTGGCAATCGGAACGGCATTTCGACGACATGGCCCCGCTGATCCGGCTGGAGTTCTCTCCGAAGCAGCCGCTGGCCGGCGCCAACCTGGAGGTCGCGCGGGTGATCGCTGCTCGCAACGCCGTCAGCCTGCATGTGCGCCGCGGCGACTACATCAGCGACCCGAAGGTCAACATCCTGCATGGAGTGTGCTCGCTCGACTACTACCGGGCTGCGGTGGCCCATGTCGCGGCACGGGTGAACAAGCCGGAGTTCTTCGTGTTCACCGACGATCCCGACTGGACGCGCGCCAACCTGACGCTGGATTTCCCTGCCTATCTCGTCACGCAGAACCGGGACGCTCCGGTGGAGGATCTGCGTTTGATGACCCTGTGCCGTCATCACATCATCGCCAACAGCAGCTTCAGTTGGTGGGGGGCTTGGCTGGGCGAAAAGCCGGGACAGATCGTCTGCGCCCCGCAACGCTGGTTCGGCGCCTACCCGCACGACACCCGCGACCTGGTGCCAGACCGCTGGACCCGGCTGGACGGCTGATTTCCGGCGATGGAGGCGCTGCACCGCCGGTGGTTTCACCCGACGACCGTCGGCGGGCCGGATCGGATGGGGGTGCGGGTGCGGAAGGACGGAGGCTGAAGGGATTGAGCCCCGGGGAACCGCTTGGTATTCGGTACCGGCCGGGCGCAAGCGCGCCTGATGACACGGAGACGTTCTATGCGGAGAAGTTCCATGCGGGTCGGGATCTATCGCTCCATGCCCTGGTATGCCGGCGGAGCGTTCCAGTATGAGATGGTCCTGCTGGACGCCCTGGCGGCATTGGCCAAGACTTCCGCAGACGACATTTTCTGTCTCAATCGCTCGGACGACAATCTCCACAATCTGGTTGCGACCGGCAACATGAGCTATGGCGGCCTTCCCCTGCAATCATTGGGAGAGCCCTCCTTCCAGCAGGGTTCGCCGGAGACCTATCTCAACCAGGGCCCGCCAGTCCTGCCGGAACTGGATTCGAATGTCATATATCTGGACCGGCCGGCCAGCCTGCAGTTCCGCCAGGCGAAGATCGATTGGCTCTTTCAGCTTCAGCCGAGCGTGACAGCCTTTTCAGCCCTGATGCCTTTCGTGATGCCGATCCACGATCTCCAGCACCGCCTGCAGCCGGAATTTCCCGAGGTCAGCGCCTACGGCCAGGTCGCTTATCGCGATTATCTGTATCGGAACGCCTGCCGCTACGCCACGCTGATCCTGGTGGAATCCGAGCACGGCAAACAGGACGTGCTGCGGTTCTACGGCGATGTGATCGGCGAGGACCGCATCCGCATCCTGCCGCTTTATCCCCCGGTCCGGGCGAGGACCATGCCAAGCGAGGAGGAACTGCGCCGGACAGCCGCCGCATACAATCTTCCTCCCCGCTATTTCTTCTACCCGGCCCAGTTCTGGCGCCACAAGAACCATCACCTGATCATCCAGGCGATGCGCCGGCTCAAGGAGCAGACCGGGGAGAGAATTCCCCTGGTGCTGTGCGGTACCTATATGGACTACGTCCGCGCAGTCACCTTTAAAGAGGTGATGGAATTCGCCGAGCAGCAGGGCGTGCGCGACCAGATCCATTATCTGGGCTGGGTTCCCGATAGGGATATGCCTGCACTCTACAGCCTGTCGGCCGGTCTGGTCATGCCGACCTTCTTCGGCCCGAGCAACATCCCTGCCCTGGAGGCATGGAATTACGGCCGCCCCGTCATCACCTCCGACATTCCGGGTCTGCGTGAACAGACGGGGGATGCGGGGCTGCTCGTCAACCCGCGCTCCCCGGAGCAGCTGGGCGATGCCATGCTGCGGCTCTGGCGGGACGAGGCCTTCGGCAGGGAGCTGGGCGAGCGGGGCCGCAAGCGGCTGGCATCCTGCAATTGGGATGCCTTCGTCGCCCAGGTGGCCGGCGTCATCGAGGAGGCCGGTGCCAGGCTGCGCGACGGCCGTGCCCCACGCTATCCCGACGCCGGGTTCTGACCGCATCCCGCCCTTCCCCGCCCGGGGGTCTCCGCACCACAAGCGCTCCTTCCCGCGCAAGCACGCCCACAAAATATGACTTGTGTTGAGCGTCTCGACAAAGGAAGGATGCGCCATTCTTGGAGGCGTCTGCGTTGGGTACCCGAAAATCATGATCGAGCGGATCGAGTTCAACGGCGAACAGCTTGCCCTGATCGTGCGCAGCAGCTTCCAGGAGCCGGGCGTCCATTTCTTCACGCCGAGCCATCTGTCGCAGCAGTTGGCCTACATGCGCCACCCCGCCGGCCACGCCATCCCGCCCCACATCCACAACCCGGTGCCGCGCGAGGTCCAGTACACCCAGGAGGTGCTGTTCCTACGCCGGGGGCGCCTGCGCGTGGACTTCTACACCCAGGCCGGCGTCTATCTCGAAAGCCGCGAACTCGGTCCCGGCGACGTGATCCTGCTGGCCACCGGCGGACACGGCTTCGAAATCCTGGACGAGGTCGAGATGATCGAGGTCAAGCAAGGCCCCTACGCTGGTGACGCCGACAAGACCCGCTTCACCGGCATCGGCAGCGCCCAGGCGCGCGTCGTCCGGCTCTGATCCCCACCATACCCATGGCCGGCAGCCCTCCAGAAGGAGCGTTCAACCACATGATTCCGGTTTCAGAACCGCTCTTGGATGAGCGCGCATGCGCTTATGTGCAGGAAGCCGTCAGCACAGGCTGGGTGTCTTCCGACGGCCGCTTCATTCCCGAATTCGAACGCCGCTGGGCTGAATATTGCGGCGTGGAGCATGGCGTGGCCGTGTGCAACGGCACGGTGGCGCTACAGGTGGCCATGGAGGCCCTTCGGCTGGAGCCCGGCTCGGAAGTCATCCTGCCCAGCCTGACCATCATCTCCTGCGTGCTGGCGGTGGTCGAGGCGGGTTGCGTGCCGGTGCTGGTCGACTGCGAACCCGACACCTGGTGCATGGACATGGCGCAGGTCGCGGCCCGGATCACGCCGCGCACCCGCGCCATCATGCCGGTGCACATGTACGGCCACCCGGTGGATATGGCCCCGCTGCTGGAACTGGCCGGACGCCATGGCCTTGCGGTCGTCGAGGACGCCGCCGAGGCGCATGGGGCGGAGTACCGCGGTCGCCGGGCCGGCGGCATGGGCACGCTGGGCTGCTTCAGCTTCTATGCCAACAAGATCATCACCACCGGTGAGGGCGGCATGGTGGTGACCTCCGACGCGGCGCTTGCCGAACGGATGCGCTCGCTGCGCAACCTGTGCTTCCGCCGCGACCGCCGTTTCCTGCACACCGAGCTCGGCCACAATTACCGCATGACCAACGTGCAGGCGGCCATCGGCGTGTCGCAGGTTGAGCGGATCGAGGATCATCTGGTGCGCAAGCGGCGCATGGCGGCGCTCTATGCCGAACGCCTCGGCGATCTGCCCGGCCTCGCCCTGCCGGTGGAGCGGCCGGACGTCCGCAACGTCTACTGGATGTACGGCGTGGTTCTGGGCGACGACGTGCCCTTCGACGCCGTCGAGTTCGCCCAGCGCCTGCGCGACCGCGGGGTGGACACCCGCCCCTTCTTCCTCGGCATGCACGAGCAGCCGGTCTTCCACGACCGCGGCCTGTTCGTGGACGAGCGCTATCCGCAGACCGAGCGCTTGGCCCGCCGCGGCCTCTACCTGCCCTCGGGCCTGCCGCTGACGGAGGCGCAGATTGACACCGTCTGCACAGCGGTGCGTGAGGTGATGGCATGAGCGGCGCCGTCTTCGGAACGGGCTACGCGGCGGCTTATGACGCCCTGTACCGCGACAAGGACTACGAGGCCGAATGCGACCTCGTCGAGCGCATCCTGAACGAACACGGGCATGATGGCCCGCGCCGCCTGCTCGACCTCGGCTGCGGCACCGGGAACCACGCTCTCCCTCTGGCCCGGCGCGGCCATGCGGTGACCGGTGTGGACCGTTCGCCCGGCATGCTGGACCAAGCGCGGGCCAAGGTCGGAAAGACGGCTTTCCCCAACGGGACCCCCGCCCCCGTGTTCCATCCGGGCGACGTGCGCACCCTGGATCTCGGCACCCGGTTCGATGCGGCGTTGATGATGTTCGCCGTGCTGGGCTACCAGCACGAGAACGCCGACCTGACGGACACCTTGAACACCGTGCGCCGGCATCTGGCGCCGGGTGGCCTGTTCGTCTTCGACGTGTGGAACGGCCTGGCCGTGCTGACCGACCGGCCGGGACAGCGCATCCGAACCGTGACGGACGGAGCGACGCGCATCATCCGCACCACAACGACGACCCTCGACACCGTCCATCAGCGCTGCCGCGTCCGTTTCGGCGTGCTTCGGCTGGAGGGCGACCGTGTCGTCGATGAGCAGGACGAAGAGCACATCATGCGTTTCTTCTTTCCGCAAGAACTCGATCTGGCTCTGGGTGCCGCCGGGATGCGGATGGAAGGTCTTCAGGCATTCCCGGACTATGACCGGGCACCCGATGAACATGCGTGGAATGTGATCTGCATCGCACGGGCGATCTGAACACATTGTTCCGAGACAGCGGGGCAGACGGCGGAGACAGGATAAACATGCGGATCATGCTGGTCGATCACCTCTACGAGGGCTTTCTTCTGCACGTCTACGGCCAGAGCGGCTCGCTGATGCAGCAGTCCTTCGCCGAGCAGCAGGCCCACCTCGACCGGCAGTTCTTCCCGAGCGCCCACTACTGGGACAAGCCGCTGCGCGACCTGGGGCACGAGGTCTTCAGCGTCAGCGTGAACAATCCGTTCGCGCAGGTCCGTTGGTGCCTGGAAAACAACCGTCAGGACGTGCTGAAGCGGTGTTCGGACCAATACCAGTTCGGCCAAGCCCATCTGCGCTTCAACAATCCGCAAAGCTGGGTTTCCACCATCGCGGCCGAGCAGGTCGAGGCATTCCGCCCGGACATCCTCTATTGTGGAAACATGGATTTTTTCGGAGACGATTTCCTCAGGCTCGTACGTCCCCATTACGGAATCGCGGTCGGACAGCACGCATCCCCCGTTCCCCGCATCGGCTTCGAGACGTTCGATCTGGTCATTTCATCCCTGCCGAACCTCGTCGCCCATTTCCGCTCACGCGGTCTGCGTAGTGAATATCTGAAGCTGGCCTTCGACCACCGCATCATCGAGCATCTCGGCCAGGGCGGGCGAGCGTGCGGCTTGGGCTTTCTCGGACAGGTGTCCGCCGACCACCAGAACCGCGCGGTCCTGCTGCGCGCCCTGGCATCAGCCGTCGACATGGATTTCTGGGGCAACGACGGGTGGGAAGGTCCTGGCGCCGAACATCTGCGCCTGCGCAAGCACCATCCCGCCTGGGGTCTCAGCATGTATCAGAACATGCGGAGCTGCCGGATGGTGGTCAACAACCACATCGACGTCGCCGGCGCTTTTGCCAACAATCTGAGGCTCTTCGAAGCGACCGGCGTTGGCACCTGTCTGCTGACGGACTGGAAGAGCAATCTTGGCGATCTGTTCGACATTGGTTCGGAGGTTCTGGCCTACCGCGACGCCGACGAGGCCATCCGCCTCGCCCGGCACTTCCTGGCCCACGATGCCGAGCGCGAGGCCATCGCCACCGCCGGTCAGGCCCGCATTCTGAAAGAGCATACCTTCGCCCATCGGGCCCGTGAACTGGTCAGCATCCTTTCCCACCTGTGATACCAACGGCTTTTGATCACGGACGCGAGCGTCCGCTCGCAAACGCCTGCGACACTCGAGAAACTTCGTTTTGCGAGCGGATTCACGCTCCAGATCGATGCCGGTTTTACGCGATTTGCGCTAATCCCGCTCTAGGACCGCCAGTCCGAAGCCGGTCTGCCCATAGCCGTCACCGTTGTAGAGCATCCAGCGGTGGCCGCCATGATCGAAGACGAAGGGGTACTCGGTCATGTCGCCATCCCAGTCGCCCGGGGTGACCGACAGTCCCGCATCAGAGTCCCGGCGCGTCCAGACGAGGCCATCCTTGGAGAACGCATAACCGATGCGGTATTTGCTCCCCCGGTATGAATACCACATATGGTAGCCGTCCGCATCCCGCACCACCGAGGGACGGGAGATGGCGTACTCGCCGTCGTCGGCAAAGTCGATGCAGACCCTGCCGTCGCGGCGCCACCAGACGCCATCGGCGGATTCGGCGTATTTGATGTGGTACTTGTGGCGCAACTGGCCGCCATGCTTTTCCCACTCGACGCACGACAGATACCACATGCGCCAGAGGCCGTCCTCGACCAGGACGCAGGCGCTCGCGACGAAGCAGGGGTCGACGGGGCTGCGGTCGAGCACCGGACCGGGCAGCCGTCGGTCAGGCATCCGGCCCGCCGGATCCCGCACCAGCAGCCCGAGGGAATTGCGGAACGGCACCTCGATCGCGCGGTTCCAGCCAATGTAGTAGAAGTGATCCAGGCCGTCCTGCCGGGTGATCCAGGACAGCATGGTCCCGCTGTGATCGAAACGCCCGACCGGCCCAGGCGCAAGCACTGGATGCTCCGATATGGTCCCGGTCCACCGTGCCGCGCGGATGTCCACGTCGACGAAGCCGACATGGGAACGCCCTTCGCCGTCGCGGCTGCTGAAATAGACGCGAAACTCGTCCCCTCCCAAGGGAACGGCCGTCGGTACGGAGGCGTGGCTGCGCATCCAGTCGACCGAGCCGTCGGGAACGAACAGCCGCCCAAGCTTCTGCCACCGCATCGAACCGCTCCTTCGTCAGATGCGCCGGACCCTGGAGCTCGGCACCTTCGAACGTTCGGTTCCGGTGCTGGGATACACCGATTCCGCCGGAGCGTCCTGCAGAATCAACGCGCCGGCACCGATGATGCTGCGCGGGCCGACGACGACGTGATCGCGGATGGTGGCGTTGACCCCCACAAAGCACGAGTCCTCAATCCGCACCCCTCCGGACACCACGACCTGGGAGGTGATGAAGCAGTAATCCCCGATGCTGGCGTGGTGGCCGATGTGATTGCCGCTCCACAAGGTGACGCCGTCGCCGATGCGCACGAAGGGCTGGATCGTGTTGTCTTCCAGGATGAAGGCGTTCTTGCCGACCGACAGGCCGGGCCAGACCGTTGCCTTGCTGCTGACGTAGGATGCCAAGCCGTATCCCCTCGCTTCGGCCTCGGCCATCTTGCGGGCACGCACTTGGTTGAGCTGTGCGTAGCTGACGGCCACGAAGAGATCGTATTGTTCAGGCGGATGGGTCGCCGCGACCTCTTCGAACGCCAGGACCGGCCGACCGGCGAACGCGGTTTCCTGCACATACGCGGCGTCGACCGTAAAGGCGGCGACCCGGCGATCGGTATCATGCTTGAAGTAGAAGTCGGCGACCTCGGCCAACTGCCCCGCTCCAAAGATGATGATCTCTTTCATGATCGTGTCCGTCCCTGGTTGGCGGGAAAGGCTAGCGTGCGAGGAGCGTGTTTAACGGGAGCGGTAGAACCGGTGGATCTCATCGCAAACACGCTCGATGTCAGCCGCGGTAAGCTCAAGGAACAGCGGCAGGCGGAGCAGGCGTTCGCCGATGCGGTCGGTCACCGGCAGGCGACCATGCGGGCGACCATGCTGCATCCCGGCCGGCGACGAGTGCAGCGGAACGTAATGGAACACCGCGGCGATCCCCCGATCCCCCAGATGCCGGATCAGCGCGGTGCGTTCCTCCAGGTCCTTGGTGATCAGATAGAAGATATGGCCGTTGAAGTCCTCGCCCTCCAACGCCTCGCGGATATGGATGCGGCCGGAGGCGCTGAGGTCCTGCAGACCGGCGTGATAAAGCCGGCAAATCTGGCGCCGCTTTTCGTTGATCTCCTCGACGCGTTCCAACTGTGCGTACAGGAATGCGCTGACCAGCTCGCTCGGCAGATACGACGAGCCGATGTCGACCCAGGTGTACTTGTCCACCTGTCCACGGAAGAAACGGCTGCGGTTCGTCCCCTTCTCCCGGATGATCTCCGCGCGTTCGATCAATTCGGGGTCGTTGATCAGCAGCGCGCCGCCTTCACCGCTGATGACATTCTTGGTTTCATGGAAGCTGACGCAGCCGAGATGGCCGATAGCCCCCAGCGAACGCCCCCGATAGCGCGACAGCAGCGCGTGCGCGGCGTCTTCGACGACCCGCAGCCCGTGGCGGTCGGCGATAGCCATGACGCTGTCCATGTCGCAGGCGCGGCCTGCGTAATGCACGACCGTGATGGCCTTGGTGCGTGGCGTGATCGCCGCCTCGATCAGCCGTTCGTCGAGGTTCAGGGTGTCTTCGCGAATATCGACGAAGACCGGAACTCCGCCCCGCAGAACCACCGCGTTCGCCGTCGTCACGAAGGTGAAGGACGGCATGATCACTTCGTCACCCGGTTGGATGTCGCAAAGGATCGCTGCCATCTCAAGCGCGGCGGTGCCCGAATGTGTCAGTAGGGCGCTTTTGCATCCCAGAAGCGATTGAAGCAACGCATGCGATTTCCTGGTGAAAACGCCATCTCCCGCAATCGAACCGCTCGCAACGGCTTGGGCGATGTATTCGAGTTCGGGACCGACAATGGCCGGCTTTCCGAAGGGAATTTTCTTCATAGGACATTTCGCAGATGACGCAGCGGCGGCATCATAGAGCCCCCCGGAGCGGGACGCCAGCCTTGATCCGCCGGCGGGTCACCGGCACCGTTGTCGCCCAGGCAGCATTCGTCTTCCAGAATGGCCCCGGTCCGGGCAGACTGCGCGCCCTGGAGGTGAGACGGACACATCCAGCCGGGGAATGCCGGGCAGTGCTTTTCAAAATGGGGACGATCAGGCCATGAATCACCGCGGTCTTCTGGATGTCGTGTTGCGGCGGATCAGGGCAAGGGAGGCTGTCGCCGGCACGGAGGTGATGGAGGCCCTGGCAGCCGGGCCCCTTCAGGAGCGCGCCGCCGCCAACATCCAGATCGCCCAGGCCTATCTCGACGCGGGGAGGAACGACGACGCCCTGCATTGCGTTGAACGGGCTTGGCTGCTTGGCTTCCGCACCAACGCGTTGACCCGCTTCCTGGCCCACAACTTGGCCGCGGCAGGGCGGCAACGGGATGCGCTGGACCGCCTGCGCGAAGCGGCCTTGCTCTGCGCACGGTCCAACGACGTTGCCGGCGTGTGCGAGACGGCCATCCATTTCCACACCCTGGCGTCCAGCATCAACCTTCCGATCCATGACAGCATCCTGACCGAACTGGTCATGACCACGCTGAAATCCTCCCGTCCCGAACTGCATCGGGCGCGGAGCGGCCCCTTGCGCATCGGGTATGTCTTCTGGGGCGAGGAACAGGAGAACAACGTCCTTCCTCCCGTCCTGATCGAGACGGCCCGCAACCACGACCGGGAACGGTTTGAGCCGGTGTTCTTCTCCTATCATCAGGAAGACACCCTGCTGCGGGTGAACAAGACCTTTCCGCTCTGGCTCTCGCGCATCCGGGCGATGGGCGCTGGCTTCATCGGCAACGATGCCCGGTCCAGCGCCTATGAAAGCGCCCTGTCGCTGTCGCGGAAGATCGTCGCGCAGGAGATCGACGTGCTGGTGCCGCTGGGGCAGATGGGGCTCAGCTTTCTCGTCGCCGGACTTCGGCCGGCACCGTTGATCGTCGGCCTGGACCTCGGCAATCCCCACGTCTACAGCAGCCCCGCGTTGGATCACATCATCTCCCCGTCCATGCATCGGCACACCATGGAGCAGCTGTGCGACGCCACCCAGGTCCGTGGCGTCTACACGGCGCACTCCGAGGTACCTCCCCCCCCTTTGTCGCGCGCAGCGATCGGAGCCGGGCCGGACGAGATCGTCGTGATGACCTCCGGGTCGGCGGAAAAATTTCTCGACACCGGCTTTTTACGAACCCTTGGCGAAGTCGCAGCCGAATGTCCCAACGTGCGCCTGTATCTGGTCGGGCCGCGCCCGGAAAGTCCGGCTGGCGATTTTTTCCGCCGCAACTTTCCGGACGAGGTCGGAGCGCGCATCGTGCTGGCCGGCTATCGGGAAGACTTCGCGAGCTTCATCCGCGCAAGCGACATCTATGTCGACACCTACCCCGTCGGCGGTGGTTACGCGATGTACGAAGTCCTGTCTGCCGGAATTCCCGCGGTGACCTTTTCCCAAAAGCTAGCGGGGCTGTTCAACAAGCTCGAGCATTATTCACCGGCCGCCGTGTTCTGCACGGGAACCGGCATGGTCGTGCCCGGCGATGATGTTTCCAACATCAAGCAACGCATTCTGGAATTGGTGGCCGATCCCGGGATGCGGCGCAGGCTGGGAGCGCGCGGCCCAGGCAATGTGCAAGCGATGCTGGACACCCGCGCGTTCACCGCCGAGGTGGAACGCGTCATCCTGGACCTGGCTGCGGCACGACCGGCCGCATGACCCTCCGGGGTCGGCGGGTTGATAGGGCTGGTATCTTCGACTTTTAGAGGACTTCTTATGATCACCATTCAGAATCTTGCAAAAGCCGCCTGGACCGCTGGTGAACAGCATGACATGACGGGCCTCCATTACGGCCGTCACCACAATCTCGACGGCGCCTTGCTCGGTCCTGCACCCTACTACCGCTTTCTGGCCGGATTGGCGGACGTGTCCGGAGCCCGGCGGATCCTGGAGATCGGAACGCATGAGGGAGGCTCCGCACGCGCGATGCTCGCCGGCGCGCGGGGCCGGCAGCCGACACTGCTAACAATCGACATCGAAAACAACTCCGCTCTCCAGCTGGAGGGAGCCGAAGGTGTGAGCCGCATCATATCGGATGCCCTGGCCCCGCCATGCATCTCGCATGTTTTGCGGGCCTTCGGCGGCAAGCCGATCGACCTTCTGTACATCGACGCCGACCACCGCTACCTGCCAACCATGTCGATGTTCGGGCTCTACACGACCTTGCTCAAGCCCAGGCTCGCCGTATTCGACGACATCACGCTCTATGACGATATGGCAATGTTCTGGAATGACGTGAAAGTCGCTTATGGCGACGACGCGCTGGATGTTTCCGACATCATTCCCGAGATCCGTCCCCCTGTTGAAGGGCGAAGGCCCGGATTCGGGCTGGTGCGGCTTCACACCTGAAACCATCGGCTTTCGATGGCAACCCATCGAAAGCCGTCGCCTCGATCACCGGCCGGGTGTCCGCCCGGCCATTGGGTTCGAACAAGGCTGTCGCGGGCCTGTGCCCGCAGGGCCATGAGGGGACGGAACCCCTTGGCTCGGAAAGAGCGCCCTTCAAAGAAAGTCCCCATACAGTGAACGACCGCCGCGGCCCATCCTATCAAACATGCTTCCGGACAATGATTGTAAATTCGTACAGTCCATAGTCATGCAGCAGCGCGACATTGCGTGAGAAATTCTTTTTGCAGAAGTCAAAAAGGAACAGAGGTTCCGCGTAGAAAAGATCCTCCCGCATCTTGTCATGATCCGAATACGAGGTCAGACAGTTGAACGCAAACCCACGGCTGGCGTTCTGGTTCATGTTTGCAAGGACATCCATCATGTAGCCGTGCCATGCCTCTTTCGACACGTCGAGACGCACGTTGAAGATGCCGCTGGCCACCGCATAATCGGCCGTCTCGTCCGGTGCTGCCGCCTGGAGAAAGCGCGCGTCTTGCCAATTGGCGCAATGGGCGCGCGCCGCCTCGATCATCGCGGCGGAGAGGTCGATGCCAAGATAGCGTCCGGTCCACCCGCTGTTGCGCAGGAAGCCGAGCAGGCCACCATAGCCGCAGCCATAGTCGATCAGCGAGCCGCCGTTGCCATCGAACACGCGGCGGAGCTGGGAAAATCGAAGCTCCTGCGAGCCGGCATCCTTCCAGTCCACGCCACCGGGGGTGGCGCCAAAGGCGCGGAGTTTGCCTGTGTAGTAATCGGAAACGGCGCGCTCGATGGCCTTATGCTGCGCGCCTCGGTCATCACCGTCCCGCCCGCTCATCGTGCCTCTCCTCGGAAAGACTTCATGAACTCCGTCGCCTTGTGTCCGGTGTTGAACAGAAGATCGAGAATCGACACGCCGTGCTCGAATCCGGTGCCGCGCTGGGAGTACTCCGGATATCCCGAATAATCCATGTACTCCAACATCACATTGGCCGCCGAGAACGTCTCCGGTTCTATGTAATCGCGGGCGGATGGGCCACTCAAATAGGCGTCGGCCTGGGCAGCCGCGCAGATGGCGACCAACCGGTCGGTCTTCTGGCCCTCTCCGGCATAATCCCTGGACCAAGTGAAAGGCGTGCCGATCCCCAGCAGGCGGCAGATCCCCTCCAGGAACAGACGATTGACGGCGCTGAGATGCGTTTCGCCACCCGCCCGTTCATAGAGCGCTTCGATCGCGGCGGCGTACTCGCCGAAGAACGGAGCCTTGGCATAGTTGTTCTTGATCGACGCCCAATGCCGCACCGTCCAGGACTGATCCGAAATCTCGGTTTCCTCGATGCTCTGCAGATAACGGCCCTTGTTCACGACCGGTATGGTCAACCACACGCTGCCGTTTGCGGTCACAATCCGGTTGCGGTTCCGCCAATCCCGCCGCGTAAACTGCACATCATCAAACAAAACGAATTCATCAACCATGTTGATGATGTCAAAGTATCCTTTCCAGGGGATATAACTTGACTGCAGAATGGCAATTCTTTTTTTCATATGAAACTCCGGAAAGGCGACGGGTCACTTAAACATGCCCTTGCACGACGGGCAACTCGATCCTGCCGTCACCCGTTCTGTGCAGCCTTCCCACCGGCGTCCCTCCCCATACTAGGCCATGAAGCCGGTGCCGCGACGGCGGCACAGAGGATGCTGTATCCGCAAATGCCCTGGATTTTTCAGGAATTTTCACCATGGCACCCGGCAAGCCAAGACGCTAAACCTAGCCCCGTCGCCACCTTCGGCAGTCTCCCCGGGAGAGCACCCTCATGTGCGGTTTCGCCGGCTTCGCCGGACCCGGCGGCGAGCGCGACCTCGCCGCCATGACCACTGTCATCCGCCACCGCGGCCCCGACGACGACGGCGTCCACATTGATCCCGGCGGCGCGCTGCCGGTCCATCTCGGCTTCCGCCGCCTCGCCATCATCGACCTCGACGGCGGCCACCAGCCGATGGCGACAGCCGAGGCCGACCTCGTCATCGTCTACAACGGCGAGGTCTACAACGCGCCCGAACTGCGCCGCGCGCTGGAGCAGGCCGGCCACCGGTTCGTCACCGACCATTCCGACACCGAGGTGCTGCTGCACGGCTACCGGGAATGGGGCCTGGAGATGCTGGAGCGGCTGAACGGCATGTTCGCCTTCTGCCTCTACGACCGCCGCCGCGGCCAGTTGGTCTTCGGCCGCGACCGCTTCGGCAAGAAGCCGCTGTTCTACGCCGAGACCGCCGGCGGGCTGGTCTTCGCCTCGGAAGCGACCGCGGTGCTGGCCCACCCGGACGTCCCCGCCGGCGTCGACCGCCAGGCGCTGATCAAGTATTTCGCCTACGGCTTCATCCCCGCCCCGCTCAGCGCCCACGCCGCGGTGCGCAAGCTGCCGGGCGGCTGCAGCATGGTCTACGACCTGACGAGCCGGCGGCTGTCGGTCAGCCGCTATTGGGAATACCGCATGGTGGTCGACGACCAGCCGCCGGGCGGCCCCGACCAGTGGGCGGAGGAGCTGCGCGAGCTGCTGGACCGCGCGGTGGAACGCCGGATGCTGAGTGACGTGCCGGTCGGCTTCTTCCTGTCGGGCGGCATCGACAGCGCCGCCATCGTCGCGCTCGCAGCAAAGCACCGCGACCCGGCGGCCATGAAGACCTTCACCATCGGCTTCGATGAGCCGAGCTTCGACGAGAGCGGCTATGCCGCCGACGCGGCGCGCCACTACGGCACCGACCATGCCTGCCGCACGCTGAACCTCGACACCGCCGCCGGGCTGCTGCCGGGATTGCTCAGCCGGCTGGACGACCCGATCGCCGACGCGTCGCTGCTGCCGACCCACCTCCTGTCGCGCTTCGCCCGCGAACAGGTGACGGTGGCGCTGACCGGCGACGGTGGCGACGAGCTGTTCGCCGGCTACGACACCTTCGACGCGCTGAGGACGGCGCGGCTCTACCACCACACCGTGCCCGGCCCGCTGCACCGGCTGGCGGAGGCGGTGGCCCACCGGCTGCCGCGGTCGGACCGCAACATGAGCTTCGACTTCAAGCTGCGCCGGGCGCTGCGCGGGCTGGGCCACCGGCCGCCGCACTGGATGCCGTCCTGGCTCGGCCCGGCCTCGGTGGAGGAGGTGTCGCGGCTGTTCGGCGTCAGCCTCAGCGCCGACGACCTCTACGACGAGGCGGAGGCGTTGTGGTCGTCCGGCGCCAGCCGCCACGACGTCGACCGCTCCATCGAGTTCTACGGCCGCTTCTATCTGGGCGAGAATTTGCTGATCAAGGCCGACCGCGCCAGCATGTTCTGCTCGCTGGAGACCCGCTCGCCCTTCCTCGACCGCGACCTCGTCGCCTTCGTCAGCCGGCTGCCGGCCTCGGCCAAGCTGCACCCCAACGGCCTGGGCCGGGGCACGCGCAAGTGGATCCTGCGCAAGGCGATGGCGCCGCTGCTGCCGCCGGAGATCCTGGCCCGGCCGAAGAAAGGCTTCGGCATCCCCTTGAGCCGCTGGCTGCGCCACCTGCCCCAGCCGTCGCTGGACACCGCGGCACGGCTGGGGGTGGACGGCGCCTGGCTGGCGGCGCGCTGGGACGAGCACCGCAGCGGACAGGCCGACCACCGCGGCCTGCTGTGGGCCTGGACCGCGCTCGCCACCGCGCTGGACCGTCCCGCGACCGTTCCGACATCGATGGAAAGCGCCGTATGAGCCCCGACCTTTCCGGCGACATGTCCAGCCGTTTCACCGTGGAGACGGCCGCCGACAGGACCGCCGGCCGCGGCGCGGCGCTTGCGCGCGGCCTGCTGAGGCTGCTGCTGGGGGTGGGGGCGCTGATCGTCGCCTACCAGTGCGCCATGAACCTGCACGCCAGCAGCGGCCTGCCCTATTGGGACGACTGGGGCTATTTCTTCGGCGCGGAGCAGGGGGTGCAGCAGCCGCTGACCCTGCATTCCATCTTCGCCAAGGACAGCGACCATGTGGCGCCGCTGTTCAAGCTGCTGACCCACGGGCTGTGGCACGCGATCGGCGTCGATTTCATCGCCTTCCGCCTGCTGGGCTGGCTGGCCTTCGCGGCGATGCTGGCGTCCTACGCGGTGGTGCTGCTGCGCGATTGCGTGCGGCCGGGCTGGACCGCGCTGCCGGTGGCCGCGGCCGGGCTGTTCCTGACCGGCACGCTGAACAACGAGTATTTCTATTTCCAGCACATGGGGCTGGCGCAGCCGATCTTCTTCACCGGCCTGTTCCTGTTCCTGCACAGCATCGCCCGCGGCCGGGCGGTCCTGGCGACGCTGTTCCTGCTGGCCTTCGGCTCCACCGGGGTGTTCGGCGCCAGCTACACGCTGGGGGCGGCCGGGGTCGGGACGGTGCTGGCCCTGCGCCAGGGCGGGTCGTGGCGCGACCGGTTGGGCGATCGCCGCACCCTGGTGGCGGTCGGCGGCGGGCTGCTGCTGACCGCGGCGATGTTGTGGATGACCTTCAGCGGCTCCTACGCCAACCACACCGGCCAGCCGCTGGTCGGCCCCTGGCAGCCGGAGTTCTGGGGCTTCCTGTTCAGCGCCTTCGCCACCGCCGCCGGCCTGCCGGTGGAAACGGTGGGGATGCCACTGTCGCTGGCGGTGGGCGTCGGGGCGTTCGCCCTCTGCCTGATCCCGGCGGCCGTCCTGCCGTTCGGCCGGGCGGGGGTGGAGCGCCGGCACGCCGTCTTCTGCATCGCGTCGCTGGTCGCCGGGGCGGTGATCGTCACCATGACCACCGCCTTCGGCCGGGCCGGCCTGTGCGGCGACGGCATCGCCGCCGCGATGCGTTGCGGCCTGACCCCGCGCTACGCCTACCCGGTCCTGCTGGTGTTCCCGGCGGCCATCGCCGGCTGGATCCTGCTGGCCGGAAAGGGGACCGGGAGGGGGGCCGCGATCCCCGTCGGGCTGGTGCTGGTCGCCCTGCTCGCCCTTGGCCATGGCGCGGGCGGTGGCGTCCTGCGGCATTGGCGCGTGAGCGCGTTCAACCGGATGGTGGCCGAGCGCGACGCCGAGGCGCAACGCTGCGTCGCCGCCCACCTGCAGACCATCCGGACGCCGGCCGGGCTGGACTGGACCCGCCCGCTGGTCTGCCCGTCCACCTCGCCACGGAACATCACCCCCTTCCTGCACGCCGCCTATGACTTGAAGGCCGACTTCCTGGGGCCGATCCTGGCCGACGCCGCCAGCCGGCCGGAACGGTCGATCCTTCAGACGCTGCTGCGGGACGGACGGCTGGACGGACCGGCCCTGCGGCTGGACATGCCGCTTCCAGCCGCAGGAGCGAATGTCGGGCTGAACGGATCGCTGGACCGGATCGAGCGGATCCTCAACGGCCCGATCGCCGCCATCGGCTGGGCCGCCGATATGGCGGTGATGGCGCCGGCCACCTTTGTGCTGGCGACCCTCGGCGACCGGACGGTCGCGGTCGGCTCCACCGGCGGTGGCCGCAGCGATGTCGCCGCCGCCTTCCATGACGAGCGCCTCGCCAACAGCGGCTTCCTCCTGCCGCTGCCGGCCGACGCCGCCGGCCAGCGGGTCCGGCTGTTCGTCATGGCGCATTCCGGCGCCCTGAAGGAGCTGACGCCGCCCAGCGGGGTGGTGGTGCCGGCGGCCCCGTAACGCAGAACAGCCCCGGCACGGTCCGCGTGCCGGGGCTGCTGTCGTCCGGAAGGCCGGGGGAGATCATACCAGGGTCAGAACGTTTTGACGTCTGACCCTGGTATCGGCCGCGACGGCGGCCGCGCGGGCTCATGCCCGCGAAGCCAAGGCCCGCGGACGCGGGCCGCCCGGCGTCTGCGGGGCCGGAAAGTGCCGACCACAGGTCGGAACTTTCCGGTACTGGTATCAGTCCCGCGGCGGCTCGTCGAAGTTCAGCATGGTCTTGATCGAATAGTGGCTCTTGCCCTGGCTCTCGAAATAGATGCGGACCAGCAGCTCGGCCAGCAGACCCATCAGGATGCACATCACCCCGGTGACCAGCCCCATCGTCACCAGGAGCGGCAGCGGCGTCATGATGAAGGAGATGCCGTCGACCAGCTTGAGGTAGACCGCGTAGAGCCCGCCCAGGAAGGCCAGCCCCATGAACATCAGCCCGGCGAAGCCGAAGATGTAGATCGGCTTGGTCTCGTACTGGGTCAGGAACTTCACGACGACGAGGTCGAGCACGACCTTCAGCACCCGCTCCAGCCCGTATTTCGACTGGCCGTGGCGGCGCGGGTGGTGGCGCACCGGCATCTCGGTCAGCTTCGCCCCCTGCCAGCGGGCGTAGATCGGCACGAAGCGGTGCATCTCGCCGTAGAGCCGGTAGCCCTGCAGCATCTGGCGCCGGTAGGCCTTCAGCGTGCAGCCATAGTCGTTCAGCTTCACGCCGGAGATGGTGGAGATCAGCTTGTTGGCCATCTTGCTGGGCAGGGTGCGCAGCAGGAAGCCGTCCTGGCGGTCGGCGCGCCAGCCCGACACCACGTCGTAGCCCTCGTCCAGCTTGTCCAGCAGCCCGCCGATGTCCTGCGGGTCGTTCTGCAGGTCGCCGTCCATCGGCACGATGACGTCGCCGCGGGCGTGGTCGATGCCGGCCATCATCGCCGCGGTCTGGCCGACGTTGCGGCGGAAATTGATGACGCGGATGCGGGGATCGGAGGCGACGCGCTGCAACTCCGCCTCGGTCCCGTCGGTGGAGCCGTCGTTGACGAAGATGACCTCGAAGCTGCGCCCCAGCCCGTCCAGCGCCGGGATCAGCCGGCCGCACAGCGGGGCGATGTTGTCCTCCTCGTTGTAGACCGGGATCAGGACGGAGACGGAAACCGTGCCCATGTCCGTGGTGGCGGATCCGGGGGAGAACAGGAGGGTCATCGAGCAGGTCCGAGGGTGCGGGTCATGTGGGGTGAAACGCCCGGCCATGGTATGGCCGGTGGCTCCGGCGAGCGCAACGGCTAATTGGTTTGCGATACCGGGTGGGGGATGGGGCCGCCCTGTCAGGCCGGCCGGCGCTCGCGCAGCACCGTCAGGTCGACGACGGCGCCCAGCAGCGCCACCAGCACCTGGAAGGCCAGGATGCCGAAGCCCAGCGCCAGCGACTGCGCCTGCGGCACGCCGACCAGCTCCAGCAGGCCGACCAGCGACGCCTCGCGCAGGCCGATGCCGGCGACGGTGACCGGCATCAGCACGATCACCGACATCAGCCCGATCACCGCGCACCACACCGAAAAGGGCTGGTCGATGCCGACCGCCAGCCCCAGCGCCTGGCTGCCGGCGACCGCCGCGACCTGGACCGCGATCCCGCCGGCGATCGACAGCGCCGCCCGCCCCGGCCGCCGCGCCTGGGCGTGCCAGGCGTCGAGAAAACGGCGCAGCGGCCCCAGCAGCCACGCCTCGCGCTTTGGTCCGGCGCGAAAGCCCAGCACGGTCAGCAGCGCGCCGCGCGCCGGCGCCCAGGCCAGCAGCCCGGTCACCGCGACCAGCCCGGCCAGCACCAGCCCGACCGCCGCCAGCAGCCCGTCGCCGAAGCGCGCCGACTGCACCGCCAGCCCGCCGCCGGTCAGCAGCAGCAGCCCGCCGATCCCCGTCACCTTGTCGAAGGCGACCGCCGAGACGATGCGCCCGCCGTCGGCCTTGCCCCGCCCCTCGTCGCGGCTGAGGCGATAGGCCTTCACCGCCTCCCCCGCCAGCTGGCCCGGCAGCACCAGCGCGTAGAGCTGCGCCACCAGCGCGTAGGCGAGCAGCCGCCCCACCCGCTGGTCCGGCAGCAGCACCCGCAGCTTGAGCGCGTTCAGCGCGTGCATCAGGAAGAACAGCAGGGCGGCGAGCGCCAGCAGCCCCGGCGACGCCACCGCCAGCACCCGCCCGACCTCCGCCACATCGACCCGCCACAGCAGCAGGCCGACCAGCAGCGCGCTGACCAGGGCCTTCAGGCGATAGCCCACTTTAATGATGCCTTTTCATGAGATCATGATGTGACGTGAGGAAAGGCTACCTCACGACCCCGGCCGGCGGGCCAGGACGTAGATGTAGTCGCCGTTGGACCAGGAGTTCAGGCGGAACAGGTGGAACAGCGCCTCGGCGATCAGGCGGCGGCCGGGGCCGTAATGCCCTTCGGTGCCCTGGCCGCTGGCGGCGCCCAGCACGTTGCGGTAGAGCGGCGAGAAGAAGGGGAAGCCCCACTCCACCACCCGCTCGATCTCCAGCCCGACCGACTGGATCTTGGCCTGCAGCTCGCCGCGGGCGTAGTTGCGGTGGTGGCCGACGGTGCGTTCGAAGTCGCGCATCCGCCCCTGCAGGGTGGAGACCAGCAGGTAGCGGTCGGTCATGGCGGCGAGGTTGCGCAGCGCCGCGACGTCGTCCTCGATGTGCTCGACCACGTCGGTGCAGACCACCAGGTCGTAACGGCGGTCGAGATGGCCGGCGGCGACGTCGAGCAGCGCGAACTCCGCCTGCGGGGCGCGGCGGCGGGCGACGTCGATCGCCTTGGCGGCGAAATCGACGCCGGCGTAGCGCGCCTGCGGCTTCAGCGGCATCAGCGTGGCGAGCAGCGAGCCCTGGCCGCAGCCGACGTCGAGCAGGCTGTCATAGTCCAGCCCGCTCACCATCTCGGTGACGATGCGGCGCAGGTGGCGGCCGGTCGGGCCGAACTTGCGCATGTCGTTCCAGCGGTTCTCCCAGCTGTCGTCGTAATCGACGCCGCCGGGATGGTCCGCGGCGGCCGCGGGGTGTTGGGCGGTCTTGACGGCGTCGTCGCTCATGCGGGCCTCCGGCGCAGGATGAATTCGTTGCAGCCCGTCGGCACGCGCGGCGGGCGGACCTCCAGCAGGTCGAAGCCCTGCGCGTCCATCCGCGCCCGCACCTCGTCCACGCCGGCGTATTCGTAGGGGTAGCCGCCGAGCCAGTCGGTCACGTCGACCCAGAACTCCATGCCGCGCTCCTTGCGCAGCGGGTTGGAGCCGGTGACGGCCCAGGTCGCCAGGAACATCAGCGAGCCCAGGAGCCAGTCCCACACCTTGCGCAGGACGCCGGGCGACAGGTTGTAGACGATCTTGATCAGGGTCCACAGCGGCGAGGTCCAGTGCCGGTTGTAGAGCGCCAGCACGAAAATGCCCCCCGGCTCCACCAGCTGTCCCACCGTCTCGATCGCCGGCCACATCGATCCGGTGTGGTGCAGCGAGCCCCAGGCATAGACCACGTCGAAGCGGCCGAGCGAGCCGACGAACCCGGCGTCCAGCGCCGAGCCGCGGCGGAAGTCGATGCGGTCCGCCAGCTCCGGCGCGAAGCGGCCGAGGTTGCGGCGCGCCACCTCCACCCCCGTCGGGTTGACGTCGAAGCCGAGGCCCTGGGCGATGCCGAGCTTGCCGGCGGCGATGGTGAACAGGCCGGAGCCGGAGCCGACGTCGCAGAAGCGCGCGCCCTTCAGCCGGTCGGTGCCGACCAGCCCGGCGAGGCTGTCGACGGCGGCGGCCAGCCGCGGCTCGTCCAGCACCGTGCGCGAGTAATGGTCCCAGTTCTCGCCGAAATCGAAGGCCAGGGCAGAGGTGCCGCCCCCGCTTTCCGCCGTCTTTGCCGGTTCCACCACGCTGTCCGATCCCTTGCTGTCCGACCCGATCCGCCGCGCCGCCATACGCTCCCGAAAGCCGCCGGATGTCAACAACCCCTCAAAGCGGGGGCCGCGAGAGCATACCCTTGGAGGGGCGGAGATCCTGCCAGACCCGTCCAGAACGCCCCGAAGATCGACGGTCCCCCGCGCCTCAATCTCCTTGCGCCGACGGAACCCGCCCCGCCGCGCTGCGGCCGGCGAGCGCCAGGTCGCGGTAGGCGGCGGCGACGGCGCGCCAGGAGAAGTGGTCCACCACCCGGCGCCGGCCGCCCGCGCCCAGCCGGCGGCGCAGGGGCGCGTCGCCGGCCAGCCGGGCGATGGTGGCGGCGAGCGCCGGCACGTCGTCGGTGTCCAGCATCAGACCGGTTTCGCCGTCCACCACCAGGTCGCGGTTGCCGGCGATGCGGGTCGCCACCACGGGCAGGCCGGCGGCCATCGCCTCCAGCACCACATTGGGCATGCCCTCGTCGCGCGACGGGAAGACGAAGGCGTCGGCGGCGCGGTAGGTCGCCGGCAGGTCATCGCGCCCGAGCCAGCCGAGGAACCGGACGCGCTCCGACAGGCCGAGCCGCTGCGCCTGCGCCTCCAGCTCCGGCCGGGCTGGGCCGTCGCCGACGATGCGCAGCGTCACGCCGGCCAGCCCGGCGGGCGGCAGGGAGGCCAACGCCTCGAACAGCACGTCCAGCCCCTTCTGCCGCACCACCCGACCGACGAACAGCAGGGAGAGGCCGTCGGCCGGGTCGGCCGCACCGTCCCTTGGCGTGAAGCGCTGGGTGTCGACGCCGTTGGGGATGATGGCGACCGGTTGATCCGGCGCGAAGCGGCGGGCCAGATCGGCCAGCCCCTCGCTGTTGGCGACCACGGCCGACGCCCGGCGCCACAACCAGCCGATCACCGGCCCGGCCAGCCGGTGGTAGAGCGAGAGGCCGTCATACTGGAAGCCCGGCACGTCGCCGCCGCGCAGGCTGACGACGTAAGGCGCGCCGAACAGCGCCTTGACCACCCAGGCCGCCGGGCCGCAGGGCAGGCCGAAATAGGCGATGGTGGCGTCCGCGCGCCAGCGGGCGGCGATCCACGGCGCCATCACCAGCGAACTGGCGAGGAAAGCCAGCATCTCCACCACCGAACTGCGGTCGCGGCGGCGGCGCAGGGTGGGGATGCGGCGGATCTCCACCCCATCGGCCCGGCGCTCCACCCGCGGCAGCCCGGCGAAGGCGGAGGTCAGCACCAGCACCTCGACCCCCAGCGCCGCCAGCTCGCGCGCGGTGTTGTCGGTGGCGTTGGCGGCCCCGCCGCCCAGCGGCGGGAACTCGTAATTGATCAGCAGAAGCCGCGCCATGCCACCCGCTCTTCCCCCTTTTCGACGAGCGCCATTGATGCGGGCGCCGGCGCAGCGATGCAAGCCCCACCGCTCTTGACAAGCGGAAGCCGCAAGCCGCCAATCCCGTCCTCGTTGTCCTCCTTCCTGCCGCCATGCCACCGATGCCCACCTCTTCGGACGCTTCCCAGGTCGCCTTGGCCGTGTTGGCCCAGGCGCAGGCCCTCTACACCGCGGGCGACGCCGACGGGATGCTGCCGCTCGCCGCAAGGATCCCGGCGGACGGGCGCTTGCCGGGCGGCATCACCCTGTCGCCCGCCTTCATGACGGCGGTGGCCGGGATGCTGCACAACCTGTCCTTCGCCTGCCGCGATGCCGGACGGTACGACACGGCGCTCGCCTGCTCCGGCGAGGCCTGCCGATTGCAGCCGACCAACGGCACCTTCCGCCTCCACCGCATGTATCTCCTGCTCGGCCGCCGGGCCTACCGCGAGGCCTGGGACCGCGCCGACTGGCAGCGAACCCTGCGCGACGCCCATCCGGCGCTGTGGGACGGGGTCAGCCGGGTCGACGGGCTGCTGGTCAACAACAGCAACGGGCTGGGTGACTTCATCCAGTTCCTGCGCTTCATTCCCGAGGCGGCGCGCCGCGCCGGCCGCATCTATGTCGAAACCCCGCCCGGCACCCTGGCCCTGTTCCGCCAGACCCCGTTGCCCGACGGCGTCACGCTGATCGACAGCCGGAACGGCATCGCCTTCGAGGCCACCTGCGAAATGGTCTGCCTGCCCTTCGCCATGGGGCTGGGCGCGGAGGACGTCGCCGTTCCCGGCGCTTATCTGCAGCCGCCGGCCGAGCGCACCGGCCCGTGGCGCGATGTGGTCGCCGCCCATGGCGACGGCGTTCCGGTCGGGCTGGTCTGGGCCGGCTGGGGAGAGGACAATCCGCGTTCGCTGCCCTTCGCCGCGTTGCGCCCGCTGCTGGAGATCCCGGGGCTGCGCGTCTTCGGCCTGCAGAACCACAAGGACAAGACGGCGCTCTATGGCCAAGCACTGCCCGACCATTTCAGCGATCTCGGCGTCTACGACACGCGGAATATGGCCGCCATCATGCGCGCCATGCGGTTGGTCATCGCCCCCGATTGCGGGCTGGCGCATCTGGCGGCGGCGCTGGGGGTGGAAACCTGGTTGTGCCTCGCACGCGTCGGCGACTGGCGCTGGGGTGAAGACGGCGCGCGCGGCGACTGGTACCCGAACGTCCGCATGTTCCGTCAAAACCAAACCGGCGACCGCGGGACCGATCCCTGGGCGCCGGTGATCGCCGGCATCGCCGAACGGTTGCGTTCGCTCACCGCCTGACGGCGCGAACGCTCCGCTCCGCCGAAGGAGCCCAGCGGCGTCAGCCCACCAACGCCCGCAGGCGGTCGGCGACGCGGGCGACGACGCTGTCCCAGTTACCGGGATTGGGCTGCACGAACAGGCGCAGGCTGGGGTACCAGGGGCTGTCCTCCCGCCCGTCGAGCCATCGCCAGCAGCCGTTGAAGCGCGACAGCACCCAGACCGGCTTGCCCAGGGTTCCGGCCAGATGGGCCACCGCGGTGTCCACCGTGATGACGAGATCAAGGCCATCGATCAGGGCGGCGGTGTCGGCGAAGTCGTGCAGCGCCGCCGCCGGGTCGTGCAGGACCATGCCAACCGGCGGATCGGCCGCCTGGGCCGCCCCCGCCCCCTTCTGGAGGCTGATGAAGCGGACGCGCCCCGCGGCAGCGGATCCAAGCGCGCCCAGCGGCGCCAACCGGACGAGCGGCAGGCTGCGCACGGCGTCCATCGCGTGAGCGTCGGGGTCCTGCGGACGGGGATCGCCGGCCCAGGCCAAGCCGACCCGCAGGCACCCCGCCGGGGCCGGCAGGCCGTCCAGCCACCCCCGCCACGCCGCGGCGCGTTCCGGATCGACGGCCAGCCGCGGGACCGGCGGGATGCTGTCCAGCGTGGTGGCGAACAGCCGCGGCAGATCCATGATGGCGGCGCGGCAATCGACCGGCGGCACCCCCTCCCTTTGAATCTCTCCTTGCGCCACCACCGCCTCGACCCCGTCCATCCCGCGCAGCAGCGCCACCAGCCCCGGCTGCACCTCCAGCACCACGCGCCCGCCGCGCGCGGCGACCAGCGGGGCGTAGCGGACGCATTGCAGGGTGTCGCCGTTCCCCTCGACCGCGTGCAGCAGGATGCGCCGCCCCTCCAGCGGCTCGCCGGCCCAGGGCGGGACGCCGGGGAACCGCTCCGCCCCCGCCTCAGCCCACAGGGTCCAGCCGCCGGGCAGGTCGCCCAGCCGCAGCCGGGTCAGCGCCCGGTTCAGCCGTGCCCGGCCGTCGCCGGGGTCGAGCCGCAAGGCGCGCTCGTAGCCGGACAGCGCCTCTCCATGCCGGCCGAGCGTGGCGAGGGCGACCGCCAGATTGTAATGGTGCCCCGCCCCACCGGGCTGGAGCGCCGCCGCCCGCCGCTGCAACGTCACCGCCATCGCGGCCCGCCCGGCGGCTTGGGCCAGCATGCCGCGGTTGCCGAACGCCTCCGCCAGCTCCGGCGCCAGGAGATGGGCGCGGCGGAACAGGATCTCGGCCCCGACACTGTCGCCGCCCGCCAGCCGGGCGCTGCCCAGCGCGAAAGCGCGGGAGGCGTCCGCGGGGTTCAGCGCGCCGGCCCGAGCGAAGGCCCGCTCCGCCCCGGCCGGGTCGCCGGCGGCCAGCCGCAGCGCCCCCAGCTCGTGCCGCAGCCCCGCATCGTCGGGCAGCGCCGCGGCCACTCCGGACAGCAGCCCGATGGCGGCGGCGGGGTCGCCGGCGCGCCACCGCTCCCCGGCCCGCGCCATCAGGTCGTGCCGCAGGCGGAACAGGTTGCGGGCCGGCGGCTCCAGCCCCGGACAGGCGTCCAGCAGCGCCCGGTACAGCCGCGCCGCCTCGGCCAGCCGGCCGGCCATGTGGTGCCCGACCGCCTGGCCGAACAGCTCGGATGGGGAGAGGGCCATGGGAGGGGTCCGTCGCGCGATCAGCCGTCGCGCATTCCTAGCGCACCGGCCCGGCGCTTGGCGATGGCCGACTGGTGATGGCCATCCTGGCGATGCTCTCTTGGCGGTGGCGGGTTCTTGGCCCGTGCCGCTTCTTGGCAGCGTCCGGCCATCTCTGCTACTGATCCGGGCGTTCCTTCCCTGCCGGCCACCACACCCTTCACCCTGATCCCCCTTCACCCTGATCCCCATGCCGGGATCCTTGATACCGGGGCGCCGCGGACCTCATGACCATCGAGCAAGCCTTCACGACGGCGGTCCAGTTCCAGCAAAGCGGCCGTGCCGACGAGGCCTGCCGGCTGTATCAGCGGATCATCGACCAGGACCGCGCCTTTGCCCCCGCCGTCAACAATCTGGGGCTGCTGTACGCCGACCAGGGCCGAACCGCCGAGGCGGTGGCCCTGTTCCGACGGACGCTGACGCTGGTCCCGGCCTCGCTCAACGCCTGGAACAACCTGGGCTCGCTGCTGTACCGGCTCGGCCGGCGGGCCGAGGCGGCGGCGGCCTACCACGCCTCGGCGCGACTCAAGCCCGACCAGCCGGCCATCCTCAACGAGCTGGGCCTCCTGCTGGAAGGGTTGAAGCGCCCGGACGAGGCGGAGGAGGTCTTCGGCCGCGCCGTCGCCCTGGCCCCGGACGAGGCGGAATACGCCAACAACCACGGCGCCCTGCTGCGCATGGCCCACCGGCTGGACGCGGCGGCGGCCCGCTTCCGCCGCGCCATCGCGCTGAATCCGCAGCACACCGGGGCCTACAGCAATCTCGGCTCGACGGTGAAGGACCAGGGCGCCTTCTGGGAAGCGCTGCTGTCCTTCCGGCGCGCCTGCACGCTGGATCCGGGGTTCGCCGGTGCCCATTGGAACGAGTCCCTGGTCCGGCTGCTGATCGGCGACTTCGTCGAGGGATGGCGGCGCTACGAATGGCGCTGGAGGCACGGCCGCCTGCCGTCGCCGCAACGCCGCTTCATCCAGCCGCGCTGGGACGGGTCGGCGCTGCGGGGGCGCCGCCTGCTGGTCTATTGGGAGCAGGGCTTCGGCGACGTGCTGCAATTCGTGCGCTACCTGCCGCTGCTGGCGCAGGAGGCGGGGGAGCCGGACCGCATCCTTCTGGAATGCCAGCACCCCCTGGCCCCGGTGCTGCGCAGCCTGCCCGGCGTGACGGTGGTGGAGACCGGCGGGCCGCTGCCCGATTTCGACGTGCAGATCCCGGTGATGAGCCTGCCGCTGCTGTTCGGCACCCGGCTGGAGACGGTGCCGTCGCGCGTGCCCTATCTGGCGGCGGAGCCGGCGCTGGTGGAACGCTGGGCGGAACGGCTGAAGCCGGCGGCGGGG
>NZ_LGRA01000007.1 GCF_003116095.1 Azospirillum sp. TSO35-2
GAAGGAGAGATAGTGCTGCACCGCGCTGCTGGTGTTCAGGCCCGCCCGCAGCAGGTCGGTGTTCGCCGCCAGATAGCTCGACGAGTCGAAGCTCGTCGAGCGCTGTTCGGCACGACCGGCCGCAACATAATGGTTTTCGGCAGTGTTCAGGGTCACACCAGCCCGAATGAGATCAGGGTTGGCCGCCAAATAGCTTGCGGGGTCAAATCCGGCGATAGGCATTCTTCCACCCCCAAAAAAGTCTTGCCGCAGGCCATTCAGGCAAAGCGGCTTATCCCGATATCCTTTTTAGATAATCTTTCAGCATCAACGCCTATTCTGTCGCACCTCATCCTTTGAAGAGACAGCAACCCACTATTTTACTTACAACAATTTCGGTAATGCACACTCTTGTACCCAAAATATTCCGCCATCGACGGTTGCCATCTCATGATTCCGATCGTCTTCCGGAAAGAGCTTCCACGATGGTTTGCACGTTTTTCGCGACTCGGGAGCGCTTCGGCAGAGCGCCTGTCAGGCCCCGCCTGCGTCGATCGGGCCATCAAAAAAGCCCTTGATGGATGAATGACCATCAAGGGCTGCGGACAGGCGGGTGGAAGGGTCGGGCGTTCGCGGCGCGGCCGCTCAGTTGCGGCCGTAGACGTCCTCCAGCCGGACGATGTCGTCCTCGCCCAGATAGGAGCCGGACTGCACCTCGATGATGGTCAGCGGCACCTTGCCGGGGTTCTCCAGCCGGTGGACCGTGCCGATCGGGATGTAGATCGACTGGTTCTCGTAGACCATCACCTGCTCCTCGCCGCGGGTGACCAGCGCGGTGCCGTTGACCACCACCCAATGCTCGGCGCGGTGATGGTGCTTCTGCAAGGACAGCCGCGAGCCCGGCGCGATGGTCAGGCTCTTCACCTGGAAGCGGTCGCCGGTGTGCAGCGACTGGTAGGAGCCCCAGGGGCGGTGGACCCGACGATGGCTGACGGACTCGCTGCGCCCCTCGGCCTTCAGCCGGTCGACGATGCGCTTGACGTCCTGGGCTTGAGAGCGGTCGGCGACCAGCACGGCGTCGTCCACCACCACGACCACGGCGTTCTCCACCCCGACCACGGCGGTCAGGTGGTTGTCGCTGCGGACGTAGCAGTCGCGGGCACCCTCCAGCAGCACGTCGCCGACGACGACGTTGCCCTCGCCGTCCTTGCTCCCGACGTCCCACAGCGCCGACCAGGCGCCGACGTCGGTCCAGCCGATCTCGCACGGCACGACGGCGGCGCGGTCGGTCCGCTCCATCACCGCGTAGTCGATCGAGATGCTGGGCGCCTTGGCGAAGGCCTCGGCGTCGAGGCGGAAGAAGTCGAGGTCCTTCGATCCCTGCTCCAGCGCCTCGCGGCAGGCGGCCAGCACCGCCGGGGCGTGGCGCTCCAGCTCGGCCAGCAGGCGGCCGGCCGGGAACAGGAACATGCCGCTGTTCCAGGCGTAGGTCCCCTCGGCGAGGTAGCGCTCGGCGACCTCCAGCGACGGCTTCTCGACGAAGGCGGCGACGTTGAAGGCACCGTCGGCCTCGTCCAGCGCGTGGCCGCGGCGGATGTAGCCGTAGCCGGTCTCCGGCCGGGTCGGGGTGATGCCGAAGGTGACCAGCCGGCCGGCCGCGGCGGCGCGGGCGGCGATGGCGACGGCGTCGTGGAAGGCGGCGGCGTCGCGGATCTCGTGGTCGGCCGGCAGCACCAGCAGCAGCGCGTCCGGATCGTCGGCGGCGACCGCCAAGGCGGCGAGCGCGCAGGCCGCCGCGGTGTTGCGCCCGGCCGGCTCCAGGATGATGCCGCGCGGCTCGCAGCGCGACTGGCGCAGCTGCTCGGCGGCGAGGAAGCGGTGCTCCTGGTTGCAGATCACCAGCGGCGGGGCGAAGGCCACCGCGATACCGGCCGCAGCCCCTTCGGCGCGGACACGCAGGGCGGTGTCCTGCAGCATCGTGCGGTCGGAACAGAGCGGCAGGAACTGCTTGGGATACAGCTCGCGCGACAAAGGCCACAAACGGGACCCCGTGCCGCCGGACAGCAGCACCGGGACGATCTTTTGTGCGGAATTGCCGTTCATACTGCCGCCATATGTTGTGTGACTGTCGAAAAGTCCCCCGGACCATGGCCCCATCACTGACGGAACCATCCGGCCGGGTGGCTTGGCGCTTCGTTATAGACCCCGGTCTTCGCGCTTCACAAGCACCCCTCCGAGACCTACGCGACATTCCGACGAGGGGTTACCGCTTTTAGTGAGCATCAGGAAAGTCAGGGGGAGTAGGGGAAACTTGATTCGAACAAATCATGAACATTATGTAGGATTTTCGCATGGTTCAGCGGAGCTACAAATACCGGCTTTATCCGAGTAAGGCCCAGAGCGTGGTTCTGACAGAGATGCTGGGCGCCTTCTGCGATCTCTACAACGCGGCTCTCCAGCAGCGCATCGAAGCCTACCGGCGTCAGCACAAGACGCTGCGCTATTTCGACCAATCAAGCGAACTGAAGGCAGTCCGCGCCATCGACGAGCGCCTCGCCGGCTTCAGCTATTCCGCCGCACAACAGGTGCTCCGCCGTCTGGACAAGGCGTTCACCGCCTTCTTCCGCCGCCTCAAGACCAAGGCCAAGGCCGGCTTTCCGCGCTTCCAGGCAAAGCACCGCTTCGACAGCGCCGAGTTCCGGGTCGGCGATGGTCTGACGATCCGCAAGAGCAAGCGCCTCGGCATCACCGGCATCCCTGGTGAGATCAAGGTGAAGTGGCACCGCGCCCTTCCAGCCGGTGCGACGGTGGGGGCCGCCGTCCTCTCCCGTTCGGCCGGCTCATGGTTCGTTTGCTTCCAGATTGCCTTGCCTGATCAGGAGAAACCGCTGCGCGATGGTGCCGCGGTCGGCATCGACGTCGGCTTGTCCAGCCTGATTGCCACCTCGGACGGTGAGAGCATAGCAACGCCGCATTGGACGAAACACGCGGCCAAAAAGCAGCGTCGTTTGCAACGTGCCCTTGCCCGCTGCAAGCGGGGCAGCCGGCGTCGACTTAAGGCCAGGCAACGGCTTGCCCGCCACAGTGCCCACACCGCCAACCAGCGGCGTGACTTTCTCCATCAGCTGTCCCGCTCTCTGGTGGAGCGCTATGCCTTCATTGCCCTAGAAGACCTGAACGTCGACCGTCTGACCCGCTCGAGGCTGGCCAAGGCCGTTCACAACGCCGCGTGGGGCCAACTTCGGCACTTCATCGAATACAAAGCCGCAAATGCTGGTGTTCGGGTGGAAGCCGTCGATCCGCGCGGAACCTCTCAGACCTGTCCGGAGTGCGGGGCCGTTGCCACCAAAACGCTTTCCGACCGCACGCACCACTGTGAGTGCGGATGCCTGCTGGATCGGGACGTTGCGGCAGCAAAGGTCATCCTGCAGCGGGCACAGGGAATGGGGCCGGGGACCGGCCTTCGGTCGCCAAGCCAGCGGGTTACCGCCTAGCTTGACCGAGAAGCTGTCGCCATTCAGGCGATAGAGTGTTCACCCGACCGGAGCGCCTCATTCCAGGACAAGGGGGCGAGACAAGACTCCAAACACATCCCCCTCCAGCGACCGGCGGCCGGGATTGAGGCCAGGGTCAAGGTTGGAGTCTTGTCGCGCCCCCACCCCGGCCCTGCGGCACGGCGGCCCCGGACGACCCAAAGCCGCGGCCAAGGCGCGACAGAACTCCAAATCCACCCCCAAAACCGGCCGGACGGAGGGACCGGCGCGCCGCCGGGAGCGGATCGCCGCGGCCGCGACTCGGAAAATGGCGAATCGGAAGCGATTCGGCCCCGAATCGATGGCGAATCGAAATGTCCTTCTTGGAGTCTTGTCGCGATGGCTCGGAAATCCACAGGCCAAGCGGACTATCCGCTGGAGTCTTGTCGCGGGAATTCTGGAGTTTTGTCGCGCGACTCGCGATTCTCTACTGGAGTCTTGTCGCGCAAACTATTAACTGAATCAAATAACCGTACAAATAGTTTGAGCGACAAGACTCCAAATTGCTGGCACTATCCGGCCGTGATATACGGTTCACCGCAAAGTCGTGGCCAAGGTCAGCTCGCTATGGGACAGATACACACCCTGATCACCCAGCTTGGACGCGACCAGGCGAAGGCGCTCCAAACCGATCCGGACCGGCGTTCGCTAGTCGACGTGGCGGCTGCCGTCCTGGAAGAGGAGCGGCAAGAGCTTGGCATCACCTATTCGGGTTTTGCCCTGACCGCACTTCCACATCGTCGTCTTCCCGATGACCAGCCGTGGGAGCGTCGCGGACACAAGATCCGCTTGCTGATCGAACCCGGTCGACTGCCGATCCGCAACGGTGGCTTTAAGCTCTACGGCGTTCCGTACGGCAGCCGCGCGCGCATGATCCTGCTGTACCTCCAGACCCGCGCCATCCAGACCGACAGCCGCGAGGTCGAGCTGGGCCGCAGCATGCACGAATGGCTGGACCGCATGGGCTTGTCGGTGGGCGGCCAGACCTACCGCGACATCCGCGAGCAGGCCTCGCGCATCGCCGCCTGCAACCTGACCTTCGCCTGGGAGGACGCCCACAGCATCGGCTTCGAAAAGGGCTCGATCGTCAAGGGCGGCATCCATTTCTCGGCCAACGCCGGGGCGGAGCCGGGCCAGGGGTCGCTGTGGGAGGACCGCGTCCTGCTGTCGGAGGCCTTCTTCCGCGAGCTGAAGGCCCACCCGGTGCCGATCTGGGAACCGGCGCTGCGCCACATCCAGAACAACAGCACCAGCATCGACATCTACATCTGGCTGGCCTACCGGCTGCACAGCCTGAACCGCTCGACCCCGATCACCTGGCCGGCGGTGTTCGAACAGTTCGGCGCCGGCTACAGCCGCCTGCGCGATTTCCGCAAGCGCTTCATCGAGGCGCTGCAACTGGCGCTCGCCGTCTACCCCGACGCGCGGGTCGACGTGGAAGAGCAGGGGCTGATGCTGCACCCCTCGCCGCCGCCGATCCCGGAGCGCAAGTTCGCCCAGCTCTGCCGCTGAGGCGAAACGGCCGCGCTTGTTCCGGCGCAGGCCGCATAGGCGCTGACTTAGGTGTGTCGCATCGTTTCCAGACCGGGCAACCCCGTCTTTCAGCGTCATCCCCGCACAGGCGGGGATTCGGGAAACTCCGCGGATAAGCCGTTGATCTGGCTGGATCCCGGCCTGCGCGGGGATGACGGTCGACGACAGGAATCGTCGGCTTCGAAAGACTGAACACTTCAAAGTCAGCGCCTATGCACCCTCGCGGGAATGACGGTTTGCGCGGATGAAACGCCGGTTTTGCCTTGACCGGAACCCCTGGGATCGGCACCGGCGCGCATGCGTTGGAATGAGCGTTCCCGGGGGATTCCGGCCCGGGCCGCAGGGCGCCACCCCCCTGCGACAAGACTCCAAACTCAGCCGCTCAGGGATTGGCGTGCAGCGCCTGCGCCAAGGGGCCGAAAAGGCGGCGCAACGCCGCGTCCAGGGCCGCGTCGTCCAGGCTCCCGGTCACCGTCAGCGCCTGGGGCGGCATCATGAAGAAAGGCGGCGCGCCGGCGTCGGCCCCGGCGCGGTGCAGGGTCGCCGCCACCGCCAGCAGACGCCGGCCGTCCTCCGCGCGCAGCGTGGCGTGCAGCAGCACCAGCAGGGCGGCCGGGTCGGCGATGCGGTCGTCGTTGGGAGCGAAGGGCACGACCGCCGGCCCGGAGGTCACCAAGCCGGACAGCGCGGCGACGGCGCGGCGGCACAGCGCCTCCTCACTCAACACGGCGATTGGGGAAGGATCAACCGCGGTTGCGTCCGGAGCAGGGCTTTCCGCCCGATCCAGCGCGCAGAGCAAGCCGATATGCCTGACATGCTGAAAGAAAGGAACAGGGGACATTGCTTGAGCTTGCGACATCAGCAGAATCGCCGCCACAGCCAACGCTGCAATGCTCCTGACATGGCAACGATGTCGCACCGGTCAATCAGCCTTTTGCTGTTCAAAAACGTCATGAGAGTTGTACCAGTGTGTGAATGTGCTGATAAACTGCGCTTCAATATCCTGACAAACCGCTTTCCCAACTTCGCTGAGAGCATCATAGTTCGGCTTATTGACGCTAAAAATCTTTTCCCTCAGTATAAGTGACGTATAAATATCTGTATTGAACCCAATTTTTTTCATGTTATTGAGAGATACGCGCCCAAAAATTTCCATATGGAGGTTGGGGTTATTATTCATTACATCGTTTGTTTTTGAATTGATATGCGCACGACAGGATGTGAGTCTCTTCTTGATTATGCAGCCGTAGCCTTCAAGAATATTTTTGCTCATATACTCGTAGTCTTCTCCAACCTCAAGACTTTCGTCGAAGAACTGCTTTTCTCCACCTACTGAAGTTGACCTTACCATTATTGTGCTAAAATGGAATGGGCATCCCAAAGTCGCTGAAAACTTGAGCATACGATCGGTATTGTGGAAGCAATCAGTACTTCCAATCAGGCTGCCTTTATCGTCTATTATATCAAAATATGAACCACAGATTGTTGTTCGACAATCATTTCGAAACAGACTCTCCTGTTCCTCAAGGCGTTTCTCGCACATGAGGTCATCTGAATCAAGAAAGGCAATCAGATTCCCTTGAGCCATCGAAATTCCAGCGTTACGAGCGGCGGATATTCCCATATTCTTCGAAAGACGAATAAGTTTTATCTTGTCACTATTAATAGACTGGATGGCATCAACAGATTTGTCTGTTGAGCCGTCATCAACGACAATAATTTCAAATCCTGTCATGCTCTGCCGAAGAACACTTTCGACAGAATCTCTGATGTAATTCTCTCTGTTATAGCATGGAATAACAACTGAAACTGGAAGCATATCTGGCACCCTATTCGGAATATTATGATGGGCAATCATGAAAACAGCTGGAACATTCCCTGAGAAGCCATCATACGATCTAGCCGCGACAGCGGCCAAAACACAAGCAACCAAGCCGGTATCATACCGCACCCCCCTGCGCCGGCGCGACCGGATCTGGACCTGGACCCGCCGCATCGTCTGGCAGGAAGCCGCCGACCTGCCGCCGCCACAGCCGGGCGTAAGGGCCGTCGCGGCGCAGCAGGGTGGCGTGGTCGCCGTCCTCCAGGATGCGACCCTGCTCCATATAGAGGATGCGGTCCATGCCGGTGATGGTGGACAGCCGGTGGGCGATGGCGATCACCGTGCGGCCTTCGAACAGGCTGAGCAGGGCGTCCTGGATCAGGTGCTCGGTCTCGGAATCGAGCGAGGAGGTCGCCTCGTCCAGCACCAGGATCGGCGCGTCCTTCAGGAAGGCGCGGGCGATGGCGACCCGCTGGCGCTCGCCGCCCGACAGCTGGATGCCGCGCTCGCCGACCACGGTGTCGTAGCCGCCGGCCCGCCGCTCGATGAAGCCGTCGCAATGGGCCCGCGCCGCCGCGGCGCGGATCGCCGCGTCGTCGGCGCCGTCGGTGCCGTACGCGATGTTGTCGCGGATGGAGCGGTGGAACAGGCTGGGCGATTGCGGCACCTCGGCCACCGCGCGGTTCAGCGATTCCAGGCTGACCGCGGCGATGTCCTGGCCGTCGATCAGGATGCGGCCGCCCTGCAGCGGGAACTGCCGGCGCAGCAGCCGGACCAGCGTGCTCTTGCCCGCCCCCGACGGTCCGACCAGCGCCACCCGCTCGCCAGGCGCGATGGCCAGCGACAGCCCGTCGAACACGGCGCCGCTGCCGGGATGGGCGAAGCGCAGCTCCTCGAAACGGATCGCGCCGGCGGTGACCGCCAGGGCGGGGCGGCCGGGCGGATCCGGGATCTCGTGCGGGCGGACGATCAGCTCCAGCGCGCCCGACAGGATGCCGAGTTGCTCGAAGAAGCCCAGCATGCGGGTCGACAGCCCCCAGACGTTGGTGCCGACGATGCTGGCCAGCGAGAAGACCAGGGCGAAGTCGCCGACGCTCATCCGGCCGGCCATCGCCTCCGACACGGCAAGGCCGATCAGGGTGATCTGGAAGACCAGCAGGGCGTTGAACAGCCAGAACCACATCTTGGTCAGGAACCAGCGCAGCTCCTTGGAGCGGGCGACCTCGCCCATCAGCGCGTCGGACAGGCCGGCCTGCTCCTGCCGGCGGCGGGCGAAGGCGCGCACCAGCTCGGCGTTGGCGATGACGTCGACCATCCGGCCGGTGGTCGACGACACCTCCTCGGAAAAGGCGTGCGACAGCGTCAGGCAGCGCCGGGCCAGCAGCGCCGACAGGCCGAGATGGGCGGCGGTCCAGCCGACCAGCAGCAGGGCGAACAGCGTCTGCGCCGAGGCCAGCAGGGACAGCCCGATGGCCAGGATGACGACGATGCGGATGATGTCGTTGGTCAGGATCTCCAGGATCTGGATGGCGCTCTGCCCGGCCTGCTTGACCTTCTGGCCGAGGTTGCCGGCAAAATTGTCCTGGAAGTAGCGCGGCGCGTGGTCGATCAGGTGCGCGAACAGCCGGACCTGGATGGCGTGGCGCAGCGCCGGCGAGGTGTGCAGGTCGACCAGCTCGCGCAGCCGGTTGAACAGCGCCGAGGCGATCCACAGCCCGCCGAGCAGCAGGAACCAGCGCATCACCTCGGCGGTCCAGCCGCCCGCGGCGCCCGCCGCCGGGATGCCGGCGAGCGCGTCGACCAGCCCGCGCATCGCCAGCGGCTCCAGCCCCATCAGCCCGATCCCGCCGGCGGCGGCGAGGTTCAGCAGGATGGCGCGCCCGAGGAACCGTTCGCGTACGAACAGCCACAGGAAGCGCCAGGGCGAGGCGGGCAGGGGAGAGGAGCGGTCCATCAGACGGTCCCGGCAAGTGGACCCCCCTTATAGAGGGAGCGGCCGGCCCGCGGAACGGACATCCAGGGGTTTGGCCAGGGGTTTGGCCGGGGGACTTGGCTGGGGGGCTTGGCCGCACCTCTTCCTTTCGGGGAGCGCCGCGCTTAACCATCGACAGCGGCGCGCCAAGACCGCAGGCTGTCGGCCCCTCTCTCCCTCTGTCGGGCAAAGCCTGTCCATGCGGATCCTGTTCGTCCACCAGAACACCCCCGGCCAGTACAAGCACCTCGTCCGCCATTTCGCGGCGGATCCGGCCCATCAGGTCGCCTTCATCGGCAAGACGCGGCGCGAGATGCCGGGGGTGCGCACCGCGCTCTACCAGCCGTCGCGCGAGCCGGGCAACGCCACCCACCCCTACATCCGCATGTTCGAGGGCCAGGTCCTGCACGGGCAGGGCGCGGTGCGCGCCGGGCTGGCGCTGCAGAAGGGCGGCTTCACCCCCGACGTGATCTGCGCCCATCCCGGCTGGGGCGAGGCGCTGTTCCTGAAGGACCTGTTCCCCGACGCCCGGCTGCTGCTCTATTGCGAGTTCTTCTACCGCGCCGACGGCTCCGACGTCGGGTTCGAGCCGGGAAAGCCGGTGACGCTGGAAACGCGCTGCCGCATCCGCGCCAAGAACGCGACCCTGCTGGCCGGGCTCGACGCGATGAACTGGGGCGTCAGCCCGACCGAATGGCAGCGGCGCCAGCACCCGGCGCTGGTCCGCCCGCGCATCTCGGTGATCCATGACGGGGTCGACACCGCGCTGTGCCGGCCGGATCCGGCGGCGACCGTCACGCTGCCCGACGGCCGCAGCCTGTCGCGCGACGACGAGGTGGTGACCTACGTCGCCCGCAACCTGGAGCCCTACCGCGGCTTTCCGACTTTCATGCGGGCGGCGGCCGAGCTGCTGCGCCGCCGGCCCGCCCTGCACATCCTGGTGGTCGGCGGCGACGAGGTCAGCTACGGCGCCCCGCCGGAGGGCGGCGGCACCTGGCGCGAGCGGATGTGGCGCGAGACCATGCTGGACGAGGCCGGCAGCCCGCGGCCGGAATCGTCCCGCCTCCACATCCTGGGCAAGCTGCCCTACGACCGCTACCTGTCGGTGCTGCGGGTGTCGCGCGCCCACATCTACCTGACCTATCCCTTCGTCCTGTCCTGGTCGATGCTGGAGGCGATGGCCTGCGGCGCGGTGATCGTCGGCTCCGACACGCCGCCGGTCGCCGAGGTGATCGAGGACGGGCGCAACGGCCTGCTGACCGACTTCTTCGACCCGCTGGCGGTCGCCGGCCGGGTGGAGACCGCGCTGGACGACCCCGAGCTGCGCGCCGCCCTGTCCGACGCCGCCCGGCGCACGGTGGTCGAGCGCTTCGACCTCGCCACCCACTGCCTGCCGGCGCAGATCCGCCTGCTGGAAGACCTCCACGCCGGCCGCCTGCCGCCGCTGCCGGAGTGAGGGGAGGGGAGGGGTCAGCCCCGGTGGCGCGCCGCGAGATCCGTCAGGTCGCGGCGCACCGCCTCGAACACCGGGGCCCAGTCCTCGTCGGCGCCCTGGCGGTAGAGCCGCATCGACGGGTACCAGGGGGTGGTCGGGCCGCTGCGGCCATAGACCCAGTAGGGGACGTGCTGCACCAGGTTCCACACCGGCGTCCCCAGCGACCCGGCGAGGTGGGCGACCGAGCTGTCGGTCATGATCACCAGATCGAGCCGCTCCAGCACCGCCGCGGTGTCGGCGAAATCCTCCAGATGCGGGCCGAGCGGGACGATCGGCGCCGCGGGGCCGAGCCTGTCCAGCTCGGCCTCCAGCGGTCCCTTCTGCAGGCTGAAGAGGGTGACGCCCGGCACCTCCAGCAGGGGCAGGAAGCGGTCGAGCCCGACCGCGCGGAACCGGTTGTCGGGGAAAGCCGAGTTGCCCGACCAGACGATGCCGACCTTCCGCGCGCCGCCGGGGCCGGGCACCAGCCGGGCGGCCTTGGCGCGCGCCTCGTCCGGGATGGCCAGGCGGACCGGCGGCGGCACCGTGGCGGCGGTGGTGCCGAAGCGCAGCGGCAGGCTCATCAGCGGGCTGTGGACGTGGTAGATCGGCGTCGGCGCGGCGTTCTCCGCGATGAAGGCGTCGACCCCCTCCATCCCGGCGAAGAGGCGCCGCAGCTCGTCCCGGCATTCGACGATCACCCGCCGGGCGCCGCGCGCCTTCAGCATCGGCAGGTAGCGCGCCATCATCAGCGTGTCGCCGAAGCCCTGCTCGAGGGTGATCATGACGATCTTGCCGTCCAGCGGCCCGCCGTCCCAGCGCGGCCCGCGGTGGATGCGGTAGCGCGCGTAGTCGGGGAGCCAGCAACGCGCCTCGTAATCGGCGAATCCGCGCTCGTAGTCGCCCTCGTGCAGGCGGAGCTGGGCGCGGCCCCAGGGGTGGCTCCGCACCGCGGGCTGCAGGTGGATCAGCCGCTCCAGTGCGATCCGGCAGGCGTCGAAATCGCCGGCCCGGAGCAGGGCGGTGGTCAGGTGGAAGGCCGCGTGGCCGTGCGCCGGGTCGAGCGCCAACGCCCGCCGGATGGCGGCGAGCGCCGGGCGGTGCCGGCCCTGCGCCGACAGCGCCGCCCCCAGCCCGCTCCAGGCATCCCCGCTGGTGGGCTGCACCGCCAGGGCGCGGCGGTGGCCGCGGGCCACCCCGGCATGGTCGCCGGCCCGGGCCAGGGCGACGGCCCGGGCGATCCAGGCCGCCGCGTCGCCGGGGGTGTCGGCCAGCCGCTGCCCGGCCGACACCAGGGTCGGCTCCGGCTCCGGCTGCGGGACCGGGGGGGAGGTCGTCGTCATGTCGGTCGTCGGATCCCACGGCGGTGGACGGGGCGGGCGTCGACTATAGGGGCGCCGGCCGGCACCCGCAAGACGCGGCCCATACCCAAGGATGCGCTCATGAAAAGGGCAACGCGATGGCAACATGCTCTTTCAAGTAGAAAAACCGGCGCGATGGGCGCCGGGCGGGCCGTGGACGGTCCCGTGCGCCGCCCGCCCGCCTTTGCCATCCCCTTGGCCCGCGGCGACACGCGCCTTGCGCCCGCGGACATCCTGAATTAACCCGATGCTCAGAAAGCTTCGGTTACGGTCGGGGCTTGTTGTCGAACCCGATGCGGCCGCCGGCCCGGATGTCTCCGGTCCGACGGCGTCGGCATGGTGCGTGCCTCCAACAGACGGAACCCGGCGGTGACCACAGATTCCAGCGCTCCCAAGGGACGGCACTCCGCCGACGGCTCCGCCCAGGTCCCCGGCCCCGGCCCCGGCACCGGGCTGGAGGCGGGGCTGCGGATGCTGGATGGGCGGTCGGTCCTGGTGACGGGGGGGACCGGGTCCTTCGGCCGCCGCTTCGTCGAGACGGTGATGCGCCACGCCAAGCCGCGCCGGGTCATCATCTTCTCGCGCGACGAGTTCAAGCAGTACGAGATGCAGCAGCGCATGCCGGCGGAATGGGCGCCGACGCTGCGCTACTTCATCGGCGACGTGCGCGACCGCGAGCGGCTGGAGCTGGCGATGCGCGGCGTCGATCTCTGCGTCCACGCCGCGGCGCTGAAGCATGTGCCGGCTGCCGAATACAACCCGATGGAGTGCATCCACACCAACGTCTACGGGGCGGAGAACGTGGTGCGGGCGGCGCTGACGATGGGGGTCCATCGCGTCGTCGCGCTGTCGACCGACAAGGCGGCCAACCCGATCAACCTGTACGGCGCCAGCAAGCTGGCGTCCGACAAGATCTTCATCGCCGCCAACAACCTGTCGGGGGCGCTCGACACCCGCTTCGCGGTGGTGCGCTACGGCAACGTGGTGGGATCGCGCGGCAGCGTCGTGCCGCTGTTCCGCAAGATGATCGCCGAGGGGGCCGACCATCTGCCGGTCACCGACGACCGCATGACCCGCTTCTGGATCACCCTGCAGCACGGCGTCGACTTCGTGCTGTCCTGCTTCGCCATGATGCAGGGCGGCGAGATCTTCGTGCCGAAGATCCCCAGCCTGCGCATCGGCGACCTCGCCCGCGCCATGGCGCCGGGCCTGCCGCACAAGCTGGTCGGCATCCGCCCCGGCGAGAAGCTGCACGAGGTGATGATCACCGAGGACGATTCCCGCCAGACCTACGAGCTGGAGGACCGCTACGTGATCGAGCCGGCCTTCACCTTCTGGCAGCACGCCCCCTACGAGCGGCTGAACGCCCGCCCGGTGGCCGACGGCTTCCGCTACGCCAGCGACAGCAACGACGACTGGCTGGACGGCGAGCGGCTGCGCCGCCTGCTGGCCGAAGCGCCGTGACGGCGGGGCCGGCACGGCCGACGGACACGGCGGAGACGGGCGGGAGCGGGGTTCCCGTCCTGCCCCCCTTCCTGCCCTATGGCCGCCAGTCGGTCGACGAGGCCGACATCGCCGCGGTGGCGGCGGTGCTGCGCGGCGACTGGCTGACGCAGGGGCCCGCGGTCGCCGGCTTCGAGCGGGCGTTGGCCGGACGGGTCGGGGCGGCCGAGGCGGTCGCCTGCGCCAACGGCACCGCGGCGCTGCGGCTGGCCTACACCGCGCTGGGGATCGGCCCCGGCGACGCGGTGGTGGTGCCGTCCAACACCTTCCTCGCCACCGCGTCGGCCGCCCGCCACGCCGGGGCGGAGGTCGCCTTCGCCGACGTCGACCCCGACAGCGGCCTGATGGGGGTGGCCGAGGCCGAGGCCGCCATCGCCCGCGCCCGCCACGCCGGCTGGCGCGTCCGTGCCCTCGCCCCGGTCCATTACGCCGGCCAGACCGCGCCGATGGCCGGGCTCGGCGCGCTCGCCCGGGCGGAGGGGCTGGCGGTGGTCGAGGACGCCAGCCACGCCATCGGCAGCGTCGACCTCGCCGCCGACCTGGCCGCGGATGGGGAAACGCCGGTCGGCGCCTGCCGCCACGGCACGCTGACCGTCTTCTCCTTCCACCCGGTGAAGACCATCGCCGCCGGGGAGGGCGGGGCGGTCACCGGCAACGACCCGGCGCTGATGGCGCGGGTCCGCCGCCTGTGCAACCACGGCATGATGCGCGACCCGGGGCCGGGCGAGGGCTTCGCCGATCCCGAGGCGGCGCTGGACGGGGCGGGGGCGCCCAACCCCTGGTACTACGAGATGGCGGAGCCGGGCTTCAACCACCGGCTTTCCGACATCCACGCCGCCCTGGTGCTGAGCCAGCTCGGCCGGCTCGACCGCTTCGTGGAGCGGCGCCGGGCGCTGATCGGGCGCTACGCCGCGCGGCTGGCGCCGCTGGCCCCGCTGGTGCGCCCGCCGGCCGTCGTCCCCTGGTGCCGGCCGGCCTGGCACCTGTGCGCCGCCCGCATCGACTTCGCCGCCGCCGGCCGGACCCGTGCGGCGGTGATGACCGCCCTGCGCGGGCTGGGCATCGGCACCCAGGTCCACTATATCCCGGTCCATCGCCAGCCCTACTGGCGCCGCCGCTACGGCGACCTCGACCTGCCCGGCGCCCTGGCGCACTACGCGCACACGCTGTCGTTGCCGCTGTTTCCGGCGATGGCCGACGACGACGTCGACCGGGTCGCCGACGCGCTGGAGCGGGTTCTGGCCTGACGGCCGCCGCCGTCAGGCCGTTCAGGGTCCAGACCGTTTCGTCCACGCGATTCCGTTAGCGTTTTGGCGAGGATGGACGGATAACAATCCCGTCGTCGGGATGGCATAGGCTCAAGGTCGCAGGACCGGCCCGGCTGTCCCGATCTCGCCGCCTTTCCCGGTGCTTCGCGTACGGATCCTCGATTTTGCTTCGCAACACCCTCTGGAATCTGCTGGGCGAAGGGTTGCCGATGCTGGCCGCCCTCCTGTCGATTCCATGGCTCATCGCCGCCGTCGGGATGGAGCGCTTCGGCGCGCTCACCCTGATCTGGGCGCTGCTCGGCTATCTGGGCGTGCTCGACCTCGGGCTCGGGCGTTCGCTGGTGCAGGTCGTCGCCGAGCGGATCGGGCACCAGGACGGGCCGGGCGGGGACGCGGGGGATGGGCGGGCGCACGGCACGGCGCATGGCACGGCGGGGATCGCCGGGCCGGCCATCGCCCTGATGGCGGGGATCGGGCTGGTGACCGGCGGGGCGGTGGCGCTCGGCGCCGGGCTGCTGGCCGACCGCTTCCAGCTCGACACCGGCACCTCGCCGGAGGAAATCCGGCTCAGCCTGCTGGTGGCGGCGGCGATCGTGCCGATCGCCCTGCTGTCCGCCGGCCTGCGCGGCGTGCTGGAGGCGCACCAGCGCTTCCGCCCGATCAGTCTGGTGCGGATGACGGTCGGGGTGCTGAACTATCTCAGCCCGCTGTTCGTCCTGCCCTTCAGCCACAGCCTGGTGCCGGTGATCGCCGCCATCGCGGTCGGCCGCTTCGCCGGGCTGGTCGGCTACGGCGTGCTGGCGGTGCGCCTGGTGCCGGACCTGCTGCATCCCGGCCGCTGGGGCCGCCCCAGCTTGCGCGGGCTGTTCACCATGAGCGCCTGGATGATGCTGAACAACCTGGTCGGCCCGGCGATGCTCTACGCCGACCGCTTCATCCTGCTCAGCCTGGTGCCGGCGGCGATGGTCGCCTTCTACACCACCCCGTTCGAGCTGCTGTCGCGGCTGATGGTGATCCCCGGCGCGCTGTCGCTGGCGCTGTTCCCGCTGGCCTCCAGCCTGTTCCGGCGCGATCCCCCGGCCCTGGGCCGCATCCTGGACGCCGGCGGCCACCTGACGCTGGCGGTGTTCCTGGCGATGCAGGCGGCGACCATCGTCGGCGGCGAGACGGCGCTGGAGCTGTGGCTGGGCCCGGCCTTCGCCGCCAACAGCGCCGCGGTCCTGTCGATCCTGATGCTGGGCGTCTTCTTCAACGCCACCGCCTATGTCCCCAACACGCTGATCCAGAGCGTCGGCCGGGTCGACGTGACGGCGCGGCTGCAGCTCGTCGAGCTGCCGGTCTATCTGGGCGTGCTGTGGCTGCTGGCCGAGCGCTACGGCGCGGTCGGCGCCGCCGCCGCCTGGAGCCTGCGCACCGCGGTCGATTGCGGGCTGCTGCTGGTGCTGCTGCCGCGGCTGGCGCCGGGGACCGGGATGGTGGCGCTGACCATCGGCCTGCGCGCCCTGCTGGCCGGGGCGGCCGGGCTGGCCGGGCTGCTGGTCGGCGGGCCGGTCGGGGCGGCGATCAGCCTGACCGGCCTGGTGGCGGTCGGGCTGGGCGTGGCCGGCCGGCTGCTGCGCACCCGCTCGTGGGAGCGGCTGGCGGGCCCCTTGCGCAAGCGCCGGGCCCCGCCGATCGACCGGGCGATCGACGGGCGGGCGATCGACGGGGCTGCGGCCGATCGTCCGTAACATCTTTTCCCGCGTGGCCGGGCTTGTCCGGCAACGCCCGCTCCTGTCGCGCAGGTGGTTCCTTTGCCGCCGGAAATGCGCTATGTGAGCGGAAACTCTGTGCAACGCTGGTTGGAGTTCAAGGCCATGGCCGAGGGTACTGTGGACTATTACGCGATGGTCGAAGAGGCGTGGCAACTCAGCGACACCGCCCGCGACTATGTGAAGAACGCCGGGCGCGACGTCGACAACACCGAGCTGTGGGAGAAGGTGTTCGCGGCCTCGCCGCTGATCGACCTCGACCGCACCCGCGCCGAGGGCGGCCAGCCGCTCCAGAAGATCTTCTTCAAGAACCCCTACGGCCTGCAGTACCGCGCCGACCACAAGGACTGGATCCCGTTCCGCCACGGCGCGCTCGACCCGGCCTATCTCCAGGTGATCTGAGCCCGACGGCACCGGACCGGTGCCGTCGGTGGGCCGCGACGGCGGCCCCGCGGGCTTTCCGCGAAGCCAGGTGACCGCCGGACCCGGCCGTCCCGGACCGGCCTTGGCGCCGCCTTGCGGCGGCCGGAAGGGGGCGTGGCATGGCGCGGCTGGTGGCGGGTCCGGGCTTTGCCCTCGATCTGGATGAGGCCCGGCTGGCGAACGGCTTTGTCGCCGACGCCTTCACCACCCTGCCGGACGCCGCGTCGATCGCCGCCGGGGCCAACAGCCTCACCGTGACCCGCACGGTCGCCGGCCGGTCGCACGGCACCGTCCTGAGCTACAGCGCCGCCGGCAGCGGCACCGCCGCCTCGGTCCGCGTCACCGGGCTGAGCGACCTCGACGGGGCGGGCGCCCTGCGCTACCGGATCGAGGGGCTGGACGTCGCCCTGACCGGCGGGACGCTCGACCGGCTCGGGTCCCGCATCTTCCAGCAGATCGACGGCTTCGTCGGCGCGCAGGCCGACGACAGCGTCTATCTGGGCGTGCCCGGCGGGCGCAGCTTCGACGGCGGCGGCGGCAACGACCGCGCCATCTACGTCGGCGACCCGCGCCGCTACGCCCTGCGGGACGGTTCCTACCGGGCGGAGACGCCGGTGGTGGTCGCGCTCGATGCCGGCGGCGGCCGCTACGCCGTGGTGTCGAGCCGCAGCGCCGACACCCTGACCAACGTCGAGAGCATCACCATCGACGGCCGGACGACCAGCCTGGCGACGGCGGCCTTCGACGCGCGCGGCTATCTGGCGGCGAACCGCGACCTCGCCATCGCCTTCGGCACCGACGTGGTCGCCGCGGCGCGCCATTACGCCTGGAACGGCCGCAACGAGGGGCGGAGCACCGGCGGCTTCGACGCGCTGGGCTATCTGGGCGCCAACCCCGACGTGCTGGCCGCCTTCGGCGTCGACGCCAACGCGGCCCTGCAGCATTACCTGACCTTCGGTGTGCGCGAGGGGCGCCGGACCGGCGGCTTCGATCCCTACGGCTACCTCGCCTCCAACCCGGACGTGCTGGCCGCCTACGGCCCCGACCCGGCGGCGGGGCTGGCCCATTACGCCCGGTTCGGCCTGCGGGAGGGGCGGACGGCGACCGGCTTCGACGCGCTCGGCTACATCGCGGCCAACCGCGACCTGATCGTCGCCTTCGGCACCGACACCGCCGCCGCGCTCCGGCACTATGTCGCGCTGGGGCGGCTGGAGGGCCGGGCGCTGACCTTCGACGCCGCCGCCTATCTGGCGGCCAACGCGGACGTGGCGGCGGCCACCGGCGGGAACGCCGCGGCGGCGGAGGCGCATTACATCCGCTATGGCCTGAGCGAGGGCCGGCCGCTGCGCGCCGCCGCCGCGCTGCCGTCGGCCGGGTTCGCCATGGCGGATGGGGCGTTCGCCGCCCTGCTTCCCCAGGGGGGGCCGGTCGCCGGCACGACCGGCAACGACACGCTGAGCGGCAGCGCCGCCTATGACGCGCTGGGCAACCCGGTGTCCGACGCGGTGGACGGGCTGGGCGGCATCGACAGCTTCGTGCTGACCGCCGCCCTGGCGTCCTATTCGCTGGCCTTCGACGGCAGCGGCAACCTGGTGATCAGCGGCCCCGACGGCATCGACACGCTGACCAGCGTCGAGATGCTCCAGGCGACCGACGGGCTGTACCCGGTCGGCTCGCTGGTCAGCGTCTCCCAGCCGTCGCTCACCGGGCTGACGGTGGCGTCCTCGGCCACCACCGGCGACGATTACCTGGTGGGAACGCTGCGCGGCGAGGGGATCGGCGGCGGGGCCGGCAACGACACCATCGCCGGGCTGGGCGGCAACGACACGCTGTTCGGCAACGCCGGCAACGACGTGGTTCTGGGCGGCGACGGCAACGACCAGCTCGAAGGCGGGGCCGGCAACGACCGGCTGTTCGGCGGTCCGGGGGACGACCAGTTGGCCGGCGACATCATCAACGTCGCCGGCAACGACACCCTGCTGGGCGAGGACGGCAACGACTGGCTCGACGGCGGCGCCGGCACCGACTGGCTGGACGGCGGCAGCGGCAACGACACGCTCTATGGCGGGTTGGGCGGCGACGTGCTGCGCGGCGGCACCGGCGACGACTGGCTGTTCGGCGACGTCTATTCCGACCGCACCCACGAGATCGCCGTCAACGCCAACGACACCACCACCTCCTACGAGGACGTGCTGCTGGGGGGCAGCGGCAACGACACGCTGGTCGGCGGCTACGGCGCCGACCTGATGGACGGCGGCGCCGGCACCGACTATTTCTCGGTCCGCAACCTCAACGAATCCACCCTGGCGGCGCCGGACGTCATCATCAACTTCAACGGCGCCGCGGTGGCCGAGGCGGCGCTCCAGGGGCTCGCCAGCTACGCCACCATCGGTGCGGAGGGCGACCGCATCGACGTGTCGGAGATCGACGCCATCGCCGCCACCTCCGAGACCAACGACGCCTTCACCTTCGTCGGCACCGCCGGCTTCAGCGCCGCCGGCCAGCTCCGCACCCAGACCTCCGGCGCGGTGACGCTGATCGAGGGCGAGGTGAACGGCGACGGGGTGGCCGACTTCCGCATCCAGGTCAACATCGCCAACTACAATTTCTCGATCTTCGACTTCGTCCTATGAACGACCGCAGCCAAGCCTAAGCGGCTCTGATTGGGGTTTCGGGCCTCGCGGCCCAGGTCGGTTCCCGACCAAGTTGCGTCAGCCCGATACGCAGCATCACCAAAGCCGCTGCTTCGTCGCGCCCGATCACCCGGCCGTCGGGCAGGGTGTGCGTGCGTTGCGACAGAGGTTTCTTCAAGATTGCCCCGCTGAGCGGGTCAGTCTGGCTTGGCTTGCACTTTCGCGTGTCGAGAATTATCAACTCGCACCCAGCTTCTTCCGCTTTGTATGCGAGCATCGCAAGGAACGAACTCGGAGCCGTATCAAGGATGGCGCGGTTCAGACCGGCCTTCTGCTTCACATTCTTGCCGGGCGTTTCTTCCGTGCCCTTAGCCGTCGCCGTCATATTCTTGACCGTCAACGCCTCGGTCACGATGACCTTGTGGTCGCGCGCCAGACGTGCCGTGGTCTGATGCAGGAAATCCTTGCGTCGGCTGGCAACCTTGCGGTGTCGCTTCGCCATGTGGCGGCGGGCTTTGGTCGCGTGCCCCGACCGCTTGCCGCGCAAAGCCTTGGACAGTTGGCGTTGCTGCTCCTTGATGGCATTCGTCTCGGCGTTCAGGTGGTGGTCGTTGGCGATGGCCGCGAACGCGTCCGGCCCATAGGCCAGCGTGGCGAACGTCTCGACCCCCCAATCCAGGCCGCATTCCCGGTCGGCCGTGCGCGCGCGGTGCGGCTCGCCTTCGACCACCAGGGACAGGAACCAGCCATCCGTCTTGCGCTGGACGTCGGCGCAGACGATCCGCCCCGGTGTCCGCGCTTCCCCGCGCGCCTCCATGGTCCCGACACCGGACAGGCGCAGGCGGCCATGCCGCCAGTTGTTGCCGGGCTTGAAGGTGAAGCCGTCGCCGTGCGTCTTGAAGCCGAAGCCGGGGAAGCGGTCTTTTCCCTTAAAGCGCGGAAAGCCGGGCGTCTGACCCGCCTGCACGCGCCGGAAGAACGCCGCGAACGCCTTGTCCAAGCGCTTCAGCGTGACCTGCGCGGACTGCGCGTTCAGCGCCAGATACTCAGGACACTCACGGCGGACGACGGTCAGGCTCTTGCACTGGTCCGCGAAGCGGATCGACACCCCAGCCTTGCGGTACGCCTCGATCCGTTCTTCCAACGCCGCGTTGTACAGCGCGCGGTGAAGATCGCAGAGACGCTCCAGCGCCACCGCCTGCCGAGCGGATGGATAGAGCTTGTACCTGACCCGACGATTGGCGAGCGGCATGGAGCCACCATAGCTTGGTTGCATGAGCGAACAAATAGAATTTTCCAAGCCTTATCATTGGGCTTATGCGCTCCACGATCATTTGGTTCTTGTCACCAAGCACCGGCGCCGCGGCCTCACCGCGGCCCGGTGCGAAGGGTGGGGCGGGAAGCTGTTGGGGATGAATGGCGAGCCCGATCCCTTTCTCTTGCTGATCGCACGGCTACCAAACCTCGATCTGCCGAACGTCCTCAACAACCTGAAGACCACCACCTCCAGATTGGTGCGCAAGGAGTTCGCCGACCATCTGGCGAGCGTCTATCGCAAACCTGTATTCTGGTCGCGGTCGTCCTGCATCGTTTCGTGCGGTGGCGTTCCACTGTCGATCATCAAGCCGTACATCGAGCAGCAACAGCGGCCGGAATGACGTTTCCGACAGCCTTCACCCCCAGCCAAACGCTATGCGGTCTGGCTGGAGCACTGACCGCAGTTCATGGATAGCCCGGCATGTTCACTCTCACCACGACGGAGCGGTTCGAGCAGGAGATCAAGAAAAGCCGCTTCCTGGCCCAGGCCGGCCCGGTCGGCAGCGAGGAGGAGGCGCGCCGCTTCATCGCCGGCTGCGGCGATCCGGACGCCGGCCACAATTGCTGGGCGTTCCGGATCGGCACCGTCCACCGTTTCAGCGACGACGGCGAGCCCGGCGGGACGGCCGGGCGGCCGATCCTCCAGGCCATCGAAGGCCAGGAGCTGGACCGGGTGGCGGTGGTGGTCAGCCGCTGGTTCGGCGGCATCCTGCTGGGAACCGGCGGGCTGGTGCGCGCCTATGGCGGCACGGCGTCGGCCTGCCTGCGCGCCGCGGACCGGCAGCCGATCATCACCTTGGCCACCCTGTCCGTCACCTGCGCCTTCGCCGATGAAGCCAGGATCCGGGCGGGGCTCGGCGGCTTTCCCGCCACCCTCGTCGACACCACGGACTTCACGCCGGACGGCGTGACGCTGCGCATCACGCTGCCCTGCGAGCGGCTGGACGACGCCGTCCGTCTGGTCACCGACATCTGCCGTGGGCAGGCCCGGATCCAACCGCTGTGATCCGTCGCCCGTGATCCGCCGCCTTGCGTGGCCGCCCGAAGACGCGATGCCCCCGAGGAACAGCGACGCTTCAGTTTCCATAAGGCGGCTTATGCGTTTTTCATGTCATGACATAATGACTATAAGCGTGGATTTCATGATCTGGATCCTTGTCGCGCCCCGGGACCACCCCTTTTTCGTGTGATCAAAAGGCAAGCTTCCCGCACAGCGGCAATTTCGAACAATCGCGGCCGGGCGCGGCGATGAGCCGAAATCACCGTCTGAAATCACACCATCATCCACGGTCTTCCTTTCAAAGGATCGCCCGTTCTTGCCGGTGATACCCCGACTTATCGGGTTGTGAGCCGCGATATCTTCCTCACATTCGGAGCTATACGGCCGATTGGCCCAACAAATCATCGCATGAGCGTGGCGCGAGCCGCCGCCATCAAGGAGGACCATCTGTGCGCGACGTACTGATTGCGGACGCCGGCCTCGACGATCTCGACCGGCTGCTCGACCATTGCCGGCCGGACGTCCGGGTGGTCCGGGTGACGGGCGACGACGATGGGGAGGAGGCCCTGGCCGAGGCGCTCGCCGGGCGACCCGCCGCCATCCATCTGCTGGCCCATGGCGAGCCGGGGGCGGTCCGCCTCGGCGCCCGTCCCCTCGACGCCGCGGCGCTGTCCCGCCGCGTGGCGGAGGGGCGTTCCTGGCCGCAGGCGCCGGGCACCGACATCCTGATCCACGCCTGCGACACCGGCGCCGACGGCGGCCGTTTCGCCGCGGCGCTCGCCCGGGCGACCGGGGCGCGGGTCGCCGCCGCCAGCCACCCGGTCGGCCATCCGGCGCTGGGCGCCTCGTGGGATCTCGACGTCGCGACCGGTCCGATCGCCGCCTCCTCCCCCTTCGCCGACAGCGGCGCCTGGGTCCATCGGCTGGCCTACAGCGGCACCCCGACCGACGGCGACGACACGCTGGTCGGTGACGACACCGGCAACCGGATCGACGGCGGCGCCGGCAACGACAGCATCACCGGCGGCACCGGCAACGACAGCCTGATCGGCGGGCTGGGCGACGACACGCTGGTCGGCGGCGGCAACAGCGGCGAGTCGGCCGGCGACACCCTGAACGGCGGGCTGGGCGCCGACCATTATGTCGGCGGCAACGGCTTCACCATCGTCACCTACGAGACCGCGACGTCCGGCATCACGCTGGACCTGATCGACGGCGCCAACAACACCGGCGAGGCGGCGGGCGACAGCTTCGTCGACATCCAGCGCTGGGTCGGGACGGAGCATGACGACGTCCTGACCGCAGGCGACAGCGCGGTGTGGTTCTGGGGCCATGGCGGCGCCGACCTGGAGACCGGCGGCGCCGGCAACGACACGCTGGAGGCCGGCGACGGCAACGACACCGTCTTCGGCGGCGGCGGCGCCGACCTGGTCTACGGCCGCGCCGACAACGACGAGCTGCATGGGCAGACCGGCAACGACACGGTGGCCGGCGGCGGCGGTGCCGACCTGATCTTCGGCGACGCCGGCAACGACCTGCTGAAGGGCGACTGGGAACGCGACACCATCCATGGCGGCGACGGCGACGACACCATCCTGGCCGGCATCGTCAGCGCCGGCAGCTATGCCCAGACCCAGGCCGACCAGATCTTCGGCGAGGCCGGCAACGACCGCTACATCGTCGTCAACCAGACCGACGCCGGCACGGTGTCCTTCGACGGCGGCGACGGCACCGACACGCTGGAGGTCCGCTCCGACGACCTCGCCAGCTACAACGGCTACGACCTGGAATATTACACGGACGTCGCCTCCCCCACGATCGACCTGACGGGGATGACGCTGACCAGCGTGGAGCGGCTGGAGCTGACCGGCGGCAAGCCGCACGACGTCACCCTGACCGGCGCCCAGGCGGCCGGCTTCACCGCCATCGCCGGCGGCGCCGCGTCCGACACGCTGCGCATCGCCGGCAGCGCCGACCTGTCGGCGACCGCGCTGTCCGGCGTCGAGGCGATCGAGCTGACCGGCGCCGCCTCCACCCTGACCCTGGCCGCGTCGCAGCTGGCCGGGCTGGCGCTGAGCGGGCACGGCAACGCGCTCGCGGTGACGGCGTCCGGCAGCGGGGCGACCGTCGACCTGTCGCAGGCCACGGGGTTCGGGCGGGTGGACCTGGCCGGCAGCGCCGGGGACGACGACCTGACCGTCGGTGCCGGCGCCACCGTCACCGGCAACGGCGGCAACGACGTCATCCGCATCGCCGCCGGGGCCACCGGCGCCGTCACCATCGCCGACGCCGCGGTCGGCGACCGTCTGGTGATGGAGGGCGCCGACCTCACCGCCCTGCGGGTGGAGACGGCCGTCGGCTCCACCGTCCTGCGGCTCGGCAGCGATCTGGCCGTGACCCTGACGGGGAGCTTCGACGCCAGCCAGTTCCAGCTCGGCAGCGGCGGCAGCGTCACCATCGTTCAGGCCAACCGCGCCCCGGTGGCGGAGGCGGACCGGACGGTGACCGCCCAGGCCGGCACCGCGGTCGCGCTGGGCATCGCCGCCCCGACCGACGCCGACAACGACGCGCTGAGCGTGACGGTGACCGGCCTGCCGGCCGGCGGCGTCATCCGGCTGGCCGACGGCAGCGCGGT
>NZ_LGRA01000003.1 GCF_003116095.1 Azospirillum sp. TSO35-2
GCCCTGCTGCTGACCGTGCCGCTGGTCGGCCTGCGCACCGTCGACCGCCCGACCGGGCTCGGCATCGAGGCGCGGCCGGAGGAGGTCGTCGCCTCGCTGGTGCTGGTGTTCTTCGGCCGCCTCGGCCTCGGGCTGATCCGCCAGGGCCTGGCGCTGCCGATCCTGCTGCTGGCGCTGCTGTGCGCCGGCGTCGGGCTGGTGCTGCCGATGCCGACCCAGGTGCTGCGGCTGGTGCTGGTGCTGGGCGGCGGGGTGATCGCGCTGCGCGCCGCCGCCACGGTCGCCACCGGCCGCTCCAAGCTGTCCCAGGCCGAGCGCGACCGCCGCATGGACCGCGTCGCCGCCAAGGTCCAGCACGCCAGCCGCTACATCGCCCCGGTCGCCATCGCCTTTGCCGTCATCCTGCCGATGACGCCGCTGGCCGACCGCATGCTGCTGGACATCGGCATCCTGCTGCTGACCTACATCATGCTGGGCTGGGGGCTGAACATCGTCGTCGGCCTGGCCGGGCTGCTCGACCTCGGCTACGTCGCCTTCTACGCGGTCGGCGCCTATTCCTACGCGCTGCTGGCGCATTACTTCGGGCTGAGCTTCTGGGCCTGCCTGCCGCTGGCGGGGCTGCTCGCCGCCTGTTCGGGCGTGCTGCTCGGCTTCCCGGTGCTGCGGCTGAGGGGCGACTATTTCGCCATCGTCACGCTGGGCTTCGGCGAGATCATCCGCATCATCCTGGTCAACTGGTACCAGTTCACCGGCGGCCCGAACGGCATCTCCGGCATCCCGCGGCCGAGCTTCTTCGGCATCGCCGACTTCTCGCGCACGCCGGCCGAGGGCATGGCCGCCTTCCACGAGCTGTTCGGGCTGGAATTCTCGCCGCTGCACCGCATCGTCTTCCTCTATTACCTGATCCTGGCCCTGGCGCTGGTGGTGAACGTCTTCACGCTCAGGGTGCGCAAGCTGCCGCTGGGTCGCGCCTGGGAGGCGCTGCGCGAGGACGACATCGCCTGCGCGTCGCTGGGCATCAACCGCACCAACATGAAGCTGGCGGCCTTTGCCATCGCGGCGATGTTCGGCGGCTTCGCCGGCTCCTTCTTCGCCACCCGCCAGGGCTTCATCAGCCCGGAGAGCTTCACCTTCATCGAGTCGGCGATCATCCTGGCCATCGTGGTGCTGGGCGGCATGGGCAGCCAGATCGGCGTGGTGGTCGCCACCCTGCTGGTGATCGGCCTGCCCGAGGCGTTCCGCGAGCTGGCCGACTACCGCATGCTGGCGTTCGGCGCCGGCATGGTGGTGATCATGCTGTGGCGCCCGCGCGGCCTGCTGGCCCACCGCGACCCGACCATCCTCCTGCATGGCGGCAAGAAGATGCCGGCCCCGGCGGGAGCCGCGAAATGAGCGCCGTCATGCCCCACACCACGATGACCGAGAAGCCCCTGCTGACCGTCGAACACCTGACCATGCGCTTCGGCGGTCTGGTGGCGAACAACGACGTCTCGTTCGAGGCGCGGGCCGGCGAGATCACCGCGCTGATCGGCCCGAACGGCGCCGGCAAGACGACGCTGTTCAACTGCGTCACCGGCTTCTACACCCCCACCGTGGGGCGGCTGACGCTGCGCCACCCGGGGGGCAAGGAGTTCCTGCTGGAGCGGATGCCGGGCTACCGCATCGCCCAGCTGGCCGGGGTGGCGCGCACCTTCCAGAACATCCGGCTGTTCAGCGGCATGAGCGTGCTGGAGAACCTGATCGTCGCCCAGCACAACAAGCTGATGCGGGCCTCGACCTTCGCCATCGGCGGGCTGCTGGGCCTGCCGGGCTACCGCCGGGCCGAGCGCGAGGCGGTGGAGCTGGCGAAATACTGGCTGGACCGGGTGCGGCTGACCGAGTTCGCCGACTGGGAGGCCGGCAACCTGCCCTACGGCGCCCAGCGCCGGCTGGAGATCGCGCGGGCGATGTGCACCGAGCCGGTGCTGCTGTGCCTGGACGAGCCGGCGGCCGGGTTGAACCCGCGCGAGTCGGGCGAGCTGGCCGAGATCCTGACCTTCATCCGCGACGTCCAGACCCCGCAGGGTCACCGCACGGGCGTGCTGCTGATCGAGCATGACATGAGCGTGGTGATGCGCATTTCCGACCATGTGGTGGTGCTGGACTATGGCCGGAAGATTTCCGACGGCGACCCGGGCCACGTGAAGAACGACCCGGCGGTGATCCGCGCCTATCTGGGCGAGGACGAGGACGCCGCCCTGCCGCCGGAGATCGCCGCCGATCTGCAGGCCGCTCCGGCCGCCGTCCAGAAGGGGGCGTGAGCCATGACGATGCTGAAGGTATCGGGGGTGCACACCTTCTACGGCGCGATCGAGGCGCTGAAGGGGATCGACATCGAGATCGGCGCCGGCGAGATCGTCTCGCTGATCGGCGCCAACGGGGCGGGCAAGTCGACGCTGCTGATGACGATCTGCGGCAGCCCGCGGGCGCGCCAGGGCCGGGTGATCTTCGAGGGCGAGGACATCACCGACCTGCCCACCCACGAGATCGTGCGGCGCGGCATCGCGCAGTCACCCGAAGGCCGGCGGATTTTCCCGCGGATGACGGTGCTGGAGAACCTGCAGATGGGCTCGATCGTGGCGCAGCCCGGCAGCTTCGAGCGCGAGCTGGAGCGGGTGCTGACGCTGTTCCCGCGTCTGAAGGAGCGGATCAACCAGCGCGCCGGGACGATGTCGGGCGGCGAGCAGCAGATGCTGGCGATCGGGCGGGCGCTGATGAGCCAGCCGCGCCTGCTGCTGCTGGACGAGCCGAGCCTGGGCCTGGCGCCGCTGATCGTGAAGCAGATCTTCCAGGTGATCGCGGAGATCAACCGGGAGCAGAAGATGACGGTGTTCATGGTGGAGCAGAACGCGTTCCACGCGCTGAAGCTGGCGCACCGGGCCTATGTGATGGTGACGGGCAAGATCATGATGACGGGGACGGGGGCGCAGCTTCTGGCCGACCCGGAGGTGCGGTCGGCCTATCTGGAAGGGGGGCACTGAGATGGAGACGCTGCTGGGGTCGTCGCTTCCGGTGTTCGTGTTCCTGACGCTGCTGGTGTTCGGCGG
>NZ_LGRA01000015.1 GCF_003116095.1 Azospirillum sp. TSO35-2
CTCCAGCAGGCCGGTGGCCAGAATGGTGTTGCCGGCCGTGCCCAGCGTGACGACGTCGGTGCCCGCGCCGCCGGTGATCGTCTCAAGCAGGCTCACCAGCATTGTGGAGCCCGACGTGCCGATCGAGATCACGTCGGTCCCGGCCGCGCCGACGATCGTCTCGAGGACGTCCACCAGCATCGTCGTGCCAACCGTGGCGTTCAAGAACACGACGTCGGAAGAAGAACTGCCCACCAGGGTTTCAAGCAGCGAAACCTGCAGGGTGGAACCAGCAGTCAGAGTGATGAAATCGGTGCCGGCCGTACCGATCAAGGTTTCCAACGCCGAAATCGACACCGTATTCCCGGATGTTCCGAGCGTGATGACGTCAGTACCCACGTCACCGATGATTGTTGAGAATTGCCCCAGTGTTAGGGTCGAACCCGTAGTAACGCCTACGGTGTAGGTTCCAGCCATTAGTAATCCCCTTCAGGTTTGGTTCGCCGGCAGATGAACCACTCTAAGGTGTGCTTGACGTTCGGATGAAGGCAGGCAGACTCAGTCCTAGCGCTAGCTAACGCACCATGCCCTTGTTATCCGAAGGAATGCGCCCAAGGCAATGCGTTTCTACCGAAGTGGGTAGGGCGAATCGGCCCACCTTTCGGTCGCTATCGGAGGAGAGTAGCCACCTCCTTGTCCACCCACCAACAAGCCTTTGCAAAATCTTGAAAATCGCCGGGTATGGCGAATTCGCAACAGCGAGGTTTGAAGTTGCGCCTACCGATCCCCGCTTCCCGCGTCGGGGCAGGGAAATACCGTCTGTTCTCGAATCGAGCGCGACGCGGTGAAAACTCGGGTGACTTTTGCAGATCGGCCCCATGCCACCCCAAGCCCAAGCTTGGCCGGAACCAAACATCGTTGTTACAATTTCATAACACAGACTGTATTTCCCTCATCGCCGCGACGAGGATGCGCTTGGAGAATTCAAGAACAACCGTTATTCCGTTGCGGCGAGCAGACGGCCAGGGGCAAGGACGACCGATCAAGCATGGCGACCATTCAGGAGGCGCTCGCCGCCGCGGTGCAGCATCATCAGGGCGGCCAACTGGTCGTGGCGGCGCGGATCTACCGCCGCATCCTTGAGATCGCGCCCGACCAATCCGATGCCCTGCATCTGCTGGGACTGGTCGCCCGGCGCGCAAACCAGGGCGCCGCGGCGCTGCGGCTGATGACCCGCGCGCTGCAGGCCGATCCCGGTATGGCGGAGCCCCGCATCAACATCGGCAACATCCTGCGCGACCATGGCCGCATGGCAGCAGCGGTGGCAGCCTACCGCAGCGCCATCGCCCTGCGACCGGATCTGGCGGTCCCCTACGAAAGCCTGGGCGCTCTGCACCGCACACTGGCCCGTCCCACCGAAGCCGAACAGGCCTACCGCCGGGCGGTCCGCCTCAACCCGACCGGGGCGGAGGGCCACAACGGGCTGGCCAACGTGCTGCAGGAGCGCGACGCGCTGGACGGCGCCGTCGCCGCCTACGCCCGCGGGCTGGCCATCGACCCCACCCACAGCGCCGCCTGCAACAACCTGGGCATCGCGCTGCGCGGGCTGGACCGCCCGGTCGACGCGATGGTCTGGCACCGCCGCGCCGTCGTCCTCGACCCCGGCTTCGCCGCCGGCCACACCAGCTTCGGGCTGTCGCTGCAGGAGCAGGGGCGGCTGGAGGAGGCCGCCGCCGCCCACAGGTGGGCGATCGCGGTTGACCCCGGCTTTCCCGGTGGCTACGCCAACCACGGCAACGCCCGCCTGAACCAGAACCGGGTGGACGCGGCGATCCTCAACTTCCGCCGGGCCATCGCGGTCGATCCGGCCGGCCCGGACAGCCACCGCAACCTCGGCATGGCTCTGCTCGTCGCCGGCCGCTTCGAGGAGGGGTGGCGGGAGTACGAGTGGCGGCTGCGCTGCAAGGACGCCCCCACCCACGCCGCCATGCCCAAGCCGCGCTGGGACGGCGCGCCGCTGGACGGCCGCCGCATCCTGCTGCACGGCGAACAGGGGCTGGGCGACGCCCTGCAATTCTGCCGTTACGTGCCCCTGGTGGCCGCCCGCGGCGGGCGCGTGCTGCTGGGCCTGCCGGCGCCGCTGCAGCGGGTGATGGCCGGCCTGCCCGGTGTGGAGCGCTTCGTCAGCGGCCAGCTCCCCACCGACGCCTTCGACCTCCACCTGCCGATGCTCAGCCTGGGCGAGGTGTTCGGCACCCAGATGGACACCATCCCGCACCGCGTGCCCTATCTGGCGGCGGAGCCGGCGCTGGTGGAACGCTGGGCGGAACGGCTGAAGCCGGCGGCGGGG
>NZ_LGRA01000017.1 GCF_003116095.1 Azospirillum sp. TSO35-2
CGATCAGCTTCTCCACCCGCTCATGGTCGCGGCTGCCGCCCAGCTCCAGGTGACGCGCCACCTCGGCGTAGCGCGCAACCCCCTTCGGCCGGTCGTACTGGCTGAACGCCGTCTGCTTGGTCGGGATGTCCGCCGCGTTGTAGCGGATCACGTTGGCGATCAGCAGCGCGTTGGCGATGCCGTGCGGCAGGTGGAACTCCGCTCCCAGCTTGTGCGCCATCGAATGGCACACCCCGAGGAACGCGTTGGCGAAGGCGATCCCGGCCAGCGTCGCCCCGTTGTGCACCAGCTCGCGCGCCTTCGGGTCCTTGGCCCCGTTGATGTAGGCCGACGGCAGGTGACCCTTCAGCAGCTTCAGCGCCTGCAGCGCCTGGCCGTCGGTGTACTCGTTGGCGATCACCGAGACATAGGCCTCCAGCGCGTGCGTCACCGCGTCGATGCCGCCCGCCGCCGTCAACCCCTTGGGCATGTCCATCACCAGGTTGGCGTCGATGATCGCCATGCTCGGCGTCAGCTCATAGTCGGCGATCGGGTACTTGGTCCCGGTGCGCTCGTCGGTCACCACCGCGAACGGCGTCACCTCCGAGCCGGTGCCCGAGGTCGTCGGCACCGCCACCAGCTGCGCCTTCACGCCGAGCTTGGGGAAGGTGTAGATGCGCTTGCGGATGTCCATGAAGCGCAGCGCCAGATCCTCGAACGCCACCTCCGGCGCCTCGTACATCACCCACATGATCTTGGCCGCGTCCATCGGCGAGCCGCCGCCCAGCGCCAGGATCACGTCGGGCTGGAAGGCGTTGGCCAGCGACAGCCCCTTGCGCACCACCGCCAGCGTCGGGTCGGCCGCCACCTCGAAGAAGGTCTCCACCTCCAGCCCGAGGTTCTTGAGGATGCGCACCGTCTCGGCGACGTAGCCGTTCTCGAACAGGAAGCGGTCGGTGACGATCAGGCAGCGCTTCTTGCCGCGCAGCTCCTCCAGGGCGAAGGGCAGGATGCCGCGGCGGAAGTAGATCGACTTGGGAAGCTTGTGCCACAGCATGTTCTCGGCCCTCTTGGCCACCGTCTTCTTGTTGATCAGGTGCTGCGGCCCGACATTCTCGGAGATCGAGTTGCCGCCCCACGAGCCGCAGCCCAGCGTCAGCGACGGCGCGAGGCGGAAGTTGTAGAGGTCGCCGATGCCGCCCTGGCTCGACGGCGTGTTGATCAGGATGCGGGCGGTCTTCATCACCGCGCCGAACTGGCGGATGCGCCCGCCCTGCTGGTCCTGGTCGGTGTAGAGCACCGAGGTGTGGCCGATGCCGCCCAGCGCCACCAGGGCGGCGGCCTTGTCGCAGGCGTCCTGGAAGTCGGCGGCGCGGTAGAGCGCCAGGGTGGGGGAGAGCTTCTCGTGGGCGAAGGGCTCGGCGTCGGCGATGTCGGTGACCTCGCCGATCAGCACCTTGGTGGTGGCGGGCACGGCGATGCCGGCCATGGCGGCGATGGTGTGGGCGGACTGGCCGACGATGTCGGCGTTGAGGTGGCCGTCGACCAGCAGGACCTTGCGCACCGCGTCGGCCTCGGCCGCCGACAGGATGTGGCCGCCGTGATGGGCGAAGCGGTCGCGCACCGCGTCATAGACGGCGTCGACGACGATGGCCGACTGCTCCGACGCGCAGACGACGCCGTTGTCGAAGGTCTTGGACATCAGGATGGAGGCCACCGCGCGCTTGATGTCGGCGCACTCGTCGATCACCGCCGGGGTGTTGCCGGCGCCGACGCCGATGGCGGGCTTGCCGGAGGAGTAGGCGGCCTTGACCATGCCCGGCCCGCCGGTGGCGAGGATCAGGTTGATGTCGGGGTGGTGCATCACCGCGTTGGACAGCTCCAGCGACGGCTCGTCGATCCAGCCGATGATGTCCTCGGGGGCGCCGGCCTCGACCGCGGCGGCGAGCACCAGGCGGGCGGCCTCGCAGGTGGATTTGCG
>NZ_LGRA01000019.1 GCF_003116095.1 Azospirillum sp. TSO35-2
GATGCCGCGCAGCAGCACCGTGTTGCCGCCGTCGCCCAGCGTCACCGCGTCGTTGCCCGCCCCGCCGACCAGGATCTCCAAACCGGCGACCAGCAGCGTGTTGCCGGCCGAGCCGAGATAGACCACGTCCGTCCCGCTCGAGCCGATCAGCGTCTCCAGGCCGGCGACCAGCAGCGTGTTGCCGCTGGTGCCCGACACCCGGTTCATGTCCGCCGCGCTGTCGAAGCCGGCGGTGGCGAGCGTCACCACGTCCAGCCCGGCGCCGCCGGTCAGCGTCTCCAGCTGAGACGCCAGCAGCGTGTTGCCGCCGGCGCCCAGCGTGATGACGTCGAGCGCGAAGCCGCCCACCAGCGTTTCCAGGTTCGACGCCACCATGGTCGAGCCGCGGTTGCCGATGGTGATGGCGTCGAGGCCGGTACCGCCGGTCAGCGTCTCCAGCATGCGCAGCAGCGTCGTGTTGCCGCCGTCGCTGAGGGTGACGACGTCCGCCCCGGCGTTGCCGACCAGGATCTCCAGCCCGGCGATCAGCAGCGTCGAGCCGCCGCCCAGCTCGCCGATCATCGCCACGTCGCTGCCCGAGCTGCCGACCAGCGTTTCCAGCAGGTTGACGACGAAGGTGCCGCCGCCGTCCGACAGATGGACGACGTCACGCCCGCTGTTGCCGGTGATCGACTCGATGGCGGTGATCCGCACCGTGGTGCCCGCGGTGCCCAGTGTCACCACGTCCAGCCCCGACCCGCCGATCAGCGTTTCCACCGCAGCGGTCACCAGCGTGCTGCCGCCCGACCCCAGCGTCACCACGTCCAGCCCGGCGCCACCCAGCAGCGTCTCAATTTGGGACGCCACCAGCGTGTTGCCGGCGTTGCCCAGCAGGATGGCGTCGATGCCGGTGCCGCCGGTGATCGTCTCGAACAGCGACACCGTCGCCGTGTTGCCGGTGTCGCCCAGCAGCAGCAGGTCGGTGCCGGCGCTGCCGGTCAGCGTCTCGATGCCGCGCAGCAGCACCGTGTTGCCGCCGTCGCCCAGCGTCACCGCGTCGTTGCCCGCCCCGCCGACCAGAACCTCCAGACCGGCGACCAGCAGCGTGTTGCCGGCCGAGCCGAGATAGACCACGTCCGTCCCGCTCGACCCGATCAGCGTCTCCAGACCGGCGACCAGCAGCGTGTTGCCGCTGGTGCCCGACACCCGGTTCATGTCCGCCGCGCTGTCGAAGCCGGCGGTGGCGAGCGTCACCACGTCCAGCCCGGCGCCGCCGGTCAGCGTCTCCAGCTGAGACGCCAGCAGCGTGTTGCCGCCGGCGCCCAGCGTGATGACGTCGAGCGCGAAGCCGCCCACCAGCGTTTCCAGGTTCGACGCCACCATGGTCGAGCCGCGGTTGCCGATGGTGATGGCGTCGAGGCCGGTACCGCCGGTCAGCGTCTCCAGCATGCGCAGCAGCGTCGTGTTGCCGCCGTCGCTGAGGGTGACGACGTCCGCCCCGGCGTTGCCGACCAGGATCTCCAGCCCGGCGATCAGCAGCGTCGAGCCGCCGCCCAGCTCGCCGATCATCGCCACGTCGCTGCCCGAGCTGCCGACCAGCGTTTCCAGCAGGTTGACGACAAAGGTGCCGCCGCCGTCCGACAGATGGACGACGTCACGCCCGCTGTTGCCGGTGATCGACTCGATGGCGGTGATCCGCACCGTGGTGCCCGCGGTGCC
>NZ_LGRA01000010.1 GCF_003116095.1 Azospirillum sp. TSO35-2
AAACAATGGCTTAGCGCTAAAACGCCTCACCCCGCCTATGCCACTAGATATTGATTCAAATCCGGTGCGCCTTTCGGTAGAATGCCGGCCTCGCGGAGGTCGGTCGTGGACAACGAACGCTTTTACAAAATCTGCCGGGACTTCGACCTCAGTATCCACACTGATGCCGACGAGCTGACGCATCGTTTCACAGACGACGTCCAGGCCCGCGCCTTTCTGGAAGCCCTCGTCTGGCCCGACCAACCGTTCTGTCCGCACTGCGGCTCCGTTCGCGTCTACCGTTTCCGCCCGGTCAAGACGACCCGCGGCGGCGAAGCCCGCGCCCCGCGCGTTGGCCTTTTCGAGTGCGGGGATTGTGCCGCGCAGTTCTCCGCGACGACTCACACCCCGCTTCACGGGACGAAACTCCCCCTGCTGAAGTGGATAAAGGCGCTCTTCTACCTACTCAGCAGCAGCAAGGGCGTCTCGTCCGTCGTCCTGGCCCGCCATCTCGGCGTGACTCAGCCAACGGCCTGGAAGATGGCACACGCCATCCGTGAACTTCTCGACCATCGGCACGAGGCCGAGCCGGTTCTGGACGGCGAGGTCGAGATCGACACGAAGCGGATTGGCGGAGAGCCGCGCAAAGACGCCTACACGAAATACGTGTGGAATCCACGCGGCAAGGGGTCGGACAAGTCGATCGTTCTGGTTATGGCCGACCGGGACGGACGGGTCCGAACCAGTGTCGTTTCCGGTGAGTCGGCTGCCGAGTTGGCGCCAGCCATCAAGGCGGTTGTGAAGCCAGAAGCGCACCTGATGACCGACGGGGACAAGGCCCTCGCCGTCGTTGGACAGGACTTCGAAGGACACTCCAGCGTCAATCACGGAGCCGAAGAGTACGCCCGGGTCGAACGGAAGGACGGAAAGCCTCCGCGTAGACGGCGTCGCAATGGAAAGTTGCGGGACGACGAGCGAAACGTTCACGTCAATCACGCCGAGGGCTTTTCGGCTCTTCTCGAACGCAGCCGTTTCGGCGTCTACCATAGGTTTAGCCGCGTTCACATGAGTCGGTATCTCGACGAAGCCGCCTGGCTGTGGAGCGCGGCTTCGTCCGGAACCCTGACGACCGCTGAAGGACATTCACAGGGCGAAGTTCAGGCCGAACCGTTCGTTCTCCAGTTGATGACGTTGATGCCGCGGGCGTTCGGCCGGCAGGTCCGCTGGTCGGCGAAGGGCGGCCTGTTCTGGCCCCCGCCACTTCGGGCGGAAGATCCCCCAGCGCCGTCGCGGGCCCTGATGCTGGCTCGGGCGAAAGAGAAGAACGGCGCTGGACATGACCTCCCCCGGAAGGACCGTCCCGCCGGAATTTCTTCGAGGGGCTCTCGCCCTCTGCCCGCCCCCGTCCGGCTTCGGGCGACGTCTCCGCCGTTTCGACCGCTGCCGCCCGGCCGCCCGCCGCCGGATTTCACAGACGAAGAGATAGACGGCCTCTTCTGACGCCGCCGCGCCGACGGCCAGTGGCCAGTCGCGCCCGAGGTCCGTCTGGCCTACCTAAAAGTTGTCGACTCCTTCAGCGCCGATTGCCAACCGGCTCTTCATGATCTCACTTACCCACTACATATGGGGGTGTGTAGTCAACAATCCGCTTTCAAACCTGTGTCTGTCATATAGCTACG
>NZ_LGRA01000014.1 GCF_003116095.1 Azospirillum sp. TSO35-2
CTGAGACCGAAGTTTCCTCCGGTCATTGGCAGAGTCTCTGTGAGTTGTGATGCCCGAAGTGGGCAGTGATGGCAAGCTGGGCTGGGGCATGCCCCAACCCAGCTTGCGTTGCGGCCGCGGCGACCTCGGCGGGCGTGGCGCCGCCGAGACCGGAGTGCGGCCGGATGTGGTTGTAGTCTTCCCTCCAGATGGCCAGGACGGCCCGGGCGTGAGACAGCGACGCAAACAGCGTCTCGTTCAGGCATTCATCCCGCAGTCGCCCGTTGAAGCTCTCCACGAAGCCGTTCTGCATCGGCTTGCCGGGGGCGATGTAGTGCCACTCCACCCGGTGCTCCTGGCTCCAACGCAGGATGGCCATGCTGGTCAACTCGGTCCCGTTGTCGCTGACCACCAGCCGCGGCTTGCCGCGTCGGGCGATCAGGGTGTCGAGTTCACGGGCGACGCGGGCGCCAGACAGCGAGGTGTCGGCCACCAGCGCCAGGCACTCGCGCGTGAAGTCATCCACCACCGCCAGGATCCGGAAGCGCCGCCCGTCGCTGAAGCCGTCAGCGACGAAGTCCAGCGACCAGCGTTGGTTCGGCCCTTGCGGCAGCACCAGCGGCGCCCGCGTGCCCAGGGCGCGCTTGCGTCCACCGCGCCGACGCACCTGGAGTTTCTCCTCTCTGTAGAGCCGGCGCAGCTTCTTCTGGTTCATGGCATGGCCTTCGCGGGCCAGCAGCAGATGCAGCCGCCGATAACCGAAGCGCCGCCGTTGGCGCGACAACTCGCGTAGCCGCTCACGGACAGCAGCATCGTTCGGGCGCCGGGAGCGGTAGCGCACGGTCGAGCGATCCGCTCCCAGTACAAGGCACGCCCGCCGCTCGCTCACGCCGTGGCTGGCACGGGCATGGGCAACAGCATTCCGCATAGCCGCGGGCGTCACCATTTTTTTGCGGCGACGTCCTTCAGGATGGCGTTGTCCAGCATGGCCTCGGCCAGCAGCTTCTTCAGCCGCGTGTTCTCGTCCTCGAGCGCCTTAAGCCGCCGCGCCTCGGAAACCTCCAGCCCGCCGTACTTGGCCTTCCAGGTGTAGAAGGTCGCCTCGCTGATCCCATGCCGGCGGCACACGTCCGCCGTCTTCTGACCAGCCTCCTGCTCCTTCAGGATGCCAATGATCTGCTCCTCGCTGAATCGGCTGCGTCTCATCCGTCCGTCTCCTCTCGATGACGGACTCTACCTTTCCCCGGAGGAATTTTCCGGTCTCAGGTCAAGCATCATGCACCCCTTGCGACGCAAGAAGGCCCCGTTCCTTGCGGAACGGGGCCTTCGACTTGGGGTCTTGCCGGTGCGGGATCGACCCGAAACCACCGGTGTGAAGATGACGTGCGCGAGGGCGTGTTTTGGTTGGGGCTTGGAGTGTCTCTTGTGCCTGAGTGACCTGGCGGCGACCTACTCTCCCACGTCTTAAGACGCAGTACCATCG
>NZ_LGRA01000009.1 GCF_003116095.1 Azospirillum sp. TSO35-2
CTGACCCTGTCGGGCGTGGTCAGCGGCACCGGCTTCAACCTGACCAAGGACGGCAGCGGCACGCTGACGCTGACCGGCACCAACACCTACACCGGTTCCACCACCGTCAGCGCCGGCACCCTGGCGCTGAACAGCAGCGCCGGCACCGCGCTCGCCGACGGCAGCGCCGTTTCGGTGGCGTCGGGCGCCACGCTGAGCCTGGTCTCGGCGACCGAGACCATCGGGGCGCTGAGCGGGGCCGGAACGGTCGCGCTGGGCGCCAACGCGCTGACCGTCAGCCAGACGACCTCCACCACCCTCTCCGGCACGATCACCGGCAGCGGCACGCTGACCAAGGCGGGCAGCGGCTCCCTGACCCTGTCGGGGACCAACAGCGGCGCGACCTGGGCCTCGACGGTGTCCGGCGGCACGCTCACCGTCAGCACCGCCGCCAACATCGGCTCTGGAGCCCTGACGCTGGACGGCGGCATCTTCAATGTCACCAACACCACCGGCAGGACCAGCGCCGATGGAACCGGCAGCGGCGTCTACAATGTCTTCTTCAACGATGTCGTGATCGGCAGCGGTGGGGGAACCATCTCCGGAAACAATCCGGCGCTGAAAGGGGCGCTCAGCGGGACGGGGACGCTTACCGCCAACGTGCTGGGCATCTGGAACGCCAGCGGCTACAGCGGCAACATCACCTTGAACGCCAGCGGTCAGCTCGAAGCGTTCGGGACCAGCGGATTTGGCAGCGGCGCCATCACCGCCAACGCGTCTTCCACGATCTGGATCGCCGGCAGCAGCCGAACCTTTGGCAACAACATTGTTCTCGCCGGCAACGCCTCCATAAGAAGCGACAACGACGCTACGGTGCTCGTCAGCGGGGCTGCCTTCACTTTTTCCGGCACGATCTCGGAAAGCGGTGGCGCGCGCACCCTGACCATCACCAATGACGATTCGAGCAACGCCTTCGTCCTGTCGGGCACCAACAGCTACAGCGGCACCACGACCATCAGCGCCTCGTCCAAGGTTTCGGTTTCGGCGAACGCCAATCTCGGCAGCGGAAGCAGCGTGTCGATGGGCGCCGGCGCGACCCTGGACATCACCGGCTCCGGCACCACCATCAGCAAGGCGGTCGCCCTGTCGGGCGCCGGCACGCTCAGCGTCGGCAGCGGCGCCACCGCCACCCTGTCGGGCGTGGTCAGCGGCAGCTACGCCCTGACCAAGAGCGGCACGGGCAGCCTGACCCTGTCGGGCAGCAACAGCTACACCGGCACCACCACGATCAGCGCCGGCACCCTGGTCGCCGGCAGCAACAGCGCGCTGGGCACCACCGCGGGCGGCACCATGGTGTCGAGCGGCGCCACCCTGGCGGTCGGCAGCGGCATCACCCTGGCGGAAAACCTGACCGTCTCCGGCACCGGCG
>NZ_LGRA01000020.1 GCF_003116095.1 Azospirillum sp. TSO35-2
GGAGTTCAATCGGCGGCGGCGTCGGCGGTGGCGTGAGCGATGGCGGCGGTCTTGCCACGCTGGCCGAGGACGAGGGCGATGATGGCGAAGGCGGTGAGGTCGAAGACGGAGAGGCAGGCGAACAGCGGCTCGTAGCCGATGGTGCTGGCGAGCTGGCCGATGATCAGGGAGAAGATCATGCCGCCCATGTAGCCGGCCATGCCGCCGAAGCCGGTGGCGGTGGCGACGTCCTGCTTCTCGAAGCTGTCGGTCACCAGGGCGTAGAGCAGGCTGGACAGCATCTGGTGGGCGAAGGCGCCGAGCGAGAACAGGAAGATCGCGGTGATCGGGCTGGAGACGAGGCCGATCAGCGCCGGGCCGATCATGCACACCGCACCGACGCCGACGCCGGCGATGCGCGAGTTGACCAGCGTCATCTTGAACCGCTTGGCGAAGAAGGGCGACAGGTAGCCGCTGAGGATGCAGCCGAGGTCACCGAACAGGAAGGGCAGCCAGGCGAACAGCGCGAACTGCTTGATGTCCATGCCGCGGGTCGAAACCATGTACAGCGGGATCCAGAAGCTGAAGGTCTGCCACGCCGGCTCGGTCAGGAAGCGGGCGGCGGCGATGCTCCAGAACTTGCCCTTGCCGAGCACGCGCTTGACCGAGGGCTTGGGCAGCTCGACATGCTCGCGGCCTTCCAGGATGTAGCTGTGCTCCTCCTTGGTCAGGCGCGGATGGTTTTCCGGGTTGCGGTAGAGCATGACCCACAGCAGCGACATGCCGACGCCGAGCAGGCCGGTGATGATGAAGGCGACCTGCCAGCTGTAGGCGAGCGACAGCCAGATGACGAAGGGCGGGGCGACCATGGCGCCGATCGAGCTGCCGGTGTTGAACCAGCCGGTGGCGATGGAGCGTTCGCGGGCGGGGAACCACAGGGTGGAGGTCTTGACGCCCGACGGCATGGCGGCGGCCTCGCTGATGCCGAGCAGGCCGCGGAAGAAGGCCATCGACTGCCAGCTGCCGGCCAGCGCGTGCAGCGCGGCGGCCACCCCCCAGACGAAGGCGAACATGGCGTAGCCGAACTTCAGGCCGATCAGGTCGGTGATGTAGCCGGCGATCGGCTGCATCAGGCTGTAGCAGAGCTGAAAGGCGCTGACGACGAAGGAATACTGTTCGGTGGTGAAGTGCAGCTGTTCCTTGAGCTGCGGCGCCAGGATGCCCAGCGTGTTGCGGTCGATGTAGTTGACCACGGTGCCAAGCATCATCAGGGCCAGGATTTGCCAGCGCAAACCACGGAGCGTCTTCATGTCTTCCTCACTTGCCTGCACAAGGCGGCAGGCGTC
>NZ_LGRA01000012.1 GCF_003116095.1 Azospirillum sp. TSO35-2
TGGTCCCCGTTTCCCGGACAGTTTGGCGGCTGGAATAAGCTTGGTTCAGGTTCGTGTCACGCCGCCAATCTGATCCGGTCCAGTGTGCCCTCATAGGCCTCTGCCGGGGTTCTGCCGCCGAGCGCCGAGTGTGGGCGTTCGTGGTTGCAATAATCGATCCAGTGGCCGATCCGGGCTCTGGCCTCGCTGCCCGTTTCGAAGGCGTGGAGGTAGACGCATTCGTATTTCATCGAACGCCACAGCCGTTCGATGAAGACGTTGTCCATCCACCGGCCGCGCCCGTCCATCGACACCCGAATGCCAGCAGCGGTCAAGAGGCCGGTGAAACGTGGGCTGGTGAACTGGCTGCCCTGATCGGTGTTGAAGATGTCCGGTCGGCCGTAGCGTGTCATCGCCTCCTCCACGGCTTCGATGCAGAACGCGACGTCCATGGTGTTCGACAGACGCCAGCTCAGAACCTTGCGCGTCGCCCAGTCCATCACCGCCACCAGATAGAGGAAGCCTCGGCGCATCGGAATGTAGGTGATGTCAGCGCACCAGACCTGATTGGGTCGGTCGATGGTCACGTCGCGCAGCAGGTACGGCCAGATCTTGTGCTCGGGGTGCCGCACCGTCGTCTTCGGGCGCTGATAGACCGCCCGCAACCCCATCCGCGCCATCAGGCGGCGAACCCGCTTGCGGTTGACCTGATGGCCGTGCCGGCAGAGATGCCGAGTCATCTGCCGGCTGCCATACCAGGGCGTTTCCAGGAACAGCCCGTCGATCAGCCGCATCAGCTCCAGGTTCTCGGCCGGTTCGCCTTTGGCCGGTCCGTAGTAGCTGGACCGGCTGATCGAAACCAGCTCGCACTGTCGCGTGATCGACAGCCGCGGATGATCCGCCTCGACCAGCTCCCGCCTCCGACCGATGCTCATCGACCGGAGGCCTTGCGCAAAAAATCCCGCTCCACGACCAACTGGCCGATCATCGCGTGCAGCTTCCCCACCTCGCCCTGATGGCTGGTTCCAGCGGCTTCAGCCTTGCCGGAAAACACACCGGCCATCCCCTCCATCGCCTGCTTCTTCCAGGCGTTGATCAGCGTCTGGTGTACGCCATGCTTGGCCACCAGCTGCGATACCGTCAGTTCGCCCCGGATCGCCTCCAGCGCCACCTTCGCCTTGAACTCCGCCGAATACCGCTTCCGTTTCCCCGTCATCGGGTCCGTCCTTCTTCCTGGGCGAACCAAGCTTATCCGACTGTCCGGAAAACGGGG
>NZ_LGRA01000016.1 GCF_003116095.1 Azospirillum sp. TSO35-2
ATACCAAGTCCTGCGGAGTACGACTCATGCGGCGATTCCCACTGAGCCGGATGGTGTGATTCACCGGAGGGACCACAGCGACGAGGTCCGCCATGGCCGCTCCGGTTCCGCTGCGCAGCGATTACGATGCCGCCGCTTTGCGCCGGCTTGCCCGTTCCTCTCACGATCCCGGCCAAGTCCGCCGGCTGCTCGCCCTGGCGGCGATCTACGAGGGAGAGCCGCGCTCAGTCGCGGCGGCGGTCGGCGGGGTCGGCTTGCAGACGGTGCGCGACTGGGTCCTACGCTTCAATGATGTAGGGCCGGCGGGCCTATTGACCGGCAAGGCGCCAGGCCCGCAGCCGCGTCTGGCGGAGCATCACCGGACGGCACTGCGCCAGATTGTCGAGGCGGGGCCGATCCCGGCGGTGCACGGGGTGGTACGCTGGCGGATCGCCGATCTGCTGCACTGGCTGTGGGAGGAGTTCCGCGTCTCGGTGTCGAAGCAGACGCTGAGCCGGGAACTGCGCGCTCTGGGCTTGCGCAAGCTCTCGGCCCGTCCCCGCCACCACGCCAAGGATCCCGACGCCGCCGAGGCGTTCAAAAAAACTTCCCCACCTTGCTGGCGCAGGTCGCGGCGCACGAGGCTGCCGGCAAGCCCATAGAGATCTGGTGGCAGGACGAGGCCCGCATCGGCCAGAAGAACAAGATCACTCGCCGCTGGGCACGCCGCGGCAGCCGGCCGGCGGCGCCACACGATCAGCGCACGCGCTCGGCCTATCTGTTCGGCGCGATCTGTCCGGCCCAGGGCAAGGGCGCGGCTCTGGTGCTGCCGCGCTGCACGAGCGAGGCGATGGCGCTGCACCTGGAGGAGATCGCGCGCGCCGTAGCCCCCGGCGCGCATGCCGTCGTGCTGCTCGACCAGGCGGGCTGGCACACCTCGGCCAAGCTGCCGATCCCCGCCAACATCACCCTGCTGCCGTTGCCGCCGAAGTCACCCGAGCTGAACCCGGTGGAGAACATCTGGCAGTACATGCGCGACAACTGGATCTCCAACCGGGTCTTCGCCTCCTACCAGGACATCCTCGATCACTGCTGCTTCGCCTGGAACACCCTCGTCGAGCAGCCCTGGACCATTATGTCCATTGGGCTGCGCGATTGGGCTCATCGGTCATG